>CAVYMX010000011.1:0-1033017 GCA_963769695.1 uncultured Solirubrobacterales bacterium | reverse complement strand
AGGCGAAGCCCGCGCGGGCCGAAACCCGCTGCGGCGACATGCATACAGGCCCAAACTCCCCGCCGCGGCCGACCTTGGTTACATAAGCATCCCCACATGCTTATGTAGCCAAGGACCAGCAGACGCGCGCGGTTTGTCCCTGAATGCAGGCGAAATTGTCAGACCGCTGACACGATCCGGCCCGGCCGCACCTCACCAGCGCCGTGCGCGGCGACCGGGAGCGGCTACACGCTGCTCCCCCGAGCGGACCGCACCGCGACCTCCCTGCGCGGCACCCTCCGGGCCTAACCCCTGGGCCGGCTTGGAGCTGAGGCGATTGCTGCCCCGGCGCTACCCGCTCGTGACGGTCGTGTAGGACAACTCGACCACGATGCTCCCCGGCTGGGGGCTTGAGAGGCTCACGACCTTGGCTCCGGAGAATTTGTACGTGGTGTCGATCAACGACGAGCCGGCGATCACGAGGTGAAGCGATGCGGACCGGTCCGCACCCTGCTTGAGGGCCGCGCTCTGGGCGCTGGAGAGTGTGGTCGCCTGCAGGAAGACCCAGACCAGGCCGGAGTTGTGGAGCTTCGGGGTGGCGGTCGGAGTCACGAGACTGCCGAAGTCGGCGCTCACGTTCTTGAATGTCGCGGTCTTTCCGGCCGCGCTGGTCACCTTGAACGATGAGACCGCGGAGGACGAGTTAGGCCCGACGTAAGTGGCCGAGAACGGCTGCGTGTCGTTGCACGGGGGCAGGCTCGTGATCGTGTAGGAGTTGTTGATCTTGCCGCGCACGATCGTGGTGCTGGCGAACTTGCCCTGGATCGTGAAGTGCTCCGAGATCCCGGAGGGAAAATGCACCTCTTTGCCGGTGTGGAACGAGGCGCGCTGGATCGTGAGCGGGGCGAACTTCGTCTGCACCACCTCCGGCGCCGGCATGCAGCCGCCGCCGTTGCCCTGGAAGTCGGTCGTCAGGTTGGTGATCGTCGTGCCACCCGCCGCAACGGTGAACGTGAGGGTGTATGCCCCGATCGAGCCCAGGTAGAACCCGGGCTTGGGCTTCACCGCACCGCCCGCCGCCTCGGCCGGCCCCACGACCGCGAACCCGGCCACACCCGACCCCGCGAGAACCGTCACAACCGCGACGATCGCAGCACGAACTCCACGCGCACGCGAGCAGGCAACCATTCCCCGACAGTGGCGGTTCAGCGCCCGGATCCTCTCGGTCATCAGCTCTTGGGCAGGGTCGCCTTGAACGTCACCTTGCCGGACGAGCAGGTGAACCCATTGCCCGTCAACTGGCCGATCGGGATCGAGTCCGTGAACGAGCCGGTGACGGTCTTGCCGCTGAACGTGCCGGTGAGCTTGAACAGCTCCTGGCTGCGGGGCGACCCCGTGCCGGTGAACTTGCCGTGCGCATTGATGGTGAAGTGGCTCCTGAAGCTCACCGGGAACTGAGGACTGACAGCGCCGAATTGTGAGCACCCGGAACCGACGCCGGTGCCGTCCACGAACGTGACCTTGGTGACCTTGCCCCCGCTCACCTTCAGGCTGATCGTCCCCTTGTGCTGGCTGGTCTTACCGGAATACGTCCCGCCCTGAGCCGCCGCCGCGACCCCGACTACGCCAACTACCGCAACGACGCCAACGAGCGCGCCAACCGCCGCCAATCCCGCGATTCTGCGAATCAATGGTTCCTCCTGAGTGCGTGGTGCCCCCGTCCGGCCCTGGGGAACGGGTATTGGAGCCAGAGATTACCCGTTGTACGCGGCCTGGAGCAACGACAGCATCGTCGACGCCGTCTGCGACCCGATCGGCGAACCGCTCGAGTCGGCGAAGCCGATCTCAAGGTGCGGGCCGGTGGAGATCCCGACGATCCCCGGCCCGATCGAGCTCATCACCTGGCCGGCGCCGACGTGCGTGCCGACCGCCAACTGGTTCAACGGCCCGGCGTGACCGTAGTACACGTAGCTGTAGCCATCGACCGAACCGTCACAGTGCAGCACCGGAGCCCAGGGGCCGAAGCCGCCGATCCCGTGCAGCACGATCGTGCCGGAGCAGACCGCGTACTCCGGCGTGTCGCCGGGCGCTGAGATATCGACGCCCTCGTCCGGCGACCACGTTCCGGGCGGGGAGGCGGCGCTCTTGGGCAGCGGGAAGGCGAAGCCGCCGCTCGACACCGGACCCGGGCCGGCCGAGGACGAGCCGCTGCCTGACGACCCGCTCGACCCGCTCGACCCGCTCGACCCGCTCGACCCGCTCGACCCGCTCGATCCGCTGCCGGAGGCCTGCGCTGCGGCGGCGGCCGCCTGCTGGGCCTGGATCTGGTCCAGCTGGCTCTGATAGTGGGCGACCTGCGCGCGGGCGCTGGCGAGCTGGCCCGCCTTCTGGTTGCGCGTCTGCGCGGCGGTGATCTGCTGCTGAACCAGGGCCAGTTTGGCTCTGGCGAGGCGGTTGCGCTGCGCGAGCACCTGGTCGGTGAGCTGCTGCTGGCGCACCTCGAGCGCTCCGAGTCTGGTCGCCTGCGCGGCCACCGCCCGGCGGGCCGTCCGAACCCGGCCCACGACCTGGACGTCCTGCGTGCGGATCCGTTGCTCGAAGGCGATCCGCTCGAGCAGGTCGTTGAAGCCGGACGACTCGAGGACGACGGTGATCAGATCGGGGCTGTCGGACTCGTAGGTGCTGACCAACTGCGCCGACAGGACCCGCTCGGCATGAGCCTCAAATGCCTCGAGCTGCGCGAGCCGCGTGCGTGCGGCCTCGAGCTCGCTCCGGAGCTTCAGGAGCTCGGCCCGCTTGGCGTCGAGGTTGGCCTGGATCGTCGCGATCTGCCCCTGAAGACCGTCAATGCTCGCATTCAGCTGACCGAGCCGGCTCGACGCGGCGCCTACGGCACCCGACAGACTCGAGATCTGGCTCTGGCCCTGGCTGATCTGCTGTTGGAGTTGACCGACGCTGGCGGCGTTCGCCGGGGCGGAGCGTGACAGCAGCCAGACGGCGATCGTGCCGCACAGCAACACCGCCGCAAGGGCGCAGACGACGGGGGCAGATGGCCTTCGGAGGCTTGGCATCAGATGGGTGAAGCGGGCGCCGGATGATCCATGAGCGCCCGGTATTTACCTGCTCCTGTCGAGCTTCAGGAGGCGGCTCAAGTTAACACGAGTGTGTGTCCCGGCGCCGCTGGCACGCTCGGGTGCAAGGAAAGCTGCAGGGGCAGGAGGGCGCCATCCCGTGTCGTGGCCGCCCGCCCGGCCGATGCCCGACCGCCCCTGCTCAGACCACGTGTAACGACCCCCACGGCCGATGCGTAACTGGCAGTGGCGGGACCAGGATTCGAACCTGGGAAGGCGTAGCCATCTGGTTTACAGCCAGACCCCTTTGACCGCTCGGGAATCCCGCCAGGGGTGTCCGAGTCTACCGTCGCGATCGCCGCAAGCGCCCTACGACGCGTCCCGCAGCCGCTGCGCCTCGGGCAACGCCTCGAGCTTCTTCAAGGTGTGGTTCTCGATCTGGCGGATCCGCTCGCGGGTGACGTTGAACGCGCGCCCGACCTCCTCGAGGGTGTACGGCCGCTCGCCGGTGAGCCCGAACCGCATCTCGATCACCTCGCGCTCGCGCTCGGGCAGCGCCGCCAGGGCGCGCCTGAGATTCTCGCGCCGCAGGTGCTCGGCCGCGAGCTCGAACGGCGACTCGGCGGTCTGGTCCTCGACGAAGTCGCCCAGTTCGGACTCCTCCTCCTCGCCGATCGGCTTCTCCAGCGAGATCGGCTGCTGGGCCATCCGCAGGACGTCGCGCACCTCGCGCACGGTGGTGTCGAGCTCGCACGCGATCTCGTCCGGCGTCGGCTCGCGGCCGAGCTGCTGGACCAGCTGGCGCTCCACGTGGACGACCTTGTTGAGCTTCTCGACCATGTGGACGGGGATCCGGATCGTGCGCCCCTTGTCGGCGATCGCGCGGGTGACAGCCTGGCGGATCCACCACGTCGCGTAGGTCGAGAACTTGTAGCCGCGGCGGTAGTCGAACTTCTCGACCGCACGGATCAGGCCCATCGATCCTTCCTGGATCAGATCCAGGAACGTAAGCCCGCGGCCGAGGTAGGACTTTGCGATCGAGACGACCAGGCGCAGGTTCGCCTCGATCATCTGCTGCTTGGCGAGCATGTCGCCGCGCTCGATCCGCCGCGCGAGCAGCACCTCCTGCTCGGCGGTCAGCAGGTGCACGCGACCGATCGAGCGCAGATAGAGCCGCAGCGAGTCGAGGCTCGGCTCGACGGTCAGGTCGATCTCGACCTTCTTGCGCTGGTCGGGCTGCGGCTCGGCGACCGCGGCGGCGCTCGCCTCGACGCTTCCGTTCTCGGACTTCGCCGGCCGGCCGTCGGCCTCGACGACGTCGATCCCCTGCTCGTCCAGGTAGCTGTGCAGCTCCTGGATCTGCTCCTTGGTTACCTCGACCTCCTCCAGGCAGGTCGCGATCTGATCGAAGGTCAGGAAGCCTCGCTCCTGTCCTTCGGCGATCAGCGGACGCAGCTCGTCAAGCTCCACGATCGGAGCCTCATCACTCAACAGCACCATAGCCTTCTCGCTCACGGCCCCTGAGCTCCTCCCAGACGCAGTCTCGAGTGCCCAGCCAAAAGGGGCGACTCCCTCTCTCGAACTCCCTAACGACCGGCGAGAGTCATACCACAATCCTCGGCCGTTGTCCAGCGCCGCCTGGACGCCTCGAACCCGCGGCTCTCTACCCTTTAGGGAGCTGATGACCGGCAAGGCGTCCCCAACACGCTCCACGATCGACGTCCAGTCGCAGCTGCCGACGGTGCAGCTCAGCCTCTCGCGGGTCGGCGTGACCGGCGTCGAGAAGGTGATCCGCCTGCGCCAGAACGGCTCCGAGCAGCTGTTCTCGGCCCGCTTCGAGTGCGTCGTCGAGCTCGGCCCGAACCAGAAGGGCGCGCACATGTCGCGCTTCGAGGAGGTCGTCAACGACGCGATCGGCGAGGTCGTGCTCGGCGAGTCGACGCTCAAGGTCGAGACGCTCGCCGAGCACATCGCGCAGCTCGTCCGCACCCGCCAGGGCGCGCGCCGCGCCGAGGTCAACGTCGAGGCGCGGTTCCCCGAGCACAAGCCGGCCCCCGTGTCGGGGATCCAGACCCAGGAGCTGTACACGCTGCACGGCTCGGCGATCTGCACCGAGCTCGGCACCCGCCGGCTGATCGGCGTCACCGCCCAGGGCATGACCGCGTGCCCGTGCGCGCAGGAACTGGTCGCGGCATCCGCGCGCGAGCGGCTCGAGGACGAGGGCTTCGACGCAGACGAGATCGAGCGGATCCTCGAGGCGGTGCCGGTCGCGACCCACAACCAGCGCGGCCTCGGCACGCTGCACATCGGCTGCACGGAATCTGTGCGACGACGAGATCGACGCAGCCAGCGCTGCTCGAGATCGTCGAGCAGTCGATGTCATCGGAGATCTATGAGCTGATGAAGCGCTCCGACGAGGCGCACGTGGTCGAGAAGGCCCACCGCCGGCCGCGGTTCGTCGAGGACTGCGTGCGCGAGATGGTGCGCGGCGTGATCGACGAGTTCCCCGACCTCGACGACCGGCGCCTTCGTCTCAGCGCGCCAGGTCAACCTCGAGACGATCCATCAGCACAACGTCGTCGCCGAGCGGTTCGGAACCCTCGGCGAGATCCGCGCAGAGCTCCAGACGGGCAGCCCGTCGGCGGCCCACACGAGCCGCCGCGCCTGGCTCGACGCGGTGCCGTAGCGGTCGATGCGCGCAATCGTCCTCGAGCGGCCCCAAGCGCCGCTCAAGCCCGTCACCCTCCCGGACCCCGAGCCGGCTCCCGGCCAGCTGCGACTGACAATCAAAGCCTGCGCGGTATGCCGCACCGACCTTCACCTGCGCGACGGGGAGATCGACGCCCCCAAGCTTCCGGTCGTGCTCGGCCATCAGATCGTCGGCATCACCGACGACGGCCGGCGGGTCGGGGTCCCGTGGCTCGGCTGGACCGACGGCGAGTGCCGCTACTGCACCAGCGACCGCGAGAACCTGTGCATCAATGCCCGGTTCACCGGCCGCGACATCGACGGCGGCTACGCCGAGCTGACGGTCGCCGACGAGCGGTTCTGCCTGCCGCTTCCGGACGAGTCCGTGCTCTCAGACGAGCAGGCCGCGCCGCTGCTGTGCGGCGGCCTGATCGGCTATCGCGCGCTGACGATGACCGGCGACGGGCGACGGCTCGGCCTGTACGGATTCGGCTCGGCCGCCCACATGATCTGCCAGGTCGCCGTCTACCAGGGGCGCGAGGTGTTCGCGTTCACCCGCGCGGGCGACCAGCGCACGCAGGAGTTCGCGCGCAGCCTGGGCGCGTCCTGGGCAGGCGGCAGTGAGGAGCTGCCGCCCGAGCAGCTCGACGCCGCGATCATCTTCGCCCCCGCCGGCCCGCTCGTCGTGCAGGCGCTGAAGGCGCTCGCGCCCGGCGGCGTGGTCGTGTGCGCCGGGATCCACATGAGCGACATCCCCGCGTTCCCCTACGAGCTGCTGTGGGAGGAGCGGGTGATCCGCAGCGTGGCCAACCTGACCCGCAACGACGGCTACGAGTTCCTCGCACTCGCGACGAAGGTTCCGGTCAGAACGACGATCTCGATCTACGAGCTCGAGCGCGCCGAGGAGGCCCTCGCCGACCTCCGCGCGGGCCGCTTCGAGGGCACGGCGGTCCTCGTACCGTAGGGTTAGGCGTATGCCACTGATTCCGATGGTGATCGAACGGACCGCGCGCGGCGAGCGCGAGTTCGACATCTACAGCCGCCTGCTCAACGAGCGGATCGTCTTCCTCGGCACGCCGATCGACGACATGATCGCCAACCTGATCGTCGCGCAGCTTCTGCACCTCGAGTCCCAGGATCCCGACAAGGACATCTCGATCTACATCAACTGCCCGGGCGGCTCGATCTACTCGGGTCTCGCGATCTACGACACGATGCAGTTCATCAAGCCCGACATCCAGACGATCTGCATCGGCATCGCCATGTCGATGGGCTCGCTACTGCTGGCCGGGGGGGTGAAGGGCAAGCGGTTCGCGCTACCCAACAGCCGCCTGTTGATCCACCAGCCCTCGGCCGGGTTCGAGGGCCAGTCCAGCGACATCGAGATCCACGCCCGGGAGATCCTCAAGACGCGACAGCGGATCGATGAGATCTATGCCCATCACACCGGGCAGCCGGTCGAGCAGGTCCACGACGACATGGAGCGCGATCGCTTCTTCAAGGCGGACGAGGCAGTCGAATACGGGCTGATCGACCGCGTGATCGCACACCACTGATTGGCATCGATGCCTGGGGCGCATGCGCCCCAGGCCGGACCGGCGCATGCGCCGGTCCGCGGTGGCGCGCATGCGCGCCACCGAACTGCATCCATTAGGTTCCTACTCCACCTTGTGCTCGATCACCCCGAGCGTCTCGATCTCGATCCGAACCGTGTCGCCGCTCTGCAGGAACCGCGGCGGGTCGATGGCCGAGCCGACGCCGCTGGGCGTGCCGGTCAGGATCAGGTCACCGGGCGCCAGCGTGCACGTCTGCGCGATGAAGTCGACCAGCTCCCGGCAGCCGAAGACCAGGTCCCCGGTACTGCTGTCCTGGCGCAGCTCACCGTTGACCCACGTGCGCAGCCGCAGGTCGCCCGGATCCGGCACCTCGTCGGCCGTGGTGATCCACGGTCCGATACGGACAGAACGTGTCGGCGCCCTTGGCCCGCGTCCACTGCGGCTCGCGGCGTTGCAGATCGCGGGCGGTCACATCGTCGGCCATGCAGTAGCCGCCGATCTGACCATCGGCGCCGATCACGATCACCAACTCGCCCTCGTAATCGAGGCGGCGGACCACCGCGGGGCAGCGGATCGGGCCACCCGGTGGAGCAATCGACCCCCTCACCTTGACGAACACGATCGGCGCCTCCGGCGGCTGGTTGCCGGTCTCCTGCACGTGCTTGGCGTAGTTGAGGCCGATCGCGTAGACCGTGCCCGGCTCCGCGATCGGCGCCAGCAGCGTGACATCGGCCAGCGCCCACTCCCCGATCGAGGGCTCCGGCTGCGGCAGGGCCCCGGTAGCGAGCACCGTCCGAACTCCATCGCCGTCACCGAACGCGCTCACACGCTCGCCCTCGACCAGGCCGGCGAGCGGCTGCGCGTGCCCGGGTGCGAGGAACGTCGCGAGCTTCATCGCCGCGGGAGCCTATACGGAAATCGCGGCGACGCTGACGGGCGGTGCTCGGGTGGTACGTGGTCGGCGCCCGGTCAGCTCCCGGCGCCGGCCATCGCCTCGACCTTGCTCGCGGCCTCGACATGGGTCACCGGCAAGCCGAGCGCGCGCGTCTTGCTGACGAGATCGAGCTTCAACCACTTGGACACCCGGCGTGGCAGGGTCGAGATGATGATCTCGTCGAAGCTCCCGAGGTTGACCGCGTCGTGGATCGCCATCAGTGGCTCGGGGTCGCCGAGAGCTCCGGTAACGGTGGTGCCCGCCGCCTCGGACAGCTTGGGGAGTGCCTGATCGAGCACCTGCTGAGCTTCGTCAGAGCTTGTGTCCTGAGGATCGACGACCTTGTGCATCCCGTGCGCCTGGCGCGGCACGACCAGGTGGAACGTGGCGGGCCCGCGCTGGGCCCGTTCGTGGACTGTGGCGAGCAACCTCTCGGTGGCCGCCGTCTGATGGGCGACAACGAGGACGTGGGCCGGTTTGGACATGGACTTCACCTCCGGCAGAGGGTTGCAAAGCTGTACGGGTCCGTCCGAGTATTCCACCAGGAGGCGGATGCGGCAACTTGCCGTGGCGGGCCGGCGTCCCGGACCGAATGGCGGCCGGTGAAGGGGTGGCTACGTAGCCGGCACCGACGGGCGCGCTTGGCAGTTAGACATCTGACAATTTCACTGCTTAACGGGCGACGGGCCAAAGCACCCGGCTGGTTGGGCATTGGCTACGTCAGTGTCCATGGCCATCGGCACGGCCACCGGGAACGGATGAAAACGGGCAGGGCTCGGCCGTGGCGGCCTGGAGGTGGAGCAAGGTGGCGTCGAGCTTCTCGAACGCCTCGAGCCAGCCCTGGTTGCTTGGCCCGGCCAGGTCGGCGGGAAGCCATTGGCGGATCTCCAGTCGGGTCCGTCCGTCGGGCTCGTCGTGGAACTCGATCCGGAACCTCGTCTCGAATGGCTCGAAGCCCTCCTGCAGCCGGCCGGAGACGTGCATGACGCCTTCGAGGAGGTCGCCGTCGGCAACGTCGGCCAGGTCGATGTAGACGTGGACGCGGAGGTCGGGCTCGGCGGCGGCGACCTCCGTCCACCGTTGGAAGCCACCGGGGCGCACGTCGAACTCGATCTCGTCCCGTGGCAGGGAGTTGCCGCTCGGGCCCCACCACGTCGCGAGGTGGTCCGGATCGGTGAAGGCCCGGAAGACCAGCGCTCGCGGTGCGTCGAACACGCATGAGACGGTGAGCTGTGGCGTTTCGGAGTGCATCAAGGCTCCTTGGTGTCGGTGGGCTCGGCTGCGCCGCCAAGGACGGTCGACACCCGGCGAGGCCCGCGCGGGCCGAAAATGGGCTGCGGCGACATGCTTAACGGCCCCAAAGTCCACGTGCGCGGCCGGCCTTCGGGCCCGGCTACACCCCGCTCAGATGTGGCAACGGCTGATGTCGCGGCGGCGGGTCAAGCGCGAGCAGCTGGGGAACCGTGACCAGCCGGTAGCCGCGCCGGCGCAGGCCGTGGACAATCGCGGGCAGGGCCGCGAGCGTCTGGCTGCGATCGCCGCCGCCGTCATGCATGATCACGATCGCACCGGGCCGGGAGTTGCCGAGCACGTTGGCGACGATCGCGGCCCTGCCCGGCCGGCGCCAGTCGCCGGGGTCGATCGACCACATCACCATCAACATCCCGAACCGGTGGAGCACGGTCATGGTCTCTGCGTTGAAGGCGCCGTAGGGCGGACGGAACAGCCGCGGTCGGGGGACGCCGAGCGTCTGAAGCTCGGCCGCGTCGTCCGCAACCTGCGCGTATTGCCCGGCGGCGCTGAGGCGGATTAGCCAGGCGTGATTCTGGGTGTGGTCACCGATCGCGAAGCCGTGGCGCAGCTCGTCCTTCAGCCCCGCCGAGAAGTACTGCAGCTGCTGACCGACCACGAAGAACGTCGCCGGCACCCGCATCCGCACCAACGCTTGGACGATCGACGGCGTGTACGGGCTCGGCCCGTCATCGAACGTGAGCGCCATGACTCGCTTGCGCGAGGTCCCGGAGGCGATGAACGGCGTGTAGGTGAGCACGTGATCGATTGCGCGCGCGTCGGCGCTGCCGGCGTGCGCCCGCCGGTGGTGACGGCGAGCCTGCGCGGCGGCCCTGACCTGGGTGTGGCCGGGCCCGGCACCTCCAGAGGGCCGGCTCGGCGCGGGGGCATGCGGATCGCTGGTGCCCGATCCGCTCTTGCCAAACGCGAGCATCGTGACCGCCACGAGCACGCCCACGATGACGACCGCCGAGACGATCACCAGAAGGAGCCGCGAGCCGCGGAGCTTGCCCCGCCGCCGAGAAGCCGTGATCCCATACAACGGCACCCCGCTCGGCGGGCGATAGCGCATTCGCCCCTTGCTCACCAGGTCCACGATAGAGCACGCGCGACCCCGCGCTGCACGGCCGCGTTCAGCCGCCGCGACCCGGCCGCCACACGGCGGCTGTCAGTTCAGCCGGGCGGCCAACCCCTGCGCGGACATGTGCGCGATCGCCTGGATCGAGATCTGCGGGTTGACGCCCGAGGCGGTGGGGAACGCCGAGCCGTCAAGCACGTACAGGTCGCGGACGTCCCAGGTCTGACCGGTCGGATCGCACGCCGAGGTGGCGGGAGAGCCCCCCACCCGCGCCGAGCCCATGATGTGAAACGAGCCGAGCGTGAGCTGGCCGGCGCCGTACCCGGCCGCATCGGCATCGGCCATGAAGCGCTCCCGAGACGAGGACGTGCCGGGCAGGTAGGAGACCGATTTGGCGTGGGAGGAGAAAATCCGACGCGCGCCGGCGGCCTCGAGGATCTGAGCGGCGCCGTCGATGCCGGTTCGCACGTGACCGGTGTCGAACTCGGACAGCTTGTAATGAACGATCGGCTCGCCGTCGCGGCCGACGCGGACCTCTCCCCCGTCGCGATCGCGGAGCAGCACGCCGATCACCGACGTGCTCGGGAGTCCCTCCATCAGCTGGAAGTGCTCGCGCGCGCCAGACCATGGACTGAAGGGAATGAACAGGTGGGGGTGGTTGGGCGCAGTCTCGTACTTGAGCCCATAGCCGTCGTGCAGGTCCCGGTGCTGATCGGAGTAGAGCGCCTGCATCACCCCCTCCCAGGGCTTGAGCTCCTCGTCAAAGACGCCGAACACGGCCGTCGCCGGATGGAGCTTCAGGTGCTTGCCGATGTTCGGATTGCCCAGCCCCGAGCGCTTGAGCAGCGCCGGCGAATGGATTGCGCCGCAGGCGACGATCACAGCCCGGGAGCGGATCGTGAGCTCGTGACCCTCAACCGTCCTGCCCACGATCCCGCGCGCGCTCCCGTCCTCGACGAGCACACGTTGGACCGTGGTTCGGACCACGATCCGAGTTCCGGCGCCGGCGGCGTCGGCAAGCCATGTCTTGACGACGGACTGTTTGGCGCCGACCCGGCAACCGAGGCCGCAGTAGCCGCACTCCTTGCCCTGTGCGCAGCGGCGGACCCCGCGGGGCATCGCGTCGATGTGCCAGCCGAGCTTGACGCAACCCTCCTGCATCTTGCGCTCGCGTGAGGATGGCTCGTTGTGCTCCTGGTTGACGCCGAGCCGCTCGCAGACGGCGTCGAGGCTGTCGGTGTACTGGGCAGAGGTGAACGCCGGGACACCGTGTGCGGCCCACTCGGCCCGGATTTCGTCCGGGGTCCGGAACGAGGTGGTGTAGTTGACGACCGTGCCGCCGCCGAGGCACGAACCCGCGAGCAGCGCGACGCTCTGGTCGTGGGTGGCCGACGGCGCGCCCATGTAGTAGCGCGTCAACGCGCCGAACTCCGACCCGTCGAAATCCCGGTCGTCGTAGTAGTCCCCGGACTCGACCACGATCACCTCGAGCCCGGTGCCCGCCAGCACCCCCGCCGCCGCGCCACCGCCGGCGCCGGAGCCGACGATCACCACGTCGCACGAAAGCGTCGAGTCGCGGTCGACCGCCGTCATCGTCAGCGCCTTGGGGGGCGCGCCCGCGAGCTGGCCGAGCGGCCCGTCGTAGCCGATCGCATCCCAGGCTGGATTGCGCCCGCCGTGGCGCCCGGGGACCATGTAATAGAACAGCAGCGCCCCCTTGCGCAGGGCCTGGAATACGGCGCGGCGCTGTGGCGTGCGCGAGTCCCGCCACGACAGCAGCACGCGCTCACGCTCGTCGGCCGGCAGGTCGCTGAAGCGCCTGCGGCCGGCCCCGCCCAGCGCCCCGAGCGCGGGACTGTCCCACAGCGAGAGCAGCATCGCGAGCTGCCGTCGCTCGGACGCGCGGGGGTTGAGTGCCACCGCCTCGAGCAATGCCTCAGCGACCCCGAGCTCGCGCGCCGTCGGCGCGCCGTCCCCGGAGGGGCAGAAGGTGTCGCAGATGTCCTCGAGCGCGCGGCGCTGGCGGTCAGTGAGCTTCATCGATCTCCGCTTGACCGAGCTTCATCATTGTCCTGGACCGACCGCCGTCATCGTCCTAGCACCGAGCTGCATCGTCGTCGTCGGGACCGAGCTGGTACTCGCCCCGTGCGACCAGCACCGCCGCCCCGCCCACTAGCACCCGCTCGATCCGCTCGGGCACCCGCGTGCCGTCGACGCGCGCGTAGAGCACCGATGGGCGGCCGATCTCGGCCCCCTGGCGGACCTCGATCTGCTGCCCGAACTCGATCCGCCCGTGCCGAGCCAGGTGGACGGCGAGCGGACCGGCGGCGGAGCCGGTCGCCGGATCTTCGGCGACCCCGAGGCCGGGGGCGAAGTTGCGGGACTTGAAGCTGGTGCCGGCCCCGGCGAAGCAATTGACGCCGTAGGCGCCGAGCGCGCCGAGCGCGCCGATGTCCGGCCTCAGGGCCGCGACCCCGTCCTCGCCGGGAAGCTCGACGTACACCTGCACAGGCCCGTTGCGGTAGGCCTCGATCGGCAGGCCGGAGCGTTCTAGTCCGAGCGCTCGCAGCAGCTCGGCGGCGCGTCCGAACGGTTCGATGGTCGGGATCGGCTGCTCCATCTCGCCGTAGACGATCGTCTCGTGCTCGCGCTTGAGCGCCACCGGGACGACGCCGGCGCCGGTCTGCAACCGGACGAGCGAGGAGCCGTGGCGCCGGCCGACGACGAACGCGCTGCCGAGCGCCGGGTGCCCGGCGAACGGAAGCTCAGTCCCCGGCGTGAAGATCCGCAGCCGGGCGTCAGCGTCGAGTCCATCCTGCGGCGCGAGCAGGAACACGGTCTCCGACAAGTTCAGCTCGCGCGCGGTGCGCTGCATGAGCTCGTCGCTGAGGCCCGCGCCGTCGTCGAACACGGCTACCTGGTTGCCCTCCAGCGGGACGTCGGTGAAGACGTCGAGGACGACGTATGGATGCACCGCCTCAGCCCTCCAGGGCCTTGGCGAGCAGCCGGCGCAGCGTCTCGCGCTCCTCCGGGTCGAGCGCGTGCAGCACCTCGTCCTCGAACTGCTCACGAGCCTTCTCGCCCCGCTTGTACGCGGCACGTCCCTCGTCAGTCAGCACCACGATGTGGCGGCGCCGGTCGGCCGGGTCCCGCTCGCGCCTGGCGAACGTCAGCGACTCGAGCTCGTTGAGGAGGATGACGAGATTGTTGGCGTCCATGCAGAGCACGTCCGCGAGCTCGTGCTGTGGCACTCCGTCCTTCTCCGCGAGGTAGGACAGCACGACGAATTGCCGCAGGCGCATCCCGAGCAGGTCTTCAGGAACGCGGCGGTAGACAGTCTTCGACAACCGCGTGAGCAGCGTGATCGTTCCGGGTCCGGCGGTGGCTGTCACGGCCTCGGCCACGTCAGCTACGCCCCAAAATACTCATTGACACCTAGACCATCCTTGTTACAATGACCATCATGCGTGGGAATGATAGCGGGCGGTCCCGCTGGATCGCCCTGGTGGTCGTCTGCTTCGCCCAGCTGATGAGCGTCGTCGACGCGACGATAGTAAACGTCGCGCTGCCGTCGATCCAGCGCTCGCTCCATTTCACCCAGCAGGATCTGACCTGGGTCGTCAACGCCTACCTGATCAGCTACGGGAGCTTCCTGCTCCTCGCCGGACGTGTCGGTGACCTGATCGGGCGCCGGCGCGTGTTCCTCGTGGGGATTGCGCTGTTCACGCTCGCCTCGGTGGCGTGCGGCCTCGCCCGCTCCCAGGGCCTGCTCGTCGCGGCCCGGTTCGTGCAGGGGTTCGGCGGTGCCGGCGCGACCTCGGCGATCGTCGCGATCATCGCGACGGAGTTCCCGGAGCCGTCCGAGCGGACCAAGGCGATGAGCGTGTACATGTTCGTTGTGTCGGGCGGCGCGTCGATCGGGCTGCTGGCGCGCGGGGTGATCACGCAGACGATCGACTGGCACTGGATCTTCTTCATCAACGTTCCAATCGGCGTGCTGACGTTCATGTTCGCGCGCGTGTGGATCAGGGAGAACCGCGGGCTCGGGATCGGGCGCGACATCGACATCCTCGGCTCGGTACTCGTGACCGCGGCGATGATGCTCGGCGCCTACGCGATCGTGACCTCGGCCTCGCACGGATGGGGATCGGCGCATACGCTCGGCTTCGGCGCCCTGTCGCTGGCGTTGCTGACCGGCTTTGTGGTGCTCGAGTCGCGCCTGCGCAATCCGATCATGCCACTGCGGATCTTCGCGATCCCGGGACTGGCGGCATCGAGCCTGGTTCGCGGCCTGCTGATCACGGGGATGTACGCATCGTTCTTCATCGGCGTGCTGTACATGCAGCACGTGCTCGGGTACGGAGTGCTGGCGACCGGCGCCGCATTCCTGCCGCAGACACTTGTGCTCGCCGCCCTCTCCTCCGGCGCAATCGCCAGGATCGTGAACCGGTTCGGCACGCGGATTCCGCTGGTCACCGGTCTGCTGGCATGCGTGCTCGGGCTGGTGCTGCTGACCCAGGCGGGACCCCACGACTCGTACGCCTCGCACGTGCTGCCCGCGTTCCTGTTGTTCGGCATCGGGGCCGGGTTTGCGTTCATGCCATTGCTGGTGATCGCGATGGAGCACGTCCCGTCCGCCGACGCGGGACTGGCATCCGGGATCATCAACACCTCGCTCCAGCTGTCGGCCGCGCTCGGGGGTGGCGGTGCTCGGCACGATCGCGACCGACCGCACGCACACGCTGCTCTCCTCGGGCGCGAGCCCCACCGATGCCCTGCTGGGCGGCTATCACCGCGCGTTCATGGTCGGAGCGGGCGCCGCGGGGGTCGCGGTGATCGTCTCGTTGCTGCTGGTGCGCCGCCCGGCGAGGCCGGTCGCGGTTGGGGAGCGGGTCGTGGAGGCCGAGGCCGCGCTCGAGGTCGAAGCGGCTTAGACGGGTCGTTGTGCGACGGCGGGGGGGGCGCGTTGCGATCTGCTCGGCGAACGGCGCCTGGTGAAGGGTGGCTTCGGGCGCGAGGCCGGGGGGGCGAGAGGCCACAGGGGCGCGAGGCCGGGGGGGCGCGAGGCCACAGGGGCGCGAGGCCGGGGGGGCGAGAGGCCGGGGCGGCGACATGCTTACAGGCCCAAAGTCCACGCCCGCGGGCGACCTTGGTTACATAAGCATGCCCCACATGCTTATGTAGCCAAGGTCCAGCAAGCGCGCGCGATTTGTCCCGGCATGCAGCCGAATTGTCAGATTACTGACACCGTCCGGCCCGGCCGCACGCACCCTCACCAGCGCCGTTCCCGAGCGGACCGCACCGCCACCGCCGGGCGCGGTGGGCAAGCTGGGGAGGGTCCGCACCTCGGCGCTCCAGCCCCGGGCCTAATCCAGCCCGCGCGGGACCAATCCCGCCCGCCCCGCGCGCCGAAATCCCTCCGCGCGGGCGTAATCCGGGCCGCCCGGCCCGGGCGGGGGGAATCCGGGCCGCCCGGCCCGGGCGGGGGGAATCCGGGCCGCCCGGCCCGGGCGGGGCGAAATGCGGCCCGGGTGGCGCGGCCGACACCAAGCGAGGCCCGCGCGGGCCGAAATCCGCCTCCGCGAGCATGCTTAACGGCCCAAAGTCCACGTGCGGCGGCCGACCTTGGTTACATAAGCATGCCCCACATGCTTATGTAGCCAAGGACCAGCAGGCGCGCGCGATTTGTGCCCGTATGCAGGCGAAATTGTCAGAGTGCCGACACCATCGAGCCCGGCCAGCACCCTCACCAGCGCCGTTCCCCGGGCAGACCGCCCTCTCGACGGCGTCCGCGGCACCGCCCCGGGGCCTCAGCCGGCTACTCGTCAGCCATCGCGAGCAGTGTCGTGACCGTTCTCCAGTTGCGGGCAGTCGCGGTCACGCCGAGCCCCTTGCCCGCGAGGGCCGCCCACAGCCGCGAGCGTGCGACGCCGTCCGGGTGCCAGGCGTAGAGCTCGCGACCGATCGACACGAGCCGCTCGGGTGGGGTGGCCAGCGCAAGGAACTCGCGAACGAGGTCCGGGTCGGGCTCGGCTGACAGGAAGCTCACCTGGTAGCGCTTGGGGTTGAGCGCGACGTCCCCGAGCGGGTTGCGCTGCACGACCTCGGCAATCTCGTCGCGCGTGCGGACCACGACGGCGACCTCGAACCCGAACCGCTCCGCGATCAAGCGCTCGCATTTGCGTGCGACGCGATCGGGTGCAGCGTCGCTGGTGAGGACGACGTTGCCGCTCTGCACGTAGGTCCGCACCTCGTCGTAGCCGGCATCGGTGAGCAGCTCGCGCAGGGCCGGCATCGGGACCCGCTTGTTTGGCCCGAGGTTGATCCCGCGCAGCAGTGCGACTTGGCGCATCGCCCCCGGCATCAGACCCGCGCCTCCCGACCCGGCATCAGACCGGCGCCTCCCGACCTGGCATCAGAACAGCGGCTCCTGACCGAGGACCCCCTCCGCGCGGCCGTGCGGGGCGGGCTGACCGAGCGCAGCCGCGAGGTCGCGGGCAATCGCCCCCTCAGACCGCGACGCGATCACCGGCTCCTCGATCCCCTCGACGTGGACCAGGGTCCGGCGTCCGTCGCCGCGCGCGCCGCCCTCGAGCGGGATCAGCGCGAACACCCGGTCGGCCCGGACGAATTTGCCGTAGCCCAGCGCGATCATTGGCGTGCCGCGTGCCATGACGATGGAGATCGTAGCCCGCGGCTTTCCCTCGCCGTCGTGGTGGGGAACTACGGCTGAATTCTGCGGCCCTCGGCGGATCGATCTCTGCTCGCCGTGGCCGATGCGTTCTGTGCCGGTTGCTCAGCACATCAGGGGCGAGATAGACCGGATAAAGGTTCCCTCGAACGGTATGGAGCACTCGAATGGCTGCAGTGAAGACACGGAAGGGCCGGCCGTCCGCTCAGGAGACACTTGAGCTGTGGCGCGCGTACAAGACGAGCGGCGACACTCGGCTGCGCGATCGCCTGGTCCTCACATTTGCGCCGATGGTCAAGTACATCGTCTACCGGAAGATCCGTGAGATACCGGCACGCTGCGAGGTCGAGGACTTCATCTCGTGCGGGCTGGAAGCGCTGATTCGTTCGATCGATCGCTATGACCCGGATAAGGGCGCCACGCTCGAGCAGTTCGCGTGGACCCGGATCCACGGTGCGGTGCTGGACGAGCTGCGGCGCAACGACTGGGCTCCGAGGTCACTGCGGCGCTGGGATCGCGACATCAACCGGGCTCGCGAGCAGTTCATTTCGCTGTACGGTCGCAAGCCGACCAATGCCGAGCTGAGCGAGGCCGTGGGGATCACGGTCAAGGACCTGATGGCCCGCCGGGACGACATCGTCCGTTCCGATGTCGGCTCGCTCAACACCGTCGTGCTGGCCGAGGATGACACCGCGATCGAGCGGATCGACACGCTTCCCAACCACGACCGCGAGGCCGATCCTGTCTACTCCGCGATGCGCAGCGCAGCGTCCGAGCGGCTCCAGGCAGCGTTCGAGCGGCTTCCCGAGCGCGACCGCAAGGTGGCGGTCCTGCTGTACGTCTACAACCTGACACTGCGCGAGATCGGCGAGATCCTCGGCGTCACCGAGAGCCGCGTCTGCCAGATCCATGGCGCGCTGACCAAGAAGCTGCGTGAGCAGCTGCAAGCGGACGAGCAGCTGTTCAGCGAAGTCGCCTAGCCTGGTGGACGGGTAGCCTGGGGGCATGCCCCCCACCACCGACACGATCGCCCTCGGCGAGCATGAAGTCCATCGCTTCGGGTTCGGCGCGATGCGGATCACCGGCCCCGGAATCTGGGGAGAACCGAATGACCCAGCCGGCTGCCGAGCGCTCCTGCAACATGTCGTCCAGGAAGGCGTCGATCTGATCGACACCGCAGACTCCTACGGCCCCGAGGTGTCCGAGAACCTGATCGCGGAGGCGCTGTGTCCATACCCGGAAGGGCTCGTGATCGCGACCAAGGGAGGGCTCACTCGCCCCGGCCCGGGCGTCTGGGAGCGCGACTGCCATCCGAAACGGCTGAGGCACTGTTGCGAGGAATCGCTGCGGCGTCTGAGGCTCGAGCGAATCGATCTCTACCAGCTCCACGCCGTCGACCCGCGGGTCCCTGTCGAGGACTCGATCGGCGCGCTCGCCGAGCTGCGCGACGAGGGCAAGATCCACCAGATCGGGGTCTGCAACGTGTCGGTGGAGGAGCTCGACCGCGCGCGTGCGATCGCGCCGATCGTATCGGTGCAGAACCGCTACAACGTCGCCGACCGGAGCTCCGAGGACGTCCTGCGGGTGTGCGACAACAATGGTCTCGGCTTCCTGCCCTGGTTCCCGCTCGCGACCGGTGAGTTGGCCACCAAGCCCGACGCGATTCTCAACGAGATCGCCCGGCACCACGGCGCCACGCCCGCCCAGGTTGCACTCGCGTGGCTGCTCCACCACTCCCCGGTGACGATCCCGATTCCCGGCACGAGCTCGATCGAGCATTTCGACGAGAACCTCGCGGCGGTCGAGCTCGAACTCGACCCCGACGAGCTGGAGCAACTCGACGGTCTGGCGCCGGCGGACGACTGACGCTAAGCGGCTGGCTACTCGCCGAGGATCAGGGCCAGCCGCCGCTCGAGCGCGCCCCCAAGCGTGTCTCGTACCGGACCCTGCTCGAAGCGCTCCACGAGCGCCGACAGAAAGCCCTCGATCACCAGCCGCTTGGCGACATCGTCTCCGAGCCCGTGCGATTGGAGGTAGAACAGCTGCTCGGGATCAACCTGCGCGACCGCGGCCGCGTGCGTGCAGCGCACGTCGTTGGCCTGGATCTCGAGTCCCGGGATCGCGTCGGCGTGGGAGCGCTTGGACAAAAGGAGGTTGCGCGACTCCTGAAACGCATCGGTCTTCTGCGCCCCGGGGTCGACGATGATGTTCCCTTTCCAGACCGCCGTCGAGCGTCCCTGCAGGACCCCGCGGAAGGCCAGATCCGAGGTCGTGCTCGGCGCAGCGTGCTCCTGGGTGGTGTCGAAGTCGATGTGCTGGCGCCCGTGCGGGGCGTAGGCGCCGGTCACGCGCGCGTCGGCGCCGGCGCCGCCGAGGCGCGTCTCCATCCGCACCCGTCCGCGTGCCGAGCCGAACCCGAGCGCGACCCAGTCGAGTGAGCCGTCACGACCGACCTCGGCGCGCTGGGCGCCGAAGATCCAGCTGCGTTCGGACAGCGACTGGCCGCAGACGTAGCGCAGGCGCGCATTGTCGCCGACAGCGAGCTCGGTGACGGTGTTGAAGACGCCCTCGAGTTCCTCCGTGGAGGACAGGAACTGCTCCCAGACCTCCGCCTGCGCGCCCTCCTCGAGCACGATCAGCGTCCGGCGATCGAGCTCGGTCCCGCTGACGGACTGGACCGCGGTGAGGAGGATCGGCTGCTCGACAGCCACGCCTTGCGGAACGTACACGAACGCCCCGCCGCGGAAACGGGCATCGTTACGGGCGACGAACAGATCCTTATCGGTGACGACCGAGCCGAGGTGGCGCTCGATCAGCTCAGGATGCTCGCGGGCGGCCTGGTCGAGCCCGCTGACGATCACGCCATCGGGCAGCGAACCGCTCAGGACCACGGGACCGGAGTCGAGCTGGCCGAGCTCCGCGGCCGCACTGAGATCGAAGATCGAGACCGCCGTCGCGCCATTGCGTGCCACCGGAGCCGGCGCGAACGCATCGAGGTCCAGTCCCGTGATGTCGGTGAACTCCCACCCGGGCCGGCCCTTGAACATGGGCAGCTCCAGGGTCGCACTGAGTTCGGCGGCACGCTCGCGGCGCGCCGCCAGGAACTCGGGCTCGGAGACCGCGGTGCTGCTAGCCAATCGAACCCTCCATCTGGAGCTCGATCAGCCGGTTCATCTCGACCGCGTACTCCATCGGGAGCTCCTTGGTGATCGGCTCGATGAACCCGTTGACGATCAGCTTCGACGCCTCCTCCTCCTGGATCCCATGCGACATCAGGTAGAACAGCTGGTCCTCGCCGACCTTCGAGACTGTCGCCTCGTGGCCGACATTGACGTCGTCCTCGCTGATCCGGATCGTCGGGTAGGTGTCAGAGCGCGAGTGCTCGTCCAGCAGAAGGGCGTCGCAGACGACCTTCGAGCGGGAGCCGTGGGCACCCTTGGCAATCTCGAGCAAGCCGCGGTAGGACCCGCGCCCACCGTCCTTGGAGATCGACTTCGCGAAGATGTTCGAGGTCGTGTTCGGCGCGGCGTGGATGATCTTGGCGCCGGCGTCCTGGTGCTGACCGGCGCCCGCGAACGCGATCGACAGCACTTCCCCATGGGCGCGCTCTCCGAGCAGGTAGATGCTCGGGTACTTCATCGTCAGCTTTGAGCCGAGGTTGCAGTCGACCCACTCGACGGTCGCGTCCTCGTAGGCGACCGCGCGCTTGGTCACGAGGTTGAAGACGTTGGTCGACCAGTTCTGGACGGTCGTGTAGCGGATCCGCGCGCCGGGCTTGGCGATCAACTCGACGACGGCCGAGTGCAACGACGATTCGCTGTACGTCGGCGCGGTGCACCCCTCGACGTAGTGCACGTAGGAGCCCTCGTCGGCGATGATCAGCGTCCGCTCGAACTGGCCCATCGACTCGGTGTTGATCCGGAAGTAGGCCTGGAGCGGCATCTCCACGTGCACCCCTGGGGGCACGTACACGAACGATCCTCCGGACCACACCGAGGAGTTCAGCGAAGCCAGCTTGTTGTCGTTCGGCGGGATCACGGTCGCGAAGTACTCACGGACGAGCTCCTCGTGGTCTCGCAGCGCCGAATCCATGTCCAGGAAGATGACGCCCTGCGCCTCGAGATCCTTGTGCACCTGGTGGTAGACGACCTCGGACTCATACTGGGCGCCGACGCCCGAGAGGAACTTCCGCTCCGCCTCGGGGATCCCCAGCCGGTCGAACGTCTTCTTGACGTCATCGGGCACGTCGTCCCACGAGCGCTCCGCGCGCTCCGACGCCCGGACGAAGTAGTGGATGTTGTCGTAGTCGACCTCGGCCAGCATCGGCGAACCCCACGTCGGCTGCGGCCGCGCATAGAAATGCGCCAGCGCCTTCAGCCGGAAGTCACGCATCCACTGAGGCTCGGACTTGAACTCCGAGATCTTCTCGACGATCTCCCGGTTCAGGCCCTTGGGGGCCTTGTAAAGATAGTTCTCGGCGTCGTGGAAGCCGTATCGCTCGGTGTAATCAGCGTTGATGCCCCGGAGCTGGTCGTTCTCGGTCGGGACTGGGATATCGGGGGTCAGAATCTCAGGAGTAGCCACTACTCCACCTCCAGCTTGATCGTCTCGTTCTCGATGATCACTGGGAACGTGTCCACGGGAACGTACGCGGGCAGGGTCAAAGGCTTGCCGGTCTTCAGATCGAATCGCGAGCCGTGCCGGGGACACTCGACCGTGCAGGTCGCCTGGTCGAGCTCGCCCTCGACCAGGGGCCCGTCGTCGTGCGAGCAGCGATCCTCGATCGCATACACCGTTCCGGCGCAGTTGAACACGCCGATCTCGAGATCCTCCCACTCGACCAGGCGCATGTCGCCCGGCGCGAGCTCGTCTAAAGGACAGACTTCGATTAGTTGCGTCAACGGCACGTGATCCTAAGTCCTAGCGGATTGATCGGATTTGCTAGGTGGATCATAGCGGGCGAGGGTTGACGGTGGCCGGGCTGCTAGGTCACATCTCCCAGGTTGCGTCCGAGCCCCGGCAGCTCGGGGTTCGCGGCCTCTGCCGCCGCCTGGTTCTCGCGCTTGACCTCGAGCCAGATCTCCTCGCGATACACCGGCACCGAGCGCGGCGCGTCGATCCCGATCCGGACCGTCTGGCCCCTGATCTCCATCACCTCGACGATCACATCGTCGCCGAGGATGATCCGCTCGCCGGCACGGCGAGTGATTCTCAGCATGAGTGCTCGGCGGCCGGCTCGGCCTTACCGAACAGCGGCTCGCGCAGCCTGCAGCCGGGGGCCTGGTTGATGACTTGGTGGCCCTTCCCCGACCAGATCAGGATCGGCGCCTTCAGGTTGGCCGAGAACTGCTGCAGTGATTCCGCCGCGCGCACCGTCACGTAGACGGCGGCGGTGGACGTGTCCGTGAGGCCGAGCCGCTCGGCCTCGTCGTCGTCGAGCTCGACTCTGTAGCCGGCAAAGAATCGCTCGGGATTCGTTACGGGGAGCGCAAGCCCAGGATCCTCGACCGAGTGCAGCCACAGGAACGGGCTGTCGGCCTCGCTGGCGAGCAGAGCGTAGCGAGAGCCCCCGAGGCCGATCAGGCCGTCGGGGAACTCGACGACCGTCTCAGGGTCGATCTCGACGCGCCCGAAGCGCGAGCTCTCGATCGTCAGCGACACGCGATCCCTCTTACTGTAGGAAGTTGAGGAGAGAGTCCTGCACGATACTGGCACTGGCGCGCAGCGCCGCGTTGTAGGCGGCCTGCTGGGTCGAGAAGTCGATTGAGGTCTGAGCGATGTCGGCGTCCTGGGTGTTGGACAGCGTCTGCGTCTCGCTCAGCTGTAGGTCCTGGATCCGCGCGGACGCCAGCGCAAGGCGGTCCTGGGTCGCACCGACCGAGGCCTGCATTCCCTGGAGCGTCTGCAGGTTGGCATCGAGGTGCTGGAGGTCGGTGGTGCCGAGTGCATTCGCCGCTGCCGGCGTCCCGGCTTGGAGATGCTGCGAGATGTCGCTCAGGACGCTCAGCAGGCCGTTGTCCGGCTGCCCGTTGCCGAGCAGCCCGGAGATGTCGGTGTTGATCTGAAGCGAGGTACCGGGACCAATCTGGCGGTTGATCGCCGCACTCGCCCCCGAGTTGCCCTGATAGGCGTCGGAGGCATTCCCGTACGGCTGCGTGCTCGTGAGCGTGCCGGCGAAGACGTACTGGCCGTCGTATTCGGTGTTTGCGTCCTGCTTGATCTCGTCCTTGAGCTGGTTGATCTCGGACGCCATCGCGCTCAGGTTGGAGGGGTTGTTGGTGCCGTTGGCGGCCTCGACGACCAACTCGCGCACGCGCTGGGCGACGCTGTTGATGTCGGACAGAGCGGTGGAGGTCGCGTCCGTCCAGCCACTGCCGTCGTTGACGCTGTTCGTATAGGAGGTCAGCCCGGCCAGCTGGCCGTTGAGCTCCATCGCGAGGCTCGTGCCGTACGGGTCGTCGGATGGCTGCGTGATCCGCAGGCCCGAGGACAGCTCGTTCTGGGTGTGGGACAGACGATTGAGCGAGCTGTTCAGATCGGTCATCGTCATCTGAGCGGTCATCTGGGTGGTGATCCGCTCCATTACAGCCCCGTGTGGTTGATCAGCGTGTCGAGCATGCTCTGCATCGTCGTCATCACTCGCGCAGCGGCTTCATAGGCCTTCTGGAAATTGACCAGATTCGCCATCTCCTCGTCCATCGATACCCCAGAGACGCTCGATCGCTGATTGCCGATTGCGGTCAGCAACGACTGCGCGGTCTGCTGGCTGTTGGAAGCGGACTGAGCGTCGCTGCCGATGTTTGCCACGAAGGTTGCGTATTGCTGGTCTGTCGCGCCGCCGCTCAGACCGGCTATCTGGAGAGCGAGGTCGTTGCCCCCGGCAGTCCCGGTCGAGCTTGTCTGCAGCGTGCTCGCAGTCGCGCTGACGCCGATCGTGCCCGCGCTGTTGCCGCTGAAGAACGGGCTCGTCGGCTGCAGCGCGTTGACCGCGCCGACCAGCGTCTTGGCGACGCTGTCGAGCGACGCCTGGTAGGTGGCGATCTGCCCGCCGGCGCCAGACAAGCTGAGCAGCGACCCGAGCTCACCCCCGGCGGCCGAGGTCAGGTTTTGCGGCCAGTTGACGGTGTTGCCCGTGACGAGTGGCGACGCGCCATCGCCGAAGTTGACGTTCACCATGCCGTTGGCCTGAGGCGTAACCGACACCGTCGCCAGTGACGACAGGTCATCGAGCGCCGCATCGCGCTGGTCCATCAGGTCATTGGCGTTCTGGCCCGATGCCTGCGCCTCGGCGATCGACGTGTTCAGCGACGCGACCTTCTGGGCGTCGCTGGCGACCTGCCCGTTCGGGGCTGTCAGGTCGGTGTACTGCTGCGCCGTCTGCGACTGGAGCGTCGAAAGTTGCTGATTGATGGTGTTGAACGTCTGCGCGAGCGTTGTGCCATCGTCGACGACCGCCTGCCGAGCCGCCTCACTCTGGGGGTTGCTGGCCAGGGCCGTCCATGAGCCCCAGAACGTTGAAAGTGCATTCGAGAGCCCGTGTGTGGACGGTTCGGCGAGCCCTGTCTGAACTTGATCCAGGATCGTCGATTGGTTCGTCGCGTAGCTTGTCGACGCATTCTGGGCGCGATATTGGACGTCGAGGAACTGATCGCGGACCCGGCTGATCGTGGTTGCGTCGACGCCGGTGCCGACCTGCACGCCCGCGCCGTCGACGTTTGACTCGGCCGGGATCGTGAGCGGGACGCTCTCGGTCATGTCCACGACCTGGCGCGAGTACCCCGGAGTGTTGGCGTTCGCGATGTTGTGGCCGGTGGTGTCGATCGCCTCCTGGTTGACCTGAAGGGCTCGAAGCGCCGTCTCCAGTCCCATCATCGTCGGGAGCGTCATCGCCGGTCACGCCTCCAAATCGAACGCGCGCAGGCGGCGGCCTGTGCCCGACGTGATCGGCCTGCGGCGATCGCCGCCGGCGTTGTAGCCGCCGTCTTCGCCGTCTGCCAGCCGCAGCAGGTGATCCAGGAACAGGAGCTCCTGGTTCATCAACACGCGGTTGCAGTAGTGCTCACGTTGAAGCACCTCGAGGAGGCCTCGGAGCTCGGAGCTGTGGGAGCGCGCGGTCTCAGCCGACTGCCCGTCCATCAGGGTCTCGAGCAGCGTCAGCGTGACCGCCGCGGGTGTCACGTCGAGCCGTGCGCCGGCGCGCTCGAGCAGTCGGCCGCGCTCGGAGTCGAGCAGCTGCCGCCGCTGCATTTCCGCTTGCAGGACGCCTGCCAGGCGGACGACGCTCTCGACGTCGCGCCGGCGGATCGCGGCACCCTGCTCGAGCACTACCTGCAGCAGGCGCCGCCCCGCGACCAGCTGCGCCTCGAGGTGAGCGATCACCTCGACCGTGAGGATCGCATCGCGATGATCGCTGGTGGCTAGTGCGCTCATTTCTTCGTCGGCGGGGTTGTGCCAAGTTGCGTAGAGGCTGTGGTCGCCCCGAGCGCCGGCGCCAGCTCGGAGGCGATCCCGAGCCCGCCCGCACTCATGATGCTCTGGGTGAGTGCACTCGGGAGCAGCTGTGCGTACATCGACGAGGCGGCGTCAGATCCGAGCAGTCCGGTCGAGCTGTCCGTTGAGCTGTCGCCGGAGCCGTCGTCACCCGAGCCGTCGCCCGAGTCCCCTCCCGAGCCGTTGGTAATCGTCTGCGTGAGCTGTTGGGTGAGCTCGTTCATCAGGACCTGCTCGAACGCGAGCCCCTCCTGATAGGCGGCGCTGGTGGAGGCCGTCCCCGCGCCGGCGGACGAGACACCCGAGACGGAGGGCTGGGCCGGTGCCACGACCGACACGCCGCCAGTGGGAATCACGGTCGGCGCGACGGGCGATACGCCGCCGGTTGATGGCAGACTCATCGCTTCACCTGATTGGCGATCTGGAGCATCTGATCCTGGTACTGGATCGCCTTGCTCGCGAGGTCGTAGCCCTGCTCGGCTTGCACCATCTCTGCCATCGCGGAGGCGAGGTCGACGTTCGAGGACTCGAGCGAGCCCTGCTGGAGTGTGGAGCCAGTCGCCGCGCGGATCGCGCCGCTCGCGGCAGTCGCGCTGTAGGTGCTGTCGCCGGACGCCAGCAGGCCGCTCGGGGCGGGCACCGTCACGATCGAGATTCGTCCGAGCGTACGCGCGCCGAGCCGCACGGTGCCGTTGGGATCGATCTTCACCTGGTCGGCGGGCACGCCGGGCGGGATCGTGATCGGCGGCACGACCGGCATCCCGACGTTCGTCGTCAGCCGGCCCTGGGCGTCGGTCTGCAGGGTCCCATTACGAGTCAGCCCGATCGTCCCGTCCGGACGGCGCACCTCGATGAAACCTGCGCCGACGATCGCGACGTTGAGCGGCTGACCGGTCTGCTGGATCGGGCCCTCGGTCTGGTCGCGGCCGACCACCGCGGCGGCCGCGCCGGCCCCGGTCGCGACAGTGCTCCCGCTCGCGGAGCCGCCGCTGGTGTACAGCAGGTCGTGAAAGCCGATCTGCTCAGCCTGGTAGCCGGGCGTGCTGACGTTAGCGATGTCGTTGGCGGCCGCGTCGAGCTGTTGCTGCTGGGCCTCCATCCCCGACGCCGCCGATAGCAGTCCTTGCAGCATTGCCTAGCCTCCACCTGTCGTAGCGACGCTCTGAGCGCTCTCTTGAAGGGTCTCATCGATCGACTGGATCGCTTTCTGACCGGATTGGTAGGCATTCATCGAGGCGATCATCTCGACCATGGTCTGCACCGCGTCGACGCCCGACTGTTCGAGCTCGCCCTGTTGAACCGTGCCGGTCGCCCGGCCTGCTGCCGTGCCCGTGTAGAGGTTGTAGCCCTGCTTCTGCGGGCCGGTGACGTTGAAGACACCGAGCGCCGAGGCGGCCACCGTGCCCTTGGCGCTGACCGCGATCGGCGCCCCGTTCTGGCCGAGCACAAGGTTGCCCTGCGAGTCGACAAGCTGGCCCTGAGCCGAGGCGCTGAACTGTCCGTCGCGCGTGTAGCGAACGCCCTGCGCTGTGCGGATCGCGAAGAAGCCGGTTCCCGAGATCCCGAAGTCGAGCGGCTGGCCGGTCTGGTGCAGCGGTGCCGGCGTGAGATCGGTGACGATCTTGTCGATCGTGACGCCGGTGGCGATCGGACCGATCGGCTGACCCGTCGCAGTGTTGGAGAGAAGGAGGTCGCCAAAGCTTCGCTGCGTCGAGCTGTCGGTCTTATATCCCGGGGTCGAGCTGTTCGCGAGGTCGTTCGCGAGCTGGTTCTGGCGAACCTGTTCGGCGAGCATCCCCGAGGCCGCGATGTAAAGACCTGAGTCCATCAGCCCGGATGTTCGGCCGTGCTGCATGATTCTTGAACGATCGAACCGCCCGCCGTCCAACTATTGCTGCTGCTCCGTTCGCTGCAGACGCCGCAGCTCGCTCTCACACCCGGGCGAGCCCTCGCCGCGCGAGTCGTCACCGCCGACGGCGCCGGTCGCGGCACGCTCAGCATCGCCGGGATGGTGATCGAGGCAGAGCTTCCGACTGAGCTGCACCCGGGGCAGGACGTTCGTCTGGTCGTGCGGGAGGTCAGCGCCGACCGCGTGGTCCTGACGCTGTCCGATCAAGCGACGCCCACTGCCGCGGCGCCCGCCGTCCCGCTGCCCGGCGGCGGGACGATCCGGGTCGCGGAGCCAGGCGAGCAGTCCGGGGGGCGCGGTGACTCGACGGGGGGTTCCTACACGCTGACGTTGCGCTACGACGCGCCCCGGCTGGGCCCGCTCGATTTTCAGTTCACGCTCACCGACGGGGCCCTGAGCGTCGCCGCGTTGCTCGCGCCGGGAGAGGGGCTGGCGGCGGCACAAGCGCAGTCCGACGACCTGCGCCAGGCGCTCACTGCCGCCGTCAACCGAACCGTCACGGTCACCGTGTCGGCGCGACGGGAGCCACTCGAGGTCTATGCCTGAGAAGCCCAAGCGCCGACGGGCCGCGGCGTTGCACTACGAGCACGGCGACCGCGCGCCCCGCGTAACCGCGAGCGGCGCCGGACTCGTCGCCGACCGGATCGTCGCCGAGGCCCGAGCCGCGGGCGTCCCGGTGCGCTCAGATCCGGCGCTGACCGAGGCGCTGAGCGCGCTGGAGCTCGGGAGCGATGTTCCGGAGGCGCTTTGGACTGCGGTCGCCGAGACGTTGGCGTGGGCGTACCGCCTCGACGCGCACGCGCATTGAGAGCGCTCAGGTTCTGCGGCGTCGCGCCGATCACACGGGCACCTCTGGACAAAGGAGGCTCCCTCGTATGGCACTGCGCATCACAGGCACCTCGGCGAAGCAAGGCCCGCCCACCGCGGCCGAGCTCGAGGCACGCGCCGACTCTCTGCTCCGCGCCGGCGAAACCGGCGCCTACGCGCAGCTGTTCGCGCGAGCCGCCGAACATGAGGACCCAAATCGCCGGTATCACGTCCGCCGGACCCTGATCGAGCGCGGTCTGAGCGCCGCCATGCATGCACCGGCGACGCGCGCTGCCGCGATCTACACGGCTGTCGCGCAGGCGGCGATCGAGGTGCTCGCCAACGAACCGCGCGAGCCCGTGCTGCTGAACTACGCCGGGATCGCGCTCTACGAGATGTGGAGCCTCGATGCCGCGCGGGCACTGTTCCTGGCGGCGCTGCGGCTCGACCCCTCACTGCCCAACGTACGCGGCAACCTCGACCAGCTAGCGTTGCGCCGCCGCGTGACCGGCGGTGCGGGCCGGCGGTCGCGCAAGCCGCGGGCCGCGATCGCGGCACTGGAGCAGCGCGCCAAGCGGATCGCCGCCCAGGCTCAGCCCGCGAGCGGGCTCACGCTGAGCCTGTGCATGATCGTCCGGGATGAGGAGGAGATGCTGCCACGGTGCCTGGCCGCGGTGGCGGCGGCCGTCGACGAGATCGTCGTCGTCGATACCGGGTCGCGCGATCGCACGATCGAGATCGCACGATCGTTCGGTGCTCGCGTGATCGAGCGAGGGTGGACCGGCTCGTTCTCGGACGCTCGCAACGCCTCGTTCGACGCGGCGAGCAGCGACTGGGTGATGTATCTCGACGCCGACGAGGTCCTGGTGACCGAGGACCTCGAGCGGTTGAGGGCGCTCACGGGCCATGTCTGGCGGGAGGCGTTCTATCTGGTGGAGACGAACTACACCGGCGAGGCGGGGGACGGGACCGCGGTCACGCACAACGCACTGCGCATGTTCCGCAACCGGCCCGAATACCGGTTCGAGGGGCGGCTGCACGAGCAGATCGCCCACCACCTGCCGGCTTACGCGCTCGAGCGGATCGAGCAGACTTCGGTCCGCGTCGAGCACTTCGGATACCTCGGCGACGTCCGCGAGGCGAAGGAGAAGTCCCAGCGCAACATCAAGCTGCTGCTCGCCCAGCAGGCCGAGAGTCCCCCGACACCGTTCCTGCACTTCAACCTCGGCTCGGAATACGCGGCCGCCGGCGACGCGCCCGCCTCGCTGGCCGAGTTCGAGCGCGCATGGGCAATGATCGAGAGCAGCGGCGCGCGGGACGTATACGAGTTCACACCGTCATTGATCGCGCGCTTGGTCAAGGCGCTGCGATTTTGCAACCGGGCAGAGGAGGCGATCGCGCGGGCGCAGGGCGGGCTGCAGCGCTTCCCGGGCTTCACCGATCTGGTGTTCGAGCAGGCGTCGGCATCGCTGGTGTTGGGGCGCGAGCCCGACGCGGTCGACTACTTCCGGCGTTGCATCGAAATGGGCGATGCGCCCTCTGCCTACGCGTCGACGCTTGGGTGCGGCACCTATCTACCTCGGCTCGGGCTGGCGGAACTGCACTTGCACCGCAACGAGCCCGAGCAGGCGCGCGAGCTGCTCGACTGGTGCCTGCGAGAGCATCCCGGGTTCTATGGCACGGTGCTTCCGTACGCCAGCGCGTTGCTGCGCACCGGGATCGAGCCCGACTCCGTCGCCACGCAGCTCGAGGAGCGCGTCGCCGAGCCCACGCCAACGGTTCGGTTCATGCTCGGCACCGCCTTGTACGAGGCGGGCGGCTTGGCCGCCGCCGAGCGGCAGTTCCGGCTCGTGCTCGAACGGTTGCCCAGCAGCGCACCGGCGCGGATCGCGCTCGGCGAGGCGCTGCTCGCCCAGCGCCGCTACGGCGAGGCCGCGCAGGAGGCCGGAGAGGTGCCTGAGCTCGACCCGCTGGCGCCAATCGCGTGTCGCACACAACTCTTCGGCCTGATCGCAACCGGCGACCTCGAGGGTGCCCGCGAGGCGCTCGATCGGGCGCAGCGCGCCGGCCTGCCCGAGGTCGAGCTGCAATTGTTCGGCGGCTGGACGGCGCTCGCCGCCGGCCACGAGCCCCGAAGCCCGTTGCCCGCCACGGCGACGCCCCTGCTCGGCGTGATCCTCGAGGCGTTCTTGCGCGTCCAGGACTTCAAGGCTTTCGAAGTGCTCGTCGGGCTCCTGGACCGAAGCGAGCTCCCACGGCGTGAGCAACGCGAACTGCTGGGCACGATTTACCTACGCCGCGGGTTCCTGGCCTCGGCTGCTCGTGAGTGGATGGCGGTGTGCTCCGAGCAGCCCGATGCGCGCGCGCTGATCGGGCTGGCGCAGGTCGCCGCGGCGCACGGGCTACCACAGGATGCCGTCACGTTCGCGATCGAGGCCCTCGCTCACGATCCGGGCAACGAAGCCGCCCATCGGATCATTGCTGCCTACAGTCAGGCAGAGGCGGCGTGAGTGGCACACACGAACTACAGGTAGGGAACTGGACGCGCCGCTCAAGTTTGCGGCGTTGCGAACGATTACCGGGGCAAGCACCCATCGGTCAATCGGTGGGGCGATCGCCGTTCAAGGAGTGCGCGCCATGAGTTTCAACATCACGTCGGTTGGTCCCGCGACTGGAACGGCCGCGGCCCAGCCTTCCGCACCGGCACCGACCGCCAAGCCGGCGCAGTCCGGTCAAGCGGTGACCCTCGATGCGATTCCCGCCAGTCCGCCCAGCGAAGTGCAGGACGCGATCGGCGTCGCCGCGCAATCGTACGATCGGCTGGCCGCCGGCGATCGTACGCTCCGCTTCCACATCGACGACCTGACGGGAAAGTTGCAGATCGAAGTTCACGACCTGAGAGGGAACGTCCTGTTCACCGTCCCGCCCAGCAAGGCCCTCGAGGTCGCCGGCGGCGCGAGCTTGGAGTAGCCAACGATGTCCACACAGCCAGTCTCGTCGACGGGGAGCCTGTCAAACCTGCCCGGCAGTCCGATGGCGGTGACCGGCCTCGCGTCGGGCCTCGACACAAACTCGATCATCTCCTCGCTGATCGCGGTCGATCAACTGCCGATCACGAACCTGCAGAATCAGGAGAAGGGGATCTCGGCGGAGGACACCCAGCTGACGAGCATCCAGACGGCGCTCCAGGGGGTCGCGCTGAACGCCCAGGCACTTGGTGACCCGACGTTATTCGGGCTCTCGCAGACCGTTACCTCCTCTCAAAGCGCCGTCGTCGGTGCCACCCCTACATCGAGCACCGGCGTTGGCGCCGTGACCGGTGGCTACCAGGTAGCCGTCAGCGCGCTTGCGAATGCGGCCCAGTCCACGTACACGTTCAACAGCCCAACCGCGGCCGAGACCGTCACGATCGACAGCACGCACACGTACAACCTCGCGCAGGGCGCGTCGATCCATGACTTCGCCAATGCGGTGAACTCCGATCAGAACGGGTCCGTGTGGGCGGCGATCACCGGCAATAACACGGTTGTGCTCTCCGAGCGCGCGACCGGCTCCAACGGCGGCGCCTTGGTATCGGTCAACGATCCGAGCGGCACCACCCTGGCACTGAGCGGGACGGCCCAGGCGGGCCAGGACGCGGCGTTCACGATCAACGGTGGAGCCACCCAATATTCGGCGTCCAACACGACCACGACCGCGATCGCCGGCGTCAGCTTGACGCTCAGCGGCATCACCGCCGGCACCAACCCAGTCACGGTCGATGTCGGAGCCCCGGCACCGAGCACGTCCGCGATCCAGGCCGCCGTGGCGGCGTTCGTCAAGTCTTACAACGCGGTGCTCGACCAGATCAGCGCGCAGCTCACGCAGAAGACCTCCTCGACCGACCCAACTCAAGGGACGCTGTTCGGCGATCAGGACCTCGAGGGCCTGATGAACAGCATGCGCACCGCGATGTATACACCCGACACGACGCTGCCGGCCGGGATGGCCGCGCTGTCCGACATCGGTGTCAGCACCGGCGCAGCCTCCGGCGATGCCGCCCCCTCGCAGGATGCGATCGAGGGCAAGCTGACGATCGACACGAATGCTCTCGCCCAGGCGCTTCAGAGCAATCCGAACGGGGTCGCGGCGGTGCTCCAGAGCTGGTCGGTAAACCTCTCCCAGATCGTCAACGATTCGGCGCAGGCCGGCGGTACCCTCGACATCCGGATCCAGGGGAACACCAACGAGATCACCGACATCGGCAACAGGGTCACCTCCATGCAGGCGAACCTCGCGGTCAAGCAGCAATCGCTGCAGACGGAATACGCCAATATGGAGGTTCTGCTCTCACAGAACCAGTCGACGAGCTCGTGGCTCACCTCGCAGGTCGCCGGGTTGACGGCGAACTCGACCGTCGCCTAACCGACTCCGCCTCAATCGTTCACGGACGGTCAACTTCCGCAGGCAGCCGTCGATTACCGGAGCATGAGCAGTTACGCCGCGAGCCCCAAGGCCTACCGCGAAAGCTCTGTGCTCACGGCCTCGTCCGAGCGGTTGGTCGTGATGCTGTATGACGGCGCCCGCCGGTTCCTGTTTCAGGGGGCGGTGGCGATGCGCGAGGGCAACGTGGAACTCGCCCACAACAAGCTGCGTCGCGCGGAGGCGATCATCTCGCATCTGCGGAGCACCCTCGACCCCGACCAGGGGGAGATCTCGGCCCGCCTTCAGTCGATCTACCTGTTCTGCGCCCGCCACCTCAACGAAGCTCGGATCAAGCGCGATCCAGCGAAGATCGAGGAGGTCAGCTCGCTGCTAGGCGAGCTGCGCGAGGCCTGGAACGCAATCGCTCAGTGATGAGCACGGAGACCGCACCGTACGAAGTGCTGCTCGAGCTGATCGAGCACGAGCTCGCGCTCGCGGGCGAAGCCCGCTACAAGGAGCTGCTCGTGCTCGGCGCCGCGTGTGCCGAGCTGATCGCGAGTCTGCCGCCGACACCGCCGGCCGCTGCGCGCGACGTGCTCGAACGCGCATCGCTGATGCAGCAGCGACTCACGATCGAGCTGCTCCGCGGCCGCGAGCAGATCCTGCTGGCGCTGTCCGGGCTCGAGCGTGCCCGCCGGACAGCCCACGGCTATGCGCCACCCAAGCGCAGCACCCGACTTTTGCGTGCATCCGCGTAAGCGGGTCAAGAGCCTCGCGAAGCTGCCGATCCCACGTATATGCGCCTCGTACCGACGTCGCGGGTGACGGACGGCGCCGAGCTGGCCCGCGACGTACTGCTCGGCCGTCCTGACGGCGTACCGCTGTTGCGAACTGGCGTGCGAATCACACCCCGCTTGCGCGAGGCGCTGGTCCGGGCCGGCATCGGCGCGATCTATATCGAGGACGACGCTGAGCCAGGGAATCGCCCCCCAGCAGCTCGTGACCGACGAGACGCGCACGATCGCCACCAAGGCGGTTGCCGAGGCGTACGAGCTCGTGAAGGAGCGGATCATGACCGGCCAACCGCTGGAGGAACGAATGGTCGAGGGGCTCTCGCGGGTCGTCGAGCGGCTGCTGCTGGAGGTCGAGTCGATCGACGGAGCCGCGGTCGCCCTCGCGGACCTGTGCGTGGCCGACTCCTACACGTTCCAGCACTCGGTCGACGTCACCGCACTGGGATTGATGCTCGGCCGCAAGATGCTCCACGAGCGCGGCTGGATCGACTACATGGGGGTCCGCCAGTACTCCCGCTTCGACGAGCGGCTGACACAGCTGGGCCTCGGCCTGCTGCTCCACGATATCGGCAAGATGACGATTCCCACCGAGGTCCTGCACAAGCCCGGGAAGCTGAGCTCCGAGGAGTGGGAGTTGATCAAGACCCACCCACGCGCAGGGATGGAGCTGCTGCACGAGAGCACCTGCTCAGCCGCTCGTCAAGTCGGTTGTGCTCCGCCACCATGAGCGGTGGAACGGGAGTGGTTACCCAGACGGGCTGCAAGCGACGGAGATCCACGAGATGGCGCGGATCGCCGCCGTCGCTGACGTGTTCGATGCGATCACCTCGGACCGCAGCTACGACACCGCTAAGCCCGCCCACGTCGGGGTGCGGGTGATCCTCGACGGCACCGGCACGCTGTTCGACCCCTACGTCGCAACGGTGTTCTCACGGCTCGTGGCGCCGTTTCCCCCCGGGACGGAGGTGGAGCTGACCGACGGGCGGCGCGGGCTCGTCGTCAGCGTGCCCGAGGCCGAGCTCGACCGGCCGCTCGTGCGCGTCATCCAGGGACCCGGGGTTCCCTATGAGGTCTCGCTGCTGGACGATCGCAGCCTCGGGATCGCGGGCTGGGACACGACCGACCGCGCCGTCGCCGCTTGAGGCCGGCAGTGCTCAAGTACCCGGCCGCTCGGTCGATCATCCCGAGTGACCTCATGGAGTGGGTCACGATGAGCCCAGGGAGGGCGGAACTACAGATTTCGCTGATCCAAACGTCATGTCCCTCGTCGACTCCACCCAGCTCGCACTCGAGTCCGCAATGCAAGGCTCGATGCTGCGGCAGACCCTGTTGAACAATAACCTCGCGAACGTCGACACGCCCGGCTACCAGCGAGAGGACGTCGACTTCCAGGCGCAGTTGCAAGCCGCTGTCCAATCCGGGCAGCCAGCCGATCAGGTTACCTTCCAGCCCTACACCCAGGGACAGACCGTGTCGGCGGATGGTAACGGCGTCAGCCCCGAGCAGGAGCAGGCTGACATCGCCGAGAACGGCATGCTCTACCAGCAGCTGGCCGATGTCGCCGCCGCCCGCGAGTCGATCCTCAAGCAGGCGATGGGGGCGGCGTGATGAGCTTCTTCGACGCGATCGACATCTCAGCCAGCGGCCTAACCGCGGAGCGAACGCGGATGGACGTCACGGCCGAGAACCTGGCCAACGCCGAGACGACACAAGGCGCCAACGGTCAGCCCTACCAGCGCCAGGAAGTCGTCCTGCAGCAGGTGGGAGGGTTCGGGGCGACGCTCGCCGGCGCGATCGGCAGCTCCTCGGGGACGGGCTCCGCGCCCACTCCGGGTGGCGTCCAGGTCACCGGGATCGTCTCTGATCCCACCCCCGATCAGCTCGTGTACCAGCCGGGCAACCCGGCCGCCAACGCCCAAGGGTACGTGCGGATGCCGAACGTCAATCCGGTGACCGAGATGGTCGACCTGATCTCCGAGTCGCGCTCATACCAATCGGACGTGACCGCGATGCAGACAGCCAAGCAGATGTACACCCAGACCCTGGGGCTACTGAAATGATTCCGGCGATCTCGGGCGCCATCGGGCCGCTCGGGCCTAGTGAGTGGTCGATTACCCCGGTCGCCCAGCTCGGATCCGACGCGCAGCTGAGCGCGACCGCGGGCGCCGCCACCGGCGGAAGCTTTGGCGATGCGCTGACCAGCGCGCTGAACTCCCTCGAATCGAGCCAGGCCGGCGCAACCAGCGCCTCGCAGGCGCTCGCCACCGGCCAAGCGACCAATCCCACGCAGGCTGTCACGGCAGTCGAGAACGCCTCGCTGGAGATGGACTTCGCCGCGCAGCTCCGCGACAAGCTCGACACCGCCGCGACGACGATCTTCCAGACCCAGGCCTAGCAGCGTGATCTCCGCCCGCCAGCTCGCTTCCAAGCTCTCGCCACGCGGCTGGGCGATGCTGGGCGTCTCCGCCGCCGCCGTAGTGCTGTTCGTGTATTTCGTGCTCCAACTCGCGTCTGCCCCGAGCTACACAACCCTGCTGACGGGGCTCGACCCGGCGCAGACCGGGAAGATCACGAGCACGCTCGACACCAAGGGGATCGGGTACGAACTGCAGAACAACGGCACCGCGCTCGGGGTCGAATCGGACAAGACCGCGCAGGCGCGAGTCGCGCTCGCGGGCGCGGGGCTGCTCGGGACAAGTTCGCAGCCCGGCTTTGAGCTGTTCGACAAGCAGCAGCTCGGTGCGAGCAACTTCCAGCAGCAGATTACCTACCAGCGGGCGCTCGAGGGTCAGCTCGACCAGACGATCGAGAGCGTTCAGGGCGTCGACTCAGCGCAGGTGCAGCTGGTGATGCCCGACCCGCAGGCGCAGCTGTTCGCCGACAGCGTCACGCCCGCTACGGCCGCCGTGCTGCTGGGCGGCGCCACGACGCTCGACCCGAGCTCGGTGCGCGGCATCGCGCAACTGGTCGCCTCGAGCGTTCCCGGACTGACGCTCGACAAGGTCACGATCACCAACGCCTCAGGCCAGCTGCTATGGCCGACATCGGCGGCGGCCGCCGGGGGCGCAGGCAGCTCGGCCGCCACCAAGCAGGACGCGCAGGCGCAGTACGACGCGACGATGGCAGCCCAGGTCAGTGCGATGCTCACACAGACGCTCGGCCCGGGAAAGGCCCAAGTTCAGGTCAACGCCGATCTCAACGTCAATCAGTCGACCGCGGACAGCCTGGCGTACGCGAACAAAGGCGTGCCTCTGCAGTCGCAGACGCAGACCGAGAGCCTGACCGGCGGCGGGGCCGCCGGCGGCACGGCGGGCACCGCCGGCAACATCCCCGCCTACGCCCAGACGAGCGGCGCGGCCTCCAAGTACTCCAATACCACCAACTCGACTACCTTCGGCGTCAACAAGACGGTCACACACGATGTGATCGCGCCTGGGGCCGTCAACCGCCAGAGCGTCTCGGTCCTGGTCGACAAATCCGTGCCCGCCTCGGCGCTCCCGGCGCTTAAGGCCGCCGTCGCCACCGCGGTCGGTCTCGTGCCCAAGCGCGGGGACCTGATGTCATTCGGGCAGATCGCGTTCGCCAAGCCGGTCGCGGCGACACCCTCGGGGGGTGCGATGAGCAAGTACCTCCCATACGCCAAGTACGCGGCGACCGGCCTCGGCGTGATCGCGTTCTTCTTCTTCGTCAGCCGCCTGCTCAAGCGTCGCGAGCAGGAGGAGTTCGCCGGCCAGCCGACCTGGGTGCGCGAGCTGTCCTCGCCGCGGCCGATCGCCGCGCTGGAAGCGCCCGATGCTCCCGAGGTGGTCCAGCTGCGGACGGCCGTCAACCCAGCCAAGCTCCAGATCGAGGATCTCGTGCATCGCGAGCCAGACCGCGTCGCGCAGCAGGTCCGCGTGTGGATGCAAGAGGAGTAGCGAGGGAGCATGGCCGACGAAGCAACCGATAACAAGCTGTCGATCGTCACGCCGGCGCCTCCGGCGGCCCGGACCGTAATCAAGGGCCGCAAGAAGGCTGCGGTGTTGCTGGTGTCGATCGGCACCACCGGCGCCGCTGAGGTGTTCAGACATCTGCGCGAGGACGAGATCGAAACCCTGTCGCTGGAGATGGCTAAGTTGCAACGGGTTCAGCCCGCGATCGCCGAGCAGGTGCTGGAGGAGCTCGCGGTCACGGTGCAGGCCTACGACTCGCTGGTCTCGGGTGGCGTCGAATTCGCGCGCGAGGTACTCGAGCAGGCGCTGGGCCAGGATCGGGCCGTCGAGATCGTCGGACGGCTGGCAACCGTGATCGAGATGCGGCCATTCGAGTTCCTGCGCCGCACGCCGGCCGAGCAGATCGTGACCTTCCTGCACAACGAGGCCCCGCAGACCGTCGCGCTGGTCGTCGCCAACCTGCATACGACGCTTGCCGCGCAGGTGCTCGAGCATCTGCCGGAAACCGACCAGGCAGAGATCGCTCTGCGAATCGCGCGCATGGGGGAAACCAGCCCGGATGTGGTCAAGCAGGTCGAGAACGTGATGCGCCAGAAGCTCGCCTCGGTCGTCCAGCAGGAGTACTCGGTCGCGGGCGGGGTCAATTCCCTGGCCCAGATCCTCAACCACACCGACCGGCCTACGGAGCGCAATGTGCTCGACACGCTGACCGAGAGCGACGCCGAGCTCGCCGCCGAGGTCCGGCGGTTGCTGTTCGTGTTCGAGGACATCGTCAAGCTCGACGATCGCGCGATTCAGCTCGTCCTCCGCGAAGCCGACCAGAAGGATCTGGCACTGGCGCTGCGTGGTGTCAGCGAGGAGGTCAAGGATCGGATCCTTGCGAACATGTCAGAGCGCGGCGCGGAGATGCTGGCCGAGGAGATGGAGTACCAGCCGCCGCAGCGCAAGCGCGTGATCGAGGAAGCCCAGGGGCGCGTGGTCGCGATCGTGCGCAAGCTCGAGGAGGCGGGGGCTGTCGTCGTGTCACGCGGCGAGGCCGAGGATGTCCTCTGAGCCCCGGGTCGCGTACGCGTTCGAGCAGCTGCCGCCGGCGCCCCCTGGCTCCGGCGGCGCCTCAGACCTGCTCGCCGACGCCTGGGCGCAGGCCGAGCAGATCCGTGAGCAGGCCCGGCTCACGGGCGAGGCAGACGGGCGCGAGGCCGGCCTGCGGGCCGGCCGGGAGGAGATCGACTCGGCCGTGACCGCGCTCGCGAGCGCGCTTGACCAAGTGCAGCAGCTGCGCTCGGACCTCGTTGCGGTGCTTGAGCACGACGCGGTCGAGCTTGCGTTCTCGCTGTCCGAGCGCATCCTCTCGGCCGCGCTCGAGGTCCAGCCCGAGCGCGTGCTGGACGTGGCCCGCAATGCGCTTCGCCGGGCGACGGAACGCAACCGTGTGACGCTGGTGGTCAACCCCGACGATCTCGACCTCGTCGTGGACTCCGTGCAGAGGCTGCGCGGCGAGCTGGGCGGAATCGAGCACTGCGACGTACAGTCCGATCGCCGCGTGGCTCGTGGCGGCGTGATCTTGCGGACGGAGGCCGGGGAAATCGACGTGACGATCGACACGCAGCTCGACCGGGCGCGCGAAATCGTCGCGGAAGCAATCGGCACCGGAGGCGATCGGGGGTGAGCGTCGCGCCGGGGCAATCGGGGGTGAGCGTCGCGCCGGGGCAATCGGGTGCTGTGGCCGCCGAGCGCTCACGGCTCCAGGACGCCATGCGGGCACTGACGGACACCGACCTCGCGCGGCGCCGCGGCCGCGTCAGCGACCTGATCGGGCTGATCATCGAAGCGACCGGGGTGGCCGCCGAGATCGGCGAGGTGTGCATGGTGGGCGAGGGACGGGATCGACCGCAAGTGGCGACCGAGGTGGTTGGCTTCCGCGGCGGGCGAACCCTGCTGATGCCGCTCGGCGAGCTTCACGGGATCGGACCGGGCATCCCAGTCCACCCCACCGGGGCCCCGTTTCGCGTCGCGACCGGCGACTCGCTGCTCGGGCGGGTGATCGACGGCCTCGGTAAGTCGCTCGACGACCTCGGCGAGATCGCAGCGAGCTCGTCCCGCTCCACCACCGCGGCGCCACCAGAGGCGCTGTCACGGCCGCGGATCTGTGACCAGGTCGGCCTCGGTGTCCGCGTGCTCGATGCCCTGATCCCGTGCGGACGCGGCCAGCGGTTGGGCATCTTCGCCGGCTCGGGCGTGGGCAAGTCCTCACTGCTGGGGATGATCGCGCGCTCGACGACCGCCGAGGTGAACGTGATCGCCTTGGTCGGCGAGCGCGGTCGCGAGGTGCGCGAGTTCATCGAGCGTGATCTGGGCGACGCGTTGGCGCATTCGGTCGTGGTGGTCGCAACCTCCGATCAGCCCGCGCTGGTGCGTATCCGCGCCGCGTTCACCGCCACGACGATCGCCGAATTCTTCCGCGACCAGGGTCACCACGTGATGCTGATGATGGACTCGGTGACGCGCTTCGCGATGGCGCAGCGAGAGGTCGGGCTGGCGATCGGTGAGCCGCCGGCGACGCGGGGCTACACCCCGAGCGTGTTCGCCCTGCTCCCGCGTCTACTCGAGCGCGCCGGTACGAGTCCGGGCGGCTCGATCACCGGTCTCTACACCGTGCTCGTCGACGGCGACGACATGAACGAACCGATTGCCGACGCCGTCCGCGCGATTCTCGACGGCCATGTCGTGCTGACGCGTACGCTGGCGCATGCCGGCCATTACCCAGCGGTCGATGTCCTGCAGAGCGTCTCGCGGCTGATTGGGGAAATCGTCTCGCCCGAGGTCCGCGCCGCCGGGCAGCGACTCCATGCGGCGCTGGCGGCGTACCACGAGAAGGAGGACCTGATCTCGATCGGCGCCTACCAGACCGGGAGGGACCCGCTACTGGACAGCGCGATCGCGCTGCGCGGACGGATCGACGCGTTCCTGCGCCAGACGGTCGACGAGCCCAGCACGGTCGAGGAGGCGCGCGCGGAGGTCTTGTCGCTGGCCGCCGAGTTGGAGCAGAGCGCCGCCGCGTTCGAGCTGGCGGGAACTGTCGAGATTGAGCCGGCGGCGCGGCCGGCGGCGGTTCCGGTCGGCTCGCCGGCAGGTGCCCTGCCCGCGATCCCGACGCTGGCCCTGCCGCGGTAGAGCGCGCCCGCGCTCAGCGGTGGGGAACTCAGCCGACGAGCCGCGGAACGCATGCGCGCGCTCGCTTGCGCGCGTACATCGCCTCGTCGGCAACCGCCACGATCGCGTCCGTGCTGCCGACCTTCTGGTCGAGCTGCGCGATCCCGATACTCGCGCCGACGCTCACGGAGATCCCGCCGGCATTGACCGTTGCCGCCGCCACGCAGCGCTCGAGGTCAGCCGCGACGGAGGCGGCTCTAGCGCCGCCGATGTGCGGCAGCAGTACCGCGAACTCGTCGCCGCCGAGCCGTGCAAGTTTGTCCGTCGCGCGTAGCCGCCTGCGGACTGCGGTGGCGACGGCCCGCAACAGGTCGTCGCCGACCTTGTGGCCGAAGGTGTCGTTGATCTGCTTGAACTGGTCGAGGTCGATCATCAGCAGCGCGGCCTGCTCGCCGTAGCGCCGGCAGCTCTCGAGCTGGCATCCGAGGTCGTGCTCGAACTGGCGCCGGTTGCGCACACCCGTCAGCGAGTCGTAGTCGGCGAGCCGACGGAGCCGGCCCTCCATCAGCTTGCGCTCGCTGACGTCCTCGAGTTGGGCGATGAAGTGCAACGGCCCGCCCTCGGCGTCGCGCACCACCGATACGGACAGAAGCGTCCAGACCGTATGTCCGGCGGCGGTCAGCAGGCGTTTCTCGACGCGATAGGAGTTGATTGCCCCCACCAGGAGATCGCGCATGTGCTCCAGATCGGCGTCGATGTCCTCGGGATGCGCGAGGTCGTCGATCGAGCGCTCGAGCAGCGCGTCCTCGCCGTAGCCGGTCAGCAGGCACAAGGCTCGGTTGACGCGCTGCAAGCGCCCGTGGAGGGCCACCAGCGCCATCCCGATCGGCGCCTGCTCGAATGCGAGCCGGAAGCGCTCCTCTGCCTCTCTGAGGGCGGCCTCTGCCCGTTTACGCGGAGTGATGTCGACGATCGTGCTCGTGATCAAGAGTCCGGCGTCTGTCGTAAGCCGGCTGAGCGACACCTCGCAGGGGAACTCGGTGCCGTCCTTGCGGCGGCCCAACAGGGCGTGGCCTGCCCCCATCGGCCGGCTGTAAGGGTCGGCCGAGAAGCTCGCACGATGGCCTCTGTGCCGATCGCGCAGCGAGGACGGGACGAGCATCTCGACCGGTTCTCCGACAAGCTCCTCGCGCGGATAACCGAATAGTGTCACCGCCCGCTCGTTGACCAATACGATCGTGCCGGTCGGATCGACAATTACGATCGCGTCGGCGTGAGCCTCCAACAGCTGCACGGCGGTCAGATCGAAGATGCTGCGCGCTGTGGCGCCGGATACGGTCACGTAACTCCCCACCGAGGGCGCATTCCAGTCATGAAAGGGACATCGACCTAACGGCCCAGATCGTGATCCGCACAAGCCACTGCGCTGGCTCCGTGGATCTCCGCACGATGTTCGTACCTCGCACCGCGCGGTTCAGTAGTTCCCCACATGCACCGCCCTCGGTCCGGGCCGACTGTAGTGAGTGATGGGATCGCATCGGGACTGCTATGTCGAGCTCGGCTGAAACGAATGCTCTCTACGAGCAGATCGTCGAGGAGGCCGGCACCGGTGTGTGGGTGCTCGATCAGCAAGCCACGACCACGTTCGTAAATCGGGCGATGGCCAATCTGCTCGGCCACGACCCGCAACGGATCGTCGGCAAGGGCTTGTTCGAGTTCGTCGAACCGGTCTCGATCCTGCGCGCGCGGCGTGACCTGGAGCTCTGCCGGAAGGGCGAGCTTACCCACTTGGAGGTCCTGCTCCGGACCCGCGATGGGGAGAGCATGTGGGCGGTCATGTCCGTCAACCAGCTTCGCGATGCCGACGGCAATCGAGCCGGCGCGCTGGCGATGGTCACCGAGCTGAGCGAGCTCCGTGAGAAGGAAGCCCGGGTTCGGTTCCTCGCCGAACACGATCCGCTCACGGGTCTGTTCAACCGCCAGCGGCTGCTCGCCGAGCTCGATCGGCGACTCGAGCTCGCCGCCCAGCACCGCGCCTGCGGCTCGCTGCTCACACTCGACCTGGACAACTTCACCGTCGCCAACGACCTCTACGGTCATGCGACCGGAGACAAGATGCTGATCGCGGTCGCCGAAGTGTTCCATGCCCGGCTGCGCGCCGGCGATGTCGCGGCTCGGATCGGCAACGACGACTTTGCGGTCTTGCTCCCGGACACCGCCACCGACGATGCGCTGGCGCTCGCGCATGGGATTCGCGCGCTGTTACGTGAGCGCAACGTCGGGCCGCCGGTGCTTGCGAGCATCGGCGTCGCTCCGTTCCAGGCCGGCGAGCGGGTGACCGCGCAGGACATAATGATCCGGGCTGACGTCGCCCGTCACCAGGCGGCCAACGCCGGCGGCGACCAGGCGAGGGTGTACGCGCACGACACGGCCGGCGCGCTGACGACGCTGCAGCGGATCCGCGCCGGGATCGCCGAGGAGCGCCTAATCCTCTGCGGCCAGCCGATCGTCAACCTGCGGACTGGCCTCGTCACCCATCACGAGCTGCTCGTGCGGATGCTGTCCGCGGATGGAGAGCTGATCCCCCCGGGGGCGTTCCTGCCGACCGCGGAGCGCTACGGCTTGATCGGCTCGATCGACCGGTGGGTCACGCGGACCGGGCTTCGGCTTGCCCAGACCGGTGTGGCCGTGTCGATAAACCTGTCCGGGTACACGATCGGAGACACCGAGATCATCGCCGACGTACGCCGCGCGATCGCGGACGGGCTCCCTCCGGCACGTCTGATCTTCGAAGTCACCGAGACCGCGGCGCTCACGAACGTCGAGGCGGCGCGGGAGTTCGCCGAGCGCCTGAATCGCCTCGGCTGCAGCCTCGCGCTGGACGATTTCGGTGCGCGCTTCGGTTCGTTCACCTACCTCAAGCACGTACCGGCGCGCTACCTGAAGATCGACCAGGAGTTCGTCAAGGAGCTCGTCGGTAATCCGACCGACCAGGAGGTGGTCAAGTCGATCGTCGGGATCGCTCGCAGCCTCGGCAAGCTGACGATCGCCGAGGGCGTCGAGGACGGCGAGACGCTCGCGCTGTTGCGCTGCTATGGAGTCGATGCGGCACAGGGATTCCACCTGGGCCGGCCGGAGCGGATCCTCTCCTCAGTGTCCCAGCAACACGCTGCGCTGCTCCGCACCGCACGCATCCGCAAGGCCGAGTTTGCGACGGTCGCGGCTGCTCAGGTGATCCGGCCAACGCCAAGGCGCGATCACGACGCGGGTCCTCGCGTTCTCGTCGCCGAGGACAACGAGGTCAACCAGCTGGCTGCGATCCGCCTGTTGGAAAAGTGCGGTTACCGCGTCGACCTCGTCGAGACCGGACATCGTGCCGTAGAGATGAGCCGGCACGGGGACTATGTCGCGATCCTGATGGACTGCCAGCTCCCCGGGCTGAGCGGATACGACGCCGCGGAGGAGATCCGCCGGCGCGAGCAGGACGGCAGGCGCACGCCGATCATCGGCGTCACCGCCGGGATCACGGACACCGACCGCGCCCGCTGCCTCGCGGCGGGGATGGACGAGTACATCGCCAAGCCGCTGCGCTCGGCCACGCTCAAGCAGGTGCTCGCGCGGCTCCTGCCGTCCCAGCCGACGCCGTTCGCCGGTGCCGCGATGATCGATCCCGCCGTGCTCGCCGGGCTCGCCGATGACGAGCCGCACATGGCCCAGGACGTGGTCGCCCTGTTCCGTGAGGAGTCACGACGAGCGATCAAGGGCCTCCGGCAGGCGGTGACGGAGGGCAACCTGCGCGCCGTGGACCAGATCGCCGGCCGGCTCAAGGGCGGCTCGACGAACGTCGGCGCGACACGCATCACCTCGATCTGCGACCACGCCTGCGAGCTCGCCGCCTCCGGCGAGGGTGCTGGGCTGCACCGGCTGCACTCCGAGCTCGTCGCGGCGTTCGAGCAGACGGAGACGCTGCTCGAGCACGAGCTCGGGCGAATCGCGGCGTGAGATAGGGCTTCGCGATCGTCGTGTGCCTGGGTCCTAAATCACCCTGGTCGCACGGCCGATTGGCTTGTACGATCACGCCGTGCGCTTGACACGACGTTGGCGGCACAAAAGGGGCGTGATGCTCACGGTCGTGGCGCTGCTTGCCGTGGGCGTCGGGATCGCGGCTCGGCAGACCGGCGCCACGCGGGGTCCTGAGCGCCGAACGATCAACACGAGATTCCAGATCCGTGGCCGGACGGCGGTCCCACAGCGGATGGCAATCGTCGGCATCGACGGGACGACGTTCAGTTACTTCACCGAGCACAAGCTCCCCTCGCAGTTCCCGTTCCCGCGCCGCTACTACGCGCGCGTGCTCGACAACCTCAAGCGCGCGGGCGCGCGGGTGATCGCAGTCGACATCCAGTTCACCGAGCCATCCGATCCGACCGACGACAACGCCCTGTACAACGCGGTCAACCGCGACCGGCCCGTCGTGCTCGGGACGAACGAGGTCAGTGGTAACGGCCAGACCGCGATCCTCGGCGGCAACGCCAACCTCCGCGCGGCCGGGGCAATCCCCGGAGACACTGTCTTCTATCCCGACAGCGACGGGGTCATCAGGCAGATGCGCTACTCGATCCAGGGGCTGAAGACCTTCGGCGTCGCGGCCGCCGGTGCGTTCAGCCCTCCCAACCTGTCGGCAAGTTCGTTCGGCGCCGGCTCAGCGCCGATCGACTTCGCTTACCCCCCGGGTTCGATTCCCTACTACTCCTTCTCGGCCGTCTGGAGCGGGAAATTCAGCCCGGCAGCGTTTCGCGGGAAGCTGGTCTTCGTCGGCGCGACCACGTCATCGCTCCAGGACGTCCACGCAACCCCGACGGCGGCCGCGATGCCCGGCCCCGAGCTTCAGGCGAACGTGGCCAACACCGTCCTGCACGGCCTGCCGCTGCGCGAGGCATCGAGCACGCTGGACATCATGCTGATCGTGCTGCTCGGCGTAATCCAGCCGCTGATCAGCTTGCGGCTGCAACGGCTGTGGTCGGTGCTGCTTGCGATCGCGATCGGCGCTGCCTACCTGGTGGCGGTGCAGCTTGCTTTCAACGGCGGCACGATCGTCGACGTCATCCCTCCGCTCGTGGCTCTCGCGGTTGCGATGGTCGGGACGCTTGCGGTCTTGTATCTGGTTGAGACGGTCGAGCGCGAACGCGTCCGCAGCCTGTTCGCCCGCTTCACTCCGGCCGCGGTCGTCGATCAGGTGCTCGCGCGTGCCGACGAGAATCTCAGGCTCGGTGCTGTGGAGCGCGACTGCACGGTGCTGTTCAGCGATCTGCGCGGCTTCACTGCATTCTCCGAGACCCAGCATCCCGAGCGCGTGATCGCGGTCGTGAACTACTACCTCGAGCAGATGACCGAGGCGATCCTCGCCGCCGGCGGCACGCTGATCGCATACATGGGCGACGGGATCATGGCGCTGTTCGGAGCCCCGCTCGAGCAGCCCGACCACGCCGACCGCGCGCTCGGCGCAGCGCGCGAGATGCTCGGACCGCGGCTCCAGCGGTTCAACCAGTGGATGCTCGATGAGGAGGGGTACGCGAGCGGCTTCAGGATGGGCGTGGGGCTGAACAGCGGCTCGGTAATGGCCGGCAACGTCGGCAGCGAGGAGCGGCTCGACTACACCGCAATCGGCGACACCACCAACACCGCTTCACGGCTCGAGGGGATGACCAAGGGTCAGGACTTCATGTTGTTCATGGCCGGCGCCACCCGCGACCGTCTCACCCGCGCGCCGGACGATCTTGTGTTCGTCGGCGACTTCGAGGTGCGCGGGCGGACGGAGAAGATCGCGATCTGGTCCCTGACTGCGGTTGCGGTTGCACCCACTCCCGCAGCGACCGCGGCGACCGAGCCGGCCGGCGCCGCCGCACCGGCCGACGCAGCCGCACCGGCGCCCTAGCCCCAGCTAGGCGTTGTCGAAAACGCTGTGGCCGGCGTGGACCAGCTTGCTGCGATGGTTCACGAGGTCGGTGACGAGCACGATGCCCCGGGTCACATGGACGTTCGTGCCGTCGCAATAGTCCTGCGTCAGCCACTCGGTGCCTCGCACGCTCCCTGACGCAGAGCGGCCGCGGGTGGTGAAGTTACCGTGCACGTTCGACCACAGCTGGCGTACCGGCCGGCCCCTGGCGATCACGGCGATCAGGGCATGGGTCTTCGTCTTGCGGGCCTTGGGGCACTTGGAGAAGCTGCCTCCCACGAGGGTCACGGTCACTGCACCGTTCTTCGCCTGCGTGAAGGTGAACTCCCCGCTGAAGAACTGGCCCTCGATCGTGCCTCCGCCCGGCTTGGCAAACACGAGCTCGACGGTGCCGTGGGTGGCGTCCACGATCGACCCAAGCGGGATCTGCTTGGCGACGGACAGTAGGACGAACTTCTTCGACCCGGGAAGCTCCACACGGACCGAGCCCTGCACCGGCAGCACGTTGGCGTTCTTGTGAAGCACCGGGTTGGGGAGCGACTTGCTCGGGACGGTGACTGGCGGCGGCGGCGTCTGCTGTGCCTGGACCGCCGTCGAGGAGCTGACGCTGTTGTTGGCCTGGTTGGGGTCGACGACTTCGGCGGAGTCGGACACGGTCGCCGTCGTCACCGCGGTCCCGGTCGCAATCGCCGTGACCGGAACCTGCACGGTCGCGGTCGCGCCGGCGGGGAGCGGCCCCAGGTTGCAGGTCTCGCCTGTGCAGCTGCCCTGCGACGGAGCCGCCGTCGTTCCCTTCAACTGCGCGGCCAGGGTCACGGTCAGTACCGGGTCGGCGACGTTCGCGGGCCCGTTGTTCTTGATCGTGTACGTGTACGCGAAGCTGCCACCCTTGGTGACCGACGCAGGCGCGCCGCTCACACTGAGCGCCAGGTCGGCGTCGGCGGGCGAGCGGGCAAAGACCGCAATCGCGCCGCTGCCCTGACCGGCGACGTACAGGTTCTTTCCGTCTGGGCTGACCGCGACGCGGCGGGCGCCCTGGAGGCCCGCGGCCCCTGCCTGACCGCATCCGAAGGTCCCAGGTCCGTAGTTGGTGATGCAGTTGAACGGCGTCGCGAGCGGAGTCAGCAGGCCGGTGCCGGGATCGCGCGCAAATGCTGATTCCGAGTTGGTGGCGGCACCGCTCACGTACAGGTTGGCGCCGTCGGGGCTGACGGCCACGCCGAGCGTCTCGATCAGAGCTCCGGAGTTGTTGACCGCGCAGCCGCTCGCGCTCGACGTCACGCAGCCGATCTGCGCCAGCGCGCCGGTCGACGTGTTGCGACTGAGCTCGATGACCTCACCGTTCTGCGAGGAGTTGACATACGCAAACCGCCCGTCGGGACTGAGCGCCATGTCCTCGGTGCCGTCGATCGTCGCGTTCGATGTCCCGCACGACACGACCCCGTTGGAGATGCAGTCGTTGGCGCCGCTCAGCTGGGTCAGGTTGCCGCTGGTCGGATCGCGTGAGAACTCGGCCACGTCGCCATTTCCGCTCGTGCCGCCGTTTTCGACGTAGACGTTGGCGCCATCGGGGCTGACAGTGACACCGATCGGCGCGCCCATGCCCGGCGCGTTCTGGGTGCACCCGGTGGTCGTGGCGCCGCTGATACAGCCCGTCTCCGTCAACGCGCCGGTGCTCGGGTTGCGACTGAACTCCGCGACCGCCTGGTCCGTGATCGACGCGACGTAGACACTGTTCCCGTCGGGCGAGATCGCCACCCCGTACGGGGTGCCGAGGCCCGTGCCGGAGGTATCGCTGCAATCGCCACCCCCCTCCTCGATGCACGACCCGAAGCTCAGCGCGCCCGTACTCGGGTCGCGGGAGAGCGATACGACCGCGTTGTCGCCCTGGGTGACGACGTAGACGTTCTTGCCGTCGGGGCTGAGGACTGCCGCCGCCGGTCCGTTCAAGCCGCCGTTGTTGACCTGCGTGCAGCCGCTGAGGCTGTTACCCGTGAGGCAGCCGAGCTGCGTCAGCGCGCCGGTGCCAGGGTCGCGAGTGAATTCTCCAACCGACCCGACCAGGCTGATGAAGTAGGCGTTGTGCCCATCGGGGCTGACGACCGGCTGATAGGCGAAGTTCGTCAGGTATGGGAGCGCCGTACCGCAACCGAACCCGACCCCGTCGGCGCAGTCGTTGGGGGAGTCGAGCTGGAACAGTCCGCCCGGCGCGGCGGCCGGCTTGTTGGCGACCACAACCGATTGGTTGGTTGTGGCTGACACCCCTGCGGCGTCCGTCGCCGTGTAGGTAGCCGTCTCGGAGCCGGGCGAGGAGTACGTGTGGATCACCTGCGGGCCCACGCCGGGAGAGCTTCCGTCGCCGAAATCCCAGCTGTTGGTGTTGACCGGCGACCACACATCCGACGTCTGGGCCGAGAAGGTCACAGCGTGACCCGCGTACGGCGCGCTCGGGATGTGGACATTGGGCAACTGCGGACCATTGTCGTAGCCGATGGCCTGAGCGATCGTGTTCGCGTTGTCGGAGCGGTCCCAGCCGGCGATCGCGTTGCCGTGGCCATCCATCCCGACCGACGGGGCAAGCGCGGGATTGGCGGTTGCCGTCACGACCGCGGTGGCGGCACCGAAGGCCTGGCCGGACGGCTGCACGGCGGCGTCGATCGTTCCGGTCGTCGTGTTTTCCCACACCGCGGCGGCATCGCCGTTCGAATCCGCGGCAACTTGAGGGTGGTTGGCGTCGTCGCTCGCCGAGGAGATCGGCGACTCCGCGGCGAAGGTACCGGCGGCGAGAGCGGTCGATTCCTCGATCAGGGTGTGACCGCCGGCGACGTGCTGCCAGACCGCGTAGGCGTTGAACAGCCCGTCGAACGCCACCGAGGGGTTGGTGGGTGGATTGACCGCGTCCGTCCGGAGCGTCTGGACGCTGCCGAAGTTGGTCTGCGCACTGGGCCGGAACGCGGCGTCGATCGACTTGTTGGTCGAGTCCTCCCACACCGCGGCCGCATCGCCCCCCGCGTCCATCGCCAGATGCGGGTTGTTCGCAACGGCGCCGCTCTCGAGGTTGGCGATCGTGCTGAAGGTCGTCGCGCTGCCGGCCGGCCGCGCGGCGCCCTGAACGACGATGTTGGTCCCGTCGGATTCGAGCCACACCGCAACCGCGTCTCCGGCCGAGTCCATCGCCACCTGCGGGGTCGTGGCCGGGTGGCCCGCGGGGGACACAACCTGCGGGGTGGCGCCGAACGTGCCCCCGGGCCCGTACAGCGCCTCCATCCTGAGGTTGGTCCCGTCCGAGTGCTCCCACACTGCCTCTGCGTCGCCGGCAGCGTCGATCGCGACCGTGGGATTGATCGGCTTGTTGGTCCCGTCCGTCTCGAGTGTCTGCGGCGCGCCGAAGGCGCCAAAATTGTTGCCCGGCATGTACGCGGCCTGAATCAGCCCATTGCCCGTCTGCCAGACGCCCACGGCGTCCCCCTGCTGATCCACCGCCAGATGCAGGCCGCTCGCGTTCGTGCTGGCCCCCTCCGTGAGGTCGGTCGCGGCGCTGAAGGTGGCGTTGCCGCCGCTCTGCGCCTGCCGGGTGGCGTACTGGACAACATCAAACGTTCCGTCATTGCGGATCCACATCGCCACCGCATCCCCAGCCGAGTCCGTCGCCACTTGCACGTCGATCGCGTTGTGCCCAGCTCCCGAAAGGCTCGTTGCCGAGGAGAGCCAAGTCGGCCCGGCCGCAGCCGCACTGTGGGCGAACAGCCAACACAGCGCGCAAGCCAGTACAAATGCCCGCGCGATCCTCGATGACTGCTTCCGTGCGGCTATGGTCGGCCCCCTAACTTCAACGAAAAGTTCGTGTTCGCCCCGTCACGACTCCCTGTTTGTAAGGGGAAAGCTTACACCGGTCAATACGCAAATGTACGTATCTTCCGCTGATGCGAACGGCCGCGTTCTTGCGCAACGTGCCGGTTCTCGCGGGACTCTCCGACGAGCTGCTGGAGCAGCTCGTCGATCAGGTGCGCGAGGTACACGTGCGGGCCGGCGCCTGGATCATGCGCGAGGGCGATGCCGCCGAGTGCCTGTACATCGTCCGCAGCGGTCGTATCGACGTGCTCGACGAGGGGCCGCCGGAGTCGCTTATCCGGGTGCTGCGGCGCGGCGATGTGCTCGGTGAGCTGGCGCTGCTGCGCAAGGGGACGCGCTCGGCCTCGGCCCGCGCCCGGCGTGATGTGGAGCTGCTCGAGCTTGGACGGGCCGAGTTCGAGTCGCTGATTCAGGTGGCACCGAGCTTCGCGCTCGGCCTCACCCGGGCGATGGGCGCGCAGCTGGCCGCCAGCCGGGCGCCGATCTTCTCGGCGACGCCCCCACGGACAATCGTCGTCGTCGGGCTGAATCCCGGAGCGCCGGCTGCTGAGATCGCCGAGTCGCTTGCCGATGCGCTTGCCCTACATGGATCCGTCGCGCGCCTTGCCGCCGGCGAGCTCGGGGCGATCGACCAGGCCGAGCGCGACGCTGACCGGGTGATCCTCCGCAGCGCGGGACCCGGCGACGCCTGGACCGAGGTGTGCCTGCGCGAGGCCGACCTCGTGTTCGGGGTCACGACCGGCGTCCCGGCTGCCCCGTGGCTGGGATATGAGGCCGCATTGCGGGGATGCGAGCTGCTCGTCGTCGGCGCCGGCGTGAGCGCCGGGACGGTCCAGCAGCTGCAGCCGCGCGAGGTGCAGGTCGTCGCCGAGCCCGCGCGACTCCCCGCAGCGATCGAGGCCACCGCCCGGCGGCTCGCGGGTCGCTCGCTGGGCATCGTGCTGTCCGGCGGCGGGGCGCGCGCGCTCGCGCACCTCGGCGTGATCGAGGAGCTTCGCAAGGCGGGCCTGCGGTTCGACCGGATTGCCGGGGTCAGCCTTGGCTCCCTGGTCGCGGCGGCGACGGCCGCGGGATTCACCACCCACGGCATGTACGAGGCCTTCCAGCGCGGGTTTGTCGAGACGAATCCGAGCAACGACTTCGTGCTTCCCGCGTATTCGCTGATCCGCGGCGCCAAGACCCGGCGGCTGCTGCACGAGGCATTCGGCGAGCGCCGGATCGAGGAGTTGCCGCTGCGCTTCTTCAGCGTCAGCTGTGACCTGATCGCGCGCGAGGTCGTGCTCCACCGCACCGGGCCGGTGATCGACGCGATCTACCCGAGCCTCGCTATTCCCGGCGTATTCCCGCCGGTCGCCACCGACGACGGACGCCTGCTGGTCGACGGCGGGGTGCTCGACAACTTGCCGGTGGCGACGATGGCCCGCTCCGGCGAAGGACCGGTGCTCGCGGTCGACGTGACCGGGCGGATGGGTCAGTTCAAGGAGGCCCAGCGGCCGTGGCTGGCGGAACTCGAGCGACCGATCCGACGCGTGCTGACCGGCAGCGAGGCGGACATCCCCCGCCTCGGCGAGACGATCGTGCGCACGGTGACGGTCGGCAGCAACGACACGGTCGCCGCGGCCCGGTTGCACGCCGATCTCGTGATCACGCCACGGGTCGACGACGTCGGAATGCTCGAGTGGAAGGCAATGGCGCGGGTCGTGGAGCGCGGACGTCAAGCCACGCGTGAAGCGCTGTCGGCAGATCGAGAGTTGGCAACCCGGCTCGGAATCTAGTTGACTGCGCTACGAACGGGATGGCATCCGTGACTGGCACGAGGGAGCAACCCGCTGACACGGGGCGAGTCGGCGATCAGGTCGTGGACGCCCCCCGGCGCGGACCGTCGCCGCAGACCGTCCTCGCGATCGCCTCGCTTGGTGCGGCGGTCGCGTTCGTCGACGCGACGATCGTCAACATCGCCTTCCCCAACATCAGGGCCTCCTTCCCGGGAACTTCGATCTCAACGCTGTCGTGGGTCCTGAACGCCTACAACATCGTGTTCGCCGCGTTCCTGGTCGCCGCCGGGCGGATCGCCGACCTGATCGGGCGCCGCCGCATGTTCGTGTTCGGGCTGGAACTGTTCACCGCGGCCTCGCTGCTGTGCGCGGTCGCGCCATCCCCGGGAGCGCTGATCGCGTTCCGGGTGCTGCAGGCGCTGGGTGCGGCGTTCCTGGTTCCGTCCGCGCTCGCGCTGGTATTGAACGCGTTCCCACCGCAGCGCCGTTCGCACGGGGTCGCGCTGCTCTCGGCAGTGGGTGCAGCCGCCGCCGGTCTCGGACCCTCGCTCGGCGGGTTGCTGGTGGCCGCAGACGACTGGCGGCTGGTGTTCCTGGTCAACCTACCGATCGGCGCCGTGGCCGTGCTGCTGGCCCGCCGGCGCCTCGTCGAGAGCCGAACCCCGGGTCGCCGGCGGATGCCGGACATTCTCGGCGCGGTGCTGTTCGGACTCGCGGTCGCGGCGCTCGTGCTGGCCGTGGTCGAGGGGCAATCCTGGGGCTGGGGGAGCGCCAGGACCGTCGGCGCGTTCGGTGCCGCTGTCGTGCTCGGCGGGATCTTCATCTGGAGGTGCACGTGGCACCGCTCGCCGATTATCGATCTGTCGCTACTGCGGAATCGGACGTTCAGCGCCGCGAACGCGATGACCGTGATCGGCGCCGCGGGCTTCTACGGCTACACGCTGACGAATGTGCTGTTCCTGACCACCGTATGGGGCTACTCGGTGCTCCAGGCCGGCCTGGCGCTGACACCCGGGCCGCTGGTGGCGGTCGCGGTCGCGGGACCGGCGAGCCGGCTGGTCCAGCGCGTGGGCCACCGGCCGGTGCTCGTCGCGGGCGGCCTGATTTGGGGCGGTGCAGTGATGTGGTTCGTGGAGCGGGTAGGCCCGACCCCGGCGTTCCTGAGCCAATGGCTCCCCGGAATGGTGCTGCTCGGTATCGGCGCCGGCACCTTGTTCCCGAATCTGAGCGGCGCCGCGGTCGCGTCGGCGCCGGGTGAGAGCTTCGCGACCGCCACCGGACTCAACTCCGTCTCCCGTCAGGTCGGCGCCGCGCTCGGCGTCGCGCTCGTCGTCGCGATCCTCGGGAATCCGTCGTCGCCGACCCAGGCCTTTGATGCCTTCCAGCACGCATGGACGTTCGGCGCCGCGTGCCTGTTCACGGCGGGAATCGGCTGCCTGCTCGTGGGTCGCGTGGGGACCGAACGCTCGCCGGCGCTGGGCGACGCAGCGCGGCTCGTGCTGCACGACCCCACCCTTTCGCAGGCGGTCGGCGCCCCGCAGCCCCGACCGCGGGCGCGCCGAGCGATCAACGCCGGCGTGGCAACGCCACCGGCCCAGCGGGCCGAGTCGCTCGCCGATTTCCTCGCCTACGTGCCGATTTTCCACGGCCTCGAGGAGCCGCTGCGGGAGGCGCTCGCCGCCAGCACGCATACGGTCCGGATCGGCGCCGGCGAGTGGCTCTTCCACGAGGGCGACCCGGGCGACGCGCTGTACGTCGTGCGCGCCGGCCGCCTGGAAGTGATCGACGAGACAGCCGCGCCGGCCGGGATGGTGATCCGCGAGGTGGGACGGGGCGACGTCCTCGGCGAGCTCGCGCTGCTGACGGCCTCGCCACGCTCCGCATCCGTGCGTGCGGCGCGCACGAGCGACGTGCTGACGGTGCAGAGAGCCGATTTCGAGGAGCTCCTGCACCGCTCGCTCTCCCTGTCGCTGGCGCTGAACCGCGTGCTCGCCGAGCAACTGCGCGCCAGCCACGCCCCCATCTCGGCGGTCCGGCCCCGGCCCGCCACGGTCGCGGTGGTTGCGCTCGATGCGCCCGATGCGCCCGATGCGCGCGCACTGCTCGCAGATCTCCCGCGCGGGCTCACCGCGGCACTGGCTGCTCACCTGGGCGCCGCCCAGCTCGACGGTCAGGAGGTCGCCCCGCCGCTCGACGGGATCGAGCCCGCCGCCTCGTACGGGCCGCTGCTTGACCGTGCCGAGGCGGCGCACGAAATCGTCGTGCTGAGCGTGGACTCGGCGCTGAGCCTGACAGCGTGGGGCGAGTTCTGCCTCCAGCAAGCCGACCGGATCGTCGCCGTCACGGCGGGAGGCCCGGTTCCCGACGCGCTCGCCGGGCGGCCCGAGCTGCGCGGCTGTGACCTCGTCGCCTACGACATCGCTCCCGGTTCTGGAACCCTCGCCGGTTGGGCGACGGCGCTCGATCCGATCGAGTCCCACGTGGTCCGTGCGGACGAGCGTGAGGACGACCTCGCGCGGCTCGCGCGGCGGCTGTGTGGCCGTTCGATCGGGGTCGTGCTCTCCGGCGGCGGGGCCAGGGCCTTCTCGCACATCGGCGTGCTGGAGGAGCTCATCGCTGCCGGCATCACGATCGACCGCGTCGCCGGAGTCAGCATGGGCGCGTTCATCGGCGCGCTGTTCGCGACCGGGCTCGGAATCGAGGAGATCGATGCGCGCTGCTTTGAGGAGTGGGTCCAGCGCCGCCCGCTCGGCGACTACACGATCCCCCGCCACTCGCTGATCCGCGGCGAGCGCCTGCGGGCGGCACTACGGCGGACATTCGGCGAGCTCCTGATCGAGGAGCTCCCCCGCAGCTTCATGTGCGGTTGCACCGACCTGCGCAGTGGACGCCTGGTGCTCTCACGCCACGGGCCGCTTGGGGAGGCGGTCTCGTTCAGCATCTGCCTGCCGATCATCGGGCCTCCACAGGTCCGCGGGCGCGAGCTGCTGATCGACGGCTCGCTCGTCGACAACCTGCCGGTGGGGGCGATGGCGGCGATGGGCGAGGGCCCGATCATCGCGGTCGACGTGAAGGCCACGTTCGACGGGGCGGCGCGAGCGGGGGTTGGGGCGGCGACAGCCGAGCCGGCAGCGCGGACGCAGCGGCCCGCGCGGACGCCAAGCCTGGGCGAGACCCTCGCCCGCGTGCTCCTGCTCGGAAGCGCTAACACCTCCGAGGCCGCGCGCCGGCACGCCGACCTGGTGATCAAGCCGCGCGCAGAAGGCGTAGGCCTACTCGAGTTTCATCAAATCGACGCCGCACGCGAGGCGGGGCGAGCGGCTGCGCGCGAGGCCCTCGAGCATGGCTCGGACTCGCTGTATCGATGAGATCTCGGGCGGCTTGCTCGGCGACTCGGCTGAGCTGTCGATCGCGTTCGGGTGGGTGAGCGGCGCAGGTGAGGAGTGGCAGGGAGGAAAGGCGGTAGGGGGCTTGCGCGGGGCGAAACCACGCCCGCGGGCATGCTTAACGGCCCAAAGTCCAACGCGCCAGCGCTCCTTGGTTACATAAGCATGCCCCACATGCTTATCTAGCCAAGGTCCAAACGGAAGGGGTGGTTTGGGCCTGAATGCAGGCGAAAATTGTCAGAGTCGTGACACCTGGACAGGCGAACCCGGCTCCCAGAGGGGGCAAACCTCGCTCGGAGCAGCTCGAACACGCTCGGGAGCAGCCCGAACACGCTCGGGAGCAGCCCGAAGACGCTCGGAGGCAGCCCGAAGACGCTCGGAAGCAGCCCGAAGACGCTCAGAGGAGAGGCCGAGCTCGGGCGCGAGCCGCCAGCTCGGCAAAGAGTTCACAATGAGCCGATGGGCAACATCACAGGCAGCTCAACCGCCGAAATCGACGCGCCGCTCGACCGCGTTTGGACGCTGGTGCAGGATGTCGAGACCGCGCCCCAATGGCAGGGAGGTCTGAAGGCGATCCGGTCCCTGGAGCGCGATGCCGAAGGGCGCGCGACCCTGTGTGAATCGGAGTCCGATGCCAAGGTTCGCTCGATCAAGTCGACTGTACGGTTCACCTACGACGGTCCGCACCGGCTCACCTGGCGCCAGGAGACCGGCGAGCTGAAGTCCGTCGATGGCAGCTGGGTGCTCGAGGATCTGGGCGGCGATCGGACGCGCGCGACTTATGCACTGGAGGTCGACCTCGGCCGGATGCTGAGCCTGGTGATTCGCGGCCCGCTCGTCGACATGCTGCGCGGAATGTTGGTCAACGCGCGTGCCGGCGAGCTCAAGCAGCACGCCGAGCAGAGCGTGTGACCGCCCGCCCTCCGCGACGTACTGTGGGTGGAGATGAAGAGCAGGCTGCCCGTCTTGGCGATTGCCGCGCTGGCAGTGACCGGCGGCGTGGCCACGGGCGGGCTGCGTGTCACCGCCCCCGGTAACCGCCACGCGGCGATCCGTGACGCGCACGCTCTGATCAAGGAGCTGACGCTGCCGTCCGCCGCGCAGCTGCTGGCCCGAGAGCCGAGCGGCGACGGCGGGGCGCTGAAGCGGCCGCAGACGTACCCGGCGACGCCGAACCTGGTCGACGTCCACACCTGGTGGCGAGTTCCCGGGCCACCGAGTGCGGCGATCGCGTTCATCGATGCTCATCCGCCCGCTGGCGGGAGGCTGACGATGTCGGGAACGTTCGCAGGTCCCAATTACGCCGGCAAGTTCGACGGTTGGTCCTGGCCGGTGATCCGGGGTGTGCTCGAAACTCGCTCCCTGCTCGTCACCGTCGCCCAGCTGCCCGACGGCTCCACCGGCCTGCGCGCCGACGCCCAGGATGTCTGGTCAGTCCCCAGGCCCGCGCGCGAGCAGATCCCGCCGGGAATCCAGCTTGTCGAGGTCACGCGGGCGAGGACGGGGCAGCCGCCGACGGTGTCGATCGCTGTCACGGACCCGGTCAAGGTACGGAAGATCGTGTCGCTGATCGATGGGCTGCCGATCACGCAGCCGGGCCTCTGGTCATGTCCGGCATTCCCGGCCGACGGGCCGTACGTCACGTTCACCTTCCGCGCGAGCGCGTCCGGTCCGGCGCTGGCGCAGGCCAGCCAGGCCGCCTGGGCAAGCGAGCCGACGACGCCCTGCGACCCGATGAGCTTCAGTATTCGCGGGCACCCCGAAACGCCGCTGCTGGGCGGCGCCGCGGTGGTTCGCGAGACCGGGCAGCTGCTCGGCGTGCAGCTGGCCACCCCGCTGCCGGCTCCCTGACCCGCCCGCCGCCGGCTCCCTGACCCGCCCAGCTCGTACACATGTCCAACGCGACTGAAGTCGCGTCGGCCGTGGTCGTTTACCAGGGCAATGAACGGTCCCTCGTTTAGATTCCGACTCGAACGCGTGCGCAGTTTGCGCGAGCGTCGGGAGGACAAGGCCAAGCACGCTCTGGCAGCTGCGATGGCCGACCACCACCGCGGCGAGCAGGAGCTCGAGCGCGCCGAGCAGCGCGTAGCCGGTGCCCAGGCGCACCAGCGAACCGCCGGGGAGGTACCAGCGAGCGGAAGGGATCTGATCGCGCGCCAGGCATACCTGGAGCGCACCGAGCAGGCTCGCCACGCCAGCCGCGACGACCTCGCGAAGCACGAGCTGGAGCTCAAGGATCGTCGCGACGCGCTCACGATCGCTGCGCGCGACCGTCAAGCGCTGGAGCGACTCAAGGAGCGCCGGCGCGAGGAGCACAACCGTGAGGTCGAGCGGGTGGAGGGCCAGACGCTCGACGAGATCGCAATCAACAACTTCCGCCGGAGCGCGGCATGAGCACCCCACCTCCATTCCCGCCTCAGCCGGCAGCCCCTAAACCTGAGGTGCCGGGTCTGAGAAGCCTCCAGCCGCCGCCAGGCTCGTTAACTACCGGCACCGGACCGCCAGGTCCGGGAACCGGCCCGCCCGCGGCTCCATTCGCGAGTGTGCTGGATCACCAACTGGCCCGGACCGCACATGCGGAAGGCCCCAAGAACACCGGCGAGAAGCCGCCGGAGCGCCGGACGAGTAGCGATCACAAAGCGACTGGCGAGCAGTCAGCATCGGCACCGCGGGGCGTGACCACCACCTCAGGCGGAACGCCGGCGCGCAGCGCCACGACGCACCAACCCGGCGCCCAGCAAGGCGCGGTCGGGACCCGAGCGAACGGCACCCCCGCGGCCGGGACCGCCACAAACGGCACCGCCACAAACGGCACCGCCACAAACGGCGCCCCAGACGCCACCACGACCTCAGCCGCTGCGCTGGCGAGCACGTCCACGGCGACTGCTGCCGCAGCAGCAGCAGCAGCCGGCACCTCCGCCGGCGCGGGAGCCACGGCCAGCCCCACGACGTCGCCCGCCACCGGAACGCCGACACCGCCCACGCCCGCCACAGCGACGCCGGGCGGCACGCCGACCCCGGGCCCCACGACCCCGGACCCAGCGGCACCCGGCACAGCAACGCCGAACCCAGCCACACCCGGCACGGCGACGACCGGCACCACCGGCCCAACCGCGACCGCGACTCCAAGCCCGACCGCGGCCCAGCCACCGGCCGCCGGCGCCCCTTCCCCGCCGGACCAGCCGACCACGACCCCCAGCCCGCCCGCCGCGGGCCCTGCGACCCCACCGGCGACCGCCTCCTCCACCTCATCGGACACCGGCCCCGCGGCCGAGATTGCCGGCGCGATCCCGGCCCCGGCGGCCGCGAGTCCCCTCCCGGCCGCGGCAAGTTCGAGCGCCTCCATGGTGCCCGGAACCGGAAGCACTTCCCCGACGGCCGCAAGCACGCCCTCGGCGGCCTCAACCACGCCGCTGGTCGCGGCAAACTCAAGCTCTGGCCAGGCCGCGCAGACGCCCGCCGGCGCAGCCGCCGACCAGGCGCCCGCGATCTCAGCCGCCGCTCAGGCGGCCGGCAACGCGGGCCCGGACACAAACTCCCCGGGCGCCGACCACAATCGCGCGCCGCAGCAGCAAGCGGGCGCCGTTGGGCAGACGACCGCACCGACCGCAGCCGACAGCAGCCCGATGGCGACTGCGGCGAACGCCGTCTCAACTGCCGACGTGCCTAAGCCCGTCCAGCCACCCGTGACCCTGCCTCAGGCCGCGACTGCGGTGCGGACGACGGTCGAGCTCGCCGCTCGCCAGGGACTCACGGAAGCCCGCATCCAGCTCTCGCCGCCGGAGCTCGGCGGGATCCGGATCACCCTGCGCCAGACCTCCGACGGACTTGTTGCGCGCGTAGTGGCCGACCATCCCGCCGCGGCTGCCGCCCTCCAGCAGGCCGGCGCCGAGCTGCGCCGCTCACTCGCTTCGGCCGGGGTCAACCTGCTTCACCTCGACATCGAAGGATCTGACGAGCGCACCCAGGCGGGGCGCAACTCCGGTCAGGAATCCGCCGCGGCACGCAGCGACGCGGACGCGGCCGACGAGGAGCCGGGGGCCCCGGGCTTGGAAGCCCTCGCTGCGAGCGCCTCGGGCCCGCCTGGAGCCGGTGACCGGGTCGACGTGCTCGCCTGATCACTGAATACGAGCCAAGGACAGCGAACCATGAACCCCATCACACCCGCCGCCAGCACCACATCGGGCACGACCCAAACCGGGTCGACGGCGCCGTCGAACCCCAGCGCGGCGCTCAACGAGAACAGCTTTCTGCAGCTGATGATGGACCAGCTCCAGCACCAGGACCCGCTCAATTCGAGCGATCCGACGCAGTACGTCTCGGAGCTCGCCCAATTCACCTCACTTGAGCAGCAGACCAACACCGCCCAAGCCGCCGCGCAATCGGCCGCCTCGCAGCAGACCAGCGCAGCGCTGGCGCTGCTGGGGCACACGGTCACCTACATCGACGCCAAGGGTGCTAGCCAGACGGGCGCCGTTCAGAAGGTCGAGCTCTCCAGCTCCGGGGCGACACTCACCGTAGGCGGAGTCGCCGGTGTCGCGCCGTCGAGCGTCAATGAGGTCTCGTGAGCCCATCCGTCCCAAATCCGGCGCTCGTACCACCAGGTGCGGTCGGCGCGACGCAGCCGGCGATTGCGCCGCAGCGTGGCGGCACGTCCGCCACGCCAGTGCGCGGGCCGGCGTTTGCGGACGTACTCGCGCGGCAGACCGCCGCGGCCGATCCGCCCAAGTTCAGCCGTCACGCGGCCGACCGGCTGCGCCAGCGCGGGATCGAGCTCACCGGCCCGACACTTGACAGATTGACCAACGGGGTCTCGCTGGCCGCGAGCAAGGGAGCGCGGGACTCAGTCGTCCTCGTGGACAACACCGCATTCGTGGTGTCGGTCCGCAACAACACCGTCATTACGGCGGTGGGATCCGAGCACATGCGTCAGCACGTGTTCACCAACATCGACAGCGCCGTGATCGCATGAGCGACCTGGGCGACCGCAACAGCAACAGCAACTGCGGCCGGACCTCCTCGAGGAGGCCGCGAAAGGAAGGGATGCCATCATGATGCGAGGCATGTACGCCGCGATCAGCGGCCTCGAGTCACATCAGACGATGCTCGACGTGACCGCCAACAACCTGGCGAACGTCGACACGATCGGCTACAAGGGCCAGCGCACGACGTTCGTCGATCAGCTCACGCAGACGCTGCGCAGCGCCTCGGGCACGACCGGCAGCAGCGGCGGAACAAACCCGGTCCAGGTCGGGCTGGGCGTGTCGCTTGGTTCGATCGACAACATGATGAGCCAGGGCTCGGCGCAGGGCACCGGCAATCCGCTGGACGTGGCGATCCAGGGTGCAGGGTTCTTCGAGGTCGGTAACGGTTCGCCAACCGCCCCGACGACCGCCGACCCGACCGCAGCGCAGAAGGGCGTTCCCGCTCAGTCGACGCTGCAGTACAGCCGGGCGGGAAATTTCACGATCGACAACTCGGGGTTCCTCACGAACCAGTCGGGCCAGTATGTAATCGGCCAGACCGCGGCGGGGAGCAACGCCAATGGCGGCAGCGTCACGCAGACCTACCTGTACGTCCCACCCGGTTCGACCAATGTCGCGATCGGCCAAGACGGCGCCGTGACCTACACCGACACGGGCGGCAACACCCAGACGGCCGGCTATCTGTCGGTGGCGAACTTCGCCAACGACCCCGGCATGGCGCGCGACGGCGGCTCACTGTGGAGCTCCACCGTCGCCTCCGGGATCAACCCGATGATCATCGGGAGCCCCGGATCGGGTGGGCTCGGCAGCACGATCTCGGGCGAGCTCGAGATGTCGAACGTCGATCTAGCGACCGAGTTCACCAACATGATCACCGCCCAGAGCGGCTACCAGGCCAACTCCCGCGTGATCACAACCGCCGCGCAGATGCTCCAGACGGCGGTACAGATGGGGCAATAGGGGATTAGTCCGGGGAGGGGCGGCAATCGAGGGATACCGCCCCGCCCAGGACTCCCTGCTCCCAGGAGCCACCGCCATGATCGTCCTGCACCGCCTTGGCCGTCCGACCGACCACATTTACGTCAACCGCGACCTGATCTTGACCGTCGAGGCCAATCCCGACACGGTCATCACGTTGACGACCGGCGACAGGATCGTTGTCTCCGAGCCCCCGGACGAAGTCGCCGACCGCGTCCGAGAGGGCCGCGCGCAGGTCGCGGTGCTTGCCTTGCGCCGCCGAGGGCAGCGGGTCATCCGCCCCGTCGAGTCCCACCACGACCGCAGCCTCGAGGCGATCCTGACGCCGGTCGAACCTGAGGCCGACGTCCAGGGCTGTTGAAGACCTGGCCGACCCGGCCGATCACGAAGAACATGAAGGCTGCTACCGGCATCGGCATCGTCGCTGCGACGATTGGCATCCTGCTGAGCGCGATGATGGAGGGCACCAGCCCTGCCTCGTTCATGGACATCCCGGCCGTGATCATCATCCTGGTTGGGACGACAGGGGCGACCCTCGCCAGCGTCGGGATGGAGAGCATGAAGCGGGTCCCGAGCCTGTGGAAGATCGTGCTCAAGGCAGAGCCTCCAGACCTGAACGGCCGGGTCACGTTGCTCGTGTCGCTTGCCGAGCAGGCCCGCCGAGAGGGTCTGCTGGCGCTCGACGCCAGGCTCTCAGAGGTCGAGGACGAGTTCACTCGCAAGGGGTTGCAACTGGTCGTGGACGGCAGCGATCCGGCTCTGGTCCGAGAGGTGCTCGAGGCCGAGATCGACGGCATGGCGGCGCGGCACAGCGTCGGAGCCTCGCCGTTTGAGAAGGCAGGCGGATTCGCGCCGACGATGGGAATCATCGGAACCGTAATGGGGCTCGTGCACGTGCTGCAGAACCTCAACGCGCCCGCCACGCTCGGGCCGGCGATCTCGGGCGCATTCATCGCGACCCTGCTCGGCGTCGGCTCGGCCAACGTCGTGTACCTACCGGCGGCCGCGCGGCTGAAGGCGATCTCAGCCGAGGAGCTGACACTGCGAACGCTGACACTCGAGGGAATCCTGTCGGTGCAAGCGGGCGACAACCCCCGCATCGTGGCCGAGAAGCTCATGTCCTTCGTGCCGCCCGCCGAACGCCCCACCGACGATGAGGGCAAGGTCGAGCAGATGCCCCAGCGTGAGGCGGCGTAGCGATGGCCAGCTCGCGACGACGGCGGCCGAGCGGCGAGCACGACAACGACGAGCGCTGGCTGCTCACTTACGCCGACATGATCACATTGCTGATGGCGTTGTTCATGGTCCTGTTCTCGATCTCATCGGTGAACATCTCCAAGTACAGGACGCTCCAAAAGGCACTCAAGGCCGCGTTCTCGGGGGCGATCCTGCCCGGCGGCAAGGCGATCATGCAGTCGGGCGCGTCGAGCACGGACACGGCGAAGCCGGCCGCCACAGCCGTACCGTCGATCCAACCGCTGTCGCCGACAATCGCCGGCGCGTCGGGGCTCAATTCTGGCTCTTCCTCGTCGCAGGTCTCGAAAGCGATCGCGAGTGCCGCTGCCACGGCCCAGGAGCAGTCGGGCTTTGAGCATCTCAAGCAGGAGCTCGACGCCTACGCCCAGGCGCATGGCTTCGGGAACCAGGTCCAGACCGTGATCGCGCGCCAGGGCCTCGTCGTCCGTGTGCTCACCGACCAGCTTCTGTTCGACTCCGGCCAGGCAGACCTCAAGACGCAGGGCTACCCGTTGCTCGATGAAGTCGGGAGCCTGCTCAATGTCGACCGCGCCCATCCGATCATCGTTGAAGGACACACCGACAACCAACCGATATCAACCGCGCAGTTCCCCAGCAACTGGGAGCTCTCGACCGCTCGGGCAACGACCGTCGTGCGCTACCTGATCGGCCGGGGAGTGGCAGGGTCGCGCCTCGGCGCCGCGGGCTACGCGGATCTCCATCCGATCGCGTCCAACGCCACGCCGCGCGGACGGCAGCTCAACCGGCGCGTCGAGATCCTGCTGATGCGCCTCAACCCACCACCATCATGACCAAGAAGAAGATCCTTATCGGCCTCGCCGTCCTCCTGGTCCCGATCGGCTACTTCGGGAAGGGCTATCTGATGCCCGCCGCCAAGGCGGCGCCCCAGAAGATCACCGGCACCGTCTACGTCCTGCCCGCCCCATTCACACTCAACCTCCAGGACGCCCACTACGCGACCATGACCGTCGCGCTGGTGCTGGCCCCCGGCCAGAGTGACGGCTCGAGCGCCGCCGCCAGCGGAGCCGCGCCGTCGGGATCCACGACGATCGGGACACTCCCGGAGGAGGCGGTGATCCGGGACATCATCACTAACGTGGTCACCAACCAGAACAGCGCCACGATGATCAGCACATCCGGCCGCGAGAAGATCAAACAGCAGATTCTGCTCGCGATCAGGAAGAACACCGATGTCAAGGTCGACTCGGTGCTGTTTCCCGACGTGGCGGTCCAATAGGGAGAAAGCAATGAGCCAGCGAATCGAACTCGAGCAGCTTGACGACGGCCCGGAGATCGGCACCGGAGCGTCCCCACAAAGAGCCGCTGATCTGCGCCGCCTCAGTGACGTGCCGGTCGAGGTTACGGTCGAGATGGGCCGCACGCGGATGACGGTCGGCGAGACACTCGAGCTGCGGCCCGGATCGATCGTCGCGCTCGACCGGATGGCCGGCGAGCCGGTCGACCTGCTGGTCAACGGCACGGCGATCGCCAGGGGCGAGGTCGTTGTGATCGACGAGCAGTTCGGACTTCGGATCACCGACGTGCTGGGCCGCTCCGCCGCTCAGGAGGCGCAGGACCAGCTTTCGACGCCGTCGTCGACGAAGCCTAAAGACCGCGTCGGAGAAGCCGAGTACCTCGGACAACGTAGAACGCGAGAGCGATCGAGCCGCCCAGCCGATCGACCGCGCACGCGACCTCATGGGCAGCTGCAAGAAAACCAGGAGTAAAGCCAATGTCTGAAGCAACCGATGCGCGCCAGCTGGTCGTCTTCACGCTCGGAGCCGAGCAGTACGCGCTACCGATCCAGCAGGTTCACGAAATCATTCGCTATGCCCAGCCGCGCTCGGTTGCATCCAACGTGGACTGGGTCCGTGGCGTCATCAGCCTGAGAGGCCGGATCGTGCCGGTCTACGACCTCGCCGCCCGCCTCGGCGTCACCTCCGAGCTGAGCGAGCAGACAAAGATCGTGATCGTCGAGTCCGAGTCCGAGACGGCGGGCGTGATCGTCGACGATGTCGAAGAGGTCCTGACGATCGAGGATGGGCAGGTGGAGGAAGTCCCCGGTGCCGACTCGACGCTGATCGAGTCGATCGCCAAGGTCGGCGAGCGTCTCGTCGTGCTGCTAAAGCCGAGCACGATCTTCGCGGGCGCCGGAGCCATCGCGGCCTAGAGCCCGCGCAAACGCCGTTACGAACAGAGGATCAATGTCCGCCGCCGCCCCACGTGTCGTGATCGCTGACGACAGCGCGCTGATGCGTCAGATCGTTTCCCGATCGCTGACCAGTGCCGGAGTCCAGGTCGTCGGAACCGCCAAGGACGGGGATGAGGCGCTCGCGCTGTGCGCGAGCGAGCACCCCGACGCGATGACGCTCGACCTGACGATGCCGGGACTCGACGGTCTTGGCGTGCTGAAGGCGATGCGCTCTCGCCCGGGCCTGAACATCCCGGTCGTCGTGGTCTCGGCCTTCTCCGCCGCCCAGGGCGCGAGAGCAGTCGACGCGCTGGCGGAGGGCGCGTTCGACCTGATCTCGAAGCCTTCCGTCGGTGACGGGCTGGACCGGTTCGCGCACGATCTCGTCGCGAAGGTAATGATCGCGGCCGAGTCGCACCCCCGCCGGGCCACGGCGAACGGGAACGGCGCCCCCCGCGCCCGAATCGCGCCGCGGCGCGGAGTCGCCCGCGCAGTGCTGATCGCGACCTCCACCGGCGGTCCCCGGGCGCTGGCCGCGCTGATGCCAGGGCTTCCCTCGCCGCTGGGGAACGGCACGCTGATCGTCCAGCACATGCCTGCCGGCTTCACCAATTCGCTCGCGGCACGGCTCGACCGCGCCTCGCGGCTGCAAGTGTGCGAGGCCCAGGGTGGAGAGGCGCTCGACCCGCGGACGGCGCTGCTCGCGCCAGGCGGACGGCACCTGCGGATCACCGACGACGGCCACGCGACGCTCAGCGACTCCCCCGAGGTCGGTGGCCTGCGACCGCGCGCCGATCTGTTGATCGAAGACGCAGCGCGGGTCTGGGGTCAGCGCCTAGTGCTCGTGGTCCTGACCGGCATGGGCAACGACGGGCTCAAGGGCGCCGCCGAGGTCAAGCGCCGCGGGGGCAGGGTCCTCGCCGAGGCCGAGGAGAGCTGCACCGTCTACGGCATGCCTCGGTCGATCGTCGAGGCCAAGCTCGCCGACGAGGTCGTCAGCTTGAGCGAGATGCCGGAAGCGATCGTGGCGGAGGCATGGCGATGAGCTCGCTCGCCGGCGACGACTACCTACGCTTCTGCGAGGGCCTGCGGCAGATCTGCGGAATCGATCTGACCCAATACAAGCGGCCGCAGATGGAACGGCGGCTGCGCTCGTTCTTCGAGCGGCGGGGCTGCACGCGTCTGACCGACTCGCTCTCGCGGCTACGCGAGGACAAGACCGAGCTCGAAGCGCTGCTCGATCGAATGACGATCAACGTCTCGCAGCTGTGGCGCAACCCCGAGCAATGGACGGTCCTCGAGCGCGTGATCGTGCCCGAGCTTGGCGCCTCCAGACGGCTCGAGGCGTGGAGCGCCGGCTGCTCCTACGGTGCCGAGGCCTACACGCTGGCGGCGATCTGCCGCGCGACCGTGCCCCACGCGACGATCAAGATCACCGGGACCGACATCGACCCCCGCATGGTGCAGCGCGCCAGGCTCGGCGAGTTTGCCGAAGCCGATGCCCGCAGCGCCCCCGCTGCCGCGATGGAGCGATGGTTCGAGCGCACCGACAGCGGCTGGCGTGCGCGCCCCGAGTTGCAGCAGATCACGCGATTCGAGGTCGGCGACCTGCTGCGGGTCCAGCCGCGGCGGGGGCACTACGACCTGATCATGTGTCGCAACACGGTGATCTACTTCGCCGAGCCGATCCGCGATGAGCTGCATGCGCGGCTCGCCGCCGCGCTGCGGCCGGGGGGCTACCTGATGGTCGGCTCCACCGAGCGCGTCGCGGAGCCCAAGGCGCTTGGGCTGCAACCCGCTCATCCCTTCATCTTCAGGAAGACTTGAATGGACACCTCCGAGTACATGCCGATGTTCCTCGCCGAGTCGCGCGAGCATCTCCAGGAGCTCAACCTCGCGGTCGTGCACCTCGAGGAGGCTCCCGACGACCGGGCCACGGTCGATGACATCTTCCGCATGGCCCACTCGCTGAAGGGCATGAGCGCGACGATGGGGTTCGCCCAGATCGCCGAGCTCACGCACCACATGGAAGAGGTGTTCGAGCTGTTGCGCCAGCGCAGTGCGAGCATGGGCCGCGATGTCATCGACACGGTGCTCGCCTGCCTCGACGCGCTGTCGGCAGCGGTCGACACGATCGAGGAGAGCGGGCAGGAGACGTTCGACCCGGGGGAGCTGATAGAGCGGCTACAACAGCTTGTCCGCTCGGAGGCTTCAGACCGCCGCAAGACCGCGCGCCGCACCGACGACCGGCGCGATACCAAAGCCACGGCCAACGCGTCTGCGGCGGCGGATGAGCCGGAGGAGATGGTGGCGCTCGCGGCGACGCTTGCCGACGGCCGCAGCCTGCTGCACATGAGGGCCACGCTGGTCGAGAACGTGCTGATGCCCGCAGTCCGCGCCCTGATGGTGCTGGCGGCGCTTGCCGATCACGGGGACATCGCCCGGAGCGATCCAACTCAGGACGCCGTCGAGAGCTTCAGCGGCCACGAGATCGAGGTCTGGGTCGCAACCGACCACGAGCATGACCTCGTCGCCGACGCGGCACGCTCGATCACCGATGTCGAAACCGTCGAGGTCACGGCAGTGGACGGAACGCCCGGCGAGGCAGCGGAGCCGATGCCGGTCGAGGTGAAGGCCGCGGCCCCAGCTCAGTCCGAGGCGGGCTCCGCGACGCACGCCGCGCGCACCGTCCGCGTCGATGCCGAGCGACTCGACGCGCTGATGCACTCGATGGGCGAGCTCGTGATCCACCGCACCGCGGTCGAGGCTCTCACCGCAGGGCTCGATATCGCCGGCTTGCAGCAGGCGGTCCAAGACTTGACGCGTTCCTCGCAGGCCCTGCAGCAGATGGTCATGCAAGTGCGCATGATCCCGGTCGACATCGTCTTCCTGCGCTTCCCGCGTCTGGTCCGCGACCTGTCGACGAAGCTCGGCAAGGATGTCGAGCTGGACCTGATCGGCAAGGAGACCGAGCTCGACCGCACAGTCGTCGATGCGCTCGGCGACCCGCTCGTCCATCTCGTTCGCAACTCGCTTGACCATGGTCTGGAATCTCCGGAGGAACGGATCGCGGCCGGCAAGCCACGGACCGGCAAGCTCGAGATCGCCGCCCGTCACGCAGGCGGAAGCGTCGTGATCGAAGTCCGCGACGACGGTCATGGGATCGATCCGCAGGCCGTCGCACGCAAGGCTATGAAGAGCGGCTTGATCGACGAGGAGACGGCCGCCGACCTCGACATGAGGGGAGCGATCGAGCTGTTGTTCGGTGCCGGCTTCTCGACCGTCGAGGTCGCCAGCGACATCTCGGGCCGCGGCGTCGGGATGGACGTCGTGCGCACCAAGATCCGCGAGCTCGGGGGCGAGGTCGTGCTGGACTCGACCCTCGGCGTCGGTACTCAGGCCCAGATCCGCCTGCCGCTGACGCTCGCGATCGTGTCCGCCCTACAGGTCGACATTTCCGGGGCGCCGTTCGCGATTCCCCTTGACCGCGTGGAGCGCACGCTGCGCCCCTCGCCGACTCAGATTCGCACGGTTGCGGGCAGCCGCGTGCTCGTACTCGAGGACGCGGTACTGCCGCTGCTCGACGGCGCCGAGGTCTTTGGTCGCGAAGCCAATCGCACCCCCAAGCTGATCGTGATCGTGCGCGCTCAGGACCGCCGTCTCGCGCTCGCGGTCGACGAGCTCATCGGCCAGCGCGAACTGGTGACGCGATCGTTGCCCTCGGTCGTCTCCGACGGCGAGCCTGTCTCGGGTGGCGCCGTCCTGGCAGACGGCCGGATTTCGCTGATCGTCGACTGCGACGCACTCTCGTTGCAGTTCCTCGGGGGCGGCGGTGTCATCGCGTCATCGTCCGCGGGCGGGACCCAGAGTAATGATGCAGGCGAGCTGGCCGCATGAACCAACTTCAAGTGAGGAGAACCAGGTGACACCCCTATTCAACGAGATGCAGCTCGACGCGCTGCGCGAGCTCGCCAACATCGGCGCCGGGACGGCCGCGACCGCCCTGTCGCAGATGCTTGGCCAGGAGGTGATACTGAACGTTCCCCGCGCACTCGCGCTGCCGCTTGCGGACGCAGTCGACGCCGCCGGAGATGCCGCTGCGACCGTCAGCGGGATCGTGATCCCACTCGAGGGCGATCTCGAGGCGTTGGTTCTGCTGCTGATCCCACAGGATCACGCACAGACGCTGTGCCAGCTGCTCGGAGTCGATGCCGGCACCGAGGTCGGTGACTCCGCACTCGGAGAGATCGGCAACATCCTCGGGACCTCCTATCTCAACGCGCTGGCGGCAATGACCGGGCTCAACCTGCTGCCGTGCCCCCCGCACGTCACTACTGACCTGCTGGGGGCGATCGTCGCCTCACTGCTGGCGCAGACGGCAGGCGAGAGCGATCTGGCGCTGGTCCTCGACTCCGAGCTCGACCTCTCCGAAGAGCCGTGCAAGCTGTCGTTCCTGCTGATCCCGACGTCCGGGAGCGTCAGTGACCTGCTGGCGCCGCTCGGGCTGGCAGAGAGCGCCTCTTAGTCATGTCGGCGGTACGGATGGGTGAGCTCGTGGTGTCGAAGGTCGCCGACGAGGAGATCGTTGCGATCGGGCTCGGGTCGTGCATCGGCCTGACGCTGATCGACCGGGTCGCAGGGGTCGCAGGGCTCGCTCACATCGTGCTGCCCGAATCGCACACCGGCGCCGGGCCGGCGGCCAAGTTCGCCGACACGGCGGTGCCGGAGATGATCGATCAGATGAAGCGTGCCGGGGCCCAGCAGGGCAGGCTCGAGGCCTACATGGTCGGCGGCGCACGCATGTTCGCGCTGGGGTCAGGGATGGACATCGGCGCGCGCAACGACGCCGCCGTGCGCAGCGCGCTGGAACGCCGCCAGATCAAGGTCCGCGCTTCGGAGACTGGCGGCAGCCGCGGGCGGACGGTGCGCGTGCAGGTCGGGGCAGGCACGATTCACGTCCAGGAGGCCGGCGGCGAGAAGATCGCACTGGTCGGCGAACGCGGCCGGGCGACGCGGCCCGCGGCGGCCGGCTCCGCCGGAGTCGGCGGGGCGGGAGCAAGACGATGAGCGAGATCCTCAGCCCCGAGAAGATCGCCGCCCTGGTCGAGGCCGCAAAGCAGGGCCAGTTGCCCGAGCAGTCCCCGGGATCGCAGCGCCGCGGCCACCGCGTGCGCACAGTGGACTTCTCGCGGCCGACGAAGTTCACCACCGACCACCAGCGGCGGATCGAGCGCGCACTCGAGACCTTCTGCCAGACCGCAGGCACGCGCCTATCGGCGGAACTGCGGTGGCCAATCGAGCTCGAGGCGATCAACACCACACAGGCGACCTGGTCGGCGGCGCAAGGGCTGTTGCCGCAGGGCTGCCTGGCGGTCACGATCGACGTGCAGCCGATCGGGACGCGGATGCTGCTGACCGCCGAGCAGACCTTCGTGCTGTCCGCGGTCGAGTGCCTGCTCGGCGGCTCTCCCGATCGGCCCCCGCGTGAGCGTCGGCTGACGGAGATCGACTGGAGCCTGACCCGCCGCCTGTTCGACTCGCTGATCACGCAGCTATCACTGGTCTGGCAAGACCTCGGCCGGATCTCGCTACAGGGCGGCGAGATCGAGATGCACAACGACACCGGGCAGATCGCGTCAGTGAGCGAGCCGACCCTGGTCGTCGTGATCGAGAGCCGGATCAACAAGCAGTCCTCCGCGCTGTCGCTGCTGATTCCGTGGATCTCGATCGAGCCCGTCGCCCAGCGCATCTCCGGACACGAGCTGCCGAATGCCGCCGACGACGAAGAGCATGCGAGCGGGGTCGAGCGGATCATGTCGACGGTTCCCGTGACGGTGCGCGCCGAAGTCGGCGCCGTGGAGCTCGCGGTCGATGAGATCCTCGGGCTCGAGCCGGGAAGCATCGTCCGGCTCGGGGTCAAGGCGAACGACGGCGTCGCGCTGTTCGCGGAGAACATGAAGATCGCTCAGGGGCACCCCGGTGCGAACGGTCCCAAACGCGCGGTTCAGATCCGCCAGCCGGAGGTGATCTCGAAATGAACCCACAGGGGGTCACGCCCCGCGATGCGTTGATCCGGCTCGGCGCCTCGACCGCCGAGGCCGTCGCTCAAGCGCTCGAGATGTTCGCGCCGGGTCAGATCCAGCGCGGTGACGTGTCAGTGCTGCCGGACGCCGCCACGGCCTTCGTCAACCTGCCGCTCGGCGCGGTTGCGGCCAGCGTGTCGTACGTTCACGGTGTCACCGGCGCAAACGTGTTCCTGATGACCCAGGCCGGCGCGCGCACGCTCGCGACCACGATGGGGGTGCCGCCGCCGGAGGAAGATGACGTCCCGCTAAGCGAGCTCGAGCTGTCCGCGATCGCCGAGGCCGCGAACCAGATGATGGCAGCCGCCGCCAGCGCGATCGGGGTGGTGTTGGGACAGGAAATCGAGATCTCACCCCCTGACACCCGCGTGCTTGACGACACGGACTCGGCGATCGACATGTACGGATCGGCTCCGCACGCGACTTCGACGACGTTCCTGATCGGGGAGGAGGCCTGCCGGCTGATCCAGCTCGTCCCGAGCGCGTTCGTCGTTCGGATGGTCCGCGCGATCGACGAGCAGCGGATGGAGGATGAGGGCGCCGTCGATACGATGACCAGCAGCCCGTCGGACGAGCATGCGATGGCCGGCGATTCTGCCGGCCCCGCGACCGTCGGCCTGGAGCAGGCGCTCAGCGAGATCCGGCTTCGCGTCTGGGCGGAGCTCGGCCGGACCCAGATGCCGCTTGGCGCCGCTCTCGGCTTGCAGCTTGGCGCGGTCGTCGACCTCGACAGTGGCGCGGACGCCCCCGTCGATCTGTTCGTGAACGGCCTGCGCTTCGCTCAAGGTCACCTGCTAATCACCGATGACGGTGAGTGGGCGGTGTGCCTGGAGGCGTTAGGAAGCCTCGAACGAGAGGCCGAGCCGGTCACCTCCGCCCAACCCCAACTCGAAGGAGCATTCACCTGATGGCCCGAGTACTCGTAGTCGACGACGCCGCCTTCATGCGGAAGGTTCTGGGCGATGCGCTCGCCTCCGGAGGCCATGAGGTTGTCGGCGAGGCATCAAACGGCTCTGAGGCGGTGGACCGCTTTCAGCAGCTGCGTCCTGAGCTGACGACGCTCGACATCACGATGCCCGAGAAGGACGGTATCGCCGCGCTCGCCGAGATCATGGCGATCGACCCGGCTGCCCGGGTAGTGATGTGCTCAGCTCTCGGCCAGGAGAGCAAGGTGCTGGAGTCGATCAAGCTTGGCGCGAAGGACTTCGTCGTCAAGCCGTTCCAGCCCGCACGCGTGCTGGAAGCGATCGGCAAGGCGCTGGCGTAGGCCTGACGAGCGGTTCATAGCCACCCGGGCGAGCCGCAAGGGCGCCCGGGCGTCTGGCCGTACCCGATTGCGGACGCAGCGGTTCCGGCGCCGGCCCTAAAGGCCGCCTGCCCGCGTCCGATTACGAGGACGACTCTCCCTCGGAGTCTCCCTCGATGAAGTCGCTCACGTTCACCCGTGGCGCGGTCCTGACCGGCGCCCTGATGCTTTCGCATGCCGCGAGCGCGCTCGCGGCCGGCCAAGGCGAGAACACGCCGTTGAACCTCGGCAACAGTGCGCCGACGGTCCACAGCGCCTCTGGCACCGGCACCAGCGTCATGCGCACGATCATCGGGCTGCTGATCGTCGTCGCCGTGATCTACGGGATCTCATGGTTCCTGCGCCGGTCGAAGAACCGTGCCAGCGGCCGCGTCCAGGGCACGTCGCTGAGCTCGATCGCGAGCCTGCCGCTCGGTCCCGGACGGTCGGTGCAGCTAGTCCGCGCCGGCCATGAGCTGCTGCTGCTGGGGGTCGCCGAGCAAGGGGTGACGACGATCCGCCGTTATACCGAAGCCGAGGCGATCGAGGCCGGCCTGGACCTCGACGAGGAGGAACCCCACTGGAGCGATCCGCTAGAGCGCCCGCGCGGCGGCCTGCTCGAGACGGTGCGACGGCTGACGGTGCGCTCGTGAAGATCGACGGATCAAACGCAGTCCAGATCCTGCTGCTGATCGGCGCCATCACGCTCATCCCGGCGCTGCTGTTCACGGTCACGGGCTTCACCCGGATCCTGATCGTGCTCGGCTTCATCCGCACGGCGATGGGGACCCAGAATGCGCCACCCAATCAGGTGCTGATCGCGATCGCCATGTTCCTGACGCTGTTCGTGATGGCACCGACGATCAGCGCCATCAAGACGGAGGCGTGGAACCCGCTCTCCCACCATCAGATCTCGACCGCGACAGCGATCAAACGCGCTGAGGAGCCGCTGCGTGAGTTCATGTTCAAACAGACCCGGACGCAGGACATCTCGCTGTTCGTCAGCCTCGCCCACCTCAAGCCGCCCAAGACCCGCGCTGATGTCCCGACCTACGTGCTGATCCCGGCATTCATCATCAGCGAGCTCAAGACGGCCTTCACGATCGGGTTCCTGATCTACCTGCCGTTCCTGGTCATCGACCTGATCGTCTCCTCGACGCTGATGAGCATGGGGATGATCATGCTGCCGCCGGTCTTCATCTCGATGCCGTTCAAGATCCTGCTGTTCGTCCTGGTCGACGGGTGGGCCCTGATCAGCCACTCATTGGTCGCGAGCTTCCACTGATGGAGCACGGCAGATGAACCAGGACACGGTCATCAACCTCGCGACGCAGGCGATGAACCTGGCGGTCAAGGTCGCCGGGCCGCTGCTGCTCGTCGGGCTCGTGATCGGTCTCACGGTGAGCATCTTCCAGGCCGTCACGCAGATCCAGGAGCAGAGCCTTTCGTTCATCCCCAAGATTGTCGGGATCGCGGTCGTGATCGTGCTCCTCGGCCCGTGGATGCTCGACCAGATCATCACCTACATCCAGGCCCTGTGGACCTCGATTCCACAGCTGGTGGGCGGATGACCCAGCCCCAGTTCAACCAGCTGATCGCCCAACTCGGCGGCGGCCACGTGACCGGCTTCTTTCTGGTACTGGCCCGGGTCAGCCCGCTGTTCGTGCTGGCGCCGCTGTTCTCGTCAAAGATGCTGCCGCCGCAGGTGCGCGCGCTCGTAGCGATCGGAATCGCTTTCGGGCTCACGCCGATCGCAACCCACGGCCAGCGGATCCCGACCCAGCCGCTCGAGGTCGCCGCGCTGATGGTCGAGGGGATGCTCGTCGGGCTGAGCTTCGCGTTCGCCGTCGGGGCCCTGTTTGCGGCCGTGCAATCGGCCGGAGCGCTGACAGACATGATGGCGGGATTCTCGTTCGGCCAGCTTGTCGACCCGATCAACGGCAACCAGGGTGGGGTGCTGACGCAGCTGTACGGGCTCGTGGGACTCGCGACGTTCCTCGCGATCGGCGGTGACGCATGGATGCTGCGCGGACTGACGCGGACGTTCGCGCTCGTGCCGCTCACGCGCGGACCGCGGATCGCGTCGCTGACCGGCGCGGCCGTGGAGACGTTCGGGTCGATCTTCACAGGGGCGATCGAGGTCGCGGCGCCGGCGCTACTCGCGCTCGTGATCACAGACGTGGCCTTCGGGATGGTCTCGCGGGTCGTCCCGCAGCTGAACGTGTTCGCGGTCGGCTTTCCGATCAAGACCGGGGTAACGCTGCTGATCGTCGCCGTGTCGCTGCCGTTTCTCGGCAGCTGGATGTCGAACCAGGTCTACACCTTCATCGGCTCGGCGCTGCAAGCGCTCCATGTTGCGTGAGGTGAGCAGCGATGGCCCGCGACGACAAGACCGAGAAGCCGACCGCCAAGCGCCGCGGCGAGGCGCGCAAGAAGGGCCAGGTCGCCAAGAGCTCCGACCTGAACGGGTCGATAGTGCTCGGCGCGGGCCTGATCGGTCTGATCGCGCTAGGCCCGACGGTGATGAACGGCGCGGGCGCGCTGATGGTGACCACGTTCAGGCAGATCGCGCACCCCGGCCAGGCCGTGACCGGGGCTGGACTGAATGGACTGCTGCACCAGATCCTCCAGACGCTGCTGAACACGGTCGCTCCGATCGCCGGCATGTGCATGCTGGCGGGCGTACTGGTCAACATCGCCCAGGTCGGCGTGCGGCCGTCGCTGCAAACGCTGAAGCCCAGCTTCGGCAAGATCAACCCGGTCAGCGGGGCCAAGAATCTGTTCGGCGCCCGGATCCTGTTCGAGACCGGCAAGTCGTTGGTCAAGGTGGCAATCGTGGGCGCCGTCACCGCGATTGCGCTTGTGCCCGAGCTCACGAACCCCAGTGCGAGCGTCGGGACCACACCGCAAGCGCTCGCCTATCTGATGGGCACGGGCGCCGTGAGCGTCGCCGAGAGGGCCGTGATCGCCTACGTCCTGATCGGGATCATCGACATCATCTACCAGCGGCGCCGCACCCAAAAGAACATGCGGATGACCAAGCAGGAGGTCAAGGACGAGGTCAAGCAGTACGCGGCTCCGCCCGAGGTACGCGCGGCGGTCAAGCGCCGCCAGATGCAACTCGCGCGGGCGCGGATGATGGCCGCGGTGCCGCAGGCCGACGTGGTCGTGACGAACCCGACCCATTACGCCGTCGCCCTGTCGTATGACGGGACGCGACCGGCACCGGTCCTGATCGCCAAGGGCAAGGGCTACGTCGCGTTGCAGATCCGGCGGATCGCCGAGGAGCATGAGATTGCGATCGTGGCGGACCCGCCGCTTGCGCGGGCACTCCACCACTCCGTCGAAATCGACCAGATGATTCCCGAGGAGCTGTACGCCGCCGTGGCTCAGGTGCTCGCGTTCGTCTACCGGATGGCTGCCCGGCGGAAGGTGGCGGTATGAGTACGAACTCAATCAAGTCGCTGCTGCGACACAGCGATCTGCTGGCGGCTCTGGGAATCGTGATGGTCGTGGTGATGCTGGTCATCCCTCTGCCCTCGGCACTGATCGACCTGATGATCTCGCTGAACATCGCCGGCGCACTCGCGATCGTGGTAGCCACGACATACCTGCGCAAGGCGCTCGACCTCTCTGTGTTCCCGAGCCTGCTGCTGCTGACCACGATGTTCCGCCTGGCGATCAACGTCTCGGTCACGCGGCTGATACTGACCACGGGCGACGCCGGCTCGGTGGTGCGCGCGTTCGGCCAGTTTGTCGTCGGCGGGAACGTCGTGATCGGGCTCGTGATCTTCCTGATCCTGGTGGTGATCCAGTTCGTCGTCGTCACCAACGGTGCCGGCCGTGTCGCCGAGGTGGGCGCGCGGTTCACGCTCGACGCGATGCCCGGCAAGCAGATGGCGATCGACGCCGACCTCAACGCGGGCCTGATCACCGACGAGCAGGCTCGCAACCGCCGTAGCGAGATCGCGCAGGAGGCCGACTTCTACGGCGCGATGGACGGCGCCTCCAAGTTCGTCAAAGGCGACGCGATGGCGGCCGTGATCATCACCTTCATCTGCCTGATCGGGGGAATCGTCGTTGGGATGCTCCAGCACGGGCTCGGATTCGCCGCCGCCACTCACCAGTATTCGATGCTGACCGTCGGTGACGGGCTCGCCGCCCAGATCCCTGCGCTGCTGATCTCGGTCGCGACTGGGATCATCGTCACCCGCTCGGGCTCCGAGCGCGACCTCGGGTCGGAGGTCAGCCACCAGATTCTGCGCCAGCGCAAGGCGCCGCTCGTTGCCGGTGGCGTGATCTGCATGTTCGCGATGGTTCCCGGGCTACCGAAGCTGCCGTTCCTGATGATCGGCGGGATCTTCGTCGCGATCGGCTGGTCCGTCCGCCACGGAATGCCGGACGAGCTCGAGGCGGCCGCAGCCGCGGCCGCACTCCCCGCTGCCGAGCCGCCGGCGGCGCCCGTCTCGCACGAGGCTGTGATCAAGGAGCTGCCGATCGATCCGCTCGAGCTCGGAATCGGGTTCGGGCTCGTGCCGCTGGCCGACCGACGCAGCGGTGGGACGCTGGTCCGGCGCGTGTCGATGATCCGCCGGCAGATCGCCGGCGAGCTCGGCATGGTGATCCCACCCGTCCGGATCCACGACGAGATCGACCTCGACTCGCACGAGTACGTGTTCAAGGTCCGCGGGTCCGAGGTCGCGCGGGGACGGATCATGGCCGGCCACCAACTGGCGATGGATCCCGGTGACGTCGCCGGCACGCTGCCCGGGATCCCGACGACAGAGCCCGCCTTCGGCCTCCCGGCGATCTGGGTTCCCGACAGCCAGCAGGCCGAGGCGGAGGCGCTCGGTTACACCGTCGTCGACGGCGAATCGGTGATCGTCACCCATCTGACCGAAACCATCCGCCAGCACTCCGCGCAACTGCTCACCCGTCAGGACGTCAGGCAGCTGCTCGACCAGCTCAAGGAGATCAACGAGGCGGTCGTCGCGGAGGTGATCCCCGATGTCCTCTCGCTGGGGGAAATCCAGCGCGTGCTGCAGTCGCTGCTGTCCGAAGGAGTTTCGATCCGGGACCTCGGTGCGATCATCGAGGCCGTCGGAGACAAGGCTCGCCTGACGCGCGATCCGGCGCTGCTGGCCGAGTACGCCCGCCAGGCGCTCGGCCGCGCGATCACGGCCCCGCACCTCGACGCGCAGCAGACGCTCCGCGCGATCACACTCGACCCCTCGATCGAGCAGGAGGTCGCAACGTCGATCACGCAGACGGCCGACGGCGACTACCTCGCGATGGAGCCCGCTCGCGCCCAGGCGGTGCTCGGAGCGCTGCGGACTCAGTCCGAACACGCCGCGGCGCGCCCCGGTGTCCGTCCCGTCCTGCTCTGCTCGGCCCGCGTTCGCCGCCATCTGCGCCGCCTGGTCCAGCAGACCATCCCCCACCTTGCAGTTTGTTCCTACAACGAAATCGCCCCCGGCATCAGTGTCGAAACCATAGGAGTGGTAACCGCATGAGCACCCTGACTCAGTCCCCCGAGACGACGAACGGCCACGACAACGTCCACGTCTACCGCGGGCGCAGCGTGACCGAGCTGATCCCGAAGATCAAGGCCGAGCTGGGGCCCGACGCGGTGATCCTGCGCGAGCGCGAGGGCCTCCTCGGAGGGATGAACGGCTTCTTTGCTAAGCGGTTCATCGAGGTCGAGGCGCAGGCCGCGCCGCGGTTCGACATCTACGATGACGATATCCCGGAGCCTGCCGAGGAGGAGGAGATGGCCGATACCGGGCGCCCCGAGCCGCCCGCGGAGACCAGCGCCGAGCCGCCTGAGCCGACGGCGCGCGCGGCGAGCCCCGACCGACCGAAGGCGAGGGTCCCCAAGCGGACCCCGGCGAAGCCGCCGGCACGTGCCGGCGCGAAGGCAACCGGCGCGCGCAAGAAGGCGCCAGAGCTCCGGCCCGAGCCCGAGCCTGAGTCCGAGTCCGGGTCCGTGTCCGAGCGCTCCGACGAGGCCGTGCGGGCGTCGTTTGCGGCCCAGCTCGAAACTGCCCAGACGGAGCCGATCGGCAACGGGCCTGGGCAGCTCGCTGACGCGGCGGCGCCGCCTGAGTCAGCCGCCGCTCCCGAGCCCACAGCTGCACCTGCATCGTCGGCTGCACCTGCATCCTCGGATGAACCTGCATCCCCGGCTACTTCAGAGCCGGCCGTTGCGTCTGAGCCCGCCGCTGCAACTCGGCGGGGGCGGGGACGGCGTGAGCCCCGCGCGCCGCGGAGACCGCGTGCACTCTCGCGGGCCCGGGTGGCGCCGACGGCCGGCGTACCGCTTGACCGTGTGGCGACCGCAGCGGTCGCCGGCGAGCTGATCGGCCGCGGCTTCAGCGACGCGTACGCCAGCCGGCTGATTGCCGAGGCTGCTGCCCACGGGAGCCCGCTCGCCCCGAGCGGCGATCTTCGGGATGCGGTCCGGCTGGCGCTAGCGAACCGGATCCCAATGCCTGCATCGCTGCCTCTTGCCGGTGCGGCAGTCGCGTTCGTCGGCGCCGGCGGCGCGGGCAAGACCCGCTGCACAGCCGCGCTCGCGACCGCCTACACGCGCGCGAGCACGCTCGGGGTCACAGCAGTGTCGATGCCCGGCCCAGACCGCGGACGGACGCTGACTGAGCTGCTGAAACCCGAGCGGATCCCCGTCAGGAACGGGGCGGCGACGCGCGAGGCCGCCCGCGCCAACCGGATCGTGATCATCGACACCCCCGCCGTCGCACCGGGTGACCGCGAGTCGGTCGCCGCACTGGCCGTTGAGCTGACCGCACTAGCCCTCGACGGGGTGTACGTCGTGATTCCGGCCACGCTCGGCGCGCAGGCTGCGATGCAGCTCCTGCACGGGCTCGAGCCGCTACGGCCAACCGGGATCGTCATCAGTCATGCCGACGAGACGGACCAGCTCGGCATCGCGGTCGAGCTCGCCTGCCTGACGGGCATCCCGATCGCATACGTACACGAGGGCCTCGACCTCGGATCCGCACTGAGCGCGCCCGGACCTCTCGGATTGGCGAACCGCCTCCTGCCATGAACGAGGACACCAGCCACATCCGTGACCGGACCCGGGTCGTCGCCGACGGCGCCTCCGGGCGATTGACGACTCCCGCCGGCGAGGGCTGGCCGGTCCGCCTCGCCGAGCGCGACGGGGATGTCCTGCTGCTCGTCCTGATGCTCGAGGACGACGACAAGGAATTCGGCGAGTACGACATCGACCCGTTGGTGCTGGAGTTGACCTCGGTGTACGGCCTGGCCCGGTTCCGGGGCGAAGCGGCCCTCGAGGAGCGCGACCTGCTCCGATTCAGCGTCGTCGAGGATCCTGAGGTGCTCCAGCGCCGCAGGCACGTCCGCCTCCGCGCGGAGCAGCAGGTCGAGTTCCTGCTGCCGGGGACCGGGATCCCGATGCGGGACGGACGCGCAATCGAGATCAGCGGCGGGGGGATGCTGATGAACGGCGTCGGCAAGCTCGCGCTCGGTGACCGGATCAAGTTCCAGCTGCATCTGGAGCCGGCTGCGCCACCGATCAAGGGCGTCGGGAGAGTCGTCCGCTCGGGCGGCCGGGAGCAACGGGCGGTCGTGTTCGAGCGGATCGCAAAGCGCGACCGCGAGCGACTGATCCATTTCATCTTCGCGCGCGAGCGGCATGAGCGCGCGATGGCCCGCGACAAGCGGTGAGCGGCAGGAGGATGCGATGAGCGACGAGCCAACCCAACAGCAGCCGGCCGCGCCGGCCGAGAATGACGCGGGCAAGGCACCCGCCGGCCCTGCGGCCAAGGGCGGCAAGGACAAAGCCGCGAAGCCCGCCAAGGAGAAGGGGAAGGACAAGCCCGCGAAGGCCAAGAGCGGCAAGGGCGCAAAGGACGGGAAGGACAAGAAGGGCAAGAAGGACAAGGGCAAGAAGGACAAGGGCAAGAAGGGCGAGGCCGCCGCAGGGAGCCTGGCTGCCCATCCCCGCGCCGGCGGCCAGATTCGCCGTGCCAAGGGCTGGGGAGCGCTCACCGGGTTCCTGATCGCTGCGTACTTCTCCCTCAAGGCCGGGGTCCCACCGGAGCAGATCGGACTGCGAGCACTGGCTGCCGGCGCCGGCGGCTACATGCTGGGGTGGGCGTGCTCGGTGATGATCTGGCGCCAGCTCGTGATCGCCGAGATGCGGGCGATCGCCGAGCGCAGCACGCCGCGGACCCCCGAGCGTGCGGTCGGCGGCGACGGGGAGTAGCCCTCCAGGAGTGAGTCACGATGGATCCCCTTCATCCGATCATCCCGGTGCCGGTGAACATCCCGCCGGTGATGCCCGCGCCGAGCGCCGGCCGGATCAGCCGGGAGCAGCGCGAGCGCGCGCGTCAGCAACCGAAGGACAAGGAAGGTCCCGAGTGCAGCGAAGACCGTCTGTACGACGAGCGTTCCGAGGAGGAGCGTTCGGAGGAGGATCTGCCGCCTCGTAGTCGCACTTATGACTACGAGCCTGAGGACGAGCCCGATGACGGTTCGCACATCGACGTGACCGTTTGATCAGCCCGTTTACGAACCCCTCAAGTACGAGCCCTCCCAGGCGATTACCTGGCTACAGGCCGACATGGAGTCGGCCGGGACAAAAACAAACCGCCGTCAAGGAGATGAGCAATGTCCCTGATGATCAATACCAACGTCAACGCGTTGGACGCCCATCGTAATCTGGTCAACACCCAGAACGCGATGTCGCAATCGATGCAGCGCCTGTCCTCAGGCCTTCGCATCAACAGCGCAGCCGACGATGCCGCCGGTTACGCGATCAGTGAGACCCTGACCGGTCAGGTCAACGGTCTTGCCCAGGCGCAGATGAACGCCCAGGACGGCGTTTCGCTCGTCCAGACAGCGGACGGCACCCTGAACGACGTGCAGCAGATGCTTCAGCGCATCCGCGAGCTGACCGTCCAGTACCAGAACGGGACACTGTCGACCACCAACCAGGGTGCGATCCAGTCAGAAGTCAACCAGCTGAGCTCGGAGATCGCACGCATTGGCTCCACCGCCCAGTTCAATGGCATCGCGTTGTTCTCCCTCACGGGCACCAACACGGCAGTCACGATCACGTTCCAGGTCGGCGCCAACGACGGCGAAGTCATCTCGGTCCAGACGTCCGCGATGGCGTCACTGGTCGGGTCGATCAGCCTGTCCTCGACGACCGCTCTGGCGTCGATCGACGGCTTCATCAACGCGGTGTCCGCGCAAGCGGCCACCCTTGGTGCGGTTCAGAACCGCCTGCAGTACACGCTCGACAACCTCTCGACCTACCAGGAGAACCTGAGTGCAGCACGGTCGAGCATCCAGGACGTCGACATGGCCCAGGAGATGACTACCTTTACCAAGGAGCAGATCCTGCAGCAGGCGGGTGTTTCGATGTTGGCTCAGGCCAACCAGGCACCGCAAGCAGTCCTCAAGCTACTCCAGTAATCCACTTTCGCCTGGCCGGGTGGCGCTCGCGCGCCGCCCGCGCCAAGCGAGCCAAGCTCGGCCGCTCAATAACGCGGCCGGGAACATCCGCCCCGCGACTCCCGACTCCCATCCGCGGGGCCACATACACCACATCCGATCCATCGAGGGAACCCGGAAAGCAGAGGCGGGCGGCCTGCGGCGCGCCCGCTTCTGCGTTAACCCTCAGCAAACGGACACCCCTCCTGCAATACGCAGCTCCGCTCCCGGGCCGGCTCGTACATCGCGAGGAGGACGAGTCACCGCACCAGGCCCTGATGTAGCAGGCGTATTGCAGCCAGCCCGTCCGGGCCCCAACTATCTTCGCTTAGCGGCGCACGCCTCAATTCCGTGGCGCGAGAGCCGATCACCGGAGAAGATGTCCCTCGACAGATCGTCTCCGCGCGTCACCCTGGGGATCGCCACCTACAACCGAGATACCTACCTGGCAGACGCTATCCGCAGCGGCCTGGACCAGGACCTGGATGACCACGAGGTCCTCGTCGTGGTCGATGGCTCGACCAACCCGGCCATCGATGCGGTCCTCGCGGGGTTCGACGGCGAGCCGCGGCTGCGGATCGTCCGCCATCCGCAGAACCTCGGCATCGCCGCCGCCTACAACACGTTCGTCTCCGAGGGGCGGGGGGAGCTGATCGCGATGATCGGCGACGACGATCTCTGCCTCCCGGGTCGCCTCCGGCGCCAGGTCGAGGTGTTCGACCGATTCCCGGACACCGGCGTCGTACACGGCGACGGCCTGATAATCGATGATGCCGGAACGCGCATCGGCACGTGGCCCAGTTGTGACCTGACCGGGGGGCCGCTCGTGCAAGCGCTGTTCCGCGTCCACAACCATCTGGTCGATCCGAGCCGGATGGTGCACCGGCGTGTGTACGAGGCAGTCGGCGGCTACGACGACCGTTACCCGCTCGCGAACGACTTCGACTTCTGGCTGCGAGCGGCACGGCGGTTCCGCTTCCGTCATTGCGGGACGGAGCCGCTGGTCGCGATTCGCCGACATGGCGAGAACACCTCCGACGAGTCCGCTCGCGCCCGTGAGCTGGCGGACGTAGAGCTCGCGCTCGAGTCGGCGGTCGAGCGCTATGAGCTCCGGGAGCTCGTCCCGGAGCTCGACTGGGCGGTGCTCGACCCTCGCGAGGCCGAGCGCCAGGCGCTGCAGCGCCTCGCCGATGCGCTCGAGCACCGGTTGCTCCCGGTGCCGGGGCTGGCGGCCAGGCTCAGGCGGCGGGCGGCAGCCGTGCCGGCCGCCAAGCAGGTCCGAAGCGCCACGGGGGCGCCAACGCGCCGACTGATGATGACCTCCTTCGGCTGGAACGACAGCGGCGGGGGCACCACGGTTCCGAGGCTGGCCGCCAAGGAGCTGGCGCGCCGCGGCTGGGAGGTGACCGTATTCCACGCTGCGGTTGCGCCGACACCCTCAAAGCTTCCGTACGAGACGGTCGAATCCGAGCAGGATGGGGTGCGGTTGATTGGCGTCCACAACCGCCCGCATGGCCTGTTCGACCTCGGCAACCCGACGCGAGAGCTCGACGAGCCCGCGATCCGGGTCGCGTTCGCGGCCGCGCTGGACCGGTTCAAGCCCGATGTCGTGCACTTCCACAACCTCCACAACCTCGGTGCGTCGCTGATCGACGAAGCCGCGGCACGGGGGCTGCCCGGCTACTTCTCGACCCACAACTACTGGTTGATCTGTCCGCGCGCCTACCTGCTTACCGGCGCCGGAGCGATCTGCCCGGGGCCGGGAGACGGCGGCAGCTGCGCGAGCTGCGCGGGCAGCCACGACATCGAAGGGCACCGGCAGCGACTACAGGAAATCCGAGCCCGGGCCGAGCGCGGGCTGGCCGCGATCCTCGCCGTCTCCGGGCCGTGCGGCGCACGCTGCTGGCCTGCGGCTACCCGGCCGAGCTCGTCGATGTTGTGCGCCAGGCGATGCCCCACGAGTCCGAGATCTGGGAACAGGTCGGCCGCGATCGCCGGCCGGGCCGGGTCGACGATCGCCTGACCGTCGCGTTCTTCGGCTCCGCCTACGCCCACAAGGGACCACAGCTGCTTGTGCAGGCCGCGCAGCGGACCATGGCACCGCTGAACGTACGGATCCTCGGCGAGGTGCCGGCGCAGGTCGCCGAGCAACTGCGGGCGCTTGATCAGCGCGGGGTCGTCGAGCTGGCAGGGGCGTTCTCACCCAGCGAGATCGGTGGTCTGCTGGCAGGCGTCGACGCCGCCGCGCTGCCGTCGCTGTGGTGGGACTGTGCTCCGCTCGCGGCGGCCGAATGCCTCGCCGGCCGGGTGCCGCTGATCGTTCCGCGGCTGGGCGGCCTGCCGGAATCGGTCCGAGAAGGGATCGACGGGCTCACGTTCGGAGGCCTCGACGCCGACGATCTGGCCCGCCGGCTCGACCGCCTGGCCTCCGAGCCCGGGCTACTGGAACGGCTGCAGGCCGGGCATCGAGGCGCCGCGCGCATTCAGTGATTACGTCGACGAGCTCGAGGCCTACTACGGCGGCGAGCGCTCCGGCCGAGTGGACGATGAACCGAACGCGGATGACATAGCGGTCCGCTGGCAGGGCGATCACGGACTCGCGACGAGCTTGTCGATCATCAATGACCGGGTCACGGCCCGCCTGCCGGGACCCACGTCGCGGATCTCGCGGGAGACGGGCGCGAGCCTCGACCCTCCGCTGCCACACGCCGCCGACGTCGAGGTGCGCCACCAGTGGCCGCCCGACCTTCGGCTGCCGAGCGCCGGGCGGCTCGCCGTGATCCAGCCGTGGGAATTCGGCGCCATCCCCAGCGACTGGCTGGCGCCGATCGCGGCACATGTCGACGAGCTGTGGGTGCCGAGCGAGTACGTCCGCCAGATGTACCTCGCGGGAGGGATCGACGCCGACCGGGTCGTGACGATCCCCAACGGCGTCGACCTCGAGACGTTCTCCGCCGACGGGCCGGAGCTCCCACTCCCGGACGCCGGAGCCGTGCGCTTCCTGTTCGTCGGCGGTCTGATCTGGCGCAAGGGACCCGACCTTCTGATCAGTGCCTGGCGCGAGGCGTTCGCCGGCCGCGACGACGTGACGCTGGTGATCAAGGACTTCGGCGCCGACGGCGTGTACCGGAACGCCGAGCGCGGCCCGGTGCGCGAGTGCGCGGCCTCGGGGGAGCTACCCCGGGTCGTGCTGATCGAGGAGGAGCTGACCGCGGCGGAGCTCGCTGCCCTGTACCGCGCTTGCGACGTGCTCGTGCACCCCTATCGCGGTGAGGGGTTCGCAATGCCGGTGCTCGAGGCGATGGCCTGCGGTTTGCCGGTCATCTGCACCGCCGGCGGCCCGACCGACGAGTTCTGCCCGCCGGACGCCGGCTGGCGAATCCGCGCACGCCGCGCGCAGTTCCCCGCTGATCGCATCGACACGATGCCGACGGCCGGGCGCCCGTGGGTGCTCGAGCCTGACGCGTCGCACCTGATCGAGCTGCTGCGCTCGGCGGCCGCCGATCCGGCGGCACGCGAGCAGCGCGGGCGGGCAGGGCACGCCGCCGCGCAGGGCTTCTCCTGGGATGCCGTCGCGGCGCGCTACTCGGAGCGACTGGCGGCGCTGAGCAGCCGCCGTCCGCTGCTCGGAGGACCACGGCATCCGGAGCCGTTCCCGCTGCCCGAGGAAGTCGACCTGCGCGTACTGGCGACACCCGCATGGCGGACCGAGGACCGCCTCGGCGAGTTGCTCGCCGAGTGGGCCGGCGCGACCTCGCGCACGAGCAGCGCATGCCTGTACCTACTCGCCGATCCCGCCGTGGACGGTGACCCCGAGGAGCTCGAGGCACGCGTACTGAGCGCCGCGGCCGCGAGCTCGGCCGACATCGAGGACTGCGCCGACATCAACGTGCTGATGGAACCGGCACGCGCCGACCGCGACGTCCGGCTGCACGCCGCGGTCGACACCTACGTCCCGTTGCACCCGGCGTGCACCGGACACGAGCGCATCGCGCGCGCGGCGGGGAACACCCTGATCGAGCTCGGCACCGGCGCGCTGAAATCGGCCCTGACCCAGCGGAGGGAGTCGTATGCCTAATCCCCGCGCTTCGATCATCATCGTCACCCACGGCCAGCGCGCTCTCACCGAGCAGTGCTTGTGTTCGCTGCAGGAGTGCCTAGGAGATCGGCTCGGCGCCGACTGGGAGCTCGTCCTGGTCGACAACGCCTCTCCCGACGATACCCCCGAGCTCCTGCGCTCGTGGTCCGAGCGCGCCGTCGTGAAGCTGCTGCCCGAGAACCGCAACTTCGCCGGCGGCTGCAACACCGGCGCGGCGGCAGCACGCGGCGAGGTGCTCGTGTTCCTCAACAACGACACCACGGTCACGCCCGCCGCGTTGGAGACGCTCGTCGAGCAGGCGCTCGAGCCCGGCGTGTCGGTGGCCGGCTGCCGGTTGCTGTTTCCCGATGGCACGATCCAGCACGCGGGTGTCGCGTTCCTGGAAAGCCGGCTCTTCGACGGCGTCGCGATGCCTCAGCACATCTTCCACCATCAGGACCAGGAGCTGCCCGCGTCGCGCGCGTCCTACGAACTCGACTGCGTCACGGCCGCCTGCATGGCTGTACGCGCCAGCGCCTTTCACGCGGCCGGAGGTTTTGACGAGGGATACCGAAACGGCCTGGAGGACGCCGACCTGTGCCTCCGCATCAGGCTTGCGGGCGAGCGGATTGTCTACCGCGGCGACGTGACGATCGTCCACCATGAGGGGGCTTCGCGGGGCAAGGGGGCTGAGCTGTGGGCTACGCCCGAGCGCCTGGAGGCGATGCGAAGCAACGACCTACGTTTCATCGGCACCTGGGCGACGATGCTCGGCCAGGACGACGAGCTCGCCGCCCGAGTGTGGGATGCGGCCCTCGAAGACTGCCCGCCCGCCAAGGTGGCGTGGACCGCGGATGTCGCCGTCGTCGGGCAGCCCAGCGGAATTGGTCCTGCCGCCGAGGAGGCGCGTTCGTTGCTGGCCGCGTGTGCAGCGTGCGGGATCGTACCGGCCGCCGTCGACTCCCCCGTGCCGAGGGTGGCGCCCCGGCTGATCGGCGGGGCGGCAACGCTACTCGCCCAAGCGAGGCGACGTAATCCGGTCCCGGGAGCCCGCCGCGTGGTCGTACCCGCCGGCCCACACGATCTCCACCAAGCGGACGCCGCGACGGTCGTACGCATGGGTCAGGCTCGCACTGCGGTCCGCCTGCAGGACGCCGCGGGCGTGTGGGCCTCCTCGCCGGCCGTGGCCGACGCGCTCGCCTCGCAGGGCCTCTCGGACCGTCAGATCGCAGTCGTGGCTCCGAGCGTGCTTCCCTTACCGTGCGGGGCCGGCGGCGGCGGGGTGCTGGCGGTCGTGCCGGTGCACAACGCTCCGCAGACCGCCCGGGTGCTCGACTCCTTGCGGACGCTCCCCCGGTCTACCCCGGTTCGCCTGCTTCCGACGGTCCAACACCGGGATCTGAGCCGGCATGTGACCGAAATGCTGCCGTGGGCCGAGCTGCTCGGACCGTGTTCAGACGAAGCCCGGTTCGCCGAGCTGGCCGCCAGCGCCGACGTCGTCGTCGCGATCGATGCCTGCGACCGCTTCGAACGGCGTGCGCTCGTCGCCGCCGGCGTCGGCGCCGCACCGATCACCGCCAACGCTACCGGACCGGCTTGTGGCGTCCTGGGCGACTCCGTATTGGCCGAGCCCGACCTGCTCCGCGGGCGGCTGAACGAGCTGCTCGCCGATCCAGGCGACCGCTCGGTTCGGGCTCAGCGGGTGAGTCAGGCCTGCACACCCGAGCGCATCGGGCGTCGGCTCAGCTGGTCATTGGCCGCTTGAGCGCGCCCGCTGGCCGCCCACCGCGCCGTGAACCGGGAGCGAGCTGTACGGGTCCGGGGATGGGTCGGCAGTCAGCCGGGAGCACGCCCGCGCCGCGAGCAGTGCACGCGCGGGGGTCGTGGCGGGCTCGGTCAATACGGTGATGTCGCAGTCTTCGTCGCGGATGCGCTCGTCCGACTCGGCAAGTGCGATCAGCGCATTCAGGTCCGCCCCCCTCGGCGCGAGGACGGCAAGTGTCGCATCGCAATCGTGCCGGGCCTCCGTGGCAAACCCCACCAACAACTGGGGATGGCTCACCAGTTCATGGAGCCATCCGATCGTCAGCCTGGTCCGGGTCTCGAGCCCGATCAGAGGCGGTGAGGGCGGAGCTTGAGCGAGGTTGGCCTCACGCTGCATGGCGACCTCGAGGTCGACCGCGATCGCACCGTCAAACGGGTCGCGTGACAGTGCCCTCAAGAGCACCTTCGTGACCGGCGCGCCTAAAGTCGAGACCTTCATCTGTCGCAGCACGTCAGCCGCGGCGGCGGGATCGGTGTGTAATAGCCTGCTCGCTCCTCCGACAGCGCCCGAGGCCGCCGTGCGCAGGCCTGATCTCCACCATTCGAGCGCCTCTCGCACGTCCTCGACCGTCACCGTGTCGTCGTCGACGAGGTGCCACATCATCCAGCGGCGCCACCCCAGCTCCAGACGGTGGATCTCGATTTGCCGCTCGGGCGTGGCCCGCAGGCCCATGTTGGCGCCGTGATGTCGATAGCGGTTGCTGATCGCCTCGTCGTGCGCGATCTCGGCCACTGCCGCGATGCACGCGGCGATCCACCAATCGGGATATGCCGCGTCGGGGCCAATCGGATGGATCGCGGGCAACAGCGAGCTGCGAAAGGTCGAGGCTCCGCCAGAGACGAAGTTGCGGCCAAGCAGCCGGCCGAGCACCCGTCCGTCACTCGGCGCAAGCTGATGAGAACGGAAGAACGACGGATCGATCGTCTGGCCATTCGCGTTGATGAGCTCCATGTCGCCGTGCACAAGCCCGAGCGCTGGGTGAGCGTCGAGGATCGCCGTGTGCCTGCGTAGCCGGTCGCGCGGCCACTCGTCGTCGGCATCAAGTAGGGCGACGTACTCGCCTGTGACCGCGGCCAGTCCGCGATCGACCGCGGCGACGAATCCGCGATTTGGCTGACGAATGACGCTCACGCGGTCCGCGTAGGCCGCGAGCACCTCGGCCGTATCGTCGGTGGAGCCGTCATCGACAACGATCACCTCGACCGGGCCTCCGGGCGGATGCTGGGCGAGCGCGCTGTCGATCGCAGCGGGGAGGTAACGCCCCAGGTTGAACGCAGGGATGATCACCGAAACGCGAGGAACCTCCACGATCCCATCAATCGGTCGCGGCGCGTTCAGCTTGAGCCCTGCCGCCGGTCAACAGCGGGCCGAAGCTGCCGATCACCTGAGCAATGGCCCTCGACCTCGGATGACCGTGAGCGCGGACTCACGTCGCGACGAAATGCGTGGTCGGATCAACCGCGCCGAAGCCGAGTTCTCGGCCGGCGATCTGTGCCGTGCAGCCGAGCTCCTGCGGGCTGCTCTGAGCGCCGGCCGCCCGACGCCCCAGGAGCGCGCACAGATCTTGAACGATCTTGCCGTGATTGCGAGCACCGGCGCTGGCTCGGACGAAGCCGAGGCGCATCTGCTCGCAGCCGTGGCCTGCGATCCGGGGTACGAGCCCGCACTGGAGAACTTCGCCGCCTGGTGCGCAGGCACCGGCGATCTGGTGCAGGCGACGCACTGGGCCCGGCGGGCAGCGCAAGCCGATCCGGCGGCGCCCGCCGGCTGGCGGCGGCTCGCTTCGCTGCTGTGCGAGCGCCGCCGTTACAGCGAGGCCCGGGAGGCGTTGCAGCGCGCCGGCGCGCTCGGTGACGAGGTCTCCGCGGAGCTGCATGAGATCGAGGGTCGGTGCTCAGCCAGGCCCCCGGAGCCGTCGGCTCGGGGCTCAGTGTCCCGGGTGCTGATCGTCGTCGACTACTTCCACCCTTCTGTCGGCGGCTCCGAGAGGCTCGCCGAGGCTGCCGGCGGCGCACTACAGCAGCAGGGCATGACCGTCGAGGTTGCGACCCGTCGCCTCGATCAGCGGAGCGCCCGGGAGCACCGGAGCATGTTGATCCACGAAGTCGACGGCGACGCGGTCCGGAGCTTGCACGAGCTGCTCACCGATCGACACTACGACGCCATGCTGATCTTCTCCGCGCCGACCGCGTGGCCGCTGATCGCAAGCCTCAGTCTGCCGGAACCGCGGCCGCGGATCATTGCGGTCCCGTGCATCAATGCCGAGAACTCGGCGTCCCTGCGCGCGGATTCGCACATTCTGGGCACCTACGCGCAACTCCTCAGCACCGCCGAGGTCGTTGGCTTCAGCTCCCATTCCGGTCCGGATGTTCGGTTGTGCGAGGACCTCGGCATCCATGGTGTTTACGTCCCGAATGCGAGCGAGCTCGTCGCGACGCCCGCCTCCCCGTCACCGACCGCAGCGCTCCGAAGTGCCGGGCCGGTACTCCTGTCGGTCGGGAACATGTGGCCCGAGAAGAACCACGCCGGGCTCGTGCGGTCGTTGCGCCCCCATCGCGGAGACTGGCAGCTGGCGATGATCGGCGACGCTTCACCTGCGGCTCCGCAGACCGCTGCTGAGGTCCGCCGGATGGCTCACGAGGATCCGCGTATCCATCTCCTCGGTCCGGCACGATCGGAGCAGGTGGCAGCGGCGATGGACGACGCTCAGGTGCTGCTGCTCCCATCGTTGGCCGAGGCCACGCCCCTGGTGCTGCTCGAGGCGATGAGCCGCCGGTTGCCGTGGATCGCGACGCCGACCTGCGGCGCCGCCCACGACCACGCCGGAGGGCTGGTGTTACCGCTCGCGCTGTTCGGCGAGGGCATCGACTTTCTGCTCGGCAATGCTCGTGCCGCTCGCAAGCTCGGCGACGCGGGCAGAGCCCACTGGCAAGGTTGCTATACCTGGGATGTACTCGGACCGCGGTATGCGCAGATCCTGCGAGGCGAGCGAGCGCCCGATCTGCCCGCGCCAGTACACGCGCAGGCGGACACGGAGGCGGTTCGCCAAGAGTTCTACGACGGGCGACCCTTGACGGCCGTCAGCCGCGGTGCGCTGACGTAGTCCGCGGGCGGGACGGAGGCTGGGACGAGCGACATGTCAGGGCAGTCGTCCGGATCCACGCCGACGCTGATCAGCGACTCGCGAAGCTGTTCCCCAACCGCGTCGAGGTTGGGCTCCGCCGCCAGGATCACGAGCGTGGCGTGCTCGCCCGGACGGATGCCGGCGCAGTAGCCCACCACGAGTTGCGGATCGGAAATCAGCTCCCGTGCGTCGGCAACGGTGATCCTCGGCCGCGCCATCGCCTCTTCGAGCCCGGCGCGGGCCTCCGTGTTGAACGGATCGAGCAGCCGTGCCCGCGCAAACGCACGCAGCTGCTGCTCGCGATCCGGCTCGGCGCATCCGCGACGCACCTCGGCCGTCGCCAGGTCCCGATCGGCATCCGTGACCGAAAGCACGTCAGCGAGCGATGCATCGGTGGGCAGGCCGATCGCGAGAGCTCTGGCCTCGAACTCGAGCGCAGCCTGAACCAGCGTCGGGGCGGCCACGTATGCGAACAGATCACCTGTCAGGAGCAGTCGGCGGATCGTGAGCTCACGAGTCAGCTCCCGCACGAGGTGCTGCCCGCTGGCACCGAAGCTCATGTTCGAGGAGTGCAGCCGGTAGTTGGCCAGCGTGCATTCGAGCACCTCCAGCTCGCCCGCCGCGGCCGCATGCATCACCAGCCAGTAGTCGGCATAAGGACTACACGGCGGGATACGCGTAACGTGCTGTGCACGTAGCATCAACGTCGAGTTGGTGGTGAAGTTGACACCCACCAGCTCGTCGAGCAGGCGACCGCGACGCGGGACGATTTGGTGCCGCCGGAAGAACGAGGAATCCAACACCGACCCATGCTCGTCGATGATTTGCATGTCGCCGTATACGAGTGATACCTCCGGGCGGCTCGCGAAGATCTCGGCCTGTGCCCGGACCTTGCCCGGCAGCCACTCGTCATCTGCATCACAGATCGCTACGAGCTCACCCTGCGCGTGCTCCAGCGCCGTGTTGGTCGCCGCCGCTAGGCCCGCGTTCTCCTGCTGAACCAGCGCCACCCGGCCCTCGGACGGGGCTTCGATGGCACGGACCGTGTCGGCGGTTCCGTCCGTCGAGCCATCGTCGACGACGACGACGTCGAGCAGCTCCGGCGGGTAATCCTGCGCCAGAACGCTGTGTATTGCCCCGGCCACGTACCGCTCGTAGTTGAACGCCGTCATCACGCAAGTCACGTGCGGAAATCGCATCTGAGACGGTTTGCTCACTCAGAGTCGCACCATGCGAACAGCACGGTTTCCTCAGTGGACATGGTGAAGTGTCCGATCGCGTAGCGATAACCCAGTCCGAGCCCGTCGATGAAGCCGGGCAGCACGACGAGATCGTCGGCCCGATGGTAGGCCGAGATCGCGAGGCGAGGGCGGTACTGGCGGATCGCCGACTCGGCACCTTCCAGGACGGCGAGCTCGCTGCCCTCGACGTCGAGCTTGAGGAAGTCGACCCTGTCGATCTCCGCTGCCGCGATCAGCGCGTCGATCGAGGCCGTCGGCGCGTGGGCGGTCGTGGCGCCTCCGTCGGTCTCGACCCGCGTGCCTCCGGCATTCGGGTTGTATTGAACCTGCTCACCTGGCGCGGTCCAGAGAGCGCGCTCGTGCACCTCGATCCGCGCGGCAAGCTCGGGGTTGAGCTCCAGGTTGCGTCGCATCGTCACCAGGTTCTGTGGCACGAACTCGAACGTGTGGACGCGCCCTGCTGGGCCCGCAAGGAAGGCAAAGTGAAGTGCGGTCTCGCCCCAGCAGCCGCCGCCGTCGATGACGACGTCGCCGCTGCGCACCGCCACTTCGGCGGGCTGGGGGGCGCGGTACTGCTCCAGGACAAACTCGTTGATCAGCAGTCTCGGATGTGAGTGAAGTTGGATCGGAAACCCGAGGTGGCGAAGATCGTATTCGTCCAGTAACCAGTTCAGGAAGCCGGGGTCAGCCGTGTGTGCTTGAACGATGTGATCTCGAAGCGCCCGCGCCATCTCCTGAACACGAGCGAACGGCCCAACGTTCAGCCGAACCTTCGGGTGCCCAAGCACCCCGTAGGCGAGCAGCGAGACGACTATGTCGCGCGATGCCGAGTCAAGTCGTTCCCACAGCGATTCGAGCTGATCGGCAAGCCGGACGTTCACCGCCAACAGTTGGGCCCAGTCGTCCGGAGCGGGTGCTCCCATTCCGTCTGCGTACCGGATCAGGTCGACGTTGTCGGCCAGGTCGGGACCGCCGGCGGCCACGATCGTCCGGACGATCAGCGCAGCCGCCAGGCCGCCCCGGCGTCCCGGACTGGGAACCACGCCGGCCGCGAGTGCGGCGATGAGTGTGGCGGCGCCCGGACCGGCGTGAGGAATTGCCGAGAGTGCGGTTCGCGGCTTACGACGGCTGAGTACGGCGTTGGCGCGCTTCGCGAGAAATGGGTCACCCTCGTCGGAGGCAACGCACAGCAAGCTGACATGTGGGCCGTGTTCGTCTTCGATGCCACACGAGGTGAGTTGCCCGCCGAGCACGCCGAGCACATCGCGAGGCTCGCGATCGGGAGCGTAGATCACGAGCGTGGCGTCGGGCACGGGCGCAAAAGCGCGTGTGTAGGAGCGGAGAATGTCCGCCTCGCCTGGAAGCTCGTCAGCGTAGACGACCGTGACAAAGCGGCGAAGGCCCGTGTCTGTCGCTGCGGCCGTCGACGGCGGCGGATCAAGCGCCGGCGGCGAAATCCACGTTTCTGGCTGTCCGACGGATTCGCTTGCAGCCCTCCGCAGCGCGTCCGCGAAAATCCGCGGATGCACGAGTGGGAGCGGTGACCCATCGTGGACCAGGTGCGCCGCAAGCTCGGGGAACTCCCGCAGTCTAGGTTGATGTACGAAGATCAGCGAGTTCTGCGCGTAGCACGGCTCCACGTCGGTCTCCAGCCAGCAGCGCGCTCTGAGCCCGTCCGTCGGCACGAAGTCGTGCGCGGCGAAGAGCTGCGCCCAGTATTCGGGCCATTGGCCATTTTGTGTGCACGTCGGGCTCTGACCGGGGATCGCGGCCGAGAACAGGACCACGTCGCAGTGCTTAACGAGACTTGCGGCGAGCGTGCGAGCGACCTGCGGAGCGAGGTCATGGGCCACTTCCACCGAGATCGCCAGGTCGAAGCGCCGCCCGAGGTCGACAGGCGTGTCGAGGTTCGCAGCGCGAACGCCTGCGATGTCCCGGATTCCAAGTTCGGCGCAGGCTTGCAGCCATCCCCCGCAGTCACAGCCCAGGTGAAGTACCGACGTGGGCGCAATTGCGTCAAAGACGATCGGCAGGATGACCCTGGCGGACTGGAGGGCGCCCACATGTGATCGCTCGCTCCCGTCCGGGATCGGTTGCGTCTCGTGCACGGTGAGAGAACCCCGGGGAACCATCGGTCAGCGTGATCGGCTGCACGACGAGAACCTTGACCGCAACTTGGGACGGTCCTACTCGTCGAGCGCTCGGATCACCCGGGCCGGATTGCCACCCGCGATCACACCGGCCGGGAGCGACCGCAGGACGACCGAGGCCGCTCCGATAACCGTGTCGTCTCCGATCGTGACCCCCTTCATCACCATCGTGTTCGAGCCGATGAAGACGTTGTTGCCGATTGCCACGTGTCCGGTCATCGGCGTGCCGGTGCGACGCCGCCCAGGGTGCAGATCATGGAAGTCGCTATCGAGCACCTCGACCGAAGTACCGAACAGGCAGTCGGCCCCGATCGAGATCCCCGGTCCTTCGCTACGGAGCGTCGCACCGTTGTTGAACAGGGTGTTGTCCCCGATCTCCACTTGCGAGCTCTGGTGCGAGGCCTCCACGTATGCGAATCGGTCATAGAAGCCCGGTGAGGTCTTCCACCCGAACTGGACCGAGTGCCCGAACGTGATCCGGCCATGGCCGAGCAGCAGCACCGGCTGTTCGCGTAGCGGTTCTCCTTCGACTCGTACACAGGTCGACAGCTGTCTGAGCTCCTCGATGCGGACCCGCTGAGTCTCAGCCGACAAGGCTGCGGCGCTTTGCTCTCTCAGGTTGGCGCAGTGGGCGAGCACCTCAGCGGCCGGCAGGTGGTCTGGCCGGCGCGCGAGCGCCTGGGACGCGAGCTTCGCCGCCTCTGCCACACCGCCGCCCGTTGCGGCGATCACGGCAAGATCACTCAGCACCTGCACGTGGAGCTGGGGGTCGCGGTCCACAAGCGGCAGCAGTGCCTCGAGCTGCGCGCGGGCTTCAGCCACCCGGCCGTTCCCGAAAAGCTCCTCTGCCTCAGCCAGTAGCTCCGTCGGGGAAGGCGCCGGAAACCTCTCGCCGGCAACGTGAACGGGACGGATGGTCGTCATCGAAGGCCTCAGCAGGGTGATCGGCATCGCGTTTCGCTCCTGTAGTGCCCTCAAAAACCTGCGACGGCGGCCGATCACGTGCGTACACGATGAGCTACACCGATGCCGCTTCCCGGATCGCTCAGATCCAGTCGCAGATGGCGGCTCTCCAGACGGCGTTCGACCCTGCCGCCGCCAGCCAGAGCACCACCGCCTCGACGCCCACCTCCGGAACCAGCTCGACGAGCTTCGCCACCGCGCTCGCCCAGGCTCAGGGGCAGTCGGCATTCGCGACGCCTTCCTATACGCCGAACGTCGCGGCGACCGGTGGTGCGTCGGTGTCCTCAGCCGCGCTGCCCGCGGCGGCACAAAGTCAGTTGACCACCAGCCAGCAGCAATTCGCCATGCGCCTCGCGGCCGATACCGGCCTCAGTCCGGCCGTGGTCTGCGCCTGGGAGCTCGCCGAAGAATCCGGCGGCGCCGCCCAGTCGCGGCAGTCCGCCAACAACAACGACTGGCTCAACATCGGCTACACCGACAGCGGCACCTACGGCTCGGCGGACTCGGTCTGGAGCGATCCGTCGACGGCCGCCGACGCCACCGCCGGCTGGCTGAAGGGACAGGACACGATCCCCGGTTACGGCACCGCCAGCTCGGGGATCCAGGCGATCATGCAAACCGTGGGTCAGTCGCCGCAGGCCCAGATGGCCGCAATCCAGACCTCAGGCTGGGCCGGAGGGGGTTATCCGGACCTGCCGGGGCTGTATCAGCAGGTCGGCGGTACCTAAGCGCTTAGGATTCGAGCATGAGGGCGAGCGTCGGGCATGAACGCGCGGCGCGGCGGGCGTGATCGAGGAGCTCGGGCGTGAGCTCGGGGTCGTCAAGCAGCGGGTAGCCCCAGTCGTCGAGCCGTATCCGCTCAGGCAGCAGCTCGGCACACAGCCCGTGCGCGACGCACTGGATCGGATTGACGCGCAGGCGGGTCATAGCGCCCGGCGCGGGCCGCAGGGGATCGGCCTCACAAGCGGGCCGCGCATCAGGCCGCCTGACGGAGGGGGGCGACCGCGAGCGGAACCGGGAGGACCGGCGCGCCGGCGCAGCGCTCGCATGGTCCGCGCCGCTCATGGTCGCGGAAGGCGAGGTCGAACACCCGCAACGCGCTCGCGATGAACCGAGCCGCACCGTCCGGGTACTGACAGGCGCCCCGCCGCGGCAGCTCGGTGGCCCAGCGCTCGACGTTGTCGTGGGACCCGCGCGGGGCGGTGCCGGTGGCGAGCTGCTGGACCCCGTCGGCGATCGCGGCCAGGCCGTGGACGCAGGGGCCGCATTGACCCGCGTTCTGCTCAGCGAAATAGTCGGCGATCCGCGCCGTCTCCGCGACCGGACAGGCGCTGCTGCCGAGCGCGACGATCACGCCGCAGCCGAGGCTCGCGCCCTGCTCGGCGAGCTGGCCGGGAGCCAGGCTCAGCCGCGAGATCTGCTCAGCCGGCAGCCACGAGCCGAAGTAGCCGCCGATCAGAATCGCGCTCAGCTGTTCTGTGATCCCCGCGGTATCGAGCAGATCCGTGAGCGCCATGCCGTGCTCGATCTCGTACACGCCCGGGGCGTGCAGGGCACCGGACAGGGTGACCAGCGTCGACCCAGGGTCGCGCTCGGTGCCCAGCTCACGAAACCAGCCTGCGCCGTGGCGGGCGATCAGTGCGATGTGTGCGAGCGTCTCAACGTTCTGCACGAGCGTCGGCCGCTGCCGGACTCCGCGCTCGAACGGCCTCGTGCCGAACGTCGGCTTGGCCGGCCCGCCCGACAGGACGTTGACGAGAGCGTTCTCCTGGCCCGACAGATAGCGCTCCGGCACGCCGACGAGCTCAAACCGTGGCTCGCCGCGCAGACGGCGATCGCGGGCGTTGCGGCGCTCCTGCAGCGCAATCCCAAGGCTCTGCGCACCGCGATGATCGTTTTCCGATACCGCGATGATCGCCTCCTCGGCACCCACCGCGCGGGCGGCGATGGCTGCGCCGTCGAGCACCAGATGCGGCAGCTCGCGCAGCAGCACCCGATCCTTCTTGCTCGCCGGCTCACCCTCCGAGCCGTTTGCCACGAGCACCTTCGGCTTGCGCCGTGAGGCGACCGCGCGCATCTTCGTCGCGACGGGGAACGAAGCCCCGCCGTGGCCGCGCAGGCCGGACTGCTCGAGCAGGTCGATGATCTGCTGTGGCGCCCAGCGGCGCAGGTCGGGCAGCTCGCCGTGCAGGTCGAGATGCAGATCCAGTGCGGTGATCGGTCCGTCCCCGATGCCAGTCAGCAGGCGCGGGAGGGTTGCTGTCGTAGTTGCGCTCATCGCCAGCGAGTCTGCGGCTGGGCGCCAATCGCCCGCTAAACGACGAATGAGAAAACGCGTAACCCGCGCTTCGACTGTTCTTACGCTCCGGCGCCGTTCTCCCCGGCGCTGGATTCCTACGCTCCGGCGCCGTTATCCGAGGGGGCGGTCTCCCACCCCACCACCTGACCCAGCGAGGCGCTCTTCAGCACCTTGAGCGATAGCAGCGCGCACTTCAGCCGTGTGGCCGAGATGTCGATGCCGAGCAGGTCGAGCACGAACGAGCGATCCAGTGCCAGCAACTCGTCCACCTTCATCCCCTTGACCTCGTCGGAGGCCATCGACGCCGCCGCCTGCGAAATCGCGCATCCGTGGCCCGAAAACCGAACCCCCTTGATCGTGCCCTGATCGTCGATCGCCAGCTGAACCGTGAGCTCGTCGCCGCACAACGGATTCAGGTCGCTGAACTCGAGGTCCACGTGATCCAACGGCGGCGCCGGCGGGCTCCAGTTGTGAGGGTGCTTGTAGTGGTCGAGGATGTTCTCGCGGTACAGATCGTCCATGGCTTTCAAGGGTAGCGGGGGCGGATGGATGAACGGTCCGGAAGGCTCGTGGAGAGCGGGGTGGGCCTGGGGCGGTGCCGCGCAGGCCGGTAGCGGTGCTGTCCGCTCGGGGAACGGCGCTTTTGAGGGCGCGGCCCGGCGGTCGGTGTCAGCAAATTCGGCATTTCACGTGCATATCGCCCCGCGGCGGATTTCGACCCGCCCCGGTCTGCAGCCGCAAGCCACCCCTAGAGCGCGAGCACCTGGCGGACGGTCCCGAGGCCCTCTACGAGCCGCTCGACGTCCGCGCTCGTGTTGTGCACGGCAAACGAAGCGCGCGTCGTCGCGCCGACACCGAGCCGGCGCATCAGTGGCTGCGCGCAGTGATGGCCGGCGCGGACGCAGACCCCGTCGCGGCCGAGAATCTCGCCGATGTCGTGCGGGTGGGCGCCTTCGAGCGAGAACGAGACGAGCGCGCCGCGATCGGCTGCCGCGGGTGGCCCGTGGATGACGAGACCGGGAACCTCGGCGCCGAGCCGCTCGAGCGTCTCGGTGACCAGTGCCTCCTCGTGCGCGCGGATTCGCTCGATGCCGAGCGCGCGGATCCAGTCGACCGCCGCCCCGAGGCCGATCGCCTCGGCGATCTGCGAGGTGCCGGCCTCGAACTTCCAGGGCAGGTCGGTCCAGGTCGACTCGTTCGCGGCGACGGTGCGGATCATGTGGCCGCCGCCGATGAACGGCGGCATCTCCTCGAGCAGCTCGCGGCGCCCGTGCAGCACGCCGATGCCGGTGGGGCCGTAGGCCTTGTGGCCCGGTCCAGGCGTAGAAGTCGGCGTCGATCGCGCGCAGGTCGACCGGCATCTGCGGGACCGCCTGGGTGCCGTCGATCAGCACCACCGCTCCGGCCTCGTGCGCCCGGTGCGCGATCTCGGCGACCGGGTTGATCGTGCCGAGCACGTTGGAGACGTGGACGACCGCGACGAGCTTTGGCTCCGCGCTCGAGCAGCCCGTCGAAGGCCTCGAGGTCGAGCTGTCCCGTCGTCGAGCACCGGCACGTAGGCGAGCTCGGCCTCTCGATCCTGGCACAGCAGCTGCCACGGGACGATGTTCGAGTGGTGCTCCATCTCGGTCAGCACGACCAGGTCGCCACGGCCAACGTTCTGGCGGCCCCAGGTGTAGGCGACGAGGTTGATCGCGGCGGTCGCGTTGGCGGTGAAGATCGTCTCCTGCGACCGTGGACCCGAGCCACTCGGCGATCCGCGTGCGCGCCCCCTCGTAGAGATCCGTGGCCTCGACCGCGAGCGGATAGACGCCGCGGTGGATCGACGGCCCGCGACTGGGTGTAATACCGCGTCATCGCGTCGATCACCGGCTGCGGCGTCTGCGAGGTCGCGCTCGAGTCGAGGTAGGTGATCGGATGTCCGCCGATCTCCCGGCGCAGCACCGGGAACTCGCGCAGAGACGTCGCGGAGCGGCGTGGCGGTGGTGCTCACGCCGCGGCTCTCCACCTCGTCGGTGATCCAGCCGTAGCCCTTCGCCTCGAGCTCGTCGACGAGCTCGGGGCCGCCCTCGCTTGACGATCCGCCCCTGGTACATGACGTGCACGTGGCTCGGCTGGACGAGGTGCAGGATGCGCTGGTAGTGGGTGATGATCAGCACGCCCATATCGGGGCCCGCGACGGCGTTGACGCCGTTGGCGACCACGCGCAGCGCGTCGATGTCGAGGCCCGAGTCGGTCTCGTCGAGGATCGCCATCTCCGGGAGCTGGAGCGCGAGCTGGAGGATCTCCATCCGCTTCTTCTCGCCGCCGGAGAAGCCCTCGTTGAGGTAGCGGGTCGAGAACTCCCGCGGCACGTTGGTCAGCTTCATCGCCGCCTCGACGGTCTGGCGGAACTCCTTGAGCGGGATCGGCTCCTCGCCGCGGGCCTCGACGGTGGGCGTTGAGCACCGTGCGCAGGTACTTGGTCACGGTCACGCCGGGCACCGCGACCGGATACTGGAAGGCCATGAACAGGCCCATCCGGGCGCGCTCGTCCGGCGCGGCCTCGGTGATGTCCTCGACCCGGAACAGGATCTGCCCGTCGGTCACCTCGAGGTTCGGGTGGCCCATGATCGCGTTGGCGAGCGTCGACTTGCCGGAGCCGTTGGGCCCCATCAGGGCGTGGATCTCGCCCTTGCCGACGGTCAGGTCGAGCCCGCGCAGGATCTCCTTCTCACCAGCGCGGACGTGGAGGTTTCGGATCTCTAGTTCTGCCATGTCCGTTCTTTCAAGCCACGGGGGCGGGATCAAGTTCGGCGACCGTGGCTCGGTGCCGGCGCCCGCTCGGTGCGGCGCGAGAACTCGACCAGCTCGGCCAGCGTCGTCGTCTGCAGCGAGCGGATGATCCCGCCCTGCACGCGCGTCCACAGCAGCTTGGTCGCGCAGCCGCGGCCCGCATCGGGCTGGTGCGAGCACAGCACCCGCTCGGTGTGGTCGTGGACGAAGCACTCCATCGGCGCGATCGCGCCTTCAAGCGCCTGCACGACCTCGTCCATCGCGATCTCCTCGGCCGGGCGCGCGAGCCAGTAGCCGCCGTGCGCGCCGCGCGCGCTCATCACCAGCCCCGCCTTGCGCAGCCGCGCGACCACCTGCTCGAGGTAGGCGAGCGGCAGGCCCTCGGCGTCCGCGATCGCCTTCAGGCTCGTCGGGTGCTCGGGCGACTGACGGCCAAGCTCGACCATCAGCCGGACGCCGTACTCGGCCTTTGAAGAGAAGATCATGGTATTCAAATCCTACCATGCCGCTCGGTTATCCAGTCCGCGAGCCAGTGCCCGAGCCGGTGCCATACGATCAAGTGAGGAACGACTCCAGAGCGGGGATCTAGGTATACATGGAGGTAGCTGCAATTTCGTTAGCGAGTACGGGCGAGGTCGCCGAAGCGGCCGCGCTGGCGCGCGCCAGGGGGCGGCTGGGGATCGACACGGAATTCATGTCCGAGGGCCGCTACCGGGCACTGCTGTGCCTCGCGCAGGTCGCGGTCGATGACCCGGACGCACCGGGCGGGTCGCGGATCCTCCTGATCGACAGCTTGGACGGGGTCGACGTGACGCCGCTGGCCGAGCTGCTCGCCGACCCCGAAATCGAGGTCGTGCTGCACGCCGGCCGCCAGGACGTGGCGATCCTGCGGCGGGCGTGGAGGACCGAGATCTACGAACCTCTTCGACACCCAGATTGGCGGCCGGTTTCGCCGGCGCCAGCGCGCAGGCCGGGTACGGCAATCTGCTCGGCGCGATCCTCGGCCGACGGGTCGGCAAGACCGCGAGTTACACGCGCTGGGACGCGCGCCCGCTGACCGACGAGCAGCTGAGCTACGCCGCCGAGGACGTCGCGCACCTGCTGCAGCTCGCCGACGAGCTGCAGCGACGGCTGCGCGCCACGGGCCGACTCGAGTGGGCGCGAGAGGAGTGCCGCCGGCTGGAGTCGGCGACCGACGAGCGCGACCCCGAGATGGTCTGGGAGCGGCTCCCGCGGATCGCTCAGCTCGACCCCCGCTCGCGAGCCGTCGCCCGGGAACTGGCCGCGTGGCGAGAGCGGACGGCTGCCTCGGAGGACCGGCCGGTCGGCTCGATTCTTGGCGATCCGCCGCTGGTCGAGCTGGCCAAGCGCCAGCCCGACGAGCCCGCGCGGGCTTGAGCAGACCGCGGGGAATCCACCCATCGACCGTCCGGAAGCGCGGCGAGGCGATCCTGGACGCGATCGCGCGCGGCCGCGAGGCGCCGCCGATTCCGCGCGAGGCCGGCCGCGGACGCTCCGAGCCGGGCGACGCGCCGCTGATCGCCCTCGCCGAGGCGCTGCTGCGCGCCCGCGCGCTCGAGGCCGGGCTGGCGTACGAGCTGATCGCATCCCGCAGCGAGCTCGAGCTGATCGTCGCCGCCGCCCGCCGGTCCGACCCTGAGCCCGACGTTCGCACGCTGACCGGCTGGCGCCGCGAGCTCGTCGGCGCCGACCTCCGGGATCTGCTCGCCGGCCGCCGGGCGATCGCCGTCGGCGCGGATGGGCGGCTCGTACTCGGGGACCCGAGCACGAGCGAGCATTAGCGGGCGCGTGACAGCGTCACGTAGAGCCGAGCTCGAGCATCACCGACATCGCCGAGCTGCGGTTGAACAGCGTGTGGGAGAGCGCGAGCGTGATCGCGCGTGAGCGCTTGATCCAGCCGAGGTCGATTCCCTTAAGGTCGTTCGAGGCGCTGGCGTAGGTCACGCGCAGCTTGTGCCCGGGCGACTGGGCGGCGCTCTCGTCCCCGGTGTCGCCGTTGATCCGGATCCAGCCGGCAGCCTTCAGGTGCCCGCGCTCCCCCTTGACCAGCTGATCTGAGCTGCCGAAGCGCGGGTCGACCACCACCATCTCGACCGCGCAGAAGGCGTTCGCGCCGGGGTCGCATTGCTTCGCCTGGGCGATCACCTGCGCCCCGACGACCAGCGGCAGTCGGGCAGTGTCGGGCGTCTGGCCGCCACCGCCCGAGCCACAGGCCGACAGGCCCATGATCACGACCGGCAGGAGCGCAATCCTTAGTGTCAATCCCTTCATCGACTCGATTCGCAAGGGTAACGACCGCGGAGTGGCCGCTCGGCCGAGACCACGACCCGCGCGTCGCGTCCAAGCCGGAGCAACCGTCTAACCTGAGCGGGCAGATGTCGAGCACTACTGAGCTTCTCTCGGATCCCGAGCTGCTGAGCACCGAGTGGGACCTGAGCCCGCTCGTCTCCGGTGAGGGCGAGGCCGGCGTCGAGCGCCTGCTGGACGATGCGACCGAGCGGGCGACGGCGTTCGCGGAGACCTACGCCGGCCGGGTCGCGACGCTCGACGCGGTCGGACTGCAGACGGCGATGGAAGAGCTCGCGACGATCAACGAGCTCGTCGGGCGTGCTGGGTCCTACGTGTCGCTGCAGTTCGCGATCGACACGGCCGACCCCGCGCGGGGCGCCCGGCTCCAACGGGTGCAGGAGCGCGCGACCGCGCTCGAGACGCGGCTGCTGTTCTTCGAGCTCGAGTGGGCGGCGCTCGGAGACGAGCAGGCCGAGCGGCTCGTCTCGGACCCGCGGCTCGCGTTCTGTGCCCATCACCTGCGCAGCGCGCGACGGTACCGGCCGCACCTGCTCTCCGAGCCCGAGGAGAAGATCCTCGCCGAGAAGTCGATCGCCAGCAACAGTGCCTGGAGCCGTCTGTTCGGCGAGCTGGTCGCCGCGCTGCGAGTCGCTCACGACGACGACGAAATGACCGCTTGACCTGGCTCTGAGCCGACTGCAGTCGCCCGACCGGGATCTGCGGCGCACGACCGCCGAGGCGGTGTCGGCCGCGCTGGCGCCCGGCCTGCGCACGCGAGGGTTCATCTACAACACGCTCGTGCACGACAAGGCGGTCGAGGATCGGCTGCGCTCCTACCCGCACTGGCTCGCGTCCCGCAACCTGGCCAACGAGGCCTCGGATGAGTCGGTGATGGCGCTGATCGAGGCGGTCCGACGCCGCTACGACATCCCTCAGCGCTGGTACAAGCTCAAGGCGAGGCTGCTTGGGTGTCGACCGTCTGGCCGACTACGACCGCGCCGCCCCCGTGCTCGCCGAGGAAGTGACGTTCTCGTTCTCGCAGGCGCGCGAGCTCGTGCTTGAAAGCTATGAGTCGTTCTCGCCGGAGGCGGGCCGGATCGTCCGCCGGTTCTTCGATGATCACTGGATCGACGCCCCGGTGCGGCCGCACAAGCGTGGCGGTGCCTTCTGCTCCTACACGGTCCCGAGCGTCCACCCGTACGTGCTGCTCAACTTCACCGCTCGGCGGCGAGACGTGCTGACGATGGCCCATGAACTGGGCCACGGGCTCCACGCCGCGCTCGCCCAGCCGCAGGGCATCTTCCACCAGTCGACGCCGCTGACGTTGGCCGAGACGGCGTCGGTGTTCGGGGAGACGATCGTGTTCGAGCGGCTGCTCGACGCCGCGAGCGACGATGAGCATCGGCTCGGCCTGCTGGCCGAGCGGATCGACGGCGCGATCGCGACCGTCTTTCGCCAGATGGCGATGAACCGCTTCGAGCATCTCGTGCACACGCGGCGTCGGGGCGAGGGCGAGCTGTCAACAGACCGGATCAACGAGACCTGGGTGGAGACGCAGGTGGAGCTGTTCGGTGACTCCGTGGAGGTGACCGACGGCTACCGGATGTGGTGGTCCTACGTCCCCCACTTCATCAACACCCCTGGCTATGTGTATGCGTACGCATACGGTCAGCTGCTGGCCCTGTCCGCATATGGTCGCTTTTTGCAGGAGGGCGAGTCGTTCGTGCCGCGGTACCTCGACCTGCTTGCCGCCGGCGGTTCGCGCAGTCCCGAGGAGCTGGCCGCGATCGTCGGGATCGACCTCGCCGATCCGGGCTTCTGGGACGCCGGCCTGGGGCTGATCGAAGCGCAGCTGGCCGAGGCCGAGAAGCTGTCCGCGGGCCGCTAGCCCGTCTAGGTCCGCGCCTTGCGGGTCCGGGAGCGCTCCTCTTGGCGCTCGACGACATTCACGATCAGCTTCATCACCTGCTCGATTCCGGTCGCCTTCGCGTCGCCCTTCTCGAACGCTTCGCGCCAGTCCCGCACATGGCCCTTGGTCGCGAGCTCGTTGAAGTGCGAGCGCGGAATGGCGAGCGTCACCTTGGCATCTGCGGCGATGTCCTTGGTCACCTTCGGGCCGGGAAGCTCGACGCGGTAGTGCTGGATGTCACCGCGTCCCCGCAACTCGAGTCCGGCCACGAGCTTCAGTGGCTGGAGTGACGGCACCTCCTCGAGGAACCGGCTGACTGCGGTTTCGATCAGCGACTTGGTGTCCGATGGCGAAGCCAGGTGATTCAGTTTAGTGGCGGACGGTGAACGTGATCGTAAGGATCTTGCCCGTGAGGTGACCCGCACGCGCGCTCAGCATGAGTTGGTAGCTGCCGGCGGCGAGTGCACGACCGCGGATCCGGCCACTGAAGCTCACCTTGTTGGTGCCGACCGAGTCTGTATGCGTGAACGTCAGGACCCTTTTGTCGTAGCGGGTACACCTGCGACCACCGCCGTGCCTGGGTGGCTTCACGCAGCTCTTGCCTCGCACCACGCCGCTCTCGCCGAGGAACACGGTGAAGGTCGCGGTCGCCGCCTTCGTATCCGTGTATGTGATCGTCGTCCCGCCGTGCGCGCCGGTCGCCCGGAAGGACTTCGGCGTGATCTTCAACGAGCCGATCACCGGCGTCCCGGTCGCCGTGAAGGTCCCGTCAGCCCCGGTGCTCTGGCCGTCGATCGACGTCGCGACCACGCGGTAGTGATAGAGCGTGTTCGCCTTCAGCCCGGTCAGCTTGGCCGAGACCGCCGTCGCGGTCACGCCGTCGAGCGTCTGCGCGACGTTGGTGGAGCCGTACAGCGGCGTCTTGCCGTACTGGAACACCACTGTGGTGGCGCCCGAGTTGGGTGTCACGGTCGCGTTCAGAGTGGCGGCGGTAGGACTGATCGATGTTGCAGGACGGGTGACCGCGGCCGGCGGCGCGACCTCGTAGGCGCCGATGTCGCACTTGGGCCCACTCGGCCGCGGTACACCACGTTGATCGGTTGTCGGGCATCCGGCGCCGGTCGCCGGGATCTGGTCGATCGCGGCGCTGCCCGACTGGAGGGAGATGGTTGGCGACGGACCGCCGTTGTCCTGCAGCGAACCGAGATTCGGGTCGCCGTTCAGGAAGCTCGCGGGGCAGGTCGTGTCGCCGAAGCTGAGGTTGTGGCCGCCGTCGCTGATCGAAGCTGTTCTGCAGTTCCCGCCGCCGTTGAGAGCGAGCAGGCTGTTGAGGAGGGTGACCGCGGTCGAGCCCTCACCGGCAACCCCCCCGCCGGTGCCGGCCGTGCCGGCGGCCCCGGCGGCGCCGACCGTGGTCGCGTTTCCGCCGGCGCCACCGGCACCCGCTTGACCAAGGTCGTTGCCGACCACGGTCACGTTCAGCAGCGTCGTGCCCGCCGGACTGCTGACCGCGATGCCGCCGCCGTCGCCGCTGTTCCCACCGCTGCCGCCCGCGCCCCCGGTGCTGCTGCCCTGGATGCCGATCCCGCCGGTCCCGCCCGCGCCGCCGTCGCCGGTGGTGTTGGAAGCGAGCGTGCTGTTGGTCACGGACACGGAGCCGCCCGCGCTCCAGACGCCCCCGCCGTCAGAGCCCGAGCCGCCGGCCCCGCCGATGCCGCCGAAACCGCCACCGATCGCCGGGTTCCCGCCGCCGGTCCCACCGGCAGCACCGGCACCGCCGGCGTTGCCTCTGATCGTGCTCCCGGCGATCGCCAGCGAGCCTCCGTCGTTCGCGATCCCACCGCCGGCGCCGCCTGCGCCCCCCGCCCCGCCAGGCCCGCCCGGATTGTTTCCCTGGTCTTGGCCACCCGCTCCACCGAGCCCGCCGCCGCCTGAGTGATTGTTCGCGATCGTGGCGCCCTTCAAGGTCAGGCTGCCGCTGCTGTAGATCCCGCCACCCTCCCCGCCGGGACCGGCTTGACCGCCGTGAGCGGCAGGATCGGTATCTATCGCGGTCGCAGCGGTCCCGCCGGCGCCGCCGTTGCCGGCGCGGCTGCTGGTTACCGCGGCGTCGAGCAGCTCCAGGGATCCCTGGTTCAGGATCGCGCCGCCGTTCCCACCGGCTGAGCCCGGGCCGGCGTTGGTGCCGAGGCCCGGGGCGCCCGCCGACCCGTCCTGCGCGTGCCCGCCCGTGATCGTCAGGTTCTCGATCAAGACGTTCGCGCCGGGGGCAATCTGGAGCACGCGGTCGCCGAGCGTGCTCGCGTCGATCGTCGTCTGGGCCTCGCCGGCGCCGATGATCGTCAGGTCTCTGACGGTCGAGACGACGTTCAGCTCCCCTGGCGACGGATTGCTGAAGAAGGAGCCCAGCGTGTACGTGCCCACGCCCAGGACGATCGTGTTGGCGCCGAACGCGGCCGGCGTGCAGTTGGGGCCGGTGGCGGTGGCGCCGGGGGAGTCGACCGCCATGATCGCTTCGCGCAGCGAGCAGCCGAACGTCGTCTCATCGGCGGGCGTGTTGATGGTGATCGTCGACGCGGCAGCCGATCCCGTCGCAACAGCAAACGTCATTGCGGCAACGAAAATGAGCAGGCTCCCGCGCATGAGTCATGGCTCCAGTTGTGGGGGGACGAACCCCGGTGAACGGACGCGGTCGCCCTCGGCGTGCGTCCAGAACCATTAACGGAGCATTTGCGATGAAGTTGCGGATGCCGGGTCCGGCGAGAGCCACACCCCGGGCGCGCGCCAGCGCGCCTGTACTAAATCTTGTGGCGCTTGAGCAGCGTGCGGCCGATCACCATGCGCTGGATCTCGGAGGTCCCCTCGCCAATCAGGAGCAGCGGGGCGTCGCGGTACAGGCGCTCGATCTCGTACTCCTTGGAGTACCCGTAGCCGCCGTGAATCCGGAATGACTCCTCGACGCAGAACCGGCCGGCCTCGGAGGCGAACAGCTTCGCCATCCCGGCCTCGAGGTCCGAGCGCTCACCGGCGTCCTTGAGCCGGGCGGCGCGCTGGGTCAACAAGCGCGCGGCGTCGACCTGGGTGGCCATGTCGGCGAGCTTGAACTGGATCGCCTGGTGCTGGGCGATCTGCTTGCCGAAGGTCTTTCTCTCCTGGGAGTACTTGAGGGCGAGCTCCAGAGCTCGCTGGGCGATGCCGACGCCGCGGGCGGCGACGTTGACGCGGCCGACCTCGAGCGCGTCCATCATCTGCACGAAGCCCTGGCCGAGCCCGGCCGCTTCGCCGCCGAGGATGTTCTCGGCGGGGCACTTGTAGCCGTCGAACACGAGCTCGGTCGACTCGACGCCCTTGTAGCCCAGCTTCTTGATCTTGGGCGGGACGTTGAAGCCCTTGTACTCGCCGGTGTTCTCGCTGACGCCCGGCTCCTTCTCGGCGATGAAGCAGGTCATGCCCTTGTACTTGGGCTCGGCTTGGAGGTCGGTCTTGACGAGCACGAACACGAGGCCGGACAGCAGACCGTTGGTGACCCACATCTTCTGGCCGTTGATCTCGTAATGGGAGTCGTCGACCTTCTTGGCGGAGGTCTTGATCGCCTGGACGTCGGAGCCGCACTCGGGCTCTGACAGGGAGAAGGCGGCGCGGATCTCCCCGGTCGCCATCTTCGGCAGGTAGGTCTGCTTCTGCTCGTCGGTGCCGAACTTGATCAGCAGGTAGGAGCCGATGAAGTGGGTGTTGACGATCCCGGAGATGCTGATCCAGCCGCGGGAGAGCTCCTCGACGATCATCGCGTAGGTCGTGAGGTCGAGGCCCATGCCGCCGTACTCCTCGGGGATCGTGACCCCGAACAGGCCGAGCTCCTTCATCTGCTCGACGATCGGCTCGGGGAAGACGTCCTCGTGGTCGTAGTGCTCGGCGTTGGGGAGGATCTGCTCGTCCGCGAACTGGTGGACCATCTCGCAGATCGCCCGCTGCTCATCAGTTATCTCGGTGTGACCGGTCGCTAAAGCCATACGCCCGAGAATACGCGTAAAAACTCTGTGCCGTTTCGCCCCGCCCGGGCGTGAGCGTGGAACGCTACGGGGTGGTGGGAGAAAACGCCAACATAGATGGCGAAACATCCCAGGGCTCGGAGATCGACCGGGCGATTGCGGGTATCGCCGCCAGGCAGCACGGGAACATCGCGCGACAGCAGCTGGTCGGACTGGGTCTGGTCAGCAACGCCATCGCGCATCGCGTCAAGCTCGGCCGGCTGTACCGGGTTTACCGCGGGGTCTACTCGGTCGGCCGGCCGACCACCACGCCGCTCGAGCGCGCTGCCGCGGCGGTGCTCGCCTGCGGCGCGGGCGCGGCTCTCAGCCACGGCTCGGCGATGACCCTCTGGGGTCTCGCCAAGCGCTGGGCCACACCGTTCGAGGTCACGGTCCCCGGGGACCGGCGGCCGAAGGGAATCGTGGTCCACCGCTCGTGCGCGCTGGACCCCCGCGACGTGACCACGCAGCTCGGGATCCGCGTAACAACCCCGGCCCGGACGGTGCTCGACTGCGCCCCGCGGCTCAGCGACAACCAACTCGTACGCGCGGTCAACGACGGGCTCCTGGCGCGCTACCTACAGGAGTCGCATCTGGCCGAGCTGCTGAGCCGGTGCCCGCGCCATCCGGCGGCGGCCCGTCTGCGCGGGTTCACGAGCACCGAGGCCGAGCTGACGCGGTCGCGGTTCGAGGACGAGTTCCCGGGCTTCTGCGAGCGGTTCAAGCTGCCGTGCCCGACCATGAACGCCCACATCGCGGGCTACGAGGTCGACGCCCTGTTCCCCGACGAGCGGTTGATCGTCGAGCTCGACGGCTACGAGTTCCACTCTGGCCGCAAGGCGTTTGAGGACGACCGCAACCGGGATGCCGACACGCTCGCGGCCGGCCACGAGACTGTCCGCATTACCTGGCGACGGATCGAGCAGACGCCGGAGGCCGAGGCGGACCGGCTACTGAAGATCCTCCGCGCCCGGCGCCGGCACGCGGCCTAGGCGCGAGCCTCGGACTTGACCCGGCTGTGGCTCCACGGCGACTCGGGCCGTTCCTGGCGCTCGCCGTCGAGCTCGAGGTCGACCCGCTCGGTGAAGAAGCACAGCATCCCGGCGATCTTCGAAGCTTCGGGCAGCGGCGACGGGTAGTACCAGATCAGGTCCCGGCCATCCTCGCCTTCGGAATCGAGCTTTACCGAGTGGTACGAGGCGACGCCCTTGTACGGACAACGGGTGATCGTGTCGCTCGGCTCGAGCGAGGCGCGGACGTCCTCCGCCGGCAGGTACCAGCGGGTGGGGAGGTTTGACTCGAACAGCGCCATCGCCCGGCCGGATTCGGCCAGCAGCTCGCCGTCGAGCGAGATCCGGACGGCGCGGTCGGACTGGATCACGTCGATCCGGTGGTAGGGGTCGCGCGGGTGGGCGAAGATCTCCTCGGCCTCCTCGTACCAGCTGTCCATGCGCTTGAAATAGAACGCGATCAGGTCCTTGATCGGAGGCGCGTCGGGGAGCGGATCGGGGTAGTACCAGGCGCCGGCGTCGACCACGTGATCGCCGACGCGGATCGTGTAGTAGGACGCGTCGCCCTTCTTCGGGCAGTGGGTGTGGCGGTCGCTGGGCTCCAGGAACTCGCTGCGTACGTCCGCGGGCGGGAAGTAGTAAATCGGCTGGTGGCCCGATTCGTGCAGCAGGAACGCGCCCAGGCTGTCGGCGATCGTCTCGCCCGCGACCACGACGCGAATCCGCTTCGGCGACGGGTCCAGGTACAGCGCGCGCCCGGGCGGCGGCGGGTCGAAGTTGAACGTTCCCGCCGGCTCGCGGCCAAACGGCCCAGTGGCGATCATCAAACCCATCGTGCAATGAAGGCTATCAACGGGCCAGAGCGCGCCCGCGGAGGCGCCATCAGCCCGCGACGACGATCCCCAGCCACACGATCGCGATCGACACGAGGAAGATCGCCGCGTCCAGCGCGTGCCACGTGGGCCGGCGCATGTGGACGCCGATCAAGGCGGCGACCACGACCACCAGACCGATCTTCACCTGCAGCGTCGAGTCGCTCCAGCGGTGCTCGTGCGAGGCCATCGCGACCCCGGTGATCACGAGCACGCCAACGGCGATCAGGGTGCCGATCGCGAACCGCCGGGCGGCAGCGCGCAGGGCGGCGCGCTCCCCGCGGAGGACCGGCACGACGATCGCGGCAAGCATCAGCTGGCCGCCGACGAAGAACGCCATCGCCAGCAGGTGCAGCCACAACACGCCGTTCCAGAACGTCAAGGCGATGGATCCTGGCAGACTGCCCGGCCTTGAACTTCGCCCGCGACGTCGTCGACGCAGCCCCGCCCGCGAACCTCGCGCTCGTGGAGCTGGGCCGTGACGGCAGCCGGCGCGAGTGGACTTTTGGCGAAGTCTCGGACGGCAGCGCCAGGCTCGCCGGCACCCTCGCGAGCCATGGTGTCGGCCGTGAAGACGTCGTCCTGACGCTGATCGGCAACCGCCCTGAGTGGGTGTTGACGATGGTCGCGTGCTTTCGGCTCGGGGCAATCGCGCTGCCCTGTAACGAGCAGCTGCGAGCCGGGGACCTGAAGCTGCGCCTGCAGGCGGCCCAGCCCAGGCTGGTCGTAGCCGATGAGCGCAACGCCGACGAGCTCACAGCGGCTGACCCGGACTGCCCCGTCCTGACGATCCCGGACCGATCCCTGTTCACGGGCGAACCACGGGCCGCGCCGGCCGAGCTCGAGCCCACCGACCCCTGCCTGATCACGTTCACCAGCGGCACGACCGGTGAGCCGCAAGGGATCATCCACGGGCAGCGCTACCTACCCGGCCAGCGGCTCCAGTCCGAGCACTGGCTCGACGCTCGGCCGGGCGACCTCGTCTGGTGCACGGCGGCGAGCGGCTGGTCGAAGTCGGCCCGCAACGTATTCATCGCGCCGTGGATCCGGGGGGCGGCGGCGCTGCTCCACGACGCCCGCTTCGACCCGCACGAGCGGCTGGAGGTCCTGAGCGCCGAACAGGTCAATGTCCTGTGCATGGCCCCGACCGAGTACCGCGTGATCGCCAAGCGCGCGACGCTCGCGCCGCTACCACAGTTGCGCTCGCTGGTCGCCGCCGGGGAGGCTCTGAACCCCGAGGTGCTGCGCGCGTTCAAGGACGGCACCGGGCTCGAGATCCGCGACGGCTACGGCCAGACCGAGACCGGCCAGCTGACCGGGATGCCAGCCGGTGAGCCCGTCCGGCCGGGCTCGATGGGCAGGCCGCTGCCGGGGGTCGAGCTGAGGGTCAAAGACGGTGAGCTCGTGCTGGCCGATCCGCGACACGGACCCAACCTTCTTCGTCGCGTACCTCGGTGGCGACAGGGCGCCCGCCGATCAGCCGTGGCACACCGGGGACCGTGTCCACGAGGACGCCGACGGCTACCTGTATTTCGAGGGCCGCGCCGACGACGTGATCATCTCGGCGGGCTACCGGATCGGGCCGTTCGAGGTCGAATCGGCGCTGGTCTCGCACCAGGCCGTCGCGGAGGCCGCCGTGGTCGCCCAGCCCGACGACGAGCGCGGAGCGGTCGTGCGGGCGGTCGTCGTGCTCCGCGAGGGGTATGCGCCGAGCGAGCAGCTCGCGGCCGCGCTCCAGGACCACGTCAAGCGCGAGACCGCGCCCTACAAGTACCCACGGATCGTCGAGTTCGCCGACGAGCTGCCGAAGACCGCCAGCGGCAAGGTGCGCCGGGCGCTGCTGCGAAGTCGCGGTCGGTAGCTCGCTAGCCTGCACCGGATGGCTGCACGTCCGGTCATCGGCATCTGCACGGGGCTCACCCGCGCCCAATGGGGCGCGTGGGACCAGAAGGCTGCCCTGCTTCCGTTCGCCTACGTCGCCGCGATCCAGCAGGCCGGGGGGCTCGCGCTGATGATCCCGCCCGATCCCCAGCTGGCAGACGATCCCGACGAGATGCTCGACCGCCTCGACGCTCTGATCCTGGCCGGCGGTTCTGACATCGACCCGGCCTCGTACGGGGCAGATCCGCATCAGCACACGCGCGACACCGTGCCCGAGCGCGACCGCAGCGAGATCGCGCTCGCGCGGCGGGCGGTGGAGCGCGACCTGCCGGTGCTCGGCATCTGCCGCGGGATGCAGTTGATCAACGTCGCGCTGGGCGGAGATCTGATTCAGCACGTGCCCGAGCAGGTCGGTCACGAGGAGCACCGCCGGCGTCTCGGGAGCTTCGACGGGGCCGACCATGACGTTCGCCTGCGAACGGGATCGCTGGCGGCGCGCGCGGCCGGCGAGGAGCATCACCGGACGCTCTCGCATCACCATCAGGCGGTCGCGAAGCTCGGCGCCGGACTCGAGGTAACCGGAGTCTCGACCCTCGACGAGTTACCGGAGGCGATCGAGGCGCCGGCCTGCCGATTCGTGCTCGGGGTCCAGTGGCACCCGGAGGCGGACGAGCAGAGCCGGGTCGTGGCGACGCTCGTGAACGAGGCCGCGCGCTACCTCAACGGTCGCGGCTCGGAATAGCCCGCCCGCCGCACCGCCTCGGTTACCTGCCGGGCGTGGTCGGGCCCGCGGGTCTCGAGCACGAGCTGGACGGCCGTCTCGCGCACGTGGAGGTCGATCCCCTCCCGAAGGTGCTCGACGTCGACCAGGTTTCCGCCCTGCTCGCCGACCAGCGTCAGCAGCAACGCGAGCGACCCGGGACGATCGGGAATCCGCGCCAGCAGCACCAGCCGCCGGCCGGCCTGGCTCTCGTGCCGGCGAGCGACCTCCGCGAGCAGCCCGGCGCCGACGTTGCCGCCGGAGAGCAGCACGACCGTCTTGCCCTCGCCGCCGAGCGGCACGAGCCCGGCGAGCAGCGCCGCGACCCCGACGGCCCCGGCACCCTCGACGACCAGCTTCGCACGCTCGAGCAGAAACACCATCGCCTCGGCGACATCGTCCTCCGGCACGGTCACAAGGTCGTCGACCCAACGCTCGATCAGCGCCAGCGTCAGCTCGCCCGGGCGCTTGATCGCGATCCCGTCGGCGATCGTCAGCGCCGACTCGACCGCCACCGGCCGCCCCGCCGCGAGCGAGCGCGCAAATGGCGCACAGGTCGCGACCTGAACGCCGATCACTCGGATCGCCGGCCGCTGGGACTTGAGCGCGATCGCGATGCCGCTGATCAGTCCACCCCCACCGACGGGCACGATCACCGTGTGCGCGTCGGGAACCTGCTCGAGCAGCTCGAGCCCGATGCCGCCCTGGCCGGCGATCACGTCGGGGTCGTCGAATGGATGCACGAACGCGAGCCCGTGCTCGGCCGCGCGCTCGCGGGCGGCGGCGAGCGACTCGTCGACCGTCGCACCGACGAGCCGGACGTGGGCCCCCAGCGCCGTCGCCGCTTCGACCTTTGCGATCGCCGCGGCCTGCGGCATGAACACCTCGCATCGCACGCCGCGAGCCCTGGCCGCATAGGCGAGCGCCTGAGCATGGTTGCCGGCGCTGCCGGTCACGACCCCCGCGGCGCAGCCGTCGCCGAGCGCGGCGATCTTGGCCAGTGCCCCACGGAGCTTGAACGAGCCGGTCCGCTGCAGGTTCTCGGCCTTCAGCACGATCTGGGCGCCGGCGAGCTCGGTCAGCGTGCGCGAGCTGAGCACCGGCGTCTCCCGGGTCACGCCCGCCCCGGCGGCGGCCGCCTGCCGGATCCGATCGAGGCTGACCTCGCCTTGCTCGCGCTGCTGTGAAGGAACGGGCAAGCTCACTACTCCGGGAGGGCGACCACGGCGTCGATCTCCACCTTGGCTCCGCGGGGCAGCGCCACGACGCCGATCGCGACCCGGGCCGGTGGATCGGACTCGAAGAACGACGAATACACCTCGTTGACCGCTGCAAAGGCCGACATATCGGTCACGTACACCGTGATCCGAACTGCGTCCCCGAGCGTCGCACCGGCAGCCTGGCACACCGCCGCCAGATTCTCGAGGCAGCGCCCGGTCTGCTCAGCGGCGCTGCTGCCGACGAGATCACCGGTCCGCGGGTCGAGCGGGATCTGCCCGGAGCAGAACAACAGCCCGCCGGACCGCACGGCATGGGCATATGGGCCGACCGCCGCTGGGGCGTCTGGTGCTTGGACAGACTCACGGTGCGCAGACAACTGGTTCCTCCTGTCGTGGGGCGGTGGGAGTAGCGTATTGACCGCCCGCGCCTGCGCGCATGGCGCGGTGTTGCCGGCCCGTGCTGCGGGGTAGGCTGACCTCCGTGCCCAACCGCCTCGTCGAGCGAGAGCTCGCCCTATCTCCTGCAGCACAAGGACAACCCGGTCGACTGGTTCGCGTGGGGTGAGGAGGCCCTGGGCCGGGCGCGCGAGGAGGACCGGCCGCTGCTGGTCTCGGTCGGCTACTCGGCCTGCCATTGGTGCCACGTGATGGAGCGCGAGTCGTTCGAGGACCCCGAGATCGCGGCTCTGATGAACGAGCATTTCGTCTGCGTCAAGGTCGATCGCGAGGAGCGTCCGGACGTGGACGCGATCTGCATGGAGGCGTGTCAGGCGATGACCGGCCACGGCGGCTGGCCCCTGAACACGTTCCTCACGCCCGACCAGGGTCCGTTCTACGCCGGCACCTACTTCCCACCCGAACCCCGCCACGGCTTGCCCAGTTGGCGCATGGTCCTGCTGGCGGTCGCCGATGCGTGGCAGAACCGCCGCGCCGAGATCCAGGGACAGAGCGAGAACGTGATCCGCTCGCTGGGCGCCACCGCCCAGCTCGAGCCCACCCGCGAGCCGATCGACGAGGCGATGCTTGACCAGGCGCTCCACACGCTCGAGCGCTCGTATGACCGCGTCAACGGCGGCTTCGGCGGCGCGCCGAAGTTCCCGCCCGCCTCCACGATCGAGCTGCTGCTCGCGCGCGGCGAGCGGGCAATGTCGCTCGAAACGCTGCGCGCGATGGCCCGTGGCGGCATTTACGACCAAGTCGGCGGCGGTTTCTCGCGCTACGCCGTGGACGCGACCTGGACGGTGCCGCACTTCGAGAAGATGCTCTACGACAACGCGCTGCTCGCGCGCGCCTATCTGCACGGCTGGCAGGCGTCCGGCGAGGAGCAGTTCCGCCGCGTCTGCTGCGAGACGCTCGACTGGGCGCTGCGCGAGATGCACGGACCGGAGGGCGGCTTCTACTCCGCGCTCGATGCCGATTCCGAGGGCGTCGAGGGGAAGTTCTACGTCTGGTCCGTCGATCAGCTGCGCTCGGTCCTAGGGGATCTGGCCGACGAGGCGATCGCCTACTTCGGAGCGACCGAGCGGGGAAACTTCGAGCGCGGGCTGAACGTGCTCGAGGGGCGGGGAGAGCCGGTGCCCGAGCGGCTGCCCGAGATCCGCTGCCTGCTGTACGGAGCGCGCTCCGAGCGCGTACGCCCAGGGCTCGACGACAAGCGGCTGACGGCTTGGAACGCCCTGATGATCGTCGCGCTGGCCGAGGCTGGCGCCGTGCTCCAGCGCAGCGACTACGTCGAGGCGGCGACGGCGTGCGCCGAGTTCGTGCTGGCTCGGTTGCGCGACTCCAGCGGGCGCCTGCTGCGAACGTGGAAGGACGGTGTGGGGCGGATCGGTGCCTACCTGGAGGACCACGCGTTCCTGCTGGGGGCGCTGATCACGCTGTACGAGACGACGTTCGACGCGCGCTGGTACGGCGAGGCTGTAGCGCTCGCGGACACACTGATCGCGCGATTCGAGGATCCCGAGCGCGGTGGCTTCTTCACCACGCCCGTGGATCACGATCAGCTTCCGGCGCGGCGCAAGGACCTCGAGGACTCGCCGATTCCGTCAGGGAACTCGGCGGCCGCGTTCGCGCTGCTGCGGCTCGCGCTGCTGTCGGGCGAGGGCAAGTACGAGCGGCATGCGCTCGGCGTGCTGCGGCTGCTCTACCCGCTGGCGGTTCGCCACCCCCACGCGTTCGCCCAGCTGCTCGGAGCAACGGCGTTCTACCTGGCGCCGGTGCGCGAGGTCGCGATCGTCGGTCCGGAGCGGGAGGCCGAGGCGCTGCTGCGGGTGGTTAGAGACTCCTACCGGCCGTACGTGGTGCTCGCCGGAGGTGCGGCTTCGAGTGGGAATGGGGTGCCGCTGCTCGAGGGGCGGGTGCCGGTCGATGGTCATGCAGCGGCGTACGTGTGCGAGCACTTCGTGTGCCAGGCGCCGGTGACGACGCCGGACGAGTTGGCCGCGGCGCTCTGAGCTTTCCTGGGGGGTGGGCTCGTCGGGGCGCGGTCGGGGCTCGTCTGGGGGGTCGCGGTTGGGGCTCGTCGGGGGGCGTCGCGGTTGGGGCTGGTTGGGGGGAGTCGGGGTTGGGGCTCGTCGGGGGGCGTCGCGGTTGGGGCTGGTCGGGGGGAGTCGCGGTTTGAGCGGGGGCGGGTGGCCGGGGCGTGGTCGGGCCGGGTTGGGTGCCGGGGCGCGGTCGGGCCGCTTGCCCGGGTGGCCAGAGACGGATGGTGTCAGCAATCTGCCAATTGGCCTGCATACAGGGACAAACCGCGGGCGCCCGCTGGGCCTTGGCTACATAAGCATGTGGGGCATGCTTATGTAACCAAGGTCGGCCGCGGGCGTGGACTTTGGGCCTGTAAGCATGTCGCCGCAGCGGATTTCAGCCCGCGCCGGCTTCGCCCGCCGCGGATTTCGGGCCGCCCGGGCCTCGCCCGCAGCGGATTTCGGCCCGCACCCCGGCGTCACAACACCGGGAGGTAGCGGCTGAGCTCCCAGGGAGTGACCTGCACCCGGTAGTCGTCCCACTCCTGGCGCTTGATCTCGATGTAGCGGTTGAACATGTGCTCACCGAGCGTGCGCAGGACGAGCTCCGACTGGCCCGTCAGCTCAATCGCTTCGCCGAGCGTCTCGGGGAGTTGCTCGATGCCGAGCCGCCGGCGCTCGTCGGGCGAAAGGTGGTAGAGGTTCTTCTCCATCGGCTCGGGCAGCTCGTAGCCATGCTCGATCCCCTCGAGCCCGGCCTGGAGCAGCACCGCGAAGGTCAGATAGGGGTTGCACGCCGGGTCCGGGCAGCGGAGCTCCATCCGCGTCGTCTGCTCCTTGCCGGGGTGATACAGCGGCACCCGCACGAGCGCCGAGCGGTTGCGCCGCGACCAGGCGACGTACACCGGCGCCTCATACCCGGGGACGAGGCGCTTGTAGGAGTTGACCCACTGGGCAAAGATCGCGCAGATCTCCCGCGCGTGACGGAGCTGGCCGGCGATGAACGCTTTGCCGACGTCGGAGAGGAAGTACGGGTCGTCAGCCTGGTAGAAGGCGTTCCGCTCGCCGCGGAACAGCGATTGGTGAGTGTGCATCCCGGAACCGTTCTGACCGAACAGCGGCTTGGGCATGAACGTCGCGTGCAGGTCGTATTTGAGCGCGTACTCCTTGACCGTGATCCGGTAGGTCATGCAATCGTCGGCCATCTTCAGCGCGTCGGCGTAGCGCATGTCGATCTCGTGCTGGCTCGGCCCGACCTCGTGATGGGTGTATTCGGTGTGGATCCCAAGCTGCTCGAGCGCGAGCACCGTCTCGCGCCGCAGGTCTGAGCCGGCGTCGAGGGTGGTGAGGTCGAAGTACCCGCCTTCGTCGAGCACCTCGGTCGACTTCGCGTCGCGGAAGTAGAAGTACTCGAGCTCGGGGCCGACGTAGTAGTGATCGAAGCCCATCGCCTGCGCGCGATCGACCGCCCGGCGCAGGACGTGGCGCGGGTCACCTTCGTAGGGCGTGCGCTCCGGCGTCTGGATGTCGCAGAACATGCGCGCTGTGCCCTGCTCGGCGGGCCGCCATGGCAGGGCGGCGAAGGTGCTCGGGTCAGGCATCGCGATCATGTCCGACTCCTCGATCGGGTTGAAGCCGGTGATCGACGATCCGTCGAACCCCATCCCGCCTTCGAACGCGTCGGCGAGCTCCGTAGCATTGATCGAGAAAGACTTCAGCTGCCCGAGGATGTCCGTGAACCACAAGCGGACAAAACGGATGTCGCGCTCACGCGCAAGCGCGATTACGTCCTCGGGAGTTAGCGGACGGTTGACCATGCGAGGGCGGGAGGTTACTTGCCGGACGCCGGAAGGGTCCGTAATCTCGCTCGCGTGCTCCGCCGATTGGTGATCGCCACGGCCCTAGTCGCGCTCGCGGCCTGTGGCTCGTCCGCGGCACGAACCGGTTCTGGGCGCTCCTCCGCGACGCCAAACGGCTCGGGCAGCTCCTCCGGCGTCGCCGTGGCGCAATGCGGGCCGGCGAGCGCGCACACGCTCGGGGCGAGCACGGAGGCGCGTGTGTATGTGGTGCGCAACACCGTCTACGGGTGCTCCGATCGCACCGGTTTGCGCACCAGGTTGGGGGTGAAGAGCTCCTGCGTCGGAAACCAGTTGATCGGTCTTGTGGTGGTTCTGGGCGAACTGGCGGCGTACGGAGATGAGAGCTGCGGCGTCGACACAGGTTCAACGAGGGTGATCGTGCGCCGGCTGTCCGATGGCCTGCGCCTGAGGCAGGCCGCCGCGGTCACGGGATCGTTGCTGCCCGAGTCCTACGAGTCGGTCGAGTCGCTGGCGATGACCGACAGCGGGTCCGTCGCGTGGATCGCGACCGCGAGCTCGATCAGCCGCCACGGAGGGATGAGGGTCGAGGTTCACGCCGATGACCGGCGCGGGCCACGGCTGCTCGACTCGGGCGCGGGGATCGTTCCGCAATCGCTCACGCTGCGCGGCTCGAAGCTCACCTGGAAGCACAGCGGCGCGACGCGCTCGGCCACGCTCAGCTGAGCCGGGCGACTTGGTCGGACCTCGGCGCCGGCCGACCTGGTGAGACCTCGGCGCCGGCCGACTTGGTCACACCTCGGCGCCGGCCGACTGGGTCAGACCCCGGCGGGCACGCGCCGGCGAAGCCACCGATTCGCCCACTGCTCGATCTCGGAGAGCGCTGGGCCAAGCTCGTGGCCCATCCGCGAGAGCTCGTACTCGACCCGCAGCGGCGGCCCGGGAATCACCGTGCGCTGGACGATGCCGCGGGCCTCCAGTTGCTTCATGCGCTCAGACAGGAGCCTGTCGGACAGCTCGGGCACCGCTTGGGCGACCTCGGAGAATCGCAACGGCCCATCCATCAGCACACGCAGAATCGCCCCGGTCCATCGGCGCCCGACCAGTTCCACGGCCTCGTGGTACAACGGACAGCACCCGGTCCGCTGGTGCTCGCTTTCGCCGGCTGCGGTTTGCTCGCGGACGCCCATGGCGTGGTAACAGCTTACGCCGCTTGCAGCGAGCGTGAGGCTTCGCTCGACCCGTCAACCGGCACCTCGCCGGCGACGTTGACCATCGCTGTAAAGCCCTCGAGCGCGACTGCTGCAATCGCCTCCAGGATCTGCTCGTCGTCCCAGCCGGCCTCACGTGCCTCCTCGTGGAGGTGCATCGGAGCCCGGCCACGCTGCTCGAGCAACGCGTGCAGGTAGCGAAGCAACGCGGCCTCGCGCTCGTCCTTGGAGCTGAACTGACGCGCCAGGGCGACCTCGTCAAGTGCCAGCCCGGCACCCCGGCCGGCGCGTGAGTGCATCGCGATCCCGGGCTCTGACTGGTAGTACTCGGCAACCGCGAGCGCGATCCGCTCGAGGGTTGCGAGCGTCAACTTGCCGTGTCGCAACTCGGAGCGGAAGCGTGCGTACGCACGCAGCGCCGCCGGCGACCCTGCCAGGACGCCCAAGAAGTTGGGCAACTGCCCCCCGGACGCGAGCGCGCCGCGCAGGACAGGCACCGAACCGTCAGGTGCGGTCAAGTCATCGTGAATCTGGAATCTGCTCATTGAAGTCTTCATCGGTGGCCACCAGTGGGTCCAAGGTACGGGCAGTGCTCCTCACACTTACCCTTTACTTTCGAGACCTGCTTACGGTTCATAAGTGTATCTGGCTAGAATGGTTTACACAAGAGAGCGGTATTACGTCGCCCTTAACGACCTAGGACGTTCCTGAGTAGCTAGAGCTTCCCGTGGCCCATTTGGCCTACGAAGCAATACGCGCCTCATCCCCTTATACGTATTCCAATAAACGCCCGATCAGTGCGTCGTGGGAGACGTATAAGGCCGGGTCGCGGAGGCGAAGCGGCCGGCGACCGCGCGCGGCGCTCAGCGGTGAGCGTGGAGCACGACGGAGCGCAGAAGCTCGTGGGCGGCGTGAAGGTGGGTAATCGCCGCGTGCGAGCTGGTCGCCGCGACCAGGACGAGCACGACGCCAAGCAGCACCGCCCACATCGCGGCCCGGTCCGGGCGGAATCCCGCGCGCTCGTAGGGCCGCTCGGACGGCCGCCGCCGCCCCTGCACCTCGCGCATGCCGGGACGCTCATCACCCCGCCCGCGGATCGTGACAGTTCGGCGACCGGGCACGCCGGCGCCGGCGACGGCGGGCTGCGAGTCGGCGCCGTCAACTGGTGCAATCGGACGGTCCCGAGGGACCGCACGGACGGCCCTGCCCGTCGGCCGTTGCGCGCGCTCCTCGCGTGGTGCACCAGCGGCTGCACGGGCCGAACGCTCGACCCGAGCGAGCCGCTCCGCCGGGGCCGACCGCTCGGTGGTCGCGGACCGCGCGGCGGACCCGGAGCGGTCGGCGGACCCGGACCGCTCGGTGGTCGCGGACCGCGCGGCGGACGCGGACCGCTGCGGGCGATCCTCGCGGACGATCTCGGGACGCGTCGAGCGGCCTGCGCGGCCGTCCCGGGCCGAGCGCGCTACGCGGCGGTCCGGGGCCGGGCGCGCCGCGCGGTCGTCCCACGCCAGACCCGTCTCGAAGTCCCTGGTATCGGGGGCGCGGACCGGCTTCACGATGCGTGGCACAGCCCGCCGCTCAGACCGCGAGCCGCGATCGAGGTCGAGGTCGAGGTCGAGATCGAGATCGAGATCGCGAGCGTGGTCGGAGCCCGAGTCGCCTGCAGGCGCGGGCACGCGACGCTCCACGCGCCGCGCATCGTCGCGATAGCCCGAAACGCCTGCTTGCGGCATGTGCGCGTCCTCTTTCTTTGGCTTGCGGGGTTAGCTGACGGGCTCGCGCCGAAAGAGCGGCGCTACGCGGAAGCCGCGATTAGCCCCAACAACTTGGTTCCCCCGCTTCCTACCGCGCCCTCGGTTGAGGGAGCGGTGCGGGAATTCAGCTTTACGGAGGCGGCATGCTAGCAACGGCCCCGGACTGAATGCGCCTTCGATCGTGCAGTTTGCGAGGAGAGGGTGCGACGGACACCCGGACAGCCAGGTGGCACGGTTGTACCGGTTCGCCTCCCGGCAGGACGGTAGACGACGCTGCCGACCTGGAAACTTCCCTCAGCTCGAGCGGATCCTCAAGGACCGCGGCAGGATTCCCGCGCACGGCACCAGCTGACTCTGTGGACGCTGGGTGCCGGCGCGACTATGCGAACCCTGAGGACGTGCCTAATGTCTATTCCAAAGTGAAACGGAGCTGCCATGAACGCGCAGGCAGAAGCATTTGAGCGGCTCGGCGGCCGCTATGCGGTGCGCGTGCTCGAGCCGTCGCCTCCCGCGGTCAACCAGCCGACGATCTGGAGGTCGACTTGGAGCTGCCGCCAGTCGATCCGGCCTCCGCGAACTTTCCTCGACAACTGGTACGGATTCGCCTGCGTCGGTGCTCGACGAGCTGCGGGTTGGCGCTGGCGGTGCAGTCGACCCCTCGCGGGTGCAGCTGTGGCCTGAGCACTTCGATCTGGCGGTCGAACTCGGGCTCGAGCGCGCCGGGGCCCGGACTGGCTACGGTCTCTCGCCGGGAGATGACCAGCATCTAGCGCCATACCTATACGTGGCACCGTGGGGTGCACCGCCACCCGGCGAGCTGTGGCAGGCGAGCGGCTCCCCGGTGCCGAGTTGGCATACACCGAGGTGCTGGGAGTCCCGGATCAGCGATCGACGGCGCTGGAGTTCTTCCAGTCGCGCCTCACAGCGCTGAGGGGACGAGCGCCGCCGCGGCGCGGCTGACGGACGCCCTCGCGAAAGCCACGGCAGGGCCACGCCACGGCAGGGCCCCACGCCACGGTAGGGCCACGCCACGAATTAGCCACGGCCAACGCCGCGGCACGGAAGCGCTACTCCTTCCCAGCGACCTTGCCGACGAAGTCGGCCACTTGCTGCGCCTGCCTTCCCTGAAGGATCTCGGCCGGCATCGTTCCGTAGCCAAGGCACGTCTCGCTGCTGTTCGCCGGCGGGTTCTGCAGGCAGCCGTTGTTGATCGTGTGGAGCACGAGCACGCTCGGCGGCTGCAACACGTCGAGGTTCGGCCCGACCTTCCCGACGGCGTTGGCGGCCGCCAGCGTGTGACAGACCCCGCAATGCTGGCCGAACAGCTCGCGCCCGGTCTTTTCGGCCGGCGTCAGCTTGATCCCACCGACCTGGCTGCTGGCCCGGGCGCGGTTGCCGGTCAGAAACAGGACCGGGATCGCGACGCCGAAGCCGACGTAGATGATCGCGAAGATCACCATCATCGCCCGCCGGCCGCCGCGCGACTGGGTCTGTAGCGTCTGGCGCGCACCACCGACCCCGCCGCGGACGGCGACGAAGAACAGGCTGAGCGCGAGCACGACCCAGAAGGCGATGAACAGGGCAACGGCGAGCACGTGCGCGCGCACCATATCGTGCATGCGACCTGAATGAGCCCGTGCTTGAGCTGGTCACCGCCTCCGGCCGGATGCGAAGCTCATCACGGGCGGCGCGACAGCGCGGAAGTCCTCGGCCTCCGGCTCGGGCGCTGGCTCGCTCGCGGACCGCTGCTCGGCCAGCCCGGTCCGTACCTGCTCGTCCAACATCGAGAAGTCCTTGATCTCGGCGATCAGCTGGTCGGGCGCGGTGATCGAGCCGATTCGGTCGACGAGCACGTTGATCGCGCCGCCGGCGGCCGCGAATCGCTCCAGTTTGCCCTCGACGAGCATCAGCGGCTCGGTCCTCACCGTCAGTCGGTTCTGCTCGTAGATCTTCGAGGGCACGATCAAGTTGATCGTCCCGAACTCGTCCTCGAGCAGGATGAAGACGATCCCATTGGCCGTTCCGGGTCGCTGGCGCGCCACGACGAGACCCCCCACTCGCACGCGAGCGCCATGAGTCCCGGTCTCGAGGTCTCGGCTCGTTACAGCGTTCGTGGGCAATCGCTCTCGCAGCAGTGCGATCGGGTGCGAGTGGACTGTCAGCCCGGTCGTTCCATAGTCGGCGAGCATCGATTCCCACTGAGAGAGCTTGTGGAGCTCGGGCGGAGCGGGCAGGTCGAGCGGGAGCGCCAGCTGCACGCCACCGGGCACCCCCCGCCCCGGCGTGGCAACACCGAGCTGCCACAGCGCGATTCGGCGTGCCATCCCCGTCCCCACCTCGACCAGCGAATCGCAGGCCCCCGACCATGCGAGCAACTCGAGCGAGGCTGAGCTCGTACCGGCGCGCGAGCCGAGATCGGAGAGACTGCGGTAGCGCCCACCTGCCTTGCGGGCCGCGACCAGCTGTCTGACTTCGTGATCTCGGACACCACGGACATAGCCGAGGCCGATGCGAACCCGATTCCCTTCCAGATCCATGTCGCATTCCGCGTCGCTCTCATTGACGTCCGGCGCCAGGACCTCGATTCCCCGCCTCTGCGCCTCGTGCACGAGCGCGTCGGGCGGATAGAACCCCATCGGCTGCTCGTTCAGCAGCGAGCACAGGAACTCGGGGCTGTAGTGGACTCGCAACCACGTCGACTGGTATGCGAGCAGGCCGAATGCGGCGCCGTGCGCCTTCGGGAAGCCAAAGCCCGAGAACCCCTGAACCATCGAGAACACCCGCTCGGCTGTCTCGTCGTCGACCCCGTGCAAGCGCTTGGCACCCGCGACGAATCGCCTGTGGTGAGCCTCGATCGCCGCCTCGGAGCGCTTGCGGCTCATTGCCCGCCGCAGCCCCTCGGCTTCGCCGACCGAGAACCCGGCAAACGCAATCGCGACCTCGAGAACCTGGTCCTGGAAGATGATCGTGCCGAGCGTTTCGCGCAGTACCGGTTCCAGCGATGGGTGCTCGTACGGGACCTGATAGTCGGGATCGATCCGCAGCCGCTGGCAGCGCTCGATATAGGGATTTACAGCCCCGCCTTGAATCGGCCCGGGGCGCACGATCGCAACCTGGATCGTGAGGTCCTGGAGGGTCTGCGGGCGGGTTCGGCGCAGCGATTGCATCTGCGCCCGGCTCTCGATCTGGAACACGCCGGTCGTGTCGGCCGTCTGGATGCACTCGTACGTCGCCGGATCGTCGTAGGGGATCTGCGATAGGTCGATCCGTTCGCCGCGGGTCCTGGCAATCAGCTCGACCGTGCGCTCGACCGCAGACAGCATTCCCAGACCGAGCAGGTCGATCTTCAGAAACCCCGCGTCCGAGCAGGAGTCCTTGTCCCAATGGACGATCTGGCGACCCTCCATCGCCGCGGGTACGATCGGGCAGCAGTCGATCAGTGGCCGGGTGGCGACGATCATCCCTCCCGAATGCTGTGAGAGGTGGCGCGGCAATCCGTGTGCCTCGGCGGCGAGGCGAACGAGCCAAGCCCAGCGGCCGGTGGCTCCACGGCGGTCGGATTGCCGGTCCGTGGCGTCCGCACCCACCTCCCCAGGCGCCAGCCCAAAGGCGCTCTCGATGTCCTTGCCGACCTGGCGCGCGTCCCAACCTTCGCTGCCACGCGCGACCCGCTCGATCTCACCGGGCGGCAGCCCCAGCGCCTTGCCGAGCTCGCGGATCGCGCCACGGGCGCGGTAGGTGGGGAATGCTGCGACGAGTGCCGAGCGGTCGTGGCCATAGCGGTCGTGCACGCGCGGGATCAGCCGTTCCCTGATGTCACGCGGGAAGTCGAGATCAATGTCGGGCAGTGAGGTCAGCTCCTCGTTGAGGAATCGCCCGATCAGCAGCTCGTTGGCGATCGGGTCGACATGCGAGAGGCCGGTCAGGTAGCAGACGATCGAGGAGACACTCGAGCCGCGGCCACGACCCGGCGGCAGCAGCGCGCGAGCAGTGTCAGGCCCTCGAACCTCTACCGCAACCTCCCGCGCGAGCTCGAGCATGTCGTGGTGCAACAGGAAGAAGCCAGGGAGGTCCAGCTTCTCGATGATCCGCAGCTCCTCCTGCAGCCGCGCCGCCGCCGTCTCGCGCACCCCAGCGGGTGCGCTCGCGTACCGGCCTGAAAGCCGCGCATCGCACAGCTCGATCAACTTGCGCATCGCCTCCGCGTCCTCCGATCCCGGATAGCGGTAGCCGAGGTCACTCCCGAGGTCGAAACGCAACCGCTCGGCCAGCAGCCCCGTTTCGGACACCGCCTCGGGGTACTCGGGGAAGCGTGCAGCCATCGCCGCCGGCGAGGCCAGCACGTGGCTGAAGTTCCCACGCCGTTCGGGCTCTGAGGCATCGAGCGTCGAATGCAGGCGAACTGCCACGAACGCGTCCTGGACGGGTGCTCGCGAGCGTGCGTGCGCATGGACGTTGCCGGTCGCCACGCACGGCACGCCGATACGCGTCCCCAGGCCCGCCAGGCGCCTGTTGCGAGCGCGATCGTCGCGCAGGAACGGCCGCTGCAGCTCGATCCGCAGCCGATCGGCTCCGAACGCTTCCAACAGACGCCTGAGGGTGAACTCGTCATGCACACCTCGCAGGGCGCAGCCGCTAAGGCAGACCAGGCCCTCGGCATGGTCCAAGATCTCGCTCAGCGGCACAAACGCCTGCGACGGGGGACCCGGCCCGTCGCGCGTATGCGCATGCGCGTGGGTCAAGATCCGGCACAGGCTCGACCAGCCCCGGGCATCCTCGACCAGCAGCGTCAGATGCCGTCCGTCCTCGAGGTCGATTTCCGCTCCGTGAATCGGGCGCAGTCCGAGTGCACGCGCGGAGACTGCGAACTCCATCGAGCCTGAGACCGAGTTGTGGTCGGTCAGTGCGAGCGCTCTGTAGCCGAGTTCGAGCGCGGTCGCCGCCAGCTCGTCCGGAAGCGACGCACCGTCGAGGAACGAGAAGGCGGAGTGGCAATGAAGCTCTGCATACAAGACGAACATATGTTCGCATCAGGTCCGGACGGACCTTTCCTCCGCTCGCTTGACAAATTATTAGCGGCTGCTAATCTACTCACTAGTTAGCACTCACTAAGAAGGAGTTGGACGATGCCTCCCGCCCCATCCACCACCTCTCGCCGCCGGCTATGGACACTCGCGATCGTCTCTGTTGGCCTGTTCATGGTGGTGCTCGACAACCTGGTAGTGAACGTCGCTCTGCCGAGCATTCATCGCGACCTGGGCGCCTCGATTCAGGCGCTCGAATGGACGGTCAACGCGTATGTGCTCGCCTACGCAGTCCTACTGCTGACCGGCGCCGCCCTCGGCGACCGCTACGGACGCAAGCGGATGTTCATCGCCGGGATCGCGCTGTTCACCGCGTCGTCTGCCGCCGCCGCGCTCGCGCCGACTGCCGGGCTGCTGATCGCCGCCCGCGCAGCGCAAGGAGTCGGCGCCGCGATCGCGACGCCGCTGACGCTGACGCTGCTGGCAGAGGCCTTCCCGCCCGACCAGCGCGGCCTCGCGCTCGGGATCTGGTCCGGGATCAGCGGCATCGCCGTCGCGCTCGGCCCGCTCGTCGGCGGCGCCGTCATTCAGCTCAGCTCGTGGCACTGGATCTTCTGGATCAACGTGCCAATCGGGCTGGTGCTCGTTCCCCTTGCCGCGGCCCGGCTGACCGAGAGCCGCGGCCCTGTGCGGCGGCTCGACTTGGGCGGGCTCGCACTCGCCTCCGGCGGCCTGTTCGGGATCGTCTACGGCCTGGTTCGCTCCCAGTCCCTGGGCTGGGGGAGCCCGCAGATCCTGGTCGCCCTGATCGCCGGGACGGTGCTCCTGGTGGCGTTCGTCCGCTACGAGCTGCGTACGACCGATCCGATGCTGCCGATGAGCTTCTTCGCCGACCGCGGCTTCGCCGTCACCAACGTGGTCTCGCTGGCCATGTACTTCGGGATGTTCGGTTCGATCTTCTTCCTCAGCCAGTTCCTGCAGAACGTCCTGCACAACACTCCGTTCCAGGCCGGGTTGAAGCTGCTCACCTGGACCGGCGCGACGATGGTCGTCTCACCGCTCGCCGGGTTCTTCTCCGAGCGCTACGGGAGCCGGCTGTTCATGGCCGCGGGCCTGGGGCTCCAGGCGGTGGCCCTCGGATGGCTGGCCGTCCTGGCGGGCGTCCAGGAGTCCTACGCCAGCATGATCGGTCCGTTCGTCCTCGCCGGCTCGGGAATGGCGCTCGTGTTCGCACCCGCGGCCAACGCCGTGCTCGCATCGGTGCGCACGGAGCAGACCGGCCAGGCGTCCGGGGCTACCAATGCGATCCGCGAGCTCGGCGGAGTGCTCGGGATCGCGGTGCTCGCGACCGTGTTCACGAGCAACGGCGCCTACGGCCCCCCGCAGGCGTTCCTGAATGGACTGCTGCCGGCGATGTGGGTCGGCGCGGCAGTGCTGGCGGCCGGAGCGGTGACCGCCCTCGTCTTACCGTTCAGCACGCGAACCTCCGCGGCGACGCACGCGGCCGCCGAGCGAGCGGACACCCAGCGCGCCGCGGCGCGCCCGAGCGAAGACCTCGCGGGGATCGCCGCCTGATGGCCGTCTACGATCGCCACAGCATGGCCTCACCGTCAACCCCGCGTCAGCGTGTCCCGGCGTCCGAGCGCCGGGACGCGCTGATCACTGCCGCCGTGCACGAGTTCGCACACGGCGGCCTGCATGGCACGCCGGTCGACCGGATCGCACGTCGCGTCGGCGTCGCGCAGCCGTACGTGTTCAGCCTCTTCGGTAGCAAACGCGACCTGTTCCTGGCCGCTGTCGAGCGCGGCTTCGAGCTCGTAGCGGAGACCTTCGTGCGAGGAGCGGCCGAGTTCGATCCCGCCCTCGCCCTGCCGGACGCCACCGTCCTGACGGCGATGGGTCAGGCCTATGTCGAGCTGCTCACCACTCACCGCGACTATCTGATGCTCCAGCATCAGTCTTACGCCGCGTGCGATGACGAGCTGATCCGCGAACGAGTTCGCGCCTCGTACGCGCGACTGGTGGCGCTGGTCGAGCGACTGTCGGGCGCCGAGCCGGAGGAGATCGACGATTTCTTCCGCTACGGAATGTGGCTCAACGTCGCGGCTGCGATGGGAGTCGAGGATCTCTCAGTGGGTTGTGAGTGGATCCGTGCGGAGCACGAGGCCGACCCTGAGAACTGACTCTGCGTGGGCTCGGGCGCCTCGGAGGAGCGGGGCTCGGGCGTGCCTGGAGCGGGGGCTCGGGCGTGCCTGGAGCGGGGGCTCGGGCGCCTCGGAGCGGCGGCTCGGCGTGCCTCGAGGCGGTGGCCTCGGGTGTCAGCAATCTGACAATCTCACCTGCATAACGGCCCAAAGTCCCCACCGTAAATGGTCCTTGGTTACATAAGCATGTGGGGCATGCTTATGTAACCAAGGTCGCCCGCAGGCTTGCGCTTTGGGCCTGAAAGCATGTCGCGGACCCGCCCCGGAGCCGCCCCGCCCCGCCGCGCCCCGGATTGTGCCCGCCCCGGACCCGCCCCGGACCGTGCCCGCCCCGGACCGTGCCCGCCCCGGACCCGCCCCGTACGCGCCGCCCGTCGCAACTACTAGGCTGCGGCGGCCGGCACGAGATCGCGCAGTGGCTCGATCCGCCACCGGCGCGCGACCTGCTCGAGCCTCGGATCGAGGCTCCAGCCGTCGGCCCGCTCCTCGCCCGAGTGCACCGGGCTCGCGCCCTTGAGGGCCATGCAGCCGGTGTTGTCACCGAGCGCGCGGATCTCCTCGACGTCGGCGAGTGAGAGCCTCAGCTCGTGCGGCAGCGCGGCGAGCTCGGCGCGCTTCTCCTGCACCGGGCGGGCGCTCGGACCGGCCTCCTGAATCAGGGTCGGGGCCACGCACGCGACCGCCTCGTGGGAGAGGTTCCACTGGCACGCGAGCTGGATCAGCGTCAGCCCAGCGCGTTGCGCGATCGGCCAGATCGACTCGAGCCGCCCGCGCCCGTCCTCAATCCAGCCGGCGGGACGGAACTTGCGGTGATCGTGGGGAAGCATCTCCTGACCGGGCAGCACATCGTCGAAGAACAGCCCGCCGTAGTCGACCACTCGGGTGATCACCTTCACCTCGTTTGCGTCGAGGGCGTCGAGGCACAGCTCGCCGGGCCATGGCTCGAGGGGGTTGAGGATGATCATCGCCCAGTCGAGCAGCGCTCCGAAGCGCTCGGCGCAGTCGATGACGTCGAGCGTGAAGCCATTGGCCGGTCCCGGCGCGACACCGATCATGCGCGTCAGCCCAGCGTCGCGCAGCGCCGCCATCCCATTCCAGACGGCCTCGCTCGTGTAGCCGATCCGATCGGGGTTGTGCAGCAGAAGGAGATCGAACGCCTCGATCCCGCAACGCTCGAGGCTGCGCTCGGTCGCCATCCGCAGGTAGTCCGCGTAGCCGTCAGGGTTGCGCAGCCGCGGGTCGGTGAAGCGCGGAAAGCCCTTCGCGCCGTCGCGCTCGCCGGTGTAGAAGTCGTGGCCGACGGCGCCGACGATGCACATTTCCTCGCGCGGCCGGCCGGCGATCGCCCGGCCCAGCATCGAGTCGGCCTCGCCCATGCCGTAGACGTCCGCTGTGATCACGGTCGGGATTGATTCGTCGGGCGTGATCAGCGCCAGGAAGCGCTCGTCGTCAAGCGGCTCGCCGAAGTGCATGAAGCGCCCACCGCTCCAGGTGCCGACGGCGGCTGGTCCGGGATCGATCACGGTCATCGCCACGCAGTTTAGGTCCAGCTCGCGGCCTCACGCCTGCGAGCGGGCTTCGGGTCTCGCGATCACCGCTGTCGCCACCACCTCCCGCTGCGCAGGTCATGGAATACGACCTCGTCGCGACCGCAGGTCGTGACGATCTCCCAGTAGCGCCGCCGGAGTGGGCGATCGGTCCACCAGCGATCCTCGACCAGCCATGACTCGCGCACCGAGTCCACCTCGCGTCCGTCGACCGCCACCGGGCAGCCATCATCGCCGGCAGTGACAGCGACACGGCGGGGCACAGCGAGCTGGCGAGGACCACTCACCCACGCCCTCCCGCGTGTCTCCCACGCCCACCCGCATGTCTCTCACGCCTTCCCGCATGTCTTCCACGCCCTACCGCATGTCTCCCACGCCCACCCGCGCGCCTAGCTATCCCACCCCTCGCCGCCAGCATTACTCCTGTGACCCCCTCGCAAGCGCCGGCCAGAGCACCCATCTCATCCCTCAAATGGTGCGAGCACCGCGCGGCGCTCAGGCACCCGAGAGTCGGGGTCGACCTCGAGCACACGCAAGGCGGCATCCGGCCCAGCCGCCGCGCGCGTCTGACGGATCGCCTCGCGCAGGCGAACTGCACGCGCCGCGGCGGGATCGTCGAGCAGGGCGCGCTGGTCGCTCGCGGGCGGTCCGAAGCGCTCGACCGACATACGCAGCACCTCCGCCGGCGCGGGAATCTGCGCCAGCCGCGGGGCGAGCGCGAGACGCATCCGCACCGGATCGGCGAGCGCCTCGCGGAACACAAACTGCTCGCGCCACGTTCCGCCCTGCTCGACCAGCACCGCCGACAGCACTACCGCCCGCAGCGTCCGCCCCCGCCGCTCCCGGCGGGCAAGGAGGCGGTCGATCAACAACCCCAGCCCGCGCTCGAGCTGGATCCCGGACGCGGCCTCGGGCAGCTCGAGCGACTCGCGCAGGAACTCCGACGCCGGTCTGGGCGCAAGCGCGCTGTCGCCACCACTGGCCAGCTCATGGGCGAGCAGCCCCGCCTTCCCGAAACGGTCGGCGAGCGCCGCAATCGGAATCGCCGCGAGCTCCCCGAGCGTCTTCACCCCGAGCCGCTCGAGCGCCTCGGGCAAGTTGGACAGCGCGGGCCGCGCCCGCAACAGGGCGACCGGGAGCGGTGCGAGGTAGGCACGCGCGTCGGCTCGCCCACCCCGCGACTGAGAGGAGGACCCGGAGGGAGCGGAGCCACGACCCGGCGAACCCCCACCACCCGGCAAGCCACCACCACCCGGTAAGCCACCACCACCCGGCAAGCCACCACCACCCAGCAAGCCACCACCCGGCAAGCCACCACCCGGCAAGCCCCCACCCGACGACCAGGTCCCGGGAACGATCTCGGGCCGGCGGACCCTCGCCCGCGACGCCGCGGCAACGGCCGCGAACCGCGACGGCGCGACACCGATCCTGGCCGGCACTCTCAAGGCCCGCCGTGCCGCCGCGAGCACCCCCTCGAGCCCGTGGTGAAGCCGAAGCAGGCCGCGCGCGTCGAAGCACACGAGCCCGGGCCGCTCTGGCTCGACCGCCGCCCCCATCGACTCGAGGCGCACGAGCAGCCGCTCCCAGGAATCGGCCACGCCGGCCGGATCCGGTGCAACGAGGGTCAAGCGGGGGCAGCGAGCGAGCGCCTCGCCGAGCCGCATTCCCGGATGGATGCCGAACGCCTCGGCCGCGAGCGACACCTCCCCGACCTGCTGCACACCCAGCTCGGGTGCGAGCGCCGCGGGCGTGCGCAGCAACTCGGCGCGGTCGCCCGCGGCGATCGCGAGCTGGAAGCGGGGAAGGAAGACGCAGACGATCATCGAGGGGAACACATGTTCGCACGAATGGAGGACGTGTGCGTGGTACGGTCCACAATCCGTGGCGCCGCCAAACCCCGTCAACATCGCCGTCAGGGGCGCTCAGACGCTGCGAGCCTTCGGTCAGCGGATCCCGGGCGCCGGTGGCGTGCTCGCACGTTCGCTGCCCGACGCCGTACGCGACCGGACGGTAATGATCACCGGGGCATCATCGGGAATCGGCAAAGCCGCGGCGCTCCAGGTCGGGAAGGCGGGCGGGACCGTGCTGCTCGTGGCGCGCACGGAGGAGAAGCTCGAGGAGGTACGGCGCCAGATCGAGTTGATGGGCGGCACCGGGTTCGTGCACCCCTGCAACCTGTCCGAGTTCGACGACATCGACCGGATGGCGGCCGAGGTGCTCGAGCAACACGGGCGCGTCGACATCCTCGTCAACAACGCCGGCAAGTCGATCCGGCGCTCGGTCAACCGAGCGTACGACCGCTTCCACGATTATCAGCGGACGATGCAGCTCAACTACTTCGCGCCCGTCAAGCTGATCCTCGACCTGCTGCCCGCGATGCGCGAGCTGGAGTCCGGCCACATCATCAACATCTCCACGATCGGCCTGCAGACCAACACGCCACGGTTCTCCGCGTATCTGGCTTCGAAGGCGGCGCTGGACGCGTTCTCGCGCTCGATCGCACCCGAGATCATCAGCGACGGCGTGCATGTCACGACTGTCTACATGCCACTCGTGCGCACGCCGATGATCGCGCCGACGAAGATCTACGACCACTTCCCGACGCTCAGCCCGGACGAGGCGGCGGAGATGATCACCGAGGCGATCCGCAAGCGGCCCAAGCGGATCGCGACCACGCTCGGGAACATCGGGCAGCTCGGCTACGCGATCGCGCCGGGGGCGCAGGACCTAGTCGTCAACCGCGCCTACAAGCTGTTCCCCGAAGGGGGAAGCGCGGCCGCGGCCGAGCCCGAGACCGCGGAGCAGCGCGCGTTCGCCCGGGCGACGCGGGGCGTGCACTGGTAGGCGCGCGTCGTGCACTGGTAGCACGCGGCGTGCACGGGTAGGCGCGTGTCGTCACGGGTAGGCGCGGGCGATGCGGAGGAGCGCGGCTACGCGCCGCTCCCAGAGCAGTTCGTTAGCCACCAAAGGCGGTCCTAAAGGGCGCGCGCGCCGTCAAGTCCATCCCACCCCCGCCCGCCCCGATACCTAGATCTTTGTGCAGTTTTCGGGCGGCCGGGAGATGCCGAAACATGACGTGTGCGATCGTTCTGGGTTGCCTGCCTGATCTGCGTCTTCGCTCCGGCGGCGGCGCAGGCTCGCGGCTTGCCTGCGCCCGGCCTGCAGAGCCCCGCCAACGGCGCCTGGGTCCAATCGCTGCCCGCCTTCACCTGGGGCGGCGTCAACGGCGGCGTTCAGTACGAGTTCGAGTTCGCGGCCGAACGCGGCTTCTCCTCGGGTGTCAACGGCTTTGGCTCGGAGGGCTACTTCCTCTCGAGCACGGCGGTCAGCAACGACAGGACGATCCCGAACGGCACCTACTACTGGCGCGTGCGCGCCGTGAGCGCGAAGGATGTACCCGGCGCCTGGTCGAGGGTGCGCACCTTGCACAAGGCGTGGAGCACCCCGCCCCAGCTCCAGTCCCCGGCCAACGGCGGGACAGTCAGCTGGCCGACGATCCCGCTCGTGTTCCGCTGGTCGGCGGTTCCCTACGCAACCAACTACGACGTCTGGCTAGCCACCGATCCCGGCCTGTCGAACATCGTCTGGGGGTCGGTCAGCAATCCTCAGAACACCCAGGCGACGGTGCTCGCGTATCCGAGCGCGCTCCCTCCGGGCCAGTACTACTGGGCGGTCACGCCGGTTGACGCCGAGGGCGATCGCGGGCCGCGCTCGGCGATCTCGTCGTTCATCTGGACCTGGCCGTCGACGACCAGTCCGGTCGAAACCAACACCGCCACCGCCGCGGGCGTCGTCGATCCGCAGTTCTCCTGGAGCTCGGTCCCGGGCGCCGTCGGCTACCAGGTCGAGGTCAACGCCTCGCAGAACTTCCCCGTCGGCTCGAGGTGGTGCTGTAACGGGATCGCACCGGGGACGACGCTCTCGCCAACCACGCTGCTGGCGAACGGGACCTACTACTGGCGGGTACGCGCAATCGACGTGAACGGGGACGCCGGCGTCTGGAACCTGGGCCAGTCGTTCACCGAGTCCTTCGATGTCGGCATCCCGAGCATCCAGAACCTCCAGCTGATGAACTCGACTGACAGCGCGCCGCTCGGGGTCGGATCGCCAACCAATACGCCGATCATCACCTGGGACCCGGTCCCCGGCGCCTCGAGCTACGAGGCGCAGGTGACCGCCTACAGGAACGGCTTCGGCTGCGACTGGTCCGGTCCCGCGATCAACCAGGACATAACGACCGCCGCGACCGCGTGGACGCCGCTGTCACCCAACTTCCCCCAGGTCGGTCCGAGCGCGTGGCCGACACCGCAGCATGCGCCCAACGGCCTCGGGATCGGTAGCTACTGCTTCCGCGTCCTCGCCCGCAGGGATGATGGCGCGCAGAACGGGCAGATCATCAGCGATTGGACGCAGCTTGGCGGTGCCAACGCACCCGCCTTCGACTTCACCGGGGCACCCACCTCGAATGCGCCGCCGCAGCAGACCACCAACCAGTACCTGCTTCCGGCCGAGGGCTCTACGACCCCGCGCACACCGCTGTTCGTCTGGAATCCGGTCCCCGGCGCAAACGGGTACTACGTAGTGGTCGCCCGCGACCAATATTTCACCGACGTCATCGACGTCGGGTACACCAACGTCCCGGCATACGCACCTCAGAAGGGGAACGAGGCGCCCTACGCTGACGAGACCACCGCCTACTGGTGGGCTGTCCTGCCGACGACCAATCCGGACGGCACGGGCCAGTTCTACGCCGACCCCGGAGGCGGCGAGGACCACCCGCAGTACTTCGACAAGTCCTCGACGCCGCCGACGCCGGTGAGCCCGACCACCGGCTCGACCGTTCTGACCCAGCCGTCGTTCACCTGGACGAGCGCCGAAACCGAGCGCAACTACCAGATCCAGGTCGCGACCGACCCGAGCTTCTCGGACCCGCTGGTCGATACCACCACCGACTCGACCTCGTACACGACGACGGCCACGCTTCCCGCGGACACGACGCTGTACTGGCGGGTTCGCGCCAACGACGCCATCCAGCAGGGGCTCAACTGGTCGACGATCGCTACGTTCATGCACCATCTGCCACCGCCGAGGCCGGCCGCCGACGCAACCGGCGGCTCCACGATCCCGCTGCTGAGCTGGACCCCGGTGCCCGGCGCGATCACCTACGACATGCACGTCGACCAGGCGGACGGGACAACCAAGGACTTCAACGGCCTCGACTCTCCGGACATGACCCCCACCCAGTGGTACGGCACCGGGATCTGGCGCTGGCAGGTGCGCGCCGACTTCCCCGGGTCCAACGCATCGAGCGCGTACTTCACGCCCGAGATGCAGTTTGTGCGCTCGATTCCCGCGCCCGGCGGCGTGAGCGCGACCAAGAGCGGCACCCGGATCATCATCTCCTGGAAGCCGACGTCGTACGCCTACCACTATCAGGTGCAGCTCTCGACGACACCGGGATTCGCGTCGCCGGTCGCATCGGACACGACCGACAACAGCGTCTGGGCGCCCCAGATCCAACCGACGCAGGCGACGCAGACGCTGTACTGGCGGGTCGCTGTCGTCGACGTCGGCGGCAATGTCGGCGCCTATGACACGGGCGTGTTCCGGACCGCGAAGCCGAAGCGGAAGCCGAAGCCGAAGCCGAAGCGGTGCATCAAGCATCGCGGCAAGCGCTGCATCAAGTACGCGTGAGCGGCTGGCGAAAGGCCCGAGGGGGCGCCGGGGAACCGAGGGGGCGCCCGGGGACCGAGGGGGCGCCCGGGGCCCGAGGCGGCGCCCGGGGCCGGCCCGAGCGAGTCCTAGACCGACACGCCCGCGTCCCGCATCAGCTTGCCGAGCGGGACGGCGGTCAGATGCTGGGCGGCGAGCTCCTGCGCGCACTTGTTGACCTGTGCCAGCAACTGCGTCTCGGTGGTCGCCGTCAGCTCGATGACCTCCCCGGGGTGCAGGGGACCCGGTGTGTCAGTCGAGTCGTCGAGCCGCACCGCGCCCGCGACAAGGCGGCCACCGGCGCCGTGCGCGAGCAGCCACTGGCCGATGCTCGCGCCACTCGAGGCGTACAAGAAGTGGTGCTGGTAGCCCATCGCGTGGAGCAGCCGCCGCAGCTCCGTGCGCGTCTGCAGCCAACGGACCAGCCCGCCGGTCGGGAGCCGCGGCACAGCGCCGTCGCCGTAGCTCCATAGCGTCATCTGCTGGGCCAGCGAGGGGACCTGCTCAAGCGAGAAGCTGACGTGCATGCCACGCGCCGCGAGCAGGCTGGCAACCGCGGTCACGTCCTGCTGCGGCGCATCGACGAGGACCCCGACCTCGGGCCTCGCGGTCGTGACGGCGGTCATCGGGCCCGTGTGCGCGATGTGCGAGACGAGGCTGTACGAAGCACCGGTTGTCAGCGTCCAGCCGGCGATCGCGAGCAAGGCGGCGATCCCAGTGACAGCGCGCGCGGTCCGCAGCCGCCATACCGGCACCTGGCGCGCGCGGCGCTCGTCGTTGAGGATCAGCGAGGCGGTCGAGGGACGGCGCGCGAACGAGGGGTCCGGTTCGGGGCGGTGCTCGAGTGCACGCTCGAGCGCGGGGGCGATGTCACGCTGCTTGCGCGCGACCTGGGCGAGGCCGAAACGCTCCAGCGCGCGATTGGAGGCGCGCACGTGGCCGACTCCGAATCCGTACGAGATCACCGGACAGCCGCGGATGATCGCCTCGAGCACGGTCAGGCCGGCGCTCGAGTGGATCAGCGCGTCCGCGGCGGCGAGCACGTCGCCCATCCGGTCGGTGAAGCCCATGATCCGCAGCCGTGGCTCGTCCCCGAGCCGGGCCGCGACCCGCGCACGCAGATTGTCGTTGCGCCCGCACAGGCACAGCACGGTCGCCTCGGGCTCGGCCTCCAAGGCGGCCCGGGTGGCGCCGAGCAGGTCGCCCACGCCCCAGCCACCGCCTGAGACCGCGATCACCTTCCCGGTTGCGGGTAGTCCAAGCGACTTGCGGGCGTCGGCGCACGAGCGCGCCGCGAGGAACGCGGGCGAGGTCGGCGGCTTGGCCCAGCGGACGCTCCCGGGTCCGGCGATCTTCTCGACCTCCTCGATCGACTCGGGATGGGTGACGAAATGCATGTCGATCCCCGGGTGCGCCCAGAACCGCAATCCCGCGAGATCCGTGATCGAGGAGTAGCAGGGGACGTTGAGTCTCCCCTTGCGCCGGAGCTCGCCGAGCACCGCGGTGACGCCCGGGTAGGTGGAGACGATCTGGTCGGGGTTGTGGGCGCGGATCAGGCGCATCAGCCCCCGGCGCCCGAGCGCCGTCAGCAACCGCTTGGCCAGCCAGCGCGTCGGCGGGAAGTACATGAACAGCCAGTACTGCGCGTCGAACAGCCACGGCAGCCAGCGGAACATGAAGGCCGAGTTCTCGCGCAGGACCTTGGTCAGGACGGGACCCATCGCGGGAAGCCCGTTGACGACCGAGATCTGGGCGTCGGGATCCTCGTCGCTGAACTCGCGGGCGACGGCGCGCGCCGGCAGATCGTGGCCCTCGCCGATGTCGGCGGAGATGATCAGCACCTGACGCGGCTTCGCCTCGGCGTCGGGCTCGCCGGCCGGGATCACGGTCGTGCTCTCGCGCTCGGAGGCGAGCGCGGCCTGCTCGCGGCGCCACTCGACATACCGGCGCACGCCCTCGGAGAACGGGGTCGCGGCGGTCCAGCCGAGCTCGCGCCGGGCGCGCTCGGAGGAGACGATCTTGCCGCCGAAGTCGCCGGGCCGTGCGGGCGTGTGGACGATCTCGACGTTGCCGATCAGTTCCTGGACCGTGGTCGCGATCTGCTTGATCGTCACGTTCTCGTTGCTCGCGAGGTTGTAGACGCGATTGGTCGCGACCTCGTCCAAGCCGCGCGCGACGCCGCCGGCAAGGTCCTCGACGTACACGAACCGACGTGATTGGCCGCCGTCGCCGGCGAGCGTCAGCGGCTCGCCCTTCAGCGCCTTGTTGACGAACGCGGGAATCACGGCCGCCTCGCGCGCGCGGGGACCGTAGGGGATGCCGAACCGCAGGATCGTGTAGTCGATCCCGTACAGCTCCTGATAGGCCTTGCAGTACAGCTCGCCCGCGAGCTTGGTACTGGTGTAGAGGTGGGACGGCGGCGGCAGCAGCGTGTCCTCGTCGACCGCCTCCTCGGCGCAGTCGGAGTAGACCCAGATCGTGCTCGCGTAGACGATTCGCTTGACGCCGGCGCGGCGGCACGCCTCGAGCACCGCCACGGTGCCGCGGGCGTTGACGCGCTCGGCGTCCTCCGGACTCGCGTGCACGTCGTTGACGTCGGCCACCGCCGCGAGGTGGGCGACGGCGTCGCAGCTGTGCAGCGCGCGTTCGAGCGCCTCCCGATCGGTGATCGAGCCCAGCAGGGTGTCGACCGTCCCCTCCTCGTGCCACGGCGACGGCCGCAGGTCGTAGATGACCGGCTCATGCCCGCGCGCGCGGAGCTTGTCGACCACGTGGGAGCCGATGAAGCCCGATCCGCCTGTGACAAGAACCCTCATGATGTCTCCGGTCGGTAATACAGCGGCACGCAGGAATGGTTGCGCGCGACCCAGTCGGTATTCGGCAGATCGACCTCATGGCCCATGATCCGGTGGCATGGCTCGTCGTAGACGCGTCCGGTCGAGCGCTCGAGCCAGTCGAACACGATGTACTTGTAGAGGCCGGAGGTCATGCCGTCGGGGAGTTGGATGCGGCTCGGGTAATGGGAGTCGAGTTGCTGCTGTGCGGTCTCGTTCTTCCACCTGACGATCTCCGGCAGGCGCTCGATCTGGACCAGCCCGAGCGCGGCGGTGAACTCGCTCATGCGGAAGTTCAGGCCCTGAACCTCGTAGCTGGGCTTGCCGTAGTTGCGGAAGTCCCGGGCATGCTCGACGACCTCCTGGCGCTTTGAGACCAGCACGCCGCCCTCGCCGGTCGAGATCGTCTTGGTTGCGTACAGCGAGTAGACGCCGGCATCCCCGTACGTCCCCGCCCTGCGGCCGTTCCAGCTCGCCCCGTGGGCATGCGCGCAATCCTCGATCAGGAAGATCTCGTGCTCCGCGCAGTAGTCGGCGATCCGCTCGACTTCGAACGCGATATGGCCGCCGATGTGGACCAGGAAGGCCGCCTTGGGCCGATACTGCTCGGCCTTGGCCTCGAAATCGGCGAACGACATGCACAGGTCCTCGCGGTTGCAATCGACGAACTGCACCTCGGCACCGGCGCGGATCGCGGCCAGCGGCGTGGCCATGAACGTGTTCGACGGGCACAGGACCGTGTCGCCGGGTTGGACCCCCGCGAAGTGGAGCGCCGCCAGCGCACCGCCGGACCAGCTCCCGAGCGCGACCGCCGGCGCACCGTTGTGCCGCTCCCAGGCCGCCTCGAAGCGGCTGTTCATGTCCGCCTCCGACCAGCGGTTGGAGTCCAGCACCTCGTCGATCAGCGCGTGCAGACGGGCGCGATCACGGTCGTCGAAACCGATCGCGAAGCGAGCAAAGCTCTGTACGTGGTCAGCGGAAGCGGTTGTCATCTCTCGGGTCCTTGCGCATCCGAGACGGGCGGGATCTGCGCTTTCCGCCGGCCGACGGACGCGACCCCGCGCATTGGCTTGCCAATCGTCTCAGGTTGTGGTGCGCTCCAGCAAGCCTGTCAGACAGGTAGGACGGTACCGACTTTACGCCTGTCTAGCTCCGTGACAATCCGCTCAAGCGCCCGTGCGGTCCGTCGGTGGGAGTCTGGCGCACTGTAGAAGTCCGCGTCGTGCAGGAGGATTACGTCGCCCGAGGTCAGTTTTCCGGTGATTCGGGCGGCGATCCGCTGGGGAGTCGTGTGCTTGCGCCAGTCCTTGCCCCAGCGCGACCACAGCAGCGGCTTCAGCTCTTGCTCGCGCGCCGCTCGCAGTCCGGCCGGGCTATAGATCCCATACGGAGGGCGGTGCCAGACGGGGATCGTGCCGGTGGCGTCCCCGATCGCATTGGTACCCCGGTTGAGGTCGTCCAGGAGCTCGTCGGCGGTTAGCCGCAGCTGCAAGACGTGGCGATGGCCGTGGAGGGCGATGCCGTGGCCTTCGGCCAGGATCCGCGCGGCGAGCTGCGGGCGCCGCTGCACCTGCTCCCCGATCACGAAGAACATCGCGGTGGCGTCGGCGCGGGCAAGGATCTCGAGGATCGAGGGAGTGCCCTCGGGATGCGGGCCGTCGTCGAAGGTCAAGGCGACGGCCGGGGCGCCTGGTTGGCGCGTCAGCGTACGCGGGAGTTGGAGGGCGTGCGCTGCGCGGGGGACGATCGGGGCGAGAGCGTGGCGGAGCACGGGGGGATGATCGCTGGTCGAGGCGGTCGCGGGGGCTCGGTGTGTCGGGGCGGGGCGGATGGGGGTTTTGGACTTGACGGCTCACCGAGTCCTTTCGGACCGCCTTTGGTGGCTAACGGGCTGCTTCGGGGCGGGCCGGGCGGCTCGGGACTACCGGGGAAGGGCCGGGGGTCGGCCTCGTGGGCGGCGGCGTTGTGGGCGGTGGCCTCGCGACTTGGCTGAGCTGTCGGCGAGCGGCTCGGTGAACGGCGCTGGCGAGGGAGTCGTCCCGGCGCGCGCGGCTCTCAGCAATCTGACAATTTCGCATGCTTAACGGCTCAAATCGCCCCCGGCATTTGGACCTTGGTTAGATAAGCATGTGGGGCATGCTTATGTAGCCAAGGTCGCCCGCGGGCTTGCACTTTGGGCCTGAAAGCATGCCGCCGAGGCGGATTTCGGCCCGGTCTAGGCTTCCCGCGGCAAGCCACCGTTCAGCAGCGCGCCGTTCCCCGAGCCGACCGAAACGCGTCAGCCACCCGCGGCAACGCCCCCGGCTCCTCCCCGGCGCCCCGACGGCAGGACCCGGCATGCGATGTGCCGTAACGTTTGATGCCACGATGGTCAGGGCCGAAGGCGACGCCGTGCTGCTTGCCGTACGCGTGAAGCCTCGCTCGGCGCGGGCGGGGATTCAGGGTGAGCGTGCCGGCCGGCTGCTCGTCCAGGTCACCGCCCCGCCCCTCGACGGCCGCGCGAACCAGGCCGTGTGCCGGCTGCTCGCCACTGCGGTGGGCGTCGCGAGCGGGCGGGTGAGCATAGCCGGCGGCGAGCGTGGCCGCGACAAGCTCGTGCGGATCGAGGGGTTGGCGGTAACCGAGGTGACGCAACGGCTCGGAGTGGCTGGTGCCGGAGCGGACAGGCGATGAAGCCCACCGCGACAGACCGCCGATGAAGCCCGCCGGAGCGGACCGCCGATGAAGCCCGCCGGAGCGGACGGCCGATGAAGCCCGACCTCGACCACTGGCTCTCTGACCCGGCGCTGCGCGTGGCGCACCGGCGCGCCAGCAGTGCGCCCGCCGATGAGCTGTGGGAGGCGGCCAAGACCGTGCGCCTCGCCGACGCCGCACTGCTCGGGCGGCTCGTGCGCTGGCGGATCCCGGGCACGCCGAGCGGGATCTCGTTTGACGGCCTGTTCCGGGAGCCTCCGTTTACGGTCCTGCTCGACGACGACCGGGCTCTGGTTGCCGGCCTCGTCGGGCGGATCTGGACCCTGCGCCGGGATTACCCGCAGCTCGCCGGTCCGGACGAGTTCCGCAGCTGGTCCAGCCCCGGCACGGCACGCGTCGTGCTGGCGAACTGGGTCGAGCCCGCCGACGGCGACGGCCGAGGCGACGGCAATCGCGCGCTGCTCTTCTCCGAGACCCGGGTCGCGGCGATTGGAGTCCAGGGGCGCCTGGGCGTCGCGGCGGTGCGGCCGCTGGTCTCGGCCTTCCAGAACGTGATCGCCAGCGACGGCATGGCCGCCGCGGTAAGGCTCGCAGAGAAGCGCTGACTCAGCCGCCGACGCCGCCCGGGCCGGCGATCGGAGGGATCCGGCTCGATGGACCGCGATCGTCGATACGCTCGCCGGGGTGATGAGGGTTCGCCCGTGGGCTCTGGTCGTGCCGGCCGCCGTGCGCGCCGCCGCCGCCTCGGCCGTCGCCGCCTCGGCCGTCGCCCGGATCGCGGCCGCCCGGATCGCCGTCCTGCTTGCAGCCGCCACATTCGCCGGCTGCGGCGCCGCTTCAGCCCCCGGGCATTCGCCGGCGGGCGACACCCACCCGGCGAGCGCAACCGCCCCGGTCAAGGTCGAGCTCCAGCTCGAGCTCCCGCTCGTCGGCCTCTCGAGCGCCCCGACCGTGAGCTACGCGACCGCGAGCGGCCACCCCACCCTGCACGGCGTGGTCAGCCCGGCGACCTCGACCGTGTACATGCTGGCCCCCGACGGCACGCGGACAGCGCTGAACCCCGGCGACGATGGCAACTTCACGACCCGCGCGAAGCTCACCCCGGGCCTGAACACGTTTCAGTTCACCGCCGCCAAGCTGGGCGCGCAGAGCGCGAGCTCGACGCTCGCGGTCACCTGGCAGGGCGCTGCCGCGGCGGCGATGCAGAAGGAGATCGCGGCCGACCCAGCCAAGTACCTGCCACCAGCGAGCGCGGGGCTGAACCGCAAGCTCCCGCCACTGCTCGGAATCCCCTCGGCGACGGACGGCTCGGTGACCGTCAGCTACACGCTGAACACGATCAAGGCCGCGCCGCCGCCGTCGACCGGCGGTCCCGGGAAGTGGCTCGGCGGCTTTGAGCTGACCGAGTACTACCCCGCGCTCGAGTCGTGGTTCACGGGCGCGCTGGTGCCAACCCCGGGGCTCAGCACCGAGCACCGGATCGACTGGTTGTACTCCGCCCACGGCCTGTCGATGGAGGGCGATGGCGTCGGGCTCGACGGCCGCCAGTACCACATCTCGAACGTCGGCGCCGGGGGCTGGATCAACTCGGCCGGCACCGGTCCCGGCGTGTTCGGCAGCGTCGCGGACGCGCCTTTCTGGCGGACCGGCGGTTTCTGGCGGACCGGGTCGGGGGCGTTCACGTTCCCGCTCGCGGCCGGTGGCTGGTCGAACGGCACGGGCGTCAGGTACGTGGCGCCGCCGGGCGGGATCTCGTTCGCACCGGGGCCCTCGCGCGCATCGCTCTCGTACCTGCGCAGCGTGGCGGTCGATCCGAGCGTGATCCCGCTCGGCAGCCACGTCTTCATCCCCTCGTACGAGTCGATCAACGGCGGCTGGTTCGAGGCCGACGACACCGGCGGGGCGATCATCGGCCGCCACATCGACGTGTACCGCCCGCCGCCCAGCAATCCGAGCGACACGGGCAACTTCGCGACCGGGCAGACGGTGTACGTTGCCCCGCCGGGCGCGCCCTTGCCGTAGTTCTCCGGCACGCCTCCCGGCGTAAGTGCCGATGGAGCGAAGGCGGATGCGTGTCACAGTCTCAGCCATGGCCGATCCGGATCTCGTCCTTCGCTGCCATGAGTTACGCAAGCGCTTCGGCAAGCTCGAGGCGGTGCGGGGGATCAGCTTTCAGATCGCGCACGGGGAGACCTACGGTCTGCTGGGCCCCAACGGCGCGGGCAAGACAACGACGATCTCGATCATCTGTGGGCTGCTCGAGTCCGACAGCGGCGAAGTGCTGGTAAACGGCCAGGCACTGACGACGCGCAGCGTCGCGAGCAAGGCCGCGATCGGCTACGTCCCCCAGGAGCTCGCAATCTATCCCGATCTGACCGCGCGCGAGAACCTCCACTTCTTCGCCCGCCTGTACGGGCTGGGGCCAGCCGACGCAGCCGCGCGCATCGATGAGGTGCTCGAGGTGATCGGGCTGACCGACCGGGCGGCCGAGCAGACCAAGACCTATTCCGGTGGGATGCAACGGCGCCTGAACGTCGGCATCGGGCTGCTGCACCAGCCGCAGTTGCTGATCCTGGACGAGCCGACCGTGGGCGTCGACCCGCAGAGCCGCAACGCGATTCTCGAGAGCGTCGAGCGGCTGTCCTCGGAGGGGATGGCGGTGCTTTACACCACCCATTACATGGAGGAGGCCGAGCGCCTCTGCGACCGGATCGGGATCGTCGACCTTGGCGAGCTGAAGGCCGAGGGGACCCGCGAGCAGTTGGTGGCGATGGTCGGCGAGCACGACCGCGTCTCGCTCGAGGGGGTCGGCGACCTGCAGTCCGTCGTGCGCGGGTCCCGGGCGCTCGGACCGGTACAGGCCGCCAGCGTCCAAAACGGCGGCATCGAGCTGATCGTCGATCACGCCCGCAGCGTGCTGCCGGAGCTGTTGCGAATCGCCGGCGACAACGGCGTCGCTGTGAGCTCGGTCGAGGTCGACGAGCCAAACCTGGAGGCGGTGTTCCTGCACCTCACGGGCAAGGCCCTGAGGGACTGAGCGGTGCGACCAGCGCTCGCGATCGCCGGCAAGGACCTGCGACAGCGGATGCGCGACCGCTCCGCACTGCTGGTCGCGATCGTCGTGCCGCTCGTGCTCGCGTCGATCTTCGGACTGATCTTCCGTGGGGCGCTCAACGGCAAGGTCACGTTCACCTTTGGCGTCGTCGATCAGCAACAGCCGCACGCCGGTCCGAACACATTCGTCAACGATGCGCTCTCGCCGCTGCAGCGAAGCGGATTGATCATGGTCCGGCACGAGCCGACGCTGGCGGCCGGCCGCAGCGCCGCCGACCAGAACCAGGTCGCGGCGACCTTTGTGCTGCCGCCTGGCCTCGGGGTCGTTGCGACCGGCCGGCGCGAGCGAACCCCGGCCCCGCTCAAGGTGCTCGGGAGCGTCGACTCACCGATCGGCACGGAGGTCGCGCAGTCGATCGCGCAGACGTTTGCGGACCGTGAGAACGCCGAGCAGATCGCGCTGATCGGCGCCCTCGCGGCCCATACGACCCCGGTGCGCTCGGCTGCCTCGCTCACCCCGATCGCAATCGTCGACGTCTCGACCAGCAACCGCCAGCTCGGCGCGGGGACGTTCTACGCCGCCGGGATGACCGTGTTCTTCCTGTTCTTCACGGTGCAGTTCGGGATCTCCAGCGTGCTCGAGGAGCGCCGCGACGGCACGCTCGCGCGGATGCTGGTGGCGCCCGTCCGCCGCAGCTCGATCCTCGCCGGGAAGCTGGTGACGAGCATCGTGCTCGGCTGTTTCAGCATGGGAGTACTCGCCGTCGCGACCCACTTCCTGCTGTCCGCCCACTGGGGCAACGTGCTCGGCGTGGCGATGCTGATCTTCGCCGGCGTCCTCGCGGCGACCGGGGTGATGACGCTCGTTGCGACGCTGGCACACACGCCGGAGCAGGCACAGAGCTGGCAGGGAATGGTCGCGCTGGTGATGGGGATGCTCGGCGGCACGTTCTTTCCCGTCGCTCAAGCAGGCGGCGTGCTCGCGGCGCTCAGTCTCGCCACTCCGCAGGCCTGGTTCCTGCGCGGGATCGACAATCTGACCGGTGGCGCGAGCGCCGGCGCGGCCCTCGGTCCGGTCGCGGCGATCCTCGCGTTCGCGGCCATCACCGGGCTGCTCGCGTTCAGGCGCGCCGGGAGGCTGGTGGCGCCATGATGGCCCTCGACGAGAACCGGCGGGCAGCGCGGTGAAGGTGCTGACGATCGCCGCCACCGACGTGCGGCGGCTGCTGCGCTGGCGGGCCAACATCTTCTTCCTGCTCGTCCTGCCGATGCTGATCATCCTGTTGCTGGGGGTTGCGTTCGGAGGCTCGTCGAACGCCCGAATCGGCGTCATCGGCGGCGCCCACGGGAGGCTGGCGCAGCAGTTCGTGAAGGCGCTGCGCGGCCGGCCGTCGACGACCCTCGTCCGCTACACGTCGATCGGTTCGCTTCAGGACGCGGTCGCCCATGGGACAGTCGACGCCGGCCTCGTGATCCCGGCCGGCTACGACGCGCTGCTCGCGCGTGGCGCGACCGCGACGGTGAGTTACTTCGGGCGGCCCAACTCGGTGGCCCAGCAGGTGAAATCGACCGTCCAGTCGGTGGCCGCCGGAGAGGGGCGCACGATCGCCGCCGCCCAGGTCCTCCGGCAGACGCTGCACGAGGGATTCCCGGCAGCGCTCGCACGGGCCCAGAGCGTTGCGGCGACCACGCCGCCCGTAGCGGTCCGGCTGACGGCCCCCGACGGCAGCCCGTACACGAGCGCGTCCGGGAAGTTCGACTCGGGTGCCAGCACCCAACTCCTGCTGTTCATCTTCCTGAACTCGCTCAATGGAGCCGCGTGGCTGATCGAGACGCGCCGGCTCGGAATCGCTCGGCGCGTGCTCTCGACACCGACGTCTACCGGCACGCTGGTCTCCGGGGAGCTGCTCGGCCGGCTGGCAATCGCGTTGCTCCAGGCCGCGATCATCGTGCTCGGGTCAGTGGTGTTCTTCGGCGTCACGTGGGGCAACCCGCTCGGGACCGCGGCCGTGATCCTGGCGTTCTCGCTGGTCAGCACGGGCGCGGCAGTGCTGCTCGGCAGCCTGTTCGGATCCGAGCAGCAGGCGGGCCCGATGGCGCTGCTGCTCGGCCTCGGCCTCGCCGCCCTGGGCGGATCGATGGTGCCCCTGGAGGTTTTCCCCGGCACCGCGCGCGCGATCGCCCACATCACGCCGCACGCGTGGGCAAACGACGCCTTCTCCAAGCTTCTGGTACACGGCGGCGATCTGATCACGGTGCTGCCGCAGATCGGCGTGCTGCTGGCGTTCGCCGCGGCCACGATCATGGTCGCCGTGTGGCAGCTCCGGAGGGCGCTGACCGCCTGAGGTGTGCGGTTCGGAGTGGATTGGGCGCCGAGGCGCTTCAAAACCTCCATCACGAGTTCGTGTTACAAACCCGCACGTGAACTGCAGCCGTCGCGCCGCGATCGCGGTGGGGGTGATCGTGTCCGCCGTCGGCTTGGCGGTACCGGGTGTCGGCACCGCCGCCGCCCCGAGTTGGCCCGGCCTGCTCGCGAACGGCCTCAACACCGATGACACGCTGACCCCGTTCCAGACCGGTACGAACGCGACCGGCGCTCACATCGCCCTGAACGGAATCCAGGTCGGAGGCGTCGCGATCACGCCCGATGGGCACACGGCGTGGACCACCGACGTGCGGGCGCAGAACAGCACCGACGATCTGATCCCGGTCGACCTGACTGCCAGCCCGCCACTTGCCGGCGCTGCCGTCACCGTGTCCGGCGCGAGCACCGGCCATCTCTGCCAGAACGGGCTCCAGGACATCACCGCCGGCCTCGGCGCGCCCGCGATCGCTCCGGACGGAAAGACGCTGTACGTCGCCGATGGCGCCACCGATGCCGTATATCCGGTAGCGATCAGCGGCGAGTCGGCGACGCCGGAAACCCCGATCTCGCTACCGCCGGGGTCCGAGCCGACGGCGGTCGCGGTCAGCGCCGACGGGAGCGAGCTGCTCGTCGCCGACGCGGGCACCGATGAGGTGTCGGTGATCGCGACCGCCACCGGGAGCCTGCTGCCCGCGATCGAGCTCGCCGCGGGCGCGCACCCGAATGCGATCGCGGTCACGCCGGACAGCCGCAGCGCATACGTGTCGGAGGGCGGACTGAACCAGGTCGTGCCGATCAACCTCAGCGCCAACCAGGCGGGGAGTCCGATCGCTGTGGGATCGGGGCCGAACGGCCTCGCGATCACCCCCGACGGCGCGCGGCTCTACATCACCGGCGGGGGCAGCGGCTTCACAGCGGGCGCCGGCGGCAACTGCGCTCCAGGACAGCCCGGCAGCAACAGCGTCAGCGTGATCTCGACCGCGACCGGTGCGGTGCTCGGAACGATCTCCGGCCTCGCGGCCGAGCCGAGCGCTCCGGGGATGACCCCCGATGGCACGGCGCTGTACGTGCCCCCGGGCGGTAGCAATGGAGCCTCGAGCGAGGTCACGGCGATCGACACGAGCATGGACACGGCGGGCACGCCGTTCGCCGCGGACCCATCCACCTTCCAGGCCGTCGTCAGTCCGGACCAGCCGCCGGTCGCCAACTTCACCGTCACCGCCGCTCAGGCCGGGCAACCGACGAGCTTCGACGCTTCCTCGTCGGTGCTCGCGCTCGGCTCGACGGACCCGATTGTCAGCTACGCATGGAACTTCGGCGACGGCTCGGCGGTGACGGTCACGAGTTCGCCGACGATCACACACACCTATGGCGCCGACGGCACCTACACCGCCACGCTCACCGAGACCGACGGTGCGGGCACCTCCACCTCCCGGGTGTTCACCGGCCAGACGATGCTTCGCAACGGCAGTTCGTCCGCGCGCGATGCCAAGACTGTCGTGATCACGCCGGTTGGCCCGTCGGCGGTAAAGGTCCAAGGTGGTTCGCTTGACTACGGCACGCTCGCCCCGGGCCACACCAGTCCACCCTTGCCGATCACTGTCACGAACGTCGGCGACGGCCCGCTGTTCGTCTCCTCGGTGCAGGTCGTCGGCGACAGCCCTTCCGACTTCGTGCTCACGCAGGACGGCTGCGCCTCGGCGACCGTGGCGTCGGGGGCGACATGCACGGCCCTGGTGGCGTTCAAGCCGACCGGCGCCGGGCCGCGCCGGGCCGTGCTCGAGTTCGTCGACAACGCCTCCGGAAGCCCGCACACGGCTCTGCTACAGGGCGTCGGCGCTACCAGCGCGACGTTGATCGGCACGGTGCGCGGCGCTACCGGCGGCCCCGTCGCCGGGGCCTCGGTGTCCGTCTGCACCTACCCCGCGAGGACCGTGTGCCAGACCACAAGCAGTGACCGCGCCGGCCGGTTCACGGTCCGGAGCCTCCGGGCCGCCTCCTACCTGCTCGAGATCCTCCCCGGCCGCGGAGAGCTGTTCGGGGAGTCGGAGGTTGTGGCCCTGGCCGCTGGGACGACCGTCGCGCGCACGTTCCACCTCCGACCGCCACAGGGGCCGCCGCCAGGGTTCGCATTCAACGGCGCGACGAACGCCGGTCCGACGAGATCGCCATCGAACTCGCCGGTCGATCTCGGGGCGCCGCTCACCGTGCTCCCCGACGGCCCTCCCAACAGCTTCGCCGGAACAGTCATCACCTATTACGCGGCGCCGAGCGGACCCGGCAGCGCAACCGCGTCGCTCGGGAGCGTCACAGTCATCTACTGGTACGACGCGTCGGGGCGCCCGAGGTTCGTCGAGGAGGTCCCGGGCAACTTCCTCGCCGGATGGGCACCGGCGAGCAACGGGACTCTCGGACAGTGGCGGGTCGCGCTGAGCGGCACGCCGACGGTCGGCGAGACCAATCTACGCGGGGCGATGCTCGACGGTGTATTGACCCCGCCGGCAAACGGTCCCTCCTTCCACGGCAGCGCGAGATACCAGGTCTCGCAGTACACATTCGGTTTCCTACCCGTTGCGGGCGCGAGCCGCGACCGGTACGCCACCGCCCGCGCGTCGCAAGGCACGCCGCTGCCGCCGGGACCCGGCTCGCCGGGCGGCCCCGCGCTCACCTACGCGCCGACCACGACAGCGTGTCCGGCGTTCGGGGCCGGGACGCCCGCCACCAACCCTCAGCTCCTGTACCACGACCAGCAGATGCACGTATTCCCGAATGGCACCCGCGTGGACCGCACGGACCCGTACGAGCCGTGGTACGTCGACGCGCAGGGGCACGGTTATCCGCAGGACCCGAACTGGGGGATGCGTGACCCGAGCAACCCGAGCGGTCCACCGGACTCGATCTTCGCACGGCCAGACGGGACCGGGTTCACCGTCGATCAGAGCGGCGACACGCACGACGTGGCGCAACCAAATCCGAGTGACCCCAGCAGCGGGATCGAGTACCTGCACCTGAGCGCGTCGCCGGCCGCGACGACGGGCGGCGAGGGCGGTTACGGAGCGCCGCTGAACGTACCGGACGCCCCTCCGTCGAGTACCGTCGAGTCGGCCCCGCAGTTCACGCAGGCCGGCTGGCAGAACGTTCCCGGCGCTGTGGCCAAGGACACATCAGCACCGGGACGGTCCTCGTCGGCCGGCCCGCTCGCGCGCGCCGGCGCGGGCTGCGACAACGCGCCCGCGCCCGCGCCGGCTCCGTTTGACGACTACGTCAGCCCGAGCGGCGTCGTGATCACCACCCACGGCGTCCCGCTGGCCAACGCCAAGGTGACGCTGCTGCGCTCGCCGCGGCGGAGCGGCACGCCCCTGCAGCTGCCGGGCGGAAGCGCATTCATGTCCCCGGCCGACCGCCGCAACCCGGACTACACCAACGTCTTCGGTCAGTTCGGTTGGGACCTGCTGCCAGGCGACTACGAGGTCCGGGCCACACATCCCGGCTGCACCGCCGCCGGCGGCCGTACCGACCAAGCGCAGAGCCCGCTGTTCGCGGTTCCACCCCCGGTCGGGAACCTCCGCTTGGTGCTCAGCTGCCCGGGTCTGCACCGCGCCGGCATCGCGATCGGGGTCAAGGTCTCGGAGGTTCCGGTCAACCAGGTGATCCTGACCGCCACCGTCAAGCCTCGCGGCGGTCGGGTCCAGCCGCTCGGGTTGGTGGTGTTCTCGATCGGCGGCAGGCGCGTGGCGGAGGTCCCGATCGTGCACCGCGACGGAGTCGCGATGGCGACCGTTCCTCGACCTCGTAGAGGTACGCGGATCCACGCCGCATATCTGGGCGACAGCGTCCACGAGGCGATCGGGGTCAGCTTGCCGGCCCCGTAGCGCTCGCCCGAGGTCGCGGCGCTTCGTGCCATCTCTGTTACCACCGTGGCACACTGGCACGCCGGGCGGCTAACGTCACGCAATCGATGCAATTCGACTTCGATCGGACCGTGGTCGTACGGCGAACGCGCTACACAAGCGACTCGACGGGCTGGGCGGTCCTCGACGCCGCCGACGATTGCGGCGAGGAGATCGTCCTCGTCGGACCTTTGGTCCACCTCGAGGAGCGCGAGCGCGCCCACATCCTCGGCACCTGGGTCGACGACAGCCGCTATGGCCTGCAGGTCAAGGTGACGGAGGCCCGGCCGCTCCCGCCGGCCGACGCCGAGACCCTGGTCTCGTACCTTCGCCGCGTCAAGCATGTTGGCGCCAAGCGGGCGCAGGCGCTGATCGCGCGGTTCGGCTCCGACCGCGTGCTCGACGCGATCGATCGCGACCCCGAGGGAGCATTTGCCGCGGTCGGTCTGAAGCAGAGCCGCGCCGCTGAGGCAGCCGCTTCGTGGGAGGCCCTGCGCGTCATGCGCCAGCTGCACCTGCTGCTCGCTCCCCACGGTCTGGGCTACCTCGTCGGCCGGATTCACACCGAGTACGGGTCGACGGCGCACCGCGTGGTCAGCGAGCGCCCGTACGAGTTGACGAGCGTGTTCGGCGTCGGCTTCCTGATCGCGGACCGAATCGCCCGGGGGACAGGCGCCAGCGCCGACGGCACCGACCGCTTACGGGCGGGCGTGTTGCACGTGCTCTCGGAGGCCGAGCGCGGCGGCAGTACCTGCATGCCGCTGGACGCACTGCTCGCGACGGCGAGCGAGCTGCTGGGGGTGGTGCCCAGCGGGCAGCTGATCGAGAGTCTGATCGAGCGCGGAGACCTCGTGCGCGAACAGGATTGGATCTACCGCCGGGCGACCGCGGAGCTCGAGGCCGAGCTCGCCGAGAGGATCGCGGGGCTGGTCGGGGGCAGCAGCGGCGGCAGGCTGCGCCAGCCGGACGAGGGGTCGGCGGCGGCCGCCGACGACCACGGGCCCGAGCTGACGGCCGAGCAGCATGCGGGCGTGCACAATGCGTTCGTTCACCGCCTGTCGCTGATCACCGGCGGCCCCGGCACGGGCAAGACGGCCTCGATCAGGACGATCGGCGCACTCGCCGCCGGGCAGGGCGCCCGCGTTGTGCTCGCGGCGCCCACCGGCCGCGCCGCGATCCGGATGAGCGAGGCCAGCGGCCTGCGGGCGCGGACTGTCCATTCGGCCCTGGGGTGGATCCCCGGCGAGGGACCGACTCACGACGAAGACGATCCGCTGCCATGCGACCTCTTGGTCGTCGACGAGACGTCGATGGCGAACCTCGAGCTGCTGGTCACGCTGCTGCGGGCGGTCGGCCCGCGGACCCACATCGTGCTGGTCGGCGATGCCGACCAACTGGCCCCGGTCGGCGCCGGCAAGCCGTTCGCCGAACTGGTTGCAAGTGACGCGGTCCCGACCGCACGCCTGACTCATATCTTCCGTCAGGCCGCCGGCAGCATGATCGTGCAGGGCGCCCACGCGATCCGCCGCGGCGCGGCTCCCGATTTCACGCCGAGACCCGAGATGCGGCGTGACCTGTTCATGATCGAGCGGGCGAATGCGCGCGTGGCGCGCGAGGAGATCGTGTCGCTGGTCAGTGAGCGGCTGCCGCGCCACTACGACGTCGACCCGGTGCGCGAGATCCAGGTGTTCGCGCCGGTCTACCGCGGCGAACTCGGGATCGACGCGCTCAATCAGGCCCTGCGCGACGTACTCAACCCGGACGGGCGAGGAGTGCGGGGCGGCCGGCTGCGGATCGGCGACAAGCTGATGATGACCGGGCGCAACATGCATGAACTGGGGCTGATGAACGGCACCGTGCTGACGTTACTCGACGAGGTGGCGGGCTCGGGCGAGGACGACGCCGCGCTGCTCCTCAGTGCTGAGGATGAGGTCATCTTTCGGCTACCGCCCGAAGAAGCCGACCGCCTGCAGCTCGCGTACGCGTGCTCGGTCCACCGCGGCCAGGGGATCGAGCTCCCGGTCGCGGTGATCGTCGCTCACCCGGCGGCGGGAGCATTCTTCCTGCGACGCGAGATGCTGTATACGGCGGTCACCCGCGCGAAGCTCGCAACCGTGGTCGTGGGCACGCGCGAGGTCGTGGCCCGCGCAGCGCGGACGCCCGACACGGGACGGCGCCACAGCCGGCTGGCAGACCGGCTGGCCCGCATCATCCCGGGTTGACCGCGGCCGCTCGGGCCGGAGCTCATCCCGGATTGACGACCGTCCCCCACACCGAAGTCGAGTTGCTCGTCAGACCGTCGTTCCACAGCGTCACCAGCACGAGCCGGTTGCCGACCGTGATCGCGTCCGTGACCGCGGGTGCGTCGAAGCCGTTGCGCACCAGCGCCGGCGGCTTGGGGAGCTGGATCACGGTGCCACCCCCGCCGGTCTCGTTGCCGAGCTTGGCATATGGGGTCCCGGGGCTGTCGTCATCCCACGTGATCCATAGACGGCCGTCCTGGGTGTAGGCGCCGGCGACCCTGCCCAGGGCCTGCTGGTGCCCCTCGATCAGTCCTGCGACGACCGGGGTTGCGTCGCTCTCGCCCGGCGCCCAGGAGAGGATCTGCTCGCCCTCGGGGCCGGCGGGGTTGACGTACAGCAACCGGCAGCCCTGCCCGCAGACGATCGAGACTGTAAGGCCGCCGCTGCCGTCGCCGGCGCTATTCGGCGCCTCCATTGCCGGCCCGAGCGCCGCACCCGTCTGGGGGTCGAGCTGCATCATGTACAGCCCGCTGACGCCGGCCGATTCCGAGAACACCGACCACGCCAGCCACACGCGGCCGGTCCGATCCCGCGCGATTGTGGGGTTGGCGGTGAAGCCCGGCGAATCGGCGGTCAGGTCGTGCTGGGTGGAGCCGCTGAACACGAGCAGCTGGTCTCCGAACCCGCCCCCACTCGCCCACAGCGGCGTCGAGCCGTCGGCTGCGAGGATCGCGCTGGTCGCGCCGTAGCCGAGCATCGAGTCGAGCTGCGCGGGAAATCCGAACGACCCGTCCGCGCCCCGCGGCACGAGCGATGTCCCGTTCAGCGTGTCGGTGCTGTCGCCGCTGTGCTGCCCGGCGATGATCGCCTGCAGCCCGCCGCCCGCCGCGGGCAGCAGCACCGGGTTCAGGGTCGAGATCCAACCGGTGAACGGCGTCGCGCGGGCCAACCCGGACACGCCGCTGGCGCCGGGCGTGAACGCGTCCGTTTCGAGTGCCTGATCCGACTGCCGGTGCGCGATGGCCACCACCTGACCGCCGGCGAGCGCGATCGACGGCTGGCCATAGCTCGTGTCGAGCTGCTCCGACAGCTGCGTCCAACCGACCGGAGAAGTGGAAATCCCCGAGCCGCCACCCGTTGTGCCCGAGCCCTTGATCCCGGCATCGTGCTGTAGCGAGCCGGTGCTGCTTGCGAGCACGTGATCCCCGGTCGCGCCGTAATCGATCTCGCAGCCGACGAGCAGCGTCGCGTTGCTCACCCCGGCTCGCCGGCAGACGCCCGCGGCGATCGTGCGCCGCCTTCGGGAGAGCGAGCCCAGCGAGATCAATGCCCGCGGAAAGCCAGGGACGAGGTAGGAGCGCGTGTGCTTGCCGGGCGGATAGACCAACAGCGACTCGCGCTGGGTGATCCGCCAGCTGCGCCCGAACGCGCCCAGCACGACCCGCACCTGGGCGGGCGTGATCGCGGCCAGACCGACGCTCTGGATCTGCTTGGCGTCGTAGCGACGGCCATTTCGGCCGATAAAGTCGTCGTCGATGTGGCCGTCGTCGGCGCCGAGCAGGCCCCGCAGCAACCCGGCGCGATCGGCGCTCGGGGTGACGGCGATGTTGACGCCCTCCTCACCGATCGAGTTCACCAACGCGCGCGTGCCGTCGGACCACGTGATTGTCGTCTCGGTCGAGCCGTACCGCACCCGTCCCCCGCCCGGCAGCGCGATCGTCCGTCCATTGGCCGCAAATCGCCGGCGGTGGTTGACGTAAAGCACCAGCGGCGAGCCTCGGTCGATCTCGACGATCGCGCCCCCGACGCGCATCGCGAACGCTGTATTCATCGCCAGGCTGTGAGCAAACTCCGGAAACAGCGTCGACGGATACGGCACCTGGCGCGATTGGATCTCGAGGTTGTCCGTGAGCGACTTGACCAGGGTGAATTCCCCCGCAGCCTGGAAGCCGTAGCCGCCGCCGTCGAACGTCGTGATGTACGGGTCACCGTTGGAGACACCACGATTGCCCCCCTGGCCGGGCGAAGGCTGCGGCTGTTTCGGGTGGCAGAACTGCGACAGCGGGTAGGAGGTGAGACCGCCGTAGGTGCCCGGCGCATCCGGGTCGCCGCTCAGACCCAGGGCGGCTTTGCTCGTCAGCGGCAGCGTTGGCGGCACCGAACCGGTGGTGTTGGCGGGGCAGAAGCAGTCGCCCGGACTGGTGCAGAACCACACGTCCTTCAGGTCGGTGTAGTTCTCCTCCAGACCGAGTCGCGCGTGCCCCTGGATCACGACGTGCAGGACGGGCTCGTCGGGGGGCGAGATCACGATGTATTGGGCGGTCGTCAGCGGTGGCGCGTCGACGGTGCCGTTGCCGCCGAGAATCGCGGGGTCGATCGTCTCGTAAGCGAGCGGCAGCGCGCCGAACGCGGGCGGCTCGATCGGGCTGTGCATCTGCCACGCGGGCCCGCCCGCGGTGGAGGCCCGGAACGGGCTGCTGCCCCACGAGCTCAGGAAGGCGTCGTCAGTGCCGGCCAGCGCGGCGCTGAACGAGGCTTGGTTGCTGCCGGCGTTGAGGACCGATGCGGCGCGCTTGAACAACCCCGGAAATACATCCTCAACATGGCCCCAGAATCCGACCGCATCGTAGGAGCGCTCAAACAGCGGCGTCTTGGGCGAGAACAGGTAGGTGTTGAGGTTCCCGCCGCCGACCGTCCAGGGGACGGGATCCACCGACAGCGCGGCCCAGTCCGCCATGCCCTCGGTGATCCAGTCGGCCGGGAGGTTCCAACTGCCGACCATGTCGAACTCGAAGCAATGGAACAGCTCGTGCGCGACCACCAGCTTGAGGAACTCGCTGCTCTGTGCCTGGCCAACCGCGGTAACGCGGATCCGGCAGGTGACCATCTGCCCGGAGTCCCAGCCGCCCTCAGCGTTGAACGGCCACGTGTCGGCGTACGCCAAGCCGCCGTTCTTGCCCTTGACCACCTCGCTGGTGAGGCCGCCGATCACCTTCATCTTCAGCGTGTGGCCGGTCAGGGATTGGTAGGTGGGCAGCCAGTCGTCGGCGAGCGCCTGAATCTCAACGTCCTGGTGGAACGTGGGGTCGTCGACGAAGGCAGCACGCGCCACACGGGTTGGCGGAGGAAGGCCGAGCCGGCGTTCAACGATCGCCCGCTGACGGCGACTCAGCTGCGGGAGATAGCGGACCACCCACTGCGCCGCGAGCGTGCCGGAGGGGATCCCGGTGCGCCGTCCAGGCGGTGTGGCGACGCCCGGCAGCGGACCATACGCCAGTACGAATGCCTCCAGCGCGGTCGTCTTCGAGACGGTCCCGTTCGGACGGATCTGCGCGAGCACGCTGCCCCAGGCGGTGCTGGGCACGGGCGCGGTCAGCCATCCGTCCGCCAGCGCCGCGTACTGCAGCGCACGATCGCGCGCTGCGCGCCGCTTCACGGTGAGCACGATCACCCCGATCCGGTTCCCCTCGCGCCAAGCCACGCTCAGGGTCCGGCCCCGGCGGGCGATGTAGCCGGGATGTCCGACCGGCTCGCGGCTGCCGTGCCGGGCCGCCTGCCACGCCGCTAGCACCCGGCTCGCGGTGCTGGCCGAGCCGAACACGAACGCGTCGGAGCGCACCACCTGACCAGATCCTGTTCCGGTCGCGGTCTGCGCCAGCGCACCGTCGACGACGCCGGTCAGTTGCGCCGACAGGCGTGCGGCCAGGTCAGCTTGCGCGACCCGTGGTACGGCGGGCGCCGGCCGCAGCCCGGGTAAGCTCGCCGCCGGGAGCACGAGCCGGGTCTCGGCGCCGGCGCCCACCGCGGTCACGGCGAGCGCGCAGGCGAGCACCGCTGCGACTGTGAACGTGGTTGTGTACCTACTCCCCACCACGACCGGAACACTACGGCCTGCCGGGCGTGTGTCAGTGTCTCCGGGGTCTTGATCAGGTCTCGGGTGGGTCAGGTGACCCGGTGGTACAGCAGTGTCGTCGGGTCGCTGTCGACGACCGCGAAACCACCGACGTGCTCCATCAACAGTTGCGACGGGGCTCCGCGCGGGACGATCACGACGCGGACGGGGGCGGCCAGCGCGGAGCGGCCGCCGGCACGTCCGAGCAGCCAGTCGAGATAGGCGGTCTGGTCGCGAGCGGAGAACGCGTCGATCGGGTTGCCGACCCAGATCCGCCCGCCCGCGAGCACGACCTGCTCGTCGATCCCGTCGCCCGCGAGCACCGGCGAGCCCTCGGCGAGCGCGACAGCCCGCTCGAGCAGTGCCGGGCTCGCGCCCTCCGCGACCGGTCCGCGAATGATCGCGAACACGAGCAAGAGCACCGCGACGCCGGCCGCGATCGGCGCGAGACCCTGCCAGCGCGGCGGCCGGACGCGCCGCGGAGCCCCGGCGGGCGCGAGCAGGCTCGCGCAGTGGGCGGCCGGCGCCACCAGCGCGCACAGCAGCCAAACCCCGTCACGGCTCGCCTTGATCGTCAGCACAACGAGCAGGACCGTCATGACCCCTTCCCAGAGCGGCGGCCTGGCCCGCCACGCGTACACCCCGAGGACGAGCGCGCAGATGATCATCGCGATGTCGGCGGGCGCGGTCAGCGACATGGGCGCCCAGAGACCATCGCCCTGCTTGACCGCCACGTTGGTCAGCAGCCCGTGGTAGTAGGAGATCGACCCGAGGAGCGCCGGCGTCGCGCACAGTGCCAGCGCCGCCGCCACTCCCACGCCCACCGCGCGCGTCGGCTCGATCCGTCCACGCGAGAAGATCAGGTAGACGATCACGACCAGCAGCCCGAGCAGCACCCCCCCGTGCAGGTTGGCCCACAGCGCCAGCAGCGGCACGACCAGCCAGATCCGCCCCGAGGGACGTCTGAACTCGGCTCGCAGCAGCGCCAGCAGGACCGGGAACAGCAGCAACGAGAACATCTGCACCCGCGCGATCGCCAGGCTCGGCAGCGCCCCGACCGCGACCAACAACAGCGCCCGGCTGATTCCGCGCTCGTCCGCCCCACCCGCACGCGCGTCACGAGCGAGCACGACGAGCGCCGCGGCGCACGCGAACAGCTGCGCGAGCATCAGCCCGCGGTCACCGAACAGCCGCTCGAGGCCGTAGAAGCACAGCTCCGCGAGCGCCAGCGTATTCGGCCAATGGCTGGTCGGCGCGCCCGCGAACGGCACCCCGCCGGGGATCGAATGCCGAACAGCGATCACGTGTCCCAGCGCCGCCAACCACCGAGCGTCGGCGCCGACCCGCGCCAGCAGCGCCGCGACGGCGATCACGACCGCGATCGTCGCGGGCAGCCGCAGCCGGAGAAGACTCAAAGAACCGGCTTGCCGAGACACAAGGTTGTATCGCCCACGCGCGCGATCCGCCCACCTCGACCTTCGTCTAGGTCGTCCTAGCGGATCTTCCGATCAGGACCAGGGTGCCGCCGGACGATGCAACCACATGTCCTCGCTGGCATTCGTCAACAGGGCTGCCCACAGACGGAGCGCCCGCCGGTCGTTGGTCGACCTGCTGGAGGAGCGCGGCGGGGACGTCCTGCTCGCGGTCTCCGTGCTGGCGATGGTCGTAGCGCTGCTGGCATTCCTCCCGGGCGCGTTCAGCGTCGACAGCTGGCTGGCATTGGTCTCCGGGCGCCAGGTCTGGGAGAGCGGGATTCCGCACCACGAGACCCTGACGGCACTGTCCTACGGCTCGAACTGGGTCGACCAGCAGTGGCTCTCCGAGCTGACGATGTACGCCATCTATCGGGCTGGCGGCCTGGCGCTGATGGGAACCGTCAACGTCGCGATGCTGGCGCTCGGGGTCGGCGGGGCGATCGTAGCCGCGCGCCGGCTCGGTGCGAGCTCCCGCGCGGTCCTGCTGGTGCTCCCCGTGTGCCTGTGGCTGATGCTCCCCTCACGCGAGGTCCGCACGCAGGCATTCGTGATTCCGCTGTTCGTCGCGGTCGTCTACCTGCTGGCGCGCGACAGCCGGGCGCCGTCGCGAGCCGTGTACTGGTGTTTGCCGATCCTCGTCCTGTGGTCGAACCTCCACGGCACGGTGTCCCTCGGCGTCGGGCTCGTGTGCCTGCGCGGCCTCACGATCGCCTGGGAGCGGCGAGCCCTGCTGGTCCGCTCGCTGCGCGCCTGGCGCCGCCCGCTGGCGCTCGTAGTGGGAGCCCCGCTGTGCCTGCTGATCACGCCGTACGGCCTCAGCGCAGTTTCGTACTACCACACGATGTTCTTCTCGAGCTCGGTCCGGCAGGTGGTCACCGAGTGGCAGCCGATCACGTCGGCGTTCTTGACTGCGGCGCCATTCTTCGTTGCGGCCGGAGTCGCGGTCTGGTCCTTCGGCCGTTATCGCGATCGGACGACGCTGTTCGAGAAGCTGGCGATCATCGCGCTGGCCGCCGGGAGCGTGCTGGTGATCCGCAACGTGCTGTTCTTCGGGCTGTGCGCAGTGGCGCTCGGACCGCTGTCGCTCGATCCGGGCTCCGGAAAGCAGAACCCGACCTCCACAGCCCAGCCGCGCCGGCGTGCGCTTATCAACGGGGCGCTGCTCGCTACCGCACTCGCGACGACGTTGCTGGCCGTCGTCGCGACGGCGGTGCGGCCGAGCAGTGCGTTCGAGCTCAGCTACCAGCGGATCGGCGTCCTGCAAGCGGTGACGCGGGCGACCAGTGCGAACCCGTCGCTGAAGATCCTCGCCGATGTCAGGTTCTCCGACTGGCTGCTGTGGCGAGACCCCGCGCTGAGCGGGCGGGTCGACAGCGATGCTCGCTTCGAGCTGCTCACCGCCGGCCAGATCGGTCGCCTACAGGCCGTCTTCAACGCCATCGGACCGGGGTGGAAGCGGGGTGCGACCGGCTACGGCCTGATCCTGCTGGACCGCAAGTACACGCCGGACGCGGTGCAGGGATTCCTCCAGGAGCCAGGACACCGCGTGCTGTACGACGATGGCGAGCGGATCGTGATCCTCCGGAGCTCGAGGGCAGCGGCATGAGGCGCCGCCTGAGCAACCTGCTGAGACGGATGCGCCGCGAGGAGCGCGGTGCGTCGTTCGCGCTCGTCGCGGTCTCGATGATCGCGATCCTCGGGATGACGGCGTTCGTGATCGATGTCGGGAACTGGTACCTCGCCCAGCGTCAGCTGCAGAACGCGGCGGACGCGGCGGCGCTAGCGGGCGCTGTGGACCTCCCGAGCAACGCGACCCAGGCCTCCACCGACGCGCAGACCTACGTGAACAGCAACGTATCCGGCGCAACCGCGACGACCACGACTCCGTATGGCGGAGACGCGAGCACCCTTCAGGTCAAGGTCACGAAGACCGTCCCGAGCATCTTCGGTGGAGTGCTCGGGATCAGCTCGGTGACCGTGAGTGCCAGTGCCGCAGCGAAGGTGCGCGGCTCGACGGCCAACAGCCTGCTATTCGCGGCGGACACCAACTGCAACGACCAGGCAATGACGATCAACGGCAACAACATCACGGTCACCGGTGGGACGCACAGCAACGGCTCCTTCTTTCAAAACGCCAACAATGGCGTTTTCGGCCCCACCACCTACGGTGGTCCGAACAACTGCAAATACACCGGCAACGGCAACAACAACACATTCGGGGGCACGTCGTCGCCGACCTACGACGCAACGGACTACCCGTGGCCGGACGCCTACACCAACATCCCGAACCCGGTGTGCTGGAAGGCGACGCCCGGAGCGACCTCATATACCTGTTGGTCGGGTTGCAATGTCAGTGACACGAGCCTCAGCCAGTCCGGCTTCACCTGGAACGCCAACAACGCGACGCTGCCATCCGGCGTCTACTGCACGACCGGCCAGATCAATTTCAACGGGAACCACCTCGCCGGCAACGGCGTCACGTTCATCGCCGGCGACTTCCAGATGAACTCCAACAACGTGACGTTCACGCCCGCAAGCGGCATGGACAACCTGCTGTTCTACGACCAGGGCACCAACACGCTCAACATCAACGGCAACAGCTTCTTGAATCTCGGCACGGTGTTCGATCCGAACGGCACGATCAACCTGAACGGCAACAGCGGCACCCTCAGCGGCTTTTTTGAGGGCAAGGACGTGACGATCACCGGCAACAGTACGAACTTCGTCGGCACCGGTCCGCCTGTCGGCGGCGGCTCGGGCGCGACTCTCGTCCAGTGAAACCGGCCGCCCGCGCTGATCGTCAGACGCTGGGCGGACGCCGGCTCGTGATCTGGGGCGGCAAGTGGATGCTCGTACTCGCGATCGTCTTCGCGGGCCTGCAGTTCACGCTGGCCGTACTGACCCGGCACGGTAACCCGCTGCTGTACGACTTCAAGGGCGGCCTGTACGACGCGGGCACCGCGATCCTCGGCGGCCGCAGCCCGTACCAGGCCGGCTTCCTCGCACACCAGGTGGCGATCATGCACGCCGGCGGCATCGCGCTCGGCCAGACCGCCGAGCACCCGTTCTCGATCCCGGTCTACCCCGCGCCCGCCAACCTCGCGGTGGTGCCGTTCAGCGCATTGCCGTTCTGGCTCGCCGGAGCGCTGTTCACGGCCCTCTCGATCGGCGCAATGATCCTCGCGCTGCGACTCCTCGATGTGCGCGACTGGCGCTGCTTCGCGGCCGCGCTGGTCTCCTGGCCGTTCCTGTTCTCGCTCGACCTCGGCGCGGTCGGTCCCCTGCTGCTGCTCGGCTGTGCAGTGGCTTGGCGCACCCGCGACCGGCTCTGGCCACCGGCGATCGCGCTGGCGTCGATCATCGTCGCAAAGCTGTTCCCGTGGCCGCTGGCGGTATGGCTGCTGATCACCAAGCGCTTCCGGGCATTCGCGCTGACGGTGGCGCTCGGCGTCGTGGTCACGCTCGCAGCGTGGGCCGCGATCGGGTTCGCCGGCATGAGCGAGTACCCGCAGATGCTGTCGAACCTGTCCTACATCCAGGAGGCCCGGGCCGTGTCACTCGTCGCGGTGCTGCTCGCGATCGGCGTGCCGGGAGGCATCGCAAGCACGCTCGCGATCGCAGCGGCCGCCGCGTTGCTGTTCGTCGCCTGGCGCGTCGCGCAAGGCCCGGAAGGCGAACGGCGAGCATTCGGGCTTGCCGTGATGGCCGCCCTGACCGCCTCGCCGATCGTCTGGGATCACTACCTGGTGCTCCTGTTCGTGCCGATCGCACTGCTCTCGCCAAGGTTCTCGGCGATGTGGTTCGTGCCACTGTCGACGCCGCTGCTGGTCGTGCTCTCGGCGCTCGTGGTCCCGCTCAGTCACGGTCTCGCCGGATCCAGCACGCAGACGATCAGGGACGCGATCGCCTGGATCGCGGTCGAGGCGCTCGTCGTCGGGAAGCTGTGCCGCAGGCCGCGGCAGCGGGTGGCGCAGGGGGCCGGCGCTCGTCCAGGCGGGCTCGCGCGGGCGGGGGCGCTGGCGGGCTGAGCTGGGGCCTGGGCGGGGCGGGGCCCAGCTGGGGGCGGGCCCGGCCGGGGCGGGCCCGGGCGGGGCGGGCCCGGCCGGGGCGGGCCCGGCCGGGGCGGGGCGAGGCCCAGCTCGGGGCAGGCCTGGGCGGGGCGGGCCCGGGCGGGCGGGGCGGGGCCGGCCCGGACGTGGCGGGCGGCCGGGTTGTGGTTCTTCGGCCTGGGGGCGGTGCCAGGGTGGCTGATGCGTTCCGTCGGCTTGGGGGAACGGCGCTGGTGAAGGTGGCTTGCGGCGGGAGGCCGAAGACGGGGCCGAAATCCGCCTCCGCGGCATGCTTTCAGGCCCAAAGCACAAGCCCGCGGGCGACCTTGGCTACATAAGCATGCCCCACATGCATATCCAACCAAGGCCCAAATGCCGGGGGCGATTTGGGCCGTTAAGCATGCGAAATTGTCAGATTGCTGACACCCTTGAGCCCGCCCACCCCCTCACCCGCGCCGTTCCCCGAGCCGACCGCCAACGACAGCTAGCCGAGTCGCCACAGCCCCGGCCGCGCCGCCCGGCCGCACCACCCACCGGGCCACCAGCCCGCCCACCCAGTCGCCGACCCCGGCCCTGCCCTGCCCAGCACACCACCCTTCAACCAGCGCCGCCCACCGCGCCGCCCGCCCCGCCCCGAGGGCCCGGGCGGGGCGGGGCGGGCGGCCGGGTTGTGGTTCTTCGGCCTGGGGGCGGTGCCAGGGTGGCTGATGCGTTCCGTCGGCTGGGGGAACGGCGCTGGTGAGGGTGGCTTGCGGCAGGCGGGAAGCCGAGACGGGCCGAAATCCGCCTCCGCGGCATGCTTTCAGGCCCAAAGTGCAAGCCCGCGGGCGACCTTGGCTACATAAGCATGCCCCACATGCATATCCAACCAAGGCCCAAATGCCGGGGGCGATTTGGGCCGTTAAGCAGGTGAAATTGCCAGACCGCTGACATCCGCGCGGCCCCGGCGACCACTTCACCAGCGCCGTTTGCCGAGCCGCGCGCCTCCCCCGGGCTCGGCCGAGTCGCGGAGCCGAACCACCCACCGAGCCGCGCGCCTCCCCCGGGCTCAGCCGAGTCACCGAGCCGCACCACCCAACGAGCCGCCCGCCCCGCCCCGAAGCAGCCCGTTAGCCACCAAAGGCGGTCCGGAAGGACTCGGTGACCGTCAAGTCCAAACCCTCAACCGACCCGCCTCGGCGCACCGAGCCCGCGCGAGCGCGCCGGCAGGCAGAGCTTAGATCGCCCCGCCCGACAGGCTCTTCACGAGTGCGTACCCGGCCGGGAACAGCAGCTCGACCATCAGGGCCGGGAAGATCAGGAACATCAGCGGGAAGAGCATCTTGATCGGCGCCTTCTGCATCCGCTCCCTGGCATCCTGGCGCCGCCGGCGTCGCGTCTCGGTGGCGAGCTCGCGGAGGATCGGGCCGACCGAAACGCCGAGCGACTCGCTCTTGGTCAGGGTGCGTACGAATGCGCGCACCGACGCGGTGTCGCAGCGCTCGGCGAAGTCGCCCAGCGCGGCCTCGTTGGAGATCCCGAGGGTCTGCTGCTGAATCGTGAGCCGCAGCTCGGCGCCGAGCGCGCCCTTGAACCGGCCCGCGACGAGTCCCATTGACCCGGCGATGCCCATGCCGGCCTCGACCGTTGCGGTCAGCAGGTCGATCAGATCTGGAAGCCCGCGGTCGATGTCCGCCAGCCGGGAGTTGCCGCGGCTGCGGATCACGAGGGCGGGAATCTCGAAGCCTGCGACCGCGGCGCAGACCGTCAGGAACAGTGTGATCAGCGAGAGGCTGCCCGACGAGGCGAAGAAGAACAGCAGCAGCGACGGCACCCCGAGCGCCGCGATCACGCGGTAGCCGTGCACGACCTCGGGCGTGACTTGGTAGTAGCCGGCTGCGGTCAGCTCGCCGCGCCGGAGCGGGTGCAGCGAGGGGACATTGGTCATCACGAACCGTCCGAGCCGCTCGACCGCGCGCACGATCGAGGCGTTGAAGCGTGCCCTCGCGTTGTCATCCTCGCTCGATCGTCCGACGTCGAACCCATACCCCTCGATCTGGCGCAGGTGGAGGCTGATCTGGATTCGTGGCAGGACGGCGGCGTGGATCAGGAGCCGGACTGTCAGTCCGACCAACAGCAGGACGAGGGCAAAAAGAAGGAATGTCATGGCCTCACGGATCCACGTTGACGATTCGGTTCATCACCATCCAGCCGATCATGATCAGGATTACGCAGAAGACGACGACGACCAGTCCGATCGTCGTCCCGAGCAGGGGCTTGGCGTAGGCCGGGTCGATGAAATTCAGCGCGAACAGGAGAACGATCGGCAGGCCGGTCAGCACGCGGCCCGAGATCCGAGCCTGGGCGCTCAGGGCTTTCATCTCCCGGCGCATGTCGGCACGCTCGCGCGCGCCCTCGGCCACCCGATCCAGTGACTCGGCGACGTTGGACCCCGAGCGGCGGTGCAGCGAGGCGATCAGGGCAACCTGCTCCATGTCCTCGGAGCGCATCCGCTCGGCAACCGCCTGCAAGGTGTCCTCGAGCAGCAGCCCCAGCTTCTCGTCGGCGAGCGCTCGCTCGAGTTCGTCACGGATCGGTTCGTCGGCGCTGTCGGCGACCGCGCTGATGCCTCCGACAAAGCTCCTGCCTGCGCGCATCGCGCCGGCGAGATCCTGGAGGTGTGAGGGCAGCCGATCCGCGAACCGCGTCCGTTGCCGGCGCGCGCGCATCCGGACGTAGGCCCGGAGAATGAACATGCCTGGCAGCAGGCAGAGGATGCCGATCAGCGCAGTCCCGGTGATGAGCGTGACCAGCACCGCCGCCAGAACCGACGTGAGCGCCGTTCGCTTGACCAGTGCGATCGGCGCGACCCCGATCCGGGCCACGCCCACGTCAGAGACGAACTCCGGCCACCACCGTCGCGTGGTGAGCAGCTTGGGCAGGTGCTTGCGCTTGCGCTCCACCGCCAGGCCGCCGGGCAGGCCAACCTCTTCGTCAGCCGGCGGCGGGATGAAGTTCTTGACCCGGCTCTGGATCTGGTCCCGTGAGGGGCGGCGGATCACGATCGCAACCGCGGCGACAATCAGCAGTCCGCAGGCGAGGGCCACGACGAGCACCGAAACCGGCGAGTCCCAGAACGTCTGGCGCGCATGCGCCCGGGGCGCCGCCGCCGGAAGCTGTGCCTGCTGCGGCGCCGCCGGCGCGTGCGTCGGCTTTGGCTTCACCGCCGCAGGCTTTGGCTTGACCACGGGCGCCGGCGTGTCGTAGCTGGCGCTCACGGTGCCGGGCACGCCGTCGACGTGGGCGCTGACCGCGACAGCGCGACCGCGGGGCGCGGTCGAGCGGTAGCGGATCAGGTACCCCCCGCTCAGCTGCGACCACAGTCCGGTAATCGCCTTCTGGAGGCCCGCGGGGGTCGTCTGGATCAGCTTCGCACCCACCGAGCTGGCGAGCTGCCTGATCGTGCCGGCTTGGTAGCTCGCGTCCCGAAGCCCGATCGTGTACAGCGACGCGGGCGTCACCGAGGCGGCGGCGTGCGCGAGCGCACCGGTCTGCGCGGCGCCCGCGGCAGACTGGCCGCTGTTGGAGATCAGGATCACCGCCCCGGCGGCGATGTGCGCCGCCGCGAGTTGCTGGAGCGCCAGCGTGAAGGCGGGAACGCTGTTGCTGCCCGGCGCGACCCAGGGCGTGCCCTTGATAACTGTCGCGATCGTTTGGGCATTTGCGCTCAGCGGCAGCAGGATGCTCGGGAAAGAGTCGTAGACGACCACGCCGAGTTCCTGGTGGCCGGTCCGGAGTGCGGCGATTGCATGCACGGCGGCCATCTCGGAGGCGAGCGAGTTGCTGCTCATCTGCACGCTCTGGTCGAGCACGACGACCACCCCGAACTCGCCGGCGGCCGCGCTTGACAGCGGGCTGATCGTAAAGTTGCCGACAGCCGCCCCGTTCTCGGTCAGGTGCAAGACGCTCGCGCTCAGCGGCTGGCGCGAGGGATCGAACAGGACGATGCTGCGCTGGGGGAACGTGGTCCCGCCGCCGAGCGAACCGCTCAGTCCTTGCGGAGGCGGCTTGTGGGCGGCGGCCTGCTTGGCCTTCGTGGAAGTCGTCGTCGACGACGTTGTCGTGGTCGTCGTCGCCGCGGTGCTCGCCGTGGTCGTCGCCTGCGTAGCCGTGGTGGTCGTTTGCGGGAACGTCACCGGCGGGGCGCTGACCGCGGTGGTCGTCGGCGCCGGCGCAGTCGTCGTCGTGGTGCTCGGGGGACTCGGGGTCGGCGCCGGTATGCCCCCGGACTGCCCCTGGCTGGAGCCTGACGGAGCGGCGCTCGAGGCACCGGCGGCGGTCGGAGAGGTTGCCCCCGCCGGCCCAGCGAGTACCACGGCGAGCGCCGCGACGATCGTCGCCGTGCGACCCAACAGCGCGCGCCGGCGATCAGTCATGGCCGTTCGCGCGGCTCCGGGATTCTGCGAACAGCTGGCCGCCGTTTTGATGAGGAAGTCCCTGCCCCCCCAAACCGACGAATCGCAGCGCAGCGGGGAGCTCGATCCCGCGCCGGTCGAACTTGTCGAGGAAGGTCGGTCGCAGACCCGTTCCCTTCAGCGTCCCGACGACGTGCCGGGTCGCGGAAACCGCGTCGATCTCGAACGTGAACAGGTCCTGGAGGGTGATCACGTCGGACTCCATGCGCTGCACCTCGGTGATCGCGACCACGCGGCGGGTGCCGTCATGCATCCGCTCGATCTGGATCATCAGGTCGAGCGCCGAGGCTGATCTGCTCGCGGACGGCGCGCAGCGGGAGGTCGTACCCGGCCATCAGCACCATCGTCTCGAGCCGCGCGAGCGCGTCCCGGGGGGAGTTTGCGTGCAGGGTCGACAGCGAGCCGTCGTGGCCGGTGTTCATCGCCTGGAGCATGTCCAGCGCCTCGGCGCCGCGGACCTCGCCGACGACGATCCGGTCGGGACGCATGCGCAGCGAGTTGCGGACCAGGTCGCGGATCGTGATCTCGCCCTCGCCCTCGATGTTCTTGGGGCGCGCTTCCAGCCGCAGCACGTGGCGCTGGTTGAGCTGGAGCTCGGCCGCGTCCTCGATCGTGATGATCCGCTCGTTGTCGGGAATCGACGCCGACAGCGCGTTCAGCAGCGTCGTCTTGCCCGAGCCGGTGCCGCCGGAGATCAGGATGTTCAGGCGCGCCTGCACGCACCGGTCGAGCAGGTCGGCCGTCTCCTCGGTGAGTGCGCCGAGCCTGATCAGCGCGGCCATGTCGAGACGCTGCGTGCCGAGAACTTTCGGATCGTCAGCAGCGGTCCTGACAGCGACAGGGGCGGGATCGTGGCGTTGACGCGGCTGCCGTCGGGGAGGCGCGCGTCGACCATCGGCGAGGCCTCGTCGATCCGGCGGCCGACCTGGGCGACGATCTTGCTGATGATCCGCCGCAGGTGTGACTCGTCGGTGAACCTGCACCGGCGTCTTGTGCAGCCGGCCCGCACGCTCGACCCAGACGTCGTGCGGGCCGTTGACCATGATCTCGGTAGACGGTGTCGTCGTCCAGCAGGCGCTCGAGCGGACCGTGGCCGAGGATGTCGTCGGTGAGCTCCTCCACGAGCCGCTCGCGATCCTCGCGGGAGATCCCGTGCTCGGTGGCTAGCCGCTCGCGCAGTTCCTCCTGCACCCGGGCACGCAGCGCGCGCGGGTCGATCTCAGTGTTGAACAGCTGGCGGCCGAGCGCCTCGATCAGCTCGAGGTGGATGCGGTTCTTGATGTCCGAGAACGGCTCGGAAAAGGGATCCGAGCCCGGTTCCTCGTTGCGAGAGAGCCGTTCGTGCAGCTCCACGGCTAACTCCCGTTGGAGCGACGGAACAGGCGACGTCGCGGTGCCGCCGGCGCGGGCGCGGGCGCTTGTTCCTGTTCAGGGATGACGCGATCCGGGTCCATGTACAGCTCGGCCAGATCCCGGAAGGCCTTGGCGGCCTCGGTGCCGCGCTGCATCGCGATCGGCGAACCCTGGTTGATCGAGCGGGTGATGTCGCGCGTGCTCGGGATCAGGATGTCGACGTCGCGGCCAAGGATCGCGAGTACGTCCTCGCGCTCGATCCCGACGTTCGTGTTCGCGCGGTTGAGCAGGATCTTGACCCGGCGGCGGTCGTAGTCCATCCGCTCCAGGGTCTCGAGCCCGAGCTGGGTGTTCTTCAGTGACAGCGTGTCGCGCATCGCGACGACGAGCACATCGGTGGACGAGTCGATTGCGCTGATCACCTCGGGCGTGAACGCCGGCGGCGTGTCGATCACGACGAAGTCGTGCATCTCCGCCAGCATCCGCTCGACCTCGTCGAGAAACGGGACGGTGATCATCGCGGCCTGGTCGGGCCGCACTGGTGCGAGCAACGCGCGCGCACCCGACTGATGCTCCATCAGGAAGTCGCCGAGCTTCTCGGCGTCCAGTGAGCCACCCGAGCGGACGAGGTCGTAGATCGTCCGCTCCGGGCTGAGGCCCATCGCGAGTGCGACATCTCCGAACTGGAGATCGAGATCGAGCAGCGCGACGCTGTGACCGGAGTCGGCCAGCGCGACGCCCAGATTTGTGGCTGTCAGCGTCTTACCGGCGCCGCCCTTCAGCCCGAGCACGCAGATCACGTTGCGGTTCTCGGTGCTGGACAGCTCGGTGCCGCCGCGCTTGCGGGCGACCGCCTTCTGCAGCGCGAACACGAGCTGGCGGGTCAGGTTGGGATCGAGCGGTGCGGCGTTCTCATGGGGCAGCGAGACGATGTCATCGACGCCGTTCTCGAATGCCTCGCGGACGTAGGCGCCGCCGTGTCCGTTGCTCGGCATCACGAGCACGATCGGGCGCGTCGGATGCTGGCGGCTGGCCGCGGTCACGAAGTTCTTGACCTCGGCGGTGTAGTCGGCGACGGCGACGATCAGTGCATCGCCGGCGCCGAGCCCGCTCGCCGACGGTCCACCGAGGGCGAGATAGTCGAGCACCGCCATGCGCGGATCGCGCGCGACGAGCTCCTCGATCAATCCGGGGTCGACCTCGCTGTCGAGCGCGACCAGTGCTTGTAGCTCAGCGCTCATCAGTGGCCTCCTGAGGACTCGGTGTAGACGTGGTGGAAGATGACCTGGTTCGCCTGCACTGTCGTGATTAGCGTGAAGTGGAACCCGTACAGAACGGTGTCCGCCGACGCGACGATCGAGTTCGGCTTGAGCGCATTCGCGGGTCGCAGCGACAACCACACCTTGCCGTTGTCATACGACCATTCCAGCGCCGCGACGTCGTCGTCACCGATCGCGAGCACGACGCCCGCACCGGCGCCGCCGCCGGCGCCGAGGCCAGCCGCTGAGCCACCCACCTTGAGCACGGTCGCGTTGGGGATCAGCAGCCGCACGACGGGGGCGGAGTTGGGTGCACCGGCCGAGCTCGAGGTCGCGCCCGCGGATGTCGAGACCGCGGTCGATGACGTGCCTCCGCCGAACAGGTGGCTGTAGTAGGGGTCCCCCTGCTCGTTGTAGGTGTAGCTCGCGTACACGTCGACGTGGTCGCCCACCTGAAGGACGTCGGTCAGTCCATGCGAGGAGTCGAGCGACACCTCGACGGCGCGCTGGCCCGGGGCCAACTCACCGGCGTAACCGCCGCCGGGGGTGAAGTCCGATGCCGTCAGCTGCTGGCCCGGCAGGATGTCCTGAGCCGCAACCTCGCCATGCAACTGCGTGGCGTTGGTGAGCGCGCCGGCGGTCGCCTTCGAAAGCACGACGGGCAACGGCTTGACCAGGTTCTGAGCGCCGACCACGGCACCCGAGGTGCCCTTTTGGATCAGCCCCGTCGAGACCAGAACGGTCTCCTGCTTGTTGGAGTTGTTGAGGCTCGAGCGATAGCTGCCGAGCGCCACCACCAGAATGATTGCGGCCAGCACCGCGCACACAAGCGCGAGCAAGACCGCGCCATGGCGCGTGGCGGGCAGGCCGCGCAGCCTGGGTACGGTAGATCGCTTACGGTTGAGGTCCACGGTTGGCTCCTTGCTGGCTCAGCTTGTCGGGCACTGCGAGGGCGGGGTGTCAGGTGTCCAGACGCTCGAGGTCTGAACCTGCTCGATCCGCATCGTCGCGGTCTGTGTAATCGTCGAGTTGGTGAGGTTTCCGAGCAGCGGCAGGAAATGCACGGTGGCGGTCACACACGCCCTCACCGAGTTGCCTACGGTGTTGCTCGAGTTGCTCGGGAAGTAGATGTAGACCTTGGCCGCGGTCGGGACGTCGGTGCTTCCGTTCGCGAGCTCGGGCGGTGCCTGCGAGAGCACGAAGTTCTGGATCGTCTGCGAGCCCGAGGGATCGAAATCGACAGCGGCGTAGCGAACTGCCTCGCTCGCGAGGTGCTGGGCGTCGATCGAGTAGTTCTCGAAGCGGCCGAAGTACATGATTCCGACCAGGATCGACAGCAAGACCGGGAGCACGATCGCAAGTTCGACGGTCGCTGTTCCACGCTCGTTTGCCAAGCTCCCGACCAGCCGCCGCACGGGCGCTCGATCGGTTGTACGACGCGTAGTTCCCATAGGTGTTACATCGTGTGATGCGCCTCTGGCCACCACCGCCGAAACCTCTAATCGCAGCTAGACGAAGGTCCAGGTCTATCGCCCGGCTGGGGTAACGGCGCTGAGATCGACGACAAGCGCCCGCTCATGGGCCTGGAACGCAAGCCTGCCGAGCGGGCGCTTCTGTCACTGAATTTGGAGATTCGGGCTACAACTTCCCGCGGGATCGGTGCTACGCGATCGCTGAAGCAGGAACAGCACCAGAACTACGTCGAGCGCCCACTCGGTGCTTGTGGGGGGCAAGCTTGCCGAGCGGGCGCTCGAATAGTTGAGGTGCTGGTCTGGGCTACAGCTTTCCTGCGAGTGAGCTGAAGAGGCTGGAGATGCTGCCGCCGAGCAATGTCGCGGCCGCGACCACGACGACCGCGATGACCGCGATCAGGATCCCGTACTCCGCCATCGACTGACCCTCCTCGCGCCGCACCCGCGCCACCAGGGCGCCAGCGAGTTCATACAGGCTGGTCCACATAGAGGTTTCACCCCCTCCCTGACTGTAGTGCCGGTAGGCCGTTTGCGTGCTGCGGTGGGCACGGCCGTGCCGGCACGGATGACCGGGTCTAATAGCTGGCTTGCCCACCATGGGAGGAGCATCGGAACGTTCTCGCTCCTAACAGGACCGACAAACAGCTAGTTCCGGCCTAGACCTTGGTCGGGGTGCGGCGTTTGGTGAGAAGAACAGCTAGTCGGACCTAGACCAACGTGCGATATGGCGGGTGCACGCGCGAGGCGAAACAAGACGCATGGCCGAGCGCAAGCCCAAGTCGATCGTCAACGGCACCCGGCCTGGGATCGTCCGGCTGGTCGGTCGGCACGCCACGCGGCGCCCGGCGAACGGAGACAGTGCGGCGCTCGAGCTGGTCGGGGATGACGGCCTACAGCGCCAACTCCCGGCCCAAGCTGGAGCCCCGGTCCTCGAATCGGCGAAACGCTCGCGCACGCCTGCGCGTGTGTTGCTGATCGCCGCCGACCGCCGCTACCGGACTGTCGCCTCGGCACTGTTGACACGGCGTGGCTACACGGTCACCTCGCGCGAGCGGGACGATGACATCGCGAAGCTGGCCAGGCTCGAACGGGCAGATGTCGTCGTGCTCGACGCCACTTCCTCGTTGACCGTCGCCGCCCACGAGGCGGCGAGACTGATGGCGCTCGATCCCCCGATCGGGATCGTCGCGGTAAGCAGCGAGCCCCACCAGCGGCTCACGGCATTGCCCGTGCTCGAGAAGTGGAGCTCGTTCGACGCCTTGTTCGCCGCGATCGACCGCGCGCACCGTGACGGTCGTCCGAGGTGGAGCTGAGATGCTGCGTCCGGTCCAAGACGACGGCTGGCTCGAGGTCGAGCGCTTCGAGTACGCGACGCTCGATCAGCGGTGGGCAGTGGTCCGGCTGCTGGCGGGCCTGCCGACCGAGCTGCCTGCGCCCGCCGCGGCGTCGCTGCAGGTGCAGCGAGACGTCGCGGTCAGCACACATCCGTCGTTTGCCAGCGCGACCGAGTCCGGCGTGTACCGGAGCGGGGAGCTGTGGCGCGTCTCGTTCGCAGTTCCGGTGGAGTTCGTCGAGTACCCGAACGCGCTGTTCGAGTTGCACGGAGCGGACCGTGTCGCGCTCGCCCTCCCGACGCCGGAGCGTAGGCTGCTCGCCGGCCAGCATGCCGCGGCGCCGTTCTGCGAGCGCGTCGTCGGCGGCCATTTCCGGCGCCGGTTGACGGCACTCGCGACCGCGGTCGCCGTCTGCACTGCATCGACCTCCGGCCTCGGCATGGCTGCCGTCCAAGCCGTGCAGCACGGCGCGATCGGCGCCGTACAGGGCGAGATGCCGGTGAGCCATGCCGGACTTCCACGGCTGTCCCTCCATGGCCCGCCGTCGCTGCCGCGGGCCGCCGACGTCGCCAACGGCGGCTGGAGCGAGGCGTCGCCACAGCAGCCGCAACCCTCCGACAGCCAAACTTCACAGACTCTTGCCGCGCACCCGAAGCGCAAGCATCACCCGCCCCGCGCCGGCAAGCACCGGGCGAGCGGAGCGCTGGCAACGGGCGCGAATTCAACCGCGGGGACGGCGACAGGGAGCACGACAGCGCCGACCGCAGGCTCTCAGCCGGGGACGGGATCCCAGCCGGGCACGGGATCCCAGCCGGAGACGGGATCCCAGCCGGGGGCGAGCTCCCAGACCGCGACGGGGTCCCAGGCGGCGACTAACTCTCAGGCGGCAGCCGGGTCCCGGGCGCCAACCGGCGCGAGCACGCGGGCCGCGGCAGGCAAGACCAAGCCCGCCAAGTCCGACCGTGGGGCGAAGCCACAGGCCAGGGTGATGACCCTTCCCGCGACCCTGCGGCTCCCGGCCACGATCCAGGCGAAGTGGGGAGCGTTCCCCGTGTCGGGCGCAACTTCGGCCCGCGCGCACCACAGCCACCACCGCACCACAAACGTTTCATTCCCGGTCAGCGGCGGCGCCGCGCTGTCGCCCCAACCACCGGTAACGCTGCCGCCGGCACGGCCGGCCACGACCACGGCTCCCGCTCCCGCGCCGCAGCCGACGGCGATCTCCAGCACGGCCGCGACGACGGCGAGCACCGTCGCGGAGTCAGCGCTCGCGACGCAATTCAGTCACATGTCGTCGCTGTTCGCGGACGTTCACCAGCCTCCCCCGTTCCTGATCCCGATCTACAAGGCCGCCGGGCACCGCTACCACGTTCCGTGGCAGGTTCTGGCGGCGATCAACTCGATCGAATCCAACTACGGCCGCGACCTGAGCACCTCTTCGGCGGGCGCGATCGGCTGGATGCAGTTCATGCCGGCGACTTGGGCACAGTACGGCATCTCCTTCACCGGTCACGGCACTCCGAATCCCTACGACCCCCGCGACGCGATCTTCTCCGCCGCGCACTACCTCGCGGTCAACGGCGCCGCACATAACCTGGCGTCGGCGGTGTTCGCCTACAACCACGCCACCTGGTACGTCGACGAGGTGCTGTTGACCGCCGAGGGAATCGTCGATCACGGGCTGCGGCCAGGCGCCCACGCAAAGCTGAAGCTCGCCGCGATGCTCGCGACCGCCGAGCTGCTCAACGGACTTCCGTACGTCTTCGGCGGCGGCCACGCGGGCTGGGGGATCGACTCCGGCTACGACTGCTCGGGCTTCGTCTCGGCCGTGCTGCACGCCGGTGGCTACCTGTCATACCCCGTCAACACCCAGTCCCTGCCCTCGCAGCCGGGGATCCTCGCCGGTCCGGGGAAATGGGTGACGATCTTCGATCACACGACCGCCTCATCGGTCAGCCAGGACCACGTGATCATCGAACTGCACGGGCAGTGGTGGGAGAGCGGCGGCGGCGGACCCAGCGGTGCGCCCCAGGTACACCGGATCCAGCAGATGTCCACCTCCTACCTCGCGGAGTTCAACCTGATCCTGCATCCAAAGGGTCTGTAGCAGCCGGTCGGGGGCAGCGGCAGGTTGAGCGCACGGCGAGTGCCGGGGGGCGAGGATTCAGCCGCGGGGCGAGTGCCGGGGGGCGAGGATTCAGCCGCGCGGCGAGTGCCGGGGGGCGAGGACTTAGACTCAGCCGTCCATCGAGGCACCGGCCGAGATGGGAGGCATGACCGACACCCACCTTGACACAGCCGCGATGCTCGCCCTCCTGGCGCGGGTCGTGTCGCAGTCCGGAGTCGGATCGGGGGTTGCGCCGGAGGTCATCGAGCAGGCGCGGACGCGCGCGATTGAGCTTGTCGGCGAAGGCGACGGCGACCCCGCCCCGGGTCCGAACCCTGTCGCGCTGCTGTCGTTCACCGCCGAGCTGCTGTGCGCCATCGCCGTCGACCTCGCCGCGCGCCCCGGAGCCGCCGAGCGGCTGCTGGCACGAATCGAGCAGCACGGCGGGATTACTCGCGTCGCACTCGGTCGCGAGGTCCTGCGGGCGGCGCAGCTACCCGAGCTCTCGACGGAAGTTGCGATCGAGGTGCAACTCGCGCTGTTGGCCACGTTCGCCGAGGTTCCGGCGGTGTCGCTGTGGACGTTACGGCCGAACGGTGATCTGTGGCACGTCGCCAGCGCCGGCGAGCTCGGCCAGCCGACGAAGCCGGCACGCCGCGCAGCGAGTGTGCTGCTAGGCGAGAACGCCGGCACGGCGACCGAGAGCGAGCAGATTGTCGCGACCCGGCTCGATCGCTGGCGGCGACCGCCAATCGCGGTGATCGCCCACGGTTCACCGCGACGATCCGATCATCGCACCCTGCTGCTGCAGGCAGCTGCGCCGGGGCTCGGCGCGATGCTCGAGCGCGGCGAGCTGGCAAACCGGCAGATGGGGCCGGAGCAGGGACTGCTCGCGGCGGTAGAGCGCCGGCTGGCCCGGCTCCGCTTCGACCTGCACGACGGGCCGCAACAGGACGTCCACCTGCTGGCGATGGATCTCAACCTGTTTCGCGAGCAACTCGTGCCGCGGATCGCCGAGGATCCCAACCGCGACCGCCTCGTCGGCCGTCTCGACGACCTCGCCGCGCAACTGGTGGCACTCGACGGCGACCTGCGCAGGCTCGCCACCTCGGTGCAGTCACCATTTCTCGCGCCCGGCTCGCTGGCCGACGCGCTCAGGCAGATCACCGAGGCGTTCACCGCGCGGACCGCCGTCGAGCCACAGACGCGCCTCGCGGGCGATTTCTCGACCCTCACCGACTCCCAGCAGATCACGCTCCTGGCACTCGTACGCGAGGCGCTCAGCAACGTGCGCGAACACAGCGGCGCGGAAGAGGTGACGATCACGATCGCGGCGCAGGTAGGAGGCGTTGAGGCGCGTGTGACGGACGATGGATGTGGCTTTGATCCCGAGAGCACGCTCGTGCGCGCCGCCCGGGAGGGACATCTTGGCCTGGTTGGCATGCACGAGCGGGTGCGGATGCTGGGCGGCGAAACGCACATCGACAGCCAGCCGGGCGGCCCAACGGTGATCTCGGCCACGCTGCCCTGGTGGCCGGACGACGCGGGGCCTGGGTAACAGCGAGGGTTGGCCGGTCTCGCCCCCGCTCAGGCCGAGACGAGGCCGTGCCTGAGCGCGTAGCGCACCGCGCCGGCCCGGTTCGCCACGCCGAGCTTGCGGTAGATATTCGTCAGATGGAACTTCACCGTGTGCTCGCTCACCCACAGCTCGCGGCTGATCGCGGCCGTGGTCAGGCCACCGGCGACCGCCGAGAGAATCGTGCGCTCGCGGTCGCTCAGACTTGGCTGGTCAGGCTCGCGCGCCAGGCGCTGCCCGCTCGGCGGCAAGGCAGGTGCATGGAACACGGCGCCGCTGGCCGCCTGACGCAACACCGACGCGATGTCGATCGTGCTCGCGCTCTTGAGCACGTACGCGCTGGCGCCGGCATACAGCGCCGCATCGATCGCCGCCCGCTCGTCGCAGGCTGATAAGACGACGACCTTCATCTCGGGGTAGCGCTCGCTCATCAGCTCGATGCATTGAGCACCCATCAGGCCCGGCATCCGCCAGTCCATCAACGCGATCTCCGGTCGCCGCCGATCGACAAGCTGCAAGAGCTCGGGCCCGGTATGCGCCTCGCCGACGATCTCGATGTCGTCAAGGTGCTCGAGCGTGTGTCGGATGCCCGCGATGATCAATGGATGATCATCCGCGATCAGAATCCTGATCCGCTTGGGCGGCAGTTCCGTCGCGGCAGCCATAGACTCTTGCACCGATACCGAGTTCACCTGAGCCAGCCTCCTGTTCTCGGTTCGGTTTCGGCTGCTGCGGCGCGTAACTGCTCCGTAGTTCTCCACAGGACGAAGTCCGTAGTTATCCGCAGCGCGGGCTGCTCGACCGTAGTTGTTACTGATTCGACACCGCAAATTGGACGGATTGGCGTTAGCAGCTTCTACGCCGATAAAGGGGGTGTTGGTCCGCCACCAACGGCGGGTCTCTACCGACGCAACTGAGGAGTTCCAGGTGACGCGCAGTAAGTCGGGCCTCCACGTTAGCTCTCCGGACGCCGTACTGAGGCTGTGGCAGGAGTACAAGGACAGCGCCGACCCAGTCGTACGCAACCGGCTGGTGCTCACGCTTGCGCCACTGGTCAAGTACATCGTGTTCCGCAAGCTGCGCGAGATCCCGGCTCGGTGCGAGGTCGAGGACTTCATTTCGTGCGGCTTGGAGGCGGTGATCCGCTCGATCGATCGCTACGACCCGAGCAAGGGCGCGACGCTGGAGCAGTTCGTCTGGACTCGAGTCCACGGCGCCGTGATCGACGAGCTCCGCCGCGGCGACTGGGCGCCCCGGTCGCTGAGGAGGTGGGAGCGTGACATCAACCAGGCTCGCGAGCGCTTCATTTCCCTCTACGGACGAATTCCGACCAACTCCGAGCTCGGCGACGCGCTCTCGATCAGCCGTGAGCACCTGCTGAAGTTGCTCGATGACATCGCCAAGGCCGACGTCGGCTCGCTCAACACGCTGGTTGTGACCGAGGACGACACGACGATCGAGCAGATCGACACGCTCCAGAGCGCCGACCTCGGTGCCGATCCCGAGTACTCCGCGATCCGCGAGAAGGCGATCGAACGGTTCCGTGTCGCTTTCTCCCGCTTACCTGTGCTCGACCAGGAAGTGGCCTTGCTGCTGCACGTAAATGGCCTCAAATTGCGGGAAGCTGGAGAAATCCTGGGCATCTCCGAGAGTAGGGTCTGCCAGATATACGGGCGTCTGAAGCGTCGGCTGCGTGAGCAACTCGACGCGGAAGAGCAGCTCTTCCAAGAAGTCGCCTAGCGGTCAGTCCTTCTCTCGGCCGACCCGGCCAGCGAGAAATGCGCTGATAGCGCCTCTAAAGCTGTGCAATTTTTCGGGCGTCGTGCAAGGTTTTGGGTGCAGCTGACGATAGCGTCGCCGATGAGCCGCAGATCGGACCGCTCGCGTCCCAGCGAGCTGCGAGTCGAGGAAGAGCGCCGGCGGTGGGCACGCGAGCTCCACGATGAGACACTGCAGAACCTGGCGACACTGCGCTGGATCCTGTCCTCGGCGCGGCGGGCCGGCGGCAGCGAGGCGCTGGGCGAGGCCGTCGATGAGGCAATCGCGCAGCTCGAGGAGGAGATCGTCAACGTCCGCAGCATGATCGCGGACGTACGACCGGCGGCACTGCGACGACTCGGGATCGAGGACGCGATCGCCGCGCTTGCCAGGCGCGCCACGCGCCGCGGGCTCGCGATCGCGGTGCGACTCGACCCGACGTTCCGGCGCGCGAGCGCCGCGGACCGCGGCGAGTTGAACACCGCCATCTATCGGATCGTCCAGGAGGCGCTGGCCAACGCGCTCCAGCACAGCCGTGCCGAGCGCGCCATCGTCTCGGTGCGTGAAGCCAACGGCACGATCCAGCTCTCAATCCGCGACGACGGCGACGGCTTTCATCCCGATCCGATGGCCGGCGGGCTGGGCCTGCTGGGGATGCGTGAGCGCGTCGAGCATTTTGGCGGCACGCTGAAGATCCTGTCCGCGCCCGGACGCGGGTCCGAAATCAGAGCGACGCTCAAGGTCACCCCGTCCCGCTCCGTGATCGCGGTCGCCGACGCGTCCGGCTCGGTGGGGGACTCGTCTCACTCGCTGGCGCCCGCGTAGCGCGCCGCGTCTCGCAGCGGGCGGCGGTAGCGCGCCGCGCTGCTGATCGCAGCTCCGCGGCATAGGCCTGCCGGTTATCGCAGCCATTCACCGCTGCACAGTCGCGTGGAGAAAATGTGCAACCCGGCTGGAAAATTTCATGCACGAGTGTGCCCAGGACTAAAGCCCTGGGCTTACCCGCCGATATGCCTCGTTGGTAACAGCTGCGATCCCTCTGAAAGGAGGAACCTGTGGCTTGGAAGCACGGTCGTTAATGTAGGCAGCGGAGGGGTTGGGAGCGGGCCCCTCCGGCGCCCTTGTCTCATCCCGGTTGATCGGCCGCCGTGCTCAGTTCTTTAGCTTGCAAGATCTCGCCCAAATGGCCGAATCACAAGTAGCCGCCGATGATTTGGGATGCATGGACGCGAAGGGAAAACCTCCCGCGCGCACCCGGACCGGACAACGGCCCGGGTGCGGGGCGATGGTCGTGCACGCGCTGGCCATCATCGCCGCAGCAGCCGTGGTCGTGCTCGGTCCGGGTTCCAATCACTGGAGCCCCTGGCCGTTGTTGGTGATCACAACATATGCGATCGTCAGCGATCTCACATCCGTAGACAGCGGATCGTCACGGCTGAAGCTCTCGGGAAGCTTTCTGGGGATCATGCTCGCGGCGGTGTTGCTCGGCGGTGGGCCTGCAGCATGTGTCGGGGTGGTGACGATCGCCGTCGGGTGGCTACGCTCGCGGGAGGCTCCTCACTACCTGCTCAGCAACCTCGCCACCTACGCCTGGTTCCCGCTCGCCGCCGGGCTGTTCTTCCAAGGCGCGGTGCGCGTGGCGGGCGTCGAAGCACACGAACCCGGCTACTACCTGATCGTCTTCGTAACGTTTGTGGTGGCGCTGGCGCTGAACTTCCTTTGCATTGCCGGTTACCGGTGCTACCTCGATCGCTCCTCGTTGGTACAGAAGGCCCGCGAGACGGTACTGCCCGTGCTGTCAGCGGAGCTCTTCTCCGATCTGCTGACAGTCGCCGCCGTGTGGATCTCAGTCCAGCTGGGAACGGTCGGTCTGGCCCTGTTCGGCATCGTGCTGGTGATCTTCCAGTACCTGGTCGGCGAGTTGCTGACTTCCAAGCGCCGCAGCGAAGAGCTGCAACGGATGGCAACCACCGACGAATTGACGGGCCTAGCGAACCGGGAGTTCTTCCTCGCGCGCCTGGAGCAGGAAATCACCGCCGGCCCGCACGGCGGCGGCGCCTTCGGCGTGATGCTGATGGACCTCGATCGCTTCAAGGAGATCAACGACACCCTCGGCCACCATTACGGCGACCTCCTGCTCCGAGAGCTCGGCCCCAGGCTGGCGGACTGCGTCGGCGACGAGGGGCTCGTCGCACGTCTCGGAGGCGACGAGTTCGCCGTGCTCCCCAGCCTGCGCACAGAGGATCCGGACACGCTCGAGGAGCTCGCGACCGAGCTGCTGCGCCGGGTTCAGAGGCCGTTCGTGGTCGACGAGCTCTCGCTCGAGGTCGGAGCCAGCTTGGGGATCTCACGTTATCCGCGCGACGGCGGCGACGCGCACACGCTGCTGCGCCGGGCCGACGTGGCCATGTACGCGGCCAAGGAGAGCCATAGCGGCTGCAAGCTGTATGTAGCCGAGCAGGATCATCATTCGCTCCGGCGGCTGAGTGTCCTCAGCGACTTCCGCCGCGCCCTCCACTCCGAGGAGATCATCGTCCACTACCAGCCGATCGTCGACCTTGACCGGTTGCAGGTGCGCGGGGCCGAGGGGCTGGTGCGCTGGCAGCACCCGCAGCTCGGGCTGCTGCCGCCGGCGTCGTTCATCCAGACGGTCGAGCAGACGGGCCTGATCGGGCCGCTGACGCGGCATGTGCTGGAGCGGTCGATCGCCCAGTGCGCAGCTTGGCGCAAGGAGGGACGGGAGCTGAAGGTTGCCGTCAACCTGTCGGTCCGCAACCTGCTCGACCGCGACCTACCAAGGGAAATCGAGCGAATGCTGTGGTCCCACGCGCTGCCGGCCGACGCGCTCCAGCTCGAGATCACCGAGAGCATGATCATGTCGGACCCCGATCGCGCGCTGGCGACCGTCAGCCGTCTCAGCGACCTGGGCGTCCGCCTCTCGGTCGACGACTACGGCACCGGCTATTCGTCGCTGGCAAACCTCAGACGGCTGCCGATCGACGAGTTGAAGATCGACCGCTCATTCGTGACCCCGATGCTCAACGACGAGAGCGACCTGATCATCGTGCGCTCGACAATCAATCTCGCCCACGACCTGGGGCTGAAGATCATCGCCGAGGGAGTCGAGGACGAGCCGACGCTCGAGCGCCTGGCGCTGCTCGGCTGCGATCTCGCGCAGGGATACCACGTCAGCCGGCCGATGGCCCCGGACGCGTTCTCCGATTGGATTGCCGACCCGGAGGGTGTTTTCGCTGAGGCCGAGGCGGCCTCGGCGGCCTAGCTGGATCGCCTCATGCTCCGACCAGCCCGTGCTCGAGCGCGTAGCGCACGGCACCGGCCCGGTTGGAGACGCCGAGCTTGCGATAGATGTTCGTCAGGTGGAACTTGACCGTGTGCTCGCTGACCCACAGGTCGCGGCTGATCGCGGCGGTCGTGAGTCCTGACGCGACCGCCGCGAGGATCGACTGCTCGCGGTCGGTGAGGTTCGGCTGCTCGGGTTGAGCCTTGGTCCCTGGCGAGCTCGGCGCGTAGGCGGGCGCATGGAACACCGCCCCACTGCTCGCCTGGCGCACGACCGCGGCGATGTCAATCGTGTTCGCGCTCTTGAGCACGTAGGCGCTGGCTCCAGCACGCAGGGCGCTCTCGATCAGGGCCCGTTCATCGCACGCCGAGAGAACCACCACCGTCACCTCCGGCCACCGCTGGCGAATGCACTCGATCAGCTCGACGCCGACCACGCCTGGCATCCGCAGATCCATCAGCACGACGTCCGGGCGCCGCCGCTCGACCAGCTGTACCACCTCTGGTCCGGTGTGCGCCTCGCCGACGACCTCGATGTCGTCGAACCGCTCGACCGTGCGACGAACTCCGGCGACGATCAGCGGATGGTCATCCGCGATCAGTACGCGGATCCGAGCTGTGGCATCACCTCCGGTGTCTGCTGTGCTTGCGCTCTGTTGCAGAATCGCGCTCATCTGTATTCCCCCATCTGGAGCGCCGACAGGGCGACGCAAAATCGCTGACCCTGTTGTATTCGGCGTCTGCGGCCAGATCCTTGATTCGCGCTTCTCACCGATGCCAGATCCGTAATAAACCCCGTACGATTCCCCGATGCCCTTGCGCGCGTCACGCAGTCCCCACAGCGTGAGCGCAACGATCGACCGGGCCGTTGCCGCAGTTGAGGGGCGCGGGATCACCGTGTTCGCCCGGATCGACCACGGCGCCGGGGCGCGCGCGGCCGGTCTCGAGCTCGGCGATGAGGAAGTCGTGATCTTCGGTGACCCGAAGGCCGGGACGCTGCTGATGCAGAGCGATCCGGCGGTCGGGTACGAGCTGCCGTTGCGGCTGCTCGCGTGGTCCACGCCAGACGGAACGATGCTCGGCTACCGCGCGCCGACCGAGCTCGGGGAGAGCTACGACGTGGGCGATCGCGGCGAACTGCTGGCACGGATGGAGGGGCTGCTGGAGCAGCTCGTCGCCGAGAGCGTCGCCGCCTGAGCATCGTTCGCGGGAGCGTCGTTCGCAGGAGCATCGTTCGCGGGAGCGCAGCCGGTCTGGGGATAAGGGGGCGGCCGGGGGCCGCCCTGTGGCGTGGCTATCGCAACTCGGCTGGGTTGCGGCCGGCGGTCGGATCGGGAACCGGCGGCGGCGAGGTCGTGGCCGAGCTCGGGGGTGTTAGCAATCTGACACTCTCGCCATGCATATGGGGACAAATCGCCCGTCCCTGTTGGGCTCTGGCTACATAAGCATGTCGGGCATGCTTATGTAGCCAAGGACGGTTTCGGGGTGTGGACTTTGGGCCGTTAAGCATGCCGGCGAGGCGGATTTCGGGCCCGCGCGGGCTCCGGCCGGCCCGCCCCGGCTAGCTACGCGAGCGCGGGAGCCTCGGGCAGGCTTGCCAATGCGGCCTCCAGGTCGCTCTCGGAGAACTCCGGGTCCTCGAGCTTGCCGGCGAGGTACGCGTCGTAGGCGCTGAGGTCGAAGTGGCCGTGGCCGCAGAGGCCGAACAGGATCACGCGGGCTTCGCCCGCCTCGCGTGCGTCCTGCGCCTCGTCGATCACCGCCCGGATCGCATGTGCGGGCTCGGGCGCGGGGATGATGCCTTCCGAGCGCGCAAAGCGGACCGCTGCCTCGAACGTCTCGTTCTGCCGGTAGGCCCGGGCCTCGACCAACCCCGCCTTGACCAGCCCGCAGAGCAGCGGCGAGTCGCCGTGGTAGCGCAGCCCGCCCGCGTGCACCGGCGGGGGAACGAAGTCGTGACCGAGCGTGTACATCGGCATCAGTGGCGTCAACCCGACGGTGTCGCCAAAGTCGTAGGCGTACACACCCCGGGTCAGCGTCGGGCACGCGGCCGGCTCGGCGGCTAGGAACCGCGTCTTGGCAGTACCACGCATCACCCGTCGCAGGAACGGGAACGTGAGCCCGCCGAAGTTGGATCCACCGCCGACGCACGCCACGATAACGTCCGGCTCCTCGCCCGCCATCTGCATCTGTGCGAGGGCTTCCTGCCCGATCACCGTCTGGTGCAGGAGCACGTGATTGAGCACCGAGCCGAGCGAGTAGTTCGTGTCCGGATTCTGCGCCGCGACCTCGACCGCTTCTGAGATCGCGATCCCCAGCGAGCCGGTCGGGTGGTGCTGCTGCGAACGCCCGGCCGCCGTCGACTCTGAGGGCGAGCGGTGGACGGTCGCTCCCCACGTCTCCATCATCGAGCGCCGGTACGGCTTCTGGTCGTAGCTCGACCCCACCATCCACACCTCGCACTCGATTCCGAACAGTCCGCAGGCGAACGCCAGCGCCGACCCCCACTGGCCGGCGCCGGTCTCCGTCGTGAGCTTCTTGATTCCGGCGGCCGCGTTCTCGTAGGCCTGCGCGACAGCGGTGTTCGGCTTGTGCGAGCCGGGCGGCGACCCGCCCTCGTACTTGTAGTAGATGTGCGCAGGCGTATCGAGCTCGCGCTCCAGGCGGCGCGCCCGGAACAGCGGGGTCGGGCGCCACAGCCGGTATGCGTCCCGCACCTGGTCGGGGATCTCGATCTCCGGCTCACGCGACACCTCCTGGCCGATCAGGGCCATCGGGAACAGCGGCGCGAGGTCATCGGGCCCGGCCGGCTCCTTCGTGCCCGGGTGAAGGGGCGGCGGCGGATCGCCGGGCAGGTCTGCCATCAAGTTGACCCAGTGCGTCGGGATCTGCTGCTCGCCGAGCGCGAACTTCACCTGGCTGTCGCTCACGTCCCCTCCTTAGCTCGCTGTCGCGGCAAGTCTATGCGTGGGCATATATTGGCGGCGAGCGATGGCGACGGGACAATGTCTGTGTGGAGCGGTCCGGTACGAGGTGCGCGGCCCGCTGCGCGACGTGCTGATCTGCCACTGCGACGAATGCCGCCGCTGGCATGGTCATGTCTGTGCCGCCACCGCCGCCACGTAAGGTCGCCGGCCCGCGCCCACCACCTCCGGGCTGAAACGCCCGTCAGGGCGGCGGGCCGCGCCATGTGGCCTGGCGGAAGCGACGCTGATCGACGGTGGCTTGCGTCGGGAGGCCGAGACGGGGCCCCAATGCGCCTCGGCGGCATGCTTTCAGGCCCAAAGTGCAAATCCTAGGGCGACCTCGGTTACATAAGCATCCCCCACATGCTTATGTAACCAAGGTCCAAATGTCGGGGGCGATTTGGCCCGTTAAGCAGGTGAAATTGTCAGACCGCTGACATCCGCACGGCCCCGGCGACGGGCGGCCCCCTCCCGTCGGGACACCCCACGCGAGATAGAGTCGCGGCCCAGCCCGAACTCGACCGGAGGTTCAGATGCCATTCGCAGAAGTCAACGGTCAACGGATTCGCTTCGATGACAGCGGGGGGAATGGACCGCCGGTGATCCTGTCTCATGGGTTTCTGATGGACCGTGAGATGTTCGCAGCGCAGGTTGCGGCGCTCGCCCCGGAGTTTCGCGTCATAACCTGGGATGAACGAGGGTTCGGAGAGACGGAATTCGATGGCCGGCCGTTCACCTACTGGGACTCCGCGCAGGATTGCCTGGGCCTGCTTGACCACCTGGGCATCGAACGGGCCGTGCTGGGAGGGATGTCGCAGGGTGGCTTTGTCTCGATGCGCGCCGCGCTGTTGGCGCCCAAGCGCGTCGCGGCTCTGGTGTTGATCGACACGCAGTCGGGGACCGAGGACGCCGAGCGTCTTCCTGCCTACCGCCAGATGCAGCAGACCTGGCTCGAGGTGGGGCCGGTTGACGAGCTGGCGCAGGCAATCGCGATGTTGATCATCGGCGACCCGGTGCTCAACGAGTCGTGGATCGCCAAATGGCGAGAGCTGCCCCACGAGAGCATGCAGGCGCCCGGCGACTGCCTGCTGGGCCGGGAAGACATCACTGACCGCCTGGACGAGATCTCCTGCCCCGCGATCATCTTTCACGGCACCGCCGACCAGTCGATCGAGATGGAGAAGGCAGAGCGGCTCAGCAAGGCGCTGTCCGGCTGCACCGGCCTGGTCCGGATTGAGGGTGCTCCCCACGCCTCCAACCTCACCCACCCCGACGAGGTCAACGGCCCGCTTCTGGAGTTTCTGCGCTCGCTATAACGCAGGTGTTGGCCGCCTAGCCTCCAGTTGGGGGGGTTCAGAGCCCGCCTGACAGCGACTGCGGCGGCGGCTGGTCGGCGGGTGGCGGGTCGTCTGCGAGCAGCTGAGAAATTGTTGCCAGACGGAAGCCGCGTTGGCGCAAGCGCGTGATGATCCGCGGCAACGCGGCGACGGTCTCGCTGCGGTCCCCGCCGCCGTCGTGCATCAGGATGATCGCGCCGGGCTTCGCGCCGCTGATCGCGGTGTAGATGATCCTGCTCACGCCCGGGCGCAGGTAGTCACTCGTGTCGACGCTCCACAGCACCATCAAGATCCGCTCGGAATGCAGAATCGTAAGCGTGGCGTGGTCAAACGACCCGTACGGCGGGCGCAACAGGACCGGATACGGGGCACCGGCCTGGCGGATCGCGTCGGCCGCCTCGCTGACCTCCGCCATCTGCGCGGCCGGGGAGAGCTCCGCCAACGGGGGGTGCCTCTCCGTATGGTCGCCGACCTCGGCTCCGGCGCGCACCTCGTCCGCGACGTATCGAGGGTAGACGCGGGCCTCGCGGCCGACCACGAAGAAGGTCGCGGGGGCATGCATCCGACGGAGAACGCCAACGATCCCCGGGGTGTACAGACTCGGCCCATCGTCGAACGTCAGCGCCACGTCTCGCCGACGGTCCCCGGCCAGCCGCACGTACGACGTGTAGCCGAGAACCCGGTCGACTGACCGAGCTTGATCTACGGGCGACACCAGCTCGACCGACTGCTCTCGGCCGGACCCCCGCGCGCGTGAGCGCTGACGGGCGCCCACCGACCGAGGCCCACCCGTCGCGGACCCACCCGTCGCGGACCCACCCGCCGCGGACCGACCCGGCGAGGATCCGACTGCCGCCGAGGCGCCCGGATCCGACGACCCGCCGCCGCTCAGCGCAACCACCGCCACGACGAGACCGGCCGCGGCAAGGACCCCGGCCAGAGCGGCCCAACGCCTTCGCGCTCGCCGGCGACGCCAGGCGGCGCGCCGAGTCGTGAGCTCGCCGGCCGAAAGCAGCGACGCCGCCGGGCGCCTCAGATGTTCCTGCCCCTTGTCGCTCATCCCCACCCCAGATTGTGACAGCCGCCCGGGCGGCCCCGAGGGCCACGCGCGCGTACCGCGGAGCGCGGAGCAGCTAAGTGCCCGAGGCGCTGCCGGTTACGGCGCGGGACGCGTTGCCCGTGATCGCGTCGATGATCTGCGGCCAGAGCTCGCGCGGCAGGTCGTGCCCCATGCCGGGAAGGACGAGCAGCTCGGCCCCGGGGATCGCGCTCGCGGTGGCGCGGCCCCCGGATATGTTCACCAGCGGATCGGCGTCGCCGTGGATGACGGTCGTCGGGACACTGAGCTTCCCCAACATCCGGGTCCGGTCGGGCGCCGTCACGACCGCGGCCATCTGGCGCAGGGTGCCGGCGGGATGGATGCCACGGTCGTAGCAGCGTCCCGCCCGCTCGCGCTTGTGCCCCTCCTCGAAGTCAAAGCTCTTTGAACCGATCTCGCGGTAGGTCGCGATGTGGTCCTCGACGTAGCTGTCGCGATCGCGGCCTACCTTGCGCAGCATCCGCAGCGCAATGCGCGGGTGGGGACGACCGACTCGGCGGTTGCCGGTGGTGGACATGATCGAGACCATCGACAGCACACGATCGGGGTGATTGACGGCGATCAGCTGGGCGATCATCCCGCCCATCGAGACGCCGACGACGTGCGCGGCGCCGATCTCGAGGTGATCGAGCAGGCCGACCGCGTCGGCGGCCATCTCATCCAGCGTGTACGCGGCACCGCGAGCGTCGCGCGTCAGCAGCTGCCAGCGCTTGGGTAGTGGCGCCGCGCGGAGGATCGTCGAGCGGCCGACGTCACGGTTGTCGAACCGGATCACCCAGAAGCCCCGGGCGGCGAGCGCCTCGCAAAACTCCTCGTCCCACAGAATCATCTGCGCGGCCAGGCCCATCACGAGCAGGAGCGGCGGGGCCTCGGTGGCGCCGAAGGTCTCGTAGCAGAGCTCGACGTCGCCGACCTTGGCGGCTAGCTCGCCGGAGGCAGTCGGCGCGAGATCAGACGGAAACACGTGATCGATCCTATTGCAGCCCGTTGCCTCCGGGCCCCCCAAAGCCCGCCCGGGCCCGCCAAAGCCCGGCCGGGCCTCCCAAACCCGGCCGGGCCCCCCAAAGGGCCCGGCCGGGCTCCCCTAACCCCGCCGGCTCCGCTGGTCAATCCGACGCTACGGTGCGCTGCGGCGCGGCGGGCGGCCCGCCACGACGCCGGAGCTCGCCGCCACCCTGAACGGCGCCGCGAGCGGTGCGACCGGAAGGCCTGCGTCGGGATCACCTGCCGGGGGCGTGAGCGGATGCAGCGATGAGGCGCGGTAGTTCGACTTCCTGCTGCGGGACGTGACGATCACGGCACGAACCAGCGGACCCAGGCCGCCACGTTCGGTTGCGTTCAGGGACTCGCGATGCCAACGACTTCGGACCAAGACAACTCTCCTCTGGTGGGCGTCCGGACCTGCCCCCAAGTGGCCTTCCAACACCTTCGGGCAAGAGCCGGCAAAAAACACTTGCCGCGCGGCGGCCGCCTCGCTTCGCTCGTGGCGGTCAACCGACGTCGTTGAGGTTCGAGTCGCGCGCTTTGGGTCGGCGACCCGTTCGCATAGCGTACACGGCAATTCACCTCCCGTCCAGCAAAAAGGCGGAGGATTTCACGCGACGAGCTGGGGCTCCACGCACCGCGGCGCGTAGTCATCCGCAGGGAGACGAGTAGCTGCGGCTGATGCGACACGCCCCTGTCCAGGCCTATCGTCGATCTATGAGTGAAGTGTCCTCAGCGTCGCAGCGGGTCACAGCGGACGAGTTGACCCACCCGGGCGATCTGCTCGGGCAGGTCTGTGGTGAGGTGGCAGCCGTCTTCAGGCGGGCCTGGGGCCGCGGGCCGATCCGGACCACGGCGCACTGGGCAGGCCCCAACATGCTGATCGTGCTGCTGGAAAACGGCCACACGGACGCAGAGAAGACACTGCGCGCGGCAGGCCATATCCAGGAGTTGCTCGGTGGCCGACATCTGCTCCAGGTGCTGATCGAGGATGAGCTCACTTCGAGCGTCGAGCGGATCCTCGAACGGCCAGTGCAGACGCTGCTGAGCGCAACCCGCCTCGATCCCGACCTCTCGGCCGAGATCTTCCTGCTGAAGCCAGAGCCCCAATGAGGGCGCCCGCACGCCGATTGCACCCCGCGATCGCCACGCGATCGCCACGCGATCGCCGCGAGATCGCCGCGCGGGGCCGCTAGTAATCGCGGACTGTCATCTCGTCCAGCGCACGGCTGACCCAGAACTCGACTTTGCGCGGCAAGTTCCAGCGGTCGTCGCGCATGAACTCGATGATGTCGTCGTAGTCGATCTCGGTGACGTTGGGGGCGGGATCCGGCCCATAGCTACCCGTCGGCGAGAACACGAATACGTCGTCGATCCGGTCGGCAGCGAGCGACGGAGCATCACGAGGAACAGGCGACCAGCCCCGCCTCGCACGGACGATCGCCTGGCGCCGGTAGCCGTCGCGCAGGACGTACTCCCACGCGGAGACCCCGGGGTGCCGGGCCGGTGGCATCGCGAGATATCCGAATCTCCTCTGCAGGTACGTGCACACGAGGCTGTGGACGTCCTTGTCGTCGAGGTAGCTGGTGAGCACTTCGTCAAGCGTCGGACGAGCGGCGCCCGGACCGCCTGTCAGCTCATCGAACAGCCATTCGCTGCGCTGCGTCGCGTGGTCGTCGTGGATCCGTTGGATCACCCATCGGCCGACGAAGCAGCCGGCGATCGCCTCGGGCACCTGGGGAACCGACCGGCACGCGACGATACGCGCCGGTCGTGCGTTGTACAAACCGGCGTTCTCCGGTGCCCCACCGTGTAGGTATTGCCACGGACCGGTGACCTTCGCGAGGTAGTACACGCCGTCTGCCGGGTCTCTGGTCCAGATCAGGGAGCCGTCGGGAAGATCGTGCATCTCCTGGACGGCGGCGTGAACAAAGCCGTCTTGCTCGATCGCCCGCTGCTGATAGCTCGGCCAGTCAAAGGGTGCGGATCCGACCCCCCAGCCGACGCCGAGGAATCCGCTCTCGCGGCAGATGTCGAGCGATCCGTCGCCGTCCTGGCGGCCGGCATCGAGCAGCAGGGCGTAGAGCGCGGGCGCAGGCGAGGACGGACTGGGACACATCGTGACTCCCTCAGGCAGGTCGCAAACAAGATCGGCGCAACGCGGCCCGACCCGCGACACAGCGAGCCGGTGCGGCATTGAGAGCACAACCTACTCTGCTTCCGGCCGCGCACATCGGCAATGTGTCCCCCTAACCAATGGGCACAAACTACCGATCCTGAATGATGTGAATCCGCTTGCAAGGTTGCCGAAGAACTGCTAGCGTGCAAGCACACGTTCCCACCAACTACCTGAAACCAATAGGAGCAACCATGGCCACCACCCAAACCAAGAACGGCGCACCGACCTTCGACACGTCGTTCGAGCATGTGAAGGAACTCAACGAGCAGGTTGTCGAGGCCGCCCGCAAGGCCGGCAATCTGTACCTCGACTCCTACGAGAAGACCGTCGACCGCGCGATCGACCTCGAGCTGAAGGTCGCCGGCATGACTCAGCAGGAGTGGCTCAAGACGCTCGTCGAGGCGCAGGCAGACCTCGCCCGCGACCTCACAAGCTCTTACACGAGCACGGTGCGCTCGCTGCTGAAGTAATGAAGTAACTTCTGATGCCACCGGGCGAGGAGCACCGGCCGCCGGTGCTCCTCACTTCCAAGCTGGACGGCAACCTCAGGAGGGCTGCTCGATGAATGCTTCCACTCCGATTCCGGCGCCGCCGGTCACCTGGGGACTGCTGGACAGTTGGTACGAGGGCTGGGCGGTCGCCGTCACCGGCGTGACCGACTGCCTCACCGCTGCGCTGTCGCGCGGCCCCGGCTACCTCGACATCCCGCGCTGGTTCGAGTTGACCACCAAGCGCGGGCAACCGTCGTGGACGACTCCCCACGAGATCGTTTTCGAAGCGCCGGTCGCGCGGCTGCGTGACTTCTCGCGCAGCGGTGCTACCGACGGGCTGGTGCCGACGCTCGTGCTCCCGCCCCAGGCGGGCCACGACTCGTGCATCGTCGACTACGCGCCCGATCAGAGCCAGATCCGCACGATCCTCGAGTCAGGGCTCGAGCGGGTGCTGTCGATGGACTGGCTCGGCGCGACCCCCGAGACGGCCGACGCCTCGATCGACGACTACCTCGAGGCGATCGATCACGCGATCGACCATTGCGGCGGCCGGGTCAACCTGATCGGCGACTGCCAGGGCGGCTGGCTCGGGACGATCTACGCCGCACTGCATCCGGAGCGGATCAACACGCTCACTCTCGCCGGCGCACCGATCGACTTCCACGCCGGCGAGCCCCTGATCCACGAGGTGCTCCGCCACCTCGCGCCGGGCGGAGACCTGCGTTTCTACGAGGCGCTCGTGGCAGCCGACGGCGGTGTGCTGAAGGGCGAGCACATGCTGACCGGGTTCGTCCTGATCCAGCCCGCCGACGAGGTCTCACGGCAGATCGCACTGCTGCTGAATCTCGACGATCCAGTGCACGTGAGCCGCTATGCCCACTTCGAAGATTGGTTCAAGCACACGCAGGACATCCCCGGGGCGTTCTACCTGTGGATCGTGCGCCACCTGTTCCGCGACAACGGGCTGATGAGCGGGGCGCTCCGGGTCCGAGGTCAGCGCGTGGACCTAAGCCGGCTGGACATGCCACTGAACCTGCTGGCCGGGGCCAACGATCACATCACGCCACCGGATCAGGTGTTCGCGATCTCCAGGCTGGCATCGACGCCGCCAGAACTCGTCCAGCGCGACGTGACGGCCGGCGGGCACCTGGGCCTGTTCATGAGCCACGAAGCGCTACACGACCACTGGCCGCCGATCCTGGCCGAGGTGTTGCGCCATTCATAGGCCAGCGCTCACATATCCTGCCCGCCGTTGACATCCCACACCGCGCCGGTGATGAACGACGAGTAGTCGGAGGCGAGGAAGTGGACCACCCTCGCAATCTCGTCGGGCTTGCCGAGGCGGCCAACCGGGATCTGGGACTTGATTCGGTCGAGCACCTTCTCAGGGACGTGCTCGAGCATCTCGGTCGCGATGAACCCCGGCGCGACCGCGTTCACCGTCAGTCCGATCGAGTCATCGGTCAGCTTGCCGGAGCGCTGCAGCTGGAAGCACGCCTCCCGCGCCAGCGTCTTCGTCAATCCGAACAGGCCTGATTTCGACGCCGCGTAGTTGGCCTGGCCGACGTTGCCGGTCTCACCGATGATCGAGGTGATGTTGATGATCCGTCCGCTGCCACGCTCGATCATGTGCGGCAGTGCCGCCTGAGACATGAAGAATGCGCCGCTGAGGTTGACCGCGAGCACCTTGTACCAATCCTCGTCGGTCAGCTTCAGGACAGTCTTGTCGATCGTGATCCCGGCGTTGTTGACGAGGATGTCCAACCGGCCGTGCGTGTCGATCACCTCGGCGATCGTTCGCCGGCAATCGTCCGCGGAACCGACGTTGCCGCGATGGATGCTGCCCTCGATCCCGCGGCGCTTGAACTGGTGAAGGAGTGTCGTGGCGTGCTCTTCGTCGCGGCTGTAGCCCGCCGCGACAGCCGCTCCTTGCCCGGCGAAGCTCTTTGAGATCGCGGCACCGATACCGCGGGTGCCGCCGGTCACGAACACGACCCGACCGGTCATGCGCGGGCGCTGCACGCCGCTCGGCCAGGCGTCGGTCCGGGGCGGCGTGTCGGTCTCTGACGAGGGCTCTGGGACTTGGGTGCTCATCGCGGCACTCCTTGGGTTGGGTTTAGCGCTCCGACCGCTCCGCCAGCCAGCCGGCCAGGTCCGGCCAGATCTGCTTGCGGGCCGCCGAGCCGGCCATCAGGCCGATGTGGCCGCCGGGACGGTCGAAGTGGGTCACGTCCTCGCTGGCGACGAGGTCGAGGATCGGCATCGTTCCCGCGCGCGGCGCGATGTGGTCCGCGGCGGCGGTCACGATCAACAGGTTCTGATCGATCCGGCGCAGGTCGACACGGCGACCGCGCAGGCGTACGCGTCCGGAGATCAGCGCGTCGTCGTGGTAGAGCCACGTGAGCCATTGGGCGAATGCGCGGCCGGGGAACGACGGGTTTTCCCCGACCCACTTGGCCATCGACTGGTAGGTGTCCCGTCGGACGGTGCCATCGGCCACGTTCTCGGCAAGCTTCCGATAGGTCGTCCAGAAGTTCGTCACCGGCTTGAGCATCTTGTTGGCGAAGTCGATCGCCGAACCGGGAACCGAACCCCAGTGTTCGGCGACCAGCTCGGGGTCGAACGCGTCCGGGTCGGTCATCGACGCGTATACGGTCTTGCGGCCGTCGATCGGCGTCGTCAGCAGCACGAGATTGCGGACCGCGCTACCGCCGCTGCCGTGGTCGAGTCCGCAGTACATCGCCGACATCGTTGCGCCCATGCACCATCCCACGAGGGTCAGCTCCCCCGCGCCGCTCGCCCGTAATGCCTCTCGGATCGCCCAGTGGAGCTCATCGCAGACGTACTCCTCGAACCCGACGTCCGCGTCCTCCTCCTCGGGCATGCCCCAGTCGACCAGGAACACGTCGAACCCCTCGCCGAGCAGGTACTCGACGAATGAGGAGCCGGGCCGCAGATCGAAGATCCCCGGCCGGTTGATCAGAGCGAACACCAACAGCAGCGGGATCGGATGGGTCCGCGCAGAGGACCGGTAGCGGTAGAGGGTTGTGCCGCCGTGGGTCCAGACAACATCACGCGGCGTGGCGCCCACGACCGCGTCAGGCGTGGTCAGAACGATGTTCGCGAGCTCGAGTGCATCCAGCGGCGCTCGCAACAATCGCTGCGCGACCCGCGATGTCGTCCGCCCGGACTGCGACGCGACGCTCATGGGCGCGGTCCGTTCTCCTCACCCGAGCGCGATCGGGCAAGCTCGTCGCGGAGCTGCTCGACCTCCTGGAGGACCCTCTCGAGCTTGTCCTCCGTGCGTCGCAGCTGCCGCCCGAGGCGCGCGATGTCAGCACGGCCCGCGAGGCGGAGGTTTCGCAGGATCAGATCGGCGACCTCGCTCGAGATGTGAACGAGCGCGGCGACGTTTTCTCCTGTCCGCGCGAACACCCAGCCGAAGCTCTGCTTGCCGACCAGCTCCTCCATCGCCTCGGCGGTCTGCGACTCGGCGGTCCGCGAGTCGTCGGTCGTCGGGCCAGCCTGATTGGTGGTGGCAGTGGACGGGTTCATGTGTGGTCTCCTCCTGGCATCTTGGGTGGCCGCCCCCGAGACTCGCATGAGCGTACGGGGTTCTCTCGGGTGCGCCATCGGCCGAGCGTCGCAGATCGGGTGCGTAGTCCGTACGGTCGCGGAGTTTGCCCAGCCGCCGCCGAGCGTGTACGCTGGCGTCGGAACCGGGCATGGATTCCTCGCCGGACGTAGGACAGGCGGCGCCGCGCAGCGTCGATCAGGGACTCGACGAGTTGTTGATTGCGCCTGCCGCACTGCTGGAAGGCCTGCCCGACGCGGTCGTCGCAGCGAGGCGCGACGGACGGATCGTGTTCGTCAACACGCTTGCTGAGCAGCTGTTCGGCCTGCCCCGCGAGGAGCTGCTCGGGCAGCCGGTGCAGATGCTCTGGCCGGAGCGCGTGCGCGAGGGCTACACCCGCAACATGCGGCTGTGCTTCGCCAGCGATCATCCGCTGCGATTCTCCGAGGAAGTCTGGGGGCTGCGTCGAGACGGGTCGGAGTTCATTGGCGAGATGAGCTGGGGGGTCGTCAAGACGACGGCCGAGCCTCTGCTGCTCGCGGTCGGCCGCGACGTCTCGGTCCGGCGCGCGGCAGAGACGCGCCTGCGGGCGGCCGCGGCGATGGGCGAGCGGGCGCTGGAAGGTGCCGACTTGGCGGATCTCGCCGTCGAGGCGGTCGAGTTGATCCGGACCACACTGCCGGTCGCCGGCGCCTCGGTGCGGCTCGCCGGCGGCGCGTCCCTGGCCTCGTACGGGCTGACCACGGAGGAGGGCATGCGCCTTCCGATCGGCAGCGGCGACGAGCTGCTCGTCACCCCCGAGCGCAAGCTCGCCGATGACGAGATGAGCCTCGTGCGCGCCGTGGCCCATACTCTCGCCGCAGCCCTGGCCCGGGTGCGCGGCGAGGAGCGGATGCGCTACGAGGCGGTTCATGACCCCCTCACCGGGCTCGCGAACCGCACGCTCCTGCGCGACCGCCTCGAGCACGCACGCGCGCGGGCCGAGCGCGAGGGCGGCGCAACCGGCGTGCTGTTCATCGATCTCGACAGCTTCAAGCAGATCAACGACGCCTACGGGCACGCCACCGGGGACGAGGTGCTCGCCGAGCTCGGCAGGCGCCTGCGGGCGGCCGTGCGCCCGGCCGACACCGTCGCGCGCCTCGGCGGGGACGAATTCGTCGTCGTCTGCGAGGCGGTCGACGAGGAGGCCGCGCTCGTGCTCGGCCGGCGTCTGGAGGAGGCGATCCAGCTGCCGCTCACAGTCGCTGGGGGCGAGCACACACTGTCGGCCAGCATCGGGGTGGTGGTCGCACATGCCGACCCGGACACGCTGCTCTCCAGCGCCGACGCCGCGGTCTACCGCGCTAAGAAGCGCGGCCGCGGACGTGTGGAGCTGTTCGCGTAGCGTCGCGGCGCTCACCGTCTGGCGAGCATATCGCGGACGATCAGCGTCGCAGCCGCGGGCGACCCCTTGACAAAGCCAAAGAACGGCCCGAAGTCCTTGGTCGCCGAGTAGCCGGTGATGTAGAGCCCATCGAGGCTGGTCTGCAGCGCCTCGTCGAGTACGGGGTAGCCGTCGTCGAGATCGACGCGCCCGAGCACACTCGATAGATAGGGAATGCCCGCGACGTCGACGCGGTATCCGGACGCGAACACGATGCGGTCGACCGTCAGCCGCTCAGAGCCCGACAGCGTCACCCCGAGTTCTTCCCGGCCGGCAGTGGCGGTGACGGCGGCGACCTCGGTGTGCGGCCATCGACGGATCCGCTCCGAGGAAAGTCGTGGGGTCAGCCAATGCTCGAGCGTCAGTCGGCCGACCTCCCAGAATCGCCTGCCGATCGCTTCCTGCTCGTGCCGTGGAAGGTTGCGCCAATACCCAGGCACTTTCAGCGTCTGGTCGACGTGCGCGTCGATGAACCTCCAGCTGACGCGCTCGAAGCGGGGAACATCGTGGCGGTGCACGACATCGATCTGCGCGGCGCCGTGCTCGTGGATCAAGGCCGCCCACTCATAAGCGCTTTGTCGCCCTCCAATGATCAGAACGCGTGCACCCGCCAGCTCGTCGAAGTGCACGAGATCGCAGGTGTGCGCCGCGCTGCCGGGCGGCAGCGATGACGACCACTCGGGAACGTTGAGGTAGTGGCGGATCCCCGGCGCCGCGACAACGACGTCGGCGAGGATCCGCCGGCCGCTGTCAAGTGTCGCCTCGAATCGGCCGTTGGGCTTCGCCAGCTTGCTGACAAGTTGGTCTCGGACGTCGAGGCCCTTGGCGTGCATGAACCAGTCGGCGTAATCCAGGAACACATCGATCGGGATCGGATCGACTTCCTCTGGCGCGATCTGCCGCTGATCCAGGTAGGCCTCGAACGTATGCACCCCGGAGCCGTCGAGGTGCCAATCCGGTCCGGAGCGCAGGAACATCCCGGCGGGCATGTTCTCCCGCCAGAAGCCCATGGTGTGACCCAGGATCATGGTTTCGATCCCGCGCTCGCGCGCGAGCGCCGCGGTTGACAGCGCGTACGGTCCGGCGCCGATCACGAGCAGCTGAGTGTTCAACTCGGCTGGCTCTGTGCTCCGGGCATGCCCCACCCCCATCGCAAGCACGTTACACCTTGCACCGCGCAAATTACACTGGCCCGCAAGGAGTAGCTCTCATCGCGCGCTCGGTCATCGTCTCCGCCGTCAGGACGCCCGTCGGGAAGTTCGGCTCGGCGCTGCGCAGCCGCTCGGCTGTCGATCTTGGCGCGGCCGCGATCCGTGCGGCGGTCACCCGAGCCGCCGTCCCGCCCGCCGAGATCGACTACGTCGTGATGGGTCACGTGCTCCAAGCGGGGGCCGGCCAGATCAGCTCCCGGCAGGCCGCGGTCGCGGCTGGGATCCCGAAGGAGGTCCCGGCGATCACGCTCAACAACGTGTGCCTGTCGAGCCTGACCGCGATCGCGTACGCCGACCAGCTGATCCGGGCCGGAGAGCTCGAGATCGCAATCGCCGGCGGCATGGAGTCGATGACCAACGCGCCCTACCTGCTCCCCCGCGCCCGCTGGGGCAATCGCCTCGGCGACGGCGACGTCGTCGACGCGATGATCCATGACGGCCTGTGGTCCTCGTTCACCGGGCAGCACATGGGCGAGTCATCCGACGAGGTGAACGCTGCCCTGCGGATCTCCCGTCCCGAGCAGGATGCGTGGGCCGCGCGCTCACACCAGCGTGCGGCCGACGCTCGCCGGCGTGGACGCTTCGAAAACGAGATCGTCGCCGTCGATCTCGACGCGGGCCAGGGGAGGCCGGCGTCCGTCGATCAGGACGAGGGCATCCGTCCCGAGACGACGCAGCAGTCGCTCGCCCGGCTCCCGCCCGCATTCGGGCCGGGTGGGACGATCACCGCCGGCAACGCCTCGCAGCTATCGGACGGTGCCGCCGCGCTCGTGGTGATGAGCGCCGAGCGGGCTGCAGCGCTCGGCATCGAGCCGCTCGCTGAGATCGTTGCCTCGGGCATGTGCGCGGAGCGGTTCGGTTATTTACACACGGTTCCGGCGATCGCGCTGCAAGCCGCGCTGAAGAAGGCCGGCATCGGGATCGACGATCTCGAGCTGGTCGAGATCAATGAGGCGTTCGCGTCGGTCGCCGTCCACGCCTGCCGGATGCTCGGCGCCAGCGAGGAGGTCGTGAACGTCAACGGCAACTCCGTCGCGCTCGGTCACGCGCTCGGCTCCACTGGAGCGAGGATGGCCGTCACGCTGGTCCATGAGATGCGTCGCCGCCAGGTCGCGTTCGGCGCCGCCACGCTATGTGGAGGGGGCGGCCAGGGTTACGCGCTCGTGCTCGCCGCACCCGGTTCGCGCTGAGCACACCGTCCAGCGGTCAGAGCCGCCGGCGTACCCAGGCCCGGGGAGTCGGCGCCGCGTCTGCTCCAAGCAATCCGGCGACGCGGTTCAGAACGCGTTGATCATGGTCGCTGGTCCGCTGGGAGGCGAGCTGTCGCTGGCGACTGCGGTGCTCGATCAGCGCCCGGATCGGCCGGCCGGCCTGTCCTTGCCAGCTGAGGAACTGCACTCCGGTCGCTCCGTGGGTGTGGTGTGTGACCAGGGCGAGCCCGGCATAGCGAAAGAACGGACCTGCGAGTTCGAAGCCCGCTATCTCGCCGACCTTGCCGATGCTTCCGGCGACGAGCATGCCGCCCTCGGAAAGGTTCAACACGGCACGGAACGGCGACGAGAGTCCGGGGGGCCGCAGGCTCGCCAACAGATCGCTGGTGTCAGTGATGCGTGGGTGACGGCGCTTGTGTAGCACTGCGAGCTCCTCCGACAGATCGAGGTGCTCGCTGTAATCGGCAGCTTCGCGCAGATCTTTAGGCCCGGAATATGTCGATTTCTACATATGCCCGGCTGTGTCGCTCGGAGAGCTCTGTCGCGAGGGCCGCGGAAGCGATCGCGGTTCGATCTGATAGCCTCATCCCTAGACTGTGTCCCATCGGATGACGCGGAAGGGGCGATAGGCGTTGTCAGTGTCGCCGTCGGTTCTGAGACAGACGAGTCGCGCTCGCAGGTGCCGCATTCTCGCGATCGTCGTCCTTTGGCTTGGCGTCGTCCCGGGCGCTGCTGCGGGTAAAGACATTCGTACGGTCGTCACCTTCAAATACACCGGCAGCGCGTCCCAATCGGCGAACGGACTCGGGTTCTTGGGAAAGGGGACCGTCACCGGTCAGTGGGGGACCGAAGACGAGGTGGTCCGTTGGACCATGGGCGTTCGCGTTCCGGTGATCATCGACAACTTTGGTAACGGCCGCGAACGGTTTGCCGCAGTGCGCGGCGACGCGCACGCCTACCTCTTCGAGGCAAGCGGGACGATCAACACGGATCCGGAAGCTGGGTGCGAGTTCGGCAGCGAGTGCCCGAAGCCGGGCGACCCCACCTACGAGCAGCCCTGCGAGGAGCACCTGTTCGCAGTAGACGAGTGGGCGCAGGGCGTAGGCGCCGGCGGCCACCCGGAGGCGGCGATCGACAACGGCCGCCTTGTCGTCGACCTCCGTACACCGGCCAGCTACGACGCCACATCTAGCTCCGATTCTCCGCTGTGCCAGGCCAACCCCACGAGCACCACGGACATCGGGCTCCATGTGTTCAATCCTCCGGTCGCCTTCAACGGCAATCCGCCCCCACCCGTCAACGTGCGCAAGCTGATGGAGTACCACGAGGCGCTCGCCCCGACCCTCACCCTGCGTCTAACCGGCAACAAGTGGCGGTTACTATCCAACGACCAGTTCAACGTCAACTGGCACTGGACCGCCAGGTTCGCTCCGCCCGGAGAAAGTCAGGTCGGTCCCGACATCAGCGACTTCCTGGACCTGAGATCCCAGATCGCGGAGATCGACGTCCGGGGTCTCTGATCATCCGAGCGCCGCGACGATCGGCGCGCGGCCCGCGTTGCCACGACGATTACTGTGAGGTGAGCCGGGACGGTGGGCTCGTCGGGAAGGACTCGCCTACCGGCGAGGCGGGTTTCAGCCGGCGGTCCGGAGCACACATGCAAATCGCCACAAACGCGCATCCGCGCTTGCAGGCACGTTGCAAGCGAACGGATCGAAGCATCAGTTAGCGGCTGGCTCGAGCTGACTATCGCAGCGGGGGAGGAGCAATCGCGACTCATAGCCGGTTGTGGCTCCCGCTTCCGCCGGGCGAGCCGAAGCGGGAACCGGCTTGTCTGCATCCACCGGCTCACAGACGCGACGAACTCCAAATGCGCCTGCGCCGGCCACAGCCGGTAGCCCTGCTCAACAAGATCCACGAAGAAGCCGTCCGGGGACGGCGCCAACGGCCCGCCCACGCGCACACGATCGGGTGCTGGCTTGGCCATGCTCTCCTCCTCTCAGGGGGATTGACAGAAGGCGCAAGCCTCGACCAAGCCACTCCAAAATATGTTGCGCTCCACCGTCAGCGCCCGACCGCGTTACCAGCCTTCGCCCGATCTCAGCGCCCGGCAGCAAGCGATGATCTCTACGGACACGCAAGCGGCGACATTAGGTATCCGGCAGCGACAGCGTTCGTCACGGGCGCGGCCTACCCAGGTCCCCGAACGACATAGCCCGCCTTGCGGCGGGTGTTTGGGCCGGCTGGGTTTTAGTCGCGCCGCCAGGGGTCGATTGATCGGGTATGGGGCGCGTGCCTCAGCCATCTTTGCGCAGCGGAGATCCCGCGCATCCGCACGCTGCGGGTTCGCGCAATCATGTGATGCGGCGAGAGGAGTCCATCCCTGACGTCGGGCACGTGCTCGACGACAGCCGGGCCGAACCCGTGACGTCGTGGCTGTGCCCGACGCCGGGCGACCGCGACCGCTTCCTGGACATGCAGGCGAAGCTGCGCACCGCCCGTCTGTCGACGATTGTGGTCGGGCTGATCATCGCCGCTGTGGTCAGGACGACGGTCGGCTGGCCAATCGTGGTGGTCGCCGGATTGATGATCGGCAGCGTGATCGTCGGGGCCAGCCATCTGGAGCGCCGGCGCAAGCCAGAGCTGTGGGTGTTCTTCACCTCCGCGGTCAACGTGCAAATGCTGGTCGCGATCGCCGTCGTGCTCGACGGAGGACCGCGTACCTCGCTGGTCTGCATGGCCGTCGTCCCGGTCGTGATGGTCGCGACCCGCTTCAGCCGCCGGGGTTTGATCGTCGGCGCCCCCGCAAGCGCGATCGTCGTCCTCGCCACGACCCTGGCTGTCGATCCCACCTACGCCATCAACCACCCCGAATCCGTGGTCGTGCCCCTGTCCCTCGTCATCTGCATCGCCCTCTACCTCGACCCCCTGCTCACCTCGGACGTCCGGCACCGCACCGACAGCACCCTCGACCAACTGACCGGCCTCCTGAACCGCCGCTCGCTTCAGACCCGCCTCGCCGAGGTCTCCCAGCAAGCCGCAATGACCGGCCAGCCGGTCAGCTTCGTCGCCGGCGACCTTGACCACTTCAAGGAAATCAACGACGAATGGGGCCACGCCGTCGGCGACCTCGCGCTCAGCCAAGCCGCCCACGCCATGCGCCAGCAGCTACGCACCTTCGAACTGCTGTACCGCATCGGCGGCGAGGAGTTCCTGCTCGTGCTTCCGGGCGCAAACCAGAACGAAGCCCTCACGATCGCCGAAACCCTCCGCGCCGCCATCCACGACGCCCACCCCGCGGGACTCAATCTCACCTGCTCGTTCGGCGTCGCCACCGCCCACGGGGCCGAGGTCGCCTACCAAACGCTCCTCGAGAACTCGGACACGGCCCTCTACGCCGCCAAACGCGCCGGACGCGACCGCGTCGAGCCATTCAGCGAACGCCTGCCCACGGCGGCCTGATCGGCGTATGCTGGAGGTCGATGGACCTGCTCGCCTTCTCCCCCGAGAAACTGCTGATCCTGGCGCTGGTGCTCGTGCTCGTGTTCGGCTCCAAGCGCCTGCCGGGGATCGCCCGCCAGGCAGGGAAGGGGCTTCGGGAGACCCGCAGCGCGCTCGGGATCGAGGCCGTCCGTGACGAGCTCGGCGAGCTCCGCTCCACCGTGACGGGGAGCTCAACCGACGGGAAGCCGTCGGAAACGGCCGGGGACGCCAAGTCGTCCGGAGCGGCTCCGGTTGCCAAGCGGTCCGCAACGGCTGGGGTCGCCAAGCCGTCCGCAACGGCCGGGGTCGCCAAGCCGTCCGCAACGGCTGGGGTCGCCCTGCCGTCCGAAGCGGCCGCGCTGGCGGCGCCTCCGAACGACCCCGCGCCGCCCCAGGCTCGCAGCGGATCGCCCGGATCAGCCTGACGTCCGCCGGTCAACAATGAGGCGGTGAACGAGTGTGGGTAAGCGCGCACATACCGGCCTCGCGCTCGCGATCGGCGTCGCGGGCCGCTGGAGTAGGGAATCCCGCCCCTGCCGCATGCTTAGAGGCCCAAAGTCGACGCCCCCAACCCTCCTTGGCTACATAAGCATCTGGGGCATGCTTATGTAGCCAAGGTCCAGCAGGCGCGTGCGGTTTGTCCCCGTATGCATGCGGAGATGGCGAATTTTGCTAACGCCCTTCAGCCTGGCGACGCCGTGATCGCGCCGTTCGCCGAGCGGACCGCCCCCGGCCACGACCGGGACCTCGGCAGCAGGTGACGGACAGCTTCCAGGGCCTCCCTACCGGCACGTTCTCCGGTCACGCGGGCCGGCGGATTGACACCGCGCCCGCCGGTCGAGGAGGATGGACGCGAACCGTAGTGTCGAGAACGGAGGATCGCGACATGGCTGAGGGGCTTGTCCGGCGGGAGTGGCTCTCGCAGGCATCACACCACAGCCCGGGTGCGTGAGCGAACCCGGTCCCGTCAAGCCGCATCGGTCGTTCGATCCGCGCGTCGTCGGCCGCTTGGAGTGCACAGCGTGGGTTACCTACTACCGACGGGAGTGGCTCGCGTTCCTGCGGTCGGCGGTCGCGCTGACCCGCCATACATTCGGCCTGTCATGGCCGGCGACCCTCCGCGGCGCATGGCTGGTGCTGCGCGCCAATCAGCTGTGGGCGCCGTTTCCGGACAACGACCCGGCCGGTGCGCGGCGCGCGATGGAGCGCTTCTACGGCCTCGTCAAGCGCCGTCACGGTGAGACGTTCGATCCCGCCACGGCCGCTGCGCTGGAGGTCGAGTGGTGGCGCGTGCACCGGGAACACCAACACGGGGACGAGGCCGGCGACGAACGCCCCCTGATCGACGCGCTGGCTGCCCTCTACTCCTACGCCTACGGCGTGCCCGAGCCCACGGTGCGGCTCGCGGCGGAGCAGCGGGCGCTGGCAATGCGCTATTCGGATCAGTGGGTGAGCGAGGGCCGCGACATTGACAGTCCGCTCATCGCGCAGGAGCGCGCCGCGCTCGTTCGCTCCTACGCCGCGCTGCTCGCAGCCGTCCATCAGGTCTGACGTGGGTGCGTGCTAGCGTTTGTCTGTATCGATACAGAGCACCCCGTCTCGCCGGTCACCGAGCCCGGGCCGCCAGTCGCCGACTCCGTCGCGCCTGTCGCCAATCCGGTCCCGCGACGTCCGACCCTAGATACCGTCGCGCGGGCGCTGGGCGTGTCACGGATGACCGTGTCGAACGCGTACAACAGACCGGATCAGCTCTCGGCGCAGACCCGCGACGCCGTGCTGGCGATGGCGCGCTCGCTGGGTTACAGCGGCCCGAGCGCGGCGGGGCGGTCGTTGCGCCGCGGCATGTCCGGCACGATTGGCGTGCTGCTCACCGAGCGCCTGCCCTATGCGTTCAACGATCCCGGGACGATTGCTTTCCTGCATGGCCTGGCCACCGAGCTCGCCGACGCTCGCCACGCCCTGCAGCTGATCCCCGGAGACGCAGATCCCCACAGCACGCTCGCGCTGGTGCGGGGGGCGATCGTCGATGCGTTCGTGATCTTTGGTCTCGACGAGCATGACCCGGTCGTGTCCGCGGTGCTGGCGCGACGTGTGCCGCTTGTCACCGCCGGCAGCCCGCGTCTGCTCGACGCTCCGTTCGTCTCAGTCGCAAACACGCAGGCAGCGTGCACGGCAGCGCAAGCGCTGATCGCGCTGGGTCACACCCGCATCGGCACGATCACCTACCGCGCACAGCTACGGACCGCCCGCGATGGCCGTCTGGTCGCGCTGCACCAGAGCTTTCGCGACCGCTGGGTCGGCTATGAGGAGGCGTTTGCCAAGGCGGCTCTGCCTGAGGGCTCGTCGTGCACGTGCGCGGCCACCACCAACAGCCGCGCCGGCGGCCGGCGGGCCGCGCTTGGACTGCTTTCACGCTCGCGTGAGGTTCGCCCCACGGCGCTGCTGGCGATGACCGACGTGCTGGCGCTGGGAGCAATCGATGCCGCCAGCGAGCTCGGCCTCACGGTGCCGGACGATGTCTCAGTCGTCGGCTTCGACGACATCGAGGAAGCCCGTCGCAGTTCTCCGCCGCTGACGACGATCCGCCAAGGGCTATTCGAGCAGGGACAGAACGCAGCCGCGCTCTCGCTCGCACTCCTGTCCGGCGACGATGCCCAGGCCGATGTGTTCCCGACCGAGCTCGTCGTCCGGGCAAGCACGTCACCGCCGGCTGCTGCCGCTACCGACCCACGGACGAGCTCGTGATCGAGGTGCTCGGCATCCTGTCGGGCTGTCTGACCACCCTGAGCTGGGTGCCTCAGCTGCTGAGAACCCGGAGAAGCGGGAAGGCGGACGACATCTCCGGCATGTACCTCCTCACGTTCGGCACCGGCGTCTCGAGCTGGATCGCCTATGGGGTGTTGAAGGGCGATGTCGCGGTGATCTTCGCCAATGCGCTGACGCTGATCCTGCTGCTGTTCCTGGTGGGCATGAAGTACAGACGGCCGGCCGCTCGAGCCTAACCGAGGAGCTTGGCCGTCTCCACCTCGAACTCGCTGTCGGTGAGAGCACCGCGGGCATCGAGGTCCGCGAACCTCCCAAGCCCTGACTCGGATGGTGCATGTGGCCGCGAATGTGCGGAGCGACGAGCGCGCGCGATGCGGGGAGATCGAGCGCGACGCAGGGACACCCGAGCAGCTCGCCGGGTCCGCCTCCGGTCGGGACCTGCGCGGATCGGTCTCGCGGGTAATATCACTGCAGAATCACCGCAGATCTGAGGTTCGCTGTGAGTGCCGTGGCGTGGCTTGTCGTCATCTTGGTGTTGGTGGTCCTGTTCGTGGTTGTCGGCGTCCTCATCAGGCGGCGACGTCGTGCCGGCGGCGTAATCGCCACGAGACGCCGGCAATGAGGCTGCTCCTCACCGGCTCGGCGATCAGGGGTCTGCCCGTGGTTACGATCGACGGAGGCGAAGACGTGGCCGAAGTTCGCGACGTGATCTACAGCCCTGAAGCCGGCCGCGTCGTTGGCCTCACGCTGAACAAGCGCGGATTCCTCTCCGGCAGACGTCGCGAGGCGTTATCCGCCGAGACGATCCACGCGATCGGCCGTGACGCAGTGATGATCGACGATGAGACCGGCCTGACCCGGCCGGAGGACTCCCCGTCGGAACTCGCCGCGCCACCATCCGGGCGGGATGTGACGGGAAACGAGGTGCTGACCGAGGGAGGAGCGAGCCTTGGCCGGGTACGGGACATCGTCGTCCTCGCCGGACGCGTCGGAGAGGTGGTCGGGTATGAGATCGACACGGCGGCGGGCGGCACCGGCTATATCCCGCTGCCTGCCCAGCTGGCTGTGTCGGGCAGCGCGCTGGTAGTCCCCGAGACGACGAGAGACTTCATCGAGAATGATTTGGTCGGCTTGGGCGCGGCGGTGGACGAGTTCCGATCCAAACTGGGAATCAGTTGAGCGAGCGGTTCGCTGCCGCCTCACGGCGGAACGTCGTCAGCCGGGCCAGCGCCGAGCCGCTCGGCAACCTCGCCCACATCGTGGTCGACGTCAAACGGCGGCAGATCGCGTCGCTGGTCGTGGGCAAGGGCCGCAAAGCACGCCTGATCGAGTGGGAGCAGGTCAGCGCGTTCGGGCCGGATGCGATCATGATCGCCGATGAGAGCGCCCTCCAGCCTCCCCGTGACGCTCGCGAACACGCCGCCGCTGCGGGGAAACTCGACCTCGTCGGCAAACGCACCCTCAGTGACACGGGCAACGACCTTGGCACGATCACCGATGTCGTGTTCGACCCCGGCACGGGCGCGATCGAAAGCATCGTGGTCGGCGACCGTGAACAGCCGGCCGCCTCGCTCCTAGGGGCCGGGTCGTTCGCCGTCGTCGTCCAAGCGCCGACGGATCCTTAGCGCCGGGTCGTGGGCATCCACGACGCAGCACCGCCCAAGGCCTGAGGATCGCCGGCGCCGTCCGCGGCCCTCTCCACAAGATCGGCGGGCCGCCCGTGAAGTCAGTGGTTGTCCTCGAGGACTGCGCGAAGCTTGCGCGCGAACGCTTCCGGTTGGCCGGCGTATCCGGACTCGGCGCCGAGGAAGCCGCCGTGGTGGCTCGGGAACACGGTCGCGGGCTGACCGAGCAGCTCGGCGGTGGCCACCGACGTGCGTCCGGTGAACGTAGTCCGGGACTCCTCGCCCACCGCGATCACGATCCGAGTTGGCGCCGCGGCCAGTGCCTGGACATCGGGGCGATAGCTGCTGACCGCCCAAGACCGGTCCGAGAGCAGCGGGCTGTCGCGGGAGCCGTCGTCCTCGGTCGGCATCCCGAATCCGGCGGGATCTGGAGCGGGCTGCGCGAAGTACTCGTCGGTGAACTCGCCGGGCCACGACGTCATGGCCATAAAGGCAGCCATGCCGGCATTTGACCCGTTCGCGTCGTAGGCATCGCGCACCGCCGCACGGGCGCGCTCTGCCGCCGAGGAGTCAGCGAGCACCGGGATCAAGGGCGGTTCGTGCGCCACCAGGGTGACCACGTCCTCGGGGTAGGCGGCAACGAGCGCGAGCGCCGTCACTGCGCCGCCACTGCTCGCGAACATCTCGACCGGCCCGGCGCCGAGCGCCTGGATCAGGGCATGGACGTCGTTCGCTTGGACCGTGGGCGAGTTGTCGACGCGACCGTCTCTGCGGGTGCTGCGGCCGAGCCCGCGTGGGTCATAGGTGACCACGGTGCGGTCGGGGAAGTGCGACGCCAACGTGCCGAAGCCGCCGGCGGTCATCGGCTGACCGATCATGAACAGTGGTGGGCGTCCGTCCGCGGGGGGCAGAGGGCCGTGGACGTCGTAGGCGATGTCGGCCTCGCCCTGGTTGAGCATGTGCGTGGTCGTCATGGCAGTGTTGACCTCGTCCGGATTAGAAACTCATCGGTGCTACTCGATAGGCAACGACGGACAGGGTGAGGCCAGGCGGATAATTTTGACGACGTGCGTCTTGGGATTGCGGATCATCTCGGCTGGGCCGTTGCCGTGACGGCGTCGCAGGACCACGAAGTAACGGACCGCCGGCGGATCGAGCTGATCGAACCCGGCATGTCGGCGGCGCCGATTCACTACGAGAGCCGGCATCTCGATGTCGCCGCTACGGCGGCGCTGGTCGCGAACGTGCGAGCGTCGGCCGTTCGAGCGACGTCCGCAGCACTCGACGAACTCGCGACCGCGCTGCCCTCGCCGGTCCGGTCGATCTCGCTCCGAGCCTGGCCGCTCGACTTCCCAGACGACATCGCCGTCCAACGTCGCGCGCCATACGAGGCCCGGGCCGACGCGATCATGTACCGCCAGGAGCTCGCCGAGCTCGCGCACGCTCGTGGCTGGCTAGTCCACCTGTATGACGCGAAGGCAGTGGTAGATCAAGCGGTCAGGATGCTGGGTGAGCGAGCCGACGAGGTCCTCCATGGACCCCGGGCAACGATCGGGCCTCCCTGGACGAAGGACCATCGCGTCGCGCTGGCCGCGACGATTGTGGCCGGCTGAATCTGCCGGCTAGAGCACGCTTTGAGGCTGGCGAGGGTCGCGCTCGCGCGGCCGGTGCCGTTCGGGTTGGTGGCGCGTGGGCCCCATTGTCGCGTTGCACCCCATCGCGCACATGTGGCAGGAATGCGCGTATCCTCCAATTCGTGCCAAACGCGGCCGAGACCGGTCCAGCTCTGGCTCATCGCGTCGTGGCGCTGGCGCTGCCCGGCGTGATGCTCCTCGACCTCGCCGCGCCGACGCATCTGTTCGGTCATTGCGGTGCGCCGTACTACAGCTTCGAGCTCGCCGGGCTGCGCGCCGGGCCAGTGGGCAGCTCCACGGGCCTCGACATATTCGCGCCGAAAGGACTCTCAGAGCTGCGTCGCGCCGATACGATCGTCGTCCCCGGCGTCGCTGAACCGCTGGATAACGACACGCTCGACACAGCCGCCCGCGCGATCGCCAGGGCGCACGCGCGGGGAGCTCGCGTGATGTCGATCTGCACCGGCGTGTTTGTTCTCGCCCATGCCGGGCTGCTCGACGGTCGGCGCGCCAGTACTCATTGGGATGCCGCCGCACGACTCGCGCGGGAATACCCGAGCGTGGACGTCGACCCGTCGGTCCTGTACATCGACGAGGGATCCGTGCTGACCAGTGCCGGCGTCGCCGCCGGCCTTGACCTCTGCCTGCACATCATCCGCCGTGACCACGGCACCGCAGTTGCCGCGGGAATCGCGCGCTTCACGGTGATCCCCCCGCACCGCGACGGCGGCCAAGCGCAATACATCGACCGGCCGCTGACCGACCCGCGCCCCGCGGCCGGGTCGCTCGAGCGGACCCGCGCCTGGGCGCTCGAGCGTCTCGATCAGCCGCTGGACGTCGCCGCGCTCGCACGCCATGCGTACATGTCACCCCGCACGTTTGCCCGGCAGTTCCGCCGACAGACCGGCACTACCCCCGCACAGTGGATCCTCGAACAACGCACCCGGCTCGCACAAGAACTGCTTGAGAACTCAGAACTTCCGATCGAGCAGATCGCGCAAGACAGCGGCTTCGGTAGCGCCGCCACACTCCGCGCTCACTTCACCAGCCGGCTGTCCACCACCCCCACCGCCTACCGCCGCACCTTCCGCGGCTCCAGCCCCGCAGCCGCTGAGGAACCGGGCAGATCGGCCCCGCCGAGGCTGTCGGCAGTCCCGGACAGGAGAGTGACTTCGTAAGATCGCTGGGACGTCCGACGAGCTTCGAGCAATCCCAGCCCGCCTGCGGCCGACCGCGGTCGCGGTGGCCGGCCCCTGACACTGCGGGGGTTTACGATCGCGAGCGCCAGGCTCGCGCCTGCGACCCGGACGACTCGCCGTCGCCAATACGTGATCACGCGGCTCCGGCCTCACGTCCGCTGATCGTTACCCTGCGGACGCGCGAGACCGCGTCCTGGAATGCAGGTTGCCCGCGGTCCGGCGAGCTCACGAGCGCGGCTCACCCCGATCGCCTCTGAGGCGTCCGCGGCTCGATCCCGTTTCGGACGCGCTGTCGTATAAGCCCAGCAGACGCAAAGGACGGACCGGGAATCCGGGCGCTGGTCGAGAAACCGGCCATATGTTCCGGTTTCTCGACCAGCCCGGACGCATGGCCGCTCGCGCCCGGGGCGGTGCTGGTGGTAGCGGGCTGCGGCTCAAGTTCGCCCAGCGGCCCGGCCCAAACCGTGACGGCTTTTTCTCGGCGTTCGCGACGCGCGATGGACAGAAAGTATGCGATCTGTCCACTCCCAAACACCGTGCGGCCTTGCAGACGGAAGTTAGCTCGTCGATCGGTCTTCCCGCGGCGACCTGCGAGCAGGCGGTCAGCCGGGGACTGCAGCCACTGCGCAGATCGTGGGCGAAACGCTGAGCCTCGTCAGGACGGGTTCGACGTGGCTCGTGGACACGGAGGCAGCCACACATCCTTGACGATCAGCACGGCGCGCCATCGAGGTGTGCATTTGGCAGCGAGGCAGCTAGGTGGCACAAGCCACCGGGCCAACGGAGCCGGCTTCGAACTACACCCGGTTCGTGTCCCGGCGGTAGGCCCAACCGGCGGCGACGGACAGGATCACGGTCCAGGCAGCAACCGTGATCCAACCGCGGGCGCCCCATCCTTGCCCGTTGAGCGCGACGTGGCTGGCCTGAACCAGCCACCACGAGGGCAGAAACGGCCCCAGTGTGTGCAGAAAGCCGTTGGTGATCGGGAACCATGTGCCGCCGAGGAAGGCGAGTATCGATATCCCGCCCCCGATCGCCGGGCCGACCGAGTCGGTGGTCACGAGATGGCCGATGAGGATTCCCATCGCGGCGAACGGCAGCAGACCGACCAGGATCAGGCCGGTCATCCCCAGCCAGCGCTGGGCAGGCAGGCTCACGCCGAGCGCGACCCCCGAGGCGTAGAGCAGGAGCAGGCTCGACAGCGCCATCGCGTAGCCGGTCAGCACCTTGGCGCGAAAGTAGGCGCGTACCGACAGGGGGCTGATCCGCAGCTGGCGGGTCCAGCCGGCCTGGCGCTCGCCGGCGATCCGAGCACCGGTCGAGATCATCGACACCATCGTGCCGAACGCGGCGAGCCCGACCATGTAGTAGAGCGGTACCGACAGGCCGCTGCCCGCGAAGTTGTGGTTGTTCCTCTGCGGCACCGCCAGCAGCCAGTAGAAGACCAGCGGAAACCCCAACGAAAAGAGGAAGAAGCGCCGGTTGCGGAACGTGCGCCGTAGCTCGTAGTGGGTGTAGGCGACCCCGCTCATGGCGCCAACCGCCCGGACTCCTCGACGTCCGGCTCGCCGGTCAGCTCGAGGAACGCCTCCTCGAGGCTTCCCCCGGTGATCTCGATGTCACGAGCGAGCGGATGGTTCTCCAGCAGCGCCCGGATGGCCTGATCGGAGTCCGTGCAACTCAGGATCACGGCGTCGCCGTGCCGATCGGCCGACGCGACGCCCGGCAACGCAGCCAGCCTCGCCACAGCGACGTCCGGGAGCGTCGCGCGGATCGTCCGCCTGCCGACGCGCGCCTTGATCTCCGTCGTCGAGCCGTCGGCGACGATCCGCCCGTGGGCCATCAGGATCGCGCGGTCAGCGTTGGCGTCGGCCTCCTCCAGGTAATGGGTCGCGAACAGGACCGTCCTGCCCCGGGCCGCGAACTCGCGCATGATGACCCAGAACTCCCGGCGGCCCTCGACGTCCATGGCGACCGTCGGCTCGTCGAGCACGAGCAGGTCGGGGTTACTGACCAGCGCGATCGCGAACCGAACCCGCTGGGTCTGCCCGCCGGAGAGCTTCTGCGTTCTCTGCCCGGCGGCGTCCTTCAGCCCGGTGAGCGTAAGCGCCTCGTCAACGTCTCATCGGATCCGGATATAGCGAGGCCATCATCGCGATGATCTCGCGCACGGTAAGGTCGCGGATCAGCTCGCCCGTCTGCAGCATCGCGCCGACGACACCGTCGTCCACGGCATCACGCGGCGCACGACCGAAGACCGAGACCGTGCCGCCGTCAGGCCTCGCGAGCCCGAGCAGCATATCGATCGTGGTCGACTTGCCCGCGCCGTTCGGGCCGAGCAGCGCGACCGTCTCACCGGCCGCGATCGAGACGTCGATCCCACGCACCGCTTGAATCGGCCCGACCGGGCCGCGGAAGGTCTTGGCCAGCCCCACCATCCGGACCCCGTCACCGGTCCGGCCCGAGGCGACGGCGCTCATCGAACCTGGTACCCCGTGTCGGCGCACCAGGTCAGCTTCGAGGTGCTGGGCATCCCCTCACGAACAATACGGACTCTTCAGCTCCTGCTGATCGCGCCCGGTCGGGTCCGTCCAAATGGTCGCGCGTGGTACTCAGCCCAAGAGTCGCTTGACAAGCTCCTGGTCGGCCGCCGGGTCGGCATGCTTCACCCGGTAGGTCTCGTAAACGAGAGCGAGGATTAGCGCCGCGCACGCAACCGGCTGCGGGATGCTGAGATTGAGTTGCGGCGGACAATCGAACGGGTTGCGGCACAGCGGCGTGCACTGCCACCGGGTGGCGTCGTGCCTCCAGACCCGGACCGGCAGATGGCGCCACAGCTCAGCTGCCGCTCGTGGACACCCCGTGCGCCTCGTGCACATCAATCCTGGACTCGCTCGACGGCGCCGCTCGTCATCTGACTCATCGACTCATCCTTGCCGTCGCGGCCAAATCAGAACCCGGCCGGATCGCCGCCTTCGCCCGAGAGCGCGGATGGCGGCATCTCATGCTTCTCTCCTCCGCCAACAACACCTACAACCGCGACTACCACGCGGAAACGGCGAAGGGCGACCAGCTACCGATGCTCAACGTGTTCGTACGCGACGGCGGGGAGATCCGGCACTCGTGGGCCGCCGAGCTGCTGTTCGCGCCGGGCGAAGAGGGCGAGGAGTCCCGCCACGTCGACTCGATCTGGCCGATCTGGAACGTGCTCGACATGACCCCGAACGGCCGCGGCACCGACTCTGCCTTCCCCAAGCTGGCCTACGAGTAACCGGCAGCGATGATCCGTCCACCGCCGCTCCTGCGCCTGTGGGGGTCGGCGCTGTCTTGTATCTATTCCCTCTCCTCTTCTGCGAAGGAACGAAAACGCTCCGTCATCTCTGCCCGACCGTAGTCCTCACCCTCAGCACGCTCTGCATCTAACCCGTCGCCGGCCTCATCTTCGTCGGGCCCGCGGCTGGCATTAGCCTGCAGCACAACGGTCTCAAGAAAGTGGCGCAGCTTCTCCTCGCTGCCAGGCTCAACATCGCTGACCCGGACCTTCTGTTTCTTCAGCGCCACCTCGCCCCACTCGCGTTCACCCAGCAGCGCAACGGTGGTCTCGAAACTGAGCCTCCACGCCTTGTCGACCGTGCCACCGAGGGCGACTTTGAGCTTCGTGCCATCGACCTCCGCAGTCTCCCACTTCAATGTGATCTCTTGGAACATGCCACTGTCCTACCCACCAACGGCGGGGTTCAGGCACCGCGCCGAACCTTAGGGCTCTGTTCTGAGGAACCGGCTACGCATTTCACCCCAAGCGCAGCCTTCGCGAACCGTACGTGAGACCCACGCGTACCAGACGACAAACAACCCGTGGCCCTGAAAGGAGCGGTGAAGTGCATAGGAAATCACTCGCAGCAGCGGCGCTCTCGATCGCAGCGATCGGAGCCGGCGCAGGTGTCCCCGTCTCGTTAGCGAGCAGCCAGGCTCAGGCTCTGGCCGAGCAGTCCGCCGCAGCATTCTCCAAGCAGGACGTGGCCCGCGGCCAGCCGCAGGTGATTGCAGACGCGGCGGCCGCGTTCATGAGGGTCAGCAGCCCCAACAATACGATCGCGGTCGCGGACGCCCGGGGCGCGTTCTTGAAGTACCGCCCACCCGGCGTCGACGCGTGAATCGCTCGGGCTGAGCGACTATTGCGATGCGATCCATGAGCCCACCGCAAGCGCCCGCGGACACCCGACGCGTGCGCGTGTTACGGAACCTGCTTCTCGAATCCGGCTACTCGATCGCCGGCGCGAACCAGAGCGTCCTGGGCGATCTGTTTCTCCGCGGCGTCCCCATGAATCGGCGCTTCGTCGCCGATGCGGTGGCGCCGCTCAGCCCGGCCGACCTCCCGGAGATGGGGCTCTGTGTCATCCGTGGTGACAGTGTGCACCCGAGGGTGTCGCTCGAGCCCCACGACGGGTTGATATTCGCCGGCGATCTACCGCGGGGCCGGCGCGATCAGGTGGGAGGGGTGAGCCGTGCCGGCATCACCCTCTCGCATCTGACAGTACGAAACGGGGCCGTGTCCACGCTCGATCTCGGGACGGGATGCGGTCTGCAAGCGCTACTGAGTGCCGGTCACAGCTCGCAGGTCACCGCCACCGACGTCAACCGGCGCGCGCTCCGGTTCGCCGCCTTCAATGCCGCGCTCAACGGCATCGCCAATGTCGAGTTCCGGCAGGGAACCTGGTGTGAGCCGGTGCGCGGCCGCAAGTTCGACCTGATCGTCGCGAATCCCCCCTACGTCATTTCGCCTGACACAACGTTCGTGTATCGCGACAGCGGGCTGCCAGGGGACGAGATCTGCCGCCGGCTCGTCCGCGAGGCACCGGCCCACCTGACTGAGAGCGGAACGGCGACGATCCTGTGCAACTGGGTTCACGAGCCCGACGAGCCGTGGTGGGATCCCGTCACGGATTGGGTGCGGGGGAGCGGATGCGACGCCCTGCTTCTTCACTACGCCAGCGACGACCCGATCGAGTACGCACGGCGCTGGAACCAGCACCTGCGGGACGCCGACCGGGCCCAATATGACCGGGTGCTGCACCGTTGGTGTTCGTACTACCGCGAGCACGGCATCGGTGCGATCGCCTCGGGCGCAGTCGTGTTGCGCCGGCGAACCGGGTCGAATTGGGTGCGAACACTGACTGCCGCCGAGGGACCATCAGGGCCTGCCGGCGAACAGATCCTGCGGCTGTTCGCTGCACAAGATCACCTGGCCCGGGACGACCGCGAACAGGCTCTGCTGCAGGAGCGGTTCGCGCTCGTCGACGGGCACGCGCTCGAGCAGACGCTCATCTACCGAGGTGGGGAGTACGTCAACCATCCGGCGGCGGTCCGCCTGGTGTCGGGCCTCGGGGCACGGGCGGAGATCGATCCACGCGCCGTGCAGCTGCTCCTTGCCTGCGACCGCGGCGCGACGCTCGGCGACATCGTCGACCGCGTCGCCGGCCAGCTGGACATCGAGATCGACGAGCTCGTGCGGCTCGCTCTCCACGCGTTCCGAACCTTGCTCGAGCACGGGTTGCTTGAGGTGGTAGGCGCCGATTGCAATCGTCCTCGCCGCTTGCCGCAGTCGACTGTGGGGCGAGCATGATCGCTGACGCCCGCCGGCTCGTCCCCGTTGCGGTGTGCCTGGCGTGTCTGGCGCTCACGGCCGGCATCGCCGGCGCCCGGCCGGCGTCGGCCGGCCGGGTACGCCAGACGCAGCCGCCAATCACGCTCCAGTTCCCGACGTTCAACGTACACGCGACCAGCCTCAGCTTCGAGCCTCGTAGCGTCCAGCTCACGGTGCCGAGCTCCAGCGGGGTGATCTGGCTGATCAAGCTCGAGTCGACCCGCGCGGTGACGCCGACCGTCTCGATCAGGATCGGCTCCACCTCGACCTTCACATTGTTCGACGCGGCGGTGACCAGCGTGCGGGCGCTTAGCAGCGGCGTAACGCCAAGCTTCGAAATCGCGCTTGCATATGGGTCGATCAAGTCCGCCGACTAGTTCGGCTCGGCGCCCTGCATTAGCCACGCCCCCCGCGCATACGACCGTGTTGAAGGTCCTCAGGGATGGCCGGGCCGCCGGCCGCGCGCCATGCAAGTCGTTGGAGATGTGATCGTGTTGGCGGGCTCCTCAAGCAGGCGCCGCGCCTCGTCGATCTCGCCACCGTCTGCGCCGAGGAGGACAATTTGCTCTCTCAGCCGCTCGACCGTCAGCGACAGAAGGCGGGAGGGGAGCGACCCGCCGGGGTAGGATCGCGCGATGTAGTCGGCGTGCACGTCGACCAGTCCGGCTGCGCGTACGTCGCCGCACAGGCGGGCGCCGTAGCCAGGATCCCAGCCACCGGCCATGGCTGCGTCAAGGAACCGCGACCAAACCCGCTGCCAGACCAAGCTGGTAGGCGACAGCACCACCGCGTTGAAGTCCGCAGCGATCGAGGCCACCCACCCTCCCGGCCGCGCGGCGCTCGCCAGTCGCTGCAGGGCTCCGAGTCGGGGCGATACAAACATCAAGAGCAGGCGTGCATGGACGAGGTCAAACTCGGCTTGGGGCAGCTGGTCGGACAGGAGGTCGTGGCGGCGAACCTCGACCCGATCGCTCGCGAGCTCATCTAGGAGGCTCGTGTCGAGATCCACCGCAAGCACCGAGCCCGTGCCGCCGACCCGCTCGGCAAGCATCCGTGTGACCGAGCCTCCGCCCGCGCCGACATCCAGGCAGCGCCAGCCCTCGCCGAGGCCAATCGCGTCCAACTGACTGACGGTCAGCGGATCGTGGTACTCCTCCAGCAACCTCAGCCGAGCCCGCTCCAGATCTGGCGAGCCTCGCTGTGAGAGAACGTATTCAGTCAATCCCGATCCCCTCCGATCTGGAACCGGATTCTAGATTCGCTGACTCCGGGGCGCCACTGTGTTGCGCGCGGCGCCTGTCACGCGTTCCACCGAACCGCGCGGTCAATCTCAAGCAGCCGGTTGCGTGTGGCCGGACTCGAACCCGGGTCAGCCCGGCTCAGAGCCCGGGCTTACGAGCGAACCGTCGGGACCGACAGATGATCGCTTCGGGTGTCAGCGCCGATCTGGCGCGGTGGCGACATAGTGGTATCGCGGCGGGGTTATGACCTGCACTGGTCGTGTGAAGGTCCGTGTCGGAGCGTGGCTCGCGACCGCTCTGGCGGGCCTCGTGGGCCTCGGCGCTGCAGTCGAGCTCAGCAAAGCGGCGGTGCCAACGAGCACGACAGTCGCCATCTTCACCATCCCGAGCGCCGACTACTCGACGGCCGCAGGTCATCCGTTGCTGCCGATCAGGCTGCCAGGTGGCGAAGGGCCCGTCGGTGAGCTGTGGGAAGCCTGGGTCGCCGAGTTGAACAGGATATGGACACGAGCGGCCCGATGCCTCCGATGGCCACGCGCAAGCTGTAGAGCTGATCCACACCCCGTTCCGGTCCTCAGCTGTGGCGGCGATTCACGGCGCGACGTTTGCGCAGATCGCGCGTGCGTCCACGTCCCAGTTCACTACCTGCGGCGCGGTCGTGTAGGCCGTCGCCGACCAGCCCTGACCGTTCGACAACGGGATGCTCGAGCTGAGCGCGACCGTGATCGCGCCGTTGACGACCGCTCCGCCGCCGATGACCTTCATACCTGCGGGACAGTTTGCCTGCGCACTCTTCGGTGTGGTCGTGTTGTCGTCCGCCGAAAAGGCATCGACCTGCACGTAGCCGCTGATTCCAGGCGGGCCCTGCAGCCCGGTGTCGCCCTTGGGCCCGGTGTCGCCCTTGGGCCCGGTGTCGCCCTGCGCCCCGGTGTCGCCCTTGGGTCCGGTGTCGCCCCTCGGCCCCTGTGGTCCAGCCGGGAGTTGCCCAGCCTTGAAGTCGACCGCGAGCAGCGAGCGGCTCTTCACCTTGCTGCTGTTTACCGCGTTGTTCTTGAGCTCCCTGGTCCCGACGCTGTTCGGCGGCAGCTGGAACGCCGCAAGCCCGACGCCACCGGTGGCCATGATCAGGGCGATGACTGAGATCACGAGCGCGGGAGACGGCCGGCGCGGACGAAGCGACTTCATTGGAGGTCCCCTTTCAGGTTAGGAGTCGTTGAGCGATCCTGTTGCAGGCCGGCGGCTCTCGCAGGCAAGCGGTGACGGCTAACCGCTCAGCTGCTTGGGCGCGTAGCGTCATCACGTGGCGATCGTGAAGGTGAGGGTTGATGGCCGCGAGGTCTTGCTGTTGGCGGTGGCGGTGATCACCAGCGTGTAGCGGCCGGGCTTGAGCTTCTGGGCACGCGAGACGCGACCTTGGAAGAGAACGCGGTTGACGCCAAGGTGGGTGGGGAGGGTCAGCTCGCCCGCGACCCGGATCAGCTTGCAGCCTGGCTTGTGCTTGTTGTGGTTGGTTTGCGCGATGCACTTGCCAGATACCTTGCGCCCCGGGGCGGACTGCGTGAACTTGAGCGTGACTGTCGCCGGCTCGTTGAGGTCGAATGAGAACGTCGTCCCGACCGGCGGCCGCTGGCGTCTGTTGGCGCTGAGCTGCGCCAGCTTGGTGCCCTCCCGCCAGATAGACGCCGACTGTTTCAGCGACGAGATCGACGGCGGCGTGGTCGTTGGAGTGGTCGTCGGAGTGGTGGACCGCGCGAACGTCGCGGTCACGATCTGATCTGTGCTCATCGCAACGGCGCACGCGCCCCTCCCGCTGCAAGCCCCGCCCCAGCCGGCGAACGCCGACCCGTTGGCCGCGGTCGCGGTCAGGGTGACGGTCGTCGACGACGCGTAGCTGTGCGCGCAGCTGCCGGGGCAGGAGACCCCGGGCCCGGTGACGACGCCGGCGCCGGTCCCGGCGACCGAGACCGTGAGCATGTGGCACGCCTCGGTCGGGGTTGTCTGACCAGTGCACACCGGCTGCACCTCGAACGCGCCGATATCCGCACCATCACCACCGGCAGCGTTCGGGATGCCCGAGAAGTCCACCGGCCGCGGGTCGCCGCGCTGATCGGTGGTCAACGCCGACGAGCTGCCGGCGTCGATCGCCGCACTTCCCGGCATCAGCGCCATCGTCTCGGTTGGGCCGCCGTTGTCCTGCAACGGTCCGAGCAGCGGGTCCGCCGTCAGCGGCGAGCCTGTGATCGTCCCCTGGCCGCCCGCCACCATCGTTCGCACCAGGTCGAACTGCGACACGTCAACATTCGCGGTGCCCTGGTTTGTGCCGCCGGACACCCCCGCGGGCTTGTTCGTGGCGAGGTCCTCGGGACCCGTGTCACCCGAGACGATCGTGTCGTTCAGCGTCGCCCGCGCCGTCCGCGCCATTGCCGCGTCGTACACCAGATTGTAGATCGAGCCGCCGTCGGTGGCGGCGGTGTTCGCGGCGAACGTCGAGCCGGTCGCGATAAACGCGCCGTTCAGGTTGAACACCGCGCCGCCGAGCGCGTCGGCGTGGACCGGCACGCTGTCGGCGCCGGCGATCGCCTCGTTACCGGCCAGCGTCGAGTCGGTGATCGTGAGCTGTCCCTGCATGTTGAAGATCGCGCCGCCCATCCCCGCACCACCACCGCCGGCCGCATTAGCACCGCCCGTCCCGACCCCACCGCCGAGACCACCGAGGCCACCGCCACTACCGAAGCCGCCACCACCGCCACCACCGAAGCCCCCGCCGCCGCCGGCGGCGCTACCACCGCCGCCCCCGCCGCCAAAACCGCCGCCGCCGCCGGCGCTCAGGGTCACGAAGGGACCGGCGGCGCCGCCGCCGCCCACGCCACCACCCCCGCTGCCGGCGGACGTCCCACCCTCGCCGAAACCGCCGCCGAGATTGGAGGCGTTGGCGCTAGACCCGCCACCCCCCCCGCCGCCGCCGCCGTCGCCGGCGGAACCGCCGTCATTGCCACCGGCGCCACCCATCCCGCTCAGCGGGCCGCCGCCCGCGCCCGCCGCGCTCGGAGTAGCCGAGCCGCCGTGCTCCGCGGTGCCGAACCCGGCGCCACCGCCGCCACCGCCCCCGCCGGCGCCGCTCCCGCCGCTGCCGCCGCCAAACGTGCCGGCGCCGAACCCGCCGCCGGCGATGACGCTCGCGTTGGTCCCGATGCCCCCGCCGCCGTCACCGAGCGCCAGGTTCCCGGACTCGCCGCCCTGGGCGGTGTTGCCGGTCAGCGTGCTCGCCTGGATGATCACAGTTCCCTGACTGAAGATCGCACCGCCCATCCCCGCGCCACCCCCACCGTCGCCGGAGCCCCCGCCCTTCGCGAGGCCCCCGCCGAGCGTCACGTCCTCGATCGTCAGCCGCCCCGGGCCCGGCGAGACATAGTTGCTCGTGTTCCCGTCGGCGATGTCGGCGCCGACGAAGAAGAAGCGAAACCTGGGCGCCGAAGTGGGGCGCGTGATCGTCGCCCCATTCCCCTGGATCGTGATATCACTCGCGATCGCCGGCAGACCGTTGGGGCCATACCAGTTGTTGTCCACGACGGTCAGCGTGTACGTGCAGCCGGCCCCCAACTGCACCGTGTTCGAACCGCCCGCCGCGTTTGCAGCGTTGATCGCTGCCACTAGTGATACGGGATCGCCCGACGTGCCCGAACACGCAGCGGTGAACGTCGCCGCCGACGCCGACCCGGCCGGCACGACCAGTCCCGCGAGGACCCCCAACGCCAGCACGTCCCGAAGCCGATACCCGTCAGCGCGAGCCCGACCACGCCACCCCCGTCGCACCGACAAAGCAATCAGCCCGGGGATCATGTCGCCTTCTGGTGTGATGGATCGGTTGCCTCTTGATGTGGTTGACCGGCGTTTGCCGCGCGCTCGAGATGACCAATCAGCTCAAGCCAGCCGTAGAACTCCGTTGGCGCGGCGTCCTTTACCGAGACCTCGCCGGTGATCGTCTCGGCGCCCTGTTCGATCTTGATCTGCACAACCACCGGTCCGGAAGCCCTCACCGGCGCGAGCGTGACGGCCGCAGGCGCGAAACACACCGGGGGGCACCCCGGAGTTATCGCGCCGCCACCCCAGACTTTTGCCCGCCGCTGGCCCCGGTTGCCACCGCGGCAGACGGGGCTGCCGGGCTCAGCTGGCCGGGCTCAACACGGCCGGCAGCTCTTTACGGCCGCGGATCTGAAGCTTCGCGTAGGCGTGCGACAGCTGCCACTCGACGGTTTTGGCCGACACGAACAGCGCCTGGGCGATCTCGCGGTTCGAGAGGCCCTGGGCGGCCATCCGAGCAGTTCGCAACTCGGCCGGCGTGAGCGATTCCGGACCGCTCAGCGTCCTGCGACGCGGGCGCGCCCCGGTCCCCACCAGCTCCGCCCGGGCCCGCTCGGCGAGCGCCACTGCTCCGCAGCGGTGCGCGAGGTCGAGGCCTTGAGAGAGCGGCTCGCGCGCCTGCTCGGGCTGGCCCCGCGTGCGCAGGCCACTACCGAGGTTCACCAGCGCCCGCGCGTACTCCAGCCGCGCTGGCGAGCGCTCCAGCATCCGAACTGCGTCGCGCAGCGAAGCCAGCCCCTCGGCGCCGGGATCGAGCAGTCCGCAGACCGACAGCGCGATCCCGTGGCGCCGCGCCCCGCCGAACGTAGCCGCATCTGCAAGCTCGCGCACAGCGATCTCGACTGCCTGCTCGCGGCGCCCGAGACGGTCGAGCGCGTGCGCGGCGGCCGGCATCCAGTCATTGAGCACGCTGAGGTGGCAGCCGGCGGCCGCAGCCCGTCGATCGGCGTCGAGTAGATCGGAGACCCCGCTCTCGAGCTCGCCGAGTGCCACCCGCACGCGACCGCGATCGGCGAGCAACATCACGCCCGTCCAGCCCCCGAGCGCCGCTTCGAGCGGTAGCGCCTCCAGCAGCGCGGCGGCCTTCTCGGCGCGGCCGCGCTCGAGCAGCACGCTGCCGTGCCACATCGTCGCCCACAGCTCCGCGGCCTGGCCGAGGTCACCTCCCAGCGCGTGCGCGCGTTGCGAATGCATCTCTGCCACCTCCAACTCCCCGGCGTACAGCGCCGCTTGCGCTCGCAGCCGCGACATGTGAACAAACATCGGGGCCACGCCCCGGCGTTGCGCGGCGGCCAGACCCGCATCGGCCGCGGACGCGGCCTGCTCGAGCTCCTCGGCCCACGCCAGCGCCACCACTGCGCCGGTGTACGCCGGCCACCCCTCATCCAACAGCCGCCCATCGGCGATCGCGTGCTGCGCCAGCGCCGCCACGTCCGCGGCCGGCAGGCCCATCACAGCGCCAGTCTGCGCCAGCGCCGCCGCCATCAACGAATCGCGGCGCGCGCCCCGGTTGAACCTATCGACGTTGCGCATGACCCGCTCGTGCATTCCCCGCGCGGCCAGATCTGCCCCCCCGCAACCAATCAGAAGCGCCTCCAGCGGCTCGATGATCTCCGGATCGAGTCCCGCGCTCCTGGCCAGCTCCTCCTCGAGCAGCACCCGAGCAGCCGCGTTCTGCGCCCGGTATGCCAGCGCCGATCCAAGCTCCCACGCGATCGCGACCCGCTGACGAGGGTCGCGAGCGAGCGCAAGCGCCTCCCGAAGCACGGCAAAATCCGTCACCGCCGGAAGCTGCACCTCGGCCTTGCCCAGTTCGACGAGCACGTCGATCCGCGCCTCGGCCGCTGGCGGCTCGGCCAGCGCCCGGCGCAGGTACGGCACCGCGGCTTCCGGCGCGCCTTGCGCCAGCGCCTGGCGAGCCGCACGCCGCAGCACCTCCACCACCCACTGCTCGCCGAACCGCTCCGCCGACAGCAGATGCGCCGCCACCCGATCGGCCGCGTCTCCCTCGCCGGCCAGCAGCCGCGCCGCCTCCAGATGCAACGCCGCCTTGCGCGCGGGCGCAAGCTCGGCGGCGACCGCTTCCCGCACGATCGGGTGAACAAACACCAGACCCGGCCCGACCAACAACAGCTCCGCCTCACACATCCTGTCCACCGTCGCCTGCGCGCGCTCGCGCCCCAGCCCGGCCAGACTCGCCGCATGACGCAGTGGCGAACCGGGCGCGAGCACCGCTACCGCCTCCGCCAGACGCTCACAATCTGACCCGAGCCGCGCCAACCTCACCAGCACGCTCCGCCCCACCGCGCCGGCCCCCACAGCCCGCACCCGCGCAGCCACCTCGACCGACGGACGGCCGCCCTCCGCCCGCAGCGCCGCCAGCAGCTCGCGCAAGTAGAACGGGTTCCCTGCCGCCGCCTCATGACACGACCGGCATAGATCCAGGTCCGCCCGCGCGCCCAGCTCGCGCCTCACGATCGCGGCCGCCGCCGGTTCGCTCAACGCGCGCGGAACCAGCACCTCGCCAGCGACCTCCGACAGCATCGCCACCAGACCGACCGGATCGGAGCCCTCACCGCGCCTCACGGCAACCGCCAGCAGCACCGGCAGTGAATCGAGCCGCCGAGCCAGATACACCAGGAACCGCGCCGACGCCGGATCGAGCCAATGCGCGTCATCGACCAACAACGCCACCGGAGCCCGGTCAGCCAGGTTCGCCACCAGCCAATAGAGCCCGTGAAGCACACTCGCCGCCCGCTCGGCGCCGACCGCGCCACCACCACCGACCTCGAACACCGGCTCCGCCAACCGCGCCGCCCCGTCCAGCAGCTCGGCCCCATCACGCCGCACCGCTGGCCACAGCAGCTCCCGCACGACCGCAAAGGACGACTCCATGACCAGCTGATCGCCCCGGCCGCGCAACACCAACATCCCACGCGCTACGGCGTCCTGCCGACAACGGTCCAGCAGCGAGGTCTTGCCGATCCCCGCCGGGCCGGCGATCAGCAACAGTCCACCGATTCCGCCCACAGCCGCGCCAAGCGACTCGCCGATCCGCGCAAGCTCCCGCTCACGCTCCAACAGCGATGACCCCGTTCGGTGAGCCAAGACGCGCCCCTAAGCAGTCCCCAGCATCGTCGAAGCATTATCCCTCTGCTCCTGCGTGAAGATCAGAAGTAGACGGTCCGCCGGAGCCTACGTGGCGACCGGCGGGGTGCGCAAGCCGACGCCCGGACTCGAACCGGGGACCCCTTCCTTACGATCGACTCCGGAGGGGTTCACGGGCGATCACGAGCGGCGACTGGAGGAGACGAATGACCTCCAAGTGCGGTTGTTTGACCCGGATCCTGGGGGTCGGGGGTGAGCGGCGTGTCTCGGGGTGGTGTGTCCGTTTTGTGTCCGCGTCGGCGGATCGGTTGGCGGTACTGAGTATCGGCAAGCTCGGCGCGTCGGAGGGGCAGCTCGAGTCCTACGAGCGGCAGGTCGCAGCGGGCGCGGAGGACTACTACGCCGGCCGTGGCGAGATGCCCGGGGTGTGGATGGGAGCGGGGTCCGCGGCGCTCGATGGTGAGGGTTGGAGGGAGGACGCGCGGGCGCGCCCCGCCGAGCACGGCTTCGGCCCGGGGGAGCTGCGCGCGCTGCAGGAGCGTCCACGGTCGGTGACCTCACGGCCGTCGTTGAGGGCGGTCGTCGCACGCCTATCCGGCCCGGAGGGCCTGACAGGCAGCCACGACACATTCGTCCGTCGGCATGCGCTCGCCGAGCTAGCCGGCGAGTTCGCTGCGGACACTGCGATCTCAGTCGCCGCGTCGGTCCGCTTCCGAGGGACAGCGCGCTCGTTGATGTATCGGCTTGCGGACGCGGTCAGCAGCGTTCAGATTCTCGCGGCCTAACGCGCGGCGGTGAGTCCCGGGTTCCGCGCAGGCGTCGACTTCGGCGTCACGCCGGAGATGCTCGTGGCACCCGCTGTCGGTCTTGCACGCCAGCGGCGCGAGCCCCTTGACTTTCTGTGCGTCGGCGACCAGCACGTCCCACCCATGCTTGACGAGTTCGTCGGGAATCAACCTGGCGCCGTTCATCGACTCCACCACGCCACGCACCGGCTCGTCGTACACTGCGACCCGTCGCGTCAACCCGTACAGGCCATCGCGATCCGCCGGCGCACCGAAGTGATCGATCAGCTCTCCCTAATCGGAGATCAGGCAGACGTCAACCCGCTTGCGACTCAGATCCAGCCCAACGTGTAACACGAATTCCTCGTTCCTCACGAGCAGGAATCAGCCCGGCCCATCGCGTACCGTGAGCCGTGGTCGGTGCTCCGTTGTTCGAATGGCCGGCCGCGCGGCTGCTACCGCGCGCCTGACCTATGCTGTTCGACACGGAGGACCGACCTCCTACCGACTTACCGCTGCCGGCCGGGAAGCCCTCCTTCATCACATTCCTAAGCGAGAGCGTGCTCGACGGCGTCCAATGGGCGGCTCGTCCCAGCTGCTCTCTGGCGTGGCGACGAGCCCCGGCGGTCGATGGTGCATGATAGGCAGCGAACGATGATCGATGAGCGCCTCGTCCTCCGGCTCGGTGGCCTTCAGAGATCCGATGCGCGCGAGTTGGTCGACACTGTGGGTGCAGAGGCAACGACCCTCTCAGACGAGTCACCCCCGGTCGGCGGCTACGGTGACCTTGGGACGAGAACCGTCGCGGTGATCGTGACCTCCAGGGCGCTGCGCGCGGTTGCCGGGTATCTCGCCGCTCGCCAGCACTCGCACAATGAGGCGGTCCGCCTGGTCGTCCAGATCGACGATCCCGACGGGACTCGGCGCGAGGAGACGCTCACGTACAAAGCCGCGCCGGGGCAGTCGCCGGTCGAGGCCGCGGCGACCGCGTTGCGCGCACTGCCGGGCGTCGGCGAGGCTCTCGAGCGGAGTCTGTGGTGAGGGCCTCCGGGGTCCTCGCACTACTCGGCGCGACTGCCCTCAGCATCGCCGGCACGAAGCCAGTCGTCGTACTCACACCGGTCGTGGCCTACGGCCTCGTCCCGCTCACGCTCGGCGATGGTCACAACCGGCTCCACGGCATCCGGCCGTCGATCCCGTTTTGGATGCGCTGCCGGATGTAAGCCCGAAGGGGGAGTCCTGCCGCCGGCCGCAGACCCAAGGTGCGCGTCTAGCGGAAAACGCGCTCGACGAACGCCCGGAGTTGATCCGCCTCGTCGCCTTCAGCGGTGACCATCTGGGCGCCATCAGCACGCGGCGGCGTGGGGATCGTGAAGATCAGCTGCTTCCGCCGCTTGAACAGCGTGGTGTACGGCTTGAGCTTCCAGTCGGCAAGACCTACGTCGAACTTCGCGGTGTGCGACCGGTCCTTCCACTTCTGAACGACGCTGAGGATCCGACCATCAAACGTCAGCTCCCAGTTAGGAGAAATCTCGATCCGGTCCACGATCGGTCCCACGGCCTCACGTTACCGCCCACCGTTCGTGAGTGGTGGAATGATCGAGGAGCAACAGCCGCTTGCGTCGATCAACGCAACCAAAGCCGGACAATGGCCATACCGATCGACCCAACCGCCGCGATCGCGACGGCGACCGTGCCTCCGTGCGAGAGTAGGGCGCCCTTGCCTCGCGAGGTAGCCACGGCGTAGACAATCAGGGCGGTCACCGGCGAGCCCCAAACCGGTGTGACCCACATCAAGAAGCCCCTCCTGACGCGCAGCCTCCGAAGATCTGCGTACCGCTGCCTATCGCCGCCGTCTAGGTCAGATCCGTACACGGCTTGCAAAGCCTAGCCCGGGCCTCGCGACCCCTACCTAATCGATCCCAACGCGGCCGTCTCTCTCCGGCCAACGTTCGCTGATTGTTCCCCCAGCGGACCTGTGCGAAGAGCCTCGTGGCTTTCGAGTCAGTCGATCATGAGGTGCTCGTCGCCGAGCGACACGTGGTCGCCGGGACGCAGCTCGCAGCGTCCCACACGACACCCATTGACCTCGGTCCCGTTGGTCGAGTCGAGCTCCTGAAGGATCCATCGCCCGTCTCGGAAGACCAACCGGGCGTGGCGGCGCGAGACGGACAGATCCGAGAGCACGACATCACAACCGCGATGGCGTCCGACCAGCATCTGACTCTGCGCCCCGCTCCAGTCGAGCGCGAGCAACGTGAACGCCGGGGCGCCTTCCGCTTCCGACCGTCGAGCAACGCGAGCGATCAGCCCGGCGATGGCGGCGGTAGCGCCGCCAAGGGGTGCGCGTCTGGGGCGCAGACTGAGATCTCCGCCGAGCTGGACCGGATCGATCACGCCGCCACCGAGGAGTCGGTCGGTTCGGTGCAGGAACGTGTCCTGGTTCAGTAGGCCGTTCGCGTAGGCTGCGTTTAGAACGCGGGCGATCTACCTTTGCGATGTGCCGGCAACGAGCACCAGGGGATTCTCGCGCCTGAGCCTGGGCCTGTCCAGAGCGTCCGCGCCCGCGATCTCCTGTCGCAGTGATCGTTGGTAGCGGTCAGCGTCTGCTCCCCGCCGGCGGTGCCGGTGATCATGGGCAGTGCTGTGTTGACTCTCGATATCGTGCTGAGGCCCCGCGGCTACGATGCCATGGGGTCAACAGGGCCTCGGGATCGGTCAGTGCGACCGCGGTACCCGTCGGCGGCAGCGCGCCGAGCGCGGGCGCGTCGAGCGCCAGGCGGTAGTGGACTTCGAGCGGTCCGGCCCCACCGTCGTCAATGTCCGCGATGTCCAGCTTGAGCCGCGACCCATTGCCTGCGCTCAGTACTTGGAGTTGAGCTCTTGTCCGACTTTGATCACGGCTGTGCGCTGGTAGAAGTCGACGGCCACGATCGCTCCGGGAGTGTGACGCTCGCGGGTGCATCGCAAGATGCGGGCCCGCAGGAAAGGCGCTCGACCGATCTGTGCGTTGATCGTGGGGCTGGGAGGGAAGGGTGGGATCCAGTGGTTGAGCAGCAGCAGGGGGCTGTCTTTCGTACCTCGGTAGCGAGCGCAGCTGAGCTGACCGGGGTGTAGGGCGCCGAGCGGCGTGTCCTGGATGAACGAGAACGCGGGCATGTACCAGGCCGGCGAGGCCCCCTTTACCTCCGCGAAGACGAGCAGCCGTCGGCCGCTGGTGATCAGTTCGCCAAGGGTCGGTAGCGGCGCGTGCGCTTGCAAGGTTACGACGTAGTGCATGAGCCCGGCGGTAGCGAAGGCCTGCGTGATCGTCGAGGGCGGAACGTAGTCCTCGACGATCACGATCAGGACCTGGTCGGGATGTTCGCGGAGGAAAGTGGCGATCGTTTTCAGTTCATCGCCCAGTGGCTCCGCGCCGAGCTCGCAGAGGGTATGACAGAGGTAGGGCTTCGGCTTTCCTTTCAAGGTGCCAAGGCCGATGCCGCCAGCCACCCGATCCGCGACGCGGAGGGCGCTTGCCGGCAACTGTTGGGCAACCTTGTTGCGATCGGATCCCTCTGCACTGAGGTCGGTCCGAACGCGTCCCGTGGCCGCGTCATAGACGCCGTAGTGGATATCGATCAGAAGTGCCCGGATGCCGTCGTGGAGCTGCCGGGCGATCGGGTATGTCTGGTTTGCGAAGTACCAGCCGGGCTCGTTCGATGCGGCGAACGAGTTGTGGGTACCGGGGAAGATCACTTCGTTGAGCGGCCGGGAGCACAACATTGACGACCCATTGCACGAGCGGACAGGCGCTGTCGGATGCGGTGCCGCGCCGCACGCGGTGCAGACGAGCATTAGAAGAGTCATCAGTGCGGTGGTCGCGATGACCGGCCTGTGCGCTGGTGAGGCTGTTGTCATTGCGTTTCTTGAATATTTGGCGTTCGGCGCGGCTCGGGAGCGGCTTGCCCGGACGTCACAGCCGCGCGCCCGAATCGGGGAAGCCTAGGCGTGACGTTGTCAGCTTGAGCGCTGCGCGAGAGCGAGCGCACGACCGTCGATCCGCTTGAGTGCCGCCGTCCGTCTACGAAACCCTGTCAGGTGCCCCAACACGGGACAGTTCAGCCCATTTACTGGGCGGTTGTCCCCGGTCGGTTTCGCGCTCGTGGTGTTATGGGTGGTCAAGGGGGTGCCCGTGGTCGTGGAGGTGTTGGTGCGCGGCCAGGAGCCCGGATTGGAGATCGGTCAGGCTGTGTGCCGTTGCCTTGCGCAGCGCCCCGGCTGGGTCCTCGAGTAGCCGCCTGGCGCGTGTGGCCTGCTCGTTGGCGAACCAGTCGACCAGGTGGGTGCGGTCCGGCGCCGGCCGCGGCTCGTTGGGGGTCAGGAGCTGGCCGAGGTCAGCTGCGCCGGCGATGCGACTGCTGACAGAGTCCGGATGGGTTTTCGCGCGCCGAAGCGCGACACCGCTCGGGTGCGACCGTGCCTCGAGCGCGGCCGGACAGAAACGGCGCAGGATCGTCCTAGGGATGCTGGCGTGGTCAAACAAGGTGTGAGAGACCGAGCCGGGCTTCACCCATGGCGAGATCACGAACGCCGGCACCCGCACCCCGTAGCGCGTGAACGTCGCGGGCTCGTCATCGGGCGGGTGCTCGGGCGGCGCGACGTGGTCAAAGAACCCCCCATGCTCGTCGTAGAAGACGAGCAGCAGGGTCTTTTCCCACGCTGGACCGGTGGCGAGCGCGTTGTAGATGAGCAGCGCGAGCTCTTGCCCGTGAGTGACGTCTGATGGCGGGTGGTCGTCGTTTGGAGGCGACCCGATCAGGTTGAAGTCCTTGAAATTCGGATCGATCCACGACACAGCCGGCAGCTGACCGTAAGCGGCGTCCTCGAGGAAGCTCGCAGCATCCTCATTGAGGTACAGCAGACCTCGGCCACGCGTCTTGAACACCAGCTTGAGCTTCTGTACGTAGGCGAAGTGCTCGCGGTGCCCGACGCGATATTTGGCATCGGCGAGGCGGAGCGTCGCGACGTCGTGGGAATACCAGCGCCACGAGACGCCGGCGGCTTCCAGGTAGCGCACGAATGAGTGCTGGTGGTAGATCGGCACCTTGGGGTCGTCGCGGCTCCCGCCGGCCGTCCCGGCGATCGCGTACATGCGGTTCGGCCAGGTCGCGCCCGCGACCGAGCTGTGCCAATGGTCACAGACACAGAACTGTTCCGCGAAGTGGTCGAACACGGGCAGGTCGGAGGCGTTGTAGTAGCCCATCACGACGCCCGGATCGGCATCCGCGACCCCGCGAGCGGCAAGCGTCTCCGCATAGCTCGCGGCGAACCCATCCATCGCGCCGCCGTTGATCTGTCGATCGACCGCCGCTGCCGTGTGCTCGGGATCCCAGCGCTCGTTGGGGAAGTACGTCGCGCCGAGATGGTGGATCGGGTAGCGCCGGCCGCCGAGGTCGTTAGCCATCCCTGGCCGAAGACCATCAATCTCCTCGCGGTCACCCTCGAGCGAGAGGTAACCGAGCATGTGGTCGAAGGACCGATTCTCCAACATCAGCACGACGATGTGCTCGATTCGCTCAAGGCCATCGGTCTCAGCGACGGTCATGTACCGCCTCGTTCACTTGATCGTTTGGGACAGATCTGAACCAGTCAGGCGCTCAGGAGCTGTGCCTTCTGGGTCTCGAACTCCGCGTCGGTCAACACGCCGGAGTCGCGCAGCTCACCGAGCTGCTTGAGCTGCGTGAGCTTGTCCCCCATGCCCGGCGACCCCGGACCGGGCATCGCGGGCAGTGCCGCGGCCGGCGCGGGTTGAGCCGCCGCTGCCGCCGGAGCTGGGTAGCCCTGGGCGACCGCGTGCTCCTGCTGACGGTCGAGAATCCGCTGATGAATGACATCGGCAGTCTTCACCGCCACCGCCGCCTTCAAGCCCGTCTTCAACAATCCCATTTTACGTGTCCTTTCCGGCGGGGTCGGTCGCATCTAACTCCGCGATCAGGTCGCCGACCGGAATCCGCCCGGCGCCGACCAGCCGCGCGCTGCTGCTGTCGATCGCCGTCCACATCGGCACCGCCCAAACGTTTTCATACACCAGGATCCCCGCAAGGCTGCCTGGCTCGATCGCCGCCGCGACCTGATCGATGTCCGATTGGTCAAGCAGGCCCGACGACAAGCCCCACAGCCGCTCATCGAGCGCATCGGAATGCTCCACCTCAGCCACCCCGACCTTCGACACGTTCCCGTCGGCGTCCTTGCCGATGAACAGGATGTCGAGCACGCGGACGATACCCCGGTCGACCAGATCCATGAGTAGCCGAAACCCTTCGCCCGTTACATGCCTGTCAGGCCACTCGACCGCCAGGTAGTCGATCGGTCCCAGCACGGCGTCCGCCATCAACTCACCCTCTTCTCATGTCGAAGTCCGCGCGAACCATCAGCAATCAAAGACCCTACCGTGGTCCGTTCAGCGATGCCTGCTATTCGAGCCGCCCGCGCACGGGGTCATCCGGATGGATCCACGCATCGGCCAGGGTCCGGCCCCCGGTCTCGTCAATGGCGTCTCTCAGCGGGATCGCGCAGCGGTGCTCGATCAGGGCAACGACGCATATTGTGTTCGCAGGGTAGCGTCGACGACGGACCATGTGCCCTAAATGATCGATTTCCAACAGTCTCGCCGGCTCCGGCCAGCGTTCGCTGACGGGTTGGTGTTCTGAGACGGCTGTGCCCGCCTAGCCCCGGGACTCGCGCTCAGCGATGCGCCGCAAGGCTCGATCGAGCGAAAGGAGCTCCGCGTCATGGGCGAGCGCGGTCGCGAGGGACAGTGCGTCAGGAAGTCGTAACGCGCTGTGACGCGCTCGAAGCTGCGCAGCTTGTCGAGCGAACGTGCGGTCGACATCGATCACGTAGGCGCCGATCGCTGCGAGGAACTCGTCGACCTTCGCGTCCGTGCCGTGCTGCAGCGGCCTGACGATGACTTCCGCGTACACGGTTGCCGCGATCAGAACGTCATCGCCGCTCGCGAGGTGCGCTCCGAGAATCTCGACTGCTCGGTGATGTTGCGCGTCCGCCGGGTCAAGGAACGCGATGACGACATCGGCGTCGAGCGCTACTCGCCCCATTCGCCGCGGAGGCCATTGAGGTAGCCGGGGGGGTAGGTTCCGGCCGGGAGGCTCCCGGCGTAGCGGCGGACGAGATCGTTGGCTCGCTCGATCTCAATGCGGCCTAGACCGCCTGAGCGGACCACGACCTCGTCGCCAGCAGCGAGCCCTGCCTCGTGCAAGATGCGTACCGGGATCGTGACTTGGTGCTTACTGGACACCTTGCTCATCGCTTTACGATTCTATCAGAAGGTAAAGGAAGCGCGTGACTGACGCCCGTCTGTCTTCAGTTGACCTTGTTCGATTACGGTTACCCTGCGGACGCCCTGAATCCCGGGCTCGGGACGCCCCGCGGAGGCCCTCGCGCGGGTCTTCCGAGCTTCACGCCAAGATCGCCGTTTGAGGCGCCCGCTCCTGGATCAGCATACGGACGCGGTCAGCGGCGTTGAGATCCTCGCGGGCCACTGCGCATTGTGCATCTGCCGGATATGCATCCGCTTGTTGCGGCTCTGGGGGCTTTGCGACGCGGCAGCCACTCGGGCACTGCTGCAAGAGCACGCAACTACCGGTGCTCGTTGCAACGTCCAACGAGGTGCGGAGAGGCTGCGAGGGCGTGTCGCGCCCCGCAGGGTGTGTGGCTCGCAGGCTGTTGGTCGGCTAGTTTGTGAGGCGGAACTTGGCGACGAGCTGCTCGAGTGTGTGGGCGGTGCCGGCGAGCTGGTGGGCCGAGGCGGCGATCTGCTCCGTCGATGCCGAGGTCTGCTCGGTGGAGGCGGACACTTCCTCGGTCGATGCCGAAGACTGCTCGGCGACCGCGGCGATCTCGCTGATGCTCTGCTGCATCCTGCTGGCGCTCGCGGCGACCTGCTGAGAGACGGCGGCGATCTGCTCGACGCGAGCGGCCATGTCGTCGACCGAGCTGCCGATCCGCTCGAACGCCTCGCGCGTTTGCTCGACAACAACTGCTCCCTCCTCGGTGCGTTTGGCGCCGTCCTGGACAACGTTCACGGTCTTCGTTGTCTCGACCTGGATCGAGCCGATCAGCTCTGAGATCTCGGCGGCCGCGTGCTGGGATTTCTCGGCCAGCTTGCGGACCTCCTCGGCGACGACTGCGAACCCGCGTCCTTGTTCGCCGGCGCGGGCCGCCTCGATCGCGGCGTTCAGCGCGAGCAGGTTTGTCTGCTCGGCGATGCCGGTGATCGTCTGCACGATCGCGCCGATCTGCTCTGACTTGGCGGCGAGTTCGTCGATCGCGGTTGTGACTGCGGTCGATGACTCACGCACGGATCGCATCGCTTCGTTGGCCTTCCCGGCAGCGGCGACGCCATCGCCGACGGCCTCTCGGGCCTCGTGGGCGACCTCGGCGGTCAGCTGCGCGGTGTTCGCCGATTCGCCCACCGCCTGCGCCACCTCTTCGACCACGTGCCTGGCGTCTTCGATCATGGTTACCTGACGCTCGGCGCCCTGAGCGACATCGCCGACCGCCTGCGCGATCTCGCTGGTCGCCTTGCCCGCCTCCTCGGAGGTCGAGGACATCTGCTGCGAGGCGGCGTTGATCGCCCCGGCGGACGTGGACACGTTGCCGATCATCGAGCGCAGCTGGTCGGCCATCGAGTTGAATGACGTGATCGAGCTGATCACCCGCTCGCGGATCGCGTTGACCGCGATCACGACGCTGCCGAGCTCGTCCCGGGTCGTCTGCTGCACCACCGGCGCGTCGGGATCGATGTGGCGCGTCAGATCGCCGGTGGCCATAGCGTCGAGGCCGTCGGCGAGCGGGTCGGTGCAGTTGTCCTGGAGGCCCTGGAGGCCGTCGAGGATCGCCTCCTGCGAGCGGCGCACGGACAGGTAGAAGCCCACGAACAGGTACAAAGCGATCAGGACGGCGATCAGCGCGATCAGCTCCGTCTGCGTCGCGGCGCTGTTGAAGCCGCCGGCCCGTACCGCGAGCAGGTGATCGATCACGGGCAGCGAGGCCGCGTCCAGGGCGATTGCGTTGGTCCTCGTGCTCGCGCCCAAACGGCTCGCGGTCGCGCCGTCGAGCGTGCCCCGAACGGCGCTCGAGAGCTGCGTTGTCACGGCGTTGAGCGAGCCGTCGAAGTTCGCGAGCGGCGCGGTCAGCAGGCCCTTCATCGCCGCGTAGTGCGTATTGTGCAGAGCGCTCGCGTAGTCGGGGTCGGAGTTCGACAGCTGGGTCAGGATCGTGCCCTTCAGATCCTCGAGCGTCAGCCGCTTGGCGAGTGTCGCAGTGCCGCTGGCGGCGATAACCGTCTGCAGGTCACCGGCCTGTCCGGCCGAGTCCATCAGCACCGGGAGGCGGTTGAGCACCGCGTCCATCACGTAGTAGGAGTCGTTGTCGGGGTCGAGGATCATGTTCGAGTTGTTGCCATCCGCGGCGATCAGGCTCTCGATCCCGCTCGTCAGGCCGTCGTAGTCGGCCAGCGTCTTCGCGGGCGTGGTCACCGGGGCGCCGATCACGGTCTCGATCTGACGCTTGAGCGTGGCCCACTGTCCATTCAGAGCCAGCGCCGCACCGGCTCCGTGCACGGCATCGACCTGCACGATCGCAGCGTTGATCTGGCTGCGCGCGCCAGCGAGCGCGGACGCGTCCGCCTGATGCGCCGCGACCCGCACCGCAAGCGCGCGGGCACTCACGACCTGCGAGAGCAGGTCGGTTGCTGGTTTCACGTACACCACGCCGACCCGCTCCTTGGCGGCGAACGCAGTATCGCGGTTCTGCACGCCGATGTACGAGAAGACCACGTACGCGAGCGGCGCGATCAACACGAAGCCGATCAGCACGAACTTCTGCCAATACTTCAGCCGGCCGATCAACGTCGCGGCGGGACCGAACGCGCGCTGAACCTTCCTTGCCGATTGGGTGATCACAGCACACCTCGCTCACGACGACAGCTCTTGGACAAGTCATCAAGGTGATCGGAGACCGTAGGCCAAGCTTGAGTCAAACCCCGACGGCTGCGCGCTCTAGCAGACCCTGTGGTTCTTGAAGCCCACGGACTCGCAGGGAGCAACCGTGGCGGGCCTGCCGTCCAGCCCCATCGCATTGCGAGAATCGAGGCCTACTGCAGGTCCGCCGGCCACCCGTCGCCGCGCTCCTCCAGCAGCGCTTCGCCCGCCGATCGCCCAGCCGCTCCCCCGAGCACGACAAGAGCGTCTTAGTGCTCTTGTTGCACCCCCCACGTTCCGATATCCAATTCGGACGCGTCTCGAGGAGCCTCGGCCCGCCGCGGACGAGGCCTCCGGGCACGCCGGCCGACAGGTCGAGATCGTCCGTCCTCCGTGCGCTGTGCGATCGCGCCTTGGATCTTCAAGGATCCATCCAACCCTGAGGCGAAACGCGCCGAGCGCGTTCAGCGTGTTGGCGGATTATGGTGCTGGGCGTGCGCCCGCTTGCCGATAGCTTCGAGGTGCGCTTCCCCCACGCGGCTTCCGTGTTCGTTCGCGTTCTCGCGCGAGCACCGGCGACCATACGTCGGCGTGTCCTGGCTGATGCGTTCGCTCGCGCCGAGCGCGCCTTCAACCGCGGCGATCTGGACGCGGTCCTCGCCCTGTTTGCCGATGACGTGCAGTACGTGCCGCCGCCACCGTTGTACGCCGGGCCACCGATCGCCGGACGGGAGGGCGTAAGACGCTTCTGGACGGAGACCGCCGCACGATTCGACGACAGCCAGATCACCAACATCTCGATCGAGGAAACCGCTCCCGCCCGATTCGTTCGGACTGCCGAGCTCGTCCACCGGAGCCCTGAACGCGAGCTGCGCTACCGGATCCGGCAAACCACCGAGCTGCGCAACGGCCGAGTCGCACGCCAGGTCAACGATCTGCTCCCTTGATCGAGGACGGGCAACGAAACCGGTCGCGGGAGAGACAGGATGGCACAAGGTGCGTGTTCGCTGCGCCTTCCCGTTGCGGACGCGTCGATCCGCGGCTTCCGACGCCTTTGACGGGGTCGCAACCGCCCGACTGGCCGCCAGAGACGGACCGCGACGTCGGATCGCGGTGAGATGGGAATTCAGCGCGCCGGCGGCGATGGCGTCCGGCAGCAACCCCTCCTGGTCGCTCCGACCGGCTGCCTCAGCCTTGCGCCCAGAGCATCGGCGCGATGCTACGAGCATCGGTCGCCACGCGAATATCGTCGCTGTCGCGTCGGACGGTCAGGCGCCGGGGGTTGGGCTGAAGCCGCGCGCGATCCACTCGCGGTACGCGTCCTAGAACGGGACGAACTCGCTCGTGATGATCCGGGCGGCCTCGTGGACGTGCTCGGCCGTTGCCGTCGCGTACACGTGCACGCGTTGGCGCCGCAGCTCACGCAGCCGCTGCAACCTGCGCCCACGCTCGGGACCGATCACCCCGATCGGGGCGAGCGCCTCGAGATCGAGGCGCGCGTTGGTGGCGTCACCACGCCCGCGAACCTCGGCCAGCTCCGGTCCGAACGTGACCAGTTCCACGATCTAGTTGTAGAGCTGATCCACGCCCCGTTCGACGGCCTTGACGCGGTTGAGCTCGACCGGGTCCTCCGAGTCATACGCAGCCCGGAACGCGTCAAGGTCGAAGTCCTCACCAACTCGGCCATCGCGACCCGCAGCGCGATCAGATGCCGCCGTACATCGGACACGCGGTCGCGGATCTTCGCCTTCAGCGCCCGTGCACGGTCCGGGTCGTGAGCCTCGAGCGGCACGAGCGCCCGACGCGCCGCCATCTACGACAGCTCCAGATCCGGCATCGAATCCTCCAGCGCCGACTCCTGGCCGGCGGCACCGGCGGCGCCATCCCCGCTCCCCGGTCTTCAACCCGGCCCACTCGCGATCGCGATCGATCAGTACCCGACCCTGCCCGAGGACATCCACCATCAGTCCCGGCGAGCGCTCCGCATCCTCAAGACGTACGAGCTGAACATCACGCCAACGCGATCGCTCAACCGCTGCGCGAGCGCCGCCACAGACCAAGCATCGCGATTGCGCAAGCACCGCCAGCCGTACGTTCGGCTCGGTCCGCGGAGCGACCGCAGATCGCGCAGCACCGGCCAGTGCTCACGCAAATACGCCTCCTCCCGCAACGTCGTCTCATAACGCCGCTCGCTGACCCGACGCCCGTGCAGCAACCCCTCAGCCGCCGCGCGGCGCGACGTCCGCTCAGGAACGTTCAGAAGCCGTGCCAAGGTGCGGAGCGAGTCCTCAGCCATCCTATGGCCGATAGCTTGCGCGCGGAGATGGCCGCCGCCGTGTCGGCGACCCCGCGGGCCGCAAAGTGTTCGCGGTCCTGCAATCGATCCTCGAGCGCGCCGTGGAATGGCGCCACCGCGACACCGACCCGGTGCGCGCCTTCGCCGACGCCGCCGCGCACGCCAACGTCCCGACCGCACGCCTTTACGAATATGCGCCACAGCTTCGTCAGCCTCATGATCGCCCAGGGGTCTACGGTCGTCGAGGTCGCACGCCAGGCCGGGCATGCCTCGACGATGATCCTGAGCACCTCCGCGCATCTGTACGACGAGCAAGGCGGCGCCGACCACCGCCCCGCCGAGGAACAGATCCGGACCGCCCGATTCGCCACTCCGTCCCCCGAAGTGTCCGTTTTGTGTCCGTGCCGGGGAGGCGACCTGGCCACCGGCAATGAAAAACCACCCATGAGCGGGGCCTTCGCAGAGCCGACGCCCGGACTCGAACCGGGGACCCCTTCATTACGAGGGCAGCGCGTGGGTTGCGGGCGTTCGCGGGCGGTCCGTGTTTTGCCTGCTAACCGGCTATTTCCGTGCTGGCGCCCTGCTCACCGTTTGCGGCTGTTTGCGGGTGTTGCGTTGCCCACGAGTTGCCCACTGCGCCGTCGAAGAACTCCGCGCCACCGAGGCCACCGTCCATCAGATGCACGTACGTCCGCAGCGTGAACGCCGGATCGGAATGCCCAAGCCAGTCGCACACCTGCCGGATGTTCTTGCCCGAGTCGAACAGCATCGACGCGCACGTGTGACGGAACGTGTGGAAGTGGACCCACTCCAGACCCGCACGCTTGCCCGCGGCGTCGAGCACGCGTCGCACGTTCCGGTCCTGTAGCCGGTTGCCGTCGCGGGTGCGGAACACCGGCCCGCTGGCGCCCTGGGCCGTCCAGAGCCGCTGTGCGAGCCCCGGGGATAGCGGGAGGTCCCGGCGCCCGCTGTGGGTCTTGAGCTGCCGCAGGTCGCCGCGGTAGTACTGCCGCCGCACCCGGAGCGTCAGCTTCCCGAAGTCGACATCCTGCCACTCGAGCCCGAGCGCCTCGGAGATCCTGAGCCCGGTCTTGGCCAGCAGCTCGAACAGCAGCCGCCAGTTCTCCGGGATCTCGCCCAGCAGCGACGAAAGCTCGTCGCAGGTCATCGCCTTCGCCTCGGGCTCCTCGTCGGCGTCCGCGCGGCGACGGTTCACCCTCACCCCAGTGCATGGGTTCGACTTCAGCAGGTCGTCGTCCATCGCGCTCGCGAACATCGCCTTGGCTGGCGCGAGGTTCTTGATGACAGAGGCTGGCGCGAGCCCGTGATCCTCGAGATGCTTCACGAACCGGCGGACGTCCGAACGATCGACCTCGGCGAGCTTCCGACCGTCGAAGAACGGGATGACGTACGTCTCCAGCGATCGGCGGTAGTCGCTCCGTGACTGCTCCCCGAAGCCTCCGGCGGTGCGGCCAGCGTACGCGTCGATCCACTCGCGCGCGTAGTCCTCCAGCAGGACGCGAGTAGCGGGCTGGCTCTCCCCCGACTGGCGAGCGCCCTTCGCCTCCCGCGCCTCACTCAGCGTCCGGTGAAAGCTCTTGTGCTGCCGGCCGCGATGGCGCCACACGACGACGTAACGGCCACCCCGCATATAGACGCCCGTGGTGCCGGTCGCGACCAGCGTCGTCCGGTGACGCTCGCAGCAGGCGAGCATGCCATCGGCGACCAGCTCGCCGCACTCGCGCGGATCCTTCCGAGTGCCCACGTTTGCCCTGCATCGCTTGGCGGCCATCATGCATCGCCTACTCTAAGCGCGGCTGCGGGCGGAAGGCGCAGAGCGCCGGGGGAAACCCCGGCGCACACGCTGACATCGTTGTAGGGGCTGAGGCGAGCCATCACGACTCACCCCGATACGCCTCGATGGTGGCCTCGAGTTCGGCCTCGGTCGATCGTGGGCGACGCTGCCAGTACTGCACGGGCACATAGACACCGTCCCGCGCCGCATCTATCTCGAAGCCGAAGAGCTGCTCGGTCCAGTCCTCGCCGTGCTCGCCAGCGAATTCGTAGGCGTCCTCCATGGAGGCGCACCACAACTCCTCTAGGAACTCCCCATGCTGGCTCGGGCTCGTCGCCTCGTAGCCGAAGCCGTAGCGCGAGACCTTGTGCTGGGTGACCGCGCCGCCAACGGCGGCGCCAATGTCGGGGATGTGCGCGTCGAGCGCTTCGTCGATCCCCGGCGAGCGCTCCTCGGCTGCGCCGGATTCGACGTACTCGCTCAGCGACGCCAGAGCCCGGGCGGACTGCTGGTTGCGCAGGTCCTCCGGGTACTCCTCCGCCTTCGCGTTACGCCAGGCGCTTTGCGAACGGAAATACACGGCTAGTGCAGTAGTGCTGCTGGGCATGTTGGCCTCCTCGATCGGATTGACCTCTGCGCGGACCGATTTCCGCGCTTCAACCAAGTCTAGGCCGAAGGCAGACGGAACCCGCTTCCGGCTTGTCGCACGCGGCGGTGAAAGCGCAGCGCCGGGGTTGCCCCCGGCGCTCCCGCTGGCATCGTTGTAGAGGCTGAGGCGAGCCATCACGCCACCGCCTCCGACTCGCCATCGTGGTACGCCTGCTCGAGCTCGACGATCGGCCCCGCCAGCCCGCGGCAACGCGAATAGCGGTATCGCGTGTGCGTCTTGTTGAACGTCTCAGGCGCCCGCTCCAGAAGGCCGTCCCGGAGCATCCGCTTGATCAACGGACGCACCTCATAATCGCTGACGGCGCATGTGGCCTTCTCGCGAGAGAAGCCGAGCTCGGCGTTCATCCGCGCTGCGATCTCACGGATGAGGAGTCTCTCGTCGCCGAGCGCATTGAGCAGCAAGCTCTCGCGGGCTGCGGCCGAGATTTGCCGCCACGCATCTTTTGCCTCGCGCCACTCATTGCGAGCCTCCTCCTTCTCAACCACGGCGCGGTCTCTTGCCTCTCTTGCCTCGGCCCGGCGCTGCTTCTCCGCCTCGAGCTTCGCGAGCCTGTCCGCAAGCCCGGCGCACACTTCATCTGCGGCGAGTGCCTGCCGCATCTCGCCGTACCCCTCGCGTAGGGCGGTCCAAGCGTCGCACTCCGACTCGTTCAGCAGCTCGCGCACGGCGTCGCGCGTCGTCTCGATCAGCTCGCGGAACTCCTCTGTGTAAGCCATCAGGCCCTCCTCTTGGTCGTCGGCGCCGAGAGGGTGCGGGTCTGGCGAGGAAGGCAACCGGCCGTTTCGGTAGGTTGCCTGGCGCGTCGGATCTGATCCATCCGGTGCCATGCCCCCGGGCCGCGCAAACGGTCGCGGGGGCGCTTGATTGAACCCGGCGACCGTACACCCGGGCGCGGCCTGAGTCAATAGCGTCCCGGCGAGAAGGTGCCGTAAATTTTTCGGCACCTACGCCTGCTCGGGCCTGCTGTCGTCGGGGTGAACCAGCACAGCGGAGCCTTGACAAGTTGTCAAGGCTTGAACGAGGCCGAACGTCATCGGTTCCGGACGCTCGCTGAGAACCGCGACCAAGTAGAGGAACTCCTCGAACGCGGCATCGCAAAGCGGAACCCAGTCCCCGATGGACTCACCTGAGCCCGTCGGGACGCCCATCAAACACTTGCCGACACTTGTGCTCTCGTGAGCGCATCGCAAGCGGGAGCTTGAGCGCCCAAAGGCGAAGGAGCGGCAGATCGAGCTGGGCCGTTCTCACGGCACCCCTTCGGAAAAATTTACACAAGGGTCTGCACGAGGTAAGACGCGCGACATCGTTGGTGCTGCTGTCGGTATGAGCGGCCAGACATATCAGCGCGCGAAAACGGTTGTGGAAGCGGCCGAGCGGCGTCTTGAGGGGAACGCGCGCGGCGGCCGCAAAGAAGTCGGTGGCAATTTACCACCGACTTCGCCCGGGCGTCGGAATGGTCGGTGGTGGTAATTTACCACCACCGACTTCGCCCAAGGGTAAGACGCGCGAGATCGTTAGTGCCGCCGGGAAAGCCAACCTGCCGACGAGTGCCGAAAAATTTACGGCACTCGCGCCGATCTTCAACCTCAGGAAAATTTTACACCAAGTTCAGGCTGGGGTAAGACTCGCGACATCGTTAGTGCCGCCGTCGGCATCACGCGGCGTGCGGGGGATCTGTCCTGGTCGCAGTGACCTACGGCAGCACGTAGCGGGTGCGCTCAAGTGCATTGACCTGAGCCATCGTGCGCCCATTGAAGGAAGGGCCGGGCGACGGAGCACGAAGCGCCCGACCCTTCGATTCACGCTAGCCAGCGAGCGGACGGAACCGTGCGAGCATCCCGCAAGCAGCGGGGAAACGGTTACGCAGCGACGATCTCCAGCGCCCGCAACTCGTGCTCGAGCTCCGGGCGATCACGGGGGAGAGAGTCGGCCACGAAAACCCGGACCTCGGCGCGCGCAACCTCCACCGCCCGCCGGACCGCCTGGCGGTGGAAATCGAGATCCTCGGCATCGCCGACCGGGACAATCACGACCGCAAAGAAATCGCGGCTGTCCGCATGGTGCCACCCTTGAGCCTCCAGCTCGCGACCGAAACACGCGACGCCGCCGCGCAAACACTCGACCCGCGACATGGCCGCGACCACTCGCGCGGCCCTGTCGATGTCCTCCGCCGTCAGCGGCCGAACCTGCACTTCGGTGATGCCCATAACGGGCTCCTCTCGGTTGCGGCACCGCCCGCGCAAACGCCCCATCTCCTGGGCCCCAACGCCTCGCACGGTCTGTGCGGAGAATCAACGACCCCGCGGCCATATCCCCTGCGTAACCTTGCCGGCGCATCAAACGCTCTCCGTTTGGTGCCATGCCCCCGGGCCGCGTCAACGGTCGCGGGGGCGATTTGTAGGTCACTGGGAAGCCTACTCCCCGCGCCTATGGCCTGTCTAGGGCCTGGCTAGTCCCGGTCGCGCAGAACGCCGCGGAGAACGTCCAGCGGCAGGCTGACGCGGATCTCGATGCGCGCCCCTACCCGGCGCACGGTCACCCTGCTCGCCGGCGTCTCCGGGGCTTCGCCGAGCTCGCGTTCGACCGCGGCGCGTAACAGGCCCGAGAGGTTCAGCTTCGCTTCGCGGGCGCGCTGGCCGAGCCCGTCCGGGAGGTAGACGTGCGTGTTCACCGCTTCGTGTTCGCCGCGGCGAGAAATTCCCCTATGGCCGTGGCCTGGCTATATCCTTGCCAGGATGGGACGGAGCCTCACCGCGCTAGCCATCGCCCTCGCGCTCGCAGGAACGGCGCAAGCCCGCCAGACGCAGCGCCAGGCGCCGTTTCCCGCCGCCCACGCCGCCGCCGCGGCCTGCCCGATACAGACGCTCACCATCGACAACGCAGCGGGCATATCGCCGCAGACGCTCGCGCGGGTCGAGCGGGCGATCAGCGACCAGTCAGAGCGCTGCGCCGCTACTGGCGGACGCCGTGTGTGCGGTTCGCGGCCGGCGGGTGGCCGGTCACGCTGATGTCCCCCGCCGCGTTCCAATCGGCGTACCCCGTCGAGGCTGGCGACGGGTACGGCGGATTTCACGACGAGACGGCCGCCGGTCCGTCCGCGGTGGTCGATTGGGACCCCACGAACCTCGACGCCGTCAACACATCCGACCTCAGCCACGAGGTCATCGAGATGCTCGTCGACCCGTCCGGGACCGGCCGCGAGGTCTGCGACCCGGTCGCTAACTACTTCGGCGCTCAGCTCGACGGCGTCACGGTCGCCGACTTCGTCACGCCCGCATGGTTCCATCCCGGCTGGCGCGGACCGTGGGACGCCGCCACCATCACGCGGCGTGCGGGCGACCTTGCGTGGTCGCAGTGACCTACGGCAGCACGTAACGAGTGCGCTCGAGCACCGCGAGCTGAGCCGACAGGCGAGACGTCTGCGGGTTGGGGCTCACGCCCGGGGCGACACTGATGACCGCGAAGATCGGGAGCCCATTCTTCGGGTCGGGAGCGGGGATCAGGCCGCGAGAGAACGGGGTGACGCGAATCGAGCTCGACGGCAACGGCGTGGGTGACGGAGCTGCGGACTGCGGCCCGATCGTGAACTGATCGCCAACCACGTCGTCGAGCACGAAGCCGTTCCCCTGATCGCCGTACAGCTGCGTGGTCTGGCTCGGATTGAGAAACCAAGCGCCGGCCTCCGGGATCGTCACGAGCGCGGTGACATCGACGGCCATGTTGGTTGACGGCACGGTCGGGTAGACCGTCACGGCGCCGAACTGGCCGCCGGCGCCCGGTCCCATCGGCTCGCTCGCCCGCACCGAGATCGTGCCAAGGTCATAAAGCTGCCAGTCGACGCCCGGCGGCCCGATGCTCGCCGACGTCGGGATTTGGCTGCGAGCTCGTCGGCGCGGACGGTGTCGCGAGCGTCGCCCACCCATTCGATGCGCGCGCGATCACAAACAGGCGATGAGGGCCCGCCCAGCTCAGCGGCGGCACAAGCGCCGTGCCAGACGCATACGTGGCGAAGTACCCCTGGAGCGCGGCGGCGTTCGTGTGACTGGTGACGTACTGTGAGGCGACCGCGCCTGACTGCGCCACCTGCGCCCACCCCGCGCCGAACGAAAAATCGTTGACGGAGTGCAGCACCCGATAGTTCGGGTCGGGCGGCTGGCCGACGACCACGTACGGCATCCCGGCGCCTGTCATCGACGCGCCGGCGACGGAGATCTGTAGGCTCGCGGGAGCGTCACCCGCGAGCGACGGATTGCCCCAGTAGCTGACGCCCGACGACGCGCCCATCGGCCCCAGACCCGGACTCGCGCCAAAGCCCGCTCGTCGAGCCGACGCAGGATGCTCTGCCCGTTACTGCCATACGGTGAGATCATCAGCACCGGGCCGATGGCGGATGCGCCGGCGAACGCCCGCGAGCCTCCCGTGTGCCCCAGCGGGTCCGTGAACAGCCGCAGCTTCCCCCTAGTGTATGAACGCTGCCCCTTGCGATACGAGTACGCGATATCGAACTGGCCCGTGAGGCCATCAAAGATCGTGGCCTGCGAAAGCCCGTCATCCTGCCAGCTGACCACAAACCCGGGCGTGTTGATGACCTGATCGAGCTGCTGAATCAGGATCATCATCGCCGACTGATTCGCGGCGTTCACGAGCAGCTCGAACACGAGCTCCTTCTCGACGAGCTGCTCGAGCGAGTACGTCGCTCCACGTTTCAAGAGGCTCCGGGTGAAGACCTTGTCGGTGAAGCTCGGCGCCGCCGGATCGGTCCCACTGTCCTCGGTCAAGTCGATGTAGTTCGACAGGTCGAGTGTCAGCGGAGACGCGACCTGGTTATTGATCAGTTTCAGCGTCGGCATCAGCCGACACCCCCGCCTGGCACGGTCGCGAAGCCACCAAGACCCTTCCCGCCGTGCTGCATAACGCCGCGCAGGAGCGCGAGCATCTCCGCCTCGCTGATCTCTCCCAGGTGCACGAGCTGACCTTCGCGGTAGAGAACGCCGCGGATCGTCATGTCGACAGCCATGTACACGGCCGGCGGGACGTTGTACACGGGGCCCTGCTCGGCCTTACCTGCCGCGATCAACTCCTGCGCGCGCTCCGCGGTCAGATCGGCGCCGGGGATCTGCTCGAGCGGCGGCCGAGTGTCAAACCTGACGATCGTCCTCATCGCCCAACCCTCCGGAGACAGGCGGCAGCCAGCGCGAGACGGGGAAGACTATGGCTCGCCACGGCCGCCGGGAGACACGTGTCTCGACGCCCCGTGCGGGTGAACCACCCCAGCGATCCGTCCTCGAGCCGCTTCGGCTTTTCCAGCAGCGCCAAGATCTCCTCGTCGGTAACGCCTTTCGCTTGGAGCTTGCTAGCCCACTTGCCGAATCCGCGTCGCATACGTGCAAGAGCCGCCTCGGCCTCCCGGGTCGTCAGCGGGGTCGTTCGCTGGGAGGTCGCCGCGGTCACGCCGCACCGCCCGTCGCCCGCGCACGCCAGTGGAGACGTCGGCGTTCGTTCCATCGCTGATGACGTTCCGGGTCCAGCAACTCATACACCATCGTCACCGAGCAGCCCACCGCCTCGGAGATCGGGCGAGGCTTTATACCGGCTGCATGAAGCCGCCGGATCTCGTTATCGCGTGCAGCCATCGCCTCGGCGAGCAATCGCCTCGCCTCGGCGGCCGACAGGCTCCCCGCGTCGCGCTCCTCGCGAATCCTTTGGACATCGCGTGCGTAGTCCACTGTTCACGACTCCTCCGACCGCAGCCGCCACGTCCCGACGAGCGGCTCCCCAGCGCCCTCGTGGCGCGGACAGCCCCAACGGTAATCAATGATGTCGGCAGCATCGCCAGGGGCCGGGAACTGGAACAGGTGCACATCACCCTCGGACGGCCCGAGCGCAGTCACCAATCGCCGCCGTGTCGGCCCCGCGCTTGTTGCGATACCAGACGATGTCGCCCAGAGCTGGCATCACTCAGCCTCGGGCTTGATGTAACTCGCCCGCCCGTCACGGAGACACGCCGCCAGCACATCCGAAGGAAGGATGTCCTGCACCTCGTCCCCGACCGCGAAGACTCGCCGACTGCCGGCCGTCGGGCCGAAACTCAGCCCGTCGACCATGCAATACGCCTTCTGAGTGCGGTCTGGTTCGTGCTCGTAGAAGCCGAAATGCGCCGACGATTCGTCGATCGACGGCGCAACATTCCAAGAATGGTTGGGTGGCATCGTCACATCTCCTCGTTTAGAACTTCAATTAGCGTTCGCTGATACTCGCTATCCCGTCGGTCGAGCAGCTTCAAACGGTCGCGCACGCGCTTCGCCAACTCGTGGGAGCCAGGGTGAACACCCGGTGGCACGTCGGTCTGCGTCGGCGTCACGGGTGGCGACGCGTCACCGGCCATCATCTCCTCCAAGGTCTTGGCGAATTGGCCCTGCGATCGGTCGAGGAGTTTCATTCTGGCCTGGACCTCGTCGAACGTCGGCACCCCGGCCGCGCCTCCCGTGCCCGCCTCGCTGACGCTGTCGAACTGATCCAGCAGCCTGCGCGCATCCTCGACCCCGGCCGTGTTCGCCCGGTCCCGGAGCTGATCCCGGGCGCCATCGAACCCGACACCGGAAGCCCTCCCCTCCAGCGCCGTCAAATCCTGCTCGAGCTGCTTCAGCGCCAGCCGCTTGTCCGCGCCATTGCGGATCGCCTGATCGAGCTGCTTCGCGAGCCGGTCGGCCTGCGCACGCGCCTGGTGCTGCCCCCGGTCACGCTCCGCCTCGGCGACAATGTCCCGCCCTCCGCCAAGGTACAGCGCGTCTGCCTGCTCGAACTGCCGACGATCGGCAGCACCGCCCGCCCTGAGCATCCGGTTGAAGCGCCCATCGGGATCGGCACGCGCCACAGCGACCTCGGCCGCGTCAAGCATGATCGGGCCGGCAGGGCTGTCGTACGCCCGGGCAACGACCTCATCCCTGCGCTCGAGCAACCTCACCGAGCTGGCGATGAAATCAGGGTCGGCCCCGGCCCACTCAACCGCACGGCGCAGCGTCGGCCGCCCCGTGGAAAACGCATGGTCGGAGCCCTGGTGAAGATCATCCATCGTCTCCATAAACGGCCGGCCCGAATCGAGTTGCATAGCGGCCACGACGCGCGCCAACAGTGGCCGGTCGGCAAAGAGGGCATCGAGTGGGGTATCGAGTAGGTCAGTCACGGGGTCCTCAAGTGTCAGTGTCAGTATCAGTAGGCAATCCACGATCCAGCGCGTGGAAGGCGGGGCCGTACACGGCGCCAGCAAGCAGCTCCGCCTCCCGCTCGGAACGATCAGCGCGGCGCCGCAGCTCGATGTGCTCACCCACCAATTTGGGGAACTCGCAGCCCGCGATGCGGCCGAGTTCCTTCACAACCGGGCCCGCATCGACGTAATTAGCCTCCTCGACAGCGGCAGCGGCCAGCAACGCCTCAGCCCGCTCAACCCGCGCCAGCAAATCGGCCGACACGCCGGCGATCGTGACCTCGAAGCCTCGACCGACGAGCACAGCGATCAGGTCACGAGTCGCGACAGGCGACAGGTCCGTGACACCGACCTCGGACGCGACAGCTAACAGATTGGGTGAACGTCGAAAAATCATCTCTGACCGCGACTATGCTTTTGGCGCGCGGCAAAACCGGAAATGGGCCGGCGACGCGACGGCAACCCCACACTGATCCGGCCCTCATCCCGGACCGGGATCGACGGCAGATCGCGACCCAGCAAGCGATCCACGCTCCCATCAGCAAGCCGCGACTTCACGTGCCCAAGATCATCCCGCGCCGTGCGATCCGTGACCCGCTGCGCCTCGGCGATCTCGTTCTGCCTCAGCATCATTTCGAAAGTCAACATCGCGGCCTGCGTCGCCCGCAGCGCCTTCCGCGACGCATCGAACCCCTCCATCCCATCATCCATCAGCCCATCGCAAACAGCGCGGTAAATCCGCCTCCAGATCGTGTCAGGATCGTGCTCCCACGCCCGAGCGAGATCGTCCACCCACGAACGACGGGCCAGCGCCGGTCTCACACGCTTCTCCTCGGCCTCGGGCAGGTCCCGCCACCCCCACGCCGGCGGCCCCTCCTGCGACCGCTTGACACCGGGCCGATCCAAGTTCATTGCCTTGCCTCCGGCACGTAACGCTCCACCGGCGGCCGACGAACTAGGTAGCGCTCACGCTCGTCTGGCGACAGGTCGGCCACGTGGCGGATCACCAGCTCGCCGGTCGCGATCTGCTCCGCGATCTCGGCGAGCCGTTCCTCCTTCGCCTCCTCCGCACGCTCAGCGCGAGAAGGTGCGCGCGGGGGCGCCTCGGGCCGCGCCGGGTAACGGCACGCCACCGAGCAAAACTTCTTACGGGCCCAACCCTCTGCCGAGCAATTGGACGCCCTACGGATCTCGCCGCCGCACCCCGCGCACACCTTGGTCTCCTGCTCGGTCATGCCGCCACCTTCGCGTCAGGACAGCGAGCGACGGGGTGACCGACACCGGGCCTCGGATCGTCGCTCGAGAGCACTGCCAGCGCCTCCGCCACGGCACTGTCAGCACTGAACGCGTGCGCGGTCAGTCGCGCCCCGCACGCGCACCGCGCGACCCAACATGGTGAGCACAGACAGCGACCCCGGTACACGGTGAACCTGCGGCCATCGGCTGCGACGTGCCACGCGGCCATCAGAACCTCTCCTCCAATGGCCCGGTGCCCGTTCCCGGCCATCCCGGCGGAGGTGAGTCCGACCACCCCGGACGCCCCGGAACCCCACGCCCACCCGGAAACCGCACACGCGGCCGCGCAGGAGGCGAAAGAGGAGGCGGTGGCGCCACATCAGGCTCCCGCTCCTGACCCTGATCCTCGGACCGCTCATCCCGCCGACGACGATCAAACAACCGCACTACAACATCACCTCCCGAATCGAAGTGCCCGGCAAAACGACAGGCGCTCGAACCGACCCCGAGCTGCCAACCGGACGACGCGAACCGCCCATCGCCGCCAGCACAGCGAAGCTCAAGGCCACGCAGCCATCGATCTTCCGGCTCGCCTTCTCCTTCGCCAAACGCCACCCGCGCGGGGTTTCCACCACCACCGAATTGAGAACGTGCGTGCGGAGATCCGGCGCCGGATAGCAGCGCAACGTCCGCTCCGTCTTCACCGCATCAAACAGCGCCTGCGACGCCCGCGTCAGATTCGCCGTCGTCTGGGGCAGCTCATCCATCCGCACACCCGCACGGCGAAGCTCCTGCGCACTGCGGATCATCTGGCTGGGGTCAAACGACACCTGAGCCTGCCCGAACCGGCCGCACAACTCCCTGACGAAACGCTCAATCGTCGCCTCCAGGTCGAGCGTGCCGCCCTTCGGCGGCGTCCAGATCCGATGCGCCAACACCGCCAACACCCCGGACTCGTCCCACCCCACGGCGACCACCGCCGCGCAATCCCGCTTCGTGGCAGCGTCCACGCCGATGTAGGCGCGCACCGTGGGCTCCTGGTACGGAACCTCGTACTCGCAGGTGATCGCGTCCCAATCCTCGGCGGCGATGAAATCCTCAGCTCCCGCCTGCCACTTGTTCAAATGCAGGCGAGCGAACGTGCCCGATCGCAGCGACGCCCGCTGCTCGTTGTAGTAATCCTCGCGCCCCGCAGGATCGCCGAGCCACGCGCGCTCCTGCGCCTCCTCGCCCTGGTCGATGTACGCCCAGAGCTTCCCGTTGCTGAAGATCGGCAGATCGTCGTCAAGCCGCTCGCCGGCCAGCGCGCGCGCCCACATCGGCTCGAGGATCGGCGAGTCGCCCGTGAACCCCGCATAGCTATCGACGATCCGCAGCGAACGGCGATTCGGGATCGGCGTCAACTCCTCCCACAACCGGATGTGCTGCTCGTAACGGAACGCCCACAACTCCGTCCAGCTGCTGACGCCGAACAGCGCGCCGGCGGCACCAGCAAAGTCGCTGCTGATGGCAACGATCCGCGAGCCCGTGTGCGGGAACACGATCTCGCTCTTGCTGACCGTCGCCTCGCCGCGCCCCACCATCCCCTGCAACCGCACCTGCTTCGCGATCCGATCGAACACGCGCTCCTGCGCCTGGAGCTCGTCGTTCGCGACCACGAACGCCGTCTCGCCAGCCGGAAACGTCAGCGTCGCGTACAGGGTGGCGAGCGCGTCGAGCTCGGTCTTGCCGCCCTTCTTCACGGTCGATAGCAGGAACGTCTCCCACGGCGACGGGCTGCCGTCGAGCGGGAACATCGCCGCGAGCGCAGTACGCTGCCACGGCGCCAGGCGAATCAGCCGCTTGGTCTCGGGCACGATCCATTTCGTCTCGGCCCACTCGAGCACGTTCACGACGGCAACTCCTGGCGAAGGTCGAAGTAAGACGGTGGCTTGTCCTTGTCGCGCTCGCGCTCGGCCGCCTGAAGCGCCGCGTACTGCTTCTCATAGCTGTTCGCGAGCTGAAGGTGCAGGCGAACCGCGTCAAACACCGTTCCCCGTCGCTTGTTCGCGAGCAGCCCTCGTCGATCCATCCACTCACCCAACGCGGCGAGCTGCGCGCGCTGATGCGCCAGGAGGCTGATCTGGTCGTCGGCCGCGGACGGAAACGCTTTGCGCAGCTCGATCACGAACTGCTCGCGGAGCGGCGCGAGCTTGGCCGTCGAGTAGGCGCCGTGCTTCGTCGCGGCGTTCGGGCGGAGGTTCGCGCGTTGAATCGCGGCTTTGGCTGGGTCGCTGCTCACGCCCATAGCCGACTCCTGCGCATTCGACGGCACTCCGGTGAGCGGAAAACCGAATTCGGGGACATCTTCATTCCCACTGAAGCGCTGAGCTGAAAACCGGTCGCTTTGCAGCGCAATCGTGAGCGTGGGCAACGCCTGGGCAACGCAACAATCACGGTCGCTTTCCTCCGCCGTTGCGAACCCATGCGTCGAGCTCGGACTTGCGGGCGATCAGTGCCGACCCGTCGCGCTGAACCGGGATCCGACCAGCCGACGTGAGCGCGTACACCCGCGATCGCGGCGCATCGACATAGGCAGCGATCCGATCCGCACCACGCAGCCACCCATCAGCCGGCGGCGAGCAACACGCGGCCAGGCGCGGCGCTAGACGTTCAGCGAGCAGGTCAAGCGCGTCGTCGTCGAGCGCCTCGAGCAGCGCGACAGCCAGCGCGCTCTGTTTCACCGAACCGGCGGGCGAAGACGGGGGGGAACCGTTTCGCATCAGTTCACGTCCCTCCGTCTGAGGAGTGCGCACCAGTCGTCGTGTCTGACGGTGGCGTGGGTGCCGTTGATGGTGATGTCGGGGTTGCAGGTGCAGCCGTCGGCTTTGGCTGCTGTTAGGGCGGCGTCTTTGGCGGTCAGCCTGTCGGCGTCGTAGGCGGCGATTGTTTGGGGTCGTCGCGGTGTCATCGGACGCCTACTCGACTCGGGGTTGAGTTGGGTTCGTGGGGGTGGGGAGCCGACTCGACTCGTACTACCCGACCCTTAAGGGCCGGTCGGGTAGTTGAGTAGCTTTCGGCGGCTCCCTGGGAGGTCGACTCAACTCGACTCCACTCTGGGGTGAGTTGAGTCATTCGGCCACCTGGAAGAGTTGGGCTTTGGCGCTTCTGCCGAGTGCTCTGGCGTCTTCGCCGGTCCGCATCTGGAAGTGGTCGCAGTGCTCCTCGAGGAGGTCGTCCACCGTCTGGGTGCCGGCGCCGACCGCCTCGCGGATTTCCGTCTTGGTTCGCCATTCGCCATCGGCGAGGAGGTTTGTGACGGCGGCGAGGTAATCGCGTTCTCCGACGAGCTCGAAGCCCTCGCCTGGGGTCCAGGTAAGCCGGAGTGTCTTGCCGTGATGTTCGGAGCTCCAGCGGGCCTTCTGGACGTGCACGACGGTCTGGCCAGGGCCGGCGGCCCGAACGTGTAGGAGCGTGTCGCCTGCGCCTTCCCATGCACCCGAGACTGCCCCGGCCTTGCTCTCGTGGTGCACGAGGATGAGAGTCAGGAGACGGCTGCACCGGTGGCGCACGTCGCCTACCAGCCCCATGAACGAGACGATCTCCTGCAATGTGCCCGCGGTGTCCATGCCGATCCGGGTGAGGGGTCCGGCGATGACGACGTCGATCTGCTGCTCGTCGATGACCTTCGCGAGCGCGGTACGCCACTCCTCCGTGGCGAAGGTGAAGCTCGCCCACGGTGATGTGAGGATCCGGACGCGGCCGGCGAGGTCGGGGCCGTCCCACACTTCGAGCTTCCGGCGCAGCTTCCGGCGCAGTAGCGGGCGTGGTCCTTCGGCCTCGATCATCAGCACCCGAACCGGTTGGCGCACCGGGAGGCCGAGCCAGTTCTTCCCCGACCCAAGATGGCAGCCCAGATCTATGGTGAGCGACGTCTTCCCGGCGCCGCCGTCCCCGTAGAACATCACGTCCGACCCTTGGGGAATGAGGTTCGCGTCCGCGTCACCGAGGAGCGCTTCGGCGCCGGCCTCGTCGATCGCTGCGAATTCCTCGATCGACGCGACCTCGACCAGGAGCGAGCGCACCGCCAGCTGCTGCTGATGGCACTTGAGGCAGCGTCCCTCGCCGTCGTAGTCCTCACTGGACTCCACGCCACAGCCCGGACATGCGGTGATTGGGCCGTCGATCATGCCGCCTCCCGCAGCGCGGCGCGTTCCTCAGCTCGGCCCCGCTGGTCAAGCGACCGCTGCGCGTAGCACATTTGTTCGAAAGCGTCGGCAAACAAACGCACCTGAAGGTGCGCCCCGTCGAGAAACGGTGTGTCCCCGATGTCCTCGCTCTCCAGCTCGCCGAGCGTCATACGGGCGTCGGTGAGCTGACGGCTCAGCCTCAGGAACAGCTTGTCGACGTCGGACATGGCGTTCGTCTACGCCTTCGTGTTCCAGAGGTCATCGGGGTCGCAGCCGAGCGCCAGCCCGAGCAATCGCAACGTCCCGTAGTGCGGGCGGCGACGACCGCGTTCAAGGTCGCGCACCGTTCGGCCAGTGAGGCCGGTCCGTCGTGCCAAGTCCTCTGCGCTCCATCCGCGATCGAGGCGTCGGCGTTCTATTGGCGAAACTGAATCGAACATACCGGCGACTATCCGGCGCACTGCGCGTCGCCTTGGGTCGCCGGCTTGATCGCGGTGAACAGGGCTCACGACGAACCCGCCCCTGACCACCGAGGCGATCGCGTCGAGCTCATCAACTGTCATCAATCGTCAAATGCGCGGACTGCCGCGCATTTGCGATCTCCGGTTAGATGGACGCGGGGCGGATGATCACGATCTGCTCCAACGCCGCATCGATCGTCGCCGGCAAATGTGCCTCGTCTGGCACATTTGAAAACTGGGGAGCCTGCGCGATCTTGCTAGTCGCGGGGACCGTCGCCGGCAAATGTGCCACGTCTGGCACATTTGAAAACTGGGGAGCCTGCGCGATCTTGCTTGCGACGCTTCCCATGAAGGGCTGCCGCGGAGCGTTGCCCAATCAGTTGCCCATCACCCCCGATCGGCGCCCCGCAAGCCACTCCGGGCAGAAGAAAATCCCACATTAGCGGGGCTTTCGCAGAGCCGACGCCCGGACTCGAACCGGGGACCCCTTCATTACGAGTGAAGTGCTCTACCAGCTGAGCTACGTCGGCGGCTGGCCGATGTCGCAGTCTATCGGCGGCTCACGAAGGGCTCTCGACCGCGCGGCCTGCTCGCTCGGCATGGTCTCGCCACTCGTCGGAGAGGATCGCCCAGCGCTCGTGATCGCGCCAGCGGCCGCCGATCTTCAGGTAGCGCGGCGAGAAGCCCTCCCGGCGGAACCCGGCGCCGGCGGCGAGCGCGATCGAGGCGGCGTTGCCGGGCTGGATGTTCGCCTCGATGCGGTGCAGCCGGAGTGTCTGGAAGGCGTGCCGGAGCACTAACTCGATCCCCTCGCGCATGTACCCCTGCCCGGCGAACGGCTTGCCGACCGCGTACCCGAGGTAGGCACTCTGGAGACCGCGCCGGACGATCTGGGAGAGGTTGAAGAAGCCGAGGATCCCCTCGTCCTCGTAGCGGCACAGCAGCATCGCCTCGAAGTCCGGCCGCAGTGCGTCGGTCAGGTAGGCGGTGAAGCGATCGTCGTCGGTCGGCGCCGTCGCCCAAGGGCGGTGGAAGGCGCGACTGGCGCGCATCAGCGAGATGAACTCGTCCCGGTCCGAGCGCACCGGCGGCCGCAGATACACGCGCGCGCGGTCGCTCACGATCTGAGCTCACGCTCCAGCTTGTACGCGAGCGCCTCGCACGCAAGCTCCTCTGAGACGTTCAACTGGAACCGCACTCGCGTGTCCTCGACGAGCTCGACTGCGGCTCGCAGGCGAGCCGGGTCGATCCCTTCATGGGCCGCCAGCTCCGGCAGGCGATCACGGTGTCGGACGAGATCCTCGGCACCCCACTCGAGGCAGGCCAGATCGGTGAACCAGAGTGAGACGAGCTGCAGTGCGAGGTCCAGCGTCTGCGTCTCCGCTCGGCGGCGGCTGCGCCGGATCCGCTCGCTCCACTCGGTATCGACCCGCTTGCGCTCCTTGCGCGCCGTCAGCTCCAGCTCGTCGGCAGCGCGGGTCTCGAGCTCCGCTCGGATCGCGTCGCCGCGCGCCCGGACCGCCGCGAGCACGCTGGTCCACGGCTTGCGATCAGCGGCCTCCCCGGCCAGCACGGCTTCGGCGTACGCCTCCGCCGCCGCTCGCAGCGCCGCGCCCTCGGCGCTTGCCAGCTCGCGCGCGCGGTTGCCGTCCCCGACCGCGAGCCGCGCACACGCCGCGGCCGTATCGTCACGGACGCCGAGCTGCTCCAGCTCGGCCGCCAGCTCGCCGGCTCCGGGTGCGTCGAACCGGACCAGCTGACAGCGCGATCGGATCGTCGGCAGCACCTCAGCGAGGCGGTCCGTGAGCAGGATCAGATGGACGAATCCGGCAGGTTCCTCGAGCGTCTTCAGCATCCGGTTGCCGGCCTCGTCACCGAGCTCGTCGACGCGCTCGATCACGAACACGCGCCGGCTTGATTCGAACGGCGTCTTGCTCGCTGCGGCGATCACCGGCTCGTCGATGTCGCTGACGAGGATCTCGTGCGCCCCGCTCGGGGCGACCCAGGTCAGGTCCGGGTGCGCTCCCGAACGGACTCGAGCCCGCGCGCCGTCGGGGTCGGGCGAACCGGCAGCGAGCAGTTGGGCGGCGATCGCGCGCGCCGCCGAGCGCTTGCCGGCGCCGCCGGGACCGTGGAACAGGTAGGCATGCGACGGCCGGCCGTCCGGCGCCAGGGCAGGCGCCAGGATCGCGCGGGCATGAGGGTGATGTTCGAGCTCTGCGAGCACGCTTCGATGCTAACTGTAGGTAGGGTCGGCGCCACCTGCTGATGGCCGAGGGACGATTGATCACGATCGAGGGCATCGACGGCGCCGGCAAGACCACGCTCGCCGCGGCGCTGTCCGACGCGCTGCGCGCGCGCGGCCTCGACGTGCTTCTGCTGCGCGAGCCCGGTGGGGTACCGGCGGCGGAGCGGATCCGCGAGCTGGTCAAGGACCCCGACCTGCGGATCGGGGCGCGCGCCGAGGCGCTTCTGTACGCGGCCGCTCGGGCCCAGCTTGTGGAGGAGGCGATCGAACCGCTGCTCGCCGGCGGCACTTGGGTGCTGCTCGACCGCTTCGTCGACTCCTCGCTCGCCTATCAGGGGGAGGGGCGGCAACTGGGAATCGGCGCCGTGCGGGAGATCAACGAGGTCGCGACCCAGGGTCTGCAGCCGGTCCGCACGCTCCTGCTAGATCTCGAGCCGGCGCTCGGACGGGACCGCTCACGGGGGCGCGATCAGCAACTCGACCGCTTGGAGGCCGAGCAGGACGAGTTCTTCGAACGGGTCGCCTCGGCCTACCGCCGGCTCGCGCGGGACGAGCCGGACCGGATCCGGACCCTGGACGCACGGCGGCCGCCCGAGCAGGTACTGGCCGCGGCGCTCGACGCGGTCGCGGACCTACTCTGAGTACCCGTGCGGCCGCGCCTGCGCGAACTCCCACGCGTCGGCGACCATCTCCGCGAGGTGGGGCTTGCGCGGCTCCCACCGGAGCTCTGACCTGATCCGATCGCTGGCGGCGACGAGTCGCGGCGGGTCTCCGGGGCGGCGCGGGCCCTCACGAACCGGGATCTCGAGGCCCGTGACCGTCTCGGCGGCGGCGATCACCTCGCGGACCGAGAAGCCGTTCCCGTTACCGAGGTTGAAGATCCTGTGCTCCCCCGGCCGCGCGCCGTCGAGCGCGAGCAAATGGGCCACGGCCAGGTCTTCGATGTGGATGTAATCGCGGATCGCGGTTCCGTCCGGAGTCGGGTAGTCGGTGCCGTAGATCTCCACGAACGGAGTCGCCTTCAGCGCGGCTCGAAGGATGTTCGGGATCAGGTGGGTCTCCGGTTCGTGATCCTCGCCGAGGCCGCCACTCGCGCCCGCGACGTTGAAGTAACGCAGGCTCACTGCGCCAAGATCGTGCGCGAGGCAGAAGTCGCCGATCATCCGGTCGACTGCCAGCTTCGACGCGCCGTAGGGACTCGCCGGGCGCGGGGGCGCGGTTTCGGCGATCGGGACCTCGTCCGGGGCTCCATAGACGGCGCACGTGGACGAGAACACGAGCCGCTTCACCTCGGCCATTCTCATCGCCTCCAGCAGATTCAGCGTGCCACCGACGTTGGTTCGGTAATAGCGCTCTGGGTGGGCGACCGATTCCCCCACGAGCGCCAGAGCCGCGAAGTGCAGCACGCCATCGAACCCTTCGGCGAACGCCGCCCTCACGGCATCGCCGTCGAGCAGGTCGACGACCAGCAGGCGGGCGTCCGGCGGAACCGCCTCGCGATGACCGCGCTCGAGGCTGTCGAGCACCACGACCTCATGTCGCGCGGCGAGCAACTGGCTGGCGACGATCGAGCCGATATACCCCGCTCCGCCGGTGACGAGCAGCTTCATCGGGGTGAGCCGCGGCGAAGGATTGTCGACTCCATGGCCGCCGGAGATATAACAGACATAGAATCGCGCGGGCCGTGACCGCTGCAGCATCAACGATCGAGCTCGACGGATTCGAGCAAGTAGAGGCGAGACCCGGGATCGCACTGCTCAGGGTCGCCGCTCGGCTGACCGGCGGTCCCGCGCCGGCCGAGCCGCCGACCCTCCTGATCGACGACGGTGCGCGGCTGCACCGGCTGCGGCCCCTGCAGTCTCCACCCGAGTCCTCAGGACTGATTCGCGCCGCCTATTCGGCCCCGACCTCGATGCTCGCCGGGCGGGCGGCGTTCGCGCTCGAGCTCGCCGTCGGCAACGTGGTCGATCTTCCAGCGCCGACTCCCCGCCGCCCCCGCTCGACCGATCGGCCTGAGCCGCCCACGGGACCGCCTGCTCCACCCTCGGCGCCATCGCCCGGGCGGCAGCAGTCGGCGGTCAGGGCTGAGCTGCTCGAGGAGCGCCGTCTCCGAGCGGACGCCGAACGTCGCGCCGAGGCACGCCGGCATGCGATCGACGAACTCGAGCGCCGGCTCCAGGCCGCGCAGGACCGCAGCTCCGAGGTAGAGGCAGCGAGCGAGCGAGCGACTGCCGAGCTCCAAGCCGAGGTCCGCCGCGCCCGCGACGAACTCGACCAAGCGCGCCGCGAGGCAACTGCCACCTCGGCCGATCAGGAGCGCCGGGTCCAGGAGGCGGAAGCCGAGCTGGCCCACGTCCGCGGGCAAGCGGAGGCTTCGTCGGATCAGGCGGGGCAGGCTGCCGAGCGCATCAACGGCCTCGAGGCTGAGCTCGCCGCAGCCGCCGAGCGGGCTGCCCAGTCGGAGCAGGAGCTCGAGTCGGCACGCGAACGCGCCGCCAAGTCGGAGCAGGAGCTCGAGTCGGCACGCGAGCAGCTCGCGGCGCTGAACAGCGCGCAGGCCGAGGCGGTCGCCGACGCCGAACGTCGCCTGGCCGAGAGTGAGAAGACGCGCGCCGAGCTTTCCAACAGCATCGCGGGGATGGTGGAGGAGGTCGCGACGCTCACCAGCGCCCGCGCTCAGGCGGAGGAGGTGATCGCCGACGCGCAGGCGCGCGATCTGCAAGAGGCGGCCGCGCGGCGAGATGCCGAGACGGGCCGCACGGCCGAGCTCGAGCAACAGCTCCAGGCAGCTCTGGCGAATGCAGCCTCCGAAACCGGCGCGCGCGAGCGGCTCGCGGCGGAGCTGGAGATGGCACAGGTGGCCGAGCAGCGAGCGCTCGAGCAGGCCGACGGCGCCCGGCGCGAGGCCGAGCAGGCCCAGCAGGCCCTGGCCGAGCTCCGTCGCAGCGCGGCGCTCGAGACGATTCAACGCACGGCCGAAGCGAGGGCGGCAGAGCAGGCCCGTGCCGAAATCGTCGCCGCCCTGGCCGCGAAAGCTCGCAGCGACGTGTCCTAGAAGACGGCCGAACGGGTCGGGGGAGCGGACACTCGCGCCGGGCGGCCGCGATCGCGCCCTCGGGGCCAGCGGATGTCAGCGATCTGACAATTTCCATGCGTAAGGGGACAAAGCGCGCGCGCCTGCTGGGCATTGGTCAATTCTGCATGCGGGGCATGCTTATCTAGCCAAGGAGGTTTTTGGGGTGTGGACTTTGGGCCTGTATGCATGGCCCGGACGCGCCCGGCCCGCCCGCCCCGCCGGACCGTCTCTCCCGACCACCCTTCACCAGCGCGGTTTCCCACCCGAACGCCGGCTGTAGCACCCCTGTAACCCGAGCCACTGTCACTGCCATGCGGCTGCCCCCGCCCCCAGCCCGCGCCCCCGCCGCCTCCAGGACGTTCAGCTCGCGGATCGTGCCGGCAACCTCCCGGCCGCGTGGGTCCAGTGCGATCGCCCGGGCGACGGCCCGCCGGAGTCCGGCGAGGTCGTGCAGGAACGCGTCCGTCGAGGCCAACTGGCCCCATGCCTCGGCATCGCTGGGGTCGCGAGCGAGCGCTTGCAGCAGGTAGTCACGCGCCTGTACAAACAGCCCCCGGTGGATCGCGATCGCGGCCTGCGCTCGGAGGCCGGCGTCCGACAGGGGATCGAGGCTGCTCGCCAGGGCGGCGGCCGCCTGCGCGCGGGCGAGCGCGCCGGGCGACGGATCAGCGGCGGCGACCAACGCCGAATCCGCCTGGCTCGCGGCGATGCTCGGCAGGGCGCTTGAGAGCACGTAGGCGCACAGGACCACGGTCGTCAGGCCGAGCGCGAGCGCGCGGATACCAGGGCCTGGAGGTGGCAGGGACAGACCCCGGCCGGGCAACTGCGGCGAGGCGCTGCCGGCCAGTACGCCGAGGAATACGAGCCCCGGCAGCGTCACCGCAGGGATGTCCCAATCCCAGTCGTAGAAGGTGTGCAGGACGTAGGCGGCGGCGCCGCCGAGCAGCGCCGCGGCGAGCAACCGCCCCCCGTCCGCATCACGCCCGGCGAGCAACCGCCCCCCGTCCGCATCACGCCCGGCGAACAACCGCCCCCCGCCCGCATCACCCCCGGCGAACAACCGCCCGCCGCCCCCATCACGCCCGGCGAACAACCGCCCGCCGCCCCGGTCACACCGGCGGACCGCCCCCAGGCCGCTCAGCAACAGCAGCGCGAACGCGCCAAACGCCAGCATTGTGCCCACCACTCCCGTCTCGGCCAGGAACTGGAGCGGGACGCTGTGCGGTTGCTGGACGCTGATCGTGTCGCGCCGGTACAGGAGGTGCACGACGCCGAACGAGCCGGCCCCCCAGCCGCCGAGCGGGCGGTCGCTGAAGGCCTCTGCTGCCTTCTTCCACCACACCCACCGGTTCTCAGAGTCCGCTGACAGCAGCCGGCTCGGGTCGTAGTTGCTGGTCGTGCGAGTCGTCGTAAAGCTCCGCCACGCGTGCGCGACCGTGCCGCCGAGCCCGCGTGAGGAGAGGGCGAGCACGATGATCACGGCCACGACCGCGCCCGCGCAAGCGCCATCAGTCCGCGCCGGGTCGTCCTCGCGCTCCGGGGCGATCTCGACCCGGTGCTCGATCGCGGCCACCGTGCGCGCACCGAGAATCAGCGCGCCGAGCATTACGAGCAACACGGCGGTGAGCAGGCCACCGGCACCCTCGCGCGCGCCCAGCCCGACTCCCGCGGAGGTCAGTGCGTGGTTCGTCAGCCCCAGGATCAACGGCGGCACGGCCGCGAGGCAGGCCACCCCGATCCACATCAGCGACCGCAGGCGCTCGCCGCTCGTCGTGACGGTCACCGCGAGCGCGAACACGAGCGCGAGCACGCCGCCGCGCGAGTACGTAAAGGCGATCGCCAGCATCATCAGGACGGCAGTGACGAGCGCGGCGATCCTGAGTGGCAGCGGCGCGACGCGGTCGATCGCGAGTGCGAACGCGATCGGGACCGCGAGCACCAGCAACAGGGCGAGGGCGTTCCAGTAACCGAGCGGTTCCTGTAGCCGCGGCAGCGGCCCGGTTTGATCGAGGTTGAACACACCCGTCAGGTGCAGCCCCGGCACCAGCTTCTGCCCGAGCGCGTAGCACGCCACCACGAGCGCGACAAGCAGATAGCCCTTTGCGACGACCTCGATCGAGCGGGTGCTCGACGCGCCGACGGCGATTGCGAGCGCCAGCGCCAACGCATATCCGAGCCCGCGGTTCAGCTCGAGCCAGGTCTGGTCGGGCGCGACGCTCCAGGCCAGCGTGATCCCGCTCCACACGGCGAACGCCGTGAGCAGCGCTAGGCCGGCGATCGCGAACCGTGGCGCCGCGAGGCGCAGCGCGCCCGTCCAGAGCCAAGCGGCCGCAGCGAACGCCGCCAGGAGTGCCAGCGCGACCTGGATCTGGGCATCGTCCGACTCCCGCACCGCGCCGTGCGCGAAGGCCGCGTACAGGATCACGAGCAGCAGCGCTCCGGCGAGCGCGAACGGGGCGCCGGCGGACCTCGCGGCGATCGCTGGCCGGCCCTGCCGTGGCCGTGCCGACCGCTCGATACCGGCATCAGCCAGGTCCACCGTCGACATCGGGGGGCGAAGCTACCACGGCCGGGAAGACCCGGCGCCGGGAGTAAAATAGGTAGTCCAGAGGTCGGGGGTTAGAGCTCCTACCGGGACCCGGTTTCCGTCCGACCCACCCGCCACCATTCGCTGCCCCCTCGGTCGACCCAGGAGCCGAGCCAGAGCGGCGCAATTAGCGGAAAAAACGAGAGGAGCAGGTCTCGACTTATGGACCAAATCCCACACACGCAGTCGTCCCCCATCACCCCCGGCGCGCACTCAGGCGAGGGCCTCTCGATCCGCCGCTATTTCACCACCCCCGGGGTGCATCCGTTCGATGCGGTTGAGTGGGAACTGCGGGACGCGCGGATCGGCCAGGGCGACAAGGTCTCGTTCGAACAGCGGGACGTCGAGTTCCCCAAGAGCTGGTCCCAGAATGCGACCAACATCGTCGCCCAGAAGTACTTCCGCGGCCAGCTCGGCTTGCCCGCGCGCGAGCGCTCCGTGAAGCAGATGATCGGGCGGGTCGCGGGCACGATCGCGTCCTGGGGGCGCGAGCGCGGCTACTTTGCGAGCGGCGAGGACGCCGCGTCCTTCGAGGCTGAGCTCACCCACATCCTGCTGCACCAGATGGCAGCGTTCAATTCGCCCGTCTGGTTCAACGTCGGCTGGCACCCGGTCGGCGATCCCAAGATGCAGGCGAGCGCCTGCTTCATCCTGTCGGTCGAGGACAACATGGAGTCGATCCTCGCGTGGAACACCAAGGAGGGCGTGATCTTCCGCGGCGGCTCTGGGTCGGGCATCAACCTCTCGAAGATTCGCGGCTCGATGGAGCCGCTCAGCCGCGGCGGCACGGCCTCGGGGCCGGTCTCGTTCATGCGCGGTGCGGATGCGTGGGCGGGCTCGATCAAGTCCGGCGGCGGTACCCGGCGGGCGGCGAAGATGGTCGTGCTCGACGTCGACCATCCCGACATCCGCGAGTTCATCTGGTGCAAGGCCAAGGAGGAGGACAAGGCTGCCGCGCTCCGGGACGCAGGGTTCGATATGTCGATCGACGGCGACGGCTTCTTCTCGATCCAGTACCAGAACGCCAACAACTCGGTCCGGGTCACCGACGAGTTCATGCGCGCGGTCGAGAACGACGACGATTGGCATCTGATCGCGCGGACAACCGGTCAGCCGATCGGAGATCCGGTTCCAGCACGGGAGCTGATGAAGGAGATCGCGGAGGCGGCGTGGCGTTGCGCCGATCCTGGCGTGCAGTACGACTCGACGATCAACCAATGGCACACCTGCCCGGCGTCGGGACGGATCAACGCGTCCAACCCCTGCTCGGAATACATGCACGTCGACGACTCGGCGTGCAACCTGGCATCGCTGAACCTGATGAAGTTCCGCCGGCCCGACGGGACCTTCGACGTCCAGTCCTTCGAGCGTGCGGTGGACATCGTGTTCCTCGCGCAGGAGATCATCGTCTCGCCATCGAGCTATCCGACCGAGCGGATCGCTGAGAACGCGCGCGCATTTCGTCAGCTCGGCCTCGGCTACGCCAATCTCGGCGCCTATCTGATGGCTGATGGGGTGCCGTACGACTCCGATGCGGGACGCGGCACCGCGGCCGCGATCACCGCCCTGATGACGGGCCGCGGGTATCTCGGATCGGCGCGGATCGCCGCGGCGATGGAGCCCTACGCGCGTTACGAGGAGAACCGGGATGCTCACAACACGGTGATGCGCATGCACCGTGATGCCGCATATGCGATTCCCGACTCCACCTGCGTCGACACAGACCTGTTGACCGCCGCGCGCACGATCTGGGACGACGCGGTTGCGGTTGGCGAGGAGTACGGCTACCGCAACGCGCAGGCCACGGTGCTCGCACCCACGGGAACGATCAGTTTCTTGATGGACTGCGACACGACCGGCGTCGAGCCGGACTTCTCGCTGGTCAAGTTCAAGGAGCTCGTCGGTGGTGGGCAGATGACGATCGTCAACCGCACCGTGCCGCTCGCGTTGCAGACGCTGGGCTACGGCGATCAACAGATCGAGCAGATCGTCGCGTATGTCAACGAGCACGGGACGATCATCGGTGCGCCGGGCCTCGGCGAGGAGCACCTACCGGTGTTCGACGTGGCAGTCGGCGAGCGCGCGATCTCGCACATGGGCCACATCAAGATGATGGGCGCGGTGCAGCCGTTCATCTCGGGCGCGATCTCGAAGACCGTGAACCTGCCGGAATCGGCCACTGTCGAAGACATCGCCGACGCCTACCTCCAGGCCTGGCACGTCGGCGTCAAGGCTTTGGCGATCTACCGCGATGGCTCCAAGACTGCCCAGGCGCTTCGCACCGACGCGCAGAAGGACGCCCCGGCTCCGGCCCCGACCCAAGCGGTCATCGACGACGCGATTGCCGAGGCGTTGGCGAAGGCACCACCGAAGCGCCGTCGAATGCCGCGCGAGCGGCAGTCGATCACGCACAAGTTCTCGATCGGCGGCCACGAGGGTTACATCACCGCCGGGATGTACGACGACGGGACGATCGGCGAGATCTTCCTCACCGACATCGGCAAAGAGGGATCGACGTTGCGCGGGATGATGAACTCGTTCGCGACCGCGATCTCGATCTCGCTCCAGTACGGAGTGCCGCTCGAGACGCTCGTGCGCAAGTTCAGCTACATGCGCTTCGAGCCCGAGGGGATGACATCCAATCCGGAGATCCCGTTCGCAAAGTCGATGCCGGACTACATCATGCGCTGGCTCGCGTCGCGGTTCCTCGACGTCGACCTCCAGGAAGAACTCGGCATCCTCACGCCTGCGGTGCGCGCGCGTAAGGCGGCGGAGGACGCCGCCAGCTCCCAGCTTGGCGACACCGCAGGGCCAGCGGGGCCCGATGGCGGCGAGACGGCCAACGGAGTGCGCGCCGGCAACGAGGGCGTCGTCGCGACTCCCCAGCCGCCGACCACGGCGTTCACCGACTCCCCGCCGGTGGTGCCAGCGGTCGGGCGAGGGCTCGACCTGGGACCCGCCTGCCAACAGTGCGGAGGGATGATGCAGCGGACTGGCAGTTGCTACACGTGCTCGAGCTGCGGCTTCAACACCGGCTGCGGGTAGCGACTACGACGAGAGCGTTCAGCAGGCCGCCGCGGCCAAGGGGCCACGCGCGCCTCGCAGGCCAGGCAGGCCCTGCAGGCCAGGCAGGCCCTGCAGGCCAGGCAGGCCCTGCAGGCCAGGCAGGCAAGTCCGCAGGCCAGCCAGGCCCCACAGGCCACGCGGAGCACGCGCAGCACGCGCGCCCGACAGGTCGGTTGCCGAGCCGCATAGCCCAGGTGCCGCGACGACGAGCACCTCTGCGCGGGCGTGTGCGATCAGTTCCCGGCCGCCTGCGCTCGCCGTGGCTGTGGCCGCGTCCTGCAGGGTTCCGCTGACACCGGGCAGCGGTTCGGCGCTGAACCACACGGACCTGGTCGCGTGGGGTGCGAGCGTCGCGATCTTCCAGCACACGAGCCGTCCGGCACGTCTCACGCCGACGCTGCCGGCGACGAACATGGTTCCTGGCGGCAGCTGACTGCAGACCTTAACGTTGTGCGTCGGCCACGGGTTCGGGTTCGTGACCTTGAGCATGAACGTCGCCGTGCCGCCGGCCGGGATCGTCGGTGTCCTCGCGCTGTCGTCGATCGCGATCCGGCTGTGGGGACCTGGCGTGATCGTGCTGGTGGCGGTCGCGAGTGTGCGCGACCCGGGCGCGAGCGGGGTCGGGCTGGCGACACTTGCCGTATTGCGCAGCGTGCCGAGGGCGTCTGCACGGCCGACGATGATGATCGTGGCCCGCTGGTCCGGCGCGATCGATCCGAGCTTGCAGATCACCGGGTCGCGGTGCTGGCAAGAGCCGCCGGATGGGTGAACCGAGACGATCGAGGCAGCAGCCGAGAAGACATCGGTGACGGTGGGGGTCACCGCAGTAGCAGGCCCGGTGTTGCTGATTGTGATCGTGTATCGGAGCTCGGCTCCGAACGACGCGTGGGTGTGGTTGACCGCCTTCTCAATCCGGAGCTGCGCGCGCGCTGGTGGCGACGCGGGAGTAGGCGTGATCGACGCCTCGGAGCTGGTCAGCTCGGGCCGCGCGATGGGCTCGTTCGCGGACGCGCTCGCGATGTTGTTCAGCGTGCTGCCGGCGGTGGAGGCGGCGACGCCGGCGGTGATCGAGACGAGAGTCGCGCCGCCCGCCGCCAGGGTGCCGAGGTGGCAGACGACCGTTTGCCCCGAGGCACCGCAGCTCCCCTGGCCGGCCGTCGCGGACACGAACGACAGGCCACCTGGCAGCGGATCGGTGACGGTGGCTGCGGTCGCAGGGCTCGGGCCGTTGTTGACGAGCGTCAGGGTGTAGCTGACGGAGCCACCCGCGACGGGCGCACGGCTCGACGCGACCTTTGTCAGCTCGAGGTCGACAAGGGGCTGCACGTTGATCGTCGCGCCGGCGCTGTTGTTGGCCAAGTTCGGGTCTAGCTCGTTTCCGGACACCGCGGCGAGGTTGCCGACCGACATGCCCGCCAACGCCGCCGTGGTGCGTGCCCTGACCGTGACCGCCGCCGTGGCGCCGTTCGGGACCGTGCCGAGGTTGCACTTGACCGTACCGCCGTCGTTGTCGCACCCGGCGGAAGCATCGATGAAGTCCAGGCCGGCGGGCAGGGGGTCGGTAATCGTCACGCCGGTCGCGTCGTCCGGCCCGGCATTACTGGCCGTTAGCGTGTAAGCGACCTCGTCATCGACGGCGGGGTTGGCATTCGAGGCGGTCTTCGTGAGCGACAGGTCGGCCTCCGGGTTGACGTTCACCGTTGCCGAGTCACTGTTGTCGGTCGGGTTGAAATCGACCAGCGCTGGAAAGATCCCCGCCGCTTCGGTCGCGATCGTCGCCTGATTCGTGACGCTCGTTCCGGCGGCAGCCGAGGTCACCTTCGCCGTGTAGGACGCCGCCACGACCTGCGCCTGTGCGATTGGCCCGAGGTCGCAGGTCACCGTCTGCGCGGCGGCTGCGCACGAGCTCGAGGAGACGAACGTGAGACCGGCCGGGAGCGTGTCGGTGACGACGCCGCCCGTCGTTCCCAGTCCACTCGGTGTGCCACCGCCCTCACCGATCGAAATGTCGTTGGTGGCAGTCAGCGTGTACGTGACCGTGTCCCCGACGTTCGCCGTCTGCGGCGCAACCGCTTTCGTCAACGCCAGGTTAGCGACATTCCCGACGCCGATCGTCGACGTCGCCGAGGTGGCGCCGGACGGATTGGGGTCGGGCGTCGTGCTCGAGACGCTCGCGGTGTTCTGAGGCGCGCTGTTCGCGGGCCCGCCCACTTGCACACTCAGGTCGATGGTCGCCGATGCCCCGGCCGCGAGCGTGCCGATCGTGCACGTCACCGTCCCGCCGGGGCCCGGAGGCAGCGTGCACGTGGATCCGCCACCGGAGGCCGCCTTCGCGGTGAACTGACTGGGAAGCGGGTCGGTCACAACGGTGTCCTCCGCCGCATTGGGCCCGTAGTTGGTCACGCCCAGCGCATAGATGAACGTATTTCCAATGGCCAGCGGATTCGTGACCGGAGTTACGCCGTCGCTGAGGAACGGCGTCTTCGTGATCGACAGGTCAGCGGCCGGGCCGACCACCTGGCTGAACGTCGCAGTGTTGTTCGTCAGATCGGAATCGGCGCTGTCCGAGCTGACCAGCGCCGCGTCGGCAATCGACTGCCCGGCCGTCCCGCTGGCGAGAGTGCCCGTGATCGTGATCTGTGCCGGCGAGCCACCCGTCGGGGCGAGCGTCGCAAGCGTGCACGTCACCGTCCCGCCGGGACCCGGAGGCAGCGTGCACGCGAATCCGCCACCGGATGCCGCCGTCGCGGTGAACTGGCTCGGAAGCGTGTCGTTGATGACGACCCCATGCGCGCTGTCAGGACCGTTGTTGGAGACGGTCAGCGTGTAGCTGTCGGGGCCCCCCTGGTTGGGGTTAGCGGTACCCGTCTTGCTGATCGTCAGGTCGGCGCTGGCGGGTACGGTGACGCTCGCCGACGCGCCGTTGTTCGACGCGTTCGGGTCGGGGGTCGAGCTCGACACGCTGGCGGTGTTGGTGAGCGTGGTGTCCCGGGCGATCACCGTCGCCGTGATCGTGATCGTCACTGTCGCGTTGGCGGCGAGCGTGCCCAGGGAGCACGAGACGGTCGTGTCGCAGCCGCCTTGACTGGTTTGGACCGAGAGGTCGCTGAAGGATCCCGTGTCGACCGGATCGCTGACGGTTACGTTCTGCGCCGAGGACGGGCCCGCGTTCTGGACGTTGAGGCTGTAGGTGACCGTCCCCCCGTTCGGGACGCTTGCGGGGTCAGCGGTCTTCGTGATCGAGACGTCCGCGAGGCCACTCGCTCCCCCGCCGTCGCTCCCGGTCGCGGGCGGAGAACCTCCGCCGGACACGGTCGCGGTGTTGGAGACGGTCGCCGGCGCAGGATCCGCGACCGTCGCGTCGACGAAGATCGGCGGGTAGCTGTTACCCGCGGTGAGCACATCACTACGTGTACACGCCAGCGTCAAGCCCGTGATCGTGCAGCTCCAGCCAACGCCGCCGGCATTGGCGATCGAGCTGAATGAGCTCGCCGGAAACGGGTCAGTCACGTTCACCATCGAGCCGTCCGTCCCGAGATTGCCAATGTTCGCGACCGCAAGTGCGAACGTGGCGGGTTGCCCGGCGAGGAAGGACCCGGTGTGACTCTTGGCGAGCGTCAGGCTCGGCGCCGAGACCGTGGTCGTCACCTGCGGCGAGGTATCGCTGAATGGAGTCCCGAGCGTCAGCCCCGTGAACGTGGCGGTTGCCTGGTTGACGATCTGCTGGCCGGGACTGTCGTCGGAGTCGATCGTGACGTCGAACGTCACCGTGTCGGTTTCGCCGGGCGCGATCTTGCCGCCGGTGGTCGCATTGCCGCCGGCGCCGAGCCGGAAGATCACCTCCCCGATGGCCGAGTTGAACTCGCCGGCGTCGTCGCCGAGGGCGTCGGTGGGAGTCGCCGGCGCCTGTGGCCCAGCGGTGATGCGGAGACTTCCTGGGACGTATGTGGTCCCTGCCGGGATCGAATCGCGCATCACAAAGTTGGCGGCCGAGTCCGATCCGGTGTTCTTGTAGGACACCGTGTAGCGCAGAACGTCGCCGAGCTGGTCGGGCCCGCCGGGGTGAGTGATGTTGGTGACCGACTTCGAGCTTGTGATGGTCGGTGCGTACAGGTCGGTGGCCAGCGTGACGACCGCTGGATAGTAGGTGTCGCCGTTCGTCGTAACGAGGATGTTGGCGCTCGTGGCATTGTTCGGAAGGATGCCGTTGGCGCTGACGAGCTTCGAGTCGTAGTCCCAGTTGTTGATGTCATTGGGATTCCGGGTCGTGGCGTTCGTCCCGAGGTTCGAGATCCCACCGTTGAAGAAGTTGTTCGGCGGGTTGGCGCCGTCGCTCAGCTTGGTCCCGTTCAACGACGCGCTGTCGCCGGTGAGCCCCGAGTCACCCTCGTAGGACACGAAGCCGAGGGTAGTGCGAACCAGCCCCGTCGGCGGCGTCTTGAATCCCCCGATCGGGATCGTGGTCGGCGGCGCCGAGGAGTTGATCGTGATGAAGCCATCGTCGACTGTCAGGTTCCGCGGCGGCTGGGTTTGGTCTTCGTACGCGACGACGAGCGTCCAGCCGGCGTAGCGGTCGCCGCCCTTGCCCGTCTGCACGTTTGCGACGCTATACGTGCCGGGGCCGGCCGCCGCCACCGTGCCGGTCACGTTCGCGAATGCGCCATAGCGGCTCGGCGGACTCGACGATGGGTCGACAGATCCACTGAGCGTCGTGTAGCCCGACGCCCCCGGAGCTTGGAACCCGACGCAACCGCGGGCGCCGGGGGTCGGTGCGCCGATGTCGGACGGGCCCGAGCCTCCACTCGTATCACCCCCCCAGTACAGTCCCGCGAACAGCACCGTGGCGGTCGGTGGAAGCGACAGCGTGGCCGAAGAGGAATCGAACGACGCGGACGGTGGGCAGGTTGGCCCCGCCCCAGCAACCGGGCCAGGCGCCGTGTTGACGTACTGCATGTCGTAGCCGTTGTTATCGAGAGCACCGTTGCTGCCGCTAGCGACCGGCGGCGTGTTCCTGGCTGCCGTACAGCCCGCCGCCGCCGCGGGACAGACCATCAACGTGTTGGCGGCGAACGTGACGTTGCCCGTGTCGTTGGTGCTGAACCGCGTCGTGAACGGCCGATCGGCGGCGGCCGGGACAGCGCCCACCAAGACGAGCACCGCCATCGACACCGGCGCCAGAACACGGAAATGCCGACCGCGGAACCTGCACAACCGAAGCCGCCGCTCCCCCGACGGCATCGCGCACTGGACGCGCACGCCGCCAAGATATCCCGCCGCCTACCAGTACGCAAGTGGCGCCGACGGAGTCTTGGGAATCACGCGGGCGACGCTATGCATCGAGCACTACCGTTGTTATTGAACCCTACCCATTACTTGTCGAGTGTCCTACTAATTTCAGATCAGCCATCTCACAGCCGCTTACTGAACGGCCGTGCTCGCTGGCGCGGCCTCGTCCCGTCGGCGTCGGTCCGCCGTGTCTGTCACGATGACCTAGGATGACGCGTCGGGGCGCGCGAGCAGTGGTTGATCGCGTCAGGTAGCGTGGAGGTTAACCGTGGGCGACGGGGCGCCCGGAAACAGAGAGGCATTTATGGCGTACGAGTTGCAGATCAAGAACAGTCAGGCGCGGGTGAAGGTTCGTAGCCCGTGGGCGGTGGCGCTGCTACCGATCATCACGCTGGGGATTTACCACCTCGTGTGGTGGTTTCGCATCAACCGCGAGCTGAAGGACTATGGCCAGGCCAAAGGCTATGACCTGGGGCAGAACCCGACCGCCTCCGTGTTGGCGCTGTTCCCGGGCGGCATCATCATCGTGCCGGCGCTGATGACGTACTGGCGGGGCACCAAGCGCGTGCAGGGGGCCGCGCGGATCGGCGGCCAGGAGCCGCCCAGTGGCTGGATCGCCCTGATCCTGTACATATTCATAGCGCTCGGCTTCTATGCCTATCTCCAGGTGTCGCTGAACGACCTCTGGCGCTCAGAGGCTGACCCGCTTCCTGGCCAGCCGGCTCCGCCGGCGGTCGCGGACCCGATGCCTCCTCGCCTATAGCGCGAGCAGGTACTAAACAGCGACTGACGCGAGCCGCCGCCGGTCGGCACCGGTTCGCGTCAGAGCCGCTGAGTCGATTCCAGGGCCGCGGCAACGATCCGGTGCTCATCGGCGACCGATGACGGGAACACGAACTCGTCGCTCGCCATGATCTCCTCGAAGTGTTCGGCGACCGCCTCCGGTTCGATACGACCCAGGCTGTCCGCTGTCCAACCGGGCGTGATCGCGGTCACGACTCGGGCGAAGCGTCCCGCGAGCGCTGAAAACGCCTCGCCCGTGCACGGGCATGCCGGGCTGGCGAGAAAGACGACCAGCGGCGCCACGGTCTCGGGACGGAAACGTTCGATCAAACGTTCCTTGATGGCGCGAGCGCCCGCGTCGGCCGATGAGTCGCCGGGGATGGGATGGGCCTTGGAGATCGTGGTCTCGGCGTTGGGCAGGATCGCGTTGACCTGGATTCCGTGAGCGGCCCCGTCGTGCGCCAGTGCACGGGTGAGGCCGAGCACGCCGGCCTTCGCGGCGCAGTAGTTCGCCATTACCGGCATCCCGAACGCCCCGGCGCTAGAAGCCGTGTTGACGATCCGGCCTCCACCCGCGGTGATCATGTGGCGGTATGCGGCCTGGCACACGTGGAAAGTGCCGGTGAGATGGACGTCCAGCATCAACGCGAACTCGTCCAGCGTCATGTCCTCGAACTGCGCTGGTCTGATCGATCCCGCGTTGTTGACCACAGCGTCGAGCCGGCCGAATTCCTGGAGCGCGGTCTCGATCATCCGCCGGGCGTCAGGAGCTGACGCGACCGAGCCGTAAGCAGCGACTGCCCTTCCACCGGAGGCGATGATCTCGCCGACGACCTCGTCGGCGGCCGAGGCGCTGTCGCCAAGGTCATTGACGACGACCGCCGCACCTCGGCTGGCGAGGCCCAGCGCGTAGCTGCGGCCCAAGCCGCGACCCGCCCCGGTAACCGCGGCCGCGTGTCCGATCAGATCGATCGTCCGCGTTGGATCCGCCGACACCGTCAGTTCTCGAGCCTCCCATGCAACTCGGCCAGCAAATGCTCAAGCGTCGCGCAGACGGCGACACGATGGTCCTGGCGTCTGTCCTCTCCGCCATCGACCAGATCGAGGGCTACGGTGTCGAGTTGAGACGTCGGACAGTCCAGTTCGATGTCCGAGCGGGGATCGCCCCACTCGAGCGTCTCAAACTGTTCCGCGTATGCGTCGATGATCATCCTGATCCTCTCGATCTCCTCGCGACCCGGCAACGGGGCCGCCAAGATCTCCGCGCACTCGGCCGCGAGCTCGCTGCGGATTGCACGTTCGATGACCTTGACCTCAGCGGGAGTCAGCGTGACTCCTACGCGGACGCCAACGATGGGCTCGGCGCTCGTAATTGATGCAGCCATTCCCTCGTACTCCTCCCTATGAACCAACCGGGTCGCGCGGACCTGAGGCCGCCGGGCAAGTGGGCTCCGCGTGCTCGTTCCGCACTCTAGGGGCGCAGCCCCGGCACTGTCCACCAACTGAACCTTGCTTGACGGGCCGCTTGCTTGAAAGCTTAGCGCCCGGCAAACGAAACAGCCAGCCGGATATGCGTAGCTTTCCGGGCGACTGCGGTGGGTTTGTACTGACGAGAGACGGTTGAAAGTGCCGATGTAGCTCGCATGTCAGGATTGACCGCGCGATGTGCCGAGCTGCCGGCATTCGCGGCTGCGTTCACCGACGCCGGCTTCTTCACCGACGTGCTCGATGGCCTGAACGACGGCGTCTACCTCGTTGATCGCGCCCGCACGATCCGGTTCTGGAATCGAGGCTGTGAGCGAATCACCGGCTACCCGGCCGGAGAGGTTGTCGGACGTCGCTGCTTCGAGAACCTCCTCCGTCACGTGGACCAGAACGGTTGCCAGCTGTGCGTCGGCATGTGCCCGCTTGCGCAGACGATGCGCGACGGCCAGCCACGGCAGACCCGGGTGTGGCTGCACCACAAGCGCGGTCACCGCCTGCCGGTGCGAGTCGAGGTCAAACCGGCCCGCGACCCAGACGGGCAGATCATCGGTGCGATCGAGACTTTCATCGACGACTCACCGCTCACCGCCGTGCAGGATCGCGTCGCGGAACTCGAGCAGCTCGCGATGGTCGACAAGCTCACGGGCGTGCCGAACCGCCGCTTCCTCGAGTTGACCCTATCCGGCAGGCTGGCTGAATTACGGCGATACGGCACGCCGTTTGTGCTCGCGTTTGGAGACATCGACGGGTTCAAGCAAGTCAACGATGTCCTCGGCCACGAGAAGGGCGACGCGGTTCTGCAGATGATCGCGATGACGCTGGCCGGGAACCTCCACGGCAGCGACACAGTCGCACGGTTCGGCGGCGAGGAGTTCGTCCTGCTGCTCCACCACACCCGCCATCCAGGCTCGATCGCGGCCTGCGAACGGCTGCGGAAGCTCGTCGCGTCAAGCTCGCTCGACGCGCCCAGCGGTCCGATAAGCGTGACGATCTCGTTCGGCGCCACGCTCGCACGTCCGAGCGACACGCTCGAAACCCTGTTGCACCGCGCCGACAGACTGCTGTACCACAGCAAGCGCCAGGGCCGCGACCGCACCACGACCGACCTCGACTGACTTCGCGCGACCGCCCTACTTCCCGGCCGAGACCGCAAGCGCCGTGAGGCTGCCGCCGGTGGCCTGGGTATAGCTGACCTGGACTTTGGCGCCGATGCCGAAGCCGTAGACCAAGTTCGGGTTCGAGCCGAGCTGGAAGGTGAGGCTGGGTCCATAGCTGGTGGTGCGCTTGAGCGCGGAGAGGAGCACGTGGTAACTCTTGTAGGCCCGGCTCGAGGCGTCCGGGGCGCCGTCGTCGAGCCACCCGGCACCGCCGTTGGGTTGGCTGGCGTTGCCGGCAGCCCCGTCTGAAGTCCCAAAGAAGCGCCCGTCGATATTGATGAAGATGTGCACGCCTGGGTCGTCGTAGAGCGTCACCTCCACCGGCCCTTGGCCGGGGCCGCGCGCGATCAACTTCTCGCTCAGCAGCTGCGTGATGATGCCGTTGTCCGCCGGGACCCCGCTACCCACCGGCCATAGCCCGCCGCCTGCGAGCACCGCCGCGACCGAGCCCGAGCAGTCAAACCCGACCGTGCGGCCGTTGTAGCCCGGCCCCTTGATCCCGATGCTCGCGGCGCCCGCCTCCGCGTGGCCGCCGCCGTAGACGTAGGGGTAGTCGCCCTGGTTGACGACGTTGGCGGACGCGGTCAGCGCATCGATCACCGCCATCCGCCTGCCCCCGTTCTGGATCGTGAACGAGGCCCAGTCCGTGGCGATGATCGTCCCAGACGCTTGATGGCGCACCAGGCGAGCCCCTGCCGGGCTCCGCCTGGAGGCGGTCTTCGGCTGCGCCGCGAGTACAGCACCGGGCAGGACCAGCGCGCACTCAAGCGCGCAGATGACGACGGCGAGTCGTTTCACGGCGAATCCTTTCAGCGGAAGCGGTCCCTCCTCTTAGATCGGCCGCTGAGCACCGGAAGTAAGCCCCCGGCTCTGAACCGGACGGAGGGTGCCCGGTCCCCCGATCGGAGGAGCCGCCGATCATGCTGCCGGCCGTGCGATCGGCGGATGCACAGCGAGGCCGATACGGCCAAGAATCAATGCATGACATCGAGGACCCCAGCGAGACCGACAAGCGCTCCCCGGCGGGGGTCCACTACCCGCGACGGGAACTGGCGGTTTACGGTCAAACACGGCGCCGACCGCGTGTTCGCACTGCTCGCGCTACTGGTGCTCGCACCCGCCCTGCTCGCAATCGCGCTGGCGGTCGCCCTCAGCTCCTCAGGTCCGGTGCTGTTCCGCCAGCGTCGGGTTGGCAAGGGAGGACGGAGCTTCGATCTCTACAAGTTTCGCACGATGGCGGCTGAGCGCCCGCGTGGTTCGATCGCGGACGAGCAGCGACGTGGTCGGTTCACACCGCCCTCGGGCCTCGCGCCCGGAGGCGTCGAAGGATCCGACCGCCGCACGCGGATCGGGCGCCTCCTGCGAGCGAGCTCGTTGGACGAACTGCCCCAGCTGCTGAACGTGCTGCGCGGCGAGATGAGCCTGATCGGTCCTCGGCCCGAGCGACCCGAATTCGTCGCACGCTTCGCCGCCGAAATCCCGGGCTACACCGACCGGCTCCGGGTGAAGGCTGGGATCACCGGCTGGGCACAGGCGAATGGGTTGCGCGGCCAGACCTCGATCGCCGATCGGGTGGCGTACGACAACCACTACATCGACAACTGGTCGCTCGGTCTGGAAATTCGCACGTTGCTGCTGACCGTGGTCGAGATCGCACGCCTACGTGAGAGCCGTGTTCATCCGGCTAGCCAATCAGCGCGGACGCAAGCGCGGCCCACTCCTCATGCGGCAGGCCACGGGGACCGACCGTCTGCACGCATACGTGATCGGCTCCGGCACTCAGATGGGCGCGCACCGCAACGGCAATCTCGCTCGCGCTTCCGTGCGGAACGACGTCGTCAATCAGTCGATCTGAGCCACCCTCCGCAAGGTCCTGTTCGGTGAAGCCGAGCCTGAGGAGATTGCTCGCGTAGTTGTCCAGCGCGAGATAGCGCCGTGCGTACTTGCGAGCGCTCGCGCGGCCGCGCTCGGGATCGGTGTCGAGCACGCAGGCCACCTCGGGCGCGAGCAGCGCGTTGTCACCGATCCGCTCGCGAGCGAAACGCGTATGCGCGACCGGCACGAAATAGGGATGCGCGCCGCGGGTTCGCTCGGCGCTCAGGTCGAGCATTTTCGGCCCCAGTGCCGCCAGGCAGCGCTGGATGGGCGGGACCGGCGGGACCGCATTGTCGAGACCGTCGAGGAAGGCGCGCATCGTCGCCAGCGGCTGTGCGTAACCGCTGGTCGCCTCGGGATGGCCGATGCCGATACCGAGCAGCACGCGGTCTGGAAACTCGCCTTCGAGCTCGGCGTACTGCGCGGCGACATCAGCCGGCTCGTTCTGCCATACGTTCAGGACTCCGGTCGCGACGACGAGCCGCTCGGTCGCCTCCAGCAGAGGTCGTACTGCCGGGAGCCGGGGCGAGCCCCCGAGCCAGAGGGTGCCGAAGCCAAGATCCTCCGCCAGTTTGGCGGCCGCGCGCAGGTTCCCCTCTCCGACCAAACCGGACGAGGTCCAGATCCCGATCTCGCCCAGTTCCATGTCGACAGCCTTGCAGATCGCCCGATCCTGCGGTCCCGGTCGTGTCTACCGGGCGCTCCAGCCGGTCCAGCGCTCGACGTCGACCGCGAGCACAGCCCCGACCGCCCGCTGCTGGGGATAGCGTTCGCTGAGCAGCGTTATCGCATGCTTGGCCTCCGGCGCGTCAGGATCCAGCACCCGCCCGCGCCCGTCCGCACGGACCCACCACAACGCGTCCCAGTCGGCGTCGTCGTAGTGGTCGACGAGCAGTGCCACGGCAGGGTTCTCACGCACGTTCGCAAGCCGGCGCAACGCGGTCGTCCGCTTCGGCTTAGCGTCGACCGCGCTGTAGACGCGATCGTCATGGAGCGCGAACACGATCGGTACGAGGTGCGGCCACCCCTCCGATGTCGTAGTAGCGAGCCGCGCGACCCGGCCGCTCGCGAAGCGCTCGCGGGCCTGCGCCGCGGTCACGACTCGCCCGTGAACTCGGCGATCGCCGACTCCCAGCGCGCGAGCGCCTGCTCGACCTGTGAGCGGCCTGCCGACGGGATCCAATGAGCGACCCGGCGGCAGCCGATCGACTGCATCCGCTCGAGCACCGCCGGGTCCGCCGGGACTCCCATCACCATCAGCTCGATCGGACGCTCGGCGCGCCGGCGCAGTTCCTCTGCCCGCGCAGCGATCCCCTCACTTCCGCGCTGATAGTTCGGAAGCCAGGCGTCACCGAAGGCGAGCACGCGATCGAGCACAGTTGGCCCGTTGCCGCCGACCAGCATCGGCGGGTGGGGCCGCTGAGCCGGCTTGGGCCAGGACCAGATCCGCTCGAACTGGACAAATTCTCCGTGGTAGCTCGCCTCGTCCTGCGTCCAGATCGCCTTCATCGCGTCGACTCGCTCCTGCAGCAGGCGCATCCGTGTGCGGGGCTCGGTCCCGTGGTTGCGCATCTCCTCCCGATTCCAGCCCGCCCCGACGCCGAACTCCAAGCGGCCCCCTGATAGGTGGTCGATCGACGCGACCTCCTTGGCGGTGATGATCGGGTCGCGCTCGATGACCAGGCAGATGCCGCTCCCGACGCGGAGCGTCGAGGTGGCCTCGGCAGCTGCCGTCAGGGCGACGAACAGATCGTAGGCGTGGAAGTACTTGCGCGGCAGCTCCCCACCGCCCGGGTAGGGGCTCTCGCGACTCGCGGGGATGTGAGTGTGCTCGGCGAAGAGCAGGGACTCATGCCCGTGCTCCTCGACCAGACGCGCGATCGCGCCTGGGCTGACAGCGTCATGCGTTGGGAAGTAGCCGATTCCGAAGTCCATCGCCCGAGTCTATGAAGTGGCAGGGCGATAGGTAATCCCCGGCGCGTACGCGCCGCCCTGATCCGTGGCGCTACGGTGCCATTCTGTGACCGACGACGAGTTTCGGATGCCACTGATCTCGGCGGCGGCGCTCGTCTCGATTCTGGACCCGCGGCCCCCGACGCTGCTCGACGTTCGCTGGCAGCTCGCCGGAGGCGCCGATCGGGGCGCATACCTGAGTGGCCACATCCCGGGAGCGGTGTTCGTCGACCTGGACACCCAGCTCGCGGCGCCGGCAGGAGCAGGAGGGCGACACCCGCTGCCGAGCCCCGAGGCGTTCAGCGCCGGCATGCGCGCCGCGGGTGTCTCCAGCGACCGTCCGGTCGTCGTCTACGACGAGGCCACCTCGATGGCAGCTGCGCGGGCGTGGTGGCTGCTGCGCTACTTCGGCCATTCGCAAGTGGCGGTCCTCGACGGCGGCCTGGCTGCGTGGCTCGGAGGCGGCCATCCGTCCGAGACAGCTGTACCTGACGTGCAGCCCGGGGACTTCCTCGCGCGGCCGGGCGGGATGCCGGTCGTTGACGCCGCAGGCGCCGCTGCGCTCGCCGAGCACGGTGTGCTCGTCGACGCCCGCGCTCCCGAACGCTTTCGTGGCACGCACGAGCCGATCGATCCGGTCGCCGGCCACATCCCGGGAGCGTGCAACCTTCCGACCTCTGGCAACGTCGACGAGTCGGGGATGTTCCTGCCTGGAGACCTGCTCCGGGCGGCGTTTGCGCAGGTCGGCGTCCGCGACGGTGTCGCGGTCGGCGCCTACTGCGGCTCCGGCGTCACAGCGGCGCATGCGGTGCTCGCGCTCGAGCTCGCCGGGTACCGCGCGGCAACGCTGTATCCGGGCTCGTGGAGCGAGTGGATCACCGATCCGGAGCGGCCGGTCGCGCGGGACGGCTGAGGGCCGGGCGAAATGCCGGCTCGGGCGGCGCGCTCACCCCCGGCGAGGCGCGCACGGGCCGAAATCCCCTGCCGCGACATGCATACAGGCCCAAAGTACGCACGCTCGGCCGACCTTGGTTACATAAGCATGCCCCACATGCTTATCTAGCCAAGGTCCAGCAGACGCGCGCGATTTGTCCCCGTATGCACGCGAAATTGTCAGACTGCTGACACCACCCGGCCCCGCCGCACCCTCACCAGCGCCGTCCCCCGAGCCGACCGCCCCCCGGCACGCCGACCGCACCGCCGCACCGCCGCACCGCCGCACCGCCGCACCGCCGAGCCGCCGAGCCGCCGAGCCGCCGAGCCGCCGAGCCGCCGAGCCGCCGAGCCGCCGAGCCGCCGAGCCGGCCTACCGGAACAGCCCGTCGACCGACACGCTGATCCTGCGCGCCTCGCCCCCCGGCCCCACCAGCGCCGCCAGCCCGTCCACCGCCCTGATCACGTCACAGGTCGCTTGCACTTCATCGGTCAGGAACCGCGATGGCTTGCCGTACCCGTGGGCGTCGTCGATCCCCTTCGGCCGGTGGTAGTAGCGCACCGGGACGTACAGGTGCAACTGCCGCCGGGCACGCGTCAGCGCCACATACAGCAGCCGTCGCTCTTCGTCGACGCTCTCGCTGGAGCCGGCGGCCATGCAAGCCGGGAAGTTGCCGTCGTACAGCGCGAGCACGTGGACCGCGTCCCACTCGAGCCCCTTGGCCGAGTGGATCGTCGAGAGCACGAGGTAGTCCTCGTCCAGGTAGGGCGGACCGGCGAGATCGGCACTCGATTGCGGGGGGTCGAGGGCGAGATCGGAGGCGAAGTGGGCGAGGTCGCTGCTCTCCCGCGCGGCAGCGACGAGCTGGTCGAGGTCCGCCATCCGGATTGCCCCGTCCGCGTACCTACTCCTGATCAGCGGCGCGAGCGCGTCGCGGAGCCCCTCCGCCTGCACGCCCGCAACCCCCGCCCCACCTGCAACCCCCGCCCCACCGGCAACCCCCGCCCCACCGGCAACCCCCGCCCCACCGGCAACCCCCGCCCCAGCCGCGTCGCGCGCGGCACCGATCGCGGACACCAACCGGTCAGCCGCCGCGCGCGCGGCCGCCGGCAAGCGCTCCCGCGCCAGCGGCCATGCGGCCAGCTGGTCTGTCGCCGGGCCGCTGATCAGGACATCGAGGACCCGGCGGGCGGTCGCCGGGCCCACCCCCTCGAGCAGCTGGAGCACGCGGAACCAGGAGAGCTCGTTGGCTGGGTTGTCGACCAGCCGGAACAGCGCCATCAGGTCCTTGACGTGCGCTGCCTCGAGATACCTCAGCCCGCCGTACTTGACGAACGGGATCCGGCGGCGGGTCAACTCGAGCTCGAGCAGGTCGCTGTCGTGCGAGGCGCGCATCAGGACGGCTTGGCGCCGGAGCTCGATCTCCTGCTCGCGCGCCTGCAGGACGCTGTCGCAGACGAGCGCCGCCTGCGCCGCCTCATCACGGCAGAAGACCAGCTCGGGCGCAGTACCTCCCTCGAGCTCCGTCCGCAGCCGCCTCGCGAACGACCGCGAAACCTGCTTGGACAGGGCATTGGCGGTATCCAGGATCGGCTGTGATGAGCGGTAGTTGCGCTCGAGCGTGAGCACCGCGGCGTCGGGGAACAGCTCCGGGAACTGGAGGATGTGCTCGGCCGAGGCCGACCGCCAGCCGTAGATCGCCTGCAGATCGTCGCCGACGACCGTGACCTCGGGCTGCTGGGTCCGAAGTCCGCGGACGATGTCGACCTGTAGCCCGTTGACGTCTTGATATTCGTCGATCAGCAGGTGCTCGATCGCGCCCCCGATCGCCGGGCCGATCACCTCATCCAGAGCGAGCGCCCGCCAGTACAGCAGCAGGTCATCGAGATCCAGAACGCCGAGCACCCGCTTACGTGCCGTATAGGCCTTGAACAGCGCCGCGATCGCGTCGACATGCTCCGAGCACCAGGGAAAGAACTCGGCCACCACATCCGACAGGGTCCGCCCCGCGTTGACCGTGCGCGAATAGACGTCCTGCAACGTGCTCTTCCTCGGAAACCGCCGCGAGCTCTGGGCGTGGCCGTGCTCCTCGCGGATCAGGTCGAGCAGATCGGCTGCGTCACCGGCGTCGAGCACGCTGAACCCCGACTCGAGCCCTAGCGCCGAGGCATGCAGCCGCACCAGCCGGTGGGCGACTGAATGAAATGTGCCGCCCATCACGCCGGCCGAGCCGGCCGGCATCGGGACGAGCGCGCGCGTGCGCTGCAGCATCTCGCGGGCCGCGCGACGAGTGAACGTCAGCAGCATGATCCGCTCGGGCGCGACGCCCTCGCTGACCAGCCAGGCCACGCGTGCGCACAGCGTTGTCGTCTTGCCCGTGCCGGCGCCGGCGAGGATCAGCAGCGGCCCGCCCGGGTGCGTTGCCGCGGCGCGCTGCTCGGCGTTCAACTCCTCCAGCCAGGCTGCCCGCTCGGACGCGGCTAGGGCTGATCCGGGGGCGAACACGCGTTCTGTAAGCTAGGACCTGGGCCGGACGGATCGCGCCCAGCGCTTGAAGCCGTCGCGATCAGAACCGCCGTACCGGGGCGTATGGCCCGACACGATTGCGAATCCATGCTCAGCGCCACCGACATCGCCGCGATCGAGAAGCTGTGCGAGCGGACGCTCCACCAGAACTGGCGGGAGGGGGTGCGACGAGCAGACGGCGTGCCGTTCGCGTACACCTGCCCCAGCCCCGCCCACTACCCGTGGCAGTGGTACTGGGACTCGTGCTTCACCGCGATCGTTTGGCGTCGCTTTGACCCGGTGCGCGCGCGCCGCGAGCTCGAGTCGCTGCTGGCCGCCCAACGCGAGGACGGATTCATCGGCCACACGATCTTCTGGAACACGCCGCTGACCGGACGCCGGCGCTTCACCTACAACGTCCTCTCGCCGGATGCGCCGATGACGGCCAGCATCCAGCCGCCTACGCTCGCCTGGGCGTGGGGGATCGCCGTCGGCGACCCGGCCGAGGTGCCGGGGATCGCGCGCCACCACGAATGGCTGGCCGAGCACCGCGACCTCGAAGGCAACGGTCTGATCTGGATCGTCCAGCCCGACGAGTCGGGCTTGGACGCCTCGCCCCAGTTCGATGCGATCTGGGGAATCCGTGCGCACAGCCGACCCGGATTCCCGCTGCTGGTCCGCCGCAATCGCGCGCTCGGCTACGACCTGAGGCGGATCGTCGCGGCCGGCGGACCGGTGTCCTGCGAGGTGCAGACGAACGTCCTGTACAACCTGTCGCGGCTCGCGCTCGGGCTTCCGTCGCTGACCCCAACGATCGTCGCGCGTATGTATGACGAAGCCAGCGGTCTGTTCTACCCGCTCGCCCGGCCGGCGCCGCGGGGCAAGCCGGCCGTGACCTGGACCGCCCTCTCACCGCTGGCGCTGCCCGACCTTCCGGAACAGATTGCCCGGCGCCTGGTGCAGGAACATCTGCTCGACCCTCAACAGTTCTGGACTCCGGTTCCGCCGACCTCAGTGTCGGTCGGCGATCCGACGTTCACGCGCGGTGACGGCGGCCGCTTCGGTCCGAAGCTCTACTGGCGCGGGCCGACGTGGATCAACGCGGGCTGGCTGCTGTGGCTCGGGCTGATCCGGCTGGGCTATGACGAGGCTGCCGCGCAGATGGCCTTCCGCCTTGGCCGGGCGGTCCGGGAGCAGAGGTTGCGCGAGTACTACGAGCCGTACACCGGCCGCGGCATGGGCGCCAGGGACTTCGGCTGGTCGACGCTGATCATGGAACTGCTGGAGCCCGACGACACCCGAGCGGCCAACTCGTTTGTGCGCGCTAAGCGTGCACCTGCTGCGAACGAACCGGCTGGGAACGAAGCGGCCGTGGGCGACGGGAGGCCCCCGTCCGCGCCAGCGACGGGATTGCAAATGCCGGCAGAGCAGCCGCCCACATGATCGTCGCCGCGAGCCGCTGATCGCCGAGTGCCGACGGCCCGAGGGTGCCGAGATAGTGCCCGTAGACGACGTCGGGGGCTGTTCCGAGCCAGACGGCGATCACGATCATCGGGGCCATGCACGCCACCATGCACGCGAACTGTCCCCGCGGCCCCGGTCGGTGTGGCAGCGGATCGACGCCGAGCAACGGCGCCCAGATCAGCAGCGCGGAGAGCAGGTACAGACCGTGCAGCCCCTCGTGCGCGTAGTCGCTGCGGAGCGCAAGCCCGTAGACGGCGGGGATGTGGGTGAACAGGATCACCGCCGAGAACAGCGACACTGAACCGACCGGACTGGTGAGCACCGACACGGGCCGCGAGCGCAGCACCCGCCCGAGCGACCTGCGCCCGCCACGCGGCAGCGCGAACAGAGCAAGCCGGATCGGCGCGCCGGCCGCCAGCAGCGGCGCGACCAGCACCCACATGACCATGTGCTCGACCATGTGCATCGACAACCGGGTGTCGGCCTCGGTTCCGATGCCGGAATACAGGTCGACGACCAGCACCGTGAGGGCGGCGAGGAAGCAGAAGCTCCGATTCCGTGGCCAGCGCCGGCGCCGGCGGTCCCGGCGGCTCCCGATCGCCGCTGCTTGCAGATAGCCGGCGCCGACCACGATCACCAGGGCGAGGAACGCCGCCCCGACCGGGCCATCGATGCTCCAATCATGCGCGAGTGCGCGCACCCTCCCTACTACTGGAAGATCTCAGTTGTGCAGTCGCCGCCCGGCAGGTGGATCTCGTGCGGGCGTGCACCGTCGGCCTGCTGATGGAAGTCGACAAAGAATTCCGGGTCGAGCGCGTAACTGCCATCCGGCTGGCGGTCGAGCTTCGTCAGCCACCCCTTGATCTCGGGATAGAACTGATTGTCCCAGGTCGAGAACAGCGAGTTGGTGACGTACACGCGCTCGCCGTCGAGTGAGTTCTGCAGCATCTGGGGACCGCCGTTCAGCGGCCCTGAGGCCTTCGGGTGGCCGTCGTCACGCCCGAGCAGACCGCCGAGCCACACCTGTGAACGGAGCACCGGATTGCGAGGGTCCGAGACGTCGTAGTGACGCAGGTCGCCGTGCAGCCAGTTCGACAGGAACAGGTCGCGGTCATCGAGGGACAGGACCAGGTCCGTGATCAGACCCGGGACCCCGCCCTCCAGCGGCCAGCCCTCGAGCTCCTCGTTGCCGACGTCGATCACCTTCTCCGCGCTCCAGCTGCCGTTGTCCTTGTGAAAGCGGATGATGTTGCTCGACAGCGTGGCGCCGACGAAGCCCTGAGCTGAGTCTGGGTCGTGCTGCCAGCGGAGCTCGAGCGGAATCAGCCCCTCGTCGCCGAGGTCGAGCGTCTGCACCACCGCCCGGCGCTCCAGATCCCAGAAGTGAAGCCGCCGGCCGTACTTGCCCTCAGCGACGTCCGCAGGGTTGAAGCCGTCGAGGAACGTGTTCGGGGCACCCCACTCGCTGGAGACGAGCGTGTTCTGGCGCGGCTGATACCAGAAGTCGTACATGAACTCCTGACCGTTCTTCTCACGCTCCCAGCGCTCGGCGATCGAGAAGTCCCGGGCATCGAGTACGGCAAAGCCACCTGGAAGGTTTCCGTCGGCGTCGCCGAGCATCGAGATCGTGACGATGTCGCCGGGCATGCAGTGCACGGTGTGCGGTGTGCTGAGGCCGAGCTTCTGCTTGATCTCCTCGCCCTCGATCACGTCCCGGATCCGCGGTGCGCGCGGGTCGGAGATGTCGATGATGTGGAGCCGCGAGGAGCGCATCCCGGGGACGATCAGCGTGTCGCGCCGCAGCTGCGAATGGCACGCCGACGAGCAGGCATTCCAGCCGAAGTGATGGAGCTCGTCGCCGGTGTTCGGCATCTCGGTCCGGTGGACGATCTCCCCGTAGCTCGCCGAGCTCGGATCGACGTCAACGACCGCGATGAAGTCGGGGCGATCGATCCCGGTCCCCTCGTACAGACAGGCGACGTACACGAACTCCTCGGGCGGCTGCTCACGCGCGAGTTGCGGAGATGCATAACCGGGACCGCCGTGCTCGTGACCGGAATGATCCTCGACGCTCATCCTCTGACTCCTTTGGCTTGAAGTTCGGTACGCAGCGGAGCGGTTCGGGCAAGGTACCAGCTCCGCGCGGGAGCTTATAGGACTAATTCGGTTGAGATTCTGGTTGGGCGGCGCGGTCCGGCTACGCGGCCTGCTCGTCGGGACCGGCCCGGAGCTGACCCGATTGGTGCAGCAGGCGCTCCGCCTCGAGCACCGGCAGGGGCTTGGCGAACAGGAATCCCTGCCCGATCCGGCAGCCAAGCCGGCGCAGCACGACGAGCTGAACCTCGGTCTCGATCCCCTCGGCGATCACGTGCACGCCGAGCGCCTGACCGAGCTCGACCGCCGCGCGTACGACGGCGACCCCTCTGCCATCGGCGAGCGAGGCGGTCAGCGCCTGGTCGAGCTTGACGATGTCGAGCGGGAACCGCTGGAGGCTGCCCAGCGACGAGTAGCCGGCGCCGAAGTCGTCGAGTGCGAGTTGGACGCCGAGTGCCCGGAGGCGGGCGACGACCGGGCGCGTGGGCGGGTCGAGCACGAGGCTCTCGGTGATCTCGAGTACGAGCCGGCCCGGGGCGATGCGATGCTGGGCGATCAGCTGCTCGACCTCGGTCACCAGCTCGGGCCTGATCTGCAGCGGCGAGAGGTTCGCCGTCGCTTTGATCTCGCGCGGCCACCGGGCGAGTTGCTCGCAGACACTGCGCAGCACCCAGCTGCCGATCGGGACGATCAGCCCCGTCTCCTCGGCGATGTGGATGAACTGGCCGGGATTGATCAGCCCGCGCTCGGGGTGCTGCCAGCGCAGCAGTGCCTCGAACCCGACGATCCGGTCCTGAGCCAGGTCGATCAGCGGCTGGTAGTGGAGCTCGAGCTGGTCGCGCTCGACGGCGTGGCGGAGATCACCCTCGAGCGCCATCCGCTCGACGAGGCGGTGACGCAGCGAGACGTCGAAGGCCTCCAGCCGGGCGCCGCCGAGCTCCTTGGCGCGGTTCATCGCGGCGTCCGCATCGCGCAGCAGCTCCTCGGGCGTCTCGCTGCCATGCTCGCTCACCGCCACGCCCACGCTCGCGGTGATGAACACCTCGCGCCCATCGATCTGGAACGGCTCGACCAGCGCGTCGAGCAGGCGTTGCGCGACCTCCGCGATCGCGTGATCGGTGGCCGTCCGCGTGCAGATCACCGCGAACTCATCGCCACCTTGGCGCGAGACGAGATCCTCCTCCCGAACGCATGCGGTCAGCCTGGCTGCGACGCTGCGCAGCAGCGTGTCGCCAACGGTGTGGCCGAGCGTGTCGTTGACGGTCTTGAAGCGATCGAGGTCGAGCGCGAGCAGACAGACCCGGTCCTCCAATCGCCGCGCGTGGCGGAGCTCGGCCTCGAGCCGGTTGGCGAGCAGAGCCCGATTCGCCAGACCCGTCAGCGGATCCTCCAGCGCTCGCCGGCGCAGCTCCTCCTCGATCGCGGCGCGGTCCAGAGCACCCGCGACGACGTAGGCGATCGACTCGAGGAACCGCAAGTCGTCGACCGTGAAGGGACGGTCCTCGAGCCGGCGCTGTGCCAGGATCACGTGCCTCGATCCCGAGCGCTCCGGGACGCGCACGCTGATCCCGCGCTTGATGCCGCTGTCAAGGACGCTCAGCGGCACCGAGAACCGCGTCTCTGCCTCGAGATCGTTGCTGAGAACCGCTTCGCGCCGACGGAGTGTGTATGCCGTCTGCGACGGCGTCCCCGGCGGAATGCTGACCTCGGCGACCTCTCCCGAAACCGCGACGTTGCGGATCTCGCCGCGAGCCAGCCGGCGGTTGGTGATGCAGGTGGCAGTACCAACCGTCTCGCGCACCAGATGCATCGCCTCCCCGATCAGCGTCACCACATCGGTGCATTCCAGGGCGCGGCGGGCGAGCTCGGCGATCGCGGCCTTCTCCCGCGCGGCGCGACGCTGCTCGGTCACGTCCTGAAGCTGCGAGAAGAAGTAGGCCTCACCATGGTCCGGCTCGACGAACACGGTCGTCACGACCGCTTCCAGAGTCGATCCGTCCGGACGCATGTATCGCTTGGCGAGCTCTGAGTCCTCTTCGCCCTTTACTCTGCCCGCGCTCCACTCGACGCTGCGCTTGACGTCCTCCTGGCAGGTGAACTCGAGGATCGAGTGGCCGGCGACTTCGTCCGGGCCGCGACCGAGCATCTCGCAGAAGGCGGCGTTGCCCCGGACCACCCGCAGCTCGGGGGTCAGCATCACCATGCCGATCGCGGCGTCGTCGAAACCGCGCTCAAAGCGCAGGCTCATCTCACTCGTCCGACCGTGACGTCCGAAGGCGAGGAAGCAGCGCGGACGCCGGGCCCGCCAACGATCAGTGCTCGGCATTGAAACGTCCTCCCGGGGAAAGCATCCTGTAGTCGTAATCGGCTCGCTCGATCTCAACCTGAGCCAGTGCCGGGTTCGAACGTTCCGCGTCTGTTCAGCGAACCCGCTCGCCGCCGCGCTACCGTTCAGACATGCCCGAGACGAAACGTGAGCTGGAGCTGACAGACGAGCAGTGGCGGGAGCGGCTGACCCCCGCGCAGTACGACGTGCTCCGCCGCCACGGGACCGAGCGCCCGTTCACCGGCGAGTACGTCAATGTCAAGGAGGATGGGATCTACCGGTGCGCCGGGTGCGGCGCGGAGCTGTTCGGTTCCGAGACGAAGTTCGATTCGGGCACCGGCTGGCCGAGCTTCTACGAGCCCGCCGTGGCGGAGAACGTCGAGCTGCGCAAGGACAAGAGCCTGTTCATGGTCAGGACCGAGGTCGTGTGCAAGCGCTGCGGCGGCCACCTCGGGCACGTATTCGACGACGGGCCCGCCCCCACCGGGCAGCGCTACTGCATCAACTCCTGCGCGCTCGAGCTGGCACCCGAGGGCTCCGAGCCCTCTCCGTCAGCCTGAGTCGCCCGGCCCTGCTCCTGCTGGGCGACGCGGCGCTCGCGCACCTTCATGTAGACGAGGCCGCCGACGATCGCCACGCCGAGCAGGATCGCACCGGCGATTCCGGCCTTCGAGAGCACGTTCCCGGCCGCCTTGCCCCCGTAATAGCCGACCAGGCCGTAGGTGATCGCCCACGAGATCCCGCCGGCGGCGTTCCAGAGGAAGAAGTGGATGAACTTCATCTCGTTGATCCCTGCCAGCCACGCGGTGGCGAAGCGGACGAGCGCGATCCAGCGGCCGATGAACACCGCCTTGCCCCCGTGCTTCTGGAAGAAGCGATCGCCGGCGTCGATTGCCGTGATGCGCCGCTTGCGAAACGGTCCCGGGGCGGTGAGCACGTCGCGTCCGATCCAGCGGCCCAGGAAATAGCCGAGGTTGTCGCCGATGATCGCGGAGGCGATTGCGATCAGGATCACGAGCCAGATATGCAGCTTGCCCTGGCTCGCGAGCACGGCCGCCAGCACCAGCGCGGTCTCGCCCGGCGACGGGACTCCCATCGACTCGAGCCCGATCAGTGCCGGGAGCACATAGCCGAGGCTGCTCGAAATGCCGAAGATGACCGCGATTCCGAGCATCACTGCTCCGCGGAGCCGTCGCCCGGGTTCTGTAACACGGCCATCAGTGACAGCCCTACCGGCAGCGTGCGCCCACCGGCCAGCCACCGCGCCTCGGCGCGCAGCGGCCACTCGAGCGCGGCGTTCAGCCACTCCGGGCCGAGCGTGATCTCCGGGGTGTAGTCGTCTCGGTGGCGTCGCCGCTGGGCCAACCGCACCGCCGCGGCGGGTGGTAGCAGGACGCTGTTGAACGAGGTCATCCGCACGACCCGCCAGCCGGCTCCAGCCGCTGCCAGCCGCAGCGTGGCGCGCTCGTAACGACGGTAGTGGTGGTTGGCGTCGTCGTGCAGTGACCATAGCGCCTGGTAGGCGGGAACTGTGACCAGCAGCCAGCCGCCGGGCTGGCACACGCGGCGTAGCTCCGCGAGCGTGACGCGGTCATCTGGCGTGTGCTCGATCACATCCAGGCACGTGATCAGGTCAAAGGTCGCGTCATCCCATGGGAGCTGCTCGAGCCTGCCAATCTCCACCTCACCCCGTCCTCGTGACCGCGCCGCTTCGGCGGCCTGGGGGTCGAGCTCGATTCCGTGCACCTCGCCGTAGTCGGTCAGCTCGTCGAGCGTGCGACCCGAGCCGCAGCCGGCGTCGAGCACCCGCGCGCCGGCCGGGAGCGGCAGCCGATCGAGCTCGGAGCGAATGATCCGTCGCCGACCGCGGTACCACCAGTGGTGCTCATCGACTTCGAGCATCGCTTGCATCAGGCGTTGGTCCATCGGACTGATGCTGTCAGCTAGCCGCCCCGGGCGGCCCGCCGAGCGCCTCGGACGGGCCACGGCGACTGGTCATGACACGGTCAGAGGCTCTTCCTGAGACGCCTGCGCCGCGGGAAGCCGGAGCGTGAATCTCGCACCGGATTCGCCTGGCGGTTCGAGCGCGAGCTCGCCGCCCATCCGCTCGGCCAGCTCGCGCCCGATCGCCAGCCCGAGCCCGAAGCCGGCCTGGCCGGCAGTGTCCCGGCCGCGCTTGAAGCGCTCGAAGATCAGCTCGCGCTCGTCAGCCGGGACCCCCGGCCCGCGATCGCTGACGGTCATCGCCGCGTGCGAACCGTTACGCAGCTCGACCCTGATCTCGCCGCCGTCAGGGCTCATGCGCACGGCGTTATCGAGCAGGATCCGGAGGATCCGCGCGACGCTGCCGGGATCGCCGAGCGCCCACACCGCCCCGGACGCTTCGTCGAGCTCGGTGACGATCCCCCGCTCGGCGGTTCCGAGCTCGAACTCGGCCATCACCGCACGGCTCAGCTCACCGAGCTCGACCGGCTCTGAGCGCAACTCTACGTCTGCGTCGATCCGGCTGAGATCCAGCAGGTCGGCGGCCAGGCGCCCCAGGCTCCGAGACTGGGCGCGGGCACGTTCGAGCAGCGAGAGCGCATCGTCGTGGTCGAGCACGCCGCTGCGAAGGTCGTCGTAGAGCAGCTCGAGCATCCCGTCGAGCGAGGTCAGCGGCGTGCGCAGCTCGTGCGAAGCCGTCGCAACGAACGCCCGGCGGGCCTCCTCCTGTTGCTTGAGGCGCCGCTGCATGATCGAGAACGCCCGGGCCAGGTCGCCGACCTCGTCGCGAGCACGGTCCGCGGGAAACTCGACCGCGGGGCCTCCCACCGCCAGGCGCAGGGCCGCTTGGCGCAACTGGCGCAGGCGGCGGACGAGGGTCGCCGCCAGCGGGATCGCGAGGATCAGGGTCAGCGCGGCTCCGGCGAGCGCGGCGGTGATGAACGCGGTCCGAACGGTGGCGACGGCATCGCTGACCTCGTCGAGCGGCTTGCGGACGACCAGCACCCAGCGAGCGCCATCGGCCGTGAACGGGATCGCGGCGCGGATGTAGTCGGTTCCCGCGATCGAGCCGAAGGTGTACAGGGGGCGATTCATCCGGTATGCGTTCAGCGCGTCGTCGAACGGATCGGATTGCGCGATGTCGGGATCCCCGGTGGCGACGATCGTCAGCTTGTCTGGGGATGGCGGATAACCGAGCAAGGTGACCTCGCTCGCCCCGATCGGCGTTCCGAGCGAGCGCTCCTGGTGCAGCAACGTTTCATAGGCCTTGGCGCCGCGCCGATGCTGCTTGGCCAGGCTGGGATCGCGGAGGTAGGCGGACGAGGGAATCAGGGCGAGAATCGCCGGCCCGGGATGAAACGCGGCGGTGGTGGACCTGCCCACCTCGGTTGAGAGCGTGTGCTTGTCCGCGCTGCGCAGCTTGGATTGGAGCGGGCCCAGCAGGGCCAACGCCGCGACACCGAGCGTCGCCACCGTGGTTACCAGCACCGCGCCGACGATCCGGCCCCGCAGACCGAGTGCCCCACGCGGTGGCCGGGCCCGCATCGCTACGGCCCTCGTAACCGGTACCCGGCCCCGCGGACCGTGACGATGTAGCGCGGCTTGTCGGGCTCGGGCTCGAGCTTCTCACGCAGATGACGAATGTGGACGTCGATCGCCCGCGGATCACGGTAGGCGCTGTCGCCCCAGATCGCGCGCAGCAGCTCCTGACGATTGAGCAGCCGGCCGGGATCGGCCATCAGCGCGTCGAGCAGCTCGAACTCCGAGAAGGTCAGGCGCACCGGTCGACCGTCGATCGCGACCTCCCGCTGCGCGCGGTCGAGCACGATCGGGCCGACGACGAGCACTTCGTCCCCCATCGCCCTGGTACCGGCCCGGCGCAGGACCGCGCGGATCCGGCTGCGCAGCTCAGCCAGGCCGAACGGCTTGGTCACGTAGTCATCGGCGCCGGCCTCCAGTCCGAGCACCGCGTCGGCTTCGGAGTCGAGCGCGGTGAGCATGATGATCGGGACGACGTTGCGACGGCCGCGGAGCGTCCGGCAGACCTCGTAGCCGTCGGGCCCGGGGCCGAGCGCGACATCGAGCAGCACGATGTCGAAGTGATCGGTGCTCGCGCGGTCGATCGCCGCGCGCCCGTCGGCCACCGCCATCACTCGGTGTCCTTCACGCGAGAACGAGCGTGTCAGCATCTCCCGCAGGTCCGACTCGTCGTCGACCACGAGGATGCTCAACGAGGCGTCGGCGGCGCGGGGCGGCGCCTGGGGCGGTGACGCGGAATGGTCGGTTGACATTGGTGCCGATCGTAGCGAGCGGCACGTCTGCGCCGCACTACTCGAGGGTCGGAATGCGCTCGAGCTGCGCAGCGGACAGCAGCTCCCTTCCGTAGCCGGAGCTGCCATCCCGGATGTGGTTTGGGTGCAACAGCGTCTCCGGATCGTGGGGGAAGCCGCACAGCGCGATCAATTGCGCTTCGTCGGGGAGGGAGTCTGCTTTCTCCCTCATCCGTGCGAGCGCCGTCTCCTCCATCACCATCCGGACCGCATCTGAGCCTTCATCCAAGTCGAGGAACGCCGCGATGCGCTGCACCATGGCGAGGGAGTCGGCGACGATCCCGTCGTAGTCGAGCATCAGTGCGACGCCGGACCGCCGATGGAGGCGGTACAGCTCCAGTGACGCGACCACACACCAGAGTGCTGTCCCGAAGTCGTGGGAGAACATCCGCATGCCGGAAGCGACGGCATCGGCTGGATCGCGCCACGTGTAGATCACCTTGGCCTCGCCCGTTTGGGCCAGGGCCCTCCCGCGATCGTCCAGCTGGTGGCACTTGACGACGGCATGAGCGGCTTCCGGCGGGACCGACTCGAGGAAATGCACCATGCTCTCGTCGTAGCCGGAGTGGACCTGGGCGAGCGGGTCCAATCGCCGCAGGAGCGCGATCACAACGTTGAAAGACCAGGTGGATGCGCTACGCGGCATCCCGTTGCAGACGACTAGCACAGCGCAACCGTTTGGAAGAACAGCCCCAGCGGCCTGGAGTCATCGGACAACCCCAGCTCGCTTGGCGCGCGCGGATCCCGGATCCGCCACGACACCAACAGGTCCCCGGCCGCGGCGGCCGCCCCTAACGGCAGCTGTGCGGAACAGGCAATGCCGTCGTAGCGGACCGTACCGAGGACAACACCGTTCGCGCTCACCTCCACGTGGAGCGGCGGCGCGCCGGGTGCGGTCAACGGTTGGGCGCTCCAAACGAGGGCGGAGGGCGCGCTCGTCGCGTGCAGCAGCATGCGCGCCACTGTGCCCCGTGTCCACCGCCCACCTCCGTCGGCATCAGCCCAGCCACCGGCCAGCATCTGCTGATCCCCTGTCCCGCTGCCCAGTGCGAACCGCTGCCCCGGCGAGCAGCGGAATGGCGGCCTGATGCTGAGGCGCTGGAGCAGAACTGCGAGCGAGCGTCCATCGTCATTGATGCCCAAGCGGGCCGGCGTGGTCGCGTCCGGCGTGCGCAGCACGACCTCCAGGCGCGAGCGCCGCCGTACAACTGCAGCTGGCAGGACGATGCTTTCGGAGTCGACTCGGGGCCGATCGGCGTCGAAGACCACCTCGGCAACAGGCTGATCGTCGAGCAGGACCTCGAGACGCTGGCGCCCGGATCCGACCGCCGCCGCGCCAGCGGTGAGCTCGAGCAAAAGTGACGAGTCCGGGAGTTCGGGCAGGACGAGCGCCAGGCGGGCCTCGCGGCCCGCGGTCCAGCACCCGTGTCGATCGGGGAGCCAGAGCCCGTAGACGCAGTGGGCTCGCACGGTGCCGGGATCACTGAGATCGAGTGGCACGCCCCAGGCCAACGGCGGTGGCGTAGACACACCCGTCCCGATCGGCGCGGCATTCTCCGCCCACGGACGTCCGGGCCCCGGCCGCCCGCCTCGACGGAGTCCGCGCCAGTGACCTAGCCCGGACGACCCGAGCCGCTGCCCGGCGAGGCGCAGGTGCATGGCCGGCGTCGCGCGGGCACCGGGTGCCACACGACGGCGCACGTACTGAACGTGGCTCGTCGCCGTCTGCCCCAGCGCGCTTCGATACCGCGGCTGCCTCGCTTGCGCGCGGAGCTCTAGTCGCTGTAGCGGCGCCGGCGCCAGCAGGGCTCGCAGCGTGGCGCCCGGAATCTCGATTCCAGCGATCCGGCGCAGGTACAGGAGTCCCGCGCGAACAGCGGGCGCGACGCGGTGCCGGCGAGCCTGGACAGCCAGCCGCTCGTAGTCGATCGGGCCGGACAGACCGCGAGCGAGCAGCGTCGCGTCCAATACCCAACGGTAGGTCGTGGTCGGGCTCCACCGCAAGCCGTGCAGGATCACCAGCAGCATTTCGTCAGCCCCGCAGAGCGCGCGGGTACGAACCCCGCGCAAGTGCACCGGCTGAGCCGCGGCCCAGAAATCCCCGTCGGCGGCGCTGTGGCACGAGCACTTAAGCGCGTGCCAGTGCAGATCCAACTGACCGCCGGCATCGTCGGTGAAGTTGCAGCTGTGCTTGAAGCTGGGGGCGTAGTCGGTCACGTACCAGAGCGGGACGTCTTCGACCGGACGCATCCCCCGCTGCACGAGGATCTCGCAAGCGGTGGCCGCAGCGGCCGTAGGAACCAGGACGTCGATATCGCTCATCTGGCGCATCCCGGCGTCCTGGCGATCGTCGGCAACGAGGGCAGCGCCCTTCAGCATCAGCGTGGGCGCCCCGGACTGCTCCAACGCGGCCACGACCGGCATCACCTGGGCGAACATGAGCTGGTTGCGGGCCCACGTGTGGCGATGAACCCCCTTGAACAGCTCCAGTAGCGGATCGTCGATGCCAAGTGTGCGGAGGTTGCAACGGAGGTGCGGCACCAATGCCTGGACGCCGCTGTCCATCGCCTCGATCTTCAGCATCGGGCGAATCCGATGCCACGCGGCGAGCGCTCGTTCGTCCGCGAGCAGTGTTGCCCGCAGCAGGTCTTCCTGGAGCGGCGTCGGCCAGATGTCATGGTGGCCGGGGATATCGCCCCACGGCGGCGCTGGCAGCCGCCGCTGCGGGCACCGCGGCATCAGGGCGGTCCGCAGCCGTGCCGGTCGCCATCGGGCTCAGCTCCTGCTCGCTCGTCGCCGATCGAGCGATGCCTTCAGGGCCCGCGGGTACTCGTACATCGAGCTGCGCTTCGTGAGCGAGTTGTTCGCTCCGTGCACCCGTCGCCACAGGACCTGCTCCGGCACGGTTGCCTCGCCGAGCCCGAGCTCGCGGGCGCGCAGGAGCCAGTCGAGGGTTTCGGCAACCCGAAGGCCGGCCGCGAACGACCCGACGCGCTCGAAGGCGACCCGACGGATCAGCATGGCATCCGGGACGTGCGCCGGTCGTGGCTCGTCGAGGGCGAGCGGCCCACCCTCGGAGCAGACGGCGAAGCTGCGGACGTGCCCGTACACGACGTCGATCTCAGGACGGGCGAGGAGGACGTGGATGCGAGCCTCGATGCTGCGAGGGGTGAGCAGGTCGTCGGCATCGAGCGGGACCAGGTAATCCCCTCGGACGAGATTCATCGCGGTGCTGCGAGCGGCGCCGATGCCCGCGTGTGGCCGGCGCACGACGCGGACCGGCGGACCGATGCCACGTGCGACCGCGGCGCTGGCATCGTCGGAGCCGTCATCGACCACGACGATGTCGCCGACCGGGTAGCTCTGCGCTAGCACGCTGCGCAGCGTCGGTTCGAGGAAGCGCTCGCCGTTGTAGACGGGCACGGCCACGCCGACGGTGGCGGATCGATCAGTCATCGGCGGCGAGCGCGCGGCGCCGGCGCACCGACTCGCGTAGGACTTTCAGCGTGGCCAGCCGGTTGGCGTCGATGTCCGAGGAGGTGTTCCGGCGATGGATCCGGTAGCGCAGGCAGACCTCGTCGACCTGACCCGGCGCCGATCCCGGCGTCATTGACGCGCGCTTGCCAGTCCACGTCCTCGCCGAGCCAGAGATCCTCATTGAATCGTCCAACCAGGTCGAAGACCTCGCGGCGGGCGCACGTCGTGCCCGGGTGTCCGGGGTAAGGGCCGTTGTCCCAGGCGGGGTTGAAATGCGGGGGTCGCGGCTCGCCCGGGCTCACGAACGCCTCCGTCAGCCCGAGCACGATCCCCAACTCCGGATGCTGTTGCAGATGCGCAACCTGGCGCGCGAGCCGCTCCCGCGGCATCACATCGTCGGCATCGAAGATCGTCCAATACTCCCCCCGCGCGAGCGCCAACCCCGCATTCCGCGCCGCCGACGGACCCAGGTGCGCCCGGCGCAACACACGCACCCCAGCCGCCGCCGCGATCTCAGGCGTGCGATCGCCCGACCCATCATCAACCACGATCACCTCCACCGGCCGATAACTCTGCGCCAACACACTCTCAAGCGCCTCCCCGATGAACGCCTCCTCCTCAAACGCCGCCATCACCACCGACACCAGACCCCCAATCACAGCACCACCTCCCCCAACACCCGATCCACCGCAGCCGCCAACTCCGCAGGATCGTCCCCCACATCAAGCGCAAAACACGGCACCCGACGCGTCAACGCCGCCAGCGCCCCAACCACCGCACCATCATCAAACGGCATCTGAAACACCGTGCTCGGCGCCAACGCCAACAACGCCTCCCCCGCACTCACCCGACGCACCCGAGCCCGCCCACCACAAATCCGCGGCACCACCACCGCCCGCACCGGCAAACACTCCCGCACACAACCCGGCATCAACACCCCCACATCGAGCACCGCCTTCTCCGACGCCTGCGGCTCCGGACGCACGCTGATGATGCTGTAGAGCGAGTAGGCGGTCAGGTCACCGTCGCCGTCGGTATGCAGCAGCACGTAATCGTCGGCCAGATACCCAAAACCATGAACCAGCGCCGCCAACGCCACCGTCGTCTTCCCCGACCCGCTCGCCCCCGCCAACAACACACCCCCCCGATCATCACCCACCGCACCCGCATGCACCAGATGACGACCCTCCCCACCCAACGCCCAAAACAACCCCGCCCGCAACGGCGCCGCCCGCTCCCACCACGGCACCCGCCCCCGCTCAGGCACCCGATGCAACAACACCCGCCGCCGCACATCGACCAACGTCAACGCCCCCGAGCCCGTCTCATGAACCGCCACCACACCACCAACACCAGACTCACGCACCAACCCACCCGGGCCGATATCCCCCACCCCCCACGGAAACGGAACCGCCCCACCCGGACACCCCAGCGGCGTGTCGGAGCCCACGTTTGCGGGCGGCGCGGATCCGTGGGCCGCGGCCGTCGTGCTCGTCGGCGGGGGTGACGTACCCGATCCCGGCGTGCAGACGGATCGTGTTGTACTGGTGGCGGACGTCGGCGAGCTCGGCCCGCAGGACGTCGGGGTCGCGGATCCGGTCCAGGTGCGGCCAGTCGGCTTTGACGTGCGAGAACAGGCTCTCGATCCAGGCCTGATCGGTCGGCGTTCCGGGCCGGCCGAAGTGTTGCGCGATCGCGCACATCGCCATGAACGCGCGGGTGTCGGCCGAGGTCATCTGCGGCCCGTTGTCGCTGACGGCGAGCAGCACCGGTGCGAGAACGTCAACATCGGCATCGAGGGAGAGGGGATCGGGCGCCGCAGCGTCCTGGCGGGCCTCGACGAGCTCGAGCAGCCCTTCGGCCTCCAACGCGTCCATGAACACGACCTGCACCTGGGTGGAGGTCTCCTCGATCGAGACCAGCTCGGTGATCCACTTGCGGGTCACGAGGTCCATCACCGCGAACACGGCGTGCTTCGGGCAGCCGGCGAAGTGCGTGACGTCGTAGATGTAGATCGAGTTGCGCTGGTAGTCCGCCCAGTCCGGGAACGGCCGCCGCTCTGACCGGACGCGTCGGGGGCGCTTCAAAACCAGGCCGTGAGCAGCCAAAACACGCCGAACGGTGGCTGGTGAGACCCACACCCGGCCGATGTAGCTGCCGCGGTGCGCGAGCTTGCGGTGCGAGCGATCAACCTCGCCCCAGGTCTCGAACAGCTCGAGGATCGCGGTCAGTTCCTCGGGCCGCAGGCCGTGCACCGGGTTCCCGCCAGGCCGCCCGTCCTCGAGACAGTCGGCGTCGCGCCGGCGCCGCCAGCGCCACGCGCGGCTCTCCTCCAGCTCGAGATAGCCGCACACGCGGCGGTGCTCCCAGCCACCGGCGACGGCCTTGTCGATCATCACGAGCAGCTGTTGCTTGGTGGCCTCATCCACACGGCGAGGGACTCGGCCACCCACTCGCCTCCCAGCACGAAATCGAAGCATCCACCACACCACCCCCCTGCACACCACGCCCCGCAAACGCCCCCCACAGCACACCCGCCAACCCCCCACCCGCAAACCCCAACCCCACCACCCGATCCCCAAACCGCACACACCGCCGAACCACACCCACCCGCTCCACCGCAACCTCGTACTCGCAGGCAGCAGCCTCGTAAAAAGACGAAAGACCCGGCTCAGCCAGTCTTCGCATGCGGCCAGCCGGCGGCCTCGTCGACGTCGTGCAGTGGATCAACGAGCATGAACTCCTGCATGTCGGTGTAGACGTTCAGGACGGGAACGGCAAACGGGACCCGTCCGGAGGGTAGCCGCGGCGAATCCGCGGTCGGCTGCGAATCGCCCTGGACCAACAGCCCTTCCCGCAGCAGCTCTCCAACCAGGCTCGACAGGCCCCGCTGAACCTCTTTCGGGTCGCCGTCGTAGCGCTGCGCCGCGGCCGCGAGCACCGCGTCCTGATCCGCTCCGGCGGCCAGCATTCCCCAGACCTCCGCACCCACCCCATCGAGGCTGTAGTACGTCCCCGTCCCGAGATGGATCAGGATCGCCTCTCCATCGATCGTCTCATGGACGACGTGAGATGTGTTGACGACCAGCGATGCCCCCATAGCTGGACGCGAGTCTAATTGAGATCGAGCGCTCGGTCATCGGCGGCGTGCATGCGGCGGCGGCGCACCGACTCCCGCAGCAGCCTCAACATCGCCAGGTGAACGGCGGACGCGTCCGCGGAGGTGTTGCCGCGATGGATCCGGTAGCGCAGGCAGACCTCGTCGACCGACCCGGCGCCGATCCCGGCGTCCTTGGCACGCGCCAGCCACTCGACGTCGTAGGCCAGCGAGACGGTCTCGTCGAACCGCCCGACCGTATCGAGCACCTCGCGGCGGGCGAGCATCGTGCCGGCGCAGGCTGGGAACGGGCCGTTGTCCCAGGCGGGGTTGAAATGCGGGGGTCGCGGCTCGCCCGGGCTCACGAACGCCTCCGTCAGCCCGAGCACGATCCCCAACTCCGGATGCTGTTGCAGATGCGCAACCTGGCGCGCGAGCCGCTCCCGCGGCATCACATCGTCGGCATCGAAGATCGTCCAATACTCCCCCCGCGCGAGCGCCAACCCCGCATTCCGCGCCGCCGACGGACCCAGGTGCGCCCGGCGCAACACACGCACCCCAGCCGCCGCCGCAATCTCAGGCGTGCGATCACCCGACCCATCATCAACCACGATCACCTCCACCGGCCGATAACTCTGCGCCAACACACTCTCAAGCGCCTCCCCGATGAACGCCTCCTCCTCAAACGCCGCCATCACCACCGACACCAGACCCCCAATCACAGCACCACCTCCCCCAACACCCGATCCACCGCAGCCGCCAACTCCGCAGGATCGTCCCCCACATCAAGCGCAAAACACGGCACCCGACGCGTCAACGCCGCCAGCGCCCCAACCACCGCACCATCATCAAACGGCATCTGAAACACCGTGCTCGGCGCCAACGCCAACAACGCCTCCCCCGCACTCACCCGACGCACCCGAGCCCGCCCACCACAAATCCGCGGCACCACCACCGCCCGCACCGGCAAACACTCCCGCACACAACCCGGCATCAACACCCCCACATCGAGCACCGCCTTCTCCCCAGACTCCGACTCGGGCGGGAAACGGACCGCGGGGGCGAGAGTGCCGAACCGGGCCAGGTGGCCTTTGTCGAGCTTGGCCGTGGTGTAGAGCGAGTAGGCGGTCGGCGCGCCCTCGCCGTCGGTATGCAGCAGCACGTAATCGTCGGCCAGATACCCAAAACCATGAACCAGCGCCGCCAACGCCACCGTCGTCTTCCCCGACCCGCTCGCCCCCGCCAACAACACACCCCCCCGATCATCACCCACCGCACCCGCATGCACCAGATGACGACCCTCCCCACCCAACGCCCAAAACAACCCCGCCCGCAACGGCGCCGCCCGCTCCCACCACGGCACCCGCCCCCGCTCAGGCACCCGATGCAACAACACCCGCCGCCGCACATCGACCAACGTCAACGCCCCCGAGCCCGTCTCATGAACCGCCACCACACCACCAACACCAGACTCACGCACCAACCCACCCGGGCCGATATCCCCCACCCCCCACGGAAACGGAACCGCCCCACCCGGACACCCACTCGCCTCCCAGCACGAAATCGAAGCATCCACCACACCACCCCCCTGCACACCACGCCCCGCAAACGCCCCCCACAGCACACCCGCCAACCCCCCACCCGCAAACCCCAACCCCACCACCCGATCCCCAAACCGCACACACCGCCGAACCACACCCACCCGCTCCACCGCAACCTCGTACTCGCAGGCAGCAGCCTCGTAAAAAGACGAAAGACCCGGCTCAGCCAGTCTTCGCATGCGCCGTCACGGGTTCGGGGACGGCGACGCTCGGCCGGCTCAGTCTCAGCTTGGACTGCCCGTGGAGCGGTTCCCAGTCCGCCATGAATCGGGCCTGCAGTCCGTGCTTGGCCGCCAGGGCGGTCAGCGTCTCCGTCCGGTAGTAGAAGTCCTCGCGCAGCACCCGATGCTCGGCGCCATCGGTCCGGTCGAACGTGAAGTCGAAGAATCCGCCCGGAGCCATGAGCCGGCCGACGTGCTGAAGGCACTCCTCGATCACCTCGATCGGCGAGTGGGAGAAGACGCTGTGGGCATACACGACGTCGAACGACCGATCGGGGAGGAAGCCCAGTTTCAGGTCCTCTACGAGCGTAACTCTCGGCAATTTCGCCTGCAGGCCGAACTCGGTGATCGTGTCCAGCGCCGCCAGCAGGATGTCGGGTGAGATGTCGATGCCGTGGTAGTTCCCCGGATCGAGATATTGGATCAAGAGCCGCCCGGCGCGGAGGTTCCCGCACCCGATCTCTAGCATCCGCGCGCCGGGGTGCAGCCCGTGGTCGAGCAGGTAGTCGAACTGCATCTGACCGGCGTAGAGCCACGACTCGTGCGTCTCGCTGCCAACGGCGAGCTCGGGGCTGCGCGCAGCGTTCGAGCGCATGATCGCGCGGTAGTAGGTCACGTGGTCGTCGGCTCGTAGGCCCAGCCGCAGGTCGCGAGCACGCCGCCGCGCGTACGGGAGGATGCGGTCCGGGTGCCGCAGCGCATAGCCGATCTTGAACCACAGGCGGGAGCGATCGTGGGCTGACACGCGGCAATATTGTGAGCCATGCGACGGCCCCACGCCCGCCGGGCGATCTTCGCCCTAACGGTGCTGCTCACCGCCGGCTGCGGTGCCACTGCCGCCGGCAACCGCCCGTTTCCCGCCGCGGAGAACGCCAAGCCCGGGACTTCGGATTGGCACATCGGCAACCTGGGCGCCCCGAACGCGATCGAGGGTTACGCGGGAGCAGCGAGCGTGCTGCCAGGGCAGCGATTCAGGTTGTACGTCTCCACCACGGCTCCCGCCTTTCGCGTGCAGGCATTCCGGATGGGCTGGTACGCGGGGCGACCAGGCGCGCGCAGGTTTGGGAGTCAGGCCCAGTGCTCGGCCGCGTCCAGGCCAAGGCCCGCGCCAGCGCTTCGACGCGGATGGTGATCGCGCCGTGGCGGCCGAGCCTGACCGTGAGCACGACGGGCTGGCCGCAAGGGGCGTACCTGCTCCGGCTCGATGCCTCCGACGGCCCGCAGCGATACGTACCGATCACCGTGCGCTCGCCGAGCACCGCTGGGAAAGTGGTGATCTCTGGAGGAGGTCACGACCTGGCAGGCCTACAACCTGTGGGGCGGCTACGACCTGTACGAGGGGCCGCACGGGTTTGGCGACCGATCCTATGCGGTCAAGCTTTGACCGGCCCTACGACGCGGACGGGACCGGGGCCACGTGTTCATGTCCTTCGACCAGCCGCCGATCGCGCTCGCTGAGACGGCACCGGGGTGCCGCTGGCCTACGAGACCGACATCGACGTCGACGAGCACCCGGCGCTGCTCGCCGGCGCCCGCGCGGTGATTTCGCTGGGGCATGATGAGTACTACTCAGCGGCGATGCGCACGGCGCTGCTCGATGCCCGCGATGCCGGCACGAACCTCGCCTTCCTCGGCGCCAACGCGATCTACCGGCACATCCGGTTCGCCTCCTCGCCGCTCGGCCCGGACCGGGTCGAGATCGACTACAAGGTCGCACGGTTGGATCCCGACTACGGCCAGCGACAACGCCGCGACGACGCAGAACTGGCGGGACCCGCCGGACCCGCGCCCGGAGAGCGTGATCACCGGCGTGTTCTACGAATGCAACCCGGTCAGCGCGCCGTACGTGGTCTACGACCCGGACAACTGGATCTTCGCCGGCACCGGGGTCCGCAAGGGGACATCATTCCCGGGACTGGTCGGGCCCGAGTACGACCGCGTCAACCCGGCGGTGCCCTTCCCCCAGCCCTTGCAGGTGCTCGCTCATTCCCCGCTCAGGTGCGATGGGCGCGCGAGCTACTCCGACTCCGCCTACTACACCGTGCCGAGCGGGGCGGCCGTGTTCGCCTCCGGCACGATGCGGTGGGTATGCGGGATGCGCGCGCCCGGCCTGCGGCCACGGGGTTGGAATCGCCGCTCGCGAGTTCGTGGACCGCGCCACGGAGAACCTGCTGCGCGTATTCGCGGCCGGTCCGGCCGGCCGCGCCCACCCTGCGATCGACAACCTGGCGCAGGTCAAGCCGGTGCGGGGGAACGCGTTCGAGCGCCTGTCAGTCGAAGGCCTTTAGACCGACCGACCGCGTTCACGGGGGTTCACACCAACCCGGTATCGATGTAGTGGCCACCCCCAACCGGCCTGTATCCGAGCACGTCCCGGGCCTTTTCAGTACTCAGCAGGCACTGGTTGCCGACGCTGCGGTTGGGCACGTAGGGCCAGCGATTACGGACGTAGGCTTGAACGTCGACGATCGACGCCTCGACCTCTGCGTCGGCGATGTTGAACGCTTCGAAACCAAGCCAATCGGGAGGCCGCAGGGCACAGACGAATCCCGCGACCAGGTTCTCGATCGACGTGCTGACATAGAGGTTCGCCGGCACCTCGGAGCGGAATCCGGGGAATTCGAGCCTGAGCGCCACGGCCTGCGTCTCCCCGCTGGTGCAGCGGCCGGCCAAGTACCGCTCAAACGCGGCCTTTAGAAACCCGTACGTTGTCTGGCCTTCCGCCGGCAACGGGAGGCAGTTGGACTCCAGGACCGGCAGCTGATCGAGTCGCACCGGATCGTTGATCTTGTAGACCTGCGCCGAGGACGCGAACACAAACACGGGCACACGCGCATCGCGGGCGGCCTCGAACACATTCACCGACGCGTCGTAGTTGAGGCGGATGAAGTCGTCGTCGGTCGCGCCGGGCCAGTACGGGTGCGGGATGCCGGCAAGATGAATCACCGCCGCGCTGCCGATGAACCGGTTCGCGATCAGGTCGCGATTAGCGAGGATGTCGTCGGCCTGGCGTCTGATCAGGTCGGCTCGACGTAGCGCTGCCTCGGTGTGGGTCTGAGCCCAGTGGATCGCACGCGCGGCCCGGCGGGCCGCGGTAGCGGTTGCGCTCGCTAGGTACCTGCGGCGCATGGCGTTGACGAGCGGACCGCGAATGGGGTCGAACACCCGGATGTCTAAACCCTGGCGGGCAAGACCGCGACAGATCAGCTGCCCGACGAAGCCGCTGCCGCCAATGACCGTGATGGTTCCCTTCACGACCGCATCACAGCCGAAACCGCCGTTTGGTCCGGAATCTCGCCAAACAGACCGCACCAGCCGCTCACCGCTACGCCCCAGCCGGCGAGGTATTCGTCGTCGCTGCCGCAAAACGCGGCCGCCACCTCGACCATGCATGCCAGCGGCTCGGTGCCTGTCAGCGAGATCCCGTCGATCAGCTCCCAGAGGTGTTCGTTGAAACCAACGCCGGGCGCCTCCTTGACGAGGTTGATGAATGGGTCCGACGCACGGCGATGGTCGACGACCGGCTCGCCGCAGACGATTGAGTAACCGAGGTGTCGGCAGATCCGCTGAAGCACAATCCCGCACCAGATGTCGTCAAAACGCGCGAACGGCTGGCCTCGCCCCATCGGCGCGAAGTACATGAGGCACGCGACCTCGCGCCGAAACGCCAGGTTCATCCCGGACATCGGGAAATACTGCTGCGAAGGAATCACCCGCGTGCCGGCTTTGAGAAGCGGCCCTGTCGGCTGCGATCCGGCCAGGGTATTGATCGCGTCGAGGTCCGGATATCCGCGCCACAGGCCCATGCTGACAAACACGTCTCGGAGGACGCCGGCGTTGTGGTAGGGCAGCCCGCGCACGCGCATGCCGGGCACGGAGCTCGTCCAGGCCGGAGTCCGGTAGAGGTTGTCGCGGTGCATTTCGACGAAATCGTCATCGGTCGGGTAACAGTCGTCGTCGAGCGTGAAGATGATCTGCGCACCCGCACTCCACGCCTGCCAGAAACCGAATGACCGGATCGCGCTGTCCTGGCGCGAGATGATCGTCGGGTCGGGGAGCATCGAATCGATCTCCGACCAGCTGTATGCCTGTAGCCGCTCGTGGGCCTGCTCGCCGATCTGCTCCGGAATGTGCAGGTTGATCTCGGGGGCATCCTGCACGATCACGATCATGTCCCACGGCCATGGTGCCCAGGCCGTGAGGAAGTCGGCCAGCCGCTCCGCCGAGTTTGTCGGGACGACCAGTGCGTTCACAGCGCCGCCCGGATGTGATCGGGGATCAACTCACGCGGAGCGTCGGCCTCGCTGCCGGTTCGGAACCAACGATCGAACTCGTCAGGCGCGGCAATCCGATTCTGGGCACCGTCCCCCAGGGCGATGTCCTCCCTGCTCCAGTTGCGCGTGGCCGTGGAGCGGTGACGGGCCAGGCACGAGTCGTAATCGAGCCGGTGGAGATGCACCAGCAGCAGTTCCGGATCGGGCGGGTCGTCCGGAGCGTCGTATTCCTGATGGAACCCCTTGGACCATCGCAGCGGCATCCGCGACAGCAAGCGCTTGGAGTACTCCAGCGATGCGTGCCAGTAGCGCCTTTCCGCGAGCAGCGGCAGATCGAATCGCGCCGGTGGCTCATCGGGCTGCTGCACTACGTTGAAGCCAGAGCACCTGGCCGCGGGCCGCTGAAGCCCGTCGATGTACGCCGCGAGCCCTGCGTAGCGGCGCGGGTCCGGGACGACTAGTTCGTCGACCTCGGCGAACAGCACCGTCTCGTAGGACTGCAGCAGGAATCGCTGGAACGATTCGACCGTACTGCGAAGCCAGCGATGGTCGAATGACGCGAACCGGTGCACAGGCACGACCCTGCAGCGCCCCGCCAGTTCCGCGGTGCTCCCATCTGTGCTGTCGTGGTCGAGTACGTACAGATCGTCGGGATCGAAGTGGTGGGCGTAGTAGTTGAGCCATACCGTCAGCATGAGCGGCTCGTTCTGCACGATCGTGAACGCCGCTCGTGGTCGGCCGGGAGGTCTGTCCGCCTCCGTCGGGATGACCGTGACCTCGGTCGCAGCCGCTTGAACCCATCCCCGGGCGGTCGTGCGCACGAGCAGCGCGATCCGCGCCGGCCCTAGTGGGATGTTCCCCAGGCTGATGTCGAGCTCGAAGCCGCTCGCCCCGGCATGCGCGATCTCAGGGAACGCGTCACTGACGTCCGGACGCCACAAGCCGAGCCGCAAGCGAGTTGGCGGCGCATCTCCGATTACGAGCAGCGCTCCTTCGAGGGGCCCGGCGACGTCGAATACCCAGCCCTTCACCCTCACTGTCTCATTGCCCACCTCCGCAAGTGCCGCCGGGAGATCGATCGCCGCCCGGATCGAGTCTGGCGCAGCAACAGTCATACCCGAGCCCGAATCCCGGTCATGCTCACGCAGAATAACTTGGGAGTCGGAGGACGGGCCTAGCGCGCGAGCCGAGGCGGCTCGATCCCCAGATCCGCGCCGTCGACCGCCTCGTAGAGATGGAGGCCCATCCGATCGAGGTCGCGCGTGAGGGGGTCGTACGTACCGGATGCCCGGTGCTCCAGCAGCCCGCTGGATCGCACTCCCGGCAGGTCGAGGTCGTCGTAGTTGGCCTCAGCGAAGCTCCGTGCTGCCTGCCGGCGCACATCGGGCGTCTCGCCGACAAGTCGCTCGGCGATTGCGATCAGTGACTTCAGACCATCGAACACGTCGTCTCTCGAAAACCAAACGGGATATAGCTCAAGGCAACGACTGAACCCGCGGTTGAGCTCTGCAATGAAAGCCGCCGCGTCCGTATCCGCGGAACGGGGAGGTCGTCCCTGAACCGCCGCGATGCATTTGCACCCGATATCGGTGGCCAGCGCCTCCAGCAGAGGATCGTGGTGGTGCTCCGCAGTGTGCGCAATAGCGAGGGCCCGCGCTGCGGCACCCCGGGCTGCCCGCCAGTCGCCGGCCAACGCTTCGACGCGGGCGAGCCGAGCCTGCGCGGCGAGGAATTCGGCATCCAACTTGACCGCCCGACGTACGAGCCTCCGCTGTTCGCCGAGCGGCGTCGTGTCGCCGAACACATCGAGATACCAACAGATGTCACGTGCGAGAAGCGGCGGCCAGAATTGCGATCCAGCCCGATTCTTTCCGTGCGCCGCAATTCCGGCGCGCAGTACACGTCGCTCCCGCCCGGGTGGGGCCATTGCGTCGGCGCGGACATGCTCTCCAGGGCCGAGGTTCGCCGCGAGACGGCTGAACGCGCTGTTCGGCGGACCAATTATCGGTTCACAACGCGCCAACAGGAGGATGTCCGCGAGGGCCTGCTGCAGCTCGGTCAGACCTGCGTACTCCGGAACGATCTCCGCGGATGTAATCAACGTCGGAAACCGACCCCGCAGCCAGGCGAGGTATTGGGCATTGTCCGACAGGACGAGCGCTGGTTTCTCGCCGCGCTCGGTGAGGCGTTCAATGGCGTGATGAACAAACGGGGTCGGCGAGTATTTCTCGTGCCCCACGACATGTCGCCAAGCGCCGCCGACGATATCGCCCGCCCTGACGTGCACGGCCGCGATCGGACCATCAGCCGGCCAACGCCGGCTGAAGTCCATCAATCGACGAGCCTCTTCGCTCCAGCCGGTCTCGTCGAACAGGCGTCTGTAGCGCTCCCTCGCCACAGCGAGGCTTTCGTTGGGGCTCCGAACGACCGCAAAGGGCTCGTTGGCGTCGAGGAACGCCGTCGCGCCTGCGTCGGTCAGAGCGCGGTGAGACTCCGGCACGGGTAGCGATATCAGCTGCCACCACGGCACGGCCGGGCGGTTCTCAAGCTCTGACGAGTGAATCTCGAACCTGTCAAGGAATGCCTCAGAGAAGATCTGCCCGGGATTATTCATGTGGGCATCCGCTGCTCGTGGCCACGCGAAGCGAAACTCCAGATCCAGAAGCTCGGCAAGCGAGCGGGCATTGACGATCGCGCAGAGACGACTGCCGAGCTGATCCCACCGCCGAGCGACAACGAACGGGCGGACAGGTACCGCCTCGAGATATGGTGTGTTTTTCGTCCCGATCGTCATGTAGGCGACCTCGAGCAACCGGGGCTAACCGCGCTATGCGCTACGCGCGACCGGGATCCGCTCCCAGATATGCGCCCCTGCGCCCATCATTCCGATCACGCGCTCCGTGGCTGACCGAGCAGGATAGGGTAGACCTCTCAAACGCCTTCGAGCGAGCCGACCTTGCCCGCACGCGCAGCCTGGCTCGCGGCGGCGGGCACCGAGGCCGTCCGCGGTACCAGTTGGCCCACTTCGGCGACCGCCCACAGCACCGCCAGCCAGCTCAGCGTCGCCAACGTCACGTGGACCCAGACCATGTCGGCCGGGAGCTTCAGCTCGTACTGGACGCTGCCCACGAGGCCCTGTGCCGCCACCAGGACGCCGAGCACGGTCAGCGGCTCGAGCATCTCGCTTGACGCACCGCGGCGGCGGCGCAGGAACCACACGGCGATCACCCCGACCCCGAATATCGCGGCGATCGTGGCGTGCCGGTGCACCAGCCACTGCAGCGTGTCAGCGCCCTTGAAATGCAGCCGGTGCACGTTCTGGCCGACCGCGCCGCCTGAATGCGGCCCGGCGCCCGTCGCGGCAGTGCCCACGACGATCGTGATTCCGGCGAGCACCGCCAGGCTGCGGACCGACCAGACGACCAGACGGTCGGAGGCCCGGGGCCGTGAGCCGGGCTCATAGGTGCTTCGCCACGCGAGCGCGACGGCTGCGATGAGGATGATCATCGACAGGCTGAAGTGGCCCATCACGAAGCCCGGCGCGAGGTGCTCTCGCACGGTGAAGCCACCCAGCACAGCCTGGGCGAGCACCCCGATCGGGAGCAGCACGGCCAGCACCGCCAGATCCCGGCGAAACGGTCGCCGCGTGAACGCGAGTACAGCGACGACGACGGTCAGGATTCCGACGACGCCCGACACCACCCGGTTGCCGAACTCGATCAGCGCGTGAGTCGAGAGCGGCGGCAGCGCCTTGCCGTAGCACCTGGGCCAGTCCGGGCAGCCGAGACCGGAGCTGGTCAGGCGCACGGCGGCGCCGGTCATCACGATCAGCGTGAGCGCCGCGAGCGTGAAGTAGGCGACGCGGCGAAACTGGTTGGGGTTGACGGCTAGGCGGGCGCGCATGGACGGCTGGAGACTGCCGTCGATGGTATTGGATGGTCCTACCGGAGCGCCGAGTCGATATCCGAAAACGGAAGTGACGCGGCGATCTCCGACAAGAGCCGCGCAGCCCGGTCCCGCGGGGAGACCCGGAGCTCAACCGTGGATGGCCACTCGATCCCCACTTCAGGGTCGTCGTAGGCGAAGCCGCCCTCCCGCGCCGGGTCGTAGTAGGTCGACGTCTTGTAGACGACGTCCGCAACTTCGCTCAGCACGCAGAACCCATGCGCGAATCCGTCCGGGCAATACAGCTGGTGGTGATTGGTATCGCTGAGCTCAAATGCCTCCCAGCGTCCGAATGCAGATGATCCAGGACGGATGTCGACCAAGACATCGAGGATTGCTCCACGGACGCATCGCACGAGCTTCGCCATCCCGGCCTGATAGTGCATCCCGCGCACGATCCCGCGCGCGGAGCGCGAGTGGTTGTCCTGGACGAACTCCTCTCGGATACCGAGTTCGGTGAAGGCGCTGCGACGGTAGGTCTCGGCGAAGAAGCCGCGGTCATCACCGTGCACAACGGGTTCGAGCAGGATCGGCCCGGCGAGTCGTGTGGGCAGCGCGTGCATATGGTCAGGCGTTCATAGGATCTCGAAGATCGACTCGTTTACCACGGCTGTCGCGCCACGTAGTCGCTATATGTCTCCGCCGCGGGCATTTCGCCGACCAGGCTAGCGATGCGGACCAGTAGCGACCGACGGCGGGCGAACAAGAGGGCATTCATGAAATGGCTGCCGCGGACGCCGACGTGCATCGTCCACGGCTGGCGATGATCGATGTCGTACGGATGGAAGTAGCACACCACCGGTCGGTCGGAGGGCAGCACCCGAAGCTCGCGACGGACGAGCGCCCAAGGCATCACGCGGAAGTACGTCCCGGAGAAAGCAGGGACTGCGCGTTTGAAAACGCTCGCGAGGGTGATCGGGATTTCGACGACGCCCCGTTGCCGACGCGGCGGGGGCCCGAAGCTTGGCCAACCGTAGAGTGGATTCGACGCTGGAAGAACCGAACTCGAGTACTTGAAGCCCTCGCTCGCGAGCACGTCGTACGCCCATGAGGTCCGCTCGGTGAGCGAAAGCACCGGCGCCCGGAACCCGGCTACCTCGGCCCCTGCGGCGGCTTGCACCGCCGCGCGGTTGAGGCGGAGGTCCGCAGCGAACTCATCTGGCGTGAACTGGTCAAGCGTCACGTGGCGATCGCCATGGCACGCGAGCTCGTGGCCATCAGCGACGATCGACCGCAGGACCTCCGGGTGGCGCCGGGCGACATCGCCGACGACGAAGAACGTGGCTCGGACGTTGTGCTGCCGCAAGAGATCGAGATATGCGCCGACCAGGGACGGAAGCGGGCTGGATCGAGGATCGCGATCGGGGTCCGCCGGATAGAACTCCTCCACGTCGATACTGAACAACAACGGTGGACTTGATGGCATCATCTCGTCGGATTTGAGCACTAATGGCGCCGAACGTATCGCCAGTATTTCGGATTGGCGGCGAGCAGAGCCTGGCAAAGCCCACAGGCGATGCTGCCGCGAATGTCGCGGGGGTCGAACTCCTCCGAGTCGCGCAGCGAGCCCCTCAAAAACTCCCTGAGCGGCTCCCGTTGCTCGCGGGACGAACTCGCGTAGCGCAGCAGGTCACCGGGCAGCATCCAGCGCGAGATGACCCCTTCGGGGTACTCGGGCAAGGTCGCTGGTAACGGTCGTTCGAGTGCCGCATCGGCGTACAGCGTCGGGAAGTCAACACCGGCGCGAACTGCCAGCGCCAGACTGCCCCAGAAGCGCGGATTGATCTCGAGAAGCATCGGACGGCCGCCGTCGGGATGAACCTTCCACTCGACCATCGCCACGCCGGACCACTTCAGCGACGAGAGAAGCCGCCGGCTGTATTCATGCAACTCCCCGAGCGCGACGCTGACTCGCTGGGTACTCGGACCCCCGCTCACGGGGTACTCACGGAGCCGGCGATGGCTGAATGCAGCTCGCTCCGTGCCACCGCGATCGAACAGCAGGCTCACGCCGCAGGCTCGGCCGTCCCGCGGAATCCGCTCCTGCAGCAAGAGCGGGCCGTGGCGCCCCCAGTGCTCCTCTAGCGATGTCGTGCGAATCTCGGGCCCGTAGATCAGCCCGGTGGATCCTGAACCGGTGCGGGGCTTCACGACGAACCCATCGATCGGCTTTGCCGCAACCAAGGCAAGCAGTTCCGCCACCGAACCAGGAGCATACGTGCGCGGAGCCGGGATGCCGAGTTCTTGCGCAGCGGCAAAGGTGCGTGCCTTGTCCCGTGCGAGCGCAAACGAGTCCCCGGGGGGCAGCAGCCATCTCACGTGTCGCGGGAGCCCCTCACCACGTGCCAGGAGCCACTCGCACGTTTCATCCTCCATCGGCAGCAACACGGCCGGCTGACCCCCGGTCGCCTCTATCGCCCGGTTCAATGTCTCAGCGAAGCCGTCGGCATCGTGCGCCGCCGCAGGACCCAAGAATCGCCGACTCACGTAACGAGAGTAGAACCCCGTGGTCAACCGACTATCACCGAGCGCGAACACGCGGTAACCAGTCGCCCCGAGCGCCCGGATCGCCGATACGCTCTTGCGCCATAGCGCATCGGTGACGATGGCTATCGGGGCGCTCACTCGAAGCGACGGTAGAAGGCGTGGTCAGCTGCCGCGAGGATCTCCTTGTCCCCCCGGCTGTCGCCATACGCGAGCATCGTGTAATGCTGGCGGTCGGGGTGTACTGCCAGGAAGCGATTGAGCTTTTCCGCGCCGTAGCAGTTCGGTCCATTCAATTGCCCAGTCACCCGCCCAGCTCGTACCTCGACCTGATTGCCGATGACGTCGGCAATCCCTTCCGTGACGGCCCACGGCAAGATCCAGTCGGTCGGCGAGGCGGTCGCAATCACGACGTGGTGACCCCGGTCCTGGTGAAACCTGACCCGGCGGAGGGCATCCTGCCGGATCATGTCCGGAATCTCGCCGGCAGCGAATTGATGGGCGCGACGCTCGAAGATGTCCGCACGCATGCCTCTGAATGCTCTGGCGAACAGTGCCACCTTGTGGACCTCGTTGCCCACCCGGCCGGCCGCGTATAGACCCAACAGCGGCAGCGTCGCGATGAGATCGCGACACACCGGGAAGAGTCCCCTTCTCCAACATACGAATCGGAGAAAGGTGTCCCGCGTGGTCAGGGTACGATCGAAATCAAAGACCGCGATCGTGGCCACAAGCGGGTTGGGATGCTGGGTCTCAGACACGCTGAGCGACTAGGTGCACGATGTCGCAGCAGGTCGCGGTGTTCAGGATTGGCGCCGTGCCATAGAGGGCTGCGTAGGTGAGCAGGCTGCCCGGCGTGGCCCGGCGATAGACGTGGATGCGCTGCCAGAGCCCTTCGCGGTCGACGGCTTGCAGCGGTCCGACATACCGCACGCGTAGTCCCCGCGACTCGAGCAGCCGAGCGATCGCGGCTCGCGGGAAGTAGTGAACGTGCGGACTGGGAAGGCCGTATTGCCAGAGTCTTTCGAATGGGCCATACACACCATGGCGCGCGAGACCGGCACTGATCCGATATGCCAGACCGTCGGATGTGGGGAGGTTGACGCTCACCACGCCTCGAGACTCAAGGCGTGCTGCACAGGCGTCGAGAGCGCCCCCTACGTCGGGAATGTGCTCGAGAACATCGTTGAACGTGATGATGTCGAACCGTTCAGCATCATCGAGCACCTGCGGGAAGAATCCCCTCCGGACGATGTGGCCGCGCTGGCTCGAGAAACGGGCCATCCCCTCATCTGGCTCGATCCCGATCGCATCGGCACCCCGCGCGATCGCGGCCTCCAGGAACCACCCGTGCGCACTCCCGACATCTAGGAGGCGGCGGCCCGCGAGCGGACGCACGCGATCGATGCGCGTGAGCACATCGGCAAAGTTGCGCTGCCGAAGCGTTCGCAGACCCGGTACCCGTATCTCCTCGTCAGGGGTGTGAAGCGTCTCTCCGCTCGTGCCACCGGTCAACGATGATCGCCACGTGCCACACCCCGCGCACCGAAAGGCCCACGAGACATGCGTCCGTTCGGAATTCTGACCGCAGACGACGCAAGTCAGCCTGCCGGTCGCTCCGCTTGGAGGCGGCCCGGTGGCAGCGTCGGTGCGGTCCTGGTCGGACAACATCATCGACTAACTGTAAGTCGGTCCGCAGCGCGAACCGAAGCGTCCGACCGTCACATGGGTGAGCGCCGTCGCGGCCGGCGGTAGGAGAGTTATCGTCGCCCCGTGTGAACCGGGAGGCACGGTCGCGTAGGTTGGCTGCGTTGCTCCCGGCACCGTCTGACCCCAAGCGAGCGCCTCGTTCGTGAGACCACCCGGGAACTGAATCTGAATCGGTACCGATGGTCCGCCAGCGGTCTCTGACGCAGTTATTGCGAGGAGTTGCCCAGGGCAGGCAGGGACAGTCCGGACGAGGGGCAGCGCAGCCGCTCGCGGCCCCGGCCAGCAAGCTGGGATTCCCGTGCGCGCCCTGTCGCACGGCCCAACGGGGACGGGCACCGACGGATGATCTACCAGCTCATAGAGATCCGATCCCCTCGCACTGAAGCGCGGCTGGCCATGGGTACGGAGCACCCTCGGAAGCCATGAATCGCCGCTGATGACGCGATCTGGTCCGCTGACCAGCGCCCAATCGATCCCGCGGGCGCGCAGGCGCGCGAAGATACCGTCGCCGGTATTCGGAATCGGCCCATGAAGCTGGAGCAGTGCGGCCAGCTCCCAGATCTCGTCGAAGTCCCGCCCTCCCGTGAGCCATACGCGTTGGAACACGTCGGTGACCATCTGCGCGCGTGGCGGCGAGAGGCGGTTGAACGCCAGGATCGCGTCTCGCTCCAAGAAGAAGCTTTCCAAATAGCCAGGATCCCGCCCGATCGCAGCGGCGAACGGCACCTTACGGTTGGGAACGTTCCAGAGCTGTGCAACCGCGACCGCAAACGAAGCGGACGCTGTCAGCGCGACAGCAACCACGGCGCCTCGCTGAAACGCTCGGCTCAGTCGCAATCGCCCGGACACAGCGAGCAGCAGCACGATGGAGGTAAGGGCGGCCGGTAGTAGGTACCTCAAGTAGCGGAACTCGATCCACCATGCCGTAACCGTCAAGACGATCGCGCACCACAGGACGAACGAGCCCGGAACGCGGCGGCGATAGCGCCAGCCAACTGCAGCGGCGGCAAGAATAACTGCCGCCAGCGCGGCGTAGGAACCCGGCGGGGCCGTGTCCTGCATTACGGCAGGGTTTACGAACGCATCCCAGATCGCCTTCACCGGGCCGAGCAAGCCGGGGTTGGGGAAGAACGGGAAATTGAACTTCTCGTTGATCGGGAGCCAATACGGACTTTTGAAGATGTTGTTGTATGCCGGGAAGATGGGATTTCCGGTGTCAGACCAATGCAGGATGAGCGGTGGAGATGCGGTGATCAGCGTCCCGGCCGCGCCAAACACCAGGCGCCGGAAGATCGTTCCCAACCTGCGCCCGGAGACGATCCAACCGAGCAGGAGGGCCATGCTTATCGGAATGAGCTGGTACTTGAGCGAGATGCACGTACCGGCCATTAACCCGAGGGCGATACCTACGGCCCGATCGGGGGCCGGGAAGTGCCGCTGCAGAGCTTCGAACACCGCAACCGCCAGCGCGAACACCGCGAGCGCCAACAACAGGTCATCGTCGGCCGTCGTCGCCTGCCAGAAAATGATCGGAGTCGTCGCGACCGCGACCGCCGCCAGCGGCCCGAGCGACCCAAACCGGCGCGCCCAAGACCACACAACGGCAGGAGCGCTCATCAGCCCCAGCAGCTGCAAGTAGCGGCCGGTCGCCGGCGCACCGAGGAGGTTGCCCCAGGTCGCGATCAGCTGACCCCACCCACCGATGCTGAGCTGAACATGCCCGGTCATCGGGCCGATCGTCCCGGTCTTGGCCCACAGCATCGGCAGGTACGCGTTGCCGAACAGAGCGTCGGTCTGAACCTCCGGCGCGGCCGTATAGATCGCGGCAACGGCGATCGTGAGCAGAATCACGCCGGCGCTCGCGGCGCTGAGGCTTGTCCGATTGATCTCGGAGGCGATCCGCGCCCGGCCCTCCCACAGAATCTCCCCGGCCCGTAGGGTGCCCAGCACTCCCAGAACAACGACGAGGGCTCCGATTGTCCACCACTTCAGCAGCGACATGCGCCCGAGCAGCAAGGTGAGCAGGCACAGCGGCCCAAGGCCCGCGAGCCACGCGACGACCCCCTGCTCTGCCAAGGGCCCGGACCCGATCAGGCGAAGTAGAAGCCGGCCCACGAACCACGGCGCGGTCGCCGACAGGACAACCGCGAGCATCGCAACGCCCTGACCCCCGAACGTGGCGGTCGCGCCCAGCGCCAGCAGGACGAGGATCGCAGGCCCGAGAACGACGGACCAGCGTGCGCTCCGGCCCGCGCTGAGTGCAATCGCGGCGATCGCGGTGGCGATCGCCGCAAACGCAAGCACTTCGAATCTCGCAGGGTGTGCGGTGTACAGCCCTTGTGCGTGGAGCAGACGCCAGCCCGAATCGGTGTAGACGCCGACCACGAAGATCGCTGCGAGTGCAGCTACGGCGGCGGCGATCCCGGGGAGCCCTACCCCCGCGACGATCGGCCGGCGCAGCCTCTGTGCCACGCCGCCTGGCTGCGCTGTCGGAGAACCGCGAGACACCGGCGCCGAGGCTACCTGAACGGGTCGATACCGGCTCTGGCGCGAGCGTCGCAGCTCGCGCACCGGTGAATGTGGCACCAGCGCCTATCATCAGCACGGTGAGCACGGAGTCGGTGCTGATCGAAGTCGGCGCATTGGCGCTGCTCTGTTCGACGATTGTGCTCGTCCGGCGACGGCTGTTGTCGATCCGCTACGGACTGGGGTGGATCACCGTCTCGGCGGCCGGAATCGCCGCTGGCCCGCTGCTCGTAGTGTTGACGAAGGAAGCCAAGAGGTTCGGCTTCACACCAACGGGGTTCTCAGCCGGCGTGTTCATAGTCTTTCTGGTGCTCCTGTGCCTCCAGTTGTCGATCTCGCTGTCGGGCCTCCATCGCGCGATCCAGGATCTGAGCGAGCACGCGGCGCTCGTCGAAGCCCGGCTGCGGGAACTCGAGCGGTCCGGGTCCGGAGACACAGACGGCGAACAGAGCTACGTGCGCGCGGGCGAGCGCCGATGAGCGGTTCGACCGCACTCGTGATCGTCCCCGCCTTCAACGAGGAGCGCAGCGTCGGGGATGTCGTCGAGCGGATCCGCGCCGTTGGCTACCCGGTGTGCGTGATCGACGATGGCTCGCACGACGCAACGTCGGCGGTCGCCGAGGCCGCTGGCGCGACGGTCATCAGGCTGCCGCTCAACCTGGGTGTAGGCGGAGCGCTTCGCTGCGCGTTCCGACACGCGATCGCGTCCGGCCATGACGTCGTGGTCCAAGTCGACGCCGACGGGCAACACGACCCAGCCGAAATCCCGGACCTGCTCGAGGCGCTGCATCAGACCAGGGCCGACATGGTCATCGGCTCGCGCTTCTTGGCCGGTGATCGTGGTTATGAGGTGCGCACGGGACGGCGTCTGGCGATGAGCATGCTCGCGCGACGTGCCAGCGCCGCGTGTGGTTCACCGATCACCGATGCGACGTCGGGGTTCCGCGCGATCCGCACACCGTTGCTTGGCCAGTTCGCTCGCGATTATCCGATCGAGTACCTCGGCGACACTTTTGAGGCGCTTGTCTCCGCAGGCCGTAACGGCGCTCGGATCGTCGAGCTGCCGATCAGAGCTACGCATCGCCAGCACGGGAGTCCGAGCGCCGGGCTGATCGCGAGCGGTTGGTATCTAATTCGCGTCCTCGCCGCCGCCGCACTTATCCGCGGCAGAACTCCGTACGAGCACTGGACCGCCCAGCAGACGCCTACGGAAGTTCGCTGAGAATCGTCGATTCCAACAACATGAACATCCGCTCGTCGTGGTCGGGCGACGCCGGGTCCGACTTCAGCACGTCGCCAACCGAGAAGCGCTCGAGCACCCGCCAGCCGGCGCGGTCGATGATCCGATCGAGCCCCGCCGGCGAGAACATCCAGTAATTCGTCGGATCGTTGTTGGTCTCGGTGGCGCCAACCAGGTATGCCACGGGAAGAGTGCCGATCGCGGTCTCATCAGCGCCGGCGACGCGCGCAACCCTGGTCGAGATCAAGCAGTAGTCAGCGCGGCGGGCGAGTTCCTGGAGCACGAAGAAAGGGTTCTGGAGGTGGTAGAGAATCCCAAGGAAGAACACGAGGCCGTAGCGCTCACGGGGAAGCCGGAACTGTGAATCCAGGTCAATGTCATGTATATGCACCTGTGAGCCAAAGTGCTCGCGTAGCGCTTGGGCAGCCTCGAGCCCATTCTGGTTCGTCGCAGCTGTCTCGACGATGTCGACCTCCCAGCCCCACTCGTGCTCGAGCGTGAACGCAAGGTCTCCGTCGGCCGCACCGATGTCTGCCACCGGGAGACCTCTCGCGAACCGGGCCAGATCCCGATTCTCCCCGTGGAGCAACGCATCCAACTGATAAATGTTGCCGAGGATGTCGTACCGGTACCAGACAATGCCATCCCCAATCGACTCGCGCGCCGCCTGCAGCCAGGCCTTCGACGCATCAGCGCGCGCGAGGAGCTCCGATATCTGGCAGGACGTCGCTCCCGCCGCCGGCTTGACGATGTGTGCCCGACCCGCGGCCGTAGGCGAACTGCCACTCGCCGGCTCTCCAATCCGCTGCTGAGGCCCCGACAACGATCCCGGCCCGGCGCCGAGCGATCGCGCCAAACCCGCAAGCTCACCGCGCAGAGCCGCAATCTGTCGTTGCACATCCACAATCTCCCTGGAAACCGCCACTTGACCGGAAACGATTTGCTCGCGGTTCTCGAGCACCTGGGTGCGCGTATCCCCGATCGCGGCGGCCATCGTGCGGAGTCTGTGCCGAAGCGCGTCCACTGGCCAAAACCGTAAGTAGCGGGGTGTGTCGCTCGGTCGGTGTGATCGCATCGTCCCTGAGAATGTACCGGGCCGCCCTCTCGTCTGACCGCCACGCTGGGTCGCGCTATGTGTACTGGTATACGTCGAACACAACCGGGCTACCGCCTCGGCGAAAGGCAGCGACGAGATGCAGATGCTTGCCAACGGCCCGGAAGAGATTCGCTCTGGATTCCGGGAACACGAGCTCAGCCGGACCATGCGTAATCACAAGCCGAGGCCCCGGCGTGTCCGCCAAATCGACTCGCACTGCCTGCAGGTAAACGGGCGTCAGGGCTGCGAGATCGAACTCGATCTCCCGATAGCGGCGGTCAGGATGCAAGGCGAACAACGGATTGAAGATCCCCCAGTCGGCAGTGAAGATCGTCGCCCTGCTCTGCTGCACGTAGCTGCTCAGCGCGTAGATTTGTGGCGACCAAGCGGAGTTCGTGGGTTCCCGTGCACCTGCCCTGAACGACTTCTCGATCAACGTCGCGCTGTAGCCAACCGACGCGAGCGCAACGCTGACGAGTGCGACCGTCACAAGCGCAGGCCTTCTCAGGAGCTGGGACGCCAGGACATAGACGCCATACCCCGCGACTACCGTCACGAATGGGTAGACCGCAACGTAGTGCCAGCCGGCGGTCGCTTGGGGGGTGACCAGGATCTGCCCGGCAATCAGAAGTGTGGCGATCGCCAGGGCGGCGATTGACAGGCAGCGGGTGCGCGGCAGGACGCTCGCAACAGTGCCAATTGCAAACATCGCCAACACGATCCCGACGACGACATTCCGCGGTTCTAACGGTGCTAAGGCGTAGCCGTAAAACCACGTCCCGGACAGGATGGCCCGCATTCCCAGCTCGAACGAAGGCCAAGTGTAAGTGAGGAGAGGGCCGTGGACGGCCGGAGCCGCGACACTTCCGATGTGGTCCCCAAAATAGTAAAGACTGAAGCCCGTGTAGATGACGGCGAGACCGGCGGCCCAGATGATCAGCGCCCGCGACTGCGTCCGAAGCTCCCTGCGGTACCGCACGATGACAAGTGCCGACACTGCCGCTGCGGCGTTGACGACCCAGATGAAGTTGAGCTTGTTGAAGACGCCAAGTCCGAGTGTCAGCAGCAGCAGGACGACCCATCGGGCCCGGCGCGAGCGAGCGAAGCGAGCGGCACAGAGCAGGCCTGCGCACTTGAAGAAGAACTCAAGCGAAGAAGGACCGACGTCGTCGCGCGTGAGCCAGAAGATGCTGTTGTCAAAACACAGCACCGCGACCACCAGGACGGCTACGGACCGGTTGACCAGGTCACGGACGGCCGGGTACAGCATCAGCAGTCCGCCTGACGTGATCACGACAACCGGAATGCGGATCGTTGCGGCGGAAGTCCCAAATACGCTGAAGACAGGGTCGTACAACCACGACTTCAAGGCTCCGATGTAAGGGAACACCATTAGAGGTATTCCCAGAAGTGAGTGCGGGAGGTAGGGACTCGGGATCCGGATCGTGGCGGCGTCCACGAACAGCGTCTCGTCCATCTGCAGCCCGGGCCACAAGATCCTGTGGATCGACACGACAGTTCTGACTGCGACGAGCATCACGATCGCCAGCCAGAGCAGCTTGTCTCGATCCATGGAGACAATTGCCGCGCGTGCACGCCCGAACGCGGACGCGTTCGGAGCATGAACATCGGAGCTACCACTCACAGCCAGACCTACCAACTTCCGCTCAGGAAGCGTGATGCGACATCACCGCCGGGCCACGTTCAGTCACGTGGAGCTCCGTCAGCAGCTCGGTCAGCCGCCGGCGCAGGAGCCCAGGTGAGCAGCGGTCCGCTGCGAGCTGCTGCCCTGCATGCGATAGGCGCTGCCAGAGATCTGGGTCCTGGATCAGGCGAATGACGTGCTGCGCGAGTTCGTCGTCTTCGTCAGCAATCAGCATCTGCTCGCCGCTGACATGCGCCAATCCCTCCGCCCCGATCGTTGTCGTGACCACCGGGAGACCGGCTGCCAGCGCTTGCGTCACCTTCCCCTTCATGCCGGCGCCGTAGCTGATCGGCGCGACCAAGGCACACGCGCTGTCAAGCAGCGGTTCGAGCTCCCGCACCCACCCCGCCACCTCGACCTCACTCGAGGCCAGGGCTTTGAGCTCATCCGGGGGCGAGGTGCCGACGATCTTGACCGGCACGGGTCCGAGCTCGCGCCACACTTTCGGCATCACGTCACGGACGAGCCGCAGGGCCGCGTCGACGTTCGGCAGATGCTCGAAGCCGCCTACGAACAGCACGCCCAAGCGTTGATCGACCGGTGGGACGTTGGGGTTCAGATCGTGGATCATCGGCACGACGCGGACGCGAGCGTCCGGGACATCGGCCTCGACCTGGGCCCGCTCCTCTTCGGTCGCGACGAGCGTCGCGTCGGTGGCGCGGACCAGCGCGAGCTCGAGCTCTCGCAAGACCGAGGCCCGCGGTCCAATCGTGACCTGTCGCTGCGGGTCGGCGCTCGCGGCCCGCCGCGCCTCTCGCAGCCAATGCAGGTCAACGGTGTCGTAGACGATCGGAACTGTCGGCGCGTGCTCGCGAAGCAGGTCGAGCCAGCGGCTGGTGCCCTGCGGGCGGCATGTGATCACCAGCGACAGGTCCGGTCCGATCGCTGCGAGCTCCTCGGCGACGTCCACTGGCCAATACCAGACGTCCACGCCCATATTTTGCAGCTCGCGCGTGTAGGGGGGCGTCGCCTCAACGTTGTCCGGAAAGAATGTGATCCGCCAGCCGAGCTCATTGAGGAGCCGGATGATGGCCATCATCCGCACCGAGCCGGCGTCGCGGTCGGACATCGGCACACGGTGGTCGAGGATCAGAGCGTGCCTGCCGGCGGAACGGTTTGAGGCTCGCCGGACGGCGGCCAGGTCCGAGGACACGTGCTCAAGCTCGAGGGATGACCGCCACTTCTCGACGAACTTGGGGCGGTTGATGTCCTGGTAGCGCTTCGGTCCTGACGCGAGGTCGGTCCCCGCCGCGCCCCCCTCAACGTGGGTCACATTGGCACCGGGCTCATACAGCACCCGCAGCCCGCGGCCGCGTGCTTGGAAGCAGAGGTCCACATCCTCGTAATACATCGGGGCGAAGCGCTCGTCGTAGCCGCCGACCGCGCGCCAGAACTCCGTTCTTACGAGCAGTGCCGCGGCAGAGCCGTAATCGACTTCTCGCCGGAACTCGTACTTGTGGTCGTGGGGGTCTTCGCCACGACCGTAGTTGAAGCCGGTTCCATCTCGCCAGATGATCGCCCCGGCCTCATTCAGCGAGCCGTCCGGATAGAGATACTTGGGGGCGACGGCGGCGACGTCGCGACTGGACTTGCCACAGGCGAGCAGCGCAGACAGCCATTCATCTCCCACCTCAATGTCGTTGTTGCAAAGCACGAGCCAGTTCCCGCGGGCGTATGATGCCCCCCGGTTGGCGCTCCGGAGATAACCGAGATTGCTCGGGTTGACGACCACCCGGGCGCCGCGCACTGTCTCCAGCAACTTCTTGGTCGCGTCGTCGGCCGTATCGTCGACCAGGATCACCTCGTAGCCGGCAGGGCTGGTGTTGTCCCGAATCGACGCCAGACATCTCCTGGTCAGCTCTGCTCCCGAGTAGAGCGCAATCACGATCGATACGTCGGGCTGATCGAACTCCGGGAACGCGATCCCGAAGTCGCTCCAAGCCGCCACGGCTCCGTGTGGTCGGCCACGAACGAGCGTCCGCCCGATCACGCGCAGGGTCCGCTGGATCGCGCGCGCCCGCCTCGAGCCCTCGCCCCCGAGCGCCGCGAACAGCTTTCCGCGTCCGCGGCTGAGGAGCTGCCATGTGACCGATCCCTCGATCCGGGACAAGGCCCGCCGCGTTGCGTCGAGCTCGGACTCAAGACTGGCCGCTCTCGCGGCCAGCTTGTCCACCTCTCTGTGCTCAATCTCGACCTGGCGACTCGCAATATCGGCCTTCTTTTGCGTGGCGTCGACCTCGATCCGCGCCGCGTCGGCCTGCTGGCGGCCAAAGGCAGCCTGCCTGCGAGCCAATTGCGTCTGCTGACGGGCAACATCGACCTCCCTCCGGGCGACATCGATCTCGGCCGCATGGCTGACGCGCAACAGCTCCCGATCCCGCCTCTCGCTCGAGAGCTGCTGACGGACATCGTGGAGCTCACTCCGCAGCCCGTCGGCCACGCTCGCACCCTCCGACTCGACGTCCTGCACCAGCTGGAGCCCGCAGTCGGCGAGCGTCGAGTCGAGCGGAGCGACGGGAAGCTCGGCATTCGAGGCGAGCGCGACGAGGTACATCGGCGACAGGCCTGCAACCGAGCGCCACTCCTCACCATCGCGCACGACGAAGAACGTGCGCGCGGGGGAACCGGCCGCACCGTCAGATCGATCGACCGCCGACAGCGTTGATCCGGTAATCGTTCGCTGACCCCAGAGCGTGGCATGCGCGAACCGGGGCTCGAGAAGCGCGATGAGCTCGTCGCGGCCGAGCTCCCGAACATGAAACGGGTTCTGCCGTTCCGTTGCGTCCGTGTACGCGTGCCGGTCCGGAGTCGAGATCGCGAGCACGCCGTCGCTCGTCAGTACCCGGCCGATCTCCTCGAGGACCCGCTCGTGGTCATCGACGTGCTCGATCGTCTCGAAGGCGACAACGACGTCAAACGAATCGTCCTCGAATCGCGACAGGTCACGCGCGTCGCCCAGGTGAAACTCGATCTTCTCACCCGCGTAATTGAGTGTGCTGTGCTCGACGGTCCGCTCGTCGATCTCGATGCCGACGACCCGCTCGGCGGTGTCCGCCAAGATCGCGGCGCCGAAGCCCTCCCCACTCCCGAGGTCCAGTACGCGCCGACCCGCGACGAACCGCGCCGCCCACAGGTACCGGTGCAGGTGCTCGTAGACGACCTGCGAATCAGGAGCCCACGGGACGCATCGCTCGCCGGTCCATTCGATCAGCCGCGGCGCCCCAGCTCGGCGCAGCATCACGGACGGGCTGGCGGCCCGTACCCGCCGCCCCTGGGCCCGTATGTACGTGCTGGATCGAACATCAAGTAGGCGCCCCGTAACTCCCGCGGGGGCCGATTACGATAGCGCAGCCGGCCGGTCCTGCGATGATCCCGGAGGATGGCGGAGCCGACAGACCTGCAGGCCGCGAGCGAACCGGATCCCGGTCCCGCGAGCGGGTTGGCGATCGCGTACGAGGAGCGCACGACGCAGCTCTACGATGCCCGGGCGGCGCTCTCCGGCGCCGTCTCGGCGCTGACGGCCGAGCTCGTCAATGTGCGCCAGGATCTCGATCGGGCGGCGGTCGAGAACCGGGGCCTGAGGGACCAGGAGCGCGCCCTGCGCGAGCACATCGAAGTGCTGGTCGGGCGGATCGAGGCGCTCGAGCAGGAGCTCACCGTGATCCGGAACATGAAGGTGATGCGCTGGACCGCCTGGCCCAGACAGTTCGTGTACAAGCTCCGCGCACGCGGCCGGTGACGCCAACGCGTTCTGGGAGCGGAGATCCCGAGATCTCCGTCGTGATGGTCACGCATGGCGCCTGGGCGCTGACCGAGCGGGCGCTGGCGTCCGTGATCGGGCACACCCAGCGCCGAGCCGAGCTGATCGTGGTCGACAACCGCTCGGAGGACGAGACCCGGCAACGGCTGGCCGAGCTGCGCGATGTGGAGGTCATCTTGAACCGGCGCAATCTCGGCTTCGGTCCCGCCACCAACCAAGGGGCGGCGCGAGCGCGGGCGCCATATCTGCTCCTGCTCAACTCCGACGCTTTCGTGCATGCCGGATGGCTCGGTCCGTTGCTCGAGGCTTTCCGAGACGACACGGTTGCGGCTGCCGTGCCGCGGTTGCTGAACCCCGACGGGTCGTTGCAGGATGCCGGGCCGCTCCTGGCGCAGGACGGCACGGTGCTCGTCTACGGAGACGGCGATGACCCGGCGAAGCTCTGCTACCGCTTCCGCCGCACGGTGGACTACGGCTCGGCAGCGTGCATGCTCATCCGCCGCGAGCGCGTTTGAGGCCGTCGGCGGGTTCGACGACGCGTACGCGCCCGCATACTACGAGGATGCCGACCTGGGCCTCCGACTCGCGCAGCGCGGGCTGAAGGTCGTTTACGAGCCGCGCTCGACGGTCACGCACGTCCGCTATGGGTCGGGCGCGAGCGACCGGGCGGCAGAGCTGAGCGAGCGCAACCGCCGGCTGTTCGTAGAGCGGTGGGGCTCCCAGCTGCAAGGGCGACCGTGGACGCTCAGCTCGGCGACCGAGCAGGCGGTGATCGCGGCCCGCGACGGTCTCGCCAGCCCGCGCGTGCTGATCTGCTCAGCGCCGCAGAACGCCGCCGGCGAGGTTGTCGCACGCACACTGCTCGCCCGCTGGCCGGCCGCTCGCATCAGCTGGGCGATCGGTCGCTCCGGCGGCGAGCGCTGGACCCCGGACCCGTGGCTCGGGCTCGGCGTCGAGGTCGTCGACCAAGCCGATCCGACGTGGCTGGACGAGCGGCTGTTCCTGTATGACCTCGTCGTACTTGGCGACGGGCTCGAGCGCCAGCTCGAGGCTGCGCTTGACCGCACCCAGCCCCAGGCGCCGCGGATCCGCCTGGAAGACCTCGCCGGTTCGCTCGAGCGGGTGCTTACGAGGGCCGGGATAGCACCACCGCAAACGGGCTAGCCTGCCCTGGGTGCAAGACCTCAGGCGCAGCCAGGCCGAACCGCCTGCGGACGCCCAAACCGAAGGCGACATCCTTGACAGCAGCGCCGCCGGAGGCCTGCTGATCCGAGGCGGCGCAATCCGGGTCGGCGGGATCATAGTCATGCTCGCGCTTTCGGTGGTGATGGCCGCCGTGCTCACGCGCTATCTCGGCGTGACGCGGTTCGGCCAGTACACGACCGTAATGTCGTTGGTCGGAGTTGTGGTGGCGGTGACCGATGCCGGCATGTCGAACATCGGCACGCGCGAGTACACCGTCCTCCGCGGCGAGCAGCGGGACGCAATGATGCGCGACCTCCTCGGACTACGCGTCTTCCTGACGCTGATCGGCGTCGCGCTGGCGACCGCGTTTGCATTGGCCGCCGGCTACGACGATGCGCTGTTGGCCGGCACCTGCACCGCAAGCCTCGCGACGGTCGCGCTCGTCTTCCAGCACACGCTGTCGATCCCGCTGACGACCGATCTGCGATTGGGCGTCATCTCTGCCCTCGAACTTGTCCGGCAGGCCCTTTGGGTCGGGGGGGTCGTTGTACTGGCCGCTCTCGGCGCGGGCGTGTTCCCGCTGCTGTCGGTCCCGTTGCTGGTTAATGCGGCACTCATCGTGCCCACGGCTGTGCTGGTCCGTGGCCGGATCTCGGCACGCCTTGTGCTCCAGCCCAAATCCTGGCCGCCGCTGTTGCGGGCGACCGTCGTGTTCTCGCTCGCCACGGCTGTGGGCACGATCTACATCTATGCGGCGCAGATCGTCACGAGCCTCGTGACCACCCACCATCAGAGCGGCCTGTTCGCCGTTTCCTTCCGCGTGTTTGCGGTCTGCGCGACCGTGCCCGCGATGCTCGCCGCCGTCGCGCTTCCGGTACTCTCGCGCGCGGCTCGCGATGACCGCGCGCGGCTGGCGTACGCGCTCCAGAGGATCTTTGAGACCTCGCTCGTCGGCGGCGTGGGCGTCGCCCTCGTATTGAGCGCCGGCTCGCAGTTCATCGTCTCGGTCGTGGCCGGCCCGAAATTCGCCGCATCGGCGGACGTGCTCAGGATTCAGGCTTTCGCGATGCCCGCGTCGTTCCTGATCGCGGCCTCGAGCTTTGGCCTGCTGTCTGTGGGCAATTACCGCGGCCTGCTCCTATCCAACGCCGCCGCGCTGCTGGTCAGCGTAGCGGTGACGCTCGTGCTCGCACGAGCGGACGGTGCACGGGGCGCGGCGATCGCGACGATCTGCGGCGAATCGACGCTCGCAGCCAGCTCACTTCTGGCGCTCACCTGGAATCGACCGAGCTACCGTCCCAAAGTCCTGGTGGTGCTCAAGGTGGCGGTGGTCGCGGCTTGCGCCGCGGTGCTCTCGCTCGACCCCAGTCTGCCGGCGATCATCCGTCCAATCGTGGCGATCGCCGTGTACAGCTTCGGCATCCTCGTGACGCGCGCGGTGCCGCGCGAATTCCTGCACTTGATCCCGTCCCGGCTGCGGCGCGCCTGATCGATCAATCGCGATCGCTCCCGACCGAGCAGCGCCGAGCGCGACGGCGGAGCCACAATCGCAGCTTACGAATCAACGCTCTGCTGACACGATGACGTACGCCGCAAGCCGGGAAACGCCAAGGACTCGGACTAGCCACTCGTAGAGGACAACCAGCAGGTACACCGGAGTGAGCGGCTTGAAGTAATCAGCCTGCGCCGATGTCCACGCGATCGTTACGTTACGGAAACCCGCTTCGACGAACAGCCGGCGCAGCGCCACCGGCTCGGTCTGGTCATAGTGGACCTCGAACTCGACGCGACCCACCGTCTCGGGCCGGCTGACGTGGAGCAGGTGCAGCATCGAATCGAACGGGAGCAGTCGGGCAGCCAATGCGAACAGGGCGTTCCGGCCCGGCATCAGGTGAATCGTGCGCCCGCCCGGTTTCATCACCCGCCCGATGTGATCAACAGCCGAGGCGACCCCGTCAACATGCTCGAGCAGCACACGGGACACGAGCAGATCGACCTGGCCGTCGCCGAACGGCAGCCCCTCGGACACGTCCGCGACCACGGTCTCATCCGCGTCTCCGTTGTGCGCCAGCTCGTCGGCCGAGATGTCCACCGCGACCAGGCGGACTGACCGCTCGCGCGGGACCGCCTCAGCGTAGTCGCAGCGGCGCCCGCCACCGAGATCAACGAACGTCGCCCCGTCCGGTAAAGCGCGGAGGGAGTCGGTGACCAGTCGATCAAAGTCGTCCCACAGCGGCCTATCGGTCTCGATCCGGAGCCACCGTTCGAGCGTCGAAGACAGCCTGGTGTTGAGCTCGAAGAACGCTCTCAGGAGCGCGATGGCCAGCGTTCTCATGTCCGTGCGAGGAGCCATACGTTGCGCCGGTGAAAGGGAAGCCGCGCGAGGAGCACAAACAGCGGCGGCCGCCGGTGTCGACCGGTCCGTGCCGACAGCAAACCGACCCCGGGCGCGACCGATTCGTAACCGACATGCTCGACCGTGAAGCCGTTGTCTGCGAATAGCAGCCGAAAGCTCTTGGTGGTGAATGGGCGCCGGTGGGTGTAGTCATCCCAGACCCAGCGCTGGGCGTCCGGAGAGCAGGCGTAGACCCGTGCGCCGGGGCGTAGCACGCGGCGCACCTCCTGCACGAGGTCGACGGGTCGGCTCACGTGCTCGAGCACGTCCTTGAGAACCGCGCCATCGAACGAGGCATCTGCGAACGGCAGGCGCTCGTCGATGTCGCCGTGAATCACGTTGCGGCCATGCCCCCGGGCAATCCCCACCGCCTCCGAGGAGGCCTCGATCCCCGTGTAGCGCTCGAAATGGTCTGCGAGCCACGCGGTGCCACAGCCGACGTCGAGCAATTCGGCAGCCGCGGCGAAATGCCGCGTCACGTCGCCCCAGTAGCCGGGCTGCTCGTGCCATTGAAAGTAGGCCATCGCGGCGGGCAACGTAGCATCGTCGGCTTCACAGTCCATGCCCCACGTGATGCTCAACGCGCTGTTTCTCGCTCCCGGAATCAGCGGTGGCCCCGAGACGTACCTGCGCGGTCTCGCGCCCGCGCTCGCGAGCGAATTCCCCGAGCTGCGACTGACCGTGGCGACCACCATCTCGGGAGCTCGGGCGTTGCGCGCCGACGGCTGGGAGGAGTTCGCGCGGATTCGCTCGCTGCGCTGTGAGGACGGTCAGCGCGGGCGCCGGCAGGTGGCGGAGCAGATCCTCCTCCCGGCCCTGGCACGCCGCGAGCGGGCCGCGATCATCCACAGCCTCGCGAGCGCCGCCCCGATCCGCGCGCAGGTCCGGGCGGTTATCACGCTGCATGACGTGACGTTCCTCTTGCAGCGCACGTTCGGACGCGTGACGACGGCCGGGATGAGCTTCGTGATCGACAACGCTGCGCGTCGCGCAGACGCGCTGATTACGGGGACCGAGGCCGCGCGCAATCAGATCTGCTCGGTCCTCGGACTCGATCCGGCCCGCTTCACCGTCGTCCACCACGGCCATGAGCCGAGTCGCGCCGTCACCCCGACCCCCGCGGAGTCGATCCGCAGCCGCTTCCGGCTCGAGCAGCGGCGCGTCGTTCTGTGCGTGGCCGCCAAACGCCCCCACAAGAACCAGGAGGTGCTCATACGGGCAGCCTCGCGACTCGACCCGGACGTCATCGCAGTTCTGGCCGGGCACCCCGAGCCGTACGACGCAAAGCTCCGTGCGCTCGCCCGCGACCTGGACGTCGACGAGCGCGTGCGGTTCGTCGACTACGTCTCCGATCAGGACCTCGAGGGGCTCTGGCGGGTTGCCGACTGTGCCGCATTCCCGACACTTGGCGAGGGATTCGGGATCCCGGTCGTCGAGGCGCTGGCCCACGGTGTGCCCGTCGCGGCCTCCGACATCCCGGTGCTGCGGGAGGTCGCCGGCGATCTGGGCCACTACTTCGACCCCCACCAGCCGCAGGACGCCGCCCGCGCGATCCGCGCCGCGCTCGCGGACCGGGAGGCACACGTCCGAGGGCCGGCGCGCGCGGCGCGCTTCACGTGGAGAGCAGCGGCCCACGGAACATTTGCGGTGTATCAGCGCGTGCTCGCCCGACCGCACGGCTGACACGATGCACGTGGGCCTGAACCTGGTGTTCCTCGTCCCCGGCGAGACCGGCGGCACCGAGACCTACGCGCGCGAGCTGATCCCCGAGCTCGTCGAGGCCGCGCCCAGGGCCCGGTTCACGGCATTCGTGAACCTCGAGGCCGCCGCGACGTCGGACGCGCCCTGGGGGAACCTGATTGAGACAGTGACCGTCCCGGTCCGCGCCCGGAACCGCGTGCAATGGGTGCGCGGCGAGCAGCAGCACCTCCCGCGGCTCGCGGCGCGCGCGGGCGTCGATCTTCTGCATAGCCTCGCGAACACAGCGCCGGTCTGGGGGCGCTTCCGGCGCGTGGCCACAATCCACGACCTCAACTACCGGCTCGTGCCTGAGGCGCATCTCGGCCTGATGGGACTCGGGATGCGCGTGCTTGTCCCGGCCGCGGCGCGCTGCTCGCATCGCATCATCGTCGATGCCGCGAGCACGCGAGAGGATTTGGAGCACCTACTCCACGTACCGCCGGGCAAGGTGGATGTGGTGCCCCTCGGTCTCGGGTCACGCCGTCACTCTGAACCGATGCCGGGGGCGGAGTTGCGCAGGCGCCTTGGCGCCGGCACGCGCCCGATCGTGCTGTGCGTCGCGGCCAAGCGGCCGCACAAGAACCTGATGCGTCTGCTCGGGGCGCTCAGCCTGATCGAGGCCGATCCGAGACCACTGCTCGTGCTTCCCGGCTACCCGACTGCACATGAGGTCGAGCTCCGCGGTCGAGCCGCGGCACTCGGCCTGACCGAGGACGTCCGACTGCTCGGCTGGATCGAGCCCGGCGAGCTCGAGGGTCTCTATCGGGAAGCCAGCTGCTTCGTGTTCCCTTCGCTGATCGAGGGATTCGGGCTCCCGGTGCTCGAAGCGATGGCCCGCGGACTGCCGGTTGCCTGTTCGGGAAGAGGTTCACTCGCAGAGGTCGCCGGGGACGCAGCGCTCCGGTTCGATCCCGAGTCAGAGCCTGCGATCGCCGCTGCGATTTGGCGGTTGCTCAATGACGGCGCCGAGGCCGCCAGGCTGCGTGCAGCGGGACGCGAGCGCGCGCAGCGGTTCAGCTGGGCGGCGACGGCGGCCGGCACCTTGGCGAGCTACGAGCACGCGCTCGGAAGGCAGCGATAGCCGGGACGATCACCGCTGATCGAGTCGGCACGTCTCGCACGCGAAGTGCATGTCGAAGCGGCCCGGATCGATGTTGCACGGCGTCCGTGTCTCGAAGCAGATCGTGCGAATACGCGCCAGTTGATCATCCGGGATCGCAGCGACGGTCTCGCACTCCGCGCCCTCGGTATCGATCTTCAGCATGTCGATCACGCGTTCACGCTCGAGCACCTCGCCCAGTACGTCGGACACCGAGCGGCACGTGACTCGGATCTGTCCGTCCCCGTCGACGCCGATTCCGCCGTAGCGCCCCGTGGACTCGATGCTGAAGTCGACTTGCCCGTTCCGCGCGGCGACTGCCACCTGCTGGAGCTCGTAGCGGTCCTCGTAGCCCGACAGGTTCGCGCGCAGGCGCTCGATGTTGCGGGGAACTGGCTCGAACAGATAGCAGCGCGAGGTTCGGTTGCGCGTCAGGAAGTAGAGCCCGCTGATCCCGATGTTCGAGCCGATGTCGACGGCGGTCCGCAGATCGTCACCGGCTCGATAGTCCTTTCGCCCGAAGATCTCCTGGACCGTGAACACGTCGTGGTGCGAATGCGTCAGCGGGGCAACCATTCCGATCGGCGTCCGGATTCGGCATCGGTAGGGGTAGCGACCGCCGCCGAGGAAGTAACGCATGGCGATCCGCGGGAAGTCGGGATAGCTGCGGACCATCTGCGCGAGCGCGACATACTGCTCCTGCTCGATGATCGAGCGGGCGACCAGCCCCGGCGACCTGCCCCCGAGCATCAGCCCTCCCCGTAGGCGCGCGCCACAACCTCCAGCGAGTGTCCGAGCGACAGACGCCGGCCGTTGGCCGCGAACCAGTTGGCGGTGGACAGTCGAAGTGCTTCGCCTCCCTCGTGGACGCGCACGATCGCAGCCGCTAGATCGTCAGGAGCCGCGCTCGGGGCGACGAAGCCATTTATGCCTTCCTCGATCAGTTCAACGGCGGCGTTGTCCGGCTCCGCGACCACGACGCTAGGGGTTCCGTGGGCGGCAGCCTCCACGACCACGAGCCCGTATCCCTCGCGCTTGGAAGGCAAGACCATGCAGAGGGCATGCGCAAGCCCGCGGTCGACTTCCTCGGCGCTGACAAACCCCCGCAAGGAGACCCAACCGTTGAGCCCGCACGCGGCGACGGCCTGCGCCACCCGCGCCCGCTCAGGGCCGTCGCCGAACAGTTCGCCGCGCAACTCCGGCACGACGGCTCGCGCCCGCGCGAGGGCCGGCGGCAGCGCTTCCGGTCGCTTCTCGGGGATGAACCGGCCCGCGAACACGGCGACCGGATCGGGGACGATGACAGGACGAGGCTCGAGCGATCCGGCGTACTCGCCCTCGAGCACGGTCACGGCGCCGCGATAGCCCTCGTCTTTCAGGCGGCGTGCGTGAAGTCGCGAGAAGCAGAACGCCTTGTGCGGAAGTCGCACGCACGTCCGCTGGACCGCCCACCCGATCCGGCCTCCCCAGCGCCCGAGGTACTCGCGCCAGTAGGCCGGCGTCCAGACCTCATGCCAGTCGACGAGGAGCCGGTAACCGCCGAGCGGGCGGGCGATCGCCGCCGCCAGCAGTGAGAAGTACGGAAACGAGGCCGTGTGCACCGTGTCGTACCGGCGACCGTGCCGCACCAGGTGCCACAGGACGCCCGCGCCGAACACCAGCGGCGGCAAGATCCGGCGACGTCCGGCCTCGGCGTAGAGCCCCATCCGCGGACCAGCGACCACGACGGTCACTCCGTCCACGCCCGGGTCCACCGTCCGGTCCCATTGGCGCAGCGTCAGATAGACGACCTCATGGCCCTCGCCGGCGAGCCGCTCGGCGAGGTTGCGGTACCACCGCTCGGCACCTCCGACGGTGTGCGGGAACAGGCAGTCGTAAACAAGACAGATGCGCATCGAGGCCGCGGAGGTTTCCATATTCTGCGCTAGGATCGCCGCGCGAGCAGCGCGACCTTTGCGGCGCGCTCTCGTTATTACAGCCATGACACCGGCCTCTCGCCGCCGCTGCTGATGAGCACAATCGAGCAATCGACTTCGCGCGGCGCAGCGACTCTCGACGCGGGCTCCTCGCTGCGCCTTTCCGTCCTGATCCCGTGCCTCAATGAGGCCGAGACGATCACCGAGTGCGTCCTGAGAGCCATGCGTGCCTTGGACCAGAGCGAGATCGTCGGCGAGGTCGTCGTCATCGACAACGGCTCGGAGGATGGCAGCGGACGCCTTGCCGCAGCCGCGGGTGCACGCGTCGTCTACGAGCCGCGCCGCGGGTATGGCTCGGCGTATCTGGCCGGCCTGCGGGCCGCCCGCGGCCGCTCCATCGTGATGGCCGACGCGGACTTGACCTACGACTTTTCTGAAATACCGCGGTTCCTGGCCGAGCTCGAGTCCGGCGCCGACGTGGTGATCGGTAACCGGATGAAGAACATCCACCGGGGCGCGATGCCCTGGCATCACCGCTATATCGGCAACCCGCTGCTGTCGGGCTTTCTCAATCTCCTGTTTCGCACCGGTGTTGACGACGCCCATTGCGGAATGCGGGCGCTGCGCCGGGACGTGCTTCCGATGCTGGATCTCCGGACGACCGGGATGGAGTTCGCCTCCGAGATGGTGATCCGCGCGGCCAAGGAGAAGCTCGTGATTCGCCAGTTCCCGATCGAGTATCACCCCCGAGGAGGCGAGTCGAAGCTCTCCAGTTTCCGCGATGGCTGGCGGCATCTCAGGTTTCTGCTCGTCCACTCTCCGAACTACCTGTTCATATTCCCGGGAACCGTGATGGCCGCTGTCGGCGCGGCGGTCGAGCTGATCGTGCTCGCACGGCTGGCGGTTTTCGGTCGCGAGTGGGACATTCACGCGCTGCTCGCCGGCGCACTGCTGGCAATCGTCGGCACCCAGGTGGTGGCGCTCGGGATCTGCGCCCATGCCTACGGGACGTATTTCATGAACGAGCAGGATCGGTGGTTCGACCATATGCGGGCGCGGTTCAAGCTCGAGCACGGATTGCTGCTGGGCGGCGTGATCGCGGTCGCGGGGATCGCGATCGGGGCGTTCATCGTCGTCGACTGGATCGAGAGCGGCTTCGGCGCGCTGGCCGAGGAGCGGCTCGCGGTGCTCGCGGCGACGCTGATCATCGTCGGGATCCAGATCTTCTTCTCCTCGTTTCTGCTCTCGATCCTCGGGCTGCGCCGCAGGATCATTGGGGCGCTAGCTGAGCTCGTACCAGTCGACGTAGCGCCCGCACGCGGCGCGCAGAGGCAGAGTCTGTGCGGGGATTTCCGGCACGGCCACCATCTGCTGTGGCGCGAAGTACTGCGAGATGGGGTCCGCGGAGGAGATCAGCCCCGGATCGGCCATGGTCAGTTTCAGGGTCACCGGCTGACCGGCGCTCTGGATCCGCCCGACCGGCCAGATGCTGCCCGGGCGGTCGAGGTTCGGGGGCAGCTGGACTCGCAGTCCGGCGCCGGTGACGCTCACCGCCTGCTGGCTGAGAAACGGCAGCGACAGCTCCCAGCCGCCGGCAGGCAGGTCGAGCACAACCTCCTCGGACCCGCCCGGCCCCAGCGGCGCGACGTTGAAGTAGCGCGGCGCGGGCCGCACGCGGGCCAACCCATGCCTGCGGGAGAGCGCCAGGCCCGCCGGCGTCCGGCAGTCGAGCACCGCGCCTGGATGCCCGGACTCAGGCAGTACCAGGCGCGGCGTTGTCGAGCCGATCCGCTGCCACACCTCGTATGAGCGCGATCCGCCGATCAGCCGAAAGTTGGCCGGCGGCTCGCTCTGGGCGGCGGTGCGGGTCGTGATCACGTAGTCGAATTGGTTGAGCGTGGCCGCGTCGAAGGAGTCGAAATCGATCGCTTGGCCGTAGGACCACGGCTTGGCCGGCTGAACCGCCACCGGAATCGGGGACTGGATAAATGGCGAGGAGACTGGCACACCCAGCAACTCCCACTTGAGGTAGTCGTCGTAGAACAGCGCCAGCGTCGGCCGGTCGTGAAGGAGCGGACGCAGGGAGCGCAGCTCAGAGAAATGGTTGTCGGGCCCGACCTGCGCGTCGCGCAGCACGAGATAGGACGACTGAAACGAAAGCACGAAGAACAGGATCGCCCCGGCGGCAATCGCCAGGACTGGGAATGAGCGCCAGTTGACCCGCTTTTCGAGCCGTCGCATGAGCTCGCCGCCGGAGCCCAGGACCACCAGCGGCGCCGGCACGGCCAGCGCCTTGGCTGCGACGTAAGGTGACTGGGCGTGTTTGGTGTAAACGTAGACCAGCGCGCACCCCAGGATTGCCGCCGGCCAGACGAGCTCGCGGCGCTCGAGCGCGGAGACGATCGCGAACACGAGCACGATCACGGCAAGGCCGACCAGCAGGCCGGCGTGGAGACTGTGCGTCGGGACGAAGCGGAAGTCGCCGATCAGCCAGACGTTCAGCCCCTCGAGCGCGCTCAGCGGGGCGGCGAGGTTCGCGAGCGAGGTCTCGGTGACGCCGCCGACCGTGCCCACCCCGGTCCCGCCACTGCTGAGCCAGAAGGTGTGGATCCGGTTGATGTCGGGCGCGAGGAGCAATACCAGTATGAGCACCCCGATCACGAGCTCAGGGCCGGACGAGCGCACCTTGCGGACGATTCCTCGCAGCCGGCGCCAGGCGCCGCCGAGTGTGAACTCGAGCGCCAGCCAGCACGCGACGATCGCCACCGGCCATAGCAGTCCGGGATACGAGTAGTCGTACAGGACGCCCGCGATCAGCACGGCGGCCGGAACCAAGATCGCCAGCGGACGGGCGAACCGCTGCGCTCGCCCAGTGATCAGGGCCACAACGAGGCCGAGCATCAGCAACGACATGATCGGTTCCTTGAACGCACTCTGGACGTACCACGCCGCGGCGAGGTACGGGATCGCCACGAGCACCGCGACCAGCAACCGCCGGGGGCGCGAGAGGTCCCTGAGCGCCCCCAGCGCCGTCAGCCCGGTCAGAACCGGAGTGGCGATCAGCAGACCGGTGAAGGTCTGATCGACACCGGCCCCCAGCCCCTGTGCGAATGTCGCCGCGATCGCGTGCGGACCAAGTGGATACCCGGGCCCGTAGGTGTCGAGCGGCTTGATCGCCGGCTCGAGCAGGCCCTGGGCCAGGAACAGGTGCCAATGCGTGTCGTTCAAGATCGAGATCCCGAGCACACCAACCCGGTCATTGGCGATGAACGGGACCGAGAGGTATACGAGCACGACGAGCGCGACCGGCAGTGCGTCGCTCAGCGGTGGCCACGTGGCCCTGCGGCGCACACCGACCCACACCGAGCCCGCACACAGGACCACGACCGCAGCCACGGCCGTCCACCCCCGTCCCGGGAGACCGATCGTGACGTCACAGACGACCAGCAGCGCGGCTAGACCGACCGCCGGCGCGAGCCATGTCGACCCCTCGTGCCCTGCAAGCAGGCAGATTCCGCGGCCGATAATGATCGCGGCCATGCAGATCAGCAGGGCCGACGCATAGGTGCCTAACACAGCGCGAGACCCTAGCGACCGCCCTCGTGATCATCGCCGGCGGGACGTTCCGCCGCCAAGGACTACGAGCAGCTGAAGGGAACGCGCTGGAACGAAACCCGGTAGCTGCTCCACTCGCTCGCTCCAGACGTGATCAGCTGCGGAAGATGGCCAAGCGCGAGGACTCGATACGGCGCCGGGTCAAACAGCGCCGGGCTCCAACCGAGGCAGGTCGGGAAGCTCATCACGTGCGGATTTGCGCCGTGACCCGGGACGAAGCGGAAAATGTTCCCATTGACCGCGATGTACTGGACGGGGCGCTTGAACAGGAGTTCGCCCAGCGTGTCGCTCAGTGGCAGCGAGAAGTCGGTGAACGAGGCGACGACGATCGAGTCCGGCGTCGGTACCGGCACCGCGACAGGTTGATCGAACCTCACCCGCTCCGACCCCGCCGGTACCGGGGCGCCGCAACGATCCGGTCCGCGCTCGAGCAGTTGCCAGCCGGGGATCGTCATCACCTCCCGGTAGCGGCAGATCATCTCCAGCATGTAGCGCGGAGACTCGAACCGCACGTCGCGGCCGTCCAGCGCCACGTTCTCCCGGAGTATGTAGCGCGGGGCGGCGGAGCTCGCGAGGAACCGGGCATTGAGGTCGTCGAGGTGCGAGGTATAGGCGTCGTTCGACTGGAAGTAGGGGGGCGGATCCCACCGGATCATCGGGTACGCCCAGGCGGCCGCCGCGTCAAACGGCTCGAAATGTACGGTCTGGCCCGTCAGGCGGGCGACCAGCGCGGCAGGAAAGGCGTAGTACGCGCGCAGGCTGGCAATTGCCTGGTTCTCACTGCGGTGGCGCAGATTAGGGCTCAGCAGCATGTTCACCTGCTGTACGAAGGACGTGGTCGAGACCGAGAACAGAGTCTGGACATTCCAGGATCCGACCTGCCACACGAGGGCAAGCGGGAGAAGGCACGCCACCAGACCCGCCCGCCACCGCGCCCGACGGACGAGCACCGCCGCGCTCAGGAGAGCGAGTGGCGCGAAGAACAGCCCGGCGTGCCCTGGCGCAAAGCGAACGAACGCGTGGCGGAACTCGATCGCGACAAACGACAGCCAGAGCAGTGCGATCGCGCTGCAGCGCAGGCGAGGCAGTTTGCGGTCTTGCGAGGACGCGACCGCAAGCACGACCACGGCTGACACGGCCGCCCATATGTATTGCCACTCCAGATCAGGCGCCGACAGCGACTCCGCATCGGCATAGCCGGAGATCGTCTCGTAGGAGTTGCGAAGGTACGCCGGAAGGTCGAACAGGCTCTGGCGGGCCAGCAGCCACATCACGATCACACCCGCGAGAAACGACCCAAGCAAGATGCCGACTTGGCGCATGCGCTCGCCCCGAGGAGCGCCCGGCCGCGCTGCCGTCGTGATCACGAGGAGGACGAGGACGATCAGTCCCACCGGCCCGCCGCTGAGCTTGTCCAGCACCGAGAACGCGATCAACATCGAGATCGCGACCGCTTGCAGTGGCGAGAGCTCGCCGCGCCGTAGAGCGATGATCCCGATCGCAGCGATCAACGGGTTCAGGAGCTCGACGGGATCGAATGGTGCGGCAGCCAGCCTCGCGAGGGCGAACACCAGCAATCCCCCCGCGACGATGCCGAACGCTCGACAGATCGGGCGCGCGACGATGATCAGCACCCCGACGTAGAGCGCGCCGGTCACGAAATCGGCGGGGATTCCGGTCCGGTCGTAGAACATGTTCCCGATCGTCAGGTAGCCGAGGGGCCCATACGTGTCGTTGAACTGGCTTCCGAAGTGCAGCCCGCTGTGCGCTGCGACGTGCAACGCCGCAATCCACGAGATGTCGTAGCCCCCTGAGGCCGCGGGCGCCGTGTTGATTGGCCAGGTGACTATTGCGACAGGCGCAACGACGAGCAGCCAGACGGGGAGCGTCGGCCGCGGCAACCTGGCAGTGAAATCAGCGAGATTCCCAATGCGATCGCGCCCCCGGGGGCCGACGCCGTGGGCAGTTGTCGCCTCGAGCACGTTGGGCTCAATCTAGACCAGAAGCGCGCCGCCCGGTGAGAGAGACGCTGTCCGCGGTCCCGCCGTATGATCGACGTCGATGGGTTCGCCGACCGACTTGGGCTGACGGGGCACGGGGCGCGACCGATGCGGCGCAGACGCCACATTCTCAGCAGCTCTGAGCCCGGCGAGCTTCCGCTGCCACCGCTGGAGATGCGGACCCTCGTCGGGCCCACCGACGCCGGCCTGTTCGACAACCCCTCGGGCGCCCCGGTGTTCGCGGGATTCGCGCCGGACCAGTTCCGCAGCGTGCTCGACTTCGGCTGCGGTTGCGGGCGGATCGCGCGCCAGCTCATCCAGCAGCTTCCGCGCCCGGAGCGCTATCTCGGGATCGACCTTCATGCCGGCATGATCGACTGGTGCACGCAGAACCTCGCCCCACGCGCACCTGGATTCGAGTTTCGTCATCACGATGTCTTCTACGGCGCGTTCAACCCGGGTAAGAACAAGCCGCTCTATGCAGCGCTGCCGGGCCCGAGCGATCAGTTCACGCTCGCGATCGCGCTGTCGGTCTTCACCCACCTGACCCAGCCTCAGTCGGAGGCATACCTCGCCGAGCTGGCACGGGTGCTGGCGCCCGGCGGCGTCCTGCTTTCGACGTGGTTCCTGTTCGACAAGCGCGACTTCCCGATGATGCAGGAGGAGCAGAACACGCTGTTCATCAATGAGCATGACGTACGCAACGCGGTGATCTACGACCGTGCTTGGGTGCGCAGCGCTGCCTCCGAGGCAGGATTGATCATCTGCGGTGCAACCCCGCCGCCGATCCGCGGCCACCAGTGGGAGCTGCGGATGACGCAACCGCGCGACGGCGTGGAGGAGGTCGAGCTTCCCGAGGACCTCGGCGAACGCGGACGTCAGCCACCGCCGCAGATGCCCCCGAACGCGTATCTGATCGGGCACAAGAGCCGCTCCGGCGCGTCTTAGATCGCCGTCAGGCGACTGTACCCTCCGCCCGATGCAGATCTGCACGATCGTCGCGCGCAACTACCTCGCGGCTGCCCGCGTGCTCGCGCGCTCGTTCCGCGCCCATAACCCGGACGGAACCTGCTGGACGCTGGTGATCGACGACGTTGACCACGAGGTAGACAGCAGCCTTGAGCCGTTCGAGGTCCTCCGCCCCGAGGAGCTCTCGATCGAGCCGTGGGATCGAATGACGGCGGGATACAGCGTGCTCGAGCTTTCGACTGCGGTCAAGCCGTGGTTGCTCCGGCATCTGCTGCATGAGCGGGGCGTCGAGCGCGTCACCTACCTCGATCCGGACATCCAGGTGTTCGACTCGCTCGCCGATGTCGATGCGCTGCTGCGCGAGCACGCGCTGCTGGTCAACCCCCACCTCACCGCTCCGATGCCCCGCGACGGCCGCAAGCCGGCGGAGACCGACATCCTGACCTCGGGCTCGTTCAACCTCGGCTTCGCCGGTTTTGCGGCCGGTGAGGAGATCGACGCGCTGCTCGCCTGGTGGGCCGAGCGCCTGGCCACCGACTGCCTGATCGCGCCCGAGCGCGGCTACTTCGTCGATCAGCGCTGGATGGACTTCGCGCCCGGGCTGATCCCCAGCCTGTACGTATTGCGCGACGCCGGCTACAACGTCGCGTACTGGAACCTGGCGAGCCGAGATCTGCGCTGCGGCGCTCACGGCTACACCGTCAACGGCGAGCCATTGCGGTTCTTTCACTTCTCCGGCTACGACCCTGATCGGCCGGACTCGCTCTCCAGGCATCAGGACCGGATCGAGCTCGACCGGCACCCGGTGACGCACGAGCTGTGCGACGGCTACTCGCGTGCCCTCACGGCCGAGCAGCACGACGAGTGGCGCCGGAGGCCCTACGCGTGGGGGGCGCTTCCGGACGGCACCCCGCTCGATGCGGCCGCTCGTTCGGCCTACCGCGAGGCAGTGAGCGGGGGCGCGCTCGCCGACGAACGGATCTTCACCGATGCCGGCGGCCGCGCGTTTTTGCGCTACCTGTGCTCGCCCGCGGCGCACGGCGGCGAGCGAGGCGTGACCCGCTACCTGGAGGCGCTGCACGGATCGCGATCGGACCTGCGCGACGCGTTTGGAGACCTCGACGGCCCGGCCGGAGCCCGGTTCGCGGCTTGGGCGCGGTTCCCGAGCAGCGGCGTCGCACGTTCGCTCGTGGGGGACGGTCACGAGACGCCGGCGGTCAATGTGGCCGGCTACTTCAGCGGTGTGATGGGCACCGGCGAGCATGCCCGCCAGCTGGCGGCGGCGCTGCGGACGCAGTCGCTGCACGTGTTCGCGACAACGCTTCATCCGGACGCGTCGCCCGAGGACGCTGCCCTCGCCGAGATCGCCGATGGCCCATCGGTCGCCGCCGACGAAATCTATTTCAACCTGCTCTGCGCCAACGCCGACGCCGTGCCCGCGGTCGCCGATCAACTCGGCGACGAGTTCTTTGCCGGCCGTTACACGGTCGGCTTCTGGGCATGGGAGGTCAGCAGCTTCCCGGCGGAGTATCTGGGCGCGTTCGCCCGGCTCGACGAGGTTTGGGTCGGCAGCCGCCACGTTCGTGACGCGGTCTGCCAGATCGCGACGGTGCCGGTCCTGGCGATTGCGCAGCCCGTGTCAATGGACGCCGGCGCGCAACTCGCCGCCACGCCTGAAGGACTGCCCGATGGCTTTCGGTTCCTGTTCGCATTCGATTACCTCAGCGTGTTCGAGCGCAAGAACCCACTCGCGACGGTCGAGGCGTTCACGCGCGCATTCGCTCCCGGCTCGGGGGCGGCGCTGATCATCAAGTGCCTCAACGCGGATTGGAACGCGCCGGCCCACGAGCGCCTGCTCGCGGCTGTCGCATCCCACCCCGATGTCCACCTGATCGCCGAACGGCTGAGCCGCTCCGAGCGCGACGGACTGATGAATGCGGCCGACTGCTACGTCTCGCTGCATCGAGCGGAGGGATTCGGCTACACGATGGCCGAGGCGATGTGGCTCGGCAAGCCTGTGATCGGCACCGGGTACTCGGGCAACGTCGATTACATGACCCCTGCCAACAGCTACCTCGTCGACTATCGCCTCGTTCCGATCGGGCCGGGGCACGACCCGTATCCCGCCGACGGCGTGTGGGCCCAACCGGACGTCGAGCACGCCGCCAAGCTGATGCGGCAGGTGTTCGAGGACCGCGACGGCGCCCGCGCCGTCGGGTCGGTCGCCGCGCGCGACATCCGGCGGACCCACGCCCCTGAGGTAGCGGGGCGCGCGATGGCCGACCGCCTCCAGCTCGTGCTCGGGTCGCCGGCCTGGCGCTCCCGGCGCCGGGGTGGGCGGGGCTCCGGTCTGGTGCACACAGAACGGGTCAGCGACCTGCTCCGCTCAGGGCCGGCGGGACGCCGCCGTCCCCGGTTCGGAGCACCCCAGGCCGCCGCCCGCAAGGGCCTGCTGCGGCTGATGAAGCCGTTCACGGCGCACCAGCGGATGGTTGACGGCGAACTGCTCCGGGCAATCGAGTCGATCGATGCCAGCGTCGAGTCGCTGGCGCAATCGCAGGCCGCGGCGCTGAGACGAATCGAGCAGCTGGGGGCCGAGCTGCGGGAGTTGCGAAACGGCGGCGAGGGCCGGGAATAGAGCCGGGACTCAATCGACCGTGCAGCGCAACGGACGCTCGTACGACATCCGCTGATACTCGGGCGGGCCCTCGGCCGGCCGTAGCTCAAGCATCGCCCGCGCCGGATTGCGCTGCGGCCATGCCCCCTTAGGCTCCACTTCGAAGCCGGACGACGCGCACCACTCCATGAGCGCGACCACCGTCGGAGCGAACCAGTTGGAGCCATCGCCTGACAACTCGTCGCGGCGGTAGAAGCGCGTCAGCGCAGCGGACCGCTGGCGCCGCGGGAGCTCCCCGTCGCAGACCGCGGTTTCAAGCGTTGCCTCGCCGCCGGTCACCGCGCGGAGGTTGTCGAGCGCGAGCAGCGGGTGGCGGAGGTGGTAGAGGACGCCCCAGAAGACCACGACGTCGAACGGCTCGGGGAACCGCTGGGCGAGCTCGTAGACCGAGACCCGGAGGTACTCGACCTTTGACCCCAGGAACTCGGTCAGCGCGCGCACCCCAAACCAGTCCGGGTCGAAGATATCGACCGCCACCACTCGCTCCGCCCCACGGCGCTCGAGCTCGAACGCCGTGCCGGCGTTGGTCGTGCCGACGTCGAGGACGGTGCGACCGGAGAGGTCGGCGGGCAGGCCGGCCATGTCGCAGAGCCAGCCGATCGGGCTGGTCCCCGGCGTCCAGACACCCGGCGCCAGCTCAAAGTGCTGGTGCCAGACGAACTCGGCCTGCTCGATGAAGGCAGTGGCTGCTTCAGGCGTCGGAGCCATGGTCCACCAACTGGCCGCTGTCGAGGTCGAGGTATCGGGTTCCCGGTTTGGCTGCGGGATGCCTGTAGCCCGAGAGGAAGTAGTTCGGCACGCCGCGGGCGGGAACGTCTTCCTGTCCGGGAAATGCCTCACCCGCGAGGTCCGTGCGAACGAAAAACGCGTTCAGACCGGTGAGCTCCGTGTGGACCAACCGGTACCCCTTCCGCTCCGCGAGCCTCTGCAGGGCCCCGAGTGAAGCGCCGCCGTATTCGGTCCCCTCCCAGGGCCGGCTCGGGTCATCGGGTTGCACCCAGCGCCGTCGCGGATCGATTGCGCTGTTGTACTCGATCACCACGACCCGCGGGCGGTAGCCCTCGATCGCCTCCCAGATCCAGTAGTCCTGACCGTCGATGTCGATTGAAAGCACGTCTGGCTCCTGGGGGACTTCGGCTCGCGCAAACAGTTCCTCCACGTTTTCTCGACCCACCCGCGCGCACAGCGTGCGGACCCGGGGCCGAGCTACGTACTTCCGTTCCAACAGGCGGTAGAGCTGCTCGTCGGCCTCCATGAACAGCCCCTGCCAACCGGCGACGTCTGCGAGATAGACGCAGTTGCCCTCCCGGCCGGACTCGATGCCGAACTCGACGAAGAAGCGAGTCGGAGCGCCGATCCGCCGAAGGATCTCGGCCAGCACGCCATCCTCGCCGTTCTGGGAGAACGCGCGCAGCTCGAACGGCGTCAGATCGGCGCCTTCGCGCAGCTGGCTGGATCGAGCCGCGATCTCGTTGTGCCGGTGACGCAGCTCCGACAGGGTCAGATAGAGGCTGCGATCGCTTTGCAGAGACAAGACTCGCTTCGATGCGTCAAACACCAGCTTGATCCGGGCGATCAGGGCGGCGGCTCTGGTTACCGACGTCATGGCTGTGAGGACTGCCGTCGCTCGAGCTCGCGCAGCTCGGCCATCCGGTACGCCCGTTCCAGCGCCGCTTGCACCCGCTGCTCGGCGAGCCGGCCGCTGAGCTCGGCGATCGCGGCGACCATCTCCTGGTTGATCGACTGTTGGTATGCGGTGTACGGCTTGATCGCCCGCAGCAGCGCCCTGCGCGCCAGCTTCCGCGTCCGTCCGGCGCGTCCCCGGGGGCCGGGGAGGGGCCCCTGCCGAACTCTCAGCGCCAGCTTCGCGCCGGCCGGCGGATGCTCGCGCACGGGATCGGCGGCCCGCCGGGCGCGCCCGGTGCCCCGGATTGACTCCAGCCGGCGCTCGAGGATCTCGCCGGCGACTACCGGGCCGTGAGTGCGGCGGATGTCCTGTGCCGCGGTCTGCCCGACGGCCCCAGCGGCGTCGCGGTCCTCGAACGCGTGGCGCATCAACTTCGCCGCGTGGTCGATGTCGGGCTGCGCCCACAGTCCATCGGCAGCGTACGGCTCGTGACCTGCCCCGACCGGAACAAGCTGATGATCGACCAGGTAGCTGTTGGCGGAGGTCATGTAGTCGAGGTTGCCGGAGTAGCCGGTCGCGATCACCGGTCTACCGAACCACATCGCCTCAGCCATCGCCAGGCCGAAGGCCTCCGCTCGATGGAGCGAGATGTAGCAGTCCGAGAGCGCGGTAAGGCTCGCGGCGTCGGGCGGACTCAGCCTCCGGTCGATCACCTCGATGTGCTGATGCCCGCTCACGGCCTCCAGGAGCTGCCCGTGGGCGGCCCGGTCATGGTCGACGTGCACGCACCTGATGATCAGCGTCGCGCCGTCGCCGGGAGCGAACGCACGCCCGAACGCCTCGATCACGGCAAGCGGGTTCTTACGCTCGAACATGCTCAGGTAGTCGAAGCTCGAGAGGAACAGGAATCGCTCGTCGTCGAGCGCGAGCCCGAGCCCGAGCTCGGTTCGCGAGCCCGATTGCGGCCGCACCGGCGCGACGGGCACTCGGATGGTGGTGAGCGACGCTGCCTGCACCGGCGCGAGCACCGCGGCCGCGTAGGCGCTCGGGGCCCAGATCTCCTCGACCAAGGAAGCGTTCCGGCGCCGGCGCTCGAGCGCGCCACGGCAGTGCGCGAACCACAAGCCGACCGAGCACCGGCCGGCGAAGAAGTCCTGCCCCGCTTGGCGGGCGAACTCGGGTAACCCCTCGGGGTCGATGCAGATCAGATTCACCGGAAAGGGTGCGTCCTCGGGTCCCGCGGTCGCGTACGGCCGCAGGTCGGAGACGGCAGCCACATGGCTCGCGACCGGGAGCGCCGGGATCTCGTTTCGATCGAGGAGGGCAACGAGCCGGCCGGCGGTTTCGCCCTGTTCACCCTCGGAGCAGAAATCGCCGACGACGTTTACTCCCCAGGGAGCGTCGCGCAGTGGAGCCGCCGGCGGCGTGCCCGCCGCGATCCCCACCGACTGGTCCGAGGACGCGGGCTGCGGCACCTCGTCGCCGCTGCCGTTGCTCATCACGCGGGCCAGTGCCGGCACCTCGTGCCGGCCGTGCTCCTGCGCCCAGCGCAGCACGGCGGCACGGTCGGAGCCCAGGTCCGGATAGGCGGCACGGAGATCGGTGCGGCTGGTGTAGACCTGGGCGAGCACCCGGTTGACTCCTGCCGGCGCGCCCGGCTCCTGCTCGCTCAGCCAGCGGTCGAATGCCTGCACCCCTTCAAGCGTGAACGGAGACGGCACGCCACCGTTGCGCCCTTCCGAATACTCGTCGTAGAGGTCGCGCAGCGTGTCGTCCACGCGCGTGCCGTCACCGAGGGCAGCGTAGCCGTAGGGCCAATCGCGGCTGACCGCGTGTCCCTCTGCCATCACATCGGCCGCGTACTGCGCCAGCAGCTGTTCGAGCGCCGGATGCTCGAGCACGTCGGTGCGGTTCTGGTGGCGGCTCAGCACCAGCGGGTGCTCGAGGATCAAACCCGCTGAAATGAAAGAACGCCAGCGGCACGCCGTTCACCAGGTAGCGCGTGCCATCGTGCTCCAGGCGCCGGCCGTGAAGGTTCCAGTAGGCGACGTTGTACTGCGGGTCGCGCACGATCGCCAGGTCGGCCAGGAAGCCCGGCGCGAGGTCGAACCAGCGCTGGTCGACGAAGTAGCCCCAGACCGGGTCGACGCGACAGTCGCGGCGGAGTCGATCCGACCACCAGACCAGCAGCGGGTCGACCTCCGGTCGGGGGGCAAGCGACACGTAGCCGAGGTTGTAGATCCCGGCGATCATGATGTCCACCTGTCCCGGCTTGCGACCGTCCGGCGGAATGGGCTCGTTGTTGTGGGGGATCAGGACGACGCCATGCTCAGCGGCAAGCTCGTCCAAACGCGCGAGCGACCCGTAGATCTTGATATCGGGGTCGAGGTAGGTGATCGGATTGCCGGTCTTGGCCATCAGGTGGCGCAGTAGCCAGGGCTTGACCGCGGTCGAGAGCTCGAGCACCGAGTAGCGCAGCGCCATGTGCGTGAACGGGTCGCATCCGATCTCGGCGGGCGTCAACACCTCGAACGGCTCTTGTGCCGGATCGATGTAGCCGGCGAAGTCGTCGATGATCAGCGTCCACAGGCGGCTTCCGCGATGGTGCTCGGCCAGCGAGCGCGCCAGCACCCGTGCATATGCGACGTAGTTCTTCGCGATGATCGTGCAGACATCCAAGGCCGCGCAAAAGTAGCAACGTCCTGGGCAGGCACCATTGCTACCGTCTCGCTCGTGAGCGCGATCCTGAGCCAGGAGCGTGCGGCCGACCGTCCGGCTCCGCCGGGATCCGCGGGGTCAGCCGTATCCGTCAAGCACGTGAGCAAGAGCTTCCGTCTGCCCCATCAGCAGTACCACACGTTGAAGGAGCGCGCCCTGCACCCGTTCCGCGCCAAGTCATTCGACCTCCTTCGCGCGGTCCAGGACGTATCGGTCGAGATCGCCGCCGGGGGAGTTCTTCGGCATCGTCGGTCGCAACGGCAGCGGGAAGAGCACGCTGCTGAAGTGCATCGCCGGGATCTACGACGTCGACGGCGGCGAAATGAACATCAAGGGGCGGCTGTCTCCGTTCATCGAGCTCGGGGTCGGCTTCAACCCCGACCTCCCGGCCCGCGACAACGTGATCATCAACGCGATCATGCTTGGACTGACCCGCAAGCAGGCGCAGGAGCGATTTGACGACATCCTCAGGTTCGCCGAACTCGAGGAATTCGTCGATCTCAAGCTGAAGAACTACTCGTCGGGAATGTACGTGCGGCTCGCGTTCGCCACCGCGGTCCAGGTGGACGCGGACATCCTGCTGATTGACGAGGTGCTGGCGGTTGGCGATGCCGCCTTCCAGCAGAAGTGCTTCGAAGAATTCACGCGCCTGCAGAACGAGGGACGCACGATCGTGTTCGTGACCCACGACATGGGCGCCGTGGAGCGTTTCTGCAACCGGGCGATGTTGCTAGAGCGGGGCCGCATCGTCGATATCGGCGAGCCGGCGGCGATCGCACGCAAGTACAACCAACTCAACTTCGGCCGCGCACAGGAGGGTGCAAAAGCAGCGGCAGCGACTCCCGAGGCGCCGCGGGACGTCGAGGTCGCGCAGATAATGAATGCGTGGTTTGAATCGCCGGACGGCGAGTTGACGGTCACCGCCAACCAGGGCGAGCCGTTGAGCGTGCGGATCGACGTGCGCTTCGTGACCCAGGTCGACGACCCGATCTTCGCGATCGTGCTCCAGAGCGAGAACGGCAACGCGGCGTTCATCACCAACAACTGGATTCAGCAAGCGACGCGGCAGAGCTATCCGCCGGGATCGACGGCCAAGGTCCGCATGCGGTTCGAGAACTGCCTCGCGCCGGGACGGTACCTGCTCGTTGCCAGCGTGGCGCGTGCGGGGCTCGGCGCCGATGTTCTCGACCTGCACGAGAGCAACTCGATCATCGTGATGGCCGACCGGGCAGGCGGTGGCTTGGCCGATCCACCGCACACGTACGAGATCGAGTGCGTTGAGAGCTAGCGCCCGGCCCCGTTTTCGCCGGACCGTCCGCGCCGCCATCTGTATGAAGCGCGATAGCCGGCCCTGATCGCCCGGAACACGGGCATCGCGATCTTGGGATGAGTGGCGAGCGCGAGCAGCGGCCGCTCCAGGTCACGCGGCAACGCTCCGGCCGGCCCGACGAGCCGGATCGCATCCTCGCTCAGGCCGCTGCTCGGCGGCCCCTCAGTTCGCCCTAGACCACCTGCCGGCGCCTGTGGCCCGTCACACGCTGACCGGTAGACGTCGAGCAGCTGTGCCGCGGCCTGCTCCCAGCGCAGCGCCGCCGCGGCTTCTCGCACCACCTGCAGGTTGCGCGCGGCCGCGTGCTCGTCGCGCATCAGTTCGAGAACGCGGTCCGCGCTCGCGGCGGCGTCCCACGGGACGATCGCGGCCGCCGAGTCCGGGATCACCTCGCTCAGCGCCGTCCCCGGCGCCCACGCGCACGGGACGCCGAGGCCGGCCGCCTCGAACGGGACCAGACCGAAACCCTCGTGGACGGAGGGATATGCGACCACGCTCGCGCGGCCCAGTAGCCAGGCCTTCTCCGCTTCGCTGACGGCATCCAGCCTGACCAGCGCGCCCGCGAGACCCGGCCGACGCGCGAGCAACGCATCCTCGTCGGGAACCGACGAGCCGAACCGCACCGGCGGGCCGGCCATCACCAGCCAGCCGCGCCAGTCGTGCCGGCGCCGGAGTTGATCGAGCAGCCGCAGCGCGAAGACGCGGTTCTTGTGGCGGTAATCGGTTCCGAGGCAGAGGATCACCTCCGCGTCTTGGGGCAGCCGCTCCAGGCCGGAGGGCGCGACCGGGATTTCGGGACCGACGCCGATCACCGCGTGATCGACCCCATGGTGCACGACGCTCGCGCGGCCACTCTCGACGAGACCCTCGGAAAGCGCATCGTCCCGAGCATGAGCCGACAGGAATACAACCCTGTCGGCGCCTCCCAGCGCGGTCCTGATCAGGCGTCGGTACTCCTCCCACTCCGGTGGCGAACCAAAGTAGGAGGGGTTGTGGTAGCCGATCAGATCCAGCTGCGTGACCACAAGTCGGTCCGCGAGTCGCGTCAGGTACGCGAACTCGGCCGGATCGGAGAGCTGGTACGGGCGATGCACGACGTCGGCGCGGAGAGGCGGGGAGGCGGCGCGCTGTGACCCGACGGCCGCGAGCACCGCGCCGGTTGACCGCACCAGCTCTCGCGTGTCGGCGTCGAGGTTCTCGCGTACGAGCGCGGTGACGTGTGCCCCCTCGGTGCGCACAATCGCGGCGATCAACTCCAGGACGTGGACCTTGGTTCCGTTCATCGGGCCGCCCAGGACACGGGCATCGATCACAAGCGAGAGTCCGTGCAGCGTCCGCCGTGCGGCGGCCAGGGATCGAGCTACGGGATCCGTCAAACCGACGCTGGGCTCCTTGGCGATGCCCGCCTCGCGGTCCGAGCCCACCAGCACGTTGTCGGCGAGGACGTGGGCCAGGCCGGTTCGCAGGCAGCGCTGCGAGAAGTCGGGCACGCCAACGCCTTCGTAGGCGCCGACGAGCTCCAGCGCGCTGCGGCGGATGTAGACGCAGTGACGACCCGCGGCGGGCAGCCGCGGATGATTGTGCAGCGCGCCGGCGTTGACGGCGGCCGCGGCCTGGTCGAAGCCGAGCCCCTCAGGGAGCCCGCCGACCGAAACGTCCGCCCGCTGGTTGGTCAAGGCCGTCGCAGTCGCCACGGGCGCGTCGACGTAAGCCGCTTCCCGGAGCCCATCGAGCCAGCCGCCGGCGACGAGCACATCCGAGCGCACCAGGACGACATCGGCAGGAGCCGCCGCTTGGATCGCGATCTCGATCCCGGCGGCGAACCAGACCGGCTGCTCCACCCCGACGAGCAGCCGCTCGAGCTCGGCCGAGGAGCCACTTGCGCCCGGGCCGGCGCAAAACACGAGCGGGACTTGCCGGGCCGTATGCGCGACCACGCTGCGCGCGGTGTCGAGCAGATGCGCGTCAGATCCGGCGATGCACACGACAGCGTCGCCCCGCTGGGCGCCGATGGTCGCGTCGGGCTCGATCCAGCGGACCTGCACGCGGGCGATTATGTCGCGCAGACGGCCACTGCTAGCTTCCTTCGCCGATGAGCACGCACGCAGCGCCCGTTTACGGACCCTCCGCCCTGGGCGGAAGCGCCCGCCGCTTCACCGAGCTGACCCTGACGCTGGCGCGCAGCGAGTTCAAGCTCCGTTACTTCGGTTCGGTCCTGGGCTACGTCTGGTCGCTGATGCGACCGCTGCTGTTCTTCGGTGTCCTGTACCTGTTCTTCACCAAGATCTTGAACGTCGGCAAGGGCATCCCGCACTACGGCGTCTACCTGTTGACGAGCATCGTGATCTGGAACTACTTCGGCGAGGCGACCGGGAACTCGGTCAGTTGCCTGGTGGCCCGCGAGCCGCTACTGCGCAAGGTGCGCTTTCCGCGGATGGTGATCCCGCTGTCGGTGTCGCTGACGGCCACGTTCAACCTCTGCATGAACTCGATCGTGGTGGTTATCTTCGCGCTCGCCAACGGCGTCACGCCGACGATCAGGTGGCTCGAGATGTTTCCCATCATCGGCTGCTTCATCATGCTCGCGACCGGGCTCGGGATGTTGCTCTCGGCGGCGTACGTCCGCTTTCGCGACGTCCAGCCGATCTGGGAGGTCGTGCTCCAGACCTGGTTCTACGGCTCCCCGATCATGTACCTCGCGATCAACATCAAGACGCGCTTCGGCCCGGGCCTGGTGCACGTCGTGATGCTGAACCCGGTCGCGACGCTCCTGACGCAGATGGGACACGCATTCATCGGCGCCGATCTCGTGCTCCCGGGAACGACCACGCAGGCCTACCCATCGGCGGTGTCTGCCGGCGGCCCCATCACCACGGCGATCGCGCTCGCGATGATCCCCGCGGCGTTCGTGCTCGGCTGGTGGTACTTCACCCGCGAGGCGCCGCGGGTGGCCGAGAACCTGTAGGGCCGGGAACCTGTACGGGAGGACGCGCGGGCCGAAATCCGCTGCGGCGACATGCTTACAGGGCCAAAGTACATGTCAGACTGCTGACACCACCCGGCCCCGCCCGCACCCCCACCGGCGCCGTTGCCCGGGCAGGCCGCACCGCTTGCCACCGCTACCGCCCGGCCCGGCACCCGTGACCGCCTAGAGCCCCGCGAGCGTGCGCCGGAGCCCGTCGCGCAGCTCCACCTCCGCCTGCCAGCCGAGCTCGCGCCTGGCCCGCGAGACGTCGAGGCAGCTGCGCCTGACCTCGCCGACCCGCTCGGGCACGAACTCCGGATCCGCCAGCACTACGCCGCGCGCGTCGATTTCGCGCAGGGCCTCGAGCAGCTCGAGCACCGCGGTCTCCCGACCCCAGCCGATGTTGACCGGCCCGGTCAACGAAGCATCGGCAGCCAGCAGGTTCGCGCGCACGACGTCGCTGACCTCCACCCAGTCGCGCGTCTGCCGCCCGTCGCCGAACACCGTCGGCCGCCGTCCCTGCACCAGGTGCCCGCAGAAGATCGCGACGACGCCCGCTTCGCCGTGAACGTCCTGGCGCGGCCCGTAGACGTTGCCGTACCGCAGCGACACGGTTGAAAGACCGTGCAGGCGCGTGTAGAGCCCCGCATAGCCCTCCGCCGCGTACTTGCCCTGGCCATAGGGTGCGAGCGGCCTGATCGGATGGTCCTCGGGCGTCGGCAGCAGCCCGGCGTCCCCGTACAGCCCGCCCCCAGTCGAGCTGACCACGACCCGCCTGGTGCCCACCGTCCGGGCGCCCTCGAGCACCGCGATCGTCCCGAGCACGTTCGCGTCGGCGTCGCCCGCCGGGTTCTGCACCGAGAAGCGCACGTCGATCTGGGCGGCGAGATGGAACACGACCTGCGGCCGCGTGGCTGCGAACACATCCGACACCCCGGTGTGGTCGCGGAGGTCGACTTCGTGCAGGGAGACGCCGGCCGCGAGCGCCGGCTCCAGGTTGGCCCGCTTGCCACTCGAAAGGTTGTCGATCACCGTCACCCGGTCACCCCGAGCGCTCAGGGCATCGACCAGGTTGGAGCCAATGAAGCCGGCGCCGCCGGTGACCAGGGAGTCCATCGCCCGGCGGAGGCTACTGTGAATGATTCGTGTAGCCTCGCCGCCGATGTCCGAGCCTCGCTCCGCGCTGATCACCGGTATCACGGGCCAGGACGGCTCATATCTGGCCGAGCTCCTGCTCGAGAAGGGCTACACCGTGCACGGCATGGTCCGCCGCTCTTCGACCGAGCGATTCGACCGGATCGAGCATCTGCGCGACCGGATCACCCTGCACCAGGCGGACCTGCTCGATCACCGCTCGCTCGTCGATGCGATGCGCGCCGCCAGGCCCGCCGAGGTCTACAACCTCGCCGCGATGTCGTTCGTGGCCGTCTCCTGGATCCAGCCGACCCTGACTGCCGAGTTCACCGGCGTGGGCGTGACGAGAATGCTCGAGGCGATGCGCGAGGTCTGCCCGGAGGCCCGCTTCTATCAAGCCTCATCGAGCGAGATGTTCGGCAAGGTGCGTGAGGTCCCGCAAACCGAGCTGACGCCCTTCTACCCGCGCTCACCGTACGGCGTCGCCAAGGCCTATGGGCACTTCATCACGGTCAACTACCGCGAGTCGTATGACCTCCACGCGACCAGCGGGATCTTGTTCAACCACGAGAGCCCCCGTCGCGGGCTTGAGTTCGTGACCCGCAAGATCACCTGGCACGCCGCCGCGATCAAGCTCGGGCTGACCGATGAGCTGCAACTCGGCAACCTCGACGCCGAGCGTGACTGGGGCTACGCGCAGGACTACGTCGAAGCGATGTGGTTGATGCTGCAACGCGACGACCCGCAGGACTACGTGATCGCGACCGGGATCGCGCACTCCGTCAGGGACTGCCTCGAGGTCGCGTTCGACCAGGCGGGGATCGAGGTCGACGGCCATGTAGTGATCGACGACGCGCTCAAGCGCCCGGCCGAGATCGATCACCTGATCGGCGATGCGTCGAAGGCGAAGCGGGAGCTCGGGTGGGAGCCGCGGACCAGCTTCGAGGAGCTGATCCGGCTCATGGTGGATGCCGACTACCAGCTGCTCAGCGGCCCCAGACGGCCGCATGCCCCGATCGCCCGTTCGCGCGCTGAAGTCAAGCTGCCGTAGGACGTCTTGCCGCCGAGGGGAGTCCTCCGACGGCTCGCGGTGCGGGTCGGCATGGCGGGCCCGTACCGCTGTGCGGTACGGGCCCGGCCGAAGGACGACCCTGGTAGGGCTGGGGGCCGTCCGAGACCCGCGAGAAAGGGGGCGATGCTCGCGGGCCCGATCGACGTCCTTGTCTGAGGTCAAGCATATCGTCTTGCAGGTAAACGACAGCTAACGCCCGATAAGACCTTGCTCATATTCAGGCCTCGCCGCGAGGAAACCTCGTAACCTCCGCGCCCTTCGTCCGTTCCACCCACCAAGAGTTTCGCTTTAGCGCACCGTGGACAACCCAAACCCAGAGCGATCGATGTATCCCCAGGGATCAGTCTCACCACATCCCGTCGCGATTACGCGCCCAAGCACGGTCAACGTGCTCGACGTCCCGCTTGCCCTGACCGACTACGAGGGCATGCTCGACTGGATCGACTCGATGGTCGCAGGGGGGCGAGCGCGGCTATGTCTGCGTCTGCAACGTCCACACCGTGATGGCCTCGGCGGAGGATCCGGAGCTCCGCTCCGCGCTGCTCGCCTCGTCGGTCAACGTACCCGACGGGCAGCCGCTCGTGTGGGCTATCAACGCGCTCGGCCACCCGCTCGCGGGCCGCGTGTACGGGCCGGAGCTGATGTCCCGGGCGTGCGCCCGTGCCGCCTCGACGGGCCGTCGCTTCTACCTCTACGGCGGTCGCAACCAGGGCGCGCTGGTGCAGCTCGCCCTCAACCTCCGCCAGCGCTATCCGGGCGTCCAGATCGTCGGCGGCTACTCGCCGCCGCACCGCCCGCTGACCGACGAGGAGCAGACGGCCGTGATCGAGGAGATCAACCACTCGCGGGCCGAAGTCGTCTGGGTCGGGATCGGCGTGCCCAAGCAGGAGAAGTGGATGGCCCGCCTGCGCTCGGAGCTCGACGCGCCCGTGCTGGTCGGCGTCGGCGCCGCGTTCGACTTCCACGCCGGCCTCGTGCCCCAGGCGCCGAACTGGATCCAGGAGGCCGGACTCGAGTGGGCCTACCGGCTGGCGCACGAGCCGCGGCGGCTGTGGCGTCGCTACCTGCGCTACAACCCGCGCTTCCTGGGGGCCTTCACTCGGCAGCTCGTCGCGCACCATCGGGCGGGTAAGCGGACGAATGGAACGGGCGGGGCGACTCCCGCCGCGTAGCAGCAGGACGCTAACAACTGCCACAATCAGCTGCGTGCCCACAGCCTCGATCGTGATCCCGACCCGGGGACGGCCCGGCTACCTCGACGGTGACGCTGGCCTCGATCGTGCCGCAGGCCGCCGACGGCCGGTGCGGAGGTGCTGGTCGTCAGCGACGGTTCAGACCGTCAGACGGCTGAGGTCGCCGCACGCCACGGCGTGCGGCTTGTCTCGCGGCCGCCCCGCAGCCGGCGCCAACGCCGCCCGCAACGCGGGCGTCGCGGCGGCCGAGGGCGACCTGATCGTGTTCGTCGACGACGACGTCGATGCGCCGCCGGATGGCTCGAGGCGCTGCTCGCCGGTGCTCGTGCGGCGCCCGGATCGACGACGTCTTCGGCGGCCCGATCCGGGCTCGGCTGGAGGGTGGCGGACCCGCGCGCCTGCGGCCGCGAGTCGGCGCCGATCACCACGCTCGACCTCGGGCCCGAGGACCGTGATGTCCGACTCGTCTGGAGCGCGAACATGGCGGTTCGCCGCCGGGCGCTCGAGCGGATCGGAGCCGTTCGACGAGGCACTCCTGGGCCGCGGCGAGGAGGAGGATTGGCAGCGCCGCTATGCGGCCGAGGGCGGCCGCATCCGCTACCTCGCCGGCGCCGGCCTCGAGCCACCGCCGGACCGCCGCCGACTCGACCCTGGTCGCGTCTCGCCCGCGCAGGCTATGCCCAGGGGCGAGCAGCGCGCCGCTACGACCGTCGCAAGGGCGACGCGCCCGTCGATCGCGAGCGAGTTGCGCACGCTGGCCGGCTGCGTGCTGGCACACCGTGCGGCGGCGCTGCGCGATCGGGATCGTGATGGGCGCCCACACCGCCGGCCGCCTGCGCGAGGCGCTGGCCGAGCGGCAGCATGACCCGGCTCAGGGGACCGATGAGCGCCGCGACGCCCCCCGACGACTTCCTCTCCGGCACGAGCGGCCAGGTGTGGGGGATCCGCGCCACCACGACGGCGATCGTCGCCGACGCGCTGGAGGCGGCCCGCCGGCTCGCGCCGGCTGGAGCCGATCGCGGCTGCGGCGTGCCGCGCGCGCGCTGGCCCCGCCGGCGCGTGCTCGCGCTCGCGATCGAGCGCGACGACATGCCCAACCTGCTCGCCGCCGCCCGCGCCGAGCTCGCTGCGCTCCCACCACGAGGTCACGCTTCGCGAGTGCTACCGCCGGCGACCGGGGCAAGTTCGAGAACCTCAACGCGCTGCTCGCCGAACACCCGCCGCCCGGCTACGACTGGCTGCTGGTGCTTGACGACGACGTCGCGCTCCCGGCCGGCTTCCTCGACGCGTTCGTGTTCCTCGCCGAGCGGTTCGGCCTGCGCCTCGCCCAGCCCGCCCACCGCGCAGCGCTCCCACGCCGCCTGGCAGGTCACCCGCCGGCGCTCGCGCAGCGTCGCGCGGGAGACCGCGTTCGTGGAGATCGGCCCGGTGTTCGCGTTTCACGGCGGTCGTGTTCGACGGCTGCTGCCGTTTCCCGACCTGCGCGTCGGCTGGGGGCTCGACCCCCACTGGTCGGCGGTCGCGCGATCAGCATGGCTGGCCGATCGGCGTCGATCGACGCCACCCCGGTCCGCCACGGGCTGCGCCGGATCGCCGCCTCGTATGACCGCAGGCGGCGATCGCGGAGGCGCGCGTTTCTCGCCGACCGCCCGTATCACGACCGCCGCCGAGGCCCAGCAGACCGTCGCGCCGCGCACCGCACGCTGGACGATGAGGGTCCTCGTCGTCGCCGAGTACTACCCGCGCGCCGCCGATCCGGTGCTCGGGGTCTGGGCGCACCGCCAGGCGCGTGGCCGCACGCGACGCGGGGGCCGAGCTCAGAGTGCTCGTCCTGCACCGCCCGCTGCCGCCGCTGGCCGCGCTCAGCGGCCGTGACTCGCGGCGCGATCGCCGATGCGGTCGCGCCAGCCCGCGGCGACGGAGCTCGACGGCCTCCGGATCGACTATGTGCGCTACCTGTCGCCGCCGCGGCCGTCGAGCTACGCAGTCCTGGGGCGCGTGGGCGGCGCCGGCGCTGCGCGCGGGCGCTGACCGCGTGCGCGCGAGTTTCCCGTTCGACCTCGTCCACGCCCACTACGCCGTCCCGGCCGGCGACGCGGTCCGGCGCGCCGCGCCGGCGATCCCGCTGGTCGTCTCGGTCCACGGCGGCGACGTGTACGGCACGCACGCAGTCCGCGCCCGCTGTCAGCGGCGACGCTCGGCCACGCCCGGCTCGTGCTCGCCAACAGCGCCGGGACGGCGCAGCGCTGCTTGCAGCGGGGCGCGCGGGACGTCGCGTGCGTCCACCTCGGCACCGATCTCCCGGCCGCGTACGAGCCGCCGGCCGGCAGCTCCCGACGCTGGTCTCGGTCGGCAACCTGATCGAGCGCAAGCGCCACGCCGACGTGATCGCGGCGCTGGCCCTGCTGCGCGAGCGCCATCCCGAGCTCCGCTACGTGATCGTCGGCGACGGGCCCGAGCGCGAGCGGCTGCAGGCGCTGGCGGCATCGCTCGGCGTGGCGGCGCAGGTGCAGTTCCTCGGCCAGCTCCCCCATCCGCAGGCGGTCGCCGCCGCTCGCAGCGGCTCCCTGTTCGTGCTGCCGAGCGTCGACGAGGCGTTCGGCGTCGCGTACATCGAGGCGATGGCGGGGCGGTGCCCGCGATCGGCTGCTCGCGGCGAGGACGGGCCGGAGGAGATCGCCGCTGCCGGGGGCGGGATCGCGCTCGTGCCGCCGCGGGACCCAGCGGCGCTCGCTGAGCGGATTCATACGCTGCTGAGCGACCCGGCCGCGCTTGCGGCAATCGGCCGCGCGGCGCGGGAGACAGTTCGGCGGAACTTCACCTGGGAGCGCTGCGGGGCTGAAACGGTCGGCGCCTACCGTGAGGCGCTCGGGGGGTATTAGCCTTGGCCAAATACGAACCCCGGAAGAGCGTTGCTACGCTCGCCGCCGTGCCGTCTCTCGCCACGGCGCCTGATCGCGGCGCGCCCGACCAGCCTCAGGCGAGACCGCGCCACGGCGCCGGTAGACCGCGTCTGACCGGCGACGCCGCGGTCGGACTCGCGCTCGCCGCCGGGTTGACGCTGCTCGTGTTCCTGACCGAGGGTGGCATCAACCTTGCGCCGAACACCTGGGTCGAGATCGCGCTCGTCGCGATCGCGGCCGCGCTCGCGATCGCAGTCGTGCTGTTCGGCGCCCCCGGGCGCGCCTGGGGGCTCGGGACGCTGGCCCTGTTCGCCGGCCTGACTGCGCTGACAGCGGCGTCGGTCTCCTGGTCGGTGCAACCCGCCAACTCGTGGCTCGCCGCCAACCAGACGCTGTCCTATCTGGCCGCGTTCGCGGCCGCGATCGCGCTCGCTCGGCTGATCCCCGAGCGGTGGCCGGCGGTGGTCGGCTCGATCGCGCTGGTCGCGACGATCGTGTGCGCCTACGGCCTGCTCGTCAAGGTGTTCCCAGCGTCGCTCGATGCATCTGGCATCTACGGTCGGCTGAGTGCCCCGTTCGGTTACTGGAACGCGACCGGGCTGATGGCCGCGCTCGGACTGCCGGCCTGCGTGTGGGCGGGAGCCCGGCGCGAGCGCGGGCGCGCCACCCGCGCGCTTGCCGTGCCGGCGATCGCGATCCTCGTCACGGTGCTGCTGCTGTCGTATTCCCGCGGGGCGCTGATCGCGGCAATTGTCGGCTTGGGCTTCTGGTTTGTGGCGGTGCCATTGCGGCTGCGAGGTGCGCTGGTGCTCGCGATCGGGGCCGTCGGCGGGGCGGCGATCTCATTATGGGCATTCGCCACCCACGCCCTCACTCACGACAACGCCTCGCTGCAGTCGCGGACCAGCGCCGGACACGGGTTCGGGTTGGTGCTGATCGTCGTGCTCGGGCTGCTGATCGTCGCCGGCTTCGCCGCCGCCTATTGGAGCGACCGCACGCGTCTGACACAGGACGCGCGTCGCAAGCTCGGGATTGGTCTGGTCGTGCTCGTTGGGCTCGTCCCGGTCGCGGGGGTTGGTGCGCTGGCCGCGTCCTCGCGCGGCCTGACGGGGGAGGTGTCGCACCTCTGGAGCACGGTCACGAGCACCACCTCCAGCGTCAGCTCGACAAATCCCGGCCGGATCCTCGCTGCCGGGAACACGCGCGGGCGCTACTGGAACGAGGCGCTGAAGGTCGGAGAGCACGCGCTGCTGAAGGGTGTCGGCGCGGTCGGCTTCACGACCGCGGCGCCGCGCTATGTCAACGACTACTACGCGACCGGGTTCGATTACGCCCATGGCTACCTCGCCGAGACGTTTGCCGACTTCGGCCTGATCGGGCTCGGCCTCAACCTGGCGCTGCTCGTCGCTTGGTTGCTGGCAGCGGCGCGCTCGGTCGGCGTGCGAGCCCCGGTCGACAGCGAGGACGGGAACCTGCTCGCGGCCGAGCGCGCCGGCCTGCTCACGCTGGCGGCCACCGTGCTCATCTTCGGCGTCCACTCGACGATCGACTGGACCTGGTTCATTCCCGGCACTGCCGTGACGGCACTCGTCTGCGCCGGCTGGCTCGCCGGCCGCGGGCCGCTTGCGAGTCCGGTCGGAAGACGGGCTCATCGCCGTGAGCTCACGGCAAGTCCGGGAGCAGCCGCGGCCGCGTTCGCAACCGTGATCGCCGCCGTCCTGTGCGGCTGGGCGATCTGGCAGCCACTGCGCTCGAGCGACTCCTATGCGGCTGCGATAGCCGCCTGGGGCCGCGGCGACACCGCGACAGCGCTCACCGATGCGCGCGCGGCTGTCGCGCAGAACCCGCTCGCGGTCGAGCCGCTGTGGCTGCTGTCGTCGTTCTACAGCGGGCTGCGGGACGGTAGCGGGGCCCGGGCCGAGTTGGTCGATGCGACGACGCTCCAGCCCGACAACGCCCAGACCTGGGTGACGCTAGGCCAGTACGACCTCGGCGCGCGCCAGCCGGCGCTGGCATTGACCGAATTCCAGCGGGCTCAGACGCTCGATCTCGGAAACGCCGCGATCCAGGCAGACGTCGTCCAGGCGCGCAGCGCAGTTCCGCCCCGTCGCTGAACACGGTAAGCAGGATCCTGCGCCGGCAGAGCGACAGTCAGCCCATCTGCGTGCAGCATCGGGTCAAGGCTAGAGCAACCGCGGTCGATTACCGGGCCACCGTCCCTCGACGATTGGAGTCTCCCTGTGTCCGTGAACTCGATCGGCAGCAGCACTGGCTGGCAGCCCGTTCAGCTGACCGCCCCGACCGCAGCCAACGCCGAGAGCGCATCACCCGCCCAGCCCGCGGCGGGCGTCGTGAGCCCAGCCATTCAAGCCGCCGGGCCCGCCGTAGCGCAGGCCACTCAGGGTCACCGCCATCACCATCACAGCGGTTACTCTGCGGCCCTCAACCAGCTGCTCACCAGCGATCAGACCCAGAGCGGTCAGGGAATCGACGAGCTCGCATAGGTCGCGCGTCGATCGAGCGCGGGCGCCGGCAGCCGACCCGGTCCCCGCGCCTCGCTCACCGCGGTCAGCAACTGCGCGTATTGATCGATGACCGCATCCCATGAGTACTCTCGGGCCCGCACCAACGCGCGGCGTCGGTACTCGGCGACCAGCTCAATGTAAATCGCCGTCCCGGAGAAGGGCGCTCGGCGGACATAGGTCGTATCGATCAGTACGCGCATTCACGTCCGCGGAGCGTAATGCCGCTGTGAGTATCAGTGGCTAGCACCGGCTTGTGCATCGCGTTGCGCCGCAGGCTCCGATCGACGTTTGGCCTGCTGTCTGGGCTCGGGATCGCGATCGCTGTGTTTGCGACACCCGCGCTCGCGGGGACGGGGTACGTGTGCGTCGGCCCGCAGATCAAGCTGCTCGACAACCGCAACAGCTTCGCCGTCGGGGGCGGCGGCGATCCGGCGAAGTTCAGCACCGGTGGGCGTAACTACTGCCTGGTCTCGATCACGACCTATCACTGGAACGCCGGCCAGGGAGCGACGCCCGGCACGGTCGCGCTGAGCGTCCTCTCCGGGCTCGGCGGGGCCGGCGGGACGATCGGCCCGTTCAAGGCGACGGGGAGCTCGGCTCAGGGCGGCGCCGCTGACGTCGACTGGACCGTGATGGTGCCCGCCGGGAGGGTCGTGGCGCTCAACGGCGCCTACGCCTGCAAGGACTCCGACCCGGGCACCTGGTCCTCGAATCTGGCTAGCGGTCTGGCCGGCTTCTGCACCGTGTACGTCAGGGCGGCGGTGCACGCTCCGATCGTTCGTCCTCCGATCCGCTACGCCTGTACGGGTGCGCGCCTGACCCTGTTCAACAACTCGAACCTGTTCGGCGTCTCGGGCCGCGGCAGGCCACCCAGCTTCAGCACCGCGGGCCGCCCATACTGCCTGCGAGCGCTCGTCACCTACCACTGGAACAACGGCTTGGGCAAGGTGCCGGGCTCGCTCGGCCTGCACGTGACCTCGGGGCTCGGAGGAGCCGGCGCAACGCTCGGGCCGTGGAAGGCGGCCGGCAGTTCGGGACAGGGAGGGGAACCGGACGTCAACTGGTCGGCGTCGCCCCCGGCCGGCAACGCGCCGGTCGTGATCGACGGCACATACACCTGCCTCGACTCCGATCCCGCGAGCTGGGCGCAGAACCCGGCGAGCGGCGGCCATGGCTTCTGCCAGGTCTACGCCGTCAAGGCCGTGCGGATCGTGGCCGGGAGGCTCGTGCGAACTCGGCGAACGCCTCGACGGCCGGGCGCGCCGGCCCGAGCGGCGAGCGGAGCATGAACCACGGCCGCGGGGGCGGGCGCTCGGTCAGAGCCAGCTCGGCCAGGCGCCCCGAGGCGAGCTCGCCTTCGACGGCAGCGCGCGAGAGCAGCGAGATCCCGAGACCGGCGCGCGCGGCTTGCTTGATCGCGCCGTTGGAGCCGAGCGTCAGCGTCTGCGGGGCGAGCTCGTGGTCCGCGAGGAACTGCTCGTTCATCGCCCGTGTGCCCGAGCCAGTTTCCCTCAGCAGCCACACGTAACGGTGCAGCGCAGCGGGGGTGAGCCGCTCGCCGCCGGCTGCGGCGTCGTCGGGCGCGGTGATGCACACGATCTCGTTGTCACTCAGCGGCTCGGCGATCAGCCGCTCGTCCGCGGGCGGCTTACCGGTGACGGCGACGTCGACCGCGTGGCTCAGCACCAGGTCGAGCACGGCCTGGCGGTTGCCGACCTCGAGCGTCGGCACGACCTCGGGGTGGTGGTGAGAGAACTCGCGCATCAGCGGCGGGACGAACGACTCCGCCGCGGTCGTCACCGCTGCGATTCGTAGCCTGCGGGCCACGATCGCGGCCGCCTCGCGGGCGGCTTGGCGGCCGTTGTCGAGCAGCCCGATCACGTCGCCCGCGAATGGGGCGAACGCGGAACCCGCATCCGTCAGCCGGATGCCGCGGCCGGCACGCTCGAACAACTCGCACCCCAGCTCCCTGCCGAGGGCGGCAATCGCCGAGGAGACCGACGGCTGGGTGACGACCAGCTCATCAGCCGCAGCGGTCACCGAACCGCCGCGGACGACCGCGAGGAATGCGGTCAGCTGCGTGAGGGTTATAGCCATCCATTTATGATAAGCCCTGCTCGTATAGAATTCCGTGGCGCACGCCCTCCCCGCCGAGCGCGACGGTTGCCTTGGCGGTCACGAGGTGATGGAGGATCAGGAGCTGGACGAGCGCCAGCGACTCGGAGCGGTACAGGTCGGTGCCGATCGTGAATTCCCCCAGGCGGCGGGCGCGCAGGTGTGTGGCGAAGTGCATCCGCCCCCAGATCGCCTCCTCGATCGCTGCCGCGTGGTCAGGGTCCATCACCCCAGGGATCCGCAGGATCCGGTCGGGGCCACGCTCCAGGAGCGTCAGCCCGCTGCCACCGTTGTGCACGTAGGGAGTCAGGTCCGGGTGCGGGAGCCCGTCGCGGAGCGTCAGCTCGGCATCGAGGTGGGTGGGGTCGTGGTCGTCCTGCTCAGGTGCCAGGAAGCTGACGAGCATGTCGGCGTGCCGTCGCTGCGGCCTGATGAACGCCTCGGAGTCGGGCTCGCGGCGATCGAGCTCTGCGAGCACCTGATCGGTCGTGTATCCGCGCCGAGAGCAGTCGCGCTGGACCTTCCACTTGCGCCGCAGCTCCTCGGGCGGAGCGAGGTACACGCGGACGTCGTAGATGTCCCGCATCTCCGGCAGGTAGTAGCCGAGCAGGCCCTCGATGATCGTGAACCGCTCCGGCCGGATGTAGACCGGCGAGCCGAAGGTACCGTCCTGATGGCGATAGACAGGCTTGAGGATCGCCTCGCCACGGCGCAGATGCGCCATGTCCTGGGTCAGGATGTCCATGTAGTTGCAGTCTGGGTGAAGCGGCGTGATGCCGACCTCGGCCCGCTGCCTGCGGTCATAGCGGTGGTAGTCGTCGGTGCAGATGTGGGAGACGTTGTCCTCCCCCAGCACGCGCACGAGGCCGCGGGTGATCGTGGTCTTACCGGCCGCGGAATCACCGACGACGCCGAGAATTACGGGACGCGGGTTCATGCTTGCCTGCTCAGCCGAGGATATCCGGGGCTTCGAGTCTCACCAGCTCATCGACAGTCAGCTGCTCGCCTCCGCGCGCCAGCTCGTAGACACGGTTGGCATGCCGCAGGCGGGCCTGCTCGATCGCATTGCGCACGCTCCGCCCATGGGCGAACCGCGGTTGGAGCATACGATCTTCGAGGCCGGCACGGAACGCGTCCCGTGCCTCCGATGAGAACGCGTAAGCCTCGCGGTCGAGCATCAACTGCGCAATCCCCATCAGCTCGTCGGCCGTGTAGTCGGGGAAGTCGATGTGATGGGCGATGCGCGAGAACATGCCGGGGTTCAGGCGGAAGAACTCGTTCATCCTGTCGCCGTATCCGGCGAGGATCACGACCAGCCGCTCGCGCTCGTTCTCCATCGCCTGGAGCAGGATCTCAACCGCCTCGACGCCGTAGTCGCGCTCGTTCTCGGGCCGGTAGAGGTAGTACGCCTCATCGATGAACAGCACGCCGCCGTAGGCGCGCCTCAGCACCTCCTTGGTCTTCGGCGCGGTGTGGCCCACGTACTGCCCGACAAGATCGTCGCGCGTGACAGCGACGAGGCGGTTCTGCGGGATGTAGCCGAGCCGATGGAGCAGCTCGGCCATCTTCAGCGCCACCGTCGTCTTCCCGGTCCCGGGGTTGCCGGTGAAGCACATGTGCAATGTGGGGCGGCCGGAGGCGAGCCCGGTCTGACGGCGCAGCTGGTCGACCACCAGCAGCGCGGCAATCTCCCGGATCCGCTTCTTCACCGGGCGCAGCGCGACCAGCTCGCGGTCGAGTTGGTCGAGCACGTGCTCGACATTCGCCTCCCTGACGACGTCGGCGATGTTGGCGAGGTGATCGCCGTCGGCAGAGCTGGGCGCGTGGTCGGGGGTGGCTTGGAGCACGGTCATGGAGCCGCACCGTTGCTGGCGTAACGATGGCCCTCGGGCCGCTCGGTCGCGTACGGATACATGCGATACCGGATGACCCGGTCGTGGGCGTCGATGCGGTCGAGTCTGAAGCCAGGTTCATGATGCGGCCGGCCGACGATGAACGCCAGTGCGGTCGTCTGGCGGCCGCGCCCGGGGTCATAGGCGAGCAGCTTGACGTAATGGTTCGGGTGAGCTTCGCGGCAGGCGCGGATCTCCCGCAACACGGTGTCGGCCTCCTCGACCCCGACGTCGAATTGCGGTAGCCCCCACATCTCCCAATAAGAGTTCCGCGGGTGGGGGTCGTCGGTGTACTCGATGGCCATCGCCCAGCCGTGGCCCAATGCGTACCGGATCTGGCGGGTGATCTGCTCGTCGGTGAAGTCAGGCAGGAACGAGAACGTTCCCTGGGTGATCCGCATGATGTACCTCCTGGTTAGCCGACGGTGGGCGTGACCACGTAGTCCGGCGTGTCGGTGGACTGGAAGTCGAACGTGACGTCCTTCCACACCTGGAGCGCCGCGTTCAGCTCGGGGCAGCCCTTGGCGGCGTGCTCGAGGATGTCGGGCCCCTCCTGGAAGTAGTCGCGGCCCTCGTTGCGCGCCTGGATCATCGCCTCGACGGCCACCCGGTTGGCGGTCGCGCCGGCGGCGATCCCCATCGGGTGGCCGATCGTGCCACCGCCGAACTGGAGCACGACGTCCTCGCCGAGGTAGTTCAGCAGCTGATGCATCTGCCCGGCGTGGATGCCGCCGGAGGCGACCGGCATCACAGCCGGCATCCACGCCCAGTCCTGGTCGAAGTAGATCCCATGTTCGGGGTCCTCCGCGATGAAGTTCTTGCGCAGCGTGTCGTAGTACCCCTTGATCATCGACGGGTCGCCCTCCAGCTTGCCGACGACGGTGCCGGCGTGGATGTGATCGACGCCCAGCAGCCGGCACCACTTGGCGATCACGCGGAATGACACGCCGTGGTTCTTCTGCCGCGTATACGTGCCATGGCCGGCGCGATGAAGATGCAGGATCAGGCCGTTGCGCCGCGCCCACCTCGACATCGACTGCATTGCCGTGTAGCCGACGGTGAGGTCCATCATGATGATCACGCTGCCGATCTCCTTGGCGAACTCGGCGCGCTCGTACATGTCCTCCATCGTCGCGGCGGTCACATTCATGTAGTGGCCCTTGATCTCGCCGCTCGCGGCAGAAGCCCGGTTCACGGCCTCGATCGCATACAGGTACCGGTCGCGCCAGCGCATGAACGGCTGCGAGTTGATGTTCTCGTCGTCCTTGGTGAAGTCCAGACCGCCCTTGAGCGCCTCGTGCACGACCCGGCCGTAGTTCTTCGCGCTCAGCCCAAGCTTCGGCTTGACCGTCGCCCCCAGCAGCGGCCGGCCGAACTTGTCCAGGTATTCGCGCTCCATCACGACTCCGTGCGGCGGTCCCTGGAATGTCTTCACATACTGCGGCGGGATCCGCAGGTCCTCGAGTCGCAGCGCCTGCAGCGCCTTGAAGCCGAACACATTGCCGATGATCGAGGAGGTCATGTTCGCGATTGACCCCTCCTCGAACAGATCGATGTCGTACGCGATCTTGGCCAGGTACTCCCCTTCCCGGCCCGGCACCGGGCTCACGTCATACGCCTTTGCCTGGTAGTTCTCGTGGTCGGTGAGCCGGTCGGTCCAGACCACCGTCCAGGTCGCGGTCGAGGACTCCCCGGCGACCGCGGCCGCCGCCTCGATCGCGTCGACCCCGGGCTGCGGCGTGATCCGGAAAGCGGCCAGGATGTCCGTGTCCTTGGGCTCGTAGTCCGGATTGAAGTAGCCCATCTCGGCATACGGGGTCACGCCGGACGCCCAGCGGTCCTTGCTTGTATCGGATGTCGTGAGCGTCATCGGTTCAGGAGCCTTTCGTCGGCGACTTGGCGGTGAGGATATGCTGGGCCTGGCATAGCCGTCAATTACAGATTTCGCTGCTAAGCATTCGGTTTCTTCTATATATAATCCGCCAGCTCGATCACTCGCCCGAGTTGCGGCTGGCGTTCGGCTCGATAACCGGCGCCGGCGAAGGGTGGCTGGCGGAGGCGGGCCGGAGCGGGCTGCAATCCGACGCCGGGCGAGGCCCGCGCGGAACGAAATCCCGCCGCGGCGACATGCATACAGGCCCAAAGTCCCCGCCCGCGGGCGACCTTGGTTACATAAGCATGCCCCACATGCTTATGTAGCCAAGGACCAGCGAGCGCGCGCGGTTTGTCCCTGAATGCAGCCGGAATTGTCAGACTGCTGACACCATCCGGCCCGCCCACCCCTCACCAGCGCCCTTCACCAGGCCGACCGCCGCCGACAGCTCAGCCGGGTTCCAGCGTCGACGCCACCCGCGCCCCAAGACGCTTAGACAACCGCCTATCGATCCCCGACGCATTTCTCTGAGTGGCACATCTGTTCTCGTCTAGCCTCTCACCGTGATCGATGTAGCCCTGACGCCGACCGAGCTGCATCGCGCCAATGTCGCCGTGGTGATTGACGTCCTGCGGGCAACGTCGACTGCCACTCAGGCGTTCGCCGCCGGCTACCGCAGCGTCCTGTGCGTCGACAGCATCGAACGAGCGAGAGAGCTCCGGGCGCCGGGCCGGGTGCTGGCGGGCGAGCGCCAGTGCGTGATGCCGCCGGGCTTTGACCAGGGCAACTCGCCGCTGGAGGCGATCGAAGCCGGCGGTGAGGAGCTCGTGCTGGCAACGACCAATGGCGCGCCGGCGATCGTCGCGGCGACCGACCATGCCCCCACGGTGCTGGTCGCGTGCCTGCTGAACCTGGGCGCGGTGCTCGAGCTGCTGCGCGCCGCCGACGGCGACGTCCTGATCGTCTGCTCCGGGACCGATGGCGCCGTCGCACTGGAGGACGTGTATGTCGCGGGTCGCATCAGCGCCGGCCTGAGCGGCCCTCGCACTGACGCCGCGCGGGTGGCCGAGGGGGTCGCGCGTGCGTACCCCAGCGCGTTCGACGCGCTCGCGGCCAGCGCCGATGCGGGGGCGTTGCGGACGGCCGGATTGGACGAGGACATCGACTATTGCGCCCGCGAGTCGCTGCACGATCTGGTGCCGCTCGTGGTGTCGGCGAGCGCCGGCGTCGCGGTCCTCGCCCCCGCCGGGGCGCGCTCCGACGGCGCGCTTGGTCGGGACACGAGTGCGGGCGACGCGGCCTGCGTCTGATGCCTCGGCCGATCCTGCTCGGCATCCTCGGTGATTCAGCGGCCGGGGCGACACAGGCCTGATCGGGCATCCCGCTCCAGCAACCTGATAAACCGGCTCCCTAGCGTGGAGCCGCAACTGGATTCGACCGACGGCTATGCCGCGCCGATCCCGGCCGGGGTCAACGCGCGCCGGATCCGCAAGGCGCTGGTGCGGCTCGGGGCGCTGGTGGTCGTGGTCGTGGTCGCGATCACGCTGCTCCCGGGCCTGGGCCAGCTCCGCAACCAATTCGCACACGCCAAGCCAGGTTGGATCGCATTGGGGGCCGCGTTCGAGGTGGTATCGGCGCTCGCCTACGTGCTGGCATTCAGAGGCGTGTTCTGCACCAAGATGAGCTGGTCGACGACCTACAAGATCGCGATGGCCGAGGAGGGGGTGGACTCGCTGCTTCCGGTCGGCGGCGCCGGCGGGCTGGCCCTCGGGGCGTGGGCGCTGCGCCGTGCCGGAATGCCCGCCGACGCGATCGCCCGCAAGACCGTGGCATTCTTCCTTCTGACGAGCGTCCCGAACGTAGGAACGCTCGCGCTCCTCGGCATCGCACTCGCGGTCCGGCTGCTTCCCGGCCACACGAGTACCGTGCTGGACATCGTTCCCGCCGCGATCGCGATCGGTGCAATCGTGGCCGCCGTGGAGCTTGGCCGCGCCAGCCATCAGATCGCCGAGCGGCTGACCAAGCCGACCAGTACCAACCGCGCGGCTCGTTTCGCTTCGGCACTGCGGGCGCTCGGTGACGGTGTCGACGAGGCGATCCATCAGCTGCGTCGAGGCGGTCCCGCGCTGTGGGTGGGAATCGTCGGCTACATGCTGTTCGACATCTTGGTGCTGTGGGCCAGCTTCCGGGCCTTGGGGGCTGCACCCGAGCTGACGATCGTCTGGATTGCCTACCTGATCGGTCAGCTCGGCAACCTGATCCCGCTTCCCGGAGGCATCGGCGGTGTGGAGCTAGGCCTGGTCGGGGCACTCGCGCTCTACGGGCTGTCAGCGGCGACGGCCGCCGCCGCGGTGCTGATCTACCGCGTGCTGGAGCTCTGGATCCCGGCGGTCCTGGGTGCAGTTGCGTTCATCCAGCTCCGGGCACTGCTGCGCCGTGAGCAGGATGCGATCGACATCTGCCGGCCGGGCGAGCTCGTCGAGATCGTCGGGCAGGGTCGAGTCGTGGTGAAGCCGGAGCCCGCCTCCTAAGCAGGTCCGGCCCTCACCGAACCGCCCGCGCGAGCAACAGCCGCCGCAGCATCGGCGCGCCGCCCACGGACTGCACCGTCGCCGCGCCGAACCCAAACTCCGCGAGCACCCGCGCGAGCGAGGCGCGCGTATACAGATGCAGGTGATCGCCGAGCGGTTCGGAGAACCGCTCGATCCCCCCGAGCAGCAGCCGCAACCGGCCATGCGACGGCGTCGTCAGCAGCAGCCGCCCGCCCGGCACCAGGACCCGCCTGACCTCTGAGAGCCAGCGAGCGGTGTCCGCCACATGCTCGATCACCTCGCTCGCCCACACCAATGAGAACGACCCGTCCTCGAACGGCAGTGCATCGTCGATCGGAACCAGCACGAGATCGAGCTCGGGATGAAGCGCACGCGCGCGGCGCAATGCGGCGGACGCGACGTCGGCCCCGATCACCTTGGCCCCGGCCCGCGCGAGAACCGCGGTGAACTCGCCGGTCCCGCAGCCGAGGTCGAGCGCGCTGTCATCGGCGCGAGCCTCGGCAAGCAGGAACGCGCGCCGCAGCTCGAAATCGGGCGGCTGCAGCGAGGCGGGCAACGACTCCCAGAGCTCTTCGTAGTAGTCCTTCACAGACGCCGACCGTACGCGCTGGCCGGGCCAGCCGACATCCCGCGCGCGACAGGAATAGAGTGAGATTGTGGGCCGCGCACGCCTACCAGGCGCGAGTCATAGCAGCAACAGACTGCTCGCCGTGACACCCGTCGATCAGCCGGGGGGAGCCGAGACCGCATTGCTGCGCCTATTGCGCAGATTGTCGACGACGGGGTTGGAGATCGCGATCACGACGCCGGGCCGGGGTTCGCTGCACGACGCCGCGCCGGGTGCCCGGGTGGTGCTGATCGGCGATGACCCCTACCGGAGCGACCCGGAGTACACGCGCGCCGCGATCGGCTCGGCGCGCGAGCAGGCCAAGCGCTTCTACACCTCGGACTACGTGGACCGCGTCGAAGCGCTGATCGCGCCAAGCTCGTCAAACTCGTCAAGCTCGTCAAGCTGGTTGACCTCGTGAAGGTTGCGTTCGACAGCCGTCCGGCAAAGGACACGCGCGGCGTCGGTCGCTACACGCGTTGCCTGATGGAAGCGCTGCGCGAGACCGGGCGGGGTGAGATCGTCGAGTCGCACGACCCTCACCGATGCGACGTATTCCACGCGCCCTGGATCGAGGGCGCGCTGCTCCGCTCTCCGGTGCCGATGGTGGTCACGCTCCACGATCTGATGCCACTCAAGCGCCGCGGCGAATATCTCCGCACCGGCCTGCGCTACAGACTCCACTACCTCGCGGTTCAGCGCGCCGTGCGGGTGATCGTGCCCACTCACGCGGTCGCCGACGACGCCATCAAGCAGCTCGGGATCCCGGCCGAGCGGCTGGTCGTGATCGGCGAAGCGGCTGCGCCGCAGCTGGGCCCCCGCTCCGAGACCGAGGTCCTCGCGGTCCGGGCGCGTTACGATCTCCCCGAGGATTACCTGCTGTGGGTCGGCGGCCTGCAAACGCCAGATCCTCGCAAGCGGGTCGCGGCGCTTGCCCGTGCGCGCCGCGAGCTCCCGCTTGTGCTCGTCGGGGCGACCGGCCGCTGGGCGCAGGAGTTGCCCGACGTGACCTTGACCGGCGCCGTCAGCGACGACGAGCTGGCCGCGATCTACACCGGTGCGCATGCGCTCGTGTTCCCGAGCGACGATGAGGGCTTCGGACTCCCTCCGGTCGAGGCCCTGGCCTGCGGCACGCCCGTCGTCGCGTGCGACCTGCCGGCGCTGCGCGAGGTCCTCGACGGCCGCGTCAAGCTGACGCCGGTCGACGACCTAGACGGCCTGCTCGCCGCCGCCGTGGCCGCGCGCCGGCCGGCTCCGCCGCCGCTGACATGGACCTGGGAAGACGCCGCCGAGGTGACCTGGGACGTGTACGCCGACGCCGCCACGGCAACGAAGCGCTGGCGCAGCGCGCGGCGCAGGGGCGCCACGGCGGTCAGCCGCCGAGCGTAGAGCGCCGCGTTCGAGTATCCCCGCGCCGGCCGGGTGCTCGCTAGACGGTTGTCCTGGACGCTCCGGGCCCGCAGCGGCGCGTTGTCGGGGCCGTGCGACGCACCGCAGGCACACGCAACACGCACATCGGCAAACGGGGCTGCGAGGCGCGAAAGCCAGCTGGGGTCGGTCGCGAACGCGTCCGCGGACAGCGCCACCAGCACCTCGCCACGGGCGTTGGCGGGACCAGGGCTCAGCGCCCCTCCAACGTGAAAGAGCTCGTGGCATGCCGAGCACCCGTGCGCCGTGCAGGCGAGCGGTCTCCGCCGTGCCGTCACGTGAGCCGCTGTCGACGACGATCAACTCGACGGTCGCCATCGATCGCCTGCGCCCCGATCAACTCCGGCATCGACCGATGCTCGCCTCCTCGTCGCGAGCGCGGACGATGACCGAGAGCACTACTTCTTCTTGGCTGACCAGTGCAGCGCGCCGGTCTTGCAGCTGCCCTTGTAGACGCCGTGCTGATCGTAAAACTTGCCGATGAAGCTGAAGGTGCCGGACGCGCTGCCGGTGCCGACCTTGCCGTTCACCTGATCGGTCGAGTTGAAGAACTGCGGCGGCGTGCCGCTCGTGCGGACATGGTGGAAGGACGCCTTATGCGAGAAGCTGCTCTGGCCAGTGACGGCCACACCGGCCCCGAGATTGAAGCCAAAGGTCCCATTCGAGCCGCCTGCGAGCTTGCCGGCCGGCGTGTAACAGCTCTCGTTGTACCGGATGTTAAAGGCGACGTGCTTCTGCGCGTCGACGGTGACCGTGACGGGGTGCAACCTGCCCTGGGAGGTGTGGCCCGCGTAGGTGGTCGAACCTGCGGCCAACGCCACGCCAGCTGCCAGCACGCTCGCCAGCCCCGTTGCCCCGAAAGCCAACTTTCCCCGATGCCGGATCTGCATCAAATCTTCCTCATCACGAGTTTTTTCGAGCTTACAGAAGCTCGCGATAAACCGCCGCCGTCTGTGCGGCCGTCCGCTTCCATGAATACCGGCCGCACCGCTGAAACCCCTGACGCGAGATGAAGTTGCGCCGCTCACCGTCCGCCTCCGGAAATGAGGTCGCACGCGCGGCGAGCCCGGGCGTGCCGCGAGCCATCGCCTCCAGCACCACGAGGCCGAAGCCCTCGTACGGGCTCGGCGAAACGAGCTCTTCGGCGCCACGAATCAGCGCGTCGAGGCGCCGATCGCGAGCGGGCGTAGCTCCCCCAGCCGCGGAGCTGCGCCGCAACAGCGTCCCGGGCATCGACTGCCACCAGCGACATGAACGGCGGATTGTCGCGTGCTCGGCCGGGCAAATGCGCCGGCCGGCTGCCTCCTGGGGAACCGGCTCATCGGTGTCGCCTGTCGGCGTACCATCGCCCCCGACGTGACCGCGCACGCCATCCAGGAGACGGATGCAGACGTTCTGGACGCGCCTGTCCAGGCACCGCCGTCGCTGTCGGCGGTCCAACTGCGACGGCCGTCATCCGCGGTGTTCGACATCCCGATCGATCTCGCGCACCCGACCGAGCTGTTGCGGACGATCTCGGGGTGGGCGGCCGAGGCGCGCACGCGCCGCGTGATGTATGTCAATGCGCACGTCGTCAATCAGTCCCGGATCACCCCGGGACTCGGTGCGGCCTTGCGCCGGGCGGATCTCGTCTACTGCGACGGCTACGGCGTGCGGCTCGCGGCCCGCGTGCTGAACACGCCGGTGCCCCACCGCATGACCGGCGCCGACTGGATCTGGAGCCTCGCGGCGCTGTGTGAGCTCTACGGCCAGCCGATCTACCTGCTCGGTTCCGAGCCACCGGTCGCGCAGGAAGCGGCGGCGCGGCTGCGGCGCTCGTATCCCGGGCTGTCCGTCGCCGGAGCCCATCACGGCTTCTTCGATCTCGGCTCCCCTCACAACGAGCGCGTGATCGAAGACATCAACGCTCACACGCCGCGGATTGTGCTCGTGGGGATGGGGACGCCGAAGCAGGAACTGTGGGTAGATCGATATGCCGAGCGACTCGAACGAGCGGTGGTGTGTGGACAGTTGGCGCGCTGTTCGACTACATATCCGGCCGGATGCCGCGCGCCCCCCGATGGCTGGCCGACAACGGATTCGAATGGATCTTTCGACTCGCGATCGAGCCGCAGCGGATGTGGCGGCGATACCTGCCCGGCAACCCCGTGTTCCTGTCGCGGGTGCTCGCCGAGGCACGGCGCCCGGACCGAGAGCTGACCCGCGGCTGCTGAGCGCGCTGGCGGCGCTCCTCGCCGCCGCCGTTGGCCTCGCACCTGGCGCTGATGGTGCTGCCCATCGGCGTGGCCGTGTGCACGCTGCCGCTCACGGTCCTCGGCTTGCTGCATGTCCCGTTGAAGCTGTCGCTGGTGATCGTGGTCGGGGTCTCGGTGCTCGCGGCGATCCGCTCACAGATCCGGTCAGCCCCGGTGCCGGCGGTGGTGGCAGCCGCGCCGCCGGTCGAACGCTCGCCGGTTGCGCGGGTCGCGCTGCCGCTGATGCTCGCGGCTCCTAGCGCGCGGGGAGGACCAGTTACCGCACCGGACTCGATTCACCAGGAGCTTCCACTCTCGCCGTCCGGCCCGATCCAGCCGGGCGAAATTGTCAGATCGCTGACAGCGGCGGGCTGTCGACCATCAGCGTCACCGGCCCGTCGTTGACCAACTCCACGGCCATCGTCGCCCCGAATACCCCACGTCGCGCCCCGAGCCGCTCGCAGAACCGCTCGTACAGCGGCTCGGCGACCGCCGGCGGCGCCGCCGCGACGTAGCTCGGGCGGTTCCCACGGCGGGTGTCGCCATACAGGGTGAACTGGCTCACGCACAGGACCTCGCGCTCGCCGAGCGGTTCGTTCATCCGCCCGTCGGCGTCGGGAAACACGCGCAGGGAGCGGACCTTGTCGGCCAGCCAGTCGGCGTCGCGTTCGGTATCGGAGGCGCCCACCCCGAGCAGGACGAGCAGCCCCGGCCCGATTGAGGCTACAAGCTGGTCGGAGACCGTCACCGAGGCGCGGCTGACCCGCTGGACTAGCGCCCGCATGAGCGCCGCTAGGCGTCGCGCAGCTCGGCTGCGGCCTGCTCGGGCGGGACGATGTTCAGGTGTATCCCGGCGCCGAGCTCGAGTCCGGCGAGGTAGGTGAGCCGGGGCATGATGTCGATCCGCCAGCAGAAGTGCTCGGCGCCGCGTGGGGCAGTTCTGACCCAGAGATTGAGCGGTGGGCTTGCGCCGAGCCGCCGGGCGAGCCGGCTCAGGGCGTCGTGGAGCATCGCCGCGCCGGTTGGCCCATCTTCCTCGAAGCGCATCCGGGGGCGGCGGGGGGCGATCAGGAGCTGGAACGGAACCCGCGCGCCGAACGGCGCCATCAGCACCATGTCGGCGTCGATCGCGACGATCCGCTCGCGCTGGCGCACCTCCTCCTGGACGAGATCGGCCAGCAGGTTGCCCCCCATCGTGCGGGTCGCGTAGGCACCGAACCGCTCGCGCTCGCGGGCGATCGCTGACGGGACGAAGTCCATCGCGTACAGCTGCGCATGGCTGTGCGCCAATGAAGCCCCCGCCTCACGGCCCTCGTTGACGATCAGGTGTGCGCAGGCGGCTTCGACATGCACTCGGATTCGCTCGCGCCACACTTCCATCGCGGTCGCCACCTGCTCGACGGTCAGCTGGGACAGGGAGGTGACGCTCAGCGGCGCGTTGATGATCACCTCGTGGGCGCCGACGGCCGGCGCCGACCAGAACAGGTCACGGGCGGGATTGACGCCGGGGGACAAGGAGGGGTTCTCGGGACGCGGCTGGGAGCAGCCGGAGGCATCGGACGGGCTGAGCGCGGGGTACAGGTTCGGCACCACCCGGACGTTCCACCCCGGGCTGTTCGGTGGCCCGCCACCGGGGCGCAGCGCGTACAGCTCGGGCGGGGTCCGGTCCTCGTGCCCCTCGGCGAACGGATCGGTCTCAGGATCGAGCGGGGATACCGGCGGGGCGCTCAGCGCGCCGCCCGGGCGGCCGACTCGAGCCCGGGCGACGATCGCCCGGTTGCCGCTGAGCGGATCGATCCGCAGCTCGGCGGCCGTGTCACCAGCACCGGCGGTCACCTACAGCAGTTTCTCCATCGCGATGTGCTCGATCCCCGCCTCGGTGAAGGCGCGACCACGGGGCTCGTAGCCGGCGGTCTCGTATAGCTCGCGGGCGTAGGTCTGGGCGTGCAACACCAGCCTCCGTCCGCCCGCCGCGAGCGTTTCGTGGTCGGCGGCTGCAAGCAGCGCAGTGGCGATCCCCCGCCGTCGCGCCGAGACCCGTACGGCGAGCCGACTGAATTGGGCGGTCGTGCCCACCATCAGCACCCGGCAGGTCCCGAGCAGCTCGCCGCCCGCGACCGCCACCAGGTGGATCCCATCCCGGTCGCGGCCATCGACTTCCTCGCGCTCGGGCACGCCCTGCTCGACGCAGAACACGTCGTGGCGGAGACGGAGCGCCGCGGCCATCTCCTGCTCGCCGCGGACGCGCCGTACCTCATAGGCGACCGCCTCAGTCATCCGAGCGCATAGTGGCGGATGTCCTGCTCGAGGGCAGCGGTGCTCGCGTACGCACCGGCGTGATCGAAGACCTGACGGCCTTGCCGGTCGTAGTAGAGCGTCTGGGGGTAGTAGGTCGCGGCGTTGATCGCTCGGGCGATGTTCTCCTGCGGATCGACGTAGCTGGGGTAGGTCACAGGGAACTGCTTCAGGAACGACGCCGCGGCCTGGTTCGCGTCCTTGCCGTCGAGGCCGAGGAACGCGACCTGCTTGCCGAACCGCACCGAGGCCCGCTGGAACTGGGGAAACTCGGTCTGGCATGGCCCGCACCACGAGGCCCACTTGTTGACCACGACCGGGTAGCCGCGCAGCGCCGACAGTCGCCCCGTGAACGCGGCCGTCCCCCCTCCGAGCAGTTGGTTGGCCTGAGCGTGGAGGGCCGCGAGGGGAGCCGGCGAGCCGGTGAACGCGGCGTTGAGCTGGCCGGCGCTCGGTGCGGCGCTGCGAGGCTGGCTGCCGCAGGCCGACAGCAGGAGGCCGCCCAGCATCAGAATCGGCAGCGAAAAGCGCACAATCACAGGCGACAGATTGCCACACACCCGGCCCGGAACCCCCGTGTGCTTAAATAACGCTATCCTCCAGGCAAGAACCGGCGGGGGGGAACGCTTCTACGGATGTACCTCGCCGGGCTCGGTATCAACCGAGACTGCCTGAGCCGCCAGTACGCATTGCCGCGGCTCGCCTATCAGACGCAACCTGCACAATCTCCATGGGTGATTCCACCCCGTTTCCGAGTCCGGCCGCGATCGCGCGTGCGGAACTGCTCACACGAGAGCGGTTCGTGTACGACGGCGAGACGCTTGAAGATGCCCTGGCGCCAGGATCAGCCCGGCGTCGGGCACTTGACGCTGCGCTGACCGAGCTCGAGGCGGGTGCGACGCAGCCCTCGGTGGAGTGGCGGCGCAAGTTCTCGTTGCTGCTCGGTCTGGAGCGGCTGCTGTCCGAGGAGGAGCCGCACCTAGCCGACGGCACGGTGCTCTCGGCGCACCAGGTGGACGCCCTGTCGGGAACGCTGACCGCGCTGCTCGCCGAGGCGCAGCGCAACGGGAGCGCGGCGGCTCAACCGGCCCCCGCTCCGGAAGTTGCCGAGGAGCCGACGGCGGCGGCCCCAGCTCCCCCGGTGTCGCCTGCGGCCGAGGCCGAGGACGCCGACGACGAGCTCGCCGACGACGAGGAAGAGATCGGCGCGGACGAAGAGGACGGCGAGGACGAGGACGAGGTCGAGGAGAGCGACGAGGAGCCGCAGGACTGGCAGGACGACGGCGAGCTCGACGAGGACGTCCAGCTCGACGAGCAGCCCGAAGACCCCAACGCCGCACGCAGGTTCTGGTTCGAGCACGCCACCGGCGCCGGCAAGACAGTCGCGGCGCTCGGGTTCGTCGAAGCGTCCCGCACGGGTGGGATCCTGATCCTCACGCACCGCCGCAACCTCGTCGACCAGTTCAACGGCGAGTTGCGCGACCGTGGCTACCGCGATCGCATCCACGCACCGCTGCTCGCCGGCCACGACGCCGCCAACGGGCCCGTGACGGTCGAGACCTACCAGTGGTTCGTGCGCAACGCGGGCAAGGTCTCCGACGCGTACGCGATCGTGATCTGCGACGAGGCTCACACCGCGCTCGGCGAGAAGACGTCGGCCTCGATTCGCCGGTGGGCGGGTCCGGTGTTCATCGGCATGACCGCGACCGGAGCGCTGATCGCGCGCCACGTCACCGACCTGTTCCCGACCCAGACCTCGCGTTTCGACCTTGCGCAGGCGGCCCGGCGGGGCGTGATCGCGCCGCTGCGCTGCATCCGGATCCCGCCCGGGCCGGGCGTGCGCACGATCGCCAAGGTGCCGCTCCGACGCGGCGAGGTGGACACCGAGTTCGACCAGGAGATGCTGGCTGAACTGCTCGACCAGACGCCATTCAACCTCGCGATCGCCGATCTTTACAAGACGCGCTTCAACGGTGTCCCGGGGGTCGTCTACGCCGCCGGAGTCCGGCACGCTTACAACGTCGCGCAGGCCTTCAGAGATCTCGGGATCAAGGCGCAGGGCGTCTCGGGCGAGACGCCCAAGCGCCAGCTCGCACGGATCCTGGCGGACTATGAGTCCGGCAAGGTCGACGTGCTCGTCAATGCGCAGCTGCTGGCCGAGGGCTGGAACAGCCCGCGGGCGACGATCTGCATGCACCTGGCGCCGACCGCGTCCAAGCGCATCTACCAGCAGCGGGTCGGCCGCGTCACGCGCCGGCACCCTGGTAAGGAGGCGGGGATCGTCGTGGACTTCGTTCACCCGGCGACCAAGCACGACGACCCGGTCGTGACCCTGCACTCGCTGCTCGACCGCGACGTGTACCGCGGCGGCGCGATCGTCGTCGGCCCGGTGCGGCGGGGCCGCGGCCGGCGCGTGCGGGTCGAGCGCCGGGTGCTGCCCGTTACCCCCGATCCCGAGCGGCGGGCAGAGGTGTTCGAGCGCGAACTGTGGCGGATCGCGGTCGAGCATCTCGATTACGGCGAGCAGCACGTGTGGGCCGCGCTCGCGGGCGCCCGCGTCGCTCCCAACGGCTGGCGCCGCGCGAAGGCGATGCTCCACTTCGACCGTGGCGGAGAGCTCAAGCGGCGCTTCCTGCTGACCGCGGTGCAGCGCAACCGCAATCCGCAGCTGCGCCTGCGAGCGCTCCAGGAGATCTCGGCCAGCCGCGACGCGGAGGCCTTCGACACGGCGATCGACATCATGGCCGGATGGCCTCGAGACGAGCGCCGCGAGGGAGTCAAGATCATGCTCCAGGCGCTCGCCGAGCGGCGGATCGGCCGTCGCGATCAGGCCAACGCCTGGATCTGGCGGATGGCCGAGTACACGCGCGAGGTCCACGAGGAGTACGCGGTCCAGCGCTGGCCGGAGACCAAACGGTTGCTCGGGCTGCTCGTGAACTCGAGCGGCGCGGCACACGCCCGCAACGCGCGCCGGCTCGTGCATGCTTCCCGCAAGGAAGATCGCCGCCTGTCGGCGGCCTTGCTCGCGGCCGCGCTCGCGCATACACCCGAGGCCGAGGAGGCGTTGCGAGGCGCCCGCACCCGGATGGCCCGCAAGCCGGCCGCGCTGGCGCGTGAGCTGTTGCGAAACTTCCCCAAGGGCCGGCGTGGCAAGACCCGGCGCCGGCGCAAGACAGGTGGTGCCACGGCCGGGGCGCAGCCCGAGGGCGCGACGGCGACGGCGACGCTCGAGGCCGGGGAGGCGAGCGAGCTCGAGATCGGCGACGACAACGGGAGCAACGGGAAGGTCGACGTCGACGACGAGCTGGGCGTGGACGCCGACGATGGGGACGCAGACGACGCGGACGCAGACGACACGGACGCAGACGACATGGACGCCGACGACGATGCCGACGACGATGCCGACGACGATGACTACGACGAGCCCACCGACGTGGTTGACGACGACCCGGAAGACGACAACCCGGACGACGCCGAGGACGAGCAGGACGCTGAGGCCGCGGCGTAGCACGCGTTCCCGGCCGGTCGCGCTTGCGGTCGGCCTCGCGCTCGCCGCACAGTTGCTGTTGGCAACGGCAGCGCTCGCGCTGCCACCGCCGACCGGCGCAGCGACTCAGCTCTCGGGACCGCCGGCTGCGTCTCGGCCGGAGGCCAACCGCGCCTGCCGGGACGTCAGCTGGTCGGGCCGGAGTGCGTTGCCGTTAGCCCGGACGGCAAGAACGTGTACGTCGGCAGCGCCGCGGACCGCGCCGGGACCGAGCCCGGGAACGGCGTGGCGGGGGTGCGGCCGGGCCTGATCGTGTCAGCACTCTGACAATTTCGGCTGCATACGGGCACAAATCGCGCGCGCCCGCTGGACCTTGGCTACATAAGCATGTGGGGCATGCTTATGTAACCAGGGTCGTCCGCGGGCGGGGACTTTGGGCCTGAAAGCATGTCGCCGCAGCGGGATTTCGCCTCGCGCGGCCTCCCCGCGCAGCCTCCACCCGCGCGGGCCTCCCCCGCGCGGCCTCCCCCGCGCGGCCTCCCCCGCGCGGGCCTCCCCCGCGCGGGCCTCCCCGGTGCCGACAGCGCCGGCCGAGCTCGCACATTTCCCCCTGCTCAGCCCAGGGCGAAGTAGGCGGACGCTACCGACCGGGCCCCGACGCTACCGATACCCCTCCAGGTGCACCTCGCCCGCCTCCAGCGCGGTCTCGCCCGCCTCGGTGCGCACCACCAGGCGCCCGCCGGCGTCGACGCCGGCTCCGTGACCGCTGCCGCCCGCCCAGCGCACCGGGCGGCCGAGCAGCGCATCGCGTGCGCGCAGGGCGTCGAGCACCGACTCGCGATCCGCCGTGATCCACCGCTCCAGTGCGATCAGCAGCCGCGCCAGCGTCGGCTCGATCGCGTCGGGCTCGAGCCCGAGGGTTCCGGCGCTGTCGCGTAACTCGGGCGGGAAGTCATCGGCTCGCAGCGCCACATTGAGACCGATTCCCAGCACCGCCCAATGCTCCTGGGGCCTGCCCTCGACCAGGATCCCGGCGACCTTGCGCCCGCCGAGCAGCACGTCGTTGGGCCATTTCACGGTTGCCGCGTCGCCGACCACCTCGGCGACCGCCACCCCGGCAGCGAGCGGAAGCAGCCGGGGCGGATCGCGGAGCACGAGCGAGCAGAGCAGCGCTCGCCCGCCCGGCGCGGTCCAGGTCCGACCCTGCCGGCCCCGCCCAGCCGACTGCTCGCCCGCGGTCACGAGGGTGCCGTGGGGCACGCCTCGCGTCGCCAGCTCCCGCGCGCGCTCGTTGGTCGAATCGGTGCGCCGGTAGTGAACGCGCGGGGAACCGAGGCTCACTCTGGCTTGATCCGAAGCTCGTGACCAGCCGCGAGCCCGAGCGTCGTCGCCGCATCTCCGTGACTGACCGCGACCGCGAGCATCCGGTCGGCGTCCTCATAGAGCAGCAGCCGATCGGGATCGACGTCCGCAAAGGTCCGCACGTACTGGGCGGGATAGGAGCCGCGATTCTCGATCTGAAGCTGAACGCGATGCCCCAGCTTGAGCCCCGAGCCGGTGAGCTCCTCGTGGCCGGCGCTGAGCTGCACGTTCCCGAACCGGTCGACGTAGATCGCCTGCGTGACCAGGGCACCGCCGTCGCGACGAGGGCGCGGGAGCTCGATCGTCACCAGGCGATCGGGGTCGCAGGGCTCCCCCGCTTCAGCGAGCGGGGCGCCTGCGGCGAGCTGCGCCGCGACCGGCGCAAACACATCGCGCCCGTGGAAGGTCGCCGACACCGGCTCGAGCCGGTGACGCGAGCGCGAGATGTCGACGGCTTGGATGACGCCGCCCGCGCGCGCCGCGGCCAGCGAGAGCAAGCCGTTGTCAGGTCCGACGAACAGCCGGCCGTCCGCGGTCTGGAGCGCCACAGCGCGGCGCTCGGCGCCAACCTCGGGGTCGACGACCGCGAGGTGGACGCCCACCGGTAGGTAGGAGAGCGCCCCACGCAGGATCAGCGCCCCGGCGCGGACGTCGTGACGACGGACGCCGTGCAAGAGATCGATCACCCGCACTTGGGGGGCGATCATCGCGATCACCGCGTGGCAAACACCGACGAAGCTGTCCTCGAGCCCGTAGTCGGACAGGAACGTGATCACCATCACGGCCAGCGTAACGTGCCAAGATCCCCGCCGTGCAGTCGGGCAAGGAGCGGGCGCAGATCAGGCGCAGGCGGCAGTTTGCCGGGGCCACGCTGGTGCTGGCGGCGGCCGTCGGTCTGACCGGGGGGCTGATCGCGTCCGGACATCAGGGCTCGCGGTCGCGCTCGCGGTCGCGCTCGCGATCCCGCCAGCGCCGGATCGCCGACGTCAAGCCGGTCACGTTCACCGTGGAGGCCAGCGGCGACCTGCTGATCCACTCGCCGGTCTGGGAGCAGGCACTGGCAGACGGCGGCGGGACGCACTACGACTTCGCGGCGCTGCTGGCACAGATCAAGCCGATCATCAAGGGCGTCGACCTTCCGCTGTGCCACGTCGAAACGCCGATGACGCCGGCGCCTCCAACCGGCTATCCGACGTTCAACACACCGCCCGAGCTGGCGACGGCGATCGCGCAGACGGGCTTCAAGGCGTGCTCGAACGCGGCGACGCACTCGCTCGACCAGGGCCAGGCGGGCATCGACGACACCGACCACTACCTGGACGCGGCGGGCGTGCTGCACACGGGTGAGTTTTCCTCCGCCGCTGAGCAGCGCACCCCGCTGATCATCGACGTCAAGGGGGTCAAGGTCGCGTTCCTCGCCTACACCGACATCACCAACGGCATCCCGTCGCCCCATCCCTGGTCGGTCAATCGCGCCAACGCGCCGCAGATGCTCGCCGACGCCCATCGTGCCCGGCTCGCCGGCGCGCAGGTCGTGATCGTCAATATCCACTGGGGTGACGAATACGTGACGCAGCCGAACGCGTTCCAGCTCGGGCTCGCGGACAAGCTGACCGCCTCGCCCGACATCACCGCGGTCGTCGGCCAGCACGTGCACGTGGCGCAGCCGATCCGGTGGATCAACGGCAAGCCGGTCGTGTTCGGCGAGGGCAATCTGATCTCCAACCAGACCGAGGCGTGCTGTCTCGCCGCCACGCAGGACGGCCTGATGGCGATCATCACCTTCCGCGTCGATCGCTACGGTGCGCGGGCGACGTTCGTCCACTACGTCCCGATCTGGGTCCAGCATCCCTCGTTCGTCGTGCTGCCGATCGGGACCGGGCTGCGTACCGACCCGGGCGACGCAGCACTGCTGCGCGCGTCGTACGACCGCACCGTGGCGGCGGCCGGAAGAGGACCACAGATCCAACCCATCCCCGACCACCTGCCGCCCGGATGAAAGCGCTCGTCATCTCCGACATGCACTTCGGGGCCTGGACCGGCCGCGACATCCTGCGCGAGCCCGAGTCACTGGCGCTGCTGGCAGCGCAGCTTGACGATGTCGACGAGGTGATCATCCTCGGCGACCTGTTCGATCTGCTGTTCGGGCGGATGGAGGACGCGTTCCGTTCCGCCGAGCCGCTGCTGGCGATGCTGCGCGAGAAGCTCGCCGGGAAGCGGGTCGTGTTCCTCGCCGGCAATCACGACTTCCACGTCGTCCTGCGCGAGCGTGAGGCGATCCGGGAGACGGAGCTCGCCGGAGAGGAGCCGGGCCCGGAGCTTGAGGAGCGGGTCCGGAACGGGCTGTACTTCCGCCGCTTCCTGAAAGGCCGCCTGGAGGGCGTCGACGTGCAGTTCCGCTATCCGACCTACACCTTCGGCAAGGTCCTCTGCACCCACGGCCACTACCTCGATCCGCACGCCCGCGATCACGGGTCACGTGGCGATCGCCTACTCGGGCGGCTGCTCTGGAGCATCGCGCTGGGCGGCGGGTTCCGCCCGGAAACCGTGCAGCAGTACGATGCCGTGAGCGCGCTCCTGACCGAAGAGCTGTACACGCTGGCGCAGCTTCCGCACGGCACCGAGGCGCAGCGCAAGGTCTACGCGGCGGCGCAGCGGCTGGCAACGACGATCCGGAGGATCGAGGCGCCGCTGGAGTCTATGAGCCGCGTCGCCCGCCGGACGCGCCGGGGCGAGGCCGGACCCGAGATCGACCGGCGACCGGTTCAGGATGGGATGCCCGCGAGCTATTCGCTGCGGCACATACGACCAACGGACCCGCGCGAGAAGGCGGTGAACGCATTCGCTCAGGTGGTGAGGAATCTCGGCTGGGACAGGGAGACCGACCAAATCGTATTCGCGCACACGCACCAGCCACTGGCAGGCTGCGAGCTGCCCGGCACGCGCGCCCGCGTGTGGAACAGCGGCTCGTGGATCTACGAACCCGATCTGTCGTCGAAGGGGGCCTACGAGCGATATCTGCGCTACGCCTGGCCCGGGAGCGCGATCCTGATCGACACCGATGGGGCAGAGCCGCAGCTACTCGAGCTCCGTGCCCACCTCAATCCGCTCCGCGAGACGACGAACGGCTGGTAGCGTCGGCGACCAACGCCTCGACGAGCCCATCGATGTCGTGACGGCTCGCTTCGACCGCAGGGTTCAGCCCGCGCTCACGCAGCGCCGCACTCGTGACCGGGCCGATGCTGACGAGCCTCGCGCCCGCGGGCGCGCGCTCACCAACGGCATCGAAGAAGAAGTTGACGGTCGACGATGAGGTGAACGTGACGTAGTCGGCGGATTGCACGTCTCGCAACTGCGCCTCGTCGAGCGGCTCGGCGACTGTCTCATACAGCGCGAGCACATCGACCTCGGCGCCACGCTCGCGGAGCGCCGCCGGGAGCACGTCGCGGGCGTGGGCGGCGCGGGCGATCAGCGCGCGGCGCACGGGCACCTCGGCCAGCGCCTCGACCAGACCCTCGGCCACGAACCGTTCCGGGACGATGTCCGCGATCACGCCGTGCCCGCGCAGCGCGGCCGCGGTCCCGGGACCGATCGCGGCGACGCGCACACCGGCCAGCGATCGCGCATCGCGACCGGCAGCCGCCAGCCGCTCGAACAGCAGCCGCACGCCGTTGGGACTCGTGAGGCAGAGGAGGTCGTAGCCGTCGAGTACCGGCGTGGCGCCGTCAAGCGCCGCGATCCGGATCGCCGGGGCCTCGACCACGACTGCCCCCAATCCCCGTAGCTGCGCGGCAAGCCCGCTCGCCTGTGCTCGCGCGCGAGTGACCGCGACCGTGATCCCGACCAGTGGCCGGGTCTCGAACCAGCGCAGCCGCGAACGCAGCGCCGCGACCTGGCCGAAGACGGCGATCGCCGGCGCACGGATGCCCTCCGCCGACGCCACCGCCGCGATCGACGAGAGGCTCCCGCTGACGACTCGCTGCTCGGGGAACGTGCCGCGCTCGATCACCGCCGCCGGCTCGCCGCCGTCCCGGCCGGCGGCCGCCAGCGAGCCGGTGATCGCGGCGAGCTGCCGTACTCCCATGTAGACCACGAGCGTCCCCGGAAACGCGGCCAGCGCGTCCCAGTCGAGCGCCCGCGAGGGCTTGGTCGGATCCTCGTGCCCGGTCACGAATGCGACCGCGCTGGCTGCGTCGCGGTGCGTCACCGGGATCCCCGCATACGCGGGCGCGGCGACGCCGGCGGTGATGCCCGGCACGACCTCGTAAGCGATCCCCGCCGCGTGCAGCGCCTCCGCCTCCTCGCCGCCGCGCCCGAACACGAACGGGTCGCCTCCCTTCAGGCGGACCACGACTTTGCCTTCCCCGGCGCTGCCGTGCTCGAGCAGCAGCCGCTCGATCTCGTCCTGGGCCATCGACGGCCCCCCGCCCTCCTTGCCGGCATAGATCAGCTCGGCGCCCGCCCGGGCACCGTCCAGCGCTGTGGGGGCGATCAACCGGTCGTAGACGATCACATCGGCGGCGGCGATCAGCTCCAGCGCCCGCGCGGTCATCAGGCCCGGGTCCCCGGGACCAGCCCCGACGAGATAGACAGTCATGCAAGCGGCTCCGCGGCGCCAGTTCCGAGCGGCTTCGCGGCGCCAGCTGCGCAGCGGCTTCGCGGCACTCGCAGCGAGTAGCTCGGCGGCGCCCGCCGCGACCATCCGCCCGGCGAGCGCGTAGCCCAGGCCAGGGGCTTCTCCGCTCACCCGGTCGGCCAGCCAGATGGAGCCGTCCGGCCGCCCCACCCACCCGGTCAGCGCGACCACGTTGCCGCCGTCGATGACCCGGGCGTACGCCCCAACAGCCGTGTTGCACGAGGCGCCCAGCGCCCTGACGAGCTCGCGCTCGGCCGTGACGCAGACCGTCGCGTCGGCATCGATCAGCGGCGCCAGCAGGACCGGATCGAGCTGCCCGGGCCTGGCCTCGAGGCCTAGCGCACCCTGCCCGGCCGCCGGCACGAGCTCGTCGAGCAGGCCGCCGGCTTCGCCTGCGCGGCCCAGCCGCTGCAATCCCGCTGCCGAAAGCACGAGCGCGTCGCACTCGCCCTGGGCCAGCTTGCGCAGCCGCGTATCGACGTTGCCGCGCACCTCGACGACGTGAAGGTCCTCCCGCGCCGCCCGGATCTGGGCCGCGCGGCGGAGGCTGCTGGTGCCGATCCGGGCGCCGGCCTCGAGCTCCCGGAGCGCGGCCGCGCCGCACAGGGCGTCCCGTGGCTCCAGGCGCGCCGGGATCGCCACCAGCTCGAGGCCGTCGGCCAGTTCGGCAGGGACATCCTTGGCCGAATGGACCGCGATGTCGATCTGATCATCGAGCAGCGCCCGCTCGAGCTCTGAGACCCAGCGGGACTTGTCGCCGACCGCCGCCCCGCGATCGCCCGATGTCGTGATCGTGACGAGCTCGGTCGCGGCATCGATCCGATCCGCGACCCACTGGGCCTGCGCGCGCGCCAGCAGGCTGCCGCGCGTACCGAGGCGGATCAACGCCGCCGCAGCTCGCGGACTTCCGCCAGCTCCTCGGGTTCGCCAGCCGCCTCCGTCGCCGTCCCCGTCTCCAGCCCGAACAGGTCGCGCACGAGCGCCATGCGCGCGTGGACGCGATCGTCGCGGAGCTCCTTCATCCGCACCGTCGGATCGTGGAGCAGGCGGTTGACCAGCGCTCGCGCCATGGCGTCAATGCGTTCGAGGTCGCGCTGCGAGGCGGATTCCCACTTGCCCGCGTTCTCACTCACGACCTGCTCGGCGAGTTCGGTGGCCCGCGCGCGCAGCGCCGCGATCGTCGGCAGCACCTCCAGCGAGCCGAGCCACGCCGCGAACTGCTGGATCTCCTCCTCGATGATCCCCTCAGCCTTGCGGGCCTCGGCCTGGCGGACCTTGCGGTTGCGCGCGATCACTGCCTGGAGGTCGTCAATGTCGTATAGCGACACGCCCCCGATCTCCGCGCATGAGGCGTCGATGTCCCGCGGAACGGCGAGATCGATCAGCAGCATCCGCCGGCCACCGCGTTCGGTCATCACCTCGGCCAGCTCGCGCGCCTCGAGCAGCAGGTGCGGAGAGGCGGTCGCGGCGACGAGGATGTCAGCCCGGGTCAGAACCTCCGGAAGCTGGTCGAAGCTGACCGTGCTGCCGCCGTAGCGCCGCGCGAGGGAGAGCGCTCGGTCTCGGCGGCGGGTGGCCACGAACACGGTCCGGACGCCGCTGTCGGCGAGCGCGCGGGCGGTCAGCTCGCCGGTCTCGCCGGTGCCGACGATCACCACCTCGCGCCCCTCCAGCGCGCCGAGCTGCTCGCGGGCGAGTGTCACCGCGACGGCGGGAAGGCTGAGCGAACGCGCTCCGATCCCGGTCTCGCTGCGGACCCGCTTGCCGGTCGCAAGCGCGGCCTTGAACAGGCGGTTGGTGAGCGGGCCGACCGTCTCCTTGCCGATCGCGGCGTCGTAGGCGCGCTTGACCTGGCCCTGGATCTCGGCCTCGCCGACGATCATCGACTCGAGCCCTGCAGTGACACGGAAGAGGTGGCGCGCCGCGTCGCAGTTCCGGTGCGAGTAGATCGCGGATGCCAGCGCCGTCGGGCGGATTCCGGCCTGACTCGCGAGCATCGCCAGCACCCGGCTCTCGGCCTCGACGGGCTCGCCGACGACCACGTAGAGCTCGGTGCGGTTGCAGGTCGAGATCGCGACCGCCTCGTGGACGTCAGCGGCTCCGAGCAGATCGCGCAGGAACTCCGCAGCGCGCGGCTCCGGGAGCGCGAGTCGCTCGCGCACCTCCACGGGCGCGGTCTTATGCGAGACGCCGATCGCGAGCAGCTCGCTCATCCGACGGGCTCAGCTTCCCGCTCGGCAGCCTCGGCCGCCTTGCGCGCTTCGACATCGCGTCGCAGCTCGGCCAGGTCGCGCTCGGTGCGACTCAGCCGCGTCGCCATGATCGCCACGTACACGAGCACGAGCGCGACGAATACGACATATGCCCCAGCGACGTACTTGCCCGCGGTGTGCAGCGGCAGGGCGGGGGCGGCGAGGACCAGGCTGCTCACGACGGCGCCGCGCTTCTGCTGAGCGGTCTGACCTCGTCCTCGCCGAGCAGCGCGCGGCGCAGGGCGCGCACCTGACTGCGGGTGTTCTTGGCGGTCATCTCGTACTTCCACAAGGTTGCGTATAGCAGTGCGATCCCGAGCAGCGAGATATAGAACGTGATCCCCATCGACAGCGGCAGGTTGCCACCGCTGAGCGTCAAGACGCGCGGATGGACGTACTGCTGCGCCAGCCGTACGGCGATGAAGTTGAGTGGTACAAAGGCGCCCGCGGTGATCGCGAACACGCTCGCGTAACGACCCTGGCGCTCGGGATCCTCGATCGAGAAGCGCAGCGGCTGGTAGGTCGCGAACAGCAGAATCACGATCAGATACGAGACCAGCGTCGGCTCGTTCCACACCCACCAGTGCCCCCAGGACGCCTTCGCCCAGATCGAGCCCGTGATCAGTCCGCCGACCGAGAAGATCAGCGCCATGTGGATCGCGACATACGAGCGCAAGTCCCATTTGCGATCGCCGGTGCGCAGGTGCCCGATCGCGAACACCCCGCCGAGGATGAAGCCGGACAGCGACACGATCGCCAGCGGCACATGGATATAGAAGATCTTTTGAATGAAGCCCTGATCGGCGTCGAGTGGCGCATAGAAGAACACGAGTACGAGCGCCACGGTGATCGTGGCGACGGTGGCGAGGGCGAGCCCGCGTAGTCCACGGCCATAAGTCGTCAAGAGCTTCAGTCCTCCAGGAGAAAGTCGAACACCGCGTAGGCGAGGAGGGCGAACACCAAATCATAAAGAGCCAGGATCGCCACCCACTTGCCAGGCGGCGATCCCGACGTGTGCGCGGCGAGCAGCGGCCCGGCGGCGCGTGCCGTCGCGATCAACGCCGGGATCAGCAGCGGCAGGCCGATCACGGGCCCGATCAGGTCGCGAGCCCGCGTCTGGACCGCGATCGCCGAGACCAGCGTGCCGATCACCGCCAGCGCGAGATCGGCAAGCGCGAGCACCGCAATCAGGCCCGGCAACGGCGGTCCGAGCGGTGGTCCGAGCAGCAGCACTCCGAAGGCCGGCACCGCAACGACCTCGAGCACGGCCAGGAACGCGAACAACGCCGCGGCTTTGGCGAGCAGCAGCGCGGTGCGGTCGACCGGTGCGAGCAGGAACGCGTCGAAACCGCCCTGCTCGCGCTCGGCGACAAACAGGCGGTTGATCGCGAGCATCGACGCGAACAGGACCGTCGCGGTCAGCACCCCGGCCGCGAGCTGCCCGTCGATCGTCGCGCGATTGAGTGCGAAGTGGAAGATCACGAACGTGACGATCGAGAACAGCACCATTGCGGGGACGGTCTCGAGCGTGCGCAGCTCGAGCAGCATGTCCTTGCGCAGGACGGTCAGCGAGGTCCTCATCCGTAGAGCGCCTCCAGCGCTCCGCGATCGACCTCCGCCGGCCCGCAGAGGAACGCGGGGCGGCCGTCTTTGAGCCCCAGGACCAGATCGGCCTCGGCGAGCGCCGCCTGCGGATCATGGCTTGTGATCACACGCGTAGCCCCGCTCGCGCGGCCGATCAGCGGCTCGACGAGGACGCTCGCCGCCGGATCGAGGTTCGCCCTCGGTTCGTCGAGCAGCAGCAGCTCAGGCTGATGCAGCACCGCACGGCAGATCGCGAGACGTTGGACCATCCCGCGGCTGAGCAGCCGCACCGGCTCCTCGGCGCGCCGCTCCATCTCGACCGCCCGGAGCAGCTCGTCGACGCGGGCCTTGTCGATCCCTCGCAGCCGAGCGTGGTAGCTGAGGTTCTCGCGCCCGCTCAGGTCGCGGTACAGCAGCGGCTCGTGGGCGAGCAGCCCGAGCCGGGCGCGGACGGCGAACGCACGCCTCGGGAGCGGCTCGCCGAGGACCTCCGCATCGCCATCGTGGGGGCGCAGCAGCGTTGCGAGGATTCGCAACAGCGTCGACTTGCCGGCTCCGTTGTGCCCGAGCACCGCGAGCGTCGAACCCGTGGGGACCCTCACCGACACCCGGCGCAGCGCCGTACGCTCGCCGAAGTGGCGGGTCAGCCCGCGCAGCTCAATGGCCGGCGTGTCGGCCACCGGCCTCGTGCCCGGCTCCCCTGCCGCCAACGCGAGTGAGCGTCGCGACGGCGTGCTCGAGCGTGGGCGCGATGACGGGGAACAGCTCCCGGATCGACTTGGGGTTGCCCGGGAAGTTGATGATCAGCGTGCTTCCAGCGATCCCGGATACGCCCCGGGAGAGCATCCCCATCGGGGTGTGCTTGAGCGACTCGGCGCGCATCGCCTCGGAGAAGCCGGGCGCGTCGCGGTCGATGACGGCCCTGGTCGCCTCGGGGGTGACGTCGTCGGGAGTGAGACCGGTCCCGCCGGTCGTCAGGATCAGGGACGCTCCCTGCGCCGCCTGCCGCACCAGCCAGGCCTCGATCGCGGCGCGGTCGTCGGCCACAACGGAGCGGGCAACGAGCTCGGCGCCGGCGGCTTCGGCGAGCTCGGCGAGCGCCTCGCCGGAGCGGTCCTCGTTGCGGCCGTCGGCTACGGATGTGGAGATCGTGAGGATCGCGGTCTTCATCGCGGCGACAGCATAGGGTTAGCGCGCCCGCCGGTTGCGCCCGCCGGTTGCGCCCGCCGGCCTCCCTCAGCTCCGGCGCCAGGTCCCCGAGCGCCCGCCCGACTTCTCGAGCAGCACGATCTCGGCGATCTCGGCGCCGCGCTCGATCCCCTTGACCATGTCGTAGACGGTCAGCGCCGCCACCGACGCCGCCGTCAGAGCCTCCATCTCGACCCCGGTCGGTCCGGTCGTGCGCGCCTCGGCGACAAGCACGATCTCGCCGCCGGCGGCGTCGACCGTGCCCTCGACGCCGACGAACGAGAGTGCCAGCGGATGGCACAGGGGGATCAGCTCGGCCGTCCGCTTCGCAGCCTGAATGCCGGCGATCCGGGCGACGCCCAGCACATCTCCCTTGGGCGCATCGCCGTCGAGCACGGCCTGGGCGGTGGCCGGTGAAACGCGGAGTACAGCGCGGGCGACGGCACGACGGTCGGTCGCATCCTTGGCCCCGACGTCGACCATCCGGGCGCGGCCGGCGGCGTCGAGATGGGTCAGGGGCACGCCTTGCGGGGCCGCGTCGCTCAAGCCGGCCGCGCTCCTACGCAGGCGCGTATACGCGCTGCGCCGACTCGATCAGCTCGCGCACCGCGTCGAAGTCCCGGTCGCGGAGCAGCTGTATCGGATCGGGCTTGCCGTTGACGATCGACTCGAAGAACTGCTTGCGGTCCTGATAGGTAGGTAGCGTCGCCTTGGCCCAGCCGCGCGCCTCGTTCAGCAGCACCGCCAGCAGGGCGTACGGCTCGCCAAACAGCTCGCCGATCTCCCGCTTCATCCGCTTCGCAAGCGCCGGCGAGGCGCCGGCGGTCGAGATCGCGACCGCGAGCGGCCCGGTGCGCACGATTGCCGGCAGGATGAAATTGCACAGCGGGGGCACGTCGACGACGTTGACGAGCATCGCGCGCGCATCGGCATCCTCGAACACGCGGATGTTGACCTCGCTGTCGTCCGTCGCCGCGATCGCGATCAAGCAGCGATCGAGGTCCTCGGAGCGATATGGCCGCCGGTGCCACTGAATCGAGCCCTCGAGGGCGAGCTGCGCGAGCTCTGGGCGGACCTCGGGCGCAACGACCGTGACATCAGCGTCACACGCCAGCAGTCCCTCGACCTTCTCGAGCCCGACGTCACCGCCGCCGACGACGAGGCACCGGCGCCCGGTCAGCCGCAGGCACGCGATGTAGAACGGCGTCTGCAGCATGTCCTGGACGCACGATTGGTCGCAGATCCCCTTGCGGAGCTGGCACACGCACTCCTTGCCGGCGTAGGCCTGGGCGGGCATGTCCTAAAGGGTAGCCAGCTGGTTGCCTAGGGCGGCGGCCTGGCGCGCTGGCCCCGCCGCACCGCGTCTAGCCCCGGTGTACCGCGTCGCGCGCGATCCGCGCCCCGAGTCTCATCAACGGCCCCGCCCCGGCTCGCAGCGCGTCCGCGCGGGCGGACCCCTTGCCGTACAGAATCGTGGCGGTCTGGCGCAGCGCCATACCGAGGGTCTCGTCGTAAGGGTGCCACCAGGGGTCGCGCATCGCCGAGGGCTCCCAGACGCGCAGCTTGACGTTCACGCACTCGTAGAGCCCGAACTTCGAATGCGTGCGGCCGAGGCCCGAGTCCTTGACTCCGCCCCACGAGCACTGACAGGCGCCGTGGCTGAACATGTGGTCGTTGATCCACACCATTCCCGCCTCCAGCTCGCCGGCGATCCGCCGGCCCCGGCCGCGATCGGACGTCCAGACCGAGGCGCCGAGCCCGAACTCCGAGTCGTTGGCGAGTGCGACCGCCTCGTCCTCGGAGTCGACCACGATCACCGGCAGCACGGGGCCGAAGATCTCCTCGCGCATGATCCGCATCTCGTGCGTGACCCCGGTGAGCACCGTCGGCGCGTAGAACGCACCGGACAGACCGGGTGCCACAGTCGCCGGGTCGGCCGGACCGCCGGATCGCAGCACCGCGCCGGCGGCGAGCGCATCATCGACCAGCTCTCGCACGAGCTCGAACTGCTCGGTGGAGACCATCGGCCCGATCTCCGTGTCCCACGACATCGGATCGCCAACCCGCAGCCGCTGCGCTCCCGCGACCACGCCGTCGATGAACCGGTCGGCGATCTCCCTCAGGACGTACACGCGCTCGATCCCCGAGCACGTCTGGCCCGCGTTCGCGAACCCACCCCACAAGGCGCCGGCGATCGCGTGGTCGAGGTTCGCGTCGGGGAGGACGATCATCGGGTCTTTGCCGCCGAGCTCGAGCACGGAGCCCTTGAGCTGCCGTGCACACACCTCGCCGACCCCCCGGCCGACCTCGACCGAGCCGGTGAAGAACACCTTTGCGACGCTCGACTGCGCCAGCGCCGCCCCCGTGCCGGCTCCGTGCACGACCCGCACGAGCCCCTCGGGCACGCCCGCGCGCTCGAACACGCTGGCGATCCGCTGACCGGTCAGCGGTGTCAGCGAGGCCGGCTTCAGGACCACGCCGTTGCCCGCCATCAGGGCGAGCGCAACTTCGCCGAACGGAATGCTCCAGGGGTAGTTCCAGGGCGAGATGATCCCGATCACCCCCAGCGGCTCGTAGATGAACGCCGAGCTCTTGGTCTTCAGGAACAGCTGCGGCATCTTGATCTTCTCGTCGGCGAGGATCTCCTGGCCGGCACCGGCGATCCACTGCAACGCGTCGATCGTCGGCAGGAGCTCCATCGAGAACGCCTCGTTGCGAGGCTTGCCCTGCTCGCTCACGATCAGGTCGCGGATCTCGTCGGCCTCCTCGATCAGCACCTGAGAGGCCCGCTCCAGATACCGCGCCCGGTCGGCCAGGCTCAGCTGGGCCCAGGACGGCTGGACCTTGGCGACGGCGGCGACGACGTCGCCGACCTGGTCGGGATCCGTAATCGGCACGCTGCCGATGCAGGCTCCGGTCGCGGGGTTGAACGATTGGAGTTCAGTTGTGATCGTGGCGGCTTCCATAGCTGCGGAGACTAGTGCAGCTCAGGACCTTCCGCGGGCCCGGCGAACCTCCTCGAGCCGCTGCTGCAGCGCCGCCTCCGCCTCGTCGGGCTGATAGAAGCGCTGCCCGATCGCGACGTCTGGCATCAGCTCCTGGGGCGAGAGGTGGCCGGGCCGGCGATGCGGATTGTCATAGTCGCCGTCGTTGCGGGTCGAGGAGCGAAGCCACGGCGGCGGCAGGTCGGCGCCGTGCAGGCGGATGTGCTCGCGGGCCGCGAACACCGCCCGCTTGGCCGCGTCCGACTTGGGCGCCAGGGACAGATAGATCGCCGCCTGGGCGAGCGCGAACTGGCACTCCGGCAGGCCCACATGCTCGACCGCCTCCGCCGCCGCCGTCGCGACGACGAGCGCCTGGGGATCTGCGTTGCCGATGTCCTCCGAGGCGAGGATGACCATCCTGCGCACGATGAACCGGGGGTCCTCGCCGCCTTCGAGCATCACCGCCAGGTAGTACAGCGAGGCATCGGGGTCCGAGCCGCGAGTGGCCTTGATCCAGGCCGAGATCGTGTCGTAATGACGGTCGGCCTGGCGGTCGTAGCGCAGCGCGCGGCGCTGCAGCGCGTCCTCGGCATGAGCGAGGGTCACCGGCTCGCCCTCGCCGGCAACGTCGCAGGCCAGCTCGAGGCCGTTCAAGGCCGTGCGGGCGTCGCCGTCGGAGCGCTCGCTCAGGAACTCGAGCACTGCCGGCTCGATCCGTGAGCCCTCTCCGCAGGCACCGAGCGCGATCGCCCGTTCGAGCACAGCGCGCAGGTCGGCCGGGCCCAGTTGCTCGAGCTCATAGACGTGCGCGCGGGAGATCAGCGCCGAGTTGACCTCGAAGTAGGGGTTCTCGGTCGTCGCGCCGATCAGGGTCACGAGCCCCTCCTCGACGGCCGGCAGCAGCGCGTCCTGCTGGGCCTTGTTGAAGCGGTGGATCTCGTCGAGGAAGAAGATCGTCTTGGTACCGGTTGTGGTCAGGCGCTGGCGAGCGCGCTCGATCACCGCGCGGACCTCGGCCCGCCCCGCCTGGACGGCGCTCTCCTCCTCGAAGGCCGCGTTCGAAGCCTCCGCAACCAGCCGGGCCAGCGTCGTCTTGCCGCTCCCCGGCGGCCCGTGAAGGATCATCGAGTGCGGGCGACCCTCCTCGATCGCGCGCCGCAGCGCGGAGCCCGCCGCGAGCAGCCGATCCTGACCAACGAACTCGTCGAGCGTGTGCGGGCGCATACGGGTCGCGAGCGGGGCGTTCGCCGGCGCGGCGGCGGTGACGCCGCGCCCGGTCGGCTCGTCGTTGCCGAAGAGACGTTCCATTCGGCACAAGTATGGTCCTCGCCACCCCTCACCGCCCGATGATCGCCAGCGCGGCGTCGTGCACGAGCCCGTTGGTCGCGATCCCGTCCCCGCCGTCGGGGCGGGGCACGCCGGTGAAGTCGGTGAAGCGCCCGCCGGCTTCCTCGATGATCACCTGGAGCGCGGCGAGATCCCAGATCTTCACCTCAGGATCGAGGGCGATCTCGGCCGATCCCTCGGCAACGAGCATGTACTGCCAGGCATCGCCGATCCCCCGGGTGCGCCAGCACTTGCGACCGAGCTCGACGATCGCGTCGAACCGCCCCACCGCATCCCAGTCCTCGATCCCGCTCCAGGCCATCACCGCGTCGTCGAGCCGGGGCACAGCGGAGACGTGGATCCGGCGCCCGTCGGCAAACGCGCCGCTGCCGCGCTCGGCCCACCAGCGTCGGGGCAGGGCGGGCGCAGAGACAACTCCGACCGACACCTGCTCGCCAACCGCCAGTGCGATCAGCGTCGACCAAGTCGCCATTCCCCGGACGTAGCTCTTGGTGCCGTCGATCGGGTCGACGATCCAGCGCCGCCCCGGATTCGAATCGTTCGAGCTCCCGTACTCCTCGCCCACAACCGCATCATCGGGCCGCACGGCCGCGAGGCGCTCGCGAATCGCCTGCTCGACCGCGCGATCGGCTTCGGTCACCGGCGTCAGGTCAGACTTGGTCTCGACCACGAGGTCCTCGGCGCGGTAGCGACGCATCGTGATCGAGTCGGCGAGATCGGCCAGTTCGAGTGCGAGCGCGAGATCATCGGTGCTGCCAGCCACGGCGAGCCATCCTACGCGCCCGGGCCGCTCGTGCAGGCTTTCGAGAACGTTGTACTAGGCTCGCAACTCAGATGACGGGCAACGACCTCCAGCGCGAGACGACCGAGGTCCTCCAGCGGCTCGTCCGCTTCAACACGGTCAACCCGCCGGGCCGGGAACGCGCGGCGATCGAGTACCTGGCCGGCTATCTCCGGGAGGCCGGATTCGAGACCGAGCTACTGGCCGCCGAAGAGGAGCGGCCGAACCTGGTCGCAACCCTGACCGGAGCCGCCGATGGCCCGACCATGACCTATCTCGGCCACGTCGATACGGTGCTGGCCGACCCCGCGGAGTGGACCCACGACCCTTGGAGCGGAGACCTCGACGACGGCTATCTGTGGGGTCGGGGCGCGATTGACATGAAGTCGCAGGTCGCGGCCGAGGCCGTCGCCGGAGCCACGCTCGCACGGGCCGGCTGGCGCCCGGCTCGGGGCAAGCTGATGCTGGTGTTCGTCTCCGACGAGGAGACCGGCGGCGACGTCGGCGCGCACTGGCTGACGGCGACCCACCCGGACAAGGTCCGCAGCGACCTGTTGATCAACGAGGGCGGCGGTCAGGTGTTCGAGTACGGCGGCCGGCGCTACTACGGCGTCTGCTGCGCGGAGAAGGGGATCTTTCGCTTCATGGTGACCGCGACCGGCGCCGCCGGCCACGCGTCGCTGCCGCGGACGGGCGATAACGCCTTATTGAAGCTCGGACCGGTGCTACAGCGGCTCGCGGCCGCGGAGCCGTCGTTCGAAGTCACCGAGGGGCCCGCCGCATTGCTGAGCGGTCTCGGCTACGACCCCGCCGATCCGGCCGCCGCGCTGGCGCGGATCGCCTCGACCGACCCCGCGTTGCTGGTCTTCCTCGAGCCGATGTTGGGCGTGACGCTCACCCCGACGATGGCGCACGCGTCGGACAAGATCAACGTGATCCCGTCGCGGGCGTCGCTGAAGATCGACTGCCGCGTGCCTCCCGGCCTCGGCGAGGACTCAGCCCGCAGGCGCCTCGAGGAGGTGCTCGGCGAGCATGTGCGGGGGTTGGGGATCGCGTTCACCGAGACCGTGACCGGCAACGCCTCGCCGGTGCAGACCGACCTGATGGGCGCGATCGATCGGTGGGTGAGCGCCAACGACCCGGGCGCGGCGACGGTGCCGGTGATCCTTCCCGGCTTCTCGGACTCCAAGTGGTTCCGGGACGCCTTCCCGGAGTGCGTCGCGTATGGGTTCTTCCCGCAGCGTCATCAGCCCCTACTCGAGGCCGGGCCGCTGGTGCACAACGCCAACGAGCGAATCGACGTGCGCGATCTCGCGTTCGCCACGAGCTTCTTCGCCAAGCTCGCGAGAGACATGCTCGGCTGACCGCGCAGCCCCGAGCTCCCGGGTCGAGCGCGGCAGCAGCGCCAGCGTCAGCAGCACGAGCCCGATCAGGCTGCCCACCGCGAGCACCGTCTGAAGGCCGATCGCGGACGCGAGCGGCCCGCCGAGCAGGTAGCCGAGCGGCATCAAGGCCAGCGACCCCATCCAGTCGTAGGCGCTCACCCGGGAGAGCGAGCCGGGCGGGATGTTCTGCGCCAGGGCGGTCTCCCACCAGACCCCGAAGAGCGAGAACGAATACCCGGCGGTGAGCGCCAGCGGAACGACGACCTCAAGCGGCAAGCCGAGGGCGAACGCCCCGTCGAGGACCGGCCACGAGAGGATCATCAATAGCCCGGTGCGCAGCGGCCGTCTCGGCCGCCAGTGAAGCGCGACGGCCGAGCCGGCGAGCGCGCCGACGCCGGCGATCGCCTCCAGCAGGCCGAACACGCCGACGCTGCCGTATAGATGGCGGGCGATCTCGGGTGCCAGCACGTACCACTGCGAGTACACGCACAGGACCGCACCGGCGAACGCGGCGATCGTGACCCACACCCACGGCCGCGAGCGAACCTCGCGCCAGCCCGCGTGGAGCTCGGCGAGGACCGGAGCGGGCTGGGTCGATTCGCCCCGCGCGCGCGGGTGGACGCGAGCGAGCAGGATCGCGCTGAGGACGAATGTGACCGCGTCGAGCGCAAATGCCTCGCCGGCGCCGACCCCGAGCACGAGCACCGTCGCGAGCGTCGGTCCGAGCAGGAAGGCAAGGTTGTCGATCGAAGCGGTCAGCGCGTTCGCGTCCTGGATCAGCTCCTCGGGAACGGTCTGCGGCACGAGGCCGGTGTAGGCAGGCTGGAAGAACGCCTGCGCCGCGCCGAACGCCGCCTCGATCGCGATCAGCTGCCAGATCCGAACCGCACCCGCGAGGATCAGCGCCGCCAGCGTCGCGTGCAGGGCGGCTCTGATCACGTCGGCCGTGATCATGATCTTCTGGCGCGGAAGCCGGTCGGCCCAGACCCCGCCGAACAGCAGCAGCGCCACGAGCGGCACCGCCCGGGCGCCGAGCACCAGGCCCAGGTCCGTGGGCGAACCGGTCAGCTGGGTGACGAACAGCCCGAGCGCGACGACTACGGCGTAGTCGCCGATCATGCTGGCAGCCTGTCCCAGGAACAGGTAACGGAAATCCGGATTGCGCAGAACGCGCGCGTACAGCTTCATCAGGCACTCTCGACTCGACGGAACGACGGGACAACGGGGCAGCCGCGGAAACAGCCCTCAGGCTGCGGCGGCTGCGCGAGAAAACGTCAGAGAGGAGTGCTAGCGAGCATTTCGAGCGAGGCTAGCACGAGGCCCAATAGACTGGTCGGGATGGCGACGACGCAGGTTTCGGCTCGCCTCGATCCATCGATCTTCCGCTTGCCGGTGGAGCGGATTCGTGCGGGCTACTACTCCGACGCATACTTCGTCTACACCAAGCGGCTGCTCGAGGCCGAGCACCATCACCCGCGCGTGACGATGCAGGTGTTCCAGAAGCACGACTCACTGCTCGGCGGGATCGACGAGGCGATCGCGATCCTGAAGCTGTGCGCGGGTCGCGAGGAGCGGTCGGGAGCGTGGATACCGGGCTGGGACGAGCTCGTGGTGCACGCCCTGTACGAGGGCGACCGGGTCGCGCCGTATGAGACGGTGCTGACAATCGAGGGCGATTACAGCCTGTTCGCGCATCTGGAGACGGTCTACCTCGGGTGCCTGGCCAGGCGGTCGTTGATCATGCGCAACGTCGCGGACGTCGTGCAAGCCGCCCGCGGCAAGCAGATCTTCTACTTCCCCGCCCGGCACGATCACTGGCTGGTGCAGACCGGCGACGGCTGGAGCGCTCACGTCGCCGGCGCGATCGGAGTCTCGACCGACGCCCAGGCGTCCTGGTGGGGCGGGCGGGGGATCGGCACGATTCCCCACGGCCTGATCGCGGCTTATGACGGCGACACGGTCAAGGCGGCAACGGTGTTCGCGGACCGCTTCCACGACGATATGAACGTCACCGTGCTGGTCGACTGGGAGAACGACTCGGTCAGGACCGCGCTCGAGGTGGCCGAGGCGCTCGGCCCGAGGCTGTGGGGCGTGCGGCTCGATACCAGCGAGCGGCTCGTCGACCGCGCGCTCGAGGCTGAGCCGGACGCGGTGAAGCAGACGGGGGTCAACCCGCGGCTCGTCGAGAAGGTCCGCGAGGCGCTCGACCGCGCCGGATTCGACGACGTCCGGATCGTGGCGAGCGGCGGTTTCACCGCTGAGCGGATCCGGCGCTTCGAGGAGGCGGGGGTACCGGTCGACGCGTACGGCGTCGGCTCGTCGCTGATCCGCGGCGATAACGACTTCACGGCCGATATCGTGCTCGTCGACGGCCGCCCTCGCGCTAAGGTGGGCCGGGCCTGGGCGCCGAATCCCCGGCTGCAGAGGGTTCAGTGATCCCCACCCGGTGCCGATGAGATCCAAGGCGTCATGACTTCGTTCGCGATCCTCGGCTACCCCGACTTCTGGTCGTTCCTACACGACTGGGCGCCAATCATCCTGATGGGACTGCTGGTGTTCGCGGTCTTCTCGCTGATGCGGTTCATGCCTAAGACGCGGCCCGCCGAGATCAAGCCCGAGGCGGCGCCGTCGATCGGCTGGGACGACATCGCCGGGTGCGAGGAGGCCAAGGACGAGCTGCGCGAGGTGGTCGAGTATCTGCGCAACCCGAACCGCTTCCGCGGGCTGGGCGCCAAGGTGCCGAAGGGGATCCTGCTGCACGGGCCGCCGGGCACCGGCAAGACGCTGCTCGCCAGGGCCGTGGCGCATGAGTCCGGGGCGAAGTTCTTCTCGCAGTCGGCGGCCTCGTTCGTTGAAATGTTCGTCGGCGTCGGCGCCGCTCGGATCCGGCGCCTGTTCAGGATCGCGCGCAAGCAGTCGCCCGCGATCGTGTTCATCGACGAGCTCGACGCGATCGGCGGCCAGCGCGGCCACGATGTGTCCGGCGAGCGCGACCAGACGCTGAACCAGCTGCTGGTCGAGATGGACGGGTTCACGACCCGCAAGGACGTGGTCGTGATCGCCGCCTCGAACATGCTCGAGAAGCTCGACCAGGCGCTGCTGCGGCCGGGGCGGTTCGACCGCCAGATCTTCGTCTCGCCACCTGACGTGATCGGCCGTGAGCGGATCCTGCTCGTCCACTCGCGCGACAAGCCGCTCGCAGACGACGTCGACCTGAAGCTGCTCTCACGCCAGACCTCCGGCTTGACCGGGGCCGACCTCGCGAACATCTGCAACGAGGCGGCGATCTTCGCCGGCCGGCGTGACGCCGACCAGGTCGCGATGCGCGACTTCGACTCGGCGCTCGAGCGCGTGATCGCCGGCATGCAGTCCCACCGCGCACTGACCGACCACGAGAAACGCGTCGTCGCCTACCACGAGGCGGGTCATGCGCTGTGTGGTGAGCTGCTGGCGTCGGTCGATCGGGTGCACAGGATCTCGATCGTTCCCCACGGGCGGGCGCTCGGCTACACGCTCAACCTGCCCGAGGAGGACCGATATCTGAAGACGCGCGAAGAGCTGATCGACTTCATGACGATGCTGCTCGGGGGCCGGGCGGCCGAGCAGATCGTGTTCGGTTCGATCACGACCAGCGCGTCGGATGACCTCAAGCGGGTTTCGGAGATCGCGCACGCGATGGTCCACGAGTACGCGATGGGCACCGGGCTGACATCGCTGCGGGCGGCCGACTCCGCCTCGGAGGCCACGCTGCGGATGCAGGACGCGGAGGTGCGCGAGCTCGCGGACGAAGCGTTCCGAGGCGCGCTGGCGATCGTCGATTCCCACCACGCGGAGCTCGACGAACTCGCCGCCACGCTGCTGGCCAACGAGGTCCTGGAGCGGGCGGACATCGATCGGATCGTGGGGGCGACCCCGCGCGTCGCGCCGCCGCGGATCGGAGAGCTCGGACTTGCCGCGGCCACGGCGATGACTCCGGCAGCGCCGCCGCGCCAGCGGACACCGAAAAGCTGAGCCCACGCGGCCCGAAAATCTGAGCCCAGGCCGTCAGAGAGGCCGAGCCCGCGCGCGCCGATCTCTAAGCTCCCGGCCGATGCTGTCCGTGATCGACCACGTCGGGGTCGCCGTCGAAGACATCGAGGCGGCGCTGGCGCTGTACCGCGATGCGCTCGGCATGCCGCTCGTCCATCGTGAGACGGTCGCTGATCAGGGCGTCGATGCGGCACTGCTGGATGTCGGCGACAGCCATGTCGAGCTGCTTGCACCGCTCGGGCCGGACACCGCGGTGGGCAAGTACCTGGCCCGGCGCGGCCCTGGACTGCATCACGTCGCGTACCGGGTCGCGGATGTCGACGAGGCGCTGCGCTTGCTCGCGGCGGCCGGTATGCGCCTGATCGACGAGCGTCCGAGAACCGGCATCCGCGGGTCACGCGTGGCCTTCATTCACCCCGCCTCGACAGGAGGCGTCCTGACAGAGATCGTTCAGCCCAGGGAGGATCATTGATGGCAAACGAGAAGCCTCAGAAGATCAACGTCGGCTTTCTCGGCGGCCAGACGCTGAGCGCCCGCGTCGCCCCCGCCGAGCTCGCCAAGTTGCGTCAAGCTCTCGGAAACGACGGTTGGCACGACCTCACGGCCGAGGACGGGACCGTGGCGCTTGACTTGGGGAAGATCGTCTACGTGCTCGTCGACGACGAGGAGCACCGGGTCGGGTTTGGCACCTGACGCGGCCGCTCGCGAACTAAGCGGACGTGAATGCGATGTGGCCCTCGGCGTGGGCGATCGCCGGTCCGTAGGCGACATGCCGGACCTGACACGTCTCGGGTCCGCAGCTGACGGCGTCCGTCCGCGCCCCGCCTTCGGTCGCCACGAGCAGCTCGCCCGGCCGCACGCCCGCGGCCGCGAGTGACGCTGCCGAGAGCCGCAGGACGACATCGTCGCCGGGATGACGGTTGCCGGGAGTCAGGCGGTCCGCGAGCAGCGCGTCGCCGCGTCCGCCGCGCGGGACGAACGCTTCGCTCTCGACGCCGATGTCGTTGCCGTGCGGCAACCCCGAGTCGGCGAGCTTCAGACTCTGGCCGGCCGGCGTGATCGCAAAGATCCGCCCGCCCGCCTCGTCGGGCGCGATCAGGTCGCCGGCGAAGCGTCCGAAGGTCGGGGGGGCGACGGCGATTCCGCCCTCCATCCTGGGCGCCTGGCTCGTGATCGCGCTGACCGCGCCGTGACAGTCGATCGCGTCGACCGTGGTGCGCGAGCCGGCGTTGATCGTCACGAGGAGACGGTGCCCGAAGTGCCCCGTGGTGTCGAACGTGATCCCGTCGAGCAGTCCGGGCGCGCTCAGCGACGCCAGCCGGCGAACGTCACCGCGGCCGTCGATCGCGACGACGCCCCGGCCCGCTCCGAGCCGTAGGGCGTAGACGGTGCCGGCACCAAAGCAGCCGCCGGGCGAGAGCGAGATGTACGGCTCCTCTCCGCCCGGACTGCGATAGCCGGGCGCGTACGCGACCACGGCGGCTGCCGGGGAGAGCAGCCATAGCCGTCCGTCCGCGGCGAGCACGTCCGAGCCGTCGGGCAGCGGCCCGACGACATCGAGCGGGCGCTTGACGTGGACGAACACGGTCCAGTGGACCGGCGGCGGCGCGTTCGCGGCGGTCAGGCTGCCGCCGGCGGCGCTGCCGCACCCGGTCAGCGCGAGCGCGAGGGCAGCCAACACGCAGCACAGCTGACATGTTCTGCGCACGCCTTCAAGGTAGCGACCCGTACAGTCCTGCCTCGTGTCACTACTGGAACTTGACCGTCGGGCGCTGGTGCTCGCCCGTACTCGAGGTCACGCGCGGTGGGCCGAGCGCGCGATCAGCGCCTATTCGCGGACCGGCGAAAACGCCGCCTGCTGGCTGATGCTCGGGACCGCCGGCGCACTCGCGACCCGGAATCCGGAGCGCCGCCGTGCGTGGCTGCGGGGCGCGGGAATCGTCGGCGCCGCACTCGGATTCAACTCCGGGGTCAAGCTCGCCGTTCGCCGCCGCCGGCCCGAGCTCGATGGGCTGCCCCCACTGGCCGGCACGGTCTCGGGCCTGTCCTTCCCGAGCGCCCACGCGACAACGTCGTTCGCCGCGGCCCGGGTGTACAGCGGGCTGGCTCCTGACGGAGCGCTCTACGCGGGCGCCGTGGCGCTTGCACTCAGCCGGCCCTATCTCGGTGTCCACTATCCGAGCGACGTGCTCGCCGGCGCATTGCTCGGCACCGTAATCGGACAGGTCTACCGATGAAGGTCGGGATCGTCGGACTGCCGAACGCGGGCAAGTCCTCGCTGTTCACGGCGCTGACCGGCGTCGCGGCGGAGGCGGCGAACTACCCGTTCACGACGATCGAGCCCAACGTCGCCGTGGTGCCGGTGCATGACGAACGGCTCGACCAGGTGGCCGCCACGGTCCGGGCGTCGCGTGTCGTGCCCGACACGATCGCGTTCCACGACATCGCCGGGCTGGTCGCCGGGGCCCACAGGGGCGAGGGGCTGGGCAACCAGTTTCTGGCCAACATCCGCGAGACAGATGCGATCGTGCACGTCGTCCGGACGCACGAGGACCCGAACGTAGTCCATCCGGAAGGTCGCGTGGACCCGCTGGCCGACATCGACACGATCGAGACCGAGCTGATCTACGCCGACCTCGAGCAGGCCGAGCGGCGGCTCGAGCGGGTTGCCAAGACGGCCAAGAGCGGTGACCGGCGCGCGATCGCCGAGGCCCAGTGGCTGGGCGAGCTGATCGAGGCGCTTGGGTCCGGCCGCCCGGCGCGCACCGTGCCTGCGCCCGCCGACGCAGCCGACGCGCTCGCGATGCTGCAGCCGCTGACGGCGAAGCCCGTCTTGTTCGTCGCCAACGTCGACGAGGGGGCGGACGCGGAGGTTCCGCCGGCGATCCTCGAGCACGCCGCGGCGCAGGGTGCCGCCGCGGTCGCCGTCTCGGCGCGACTTGAGGCGGAGCTGTCCGAGCTCGACGAAGCCGAGGCCGCCGCGATGCGGGCCGATCTGGGCCTGACCGAGTCAGGCCTGACGGCCGTCGTCCGGGGCGCGTTCTCGCTGCTTGACCTGGTCGCGTTCTTCACCGCCGGCGAGGACAAGCCGGCGCAGTCGTGGCATCTGCGCCGAGGGCTGTCGGTCTGGCACGCCGCGGGCATGATCCACTCGGACATCCAGCGCGGGTTCGTCCGCGCGGAGGTCGTCGGCTGGGAGGAGCTCGTCTCGGCGGGGGGGTACGCCGGGGCCAGGGACCGCGGCACGCTGCGGCTGGAGGGGCGGGACTACGTGGTCGCCGATGGGGATGTGATCACGGTCAAGTTCACCCCCTGACGGCGCTGAAGGTATGGCCCGAGCCGGTGGTCGCTTGGCTCGTGGCTCGGTTACTCGGTCCGTTCGCCACCAAAGGCATCCCACGGGAACGCCATCCAAAGGCAGCCCGTTAGCCACCAAGAACGGTCCTAAAGGGCGCGAGAACCGTCAAGTCCACCCCCAACGACAACCTCAGTGCACGAACGCCGGCTGGGTCGAGAACACCTGCTGGGCGACCGCGAACGCCGGCTTCTCCGTCCCGTCGTAGGCGATCAGTCCCTTGTGATGGAGCCCGTCTGGAGGGTCGTCAGGCGGCAACGCGACTCCCCCGGTCCAGCCGGGGTTGACCGCGAACTCGCGCAGGGTCCAGTAGATGCCGCCGTTGATGAACGGCAGTTGCCCGAGCACGCCGAAGGTCTGCTGCAGATAGGTGCTCTGAAACTCGAACGTGCCCTTGGTGGTGGCAGCTCCGTCGAACAGGGACTCGGCGCCGAACTCGGAGACCGCGATCGCCTGGTTCGGGTATTGGGCGTGCGTCTGGGTCAGGTAGGGCCCGAGGCCGTTGAAGTCGGCGATCGAGTGGCCGGCCGGCCCGGTGTACCAGCCGAAGTAGTCGGAAATGCCCAGCACGTCGAGCCTCTTGTAGGTCGACTGCACGGGATATCCGGGGTAGCAGTAGATGTCGAGTCCGACGGGGGCGACGGGATCGAGGCTGCGGGCGAGGCCGATCGCCTGGTCGAGATAGGAGCGCGTGCCTGGGGTGGTGTCCGGCGTCGGCGAGAGCTCGTTTCCGACCGAGTCGACGATCACCGAGGGGTGGTTGCGGTCGCCGATGATCGTCGCCCGCAGCGCCGCCAGCGCCCGTGCGCGCCCGGCGGCGGTGCGCAGCACGGCGTCGGCGTGGTCGACCGGCGGCTGGGACCAGACCATGATCCCCGCCGCGTCGAGTGCGTCGAGCAGCCGCGGGTCAAGGAGGTAGTGGGCGCGGGTGACGTTGGCCCCGACCGAGCGAAGCTCCGAGACGATCGTGTCGATGTCGCCGTCGGTGAGCGCGGCGCCGCGCCCGTCCATGTCCTCGTGGATCGCGGCGCCGTGGAGCCACAGCCGCTGTCCGTTCAGGTACAGCAGCCCACCTCGCACCTGGACGCTGCGCATCCCCACCTGCAGCGTGTCGTCCTGCTCGGACCGCGCGCCGGTCGCGGTCGCGACCTGGACCTGATACAGGGACGGACTCGAGGGCGACCAGAGGTCGATCGGTGCGGGCACGGTGACGCGGAAGCTGACTGTCTCCGAGGCGCCCGGGCGCAGCGGCGCGGCGACGTGGCGCCCCCCGAACGTGATCCCGCCGGGAGAAGTGCCGCGGAGAACCAGGCGAGGCTGTAGTCGCACCTGCGAGACGTTGCGCAGCGTCCCCTGCACGAGCAGGTCGCCACAGCTGTTGTTGCAGCCGAGCTCCGGCATCACCCCGAGGTCACTGAGCGCTACTCGGCCGACAGGCTCGAGCGACACCGGGTCGACGATCCCGCCCCAGTTCCACCAGTCCTCGGGAAGCGTGCCCGGACCCTTGAAGTTGTCCACCCGCACCACCAACAGGTTGGGGCGGCCGGGCTCGAGCGAGCTCGCCGGCAGCGCGAACGGGGCGTAAGGGTAGGAGTTCGAGCCGATCTTGACGCCGTTCAGCCACACCTCGGCGTTGCGGCGGACCTCCTGGAAGTACACGTTCCACGACCGTCCCTGGGATGCGGGCGGGCCGTTGAACCACACCTTGTACCACCCGATCGTGCCCGTGTAGCCCGTGTTGGAGACGACCGGGTTGAAGTCGTTGGGGATCGTGACCGGGGCCCACGGGAGCTTGGCCCCCGCTCCCAGTGGCCAGCCGTCGCGCACGCCGATGTTGTGGGGGTCGGGCAGGAAGAGCCACCCGGACGTGAGCGCAGTCGCGGCCGGCGGGGTCAAGCTGAGCGGCACGGGCGGCGGTCTGCCCCGAACGCCGTTGCCGCCGGTGGCGTTGTGGTGGGCTGCACCAGCCCGTAACGGGACCGCGATCACGAGCGCAAGGCTCAATGCCGCGAGCATCAGCGCCCTGCGTCGCACGCCGCACATCATGCCTGACCGCCGGCGGGAGTTATAGGTCGGCCAGCCCGTGGGCCTGCTCGAGGCGCTCCGCGAGCCGGTTCATCCCGTACCGGCGCGCGGCGGCGGCGCCCCGTTTGAGGTCTGTCGGCGCATCCGCGGCCCGCTCGACCTCGACGATCCGGAGCGTCGCGATGTCCCGGAACGCCCGCAGCTCATCGGCATGCTCGGTCAGGGCGGCCGTGATGCGGGGCCGCTCGTGGAGCGCTCCGGCAATTGCCGCCTCCAACGAGCCGTGGCGCGCGAGCAGGTCGCTGGCCGTCTTGGGGCCGATGCCGGGCGCACCCGGGAGGCCGTCGGACGGATCGCCGCGCAGCGCGATGAAGTCGGGCACGAGTTCCGGTGGGACCCCGTAGCGACGCTTGACCTCGCGCGGATCGACATCGTCGAAGCCGCTCGCGCCCATCTTCAGAAACAGGACCGTGACGGTGTCGGTCGCGCACTGGTACATGTCGCGGTCGCCGGTCGCGATCAGAGTGCGCCCGCCGGCGGCCGTCTCGACCGCCGCGTAGGACCCGAGCAGGTCATCGGCCTCGAGCGTCGCGGTCGATTCGCTGCGCCAGCCGAAGGCGGCGAACAGGTCCGCGGCTTGCCCGAACTGCCAGGCGAGCGGGTCCGGGACCGTAGGACGGTCGGCGTGATAGGACGGGTACAGATCGGTCCGGTAGGCGGCCGCCTCAGCGCCGAAGCAGACCACGATCGCGCGCGGGTCGCGGTCGGCTGCGATCCGCAACAGCACGTTGGTGGCCCCAAGGAGCGCCCCGATCGGCCGGTCATCGACGCCGAGGATCGATTCGGGCAGGGCGAAGAACGAGCGGTACAGCAGGAACGGGCCGTCGACGACTAGCAGCGGGCCGGGCACTCGGGGAGCGTAGTCGCTGGCAGTCCACTCGCGCTCGCACGGGCATCGGCCCGGACTGGGGGGCCAGCGGGTCGGACCGGGCGTGCCGGCAGACGGCGGCGGTTGGACCGGGCGCAAATCGGGAATCAGCCAGCTGAAATGGCTGAGCGAAGGGCTTCCGATGTGTTTGTCGAGTGCCTCGAGGCGGAGGGCGTTCGCTACGTGTTCGGGATTCCGGGGGAGGAGACGCTCGACCTCAGCGAGTCTCTGGCGGAGTCCCCGATTCAGTTCGTCCCCGTCCGCCATGAGCAGGGCGGCGCGTACATGGCCGACGCCTACGGCCGCCTCACCGGCCGGGCCGGTGTCTGCCTGGGAACGCTCGGGCCGGGAGCGACGAATCTCATCACCGCGGTCGCCGACGCGCTGCTCGATCGCGCCCCGCTGGTCGCGCTGACCGGGCAGTCGGATCTCGAGCGGATGCACAAGGAGTCGCACCAGTACATCGACCTCGTCGACATCCTGCGGCCGATCGTGAAGTGGAATGCGCGCGTCTCGAGCCCCGAGATAGTCCCCGAGGTGGTGCGCAAGGCGTTCAAGGTCGCGGAGTCAGAGAAGCCGGGCGCGACCCACCTCGAGTTGCCCGAGGATGTGATGGGGCGGCCGCTCGACGCCACGCCGCTCCCCCGCCACGCCCCAGTCCAGACCGAACCGGGACTCAGGGAGCTGCAGCGAGCCGCGGACGTGATCTCGATGGCCGAGAACCCGATCGCGCTGGTCGGCAACGGCGCGATCCGGCGGCGAGCCGGGCGAGCGCTGCGGGCGTTCGTCGAGACCACGGGGATTCCCGTCGCGGAGACCTTCATGGCCAAGGGGCTGGTGGACGCCGAGCATCGCTGCGCACTCGGGACGGTGGGGCTGCAGTCGCGGGACTATGAGATGGCCGGCTTCGACGAGGCGGACGTCGTGATCGCGATCGGCTACGACCTGGTCGAGCACGCGCCCGTGCACTGGAATCCCCAATCGGACAAGAGGATCGTCATGATCGACACGGTCGCGGCCGAGATCGACGAGTTCTTCATCCCCGAGGTGGAGCTGATCGGCGACATTGCACACGTCCTGACGCGGCTCGCGACGGCCTGCACCGACATCTATTTCTCGAGCGGGTCGAGCCGGGTGCGCGACGTCGTCCAGGGCGCGCTCAACGACGCCCGTGACGACGGGCACTTTCCGATGCGCCCGCCGCGCGTGCTCTGGGACATCCGCCAGGCACTCGGGCACGACGACCTGCTCGTCTCGGACGTCGGCCTGCACAAGTTGTGGATCGGACGGATGTTCCCCGCTGAGGAGCCCGGCACGGTCCTGATCGCGAATGGACTTGCCGGGATGGGCTTCGCGCTGCCGACGGCGATCGCCGCCAAGCTCGTGTATCCCGAGCGCAACGTCATCACCGTCAGCGGCGATGGCGGCTTCCTGATGAACTGCCAGGAGCTCGAGACCGCGGTCCGCCTGCGCACGGCGGTCGTGAACGTGATCTGGGAGAACGGGCAGTTCGGCTCGATCGCCTGGAAGCAGGAGAAGAAGTTCGGCCGTCACTTCGGCGTCGATTTCGGCAACCCCGACTTCGTCAAGCTGGCCGAGTCGTTCGGGATGCCGGCCTGGCGGTGCACGTGCGCCGACGACCTAGCGCGGCGGCTGGCGGAGGGGCTGGCGCTCGAGGTGCCGTCGGTGATCGTGGTTCCGATCGACTACTCCGTCGACGTTGCGATGCTTCACGAGCTGGGGGCGGAGACGGTCGCGACCTGAGCCGGGGGCGTCGGGCTGGTCGCGACCTGAGCTGGGGCGTCGGGCTGGTCGCGACCTGAGCTGGGGCGTCGGGCTGGTCGCGACCTGAGCTGGGGCGTCGGGCTGCGCTTAGGGGGTCGCGAGGTGGGTGGCGCCGGGTCGGCGGGCCGGAGCGGCTTGGTGACTCGGGTGAGCCGCCGTTGGCGTTCGGCCTCGGTAACGGCGCTGGTGAAGGGTGGCTTTCGGTGGGAGGGCGGGCGGGCGGGCGTCGGGCGGGCCGGGCGGGGCGGGGCGGGTCGGGGGCGGGGCGGGTCGGGGCGGGTCGGGGCGGCCGGGCCGAGCGAGGGTGGGCCGGGCGGGCGCGGGGCGGGGCGGCCGGGCCAAATGCGCCTTTGCGGCATGCATACAGGCCCAAAGCGCGCGCCCGCAGCCAACCTTGGTTACATAAGCATGCCCCACATGCTTATGTAACCGAGGTCCACATGCCGGCGGGCGATTTGTGCCTTTATGCAGGTGAAATTGTCAGACTGCTGACACCGCTGAGCCCGGCCACCCCCTCACCCGCGCCTTCCCCGAGCCGACCGCCAACGACAGCTAAGCCGAGTCGCCACAGCCCCGGCCGCACCGATGCGGCGGGCACAACCTCGCCCCGCAATCCCCGCGCATCCCGGTCCCGCGATTCCGGGGCGGAGACGGTCGCGACCTGAGCGGGAGTGGCTTGGTGACTCGAGCAAGCCGCCGTTGGCGTTCGGCCTCGGTAAAGGCGCTGGTGAAGGGTGGCTTGCGGTGGGAGGGCGGGCGGGGCGGGCGGGGCGGGCGGGGCGGGCCGGAGCAGGGGCGGGGCGGGCGGCCCGAGCGAGGGCCAGCTAGGGGGGCGGGGCGGCGGGCCGGGCGGGCGGGCCGGGTGGGCGGGCCGGGCGGGGCGGGCCGGGGCGGTGCGGGTCGGGTCGGGGCCGGGCCGGGCCGGGCCGGGCCGGGCCGGGCCGGGCCGAGCGAGGGTGGGCCGGGCGAGCCGGGCGAGCCGGGCGGGGGCGGAGCAGGGGGGCGGGCCGAGCCGAGCGTGACGGCCGGGCCGAAACGCGGGTTTGCGACATGCATACAGGCCCAAAGCGCGCGCCCGCAGCCAACCGTGGCTACATAAGCATGCCCCACATGCTTATCTAACCGAGGTCCACATGCCGGGGGGCGATTTGTCCCTTTATGCAGGTGAAATTGTCAGATTGCTGACACCCTTGAGCCCGGCCACCCCCTCACCCGCGCCGTTCCCCGAGCGGACCGCGAACAACAGCTAAGCCGAGTCGCCACAGCCCCGGCCGCGCCGCCCGCCCGCACAACCCGCCCGCACAACCCGCCCGCACAACCCGGCCGCCCAGCCCCGGCCGCCCAGCCCCGGCCGCCCTGCCCCGGCCGCAAACCCCGGCCGCAAACCCCGGCCCAGCGACCGGCACCACACCCCGGCCGCACACCTAAACCGCAGCGGCAAGCTGCGGCCCAGACCGCTCAGGCGAGTCCGCGTCCACCGCCGCCCCCGGGTCCTCCCGCTCGATCCGCCCAAACCTCAGGTAGAGCGCCGGAACTACGAACAGGTTCAGCAACGTCGATGTCGCGAGGCCGCCGAGGATCACGATCGCCATCGGGTTCTCGATCTCCTGCCCCGGGCGGTTGCCGTAGACCACCAGCGGCGCGAGCGCGAGGGCCGTCGCCAGCGCGGTCATGAGGATCGGCGAGAGGCGCTCCTGAGCTCCGCGGAGCACGAGCGGCAGCCCGAACGGCTCGCCCTCGACCCGCTGGAGGTGCTGCAGGTGACTGACCATCAGGATGCCGTTGCGGGCCGCGATTCCGAGTACCGCGAAGAACCCCACCAGCGCGCCGAGGGAGATCGTGCCGACGGCTCCCCAGGCCGCCAGTACCCCGCCGACCAGCGCCACGGGCAGTGTCATGAACATCAGTGCCGCGAGCCGCACGCTGTCGAATGCCGCCTGGAGCAGGAACAGGATCGCGATCGCGGCGCCGAGGCCCATCCAGAGCAACCGGGTCTGAGCCGCCTGGCGCTCGGCCGCTTCGCCCAGCAAGTCGATGTGGTAGCCCAACGGCAGCTTGACGCGCGCGAGCTTGGCGCGCACCGCGGAGGTGACCGAACCCAGGTTGCCGCCGCTGATGTTGGCGAGCACGTCGATCTTGTTGGAGCCGTTGACGCGCGTGATGTCGCTGGGAGTCGAGTTGACAGTCAGGCTTGCGACCTTCCCCAGCGCTACGTGGCCGCCGTTTGGCGTGTCGATCAGCAGGCGGCTGACGTCGCTGAAGTTCTGGCGCGCCGAGGGCGTGGTGTAGACACTCACTCCGAGCGCGATCCCGCCCGCGTCGATCTCGCCCACCTCCTGGCTGCCGAGCAGCGTCGCGGCGTCCCGGCGCACCGCGCCGGGCGTCAGGCCATAGCGGGCCGCGACCGAGGCGTTGACCGTCTCCTGGATCTGTGGAATGAAGCCCTGGCTCTGGGGATGGAGGTCGACCAGCCCGGACGTCCCGTTGAGCTCGTCGGTGACCTGCTGCGCGAGCTGCTGCAAGGTGGAGAAGTTCGGCCCGTAGATCCGTACCACCAGGTCCTCGCTGGTGCTGGAGATCGTCTCGTCGATCCGTTCGTGCAGGTAGGAGGTCAGGTCGAGGTAGGTCCCCGGGAACGAGGCGCCGACCGCGCGCACGGCGGCCAGCGTCTGATCCCGGTTGGCGCCCGGTGCGAGTGTGATCCACTGCTCGGAGAACTCCGGCCCGGCGATTTCCTCCCCGAGCAGCGCCTGGCCGATGTGGGCTCCGACGTGCTGCACGCCGGGGATCCGAAGCAGGCGCCTGCTGCAGCCGTGTGACCACCCGCGTCATCTCCGCCAGCGAGGTCCCCGGCTTGGTGTCGAAGTGCATCAGCAGGTCCTGCTCCTTGAACGACGGGAACAGGTCCTGGCCGAGGTTGGGCAGCACGAGCGCCCCGGCGGCGATCGCGGCGAGGACCACCGCCAGCGCCAGGCCGCGGCCGGCGCAGCACCGGCACGCAGCAGCGTCGCGTAGGCCCGCTTGCTCCAGCGGATCAGCGGCGGGTCGCGAGGCGCCAGCCGGGCGCTCGGCATCAGGATCATCGCCAGCGCCGGCGTCACGGTCAGGGCGACGACCATCGAGGCGAGCACGGCCAGCGCGTAGGCGATCGCGAGCGGCCGGAAGAACGACCCGGTCAGGCCTCCGACGAACACGACCGGGAGCACGGCGACGATGTTGATCAGGGTCGCGTAGAGGATCGCGGTGCGGACCTCGAGCGAGGCGGCGAGCAGTAGCCGCATAGGGCGTCGTGCGCTTGCCCGCGGCGCGCCAGTTGCGCAGTCGCCGGACGATGTTCTCCATGTCGATGATCGCGTCGTCGACCACCACCCCGACCGGCGACCCCGAAGCCGGCGAGGATCATCGTGTTGATCGTCGCCCCCTCGGCATCGAGGACGATCGCGGCGGCGCCGAGCGAGAGGGGAATCGCGAGCAGGCTGACGAGCGCGGCGCGCCATTGGAACAGAAACGCGAGCAGCACGAACACGACCAGGATGCAGCCGAGGATCACGGCGAATGCCGAGATTGCTGATCGCCGTGTGGATGAACGTCGACTGGCGGAAGATGTGCGAGTCGATGCTTGATTCCCGGAAGCCCGGGCGCGAGCGCGGCCAGCGCGTTGTCGATGCCGCTCGTGACCTGCAGCGTGTTGGCTCCCGGGAACTTCTCGACCACGAGCAACAGGCCCGGGCCGGCGTTGACGACCGCGTTGCCGATCAGCGGCGGGTTGTCGTAGAGCACGCGGGCCACGTCGCCGAGCGTCAGCGTCTGGCTTCCCCGGCGCGCGAGCGGCACGTCGGCGAGCTGCTGCGGCGTCGTGATCACCTGGACGTTGCGGATCCCGAGCCGCTGGTTCGGGGTCTCGACGAAGCCGCCGGTGCCGATCGCGTTGCCGCTCGTGAACGTGAGCAGGCCGGCGTCCACCGCGTTGGAGGTCGCGGTCATCAGCTGGTTGATCGAGACCTTGTTCGCGATCATCCGTGCACGGATCGGCCTGGACCTCGATCTCCTTGCGCTTCTCGCCCCAGATCGCGACGTTGGCGACCCCCGGCACGTGCAGCAGACGCTGGCGGATCGTGTACTGGGCGACCGTCGAGAGGTCGAGCGGCGAGAGCGTGTTCGACGTCAGTCCGATCTGCATCACCCGGCTGGTGGCTGAGACGATCGGGTACAGCGCCGGCGGCGATGCCCACGATGGCAGGGTCGACGACGCCGCCGCCAGCCGTTCCTGGACGAGCTGCCGGGCCTGGAGCACGTCGGTGCCGTTCTTGAAATACAGGAAGATCGCCGACAGCTGCGGCACCGACTCGGAGTCGACCTCGTAGACACCCGGCACCCCCTGCAGGGCGTTCTCGAGCGGGACCGTCACCAGCTGCTCGACCTCCGAAGGAGACAGCCCGAGGCACTCGGTCTGGATCTCGACGCTGACCGGCGCGAACTCGGGGAAGACGTCGACCTTCTGGTGCCCGAGCGTCCGGATGCCGAAGAACATCAGCGCCGCGGCGGCCGCCACGACGAGGTAGCGCCAGCGCAGGCTCGACGAGATGATGAACCGCACGCCGGAGGTCCCCTATGTCTGCGCCAGCACTCCGGTCTGCACCCCGAGCAGCTCCTCGGCGCCGACCGTCACCACCCGCGTGCCGGGCCGCGGACCCTTGAGCAGATACGCGCTGTTGCCGTTGATGCTCTCGATCGCGATCGGGACCTCGGCGTAAGTGAGCGGGGCCGGGTTGAGGAACGCGAACGTCTTGCCGTTGGGGTCGTAGACGACCGCCGCGTAGGGGATCGTCACGGTCGAGCCGGCCTTCCCCGCGCGGGCGGTCTCGATCCCGATCCGGCTAGCCCCGGTCGCCGTCAGGACGATCGTGCTCGCGGGGCTACCGGCGGTCCGCTCGATCCGGTAGGCAGGCGCGATCCCCGGCGTCGCCGAAGAGCCGCAGCCGGCAAGGGCCGCGGCGAGCACCACGAGGCCGAGGGCTGCGCAGCGTCTGGCGGGCGTCATCGGAAATCTCCTTTCAGCAGCGGACTCGAGCTCGGCGCGGTCGCGCGGTGCCCGTCGACGATCTCCGGCACGGCCTCGGCGATCTCATCGGTCTCGAGCGGCGCGGTCGGCCCGAGGGTGAAGCACAGCGCGGGGAGCAGGCCCTGGTTGAGCAGCGTGCTCGTCGCCAGCCCGCCGAGAATCACCGCGGCCGCCGTGTGCGTGATCTCGTTGCCGGCGACGTCGCCCATCACCACGAACGGCACCATCACCGCAGCCGCGACCACAATCGACGTCAACGACGGCGCCAGCCGGTCGGCCGCGGCATTGATGACGATCTCCCGCGTCAGCGGCCCCCCGTCGCGTCGCTGCAGGCGGCGGATCTGGGCGATCTGGAGCATCCCCTGCCGCGCCGCGAACGCGAACACCGCCAGCAGGCCGGCGTCCGTGCCCAGCGAGCTCAGCTGTCCCGTTGCGAGCGCGACGAGCACCCCCCCGGCGAGCGCCACGGGCAGCGTCAGCAGGAACAGCGCCGCAAGCCGCCAGCTGTCGAACGCCGCTTGGAGCAGCAGCAGCATGCCGATCACCGCCGCGAGCACATAGGAAACGAACAGGACGTGGGAAGTGGGCGAGTCGGGCGTCCCGGAGAGGATCTCGGCGTGGTACGCAAGCGGGAACTGGATCTGCCCGAGCGCGCTCTGGATCTGAGCCCGCTCCGCGGCCACGCTGCCGCCGTACACGGGCGCGCTCACGTCCACATACCGCGAGAGTGCTTCGTGCTGGATATCGATCGGGTCGGCCTGGACGGTGACCTGGGCGATCTGGGACAGGGGGACATGACCACCAGCGGACGTGTCGATCAGGAGGTTGCGCACGCTGTCAACGCTGCTTCGCACCGACGCCACGCCCTGGACGACCACGTCGAACACCGCTTGGCGCTCGAAGAAGTTGCCGACCACCAGGCCGGAGACCAGCGTCGAGGCCTGCCGTCGGGCGTCGCCGGGGAGCACGCCGGCATGCAGCGCCGAGTCGGCGTTGACGGCGATCTCCATGTTCGGCTCCTGGGCGGGAAGCGCGACCTGCGCCGGACCGAGTCCGCGAACGTGGCCCATCAGCGCCTGGACCTGGCTCGCGAGGCCGGCGAGCTGGCCGTAGTCCTCGCCGTAGACGCGCACGACGATGTTGGTGGTCGAAGGGGCCAGCACCCCGTTGATCACGTCGCTCTCGTATGTGGACACCGACGCCTGCATGCCCGGGGTGCTCTGCACGATCCCGTTGATCGCGGCAAGAGCCGGTCCGGTAATCAGCGCTCGGCTTGATCGCGACGAGGATCTGGCCCGAGTTGACGTCGACGATCTGGTCGCCACTGACGGCCCGGCCGAGAATCGCGGCGGCGTCGGCCACGCTCGGCAGCGCCCGCAGCGCATTCACCGTTCTCAGCGTCACTCGGTCCATCTCGCCGAGCGAGGCGCCAGCCGGCCCGGCCCACTGGACCACCAGGTTGCGGTCCCTGAAAGCCGGCGCAGCGGGCTGGCGCAGGAACGGGAGCGCAACCGCGCCGGCCAGGCCGACCAGGCACAGGGTCGCGATCACCGCCGGTGCCGTCCCGAGCGTCACACCGACGATCAACCTGTAGGCAGATTCGATCCGCTCCCCGACCGCCGCCGTGCGCCGGCCGGGCCGACCGCGCTCGAACAACAGGCATCCGAGCGCCGGGGTGACCGTGATCGCGACGACCATCGACACGATCACGGCGAGCGCGAACGAGAGCACCAGCGGGTGCACGAACGTCGCCGTCAAGCCCTTGGAGAAGAACACCGGCGCGACCGACAGCAGCACGAACAGGGTCGCGTACCCGAGCGTGCCGCGGAGCTCGGCGCAGGCCGCGAGGACCGCCGCGCGGACGGGCACGCCGGCGGTGGGCCGGCGGACGCGCCCCAGGATCGCGACGGTGGCGCCGACGGCGTCGTCGACCACGATCGCCGTCGCGATCAGCAGCCCGACGACGATCAGGGCGTTGAGCGAGTAGCCCAGCGTTTGCAGCACGAGCGCCGCCGCCAGCAGGGAGAGGGCCACTGACACCGCGGTGAGGACGATCGCGCGGGCGCCGACGAGCATCGCGCCGAGCGCGACGAGTCCGAGCCCGGCGGCGATCAGCAGCGCCAGCTCGAGGTTGTCCAGTGCGCTCGAAACGTAGCTCGCGGGCCGGAAGAACGACGTGTCGATCGTAACCCCGCCGAGCGCGGGTCGCAGGTCGGCGAGCGCCTGCTGCACGCCATTGGTCACGCCGACGACGCTCGCCGACGGGAGCTTCTGAACCAGCAGCACGAGACCGGTCCCGCCGCCGACGACCGCATCGCCGATCAGAGGCTGGTGCCCCTGGACGAGGGTCGCGACGTCGCCGAGCGTCACTCCCTTGGCGGCGCCGGAGACCGGGACCGAGGCCAGATTCTGCGGTGCGCCGAGCGGCAGCACCGGCCGGACCTCCAAGCGTTGGTTGGGGCCGTCGAGGAAGCCGCCGGTGCCCGGCGAGGACCCCTGGAGGTAGGTGAGCGGCGAGACCAGCTGCGAGTTGCCCGCCGTCGAGATGATCTGATCGAGTGTCACGCCGCGCGCGGCGAGCCGGGCGGGATTCACCAGTACCTGGATCTGCTGATCCTGCTGTCCGAAGATCGCGACGTTCGCGACCCCCGGGACGCCCGAGAGCCGCGGCTTGATCACCCAGCGGGCGAGATAGGAGAGCTCGAGCGGATTCAGCGAGCTCGATTGCAACCCGATCATCAACACTCGGCTGCTCGAGGACAGCGGTTGGATCAGCAGCGGCGGCTTGGAGACGTTCGGCAGCGAGAAGGCGTTCGTAAGCCGCTCGGTGACGAGCTGACGGGCGTGCAGGACGGTGGTCCCGGGCTCGAAGTACAGATCGACCGTCGACAGGCCCGGGGTCGACTGCGAGCGCTCGTCCCAGACACCCATGATCCCGTCCAGGAGGTTGTTCTCCATCGGCACCGTGACGTACTGCTCGACCTCCTGGCTCGACAGTCCGAGCGCCTCGGTCTGGACCTCGAGCACCGGCCCCGAGGCAAGTTCGGGGACAACGTCGGCGTGCCAGCTGCGCAGCGAAACCACACCTAGGACGATCAGGCCCGCTGCGACCCCAACGAGCACCATCCTGAAACGCAGCGCCACGGCTAGAACCGAAGCGAGCATGGGAGCCACCCTATAGTGCGAATGCCGGAAGTGGTGAGGATTTTCTCACACTGTCGTCGATCGCCCTAATCGCCGTGGATCGGCCTGGTCGGCGACAATCGGGCACCGTTGCGCCCGCGTCGCTTCTTTGTCGTGCCGCACACCCACTGGGACCGCGAGTGGTACCGGCCGTTCGAGTACTTCCAGCTCGCGCTGGCGCGGGTCGTCGACGGCGTGCTCGAGGTGCTCGAGCAGGACCCCGCGTTCTCGTCGTTCACGCTTGATGGCCAGGCAATCGTGCTCGAGGACTATGTGGCGGTCCGGCCCGAGAACGAGGCGCGGCTGCGGGCGCTGCTCGGCACCGGGCGGATCGAGGTCGGGCCGAGCTACGTGCTCCCCGATGAGCTGCTCGTCGGCGGCGAGTCGCTGGTCCGAAACCTGCTGATCGGGCGAGCCGTGTGTGAGCGCTTCGGCGCGCTCGCATCGCCCGCCGGCTACCTGCCCGACAGTTTCGGTCACCCGCTTCAGCTGCCCCAGATCCTGGCCGGCTTCGGGATCGAGAGCATGATCTTCATGCGCGGGCTCGGCGATCAGCTCGACGATGCCGGCGTGATCTTTCGCTGGCGGGCTCCCGATGGCAGCGAGGTGCTCGCGCACCAGCAGCTCGCGTCGTATGACAATTTCGCCGCCGTGTCGGACGCGGAGGACGCGCAGCGGCGGATCGACGGCATCGAGCAACGGTTCGGGGCGGCGCTCGAGCGCGCCGGGGTTGACGAAGTCCTGCTGTGCAACGGCTCCGACCATTTCTCGATCCAGCCCGAGCTGCCCGCGTTGCTGGCCGAGCTGGCCCAGCGGATGCCCGGCTCGAGCTTTCAGATCGCGCGCTATGCCGACTACGTCCGCGCCGCCCGGCCGCCGGCTGTGCCCTCGGTGAGCGGCGAGCTGGTCGGAAGCCGCGTGCAGAACGTCCTGCGCGGTGTCAACTCCGCGCGGCTCTACCTCAAGCAGGCCAACGAGCTTGCCGAGCGCCGGCTGCTGTCGGTCGAGACCCTCGCGGCACTGGGCACGCTCCTTGACCCGAACCCCCTCCCCGTTTCCGACTTCACCTTCGCCTGGGGGGAGCTGTTGCGCTGCCAGCCGCATGATTCGATCTGCGGCTGCTCGTGCGATGAGGTCCACCGCGACATGCTGGTCCGCTACGAGTCCCTGCAGCGAACGCTGTCGATCTTGCAGGAGGCGGCGCTGAGTGATCTGCCGCGAGGGGGGGAGGACTCAGCGGTCGGCGTGTTCAACCCCCTGCCCTACCGCCGGCGCGGGCTGATCGAGGTGGCCGGCCGCGCGCCCGCGCTCGTCGAGCTGGATGGGTTCGCCGCTCGCCCGGTCACGACACACCCCGCCCGGCCCGCCCAGCCCGCCCGGCCCGCAGAGCCCGCCCAGGCCGAAGACCCCGCCCGGCCCGCAGAGCCCGCCCAGGCCGCCCAGCCCGGGCCGGCGGTCGAGAACGACCTGTACCGGGTCGAGGCAGCCGCGGACGGCACGCTGTCGGTGCTCGACAAGGGCACCGGCCGGCGCTACGAGGGCCTGCACGCGCTCGAGGACGAGCACGACATGGGCGACCTTTACAACTTCTGCCCGGTCCCGGACATCGACGCGTGGCGGGGGGAGGAGGCGACGGCGCGCGTGCTCACCGCGGGGCCGTCGATCTGGGAGCTCGAGCTCAGAGTCGAGGCGCAGCGCCCGGCCGGGCTCGACGAGCAGGCGCGACCGCTCGCGGAAACCGTCACGATCGGGATCACGACCGTCGTGAGGCTCATCTTGGGCAGCCGCCGGATCGAATTTCGCGCCACGGTGCAGAACACGGCCGCCGATCATCGGCTGCGCGTCGTGTTTCCGGCGGGGGACGCTCACGGGCCCGTGCGCGCCGAGGGCCAGTTCGCGGTCGTGCACCGGCCGCTTCATCCCCCGGCGCCCCGGGCCGAGTGGTGTGAGCCCCCCGACCCGACCCACCACACGCTCGGCGCCGTCGCGCTTGGGCCGCTGGCGCTGCTGAGTAAGGGCCTGCCGGAGTATGAGGCTCGCTCCGGTGGCCGCGGCGCGGAGCTCGCGCTGACCCTGCTCCGCTGCGTCGGCGTGATCTCCAAACCCACGGGGGCGCTCTCGACGCGCCATTGGGGCGCCGGGCCCGGGGTCCTCACACCAGAGGGCCAGTGCCTCGGTCGGCACGAACTCGAGTACGCGCTGCTGCCGGGTGCCGACGGGCTCGACGACGCCCAACTGCTGCGCGAGGCGCAGGACTACCGGTACGGGTTCCTGGTGTCGCCCGCGCCGGTCGAGTTCGAGCCGCCCCTGAGGCTCGAGGGCGACGTCGTGTTCTCGTGCCTGAAGGGCGCCCAGGACGGCGACGGCCTGATCCTGCGCTGCTTCAACCCCGCCGAGTTGCCGGCGCGCGCTCGGGTGCTCGGTCCCGTGAGCGTGTCGCGGACGCGGCTGGACGAGACCGGCGAGCAGCCGGTCCGCGACGACGGGTTGGAGCTGCGCGGCGGCGAGATCGCGACCCTGCGGCTGCGCGCTGATTAGGAGTTACAGGTTCCCCTGCGCCATCTTGCGCAGGTCCATCGCCCGCTCATAGGTCTCCTCGTCGACCCCCATCTCGTAGGCGACCTCGCGCAGCATCCGCCCCGAGCGGGCGGCCTCCTGGACGATCTCGGTCGCCTTGTCGTAGCCGATGTGGGGGTTCAACGCGGTCGCGGCGGCGAGCGTCGATTCCGCCGAGCGCCGCGTCCCCTCCTCGTTGGCCTTGATCCCGTCGACGCACTTCTCGGCGAAGATCCGGGCCGTCGCGCTCAGCAGCTTGATCGAGTCGAGCAGGTTGCGCGCGATCAGCGGCACCCGCACGTTGAGCTCGAAGTTCCCCTGGGTGCCGGCGATCGTGATCGCCGTGTCGTTGCCGATCACCTGCGCGCTGACCTGCAGCACGACCTCGGGGATCACCGGGTTGACCTTGCCCGGCATGATCGAGGAGCCCTTCTGGAGTTCGGGCAGCAGCAGCTCGCCGAGCCCGGCGCGCGGACCGGAGCCCATCAGCGCGAGGTCGTTGGCGATCTTCGTCAGCGACACTGCGAGCACCTTCAGCGCCCCGGACAGCTCCACCAGCGCGTCCCGGTTGCCCTGCGCCTCGAACGGATCCTCCGGCGGGCGGATCTCGAGTCCGGTCGTCTCGGTCAGGCGTGCCCGCATCCGCGAGGCGAACTCCCGATGGGTGTTGAGACCAGTTCCGGTCGCCGTCCCCCCCAACGGGATCTGCGCGACCTGCGGGAGTGCGTTGCGGATCCGCAGGCCTCCGAGCCGGACCTGGGCCGCGTAACCCCCGAACTCGTGGCCGAGCGTCACCGGGACGGCGTCCATCAGGTGCGTGCGCCCGGCCTTGACGATGTCGGCGAACTCGGTCGCCTTGGCGCGCAGCGACTGCTCGAGTGCCACCAGCGCGGGCAGCAGGTGGTTGGTCACTTCGTCGAGCGCCGCGAGATGGACAGCCGAAGGGAACACGTCGTTTGAGGACTGCCCCATGTTCACGTGGTCGTTGGGGTGCGCGCCGTCGCCGGCGAGGTTCGCGATCACCTCGTTGGCGTTCATGTTCGACGACGTCCCGGACCCGGTCTGGAACACGTCGATCGGGAACTGGTCGTCGAACTCGCCCTCGGCGACGCGGTCGGCGGCGGCCGCGATCCGGTCCGCAACGTTCTGCTCGAGCAGCCCGAGCTCGCAGTTCACCCGCGCGCTCGCGCTCTTGATCCGGCCAAGCCAGCGGATCACCGGCACCGGGACACGCTCGCCCGAGACCGGGAAGTTTGCGACGGCCTTCGTCGTCTCGCCGCCCCAAAGCTGCTCCGTCTCCTGAACGCCCATGGCTGTCCTTTCACTTTCGTTTCTAGATCTCGAAAGCTACCCCACGCGCCCATGTGTCGAGTACCCCGGCGGCCGCCTCGACGTCGTGCCCAAACGCCCGGTCCTCGAGCCCGGACGGCAACGCGGCGCTCGCGGCGTCGAACAGCGCCCGAGTTCCTGCGCCGGCCGGAGCCCGCCCGGTCACGGCGATCGCCCGCAGCGCGACGACCAGCTCGGTCGCGACCAGCACCCGCATCGCCGCTAGCACCTCGCTCGTGCGGCGGGCCGAGGTGGCGGCAAAGCTGCCGTGCGACTCGACCCCGAGCGATACCCACACGCTCTGGACCCCCATCGGCTCCGCCAGCGACCGCGCCTCGGCGGCGGCGGCATGCGCGGTGTACTCGAGCATCATCACCCCGGAGTCGGGACCCGGTCGCTGCGCGAGGAACGGCGGCAGCCCCGTCATCCGGGGGTCGAGCAGCGCGCTCACCCGAGCGGCGATCAGCGAAGCCGACTGCGAGAACGCCGCCCGCAGCCCGTCGAGCGCCGCCGCGAGCCCGGCGGCGTGGAAGTTGCCGTTCGGCAGTGCCTCGCCGCCCACGATCAGGGCGTTCTCAGGCCGGGCGTTGAGCTCGCCGGTGACGACCTGCCCGAGACGGTCGATCGAGTCGCGCGCGACCCCGTCGACCTGCGGCAGGACCCGGAACGGATACGGGTCCTGCACCGGCCGCTGGGGCTCGAGCCGGTCGATCTCCGCTCCCTTCAGCAGGGCGCGCATGCGCTGCGCGACCTCCGTCTGGCCCCGCGCGCCGCGGGCCGCCTGAACCCGTTCATCGAGCACCACCGGGTCGGCATGCAGAGCCTCGAATGACAGCGCCGCGACCGCGAGCCAGGTATCGTGCCACGCCCGGGCGTCGACAGCCAGCAGCGCCGCCTGACCGTCGGTGAGCGCGTTCGAGCTGATGAACCCGAGCGCGTCGCGCAGGCCGAGCGCGATCGTGCGGTTGGGCCGCGGCGCGTCGATCAGCTCGGGACCCCGCCACATCTTCCCCTCACCGAGCAGCGCGAGCGCGATTTCCGAGAGCGCCGGCACGTCGCCCGTTCCGAGCGAGCCGAGCTCGCGCGTGAACGGGACTCTGCCCGCGTTGAGCGCCGCGATCAGACCATCGAGCAGCTCCGGCGCGACGCCCGCGCCCCCGGCCCCGAGCTGATTCGCGCGCACCACCATGCCGGCGCGGACGAGCTCGGGGGCGCGCGGTCGCCCTCCGCTGACGGCATGGCTGCGCAGCAGATTCCATTGAAACGGCTCGCGCTCCTCGTCGGTGACCACACGGTCGCGCAGTGCGCCCACGCCTGTCGTCGCGCCGTATAGCGCGGCGCCCCGCGCGAGCAGCTCGGCGATCTGCTCCCGGGCGGCGGCGTTGCGGGCCCGTGCCTCGGGCGTCAGCTTCACCTGCTCGCCATCGCGCGCGACCGCGACCACATCGGTGACAGTCAGGCTGGCTCCGTCGAGGACGATCATCGACGTGGCTACGATCGGGCCTCGTGGCTCAGATCGATATCGAGGCCGGCGACGCGCCGCTCCTCTCGCGGGTCCCGTCCCCCGCCCTCGTGCTCGGCGCGATCGCGTCGGTTCAGTTCGGCTCCGCGATCGCCACGAAGCTGTTCAACCAGGTAGGTCCGGCAGGCGCGGTGACGCTCAGACTCGTGACCGCGACGATCGTGCTGCTCGTCCTGTGGCGGCCCCGGCTGGCCGGTCGCACGCGTCGCGAGCTCCTGCTCGCCGCGTTGTTCGGGCTGATCCTGGCTGGGATGAACCTGAGCTTCTACGAGGCCCTGAGCCGGATCCCGCTCGGGATCGCGGTCACGATCGAGTTCGTCGGGCCGCTGGCGGTCGCCGTCGGAGGCTCGCGGCGGCGGGTCGACTTCCTGTGGGCCGCGCTGGCGGCGGTGGGGATCCTGGCGCTGACTCGCGGCGGGACGGGCGGCCTTGACGGGCTCGGTGTCGCGCTGGCGCTCTTGGCCGGCTGCCTGTGGGCCGCCTACATCCTCGTCAACGCCCGGGTCGGGCGCGCGTTCGAGGGCGGCAGCGGGCTGGCGCTCGCGATGTGCGTGAGCTCGCTCGTGGCGCTGCCGTTCGGAATCGCTGCCGGCGGCTCGCATCTGATCGAGCCGCGCTCGTTGGCGCTCGGCGCGGCGGTCGGGATGCTGTCCTCCGCGATCCCGTACTCGCTCGAGATCGAGGCGCTGCGACGAATCGCGCCGCCCGTGTTCGGAGTGCTGATGAGCCTCGAGCCGGCGATGGCGGCGCTGGCAGGACTGCTCGTGCTCGGTCAAGGGCTCGGAACGCGCGCGCTGGTGGGCATGGCTTTGGTCGTGATCGCCTCGGTTGGAGCCTCGCGCCGCACGCGAGAACCCCCTGTTCCCGTACAGTGACAAGGCATTTCATTCTACGGTAAAATGCCGGGTTGAAGATGCCCGAACCCGCGACTCGCACCGTGGAGCGAGCCCTGGTGCTGCTGGCGGCGGTCGCGGAGGGCGGCGGCACGTTGAGCGCGCTGGCGCGAGCGGCAGGGTTGTCGCCGAGCACCGCGTCGCGGCTGCTATCGACGCTCGCCGGCCAGGAGTTTGTCCGCCGCGACGGCTCGGGCCGCTACCGGGCCGGGGCGCAGCTGCGCCGGCTCGCGGCCGTCACCTTGCGTGAGGACCCGGTCTACGAGCTCGCCGGGCCGCACCTGGAGGCGCTCGCCGCCGAGACGGGCGAGACCGCCAATCTCGCCGTCGCCGCGGGTGAGGATCGCGCCGTGTACGTGCGACAGGTGGCGAGCCCGAACCTCGTCCAGACCGCCGGCTGGGTCGGGCGAACGATCCCGCGGTTTGGGACCGCGCTCGGCGCGGCATTGGCCGGGGAGGTCGACGGCGACGGCTACGTTGCGATAACCGGCGCGGTCGAGCCCGACGTCACCTCGATTGCGGCGCCGGTGTACGGCGCCGACGGGACGGTCGTCGCCTCGATCAGCGTGCTCGCGCCGAGCTACCGGACGCCGCCGGGACGGGTCGCGTCGTGCGGCGCTGCGCTCGCCGGGCACGCCGCTGAGCTGTCGGGCGCGTTGGGGGCGATCGTCCCACCCGGGAGCGGGCCGGTTCTGGCGCTCAATCCGGGACGGGCGGCGTGAGCATGCGCTGCCAGGGCTGGGAGCAGGAGGCCGCGCTGCGGATGCTCGAGAACAACCTCCATCCGGACGTGGCCGAGAACCCCTCGGAGCTGGTCGTCTACGGCGGCATTGGCAAGGCCGCCCGCAACTGGCCCAGCTATCACGCGATTGTGCGCTCGCTGGAGCGGCTCGGCGACAGCGAGACGCTGCTCGTGCAGTCAGGCAAGCCGGTGGGCGTGTTCGAGACGCATTCGTTTGCGCCTCGGGTGCTGATCGCGAACTCGAACCTGGTCCCCGACTGGGCCAACTGGGAGGAGTTCCGACGGCTCGACGCCGCCGGGCTGATCATGTACGGCCAGATGACCGCCGGCTCGTGGATCTACATCGGGACCCAGGGGATCCTGCAGGGCACCTACGAGACGTTTGCCGCGGCCGCGCGCAAGCGCTTCGACGGGACGCTGACGGGCCGGCTGGTGGTGACCGCCGGGCTCGGCGGCATGGGGGGAGCGCAGCCGCTGGCGATCACGATGCTCGGAGGGACGGCGCTGTGCGTGGAGGTCGATCTGCGGCGGATCGAGCGGCGGATCGAGACCCGTTATCTGGACGAGCGCGCCGCCTCGCTCGATGACGCGTTGGATCGCCTACAGGACGCCGGGCGCTCGGGGCGAGCGCTCTCGATCGGGCTGCTCGGCAACGCCTCCGAGGTGCTGCCCGAGTTGGTGCGCCGGGGGGTTGCGGTCGACGTCGTCACCGACCAGACCTCCGCCCACGATCCGCTGAACGGCTACATCCCGGCGGGGCTGACGGTGGAGCAGGCCGAGGTCCTGCGCCGCTCGGATCCCGACGACTACCTGCGGCGGGTCGGCGACAGCGCCCTGGCGCATGTGGCGGCGATCCGCGCGCTCGCGTCCGCCGGCGCCGAGGCGTTCGACTACGGCAATGCGCTGCGCGGGCTGGCGTCCGAGCACGGCGACCAAGACGCGTTCAGCTACCCGGGGTTCGTGCCCGCGTATGTGCGGCCGCTGTTCTGCGAGGGCAAGGGGCCGTTTCGGTGGGTCGCCCTGTCGGGGGACCCGGCCGACATTCACGCGACCGACCGGGCGATCCTCGAGCTGTTCGGCGATCAGGAGCACATCGCGCGGTGGATCAAGCTCGCCTCCGAGCGGGTTGCGTTCCAGGGGCTGCCGGCGCGGATCTGCTGGCTCGGCTACGGCGAACGCCACCTCGCGGGATTGCGGTTCAACGAGATGGTGGCGTCAGGCGAAGTTAGGGCGCCGATCGTGATCGGGCGCGATCACCTCGACACCGGCTCGGTCGCTTCCCCGCAGCGCGAGACCGAGGCGATGCTCGACGGCTCGGACGCGATCGCCGACTGGCCCCTGTTGAACGCGATGCTGAACACGGCCTGCGGCGCGAGCTGGGTCTCGATCCACCACGGCGGCGGCGTCGGGATGGGCAAGTCGATCCACGCCGGCCAGGTGTGCGTCGCCGACGGGACCCCGGCGGCGGCCCAGCGGATCGAGCGCGTGCTGAAGGCCGACCCGGGGCTCGGGATCGTTCGCCACGCCGACGCCGGCTACGAGCCGGCCTCCTCAGCGGCGCGGGATCATGGTCTGGCGATGCCGATGCTGGAAGGTTGAGCCGGGTGGGGGTGGGTTTGGGCTTGCCGGCGCTCGCGTGCTTCAGGACCGCCTTTGGTGGCTAACGGACTGCCTTTGGGATGGCTCGGTTCTGCCGATGATCAGCTTCGATAACGCCGCTGAGGTCCTGCTCCCGCCCGAGTCCGGCCTCCCCTACCTCCGAGGCGACCGCGCCGGTGAGCTGCGACTCGAGCCGGGCGGCCTGAGCGTCGATGACGAGGGTCGGATCACCGCCCTCGGGGCGACCGCGGAAGCCGACACGCACGTCGACGCGAGCGGCTGCGCCCTGCTGCCCGGGCTCGTCGACTGCCACACCCATCTCCCGTTCGCCGGCTGGCGTGCGCACGAGTACGAGCTGAAGGTGACCGGCGTCCCCTACGAGGAGATCGCCCGCGGCGGCGGCGGGATCGCGGCCTCGGCCCGAGCGCTGCGCGAGACGCCGGACGCCGAGCGTGCTCGCCCAGGCCGGTGGGCTCGCGGGTGAGATGCTGCGCGCGGGCACGACGACGTTCGAGTGCAAGTCCGGCTACGGGCTGTCGCGTGACGGCGAGCTGCGAGCGCTGGGTCTCGCCGCCGAGCTGGACGGGATCGTCGAGCAGACGACCACACGACGGCGCTGCTCGCGCACGCCGTCCCGGACGGCTACACGGCGGATTCGTGGATGGACGAGGTCGAGGCGATGTTGCCCGAGGCGGTCCGGTACGCCGGAGCGCTGGACATCTTCGTCGAGTCGATCGCGTTCGGCAATGAGCATCTGGCGCGGATGGGCGAGCTCGCCGCCGCCGCCGGGGTCGGCCTGCGCGCCCACGTCGAGCAGTTCTCGACGATGCGCTCGGTCCCCGTCGCGCTGGCGGCGGGCGCCCGCTCGGTGGACCACCTGTCACTGATTCACGCGGACGACATCGAGCCGCTGGCGCGCTCGGAGTGCGCCGCGGTGCTCCTCCCGGGTGCGGAGTTCCTGGGCGCCGAGCACCGCGCGCCGGCCAGGGCGCTGATCGACGCGGGGGCGATCGTCGTGCTCGCGACCGACGCCAACCCGGGCACGTCGCCGGTCTTCTCGCTGCCGCTGGTCATCGGCCTGGCCGTGCGCCGGTACGGGATCAGCACCCGCGAGGCGCTGCTCGCCGTCGACCCTGAACGCGGCATGGGTGCTCGGCCGCTCCGACGCGCTCGGCTCGATCGAGCTCGGCAAGCGCGCCGATCTCGTGCTGCTCGATGTCCCGTCCGACCAGATCGCCTACCGCTTCGGCCACAACCCGGTCGCGGCGACGTTCATCGGCGGACGCCCGGCTTACGTACGCGCCGACGCGGCGTGGAGAATCACGCCGCGATGAGGATCCCCGCGATGGCCAACGCCCACAGCCACGCCTTCCAGATCGACCTGCGCGGCGTGGCCGAGCACGCCTCTCCCCACGACGACTTCTGGAGCTGGCGCACGGAGATGTACCGGCTGGCGGCCAAGCACGACCCGGACTCGATGCGGGCCGTCGGCGCGCGGACGTACGCGGCGATGGCCCGCGCCGGCTACGGCGCGGTCGGCGAGTTCCACTACGTCCACCACCAGCCCGACGGACGGCCGTACGCCGAGCCGAACGCGATGGCGATCGCGCTCGCGCAGGCTGCCCGGGAGCACGGGCTCGAGATCGTGCTGCTCCCGGCCGCCTACAACCGCGCCGGCCCGGGCCTGCCTCCGACCGGCGATCAGCGACGCTTCTGCGACCCCGACGTCGACACGTTCCTCGCGCGCGTCGATGACCTGCGCAGCTGGGCGTCCGCGCAGCCAGGCGTGAGCGTCGGCGTCGCGGTCCACAGCGTGCGCGCGGTCCCGGCCGGCTGGATCGAGGCGGTCGCAGCGTACGCGGAGCGCCACGACCTGGTCCGCCACGTGCACGCCTGCGAGCAGCGGCGCGAGCTCGCCGAGTGCCGTGGCCGAGCACGGCTGCACGCCGATCGAGCTGCTTCACCGCTGCGGCTTCCTCGGCCCACGCGCGAGCGTCGATCCACGGGATCCACGTCTCCGATCGCGACATCGAGCTGATCGCCGCGAGCGGCACGATCGTCGTCACCTGCCCGACCACCGAGGGCAACCTCGGCGACGGGTACCTGCCCGCGCTGCGCTACCGCGACGCCGGCGTGCGCTACGCGATCGGCACCGACTCGCAGGTGCGGATCGACCCGTTCGAGGAGATGCGCGAGCTCGAGACCGGCGCGCGCCGCGAGGGCCACACGCGGGACGCGCTGCTCGCGGCCGAGCCCGATCTCTGGGACAGGATCGCCGCGACGGGCCGCGCCAGCCTCGGTCTGACCGGGCCGGCGCCGGAGATCGAGATCGACCTCGAGCATCCCGACCTGGCCGGCATCGCCCCCCGCGACATCCGCTACGCGCTCGCGACATGCGCGTCGGCGGCGGTGGTCAAGCAACCGTAGCGGCCGCGGCGGGGGCGGGGGCGGGGGCGGGGCCGGGGGGCGGTCATAGCCCCGCCCAGGCCGTGGTGAGCTCAGCGCAGGGTCACGCCCCAGCTACTGCTCCTGGTCTCGCCCGGCTCGATCCGCACGAGCCCGTCGCCACTCTGAAACGCGTTCGGCGGGCAGGTCATCGGTTCCGCGGCCAGGCCCAGGCGCCGGCGCGCGGGCGCGAGCGTGTCGCCCGTGTACAGCTGGATCACTCGATAGCTGCCATCAGCCCACAGTTCAGCCGTGGCACCATCGGCGCCGGTGAGCATGACAGTCGCGCGACCAGCAGGATCGCGCGCGAGCGCCGTGAACGCCGTGTCCATCTGGAGCGCGCCGATCCGCCGGGGCCGCCTGAAATCGAGCGGCGAATCGTCAACGCGCTCCTGGTCGACCGGGATTCCCCGCTCGTCGATCAGGATCCGCAGCTGCGCATCGAGCTTGAGCTCGCAGTCATCGACAGGACCCGTCCCGGGCGACAGGTACGGGTGCTGGCCGGAGCCAAACGGGCACGCGCCCTCGCCGATGTTGGTGGCCGAGGTCCGCACCTCCAGACCGGCGTCGGACAGCTCGTAGGCGATCCTGATCTCGAGCGCGAACGGATAGCCGGGACGGGGGTGGATCCGCGTGCCGACCGCGACTCGCTCGGGTTCTCGCTCCAGCGCCTGCCACGGCTGCCAGCGCAGCAGACCGTGAATCGCGTTGCCGCGCTGAGGCTCGGTCAGCGGCAGCTGATAGTCGACCCCGTCGAACGAATAGCGCCCGCCGGCCAGCCGGTTGGGCCACGGGATCAGTGGCGCGCCATGGCCCCCGTCGCACATCGCGTTCGCGGGGTAGGGATCGAGCACCGCTCGCGAGCCCACCGCGTAGCTGCGAATGCCTCCGCCCACCTCGACCACCGTCGCGCGGTGCTCTCCGCAGGCGATATCGAACTGTTGCCCCGATGGCTCGAGCGTCAAGGCGAACAGTCTCGCAGCGACACCGGCGTGCCCGTTGCCGCGTCAGACCGCCGCCCCCGGGACGAGCGGGCCGCACGCTCACCGCCGGATCAGTGCGGGCTCACCGCTCCTCGCCGGCGATCAGCTCCATCAGCAAGCCGTCGTGCCATCGATCGCCGCCGACATCGCGCTCGTAGGCGCGCATCACCCCGACCCTCCGAAAGCCCACCTTCTCATAACAGCGGATCGCTGCCAGATTGTCCGCCGCCGGGTCGATCGTGATCCGATGATGACCCCGCTCGTCGATCAGGTGGCGCACGACGCGCCGGACCGCCTCGGCGCCCAGCCCCCGGCCGTGAAGCGCCGGATCGAGAAACAGGTCGATCGCGCCGTAGCGGTATTTCGGCTCAGTCTCCTCCCACACCTGGATCAGTCCGGCGACGGCGCCGTCGACCTCGATCGTCCACCGCGTCGACTCCGGCTCGTCCCACGGAAAACCGTCCGCGGGCTCGTCCCACCAGCGCATCACCTCCGGTTTCGTGTGGATCCGAATCAGCTCCGCCTCATCGCCCTCGGCGAGCGGGCGCAGGCGGAGACGGGGAGTGGGAGCGGAAGCGCGAGCGGGAGGGGGAAGCGGGTCTGCCATACCGGGATTGTGCGTGTCCGGGCCGACGATTGGGAGGCTTCCGTTACTCGGCGAAGCTTTGGCCGGCGGTCGGCTCGGTGAACGGCGCTGGTGAGGGTCGCTTGCGGCGGGACGCTGGGGCGGGCGGTGGGACGCGGGGCGGGGCGGTGGGACGCGGGGCGGGGCGGCCAGCCGGCCGAAATTCGCCCCCGCGGCATGCTTAACGGCCCAAACCCGACACACCAAAACCATCCTTGGCTAGATAAGCATGCCCCACATGCTTATCTAACCAAGGTCGATCAGGCGCGGGCGGTTTGTGCCTGTATGCAGGTGAAATTGTCAGAGTGCTGACACTCGGCCGCCTCCGGGGCCCTCGTCCCGTCGGCCTCTCACCGGACGTCCTCGGCAGAACACCCAAAGGCCGCCCGTTAGCCACCAAAGGCGGTCCTACGGGACGCGCCCGCCGTCAAGTCCATCCCCCTCCCCGGCCGCCATCACGTTCAAAGACGCCCTCACCTACCGAGCCGCAACTGCACCCCCGCGAGATCCTCGTATAGCCGCACCGCACTGATCTCGCCGGCGTCGTCGCCGTAGCGGGCCCGGGCGCGGCGATGGATCTGCTCGACCAGCGCTGCCAGCTCGACCGGCATCCCGACCTCGCGGGCGAGATCGACCGCCAGGCCGAGGTCCTTCGTCACCAGCCGCATGGGGAAGGCATCGTCGTAATCCCCGGAGTCGAGCACCATTCGCACGTCACGCTCGAGGAAGACCGAGTTGGCGGGCGAGCCGACCAGCGCAGCGTGCAGCGAATCCAGCGAAACCCCCGCTCGGACGCCGACGGTCAACACCTCCCCGACGGCGACCGACTCGATGAACCAGAGCAGGTTGAGCAAGAGCTTGACGGTGTAGCCCGCGCCGTGATCGCCGACGTGGAAGATCCGCTCGGGATCGCCGATCGTCTCCAACAGCGGCAGCGCCCGTTCGAACGCCGCCCCAGGACCGCCGACGTAGATCGCGAGCGTCCCGGCCTGGGCCCCGATCGACTGGCCGGCGACCGGCGCGTCGAGGACGCTGACGCCCCGCTCGGCGCCCGCCGCCACGACCCGGGAGCCGACCGCCACCGAGCTCGTGCTCATGTCGATCGCGAGCGCCCCTGCGGGCAGCGTGGCCAGTGCGCCCCCGGCGCCGAGCAGCACCTGCTCCACCTGCGGGGGCGCCGGCAGCATCGTGATCAGCACGTCCACCTCCGCGGCGCAATCCGCGACCGAACTCGCCGCCCGGGCGCCCAGCGCGCGCAACCGCTCCACGGCTGCCGCATCCAAGTCAAAGGCGCTGACCGGGAACCCCGCGCGGACGAGGTGACCGCACATCGGGCCGCCCATGGTCCCCAGGCCGATGAAGCCCACCCGCGGCACCACTACAGCGCCACCCAGGTCGTCTTCAGGTGCGTGTAGGAGTCGAGCGCGTGTAGCGAGCGGTCGCGACCGTGGCCTGAGTCCTTGACGCCCCCGAACGGTGTCGTCAACGAGGAGACGTCGAAGGTGTTGACCCACACCGTCCCCGCTCGTAGGGAGCGCGCGATCCGGTGTGCGCGACTGAGGTTCGACGTCCACACGGCCGCCGCCAGCCCGTAGCCGGTCCCGTTAGCCAGCGCGATCGCCTCCTCGACGTCGGCGGCCCGCTGGATCGCGAGCACCGGCCCGAACACCTCCTCCTGCACGATCGGATCAGACGGATCCGGTGCTTGGAGAACCGTCGGCTGCATGTACGAGCCTCCCGGAACCGGCTCCGCGCGCCCACCGCCGACGAGCACCTCGGCTCCCGCCGCGGCAGCCCGCGACACTCGCCCGAGCACGCCGCCGAGCTGCTCCTCGCTGACGAGCGGGCCGAGCGCGGTCGAGGGATCCGACGGGTCGGCCGGCACGAGTCCGCGGGCGAACCTGACCAGCCGGTCGCTCAATTCGTCGGCGACCTCGGACAGCACCACGACCCGCGAGCCGGCATGGCAGGTCTGACCGGCGTTGTAGAAGATCCCCCAGCCGATCGCGTCCGCCGCCGCTTCGAGGTCGGCGGCGTCCGCGAGCACGACGTGTGGGCTCTTGCCGCCGAGCTCGAGCGATACCGCCTTCCCGTTCGATTCGCCCGCGTAGCGCAGGAACAGCCGCCCGACCTCGACCGACCCCGTGAATGCGAGCTTGTCGACATCGGGGTGGCGGCCGAGCGGCTCGCCCGCCTCCTCGCCGAACCCGGGCACGACGTTCAGCACGCCGTCCGGAACCCCGGCCTCCGCGGCCAGCTCCGCCAGCGCCAGCGCCGTCAGCGGGGACTGCTCGGCCGGCTTCAGCACCACCGAGTTGCCGGCCGCGAGCGCCGGTGCCAGCTTCCACGCGGCCAGGATCAACGGATAGTTCCACGGCACCACCGCACCGACGACGCCCAGCGGCTCACGCCCGATCAGCGCGAGCGCGTCAGCACCCGTCGGCGCGATCTCCCCATACACCTTGTCGATCGCCTCGCCGTACCAGGCGAAGCAGTTGCGTGCCCCGCGGACATCGACCCGGCGGGCATCGGAGATCGGATGGCCGACCTCGGCTGACTCGAGCGCTGCCAGCTGCTCCGCCCGCGCTTCGATCAGCGAAGCGAGCGCCAGCAGGACCCGCTTGCGCGCCACCGGGTCAGCGAGCGCCCAGCCTCCGTCCGCAAACGAGCGCCGCGCCGCAGCAACGGCGCGGTCGATGTCCGGCGAGGAACAGCGTGCAACCGAGGCGATCACGCTTCCATCCCGCGGCGATATGTCGTCGAACGTGCGCCCGTCGGCGGCCGCCACGAACTGCCCGTCGATGAACGCCTCGGTTCTCACGATCGCAACACTCCGCGCTCGACGCTATAGAACGACACAGCCTCCTCGTCCAGGTCGATCCCGAGACCGGGACCCGGCGGCACCACGAGCATCCCGGCGCGGTCGATCATCACCGGCGTGGCGAGCATGAAATCCCGCCGCTCCGGCGTCCACCCCGGCGGGTCGAACGGAAACTCGATGTACGGCCCCCCGCCGACCCCGGCGCAGACGTGGAGATTGGCCAGCAGCCCGATCCCGTTGGTCCATGTGTGGGGGGTGAACCAGCGGTTGCGCCGCAGCGCCAGTTCCGCAAACGTGCGCACGCCCGAGATCCCGAGTGCCAACACGGCGTCCGGCTGGAAGACGTCGAGTGCGTCCGCATCCAGCGTGATGCGCAGCTCCTCGAACGTCCGGGCCATCTCGCCTCCGCCGATCCGGACCCCAGCCGCATCACGCAAAGCGCGCATGCCGACCCGGTCATCTCCGTCGAGCGGCTCCTCGACCCAGAGCACGTCGTAGGACCGCAGCCTTTCGACCAATTTCCTGGCGTCCACCGGCCCCAGCCCGCGCTCGATGTCTCCGGCCATCCGCCACCACTGATTGAGGTCGACGATGATCTCGAGCCGATCCCCGACCGCCTCCCGGACCGCCGCGACGACATCGACACCGTCGTCGAGCGCCTCCCTGGCGATCCGGATCTTGAGCGCGCGGAATCCCTGCTCCACAAGCCCGAGCGCATCCTCCGCCCGCTCCGAGGGCGACCGCAGCGAGCCCCACGACGCATACGCCGCAACCCGATCGCAGGCGCCCCCGAGCAGCACGTGCGACGACGCTCCGAACGACTGGCCGACCAGGTCCCACAGCGCCGCCTCCAGCGGCCAGAACCGCCCGGCGTGGAACGAGATCGTCTCCAGCGTGCGCGCGTGCCGGGCGATCGCGTGCGGATCCTCGCCGATGAACAGGTGCGCGAATGCCTCAAAGCCGGCCATCGTGTCGCCACTCCCGATCCCGGTCAGCCCGGCATCGGTCTCAACGCGGACGATCGTGGCCTCGAACCCGCGCCGCGGAACGGGATCCCAGGCCGCGGGGAACGGAGGCTCAAGCGGCAAGCGAAGCCGCTGGCAGCGGATCGCCGTAATCCTCAACCGAGCTGCCTCGAGCACGAGTTACGCCACGCGGTCACGAGCCACCGTAGAACGGGCTCGTGACCTCATCGCGCCGGGCCACGAGCGCCTGCGCGGCGTCCGGGTCGCGCCCGTTAACCGCGACACCGATCGCGTTGCGCACGGCTTCGCGGCTGGCCTTGCGGACGGCCGTCTCGTTCGATGCCGCCGGGTCGATCCACACGCACACCAGCACGAGCACCTCGTCGGTCGGCTCGAGCAGATCGTCGGCGACGGCGTCGAGCACCCCCTGGGCGATTCCGAGCTGGCCCGCGCCCCAGGTCAAATTCTGGTGGCGGGGCTGCGTGGTGGTGGCCTTGTTGATCATGATCGTCGGCGGCCATACCGGCTCGTAACTCGGCTGATCCTCACCGACGACCACGAGAATCGGCGTATGGCCGGGGGCCGGCTTCGTGAACGTGCCGAGCAGCACGGCCGCGGTGGCTGTGCCCCGGCGCGCGAGTACGACGTTGACGTGCGCGCCGTTTACGCCCGCTTCCCCGCCCCAGCCGTCGCCGATCCGCCCGTCCAAATCTTCATTCATCACAGCCTCCTTCCCGCCAGCTCCGGATCGACCACGACTACCGAGCGCGCGCCCTCCCCGCGGCGCAGCCGGTCAAGTGCTGCCTGGACCTCGTGTAAGCCAATCACATCCGAGACCACCGCGGCCAGGTCGAGACGGCCGTCAACCACCAGTTGGGCAAGCTCGCCGAGCGCCGCGTGGACGTCACCCGAGCCGTAGTAGCAGCCGGTAATCGTCTTCTCGCTGAGGAACTCGATCGCCGGCAAGGAGACCTCGACACCGCGCGGAGCCAGCCCGACCACGGTGGCGATCCCACCGGGCCGCAGCACATCCCACGCCTGGCGAATCGTGGCGGCGGTGCCGACGACCTCAAACGCGTACTGCACTCCCCCTGCGCTCAGCTCGAGTACAGCCGCGACGGAATCGACGGCTGACCCGTCAACGGTCGCCGTGGCGCCGCGGCCGGCCGCGCGCGCCAGCTTCTCGGGGTCCCGGTCCACGGCGACGATTGTCGCGGCGGCCGCGTGCTGCGCGGCCGCGATCACCTGCAGGCCGACACCTCCGCATCCGATCACGCACACGCTCGCGCCCGCCGGCACGCCCGCACGCCTGACCGCGCCGAACCCCGTCACGGCACCGCACCCGAGCAGCGCCGCTTCCCACAGGGGCACGGACTCAGGAAGCGGGACGACACCGGCGGCGGGAATGACGGCGTACTGCGCAAAGCACGCCACCATCAGCCCGTGCTGGAGCACGGCCCCATCGAGTCCCCGCAGCCGCGAAGTCCCGTCCATCAGCATGCCCGCGACTCCATTGCGACCAGCGGGCTCGCACAGCGTCGGCCGTCCCTCGCTGCACGGGCGACACACGCCACATGAGGGCACGAAGCAGAACGCGACATGGTCGCCGGGGATGACGCGCGTTACCTCGGCGCCGACCGCCTCGACCACGCCGGCGCCCTCGTGGCCGAGGACCATCGGCCACCGTCCGTCGCCGAGGCGGCCGTCGGCGAGGTGAAGATCGGAGTGACACACGCCCGCGGCGGCAACGCGCACGAGCACCTCATCGGGACGGTGCGGCGCCAACAGCACGGTCTCGACCGCTACCGGCCGGCCCGGCTCGCGCAGCACAACGGCGTCGATCTCAATCGCTGACGCCGACAACCGAGACCTCTTTAGCCTGCAGCTGCCGGAGCTCGTCCAGCGGGATGTGGCAGCGGATCGCGTGGCCGGGCTCGGACTCCGCCAGGGGCGGTTCGGTCGTCTCGCAGACGGTTCCGATCTTGCGGGGGCACCGCGTGTGGAAGACGCAGCCGCTCGGAGGGTCGGCGGCGCTCGGGATCTCGCCCTCGAGACGGATCCGCTCGCGACCGCTGTTCTCGAGCGTCGGCACCGCCGAGAGCAGCGCCTCGGTGTAAGGGTGGTGGGGGCCGCCGAATACGCTCTCCGCCGGACCGAGCTCCATCACACGGCCGAGATAGAGCACCGCGATCCGGTCTGACAGGTAGCGGACCACGCCGAGGTCGTGGCTGATGAACAGGTAGGTGGCCCGCTCCCGATGCTGGAGATCCGCGAGCAGGTTGAGGATCGCGGCCTGGACGGAGACGTCGAGCGCCGACGTCGGTTCGTCGCAAACCACGATTCTGGGATCGCCGGCGAACGCGCGTGCGATCGCGACGCGCTGCTTGAGCCCGCCGGAAAGCTGGGCCGGGCGCAGCGACAGGTGTCGCTCGGACAGGCGCACCTCGGAGATCAGCGCCATCAGCCGCTTCGTCAGTGCCTCGCCGTGATAGCCGCCGAGCTTCGACAGCGTCCGCGAGATCAGCCTCCGCACCGAGTGGCGCCGGTTCAGAGCCGAATCCGGATTCTGGAACACGATCTGCAGCGCCTTCTGCTGCTCCCGCGTGCGCTGGCGCGAGGTCTGGGGCAGCGGCTTGCCGTCGAGCGTGATCTCCGATCCCTTGTCCGGCGCGGTCAGCCCGAGCAGCACCCGCGCGAACGTGGTCTTGCCGCTGCCGGACTCGCCGACCAGCCCGAGCGTCTCCCCCTGCCACAGCTCGAGATCGACGTCGACCAGGCCGTAGATCGCCTGGCCGGCGAGCGTAAATGTCTTTGACACCGCACGGGCGCTGATCAGCGGCCGGTCGCGCGCGGGCGCCTCGGCGGTTTCCTCTGGCCCCTGGGCCATCACCCGCGGAAGCTCTTGGGCACGGTCGTGGAAGTGGCAGCGCGAACGGCGCACAGGCGAGACGTCGTACAGAGGCGGCGCTTCGGACCGGCAGCGGTCCTCAACCAAACCGCAGCGATCGGCGAAGATGCACCCTGGCGGGACGAGGCCCGGCGGCGGCAGGAAGCCTGGGATCGTGTCCAGGCGGCTATGTGCCTTGAGCGTGTCGCGACGCGGGATGCAGCGCAGCAGTCCGACCGTGTAGGGATGACGCGGATCCTCGAAGATGTCTCGCGCCGGCCCCTCCTCGACCAGCTCGCCGGCGTACAAGACGCCGACGCGGTCGCACATCTTCGAGATCACGCCGAGGTTGTGGCTGATGAACAGCAGCGACGTCCCGAACTCGGCCCGCAGCGCCGTGATCAGATCGAGCACCTCCGCCTCGACCGTCGCGTCGAGCGCGGTCGTCGGCTCGTCGAGGATCAGCAACGACGGCTCGGCGGCGAGCGCCATCGCGATCACCGCTCGCTGCAGCATTCCGCCGGAGAGCTGGTGGGGGTAGCGGCCCATCACCAATCCCGGGTCGGAGATCCGCACCTTCTCGAGCATCTCCTGCGCTCGTTCGAGCGCACGCGGCAGCGGATCGCCCGCGATCTCGAACACCTCGGCAACCTGTCTGCCGACGCGGATCGAGGGATTGAGCGCGCGACCCGGCTCCTGGTAGACCATCGACACGGTGCTCGCCCAAAGCGTCCGCAGCTCGCTCGGAGTCAGCGCCAGCACGTCGCGTCCGTCGATCTCGATCCGCCCCTTGGTGACTCGTCCGTTCCGCGCCAGATAGCGCACTGCGGCCAGCGCCATTGTCGATTTACCGCAACCCGATTCCCCGACCAGGCCGTATGCCTCGCCGCGCCTGACCTGGAACGAGACGTCGCGCAGCACGGACAGGTCCGTGCCGTGGACCCGGTAGCTGACGTCGACGTGCTCGACCGCGAGCGCGTCGGTCATCGCTCGAGTGCCCCCTCGATCGAGTCCGAGATCAGGTTCACACCGACCACCAGCGACGCGATCGCGAGCGCGTCGAACACCACCTCCCACCAGTAGCCGTTGATCACCTGGCCGTAGTTGGTCGAGATCTCGAGACCCCAGTCGGGCGATGGGGGTTGCACGCCGACGGTGAGGAACGAGAGCGTCGCGACGGCGAAGATCGCATATCCGAGGCGGACGGTGAACTCGACCAGGATCGGCCCCATCACGTTCGGGAGGATCTCGACGAACATCACATACAGCGACCCCTCGCCCCGCAGGCGCGCCGCCGCGACGTAGTCGAGCTCGCGCTCGACCAGCACCGCGGCCCGTACGGTCCGCGCGATCAACGGCGTGAACACGATCCCGATTACGATGATCAGGGTCGCGTCCGAGTGACCGATCGCGACCGCTGCGATCAGTCCCGAGACGACCAGCGGGATCGCCAGGAACGCTTCGACGAACCGGCCGACAACGTCATCCGTGATGCCACGGAAGTACCCCATCACGAGACCGATCGCGGTGCCCATGACCGTCCCCAGCAGCGTCGCCAAGGGCGCGATGATGAGGATGTCGCGCGAACCGACGATCACCCGCGAGAACATGTCCCGGCCGAGCGAGTCGGTCCCGAACAGGTGTGCGCCCGACGGCGCCAGGTTGATCCCTTCGAGGTTCTGGGCATATGGATCCTGAGGGGCGATCACCGTCCCGAAGATCGCGCACACGATCCAGAACAGCAGGATGAAGGCGCCGATCAGGAACAGCGGCCGGCGGACGAGCTGGCGCAGCAGCCCCCGGTCGACCTCGCCCGCGCCGGCCTGGAGCGCCCCAGCCGATTCGACCGGGACCGCGCCGATGCTCATTCGGCAGCTCGCAGCCGGATCCGCGGGTTCAGCAACGAGAACAACACGTCCGCGACGAGCGTAGCGAGCATGTAGACGATCCCGATCGTGAGCACCCCGGCCTCGAGCATCGGGAAGTCCTTCTGGGTCGCCGCATTGGCCACGAGCGAGCCGATGCCCTCGTAGCGAAACAGCGTCTCGACGACGACCAGGCCGCCGATCAGGTAGCCCGTCTGGGTCGCGATCACGGTGATCGTGGGCAGCAGCGAGTTGCGCAGGACGTGGCGCCGGATCACCACGCCACGAGGCAGCCCCTTCAGGACCGCGGTGCGGGCGTAATCGGAATCCAGTGCCTCGATCGTCCCCGCCCGGGCCATTCGGGATATGTAGCCGAACAGGATCAGCGTCAGCGGGATCGCCGGCAGGATCAGGTACTTCAGCGACGTGAAGAAATCGGAGCCGGGAGGTGGGGTGGCCGAGATCGGCAGCACGCTGAGCGCGACGCCGAACACGACGATCAGGATGATCCCCGAGACGAACTCGGGCACCACCGTCGCCGACAGGCCGGCGACGCTGATGATCCGATCCGCCGGCCGGCCGACCTTCAGCGCGGCCGCGACGCCGCCGGCGATCCCGAGCGGGACGACGATCAGGAATGCGAGCGCCGCCAGTTTCAGCGAGCGCCAGAGCGCGGACAGCAGGAACGGGCCGATCGCGGTCTGGTACTGGAGCGAGTTCCCCGGATGGCCCTGGACGAAGTTGCTGATCCAGTCCCAGTATTGCGTCACCAGGGGCTTGTCGAGCCCGAGCTGGCGGTGCAGCGCCGCGACCGCGCTCGGCTGAGCGAGCGGGCCGAGGATCGCGCGAGCCGGATCACCGGGGAGCACCTGCGCGACCACGAACACGATCACGCTCAGGATCCACAGCGTGACCAGGGCCAGGCCCAAGCGCTTGAGGATGAACGTGACCATGCTCGCGAGCGCCGGCCCTCAGGTCTTGTAGGCGGTGTTGAGGTACAGCTGTGCGATCGAGGTCGGGTTCAGCCCGCCGACGTTGGGTGTCGACGCGGTCAGCCCGTCGATCCAGTACGGGATCACGATCGGCGTCTCCTGCAGCAGGAGAGTCTCGATCTGCCCGGCGATCATCTTCTGCGTCTGGAGATCGAGCGCGGCCACGAACTGCTTTACGAGCGCGTCGTACTGCTTGTTGTGGAAGCGGGCCGCGTTCCATGGGCCGGTCGAGGTCAACGGCGCCGCGAGGAACACGTTTGGGACACCGCGGTCGCCGTAGTCGACCAGGCTCATGGTGCCGTCCAGCCAGTCGGAGTTGCCGTACGTGCTCTTGCCGTAATACAGGGTCTGCGTCTCGATCTTCAGATTGATGTTGATACCCGCTTTGGCCGCATTGGCCTTGATGATCTGCGCGAGCTGCGGCACCTCCTCATAGACCTCCGTGTCGAGCGTGACGCTGAAGCCGCTGGCATGGCCGGCGGCCGACAGCAACTGCTTGGCCATGGCGATGTTCTGGGTTCGCTGCGGGACGCTCGTATCGGTCGACGGGAACCGCGGGGCGAACGGGTTGTCGTTCCCGACCGAGCCCTTGCCGCTCAGCAGCGCGTTGACCATCCCCTGGCGGTCGATCGTGTACGCCACCGCCTGGCGCACCCGCGAATCGGTGAACGGCGCCTGGTCGTTGCGCATCGAGAGCTCGCGGTGGTTGGACGAGGTGAGGCTGATGATTCTGAACTGCGAGTTGTTCAGCAGCGATTCCGCCCCGGCGGGTACGAACTGGCCGATCACGTCCACATCGCCCCCCTGGAGCGCGACGATCTGGGGCTGCTGGCTCATGTAGAACTTGAACTGGCTCTCGGTGAGCAGCGCCTTCGGGCCCCAGTAGTTGGGGTTCGGCACGAACGACGCGCCCACGCCCTGGGTGTAGGTGCCGAGCTTGAACGCCCCGGTGCCGACGAACGTGCTCTGCCACTTGCCGTAGTCCGTTCCCTGCGGGACGATGATCGCGTTGTAGTTGTCCGAGGAGACGAGGTAGGGGAAGTTCCCGTTCGGCGACTCGAGATGGAACTGGACCGTCGAGGCGTTGATCTTCTTGACCCCCGCCGGGGTCAGCACGCTCGCGAACGTCGACAGCGCGTTGGACGCGTTCTTGGGATCGGACAGCTGCTGGAAGGTGTAGACGACATCGTCGGCGCTCATCGGGGCGCCGTTGTGGAACGTGACGCCCTGGCGCAGCTTGAACGTCCACACGCTGCCGTCCTTGTTCGGCAACCAGCTCAGCGCCAGCATCGGCTGCAGCGCCAGCTTCAGGTTGCTGTCGAAGATCAGGAATTCGCCAGTCTGATTGAGCATGCAGAGGCCGCCGGCATCAGACACGGTGAGCGGATTGACAGCCGCCGCAGGCGTCGAGATCCCAACCCGCAACGTGCCGCCGGCCTTCGGCGCGCCGCTGGAGGCCGAAGACGCGCTGCTCGACGAAGAGGAGGATGAGGATGAGCCGCAGGCAGTGAGGATCGTGCCGAGAAGGGTCGCGGACATCCCGATCGTGCTGCCCCGGCGCAGGAAGTCCCTGCGGCTGAGACGGCCAGAGACGAGCTCGTCGATGTAGTGGTTCTCGAGCTCGGTACGCCCGGCCCGTAGCCGATCCAGCTCTGTGTTGCCGCGCTTCATATCGACCTCTTTCCGTTCTTTCCGTTGCCATCGTGTCTGTCGTCGTTCGTGAAGCTACTCGATTGGTTAAGTCGAGAAATTGTGGCGCACGCCGGCGACCGGGCGACCGCAAGCAGGTCCGGGACCATCTCGCGCCTGCGTGCGGGGTTCATGCGAGCGCTCGGTACACCCAGCGTGATCGCGCCCGCCACCCGCCCCGGTTTCGTTATGCGCTCGACGCACCGCTGGCCGCGATGCCGTGCAGACCGATCGGGAACGGCGTGTGTGGTGGGAGCCCAGGGCTGTCACGATCCGGTGTTCGGTCGGTAGAACTAGGTTCCACCGACGGGCGCGCATCTTCACAAACCGTCCGCGCGTGTCAAGTTAAGGTTCTCTTTATTGAACACGATCCTCTGGAACGCCCGCCTGATCGACGGTAGCGGGGCCTCGCCCGTGCGGGGCGGGGTGGTTGAGCTGGAAGCCGACCGGATCCGGGCCGTCGGCACCGCCGGCCCGGTCGCGCCGGCGGGCGCGATCGATCTCGAGGGCCGCACGCTGCTGCCGGGGCTGATCGATGCCCACGCGCACATCTCCAGCGACGCGAGCCGCAGCCCGGGGTTCGGCCCGCCCGAGCCCCTCCACGGCGAGCTGCCGCGCCCGCGCGAGCTCGGCTATTTCGTCCTCGCCAAGACCGCGGGTGCGCTGCTGGCCGCGGGCATCACGACCGTCAGGGACGTCGGGAGCTATGACGACGAAGCGATCGTCCTGCGCGAGGCGGTGCGGCTCGGACTCCTGGACGGGCCGCAGATCCTCTCCTGCGGCCGGATCATCTCGGCCACGGCTCCCGGCGGGGCGATCTTCAAGACGATGTACCGGGAGGCAGACGGAGCTGATGAGATGCGCAAGGCGGTCCGTGAGCAGCTCCGCCGTGGGGCTGACTTCATCAAGCTGATGGCGACCGGTGCCCGCTCGGTGCTCGCCGAGGACCCCGAGCCCGCGCAGATGACCGCCGAGGAACTCCATGCGATCGTCGACGAGGCGCACCGGTTGGGCGTCCGCGTCGCGGCCCATGTCGAGGGCCTCGATGGGGCGCGGCTGGCGGTCACCGAGAGCGTGGACACGATCGAGCACGGCCTGTCACTGCATCGAGAGCTCCGGCTGCTCGATCAGATGGCGCAGCGCGGGATCGTGCTGGTGCCGACCCTGACCACCTTCCACGACCTCGCCGAGCGGTTCAGCGGGTGCTTTCCCGCCGCGCTCGTGGATCAGGCCAAGCGCCAGCGCGAGGAGGCGTACGCGACGCTCAGCAGCCGCGCGCGCGGCTGGGGTGACGCTGGCGATGGGCCACGACAGCGGGCCGCCCGGCGACAACGCGATCGAGCTGGTGCGGATGGTCGACGGCGGGCTCTCGGCGATGGAGGGGATCCTCGCCGCCACCCGTGGGTCAGCCCGGGCGTTGGGTTTGGACGGCGTCGGTCAAATCCGGCCGGGTGCGGCCGCCGACCTGCTCGTGGTCGACGGCGACCCGCTCGCCGACGTGCGGGTTCTCAATGATCCGGGGCGAGTATGGCTCGTGATCAAGGGCGGAAAGCCCGTGGCGGGTCGCGGACGAGCGACAATGGAGCTGTGACGCTGCCCGGCATCACGGCCGCGCCCGAGTTCGAGCTCGCCTCGGTGGCGGCCGGCCCCGTGCGGCTTTCCGATCTCCGCGCACGCGGTCCCGCCGTGATCATGTTCGCCAGCGAGGAGTGCCCGACATCGTTGATGACGCTGCGGCGCCTGGCACCGCTGGTGGCGCCGCTTGCCAGTGCCGGCGTCGGCGCCGCGGCGGTGTTCGAGGACCCGCTCGAGGTGGCGGCGCGCGCGGCGCGACGCGCAGGCTTCACCGGCACTGTCCTGTCAGAGCCGGCGCCGTACTCCGTCTCGGCCGCCTATGGGCTGCAGAGCGTCCCGACCACGGTGCTCGTCGATCGTGCCGGAATCGAGGCCGGGAGGGTCGTCGGCTGGGACGCAGCCGGCCTCGACGAACTGCTGGAGCGCGCGGCCGGAGCTTCCCGGAGGACCGGGTTCACGATCTCGGTCACCGATGAGCCGCCGTCTCGCAAGCCCGGCTGCGCGGCCAAGAGCACGTATGACGCCGACACGCTGGCGCTACTCGACGGGCCGGGGATCGATGAGCTGGAGGAGATGTTCGATCGCGGCTGGAGCGACGGGTTGCCGGTGATCCCGCCGACCCCGGAGCGGGTCGAGTCGATGCTCGGCGGTCTCGATCCGCACGCGTCCCTGGGGTCGGTTCCGCCGGCTGACGGCGAGGCCACCTTATCCCGCGTGGCCGCCTGCGCCGTGCTCGCAGGATGCCGGCCGGAGTACTTCCCGCTCGTCGTTGCGGCAGCCCGAGCGGCGCTCGAGCCCGGCTTCAATCTGAACGGCCAGGCGGTCACGACCCAGCCCGCGGGCCAGGTTCTGATTGTGAACGGGCCCGTGCGCGAGACGCTCGCGATCAACAGCGGCATCGGTGCGCTCGGGCCCGGCAACCGGGCGAACATGACGATCGGACGGGCGCTCAGGCTGCTTGTCAGCCTGACCGGCGGCGGCTTCCCCGGGCGCCTGGACCGCGCAACGCTGGGACAGCCGGGCAAGGTCGGCATCTGCTTCGCCGAGGACGAGGAGTCGAGCCCCTGGGAGCCGCTTCACGTCGAGCGCGGATTCGACCCTGGCCGATCGATAGTGACCGTCGCCGGCGCCGACGCGCCGCTCTCGGTCTCCGATCATCGGAGCACGTCGGCGGCGGAGCTCGCCCGTGTATTGGGCTGGGCGGCGGCCGCCACGTGGAGCCCGAACTGGTGGCCGCTCGGAGGTACGTCGCTGTTCGTCATCTGCCCCGAGCATGCGCAGCTGTTCGGCGCCGCAGGCTGGACCAAGCAACGGCTGCGCGAGGAGATCTTCGCCGCCGTCCGCCGGCCGGCCGGCGAGCTGCGCTGGGGCGAGACGACACCTCAGGTCAACAAGGCCCCGGACGATCAGCTCGTGAGCAAGTGGGACAGCCCGGAGGACATCGTGCTGGTCGTCGCGGGTGGTGAGGCGGGTCGCTTCTCGGCTGTGTTCGGTCCGTGCCTGGGCATGGATACGCAGATGGTCTCCAAGGAGGTTGGATCGTGAGCTACATCAGTCCGTTCGACGAGCGCCGCCGCACCGCCGAGCCGCTGGCGCGGCGTCCGGTGAGCGTGAGCGGCAAGCGCGTCGCGCTGCTCGACATCAACAAGCGCCGCGGAGACGAGTTCCTCGACCGGGTCGAGGAGCTGCTCCAGGCCCGTGGCGCGGAGACGTTCCGGCTCACGAAGGAGATCTTCTCCAAGCCCGCGAGTCCCGAGATCATCAGACGGATCGCGAATCGCGGTGATCTGACCGTCGAGGGCCTCGCCGATTGAGGCTCCTGCACGTCGTGCAGTGTGCACGACATGGTGCGTCTGGAGCGGCTCGGGGTCGCGACCGCCGCGGTCGCCACCGAGCCGTTCACCGACGAGGCGCTCGAGCAGGCGCGGCTCCTAGGGATGCCCGATTACCGCATGGTGTTGACGCCACACCCGGTGCAGCTGTTGACGCTCGAGCAGTTGCGCGGGCAGGCCGAGCGGGCATTTGAGGACATCATCTTGCGTTTGACCAACGGCAGCCGCTGACCGGCGGGGCCGGGCGGGGGGGCCAGGCCTACTCGTACTGCAGCGCCTGGAGCACGTTCAGCCGCCCCGCGCGGCGCGCCGGCAGGATCGCGGCGATCAGCCCGGCGATGATTGCGGCGATCACGAACACGATCAGGGTCCCGATCGGGATCGTGAACGCGGTGTACTTGATCGCGACTCCGACCATCAGCGCCATGATCACGCCGAGAGGGATCCCGAACGTCGCTCCCAGGAGCGCGGTGACGACGCTCTCATGCCGGATCATGCGCCGCACCTGGCGCCGGGTCATCCCGACCGCGCGGAGCATGCCGAGCTCCCGGGTGCGCTCGAACACGGTCAGCACGAGCGTGTTGACGATTCCGAACAGGCTCACGATGATCGACAGCGACAGCAGCACGTAGAGCAGGTTCAGCAGCGTGTTCACGCCACTGAGCTGGTTGGCCTCGAACTGCGACTTGGTCTGCAGCTTGGCGTCGGGAAACCCAGCCAGGGCAGCCTGCAGCTTCTGCGTGTTCGCCGCCGTCACTCCGCCGGCGGTGTTGACGAGCGTGAACACGTTCTGCGGGTTCTGATACGCGGAGTCGAACAGCGCCGTCGAGATCGTCACGTCCCCGTATGGCGAGCCGCCCTTGGGAGGATTGTCGATCCCGCGCACGACCACGTTCAATGTCCTTCCGCTCGGGGTGAGGATCGCCAGCGGCGAGCCGACGCGCAGGTGCTGGGCGCTCGCATAGTCCTTCGAGACGAACGCGCCGTCGTTGCCGAGCTGCGCCGGCGTCTGCTGGCTGCCAGCCTGCCACTTGACCGAGATCACCTTGCTGATGTCGGGTGAGACGCCGGTCAGCTGGATCTTCGAGCCGAGCGCCTTCCCCTGGCCGGCTCGCACGCCCGAGACAACCTCGACCCCCGGCACTGTGCGCAGCGCGTTGGCCGAGGAGACACTGATCGGGCTGAAGTTGTTGGTGGCGGTGACCGCGTAGTCGGCGACGAACACCTGATTGACCGCGCTCTGGAAGCTGGTCCGCAGCCCGGCCGCGAGCACACCGACGAGCGTGACCAGCGCGAGCCCGATCATCAGCGCCGAGGCGGTCGTCGCCGTGCGGGCGGGGTTGCGCATCGCGTTCGCCCGCGCGAGCTGGCCAGCACCGCCGCCGAACTTCGCCGCGGGCCAGCCGAGCACCCTCGCAAGGGGCGGCACCAGCGTCGGCGCGAGCATCGCGACACCGAGGAACAGGGCCACCGCGCCGACCCCGACCGCGATCAGGCGTTGCGTGGTCGACAGGCCTCCTGCGAGCAGGCCGACCAACAGCAGTACGACGGCCACCGCGATCGTGCCGATCGCCCGGTGCACGCCGAAGCGGGCGAATCGGGATGGCGGCAGGACCGCACCCTCGCGGACCGCGGCGATCGGCGGCACGCGCGTGGCCCGCAGCGCGGGTCGCAGCGCCGCGAGCACCGTGATCACGATTCCGACCAGGAGCGAGATCACGATCGTCCGCGTCGCGAACACCGTCCCCGCCTGGGGCAGGTTGATCCCCGCTGAGACGAACAGCGCATTCAGGCCCTTCGCCAGCCCAAGGCCGAGGAACAGGCCCGTGACAGACGCCAGCGCTCCGATCACGAGCGCCTCGAGCAGCACCGAGCGGAGCACCTGGCGACGGGTCGCGCCGAGCGAGCGGAGCGTCGCCAGCTCACGGGTGCGCTGGGCGACGGTGATCGAGAGGGTGTTGGCGATCACAAAGCTGCCGACGAACAGTGCGACCCCGCCGAACGCGAGTAGGAACGACTGGAAGATGTTGAGAAAGCCGCTGGTGTCGCTCGTCCGCTGTTGAGCCTCGGCCGCGCCGGTCCTGACCTGAGCGCTCGGGGGCAACAGCGGCTGGATCGCGTTGACGAGCGCCGCGGGCGAGGTGCCGGATCTGGCCGCGGCGTTGATCGCGTCCAGGCGACCCTGCTTGTCGAACAACTGCTGGGCGGTCGGGAGGGTGAAGATCGACATCGTCGCGCCGCCGAGCGAGGAGACCCCGGCGAACTTGACCGTGCCGACGATCCTGAAGTGCTGCACCGGTCCCCGGGCGATCACACCGACCTTCTGCCCCAGGTGGAAGTTCTGGTTGCTCGCAGTCGAGGCGTCGATGGCGATCTGATCCGGCCCGCTCGGCCAGGTTCCACTCGTCAGCGTCAGCGGATTGAACCGCTGCCCGCTTGGGCTGTAGCTGAACGCGAGGCCCGGCGCGCCCCCCGAGGAGATCACCTTGCCGTTGCGCCCGATCAGCTGCGCCGAGTCCGAAATCCCGCCCGAGGCCTGCGCGACCTGAGGCAGCGCTTGAACTCTTGCGAGCAACGAGGCCGGAAGCGACGGCGCCTGCGATCCGGGTGCCCCGTTGTTGTTGTTGCTGCCGATCGCGTTCTTGCCCGTGACGACGGCATCGACGTTCTTGTACGCCGTCGCGAACACGGTCGAGAACGCGGACTTGATCGTGTCCGTGAGCACGAACGTGCCGCTGACCATCGCCACCCCGAGCACGATCGCGATCGCCGTCAACGCGGCGCGCAACTTGCGGCCGAACAGTCCCTTGAGCGCGACGCGAGTCACTGCACTACTGAAGCGTGCTCATCACGCCCAGCACCTCGGCGGCCGTGGCTTCGGTCAGCTCCTTGACGATCAATCCATCGGCCAGGAACAGGATCCGGTCGGCGATCGATGCCGCCCGCGGCTCATGGGTGACCATCACGATCGTCTGACGATACGCCTCCGCCGAGCCGCGCAGAAGGTCGAGGATCTCGCCGCCGGTCTTCGAATCGAGGTTGCCAGTCGGTTCGTCGGCGAACAGGATCGTCGGCCGCGACACCAGCGCCCGCGCGATCGCGACCCGCTGCTGCTCGCCGCCCGAGAGCTCCGCCGGGCGGTGCGAGCGGCGCCCGGCGAGCCCGGTCCGTTCAAACAGCTCATCAAGCCACGCCCGATCGGGCTTCTCCCCAGCGATCGACAGCGGCAGCAGCACGTTCTCCTCGGCATTCAGCATCGGCAGCAGGTTGAAGAACTGGAACACGAAGCCGATGTGCTCGCGGCGCAGGAGGGTGAGCCGCGAGTCGTCGAGTTCGGTGATCTCCACCCCGGCGATCGAGACCGAACCGCTGGTCGGCTTGTCGAGGCCCGCGAGCGTGTGCATCAGCGTCGACTTGCCCGATCCCGACGGCCCCATCACCGCGACGAGGTGCGCCCGGGCCACCTCGAGCGACACGCCTCGCAGCGCGTCGACCGCCGTCGGGCCCTCGCCGTAGCGGCGCTTGACATCCCTAGCCACGACGACAGCGCCATCGGGCGACACGTCCGCTGCTGTGGTCCGCTGAGCTCCTGGCGTGCTCACGCAGTTGCAAGGATACGAATCGAGGCGGGGTCTGGGGGTCCGGGTGGTTGCTGCGCGCGGTTTTTGCTTGGCGGTCGGCTCTGGGGGCACGGCTTGGGGCGGCCTGGGGGACGGCGCTGGGGACGACGTTGGTGAGGGGTGGGGTTGCTTTGGGAGGCTGGGGGGGGCACGAAAAATGGCGCGGGTCGAAACCGTCCCGGCGGGCCGAAATCCGCCTCGGCAGCATGCTTAAGGGCCCAAAGTCCACGCCCCAAACCGACCCTGGTTACATAAGCATGCCCCACGTGCATAACTGACCAAAGCCCAACAGGCGCGTGCGATTTGTGCCCATATGCAGGCGAAATTGTCAGATCGCTGACAGCCGCGCGCCCCGGCGACCTCTTCACCGGCACCGTCTACCGAGCCGAACGCCCTCCACAGCTCCGCCGACTCGCCCGGCCACCGGCCAAGCCGCCCGGCCCCTTTTCCTCGTTGCGCCGGTCACCGAGCCGCACGCCATTCAGATCCGAGCCGAGTCACCACCCGACGGTCCAGCCGGCTGGCCTCCGTCCTCATTGGCCCGTTCCGGAAACGGCTTCGTGTGACCTTTGGAGCTGTGCCGGTAGGGGCCGAAATCCTTGACACGGAGCGTTTGAACCGATTCACTGAAACGGTTCATGAACCGGTTCACGTTTGGGATGCGTAAGGGTGGAGACTTCAGATCTGCCATCGACGCAGCCCGGCAGGTGGGGTTGGCGGTGGACGTCCATCAGCATCTTTGGCCCGCGTCGCTGGTGGAGGCGTTACGACGCCGAACCGAGCCGCCACGGCTGCGCGGCTGGACGCTGGGGCTCGCGGGAGAGCCTGACTTCCAGGTCGATCCTGGCGAGCACGACGTCGCCGCGAGGGTTGTGGAAGCGGCCGGCGACGGGCTCGACCTCGCGCTCGTGTCACTTTCGAGCCCGCTCGGGATCGAGTCACTGCCGCCCGCGGAGGCCCGCGAGCTGCTGAGTGCGTACCACGACGGCGTGCATGAGTTGCCACGGCCATTCCGGGCCTGGGCCGCGGCCTGCCTGACCAGCATCGATCCGGACGCTCTCCAGACGCAGCTGGATCGCGGTTTCGCCGGTCTTCAGCTGCCGGCAACGTCGCTGCTCGATAGGCGTGACTACGACCATGCGGCTCCGCTGCTGGAGCTCTTGCAGGCCAATGACCGGCCGCTGTTCATCCATCCGGGACCCGTCACTGGGCCTGGCCCAGCCCGCGGCGGGTCCGCTCAGCCCGACCGCTCGCTCTCATCGCCCCCCGATCAGCCCCCCTGGTGGGCGCCGGTCGTCACCTACGTTCAACAGATGCACGCCGCCTGGTTCGCGTTCCGGGTCTACGGCCGGCCGCGCCATCCGCGGCTGCGGGTCGGGTTCGCGATGCTCGCCGGTCTGGCGCCGCTGCACGGTGAGCGATTTGCTGCCCGTGGCGGCGGCCGCACGGTTGTTGACCCGGACGTGTTTCTCGAGATCTCGTCCTATGGCACTCGGGCGGTGGACGCGACCATCCGGGTGCTCGGAGTCGACGTGCTCGTCAATGGCTCCGACCGACCCTACGCGGCGCCGGTCACGCCTGAGCTGGGCGCTTCGGCGCTGTCGGCGCTGCGGAGCACCAACCCACTTCGATTCATCGGCCCACAGAAGGAGGTGTTAGATGACCTGGCCCTTGCTACCGGCGCGCAATCTTGACCGCCCGGAGCTCGAGGCGCTCGTCAAGGAAATCGCGCAGGAGCCGGAGAACTGGCGCGAGCTGATCGCGTTCTCCGACACGGATCGCCACTTCGTATCGCTATACCGGGACGATTACGTAGACGTGTGGCTGCTGTGTTGGACTCGAGACAACGACACGGGATGGCACGACCACGACATCTCGGCGGGCGCCGTACACGTCGCCGCCGGCGCCCTGAGCGAGGCGAACCCACGGATCGGGGGCGAGCCCGCGGCGCGGGTGGTGGCGGCCGGGCAGTCGTTCTCTTTCGGTCCCGACCACATCCACCGCCTTGCGGGCGAGCACGAGCACTCGGTCTCGATTCATGCCTACTCACCGCCGCTGTGGCGGCTTGGGCAGTACGCGATCGACGCCGACGGCGTCATGCGTCGGCTTTCGGTCAGCTACGCGGATGAGCTGCGGCCGCTCGAGGGCGCCGTGGCGGCGTAACGAGCGCTCGCGGGACGGCCGATTGCCAGACAGCCGACGACGTCCGGCTCGATCAGCCGGACCTCGCGAAAAGCGCAGGATCGCCCGCGCAGGGACCGAGTGCATTAACAGAACGGAGCATTCCGTTCTGTTATCATGTGGATAGGCAACGGACCATTCCGTTCCACAACCGACACCGAAAGGATCCGCCATGGAATGGAAGCTCGAACTCGTCTCGGTCCCCGTCTCGGACGTCGACCGTGCCAAGGCGTTCTATGTCGGCAAGGTCGGCTTCAACGCCGACCACGATCATCGGGTCAACGAGCAAATCCGGTTCGTGCAGCTGACGCCTCCGGGCTCGGCTTGCTCGATCGCGATCGGCACGGGGCTCATCGACAGCGCACCTGGCTCGGTCAAGGGGCTCCAGATCGTGGTCGGCGACATCGAGGCGGCTTACGGTCAGCTCCGTGACCGCGGGGTCGAAGTCAGCGAGATCCAGGATTTCCCGTGGGGACGGTTCGTCTTCTTCAACGACCCAGACGGAAACGGCTGGGCTGTGCAGCAGATCCCGACTCGCTCGTAGGCAGCGCAGCGTGGCACGCAGGTCGTCGCGCAACGGCCTCGCTCGCCGTTGAGCGGTACCGCGTGCCACGCAGGTGCCGCCCACAGTCCACCGCCCTCCGCACCCACACCCGCACCCTCCAAACACCCCCGCACCCACGCCCCGCAGCGCACCCCCCAAGCCGGTGCCATCAGGTCTCCGGAGGCGGTCCAGCCCGGAGGCCACCGCAACCACTCTAGGCTTGCGGTGTGAGTCCGACCTCCAAGCGCGTGACGATCCGGGAGGTCGCAGATGCCGCCGGGCTTTCTCCAGCCGCCGTGTCGTACGCCCTGCGCGGGATCCAGGTGTCCGAAGAGACGCAGGAGCGGGTTCGCAGGCTCGCCACCGAACTCGGATACGAGGCGCACCCGATCGCCCGCGCGCTGGCCAGCGGCCGGACCGGCATGATCGGGATTCTCGGTCCGTCGCTGGAGGACCTGTGGCAGCAGCGGTTCGTGGCTGAGGCAGGCCGGGCGCTGCTCGCCCGCGATCGGTACGCACTGATCCTCGACGCGGGCGGAGATCCGCTGCGACAGCGCGCGCTTGCGGCACAGTTGCGCGATCAGCAGGTCGACGGCTTGATCATCTCACCGGTCGACCCCTCCGATGAGTTCTGGGGCGAGCTGGCGGAGTCGCTGGCGATTGTCTCGATCGGCGAGGCGCTGGTCGGCGCCGCGGTCGCGGGCGAAGTGCTGTTCGACAATCGCACCGGAGTCACGAGCGCGCTCGAGCATCTCCAGCACCTGGGCCATCGGCGGATCGCGGTGCTGCGCCCGCCCGGCTCAGCCACGAGCGACAGGCCGGCCGAGATCTACGTCGGTGCCGAGGCGGCCCGCCTCGAGCTTCAGACATCCGTGTTCAGCTCCCCCTACGAGCTTGGCGAGGCGACCGCGGTCGCCCGCGCGGTGCTGGCGACGGACAGCCGTCCCACGGCCGTGTTCTGTTTCTCGGACTCGATCGCGTATGGCGTCTACGCGGCAGCGCGCGAGCTCGACGTCGCGATTCCCGACGAGCTGTCGGTGATCGGCTATGACGACAACCCGATCTCGGCCCTGTTGACGCCGCCGTTGACCAGCTTCGCGTGGGACTCGGCGCGACTTGTGGAGGTGGCCGTGGCGATGGTGCTGGCCGCGATCGACGGCGACGCGGAGCCGTGGCTCGGCCGGGTCGTGATCGAGCCGACCCTGCAGGACCGGGCTTCGACCGCCCGCCCGCGGACATCGGAATGACGCCGCCGCGGCCGGGGCGACGTCCTCAGCCGCAGAACGCGATCAGTTCCCGTGCGACGCCCACAGGATCGTCGTACGCCATCAGAAAGCCCGTCCCTGCGAGCGTCCTCAGCTGCGCATCGGGCAGCAGGTCGAGGGCTTCCTGCGGACCGACCAGGGGGTGGGCAGGATCTTCGTCGGCCCACAGCAGCAGCACGGGCACGTCGATCCGGGTATAGGAGTCGAGCAGGTATCGCTGAGCATCGACCGGCCAGCGGCGGGCGAACTTTGCCCACGAACGCGCGAGGTTTCCGTTGCCCCCGACGTCCATGAACGCGTGCCGGACGAGATCGCGGGCCGCGGGATTGTGCTGCACCGAGAGACGCTCGCCGAGCGAGGGACGGAACACCAGTTGCGCGCCGTAGGAGAGTGCCCGGTCGAGGCCGGGAAACGCCGCCGCACGGCAGGCGAGCCGCCAGGCCGTGCGCTTGCCGCGCAACTCATCGGGCCTGTGCAGGCGGTTGGGCATCAGCACGATCCGGCTTGGCTCCAGGCGCCGGGATGCGACCGCCCGCAGGATCAGCTCGGCACCGAGGTCGTGACCCGCCAGCAGTGGCCGCGGACCGGCCACCTCGCGGCAGAAACCCGCCATTACATCGGCGAGCCAATCGGGTGTGTAGGGATGGCGGGGGCGGTCCTCCGAGTCGCCGTGAAGGGGCAGATCGGGTAGAACCACGCGGAACCGTGCGGACAGCGGGGCGACGATCGGCTCCCACTCCCGGTGCGAGAGGCCGAGGGAATGAAACAGTACGATCGCCGGCCCGGTGCCGGTCTCGCGGTATGCCACGCGCGCGCCGTCGGGATGGTGGTAGAGCCGCAGGCGCATGCCCACAGATCGTCGCATTCCACGACGAGACTGTGATCTTCACCGCATGAGGTTGTGCAAATGCTGCACTTGGCTGTTCAACCCTCCAAAAGGCGATTGAACTTGCGCCTATGGATCAAGCCACACCAAGTCCCCTCGGCCTGTCGACTTCGCAGGCGGCGCATGCCCTCGGTGTCTCCCTCGGAACGATCCGTCGCTGGTCGGATATGGGATACCTCGAGTCGTACCGCACGCCCGGAGGCCAGCGCCGGTTCAGTCACGAGCAGATCGAGCACTTCGTCGACTCGCTTCAGCGCGGCGGGTTCCGCGCCGGCACCCGCGAGCGCGCGTCCGCATAACGGCCGTCCGCGCCGACCGGCGCCCAAGCAGCCGCCCGCGCGCCCCCGCGGCGTCGTTGGACCACGCCCGCACGCGCCGCCCGCTAGCCGCCCGCCGCCCGCGCCCGCTACCCGCCCGCGCCCGCCTCGTTGATCCGCCGCTCCATATCGAGCTCGGTATCGAAGTCGGCGCTGTCGGCATGGCGGTAATCGACGCCCTCCCCGCTCAGCAGCTGGGCGAGCATCTCCACATACCGTCCATCGAGTTGGGTGCCGGCCACCCGTCGTAGCTCGCGCAGCGCCTCAAAGGAGCTCATCCGCGTCCTGTACGTATCGCTCGCCGTCAACGTGTCGTACACCTCGGCGACCGAGATGATCTTCGCGATCTCGGGAATCCGCTCGCCCGGGATGCCGTTCGGATACCCGCGGCCGTCGACCCGCTCGTGATGCGCGAGCACGATCTCGGCCACGGGGCCGTACATGCCAAGGTCCTTGAGCATGTCGGCGCCAAGCTCGGGGTGACGCTGGATCGCCACCCAGTCTTCCTCGGTCAACGTCCGCCCGCGCTCGGCGACGCGATCAGACAGCGCGAAGTTGCCGATGTCGTGCAGCAGCCCCGCCGTGTGCGCGAGCTCGCAGTCGCCCTCGCCCATCCCCATCGCGCGCGCGATGTCACGCGAAAACCGCGCAACCGCGGCCGCGTGCCGGGCGGCACGTTGATCGCGGATGTCCAGCGAACGCATCAACCCCGCCAGCACACCCCATGAGAGGGACACGTACTGCTCGGCGCGGTGACGCGACCGCTCCAGCAAATGGGCCATGTAGGAGAAGACGAACACGGCCACGAGCGCGAACGCGATCCCGCGCAGGCCGACCTTCAGGTAGATCGCGGCGCCGGCGACGGTCAGCAGGATGTTGAGGCCGGCGCTGGGGAGCGAATCCAGGAATACACGGATCGGCAGCGGCTGTCCCGCCACCGTGCGCTCGAGGACCGCGAACGTGGAGAAGTTGAGGCCGTATGAGACGACGCCGGCGAGCGCAATCGTCAGGTAGAAGCCGGCCGTGTCGGAGGGGCTGCCCGCGACGGCGTGGATCAGTACGCCCGCCGCCGCGGCTGGAAGCGCGCCGGCCGGCAGATTGATCAGCACGACTGCCCGCAACCTGGTGCGAAGCCGCGCGGCGGCAACGAGCTCCGACACGACTGCGGCCGCCGCCGCCGACGCGGGGCCGAGGAACGAGGCGGCCAGCAGGACAACGATGAATGCAGCCGAAACTGATGGCTGGTCTCGCTCGCCTGCAACGAGCAGCCCGGCAGCGACCGCCGCCGCCGCCAAGATCCAGCTGAGCGAATCGGCCTTGTCCCAGCCTACCTCCAGTAATCCCCACCAAGCGGTGCAACACAACAGGACGACACCGCCGAGAACTAGGGCGCTCCGAATCCGGTGCACCCCACTCCCAGACTGGCGCACACCGCCGGCCATGAGCTCACGGTAGCGCTAAATGCCCACAGGCACCAATTTTTTGACTCGGATCAACCGTGACGCCAGTTCACCGTGTCTACCTCCAGTCCGCGGTCGGGTCTCGGCGCTCGTATTCCAACTCCCTGCATACGAGCGGCTCCCGAAGGGAGCATGAATCTTGCGAGAGGAATTGCACAACTTTGCACAGCTTTTCCTCCGTTAGTTGTGCAATTTTAGCTAGGTTTGAACTGCACGGCAACGACGACCCTGACCTTTCCAGAACATGCGTTACCTGAAGACCAGCGAGGCGGCTGCGTTGTTGAACGTCAGCCCGAATACATTGCGCGCTTGGGAGCGGCGATTCGGCTTTCCCAAGCCGCAACGATCGCCGGGTAAGCATCGGCTGTTCACGCATGGTGAAGTTGCGGCGCTGCGGGACGCTTTGCAAGAGGGCCTCTCGATCTCCTCCGCAGTATCTCGCGCGCGCGAAGGTCTTGCAGCAGATACGCACTCGTTGGTCGGAGCGCTGGTGTCGTTCGAGCGGGAGCGGGCCGACGCCGCGATCGAAGCGGCCTTGGCGCTGCGCTCGGTGGAGCGATCGGTGGAAGAGGTTCTGCTGCCGACGCTCGACGAGATCGCCAGACGCCAAACGGTCGAGTCAGCCGCCTGGGCGTTCGCCGCTCACTGGGGGGCCGATTGGCTCCGCCGGGCGCAGCGGCTGGCGCCGCCGCCGGTTCGGCCGGTGTCGATCGTCGTCGGCGATGCTTCACGGGACGAGCTCGATCCCGACGCTCCTTACATCCGTGCTTTCGAGCTGTTCTGCGTGCGTTCGGGAGTCAAGGTGTTGAGCCTGTCGGCGCGCGGAGTTGCGGGGATCGGGGATGCGGTAGCCGTCCATCGGCCGAACCTAGTGGTGCTGGCGGGCGGGTACCTGAACGACGACACAGTGGCTCGCTGGGCGTACGCGATTCGACTCGCCGCCGGCCCGCTCCCCGTTGCGATCTACCGGCGCGGCGGACAGCGCGTACGGATGCGCACGACCGGCACGAGCGTGTTGCCCTCCGGCGCTGCGGAGGCGCGGAATCGCCTGCTTGAACTGGTGGAGTTCGAGCAAGCGGGAAGTGCACTTCCCGCGTCGCACGATCCGCGCCATCCGGGCGGGCTTCGTACCGACGCGAGGACCGCCAGCTTGTAAACGACTGCAGGTATCCAGGAAGCGAAGAGACCACATGTTCCACAGCAAGCGATCAGGGCGCCCCGCACTCGTGGTCGTGCCCACGATCGAGCCGGATCCCGGCTCGCACGTCACGTTCTGTAGTCACTGCGGCGCCAGGCCTGGCTGGTCGCACCTCGACCAGGTGCCCTCGCGCGTGTGCGGACAGTGCGGTCTTGGCTTGCTGCTGGAGGCCAGCGAGGACAAGGCGCCCGACCACGGCGCGGCGTTCATGGTCCTCGACGGCTCCCTCTCGGTCTGCGCCGTGTCTCAGGCTGCGGAGCTGCTGCTCGCCACCCGCGAGACCGAGGCTGTCAACCGGCACGTGACCGAGTTCATCGTGCCCGCCGATGCCGAAGCCCAAGGACCCGCCAATCTTGCCGTCGCGGTCACCTGGGCCGCGCGCGGCGATGAGACCGCGAGGACCGTCGTGGTCCGGCCGACGAGCACGTTCGGCATTCGCATCAGTGCGCGGATCGCGAGCTGCGGCCCACCGCGCGCGGCGCTGGTCGTGTTCGACCGCGCCGCGGGCCCGCGCGTCCGCCCGCACGCCGTCTAGCCGTCGACAACCGGTTCCAGGCTCCTGCGTGTGCACGCAGGACGGCAAACTGCACACGTCCTTGCGCTACTTGCGCACTTCCCCGAAGCCCGCGATAACTCCCGCAAATGAGCGGAATCCGGACTAATGCTGCGGCGGTGATGCTCGGTGTCAGCCCGAACACGCTGCGCAGCTGGGAGCGCCGGTACGGATTCCCCCGACCTGACCGGTCGGCGGGCGGCCACCGTCAGTACGCGCTGACCGAAATCGAGTCGCTGCGGCTGACGCTCGCCGAGACGCACAACGTCTCCTCCGCGGTCTCGCTTGCCCGCGAGCGTGGCGAAGGACCGTCATCCCCGTCCAGGCTCGCGAACGCGTTTGCGGCGTTCGACGAGGACCGCGCCAACCGCCTGCTCGAGGAGAGCCTGGCACTGCGCTCGGTCGAGCGGACGATCGACGAGGTCCTGCTGCCCGCGGTCACCTCCCACTCCGACCCCGATCGCTCGCTCGCCGAGTACGAGTTCGGCTGGCGTCACGCGACCGGCTGGCTGTCAGCGGTCAAGCGGCTGGCACCGCCCGCGACGCGCCAGGCAGGCGTGCTCGTGTTCGACGCATCGGCGCCCTGTGACCTGGACGCGCTCCACGCCCAGGCGCTCGAGGTGATCCTGCGGCGTGCCGGCCTGCGGACGCTGTCGCTGACCCCTGCGATCGAGCCGAGTCGTCTCGGCCGCGCCGTCCGCGCGCTCGATCCCGGAGCGGTCGTGCTCACCGGCCGCCGCGTCACACTCGATGCGATCGGGCGGTTGGTGTACGCGGTCCGCGGGATCGTCGAGGGCGTGACGGTGTTCGATTACCGGGGCGCCGTTCCGGACACCGGCGCCAGCACCGTGTGCCGCCTCGGCGAGACGCCGATGGGCGCCGCGGAGATGCTGATTGCCCGGCTCGACGGGCCGCCGGCGATGCTCGGCCCACGCGCCTCCCGGGGTGACCGGCCCCGGCACGCGGGCACCGCGCTGCACTAGCCAAAGCCCCAAGCCGCGACCCGCGCTGCACTGGACAAACCCCCCGAGCCGCGACCGCGCCGCCGACAGCACCCAACCGGCCGCGAGCGGGCTCCTACAATCCTCCGCCCATGCCGTCCCCGCACCGGCCCGTCGATTCCCGCGCTTCGTTCCCCGAGCTCGAGCTGCTCGTGCTCGAGCGCTGGCGCCAGCGCGACGTGTTCGCGCAATCAATCCGCCGGCGCGCCGGCGCGCCCCCCTGGGGCTTCTATGAGGGACCACCGACCGCGAACGGCCCCCCCGGCGCCCACCACGTCCTGAGCCGGGTGTTCAAGGACATCTTCCCCCGATATCGGACGATGTGCGGGTACTACGTCGAGCGCAAGGGCGGCTGGGATTGCCACGGCCTCCCGGTCGAACTGGCGGTCGAGGAGGAGCTCGGGTTCACGCAAAAGTCCGACATCGAGCGCTACGGGATCGCCGAGTTCAACGCGCGTTGTCGGGAGAAGGTGCTGAGCCATGTCGAGGACTGGAACCGGCTGACCGAGCGGATCGCGTTCTGGATCGATCTCGACGACGCCTACCGAACACTCGACCGTGACTACATCGAGTCGGTCTGGTGGGCGCTGAAGACGATCTACGACAAGGGGCTCCTGTACGAGCGGCTGAAGGTCGTTCCGTACTGCACACGCGACGAGACCACGCTCTCGAGCCACGAGCTCGGCCAGCCGGACGTCTATCGAGACGTGGTCGACCCTTCGGTGTACGTGCGCCTCCCGGTGCTCCACAGCCCCACCGACCGCATCCCGCCGGGCGATGAACTGCTGATCTGGACGACGACCCCCTGGACGCTCGTCTCCAACGCCGCCGTCGCGGTCGACCCCGACCTCACGTACGTCCGCGCGAGGGCAGGCGGCGCTGCCACATTCATCCTCGCCAACGCACTCGCCGAGCGGGTCCTCGGCAAAGACGCCGAGATCATCGACAGGTTCCCGGGCGAGAGCCTCGTCGGGATCGAGTACCAGCCGCCGTTCGGTTTCATCCCCAAGACCGCATACGGCCCGCTCGGACACACGGTGCTCGCCGCGGACTTCGTCACCGCCGACGACGGCACCGGCCTGGTGCACACGGCGATCGCGTTCGGCGAGGACGACTTCCGGCTCGGCGAGCAGTACGGGCTGAAGGTCGTCAACCCGGTCCGGCTCGACGGCACGTTCGACCAGCGGATCGGCCCGTACGCAGGCCGCTGGGTCAAGGACGCCGACGCGGACCTGATCGAGGATCTGAGACACCGTGGGCGGCTCCTGCGCGCGGAGGAGATCGTCCACTCCTACCCCCACTGCTGGCGCTGCGGCACGCCGCTGCTCTACTACGCCAAGCCCTCCTGGTTCATCGCCACCAGCCAGATCAAGGACCGGCTGCTGGCCGCCAACGAAACCGTCAACTGGTATCCCGACCACGTCAAGCACGGGCGCTTCGGCAACTGGCTCGAGAACAACGTCGACTGGGCCCTGTCCCGGGAGCGCTACTGGGGCACGCCGCTCCCGGTGTGGCGATGCGACAGCGGCCATACCACGGCGATCGGCTCGTTCAAAGAGCTTCAGGAGCGCAGCCAAGCGGACGAGCCGCTAGAAGACCCCCACCGGCCGTTTGTCGACGAGGTCACGTTCCCGTGCGAGACCTGCGGTCGGCCGATGCACCGTGTCCCCGAGGTGATCGACGTCTGGTTTGACTCGGGCTCGATGCCGTTCGCCCAGTTCCACGCCCCGCTTCAGAACGTCGACCATTTCGACCAGCGCTTCCCTGCCGACTTCATCTGCGAGGCGCTCGACCAGACGCGCGGCTGGTTCTACTCGCTGCTCGCGGTCTCGACGCTGCTGTTCGACCGCAGCTCCTACCGCAATGTCGTCTGCCTGGGGCTGATCCTCGACGAGCAGGGCCGCAAGATGTCGAAGTCGCTCGGCAACACGGTCCAACCCTGGGAGGTGATCGACCGCTTCGGCGCCGACGCGCTGCGGTGGTACTTCTTCACCTCGAAGTACCCCTGGGATGGCTACCGCTTCAGTCTCGAGACGATCGGCGAGGCGGTCCGGCTGTTCCTGCTGCAGCTATGGAACACGTATGCGTTCTACGTCCTGTACGCGAACGCCAACGCCCTGGAGCCGAGCGATGCGCGATCCGATCTAGACCTCGACCGCTGGGCGCTGTCACGGCTGCAGGCGACGATCGCAACCGTCGCCGAGCGGATGGACGACTTCGACGCAACTACGGCCGGCCGCACGATCCAGGCGTTTGTCGACGAGATCTCGAACTGGTACGTGCGGCGCTCGCGGCGTCGGTTCTGGGACGGTGACCCCGCTGCATTCGCGACGCTCAGGACCTGTCTGGTGACGACCGCCAAGTTGCTCGCCCCGTTCACGCCGTTCCTCGCCGACGAGATCTACGACAACCTCGACGGCTCGGAACCCAGCGTCCACCTGACCGACTTCCCACGGCCGGGGGACCGCGACGAGCAACTCGAGCAGGACATGGCGGTCGCCCGCGAGACCGTACGCCTCGGTCTCGCTGCGCGCGCACAGGCGCAGATCAAGATCCGCCAACCGCTGCGCGCCGCCGTGATCGTCGCCACCGGAGCCGAGCGCACCGCGATCGAGCGGTTCGCCGTGATCGTCCGCGAAGAGCTCAATGTCAGCGAGCTGCGGTTCGTCTCGGAGGCCGACGAGCTCGGCGAGATCGAGATCAAGCCGAACTACCGGACCCTGGGCCCGCGGTTCGGCAAGCAGATGCCGCTCGTCGCGGTGGCGGTCGAGGGACTCGACCCCGCCCATGTCGCCGCCAGCCTGAGAGCGGGCAAGACGGTCGCGATCTCCATCGGCGGCCACGATCACGAGTTGACCGCCGACGATCTCCTGATCGCGATGAAGCCGCTCCAGGGCTATCAGGTCGAGCGCGAGGGCTCGCACGCGGTCGCGCTCGAGCTCGAGATCGACCAGCAGCTGCGAGTCGAGGGGTGGGCGCGGGAGATCGTCCACGCCGCCCAGTCGGCGCGGCGAGCCGCCGGCCTCGAGGTGACCGACAGAATCGAGCTGACGCTCGACGGCGATCCCGAGCTGCTGCGGGCGGCCCAGACGCATGAGGGCTACATCGCCGGCGAGACGCTCGCGATCACCGTCAGCTACGAGTCACTCGATGGTGCGCAGCCGACGATCATCGACGGCCGCGAGCTCAAGGTCGGCGTCGCGCTGGCTTAGCCCGGCCGCCCGCGCGCACCCGGCCTAGAACCCCACCCGCGAGCACGCGATCAGCCGCGAGTCGGACAGCCCCGCCGCCCGGTGGGCATGGATCGCGAGGTACTCCGGGTCGCTGACCATGTTCAGGAACGCCGCGCGCGAGGGATACTCGGCCACGATCACCAGATCCCACTCGCCCTCGTCAGGCCCGATCACCGAGTCCTGTGGCGCCAGCGTCAGCACCACTCGCCCCCCGACCCGCGCCAGGAACTTGACCGCCTCCGCGCCGTAGCGGGCATATGCCTCGGCACCGCTGATGCCGTCGGCGGCATCGATCCCGTCCGCGCGTTCCTTGAACCGCAGCAGGTTCAGCATCATCACCGGGCCGGAATCCTCAGCCCCGGCCAGGAGCTCGAACTGGGCTGCGCTCGGCTCGATGCTCATCGCAGGTCGGTGTGAGGGTGGGTCGAGAGGATCACCGGCGACCGCGGCTTCTGGTTGAAGTTGAAGTCGCGCCGCAGGTCGCCGAGCCCGGGGGCCTCCTCGCGCACATCGGGGCGCGGATCGGGCCGCCCGTCGGTCTTCGGATTTAGGCGCTCACCCCCGAGGAAGTCGTCCTCGATGAACTTGTTGAACGCGTCGAAGCTCAGCTCTTGATGATCGATGAAGCCTCGCCGGGCGTATGGGCTGATCACCATCGCCGGGACGCGGAAGCCGTAGCCCAAGGCATCGACCCGCGGCGGGCGCACGTGATCGTAAAACCCTCCCCAGTCGTCCCAGGTCAGGAAGATCGCGGTGCTGTCCCACTCCTTGCTGCGCCCGATCGCGTTGATCAGGCTCGTCACGTAGGCCTGGCCCGCGGTGATCGATGCGGTCGGGTGCTCCGAGACGACGCCGTTCGGGATCACCCAGCTGACTGCCGGCAGCCGGTCCGCGCGCACCGCGGCGTAGAACGAGCTCGTGTCCTGGATGTTGCCGAGCTGGTGATCCTGCTGAACGGTGGTGAAGCTCGGCAGCGGATTCCAGATCCCCGGCGTGCGCGGGTCCTGATCGGCGTACTGGCAGAACACCTGAGCGCTCTCGCAGTCCGGCTCGGGTCCCTTCTTGATGTAGTAGGCCCAGCTGACCCCGTGGTTGTGCAGCAGGTAGGTCAGATCGGTCCAGGCGTAGTCGGGCGCTACGTGCGGTGCGGGTCCGATGTCGGTGGGCAGTCCGGGATCCTCGATGTTCGAGTGGCAGCTGGACGGGTCGTTGGGCCTGCTGCACAGCGCCGACCATTCCGAGACGAGGTACAGGTGCGCCGGAAGGCTCCACGACGCGTTCGGCTCGAACATCTGGTCCTGGAGCACGAAGTCGCGCGCGTAGGTCCAGTAGTTTGGGATGTCGGCGCCCGTGTGGTAGCCCATCAGGTCGGTCGACAGGAGCGCGATGCAGTCCTTCGGATCGAGCCCGTTCTTGCACGTCTCGCGGGCACGGATGAAGCCGTCCATGCGGCCGTTGTCGTAATCGGTCGCGAATGCCTGCTGCTCGTGCGGGCCGCCGTAGTTGATGTCGGCCGTGTTGTGGTAGGGCCGCACGCAATCGTGCCGCAGCGGATCGGGCATGCACACCGCCGGTACGCCGTTCTTCATCGGGATCCCGTCCGCTCCGGGGTAGGTCCCGAAGTACTCATCGAACGAGCGGTTCTCCTGCATGATGATCACGATGTGGCGAATCTTGTGGATCCCGTGCGCCGCGCTCGCGGTGCCCGTTGCAGCGGCATAAGCCAGCAGCGCGAGCGCCGCGGCCCTTAGATAGCGCCAGTTCACGGTGTGCGCACCGCAGCGGTGCTCGCCAGCACCCTCCCGGTCGCACTCAGCGCGTGCACGGAGAACGTGTGTGCCGCGCTCCTGAAACTGATCCGAGTCTCAAAGTTCGTGTCGGCCGCAGCGGCCACCGGATGGCCGCCCGCCAGGACCTGCCAGCGGGCGACCGTGCTCGCCCCATTCCAGCTCACATACACCGACACGCGCCCGCCGGGTGCCCGCTGCGCGACGGCCACCGGCCGGGTCGGCGGCGCCGCGCTCCACGGGTAGCGGAACACGCGGTAGCTGCCGTCGTCCACCGGCAGCGCCGCGTCGAACAGCAGGTTTCCACCCGACCCGAACTGTGAGAAGAACGGCGTCGCGCCCCACCCGACGAACTGATCGCCACCCGCCAGTGATTGCATGCTGCCCTCGCTGTCGGCGAGCGTGTCGGGGCCGGGGCGCACGTACTGACTCGCGACCGTGGCGGTGCGGCGACGCAGGTCGAGCGCGAGGATCAGCCCGCGCGAGGACCGCGCGAACACCGGCGGTCCGGCCTCGTCGTCGAACAGGCTCACCCGGTTGCCCGGGAGCATCTGGGCATCGTGCTGGAAGTAGAAGCGGGCGCCCGCGCCGAGCCGGAACGTGCTCGCCTTGCCGCCGAGGGTCCACAGGATCCGCCCCGTCGCCTGATCGATCTCGTAGAGCGCAGAGGTGTCGCGCGCGGACACGAGCAGTCGGCCACCCGGAAGCTGCTCGATCGAGTTCAGGTGGTAGACGTCAGCCGTGCTGCTGTTCGTCGGCGTGGCGTACGAATCGGGCAGCGGGATGTGGCCGAGGCCGTGCCACTCCCACACCACGAGTCCGGTGCGGATGTCGACCTCCTGGACCATCGAGTCGAGCACCGGCGTGAGCGTGCCGGGGGCAGTCCCGGCGAGGTGCACGCGCACCGGCGAGTAGACCGTGAACAGCGCCTCGCCCGCGGGAGTGATCACGAACTCGTGCAGGTCGGCCTGGTAGCCGTTGCCGGCCTTGACGGTCCTGATGACGCGGTAAGAGGTGTTCGCGATCATCCCCTCGCCGAGCCCGAACGCGGACGGCGTGACGCCGCCCTGCCACCACGTCAGCACCTCGTGCCCTTCGAACTGCTGCGGGCGGAAGTTGGTCGCGACCAGCGGTGGGGACAGTTGGTCGAACCACACCAGCCTGCCGTGGCCGTCGATGATCATCGGGCCGCCCGGACCGACGGGTTTGATGCTCAGCACGTTGTTGCTCTCGGGATGGATCACCGGAGCGGGCAGCGGGGTCAGGAAGATGTCCCCCGACAGGCCGGACGAGCTCTTGTCGACCCTGATCCGCGGGGGGAGCAGCGTGGGCTGGGAGACGAAGTGGTCGAGCTTGGCCGGTTGCAGGATCGAGGCGCTGAGCAGCGGCTGCGGCGCGCTGAGGTGCGCGACAGTGAATGAGTCCGTGATCGCCGTCCCACCCGCGATCCGCACCACCACCGCGACCTGCTCGCCCTGGGTCAGCGGCCGGCTCAGAACCAAGCTCGCGCCCTGCACCCCGCGATAGGGCGCCAGTCGGCCTGGGTCCCCGCCGCTGATCGATCCGGTTACGCGCACGGACTCGATCCGCCGTGCCGCGACGCCGAGAATGCTGATCTGGGTCTGCGGCGAGGCGTCGGGCGTGCCAGGCATCGGCGAGATCGCCACGGGCTCGGCGGCGGCAGCGACCGGGGCGGACGCCCCCACCGTCCCGGTCGCCAGCGCTGCCGCAACGGTCACCCCAATCAAGCCGATCCGTGACACTGTGTCTGACAACACGCGACAACCCTACAGAGTTTCGTGACAGGCTGTCAAACAGCGCGTTATGATCATTCCGATGGGATCTGCGGCGCAACGCACCCGACAGCGTGAGAACCGCGAGAACACCCGTCGCGAGATCCTCGCGGCAGCCGACCGGTTCCTCCGCGAGCGGCCCTATCGTGAGCTCTCGGTCGAGGTCGTGATGGCCCAGACCGGCCTCACTCGCACCGCGTTCTACCGCCACTTCGACGACCTCCCGGCACTCGTGCTGCGACTGCTCGCGGACGTTGGCGTCGAGCTGTACACGGTCGCCGAGCGCTGGCAGAGCCGCGCCGGCCACGATTACCCGATCGCCGCGCAGGAGGCGCTCGGTGCGATCGTCGACTTCTTCGTCCGCCATGGCCCGCTGGTGCGGGCGATCGCCGAGGCAGCGACCACCGACGAGCAGATCGAACGCGGCTACCGCGGCTTCGGCGAGCAGTTCACCGAGATGACCGCGCAAGCGCTTGAGGGACTGGTGCAGCGCGGCCAACTCGAGGTGCCCGACACCCACGGGCTGGCCCGCGCCCTGTCATTGATGAACGAGGCTTACCTGCTGCACGAGTTCGGCCGCGAGCCTGCGGGCGATCCCGAGGTCGTGAGGGCGACGCTCGAGACGATCTGGCTGCGGGTCGCCGGCCCGGGACCGCCGCGCTAGCACCCCGCCGGGCACGGTCCTCCTATGTGTCCGCCGGTGTCCGGGCTTACGCGAGCGCCGGCTCGAGTTCCTTCTCGAGGCGAGCCTTCGGGTAGGCGCCGATCACGGTCTTCGCCGGCTGGCCGTTGCGGAACAGGATCAGAGTCGGGATCGACATCACGTTGAACGCGATCGCCGTCTCCTGATTCTCGTCGGTGTTGAGCTTGACGACCTTCAGCTCACCCTCTCGCTCATTGGCGATCTCCTCGACGACCGGCGAAACGCGCCGGCACGGGCCACACCACGGCGCCCAGAAGTCCACAAGCACCGGGACCTCGGACTCGATGACCTCGGCCTGGAAGTTGCTATCCGTGACTTCGGCGACCATTCTTGCTCCTTCTAGGATTCCTCGATTACTTCAAAAAGTATAGCGAGCCGTCCGGCGAATTGGGGGCTGCTCCGCAGCATCCACCACCACCCTCACCACTAGCCTACGAGTAGCGATGGCAGACCCCACCAACAGCGAGATCGCGGCCGCGCTGGACGAGCTCGGTGACCTGTACGAGCTCGACGGGGCGGTCATCCACCGGGTGGTCGCGTACCGGAACGCGGCGAAGGCCGCGCGCGATGCGCCGGTGTCGGTGGCAGCACTCGCGCGGCAAGGGCGGGCGACCGAGCTGCCGGGGATCGGGCGCACGATTCAGGAGAAGGTGCTGGCGCTGGCGGACGACGGGGTGATCCCGGCGGCGGTCAAGCTGCGGGCCAAGTTCCCGCCCGGGTTGGTGGCGATGACGCGGCTGGCGGGACTGGGTCCGAAACGGGCCCGGCGGTTGTTCGACGAGCTCGGGATCGACTCACTCGAGGCGCTGCGCGAGGCGGCCGAGCAGCACAAGATCCGTGAATTGAAGGGCTTTGGCCCGAAGGCGGAGGAGAGCATCCTGGCGTCGCTCCAGGACGCCGACGCGGGCGAGCACCGGCCGCGCGTGGTGCTCGACCGGGCGCTCGCGGTCGGGGAGCAGCTGCTCGCCGCGCTGCGTGCGCATCCGGCGTCCGAGCGGGTGGAGCTGGCCGGGTCGGCCCGGAGGATGACCGACAGCGTCAGGGACCTCGACGTGATCGCGACCGCGACGGACCCCTCGACGCTCGCGCGGGCGGCGGCCGAGCTCGAGATCGTGGAGTCGGCGAACCCGCCCGGCGAAGCGGGCGTGCGGCTGCGGACCCATACCGGCCTGTCGGTCGATCTGCGGATCGTCGCGCCGGAGCAGTTCGGCAACCTGCTCCAGCACTTCACCGGCTCCAAGGAGCACAACATGGCGTTGCGCGATCAGGCGGTCCGCAAGGGGCTGCATGTGTCGGAGTACGGGATCCTCGACGACGCGACCGGGGAGACACACAAGTGCGCGACCGAGGAAGAGGTCTACGGCCTGCTCGGCATGCGGTACGTCGAGCCCGAGCTGCGCGAGAACCGCGGTGAGCTCGAGGCGGCCGCGAACGGGACCCTCCCCGAGCTGATCGAGGTGGGCGACCTGAATGGTGATCTGCACTGTCACACGACGGCCTCCGACGGGACCGCGTCGATTGCCGAGATGGCGATGGCCGCTCGCGACGCCGGCTATCAGTACCTCGCGATCACGGACCATTCGGCCAGCTTCGGGTTCGGCGATGATCTGTCTCCCGACCGGTTGCGCGCGCACGTCGAGCGGATCCGCGGCACCAGGGTGAAGGGGATCGAGCTGCTCGCGGGCTCGGAGGTCAACATCCTCCCGGACGGCTCGCTCGACTACGACGACCAGGTGCTGGCCGAGCTCGACTGGGTGATCGCGTCCGTCCACTCCTCATTCCGGATGGGGTCGGACGCGATGACCGAACGGATCGTGCGCGCGATCGAGCACCCGCTCGTGGACGCGATCGGCCACCCTTCCGGCCGCAAGATCGAGCGCCGGGCGCCGTACACGTTCGACCTCGAGCAGGTGATCGAGGCCGCGGTCAGGACCGGGACGATGCTCGAGATCAACGCGAGCCCCGACCGCCGCGACCTGAACGAAGTCAACGCCCGCGCGGCCGCCGCGGCCGGCGTCCCGATCATCATCAACTGCGACGCCCACCGCACCGGCGGGTTCGAGGTCGCGCGATACGGAATCGCGACCGCCCGGCGCGCGTGGCTGACCGCGGCCGACGTCCTCAACACGCGACCGTGGGCGGAGGTTGCGGAGAAGCGCTCGCGGAGCCGGCTGGCGGCGTGAGGCGGCTGCTCGGCGTGGCCGCAGCCGTGGCGATCGCCGGATGTGGGGGCGGGTCGTCGTCGACCAGCGCGAGCCCCGGGATCGGAAGCACCCCGGCCCCGAGCAGCGGCACAGCGACCGCGACGCAGAGCAGCGCGCCGGTCTCCAGTCCGGCGATCTCCAGCGAGACAGTCACGAGTCCCAGCTTCTCCGGCAGCGGGCCGAAGCCGCCGGCGATCATCGCGTCAGGTCAGCTGCGGCTGACGAGTCCCGCGTTCCGGCCGGGCGCGGCGATCCCGAAGGCATACACCTGCGACGGCGCCGACACGCCGCTTCCGCTGCGCTGGACGGGCGTCCCACCGCACACGCGTGAGTTGGTGCTGGTGATGCGCGACCCGAACGCGCCCGGCGGCAACTTCGTCCATTGGGCGGTGGCCGGGATTCCGCCGACGGCGAGCGCGCTCCCGGCGTCCGGCACTGTCGCCGGGCGCAACAGCTACGGCACGATCGGGTACCGCGGGCCCTGCCCGCCGCCGGGCGCCGCCGCGCACCACTACGTGATCACGCTCAGCGCGCTGGCGGGCCCGTCCGGGTTGAAGACCGGCTTCTCGGCCAACCAGCTGCAGACCGCCGCGTTAGGGCTCGGCGTCCTGACCGGGACGTACGGGCGGCGCTGAGCGCTGAGGAGCCTTGGCCTTCGCCGCCTTGGCGGTGACACGTCCAGCGGCCGGCCGACCGGCCTTCGCCTTGGCGGCCTTGGTGCCCGCGGGCGGGCGCTGAGAGTCGCCCGGCTTCCGCCTGCCCGGGCTCGGACTAGTGGCCCCACGGACGCTGCGCCGCTTGCGGCGCAGCCCCCAATCTCGCTGGATCGCGACGAACCATGTCAATCCGGCGAGGCACAGCAGCGTCGCGATCCAGAAGTTCACGCGCATCCCGAGGAAGTAGTTGGAGTAGTCGATCCGCTGGGTCTCCTCGAAGACCCGAAAGGCCGAGTAGCCGGCGACGTAGAGCGCCATCAGCCCAGGGGGCTTGATCTTGCGGTGGTGCCCCAGCCACACCAGAAACGCCGCCAGCGACAGGTTCCAGATGATCTCGTACAGGAACGTCGGCTCGAAGGTCGCGTACTTCAGGTAGCCGGGTGGGCGGTGGTCGATATCGATCTTCAGCGCCCACGGCAGCTTCGAGGGCGCGCCGAACAGCTCCTGGTTGAAGTAGTTGCCCACCCTTCCGAGCGACTGCGCGACCAGCAGCGCGGGCGCGGCCGCGTCCATGAACCGGAGGACGTCAGGCTTCGACAGCCGCTTGCGGAGGATGTAGAGGCCACCGAGCACGCCGCCGAGAATCCCGCCCCAGATCCCCAGACCGCCCTGCCAGATCGCGAACGGCCCCCACCAGTGGTCGGGGATCTGGCTCGGGGTCGTGATCAGGAAGTAGATCCGACCGCCGATCAGCCCCGCTGGGAAGCCCCACATCGCGACCTCGTAGGCGAGGTCGGGGTCGCCCCCCATCTTCCCCCACCGCCGGCGCGTGATCAGAATCGCCGCGGCGACCGCGAGCACATACATGACCCCGTACATGTGTACGAACAGGGGGCCGACATAAAAGCCGTTTTGAGCGGGACTGGGGATGTAGGCGGGGAAGGTCACGGTAGTAATCGTGGCAGGACCTGCTCGGCGACCACCCGGTCGACCGCTGCGCGGCGGTACGGAGCCAGCATTTCCGCCGCTCGCTCGGCGTAGCCGGCGACAGGATCGTCGAGCGCTGTGCGGATCGCTCGCGGCAGGTCGTCGCTGACCAGGCGGGGATCGAGCCGGCGCGCGAGATCGCGCGCCGGGATAGGGGCCCGGCGACGGAGTGCTGACCAGCATGCAGCCGGCGGCGAGCGCCTCGAGCGCCGCGATCCCGAAGTCCTCGCGCCTGGGTGCGGCCACGAACACCCTCGCCCGGCGCAGCAGCGCCTGGAACTGTTCCGGGGCCAGCCGTCCTGCGAGCTGCGCGCCTGCTGGTTCTCGCTGACCCTCGAGCCCCGTGATCAGCAGCGTCTCATCCCCCCGACGGGCCTTGCCCCAGGCATCGAGGACCAGGTCGAGGCGGCGCTTGACCGGGTCGCCCGCGTAGGTGACCGCGGCGATGTCGCGGGGTGAGGACGCCGGCGAACCGTCCACCGGCGGCGGGACGACGAGCATCTCCGCGTGGTGGCCGCGCAGCGGCTCGAGCGAGCACGGGCTCCAGCCGAGCACGAGCGGGGTCTGGGTCAGGCGGCGGCGCTCGACCGGCCGCTGCCAGAAACCATGGCGTCCGGGCCGGTTCTCAGCAGCGACCGAGTCGAGCGAAACGGCGCCCGGCCGCGGCCACAGGAGCGCGGCCGTGATCGAGCAGTAGATGATCGCGGCGGGGTCGTGGCCGGCGAGTGCCTGCAGGCACGCGACGCGGGCCGCCCGGGCCTCGACGAGGTCAGTGAGAGCCAGGGTTCGGACCCGCCTCGGCGGCTTCGCCTGTACGAGCTCGACTGTCGCCCCGGCGCGCGCGATCGAGGCGGCGAGATCCGCGTTCGCCGCACGCCAGCCGCCGGTGGCGCCGATCGAGACGACGAGGACATCGGTACGCGGCACTAACGTGCTCTGACTGCCGGACTGTGCACCAGTCAGGCCCGCGGCTGAGCGCCGCGAGAGCGGCCGGACGCCCCGTTCATCTCGAACAGGTTCGACCGGAAGCCGGGCGTGCGGACCAACTTGATCGGTTTGAACGGCGAGGTTTGCTGGATGTAGAACCGGGCGCCATCGCGCTCCTCGATCGCGGTCACGGCCGAGGCCTGGCGGCGCCAGGCCAGCGCCCAGATGATCGCGAAACCGGTCGCGACGGCCGGCACCTGCGGGAGGATGAACGCGAGCGCCCCGGCCCCGACGGTCGAGAGCAGCAGCGGCCACAGTCGGTTCAGGACCGTGCGGCTGGGGTTGACCTCGGGCAGCGTGGTCTGCGTCCGCGCGCTCGCGAGCAGCGACGCGATTTGTGAGGAGGCCTCCGCGCGGCGTCCCTGCCAGACGCCGATCAGCGCGGCCGCCGCCCACCAGGCCGCCGCGATCGGAACGATCACGTCGTCGCCCGCGCTGGCGGCGCCGGCGACGGTCACGGCCGCAAGCGCACTCGCCGCTGCCGCGCTGATCAGGACGGTGGTGCGCAGGAAGTCGGTGAACCGCACGGGCTACTCGGTGATCAGCGCGGCGAGCAACTCCTGCACGCCGGCGGTGCCGTCGACTACGAGGTCCGCCTCCTCGGCCAGTTCCGACGGCCCCTCGTCTGAGCCCGCGGCGATCCGGATCGCGTGCTGGAGCTTGCCCTGCGCCACCAGTCGGTTGAGACCGTGAAACGCGTCGAGATCGGTCAGATCGTCGCCGACGTACAGCGCCGCGTCGACGTCGGCATCGCTCAGCAGCGACTCGATCCCGGCGCCCTTGTCGATCCGCACCGGGGGGCGCACCTCGAGCACCTTGCGGCCCCAGTGGGTCCGGAAGCCCGCCGCTTCAGCCTTGGCCGCAACCGCGTCGATCGCGCTGCGGGCGGCGTCCTCGTCAGGCGCCCCGCGCCAGTGGAAGGCGACGATCACGCCCTTGTCCTCGATCCTGACCCGCGCGCGACGCAGATCGGAGGTGTCGGCGTCGCGCGCGAACTGGTTGATCCGGCGCACCCATTCCTCGAGGCTCGGGTCCAGCACCGCGTCCGTCCAGCCGGCCCGGAGCATCTCCGTCCCGTGGGAGCCGAGGTAGGAGATCGTGCCGATCGCGACCATCGCGCGCGCCTCCTTCGCCCGCCGGCCGCTGACGCACGCGACGACCCCGTAGCGCTTGGCGATCTCGACCAGCAGCTGTCGCGTCGCCTCGGGCACGCGCGCGTCGGCGGCATGCTGCACGATCGGGGACAGGGTGCCGTCGATGTCGAGCAGAATCGCCGAGCGGGCGGGGTTGACACGCAAGGGCACGAGCGCCTCTGACAGGAGCGCTGAGGTCACCCCTCGTAGTATGCCCCTTCATGGAAAGCACTCACGCGATCGAGGGCGATGGGTACGCGATCTCGAGCCTCGAGCAGATGGGCGACGGCTACGGCTTTCGCAAGGTCCGGCATGCGCTGGGCGTCACCGCCTTTGGGATCAACGCGATCGTGATCCCGCCCGGCTACACCGGCGGGGTCCACTATCACGAGCGGCAGGAGGAGACTTACTTCGTCCACGCCGGCGAGGTCGAGTTCCGGTTCGGCGACGGGACCAGCCATCGGCTGGGGCCGGGTGGGTGCGTGCGGGTCGACCCGACCACCCATCGCGGCATGCGCAACGTCGGCGACGGCGACGCGATCGTGCTGGTCGCGGGGGGTAAGGACGGCTACGTGGGTCGCGACGGGCAGGCCGTCGGCGGGTCGGGGCAGGGCGGGCCGCCGGGCGCGGCTTGAGCCGCTATTCGGAGTCCGGTTGGGGCTCGGGCACGATCGGAGTCGGCGGCTCCTGCGGCACCGGGACGGTGCTCGGCTCCTCGGGATCGGCCGGACTTCCCGGGTCGGGATCGGCCGGCGTCACCGGCCCGACAGGTACCACCGGGGTCACCGGCTCAGTCGGGTTCGGCACTTCGGCCACCGGCGTGATTCGGTTCATGGCCTGGAGCTACCCTGCCGGCATGGAACGTACGCCCGGCGTGGTGCTGGTGTTGCAGCACATCGAATGTGAGCCGCCGGGCGCGTACGAGGACGAGTTGCGCGCCTGGGGGCTCGAGCTCCAGCGCGTAAGAGTCGACGCCGGGGAGCCGCTGCCCGATTGGCGAGAGTTCGCCGGGATCATCGTGATGGGCGGTCCAATGGGGGCCTATGAGGAGAAGCGGCTGCCATGGCTCGCTGAGGAGAAGCGGCTGATCGCCGCCGCCGCGCGGGCCGGTACGCCGCTCTGGGGCGTGTGCCTGGGCTCACAGCTGCTCGCGGCAAGCCTCGGTGCGGCGGTTCACCCGGGGCCCGAGGCAGAGGTCGGCGTCCTGCCCGTGATGCCCACGCCGGCGGCGGCGGACGATCCGGTGTTCTCGCTGCTGCCAGGGCGCTTTCACGCGCTGCAATGGCATGGGGACACGTTTGAGCTGCCGGCGGGCGCGGTCCAGCTGGCCCGGTCGGACGCTTACGAGCAGCAGGCATTCGTGTTCGCGCGCGCGTACGGCCTTCAGTTCCACATCGAGGTCGACGTCGGACTTGCGCAGCAGTGGGGGTCGGTCCCCGCCTATGCCGACAGCCTCGCGGCGCTGATGGGCGACGGCGCACTGCCGCGCCTGCTGGACCAGGTGAGTGAGCGGGAGGGCGAGATGGTCGGGCTGGCGCGGAGGCTGTTCGCGGCGTGGCTTGAGCATGTGGTCGGGGTGGAGCGGCCCGGCGTGCTCGGGGTCCTCTAGCTGATCGTCGCCGGCCCCGGCCGGGCGGTCCGGGGTCGCCTGCGCCGGGCGGGCCGAAAGCGGCTGCGGCGGGCAGGGCGAAATCGGCTGCGGCGGGCGGGGCGAAATCGGCTGCGGCGACATGCATACAGGCCCAAAGTCCCCGCCCGCGGCCGATCTTGGTTACTTATGCATGCCCCACATGCTTATCTAGCCAAGGACCAGCAGGCGGGCGCGGTTTGTCCCTTTATGCAGGCGAAATTGTCAGATTACCAACGCCCTCTGGCCCGGCCGCACCCTCAGGGGCACCGTTACCGCGCCGGACGAGCGCCACACCCCGGGGAAGTGACCGAGCCACCCCGGTCCGCTCCCGAACCGCTCGTCGCTGTCGATTCCGGACGCGATCGTTCGACGCGAAGATGAAACGAGGCAGAGACAAAGGAGCGACGAGATGGGCAAATTGGTCGTATCGGAGTTCGTGACGCTCGATGGGGTGTTTGAGGCGCCGGGCGGTGGCGAGGCGTTCGAGCGCGGCGGCTGGGTGTTCCAGTTCGACCGCGGTCCCGAGGGTGACAAGTTCAAGCTCGACGAGTTGCGGGCGGCGGAGGCTCTGCTGCTCGGGCGCGTGACCTACGACGGGTTCGCCGAGGCATGGCCGCAGAGGCAGGGCACCGGCGAGTTCGCCGAGAAGATGAACAGCATGCCCAAGTACGTCGTCTCGACCACGCTCGAGCAGGGCAGTTGGACCAACACGACTGTGATCAAGGAAGACGTCCACGAGCAGGTCGAGCGACTCAAGCAGCAGCTGAGCGGGGACCTACTTGTCGCCGGCAGCGCCCGGTTGGTGCAAACCCTGATCGAGGGCGACCTGATCGATGAGTACCGGCTGATGGTGTTCGCGACGATCCTCGGCGCCGGCAAGCGCCTGTTCGAGGAGGGCGGCGAGCCGAAGAAGCTGCGGCTCGCGGACTGCAGGCAGGCCGGCGAGACCGTGATCCTGGTGTACGGGCGATCCTGAGGCGCGATGTCCACCGCGGCGCAGCCCTAGCCCTTGTCCCCGGGTGCGGCTACGATTACCGGCACACTAGGAGGGATCGACGTGTCGCCGGGGCGTCAACAGCCAAGCAATCGGGTGATTATCGGGGTGGCGATCGTGCTGTTCGCCTCCGTGCTGACCGGTGTCGGCATCTACCACCTGATCAAGACCGGGACGTGCTCGTCGACCGGCTACTCGGCCAACTACGGTCCGGTCCCCTTCTGTCCCGCAGGCACGGGGGCGTGGATCGGGTTCCTGATCGGCGGCATCTTCCTGACGCTGATCGGAGGCGCGATGGCGATGTCGGTCGGCCTGGCGATCGGGCCGATGTTCATGGCGATCGGTGTCGGCTCGATCGCGGTCGCGTTCGATAAGGGCAACAGCTCGGGCCAGACGATCTTTGCGCTGGTCTTCGGAGGCTTCTTCCTCCTCGGCGGCGCGATCCCGACCCTGTACGTGATCTGGGGTGGGATCAAGTCGCTACGGGCACCTTCGCCCTCGACCGGTGTTGGCGGCATGCCCCGCCCAACTCCCGGCAGGGCGACGGTGGCGACCTCCTCGCCGAGCTTCGGAACCGCCGGCGCTGCGACGGCTTTCGGCACGCCGGACGCAGCATCTGCGTTCGGCTCGACGACCAGTGAACCCGACGCGATCCTCGGCGCCTATACGTCGGGCGGCCAACCACGCACCGTGGTCCCGCCCGTGGCGCCGGTGGCGCAGCCGATGAGGGCCGCCCCCCAGGCGGGAGACGTGGTCGACAAGATCGCCAAGCTCGCAGACCTCCACACGCGAGGGGCGCTGACCGATGACGAGTTCACGCGGGAGAAGGCGAAGCTGCTTGGCGAACTGTAGGCGGGGCGGGGTGTCATGAGGGTCGTGGTCGCGCTGGTCGTGTGGGTGGCTGCCGCGGCTGGTGCTGTCGCGCTGTCGACCGTCGTCTCAAACAGCATCGGCTCTCAGAAGGCCACCGCCGCGACGACCGTGCCCGGCGGCTTCTCGAGCGTCTCCACGACCGCCACCCAGTCGGTCGCGACGCCGTTCGACGCGAGCACGGTCAGGCCGACCGATCCGAACTCGTTGTTCAGGCCCGCGAACTTCGCGCGCGCGCTTGCGATCGTGCGCACCCATGTCGGCGCGAGGTCGCGCGTGGAGCTGCTGCGGTTGGCCGCGGGCAACCTGATCGTCATGTATCCCGGCGGCGGGCACAACAACCAGGTGATCGTCAACGCGGACGGAAGCGGAATGATCGAGAACATCGGTCCGCTCGACCCGACGATGCAGCTGTTCCCGCTGTCGAAGGTGAACGTGAACGTTCCGGCGGCACTGGCCGCCCGGATCGCCAAGTTCGGCAACTCCCCGATCTCCAAGCTCGACTACATGGTCGGCGATGTGGAGCCGATTGCGAACTCGTTCCGATGGCTGGTGTTCCCGGTCGGCGGCGGCTCGGTGCACTTCGAGGCGGCCAGCGCCACTGGCCCGATCCAGGAGTTCTCCGGCAGCGGGCTGCGAACGTTGCCGGGCTAGCGCCGCCGTCGCAGCACGCGGGCGAGACGCGGACCACGCGGAGTTTGCAGTTTGCGGACATGATCCGAGCGGTCAGCGCCGGCGCATACCTACTATTGACGGTGAGCGACGTGACTCGGGAAACCAAGGCGACAACCGAGCCTCAGGCAATCGACCGGGGCCGGGACCCCAAAGAGCCCCAGGGCGTATTGCCCGCACAGGGCCTTCGCGAGGCGATCCGGCGCCGGTGGGTCGCATCAGGGGCTCACCGAGATCCAATCGGCGAGATCCAGCCCGCGAGCATCGACCTGCGGCTGGGTGAATACGCCTGGGCGCTGCGATGCAGCTTCCTGCCCGATGTCAACTCGACGGTCGAGGACAAGGTTCAGGACGTCCAGTTCGACCGGATCGACCTGCGCGACGGCGCGACGCTGGAACGGGATCGCCCCTACCTGGTGCCGCTGATCGAGGAACTGCGTCTCCCGATCAGCGTGCGGGGACGGACGAACCCCAAGAGCTCGACCGGTCGCCTCGACGTGTTCACGCGAGTGATCAGTGATCGCAGCCACCGGTTCGACGAGATCGCGGCCGGTTACGAGGGGCGCCTCTACCTGGAGGTCGTGCCGCGGTCGTTCGCGATCCGGGTTCGGACCGGGCTGGCGCTCAATCAGCTCAGGTTGGTGGTCGGGAATCCGCGGCTGACGGATTCCGAGCTGCGGATCGTCCACCAGGAGTTCCCGCTGCTGTACGTCGACTCGCATCCGCTGCGGGAATCCGAGGTCGCACTCGCGGACGGGCTGTTCCTCAGCGTCGATCTGTCCGGGTCAACCGAGCACCTGGTCGGCTACCGGGCGAAGCGTAACAGCCTGCCGATCGACCTCGGACGGATCCGGTCCTACCGGTGGCGGGATTTCTGGGAGCCTGTGTACCCCGAGGCCGGTCAGCGGATCGTCCTGGAGCCCGAGGTCTTCTATCTGCTCCTATCGGCCGAGGGCTGTTGCATCCCACCTGGATTCGCCGCGGAGATGATGGCCTACGACCCGACCGCGGGAGAGCTTCGGACCCACTACGCCGGATTCTTCGATCCCGGATTTGGCTGGGATCCACGCGGACTGCGTCATGGCAGCCGGGCCGCGCTCGAGGTCAGAGCGCGCGACGTCTCGTTCATGGTCGAGCACCGCCAACCGATCTGCAAGCTGGCGTTCGAGCGGATGCTCGAGCAGCCCGATGCCCTCTACGGCGCCGATGTTGGCTCTAGCTACCAAGGTCAGACGACGATGCTCAGCAAGCATTTCGTCGACCAGTGGGATCAGGGTCCGGGCGCCGGCCCCGAGGGTCGCCCGCCGGACTCCTCGGAGCGGCTGTTCAAGTCCTAGCGGCCGGACCGAGATGCGACCCGGATGTGGCGGGCGAGCCGGGCGAACACGTCACTGGCGAACCGCTCATTCGACCGCGTGATGGAACCGAGAACCCGTGCAGCCAGAGCTCCACGAGGCTAGCCTCGGTCCAGACCAAGAACGCGCCGCAGGAACTCGTGCTCTCTCGCGAGCGCCGCGTCGGCGACGGTCATCGGCAGCGAGATGAATCCGTGCGGGGCCTCGGGCCAGATTCGCAGCTCGGTCTGATGCCCAGCCGCGCGCCAGCGCGCCTCCATGAACAGCGTGTCGTCGAGCAGCGGATCCTGAGTGCCGACGGTGAAGATCGCCGGGGGCATGTCTGAGAGGTCGGCGAACAGTGGGGAGATGTCGGGGTCGCGACGCTGCTCGGGGTCGTGCGTCGGCACGAACTGGTCGGTGAACCAGCGCATCGTCGGCTCTGACAGGACGAGGTCGCGCTCGCCCCAGAGCCGCTGGCTCGGTGTCATCGAGAGGTCGAAGCCGCCGTACTGGAAGACGGCGGCGGCGAACGCCCGGATGATCTGGTGGCGATCGCGCAGCCGCACGAGCGTCACCGCGGCGAGGTGGGCGCCGGCAGAATCGCCGCCGATCGCGAGCGGCCCTGCGGCGCCGACCGCGGCCCGGCCCGCGTCCCCGAGCAGCCACAGCGCGGCTGCCTCACAATCGTCGGGCGCGGCCGGATAGGCGTGCTCGGGGGCCAGGCGGTAGCCGACGCTCACGACCGCGAGACCAGTTTCGCGCGCCAGGCGCATCAGGCGGGGGTCCTGCATATCGTGCTCCCCCAGCGTCCAGCCTCCGCCATGGATGTGCAGGAAGGCCCCGGCCGGCTCTGCGTCCGCGGCGATGACCCGCAGCGACAGTGGTCCCCCCGGCCCGTCGATCTGAAGCGTGCGCGCCTCGGGCAGGAACACCGGCGCCGGAAAGATGCCCCGGCCTTCACGGCGCGCCCGGCGGGTGTCTTCCGGCGGCAGCGTGTGGACCGGGGGAATCGTGGCCATCAGCCGCTCGAGCTCGGCGTTGAAGGCCCGCGTCTGCGCCAGCATCGTGTCGGGATCGGAGGTGCTCATGGGCTAACGCAAGGTTGCGGTGGGCATCTTCGCACCGTCTCGTGCATGACCGCTGTCGCGGCAGGTCATCGACAGGGATCGAGCCGGCTCCGGCGAACAGGTCCCCGTTGGCAAGCCGTGCGAATGGAGGAAGCGAAGTGGAACGGTTCGACAGGCGTGGTGTCACCCATGACCAGCCGCGACGAGGGAAGGTGGCAGGTTCGCGCTTCGGCGATCGGCTGACGCGCGCGTTCTCCAAGCTCGACGGAGTTGATTCCTCTCGCGGGCTCGCCGGCGGCGCGCATTATCCGCTCTACGATCACACCTCTCTCCAGGACGATCCGGTTCTGCCGCGCTACCCGATCACCCGGCAGGGATACGACTGCGATGCTGTCGATCAGCACGTGGCCGAACTCGAGGTCGAGCTGACCGAGCTTGAACGTCAGATCACCGAGTTGCACGCGCACGCGGACGCAAGAAGTGAGGTCGCGGTCGAGATCGAGCGGATCGGCGAGCAGACGTCGGCGATCCTGGTCGCGGCGCACGACGAGGCACAGGAGACGATTCGCCTGGCGCGGATGCAGGCCGAAACCTGCATCGCGGACGCGGCGTCGTACGCCGCCGCGCTGACCGAGGAGGCGAAGCTCCAGCGGCAAATCGTCGAGCAGGACAAGCTCTCGATTGCCCGCGAGCGCGCCCGGCTGATGGATGACATCCGCAGCACGGCCACGGCCCTGTCCTCGCTTGCCGACGGTGCTGCGCAGCGCTTCCCGCTTCAGCCCTAGTCGATCCAGAAGTCGCGGACGAGCTCGCCGTCTCCGCCCTCGGGGCGATCGGAACCGATCGCTATCACCTCGAGCCCCTCGGGACCGCCCTCAAACGCCCGGACGACATCGGGCGCAACGCGGATCGCATCCCATTGATGAAGCTCGACGATCTCGTCGTCCAGTCGCATCCGGCCTGAGCCGCCGACGATGACGTAGGCCTCCTCCTGCTCGCGGTGACGGTGGCCGAACGGGGCCTTGTGTCCGGGACCGAAGCGGAAGTAGCTGACGCCGAGATGTTCCGATTCGAGGTGCTTGCGGCCAAACCGTGCTTCGACGTCCGGTCCACGGTCCGCGGCGGAGTCCTCGATCTCCTTGAGGTTCTTGAGAGTGAAGTTGGTCACGCCCGGGAGTCTATGTTCCGGAGACAGCGTTGTACGCCGCGGGCCGACGGTTCGTTCCTCGATCAGAACGTGCTGGTCGCCCACTTTCGCATCGTTGCCGAGGGTGCCCCTGAACCGGGTGCCGGCCCGGGCTCAGATTTGCTCCCAACGCGAAGACCGGCCGCACTTCTCACGGGCCTCGCGTGTTTAGACACGAGAGCGACGATGCGGCGCCAGAACCTGAGCCACCGGCAGATCAGGCTGCTGTTGACGATCTTCACGGTGGTGATCGTCGCTACCGTGCTGCCCCTGTTCGGCGCCAGCCGAGCGTTCGGGGGCAAGGCGAGCTACGCGATCGGGCCCGTCACCGACGTGAGCGCTCCCTGCTCGGGCGCCGAGGTCCACCAGGCTGTCGATCCCAACCTCGGCTACGTGTACGAGCTCTGGACCGGATGCGGCCGGATCAGCTTTGCGAAGTCGACCGACGGCGGCCGCAGCTATGGCGCGCCGATCTCGGTGCCAGACTCGACGAGGCCGGGTGCCGACGATCCCGCGGTGGCAGTCGCCCCCAACGGCACGGTGTACGCGGCGTTCATGGTCCACGGGCCGGTGCGGTCCTACCCCGTCGTGACAGCCTCGTTCGATCATGGCACGAGCTTTTCTCAGGTCGCTTCACTGACCCCGAATCGCGCCAACAATTGGGGAGATGCCGACTTCCTCGCAGTCGGGCCCGACGGTACGGTCTACGTGACCTGGGATTACGGGCCGAGCCGGTCGGCAATCAAATACCTCTGCAGCACCGGCGGGAGCTGCTCGTTTGGCAGCGGCGACCTCAACGTGGTGATCCAGAAATCGACCGACGGTGGCAAGACCTTCGGACCGATCGCATACGTGAGTCCCGGCTTCCCGGCAAGCGGCGCCGACAGCGCGCCGCTGGTCGTCGAGCCGGACGGGAGGATCGACGTTCTGTACCAGGGCTACCAGGTCACCGACGCGAGCACCTACAAGCTCGGGCCGGCGTACAGCTACTTCACCTCGTCGAGCGATCATGGACGTAGCTGGTCGCCACCGGTGAGGGTTGGTCCGCAGGCCGGGACGATGTCGACCGCGGAGTGGTGGATCGACGGCGACATCTCGATCGACGCCGCCGGCATCCTGTACGCGACCTGGGACACACAGGGCAGGAGCAGTGCCGGAACTGCCACCGACACCGGCTGGCTTGCGTTCTCGAGCGACCACGGCGGCCACTGGTCGGCGCCGATCCAAGTGTCCCCCGACCGGCTCGACGTGCCGCACATCACCGAGGTCGCCGGCGCGGGCGCGGGCACCGCCTACGTCAGCTGGCACTCCGACAGCGACCGGCGCGGGTACGCGCAGTACCTGCGCGTGTTCTCGATCCGAGGCGGTTGGATCTCACGCGCCACGGTGCTGTCCCGAGCATTCGCCAATCGCACGATCTGGCCCGGGGACACGTTCGGGATCTCGAGTTGGCCGCCCGATCATCTGACTGTCAGCTGGGGCGGCGCAACGCCGTCGACAGCCGGAAAGGCGGAGATCTTTGCGACCACGGTGACCGTGTCGGTGCGCTAGCCGATTGGTCGCCTGCCCGCAGGACGCGGGCTGCCGCGTCTCGTATCCTCGCTCTGGTGGGCCCCCCCGAAACGTCCGCGACCGACCAGTGACCGAGATGCAGCCACCGACCGGGCCGACGATCGCCTACGAGGGACTGCTGGCCGACGGCCGCGCCGTCCGCGCGCTCAAGGCCGGCGGTCGCGGCGTGATCACGATCGTGTGCCTGCTCGCGGGGTTGCTCGCGGGCCTGGGCTGGCTGTATGTGCTCCGCGGTCTGGGCTGGTTCGCATCAGGTCCGGGCGTCCACGACTCGCTCCCGCTGCTGCAGCTTGCCGGGTTCGATCGCCAGCCGCTCGGCCGGGTGGTGGTGGCATGGCTAGCCGCGGGCATGGTGGCCGGCTTTGCGCTCATCCGGATGCCGCGCGGCCGGCGAGCTGTGCTGGCGGGAGCGCTCGGCACCGTCCTGCTGCTGTTCGCCTCTCAAGCTTCCTACGCGCTGGCGCGCAACCTGAGGCTGAGCGACGTGGTGTGGTCCCGGCGCCCGGGCGTCGGTCCATGGCTCGAGGGTTTGGTGTTCGCCCTGGGCTGCGCGCTCCCGGGGCGGCTCGAGCGTCTCCGCGATTTCCGTCTGCGCGGCCGCGAGCACCGGGACACAGCAGAGCACCAGGGCAATCGCGAGGACGTGCGCGATCACCATGCTCGGACTACCCCCGATTGACTCGCCGAAGGCGATCACACCGCAGGCCAGCGCGATCAACGCGGCGAGGCAGTTCATCAGCGTAATGCCGGTCACGGCGCTACCGCCGCGCAGCGCGGCCTGGAATGCCAAGAATCCCGCAAACGTGGCCAGCACGGCGACTACGGTCCAACCCGAGAGCAGGGCGGAGGCGCCAATCGCCCCCGAGCTGACTGAGACGGCCTTGATCGCGGCGTCGGCTATCCCGTAGAGCAGTCCAGCTGCGACGGCCTGCAACGGCGGCCGGCGAGTAAGTCCGATCGGCAGCGCGACAGCGAAAACGACGATCGTCGACACGGCGAGCCGTCCAGCCTCGAGGTTTTCGCCGCTGCCCGCGAGGCCGATCGGCAGTGCAGCCAGCGCGGCGGCGACCACCAGCACGGCGAGCCGCTCGCGCCGGGAGATGCGATGGCCGAATAGGCCGGCGGCCAGCGGGACAGATAGGGCCAGCCCGCCGGCGGCGAAAGACTGCACGAGCGACAGCGGCGCAATCGAGACGGCGACGATCTGAGCCGCGAAACCGGCCCAACCAAGCGCCTGGCCGCCGAGCCACGAGGGGCTTCGTAGCATCGCTCGCGCCACCGCCCAGTGGCCGCCGGCGAGCGATCGGGTGGCGCTCAGCCCGCGATGCTGGAGCAGGAATCCGAGATTGATCGCCGCAGCGGAGAGGAGCGCGAGGAGCAGGCCGCCGATCAGCCCGCCCGCTCCGCCCCCGACGGTGATCCCCCCGGCCGCCAGGACCGCTCGCGGGCCCCGGTGAACTGGCCGGTGGTCCGCGCGCCGGGCGGGTCGGGGGTGGCGATGAGCGGCGCGGACGTGGCGACGAGCGCGTCGGGGGCGGCGATGAGCGGCGCGGGCGCGGCGGCGGGCGCGCCCCAGGCGCCGCTGCGGATGGCGGACGCGGCGATGAGCGGCGGCGACCCGGCGGTGCGCGCGCGGCGGCGGGGACAGCCGATGCGCGGGGAGTGGACTGCGCGAGAGCGGCGCGAGCACGTCCTGCCCGGCGAGGATCAGCATCTGGTTCAGGTGCACGTACCACAGCTGCCAGTCGTGCCCGCCCTTGTAGATCGCATAGCTCGCGTCGGCGCCACTGGAGCTGAGCCCGGTGTCCATCGCGACGATATGCCGGCTGGCGGAGTCGCCACGGCCGACAAACATGTACACGCGCAGCGGCAGGACCGCGAGCCGGGGCGACAGCGTGCGGACGTACTCGATCGGGCTGTTGTACGCGAGGTCGGCGCGCGTCGCGTGCGCGAACACGCCACTGCGGGTCTGAGAGAAATAGCCCGACCAGCTCTCGACCGACCCGAACACCGCGAGATGATGAAGCGCGATGTTGATCGCGCCGTACCCGCCGGCGGAGAAGCCGGCGATCACGCGGGCCTGGCGGTCCCGAATCGTCGCAAAGCGCCGGTCGACGTCGTGCACGACGTCGAGTACGTAGCTCTCAAAGCGACCCGAGGGCGTGTTGGCCCACTCCGAGTCCGACAACGCGCTCCCGCCGATTCGCCCGTCCGGGAACACGAGGATCATCGGCGGTACCTGGCGCTGACTGAGCCTGTTGTCAAGCCGGACGTCGAGGTTCGCGATGTCGATGAACACCTGCGGCCGGCCGGGCATGCCGTGCAGGACGTAGAACACGGGGTAGCGCCGGGCCGGCTCGTACCCGGCCGGGAGGTACGCGAGGTAGTCGGCCGAGCGCCCCAGCGACGGCGAGTAGAAGTTGACACTCAACAGACGACCGGCCCCCGCGCGCGGCAAACGCGACAAGGTCACGAAGCCACGATGCTGGTAGTACGCCTCCCAGTAGCTACTCAGGCCGAGCAATCCAGCGACGAGGAACGCGCAGGCGAGCAATCCAAGCAAGGCGCGACTGACACCGACACGCCGTCCGGCGTTCATTGCCGACGGCGGACTAACTCGCGGCATCGGTCCGCGGCGCGCCACGTAAGCCGCGCACCAACCGCGGGACCGCCAGCCGCACCGGCCGGCGCTGCGGGAGGTAGCCCTCGGCTTGGAGCACCCGCAGCACGGCCAGCGGCAACCCGGCGCGCGATTCGTAGACGAGATATCGCGGCCGCCACTCGGGGAAGAACTTCTCGTTGAAACGAACCAGGCGCTCCATCTGGAAGCGGCGCCTGAGCACCCGCAGCACGATCCGGTTCAGTCGCGTCGGTTTCTTGCCATCGCCGCGACGGTCGCGGGCGAGGTGACCGAGTCCCGCGTAGTTCAGGCTCACCTCCGCCACGCCGCGCTCGCGCGCGACCTCGAGCGCCCGGCACACCAAGGCCTCGTTGAGACCGTTGGGGGTGCCCGGCAGCCGATGCATCGTATCCAGGGACAGCCTTCCGCAATGCGACGCGAACCGCATCACGGCGCGTAACTGACCCCCGGGGGAGCGTGCCAACAGATACAGGTCGTCCGGCCGCGGGTCGGCGTCGAACGGGCCCATCCCCATCGCGAAGCCCAACAGCCGCCACTTGCTCTGCCGCCAAGCCGCCTCCAGCGCGTCGATCTCCCGAGAAACATGCTGGTCGAGGTCGCGCCCGTCGCAGCTGCTGATCGACCACCCGCGCCGCTGCACGCGATGAACCGACTGACGCAGCTTGCGCACCCGGCGGCCCTCGAGCGTGAAGCCCGCCGGGTCGACGAACGCTTCCTCGCCGGCGCACACCGCGCGTAGGCCGAGATCCCTGTAGGCATCGAGATGCCGAGCTGACGCCGCCCACACGGCCACCCGCCAACCCCGCTTGCGAGCCAGCTCTTGAAAGCTCGCGAGCACGAGTGGTCCCTCTCGCTCAGGCGCAATCGGGTCGCCGGAGATCACCGCCGTCTCGCCAATCAGACGGTACGCCAATACGCCGTTGCGATCGAAGTGAAAGCCCTTGTCCGGTCGCAGGATGAACGGGGAGAGCGAGTCCACCCCGTGGCGCTCGACAATCGCGCGCGCGACCCGGTACTCGCCGTCATTGTGGCCACTGGGTGCCGCGGCGGGTCGCAGCAGCGAGCGCAGCACCAGCAGCGAAATCGCCGCAGCGCAACCGATCAGCACCTCGACCAGCGAGACCCAGGTCCCGCTCAGCTGGGGCGGTCCCAGCGAGACCCGCAGCACGTGACCGATCGCGTGGTGCAGCGCCCTGCGGATCGTCCGCCCGCGATCGGACGCGAGCGGCCCGACCAGCACGGCCGCATACACCAGCAACCAGGTTGCCGTCGCAGCCAGGACGAGCGCCGGGCGGGGACGGTTGCTCGAGCCGAGCGAGAACGCGCGGCGGGTGACGGTCAGGACCAGCGCCAGACTCAAAGCCAGCGCCGCCTCCTCGTATTCGAGCCCCTTCACAATATTCAGCACCGCGAGCAGCACGAGTAACGCGATCGCCAACCGGACGGCGGTGCGGTGGCCGCGCGCGAGCTTGGGCACGAGCACCAACAGCGCGAGGCCGACCAGGAGCGCGAGCACAAGCGCCGCGGACGGCAGCGCAGCGGGCACCAAACGGCCGATCAGGCGCCGGCGGGCGGGATCGTCCGGGCCGGCCGCGGCCAGCACGGCCTCGACACCCACGGCCGCGACTCCCAGTGCTGCCGATTGCCGAACTGTCAAAGAGCGACGCATTGATCACGGGCCCCGATTCTCGAGCCTCGGGGCCAAGAAAATAACTGCAGGAGCGCTTCCTGACGAGTGAATCGCCGGTGGCCATAACGGCTCGTTAACGATGTGCATACGAGCCCGCAACGCGATGTGCATACCCGCGGGCAACGGAAAGCATGCCACCGCTCGTGTTCGAACGAGTTCACTCGTCCCCCCGGTTCTCATCGTTACCTCATCACGTGCGCCTACGGTGCCTGCGAGTGAACAGCTTAGGCCCGCTCGCACCAATCAAGCGTTCGAGTTTTCTTAGTTTTGCCCGTCTTTGGCAATCACACCGCAACCATGGTGAATCTCGCGATGAGTGAATCCTTCCTTATTGATCGACGGCTGCCGCAAGCGCAGCCAGCAACCGAGGACACTGCAATCGCCGGTGAACGATCGACACGCTCGCTGCTGGACGTGTTTGCGGACACCGTCGCGCGGTGTCGCGACCGGACCGCGATCGACGCCGCTGACGCGCGGCTGAGTTACACGGAGTTGTCGGACGGCGCGCGTGTGCTCGCCGATCGTCTGCAGGCGTTGGGGATCGGGCCCGGGGACCGGGTCGGGGTCCAGGTCCACAGCGGGACGGCGCAGCTGTACTGCGCGATCCTGGGGGTCCTGCATGCCGGCGCCGCATACGTGCCGGTCGATGCCGAGGATCCGCCGGCGCGCGTGGCCGCAATCTGGCAGAGCTCAGGCGCGTGCGCGGTGATCGAAGATGGCCTGCGGATCACCGAGCTCGCGGATGGCTGCGGCTCTGAACGCGAGCTGGCAGTCGACGATGACGCATGGGTGATCTTTACGTCGGGGTCGACCGGCCAGCCGAAGGGGGTCGCCGCCTCGCACCGCTCGGCGGCGGCGTTTGTGGACGCCGAGACGCTGCTGTGGAACGTCCGTCCCGAGGATCGCGTGCTCGCGGGGCTCTCGGTCGGCTTCGATGCGAGCTGCGAGGAGATCTGGCTCGCATGGCGAAACGGGGCCGCGCTGGTGCCGGCGCCCCGGTCGGTGGTCCGGGCGGCGAGCGAACTCGGGGCGTGGCTCGCCGAGCGGCGGGTGACGGTCGTCTCCAGCGTCCCGACGCTCGCGGCGATGTGGGACGAATCGGACATCGCCGGCGTTCGCCTGCTGATCCTAGGCGGCGAGCCGTGCCCAGATGCGCTCGCTTGGCGCCTGGCCGAGCGCCGCGAGGTGTGGAACACATACGGGCCAACCGAGGCGACGGTCGTTAGCACGGCGACGCGGCTGCATCCAGGCGATGCGGTCACGATCGGCTGGCCGCTGCGCGGCTGGGAGGTGGCGGTCGTCGACGAGCAGGGGGCACCGGCACCGCTGGGCGAGGCGGGAGAGCTCGTGATCGGTGGCGTGGGGCTGGCCCGCTACATCGACCCAGCCCTGGACGCGGCGCGATACGCAGAGCTGCCCGCACTCGGCTGGAGCCGGGCGTACCGGACCGGCGACATCGCCCGCGAGACAACCGGCGGGCTGCAGTTCATCGGGCGCCGAGACGATCAGGTCAAGCTCGGCGGCCGGCGGCTGGAGCTCGCCGAGATCGACGCGCAGCTGCACGCAGTTCCCGGAGTCAGGGCGGCATCGGCGGCAGTCCAGCAGACGGCCGCCGGGAATCCGGTCCTGGTCGGCTACGTCGTCGGCGATGTCGACCCGGTGGAGGTCCGCAGTGCGCTGAGGGAGCGTCTTCCGGCGGGGATCGTCCCGCTTGTCGTGACGCTCGACTCGTTGCCGATCAGCCCCTCCGGAAAGGTGAATCGCAAGGCGCTGCCATGGCCGCCACTGTCGGAACAGGCGAACGGAGCCGCGGCGGCGTCCAAGCCGGCCGGCACAGCTGGGTGGTTGGCAGCTCGGTGGGCCGAGCAGCTCGGGCCGGTGCCGATGACCCTTGAGTCTGACTTCTTTGAACTTGGTGGCAGTTCGCTGGCGGCAGCGAAACTCGTCTCCGTAATGCGGACGCGCTTCCCGTCGGTCGCGGTGGCGGACGTGTATGCCCATCGCCGGCTGGGCGAGCTCGCGGCACGCCTCGAGCGGCTGCGCAGCGCAGCGCCGGCGACCGCGGTCTCGCAGACGCGGGGCGGCGGCGGTTGGGGCTTGGTGCAGCTTGCGGGTGTGTTCGCGCTGCTCGTGATGTCCTCACCGCAGTGGCTGCTCGCCATCGTGACCGTCGATCGGCTTGCCGGCACCCAACTTGGCCCCGCGATCGGCTGGGGCTGGCTGGTCGCCGGCTGGGCGGTGTTCATCAGTGCCCTCGGCCGAGCGTCGATCGTGGTGCTCGCGCGACGGCTGCTGCTCCCGAGCCTGAGGCCGGGTCGTTACCCTCGCCGCGGCTGGTTGACCTGCCGGCTGTGGTTCCTCGAGCGGCTGGCCGAGGCGTTCCGCTCCGAAAGCCTGGCCGGAACGCCGTTCGCCGGGCGCTACGCTCGGCTCAGCGGTCACGCGATCGGCGCGCGCGCCCGCCTCGGGACGCTGCCACCGGTGACCAGCTTGGTCACGGTCGGTGAGGGTGCCACGGTCGAGCCGGACGTCGACCTGCGCGGCTGGTGGCTGGAGGGCGACGAACTCGTCGTCGGCGAGGTACGGATCGGCGCGGGCGCGCGGGTCGGGACGCGGACGCTGCTGGCACCGGGCGCCGAGATCGGTGCCGGTGCCGAGGTCGAGCCTGGCAGCTACGTTCTGGGCAGCGTCCCGGCCGGCGAGCGCTGGTCCGGTTCGCCCGCGATCCGGATCGGCGTCGCCGGCGAGAACTGGCCCGGGAGCTCGCCGCGACCACAACGGACCAGGCGCTTCTGGCGCGGGATGTTCGTGGTCGGCCTGGCCGTGCAAGCGGTCCTGCCGCTCGCCGCGGCCGCGCCGGGCCTGATCCTGCTGATCGTCTCCGGCGCTGGGCGCAGTGGCCGCGGGACGATGATCGACGTGCTCACCAAGGCTCCCCTGATCGCTGGATGCTTCCTACTCACCTACGCGTTGCTGGTGGCCGTGCTCGTCCGCATCGTCGGATCGCTGGCGAAGCCGGGCTGGCATCCCGACGAAGGCCGGAACGGATGGGCGCTGTGGTTCAGCGAAGCGCTGATGGCCGGTGCGCGCGGCGTCCTGCGCCCGCTTTACCTGAGCGTGTTCACGCGCTCGTGGCTACGGCTGGCGGGGTTTGAGATCGGCAAGGGCGCAGAGGTTTCGACCGTGGTCGGGCTGAACCGGCTGGCGTCCTTCGCAGACGGGAGCTTTGCCACCGACGACGTCGTGTTCGCCGGCGCTCGCGCCCGCGCAGGCTGGCTGCACCTCGCGCCGATCGAGGTCGGAAGCGGCACCTTCCTCGGCAACAGCGCCATCCTCCACGGAGGCACAAAGCTCGGTCCGGGCGGGCTGATCGGCGTTCTCACGACCGCTCCCCCCGAGACGCCGGATGGGACGTCGTGGTTCGGCTCACCGGCGCTGGAGCTTCCGCGCGTTCCCGATCAGGCCGACCCCGCGCGCACGACCAGTCCAGCCCGGAGGCTGATCGTCGCGCGCGGCTGCGTCGAGCTGATCCGGATCCTGCTTCCGGCCACGATCTCGGTGGCGCTCGCCGCGGTGGTGTTCTACGTGCTCGAGACAGTCGGGCGCACCGACGGGCTCGGCGCGATGGCGCTGGCGGCGCCCGTCGTCCTGCTCGCGGCAGGTCTGCTCGCGGCGGCGTTCACGGTCGCGGCCAAGTGGCTGATCATGGGCCGCTACCGAACCGGTCAGCACACGTTCTGGTCGTTCTTCGTCTGGCGCGACGAGATCATCAACTCCTTGCAGGAGGAGCTGGCCCGGACGTGGCTGCTGGGCGCATCCGTGGGTACGCCGCTGATGTCGATGTACCTGCGCGCGATGGGCACCAAGGTCGGCCGCGACGTCTGGTTCGAGACGCTCAACATCACGGAGTTCGACGTCGTCGAACTCGGTGACGGATGCGTCGTCAACCGCGCCGCGTGCGTGGAGACACATCTGTTCCACGACCGGTTGATGCGGATCGGGCCGGCGACGCTCGGCCCAGGCTCATCGCTCGGTCCCTACAGCGTCGTGCTGCCGGACACGGTGTTGGGCGCCGGTGCGCGCGTCGGTGGCAGATCGGTCGTGCTTCGTGGCGAGGAGCTCCCGCCCGGCACCAGCTGGCACGGGGCGCCGGTCGTCAGCGCCTGATTGCCGGACCCCTGAGCACGAGCCGGGTTACAGTCGCGGGTCCGATGAGACGCGTTCCGACTCGAGTGCGGCTGACGTTGGTGTTCGCCGCCACGATGCTGGTGGTGCTCGCCGTGACCGGCCTGTTCGTCTACAACCGTTTCCGCAGCGAGCTTGACCGCACGATCAATCTGAACCTCCGCAGCCAGGCTGCTGCGATCGTGCCGTTGATCGAGTCGTCGGACTCCGGGCTGGCGCAAGCGGTCGACAGTCCGCTGGTGCGTGGGCACGAGATCTTCGTCCAGGTCCTCGGCCCGGATGGCCAGATCGTCGCTGCGACCTCGGGCCTGCGCACCACCCCGTTGCTGGGCAAGGGTCAACTGGCGCAGGCTTTGAAGCGCAGCCTGCTGTTGACCCGCGGCCAACTCGCCCCGCTGCCAGACGGATCGCGGCTGCTGACGACGCCCGTTCACGGAGGCAATGGTGCGGTGGTATTGATCGTCGGGGCGACGCTCGACGAGCGCGCCAGCGCGCTGTCGAATCTCGCGGTGCTGCTTGCGATCGTCGGTCCGCTGGCTCTGATCGTTGCCTCGATCGCGGGCTACTGGCTGGCGTCGGCTGCGCTCAGACCGGTCGAGCTGATGCGCCGGCGGGCGGCCGCGGTCTCGGCGGCCGAGCCGGGGCTGCGGCTCCCGCTGCCGGCGGCCGAGGACGAGATCCGCCGGCTCGGAGTCACCCTCAACGAGATGCTCTCGCGCCTCGAGGCGTCGCTCGCGCGCGAGCGCACATTCGTCGCGAACGCGAGCCATGAACTTCGCACCCCGCTCGCGACGCTGAAAGCAGAGCTGGATCTCGCGCTTCGGCGCGAGCGTTCGGCGGACGAGCTGCGAGACGCGGTGCGATCCGCCGAGGCGGAGGTCGATCGCATGTCGGCGCTCGCCGACGATCTGCTCGTGCTCGCGCGCGCGGACGAAGGGCAGTTGCCGATCCGGCGGACGATCGTCGCCGTCTCCGAGCTGCTCACCAGAGTCCGCCAGCGCTTTGACCCGGCCGGCGCGCGTGTCCGGATCCAGGCGCCGGCGGGGCTCCGGGTCCCGGCCGATCCGCAGCGGCTCGAACAGGCGCTCGACAACCTGCTCGACAACGCCGGGCGGTACGCGAGCGGACCGGTGACGCTGCGCGCTGTGGAGACCGAGGCGGGCGTGGAGTTGCACGTGCAGGACAGCGGTCCAGGCTTCCCGCCCGGATTCGCCGAGCAGGCGTTTGAACGCTTTACGCGGGCCGATCCCAGTCGAACCGGACCGGGAGCCGGCCTCGGCTTAGCGCTCGTCCGCGCGATTGCCCGCGCTCACGGCGGCGACGCGTACACGGCCAATCGAGAGCCAGGCGGGACGGACGTCTGGATCGTGATCCCGGCCAAGCCTGACCGTCCCGACCATAAGTGACGGCGGGCAGTGTCACGATTCCGATGAACCGGTCGCTCGGTCTGCAGCCGATAGCCGACGCCGCGGACCGTCTCGATGCTCGAGCGTCCGAACGGGCCATCGATCTTGGCGCGCAGATAGCCGATGTAGACGTCGACGACGTTCGAGTGGGCCTCGTACTCGCTGTCCCAGGCATGGTCGAGCAGCTGCTGACGGGTCAGCGCGGCGCCCGGATGGCGCATCAACGTCGCGAGAAGCAGGAACTCCTTGGCCGACAGATCGAGCTCCTGGTCGCCACGCCACGCCCGGTGCGCCACCGGGTCGAGTCGAAGGTCATCGACCTCGAGCACCGGAAGCCGCTCGATCTCGCCGCGCCGGGCGAGCGCGTGCAGCCTCGCGATCAGCTCTCCGAACGCGAACGGCTTGACCAGGTAGTCGTCGGCGCCGACGTTCAGTCCCTCGATCCGGTCCTCGAGCTCACCCCGGGCGGTGAGCATCACGATCGGCGTATGGACGCCGTCGGCTCGCAGACGTCTGCAGGTCTCCAGCCCGTCGATCCCCGGAAGCATCACGTCGAGCACGATCACGTCGTACTCGGTCGAGCCCGCCATCCAGAGCGCATCCTCGCCCTTGATCGCGACGTCCGCAAGCAGCCCCTCCTCCCGCAACCCACGACGAATCAGGCTCGCGAGCTTGACCTCATCCTCTACGACCAGGATCCGCATGAACAGGCCCTCACCGCGACGACCTTACTCGACGCCCAACGCGCAACGGCGCGGCGGTCACCTGGGACCGCCGTCGCCCGTTGCGCCCGTTGCGCCCGTTGCGCCCGTTGCGCCCGTTGCGCCGAGTCTTGTCACAGACACAGGTTGCTACCGATCGAGCGTTCTCGGATCGGCGCTGCCGGTCCGATCAACGCTGCCGCCCTTGTCCGATCTCAGGTCCGGCCTGGAGGTGTCCTTCACGCCCGAGCGGTCAGGACTCTTCTCAACCGCCCCGGTGGTGGTGTGCGCGGGGGCAGAGGCCGCGACCGCGGCGACCGGGGCGGCCGCAGCGCCGATCCCGATCGCGCTCACGGCTGCCAGGGCTGCGAGCTTCGTGTTCCGTAGTCTGATCATCGTGCACTCCTTTGGTCGTTTGGTCAGCGAGATCAACTGACGGTCACGTTAGGAGCGCGAGATGAGGCGATCATGAGAGACCCTGCCGAGGATGAGAACCGGATGAGACCGGCCGATCAGGCCGGCTCAAGCGTTCATGGCAAAGCTCTCATCTCCCGGGCCTAAACCGCCGCGGCCGGTGGCCGACCACACGAGCAAGACCAGTACCTGGCCATCCTGTGGAAAGGAATCAGAGTGACAGTTCAATCGCTCGGCGGCGTCGGTCCCGGCGTCAGCGCGGTGAGCGGGACCACACCGACGACAATGACGAGCCCACCGCCCAGTCCGGCGATGAACGGCACGCTCAAAGGAATCTCTCAGCAGCTCGGCATGAGCACGGGCAACGTCCAGAGCGCACTGAGACAGGGCCAGTCGATCACTGACCTCGCGCAGCAGCAGAACGTCTCAAGGAGTTCACTGGTGCAGTCTGCCGAGGGCCAGATCCAGCGCCTGCGACAGGCAAGCGGCCAGTCCCCGATCGATTCGACGGTCCTCGATCGGATGGTCAATCGCGCGTTTGACCACCATCGCCCCGCGCCGGCAACAGGAGACGGAGGGCCCGGCGCAGCGACGGCGCCACCCACGAGCGGCTCGGCGAACGTGCCGGTCTCTGGCTTCTCGACCCTGGCGTGAGGCCGCCGGAGCGTGTCCGGGGAAGCGCCGGCTTGGGAGTTCGAAGCGACGGGCACGCGCTGGCGCCTGTATCACAGCGGCGTGCTGACTGAGAAGGCTGCGAAGACGGTCGCGGCCGCGATCGAGCTCGACGAGGCTCGCTGGTCGCGCTTCCGGACCGACAGCGAGGTCAACGATCTCAATCGCAACGCCGGAGAATGGCGGCGCGTCTCATCCGAGACGTTCGAGTTGCTCGAAGCCTGTCAGCGATGGACGCGACGAACCGGCGGCGTCTTCCAGCCGCTCGTCGGCGCCGCGCTCGAGGCGTGGGGGTATCGGCACAGCATCTCGGAGCAGGTTCCCGTTGCGCGGGTGGCACCCCGACCCCAGCCGGTGGCGGGTGCGATCGAGCTCGACCGCAACCGGATGCTGGCGTCGATTCCGCGTGCCATGACAATCGACCTGGGGGGTATCGGGAAGGGCTGGATCGCCTCGCGAGCCGCCGTCCTCGCCACGACACTCACCGACGATCCACGGCTGCTGATCGACGCCGGCGGCGACCTGCTGGCGGTAACGGGCGATCACGAGGTCGCAGTCGAGGCCGTGGCGGACGGCGAAACTGTCGAAGCTTGGATCGCGCTTCACGCCGGCCAGTCAATCGCGACGTCGGGCTTCGGACGCCGCCGGTGGACCAACGGCGACGGGCGCACGTCGCACCACCTGATCGATCCCGAGACAGGTGCGCCGGGCCCACTTGCGCACGCGACCGTGATCGCCGGGGATGCGGTGACCGCGGACATCCACGCAAAGTTGCTCGCACTCCGGCCGCACGCCATCGGCGAATCTCAGTACCCGGCTCTGGTACGTACCCGCGGATCCACAATCACCAACAGAGAGTGGGACGCCTCGGTCGTGACCGGCACCGGCGAGCGCACCCGGCTCACCGTCGACTAATCGGGGTCCTCAGGCGGCGAGGGAGGCCGGGGCCACAGCGCTCCGTCGGCGAGCGCGGCTTGCTCGATCTGCTGCAGCGTCTCGTCGGTGTGCCGGTCGAGGACCATCGCGTCCAGCGCCTCGCTGATCGTCGGGGCCGAGACACGGCGCACAACTGCTGCGTCGGAGCGCTCCGAATCGAGCTCGGCCCAGTCGAGCGCGACAACGTCGCGACGACCCTCGGGGGCGGCCTCCGGGGGCTCCTGGCATCCCCCGGTCAGGGTAATCGTCGCCCGCCACCCGTCCGGACAGAGCTCGTCCATCATCGCCCGCGCGCGCAGCTCCGCGCCCGCCGCCGCGCGTCTGCGGCGACGACGCGCGACCCGGGAACGCACGGCACGCCGCGTACGCGGCACGGCGCACCCGAGCAGTGCCAGCAGGAGCCCCCCGCCGCACGCCGCAAGCACGAGCGAGAACAGCGGCTCCAACAGGTTGACGCGGCCAGGATGAAGTCCAGCCTCGAACTGAGCCAGGAACGCCAACACAACTCCCAATGTACTCCCCATCACCGGCCTTGCTCAGCGTCGTCCGCGTCCGTAACGTTGTGCGTGAGAGGAAGGCGCTTTGCGGCTTCTCGAGTCCGGCGCGAAAGTGATATGTCAGTTGTCGAGTCAAGTTCAGATGGGGAATCGATCACGCACGCCGTGGTCCGTCGCGTCGCCGAGATGACTCAACTGGAGGTCGACCCCGTCCGCCTGTTGTATCTCGCAAAATTCGTCAGTCTCGCCTGCATACGGGGACAAATCGCGCACGCCTGCCGGTCCTTGGCTACATAAGCATGTGGGGCATGCTTATGTAGCCAAGGTCGCCCACGGGCCTGGACTTTGGCCCTGTAAGCATGTCGGCGCGCCGAGTCCGAGGGTGGAGAAGTCGTTCGGCCGCGATACTGGTGGTCGTGTTCACCGCCAGCCGCTCGCGCCGGACGCCCAAGGCCCGCACTGATCGGGCTCCGGTCCCCCGTGGGGCCTGGTCGCGGCTGGCAGCCTGCACGGCTGCCGCGGCGCTGCTGCAGATCGACGGCACCCTGATCACTGTCGCATTGCCGTCGGTCGCCCGTGGCATGCACGTCACCAGCGCCTCGACCTCGGTCGTGCTGAGCGCGTACTTCGCTGCTTACGCGCTGTTTCTGCTACCCGGCGGCGCGCTCGTCGATCGGTTCAGCGCCCGTCGCCTGGCACTCGTCGGACTGTCCCTGTTCGCGGTCGGCGCGGCCGCTGGAGCGCTCGCTTCCAGCATCGGCGTCCTGGTCGCAACCCGTGTGATCCAGGGTGCCGGCGCGGGGCTTGTCAGTCCCGCGGCACTGGCCGGTGCCGTGAGCGGCTTCCCTGCCGAGAGGCGCGGCACAGCGCTGGGGATCTGGGGCGCCAGCGCCGGCATGGCCAACCTCATCGGACCGCTGATGGGAGGGATCTTGACGGTCGCGCTGGGATGGCGCGCGAACTGGTGGGCACTGGTCCCGCTGGCGCTCCTCGCTGCCGTCGGGGTCGTCCGCTACCTCCCCGTGATCGTCCACGGCACGATCGCCGCCGGCGCCAGGCAGCCGGTCCTCAATCAAATCGTGATCGCCGCGTCGGTGATTGCCGCACTCACGTTCGCAGTGATGATCGGCACGTTCTACTTGGCCGAGCAGTACCTGCAGCGGGATGCCGGCTACTCGGCGCTGGGCGCGTCCAGCGTACTCGTCGTGGTTGCGTTGCTGGTCGGTGCGGCCGCGCCGCTCGCCGGCCGGCTGGCCGACCGGCGAGGCGAACGGCTCCCATCGATGCTCGGATTCCTCGCCGCCGGCCTGGGACTCGCGGTTCTCGCGATCCCCGGGGTTTCGCTCGACAGCGTCGCGGCGATCGTGCCCTTGATCGCGGTAGGTCTCGGGCTCGGGATGCTGTTTGTTCCCGCCTCCCGGGCGGCGTTGAACGCCAACCCCTCAGCCTCGCACGGACGCACCTCCGCCGTCCTGTCGATCGGACGCCTGCTTGGCGCGGCCGCGGGAGCCGGACTGGCCGGAATCGCGCTGTCCGGGGGCATCACCGCGTCGACTGTTCAGACCGCGCTGCTGGTCTCCGCCGTCCTCTGCCTGGTCGTCGGCATACCGGTCTCGACCCGACTCCAGGCGACGGTCAACCGTCGAGTCCCGTCAGCGGCCTGATAGTCGGACTGGCCGTGATCGCGACGCATGGGCTGCAAGCTTGCTCGCGCGAGAGTACGGGGCGATCTCTGAGCTTCGGCCGGAGCTCGGCATGGGGCGCGCCCTCGCAGCCCGCGCGCGGCTCACGGCGGAAGTCCAACGAGTGCAAACGCGCGCCCTGCGGGTCGAGCGGGTGATGAGCGCGGTCGCTGACCCCATCTTCCTGCTCAAAGCTGGCTAACACTGACGTTCACACCGCACCGCGTTGCGCGGATGTCATGGATCGAGTCTGCGCGCAAAGAAATTCCCCGTTCGTCCGCCGCCACTTCGTAGCATGGACGGCGTCACCGAGGTCAGCTCAAAGGGGGGCTCGTGATCGCAGATCTCCATTGTCACTACCCGATGCACCTGCTGCCGCAGGAGCGGCATCCGCGCGGGCTGGCGAAAGGCTTCTTCCAGGGACTAAAAGACGACCTGGACGCCAACGCGGTCGGGCTGGTCGCCAAGCTGGTCAACAATCGCAGTTGGGAGTCCGGCTGGCGGGTGGACCTCGACGGACTCCGGAACGGCAACGCGCGAATCGTCTGCTCGGTCCTGTACTGGCCCGAAGATGAGTTCGACCTCGCCTCAAAGCCGCTGCACGGCTCGTTCGGCGACCTCCAGAGACAGTTACAGTACGTCGAACAGAACCTCACGGACCTAGATCAGGACGGCACGCTGCACGTCCTCGCGAAGCGGAGCTCCGATCTCGACGACCAGTCGCGCGTGGCGTTCGTGCATTGTGTCGAGGGGGGTTTTCACCTCGGCCCGGATGAGGACGCGATCGACGACAACGTGGCATGGCTGGCGCAGCAGGGCGTCATCTACATCACTCTCGCCCACCTCTGGTTCCGCCACGTTGCCACCAACGCGCCGGCGATTCCGGCACTGACCGACAGTGAGTATGAGTTGATTTTCAAGCAAGATCCGGACCTCGGCCTCACTGACCTCGGTTGCGCGGCGGTGCGTTCGATGTACAAGCACAAGGTGTTGGTCGACATCAGTCACATGAGTCAGAAGGCGATCGATGACACCTTCAAGTTGATCGAGAAGCTGGACACGGCGTCTGGAGCCAGTCCCCGTGACTTCCCGGTGCTCGCGACGCACGTTGGGATGCGTGATGCGAACGCCGACACCCAGGCTTACAACCTCGATGCCGACACGGTGCGGCGGGTGCACGAGCGGGGCGGGTTGGTGGGAGTGATCATGGCACAGCACCAGATCGGGGCTACCAGCGACGCAACACAGTCCCGGGAAGCCCTGAGGAGGCACATCCGCGCGCTCGTGGCCGCCGCCGGGAATGATCACTCTGGCGTGGCGATCGGCAGCGATCTCGATGGGTTCATCAAGCCGACCCTTGCCGGGCTCGAATCGGCCTCTAACTTTCCGACGCTCGAGCGCTGGATCCGCGAGGACTTCCCCCATGAGGCAGACGCGATCGTGTACGGAAACGCGCGGCGACTGATCAAGCGGATCTTCGAGGAACGGGAGCGTCAATCCCCGGCTGATCCGACACCTCGCGGTCCCGACGGCTTTTACCATCCTGCCAGCGAGCAAGAGCTGATCGCGCTGGTGAAGATGGCGGCCGCAGAGGGTCGCCAACTACGGGTACGCGGCGCGGCACATTCGGTCTCTCACGTCATCTACACGGACCCGCTGTCCGAGCTCGCCAACCGCGTCAGCTGGCAGACGCCGCCGGCTGGCGAGAACCTTGATGTGATGCTCGACCTCTACCGCGGCTGGCGCATCAGAGACGATTCACGCCGGCTGGTGGAGGCGGACGCAGGTATCCATCTCGGCGAGGATCCCAGCGATCCGACGGGCATGGCCACGCTCGAGACGAGTCTCCTCTGGCAGCTCTACAAGCAGAAGGGCTGGACGTTCTCCAACCTCGGCGGCATTACCCACCAGACGGTCAGCGGGTTCACCGCCACTGGTTCGTCGGGCGGCTCACCTCGGTACTCCGTGAACGACAACCTGTGGGGCTTCCGCGTCATCGACGCCCTCGGCCAAGTTCAGGAGTTCTCACGCGAGGACGCCGATCCCGATCTGTTCTACGCGATGTCCCCGAACTTGGGACTGCTCGGCGTCGTCTCGACGATCACGTTCGAGTGCGTGGACACATTCAACATCAGCGGCCAGGAGGCGGTCACCACGATCGAGGAATGCGCGGTGGATCTGTTCGGTCCCGGCGGTCCGGACCGGCCGTCGCTCGAGCAGTTCCTACGCGACACCGAATACGCCCGCCTCGAGTGGTGGCCCCAGCGTGGAGCAGAGCGCGTGGTCGTGTGGCAAGCGCAGCGAATCGACCCCCAGCCCGATTTCCAGCCCGTCCCGTACCGCGAGTTCGGCGCGCATCCTGACGCCGGCGAGACACTCATCTCGATCCTCTATACGGTGATCGGCAATCTCGAGGATTTGTCCAAGGCACGGCCGCAGATCAAGCGTACCTTCGAGCGTGTGGAGGCACTGCTCGAGCTGGTCCCGATCCTGAAGAAGCTCGGATGGCTCGGAGAGCTGCTGGCGGAGTTCATCAGCCAGGGTGCTCGGCTTGGGATTGACGCGGCGCTCCTCGTGCTGGGGCCGGTCGCTCACTTGATCGAGCGCGAGGTACCGGCGTTCTTTCCAAAGCTGCTCGGGAGCTTCATCCCGCTCGACAGCGCCAAGAAAGGGAACGAGAAGGGCGAGCCGCAGCGCTTCCGGGACTATGCCTGGCACGGCTTGCCGATGGACAACGCAGCCGACGACGAGCTGTTGCCGACTGCGTTTACGGAGATCTGGGTGCCACTCACCAGAACGCAACAGGCGATGAAGCTCCTGCACGATTACTTCATCGAACCTGCCAACGTCCACGACGCCTACCAGCGAACCGGGCTGTATGGGTGGGAGCTCTATTCCGCCAAGCCCACCAGCCTGTGGATGAGCGCATCCCACACCTCCGGCGATGACGAGTGGAAGGACGGGGTGTTCCGAATCGACCCCTACTGGTTCGCGGCCGACCCCGGTGACCCGACACAGACGTTCTACCCGCAGTTCTGGAAGCTGCTGCGAGACGCCGGCGTGCCGCTCCGGCTGCACTGGGGTAAATACCAGCCCAGCTACGATCGCGGCGACCGGACCTGGGTGGACTACTTCCAATCGCAGTATCCGCGCTGGGACGACTTCCTGCGCCTGCGCGAGCAGCGCGATCCGAGCGCCATGTTCCTGACCAGCTACTGGCGGGACCGCTTCGGGCTCTGGGACTGACCGCGCATCAGCCCTCCCGTGCCCGCCCGGCAACCGCCTCCTCGGCCTGCAGCCCAACTCTGCCGGCGCCGTGGTCGCGGGCCGTCCGCGCGGCTCGCCGCAGCAGCTCGTGCCCGGCCGCAGCGTCGCCACCCGGGCGGCGCAGCAGCACGAGACCGAGCAGCCGATCGGTGTCGGCTTGCCAGATCGGAGCCCCCATCCTGGCGTGCTCGGCGCTCGCGTCGCGCAGGTGCGCCTCGGCTTCGTCGTAGCGCTCCATGATCAGCGCCAGCCGCCCCAGGTGGCGGGTGACCGGACCGTTGATGATCGTGCCGTTGAAGACGATCCGGTGCGCGTGCGGCAGCAACAGCTCGTACAGCGGCCCCGCCGCGGCGGTTGCACCGACGCGGAATGCGACGTCGCTCCACAAGACCAGCGTTGTGCTCCACGATACGTCGAGCGGGACGGACGCAAATCGATCCGCCGCGGCGGCGTCGAGCAGCTCCCGCGCGTTGTCGAGCTCGCCGGCGCTGGACAGCGCCAGCGCATACGCAACCTTGAATGCCGGCAGCGCCGGATTGTCGATCACCGCTTGAGCCACGAGCTCGATCAGCTCATGCAGCCGACCCTGCTCCCAGCGGACCGTCATCAGCTGGGCGCCGAAGATCGTCAGGCCGTCGGTACTCCTACCCGATGCCTCGAACGCCTCCATCGCCAGCGCCTCGGCGCGTTCCAGCTGGCCGGTCATCTGCGCGCGGAGCGCCTCCGTGAAGCGCAGCTGCCAGCGCATGAACGGCTCGCGGACGGTGTCCAGCAGGTCATTCATCGCGACGAGGCTGCGTTCGAAGCCTTCGAGGTCCCCGGCCTCGATCAGGTTGCTCGAGCGCGACGCCGCTCGGAACCGCAGCGCCGGGTCGCCGACTCGGTCGGCCAGCTCGCGGGCCTCGCGCAGGTTCTCGATGCGCTCATCGACCGTATGCACGACCCAGATCGCAAACCCGCGTTGGATCAGCGCCTCGCAGATGATCCGCGGATCCCCGGCCGCTCGAGCCAGCGCAAGCGCCTCATCGGCGAGTGCGCGCCGCTTCTCGAGCGGGGCCGAGAAGGCGAGCTCGGCGGCGAGCTCGGCGAGCATCTCCGCCCGTCGCGGGTCGTCCCTCGGCAACGCCTCCGTTGCCGCCTGGAGCGCCGCCACCAGCTCATCGTCGCGCTGACCGAGCGATGAGAGCCCCCGCCACGTCGCGAGCACCGCGCGCGCCTGGCGATCCGTATCCCCAGCATCCGCTGCCAGACGAGCCGCTCTGAGCAGGGTGTCGCGGTAGCGGGGATCGCCGGCCTGACGCTGCGCATCGCCGAGCAGCACGAGCAGCTGGCGTTGGATGGCGCCCTCCGGCGCTCCGCCGAGCAGCTCCAGCGCCTGCGTGAACCACCGCACCGCCTCGTCGGGCGCCAGCTCGGCGAGCGCGCGCTGTCCGGCCAGTGTCGCGTAGGCGACCGCTTTCTCGAGCTCGACGGTGGTCGTGGCCTGCGCCCAGTGCTGTGCGAGCTCGCCGACCCGCGCACCCGGGTCGCCGCCCAGCAGCTCCTCGAGCGACTCGGCGATATGGCGATGGAGACGGGCGCGGCGGGTGGCGCCCAGGTCCTCGTAGAGCGTGTGGTTGATCAATGCGTGGGCAAACGAGAACCGTCCTGGTCTGCTCCCTGACTCGGTCAGCACGGACGCCGCGACCGCCCGCTCGAGCAGCCCGAGCAACTCGTCCTGTGAGCGTTCAGTGACGGCCGCCAGCAGGTCGATATCGAACTCGCGCCCGATCACCGATGCAGCCGCGAGCACGTCCGCAGTCTCATCGCCGAGCCGCTCCACCCGCCGACCGAGCACCTCGCGCACGCTCTGCGGCAGCGCCAGACCGGAGAGCCTTCCACGGTCGGACAGCTGACCGCGAACCGTGTAGCGCCCGTCCTCACGCTGATAGATCGTGCCCGACTCGATTAGGTGCCGCAGGATCTCGCCGGTGAAGAACGGGTTGCCGTCGGTCTCTCGGTAGAGCTCGTGCGAGAGCGCGATGCCTGCCTCGTCGAGCTCATGACCTCCGGCGCGTTCCATGATCTCGGCGATCTCCGCCTGTCCCAACCCGGCGAGCGCCAGACGCTCGACGCCCTGCTCGCGGTGAAGGTCGGCGAGCACCCCGCTCAGCGGGTGACCGCGGTGAAGATCCGAATCGCGGTAGGTCCCGATGATCAGCGCCGGCGCACCCTGGCCCTCTGTCAGCACGTGCTTGAGCAACAGCAGCGTCGGTTTGTCTGCCCAATGCAGATCGTCCAGCACCAGCACCAGCGGATCGGCGGCAGCCACCTCACGGAGCAATCCAACCACCGCACCCCAGAGGAGGTAGCGCTCGGTGTCGGGGTCGGTCTCGGGTGCCGGCGGCAGGTCTGGCACCCGCAGCCGCAGTCCCGGCGTCAGGCGTGCCAGCTCGCCGCCATGCGCCTGGACGTGTGCGCGGAGGACCTCCTCGCGCCCGTGCTCGACGTAGTGCGAGAGTGCTTCAACCCAGGGTCCGTGCGGCACCCTCAGGTCCTCGTCACCGCGACCGTACAGGACGACCGCGCCCGCCGAGCGTGCCGCCAGCGCCACATGGGTCGCGAGCCGGGTCTTGCCGATCCCCGGCTCGCCGGAGATCAGTGCCAGGCGCGTATCGCCGGCCCGGACCTGTTCGAACAGGCTCTCCAACAGCTCGAGTTCTGACTCGCGTCCAACCAGGCCGCCCGGAGGAACAGAGATCAGCCGGGCGGGCAACGGCACCGGCGCGATCTGCGCCCCCAGCGGTTCCCAGGCCAACTCCACTGCGTCGAGAGGCTCCGGCAGCCCCTTCAACTCGAGCGCACCCACCGGCGTGAACGAGTGCCCGCGTCCACCCGCAAGCCGGCTCAGCACCCCGTTCGCGAGGATCTGAGCGCCGGCGCAGCGATCGCATAACCGCGTCGCCTCGACCACCGGTATCCCGTAGTAGTCGTGTTCGTCCGGGGTCACGTCACCCAGGCTGATCCCGATCTTGATCGCGAGTTGCTCGGCTGCTGACCGGTTGCGCCGCTCGAGGCGCTGCTGCATCGAGACCGCGCACGACAGGGCCGCCGCCGCGCTGCCGAACACGACCATCAGCCCGTCGCCGGTGCCCTTCACCTCGCGACCGCCGGTCTGGGCGACGGCCGATCGCAACAACCCGAAATACTCCTTCCGCAGCATCTCGGCGGCAGCCGGGCCGATCCGCGTCTCCAATCCCGTGGAACCCACGAGATCTGTGATCAGGATCGTGACGGTCTCAACGGGGTCCACATCCAACCCTCCGAGCAAGCGTTCCGGTCGCGCCGTCCCCCAGGACTGCCCGCGCGACCATACCAGCACCCCCAAGGCGAGCAAAGGCGCACGCACAACGCAGCGAATTAGCGCAACAAGGCGCTCGGCATGCGACTTGGCGGGGCAAGCGTGGATATCCGTGGTTTGCCGGGGTGCGCGGGTGTTTTGCCCCGATGTCGGGTGGGGCGGACCGGTGCTGAAGTGCTTGCAGCCAGCCGTCCCCGTCCGTTCACCGAGGAGTCCACGATGTCGATTGTCGAGTCAACCGCTTATGACGCGCCGGGGGAGCCCGGCAGCCCGGTAGAGCTCAAGGAGCGCTACGAGAACTTCATCGGCGGACAGTGGATCGCCCCGACCACCGGCGAGTATCGAGAGAACTTGACGCCGTCGACGGGCGAGCCGTTCTGCCAGGTCGCGCACTCGGGTGCGCAGGACATCGAGCTGGCGCTCGATGCCGCGCACGCCGCCAAGGAAGGTTGGGGCAGCCGCTCACCGGCTGACCGCGCCGCGGTGCTGAACGGCGTCGCGGACGCGATCGAGCAGAACCTCGAGATGCTCGCCGTAGCGGAGAGCTACGAGAACGGCAAGCCGGTGCGCGAGACGCTCGCCGCGGACATCCCGCTCGCGGTCGACCACTTCCGCTACTTCGCCGGTGCGATCCGCTCCGAGGAGGGCCGGATCTCCGAGATCGACGAGCAGACCTACGCCTATCACTTCCACGAACCGCTGGGAGTGGTCGGGCAGATCATCCCGTTCAATTTCCCGCTGTTGATGGCGGCGTGGAAGATCGCGCCGGCGCTCGCGGCCGGCAACTGCACGGTGCTCAAGCCTGCCAGCCCGACGCCGTGGTCGATCCTCAAGCTCGCCGAGGTGATCGCCGAGGTCCTCCCGCCGGGCGTGTTGAACATCGTCAACGGTCCGGGCGCGGAGATCGGCAAGGCGCTGGCCTCGAACAAGCGGATCGCGAAGATCGCGTTCACGGGCGAGACGGTCACCGGCCGGCTGATCATGTCCTACGCCGCCCAGAACCTGATCCCGTCGACGACCGAGCTCGGCGGCAAGTCGCCCAACATCTTCTTCGAGGATGTGATGGCGGCAGACGATGCGTTCCTGGACAAGGCGATCGAGGGCTTGGTGCTGTACGCGTTTAACAAGGGTGAGGTCTGCACCTGTCCGTCGCGGGCGCTGATCCACGAATCGATCTACGACGAGTTCATCGAGCGTTGCCTGCAGCGGATCGGCGCGATCAAGCAGGGCGATCCGCTCGATCGCGAGACGATGATCGGCGCGCAGGTCTCCACCGCGCAACTGGAGAAGATCGAGGGCTACGTGAAGATCGGTCGCGATGAGGGCGCCGAAGTGCTGATCGGCGGCCAGCGACCGGGGCTGAACGGGCGCCTCTCCGGCGGTTACTACTACGAGCCGACGGTGCTCAAAGGACACAACAAGATGCGGGTCTTCCAGGAGGAGATCTTCGGGCCGGTGCTGGCGGTGACGACGTTCCGCAACGAGCAAGAGGCGCTCGAGATCGCCAACGACACGCTCTACGGCCTCGGAGCAGGCGTGTGGACCCGAGACGGCAGCCGCGCGTTCCGGATGGGCCGCGCGATCAAGGCCGGGCGTGTATGGACCAACTGCTACCACCAGTATCCAGCGCACGCGGCGTTCGGCGGCTACAAGGCATCGGGCGTCGGCCGCGAGAACCACAGAATGATGCTCGATCACTACTCGCAGACCAAGTGCCTGCTCGTCAGCTACGACCCCAACCCCCTCGGGTTCTTCTGATCATGGCGCAGCCCGCCCACGCGGCGGTCGCGGCGACCCCGGCGGCCCTCGAGGTGATACGCCGTCTCGAGGCCGCCCACGGGCCGCTCGCGTTCTTCCAGTCGGGAGGGTGCTGCGATGGCACCTCCCCGATCTGCCTCAAGGACGGTGAGCTTCCCGCCGGGCCCCACGACCTGTGCCTGGGCGAGATCGGAGGCGCACCGTTCTACATCGACTCAGACCAGTACCAGCGCTGGGGCAGGCCGGCGTTCCTCGTCGACGTCACCCCGGGCGCCGCCGAGGGCTTCTCGCTCGAGGGACTCGTCGGCGTTCACTTCGTGACCCGAAGCCCGCAGGGCGCGACGCGATGAGCGCTCCTCGCGAGCTCCCAACGTGCCCGTCGATCCACCGCGTGGTCATACCCTGTGAGGGTATGCGCGATGTGATGCCGTTGCGACGGCTGACTGTGCGGGCGGCAGGCCGTTGACCGAGCAAACGCCGGCGGGCGAGGTGGAGGCGGCGGTCGAGCTGCGGGAGCGGATGGCCCGCCTGATCGGCGGCTATCAGCTCAGCGGAGCGATCGGGGCGGTAGCGAGGCTCGGGGTCGCCGACGCGCTGGCATCCGGGCCTGTCGGAGCCGCAGGATCTGGCCGCACACGTACCACTCTCTGTGCGTCGGGCCGCGATCGCCTCGACCGAGGAGTGGCGCTGGCGGGCGTACGGGCATCTCACGCACAGTGTCCGCACCGGCAAACCCGGCTTCCCTCTTGCGCACGGCTGCGGGGTGTCGGAGTACCTGGCCCGCGAGCCCGACGCCGCCGCGAGCGGTGCCGAGCAGCGGATAGTGTTTGCTAAAGACGCCGGCCGGCCGGCCGCGGTTCAGTCGAGTTGGGAGAAGGCCTGCGGCGATGAGACGAAGCTCTTCCGAAGGGCGGCGACGCTAGTGGACTTCGACCGGCGGATCGAGTTCGGAGACTCTCGCGTTCGCTTCAGAGCTGATTGCTCTGCGGTAGACCTGCTCGTATGCGGCGGCGATCGCGCCGACGTCATAGCGGCCAGCCACGCTCGCTCGGCACCGTTCGGGGTCGATTGACGCGACCCGGCTGCTTGCATCCGCCATCTCGGCCTCGTTCGCCACGAGCATCCCATTCTCGCCGTCGATCACGATCTCTGCCGCTGCACCTTCTGGGAATGCGATCACCGGCGTGCCGCAAGCGAGCGCCTCGATCATCACCATCCCAAACGGCTCGCGCCAGCGGATCGGCATCAACAGCGCCGCGGCATTCGCGTATAGCTCTTGCTTGGTCACGCCGGTGACCTCGCCGACGTACCGTACTCGCTGCCCATCGATGTGCGGCTCGACGCGCTCGCGGAAGTAGCTCTCCTGCCCACTCTGCACCGGTCCGGCCAGCACCAGCTTGCGGCCGGCCAGTCGAGCCGCCTCGATCGCGCGGTGCGCGCCCTTAACCGGGTCCATCCGCCCGATCCACAACAGGTAATCCTGCTTCTCGGTGCGCAGCGGCCAGCGATCAACCGCGATCGGGTTGGGCACGATGTCGGCGATCCGCACGCCCGCGGGCGCGCTGTCAGCCTGGGTGCGGCTGATCGCCACCAACCGCGCCTTGTGCCCATGGGCTCGATAGAACCGTGCCGTTGCGCGGTCGAACGGCCCATGGATCGTGTGCACGACCGGGACGTGGACGCGATCGGCCATCGCGAGCGCCGTGAAACCGGAGTGGTCATGCAGAACATCGAATGGCAGACCCCGGGTTGCCCCGAGATCGATCTGCTCCCAGGCACGTGCGACATGGTTCGACTCGTATATCGACGCGCCGATCTCGTCGGGATGAGCGTCCTCCAGCATCGGAATCACGCCAGCCTCGGATCGAGAGCCGGGCGCGGCGAACAGCGTCACTTCGTGACCACGGGCCACCAGCGCTCCGCACAGGAGGTCGACCACCGCTTCGATGCCCCCGTATCCGTGCGGCGGTACCGAAATCCAGGGCGGCGCGAGCATCGCGACGCGCAGCCGACTGATACGTCGCGGGATATGCCGCCGGGGAGATGACGAGAGCGCAGTCCGCACAGCCCGACCGTAGTCCACGACTGCGTCGATCGAATCGGGGGCGCCCCCCAAAGATGCGTTCGGACAACTACGGTCGCGCCACGAACAATCGCATGCGCCGGTAGCTCCAAGACCACCTCATCGCCCGGCGAAACCCACCGACGTCGGCGCTCAGCTGGGTCGCCTAGGGCGCCCCGCCCTGGCTATAGGCCGTCGCGGCGCCAACGACGACGCCATGAGCGCCCGGGTATTGGCAGGTTGCGGATACCACGGTCCGGTACCCGTGACCTAGGTAGGCCGTACGCGCCGTGCTGAGCTCGACAAACGGGGCCGAGGACGCACCGAGATACAGTGTCGAACCCTTGATCGTGAACCAGAACGTTCTGCCGGCGAGCCGGTTGGGCGTCTGAACCGAGATCGTCACGCTCATATGCTTGACCTTCTCGCTGCACGACGCATATCCACTGTAGGTGACGACATAGCTGCCGTTCACGAGGGTGAACACCGGGCCAGACGCAGTGATCGTGCACCCGGGCACGCCCTGCGTGGGGACCGTCGTCGGCCCCTGTGGCGCATAGGTGTATGGGCTGTAGGTGGTCAGGTTGCTGTAGTCCGTGCAGTTCGCGCACACCGTTGCTGCCGAGCTGCGGCCGTCACGCATCGCCACGTGTGCGTAGACCAGAACCCTGTAGATGTGGCTGGTCACCGGCGACCTATTGCCGCTGAGTCTGAGCGGGTTCACCGGCGTAGGCCCCTGATACAGGGCAGAAAGACCAATGTCGAACCAGAGCGGCTGACCGTTGACGACGTTGAACACCTGCGGGACGACGTCGATGACTTTCTGTCCGGCACCACCGGCGCAGCTGACACCGCCGCCGTAGCTCATCGTCGCGCCGGCGTTGTTCAAAGCGAACGTCGCTGTCACCGAGCACGGCACACCGGTCATCTGCTTGGTGGTCGAGAACGGAGGCGTCTGCGCCGATGCTGAAGCGCCCGCGCCAAACGTAAGCGACGCCACGCACGCCAAAATGAATGAACGAATGCCCGTCTTCATGGCTGGCCCCTTTCATAGCTGCCTAGGGACGCACCTTGGAACTAGATCATGCGCTCAGCCGATCCAGGCAACATCCGGCTTTCCCACGATGACAGTCCGTACTTGTCCGCAAATCGCAGGCCTTGGCGTGCGGGGGCGCGGACAAACCGCGTCTGTGACCGTTGCGGTCATAGCCGGTGCCACAAACATCGCACTAGACGTAGGAGATGAAGTCTTAGCCCACGGCGCGCTTTCGCCGCGTGGGGGCGCGGCCGGCACCTTCTTCAAGCAGCCGGCAGCAGGTGTGTACACACTCTCATGCCCGTCATCCCAGCGAATCCGATATCGCGGCGAAGGATCCCCGCGGACAACTTCCGCGATCACGCCGGCCCTGCTTGACCGCTCGGTCGAGCGGGCTTGCTCCTCCACTCTGTCACTGATCCGTAAAGCCACTTCACACCTCTTTCCATCGTGACGACGAGGGAACGCTCTCATGATCCTCGCTCGTATGCAGCGCGGCATCTGCGCGCCCGCGGAAACGGCTCGCGGATTACTACGCAATCTGGTGGTGCGCGCCGACATCCCGGGGATCAAGCCCGAAAAGGTCACGGTCGCAGCCGGCCCGCGCCACATCGGGGCGAGGCCGGCTCGGCCGCCGCCGGCAGTGGCCCCGGGGTCCGAAAGCTCCCGGACTATCGGGCCAAGCCGCGGTCCGCCCGTACGGACTACTACCGATGCGGATCGCCCATTCCGAGAGGCACGATGACAACACCCACGGCGCAGTCCTGGCCACCTGGATCTGGAGGTCGATCAATATGACCGCAACTCGCATCGACATCATCGATCGCAGCGTCGAGAAGGCCTACATCTGGCTCGGGGACCTTGCCGAGGAGCTGGGCACCGAGGACCGCCACCACGCCTACCGGGTACTGCGTGCGTTCCTGCACGCGCTGCGCGACCACCTCTCCGTCGCCGAGAGCGCGCAGCTAGCGGCACAACTGCCGATCTTTGTGCGCGGCATCTTCTACGAAGGCTGGGAGCCGGGCCGCACGCCCGAACACGCCCGCGACATCGACAGCTTCCTGACCAGGGTCGCCCGCGAGGCGGGATTGGCGGGCGAGACCGAGGCCTCGTTCGCGGCGAGCGCTGCCAGCCGGGTCCTCCGCCGCCATGTATCGGGCGGGGAAGCGACGAGCTTGCTGCACGTGCTCCCCGAACAGCTCCGGGAGCTGCTCAGCGACAACCCATAGGGAGCCTCGGCCGCTTACCAGTTAGCTGCTTGTTCTGGCGCGGCCCTGACGCCCTGCTGAGGCGATCGGCAAAGAGTTCTGGTTCGACGATCTGCCGGGTCTTCTAGCCCTGCTCTTCGGGGCGGATGATCAAGACCGAGCAGTCGGCGCGATGCGCGACGCGCTCGCTGACGCTCCCGAGGGCGCGTATGCCACCTACGCGGCGGCTGCCCATGACGATCAAGGACACCTGGCGCTCGTGCGCGACTCGCAGGATCGCGTCGGTGGGGCGCTCTGCCGCGATCACTATCTCAACCGCGGAGCCGAGTTCGCGGATCAGACGCTCGTGCTGACCGGCGACGTAATGGCGCTGCGAGCGATCCTCCACGCCGACCCCGTGGACGACCAAAAGGTTCCGTCCCAGCCGCCGAGCCGCTTCTGCGGCAATTCCGGCCAGCGCCGGAGCATCGTCGGTTCCATCGAGTGCGAGCAGAACCTGCTCACTCGCCGCGAGCGGCGTCTTACGCGCGACCAACAACGAACTCGGGAGGTTATGCACCGCCTCGAGCGTCACTCCGCCAATCCATAGCCCGGCCCAGCGGCGCTGGATCATCGGCGCCCCGAGCGCCAGCAGCGTGTGGTCTGCGGCCTGCGCCAACACTCTCTTCGCGGGCGGCCCACCCGGATCGATCACCTTTTCGGCGTGCAGTCCTGCCTTCTTGAGGGCGGCGGCGGCCTCGCTCAGAGCCCTGCGAGCGCGGGCGGGGCTGACGGTCGCAGTCGCCCACCGACTGACCCCGGCTTGGTTCGTGCACGCGAGGATCGTGACGCGCTCTCCGGGCTTGAGTAGCTCGCATGAGCGGCTGACTGCGTGGAAGGACGTCCGCGTACCGTCGATGCCGCACAGCACGTCGGAGAACACCATCGGGCGCGACTCGATCACGCTGGTCATGCTGATCACCTCTGGCTTCATGCAACACCCGGAAGCGCCTCGCCGCATCCGTGCGGTCGCTCAAATCCAATTCGGTTATCTACGGGTCCACCGCCGGTCCACGCCGCGATGCCCTAGCGCGCGCGCCGACTGCGTCAGGCGCCGGCGTCTTGGGCGTGTGCCGCGGCGAGATATGCGACGGCGTCGTTCAGCGTCGAGAGTTTGCCGTAGTCGCGCTCGGCAATCTCGATTCCGGTCTGCTCGTGAATCGCAACGACGACGTTGAGGAAGTCCATCGAGTCGATGTCGAGTTGCTCGACGAGCTCAGTGTCGGGGTCGATTCGCGCAGGATCGACGTCGGGCGCGACTTCGGTGAGGGCACGGAGCACGACCTGGCGTAGTTCTTCTTCGGTCATAGTTCCTCCGGTTTCTGCAGGCGATGATCGATCAGGGTCAGGAGGCGACCTCCACCGTGCCCGTCAGAGGCGCGGTGATCGGCGGCGAGCGTGGCGGTCACGATCGGGCGAACGGCGAGCATCCCGTCGACGGCCCACGGCCGCTCGCGGACGGGCCGAATCCGACCAGTGCGACCTGCGGCGGGTAGATGACGCCATGCACTTGAGTAGCAGCGCCGAGGGCAGCAGCGGCCGGTCCACGGTGCGGGTGAGGTTTTGATCGTGCAGCCACTCGAGCGCCCTGCTCATGTCGATCTGCAGCTCGAGGTAGTAGTGGGGAATCTCGCGCTTGGAACGGGCCATCAGGGCGCCGATCGCATCGCGCATGGCCTGGTGACGGTCGGCAGCCTCCGGAGGGGACGTTGGTGCGAAAGCCTGTGCCGCAGGCGACCCGGTGCTGGTCGCGCCGGTCGTCGCCCGTTCAACGTCGATCTTCATGATCGCACCGTCGGGGCCGGTTCCGGAGACAGTCGTGAGGTCCGCCCCCAGTTGCTCGGCGGCGCGCCGCGCGACCGGGGAGACGCGTGGGCGATGCCCGTTCTCAATCGGAACCGGAGCCGGACTCGGAACCTGAATCGGAGTCGGCGCCGGTGGCGAGGGCGCTATCGCAACGGGCTCGGGTGCTGGTGGCGCTGCGGCGGTCGCGACAGCTGCGGGAACCTCGATCGGGCGGCAGCCTACGCTCCGGGTGCACTGATGGTCGCGAGCACCGTCCCGATCGGCACGCGCATAGCTTCGGTGACGCAGCTGGTCGATCACGCCGTCCTCGAAGATGTCAATCTCGATCTCCGCCTTGCTGGTGTCGACGAGGGCGACGATATGGCCGCGCTTGACGGCATCTCCCGGCTTGACGAACCACTCCAGCAGTGTCCCCGACTCCATGTCGGCACCGAGCGAGGGCATCACGAACTCAGACACGGCCACCCACCATCCGTTGAACCTCCGCAACGGCGCCGCCGGCTTGCGGCAGCGCCGCCTGCTCCAGATGCGCCGGATAGGGCGTCGGCACCTCGGCCGAGCAGACGCGCGCGACCGGCGCACCGAGTTCGTAGAACGCCTGCTCCATGATCCTCGCGCTGATTTCGGCGGCAAGGCTTCCCGACCGCCAGCCCTCATCGACGATCAGCGCTCGGTGAGTGCGCGAGACCGAAGCGATCACGGTCGCGTCGTCGAGCGGTCGCAGCGCGCGCAAGTCGATCACTTCGGCATCGACGCCGCCCGTGGTCAGCTGGTCGGCAGCGGCGAGCGCGGTGGGGAGCGTGCCGCCGTAGGCGAGCAGCGTCACGTCCCCACCGGGCCTGCGGATCGCCGCCCGCTCGATATCGACCGGGCCGGCGTTGACCGGCAATTCGCCCTCCGCGTTGTAGAGCGCGCCGTGCTCGAAGATCAGGACCGGGTTTGGATCCTCGAGCGCCGGCGCGAGCATCCAGCGCGCATCGGCAAGCGTCGCCGGCGCCAGCAACCTCAGCCCGGGATGCGCAAGCCATCCCTCGAGGCTGTGCGAGTGCTGCGCGGCGACCTGGCGACCGGCTCCCGTCGTCATCCGGATCACGAGCGGGATCGCGAACTGTCCTCCGGACATGTGCGTGATCGTCGCCGCGTTATTCATGATCTGATCGAGCGCGAGCAGAGAAGTTGACCGTCATCACCTCGACGATCGGCCGCATCCCACCCATCGCCGCTCCGATCCCAGCACCGACGAACGCCGACTCCGACAGCGGCGTGTCACGGATCCGCTCCGGACCAAAATCGGCCAGCAGCCTCTTGCTGACGCCGTACGCGCCCACATCCTCGCCCATTAGAAACACCCGCTCATCGACGAGCAGCGCCTCACGGAGAACACGCTGCCGTGCTTGAGCGTTCCAAGCGCGGCTACGTACAGCTCCGGAATTCGGCCCGCGAGCACAAACACGCGCTCCTCGCGCTTCACGCCAAGCGCTCGAAGCACGTTCGCAAACCGGTTTGTGTCCCGTTTCAGCTCCGCATACGTGAGCTCCGACCCGGCGCGACGCTTGCCCAAGAACCGTAACGCGACCGTGTCCATCGGCCCGCCGATCAACGGCCTCGTACCCCATGTTCAATCCGCCATCAGGCAGCCCCGCGAGCTCCAAGCGCGCCGCCGCCCACGAAAACTCCGCCCGCTCTCGCCCGGAGCCGCCCATGTTCGGAGCCACGCGCTGTTCATCTTCGAGAGCCGACCTCGGCGTCTTGCAAGACATCATCAGCTCCTTCGCTTCGACCGAAGGTAAGCCAATCGCCGCCAAAGCTCGTCCGCACCCTTCCCCACGCGATATCCGGTATTCCCCGCAGCCGACGCGAATCGGCCTGACGTTGGCCGTAGCGCTCAATCGGTTTCGATCGGCCGAGTCCTGAACAACGGGTAGCTGACCGTGACCGCATTAGCGACGTCAAACACGCTCTGGTTGGTGTTCCGGGCGCGGCTGCGCAACTCCGCGAAGGCCTGATCGGCGGTGATCCCGTGGCGCTCCATGAGGACACCCTTCGCCTGTTCGATGATCGCGCCCGTGCGCAGCGCCCCGTGGAGGCGGTTGAACTCGGCGTAGCGGCTCAAGACGATATCGAGCGCGTGTTCCATCCCCGGCAGCTCACCGTGCTTGACGTAAGCGAAGATGCCGCGCCTGGCGGCGGTCTTCAGGAACGAGTCGTCGTCGCTCTCGATGTCGGCGATGACTGGGCATGTGGCCTGCTTGACGATCGCTGAGATCAGCTCGAGAGCGTGGCTCTGCCGGCCGTCCACCCCGACGATCGCCACGTCGGGGTGCTCACGCCCCGCCGCATCGGCGATCTCTGAGACGTCGAGGAGCTGAGCCACGACGCCGTGGCCCAACCTGGAGATCACGGTGGCGATCTCGTCGACGCGGCGCTGATCCTCGTCGGCGATCAGCACGCGCAGGTGGGGCGGATCCTCGGTCCATCGCGCGCCAGTATCGCGCCTTCAGGCAGGTGGCGGGAGAGTCGTCTACGCTGACGGTCGTCCGCTCCACTGCCGAACGCCCGCCCGGCGGACACCCAACACGGCTCGACTCTCGGCCGGCAGCCCTCTCTCAGCTCCACCCGATCGGCTGACAGGTTGGCCGCCACCCCGCCTCAGATGCAGAGGTAGCAGAAGTGCCGAATCCCACACCCCGCGACGAGCAAGACCCGCGGGTCCAAGCGCAGCAAAGCGAAGCCGGATCCTTGCTCGATCGACGGCGGAGCGCTCGAACAGGTCCCGGTTGACCGGCGGCGAGCTGAACGCAGCGATCACGAGCGCCTTGGTCGGGATCCACACCGAGTAATTGCCCGCGGCCCCAGGCGGGCCTCGACCTTCCATCACGGGAACGTGCTCGTGACGCTGATGCACGATGTCCTGACGCCAGCCGAGAAGTCGCTTACGCGGACACGCCACACGGACGCGGTCGAGCGAGATTCGCCACCTGTTCCACGAGACGATGGAGGACGGGTTCCCCGCGAGGCGGTCGAGCCACTCACTGGCCGGAGGGTTCTCAACTGCATCAGCGGCAATGATCTCGAGCCCATATCGCCGCAAAGTTCCGTTCATCCTCGACGCACCGCTGTGACAGCAAGTGGGGTCGCGCATCGTGTCGGCTCGAGCATGTGCGATCTGTGCCAAGCGAGAGACCACGGATGCCAAGCCGGTGGAAAGTACCGATGCAGCAAGCTTCCCGTAGGGTTACCGTCGTCTGAGCGTCCGCGTGCTCGCGTGGGTGGCGCTGGCGCAGCCTTTGGAAGTTGAGTGCGCGCGGATGCAAGCGTCTGTGACGGCTCGCCTCATTCAGCCGGTGTTGGCTCAATCAAGAAATGCCAGGCGATGAGCATCCGAGCGGTTCAATCGCGCGCCGATCCGAGCCGGCCGCTGAGCGCGGGAGACCGCGACCTGTCTCGAGTGCTGAGCCTGATGAGGGGCGGTCAGAACGGCGCGCTGACGATCGCCGCCTCGCGAGAGCGCGGCTCGAAGCGCCAGCACTTGACGGTGTATGAGCTCCGACTAGCAGGCTACGAATGAACGCATGCTCTACGGGGAGCCGGTCGGCGCCGCCTGGCCGAAGCTATGGACTCGTTGCGGCACCCAGCGCCGCCGCAAAAAAATCATGCAAGCAGTTGAAGGAGGTGCGGAGCGGTGAGATCTAAGACTGAATGGAACGTGCGGCCGGACGTCCGACAGGATCCGATCACCGTGCGCATCGAGCTCACAGGCGAGCCCTGTGGGAAATAAAAATATCGGATAAGATCGATCGGGTCACCTGCGAGACGCTCGACGATGAAGACGCGTGGCCTACCTGTGCGCCGCACACACCGTCCGTACGAATTGATTGTGGTGACGCCTACCACCACGTGCTTCGGCGCGGGTTCATGGACGGTCATCGCAGTGGCACCAGTCTTGCCGGAACCGCTAACCGGGGCGCCGATCAGTGATCGCAACGCAGTGGAGCATCCAGATCCGACGCTTCTAACCGGCGGGACGCTGGCGAACCGACCGGGCGATGATGCCGCCCGCGGCGTGACAATCGTGTTGGCCGACGACCACGCGCTGGTCCGCGGCGCTCCGGCTCGTGATCGAAGCCGAGCCGGGCTTCGAGGTGGTCGCAGAGGCCGGCGATGTGGGTACGGCATTGCGCAAAGTGCGCGGCTTCAAACCGGACGTGCTCGTGCTCGACCTCAATATGCCGGGCGGGTCGAGCCTCGAGGCGATTCCGACGTTGCTTGAAGCGTCGCCACGAACGGCGATCGTTGTCCTGACGATGCAGGACGAGCCCGAATCGGCGCGGGCGGTGCTGCGCGCAGGGGCGCTGGCGTTCGTGCTCAAGCAGGCAGCGGATAGCGAGCTCGAAGGGGCGATTCATGCTGCGCTTGGCGGTCACACGTACCTAGACCCACGGCTCGGTGCCCGGATCGCGACCGCGCCGGGCTTCAGGTCTGCGACGCCATCGGCTCTCAGGCCATGAGCTCGAGTTGCTGCGGCTGCTGGCGCTCGGGTATACGAACGCCGAGATCGCTGACACGCTGTTTCTGAGCGTGCGCACAGTCGAAGCTCATCGCTCGCATCTCCAGCGTAAGACCGGTCATCGGTCGCGTGCCGAGCTCGTCGCATATGCGCTCGAATATGGCCTTCTCGCTCCAAAAGCCTGAAGGAGCGTCTGCATGGCCGTGTTCATCCTCTACGGCCCCAACTAGGTTTGCGTGCTATCGCAATCTTGCTGCACATCGCCGCTCCCTTGGAGTTCTTCGACGACGTTGAGCGGTCGGTCCAGATTGGTGAACGTGCCCATACCATGGAGGAGACCTGCGCATGGCCTTCGCCGCACAAACCGGATCTCGCCGTGCCCCCGCCTGAGCGCGATACGATCGCATCCGATCGCTTTCGGACGTTCTCCGCAAGTGATCTGGAGGGCGCGCCGGTGGTCCCGGGCGAGGCGCGCGAGGAGCTGCTGGCGCTCAGGTCCGGTGCAATGTTTGTCTGCGCGCGCCCGGACGGCGATATTCGGGCTCCCGTGCGTCAGGCGGAGGGGCTGTACGAACGGGATACCGTCATCTATCGGAGCTCGGCTGACCGTAGGCGGGCTGGCACCGGTGCTGCTGTCCTGCGCGATGCAGTCGGGCCACCATGCGGTGATCAATGCCACGAACCCGACGCTGCGCCGGGCGAGGTCGAGGTGCCTCAGGAGACGTTGAATGTGCGCCGCACGCTGCTGATTGCGGATCGCCTGTACTACGGCGTGGGGGTGCGCAATTTCCGCCCGGAGACGGTGGCGACGACGGTCGAGCTGGCGCTCGCAGCGGACTTTGCAGACGTGTTCGAGGTCCGGGGGGTCGGACGCCGTACGAGCGGCCGCGTCCTTCCCCCTGTACGCGACGGGGCTGGCGCGCGCTTCGTCTACGTCGGCGAGGATGGTGTGCAGCGTGTGACGCTCGTCGGCTTCAGCCCTGCTTTCGCACGGATCAACATCGATGGGCAACGGGCAGTTGTCCAGTGGGATGTGCAGCTCCCTCCTGGGGAGGCCGTGGAGTTCTTGGTGACGGTCGTTCCTGGTCACGGCGTGCGCGGCAGCGAGGCGGCCAGGATGGAGCAGGCAGCTGTGCGGCTCGAACAGGAACACAGGGAGTGGGAGCGAGCATGTGCGCGAATCACGACCGACAACGAGCTGTTCGATCGATTCATCGAGGCATCCGTCCGTGATCTGCACGCGCTGATGATGCCCGCCTCCGGGGGCGCGCTGCCGGCCGCCGGAATCCCGTGGTACGTCGCGGCGTTCGGCCGCGATTCGCTGCTGGCTTCCTGCGAGTCGCTGATGTTGAACGCCGAGGTGGCGCGCGGGACGCTGCTCGCGCTCGCCGCGCTGCAGGCGCGGGCCGACGAGCCGTGGCGCGATGCGGAGCCGGGAAAGATCTTGCACGAGTTGCGGGTGGGGGAGCTGGCGCGGACGGGGCACATTCCGCACACGCCCTACTACGGCACGGTCGATGCAACGCCTCTGTTTCTGATGGTTGCCGGTGGCTACTACCGCTGGACGCTCGATCTCGAGACGCTCGCGCGGCTGCGGCCCGCCGTGGACGCGGCGCTGGCATGGATCGACGAGTGGGGGGATCGCGACGGCGACGGATTCGTCGAGTACGAGCAGCGCTCACCGGCGGGCCTGCGCAATCAGGGTTGGAAGGACTCAGGCGATGCGATCGTGCATGCGGACGGCTCGCTGGCGAGCGGACCGATTGCACTGGTCGAGGCGCAGGGGTACGTGTACGAGGCGAAGCTGCGGATCGCCGAGGTGTACGACGCGTTCGGCGAGAACGATCTCGCGGTGCGACTCCGGGCCGAGGCGGGGACGCTGCGGGAGGCGTTCAACGACGCGTTCTGGGACCCGGACGAGGGCTTCCTGGTACTGGCGCTTGATGGCCGCAAGCAGCAGGTCCGCAGCGTCAGCTCAAACCCTGGGCATTGCCTGTACTGCGGGATCGTCGACGAGGAAAAGGCGGCACGGGTGGCCGAACGGTTGATGGCAGCGGACATGTTCTCCGGCTGGGGAATCCGCACGCTCGCGAGCAGCTCACGGGCGTATAACCCGATGAGCTACCACAACGGCTCGGTCTGGCCGCACGACAACGCGATCGCCGCCGCCGGGCTCAAGCGCTACGGCTTCCACGCGGCGACAGCCCGGATCGCGAGCGGCCTGTTCGAGGTCGCCGCCGCTGCCCGGGACTTTCGGTTGCCCGAGCTGTTCTGCGGCTTTCATCGTGACGACTCGCCGTCGATCGTCCCGTACCCGGTCGCCTGCATTCCCCAGGCCTGGGCGGCCGCAGCTCCGTTCATGCTCGTGCAGTCGATGATGGGCATCTCCGCGCACGCGCCGAACAACATGCTGACGGTGGATCGGCCAATCCTGCCCGACTGGCTGGGGAGCTTGGAGTTGCGCGATCTCCAGGTCGCGGGCTCGCGCGTGAGCCTCTCTTTCCGGCGTGACGGGCCCGGTATCACGGGCTTTTCGCTGCTCGAACAGGACGGCGACGTGCGCGTGACAATGTCGGCCTGAGCGCCGTGTTTATACGGCTCGGGAATTCGCCGCAGCCGGGTCCGGCCCCTGATGCCTCCGCTGCCCGTCTGCTCCGTAGCTTTCCTTGCGCCGGTGCGGAATCCTCACGATGTTCGCAGGCGCTTGGCGGCATACGGTGAGGCTGATGCCCGCGATCGACGTCGAGGATCTGTTCAAGAGCTATGGCCGGGTTGACGCCGCGCGCGGGATCAGCTTCCGGGTGGAGGAGGGTGAGGTGTTCGCGCTGCTGGGACCGAACGGCGCGGGGAAGACCACGACGCTCGAGATCCTCGAAGGTCACCGGCGGCGCAGCGGCGGCAGAGTGGGGGACGATCCTGCCGCTGTGCTTATCTCTGATGTGTTCCAGCCAATCGACAACGCCCCGCACTGGTTGCGCGCGACCGCGTCCTTCTTTCCGCTGCGTCCATTCGCCGATGGTCTGGAGTCGGCGTTCAACCCGGAGATCGGAAGCAAGGCAGTGAACTGGGGTCATCTCGGGCTGCTCGCGGCATGGGGCGTGGGGGCCGCCGGGTTCGCGCTGCTCGCGTTTCGGTGGGAGCCGGACGGCCGACGTCACGGCGGTCGTCCGTCGCGACGGCCGGCAACAGTCAGTGCGGACCGTGTCCGTGGCCTGCTCCAAGTACGAGCGCAAGCGTCTCGCACGCGACCTGCAGGCGAGCCCCGCGAAGCGGCGCGCCGGCGACCCGCGCGCGCTCGCCGCGCAGTGGCGTCGTCACGCCTCGAGTCGATCGAGGGTCCGGCCCCAACCGAGGATTCGAGCGTGCCGCCAGACACGCTGGCACCTGCGCCGGCCGGCCGCTACGCCTCCCCCAGGCGCGATCGACCGGACGACCAGGCTGTCCGAAGAGGTACTCGAGCCCGTTGAGAAGGGTCAACGGCCGCGATCGGGGCGGTACGCAAGTTCGTCGACACCGTCGACGACGCGCTACCCCCGCACGGCAAAGGTCCCTCCAGAAGGCAGGAGATCGTCGACTCCGCGATGGAGATGGCCGACCAGCTGGTCCACGCGCAGTACGACTTCATCCGCAAGGTGATCGACAGCGCCGGCAAGTCGCTGCACTCAGACAGCAAGAAGTAAGCTGCGGGTCGGAACCGTCCGCGCATCGTGATCTCAAATTTCAGATGCGTTCGCTTATTGGACGGGCAGCAGCAGCACGGGGATCTCGCTGTGCGCGAGCGTCTCTGACACGACGCGCGCGTGGCCTGGGGCGAGGTCCTGGCCCCACGCGAGGACGATCAGATCCGGGCCGGTTTCGCAGGCGACTGCGACGACGTCGTCGGCGGGGACGCCGAGACGGCGCAGCAGCGTGATGCGCTCGTGCGGGGTTGAGATGTGGCGTGTGAGGAACTCGCGCTCCCATGCCAGCGTTGCGTGTGGCTCGTGGTCGGAGAACGCGGGTACGGTCGCCGGTGAGTGGACGTGCAGGACGAGGACCTCAAGCCCGCGTCGGTGAGCGAGCCTGATCGTTTCGTCGAGCGCTGGCGAGCCTTCGCTGGTCCCTTCGAGCGGGACGAGGATGCGGTCGATTCGCTCGCGCGGTTGCGCGTGGGGCGGAACGACGGCGACCGGTTTTGCGATGCGGGTGATGACTTCGAGCGCGGTGTGTCCGGCGGGCTGGGGGCCTCCGTGTACTCCGCGCGCCCCGAGGACGAGCGCCGCGACCTCAGGGTCCTGAGCCGCGTTGGCGATCTCTTCGATCGGGGAGCCGCTGACCTCGTGCAGCTCGACGCCGGCAGCGCGGGCGAGCTCCGACGCGGCACTGAGGGTTTCCTCGCACACGTGCAGGCACGTGACGGTGGAGCCGTACAAGTCGGCGAGGGCGATGGCGGTGCTGAGCACCGGTCGCCCAGAGGCGTTGGAGTCAAGCGCGGCGAGCACCGTGGTCACGGAATCCTCCTCGGGGACGGGGGTGACTGTCTGAAGGTCTGGGGCGTGCGGTCGAGTTCCACGCGCTCCCCGGCCGGATTCAGCGCAGCTACGGGCCGGTCGGCGCTCGCCTCGACCGCGCCCGGCAGGACGCGGATGCGCACGCGACTGTTGCGGAACCGCACGCGCAGCTCGAGCGTGTCCCATCCGGGTGCGAGCACGGGGTCGAGCGCGAGCGCGTCGCCGACGGGCCGCAGGCCGGCAAAGCCCACCGCGAGCGTGCGCCATACGCTGCCCATCGCGGCCAGGTGCAGCCCGCCGGCGGCCATCTGACCCATGTCGTCGAGGTCGATCCGGGCGGTGAGGCGGAGCATCTCGAGCGCTTCGGCGAGGCGGCCGGCGCGGGCGAGCAGCGCGGCGTGCACACCTGGCGAGAGCGTGCTGCCGTGAGCGGTGCGCGGCCCGTAGAAGTCGAGGTTGGACTCCAGCGAACTTGCGGCTAGCTCGTCGGGGATCATGTAGTGCAGCATCAGCACGTCGGCCTGCTTGACGACCTGGGTGGCCTGGGTGCGCTCGTGGCCGAGCAGCATGTCGGCTGCGACCGGTAGCCGCGGTGCGAGCTTGGCGATCAGGAGCGGATCGAGTGCGTTGAAGCCCGCGAACTGCTCGTAAATCCCGGTTGATGGATCGTATCCGTCGACGATCGAATCGGCCAGCTCGAGCCAGCGCCGCCGCTCGTGCTCATCGACCACGTCCGAGCCGGCCTCAGCGGCGCGCTTGAGGTTCCAGCGCGCCATGACGTTCGTGTAGGCGTTGTCATCGACGTTCTCGTGGTACTCGTCGGGGCCGATAACGCCGCGGATGTGACCGTGTCCGTTGGTGTCGAGTTCGATCCGCGAAGCCCACCAGCGGGCGGTCTGCACGATCAGCTCGCGCCCCGGGCCGGCCGCGAACGCCTGGTCGGCGGTCCAGTCGATGTAGCAGGCGGCGGCCCACGCGACGTCGGCGATGATGTGCTCCTCGAGTTGCCCGGTCCGGATCGGTACGAGTTCGCCGTTCCGGTCACGCGCGTGATCCGGCGTCACATCTCGCCCAGTGCGCGCGGACTCCCACGGGAACCGGGCGCCCTCGCGGCGATGACGCTTCGCGGCTCGGATAGCCGCGGGCAGCCGCCGGACGCGGTACTCGAGCATTGCGCGCGCGGCCTGCGGGTGGGTCGCGGCAAGCATCGGCAGGACGTACACGTCGGTGTCCCAGAACACGTGCCCCCGGTAGGCGCTGCCGCTCAACCCCCGGGCCCCGACCGCTGCCTCGCCGCCATCCGGCGCGCATGCGAGCAGATGGAAGATCGCGAATCTGACAGCCAGCTGCAGCTCACGATCACCATTGATGATCACGTCGGCGTCCTCCCAGCGAGCCGCCCACTCGCGCCGATGCTCGGCGAGTAGACCGTCGAACCCGAGCCGTTGTGCGGCTCGAAGGCGATCGACAGCCGCGCCTTCATCGGCCGAGCCTCTGGCGACGCTCTCGTAGGCGGCGACGCGGTCTAGCACGTGGTCGCCGGCGGTGCCGCGCAGGTGATCGTGCGCGGCCGCGGCGATCGACCCCGGCCGCCCGCTGACGCGCATCCACGTGGACCCGTCCATCTCTCCTTCCTCGTATGTGGGTCCGAGCGGCGCAACCAGCGGTTGGGAGGCGTTCAGGCTTGCGCCGCGGTCCCTGGCCCTGAGTGCCGCCGTCCCGGGTCGGGCCAGCGAGGAGAGCAGCAGCGTGTCGATTCGTCCGGCCTCCGATCGCAGCTCTTGCTGGAGCACGCCGGCATGGAGATCCAGTACACGCCGGACCGAGCGAGGCGCCGAGTCGTTCAGGGAGAGCGTGTTCCAACGCGGCCCCGCCAGCAGGTGCGTCTCGGCGCCCGTTCTCGTGTAAACGCCGGACATGAGGACCGTGGCGTCCTCGCTGGGGTGCCCAGCGATCACGCTGCCGCGGGTCCCCAGCCGTCCGTCTGCGAGTGTCAGCAGCGATTGGTGCACGCGCTCGAGCATTGGATCGTCGCCGTCGATCGCGAGCGTCCAATCCGGGTACTGGACGACGATCGGGAGCTCTCTTTGCCGGCGGCGCGTGATCTGGTCCTCGAGCACGCTCGCAAACGCATCCGGGCCCCCCGGCAACCACGAGTCGCTGCCCAAGAGCCGACCGAGCGACGCCAGCTCATCGCCGGCGATCAGCACCTGCCCGGGCGCTACCCCACGCCGCCACAGCCAGCTCATCACCCACTCGCCGGAGTCCGACTTGTCGGTCAGTCCGATTTCCACGTACTTGGCGTCGCTGGTCACCTTCGGATCCGCCAATCCTGCCTCCGCCGCGGCCGCGCGGACGATCTCGACCGCCGCGGGCAACCCCGCGACCCCGGCCGCGGCAAGCCGATTCTCCACAGCTGCCAGCAGCTGATCGATCCGCGCCTCTGGCGTATCCTCCCACTCGGGCTCGGGGATCAGATCGATCTTGCGCCGGTCCAACCGCTCGGAGAGGATCCGAGCCGCGAGGCCGGTTTCCGCCAGACGCTCGACCGCCAGGCTCGCCGCGCGCGACAGCGCTGCATCCTCGTCTGAGGTCGCCGTGCGGCGGTACACGAGCTCGGGCCCATCACGGCCCACGAGAAACGCCTCCGAGCCCCGGTTGACGGACAGCACGAGAGCGCCCCGGCCGGCAGGACGGGCAGCGAGTTGTCCATCGACGTTGCCCACGTTCCTGCCGCTCACGATCGCCAGCTCGAGCCCCGCTGCGCACCCCTCTTCAACGAGGTGGCGCATCCGGGCGACGTCAGCGTCGCGGTCGGGCACCGCAGGGCCGTGCCAGTCGAAAACGATTGCCTCGAACCGCCGCGGGGGCGGCAGCGGCATCGCAGGATCGACCGGCGACGCGCCCTCGACTGTGGTCATATGGACATCGTGACGCGCACGTTGCCCTGCAGCTTGAGCAGCGAGAATCCAGTGCTGGGTCCGTTTGCGGCGAGCCGGTCGGGGCATCCTCGCCGCATCGGACCGGGTAGCGATTGCTCGTTCACACGGCCGCACCCTGGCTAGGAGGGTCGTTATAAGGGTTGGTGTGGGGCGGGCGCTCCGGGAGTGTCCAGTCGGCGCCGGTCTGCTGGCGGAAGCTGTCCAGCGCGCCGTCGAGGGTAGGGAAGAAGTGGTCCGGATCGAGGGGCCCGATCAGCTCGTAGCGCTCGAGCTTGGCGCGAACGGTGTCTTTGAGTTCGGCGAACACGAGTGAGGTGCCGTTGGCGTTGAGCTCCTCGTCGAGGTCGGCGAGCATGTCAGCGGCAGTGGTGTCGACGTCGGTGATTGGCTCGGCCGCGATGACAATCCATCGCGGGCGGGGGTCGGCGGCGGCGAGGCGGCGAATCTGGTCTCGGAACGTCCGGGTGTTGGCGAAGAACAGGGGTGCGTCGAACCGAAAGGTGACGAGTCCGGGCAGCTCCTCGGCGTTGGGGTGGAGTTGGCGGTCGTGCTGGCCGGGCATTCCTGGAACGCGACCAAGCGTCGTTTGGTATGGCCACCATGCTCGCCGGAAGACGTTGAGGATCGAGAGTGCGACCGCGACGGCGATGCCGGCGAGGACGCCGAGCAGTGCGACGCCGAGGAATGCAGTGACGGAGAGCAGGAACTCGACGCGACGCTGGCGCCAGAGTCGCATGGTTCCCGGCAGGTCGGCGAGCGACAGCGATGCGGCGATCACGACGGCGGCGAGCGTCGGGTTTGGGAGGTTGTGCAGGAGCCCAGGCGCGAGCACCAGCATCAGAATGATCGCTGCAGCTCCGACAATGCCGGTGAGCTGTGTCTTGGCGCCGGTTTGCTCTGCGACTGCGGTGCGCGACCCGCTCGTGCTGACCGGGAATCCTTGAAAGAACCCAGCGGCGACGTTCGCGGCACCGATCCCGATCATCTCCCCATTCCCGTTGACCTCCTGGCCGGTGCGCGCCGCGAACGCGGATGCGGTGGAGATCGTGTCGGTGAGCGCGACCAGCGCGATCCCGAGCGCCCCGGCGACCAGCAGCGGGAGATCGGAGATCGGACTTGGCACCGTGAGCGGCGGGAACCCTTTGGGGAGGGTTCCGACGAGCGAGACACCGTGATCGGCGAGATCGAACACGGCCGACGCTGCGATCGCGGCGACGACGGCCACCAGCACTCCGGGAATCCGAGGCAGCCAGCGCCCGAGGGCCAGGATCACGACCAGACTGAACAAGCCGATCGCAACGGCGGCGCTGACAGCCTCCCCGGAGGCGAGTCCGTGCACGAACCCGCGCGCCTCGTTGATCAACCCGTCGCCGCTGACGGAGAATCCGAACAGCTTGGGCAGTTGCCCGACCAGGATCGTCAGCGCCAGCCCGTTCATGTAACCGATCTGTGTCGGTTTGGAGAGCAGATCGGCGATGAACCCGAGCTTCGCGACCCCGGCCGTGATCATGATCGCGCCGACGATCAGCGCGAGCATCGACGCCAGGGCGATCGCATGTTCGGGGCTCCCGTTCGAGCCGACGATCGGGAGGATCGTGGCTGCGATCATCGGTCCCAGCGAGGAGTCGGGACCGAGCACGAGGACGCGCGAGGGCCCAAACACGGCGTAGCCGATCAAGCACAGGATCGTGGTGTAGAGGCCCGTGATCGCCGGAAGTCCCGCGAGTTCGGCGTAAGCCATGCCTTGCGGCACCAGCAGCGTGGTCAGGACAAGTCCGGCGACCACATCGCGGCGCAGCCATGATGGCTGATAGCTCGCGAGTGCGCGTACGCCGGGAATTGAGCGCGGCGTCATCAAGCGCCGGCTAGTCTCGATGAGCCGGGCGCATCGTTGTCAGTGATGGTGGTGATCGCCCCGATTGGCATTGTTCCTCGGTTACGGAAATACCAGCTCAGCGGTCCTCCTTGGCGTTCGGCATGGGCGCCAAGGAGGTGACGCAGCTGCCGGCCGGCGCAACGGCCGGCAGCTGCGGATCGGGTGTTCCGGGACCTAGGCGGGGGTCGGCGGTTGCAGTGCGTCCTGCAACTTCTTCGTGTCCTCCTCGGAGAGTGAGGTCTTGATGACCGTGCCGCCGTATTTCTCCAGGGCCGCGATGGCTTTGTCCGGCGTCGCGTGCTCGATCACCAGGAACAGCGCTGAGGTCCCCGGCTTGAGCTGGTCGCGAACCTGCTCCTGGAACTGTTTGTCGATTCCCTTCTCACCCAGATGGCCGAACAGGGCACCGAGCCCGGCGCCCACCGCCCATCCGGCGAACGGGATGAAGAACAGCAGCCCGAACAGCAAGCCCCAGAACCCTCCCCAGACCGCGCCGGCACCGGCGCCGGGGCCACCATGGGAGGTGTGGACGTGATATTTCCCGTCGAGGTCGCGTGATATCGCGGCGACCTGGTCGGCCTGGATGATCAAGTCGGACTCGAGTTGCTGAACGGTCTGCCTTGCCTCTTCGGCGGTGACCTGATCCGGATAGCCAATCGCAACGAGTGTTGCCATGGCGGACTCTCCTTCTGGTTGCGTGGTGGATCTCGGCTCAGCGGCCTGTTTCGATTCGCGCCGAGTCGAGCGAACGTTTCACACTGGGTCCAACCTAGCGCCCCGGAGCGCTCGATGCGTGCGACGTGTTGGAGCGCCCGGTCGCGCTCTGCCGCCTCGCGATCAGCTTGCCGAGCTCCCACACCGCGAGCAGCAGCACGGCCGCGGCGAGCGCGAGGCCAAACTGCCCTGCGTGCAGCGGCACGGTGCCGAGCAGCCGGTTGAACAGGTCCATTTGCGTGACCATCACAGCGAGCGCGATCTCGGCCAGCGCCGTCCAGTTCATCGAGCGGTTGTCGAACGTCTCGCTCGCGAGCGCCGTTAGCGTGACGCTGCGGCTCTCGTAGGCGGCCACAACGAGCATCAGCGCGAACGCAGTCAGCCCGATCGATGACCCGACCGGGATGCTGTGGTAATGCTGCTTGCCGAAGTAGATCAGCGCGTCGAGAACGATCGCCATGTACAGCCCGACGAGCCCGGTTGTGAGCATCAGGCTGTGGGTCATGATCGATTCGCTGCTGGGGCGCGGGCGAAGCCGCATCAGATGCGGCGTGGCCCGATCGAGACCGAGCGCGACCCCGAACGGAGCGCTGATGAAGAAGTGGATCCACAGCACCTGCGGCGGGGTGAACGGCTGGCCGGCGGCGATGTTCAAGAGCGTCGCTCCCAAGAACGTGAGCACGAACGCGACCAGTGAGATCAGTACGAAGCGGACGTACTTCGTGAGGTTGTCGTAGAGCTTGCGTCCCGCCCCGACGGCGTGCACGATCGTCGCGAAGTCATCGTCGGTGAGGATCATCCGGCCGGCGTTCTTGGCGACCTCGGTGCCGCTGCCCATCGCGATCCCGATGTGCGCGGCCTTGATCGACGGTGCGTCGTTGACGCCGTCGCCGGTCATCGCGACCACGTCGCCCTTCTGCTTGAGGGTGTCGACCAGCAGCACCTTGTGCTCGGGAGCAACGCGTCCGACAACGCCGATCTGGTCGATCCGCGAGAGCCGCTGGGACTCGTCGAGCGCTGCGAATTCGGCGCCGAGCATCGCCTCTCCCTCGATCCCGAGTTGCGCCGCGATCGCCGCGCCGGTGATCACATCGTCGCCGGTGACCATGCGCACGCGGATGTGCGCCTTCTGAGCGTCCTTGATTGCTTGTTTTGACTCGGCCCGCGGCGGGTCGACCATCCCGACGAGGCTGGTGATCTCGAGTGCCTGAACGTACGCCAGCAGGTCGCCGTCGGGATCGAACGACGCGGGGTCGAGATCACGGAAGCCGCTGGCCATCACGCGCAGCCCGTCCTCCTCCATCCTGCGGACATTGGCCTGCGCGCGAGTGCGCAGGGCGTCGTCCCAGGGAATGCTCCGACCGGCGGACAGCGCGCTCGCGGCGTGGCTCATGACCGCCGGCGCCGCGCCCTTGACGTAGCAGCGCACGATCTCCTTACCGGCAGCGTCTGAGGTCTTGGTGAAGGCGGCCATCAGCTTGTACGTCGGGTCGAACGGAAGCGTCGCGACACGCGGGTAGCGCTCGCGGGTGGCGTCGAGGTCGAGACCCGCCTTGTGGGCGAGCACGAGCAGCGCGCCCTCGGTCGGGTCGCCGAGGACCTTGCCGTCGACCAGCGTCGCGTCGCTCGCGACGACGTAGGGGAGGATCGCGTCGTCGATCGTGTCCGAGGAGCCCGCAGCGTGATGGACCTTCCCCTGAAGCTCATACCCGGACCCGGAGATCGTATAGCGGTCGGTCGGGTCGATCACCTCGATCGCGGTCATCTGGTTCATCGTCAGCGTCCCGGTCTTGTCCGAGTTGATCGCCGAGGTCGAACCAAGAGTTTCGACCGACGCCAGATCCTTGAGCACCGCGCCGTGCTCGGCGAGGTCTTTGGCGCCGAGCGACAGGATCACCTGCAAGACGGTCGGCATCGCCTCCGGGATCGCCGCGATCGCGAGCGCGACCGCGCTCGTGAAGACAACTGTTGAGGACTGCCCGCGCTGGGCCCCGAGCACGAACATCACCACCATCGTGATCCCGGCCGCAGCCGCGATCCACAGGGTCAGTGTGTTGAGCTGCCGGGTCAGCGGCGTCTGCTCCCGTGCTGTGCCGGCGAGCATGCCGGCGATCTTGCCCACCTGCGTCTCGCTGCCGGTCGCGGTGACGATCATCACGCCGCTGCCGTGTGTGACGGGCGTGTGCATGAACGCCATGTCCGTCTGATCGCCGGGAGCGAGATCCGCGCCCTGCGGCGGGTCGATTCCCTTGGAGGCCGGCACGCTCTCACCCGTCAGTGCGGACTCGTCGATCTGCAGCGAGCTGGCCGTGATGATCCGCCCGTCCGCCGGGACCTCGTCCCCGGCCGCCAACAGCACAACATCACCGATGACCACCTCCTCGGCCGGGATCTCGGCTTCGGACCCGTCGCGGCGAACCCGCGCGGTCGCCTTCACCATCGCCTTCAGTGCATTCATCGCGCTCTCGGCCTTGCCTTCTTGGCGCAGGCTTACGACAGCGTTGACGACGGTGATCACGATCAGCAGCACCCCGGTGCTCCACTCCTTGATCGCCAGCGACACGATCGCGGCCCCGAGCAGGATGATCTGCATATAGCTGCGGTACTGCCCGACGAACCGCTTCCAGCCCGGAACCTGCTGCTCGACCGGGAGAGCATTCGGTCCGTGCCGCTCGAGCAGCGCGGCGGCCTTCTGGCCGGAGAGACCTGCGATCGGATCGACGGCGAGTCTCGCCGTGACTTCCTCCTCTGAGGCGCCGTACCATGTGTCGTTGCCGGCGGTCTGCCCGGTCCCTGGGCGCGGTGCGGTCGACATCGCTACCCGCTCCGCTGCGCCGTGGGAACCTCGGCCGCTCGCTGTTGTTGCTCGAACGGGTCAGGCGCAGCACCCTTCGGTGCCTGCCCTTCCAGCGCCTGTTTGATCTCGAGCAGCGATCTGCGCTGCTGCTTGGAGATCGCCGGGAAACGAGGGTCGATGTCCATCAAGGCATGAACCAGCACGGCCCCGACAGCGATTCGCCCAAACCACTTGCGGTCAGCCGGAATCACATACCACGGAGCCCACTCCGTGCTGGTATACGAAAGCACGTCGGAGAACGCTTGCTGGTAGTCGTCCCAGCGCTCCCGCTCGCGGATATCTGCCTCGGAGAACTTCCAGTTGTGATCGGGAAGGTCGATCCGACGCAGGAACCGAATGCGCTGCTCCTCCTTCGACACGTTCAGGAACAACTTCACGACTCGGATCCCGTTCTCGGCCAGGTAACGCTCCCAGTCGTTGATCTCGCGATAGCGCCGCTTCCACACATCCCCCTGCTTCGACCGGTCCGGGAGCTTCTGGCGATCAAGGTTCTCCGGATGCACCCGCACGACGAGGACCTCCTCGTAGTGAGAGCGATTGAAGATCGCGATCTCGCCGCGGGCCGGGAGCCGCTGGGCGTAGCGCCACAGGAAATCGTGGTCGAGCTCCTCGGCCGACGGAACCTTGAAGCTGTGCACTTGGACACCCTGCGGATTAACGCCGCTCATCACGTGCCGGATCGTCCCGTCCTTACCCGCCGCGTCGAGCGCTTGCAACACCACCAGCACACCCCACGTGTCCTGCGCAGCCAGGCGCGCTTGATACTCCGCCAGCAGCTTGACGCCATTCTCGAGCAGTGCGACTCCCTCCTTCTTCTTCTTCACGCCGGCTTTGAACGACGGATCGAAATCCTTCTCGAGCGTCACCTTCGAACCCGGCTCGATACGGAACGGCGCGATGAACTCCGCCGCCCGCTTCTGCCTCTTGTCAGCCATCATCTGCTCCATTCCACTGCGAAGAGTCCCGCCGAGATCCGCCTGCCGTAGGCAGCCAGGCTCACATTACGTCAGACGCGAGGCGAAGAGCAGCTTCCCCGGCCTACTCACCCAGGTGAATGTGATCTGGCTACGCCCCGGCACGATTCGCATTCACCTGGGTGAATGGACGCTGACGGCGGGTCTCCCGCGCATCGCGCCCGTACCGTCCGCTTTGCTGGTCCCTGCTTGATGCCCGCTATCAGAAGGAGTTAGACCATGCGCGAAGTCAGAGGCCTTGGCCGAGCCATATTCGCGGCCTCACTACTGATGCTCGGCGGCGTGCTGAACGTCATCTACGGAATTGCGGCGATCGGGAACTCGAGCTTCTTCGTGCACAACACCCACTACGTCTTCGGCAGCCTCAAGAGCTGGGGTTGGATCACGCTGATCATCGGGATCCTGGAGCTCATCGCGTCGGTGTCGCTGTTCGCCGGTCAGGCGTTCGGGCGGTATTTCGGCATCGTCGTCGGCGGGCTGGCGGCGCTCGGCGCGTTGCTTGAGCTGCCGGCTTACCCATTCTGGTCGCTGGCGGTGTTCGCGCTCAGCCTGTGGATCATCCATGGCCTGGCGATCTACGAGGCACCTGAGGACATGGCAGACATGGGAGCAACGGTAGGGCCACGATGAGGCGGGGCCCCCGACCTACTCCGAAGCCATGAACACGACCGAACCGAACTCCCGGACCCCCGAGCACCAGCGCTTGGAGGATGCACGTACCGGCGCCGTTCCGTGGAAGGGTTGGGGTCCTTATCTGTCGGAGCGACAGTGGGGAACCGTGCGCGAGGACTACAGTCAGGGCGGAGACGCGTGGAACTACTTCTCGCACGACCAGGCCCGGTCGCGCGCATACCGGTGGGGGGAGGACGGGATTGCGGGGGTTTGCGACGAGCGCCAGCGGCTGTGCTGGGCGCTGGCGCTGTGGAACGGTGCGGACCCGATCCTCAAGGAGCGGATGTTCGGGCTCAGCAACAGCGAGGGCAATCACGGCGAGGACGTCAAGGAGTACTGGTTCTACCTCGACAGCACTCCCACGCACTCCTACCTCAAGTGTCAGTACAAGTATCCGCAGCGCGCGTTCCCCTACGCCGATCTGGCCTCGACGAACGCCAGTCGAAGCAAGCAAGAGATGGAATACGAGCTGCTCGACACGGGGATCTTTGACGAGGACCGCTATTTCGACGTGATCGTCGAATACGCGAAAGGCGCGCCCGACGACATCGTGATGCTCGTCACAGCCCACAACCGCGGCCCGGACACGGCGACCCTGCACCTGCTCCCGACGCTGTGGTTTCGCAACACCTGGTCGGGGGGCGACGACGTCCGCAGACCCACGCTGAACGCCGTCGACGGGATCCCGGGGGTGGCCGCTGCGCGTGCCTCACACCCCGAGTTGGGCGATTGGCTGCTGTGCGCCGACGCGACGGCGGAGCTGCTGTTCTGCGAGAACGAGACCAACAACGAGCGCCTGTTCGGGGTGCCGAACGCCTCCCCGTATGTCAAGGACGGGATCAACGATTACGTCGTGCACGGCGCCGCCGACGCGATCAACCCGGAGCGGATCGGCACGAAGCTCGCAGCCGATCACGTGCTTGTGCTCGCGCCTGGGGACAGCGCCTCGATTCGGCTGCGCCTGACCGCGTCGGACAGCTCCGCACCGCCCGCACTAGAGGTCAAGCCGCTGGGGTCGAGCTTCGATCGGGTATTGGAGGGCCGCCGCGCTGAGGCCGATCAGTTCTATCTGACGGTGATCCCGCCCGCTCTGCCCGCGGACGAGGCGATGGTGATGCGCCAAGCGCTGGCCGGACTCTTGTGGGGCAAGCAGTATTACGAATACGACGTACATCGGTGGCTGGGCGAGCATGGGGTGAACCCCTGGGACCCGAACGCCCCGGCCAGTTCGGTGCGCAACGTGCAGTGGTTTCACATGGTCGCGGGCGACGTGATCTCGATGCCGGACAAGTGGGAGTACCCGTGGTTCGCCGCGTGGGACCTCGCGTTTCACTGCGCCCCGCTGTCGCTGGTCGACGTCGACTTCGCCAAGGAGCAGATCGAGCTGCTGCTCCGCACTCGCTACCAGCACCCCAACGGCCAGATCCCGGCGTACGAGTGGAACTTCAGCGACGTCAACCCGCCCGTGACCGCCTGGGCCGCGCTGTTCGTCTACGAGCGAGAGGCCGCGATCCGCGGCGAGGGCGACCGCGAGTTCCTGGCGCGTGTGTTTGCGCGGCTGCTGGCGAACTTCACCTGGTGGGTCAATCGCAAGGATCCCGACGACCGCAACCTGTTCCAGGGAGGCTTCCTCGGACTGGACAACATCGGCATCTTCGATCGCTCCGCGCCGCTGCCCGGCGGCGGCACGCTCGAGCAGGCGGACGGCACCGCATGGATGGCGCTCTACTGCCAATGGATGCTGCAGATCGCCGCCGAACTCGCAAAGCACGATTTCTCCTACGCCGACTCGGCGCTGAAGTTCATTGCTCACTTCGTGTGGATCGCGGTCGCCATGAACCCGCCTGGCGGAGGCACAGGACTGTGGGACGAGCAGGACGGCTTCTATTACGACGTGATGAGGATGCCCGACGGGCAGGCGATCCGGCTCAAGGTCCGCTCGCTCGTGGGCCTGCTGCCACTGTGTGCGGCGACCGTGTTCGACGCCGACGTGGTCGACCGCTTCCCCGGGTTCCTGGAGCGGCTCGACGAGTTCGTCGCGCGGTTCGCCGGTTCTCTGCCGCAGCTAGCCCAACGTCCCGGTCCCAACGCCGAGGGCCGGCGCATCACCTCGCTCCTTGACGAGCCGCGGCTGCGACGGATCCTCGCTGTCATGCTCGACGAGGACGAGTTCCTCGGCCCCCACGGGATCCGCGCGATCTCACGCCGTCACCTCGACGAACCTTGCGAGTTCGACTGGGGCGGCCAGCAGTACAACGTGCATTACCTCCCCGCCGAGTCCGACACCGGCATGTTCGGCGGCAACTCCAACTGGCGCGGCCCGGTCTGGTTCCCGATGAACCTCGTGATCGTCCGCGCGCTCCTTCAGCTACACCGCTACTACGGAGACCGGGTCAAGGTCGAATGCCCAACCGGATCCGGCCGCGAGATGAACCTCAGCGAGGTCGCGGTCGAGATCAGCCGCCGCCTGGTGAAAACGTTCACCGAGGACCAAAACGGACGCCGACCCGTGTTCGGCGGAATCGAGAAATTCCAGACCGATCCACACTGGCACAACCTGCTGCTGTTCCACGAGTACTTCCACGGCGACAACGGCGCCGGCATCGGCGCCAGCCACCAGACCGGCTGGACCGGCACCGTCGCCCTAATGGTGTTGCTCCAGGCAGGGACGCTCGCCCAGGCAGGCGCGGCAACAGCACACGGCGACTGACACCTTGGGCCCGCGCGGTTAGCCCACTTCTTCCCGCGCGGCAGGCGCGGCGGCACCAGGCGCTGATGGCGTACGGCGGTCGCCGCGCTGGCGGAACAGGCGGAACACGGCGATCGGCAGGTAGCCGAAGGCGGCGATCCGCGGGGCGAGGAGCGCAAAGACGACCACGACCGCGTAGAAGCCCATGCTCGGCGTCGTCAGGAGCGTCACGGACCTGGTCTCTTCTTCGGTGACTTCGGGCCTGAGTAGGTCGCGGTGACGGTGAGCAACGTAACGCCAGAGGACACTGGTGACGACGGAGATCGTGAGCAGCACGAGGCCGTCGGCGCTGGCCAGTCGGCGGAAGATCCCGTGATGTAACAGCCATATGACGCCGATCGTGATGAAGCTCGTCGCATAAGCCAAGTACGCCGGCCATTGGTCCGCGATGCCCTTCCAGAGGTTTTCGAAAGCGCTCTCAGGGACACTGATCTCGAGAATCAGCAGCGTGATCGCGATCGCAAAGACTCCATCGCTGAAGGCCTCCAGACGGCTCGTGCTCCAGCGGTCACTCATTCGGCGATGGTGACGATGAAGCCGGCCCGGATCTGGGCCAGAGCTGAGTGCAGAAGTAGCTTCCTCGGCGGCACTCCCGACCTCTTGGCTGCGGTGTTCTGGCTCGCGGCTTGGTGGACGTCACCCACCGGCCCCAACCGTCGTCGCGGCCCGGCCAGCTTTCTGATCTGCATCCGCCGTGGCTACCGAGATCGCGTGTGCGGCGACGATCAGTGTGAGGTGGCTGAACGCCTGGGGGAAGTTGCCGACTTGCCGCTGCCGCGCTACGTCGTACTCTTCCGCCAGTAGACCAAGGTCGTTGCGGAGCCCCAGTAGGCGCTCGAACAGCGCCCGAGCCGTTTCAAGGCGTCCGTTGACAGCGAGCGCGCTCACCAGCCAGAACGAGCATGCCAGGAATTGGCCCTCGTCCCCCGGCAGCCCGTCGTCGGTCTCGGCGGTCGAGTAGCGTGAGACGAAGCCGTCGCGGCCGAGCTCGCGTGAGATCGCGTCAATCGTCCCGGTGACGCGCTCATCATCACCTGGCAGAAAGCCCACCAGCGGGATGTTCAGCACGCTCGCGTCGAGCTCCTTCGATCCGTAGTACTGGGTGAACGTGCGACGGCCGGGATCGAAGCCCCGCTCGCACACCTCCCGGTGGATCTGCTCGCGGATCTGCTTCCACCGCTCCACGGGCGCGTCCAGCTCAAACTGCTCGGCGAGCCGCACGGCACGATCGAACACCACCCAAGCCATCACCTTCGAGTATGTGAAGTGCTGTCGAGGTCCCCGGGTCTCCCAGATCCCGTCGTCGGGCTCCGTCCAGATCGTCTCAACGTGCTCGACGATCTTCCGCCAGCGCGGCCAGAACCGATGGTCCACCCGGCCCAGCGCCTTGGCACCGATGAACGCGACGCCAATCACCTCGCCATAGACATCGAGCTGGAACTGCTCGGACGCCGCGTTGCCGACCCGAACGGGCTTGGATCCCTCGTACCCGGGAAGCTCGTCCAGCTCGAATTCGGTCAACCGGCGTTCGCCGCTGATCCCGTACATGATCTGGATCTTGGTTGGGTCGCCGGTGCCGGCACGAAGCAGAAAGTCGCGGAACGCCAGCGCCTCGTCGGTGTAACCGGCAGCCAGCAGCGCCTGGAGCGCGAGCACCGAGTCCCGCAACCAGCAGTATCGATAGTCCCAGTTGCGCACGCCACCGATGTCCTCGGGCAGCGACGTGGTCGGCGCCGCGATCACCGCACCGGTTGTCTCGGAGGTCATCGCCTTGAGCGCGATGAGCGACGTCAGCACCTGGTCGTGATACGGGCCGCTGTAGCCGCAGCGTCCGCTCCACTCGCGCCACCACGTCTCGGTTCGCGCGAGCGCCGAGTCGGCGTCCTCGACCGGCGGGGTCTCCTCGTAGGATTCATGCCAAGTGAGCGTGAATCGCTCGCGTGTACCCTCGACCGAAACGAATGCGGCACGGGCGCTGCCGTCCTGTACCTGAAGCGAGAGGGGGGTGCTGAGACGGAACGCGTCCGGCCCCGCCGTGGCGATCACGCCGTCCGGCGCCGGCTCAACCCACGGCACGATCGACCCGTAGTCCGGACGCACCGACAGCTCCATCCGCATCGGCACCCGACCACGCAGGCCCTCGACGATCCGCATCAACCGCGGCGGCCCGTCGCCGCGCCGCGGCATGAAGTCGATCACGCGCACAGCACCGTCCGTCGTCTCGAAATCGGTCTCGAGCACGAGTGTCCCGGGGCGGTAACGACGAGAGCTGGCTTGCACCTCCCCCGCCGGCGCCAGCAGCCAGCGACCATGCCGCTCATCCCCCACCAACGCCGAGAAGCACGACGCCGAGTCAAACCGCGGCAAGCACAGCCAGTCGACCGCGCCGTCCCGGCCGACCAGGGCCGCAGTCTGCATGTCACCGATCAAGCCATAGTCCTCGATACGCATAAGGTGCCTCCCGATTGACTGTTCACTCAGGCTCGGCGAGAATCACGTGAGGCTACGCCGGCCTCCGCCAGCCCGAGCGCAGTCGACGCCCATTCACATGGGTGAACCCGAATCGCTCCTGCGACCAATCGGAGTGCCGTTCCCATCGCCAGGCGATCCAGGTCCGGTCGCCAAACCGCAGGAGCTCATCTAATGCGCGATCAGGACTTCCAGGGCGACAATCGCCAAGCCGATCGCGAGATTGAGACTGACGGTGAAGAAGGTCGCGCTCCGAGTCAGGCGCTCCAACTGCGCATATCGGATTCCCTGAGCCGTGAGCGTGACCACGCCGAGCCAGAGCGCTAGCTGGACTGCCGTCCGTTCCGCCAGCACCCCCGCGGCGCCTAGCCCAACGGCGGCCAACGGGAGAATCGCGGCGCCCACGACCGCGTACTCGCGACGGGCAAGCGACGAAAGTTCGGCGATTGTGACGCGACGTCCGATCTTGAGACTCTCCCCGAGGGCATGCGAGTAGACGTGGGCGAGCCACAGTACGACAACGCTCCCGCCGGCGAGGACAACCAGCCGCCACAGGTGGTGTTGGTATGGCCTCGCCCCAGCCGCGAGGACTGACATCACGATGATCGTCCCGTAGACGGTCCCGGAGATCCTATCCCGGTCGCCCAAGATGAAGCGCTTCAGATGGTTGGCCATGCCAGGCCGGTATGTTCGCTCAGACCCCGAAGCCCTGCCCAGCTCCCCTCTGATCGACCAACGTCAAGCGCCGAGGGGTCGCTCTATGAACTCCCGTATCGGCTGATCGCGTCGCGGACTTTGCGCGCCTCGGTTATGACGCCGCGGACGGTCGGCCGGATCGCCCGGAGCACGCGCTCAACTGTCGGGCGGATTGAGTTTGCCACGACGGCGAACACGATCAGTGCCGTACCAGCGGCGGTGGCCTTGGCGCGACGTGTCGTCAGCCGATCAATGGCTTCGTTCAGGATGGCGGCGACGATCATCGAGTCCCCAACGACGGTCCGGCTGGATCGGAGCTTGCGGACCTGGGTGCGGGGTGCCGCGGCCACGTGTCCGATGGCGTCCATCACTGCTCCGATCACGATTGCCGTGAGGAGGTTTGACCGCCAGCCCTTCTGGACTCCAAACACAGCAGCCACCGCTCGGTGGCGCACCTCGTTGAGCACGCGGAACGCGATGATCAGGTCGCCGAAGAACCGTCTGGCGCCGCTGATGTGCTCGGCGCGGAGAGGTGGCGGAGATTGCGTGGAGGGCATCATCGGCTGGTCGTCGATCTTCCTGACAGCTTCCTAACGTACACTGCACTGCGCTCCGTCCGCAAGGGCCACGGCATCGCTCCCGGGATGACAGGGCGCGATACTGCGAGCGTGCGGACAGGCCATCAATCGCAGCCTCGTGCCTACGGCCGCTGAGGACCGAGAGGACCGGGGAATCGCGCGCTTGTTGCCAGTGGCGGCGTGGCTGCCACGGTACGAGCGTCGGTGGCTGCGCGGGGACGTGACGGCGGGAGTTGCGGTCACTGCACTGGTGGTGCCGAAGAACCTCGGCTACGCCGGCATAGCCGGAGTGCCGCTGCAGAACGGGCTGTATGCCGCGGCGGCCGGCGCGATCATCTACGCGCTGTTCTGCACATCTCGCCAGATCTCCACCGGACCAAGCTCGGCCCTTGCCGCCGTCGCCGGCGGCGCGGTATTGGTCTCCAACCTCGGCGGACAGCAAGCGGCGCAGCTGGTTGCCGCCATCACGCTTGTGACGGGTCTCCTGTTCCTGGGGCTGGCATTGCTGCGGATGGGTTGGATCGCCCAGTTCCTGTCCAAGGCCGTGATCACAGGATTTCTCGCTGGAGCTGCCGTCGACGTGGTTATTGGTGAACTGCCCAAGCTCACCGGCACGTCCGCGGAGGGTGACAGCGCCTGGCGCGAGCTCGCGACCTGGCTCGGATCGCTTGGTGAGGTCCACTGGAGCACCGTGCTCGTCGCCGTGATCGCACTCGGTGTGATCCTCGGTCTGCGTTTTCTCGCGCCGTCGGTTCCTGGCGCGCTCGTGCTCGTTGCAGGGGGGTTGATCGCGTCATCGGTGTTCGACCTCGGCGCGCACGGCGTCGCGCTCGTCGGCACGGTGCCGCGTGGTCTGCCTGCACCAGCGCTTCCCGATCTGACGCTGATCAAGCAGCACTACGCGACGATCGGGATCGCGGCGGTCGCCTTGCTGCTGATCGGGTTCTCCCAGACCGCCGGCGACGCCCGGGCGTTCGCAGCCAAGCATCGATATCGCATCGACGTAAACCAGGAGTCCGTAGCCCAGGGGATGGCCAACCTGGGCGCCGGTGTCTTTCAGGGAATGCCGGTATCGACCAGCCTCTCGGCCAGCTCACTTAACGAGTCGGCGGGTGCCAGCACACCAGTCGCCTCACTCGTCACCGGCGCCTTGGTGCTCGCGACGCTGGTCGTATTAGCTCCCCTGTTCTCGCACCTCCCGAAGGCCGTCCTCGGTGCCGTGATCATTGACGCCGTTGTGTTCGGGATGATCGATATCAAGGAACTGCGACGCCTGCACCGGGTGACCCGATTCGATTTTTGGGTCGCCGTGGCGGCGACCATCGGCGTCCTCTCCGCCGGTGTTCTTGCGGGTGTCGTAATCGGGGTGGTGCTCTCCCTCGGCTGGCTGATCTACGTCGCAACGCGACCGCGGATGCCTCTCTTAGGCCGCGAGGCAGGGACCCAGGTATTCCGCGATCTTGACGAATACCCCGACGACCAGACGTTTCGGGGAATTGCGGTCCTGCGCCTCGATGGTGGCCTGTTCTTCGCGACCGCCGAAGCGCTCGAGGATCGCGTACGGGAGCTCGCCGACGGCGATCAGAAGCCACATGCGCTCGTGCTCGATCTCGAGGGCGTCGACTATGTGGACTCCCAGGGCGCGGCAAAGCTGACCCAGATTCTCGAGCTGATGCAGGCCAACGGCGTCACGTTGCGTCTCGCCCGTGTCAAGCCCGCCGTTCACAACGTGCTGCGAGCCGACGGGGCGATCGAAAGAATCGGGGTGGACCATATCCACGGCAACGTGAATCGCGCGATCGAATCGCAACTCGCCGGCGATCGCGTCACCTGATCCGGGGGATGTGGTTGCGCGTCCGCGAAGCGATCCTGTGAACGTGTGAAATGGGAACTGCCGATCATCGCCGCGGCTCTGCTCGCGGTGGCTGGAGTGTCGGGCCGGCTGACGGACACGTCGTTCACGCCAGCGATGGCGTTCGTTCTGATCGGTCTACTGCTGGGACCGCTCGTGATCGACAAGGTGACGGTCGCCCCCACGAGCGCGACGGTCCGCACCCTCGCCGAGGCAACGCTGGCCGTGGTGCTGTTCGCCGACGCCTCCCGGATCAAGCTCCGGGTACTTCGACACGAATACGCCGTGCCGCTGCGTCTCTTGGGGATAGGGTTACCGCTGACGATTGCGGCGGGCGCGGTCCTCGCCTCGGCGCTGTTCGATCATCTCAATGCCGCCGAGGCGGTCGTGCTGGCGATCGTGCTGGCGCCAACGGACGCCGCCCTCGGACAGGCCGTCGTCACCGAGCCGCGACTCCCCTCGCGGATCCGCCAAGGACTCAACGTCGAGAGCGGACTCAACGACGGCATCTGCGTGCCGCTCCTGCTGATCGCTCTCGCGCTGGCCGATGTCGAAGACAAGACCGCCTCAAGCCAGCACGCCGTCAGGATCGTGGCTGAGGAGATCGGCTACGGGATCCTCGGCGGCGTGGCGGCAGGATTGGCCGCCGCTGCCGTTGTCGCGCTCGGCTATCGCCGGAACCTGATCAGTGGATCGTGGCTCCAGGTCGTCCCGGTTGCCGGCGCAGGCCTCGCATACGGGCTCGCGTCCGCGCTCGGCGGCTCCGGATTCATCGCAGCCTTCCTCGCTGGAACCATCTTCGGAGCGCTCGTCGCTCAGGAGTCCGAAGCAGCCTCTCGCCTGAACGAGGAACTTGGCCAGCTATTGGGCGGAGTCACCTTCCTGATCTTCGGCGCAGTGCTGCTCGGTCCAGCGATAAAGCACATCAGTTGGCAGGTCGCGCTTTACGCCGTACTCAGCCTGACGCTGGTTCGCATGCTGCCCGTTGCGATAGCGATGATCGGTAGCGGCGCCAAACGGCAAACCGTCGCGTTTCTCGGCTGGTTCGGCCCCCGAGGGCTCGCGTCGATCGTATTCGCGGTGATCGCCGTGCAGGAGGCCCACCTCACGGGGGCCGACACGATCCTCCGAGCCACCTATCTGGCGATCGGCCTGTCGGTGCTCGCGCACGGGATCACCGCGGCGCCGCTGGCGAAGCGATACGCGACCTGGTACGAAACCCACCGGCTCCGGCGCCCACCGGCGATGGAAAGCCTCCCAACACCAGACCATCGCCCCCGCGGGAGCACGCAGGCCTCAAGCACGCGCTCCAGCCGTGCATAGCGTCGAGGAGGAGTAATCGCAATCACCCAGGTGATTGTCGCGACCGTGATGTGAGACCTGCCAGCGTGTGCCAAGGTGCGGCGATGCCAGCCCGAACGTACCGGCTCGAGGCCGAGGGCGAGCTGAGCGATCAGGCCGGACATCTGTTCGAGAGCATGGACCTGACGTACCACCGAGGGAACACGGTGCTCGTGGGTCTAGTTCGAGACCAGGCGGAACTTCACGGGTTGCTGCAGCGCTTCGCGGATCTCGGGCTAACGCTTGTGAGCGTCAACGCGATCGATCGCGAATCCGAGAACTGATCGCATCGACCGGCAATCGCACGCCCCGCGCCAGGTCATCCACGTTCACCTAGGTGAACGGGTGCCGGCGAGGCGTCCGCTGCCCGCCGCCGCCGTAGGCTCGCACGCTCGAACCGACCCGCCGGGGCGACGTCAGCAATCGACTCGAAAGGAGAAGTGCGCAATGGCAACGCTAGTTGCGATCGGCTATCCGGACCAGGGCACCGCAGAGCAGGCGCGGGAGACAGTTCAGCAACTGGAGTCAGAGTTGATCATCCAGGCTGACCAGGTCGCTGCGATCTCCCGTGACCCGGAAGGGAAATACCACGTCCACACCACCCATGGTGGTGCCTCGACCGCCGGCGGGGCCGTGTGGGGTGGGTTCTGGGGGCTGCTGTTCGGACTGCTGTTCTTCATCCCGTTTGCTGGCTGGGCGGTGGGCGCCGGTCTGGGGGCGCTGTTCGGCCACCTGGGCGAGAAAGGGATCGACAAGGCCTTCCAGCAGCAGGTCCGCGATTACCTCAAGCCGGGCACATCGGCGCTGTTCATGGTGATCGAGAAGGCCACACCGGACAAGGCGATCGCGGCTCTTGAGCAGTACGGAGGCACCGTGATCAAGACCTCGCTCTCAGAAGAGGACACGAGGAAGCTCCAGGAGGCGCTGCAGCCGCCGGCGGGTGCCGCCGCCGGCTCGTAGTACCCGCGGCCGTCCCGAACCCCCCGGTCCGAGCCCGCGGTGGCCGGCGCGGGCCGGACCCTGGCGGCATCACCCATTCCGGGTGATAACAGCCGCGCACTGAACCGTACATTGGGTCACGTGTCGGTCGGGGAACCACATGCTCGGGATTAGAGACCCTGGCAGAGCCGCGGCGAAAGTGCCAGGTTCGCGTTCGGCTGAACTACGCCCGGCCAAGGAACTGCCGCCGCTTGCCGAGGCGAAGCTGGCCGCACCGCGACAGCGAGGCGGGATGGTACAACGAGCGCGGCTTGTGCGGGCGCTCGAAGCAGGCGCAGACGCGGCCCTGACTCTCGTGGTGGCCCCGCCTGGGTACGGTAAGACGACGGCGGTTCGGGCTTGGGCCGAGCGCAGCGAGGCTGCGCTTGCATGGGTGACGCTGGACGCCTTCGATAACGATGTCGCGCGGCTGTGGACGTATGCCGCGGCGGCTGTCGATGGCATCCGCGAGGGCCTTGGCCGTCGGGCGCTACAGCGGCTGCGGGCCTCCGGGATGGCGATCGAGGACGCAGTCCACGAGCTCATGAATGGCATCGCGGCGCTCGGACGGGAATTGACACTCGTGCTCGACGACCTCAACACCGTCACAGATCCGGAGTGCCTCGCGTCGATCGAGTACGCCATTGAGCGGCTGCCGGCAACAGCGCGACTGATCGTGATCACGCGCGCCGACCCGGCCCTCGGACTGGCTCGGCTGCGCGCTCGCGGCGAGCTGGTTGAGTTGCGCGCGAGCGAGCTCTCGTTCACCGCGGCGGAGGCGCGCGAGCTGCTTGTCGACCGCGGCGGGCTCAAGTTGGACGACGAGCAGATCGAGATCCTGCGCAAACGGACCGAGGGCTGGCCCGCCGCGCTGTACCTCGCCGCCCTCTGGCTTCGCACGGTGGACGATCTGGGTCGCGCCGTGCTCGAGTTCGGCGGCGAACATCGGTACGTAGCCGAATACCTAAGCCACGAGGTGCTGGCAGCGCTGGATGCGGACCACCGTTCGTTCCTGCTGCGCGTGGCTGTGCTTCGAGGCTTCACAGCCGAGCTGTGCGACGGGGTGCTCAACCGCTCAGACTCCGCTGGCCTATTGGCCGAACTCGAGGAGTCGAACATGTTTGTACAAAGTCTCGATCGGGTCGAATGGTTCCGCGTTCATCCGCTCTTTGCGGAATTCGCCGCCGCCCGACTCCGGTCGGATGACCCCGGCGCCGTGATCGAGATCCATCGGCGCGCGGCCGGATGGTTCCAATCACGAGGTCTGTACGTCGAGGCGACCGCCCATGCGTCCGCGGCCGGGGATCAGGAAGTCGTCGCCGAGATCCTGACCAACTATCACCTGGCGTTGATCCGCGCCGGACGCGCCGGCACGGTGCTTCACTGGGCACGAACGCTGCCCGACGATTGCCTCGCGGCGCACCCGGAGCTGGCCGGGGCGGCAGCGGCAGCCGCGACCATGCTTGGTCACCTGACACTCGAGCGACGGCGGCTCGTGCAGCTCGCGAGCCGATCGCAGGCTGAGCATCCTGAGCGGTTCGGGGTGTATGCCGACGCGGTGCTGGGAATGGTCCGTGCCGTCGGCATCGACAGTGGGGTCGGCGAGGCAGTCAGGGAGGGTCGCCGGGCGGCGGAACTTGCCAACACTGGCGCCGACGAGGTCTTCGTCGCCGCGCAAGCCGCGCTCGCACGAGCCCTGTACTTCGCCGGAGAGCTCGACGAGGCCTGGGCGGCGGGGCTGCGGGCACTCGAGCACCCTGACGCGGCTGGGCGCGCCCCCGAATATGCCTTGGCCCACGCGACGCTCGCCCTGGTCGCGGCGGATCGCGGCCGGCTCGCGTCTGCTCGAATCCACGCCGAGCGGGCACGGGTGACCCTCGGCAGGATCGCCAGCAGCAGAAGCTGGCTCGGCGCCAACGCCGCAGTCGCAACCGGCGCCGTCTTGGCGGGCGAGGGCGACCTCGCCGGCGCCGAACGCGAGTTCGCCTACGCAGAACAGTTCCTCCGGGACGAGCTGGCGACGGTACATCACGCGCTCGTGCTGGTCCGGCTTGCCGGGGTCCGCTGCCGGCGCGGCCGCCTCGATGAAGGTGACGCCGCGCTGCGCCAAGCCCGGGATGCGATCGCAGAGTTACCCGACAGCGGGATGGTTCCGGCGCTGGCCGACGAGGTCGAGAAACAGCTCGCGCGGAACAGACAGCAAGCGAGCAACGGCCAGATCCTGGACTCACCCACCCATGCAGAGCTCGCTGTGCTGCAGATGCTGTCTTCCGACCTGTCGGCGCGAGAGATCGGAAACGAGCTGTTTCTCTCAGCCAACACGGTGAGGTCCCATACGCGGTCGATCTACCGCAAGCTCGACGTCCGCTCCCGTGAAGCCGCCGTCGCTCGCGCAAACGCGCTAGGCCTGCTGGCTCGCTCAGTGTGAACGAGAAGGTCGTGCCAACCGGGGCCCGCCTGTGGCGCTTCGCGCCGGCGATCGTGGCGAGCGCGTCGTCCTCGCGCCCCGCCGCGCCGGCGCTGGGCCGTCCCGCCTGTGGCACTTCGCCCGCTCAGGGGTCCAGAGTCACGCAGGCTTGCCTGATGTAGTCCAGCGCTCGAACACCCCGACCCAGTCCGCGGGCCAGGCGCCATCGCATGGCATCGAGCCGTTGCGGAGCCGCTCGAGAATTCCATCGGCGTTGCGCTTGACGTCTTCGTAGCTCCACAGGTCAAACGCGAACTTCATCGACTGGCGGTCGCGCTCGCGGAACAACGGCTTGATGTGGGCGTCGAAGCTGATGGCCTGGCCGGCAGCGGGGAGGGCGACTTCGGGCTGGTCGCCCGTGGTGTCCGATTCGCGCGCAGAGATCCTCGATCCCGGCGGCCCGGCGGCGCCCCAGCTCCAATGCGGCATCGGCATCGCCCTTGGCGGCTTGGCGCCCGGTTGTGAGTTCTCGAGCGCGATCCGCGAGCCCCACTCGACGTAGGAGCGGAACGCCGACTGGAACTCGGGGTCGCCCGGGAGGCCGGCCTCCTCGGCCGAACGGCACAGCAGCTCGACCCACCGCGCGCGCATCTCCTCGGTCAGCGACTTGCCGAGGTGCTGGGAGAGCATCCGCTGATAGCCGCCGTAGCTGTCGCTGTACAGCGACGGGCCGCCGAACACCTCCCCCAGCCAGCGCGCCACCCGCTCGGGATGGTCGGGGGCCATGGTGGCGAACAGCGGCGCGAGCAGCGGATCCTCGGGCACGTGGCGCTCGTAGAACAGGCGCGTCATCCGCGTCAGCGCGGGCAGGCCGCCACACCACTCGAACATCGCCGGCTCGCGATCCGGGTCTCGCACCGGATCGCGAAATTCGATGTACCAGTGCATCCCGCTGCAGAAGGGCTTGTTCTGCGAGTGACCACAGCGGCACAGCGCGAAATGCTCGAGCGAGGACCCGACCGCACGCTTGACTGTCTCGCCGCGGTGGTCGGCTAACGGGATGCCGCCCGTGACCCGATACGCCCCGTCCTTCGTGACCTCGATCGACGGCTCGCGGCGACCGTCCCAGTCGACCTGCGCGCGCGCCTCGAGGCCGTCGCTCGCGTAGCTGAGCGCTCCTGAGGGGCAGTCGCGGACGGCTCGGATGATCTCGTCCATCCGCCCGCCGCTCGGCGTCACGAACGTGCCCTCGGTGTGGAACACAGTGTTCAGCCGGTCGGTGCAGAGGCCCGAGTGCTGGCAGATGCCGCGGTTGTCGTACACGGTCAGCTGCACGCCGTCGTAGGTGTCGCGCCGATCCGGGACGCGCTTCGGGTCCTTCTTGTCGCCGAAGCCGTTAGTGGCGCAAGCCGCGTCGCAGACCGGCTTGACCCGAGACTCGCCGCAACGACAGAGCGCGGTCTGCGGCGTCGTCGGGATCTCGGCGCCGAGCCAATCGCGCACGTGCCCGACGTTCGTCACGAGGTATGGCCCGTTGTGCGCGCAGCGGATTCCCTGCTCGCAGTCGGCCTGGAGCTCGCGCAGCTCGGCGAGCCGCTCGGCGCGCTGGCTGTCGGGCGACGCTGGCAGCGCCAGGGCCTGGAGAGCCGCAGTCGCTTCCATCAGGAGCGTCAGCTGCTCTGGATCCCCCTTCCAACGTGAACGCTCCTTCGTGGCCGCCTGGGCGAGGGCCCAGAGCTGGCCGCCGGCATCCGCCCAGTCGGTGCCGCCGCCTTGCGGCGGTTTCGCGCGCCCCCGGAGCCGCTTACCGGTGATCGCTTCTGCTAGAGGGCGAAGCACGCTTTCGTTCAGGCGTGGCTCGGGCGGTAGCGCGAGCGCCGCGTTGAACAGCCGTGCGAGGCGTTTGGCAGCGGGGGTCGTCGCCTGCACGGCTGACACCGCGCGGACCAGCGATGCCGCGCGCTTTGCGGCCCGCCCGTCGACCGGGACCGCTGCGGGCGCTGCGCGCCCTGCGCCGTCCGATACGAACCTGCTCTTTGCGCCCCACTCGGCAAAGTGAGCCGCGAGCGAGTCCGCCACATCGGTGAGAGCCTCCTGCACGGGCGCCACCTCACGCGCGACCTCCGTGGAGGCGATCTCCTGAACGAGCCCAGCGAACGTGGCGGCATCGCGCACACGCTCCTCGAGCAACGCCCAGGCGGCCCCGCGGTGCGGCATCAGATAGGACTCCTCGTAGAACAACTCGAAGCTCGGGCCGGCGTTCATGCCCGGAAACTCAGGCCCGACCGGTAGCGTCGTGATCAGGTTTCCGAGCGGCTTCAGCACCCGCAACATCAGCGTGACGGTCGCGTCGGCGAGCGTCCCCAGCTGCGCGTCGGTCTCCTCGGTGTGCGCGAAGTAGCGCTCGAATGTCTGCAGCAAGACCTCGTAGCTGACGTTGAACAGGTCGCCGCACCTGGAGGTGATCCGTTCGCCGATCCGCGGCACCGTGGTGTCGTGCTCGCTCCGCCGGACGGTCGCGTACATAACCGGGCGGACGGGGTCGAACTTCGGATTTGCGGCGCACATCTCGCGGTATTCGTCGAGGATCTGCACGAACTGGCCGAAGTGCGCGTGCTCCCAGTGCCCGCGTGCGCCCTCGCCCTGCTCGAGGATCGTGTCGATCGCCCGCTGCGCGCTGTCCAGGTCGGTAACAGCGACGAGCTGGGGCCAGGTGAAGCTCTCCCGGAGCGCCTGCGCTCGCGGCGGCCCGACGAACAGATTCCGCTCGCCGATCTTCTCGGCAAGGTGCGCGAAGCCCTGCTCGATCGACCGGTACAGGTGCCCGACGGTCGCGAAGTCCTGCAGCTGCGGGACGATATCGCGCTCGGCCATCAACGGGACCGCCTCGTGGGCCGGCAGGTCAAGCCCTTCGGCGCCCTCGTACTCCATTCCCTCGGGGCGCTCGAGAAAGATGAAGTGCTGGAGCGCCCGCTCCCCGAACGGCACGAGCATGAGGTTCACCCCGGCCGGATAGTGACTGGCGGGAGCCGGGAGGTTCGGACGGCCGAAATGGGGTGCGGCGCCGATCGCCGACAGCAGGTTGTGCACCAGCGCCAGGTGGAGCATCTCCTCGGTCGCAACGTGCGAGATCGCCTTTCGCCAGCGGTCGGCTGCGGCGAGCTCGCCGCTGGTCAGCCCCTCGTCCTCGCGCTGCTTGAGCGAGAAGGCGGCGAACAGGTACTGGCACATGATCCCGTGCTCAAGCTCGGCCGCCTCGCACAGCATGTAGATCAACGCTTCACGGTGCTCGATCACGAATGGCGCTTCAGGCGCGGCCCTCCCGCCGCGCGCGGCGAGCACCTCGGCGAGGCGACCCTGACCTCCGGCTGTGGACGAGACGTTGGCCATCTCGCGACCGCTCACCGGTAGAGCTCGACGAGGGACTGGTGCAGCCGCTCGATCAACGCCGACCCGATCGTGCTGCGATCACCGATAACGAGAATCAACCCGCCCTCCTTTGCTCGCTGCCGTCAGTCCAGCCCACGGCCTGCAAGTTTATCTTGAGCCGAAGAGAGTACAGCAGCTTAGACTCCACCCGTGGCCCGCAGCGGAATCCCGAAAGACGCAGTCGACGAAATGGTCACTGCGGCAGGCGCGACCTGGCCGGGGGCGGACGCTCTTCCGCACAGCGTGGTGGCGAGGCTGATCCGACTGCTGTCGCTGATCTACGCCGACCTGGAAGCGATCGCGGCCGACTTTGGCATCTCGGTCAGCGCGCTTGAGGCGCTCGCAGCCCTGCGCCTCGCGCCAGCTCCCCACCGGCTATCGCAGCGGTCGCTGGGCGAGGTGCTGATGCGGACCTCGGGAACGCTCAGCGTCAGACTCGCGCGTCTCGAACACCAAGGCCTGATCACCCGCGCGCCCGACCCGTACGACGCGCGCGGCGTGAGCGTTGAGCTCACGGCCCGTGGCCGCAAGCTGATCGACCGGGCAATGGCCGAGCGCCTCAAAGCCGAGGGGACACTTCTGTCAGGCGTGAGTCGCGCCGAGCTGGGGCAGCTCGCCGCGTTGTTGCGCAGCCTGTTGGTTCCGCTCGAGCAGCGCGAGGCTGGACCCCGACTCGGGATCGGAATCGCACCCCGGCGCGCCGCGAAGGCGCTACGCCGCGCCCACGGGATCGCCGACGGAGTCGGGCTGCTCGTGGCTACCGTCGACGACGGCAGCCTGGCCGACCGTGCCGGGATCGCTGCGGGCGATCTGATCGTTCGTCTCGACGGCAAGCAGCTCCGCTCCGCCGCGCAGCTCAAGCGCGCCGTGCTCGAGCAGGGTGCCGGGGAAAAGCTCGGCCTAACGGTCATGCGCGATAGCGAACAGCTCGCGATGACCATCGCGATCGCAAACCCTATGAAGCTCGGACAGGCTAACGCCAGGAGGTAGGCGCGATCGCGAGCCCGGCTGACGTGGGGTGGAAGCGGCAGTGGCGATCCGGTCCGTCGCGGGCGACGAATACGACCGAGTCCTCGACATTTCGCTCGCCGCGGATCAAGCTGCTCGGCGGCTCGGCCGGGTGAGTGCTTTCCGGGAAAGCGCTCGCCCGCGGTGTCATGCGGTTGCCGTCGGAGCCGGTGCGGGATGCGGATGGCTCCCATCCCTTGATTCCGAGCGCCAGTTTGTAGCTGAGAATCGAGCAAAGCAGGCGTACGCGTTGTCAGCGCTGAAGCCTGGTTCCGTGGAACAAACCCAAGCCCCGCGCTGTCCCGGGCGACCGCTCTCGAGGTCTCAGTTAGCTCGCGTGCGACGGGTCAGCTAACGCCGGGCTGATGTGCCGTAGCCGCTTGAACAGGAGGCTGTTTCACAAGACGAGCAGGTCCTGTCGGTTTGGATTGGTCCTCGCGGGCCACGGTGCTAAGGTCGCCGTGGGTTCTCGGCCGGCGGCGGGCGGGGCACCTTTAACGAGGCGTATTCGAACAGAGGGGTCCTGTGGCGAACAGCAGCTCTTCACGCAGGCGCAGCGGCGGTCGGTCAGGCCTCACGCGGAGGATTGGCGTGCTAATCGCGATGGCGTTCGCCGCCGCCGGTGGGTTTGGCGTGTCTGCGCTCGCAGCGTCGGCGAGCGCGAACATTTCCGGGACGTGGACGTGCTGTGGCTCGGGTGGTGCTGGTGCGCAGCAGTGGTCGATCACCGAGTCTGGCTCGGGGTCGTTGTCGGGCTCGGGCTTGGACGAGACCGGGGCCGTCTTCGCGTCGATCAGCGGCAGCGTCAGCGGCAACAGCGTCACGATCGTGACGACCTATAACAGCTTCGATCCCGGCTACGTGGCGACGTTCACCGGGACGCTGTCCTCCGGCGGGACGGCGATGTCGGGAAGCTGGGAGAGCAACGCCGATCAGTCGGGCACATGGACTGCGACGCTTGCGAGCGGCACGACCACCACGACGACAACCACAACGACGACGCCTTCCCGGCGCATCTCGGCCACCCAGGTGTTTTGCACGTATACGCTGGCCGACACCACCGACGTGTGCATCGCGGTCGTGGGCGATGCCAGCGGGCAGGCAGGCTTACCGACCGGAACGGTCGTCTTCACGAGCGCGCCCGGGAGCACGTTCGGCGCCGGCGGGAGCTGCACCCTGCAGCAGCAACCGGGCGACGTCGGCGTCACGAGCTGCTCGGTTAGCTACTACGGGAGCGACACCCAGTCGCTGCAGGTCAGCGCTGCGTACTCGGGCGACTCGACGTTCGAGCCGAGCAGTGGCTCGACGCAGTACCTGGTCGCCGGGGAGGGGAATAGTGTCTATGCGCCGACGATCCAGGCCTTCAACCCGCCCACGCTGAACACGACGGCCGACAGCCCGGCCAACGGCAGCACGATCTCGGCCGCCGGCGCGGTCACGTCCGACCTGACCGAGGGGGCCGTTTGCGAGGCCGGAACGAGCACGGAATCCGGCGGTGACGTGGCGGTGACGAGCGCCGCGGCGGCGAAAGCCCGTGGCCTGCTGGTCGTGAGGGCCACGCTCGTCAAGCGTCATTTACGCAGGGGCAAAGTCAAGCTGAGTCTGCACTTCAGCCATGCCGCGCTGCTGCGCGCGTTCCCGGCTGCCACTCGCGTTCAGCTGGTGATCACCGTCAAGATAACGCCGCCTCACGGCCGCTCGGTGACGACCTTCCGGCGCGAGGTGCTCACGCTTCGACTGGGCGGACGCTCCGGCCGCTTGGCGGCAGCGGACGCCGTGAACGTCGGCAGCCGACAAGCCAGGCGCGCGAGCGGCTCGTCCAACGTCTGGTCGGGCAACAACGGCTGTGGCACGTTCACGGCCACGGCGCCGGTTGCGAGCACGCGGGTACCGGTCATGCACCCGGAAGTCCCCGTCACCATCGCTTGGGTCAACCCGGTGGCAGCGTGCACCAATCCCGACAACACCGTCACCGGTCCCGCAAAAGCGGGGTGGTTAGACGCCCTCGACAACATCCCTGCCACTTCCTTCCCCGGGAACCTCGGAGGCTTTGACAGAGGGAACGGAGGAGTGAACGCAGGAGGCGAACTGACCTTCCGAGCCACGGGATATGGAACTAATCCCCCCCCGGTCACGTCGCACGGCGACGCCTACGCGTTCGACGGCACCCTGTTCCCCAGCGCAGGGACGATATCTGGGACATACACCGAAACCGGTCGGTCCTTTACCTACAACGATGAGCAAGGTCGAGGAGTCACGTATACGTGCACCGCTGTGCCGCCGCCGTTGACTCGAACGTCCCGCGGGCCTCTATAACACACGAGCGGTGCGCGCACCGTGCACAGCGGCCACGGGCGCTGGTAAAGCCCGGAAAGGTGCGCTTGCTCGCGTTCCGCCGCGTAGACCGGCCGTGCTCATTTCCAGCCACGACGCGGCGAAGGAATCGAACCTTCCAAGCCGGGGGCTGCCCGGCCCTGCCAGTTTTGAAGACTGGATGGGCCACCAGGCCCGTGCCGCGCCGCCGCGGATCCTACGCGCGGCCGTTGGCGGCGGCCCCGTGCTCCAAGATTCCCTTGATGCTCGCGTCCAGTGCGTTGAGCCGGTACAGCGCCGCCGCCTCGGCCGACCCGAATCGCCCGCCTGGCGCGGACGAGGGGCCGTGGTGGCAGAGCACGCAGTGCAGCAGGGCGAGCTGGCGCTCCCCGCCGAGTGAGTCACCGAGCCGCGAGGACAGCAGCCGCTCTCCGATCACCAGGTGTCCCAGCAGCCGCCCCTCTTCGCTCAGCCCGATCTCGGCGCCGTAGGTGAACGAGCGCGTGAGCCCGAGGTCGTGAACCACGGCCGCGGTCATCAGCAGATCCGAATTCAACCGAGGGTGGAGCTGACACAGCTCGAGCGCGAGCGTCGCGACGGCGACCGTGTGCTCCAGCAGTCCGCCCAGGTAGGCGTGATGGCCGGTCCGCGTACAGGGCGCCCGCCGCCACGCCTCCCGCAATGCCCGATCCCCGAGCAGTCGAGCCAGGGCGGCGCGGTAGTGGCGGTCGTAGACCTCCCCGCACAGGTGCTCCAGGAACCCGTCGAGCTCGTCGAGATCGCGGTAGGCGGTCGGCAGGAAGGCGGTCGCTTCGGCCTCCCCGATGGCGCCGGCCCGCTCGATCGCGACGATCTCCAGCACGAGCTCGTCGCGGAAGCGCTCGACTGTCCCGCTGACCTCGACCAGCTCGCCGCGCCCGAAGCGCCCCGCGAGCTCGTCGGCATTGCGAAACGCCCGCGCGGCGATCGTCCCGGTCCGGTCGCGTAACTCGAGCGCGAGGTAGGGCGAGCCGGTCCGCGTGCTCAGCCGGTCCTTGCGCGTGCACGCGAACACACCCTTGACCTGCTGTCCCGGGCGCAGGGCACTGACGGTGGTAACGGTCTGATCCGGAGACCCCATATCCCCCATGATGTACGGTGATCCGGATGCAGCCACTGCGATGGGAGTATCGCCCCGACGGGCTGAGAGCCCCGGCGCTCGTGTGCGCATTCAAGGGATGGAACGACGCGGCCGACGCGGCGTCGAGCGCGCTCACGTTCGTCGGCGCGTCGCTGGGAGCGCGCCGGTTCGCGACGATCGATCCCGAGGAATTCTACGACTTCCAGGCGACGCGGCCGCGGATCAAGCTGATCGACGGCCAGACCCGTTCGATCGTCTGGCCCGAGGTCGAGCTCTATGAGGCCCGCGTCCCTCGCGCACCGCGCGATCTGATCCTGCTCTCCGGCACCGAGCCATCGTTTCGGTGGCGGACGTTCGGCCGGGTCGTGGTCGAGCTGACCGAGGCGCTGGGGACGCAGCTCGTGGTGACGCTCGGCGCCCTGCTCGCCGACGTGCCCCACACGCGGGCAGTGTCGGTCACCGGGCTCGCGTCAGATCCGACGCTGATCGCCCGCCTCGGGCTGAGCGCCTCCTCCTATGAAGGGCCGACCGGCATCGTCGGGATCCTCCACGGCGCCTTCCAGGAGGCCGGGATTCCATCCGCGAGCCTATGGGCGGCGGTCCCGCACTACATCGCCGCCGCGCCGAACCCGAAGGCGGCGCTGGCGCTCGTGCGCAAGCTCGAGGGTCTGGTCGGCGTCGCAGTCGAGGCCTCCGAACTCGAGTCGGCGGCCGCCGATTACGAGCGGCAGGTCAATCTGGCGGTTCAGAGCGACCCCGACGTCCAGGCGTTCGTGGAGCGGCTCGAGCAGGCCGCCGGCAGCGAGTCGAGCGACGATCCCGGTCCGCTGCCGTCGGGTGAGTCGATCGCCCGCGACCTGCAGCGGTTCCTCCGGCAGCGTGGCGACGAGCCGCCAGGGCCAGGGGCCTGACCCCGGGAGGGGGCCGGGGCGGATTTCGGCCCGCGCGGGCATCGCCGGATCGACCATGTCGCCCCAGCCGCACTGCATCCCGGCTCAACGCTCAGCCGCCGGGCACACCAGCCGGTAGTCGCAGATCGAGCAAGCCGCAACCGACGGCGTCGGCTCGAATCCCTGCGACAGGATCCCGTCCGCGACCTCGAGCGCGACGTCGCGGATCCACTCCGAGCGGTCGCCGTAGTCGGCGGTCACCTCGACCTTCTGATCATCGAGGAGGTAGTAGTAGGCCTGGCGCGAGGACTCGAGCTGCCACGCCTCCCGCGCACCGACCGCGTAGAGCGACAGTTGCACGTCCTCGGCCAGCTGGTCGGAGGACCGTGGGCGGCCGGTCTTGTAATCGATCAGCTCGTACTCGCCCCCGGGCAGGCGGTCGACGCGGTCGACGCGACCGCGCAGCAGGTGCGGCCCGAGCTTGAAGGTGAACTGTCGCTCGAACCACACCGGCTCGGACTCCTCGGACTGGAAGCGCTCGTGGTAGCGGGTCAGCGCCGCCGCGGCCTTGCCGCGCAGCTGGCGCTCCTCCTCGGAGTCGCCGAAGCCGCCCCGGCGCCAGCGCTCGTCGAGCAGCCCGAGCAGCTCGGACAGGCTCCCCGGTGAGCCATTCGGACCGCCGTGAAAGCGCTCGAGCACCTGGTGCACGAGGATCCCGAAGCGCTGGTGGACCGTGGGCTCCTGCGGGATCCGGAATACGCGCGCGAACTTGTACTTCAGTGGGCAGGTGCGGTAGGTGTCGATGTCGGACGCCGACAGCATCACGCCCTCGCCTCGCTTGGGCAGGAACTGCTCGAGCGACGGCTCGTCCCGAGCGGCGATCGCCTGGGCCCGGTGGCGGGCATCGCGCTCGGCGTCGAGCAGGTAGTCGTCGAGCGCCGAGGTGGTGAAGATCTCGCGCTGCTCGGCGGTGACCGCCTGGAGGATGCGGGAGTTGACGTCGCGCAGCGTGTCGGCGACGTGCTGCCCCTCCGGTCGCGCGATCAGCGCCGCGACCTTCAACAGCTCCAGGTAGCGCACGACCGCGTGCGTGACGTCGAGATCGGTGTCGAAGCGCAGCTCGCCGAGCCGGCCGCCGGCGCGCATCGTGCCCTCGAGCAGCTCGTCGCGCAGCAGGCGGTAGGTCGAGTGGAGCGTCTCGGCCGGCCCGAACAGCTCCTCCTCCCGATCCTCCCACTCGGCACCGAGCCCCACTCGCAGCTCCTCGACCAGCGGCGACGGGGTCAGCGCAGTGCCGCGATCGCTGGCTCGGGGATACGACAGCACGACCCGTTGAGACGCCCTCGTCACGGCGACGTAGAGCTCTTGGCGCAGCGTCAGAACCGGATCACACGGGAGCTGCTCGTGCAGTAGCGCGTCCGGGATCGAATCGGGCGCCGGCGCGGTCCATCCGGCTGAGAGACCAACCACGTACACGTGCTCGGCCTCGAGCCCCCCGGCCGCCTCGAGCGCGAGCACCTGCACGGCGGTGGCATCGGACAGCTCCGGCTCCTCCTGCTCGCGCAGCCCGAAGTCGGCCACCGCCGCCACCTGCCGAGCGAATTCCCGGGGCGTGGCCTGCGGAGCTCGGCGCACGTGCGCAGCCGCGAGCTCGCCGAACCGCGCCAGCGCCCGGAGCCGCTGCACGACGTCGGACTGAGCGGCGAACAGCTGCTGGCGGCGCAACCCGAGCCGCTCGATCAGGCGGTGGACGTACAGATCCGGGCGGGTGGTGTCGATCGCCGCGACACTGGCGCGGTACAGCTTCAGGAACACGCGGATCCGCTCGCGGGCCTCGGGCGGCACCTGCGGCGACTCGGTCGCCGCCGCGAGCCCCGCGACCATGTCGAGCTTGCGCCGGCGCGCGATCTGGGTGCAGCGGGCGATGTCGACCGAGCGCAGCTCGATCGGCGGCCGCGCGAGCGCGCGGACAACCGCGCCTGCGTCCGCCGGGTCGGCCAGCAGCCGCAGCCACGCGAGCACGTCTCGGATCTCGGCCCGCTGGAAGAACACGGCCTCGCCGATCAGCCGATGCGGAACCGCGCGCTCCTCGAGCGCCACGGCGATCGCCTGGCCCTCGTGCGCGACCGTCGGCACGAGCACCGCCACCTGACCGGGCGCCACCCCTTCGCGCGCGATCAGCCGCTCCACGTCGGCCGCGACCGACTGCGCCTGGGCCCGATCGTTGGCGCAGCGCCAGAGATCGACGCTGCCACCCTGAGCCACCGCCTCGACCGCCGCGGCCCGCGCGATCCTCTCGGGGCAGCGCAACGACCGCCCGAGCGTGATCACCCGCACGCCCGGCCCCTCGAAGCTTCGCATCCGCGCCTCGCCGGCGCCGCGAAAGCACTGCAGCGCCTGCTTGGGATCGCCGGCTGCGGTGAGTCCCGGCCCGGCGACCGCGCGGGCCAGTCGCGCGGGCGCCAGATCGAGCTCCTGAGCATCGTCGATCAAGACGTGCTCAAAGCGCCGATCGGCGATCCGCAGCGCATCGCGGACGATGTTCCCGCCGTCACGGGCACTTGCTTCGGCGAGCATCCGCTCGTGCGTGCGATAGACCTCGGCGAACTCCTGCTCCTGCGCATCGGCCACCGACGCCGCCCACGCCGCGTGGTCCTCGGCGCCGATCAATTCCGCCTTCAGCCGATCGATTCTCCGCACGAATCCGCCGAGCAGGGCATTCACGTTGCCGCCGAAGTCGTGGTTCGCGAGCGACAGCTCGTCGATCCGCTCGAGCAGCATCGCGAGCCGGTCGCCGGCGCCGAGGATCTCAATCTCGACCGCGTTGGGGTCCAGGACCAGCGCCGCGAGCTCGACCGGGGTGAGCACGAACAGCTGCTCGTAGCCTCGCTCGAGCGCCTGCTCGAGGACTCTCCGGATCGCGTCGGCCCGCGCCCGCGACGGCGCCAGCACGGCGATCCGCGCGGGCCCGCACCCTTGGTCCACCAGCCATAGAAACCGGCCCTCGATCACCCGCGTCTTGCCGCTCCCGGCGGCCCCGCGGACCACCAGCGGCCCCCCCTGATGAGTGATTGCCTCGAGCTGCTCTGAGGGTAGCCCCGCTAACTGAAACGACACGTCTGACAGCATAGGTCCGACATGACCACCGCCAGACCAGCGACCGCGAGCTATTAGATGAGCACCACCCGCTCCGCCCTCGATGCGGATTGGCTCGGCGCCTGCCGGCGCGCGACGCGCGGGCTCAAGCAGATCCTCGCCGAGTCGCCGACCACCGCCGAGCGGGCACTCGAGACGGGGACGCGCGGCGAGGGCGGTGATCGCACGCTGGTCATCGACCGCTCCGCCGAGACGGTCGTGCTCGCCGAGCTAGACGCGCTGCGCGAGCAGGGCTACCGGTTCACGGCGTGCTCCGAGGAGCGCGGGCGGGTCGACTATGGCGACCCGCAGGTCACCGTCATCATCGATCCCATCGACGGCTCGCTGAACGCCAAGCGCGGGATTCCGCACTACGCGCTGTCGGTCGCGGTCGCGGACGGCAACACGATGGGGGATGTCGTGTTCGGGTTCGTCCACGACTTCGGCCCGGGCGAGGAGTGGTGGGCCAGGCGCGGCGAAGGAGCGTGGCTGTGCGGCGAGCGCCTCGATCCCGGGCTCGGCGAGCGCCGGGTGCGCGACGGCCGCTTGGAGGTGCTGGGGATCGAGTCGGCCGACCCCCGCTGGATCGCGGCCTCGATCGACCCGCTGGTGCGGGTCGCGTACCGAGTTCGGGCGCTCGGGTCAATCGCCGCGACCCTCTGCCAGGTCGCGGCCGCCCGGTTCGACGGCATGGTCTCGCTGCGGCGCTGCCGCGGCGTCGATGCCGCCGCCGGGCAGCTGATCGTGCGCGAAGCCGGCGGCCTGGTCAGCTTTCCACGCTGCTCCGAGCCGCTCGGCGCGCCGCTCGACGCGGTTCCGAGCTCGCCGGTGATCGCCGCGCGCACCGCGCAGACGCTGGAGCAGCTCCAGGAGGTAGCACCACCATGATCGACTGGATCGTCGCCGAGCGAATCGCCCGCTACATCGCCGGTACCGGCAATGAGCACTCGGTCCCGACAGCGGATCTGACTGCGCTCGCCGCCGAGTCCGAGGTGCGTGTGACCGCATACACCGGCCTGAAGCCGGCGCGTCCGCTGCCGCCCCCCGAGGGGATCAGTCGCCGCGAGTGGGTTTCGGCCAACATCGCGTCGATGCGACTGCTGCTCGATCCCGTGCTCGAGCGAGCCGACAAGGGGCTGGGACCGTTGCGACCGGCAGTGCAGATCGGAATCGGCCTGGTGCTGAGCACCGAGGTGGGTGTAGTCGTCGGGTATCTCGCGCAGCGGGTCCTGGGCCAGTACGAACTCGTCCTGCTCGACGAGGCGGTCGAGGATCGCCCGCCGCGGCTCTTGTTCGTGCTGCCGAATCTCGGCCAGGCCGTGCGGGCCTTCAGCGCCGAGGAGAAGGAGTTCATGACCTGGGTCACGCTGCACGAGGTGACCCACGCGGTCCAGTTCGCGGGTGTGCCATGGCTGCACCGCCATGTCGCGGGGCTCGTCCGGGAGCTGCTGCAGACGGCCGAGCTGCGGATCGACACGCCGCGTAAGCTGCGCCTGCCGGCCCGCGACGAGTTGGCCCGGATGGGCCGCTCGCTGCTGCACGGCGATCTGGTCTCGGTCCTGACGACCGAGTCCGAGCGCGACACGCTCGATCGCGTGCAGGCCGTGATGGCGGTGATCGAAGGCCACGCCGAGCACGTGATGGACGCCGTTGCGCCGGACCTGCTGCCCTCATTGCCCCGCCTGCGCGCGGGACTCGACCGGCGCCGTCGTTCGCAGTCGCTGCTCTCGCGGGTCCTCGCGCGGCTGCTCGGATTGGACCTGAAGCTCCGTCAATACGAACAGGGGAAGTACTTTTGCGACGCGATCGTGCGCGAGCGCGGACCGGCGGCGCTGAAGTACGTGTTCTCGAGCCCCGAAGCGCTGCCGACACTCGCCGAGCTTCAGGACCCGCCGGCGTGGCTCGCGCGCACCACGCCGCAGCTCGACGCGGCCTAGTGCTCCACTGGGGCGATCCGTTGCCCCGCCGGCGACTCGGACGGCAGCTTGACCCGCGCCGCCTCCTGTTCGTGTAACCCGAGCAGCGGCTTGGTTTACAAACACATGTTCGCTATCATTCCTGTAGCGACACGATCAGAACCGAAACTCTTAGCCCATTCCGGGAGTGGAGCACCGATACAAATGGCTACCAGTAGCAGCCCGAGCGAGCACAAGCCCGCAAGCACAAGATCCGCCAGCACGCGCAAGACGTCGACTGCGCGCAAGAGCACCGCGTCGACGACAACATCGACAAAGCCCAGGACGCCGGCAGAGCAGGCCCAGGAGCTCGCCGAGCGGGTGGTCCTGGTCCCGGTTGGCGCCAGCCTCCTCGCGCGTGACAACCTCGTCTCGAGCGTCAAGGGCCTGGCGACCAAGTACAGCAGCCGCGCCGGTTTCGAGCGCGAGCTGAAGCGCTATGAGCGCCGCGGTGCGACCGCGCGCAACCGGTTCGAGCGCCAGGTCCGCAGGACGCGCACGCGCTTCGAGCGCGAGCTGCGCCAGCGCCGGAGCCGCGTCGAGCGGACGGTCAAGCACAACCGTCGTAGCCTCGAGCGCCAGGTGCGCACAGTGCGCAAGGACCTCGAGAAGCAGTCCGGGGTTGTGGGGTCACGGATCGAGAAGCTCGTCACGAGCGCTCAGGATCTGATTACCTCGGCCTGACACCGATTTCTCCCGCACGGCGTCTGGGTGTGCGCCGACCGCGGGCAAGGTTCGCCGGCCTCATATCTTCGCCGGCGAATGCAGCACCCTCTCCTCCCTCAACCGCCGGGGCGTCACGGAAGTGGCGCCCCGTCGGTCTTAAATCAGGGGCCGCTTGCCTGCCTGCCGTTAGGCTCTCCTCGATGCCCACGACCAGGTCCCCCAGGACACCGAAGGAGTCCAGATGAAGCTCAGCGCCCGCAACAAGCTCGCCGGCAAGGTCGTCGCGATCCACAAGGGCGAGGCGATCGCGAACGTCGAACTCGAGGTCGCCGGAATGCGCCTCGTCGCCTCGATTACGGTCGAGGCGGTCGAGGACCTCGAACTCGAGCCGGGTAGCGAGGTCGTCGCGGTGGTCAAGGCCTCCGACGTGATGATCGCCGTCTCCTGAGCCCGCGAGCGCTGGCAAACCCGTCTGCGACAATGGACCGATGCTTACAAAAGACCAAGTAACCGACGCGCTTCGCTCCGTCATCGACCCCGAGCTCCGCCGCGACATCGTCGAACTCGAGATGGTCCGGTCGATCGATATCCACACGAACGGCGTGGTCGACGTGATGGTCTCTCTGACGACGCCGGGATGCCCGATCCGCAGCCACTTCCAGACCGGAGTCGCCCAGGCCGTCGGCGAGCTCGAGGGCGTCAGCGGCGTCAACGTGAGCTTCGACGTGCTCTCCGACAACGAGAAGGCGCAGCTCGGCCACAAGCTCGGCCGCGGCTCGCTGCCGGAAGGCGCGCTGGCGCAGGTCAGCAACGTGATCTGCATCGGCTCGGGCAAGGGCGGGGTCGGCAAGTCGAGCATCACCGCCAACCTGGCCGCCGCGTTGACCGCAGACGGCAAGCAGGTCGGCGTGCTCGATGCCGATGTCTGGGGCTACTCGCAGCCGCGGATGCTCGGCCTCGGTGCCGAGCGCCCGCGCGTGAACGCCGATCGCAAGCTCCTGCCGCTGAGCGCCCACGGGGGCATCACGGTGATGTCGATCGGCTTCTTCATCGAGCAGGACTCGGCCGTCGTGTGGCGGGGGCCGATGCTCCACAAGGCGCTGCAGCAGTTCCTCGAGGACGTCGAGTGGGGGAGGCTCGACTACCTGCTGATCGACCTCCCGCCGGGGACGGGCGACGTCTCGATGACGCTCGCCCAGCTGCTTCCGCAAGCGAAGTTCCTGATCGTGACGACGCCTCAGCCCGTTGCGCAGAAGGTCGCGCGCCGGTCGGCCGAGATGGCCGCCAAGCTGAAGCTCGAGGTCGCGGGCGTGATCGAGAACATGAGCGGCTTCGTGACCCCCTCGGGCGAGCGCTTCCAGCTGTTCGGCGAGGGCGGCGGCCAGCTGCTCGCGGAAGAACTCGAAGTGCCGCTGCTCGCCAAGGTACCGCTGACGATGGCACTGCGCGAGCAGTCCGATGCCGGCCTACCGGTCGTCATCACCGACCCCGATGACCCGGCGGCACAGGCGCTCTACCAGGCCGCTCGCGGCCTGATCGCGCTTTCGCCGATCGAGTTGCCGGTGATGCAGGCGCCGGCTCCGGCGGCGGCGCCAAAGCCGGTCGGCATGTCGCTGCCGATGGCCTGATCGCAGTCGGGGTCGGCGCATGCGCCGACCCCCGGGGCGCGCATGCGCGCCCCGGCGAGTTCGTCGCATGCGACGAACTCGAAATCGTCATCAGTGCTGGCGGGCGTAGTACTCGGCGTTGATCTGGGTGTACTTGATCCACTCCTCCGGGAGCTGATCCTCGGCGAAGATCGCGTCGACGGGGCAGGCCTCGACGCAGGCGTCGCAGTCGATGCACTCCTCGGGGTCGATGTAGAGCATCTCGACGTCGTCGTAGCCGGGCTCGTCCGGGGTCGGGTGGATGCAGTCAACCGGGCAGACCTCGACACAGGAGTTGTCCTTCGTGCCGATGCACGGCTCGGCGATCACGTATGCCATGGCTCCGTTTTCCCTGTTCTCGTGTTGGTGAGAGGCGCAATATTGGGCAGCGGGCGCCGCGAGCGCGGGCCTGCGCTGCGCCCATGGCAGCGAGGCCTCGAGCTGGGTCGCGAGCGACAGCACCACTTCCTCGCGCGCCGGCGGCCCGATCAGCTGCACGGCAGCCGGCAGTCCATCCTCCCCGTGGTACATCGGCAGCGCGATCGCCGGCAGTCCGGTCACGTTGACGATCGCCGTGAACGGGGTGAAATGGCCCGAGCGCCGGTAATTGCCCCACGGGTCGGGCCCCCGTCCGTGGATCTCGCCGATCGGAACCGGGCGACTCGCAAGCGCCGGCGTGAGCACGGCGTCGTAGGGCGCGATGAACTCGACGATCGAGCGGGCCACGGACTCGAGCCTCCCCTGCGCGGCAAGGATGCTGAGCGTGTCGTGGCTGCGAGCGTTCTCCCACAGCGCCCAGGTCAGCGGCTCGACGTCGGCCTCGGTCGGCTCCCGCCGATTGATCCGCCCGCCGATCAGCGTCGTCAGCGAGACCATCGGGCCGAAGGCCCGGGTGAAGTCCGACAGCAGCTCGAGGTTCGACCACGGGGGCGCGATCTCCTCGACGGCGTGGCCGAGGGTCTCGAGCAACGACGCGGCGTCGCGCGCGGCGGCCTCGCAGATCGGATCGAGTACCGCGCCCTCGAGCGGCGCGTTCAGCGCCAGACCGATACGCATCCGGCCCGGGTCATGGCCGGCGAGCTCGGCGTAGGGCCGCGGCGGCGGTGGTGCCCAGTTCGAATCGCCGGGCTCGTAGCCGGCGAGCACGTCGAGCACCGAGGCGGTGTCGCCGACCGTCCGCGTGAGCACGCCGTCGACGGTCAGGAAGCTCTGGCCGCCGTCAGGACCGACCGACACGCGACCGCGGGCGGGCTTCAGCCCGACCAGGCCGCAGCAGGCAGCGGGGATCCGGATCGAGCCGCCGCCGTCGTTGCCGTGCGCCAGCGGCACCATCCCGGCGGCGACCGCCGCCGCCGAGCCGCCGCTCGAGCCGCCGGGAGTGCGGTCGGCGCTCCACGGGTTCCTGGTCGGACCGGAGCGCCGCGACTCGGTGGTCGGGAGGATCCCCATCTCCGGCAACGCCGTCTTGCCGACGACCACGAACCCGGCCGCGCGCAGCCGGCGGACGAGGAAGGCATCGTGGCGGGCGACATAGTCGCCCCACAGATCGCTGCACATCGTGATCGGCATCCCGGCAACCGGCCGGTTGTCCTTGATCGCGATCGGTATTCCGGCGAACGGCCGGTCCTCGCCGCTGCCGATCTGCTCGGCGTCGGCCAGCGCCGACTCGTGCGCGACGTGGGTGAACGCGTTGATCGTGGGCTCGAGCTGATCGATCCGGGCCAGCGACGCCTCGACCAGCTCGCGCGCGCCCAGCTCGCCGGCGCGGATCATCGCCGCGAGCTCGAGGGCCGGGCGAAACAGCAGCTCGCTCACGCCGGACAGCCTAAGCCGATCGCGCCCGCGGCGCCGGGCCGGTGGCCTTCGGTGGCGCCGGGCCGGCGGCGCTCCGTGGCGCCCGGCCGACGGCGCCCCCAAGCTACTCTCTGGCAAAACCTGCCTAGGAGCAACTTGAGATGAGCGTCACCACCACGGAAGTTCAGTCCGGTCTTGAGGGCGTAGTCGCGTTCGCGACCGAGATCGCCGAGCCAGACCGCGAGGGCGGCGCGCTCCGCTACCGCGGCGTGGACATCGAGGAGTTGGTCGGGAACGTCCCGTTCGGACAGGTTTGGGGCCTGCTCGTGGACGGCAGGCTGCTGCCCGGGATGCCGCCCGCCGAGCCGCATCCACTGAGTGTTCGCTCGGGCGATCCCCGCGTCGACGTACAAGCGGCACTGGCGATGCTGGCCCCCCAGTGGGGCTTTGGACAGCTGATCGACATCTCCGACGAGGAGGCCCGTGACAACCTGGCCCGGGCATCCGTGATGGCGCTGTCGTTCGTCGCTCAGTCCGCGCGCGGGATCGGCAGGCCGCCGGTACCGCAGCGCGAGGTCGACAAGGCGAACCGAATCGCCGAGCGCTTTCTGATCCGCTGGCGCGGGGAGGCCGATCCCAAGCACGTGCAGGCGATCGACGCCTACTGGATCTCGGCCGCCGAGCACGGCATGAATGCCTCAACCTTCACCGCGCGCGTCGTCGCCTCGACCGGCGCCGACGTCGCGGCCGCGCTGTCGGCGGCCGTCGGGGCGCTGTCGGGACCACTGCATGGCGGCGCGCCGTCGCGAGTGCTGAAAATGCTCGACGACGTGGAGGCGGCGGGGGACGCCGACCGCTACGTCAAGGACCTGCTCGACCGGGGCGAGCGGCTGATGGGCTTCGGTCACCGGATCTACCGGGCCGAGGATCCCCGGGCGCGGGTGCTGCGCCGTACCGCCCGCCAGCTCGGCGCGCGGCGGGTCGAGGTCGCCGAGGCGCTCGAAAACGCCGCGCTCGCCGAGCTGCAAGCGCGCCGGCCGGACCGCGTGCTCGCCACCAACGTCGAGTTCTGGTCGGCGGTCGTGCTCGATTTCGCGGACGTTCCACCTGAGCTGTTCACGCCGATGTTCACCTGCGCCCGCACCGCCGGGTGGTCCGCTCATATCATGGAGCAGAAGCGAGAGGGTCGCCTGATCCGTCCAACCGCCAAATACGTCGGCCCCGGCCCGCGGCCGCTGTCAGAGCTCCAGAGCTGAGCGTCCCGGCACACCGGGCTCCGGCGGTTCGGGCGTACGGCAGTCCGGGCCGTATCCTGAACCCGCCACCACATGACACCCGAACGTCACCTGGATCCTCAGGCGCTCGGCGATCACATCGATCGGCTGTATCGCGCCGCATGGGGTCTGTGCGGCTCGCGGGAGGAGGCCGAAGACCTGGTCCAGGAGACGTTCGCGCGCGTTCTGCGAAAACCCCGCATCCTCCACTCCGAGGACGACCTCGGCTACCTGTTGCGGGTGCTGCGCAACACGTTCTTCTCCAGCCGCCGGACGGCTGCGCGCCGGCCGCAGACCGCGCCCCTGCCCGACGATCTCGATCTGGTCGAGGATCGCTCCGCGATCCAACCCGAGTCGCGGCTCGAGTCCCAGGAGCTCTATGCGGCGATCTCGGCGCTGCCCGATGACTTCCGCGACGCGTTGCTGGCAATCGACGTCGTCGGCCTTTCCTACCGCGAGGCGGCGCGAGCGCTGAGGGTCCGCGAGGCGACGATCACGACCCGCCTTCACCGCGCCCGGCAGCGGGTGGCGCGGACGCTGGCCGCCAGTCAGTCCGACCAACCGGGAGCCGCAGGCGCATCGGCGCCGTCGCGTGAGGGCAGCTGATCAGCTTGCGGCGAGCTTCTGAAGCACGCCCGGAGACACCGCCACCGCCGAGAGCACGCACGTGTGGTCATTGCGCTCCCAGGTGACGACCCGGCGACCGTCGAGCGTCAGCGTGTGCAGCACTGTCCCGCCCAGCACGATCGTGCTCGCGGCCGGGGTGTGCAGAGCGGGCGCGCCGACGATCGTGTACGCGAGCGTAGCCTTCTTGTTCCACTCGTAATAAACCGTCACAGCGTGGCGGCCGTCGATCGTGTCGGTCCGCATCCCGGTCGGGACCCAACCGAACCGCTGCTGCCAGTTGGGGAAGTAGATCTCCTCGATGTCGGCATGCAGCCTCGCGGCCGGGGCGCTTGGATCCGGAGGCGGCGCCGAGTAGACCGGCCCGCGCAGAGCGAGCGCGGCCGCCTGGCTCAGCGACGGCGACCCGGGCGTCCCACCCGGCAGCAGCAACACCACGGCGAGCACGACCACCGCGAGCGCTCCGGCCAGCGCGCCGCCGTAGCCCAGCCGTCTGCGGGCGCGCACGGCGCTGCTCGGGCGCTGCGTCTCGATCCGCGCCCGCAACCCGGCAGGCGCCCGATCCGCGGCCCGCGCCTGATGCAGCACAGAGACCACACGCCGCTCACGCTCGTACAGCGCGCGCAGCTCGGGCGAGCCATCGATCCGCGCCTGGACCTGATCTCGCCGCGCAGGATCCAGCGTGCCGTCCGCAAGCGCGGACAGGTCAGCTAGCTCGGCTCGATTGAGATTGGGAGTGTCGGCAGGCGACGCCACTTTTGCCTCGGTTTTGGTGGCTTTAGGTTAACGACCCCGGAAGTGGGGCGAACCTTCCCGACGACGACCCCCGGACCGGGCGGCTACCTCCGCGCCGGCGACGCCCGGCGGGCGCTCGGCTGGGGCTCGGCGGGCGCTCGGCTGGGGCTCGGCGGGCGCTCGGCGGGGCGGCTAATCGCGATACGGGCCGTGGACATACTCGCCGAGCATCCGCGCGGCCGAGAATCTGGGCCCGAGCGTGCGAAACGAGGCCCGCATCAGCTGCAGCCACCGGACCGGCAGGCCGCGGTCGTCGCGGTCGTAGAAGGACGGGACGACCTCTTCGCGCAGCAGCGTGTGCAGTACCTCGGTGTCGCGCCGGTCCTGAGCGCCCGGATCGTCGTCGACCTCGCCCGGTAGCGCCCAGCCATTCTCACCGTCGTATGCCTCTGCCCACCAGCCATCGAGCACGCTCAGCTGCAGCCCGCCGTTGACCATCGACTTCATCCCGCTCGTGCCGCTCGCCTCGAGCGGCGGGCGGGGGACGTTGAGCCACACGTCGCAGCCGCGGACGAGGCTGGCTCCCGTCGCGAGGTCGTAGTCATCAAGGAACACGACTCGCTCCGCCACGATCCTGGCAGCCTTGAGACCGAACAGCCCCTTCAGCACGCGCTTGGCGTCGTCGTCGCGGGGATGGGCCTTGCCTGCAAGCACAACCTGCACCGGCCGCTCGCCGCCGAGCAGGGCCAGGGTCCATTCCGGATCACGCGTCAGGAGGTCGATCCGCTTGTAGGTCGCGACCCGCCGGGCGAAGCCGATCGTCAGAACCTGCTGATCGAACCCGCGGGCCGCGGCATTCACGTACTCGCGCGTGTCGCCCCGGCTGAGCCGGTCAGCGATACTGCGCGCCCGCACAAACTCGACGAGGTCGGCACGCTGACCGTCCCGGGCCGCCCACAGCTCCTCGTCGGAGATCTCATCGATCCGCGCCCAGATATGCGGGTCGTCGTCGCGCGACAGCCAGTCCTCGCCGAACGTCCGGTCGAACAGCTCCCGCAGCGGACTCCCGATCCAGGTCGGGAAGTGGACGCCGTTGGTCACGTATCCGATTGGGATGTTCCCCACCGGCCGCCGCGGCCACAGCGCACGCCACATCTGACGCGCGACCTCCCCGTGGCGGCGGCTGACTGCATTCGCCGCGCGGCTCATCCGCAGCGCCGCCTGCGTCACCCCGAATGGTTCGGCCGAGTCGCCCGGGTTGGTGCGCCCGAGGTCAATCAGCTCGGCCAGCGAGATTCCGAGCTCGCCCGCCTCCGAGCCGATCGCGCGCTCGATCTGCCTGGCCGGATAGGTGTCGTTTCCGGCCGCCACGGGCGTGTGGGTCGTGAACACCGTCCTCGAGCGGGCCACGGCGAGCGCGGCCTGCGGAGACTCGCCGGCCTGTTCGAACAGTCGCGCCAGCTCGACCGGCGCGAGCGCCGCATGGCCCTCGTTGAGGTGGATCACGCCGGGGTCGATCCCGAGCGCATGCAGCGCGCGCACGCCGCCCATGCCGAGCAGCATGTACTGGGACAGGCGCGTGTCGGTGTCGCCGTCGTAAAGCCGCGCGGTGATCCACCGCTCGAGTGGGCCATTGGCGCTCACGTCGGTGTCAAGCAGGAACAGCGGAACGCGGCCGACGTCGACGCGCCAGATCTGCGCGACCACGTCGTTGCCGTAGATCGGCAGGGTGATCGTCAGCGGCAGTTGATCGGGGCCCCTCACCACCGCGGCCGGGAGCCGCGCGGGATCGGTGTCGATCCAATACTCGTGCTGCCAGCCGAGCGCGTCGACCCGCTGGCGGAAGTAGCCCTTGCGGTACATCAGCCCGACCGCGACCATCGGCACGGCGCGGTCAGACGCCTCCTTGAGCAGATCGCCGGCGAGCGCACCAAGCCCACCCGAGTAGACCGGCATCGAGGCGTGGACGCCATATTCGGCACATAGGAACGCGACCGGATGAGCCGGGTCCACGCTGTCCTCCGGCGCCGGGCGGCCGAGGTCGGCGCTCAGCCGCGCCTCGAGCGCGGCCGCACGATCGAGCAGCCCCCGATCCTCGGCGGCACGGTGCAGCGCTCGGCCCGAGGCCTCCTGCAGCAGCCGGACCGGGTTCCGCATGCAGAACTCAAACCGCTCGGCGTCGATCGCGCGGAACAGATCGTGGCCGTCGATCTGCCAGGACCACCAATAGTTGTACGCGAGCCGCGCGAACGGCGCGAGCGCATCGGGAATCCGCTCGGCCAGGTCGGCCGCCGCCTGGACCAGGTCGGCGCGGCCGTCATACACGGGGCGTGTGTCTCCCACAGCCGCGATTATCGAACAGTTCGACTTCTGAGGAGTTGCCGGCGCCTACGCCGCTGAGCTCGCCGGGCGACGCGGGGCGGTCGGTACCCTCGCGGCGGTGACCTCGGCGGCGGATTGCAGGCTGGGCGTGCTCGCGTTCGGCGACTCGATCACCAACGGCGGCGGCGAGCTGCAGTGGGGCGTCGCGCTCCAGTCCTGGGCCCTCTGGGTCGCGCGCGGCCTCGGCATCCCGTTCACGAACTACGCCGTCGACGGTGCCCGGGCTGCCGACGTCAGCTCCGTCCAAATCCCGAGGTTCCTGGCCCACGTGGCGCGCACCGACGGTCGGTACGACCTCGGCTGCCTGTACGTCGGCGTCAATGACGTGCGCGCGCTGGACTGGGACGCGTCGGCATTCGCGGCCGACTTCCGCCTCGCACTGGAATTCCTCGCGGCGCGCTGCGACCGCGTCCTCACAATCACCGCCCCGCTCGACCTCGGGCGGCCGCCGGCATGGGAGAAGGTCCACGACCTCAACACCCGGATCCGGGACGCCGCCGGCGAGCTCGGCGCGCTCGTGCTCGAGTTGGAGCAGTTCAACGCGCGCAACCTCCTGATGCCCGACCACGTCCACCCGACCGCCTTCGGCCAGATCGCAATCGCGGAGCGGGCGCTGGCGGTGCTCGCGCGCGACGGGGTGCCGACCCGGGTGCAGCCGCGTTCGCTGATCGTCTACCAGACCACCTGGTGGGGGCGGCTGCGGGGCGATTTGACCTACGCCTACCGGCACGCGAAGGTCACGGCGGGGGCGCTGCGGCCGTGGATGCGGTGGTGAGGGTCCGGTGGCGGGCGGCGGGCGCGGGCCGCGGATGCGGGCCGGGGTGGCGGCCCGGGGTGGCGGGCCGGGTGGCGGCCCGGGGTGGCGGGCCGGGGTGGCGGGCGTGGGCCGGGGTGGCGGGCGTGGGCGGCGGGCGGCGGATTTGGCCTGGGGGCGGTGCCCGCGCGGCCGCCTCGGCGCGGTCCGCTCGGGGAACGGCGCTGGTGAGGACCCGGCGGGGACGACGAGTGTCAGCAATCTGACAATTTCAGCTGCATACAGGCACAAACCGCGCGCGCCTGCCGGACCTTGGCTACCTATGCATGTGGGGCATGCTTATGTAACCAAGGTCGGCCGCGGGCGCGGACTTTGGGCCTGTAAGCACGTCGCCGCAGCGGATTTCGTCCCGGGCGGGCTCGGGAGGCCGGCCCACCCCGGCCTCCCGCCGCAAGCCACCCTTCACCAGCGCCGTTTACCGAGCCGACCGCGGCGCGCCAGCACCGAGAGCGACCAAGCCACCTCCCCGGCCGCCCGGCCCCACCCGGCCTCCCGCCGCAAGCACCCTATACGCCACCCGCAACCACCCGCCCCGCTCCCGCCGTCGCCTCGCGCAGCCGCGAACCAAGCGACGCCGTCAGAGCCCCGGGCGCCATCCGCCACCGCCAAGCGCCGCTCGACCGCCCCGGCGCGTTCATCCGCGCCTCGCTCCCGAGCCCGAGCATATCCTGGGCCTGGACCATCGCGACGCGCGACGGCGAGGACAGGGCGAGCCGGATCAGCCCCCACCACGGCTCACGCTCACCGAACTGCGAAAGCTCGGCATCGACGATCGCGCGCTGGAACTGATCGAGACCCGAGTACCAGCCGCGCGCCGTGTCGTGGTCGTGCGTTCCGGTGTAGATGAAGCGCCACTCGTCGTGATTGGTCGGGCGGTGGACGCTCTCGGGATGGTCGGGATCGAAGCCGAATTGGAGCACGACCATCCCGGGCAGCCCAAGCTGATCGCGCAGCGCCTCCACCGGCGGGGTGATCACGCCGAGATCCTCGGCCAGCAGCGGTAGCGCACCGCCCCCGGCCGGCGGCGCACCAGTCCCCAGCCCTCGGACAACAGCATCGAACAGCGCACGGCCCGGCCCGCGCTTCCACGACCCCCCCGACGCGTCGCGCGCGCCAGCCGGCACGGCCCAGTACGCGACGAACCCGCGAAAGTGGTCGATCCGCGCCCAATCGAACAGCGACAGCGTCCGGCGCAGCCGCTCGATCCACCAGCGGTACCCCTGACGGCGGTTGGCGGGCCAGTCGTACAACGGGTTGCCCCACAGCTGCCCGGTGGCCGAGTACGCGTCGGGCGGCGCTCCGGCCACGAGGCCGTCCTGGAACAGCTCCGGGTGGGCGACGTGGTCGGCGCTGTGATCGGCGACGTAGATCGGGAGGTCGCCCAGCAGCCGCACGCCCCGATCTCCGCAGTACTCGCGTAGGGCCGCCCACTCCCGCTCGAAGCGGACCTGATCCAAGACCGCACCGCGCCCCGAATAGCGCTCCCAATCCCCGATCCAGTACTCGTGCCGTTCGCGGAACGCGAGCACCTCCGCCGCCGATACCGGCGCCCTCCGATCGAACAGCAACCCCGGCCAGGCCGCAAACGCCGAGCGGGACTTGTAGGGGGAGTGGTAGCGGTCCGGCGGACCGACCGGCAGCACCTGCCACCACGACTGGCCGGCATCCGCCAGCCAGTCCACGAACCGGTACGCGTCCGGTCCGAGCCGGCCGCCGGGAAGGGAGGTGATGTGCAGTTGCACGCCGCTCGAGCGCGGGATATCGGAGAGCTCGTTCACATGAAGTGGTTTACCCGAACACAGGACGCGGATACTTTGCGGGAGTGAACACGCAATCGCCCCCACCAGGAGCGAGCGAGCAATCGCCCTCACCAGGAGCGAGCGAGCAATCGCCCTCACCAGGAGCGAGCGACCAACCGCCCGCGCGCATCTGGATCCAGTATCCGTCCCCGGCCGTGGACGGAGGTCGGTTCCCTGCCAAGCGATGCGTCGGGGATTCGGTCACGGTCGAGGCCGATGTGTTTCGGGACGGCCACGACCTGCTCCGGACCGTGCTGCGCTTCCGGCGCCTCGGCGGCGGCCCCTGGCAGGAGCGCGAGATGGTGCGAATCGACGCCCACCTAGAGGGGGTGCGGTGGGGCGCCGAGTTCACGGTCGAGGAGATCGGCACCTGGGAGTTCACGGTCGAAGCCTGGACCGACGTGTACGGAACCTGGCGCGATGAGCTCGCGCGCAAGGTCGCAGCCGGGCAGCATGACCTGACGGGCGAGCTCTCGGAGGGAGTGGTGTTGATCCGCGCCGCCGCGCAACGGGCCCGGGACGAACGTGACCGCGAGCTGATCGGGCTGGCGATCGAGACGCTGACTGGCGATCGCGTCCCGGAGGGCGCCAAGTACGAGATGGCGCTCAGCGCGGAGCTGTTCGAGGTCGTGGAGCGCACGCAGGAGCGCCGCGACGCCGTCACGCTCGAGCAACCAGTTCGGATCCGCGTCGACCGGCTACGGGCCCGGTTCAGCTCGTGGTATGAGCTGTTCCCGCGCTCGTGGGGCGGCCTGGGGGGCGTCGAGCACCAACTCCCGCGCCTTGCCGAGCTCGGCTTCGACATCGTCTACCTGCCGCCGATCCACCCGATCGGCCACACCAACCGCAAAGGCCGGGATAACGCGCTGAGTGCAGCTCCAGGCGATCCCGGTTCCCCCTGGGCGATCGGCGACGAAGCCGGCGGCCACGATGCGATCCACCCCGACCTCGGCACAACAGACGACCTCCTGAGCCTCACCCAACGGGCGGCGGAGCTCGGGATCGACATCGCGCTCGACTTCGCAATCCAGTGCTCGGCCGACCACCCCTGGCTCAGGGAGCATCCCGAGTGGTTCCATCACCGGCCCGACGGCACGCTCAAGTACGCCGAGAACCCACCGAAGCGCTATCAGGACATCTACAACGTCAACTGGGATACGCCCGACTGGCGCGCCCTGTGGGATGCGCTACTCCAGGTGGTCCTGCACTGGGTCGACTGCGGAGTCAAGGTGTTCCGGGTCGACAACCCGCACACGAAGCCGTTCGTGTTCTGGGCGTGGCTGATCGAGCAGGTCCACGCGCGGGACGGCGACGTGATCTTCCTCGCAGAGGCGTTCACCAGACGGGCAGTGATGCGCCACCTGGCGAAGCTCGGGTTCAGCCAGTCCTATACCTACTACACCTGGAAGAACTCGCGGCACGAGTTGATCGAGTACGTCTCCGAGCTTGCCTTCACCGGCGAGGCGGAGTACTTCCGACCGAACTTCTTCGCCAACACCCCGGACATCCTGCACGAATACCTCCAGCACGGGGGCCGGCCCGCGTTCGAGGCAAGGCTCGTGCTGGCCGCTACGCTGAGTCCGAGCTACGGTATCTACTCCGGGTTCGAGCAGATCGAGAACATCCCTGTGCGCGAGGGCTCCGAGGAGTACCTGCATTCGGAGAAGTACGAGATCAAGCAGCGGGCTCTGGACGGACCCCTGCTGCCGATGATCAAACGGATCAACGACCTGCGGCGGGACAACCTCGCGCTACAGCGGTTTTCAAACGTAAGGTTTCTGGACACGGCCAACGACGCACTGATCGGATATGCGAAGCAGACGGGAGGGAATACGGTGATTGCGGTGGTGAACATCGACCCGCATCAGACCCAGGAGGGCCTCGCGATCGTGCCTGCGAGCCTGGGGCTGCCCCCGGCTTTCACCGTCCACGACATGCTCACCGACGAGCGCTTCCAATGGAGGATCGGCCCCAATTACGTGCGGCTCGAGCCTGGCGTCCGCCAGGCTCACCTCGCCCGGGTGGAGGGCTGACACCGATGTCCGTCGGACCTCCGACCCTGACCCACCTGATCGCGGCAGAGCGTGCCCTCTGGAAGCCGAACTCAGAGCCCGAGGCGCCGATCACCGCTCAGGCGCAGGCCCGGCAATGGTTCGAAGCCGAGCCGCTGTGGTTCAAGGGGGCGGTGTTCTACGAGGTCCACGTGCGCGGCTTCTTCGACGCCAACGGCGACGGGTTGGGGGATTTCCGCGGCCTGACCGAGAAGCTCGACTACCTGCAGTGGCTCGGAGTCGACTGCATCTGGCTGCTGCCGTTCTACAGCTCGCCGTTGCGCGACGGCGGCTACGACATCTCGGACTTCGCCAACGTGCATCCGGACTACGGCACCGTGGAAGATGTCCACGAGCTGATCGATGCGGCCCACGCGCGCCGAATCCGGGTGATCGCCGATCTGGTCATGAACCACACCTCGATCGACCATCCGTGGTTTCAGGACTCGCGCTCGAGCCCGGACTCGCCGAAACGCGACTGGTACGTGTGGTCGGATACCGACGAGCGCTACCAGGACGCGCGGATCATCTTCGTCGACACCGAGTCCTCGAACTGGAGCTGGGACCCGGTCGCGGGTGCGTACTACTGGCACCGGTTCTTCTACCACCAACCCGACCTCAACTACGACAACCCCGACGTGCGGGAGGCGATGATCGACGTCCTGCGCTTTTGGCTCGACCTCGGGCTCGACGGGTTCCGACTCGACGCCGTCCCCTACCTGTACGAGCGTGAGGGCACCAATTGTGAGAACCTGCCCGAGACCCACTCGTACCTGAAGCGGATCAGGAAAGAGGTCGACGAGAACTACCCGGATCGGGTGCTGCTCGCGGAGGCCAACCAGTGGCCCTCGGATGTCGTCGAGTACTTCGGAGACGGGGACGAGTGCCAGATGGCATTTCACTTCCCGGTGATGCCGCGGATGTTCATGGCCGTCCGGCGGGAGGAGGCGGTGCCTGTCTACGAGATCCTCGAGCAGACGCCGCAGATCCCTCAGAGCTGCCAGTGGGGGCTGTTCCTGCGCAACCACGACGAGCTGACGCTCGAGATGGTCACCGACGAGGAGCGCGACTACATGTACGCCGAGTACGCCAAGGATCCGCGGATGAAGCTGAACCTCGGGATCCGCCGCCGGCTCGCGCCGCTGCTCGACAATGGCCGCGATGAGATCGAGCTGATGACCGCGATCCTGTTCTCGCTGCCCGGATCCCCCGTCATCTACTACGGCGACGAGATCGCCATGGGGGACAACGTGTTCCTCGGCGACCGCGACGGAGTGCGGACGCCGATGCAGTGGACCGGCGACCGCAACGGGGGTTTCTCCCGCGCGGACTTCGCACAGCTGTACGCGCCGCCGCTGATGGATCCGGTGTACGGCTTCCAGGCGGTCAACGTCGAGGCGCAGCTGCGCACCGCGACGTCGTTGCTGCGCTGGGTGCACCGCTTCATCGCGCTGCGCAAGGAGCATCCCGTGTTCGGGTTCGGGACCTACGAACCGATCGAGCCGTCCAACCCGAGAATCTTCGCCCACCTGCGCCGGTTCGAAGATGACTTGGTGCTCTGCGTCCACAATGTGGCGCGCTCGGCGCAGGCAGTGGAGCTCGACCTGAGGGCTTACGAGGGCCGCTACCCGGTCGAGCTGTTCGGGCGCTCGCGCTTCCCGCGGATCGGGGAGCTGCCGTACCTGCTCACACTCGCCCCCCGCGGTTTCTACTGGTTCCAGCTGGTCGAAGAGGAGAAAGAGGATCGGCCGGATGAGTGAGCCCGCGCAGATATCGGCAGAGATTCGGCAGCTGCTCGACGAGGAGAGCCTGCGCGGCTGGGTGCAGCGCCAGCGCTGGTATGCGTCGAAGTCGCGGTCCGTGAACGCGGTCGAGATCGTCGAGAGCGTGACCTTGAGCGATGAGCCTCTGCTGCTGCTCGCGCTTGTGCAGACGCGCTTCGCCACCGGCACGCATGACCTCTACCAGTTGCCGCTGGGCCTGCGCGCATCCGGGGAAGACTCGGAGCAAGAGGCGATCGCAACCAGCGAGGAATGGAGCGTGTACGACGCGCTCGCGGACCCGGCACAGGCGCTGGAACTGGTGCGCCGGATGGATCAGGGAGATGAAATCGAGACGGCCGATGGCCGCCTCAGCTTCCACCACGTCGACGGCGCGACGACGCTCGGCGACGAGGCGACCGTGCGTTTGATCGGCGTCGAGCAGTCGAACTCCTCGGTGGTGTTCGACGACCGCCTGGTGCTGAAGGTGTTCCGCAAGCTCGAACCGGGCATCAATCCGGAACTCGAGATGATGCGCTTCCTCACCCGGACTCAGTTCCCGAACATCGCCCCGCTGCAGGGGTGGTATGAGTACGAGGGCCAGGCGCTGGCGGCCACGCTCGGCGTCTCGCAGACGTTCTTCCCCGATGCGATCGGCGGCTGGGAGCTGGCGTTGGAGGAGATCCCCTCTGATCCCGACACGTTCCTGGAGCGACTCGCAAGCCTCGGCAAGATCACCGCGAGGATGCACAACGTGCTCGCGAGCGATGCCGGGGACCCCGCCTTCAGTCCCGAGGAGCCGAGCCAGGAAGCCCTCTCGCTGCTGACCGCGACCGTGGACGAGGACATCGAGCGGATCTTCCTGCGCCTGCCCGAGAGCGATCATGTGGCGCCGATCGCCGGGCGCGGACAGGACGTCCGCGAGCGGCTCGCCGCGCGCTCACAGGTCGGCGCCGGCGGCCGCAACATCCGCATCCACGGCGATTACCACCTCGGACAGACGCTGGGAACGCGGGAGGGCTGGGTGATCATCGACTTCGAGGGCGAGCCGGCCCGCGGGCTGCCGTCCCGCCGGCAGAAGCGCTCACCGCTGCGCGATGTCGCGAGCATGCTGCGCTCGTTCGCCTACGTCACCTCCGCGCTTCGCATCATCCGCGGGATCGAGCCGCCGGAGGACTTCGAGGCGCGGGCGCGGGAGACGTTTCTGACGAACTACCTGGCCGGCGTCGAGCCGACGCTGCTCCCCCACGGGGAAGCAGCGATTGTCAACCTGCTGACGATCTTTGAGCTCGAGAAGGCGATCTACGAGCTGCAGTACGAGCTCGACAATCGCCCGGACTGGATTTCGATCCCGGTCGCGGGCATCAGCCGCCTGCTGGAGTCTCAATGAGCGTCGCGACGCGGGACCTCGACGCGCTCGTCCGGCGCGAGCACTACAACCCCCACTCGGTGCTCGGGGCGCACCCGACGGCCGGTGGGGTCGTGGTGCGGGCGCTGCGCCCGGGTGCCGCGTCGGTCGCGGTCGTGCAGCCGGACGGCAGCCGCCACGAGCTCCAGCTGATCCACTCCGGGGGCGTGTTCGAGGGCGTGATCGACGGCGCTGAACTGCCGCTGCGCTACCAGCTCGAGGTGGGCTACGGCCCGGCCGGAACGTTCACCATCGAGGATCCGTATGCGTTCGCGCCGACGCTCGGTGAACTCGACCTGCATCTGATCGGCGAGGGTCGCCACGAGGAGCTCTACGAGAAGCTCGGCGCTCATATCCGCGAGCACCAGGGCGTGCCCGGCACCGCGTTCGCGGTCTGGGCGCCGGCGGCGCGAGCGATCAGCGTGGTCGGCGACTTCAACTCCTGGGACGGCCGGCTGCATGCGATGCGCTCGCTCGGCTCGAGCGGGATCTGGGAGCTGTTCCTGCCCGGGGTCGAACCCGGTCAGCGCTACAAGTACGAGATCCTGACCGCCGAGCGGGAGCTGACGCTGAAGGCCGACCCGTATGCGTTCGAGGCCGAGCAGCCGCCGAAGACGGCCTCGGTCGTGTTCGAGCGCCATCACGAGTGGAGCGACGGCGACCTCGATTGGATGCGCGCCCGCCAGGAGTGGAGCGCGTTCGACAAGCCGGTCTCGATCTATGAGGTCCATCTCGGCTCGTGGCGGTTGAACTCACTCGAGGGCAATCGCCGGCTCAACTACTCAGAGCTCGCCGACGAGCTCGCCGCATACGTGAACGACATGGGCTTCACGCATGTCGAGCTGCTGCCGGTGATGCACCATCCGTTCGCCGGGTCGTGGGGTTATCAGGTGACGGGCTACTTCGCCCCGACGCCCCGCTACGGAAGCCCCGACGACTTCCGCCGCTTCATCGAACGACTGCACGCCGCCGGAATCGGCGTGATCCTCGACTGGGTTCCGGCCCACTTCCCGCGCGACGAGTTCGGACTCGCGCGGTTCGACGGCACGGCGTTGTACGAGCATGCCGACCCGCGGCGGGGCGCGCACCCGGACTGGGGCACGCTTGTGTTCAACTACGGACGTTACGAGGTTCGCAACTTCCTGATCTCCAACGCCCTGTTCTGGCTGCGCGAGTATCACGCCGACGGAATCCGGGTCGATGCCGTCGCGTCGATGCTGTACCTCGACTACTCGCGCAACCAGGGGGAGTGGATTCCGAATCAGTACGGCGGTCGCGAGGACCTCGATGCAATCGCGTTCCTCAAGCAGATGAACGAGGTCGTCTACGCTCGCGAACCCGGGATCATGTCCGCGGCCGAGGAGTCGACGGCCTGGCCCGGCGTCTCGCGGCCGACCTACCTCGGCGGTCTCGGCTTCGGCTTCAAGTGGAACATGGGCTGGATGCACGACACGCTCCAGTACTTCCAGCAGGACCCGATCTACCGCCGCTACCACCACCATGAGCTGACGTTCAGCCTGCTGTACGCGTTCAGCGAGAACTACATCCTGCCGCTCTCGCACGATGAGGTCGTCCACGGCAAGGGCTCGCTGCTCTCGAAGATGGCCGGCGACCGCTGGCAGAAGTTCGCCAATCTCCGCACGCTGTACGCCTACATGTATGCGCACCCCGGCAAGAAGCTGCTGTTCATGGGATCAGAGCTCGCGCAGGAAGCCGAGTGGAGCCATGAGCGCTCGCTGGATTGGCACCTGCTCGAGCAGCCGGCACACGCCGGCGTCCAGACGCTCGTGCGGGACCTCAACCGCACCTACCGCGACGAACCCGCGCTATGGGAGGTCGATTCCGATCCGGCAGGGTTCTGGTGGCTCGAGCCCAACGACGCCGACCGCAACGTGATCGCGTTCGCTCGGGCTTCGAGGAACGGCGAGCGGGTGCTCGTGTTCGTCGCCAATTTGTCGCCACTCCCGCGGACCGGGTACCGGCTCGGCCTGCCGCGGCCGTGTCGCTGGTGCGAGGTGCTGAACACCGACTCCAAGCTCTACGGCGGGAGCGATGTGGGGAACCTCGGCGTCGTCAAACCCGAGCCGATTCCGTGGCACGGACAGCCGGTGTCCGCCGAGCTCACGCTTCCGCCGCTCGCCGCCGTCCTGCTGGTCCCGGACGGCGAGTGACCCCCAGCTACCCCTGGGAACGCCGGCTCGGAGCGCGGCCGCTGGACGACGGAACGTGTGAGTTTCGCGTCTGGGCCCCGCGCGCGGAGTCGCTCGCGCTGCGCCTGAAGGGGTCTCCGGACGTCGAGCTCACCGACGCAGGCCACGGCGTGTATGAGGTAGTCGCGCCGGCGCAGCCCGGAGACGACTACTGGTTCGTGTGCAGCGGCCGCCGGCTCCCGGATCCGTGCTCGCGATGGCAGCCTCAGGGCCTGCGCGGCCCGTCGCGGATCGTCGGCTCCGATCCGGGCGAGCGGTTCGAGCCGCCGGGCTTGGACGAGCTGGTGATCTACGAGCTGCACATCGGCACGTTCACCGCCGAGGGGACATTCGAGGCCGCAATCCCGTACCTGCGCGAGCTGGCCGAGCTCGGCATCACCGCGATCGAGATCATGCCGGTGGCCGAGTTCCCGGGCCACCACGGGTGGGGCTACGACGGCGTCTACATATCATCGGCGCAGTCGTCATACGGCGGCCCCGCGGGTCTCGCCAGGCTCGTGCAGGCCGCGCATCAGGAACGCCTGGCGGTGATCCTCGACGTCGTGTACAACCATCTCGGCGCCTCCGGGGTGAAGGCGATCGAGGCGTTCGGGCCGTACTTCACCGATCAATACGAGACCCCGTGGGGACGCGCGATCAATTACGACGGCGCCGGCTGCGACCCGGTGCGCGAGTGGGTCCTGCAGAGCGCGGCCGGCTGGGTGACGGACCTGGGGATCGACGGTCTGCGACTCGATGCGATCCACGCGATCTTCGACTCCAGCGCCGAGCACATCGTGGCCGCCATCGCGCGCCGGGTGCACTCGGTCTCAGCACACGCGCTGGTGATCGCCGAGAGCGGACTCAACGATCCTCGCGTGATGCGCCCTCGCGAGCGCGGCGGCTACGCGTGCGACGCCGCCTGGGCCGACGATTTCCACCATGCCCTGCGGACGCTGGTGACCGGTGAGCGCGAGGGCTACTACTCCGAGTTCGGGCGCGTGGCACAACTGGCGAAGGCGTTTCACCGGCCCTACGTTCACGACGGGCAGTACTCGAGCTTCCGCGACCGGCGCTTCGGCGCCCCAGCCGAGGACGTGCCATCGGAACAGTTCGTGGTCTTCTCCCAGAACCACGACCAGGTCGGCAATCGCGCGTTCGGCGACAGGATGCCGGTCCGAGCTCGACCACTGGCCGCCTTCTGCACGCTGCTGGCGCCGTATGTGCCCCTGCTGTTCATGGGCGAGGAGTACGGAGAGAAGGCCCCGTTCCAGTTCTTCTCCGACCACATCGATAAGCGGATCGCGGACGCCACGCGCGACGGGCGCCGTCGGGAGTTTGCGGCGTTTGCGACATTCGAGCAGGAGATCCCCGATCCGCAGTCGCCGGCGACGTTCGAGCGCTCCAAGCTGACCCGGGATCGCGATCCGATCATCGCCGCGCCTGTATCGCGAGCTGCTGGAGGTTCGTCGCGAGCTGCCCGACGGCGAGCCCGATGTGATTGAGTTCGACGAGGAGAAGCGCTGGCTGCGAGTGAGGCGCGGTGCGTTCGAGCTCGTGTGCAACTTCGGCGATCAGCCGGTGCGTCTGAGTTGTCAGGGAGATTGCGTGCGGGTCGCAACCACGGAGGACGCCAACGTGCTTGGGGACTGGGTTGAGCTGCCGCCCTTGTCGGGAGCGCTGATCGATTGACCGGAGCGCCGGTCAGTTGACCGAGGTCTGGCCAGGCCGGCCGTTCCCGCTGGGCGCAACGTGGGACGGCGGCGGCACCAACTTCTCGCTGTTCTCGGAGCACGCCGAGCGGGTCCAGCTGTGCCTGTTTGACGAGGACGGCGACGAGACCCCGATCGAGGTGCGCGAGCGCCGGGCACTGAACTGGCACTGCTACCTGCCGGGGGTGGGTCCCGGTCAGCGCTACGGCTACCGGGTCTACGGACCATACGCACCGGCGGAGGGCCATCGATTCAATCCGGCCAAGCTGCTGATCGATCCGTATGCGAAGGCGATCGAAGGAAAGGTCGACTGGGCTCACGACGCCAACGTGCTGCCGTACGTCCCGGACGGGACGCCTGACGACGACCTCGAGCTCGACGACGAGGATGACGCGGCCGCGGTGCCGAAGTCAATCGTGATCGACGACGCGTTCTTCTGGGAGGGCGACCGTCCACCGCAGGTTCCGTTCGCCGACACGGTCATCTACGAAACCCATGTCAAAGGCTTCACCATGCGTCACCCGGGCGTTCGCGATGATCTGCGTGGCACCTACGCGGGGCTCGCCTCCGAGGAGGCAGTCGCCTACCTGAAGAGTCTCGGCGTGACCGCTGTCGAGCTGCTTCCGGTCCATCACATCTCCGACGAGTCGTTCCTGTCCGAGCGAGGCCTGACCAACTACTGGGGCTACAGCACGATCGGCTACTTCGCCCCCCACTCCGAGTATGCCGCGACCGGGCGCCGCGGCGAACAGGTGAGGGAGTTCAAGGGAATGGTCAAGGCGCTTCACCGCGCCGGCATCGAGGTGATCCTCGACGTCGTCTACAACCACACCGCCGAGGGCAACCATCTTGGCCCGCTGCTCTCGTTCAAAGGCACGGACAACAGCTCCTACTACCGGCTCTCGCAGGAGGATCCGCGCTACTACGTCGACTTCACCGGGACCGGCAACTCGCTCAACGCCAAGCACCCTTCGGTGCTGCGCTTGATCATGGACTCGCTGCGGTACTGGGTGGCGGAGTGCCATGTTGACGGGTTCCGCTTCGATCTCGCGGCCGCGCTGGCGCGCGAGTTCTTCGACGTCGACCGGCTGTCGGCGTTCTTCGACACGATTCACCAGGATCCGTTGATCTCGCAAGTGAAGCTGATCGCCGAGCCGTGGGACGTCGGGCCGGGTGGGTATCAGGTCGGCAACTTCCCCGTGCTGTGGTCGGAATGGAACGGCGTCTACCGCGACGCGGTGCGCGACTACTGGCGCGGGCAGGAGAACAACGGCGGCTTCGCCTCGCGGCTCTCAGGGTCCTCGGATCTGTACGCCGCCGACGGGCGCGATCCGTTCGCATCGATCAACTTCATCACCGCGCACGACGGCTTCACGCTCGCGGACCTGGTCTCCTACGAGCACAAGCACAACGACGCCAACCTTGAAGACAACCACGACGGCACCGATGACAATCGCTCGTGGAACTGCGGGCTGGAAGGCGAGACCGACGATCCGGAGCTGATCGAGTTGCGCGCGCGCCAGAAGCGGAACTTCCTCACGACCTTGCTGCTCTCCCAGGGCACGCCGATGGTGCTCGGCGGAGACGAGATGGGCCGCACCCAGAAAGGCAACAACAACGCCTGGTGCCAGGACAACGAGCTGTCGTGGTACGACTGGACCGATTCCCCGGCCAAGGACCAGCTGCGGGACTTCACCCGGCGACTGATCCGCCTGCGTCGCGAGCATCCGGTGTTCCGCCGGCAGAGCTTCCTGCGCGGAATCGAGCTCAACGACTCGGGGCTGCCGGACGTCTGGTGGTTCCGTCCCGACGGGCGCAAGATGATCGCGCGTGACTGGCAGAGCGGCGAGCCGGTTTTGGGCATGTTCCTGAACGGGAAGGAAATCCCGACCCCGGGACCCCACGGAGAGAAGATCGAGGACGACTCGTTCATGGTCCTGTTCAACGCCCACCACGAAGACCGCGTATTCCTGCTTCCGCGCCGCCGGTTCGGCGCACAGTGGGCGCTCGAGCTCTCGACGGCCGAGCCGGAGGGGGAGGCTGGAAGCGTCACGTTCAATGCCCGGACCGAGGTCGCGACGATCGCCCATTCGATCGTCGTTCTCAAGCGGATCGTTTGAGCGCGTTGCGGGCGACATACCGCCTGCAGCTCGGCGCCCACCTGCGCTTTGACGGCGCGCGGGCGCTGATCCCCTACCTCCGCGACCTCGGCATTTCCCACTTGTATTTATCACCGTCGACTCAGGCCCGGCCAGGCTCGCCTCACGGCTACGACGTGACCGATCCGGCGCGGCTGTCGGACGACCTCGGTGGCGATCAGCAGTTCCGTGAGCTCGCGCAGGCCGCCCGCGGCGCCGGGATGGGAATCGTGCTAGATGTCGTCCCGAACCACATGTTCGCCGGCGAGGAGAACCGCTACTGGTCCGATCCCCGCCTGCGTGAGCGGTTCTTCGACTTCGATCCGGCGACGGGCCGCCACCGGCGGTTTTTCGACATCGACGATCTGGCCGGCGTGCGACAGGAGGATCCGGAGGTGTTCGAGCAGACCCACGCGCTGGTGCTCTCGCTCGTGCGCGACGGGCTCGTAGATGGGTTGCGAATCGATCATCCGGACGGCCTCGCCGACCCCGCCCAGTACCTGGGGCGGCTGCGCGAGCGGGGCGCTTCTACGGTGTGGGTCGAGAAGATCCTCGAGTCCAGCGAGCACCTGCCCGACTGGCCCGTCGCGGGCACTGTCGGCTATGAGTTCCTGGACGATGTCAGCGGTCTGATGATCGACCCGGCCGGGGACGGACCGCTGACCGCGCTGTGGGAGGAGGTCTCCGGAGATTCGCGCGGCTTTGACCAAGTGGCGTTCGAGGCCCGGATGGAGCAGGTGCGGGGGCCATTCTGGGCCGATGTCGAGTGGCTGGCCCGCGAGCGCGGCTCGGGGTGCACACCAGAGGCGCTGGCGCGGCCGCTGGCATCGCTGCCCGTGTACCGCACCTACGTGGAGCCCGAGCTGGGACGCGTGAGCGAACACGATCGCCGCGCGATCGCCGCCGCACAGATCGACCCGGAGCTGGCCGCGAGCCTGCTGCTCGAGCGTGACGCGCCGGCGTCGTTCGTGACCCGCTTCCAGCAGACGACCCCGGCGATCATGGCCAAGGGCGTCGAGGACACCGCCTTCTACCGTTACGGACGGCTGCTGGCGTTGAACGAGGTCGGGGGCAATCCGTCGCGGTTTGGGATCAGCGTCGAGCGGTTTCACGCCGGGTGCCTCGAGCGCGCCGATCGCTTCCCGCTCAACCTGCTGACCACGCAGACCCACGACACCAAGCGCTCGGGCGATGTGCGCGCCCGGATCGGCGCGCTCGCATCGATGGCCGATGAGTGGCGGGCCCAGGTGGAGCGGTGGTTCGAGCTCACCGAATCGCTGCGCACCGAGGGCGCACCCGACGACGTTGAGCGCTACTTCCTGTTTCAGACGCTCGTCGGGGCCTGGCCGATCGCGGCCGAGCGAGTCGCCTCGTACATGCTCAAGGCTCTGCGCGAGGCCAAGCGCAACACCAACTGGGTTGACCAGAACACCGCCTGGGAGGAGGCGGTCGGCCGCTTCACCCGCGGCCTGTACTCGCACGAACCGTTCCTGAAGGAATTCGAGCCGTTCGCCGCCCGGATCGCCGCCGCCGGCGAGCGCAGCGCGCTCGCCCAGCTGGTCCTGAAGCTGACCGCTCCCGGGATTCCCGACTTCTACCAGGGCGATGAGCTTCCCTATCGCGCGCTGGTCGACCCGGACAACCGCCGGCCGGTCGACTGGGACTACAACCAGGCGATGCTGCGCCGGATGATGGGCGGCTCGCCGCCGGTACGCGAGACCTACAAGCTGCATCTGACGCTGCGGCTGCTCGCGATCCGCGCGCGCAGGCCGGAGCCGTTCGCCGCCGGGTACGAACCGCTCGACGCCGGCGAGGAGGCGTGCGCGTTCGTCCGCGGCGGTGAGCTGCTGGTTGCCGTCGCGACCCGCGACCACCGAGTTGATGGCGTGCTTGACGGGCTGCGTGGGCGCTGGCTCGACGTGCTGCGCGGCGAGGAGCGCTCGTTCGAGGGCCGCCAGCCCGTGGCGAGCGTCCTCGACGAGCACGGGCTCGCGGTGTACGAGCGGGCGGGGCGGTAGCCACCGCGGGCCGGTAGCCACCGCGGGCCGGTAGGGTGTCCGAGGCCTTTATGCGCATCCTGCTGGTCTCCTGGGAGTACCCGCCCGTGATCGAAGGCGGACTCGCCCGCCACGTGCGCAAGCTGTCCGAGCATCTCGTCGCGGGCGCTGACGAGGTGCACGTTTTGACCAGGGGCAGCGGCCGCCTGCCCGCGCAGGAGGAACGGCACGGGGTCGTCGTTCACCGCGTCCGTGAACCGCCGTTCCCCACCGATCCGAGCGAGTTCGTCCGCTGGGTGGCGGCGATGAATGCCGACATGCGCGAGCTCGGCGCGGAGCTCGCCGACCAGCTCGACTTCGACCTTGTGCACTCGCACGACTGGCTGGTCGCGCGGGCCGCCGAGCGGCTCGCGCGCTCGCTGAGCCTCCCGTGGGTGACTACCGTTCATGCGACGGAATTTGGCCGCCATCAGGGCTGGGTGCACAAGCACCCGCAGTCATACATCCACTCCGCCGAACGATCGATGGCCCGGCACGCGGACCACGTGATCACCTGCTCGCACTTCATGCGCGGGCACGTCGTCGGGGTATTCGGCGTCCCCTCGCCACGGATCACGGTGATCCCAAACGGCATCGACCCGGGCGATCTGGAGCCGGTGGTCGCGGACCTTCCCGGCTTGCGCGCGCGATTTGCCGCACCCGGCGAGCAGCTCGTGCTGCTGGTCGGACGGCTCGTCTATGAGAAGGGGTTCCACCTCGCGCTCGACGCGCTCGCGCCGCTGATCCGGCGCTCGCGGAAGCTTCGTTTCGTCGTCGCCGGGACCGGAACGGCGGAGGCGGAGCTCAAGCACCAGGCGCGCCGCCTGGGCCTCTCTCAGCACGGCACGTTCCTGGGCTGGGTGGGCGATGACATGCTGCACTCGCTCTACCGGGTCGCGGATCTGTGCATCGTGCCCTCGATCTACGAGCCCTTCGGCCTCGTGGCGCTCGAGGCGATGGCGTCCGGCTGCCTGTGCGTGGTCGCCGACACCGGCGGGCTGCGCGAGGTCGTGCCCGATGACGGTACGGTCGGCCTGCGTTTCCCGTCGCGCGACAGCGACGCGCTGGGGGCGATTCTCGAGCGCGTCCTGACCGACGACGGCGCCCGCGCGCAGCTCGTGGCGGAGGCTCGCGAGCACGTTCTGACGTTCGACTGGGCGGCCGTCGCGCGCCGCACCCGGACGCTGTACGGGGCCCTGGCGAGGACCGAGCAGCACAGGTTCGCCGTTTAGCGCGGGTCATCGTCGATCTCGGCCGGCCGCTCGTGCCGGCTACGCGACGGCCACCGAAACCCGCTCCCGCGCTTCAACAGCGAAGGGCCCGGCACACGCCGGGCCCTTCTAAACACTCGCCTGTTAGAGCGAAAGCTACATCAACATCGGGTGCGGGTCTACATCATCCCGCTCATGTCGGGCATACCACCGCCGCCGCCAGCGCCACCCGAGTCGTGGTCCGGCACCTCGGCGACGATCGCCTCGGTGGTGAGGATGTTCTTGGCGATCGAGGCCGCGTTCTGGAGCGCAGAGCGCGTCACCATTGCGGGATCGATGATCCCGGCGGCGACCAGATCGACGATCTCGCCGGTGGCCGCGTTGAGGCCCTGACCCTTCTTTGACTTGCGGACATCGTTGACGACGACCGATCCTTCGAGGCCGGCGTTCTCCGCGATCTGCCGCAGCGGCTCCTCGAGCGCGCGATGGACGATCTTGGCGCCCGTCTGCTCGTCCGGGTCCTCGAACGCGTCGAGTTTCAGCGCGTGCTGCGCGGCGAGCAGCGCGACACCCCCGCCCGGCACGATGCCCTCCTCGAGGGCTGCGCGGGTGGCCTGCAGCGCGTCCTCGACGCGGTGCTTCTTCTCCTTCATCTCGGTCTCGGTCGCAGCGCCGACCTTCACGACCGCGACGCCGCCCGAGAGCTTTGCCAGGCGCTCCTGGAGCTTCTCGCGATCGAAGTCCGAGTCGGTGTTCTCGATCTCGTTCTTGATCTGGTTGATGCGGCCCTTGATTGCGTCGGTGTCACCGGCGCCGTCCACGATCGTGGTCGTGTCCTTGGCGACGACAACGCGACGAGCCCGACCGAGCTGCGAGAGCTGGGTGTTCTCGAGCTTGAGGCCCATCTCCTCGGTGATCACTTCGCCGCCGGTCAGGATCGCAATGTCCTCGAGCATCCGCTTGCGGCGATCGCCGAAGCCGGGTGCCTTGACCGCGACGCCGGTGAACGTGCCGCGGAGCTTATTGACGACGAGCGTCGCGAGCGACTCGCCCTCGACGTCCTCGGCGATGATCAGCAGCGGCTTGCCCGACTGGATCGTCTGCTCCAGCACCGGCAGCAGGTCGCGGACCGAGCCGATCTTCTGGTTGGCGATCAGGATGTAGGGATCCTCCAGCGTCGCCTCCATGCGATCCTGGTCGGTGACCATGTAGGGCGAGATGTAGCCCTTGTCGAACTGCATGCCCTCGGTGAACTCGAGGTCCATGCCGAACGTCTGGCCCTCCTCGACGTTGACCACGCCGTCCTTGCCGACCTTGTCGATCGCGTCGGCGATCACGTCGCCGATCTCGTCATCGCCGGCCGAGATCGTCGCCACTCGAGCGATCTGCTCCTTGCCGGAGATCTCGTTCGACTGCGCCTCGATGTTCTTGACGACCTGGTCCACGGCCTTCTCGATGCCGCGCTTGAGTGCCAGCGGGTTGGCGCCGGCAGCGACGTTCTTCAGGCCCTGCCGAACGATCGCCTGGGCGAGCACGGTCGCCGTGGTCGTCCCGTCACCGGCGACGTCGTTGGTGGCCGTCGCAACCTCGCGGACGAGCTGCGCGCCCTGATTCTGGAAGACGTCCTCGACCTCAATCTCCCGGGCGATCGTCACGCCGTCGTTGGTGATCGTCGGGGCGCCGAACTTCTTGTCGAGGACGACGTAGCGGCCCTTGGGGCCGAGCGTGACCTTGACGGCGTTTGCAACCGCGTCGACGCCCTGCTCGAGCGCCTTGCGGGCCTCCGCCTCGTACTTCAGTTCCTTGTGTGCCATATGTGTTTAGTTCTCCTGGGGGGGTGTTACGACTGGACCTTCGCCAGCACGTCGGACTCGCGAAGGACGAGGAGGTCTTCGCCCTCGACCTTGATCTCGGTGCCGCCGTACTTGCTGTAGAGGATCTCGTCGCCTTCGGCGACGTCGAGCGGAGTCCGCTTGCCGGTCTCCTCGCTGATCTTGCCGTCGCCGACTGCGAGGACCTTGCCCTTGATCGGCTTCTCTTTGGCGGTGTCGGGCAGGACGATGCCACTCGCAGTGGTCTCCTCCTCCTCGATTGCCCGCACGATCAGACGATCGCCTAGGGGCTTGAGCTTCATCTGTTGAAACCTCCGGGTTGAGACTGAGCTGGGGTCTTGGCACTCGTTTACGCAGAGTGCCAACTAGACCGAGACTATAGCTTGTCCGCGGGGCGATTCAAGGCCAAGTTGGCACTCTACGGTGAAGAGTGCCAAGCGTTTTCGCGCGAATCGCTCCTACGAGTGCATCGCGAGATAGGCGCGGACGATCGTGTCGCCCACGAGCGCGGCCAGGATCCCCCCCGCCGCCAGGTACGGGCCGAACGGGATTGCCGTCGTGCGCGCCGCGCGCACCCCTCGCCGGCCCGCGATCAAGAGTCCGGTGATTGCGCTCGCGAGCAGCGCCGCGAGCAGCGCGATTACGACCGACCGGCCGAGGAACAGCCCCATCATCGCGGTCAGCTTGACATCTCCCATTCCCATCCCGCTCGGCCTGACAAGCGCGGCGAGCAGCAGAAATCCGCCCGCGGCTGCGGCCCAGAGCAGACGCGACAGCTCGCCTCCGGAATCGAGCGCGAGCCCGGCCACTACCGCGACCAGGGCCCCGGCGCCGGTGATCCGGTTGGGGATGATCCGCCGGTCCAGGTCAATCGCAGCGCACGGGACGACCGCGAACACCATCAGCGCGCGTAGGACCGCAGCCGTGGGAGAGCTCTGCGCCACCGCGACGATTGCGGCGAGCCCGACCGTGATCACGGCCACCGCCGCGATCACGATCCGACGGCGGCGCGGATCATCGGTGCCCAGGCGCCGGTGACCGCTGTCCAGGTGCTGCTCCACGCCGCCGTCGAGGTGCTGATCGTCGCCGACGTCCAGGTGCGGATGGTCTCCCAGGTAGGCTGGCACCTCGTGCGCGGCGGCTCTCACAGCGACCGGTTCGCGGACCTTCCGCAGACTCCGCTGGCCGGCGGGCTGACCTTGGTCGAGGCCCGGACGCGCGGAGCGCGGCGGCGAGGGCTCGCCCACCTCGACGGGATGCCATCCGACCACGCGCTGCTCATCCCCCGCTGCCGGGCGGTGCACACGTTCGGGATGCGGTTTTCGCTCGATTTAATCTGGCTCGGCAGAAACGGCGAAATCTTGAGCGTCGACCGGGATGTCCCGGCGCTGCGGATGCGAGCCAAGCCCCGCGCCCGGGCCGTGGTGGAGACGGTCGCGGGCGGGGCCGATGCGTTCGTATCGGGGCTGGCTTCGGCCTCGGCCGCGGAACGGGGCGTGTCTGGGACGCGCTGATCGACCCGGGCGATGGGTCAGTTCCGCGCGCCACCGAGACCGTGAATCCGGTCCCGGAGCTCTGGCGGCTTCTCGATGATCTGCGAGAAGCGCACGACCGTGACCGTGTCCTCCATGGTGACCTTGCGATCGTAGATCTGCTCGAGGAAGTGGATCATCTCGTCCACGCGCCGGAACTCAGGATTGTCGTGCTCGATGTCGCGAGGGGACAGGTCGCGGACGCGCTTGACCTCCACCTGGTCGATGACCGCGTAGAAGATCTTCTCGCGCGGCGAGTGCTGGTAGCCGATCGTGACCAACACGCAGTCGTTCTTGCGGTACTTGTGGGACTTGTCGCCGAGACGAATCGTCGCGGTCTTGCGGCCACGCCGAAGCTGGTCGGCGAACACCGACGAGTAGAAGTTGAGAACGCGCACCGCTGCCAGCCTACCGATCTGACGTGATCCGCGACAACGCGCGCGCGACCATCTCCCGTTCGCCCGTATACGTGAGGGCGTCGACGGCATCCACCATCGGCATCCACCGGGCCTCCTCGATCTCGTGATCGTGGTCGGCCGGATCTCCAGAGCGGTACTCGAACAGGTAGAAGACAACGGTTTTCCAGACCGACCGGCCCTTGCGCTCGTAGCGGTAGTGGACCTCCCCGAGCTTGTCGATCAACTCGCCTTCGATGCCCGCCTCCTCACGGACTTCGCGCGTGGCGGCCGCTTCAGGGCTCTCGTCGTGATCAGGGTGGCCCTTCGGCAACCCCAGCACCCGGCTCCCGTCCGCGTCCCGCTTGACCGGAACGATCACGACCACGTTGTGGTCACGCACGACGACGCCACCGGCGGAGAATTCCTGCTTGGGATTAGTAGACGTATCGCTCAAGTGCGCCTGGGTCATGAACTATCAGTTTCCCCCGACCCTGGGTGATTATCCCTGCGCGCTCCAACACGGCCAGGAAGCGGCTCGCGGACTCACGCGACGATCCGGCCAACTGCGCGAGGTCGGCCTGTGTGGAGGTGATCAGCACGTCGGTCTCGGCCGAGTCGCCGGGTGCCACGGTGGGAGGTGCATCTCCCCCGGCCCCAGCTGCAGAGGGCGCAGCGGCTGCTGCCTCGCCCTCGGTGCGGGCGGTCTGCACGAGCTGGAGCAGCACGGCCGCGACCCGGCTCTGGACGGTCTGAAAGGACTGCCGGGCGAGGCGCTCGTTTGTCTCTCGCAGCCGCCGGCCCAGAGCGGCTATCAGCTTGACGGCGATGTCCGGATGCTCGCGCATCAGCCTGCGCATGTCGCCGCCGAGGATCGCGATCAGCTCGGTCTCCTCCAGCGTCTCGACCGTCGCGGAGCGGCGCTCGTTGTCGAACATCGCGAGCTCGCCGAAGATGTCGCCGGGGCCGAAGTTGGCGAGCGTCAGCGACCGGCCGTCGGAGTGCTCGCGCACAGCCCTCGCGCGGCCGGATCTGACGATGTAGCAGGTGTCGCTCTCGTCACCCTCGCGGAACACGGCCTGGCCGGCGCCGAAGCGGCGCGGTACTGCGACCTCCGCCACCCGCCCGAGATCGTCCTCACCCAGCGCATCGAACACTGGCACGCGGTGAAGCAGAGTCGTCGTGTCCCCGGTGCTGGTGGCCACGAGGAGCAGAGATAGCACATGGCTCGCGCGCGGCCCGCAGGGTGGGAGCGCGGCGCCTGCCGAACTAGGCCAAGTCGAGCGCGTGCTCGCGCTGGCGCCGCCTCCACGTGGCGGCGATCCACCACGCCAGTCCGACGACTAGCACGAGCGGCAGGAGAGCCGCGAGCGCGATCAGGGCGACCCCGGCGACTACCGTCAGCACCCGACCGGCGTCGTGGGCGCCCCTGCCGACCGAGAAGCCGGAGCTGGGGTGCGCCACTGGGACCGCGTCGCCATTGATCGAGACCGCGATCTGGCTGTAGTTGATCTGCTGGTTCATGGTTCGCAGCTGCGCCTGGGCCGCTGCGATCGTCCCCTCGGCGTCATGGATCTGCGCGTTCAGGCTGTCGATCTGCTGCTGCGTGTAGGCGTTCGCGAGCTGCTTGAGCAGCGAGGTCCGCAGTGCTTGCGCGTCAGCCAGCTGATGCTGGATGCTGACGTACTGGTTGTTGACGTCCTGCGTGCTGTCGGTGCGCGAGACGACGCTGGCATAGCGCAGGGCGGACAGCTGCGCCATCGTCTGCGGCAGGTTGGCGCTCGGGACCGTCAGGTGGAATTCGGCATAGCCGTCCGGTCCGCCGGTGGCGGTCACCGTCGAGCGGTTGACGATCCCGTTCTGAGCCCCGATCACGTTGAACAGCTCCTGCGCCACAGTGTCGATCCGGCTCGGAGGGCTCGACAGCGTCAGTTGCGCTGACTGGGTGATCTTGCGGCCGTTGCTGGGCGGCTGAAGCGAACCACCGGCTGGCGACGAGCCCGACGTCGTCGTCGGAGAAGAGGTTTGCGGTGATCCGGCCGCGCTCGTCGCGGTCCCCGGATGAAGATTCCCGGCGGCGGGCGCCTTGGGACCGCTCGCGGCCGCAGCCGCGACGGGGGCGCTCGCGCCGGCCGCTGAGCTAGAGGAGGCGGCGCTCGACACGGTCGCCTGTGCCGATGAGCTCTGATCCGACGACGACCCTCCGCCCGAGACGCCCACGACGACTCCGACGACGGCAACGACAATGACCAGCCCCGCTGCGAGCGGCGCCAGTGGACCACTGATGAGCGATCGGGCGAGCCGCGGCCACCGGGGCCGATGCGACAGTCCGGAGCCCGTGGGCCGGGTCGGCCCGGCGAACCGCTGTTCGACCAGCTGATCCAACCGCGACGATCCCGACTCGTCCAGCTCCGGCCGCTCGGCGCTCAGCATCAGCGCCAGCTCGGCCAGCTCCGCGTACTTGGGGTCGACCGGCTCGCCGGCCAGGGTCGCGTCGATCGCGTCCAGCGAGGCGGCCACGTCGGGATCGATCAGCTCATCATGCTGTCTCATTGCAGGCCTTTCTCAATCTCTCGATCGCGCGATGCAGCATCGTCCCAGCGTTCGTCTCGCTGACACCGAGCACGCGGGCAAGCTCCACATTCGGCAGCCCGGCGTGGAACTTCAGCGCGATCAGCTCCCGATCGCGCGCCGGCAGCTTTGCCAAGGCCGCGCGGACGGCTGTCCGGCGAAGCGCCACCTCGGCGCCGTCGTCCGGGCCCGCGGCTTCAGTGTCCTCGGGCTCGGCGACCAACGCCGCCAGACGCCGGCGCCGGCGCAGCTCGTCCAGCGCGGCATTGCGCGCAATGCCGAACAGCCACGCCCGCTCGTCGCCCCTCCGGCGGTCGAAGGTCCGCTGGCGCCGGTACGCCCGCTCAAACGCCAGCGCGGTCACGTCCTCGGCCGCCGCGCGGTCGCGCAGCAGCGTCGCGACGTAGGCGTACACGTCGTCGCGGCTCGAGCGATACAGCGCCTCGAAGCGCTCCCACCCGGATGAGGGCTTGTCCGCCGGGACGGGTTTGATCGTTTCGACCACGCCCTCACTACGACGCTTGCCGTGATCCATCACAAGCTCCATATGTTGGCGCGGGCGGGGAGTCGGGGGAAGGGCCGGCTGGGGGAGAGTTGGCCCGGGGGCGGCGCCGGCGTCGCTGAGGCGAGTGGTCTGCTCGGGGAACGGCGCTGGTGAAGAGTGGCGGGGAAGGAAGGCCCGGGCGGAGCGCTCTGGGCGCGGGGCGGAAAGCCAGGGAGCGGGGGCCCCAAACCGGCCTCGGCTACATGCTTACAGGCCCAAAGTGCGTATCCCAAGCCCTCCTTGGTTACATAAGCATGCCCCACATGCATAATTGACCAAGACTCATAAGGCGCGGCCGGTTTGTGCCCGTATGCAGGCAAAATTGTCAGAATGCTGACCGTTCGGCGGCCGTGCGACCCGTTCCGCGCCGGCCCCCGGCCCCCGGCCCCTCACGCGCGCCAAATAATCCGACTCGCCGGCTGGCAAGAACACACCCCCGGGTCCATGCACTCCGATCCGGGCATAAATGCCCCCACCGGGACCCCCGACGACTCCCAAGCCCCACCGGCGAACCCGACGACTCCCAAGCCCCGCCCCGCAAGCCCCAACCCCCCCAGCCGCACCCCCACGCCCTCAAGCCAACGCCGCGAACAGCCTCGGATCGTTGGTGATCACGCCCGTCACCCCGAGCGCATCAAGCGCCCGCATCCGCGGCAGCTCGTCGACAGTCCAGACATACAGCTCGCCGCCCGCATCGCGCAGCGCCCTCACCAGCCGGGGCGTCACCAGCCGCCAATGCGCCATCACCGCGTCGCACGACCCGGCCTGGACCGCGCGCGCCGCCCGCAGCGGCAGGGTCGCCCGGAACGCGTACATCGCGGCCAGTACCGGGAACCTCAGCGCGCGCGAGTGGAACGGATCGCGGCGGAGCTTGGGGACCGACCAGCCCAGCCGGACGCCGGGCTCCGCTGCCCGGAGCACGGCAAGACTCGAGCGGTACTGGCTCGAGATCAGGGCCCGGTCGAGAACGCCGTACGCGCGGAGAGCGGCGAGCACCTGCAGCTCGTAGCCGGGAAGCTTGAGGTCGACGTCCAGCTCGATCCCGTTGAACGGGTCTGAGGCGAGATGGGCCAATCCCTCGTCCAAGGTGTGGGGTGAGCGTTCGGCCGCGTCCTCGTAGTCGTGCGCGAGTAATAGCTGCCCGCCCGCGTGCCCGCCCGCGCGCGCGGGCAGCACGTCGAACTCGATCATGTCCACGCCCACTGCGAGCGCCGCGTCGAAGCTCGCGTGGGTGTTGCCCGGGGCGATCAGGTCGGCGCCCTTGTGCCCGACCCGCCGCAGACGTCGCTCGGTCATCTACACCAACAGGCTACGTGGGCGCTTACTCCTGGCACCCCGGACACCAGTATGTCGTCCGGTTGGCGTCGCCTTGGCCCAGCGCCGCCACGGCAGTCCCGCAGCGGGGGCACGGGCGCCCGGGCAGCCCGTACACCCGCGCCTGGATCGACCGCGGCCCGTCCATGGCCGAGCGCTGCATCCGCGGCCGGACGGCCGCGATCACGGCGCAGAGCTCCTCGTCGGACACCTTCGACAGCGGCCGCCAGGGATCGACCCGGGCCTCCCAGCACCCTTCCGACTTCCAGATGTTCCCGATCCCGGCGACGTTGCGCTGGTCCAGCAGCGCATCCCCGAGCGAGCGCGTCTGATCGTCGCCGCGCAACCGTCCCAGGAACCGCTTGAAATCGAAAGCCGGCGCCAGCACGTCTGGCCCCAGCGCAGCCAGCCGCTGATCGAAGCGCACCCGCCCCGCGGTCATCAACTCCAGGACGGGCCCATCGAACTCGACCACCTCCGTGTCGCCGCAGCGGAACACGATCCATGCCCGCCGCCCCGAGCGCCCCCAACGCCGATTGGGGCCGTACACGCCCCACGCCCCACGCATGCCGAGATGCGAGTGGAGCGCAAGATCGCCGTCGAAGTGCAGAAACAGGTGCTTGCCGTGCGTGTCGACATGCGCAACCGCCCGCCCCGCGAGCCGCGCGGGCCAGCGGTCCAGCGAATGCCGCGGCTGCGGGGTCCGGATCTCATCCGGCACGCGGCCTTCGAGCACCGGCCGGATGCGGTTCGCCGCGTACGCAATCGTGTCCCCCTCAGGCATCCCAGCTCAGCCCCGTCAAGCATCCCGCCTCAGCCCCTTCAAGCATCCCCGCTCGGCCCCCTCACGCACACAACCACCACCCTCAGGCGCTCAACGTCAGCCGCCGCGGCCCCTCCTGGAAGCCGAGCGCCACGAGCGCGGGCGCGAGCGCGGAGCTCATCGCCTCGACGCCGTCGACCCGCTCCAGCGCCAGCCGCTTGATCCGCCCGCGCCTGACCTCCTCGACGAGCGCCGCCAGCGCCGGCTCGAGCCGAGGATCCTCGGCTCCCACGAGCGTCTGCAGCCCGCGGCCTCCGCGCTCCACGTACAGGACTGGATCACCCCCCGCGAGCACCACATACGCGCCCGCGACCCGTGCGATCCGCCCCCCACGCGCGGCCCCGCCAGCCCCCCCAGCCTGCCGAGCCCCCCCAGCCCGCCGAGCCCCCGCGCCCCCCACGGCTCCCCCGGCCACGACTCCCCGCGACTGCTCACCGGGCCGAGCCGGCCAGGGCAGCGCCGCCCCGTAAGGCTGCGCCGGATCGACCGCCGCCAGGACCAGCGGCACCTCGGCGTCGACCACCGGTGCAGATCGCAACCGCTCGACCGCACCCGGGAGCGCGAACTGCGCACCCCCGAGCCCTTCGACGAAGTAGCCGCGGCGAGCGATCCCCAGCGTCTCGAGTGCCGACAGGTCCGGGTACAAGGCCGAGAACCCGCCCGGCACGCCCTCCGCCAGCACCTGCTCGCGAGTCAGGATCCCGTAGCGCTCCAGCAGCAGCTCGCCGAGCGCCCGCCGGCGCGCCGACGGATCGATCGAGCCGGGGACGCGGAACAGCGGCGCCGTCAGCGACCAGCGGCCCTGCACCTGGGCGGCCGCGCCGCCACCACGCCGGCGGGAGACGAACCGCCCCGCCGCCCGCCCACCTCCAGCACGAGCACCACCACCAGCACCAGCACCAGCACCGACCCGCGCACGATCGCGCTGGGCCCGCGCGAGCGTCAACCGCGGCGCCCGCAGCGGCGCGAACGCGTCATTGGTCGCCTCGCCCGCCCAGACGAGATCCCACAGCGCCTCCTGAAGCTCTTCGGGCGCGAGCTCGACATCGACGAGCAGGTCGGTGAAGAAGCACGCCCCGGCCGCGAGCCGCGCGCGCACCAGCTCGTGCGCGGGGAGATCGACCGCCGCCGCCCGACCGGTAGCCGGAGGGGGTCCGAGCAGCGCGACATCGTCGCGGAAGTACATCGCCACCCGGCCCGAGTTCCGCCCGAGCGCCCCAGCCCCGATCCACACGAGCTCGCCGCTCGCGCACAGCTGATCGGTCCACGAGGGGGAATAGGCGCCGACGCGGCGCGGCAGGACGTCTCGCTCCCACACTTCGGCCGGCAGCCCAAGCCCCTGCAGCGGCACGAGCACATCGCGCAGGCGGTCGATCCCCGCCCCCGAGGCCGGGTGGCGGTCGACCCCCTGCCACGCCGGCAGGAAGCGGGCCAGCGCGCGCTGGTCGACCGGCTCGATCTCCTTGCGCAGCACGGCCAACGAGGCCCTTCGCACCCGCCGCAGCACCTCTGGGTCGCACCACTCACGCTCGGACCCTCCCGGACGGAGCTCGCCCCGCACGAGCACGCCGTCCCGCTCGAGCAATGCCAACACTGCCGAGAGATCAACGCCGTAGCGAGCCCGCACGTCCGCGGCCGTGAACGGCCCGTGGGTGGCGGCGTAGCGCCGCACCAGCCGCACCTGGGCATCGGGAACGTCCTCGAGAAACGCCGCCGGCAACCCCCCGGGCGGCGCGACCCCAAGCGCGTCGCGGTACAGGCCCGCATCGACCGCGTCGATCCAGCGCTCCTCGCCGGCGAGCCGCACCCGCACGGCCCGGCGCGCAGCCCCCAGTTCGGACAGCATCCGACCCGCGTCCAAGCCGGCCAGCACTCGCGCCGAGGCCTCGAGCTCAGTCAGGTCGCCCACCCGCCGCAGCACATCGTGCAGCCCGTCGCGTCCAGTCGCCCGGGTCAGGTCGGAGAGACACTGCAGCTCCTCTTCCACCTGAGCCAGCGCACCCGGATCGATCAGGTCGCGCAGCTCCTCCTGGCCGAGCAGCTCCCGCAGCAGGTCGCGGTCCAGCGACAGCGCGGCCGCGCGCCGCTCGGCGTTCGGCGTGTCGCCCTCGTACATGTAGGTCGCGACGTAGTCGAACAGCAGCGAGGAGGCGAACGGCGACGCGGTCGCGGTTTCGACCTCCACGAGCTGGAGCTCGCGCCGGTGGAGCTTGGTCAGCAACTCGACCAGACCAGGCACATCGAGCACGTCCCGCAGACATTCGCGGTAGGTCTCGAGCACGATCGGAAACTCCCCGTACTTCTTTGCCACCTCGAGCAGCGATTGGGACTTGAGGCGCTGCTGCCACAACGGCGTGCGCTTACCGGGCCGGGCGCGGGGAATCAGCAGCGCGCGCGCGGCGTTCTCCCGGAACCGGGCACCGAACAGGGCCGATGAGGAAAGCTCGGCCACGACCTGGTCCTCGACCTCATCCGGCTCGAGCAGGACCAGCTCGGCGCCCGGCGGCTCCTCGGCGTCGGGGAGATGCACGATGATCCCGTCGTCTGACCAGATCGCGTCGGACTCGAGCCCGAGCTGGTCGCGGATCCGCGCGCTCAGCGCCAACCCCCAAGCGGCGTGGACGCGCCCGCCGAACGGGCTCAGCACGCACACCCGCCAGTCGCCGATCTCGTCGCGGAACCGCTCGACCACGATCGCGCGATCCGACGGCACCACGCGGGTGGCCAGCTCCTGCTCGCGCAGGAACTCGACCAGGTTCGCGGCGGCACGCCGGTCGAGGTCGTATTCGGCCTCCAGCACCGAGGGATCAACGTCAACCGCCCACCGCGCGAATGCCCCGATCGCCTCGCCGAGCTCGCGCGGGCGCCCGACGCCGTCGCCCTTCCAGAACGGCACCGCGCCCGGCAGCCCGGGCGCGGGCGTGACGATCACGCGGTCACGGCCGATCTCCTCGATCCGCCAGGTGGTCGCGCCGAGCAGGAAGGTCTGGCCGGGGCGGGCCTCGTAGACCATCTCCTCGTCAAGCTCGCCGACGCGGCGGCCGTCCGGGAGCGTGACCGCGAACAGCCCGCGGTCGGGGATCGTGCCGGCGTTGGTGACCGCGAGCTGGCGGGCACCGGGACGGGCGCTGATCGCACCGGCCAGGCGATCCCACACGATTCGCGGCCGCAGCTCCGAGAACTCCGAGGAGGGGTAGCGGCCGTCGAGCATGTCGAGCACGTTCTCGAGCTGCCCGCGGCTGAGCTCGGCGTACGAGTAGGTCCGCGTGATCAGCGCGTACAGCTCGTCGACGCTGACGGAGCTGTCTTCTGCCGCCGCCGCGATCGCGACGATCTGCTGCGCGAGCACGTCCAGGGCGTTGCGCGGGACGACGGTGGTCTCGATCTCCCCCGAGCGCATCCGCGCGGCCACGACCGCGCACTCGAGCAGATCGGCGCGGAACTTGGGGAAGATCCGCCCGCGGCTGACATCGCCGACCGAGTGGCCGGCGCGCCCGATCCGCTGCAGCCCGCGCGCGACGGACTTCGGTGACTCGACTTGGATCACGAGGTCGACGGCGCCCATGTCGATCCCGAGCTCGAGCGATGAGGTCGCCACCAGGCACGGCAGCTCTCCGGCTTTCAGCATCTCCTCGACCACAGTCCGCTCCTCGCGCGCAAGCGAGCCGTGATGGGCCCGCGCGATCTCCGAGCCCGCGAGCTCGTTGAGCCGCAGCGCCAGCCGCTCGGCTCCGCGCCGGGCGTTGACGAACAGGATCGTCGAGCGATGGGCCTGGATCAGCGCCAGCAGCTCGGGGTAGATCGCGGGCCAGATCGAGCGCCGCGTCGCCTCCGTGCCGCCCGCGAGCGGATCGAGCTCGACGCCGCCCGCCGGCTCCGCCATCGACTCGACCGGAACGTGAATCTTCAGGTCGAGCTCTTTGCGCACGCCCGTGTCGACGATCCGGCAGCTGCGCGAGGGCCCGACCAGGAACCGTCCGACCTCCTCGAGCGGCTTCTGCGTCGCCGACAGCCCGATCCGCTGCACATCGCGGCCGGCGGCAACCGCCAGCCGCTCGAGCGTCAATGCCAGGTGCGCGCCGCGCTTGGTCGCAGCCACCGCGTGGATCTCGTCGACGATGCACCACAGCGTGGTCGCGAACAGCTCTCGCGCTCGCGAGGTCAGCATCAGGTACAGCGACTCGGGCGTCGTGATCAGGATCTCAGGCGGTTCCCTGAGCATCGCCTGGCGATCGCGCTGGGGCGTGTCGCCGGTTCGCACCGCCACCCGCAGATCGGCGCCGATCCCCCGCAGCGGCGCCCGCAGGTTGCGGTCGATGTCATACGAGAGCGCCTTCAGCGGCGAGACGTACACGAGCTTGATCCCGGGCTCGGCGGCGGTCTCCGTGCCGGCCGCGAGCCGGTCGATGCCCCACAGGAATGCCGCCAGCGTCTTGCCCGACCCGGTCGGCGCCGAGATCAGGACGTGCTCGCCCGAGGCGATCGCCGGCCACGCCTGTGCCTGAGCGGGGGTCGGCTCGGCAAACGCGGCCTCAAACCAATCCCGGACGCGTGGAGTGAATTCAGACAGCGCCATTCACACGTGAGCGTAGCGTCACCGTAAACGCCCAAAACCACACCGACTTCTGTCAAACTGCCGCCTGCTTCGCTCAAGAGCGCAGGCCCGGACGTCGAAGGGGGATGTCGATAGCGGTGACTTCCGGGCTGCGAGAGAGTCGACCACGCGCATACCGTCCAAATGTCCGAGCTGAACGGCCGCGAGCGCATCGCGCAGAGCGCGAGTTCGCGGCGCGCCGCGCCGCTCGCGCTGCCGACGCCGAAGCACCTCAGGGCGGTCGCGGTCAAGCCGACCACTGTGACCCTGAGCTGGCGAGGTGTCCACGTCAAGGGCCACCGGGTCACCTACGAGATCGCTCGTAACGGCCGCACGATCGGCAAGCCCCAGCATCACACGTCGTTCGAGGACCGCCGGCTGGCGCCGAACACGCTCTACCGCTACAAGGTGCGCGTCCGTTTGGGCCGCCATCACGGGCGCTTCACCCGACCGGTGTATGTCCGGACCGCGCGGCTGGCACCGCCGCCGCTGCCGCCGGGAATGACCCAGGCGATGGTTGATCGGATGTTCTGGCGCGCCGGCTTTGGACCGAGCGCGGCGGATCGCGCGGCAGTGGACCGGGCAGCAGCAGAGCGCGCTCGTCGAATATTTCCTGAGCGCGCCCTACGGCCTCGTGCCGACGGCGACGCCGCCGACCTACCAGGGCAACGCGATCGACCCGCTGGCCTCCGACCCCGAGCTGCAGATGGAGTGGCTCGACCGGATGCAGCGCACGACCAATCCCTTCGTCGAGCGAATGAACTTCTTCTGGCACCGCCACTGGGCGGTCAGCCGCGACGCCGGGATCCCCTCCAGCCTGCTGCTCGCCTACCGCGATCGCCTGCACCGCTACGCGGACTTCGGCGCCAATCCGAGCGCCGGGTTCCACGATCTCGCGCTCGAGATGACGACCCAGGACGCGGCGATGTCGATGTACCTGACCGGCTATCTGAACCGCAAGGGCTCGCCGAACGAGAACTACGCGCGGGAGTTCATGGAGCTGTTCACGCTCGGAATCACCGACGCGCAGGGCAACCCCAACTACACCCAGGACGACGTCCACCAGCTCGCGCGGGCGTTCACCGGCTACACGCTCAACCAGAGCACCGGCGTCGTGTCGTTCACTCCCACCCAGTTCGACAGCGGCGTCAAGACGATCCTCGGCCAGACGGGCGCGTTCGACGCCACCGCCGCTGTCGGGATCGTGCTCACGCAACCGAGCCACGCGCCGTTCATCGTCGGCGAGCTGTGGAGTGAGTTCATCGCGGCCCCGATCCCGCCGGACACGCGAGGCGGAGCTGACCTACACCTACATCTCGAGTGGACTGCTGCTCTCGCCCCTGCTCCAGGGGATCCTCAACCACCCGCTGATCTTCGACTCGCTCGCCGAGCCGACGATGATCAAGTCCCCGGTCATCTACACGGTCGGGGTCCTGCGCGCCCTCGGCGCGCCGCTGCGCGACACGTGGCAGACGACCGCGCTGGCCAATATGCAGCAGCAGCCCTACCACCCGCCGAACGTCGGCGGCTGGCCGGGCGGTCTGTCATGGATGACCAGCGGCACCTCCAGCGCCCGCTTCGACCTGGTTGTCCGCTGCCAGCAGCTGCTGCCCGAGGTCGACGGACGTGCCGACCGAGACGCCGCCTGAGGCGCTGTTCCGTGCCTACGCCGCCTGCGGCACACCGTGGCTCTCACCGAGCACCCTCCGGGCGCTGCTCGCGTACTCGACGCAGGCGCCGACCAAGACCGCGGCCCAGCGCCTGGAGCGTCAGTACGCGCTGATGGCGTTCATCCTCGGCGGCCCCGACGGGCAGGTGATGTGATGGAGCCGGGTCGGCCGCCGCCCGAGGGCTCCTTCCGCTGCGTCAGCTGCGAGGAGATCGAGCTTGCCAACGCGCGCGCAGCGCGGCCGAGCCAGGTGCTTGCCGATCCCGCACCTGGCGCTGGCGGGCTTCCCGGAGGGCCGTTCGCCACCCGCCCTGACGCGTCGCCGGCTGATCCAGTTCGGCGCCGCGGGATTCGCGTCCGTGTACGCGCCGCAAGCTGCTCGGCTGGCAGTCGGTGTGGGAGTGCGCGGTGGCTGAGGCCGCGGCCAGCCCGGCCCCGAACGCGCTCGTGCTGCTTTACCTCGCGGGCGGCCAGGACGGCCTCAACGTGATCGTGCCCATCCGGAGCACGGATTACCCGATCTACGTCGCCAAGCGCCCGGTGCTCCACCGCAGCCAGGGCGCAACGGCGGGCGGCGTCGTGGGCTCGCAGCTCGCGCCCGGGACCGGCGGCGAGCTGTCGTTCGCCAACCCCGACTGTCTCGAGCGCCGGCGGAGGCGACAACGGCGATCCGAGCCACGGCTTCGACGTGATCTACGGCGACGGGACGGCGGCGCCGGCTCCGATCTCGCGCTCCTGCCGGCGATCGACTACATGCCGCCGAACCTGTCGCACTTCACCTGCCGGACTATTGGTTCGCCGGTGACCTCGAGTCGCTCTCGACCGGCTGGCTCGGTCGCTAGCTCGATGCTCTACGGCTCGCAGACCAACCCGCTCCAGGGGATCTCGATCGGCTATTCGCTGTCGAAGACGCTGCTGACCGCGTCCGCCCCGGTCTGCACGATCAGCTCGCTCTCGACGCTCGGCTTTCAGCTCCGGCCAGGCGACGGATCGCCGGGCGGCGACCCGACCGCCGTCAACGCCAACGCGATCATCGCCCAGCTCGGCGCGATCCCCGCCGCGCCGACAACCTGCAGCTCGCTCACACGCGCCAGAGCTATCGAGCTCGCCACCGACGTCCACGTCGAGACGTCAGCGCGCTCGGCAAGCCCGCGCTCGGCACCGGCTATCCGACGACCTCCTCTCTCGCCCCAGCTCGCAGCTCGCCGCGTTCCTGCTTGCCGCCAATCTTCGGCACGCGCGTGATCACGATCAACTGGGGCTGCATTCGACACCCACGGCAACCAGCTCTCCGAGCAGGATCCTCAGCTGGTCGAGCTCTCCCGCGCCCTCGGTGCCTTCATCGCCGACCTCAAGGCCCGCGGGATCGACAACCGCGTCTCGATGCTGATGTTCTCCGAGTTCGGCCGGCGGGTGGCCGACAACGGCTCGCATGGCACCGACCACGGCGCCGGCGGCCTGATGATGCTCGCCGGCACACCGGTGAAGCGGCGGCTTCGCGGCGCCGTTCCCGGGTCTCTCGACGCTCGACAGCACCGGGGATGTGCTCGTCCCGACCGACTTCCGGTCCGTCTACCAGGAAACGATCAGCGGTTGGCTCGGCGGCGATCCGACCGCAGTGCTGCCGGGCGGCCCGTTTCCGGCGATCACCCGCTACGACGGGACCGGGGGGCTGTTCCAATGAAACTGCGCTGGGCGCTGCTGTTCGCGATCGTGGCAGCGCTCGGCGTGATGGCCGGAACCAGCGTCGCCTCCCGGACGAACCACCGCCCCCGCGCGCGCTGCCATCCGACCAGGCACCATCGCTGCCCTGTCGCGCACCGGCGCAAGCAGAGCGTCAAGGTGAAGACCACGCCGGTGAAGACGACCACCACCACGACAACCTCGTCCGCGGTGCTGCCCCGCCGGCTCGAGGTCGACGAGAACGACCAGGGCCAGGACCCCCAGCCATATTCACTCGCGCCCAGCCACAACCCGGTGGGCGCCGGAACCGTGCAGTTCAACGTCTACAACTTCGGCCAGGATCAACATACGTTCGCGGTCCTCAACTCCGCCGGTCAGCAGCTTGCCTTCGCGCAGGTGCCGGCCGACCAGCCCGACTCGGCGGTGCCGGTGAGCGTCAACCTCCCACCCGGGACCTACACGCTCGAGTGCACCCTCCAGAACCACGCTGCGCTCGGGATGCGGGCGACGTTGGTCGTCAAGTAGCCGCCGGATCGCTGGGCGGGCCGGGGGTCTTGGGTGGACTTGACGGTCCTCGCGCCCTTTAGGACCGCCTTCGGTGGCTAACGGTCGGCCTTTGGTGGCTTGCGTCGGGAGGCCGGACCGGTCCGAAATCCGCTGCGGCGACATGCTTATGTAGCCAAGGTCCAGCAGGCGCGCGCGATTTGTCCCTTATGCACGCGAGAATGACGAATTTTGCTGACACCCTCCGGCCCGGCCGCACCCTCACCAGCGCCGTTCCCCGAGCGGACCGCACCGCTACCGCCCTGCGCGGCACCAATCCAGCCGCGCGGGCCGGCCCCCCAGCCATCCGCGCGTGCGTCAGTCTCGCGGCTCTGGGTCCATGAACGCGACCGCCTCGCTCAGCCCGGCGTCCGGGCTCAGCGTCGCGATCCGCCGGCCCGCCTGCACCGCCGGGCGGATCTCGCCGAGCAGATCGCCGAGGCGGTCGGCGAGCGCGTCGAGGTCCGCGACGACCACGACGAGGCCCCAGAAGCGCGCCTCGCCCGTGCTGTCTTCGCCCCGTGCCTCGACGACCTCCAGGATCGCCGGCCCCAGGCGCCGGAACCCCTGGCGGAAACCGCCGGCATCGCGCACCCGGGAGAACGGCATCCCGGCCCGCCCGAGTGCCCGGCCGGTGCGATCGAAGTCGGGAGTCACGACGACGACGTGGTCGATCCCGATCGCGCCGTTGGGGTGGGCTACCGACGTGCTCGAGTCGCTGGCGACGACCCTCGTCCGCAAGCCGTCGATCGCCGTCGGCGCCAGCGTCCCGCGTACCGCCCACCCGGTGATCCCGTGGCTTTCGGCCCCGAGCCGGACGTCGACGCCTCCGAGCTCGACCCGCGAGTCAGCAACCGTGAAGCCGAGCGCCTCCCAGCGAGCGGGGAGATCTGAGACCTCGAGCTCGGCCAGCTCGGGGCGGGTGGACGCCGGCAAGGTTCCAGTCCTCAGCGAGCCGCGCGGGCTAGCTGTGTCCCTCTCTGAGCGCTGCCAGCTCCTTCGCGCGCGTGAACACGTCATCGAGCATCCCCTCGGTCAGCCGCCCGGTGAACGTGTTCTGCTGGCTCGGGTGGTAACAGCCGAGCAGCGCGTAGCGCCCGAGCAGTGCGCAGACGCCGTGGCCAAAGCGAGGCCGCGGCCGCGGCACCGCCACCTCCAGCGCGGCGAGCGCCCGCAGGGCCGCGTCCCAGGCGAAGCCGCCCAAACCCACGATTACCCGAGCACACCCCAGCAGCTCGAGCTCTCGGACGAGGAACGGCAGGCAGTTGTCGCGCTCGGAAGGCAGGGGGCGGTTGGCGGGCGGCGCACAGCGAACCGCGGCGGTGACGTAGCAGTCAGTCAGCGCCAGCCCGTCGTCGCGGGCGACCGACTGAGGCTGGTTGGCGAGCCCGGCGCGCCACAGCGCCGCGAACAGCCAGTCACCGGAGCGGTCGCCGGTGAAGATCCGGCCGGTCCGGTTGCCGCCGTGAGCCGCAGGTGCCAAGCCGAGCAGGACGATCCGCGCGGCCGGGTCACCGAACCCCGGTAGCGGCCGCCCCCAGTATTGCGCCGAGGCATACGCGGCCCGCTTGACCCGCGCGGTCTCCTCGCGCCACCCGACCAGCCGCGGGCACCGCCGGCACGCGACCACCTCGCGCGCCAATGCGTCAAGACTCACGATCGCCCCGGCGTCAGCAGTCCGGCGATCAGGCGATCGATCACCGGAGCCAGCTCCATCACGTCGGCGGGCTCATCGAGCCGGACCTGCCGCGAGACGAGCTCGGTGATCGCGCCGACGACGGCGAAGGGATCGAGCGGCGAGGCGAACCTCGCGATCAGCCCGCGCCGCGCGGCGGCCTCATTCTCGGCGTCGAGCACGTCGGCGAAGGCCTGCATGATCTGGTCGCGGCGCTGTGCGGCGCTCGGTCCGGCGCCGATGATCTCGACCAGCAGCGTCTGCGCAAACTCGGGATGCTTGGTCAGCGAGGCGAGGAATGCGCGGGTGGCGGCTCGCATCCGTTCAGAGGCATCGGCATGACCGACCTGACGGGCCGCCTCGGCCATCGCCACCCGCACGACCCCGGCGGCGTGCTCGAACAACGCGATGATGCACTCCTCCTTGTTCGCGAAGTGCTCGTAGAAGGTCGCCTTGGACATCCCCGCCCGCCGGCTGATCGACTCTGAGCTCGCGCCGGCAAAGCCGCGCTGCGCGAACTCACTCGCGGCGGCCTCGAGCAGCCGCTGGCGCTGGAGGGGCAACCGGACCTCCGGCGGCGGCGCATGCCGTCCTCTCGCTGCGGGCTGCCCCGCGCTCATCTCAGCCCTTGAGCGCTCGACCGTAGTGGCGTTCGTAGTACTCGCGGTATGCGCCAGAGCGGATCGGCTCCCACCACCACTGGTTGTCCCGATACCACTCGACCGTTCGCGCGAGCCCCGCCTCGAAGCGCGTCGCAGACCGCCAGCCGAGCGCCTGCAGCTTCTTCGATGACAGCGAATAGCGGCGGTCGTGCCCCGGACGGTCGGTCACGTACTCGATCAACGACTCCTCAGCCCCCGCCAGCGACAGGATCCGCCGCACCACATCCAGGTTCTCGCGTTCGTCCGGGCCGCCGCAGTTGTAGGCCTCGCCCGCCCGGCCGTGGGCGAGCACCTCGCCAATGCCGCGCCCGAAATCCTCCACGTACAGCCAGTTGCGCACATTGCGCCCGTCCCCGTACACCGGGAGCCGGTCCCCGGCCAGCGCGTTGAGGATCATCAGCGGGATCAGCTTCTCCGGGTACTGGTAGGGGCCATAGCTGTTCGATCCCCTGCAGATCACGGTCTCGAGCCCGTAGGTGTGGTAGTAGCTCGCGACCAGCAGGTCAGCACCGGTCTTGGTGGCGCTGTAGGGCGAGGACGGCTGCAGCGGCGACTGCTCGGTGAACGAACCCTGCTCGATCGAGCCGTACACCTCGTCGGTCGAGACCTGGACGTAGCGCAGGCCCCGCTCGCGCGCAGCCTCGAGCAGCACGTGCGTCCCCTGCATGTTGGTGACGATGAACGCCTCGGGCCCGGAGATCGAACGGTCGACGTGGGTCTCGGCGGCGAAGTTCACGATCGTCTCGCATCCCGCAACCGCGTCGGCGACCGCGGCCCGATCCTCGATCGCACCGTGGACGAAGCGCACCTCGTCGATCACGTCGTGGAGGTTCTCGCGCCGCCCGCAATAGGTCAGCTTGTCGAGCACGGTGACCTGATCTCCGTGCTCCCGGACACGGATCCGAACGAAGTTCGAACCGATGAATCCGGCCCCGCCGCAGACGAGCAGCCTCATCGGCTCCCCACCCGCTCGCGCAAGGTCATGTACTCCGCCAGCCCGTCTCGCCAATCAGGCAGCTGGGGCGCTCTCCGCTCGCTGCGCAGGACGCTGAATGCGGGCCGAGGCGCCGGGCGGCCCAGATCCGCGGTCGCTCCCGGCTTCACCTCACAGGCGGCCCCGACCGCCGCGACGATCTCGAGCGCAAACTCGTACCACGAGCACCTCCCGCCGCCGGCCACGTGGAGGATTCCCGGGACCGGCCCCGATCCGCCCGTCGCCAGCTCCACCAGCGCCCACGCCAGATGCCCGGTGAACGTCGGGCAGCCGACCTGATCGGAGACGACCGTCAGCTCGTCACGCTCGCCCGCGAGCCTGGCGATCGTCGCCGGGAAGCACGGCCCACCGGTGCCGAACAGCCACGACGAGCGCACGATCGTGTGGCGCTCAGGCGCCGCGGCGGCCACCTCCCGCTCGCCCGCGAGCTTCGATCGCCCGTACGCGGACAGGGGCCCGACCGCATCCGATTCCACGTACCCCGTCGCCTTGCGCCCGTCGAACACATAGTCGCTCGAGACGTGGACTGTCCACGCGCCGACCGAGTCCGCGGCCCGCGCGACGTTGCCCGCGCCCAGACCGTTGACCTCCAGCGCCGGGTCGGCGGCCGTCTCGGCGCCGTCGACGTTCGTCCAGGCGGCGCAATTGATGACGGCCTGCGGTTGTGAGCCGCGCACAACCGCGTCGACCGCGGCCCCGTCGGTGATGTCAAGCTCGGCATGGCCGTAACCCAGCACCTCGTGGCCGGCTGCGCGAGCCACTGCCGAGACGTCCTGGCCGAGCATCCCGGCCGCGCCTGTGATCAAGAGCCGCATCGGGCGCCAAGGGTAGACGCAACCTCCGCCCGGTGGCCTGCGCTTGGCCATCTGGCCATAGCGACCGCCGCGCGGAACCTGTTACACCGTGGGCACAACTTTGCCCGAGGTGCAAGCAATCGACCCCTACGCGATCCCGCCCGGCTGCTGCGACGAACTGCTGGACGAAACTGGAGCGCCGCGCCCGCACGCCGCGTCGCTGATCGCGGCCCTGCAGCGCCTCGGTCCAGCGGCGCTCGACGACGCCGGTCACCGCCGCGACGCGATCTTCATGCAACAGGGGATCACGTTCGAGGTCGCCGGGAGCGACGGCGAGCGACGGCATCGAGCCTGGCCGCTGGACCTCGTTCCCAGGGTCCTCACCGCGGCCGAGTGGACGACGATCAAGCGCGGGCTGGCACAGCGTATCCGGGCCTTGAACGCGTTCGTCGACGACGTCTACCACGCCCACGAGATCGTCCGCGCGGGGATCGTGCCGTGGTCGTTGATCGTCAGCCGGCCGAGCTTCGCCCGCCCCGTGCATGGTGTCCGCGCTCCGGGAGGCGTGTACTGCCACGTCTGCGGATGCGACCTCGTACGCGACGGCGACGGCCGCTGGCGGGTGCTCGAGGACAACGTCCGCACGCCCTCGGGGATCTCCTATGTGCTCGAGAACCGGCTCGCGATGACCCGACTGATGCCCGAGCTGTTCGCCGGCCATCGGATCCGCGCCGTCGACCACTACCCCTCGCTGCTGCTCGATGCGCTCCGCGCGGTCGCACCCGCGGCCGACGGCCATCCGACGATTGTGCTGTGGACACCGGGGCCGATGAACTCGGCGTACTTCGAGCACGCGTTCCTGGCTCGGCAGATGGGCGTCGAGCTGGTCGAGGCGTCGGACCTCGTCGTTCGCGATGCGGTGTGTTACATGCGCACGACCTCCGGCCTCCAGCGGGTCCACACGATCTACCGCCGGCTCGACGACGACTTCATCGATCCGCTCGAGTTCAAGCCCGACTCGCTGCTCGGGGTTCCCGGGCTCGTGCGGGCCTATCGCGCGGGCACGGTCGCGATCGCCAACGCGATCGGTACCGGCGTCGCCGACGACAAGGCGATCTACCACTACGTTCCCGAGATGATCCGGTTCTATCTTGGCGAGGAGCCGATCCTCGCCAACGTCCCGACCTACCTGCTGGCCGACGAGCGCACCCGCAAGGAGGTACTGGCGCGGCTGTCAGAGCTCGTCGTCAAGCCGACCTCCGAGTCGGGCGGCAAGGGAGTGTTCATCGGCCCGCAGGCGAGCGCGGCCGAGTGCGAGCACCAGGCGCGACTGATCGAGCAGCAGCCCGACCGGTTCGTCGCCCAGGAGCTGGTCCACCTCTCGACAGCGCCGACCGAGATCGGCGGCGGCCGGCTCGCCCCGCGTCATGTCGACCTGCGGCCGTTTGCGGTCTTCGGCGAGGAGATCCGGATCGTTCCCGGCGGGCTGACGCGTGTCGCGCTCGACGAGGGCTCGATGATCGTCAACTCCTCCCGGGGCGGGGGCTCCAAGGACACCTGGGTGCTCGAGGACGGCACCGCGGCCGACCTCGCTCCGGGGACGCTGCCCGCTCACCGCCCGCCGCGGCTGCCGGACGTCCGCTACGGCGGTTGGCAAGGCCAGGCCCAACAACAGCAGCAGCAGAAAAACAGGCCGCGCGCCAGCGCGGCCCCCTAAACCAGATGCTCGCCCGGATCGCCCAGGAGCTGTTCTGGCTTGGCCGTGACCTGACCCGTGCCGAGCACACGGCGCGGATGCTCGATGGCGCCTTTCACGCCGACGTGGCCGGCGCGCCGGGGGAGCGGGGAATCGCGCTCAGCTGGGAGGGGGTGCTCGCGATCATCGGCGCCAAGCCTCCGGCGCATGGAGGGCCGGCGGGCGCGGTCGCCGTCGAGGAGCTCCTGCCGGCCGTGTCGAGCGGCGCGACGAGGCGCCGCGACGTCGCCGGCTTGCTGACGCTCGACACCGACAGCCCTGCATCGATCGTGTCGTGCGTCGCGCGCGCCCGGCAACGGGGGGCGACGCTGCGCGATGTGATCTCGACCGAGATGTGGCAGGCGCTGAACTCGTTCTACCTGTCGCTCGGCCGCTACGACCTGCCGGCGGCTCTGCAGACCGGGCCCTACTCGGTCTACCAGGAGGTCAAGGAGCGCTGCGCGCTGTTCTGGGGGCTCGTCGACCGGACGATGCTGCGCGACGAGGGACGGTCGTTTCTGGAGGCCGGCGGTTACATCGAGGAGGCCGACATGGTGTTGCGGATGCTGCGCGTCACCGTTCCCTCCGAGCCGCCCCCGACCGGACTCGAGGGCGAGGGCGAGGCGCTCGCGCTGCTGCACGCCGTGGGCGGGTTCCAGGCCTACCGCCGCGCGATTCGCCCAGGTCCGACAGTTCGATCGGTGGTTCGCTTCCTGCTCTACGACGGCGCCTATCCGGGTTCGGTCGCGTCGTCGGTCGGACGGCTGCGTGACGCGCTCGCGACCGCCGACGCTCAGCCCCGCTCCTCGCCGCCGGTGCTGCGACTGGGGCGCCTGATCGCCGACCTCGAGCTCCAGCGGCGGACCCCCGAGGAGCGCGGGGCATTGCACGAGACGCTGGCTGCCGTCCAGGACGAGCTCGCGCTGGTTGACCGGGACACCGACGAGCGCTATTTCGCGATCGCCGCGCTCGCGGCGGTACATCTGTAGGGGCGGTCATCATGCTTCAGAACGAGATGAACTTCGCGATCCGGTACCTGACGAAGTACGACTACGACGGCGAGGTAGTCGACAACCTCAACGCGCTGCGGGTCAAGCCCGCCGCCAACGGACGCCAGCGCTGCGACGAGTTCAGCGTCCGCCTGAACCCGGAGGTGCGGCTGCACCGCCATGCGGACTACTTCGGGACCGAGGTGGTCGAGTTCGAGGTCTCGCGCCCCCACCGCCAGCTGACGATCGACGTGCGCGCTCGCGTCAGCACGAAGGCGCCGGCCGAGCCGCCGCGGGCGACCTGGGATGCGCTGCGGGAGGCGACCTACCGCGAGGCCGGGGGCGAATTCCTGCTTCAGACCGACGATGCGGCTGGTCATCCGGTGCTCGAGGAGCTACTCGCGAGAACCGGCGCGGCCCCGACCCCACTGGCGATGCTGATGCTGCTCTCAGAGCTGATCCCCGACCGGCTCGAATATCGCCAGGGCGCGACCTACGTCGACTCGACAATCGAGCACGCGCTCGAGCTCGGCGCCGGCGTCTGCCAGGACTTCGTCCACCTCGGGCTGTGCGTGTTGCGCCACCGCGGGATGGCGGCCCGCTACGTGTCGGGCTACCTGTTCGCAGCGGGTGCCGCGGGGAGCGAGGAATCCGTCGAGGTCGACACACACGCGTGGCTCGAGGCGCTGCTGCCGGTGCCCGGCGAGGGCGAGCCGGTGTGGATCGGGGCCGATCCGACGAACCGCGGCCTGGCCGGCGAGAATCACGTCAAGATCGGTCACGGGCGCCACTACCCGGACGTGCCGCCGGTCAAGGGCGTCTATCGGGGGATCGCCAACTCGGCGCTCGAGGCGAGCGTGACGATGACCCGGCTCGACCGTACCGACCCGGCCTCGATCGCGCGCTCGTAGGCCTGCGCGCGCCGGGATCGATCGCGGGCGCGGCCAAGCGGGGGAAATCCACGCCCCGACGCTCCGGCGCCGACCCTAATCCCGCCCGCGCGGGCCGAAACCCGCTCCGGCGACATGCATACAGGCCCAAAGTACCCCCGCTCGGCCAACCTTGGCTACATAAGCATGCCCCACATGCTTATGTAACCAAGGACCAGGAGGCGCGCGCGCTTTGTCCCCGTATGCAGGTGAAATTGTCAGATCACTGACACCATCCGCCCCGAGTGCACCGTCATTGCGCCGCGCCCGCCCCGCCGCCACCGCCGCCACCGCCGCCACCACCGCCGCCGCCGACCGTATGGACGAACATCGTCCCGCGCTGCTCGCCGTCGAGCTGCAGCTCAGCGATCGCCTCGCGCACCCCGGCGTAATCGAGGTGGGCGAAGTCGTCGAACACGATCAGCGCTCCCGGGGCCAGGACGGGCCGCCAGGCCAGCACCTCGGCGATCGTCTGATCGCGCTCGTGCGAGCTGTCGATATACAGCAGCTCGACCCGCCGGCGATCGCTGGGACCCCTGGATCCGGGCGCGATCACGAGCTCGACTCGCTCGCTCGTCCGCTGATCGACCAGCTCGAGGTAGCGAGCGGGCCACTCGCGCTCGTGCGCGTCGTAGCTGGTGACCTCACGCGAGGAGTCCGCGAGCGCCAGCGAGATCGCGGTCCATCCGGTCGCGGTCCCGAGCTCCACGATCCGCCCGCGCCCGCGCGCGAGCGCCAACAGGATCCGCAGGTCGGCCGGGCGGGTGGTCGAGGTCAGGCTGAACTCGTCGCCAATCCGCCACGCGAGACGCCGGGCACGCCACTGAAACCAGGCCACGGGCGGTGGCAGGCGCATCAGCGCTAGGGCGTGTTTCAGCTCCCCGAGCCGGCGGCGCTTCATCGGATTCGTAACTTCCACATGCTCGGCCTACTGTAGGGTCGGGGTATGGGAGAACGAACGCAGTACACACCTGGGACCTTCTGCTGGACCGACCTGACGACCACCGACCAGGACGCCGCCAAGGTCTTCTACCGCGAGCTGTTCGGCTGGGAGGTGACGGACGTCCCGGTGGGCGACGGCGTCGTCTACTCGATGATGTCGCTGGACGGCAAGAACGTCGCGGCGATTTCGCCACAGCAGCAGGCGCAGCGCGACGCGGGCGTGCCGCCGACATGGAACTCGTACATCAGCGTCGAGGATGCCGACGCCACGCTCGAGCGGGCCAAGGCGCTCGGCGCGACAGTGCACGCGCCGGCCTTCGATGTGATGGGCGCCGGCCGGATGGGCGTCGTGCAGGATCCGCAAGGCGCGTTCTTCCTCGTCTGGCAGGCCAAGGACCACATTGGCGCCTCGCTCGTGAACGCCGCCGGCGCGCTCGCGTGGGACGAGCTCGCGACGCCCGACATGGACGGCTCGGCCGGGTTCTACTCCGAGCTGTTCGGTTGGAGCACCGAGCCGATCGAGGGACCGATGCCGTACTTGACGATCAAGACCGCGGCCGGTGGGTACAACGGCGGCATCCGCCCGAAGATGGAGCAGGAGCCCCCGTACTGGCTCGTCTATTTCGGCACCGAAGACGTCGAGTCGTCGCTGGCCAAGGTCGCGAGCCTGGGCGGCAACCAACTCGCTCCGGCGACGGACATCGGGATGGGCACGATCGGCGTCGCGCAAGACCCTCACGGCGCCGTGTTCGCGCTGTTCGCCGGCCAATTGGAGCCGTAGGCCGGCCGGGGGCGGGCGATCCTTACCGGCGCGACGCGTACGGCGGCCTTGCATACTCGGGACGTGCGCCGAGCCAGTCTCACAGCGCTCGCCGTGATCGCGCTCGCCGGCGCCGGCTGCGGGCAGCTCCAGAGCTCGGGCAGCTCGAATGCCGCCGGCGATCAGGTCGTCCCGGGGACCGAGCCGGCTGCGCACGGCCATCCGCAGGCGGTCGAGCCGGTGGCTGGGACGGCGGCGCCGGTGGCCGGGACCGCCGCGGCCGGGACCGGGGCCGGCCCCGGTCCGGGCCCCGCCGAGGTCAGCGTGGAGTCGACGGGCGGCAAGCTGGCCCAGCCGGTCACGGAGGCGCAGGTGCGCGCGGAGCTGGCCGCCAGCGGACTGACGCCGAACGTCAACTCGGCCACGCTGACGAGCAACGGCCTCGCGGTCGCGCCGATCGACGCTCCGCCTGCGGTCCAGGTGGTGATCGCCGCGGGCAACCAGATCGCCCATCTGCCGTACATCTACGGCGGCGGCCACGTGACCTACGAGGACACGGGATACGACTGCTCGGGCTCGATCAGCTTCGTGTTCGACGCCGCCCACCTGCTCAGCGGCTCGGTCGTCTCGGGCCAGCTCGAGAACTGGGGCGACCCCGGGCCGGGCAAATGGATCACGGTGTTCGCGAACGCGGGCCACACCTTCATGTACGTCGCCGGCGTGCGCTTCGACACGGTCGCGCTCGCCGAAACCGGCTCGCGGTGGTCCGACCGGCCGGCCGACGAGAACCTCAGCACGTTCGTGGTCAGGCACCCGCCCGGGCTTTAGCGCGCGCGAGCCCGATGCCGCCACGGCCTGACGGCATCCTGCCCCTGCGTGCCCGGTCAGGCGCGGCCGTAGACCGGGATCGCGGCGCCGCTCGTCGGAATCGAGTCGCGCGAGAGCAGGTGCCTGATCACGCCCGCGATCTCGGCCGGCTTGACCCAGCGGTCGTGGTCCGCGTTCGGCATCGAGGCCCGGTTGGCGGGGGTGTCGATCACGCTCGGGAGGATCGCGTTGGCGCGGATGCCGTCGTGCTTGTACTCGACCGCGACCGCCTGCGCGAATGCGATCACCGCCGCCTTGGAGGAGATGTAGCCGGCCGCTCCCGGGAACGGCTGCAGCGCCGCGCGGGTCCCGACGCATACGATCGACCCTTCACGGCGCTCGATCATGTGCGGCACCGCCGCCTGCGTGACGAGATAGGTCGGCCGCAGGTTGAGCGCGAACTGCCGCTCGAAGACGTCGATCGGCGTTTCGTGCACGCGCTCGCCGGCATGAAACCCGCCGACGAGATTGACGACGCCGGTCAGCGGTGCCGCCGTCGTCTGCGGCGGCGAGCGCCACGACCTCCCGAACCGCAGTCGGTTCGAACAGATCGGCCTTGACGAGCTCGAGTCCCTCACGCGGCTCGACGCGCTCGAGCTCCTGTTCGACGATCCACGGAACGACGACGCGCCAGCCGTCGTCGAGCAGGCGCGCGACCACCGCGGCGCCGAGTCCGCCGGTCCCGCCGGTGACAATCGCAGTGGTTTGCATATGAGCCGTCCGCAGGTCGCTCTATCTTCGTCTTGGCATGAAAGTCCGGCAATTTGCAGACGGTTCCCAGGTTTCACAGGCGCTGCTGGTCCGCCAGGCCGAGCTTCGCCGCCGGCGCGACGGCAGCGAACTCCTGAGGCTGCTGCTCGGTGATCGCACCGGCAGCGTGCCGGCGATGGTGTGGGAGGAGATCCCCGCCGCGCGCGACATCTGCCGCCCCGGCGCGATCGTCCACGTCACGGGTCACTACTCGGTGCACGACCGGTTCGGGCCCGAGCTCGCAGTCCAAGCCGTCAGGCCGGCAGGAGAGGGCGAGTACGTCCGCGACGAGCTGCTCGACGGGCCGACCCATGACGCCGATCAGATGGAGGCCGATCTGCGCGAGCTGCTGGCGACGATCCAGAACCCGCATCTGCGCCGGCTGCTCGCGGTCGTGTTCGGCGAGGGTTCGCCCACCTGGGCAGCCTTCCGCGACGCGCCGGCGGCCAAGCGCTACCACCAGGCCTACCGCCACGGGCTGCTCGAGCACTCGCTCACCGTGGCGCAGGCGGTCAGCGCGACCTCGGCCACGTTCCCCGGCATCGATCGCGACGTCGCGGTCACCGGCGCGCTGCTGCACGACATCGGCAAGCTCGAGGCCTACGAGGTCCACGAGCGGCGCGATCTCGATGTCCGACCGCGGCCGGCTGTACGGGGAGATCCCGCTCGGCTACTACCGGATCAGGCGCGCTGATCGAGCGACTCGAGGGCTTCCCGCCTGACCTCGAGGACGCCGTCCTGCACATCATCCTCAGCCACCACGGCTCGCTCGAGCACGGCAGCCCGGTCGTCCCCTGCACCCGCGAGGCGACGCTCGTGCACATGATCGACAACCTCGGCGGCCGGCTCGGCAGCTTCGACCGGCTCGAGAAGGAGCTTCCGGCCGGGGAGCAGTGGTCGGGCTATGACAAGGCGCTCGGCGGCGGCGCCTACTTCGCGCGCCAGGAGGAGTCTGAGCGCGAGGCGGCTTAGGCGCCGGGCTGGTTTTCGGGACGGCGGTTTGGGGGACGGGGTGCTGCACGCCTTGCGCCCGTGTCACATCTGGTAACCAGCCAGCGCCAAATCTACGCAAATAGCGCACCGAGATTCGTTCGTGTGGCACCGGCCTCGGCGGCCCAACTACAGTTGATCGAAGATGGCCAAGGACACCGAGAAGCTGATCCGCCAGCTGTCGCTGATCTCCTACCTGATGGCCGAGCGGCGGCCGGTGACGGCGCCGGAGATCCGGCGCGACGTCGAGGGGTACAGCGTGATGAACGAGGACGCGTTCGCGCGGCGGTTCTATGCCGACCGCTCGGAGCTCGAGGCGCTCGGGATCGTGCTGGCGGTCGAGAAGCCGGTCGACGGCCTGGTCGAGCAGGAGAACTACTCGCTGCCGCCGGAGAACTTCCACCTGCCGCCGATCGAGTTCACCGACGAGGAGCTGGCGGCGCTGCGCACGGCGCTGCAGCTGCTCGACGGCGAGTTTGCCTACGCCGAGCCGCTGCGGCTCGCGCTGCAGCAGATCTCCTGGGGCCGGCCGAGCCCGCTCAACGCCCCGGAGCAGAGCACGGTCGCGCTCGGGATCACCGGCTCCGCCGGCGGCCACGACGTCTCGCAGCGGCTGGCCAAGATCGAGACCGCGATCTTCCGCCGCAAGACGATCGTGTTCGACTACTACACGATGGAGCGCGACGAGATCGGCACGCGGCGCGTCGACCCCTACCAGCTGCTCTACCAGGGCGGCCAGTTCTACGTCGTCGGGCCGCTCGCACGAGCGCAGCGCGATCCGGGTCTTCCGGCTCTCGCGGATCCGCGGCAAGGTCGGCTACGCGACCAAGGCCGAGCACGACTTCCAGCGCCCGGCGAACTTCGATCCGCGCGCCTACGCCAACCGGATCGACTGGCAGTTCGGCGAGCCGATCGGCACCGCCGAGGTCTGGATCGGGCAGCGGATCGCGTGGCAGATCGAGCGCCACTTCGGCCGCTACGGCGAGATCCGCCCGGCCGGCGAGGGCGGCGATCCCGGCGACCGGCTGTTCAGTCACCCCGTACGCCAACGCCCGGCAGCTGATCGCCTGGGTCCTCGGGCTGGGCGAGAACGCGCGCGATCGCTCGGCCCGCCGCGAGCTCGTCGACCGAGCTGCGCGAGCGGGTCGCGCTGCTGGTCGAGCGCCACAGCGGCGAGCCGCAGACCGCGCCGGCCTCCGCGAACGCGACGGCGATCGCCGCATCCGGCGCCGGGAGCCGAGACCGCCGAGGCCGACGGACGCAACGGCCAGCCAGCCCGACGCCGCGATCCGCCCGGAGCGGTTCGCGCGGCTGGTCACGCTCGCGAGCATCCTGATCGACGCCGGCCGGGCCGGCCGGCTGCTCGACGCCGACGAGCTGTGCACGGCGCTGAAGATCTCCGAGCAGGAGCTGCGCGAGGACATCTCGGTGCTGAACGTCGTCAACTTCGGCGCCGGCACCTACGTGCTGTACGCCGAGATCGCACGCCGACGGCACGATCGAGGTCGACCCCGAGCCCTACGGCGACTCGTTCGCCCGCCCGGCCCGCCTGCTGCCGGTCGAGGCCAAGGCGCTGGTGGCCGCGATCGACCTGATCGGCGAGCACATCCCCGAGGGCTCGCTGGCCTCGGTGCGCGAGAAGGTCGTCGCCGCGCTCGGCGAGGATCCGGTCCACGAGGGTCTCCAGTTCGCGTCCCCGGGCGGCGACGACGCCGAGATCGCGGCGGTCGTCTCGCGCGCGATCGCCGACCGGCGGCTGCTCTCGTTCGAGTACTACAAGGAGAACGAGGACGAGTTCTCGACCCGCCTCGTCGAGCCCTATGCGCTGATCAACGGCCGCGAGGGCTGGTACGTGGCGAGCTTCGACCCGACCCGCGACAGCGTGCGCCACTTCCGCCTGGACCGGATCAAGTCGGCGACCGTGACCGACGAGCCGTTCGAGCCGCGGCCCGACGTCGATCCCGCCGCCGACGTCGACGGCTGGCCGCGGACCGGCGAGGTTCCCGCCTCCCGCCGGGCGCACGTCTGGATCTCCCCGGAGCGCGCGCGCTGGGCGCGCGAGGAGCGCGACGTGCTCGCCGAGCTCGAGGACGGCGCGGTGATCGTCGAGCTCGGCTTCGCCGGCGTCGACTGGCTCGTGCGCGAGATGCTCAAGGAGGCCGGCGACGCGGTCGTGCTCGAGCCCGAGGACGCGCGCGACGCGGTCCGCGCCGCCGCCGAGGCGATCGCGCTGCGGCGCGCGCTCGTCTCCGTTGAGCGTGAGCCGCCGCGACGCAGATCGAGATGAGCGCCGGACGAGCAGGCCGCCTTCCTCGACCGAGCAGCGGGTGGTCATCTGCGCCACCAACGGCCCCGCGGCTGGCCGCACCTGATGCCGCTGTGGTACGTCGTCCGCGGCGAGACATCTGGGCGTGGACGTACGCGAAGTCCCAGAAGGTGCGCAACCTCGAGCGCGACCCGCGCGCGACGCTGCAGGTCGAGGACGGTGAGGAGTACGACGAGCTGCGCGGCGTGATGATCGAGGCGCGAGACCGAGCATGCACCGCGACCACCGAGTTCGTGGCCGCAGTTCGGCGCTGAGCTGTTCGCCCGCTACGGCGGCGCGACCGCGTGACGCCCGAGGCTCGAGGCGCCGTCGCGCGCCCAGGCGGCCAAGCGGGTCGCGCTCCAGTTCGTGCCGCAGCGCACGGCAAGCTGGGATCACCGCAAGCTCGGCGGCGCCTACTAGTTTCTGGCGCCGGAACCCCGCGGCCCACTGTGGGTCGCGCCAGAACGTCGCCGCCCTAGCTACGCTGCTTCGCCATGCAAGAGCTCAAGGGTCTGATCCTCTCCGGCGGCAAGGGCACCCGCCTGCGGCCGATCACCCACACGAGCGCCAAGCAACTGGTGCCGGTCGCCAACAAGCCGGTCCTGTTCTACGGCATCGAGGCGATGGCCCAGGCGGGGATCGAGCAGGTCGGGATCATCATCGCGCCCGAGACCGGCGACGAGATCCGGGCGGCCGCCGGCGACGGCGCGCGCTTCGGCGTCGAGCTGACCTACATCGTCCAGGACGAGCCGGCTCGGACTCGCCCACGCGGTGCTGACCGCAGAGCAGTTCCTCGACGACTCGCCGTTCGTCATGTACCTCGGCGACAACCTGCTGCAGGGCGGGATCGAGGATCTCGTCGCCGCGTTCCGGTCGGGCAGCGCCGGACGCGCTGATCCTGCTGACCCCGGTGCCCGACCCGGAGTCACTACGGGGTCGCCGAGCTCAGCGACGGCGCCGTCGTGCGGCTGGTCGAGAAGCCGGCCGAGCCGCGGACCAATCTGGCGCTCGTCGGCGTGTACATGTTCACGCCGGCGGTCCACGAGGCCGCCCGCGCGATCGAGCCCTCGGCGCCGCGGCGAGCTCGAGATCACCGACGCGATCCAGCACCTGGTCGACCAGGGGCTGCGGGTCGAGCCCCACATCGTCAAGGGCTGGTGGAAGGACACCGGGCGGCTGGAGGACATGCTCGCTGCCAACCGGCTCGTGCTCGACACGATCGAGGGCCGGGTCGAGGGCGAGCTGATCGACTCACAGGTCGATGGCCGTGTGGTGATCGAGCCGGGCGCGCGGCTCGAGCGCTCGTGCGGTCCGCGGGCCGGCGATCATCGGTGCCGGACGCACGGCTGACCGACTGCTACGTGGGGCCCTACACGGCGGTCGGCGAGGGCTGCGCGATCGAGCAACGCCGAGGTCGAGCACTCGATCCTGCTCGCCGGCTCCGCGGTCCGCGACCTCGCCGGCCGGATGGAGTCCTCGCTGCTCGGGCGCAACGTCAAGATCGGCCGCGACCAGCGCCAGCCCCGCGCCTACCGGTTCCTGGTCGGCGACAACTCCGAGATCGGGATCCTGTAGACCCCAGTCTGCGATCGGGCGACGGCCCGATCCACCGAGCTCTCGCGCCGGGTCGCTACTCGATCAATCCGGTCCGAATCGCGAATGCCACGGCCGCGGCCCGGTCCGAGACGCCCAGCTTGCGGTAGATGTTGGCGAAGTGCGTCTTGACCGTCGAATGCGTGAGCGTCAGCTGTTGGCAGATGTCTCGCGAGGAAAGCCCCTCGGCAGCAAGGCGCACGACCTCGAGCTCGCGCGTGGTCAGTGGCGATCCGGCAGGCGCGGTGCGGCGCTGGCTGAGCAATTTGCCGATGTCGTCCTCGACGTTCGACATCAGCCTCAGCAGCCGCTGAGCGAGCACGATTGCCTCGGTCAGCTCCCGGATCGAGGCGGACACGAACAGGCCTTCGTTGGTTTCGATCGGCGACAGGCTGATGTCGACGGGAAACTCGGTGCCGTCGTTGCGCCGGCCCCACAGCGGTAGGCCATTGCCCATCGGCCGGGTGCGGGGCGAGGCGATGTAGTCGCCTCGGTAGCGAGCGTGACGTTGCTTGTAGTCGCCGGGCACGAGGATCTCGAGTGACCGTCCGGTCAGTTCCGAGCGCGCGTATCCGAACACCTTTTCGGCCTTCGCATTCACTCGGACGATCGTCCCGTTCTTGTCGACGATCACCATCGCATCCGGCGTTGCCTCGAGCAGGTCGAGGCTGAACCCGTTGGCCACTGGCCGCTTGGCTCGGTCGTCGGGTTCATTTCCTGGCATGGACAACTCGTGGTTTTGTGGGTCGCACTCCGACGTCCGCGGAGTCCCGTGGCAGCATCAGCGACCGGCGAGTCGATTTTCAATCGGGCAAATGGCCGATTTTCGAGATATGTGGCCTTACCGGCCGGCCAGCATGGACGGCCCGATGCTCCGGACCGGCCAACGAGCATGCTAGCGATCAGACGGCCCGTTCCGAGCGATACTTCGCCTCGGCGCTGATCGTGACCTGAAGGCGTCGAGCCGCGCCGCGATCACGCCCCGCCGAGCAGCGACACGAGCCCGGCCGGCGTCTCGTCCCGGCCGACGTGGAGCCTCGGCATCGTCAACGGCGCGGTCGTGCCCTCCGTGTCCCCGGCGTTGGTCGTGTAGGCCATCGTGAAGCCCGCCGCTCGGAGCGCTTCGATCACGGTGGTGTTATACGCACCGAAGGGATACGCGAAGAAGTACACGGGATGACCGAGCACGGCCTCCAGGGTGGCGCGCGATCCGGCCGTCTCGGCGCGCAGCTCGGCCGAGGTCAGCAGTCGCAGATCGACGTGGTGGGCGGTGTGATCGCCGACGTCCATCCCTGCGCGATCGAGCTCCCTGATCTGATCGGCATCGAGAAACCCGGGTTCGCTCATCCGCCCGGTGATCACGAAGAACGTCGCCACCATGTGCCGGCGCTCGAGGTCTGGGAGGATCGTGCGGACGTCGTCAACATACCCGTCGTCGACCGAGATGATGATCGGCTTGGCCGGGAGCCGGGCGCCGTGGTAGATCGCGTCGAACAGCTGTGCCTGGCTGATCGGGTGATAGCCGGCGTCATGCAACGCGCTCAGCTCCGCGGCGAAGTTGATCGGATCGACGATCAGGTCGAGCTGGCCGACCGCCGGGAGCGAGACGACTCGGTGGTAGGTCAGGACCGGCACCCGCACCGAACGGTCAGGCGCGCCGGCCGGCAGCACGAGCATGGGCACTGTGCGCCTCGCCGCGCTGGGTCGCGCGGCAGCGTGGTGCTCGGCACCGGGCCTGGTCGTGGTCGCCCGCGTAGCAGTGCCGGCATCACCCGATCCGCCCGCGCCCCCCGCTCCGCCGACCCCGCCCGCTCCGCCTGCGCCGCCGGCACCGCCGCAGCCGGCGAGCAGCAGCGCCGCCAGACCACAGGCTGTGGTTAGGGCTCGATGCACGACCGCGCCAGGCTAGTGCACGTCGCCGAACAGGTCCGCCAGCTGCGCCCGCAGCTCGGCGACCTGAGCCTCCAACGCGGCCACGCGCTCAGCGAGGTCGCCGTCCGATGACCGCGAGGGGTGCGCGAGCGGCGTCATAGCGGTGCTTCCGTCGGTCGGTTGCGCGGCAAGTCTCGGGACTGCCACCGGCTCTGACCTCGCCGCCCCGTCGGGCGCGGCTGCCACCGGCTCTGACCTCGCCGGCCCGTCGGGCGGGGCCGCCTGCGGCGCCGTGGTTGCGCCGAACAGGTGCTGAAAGCGGTCCTCCTTCTGCCCGGGTCGCCGCTCGAGGCGCTCGACGTACCGATGCTCGATCAGCGCGCTGAGCACGTGCTCGACGTCGGCCAGCGACTCGAGCTTGGCCATCCGCTCGCTGCGGCTCTTGAGCTCACCGGGCGTCTGCGGGCCCCGGAGCAGCAGTACCGCCAGGACGGCCAACTCCTCCCGACCGAGTCCGAGCCCCTCCTCGGCAAGGTGGCGGTACTTGATCGAGCGGCTCCCATGGCCGCTCGCGAGGCGCGCCAGGCCATAGCGAGACAGGCGCTGCGCCGCGTCCCTGACCGTGCCTTCGTCGTAGTGGGTGACCGGATCGCGGTTCGTCGTCTGGTTGCAGGCAAGCCTCAGAGCGTTCAACGAAAGCGGGTATTGTTCCGGCGTAGTCCAGCGCTTCTCGATCAGGACGCCGAGCACGCGCTGCTCCGGCGGTGTGAGCTCGTCGAAGTGCACGACCGCGAGAATAGTGCCCGTAGGGGTGGGTCGGATTGCGCCGGGAACGAAGTAGGGGCCTAGGGCGTCCTTGCTATTCGAGAAACCGAATTTCAGGAGAAGTGATGACTGTTTCCCGTTTGCGCACGATCTTCCCGGCGGGGGCGATTGTTCTCGCATTTGTCGCCGCCGGATGCGGCTCGAGCTCTTCCAGCAGCACCAGCAAGACGACCTCGACCACGTCGAGCACGACGACGACCAAGGCAGCGGTCATCAAGCCCAAGCACAAGCCCAAGCCCAAGCCGAAGCCGAAGCCGATCACGACCGCCACCACCGCGACGACGACAGCCGCGCCGATCACCCCAACCTCGACAGCGACCACCACAACCGCGCCGCCGCCCCCGCCGACGACCACCAGCGCCCCGCCACCGCCGCCGCCGCCACCGACGACGACCACCAGCACCACCACGCAGCAGACCGCCACCCAGACGCAGACGGCGGCTCCGACGTCCGCGGCCGGCGGGATCCCCCAGGGCAATGGTGGCGACCAGGACGCCGACAACAACGGCGGACCCAGTGACGGGGACGGGAACATCTGACGCAGCGTCGGGCGCCGGGAGCATCAGCCCTCAGGCGTCACCCCGTGTCTCCGCGGCCGGCTTGTGTCACTAGCCCTTCCGCGAGGGTGTTTGCACGGGACGACTGCTGAGGCACGATCCGGCAGTTGGGGCACCTGCCGCGTAACGGAACCGGCGGGGCGGGTGGCCGTCCGCCAATCGGGACCGCGGCATGGCCGAAATCCGCCCCTGCGCCGTGCTTAAAGGCCCAAAGTCGACACCTGAGACCGTCCTTGGCTACATAAGCATGCCCCACGTGCATAAGTGACCAAGGCCCGGCAGCCGCGGGCGATTTGTCCCCTTATGCATGCGAGATGCCGAATTTTGCCGACACCTCACGCCCGGCCACCCTCACCAACACCGTTCCACCGGGCAAACCATCCCGACGGCCTGCGCGGCACCGCGCCCGCTACGCCGACTTCACGACCGATTCGGGCGACGTGAAGCAGGACCGTCGCCGTCGCGCCCACTCACAGAGCCACGGTCCGAAAGCTGATCTCGCGCCCGGGGGGCGATCCGCTCACCGACCAGTTCCCCCGTCGCCACGCGATCCGGGTGCCGTCGGCGAGCCGCGCCGTAGTGGCCGCCGGGGCGCGGCTCGCCCCACAGCGTCGCCACCAGCGGCCGGCCCGCCTCGGCCACGTCGCCCAGGCCGCCGGCCACGTGCGCGGCCGGATAGGTCGACGACGATCGAGCCGGCCCGCACCCAGACCGGGATCCGGTCCAGCGGCGCCGGGACCACGACCTCGCCGCCGCCCCGTACTGCCCGCCCGGACCACGTCTCGATCCACTCCCCGCGCGGCAGCGCCACCTCGCGCTCGCGCGCGCCGTCGTCGAGCACCGGCGCGACCCACAGCGCCGGGCCGTAGCCGTAGGCGTCGGTGATCGTCCAGCCGCGCGGGTCGCTCGGGATCGACCAGGCACAGCGGCCGGATGATCGGCAGCCCGGTGCGCGCGGCGGTGAGCGCCGCGGCGCGCACGTAGGGCACGAGCTGCTCGTGCAGCAGCACGTAGGCGCGGTAGAGGTCGACCACGCGCTCGCCGTAGTGCCACGGCTCCTGGGGCATCCGCGCGTGGGCGTGCATCAGCGGCGTGAAGCAGCCGAACTGCAGCCAGCGCACCAGCAGCTCCGGCGGGCAGCGCTCGACGAGCCGGTGGCCGAGGTAGCCGCCGACGTCGTGCGACCAGTTGGAGAAGCCGCTGCAGGCGGCGGTGAGCGTCGCGACCACCAGCACCCGCAGCGACCAGAAGTCCGACGCCTGGTCGCCGGCCCAGGTGAGGCCGGTCGCGTGCTGCCCGGTCCAGCCGCTGCGGCCGAACAGCACGCCACGACCGGGGTGGACCTCGTCGAGCGCGCGCTGCAGGCTGACGTCGATGCAGACCGCCGAGCGCCCAGGCCGCCTCAGCGCCGGTGCGCCCGTCGGCGAGCCGGACGTCGTCGGGGATGTAGTAGCCGTCGCCGTCGTCCGCCTTGATCCCCTCCACCCCGAGCTCGAGCACTCGCTTGGCCTGCTGCGCGCCACCACGCTTCGGCGGCCGGGCTGGTGAAGTCGACCGGCGAGCCGCGTCCCCATCCACCACTGGGTCACGAACGGCTCGCCGTCGGCCCGCGGACGAAGTGGCCGGCCGGCGCCCCGGGCGCGTAGTTCGGCGCCGGCTCGCGGTGCAGCCGCTCGGACTCCGGGCTGCGGCGGGATCTGCCCGTCGCGGGAGTCGAGGTTGACCCACGGCGTCACCCACACCACGGTCCGCACCCCGTCGCGAGCGCATCATCGCGATCATCCCGCGGGCGTCGGGGAACTGGTGGGGGTTGAACTCCCAGGTGTTGTATTGGGTCGCCCACGGCGAGTCGATCACGATCGCGTCGAGCGGGATGCCGTGGCGCGCGGAAGCCGTCGAAGTCGTCGAGCACGTCGTCCTGGTGCTCGTGGACGTCGCGGCTCTTCCAGAACCCGTAGCCCCACTCCGGCAGCAGCGCGGGGAAGCCGGTCAGCCGGCAGAAGGCGCGCAGCCGCGCCGCGGGCGTAGCGGCGCACAGCAACTGCAGCTCGCAGCGGGCCGGCCTCCGCTCGGGTCGAGACCGCGATCCGCTCGCCGGCGAGGTCGAACCGGGTGCCGTTGGCGTCGGTCTGGAGCCAGACGCCGTAGCCGCGGCTCGACAGCAGCCACGGCACGGGCGCGCAGTCGCCCTGCGGGATGCCGCCGTCGGCGAGCATCTCGGGCGGGCAGTCGGGACCGGTGTAGCGGCGGTCGGCGCCGAGCTGGACTCGCGCGGCCGGCCTGGTCGAACTGGGTGGCGTGGCGGGCGCCGAGGCCGACGAGCCGCTCCTCGGAGCGGCGATCCCAGTCGATCGCCAGCCGCAGCGGCTCGCCGTCGGCGTCCAGCTCCAGCGCCAGCGCGATCGTCGTGCGGGAGCAGCACGCGCAGGCGCGCGGCCCGCCCGCCCTGCAGCATCAGTGCGAGCTCGACGCCGTCGTCGACGCGCCCCGCGACGCGCGGCTCGCAAGGCCCGCTCGGCCGGTGCGAGCTGCTCGCGGGGCACGACCCCCTCGGTGAACTGCACGAAGTGGTCGTGGACCGTGCCGTCAGCGACCCACAGCCGCCGGCCCGCAGCAGCCGCCGACCGGCGCGCCGGAACGGTGAGCGAGAACGGCCGCAGCGAGCAGCTCGACGCGCAGCACGCCCCGCTCGAGCACGACCTGGTCCGCCCCGGTTGAGATCGCTGCCGGCATCCCGACAAGGTTCTCGAACTGAGGCCGAAGCCATCCCGGCGTTCACGAATCGTCACAGAAGTGTGCTCGTTCTTCACGAATACGACCTGTTTGCAGGTCAATCCTTGTGCCATGAACGAAACGAGCCGCGCCGACATGCACGTGCACTCGACGGCGTCGGAGCTGTCGAAGCTCGGCATCCAGCGCTCGCTGCACCTGCCCGAGTGCGCCACCCCGCCCGAAGAGGTCTACGAGCTCGCCAAGCGTCGCGGAATGGACTTCGTGACGATCACCGACCACGACACGATCGCCGGCGCGCTGACGCTCGAGCACCTCCCGGACACGTTCATCTCCGAGGAGCTGACCGCCTGGTTCAAGGGCGAGCCGCAGGCCGTGCACGTCCTCTGCTACGGGATCACGCCCGACGACCACGAGTGGCTGCAGGCCCACAACGACGACGTCGAGGCCTGCGCCGAGTACCTGCACGCGCACGAGATCACGGCCGCGCTCGCCCATCCCTTCTACGCCGTCGAGGCGCCGCTGACCGCGCGCCACCGCCGCCGCCTGGCGCAGCTGTTCCCGATCTGGGAGACGCGCAACGGCTCGCGCGCCAAGGAGCTCAACCTGCCGGCGTTCGTCTACATCGAGACCCACGGGGGCACCGCCGATCGGGGGCTCCGACGACCACGCCGGAATCGACATCGGGCGCACGTTCACGGAGACGCCGCGAGCGGCGACGCCCGAAGAGTTCCTGGCCCACATCCGCGCCGGCCGCGCCGGCGCGCACGGCGCCCAGGGCAGCGCGGCCAAGTGGACCCACGCCGCGATGGCGCTGGCGATCCGGGCGCTCGGTCGACGGCGAGGGCGCGGCGCGCCCGACCCCGAGCGCGGTGCTGAAGATCGTCGAGCGGGTGATGCGCGAGGGCGACGTCCGCCACGGGTCCGTCGGCAGCCGACCTCGGGCCCGAGGACGCCCGCGCGCTGCTGCGCGCGTGGCTCGTCGCGATGGACCTCGACATCGACGAGCGCGAGCTGCTCGGGACTGCTCCAGGAGGGCGAGCTCAGCCACCCCGACCTCTTCCGCCGCGCGCGGCGGATCCACGAGCGCAAGCTCGCCGACGCCGTCGCGCGAGATCGTCGCGATGACCGAGGGCGAGCGACCAGCTCGATCTCGGGCGGGGCGCGCGCGAGCTGTTCGACGCCTGCCTCCCGGCGATCCCGTACGCGGCCGCGGCCGCGTTCCTCGGCCGCGAGAAGCTCAAGCTGACCCGCAGCGACGGCGACCGCCCCCGGGTCGCGCTGGTCGCCGACGGGCTCGGCGGGATGCACGGCGTCACCCACACGATCCAGCAGATCCGCGACCGCGGCGTGCCCGGGTTCGAGGTCGAGGTGATCGGCACCGACGCCGACGTCGACCGGCGGCTGAGCGCGGTCGCCGAGATCGACATCCCGTTCTACCGCGGGCTGCAGATCGGCGTTCCGAGCCTGCCGGCGATCGTCGAGGCGCTGGCCGAGGGCCGCTACGACCTCGTCCACCTCGTGCTCTCCCGGCCCGTCCGGGATCGGCGCCTGGCTGCTGGCGCGGGTGCTCGAGCTGCCGGTGGTCGGCAGCTACCACACCGAGCTGGCCGCCTACGCCGGCCTGCGCACCGGCCAGGCCCAGCTCGAGGCGCTCGCCGGGATCGCGCTCGGCGACGTTCTACGGCGCCTGCGACGTGGTCCTGTCGCCGAGCCCGGCCAGCGACGAGCGGCTGCAGCAGCTCGGGATCGCGCCGCGAGCGGATCGGCCGCTGGGACCGCGGCGTCGACCTCGAGCGCTTCGACCCGGCGCTGCGCGACGCCGGGACTGCTGCCCGGGGAGATCAACGTCCTGTACGCCGGCCGGCTGACCAAGGAGAAGGGCGTCGACCTGCTGGCCGACGCGTTCCTCGCGGCGCGCTGGCGCGACCCGCGGCTGCACCTCGTGCTGGCCGGCGGCGGCCCCGAGGAGCAGCGCGCTGCGCGACCGCCTCGGCGAGCACGCCACGTTCCTCGGCTGGCTCGACGGCGCAGGAGCTCGCGCGCGCCTACGCGAGCGCCGACGCGTTCCTGTTCGCCAGCCGGACCGACACGTTCGGCCAGGTGATCCTCGAGGCGCAGGCGAGCGGCCTGCCGGTCGTCGCGGTCGCCGAGGGCGGCCCGGCGTCGCTGATCGAGCACGGCGAGACCGGGCTGCTGGCGCCGGCCGACGCCGACGCGCTCGCCGGCGCGCTGCTCTCTGCTCGTCACCGGCTCGCTCGCTGGCGGAGCGGCTGCGCCGCGGGGCGCTGGCGTCGGTGCGCGGACGCACCTGGGAGGCCTCGCTGCGAGCGGCTCGCCGCCGGGTACCGCACCGCGCTGCGTGAGACCGCGCCGGCGCTCGGACGGCAGGCCGCGTAGCCGCCGGTCCAGCCGCCGGGTGGCGTAGGTTCCCCGCCGTGACACGGTCACCGACGCGGTGATCCCCGTCGCGGGCCTGGGTACGCGCCTGCTGCCGGCGACGCGCTCGCAGCCGAAGGAGATGCTGCCGGTAGTCGACAAGCCGGTCGTCCAGTACGTCGTCGAGGAGCTGGTCAGGGCGGGAATCGGGCGGGTGCTGTTCGTCACCGGCCGGCGCAAGCGGGCGATCGAGGATCACTTCGACGCCGACCCGGAGCTCGGTTCGGACCCGCTGATCGATCCGCGCACTGGACTCCAGATCCTCTACACGCGCCAGGCGCATCCGGCCGGGCTCGGCGACGCGGTTCGCTACGGCGAGGGGCTCGGCGGCGATCACGGGGTCGTCGTCGCGCTGGGTGACACGATCATCGCGCCGCCGGCGCACACCTCGCCGGGAATCGTGACCCGGCTGATCGAGGCGTTCGATGCCCACGGCGCGAGTGCGGCGGTCGCGGTGCAGGAGGTCCCCGCAAGCGCCGTGTCGCGCTATGGGATCGTGGTCGCGGCGGCCGGGGATGCGGCCGCGAATGCGGCCGGGGATGCCGCCGGGGATGCGATCGTTGTCGCTGACATGATCGAGAAGCCCGATCCTGGCACGGTCCCCAGCCGGCTGGCCGTAGCCGCGCGGTATGTGCTCGGACCCAGCGTGTTCGCCGAGCTGCGAGCAGTGGTACCCGACGATTCGGGCGAGGTCCAGCTGACGGACGCCCTGCGGGCGGTGATCCGCCGGGGCGAGCGAGTCGTCGCGGTGCCGCTCAGTGGGGGCGAGCAGCGCCACGACATCGGCACGATCGAGGGCTATTGTTCCGTGTTCCTGCAGTATGCACTGACGGATCCGAGGTTCGGGTCGGCGCTGCGTGCCCGCGCCGCGGCGCTGTTCGATGGCCGCAGCTGAGCGGACCGGCGGCCGGCTCGGCCTCGGCGTCGGTGTCGCGCAGGCGCGGGCGGCGCTGGCGGGCAATCCCTCCGACGCGTACGGCGGTGCGGTGCTGGCGACGACGTTGCCCGACCACAGCGCGCGCGCGGTCGCCCGGCCGGCGCCGGTCCTGAGCGTGACACCGCAGAGCGAGCTCGTCGCCGCGGCCGTGCGCGCGGTTTGCGCGAGAGCACGCGCCCGCCGCGCTCGGGGCCTCGATTGAGTGGAGCACGACGGTCCCACGCGGCGTCGGGCTAGGAGGCTCGAGTGCGATCGTGATTGCGACCCTGCGCGCGCTATGCGAGCTGCACGCCGTAGAGCTCGAGCCGTTGGCACTGGCCGCCTGTGCGCTGGCAGTCGAGACCGACGATCTGGGGATCGCCGCCGGCCCGCAGGACCGGATCGCGCAGGCCTATGGCGGCCTGGGCTTCATGGACTTCGCGGGCAACGGCGGATGCTACGAGCGGCTCGACCCGCGCCTGTTGCCGCCGCTCGTGATCGCCTGGCGCGCGCACGCATCCGAGGACTCGGGCGGCGTCCACGCTGACTTGCGCGCGCGTTTCCAGCGCGGCGAGCCGGGTGTCCGGGAGGCGATCGCCGAGCTGACCGGCGCCGCGCATCGTGCCCGGGCGGCGGTGCTCGCCGGCGACACCGGTGGGCTGGCCCAATCGGTCGACGAGAGCTTTGACGCGCGGCGCAGGCTGATGGAGCTGGACCCACGCCACGTCGAGATGGTCGAGATCGCGCGCGCGTGCGGGGCGGGCGCCAACTACACCGGTTCAGGCGGCGCGATCGTCGCGGTCTGCCGAGAGGCGCGTCAGCGCGACGCGGTGTGCGTGGCGCTCGCGACCGCGCGATGCGCGGTCGCGAGCGTCGGCTAGCTCCAGCTCCGCCCGGAGGCGCTGCCGCCTAGTAGGCGTAGCCGTAATACCCCGCGCTCCCGTAGCCATACCCGTCGCCGCCGCCGTAGCCGCCGCCATACCCGTAGCCGTAGCCGCTGCCGTAGCCACCCGCGCCGTAGGCGCCGTAGCCGCCGGGACCGTAGCCGTAGCCACCGCCCTGCGTTCCGGGGTTCTGGCCGTACACACCGGGATTTCCGGACCCGTCCGAGGAGCCGACCGACGTGCTCGCGCTGCTGCTCGCCTGCCAGGAGACCGAGAACGAGGAGCCGTCGGTGGACAGGCTCGAGGGCTGGGCGCCGGCCGCTGCTGTGTCAGCGCCCGTGCCATCGCTGACATACCCGATCTGATCGGAGGCGCCGCTCAGCTGCACGGGCTGGGCGCTCCAGTCCGAATCCGAGATTGTGCCGGTGTGGCCGTCGACTGTCGCCGACGCGCCGGTGAAGGTAATAGTTCCGAAGTTGGCCAGCGACAGTGGCTGGCAGTTGCCCGTGCCGTCGCACGAGGACGGTGCCTCGGCGATCCACTCCGCGCTCGAGGTGTCCGGCTGGCTCATCTGCACCGTCTTGGTCGCCGACTGTCCACTTGTCTGATCTGACAGCGACATGGTGACGTCGCTTCCGCTCACGGCGACGTGGGCCGAGACGTGATCACCCGGATTGATCGTGAGACCGAGCTTGACCGGAGCCGCCGGAACGAGTTCGTACCACGCGTAGTACTCGGTCTGGCCACCGTTCACGCAGTTCGACTGCGTACCTACCTGCTCCAGAGCCTGGGACTGGTTTCCAGCTCCGCCGAGCCCGACCCAGAAAGCCGAGTAGCCGTCCGATGAACTGCATTTCGCCGACGGCTGGACCCAGCTGCCGGAAACGTCCGAGAACTGCCCCGAGCCGCCCGGATTACCGGCGACGTACCCTGACCAGTTCTCACTGACTGCCTCTTGCGTGCTCACTGTGGCTGCCATCGCGGCTGGAGTAGCGACTGCTGCGAGGGCTCCCGTGGCGACGAGGCTCGTGATGATGTGACGAATTCTCATGGTGATACGTCACTCTGCCCCCCGCCCGTAAGAACAGCTTCGAGACTGGCGAAGAGGGCGCTACGAAGTTCTTAAGAGCGGGATATGAGCCCCAAACAGGACCACCACGATCGTCGCCGAACCTTGACTTCGTGAGCACCAACAGGCTGGAGGCGTTCTCGGACGGAGTGATCGCGGTGGCGATTACGCTGCTGGTGCTGGACATCAGTGTGCCGACCCTGAAGCCGGGGCAGACGCTTGCGGCTGCGCTCGGGGCCAACTGGCCCCACTACGTCGCCTACGTGGTCTCGTTCATCACGATCGGGATCATCTGGATCAATCACCACGCGATGATCAGCCGGCTGCGGACCGTTGACCACACGATCCTGATCCTGAACCTGCTGCTGCTGCTGAGCATCGGCGTGCTGCCGTTCGCGACGTCGCTGATGGCGGCCTATCTGCGGCAGAGTCAGGGCCAGCACCTGGCGGCCGGGCTTTACGCCGGCGCGTTCCTGGTGATGGCAATTTGGTTCGCTGTCCTGAACCGGCACATCCTCCTGGTCAAGGCACATCTGATGACACAGGACATGCCCGAGCAGCTACGACGCCAGATCCTCAGACGCAGCATCTCGGGCCTGATCCCCTACGTGCTCGCAGTCGCGCTCGCGCCGGTGTCCGCCTATATCACGCTCGCGATCTGCGGCGCGCTGGCCGCCTTCTACGCGTTACCTTTGGCGAGCGGCGGCAATCTGGTGAGCGGCGACGAGCGCTCCGAAGGAGGCTAGCCGGGCCGGCCCACGGCTGGGCGGTCAGGATCGGGCCCGCGTAAGCACCCCGTACGCGTCCGGCCGCCGCGTGCGCAGGAACGGGAACAACTCGAGCCAGTCGCGACGTTGGTCCAGATCGAGGTCGGCGACGAGCACGGCCGGCTCGTCGCGCGGAGCCTGCACCAGCACCCGGCCGTAAGGGTCCGAGATGAAGCTCGAGCCGTAGAAGGTGAGTGGCGGCTCGATCCCGATCCGGTTGATCGCGACCATGAAGGTCGCCGTTGGCGACGCCGTTGGCGACGATCACCTGCTGCCACAGGGGCTGGGTGTCGAAGCCGGGATGGTCTGGCTCCGAGCCGATCGCGGTCGGATAGATCAGGACCTCGGCGCCCGCCAGCGAGTAGGCCCGCGCAAGCTCGGGGAACCACTGGTCCCAGCAGGTCGGGCACCCCAACGCCACCCGCTCATCGTCCACGATCGGCAATTCCGTCACCGGGAACGGATCTCCGTCGGCCGGGCCGGGACGGAAGTAACGATCCTCGTAGTAGCCGGCCGTGATCGGGATGTGGAGCTTGCGGGTGCGGGACACGAGCCGTCCGTCTGGCGCGACGACAATCGCCGTGTTGTAGCCAAGCCCGTCGCTCACCGTCCGCGCGCTCGTACAGCGAGGCGTGGATGTGGGCACCGGTCTCGCGCTGCGCAGCCGGGCAGCAAACATCACCGTGCGGCCGTGGCTCAGGTCCTCGGGAGCAGCCCCGGCCGCCGCCGGCCCGTCCGGTGTGATCGCGAAGTATGGCGACAGCGTCAGCTCCTGGAGGCACACGATCCGCGCTCCCTCGATCGGCGGCGATCCGGATTCCCTGCCAGAGCGCCGTCCTCGTGCTCGGCGGGGTCGGGGTGCCAGCGCTCCTGGACCAGGCCGAGCCGCAGCGGCGGGCCGAGTGGAGGGGCGGGTGCGCGCGGGCGAGGCCGGCGGCGGATAGGCGGTGAGCAGTTTCGGCTCGTCAGGCATTGCGGACCTGGAGGTTGGGCTCAGACGTCGCGGGTCGGTACCTGTTGGGTGATGCAGTGTGGCCCGCCGCCCCCGAATGCGAGCACGACCCCGGGCACTGGCACAACCTCACGCCCGGGGTAGGCGCTCGCGATGATCGCCAGCGCGCCGTCGTCGCTCGGCGCGCCCGCGACCGGGACGATCACGGCGCCGTTGGCCAGAGTAGAGATTGAGATAGCTGACCGCGATCCGTCGCCGGCAACCTCCGCGTACGGAAGGAACGGCATCTCGACAACGTCGAGGCCGGCGCCGGCCAGACGGATCGCGGTTCTCCTCGCAGTGGGCGTAGTTCGGGTTCTGCTCCGGGACGGTCTGGAGCAGCACCTGTCCGAGCTGCGTGAACGCGGCGATCAGGTCGACGTGACCGTCGGTATCGCGGTCCTCGAGCAGGCCATGGCCCAGCCATACGATCCGCTGCACACCGAGGTAGCCGCGCAGGGCGTCCTCGATCTGCTCGCGAGCCAGGTCCGGATTGCGGTTCGGATTCAGCAGGCACTGCTCGGTCGTCAACAGGGTCCCGGCGCCGTCGGCGACGATCGAGCCTCCCTCGAGCACGATCGAAGCCGCGATCACCTCGTCGCCCAGCCGCTCGGCGATCAACGCCCCGACAGCGGCATCCCGATCCCAGGGCGGGAACTTCTCCCCCCACGCGTTGAAGCGGAAGTGGACAGCCACGCGCCGGCCGCTGTCGCCGTAAACGTAGATCGGCCCGCAGTCGCGCAGCCAGGAGTCGTCGAGCGCTAGCTCGACCATCTCGACTGCCGCCGCCGCACGCGGCACGGGCCTGCACGGCGTCGTGCCCTGGGTTGGCGATCATCGTCACCGGCTCGAACGCGGCGATCGCGTTCGCGACCGTCGCGGAGTCGTCCCGCGCCTGCCCGAGCATCTCCCCCCACAGCTCACGACGGCACGGCCACCCCATCAGCGTCCGCTCGTGGCGCTCCCACTCCGCCGGAAGCCGCACCTTGGTTCGCAACTGCGCCTCGGAGGTCATACGGGAACGCTACCTCTCAGGTAATTGAGGGGCGATCGGCATCGCGAGATCATCGCGTTCGCAGTCCGTCACACCAAACCCCAAGGCGAAAGGATCCCCTGATGTCGAACTTCGACAACTGGCAGGCGACCGCGCCGGGAGGCGCGGAGCCTGAGTACGTTGGGTTCGACGTGCTGGTCGCGCACAACGGTCAGGTCGAGAGCGTGTATGGCTTCATCGACCAGGCGCCGGTGGCGTAGGAGGGGCCGACGGGCGGCTCGGTAACTCGGCTGAGCCGCCCCCTCACCCAGACGGCCCGGAGACGGCCGCCGCGCCGGCCCGCTCGTTCCCCTGCGCCGCGGCGACCGTTTCCCCTACCTCCGGGGGCAAGCCATCTGCCCCATCAACGTCTGGATTCCATGAAAATGCGTACTCCGGCCGATCGTGATCTCGCCACGCAGTGGTCAGCCGCAGCGGCTTGAACGTGTCCCACATCACCGCCAGCTCGTCGGTCCGCGCCGCCCCGAGCGCGCGCTCGACCGCACCCGGCTGGGGACCGTGCGGCAACCCCGACGGGTGCAGGGTGATGCAGCCGACCTCGACCCCCTTGGCGGGCGGCGTAGTCGCCCTCGGCGTAGAACATCACCTCCTCGGACTGGATGTTCGAGTGGTGGTAGGGGAGCGGTACGGCGTCGGGATCCCAGTCGAGCATTCGTGGGGCGAAGGTGCAGATCACGAAACCCGGGACCCTGGAACGTCTGATGGGTGGGCGGCGGCAGGTGGAAGCGTCCCGCGCGCGGTTCGAAGTCGGCGGCGTTGAACGCGTATGGCCACACGTAGCCGTCCCAGCCGACGACGTCGAACGGATGGCGGTCGAGCTCGTACTCCTGCAGGCCGCCCCGCACCCGCACGGCCAGCCGATACGAGCCGGCTTGATCGAAGGTCTCCAGCTCCGCAGGTCCGCGGAAGTCGCGCTGCGAGAAGGGAGCGTGCTCGAGCAGCTGCCCGTAGCGGTTGCGGTACCGCGACGGCGTCTCGATCTCGCCGGGCGTGTGGAAGCACGAGCCAGAACTGCTCGCCCGGATCGAGCTCCCAGGTGACCGTCATACCTCGCGGGATCACCACGTAGTCCTTCGGCGCCGAACGGCACCCGACCGAACACGGTGCGCAGCACGCCGCCGCCGCGGTGGACGTAGATCACCTCGTCGCCTTCGCCGTTGCGGTAGAACCCGTCGAGCGCAACGGACGGCTTCGCGATCGACATTTCGACGTCCCCGTTGAACATCAACGTGCGGCGCGCGCTCGACCGGATCGCCGTCCGCCTGCACGGAGCGGAAGTCGCCCAAGCGATGGACATGCGCCTCAGGCACCCACTCGTCGTGAGCGAACGCCAGCGTAGCCGCCCCACTCCCGCTATCCGGCACGGCGAGCCGAGGTGGTAGAGGATCGACTCGTTGCCCGAAAAGCCCTCGTAACCCATCACCTCCTCGACGAGCAGCCGCCCGTTCTCCCGGAACTGGACGTGCCGCTTGCGCGGCAGCCGCCCGACCGCCGCGTAGCGCATCAGAGGTTTCCCCGCATCGCCTGCTCGCGCTCGATCGCCTCGAACAGCGCCTTGAAATTCCCCTCGCCGAACCCGCGGGCGCCGTGGCGCTCGATGATCTCGAAGAAGATCGTCGGACGGTCACCGAGCGGAGCGGTGAAGACCTGGAGCAGGTAGCCCTCGTCATCGCGGTCGACCAGGATCCCCAGTCGGCGCAGATCCTCCAACCGCTCGTCAATCTGATCCAATCCGCTCCGGGACATCGTCGTAATAGCTGTCCGGGGTCTGCAGGAAGCGGATCCCGCGGCGGCGTAGCTCGCCGACCACCGCCACGATGTCCTCCGTGGTCAGCGCTATGTGCTGGGCCCCAGGCCCTTCGTAGAACTCGAGGTACTCGTCGATCTGCGATTTGCGCTTGCCCTCGGCCGGCTCGTTGATCGGGAACTTGACCCGCCCGTCGCCGTTGGTGACGACCTTCGACATCAGCGCCGAGTACTCGGTCGAGATCGCCTCGTCGCTGAAGTGGATCATCTCGGTCATCCCGAACACGTTCTCGTAGTAGGACACCCAGCGGTTCATCGCGCCGAGTTCGACGTTGCCGACGATGTGGTCGATGCCGGTGATCAACCCCGCCGGAGCGCCGCCACGGCCGGGTGCCGCCGCGAATCCGGGCAGGAACGGCCCAGCGTAAGCCGACCGATCGACGAACCGGTGGACGGTGTCGCCGTAGGTCGCGATGTCGGCGAGCACGACCTCACCGCGCCGCATCGGTGACCGTGAACGGCTCGGCCACGCCGACGGCTCCGCGGGCGGTGGCCTCACGGTACGCGCGCTCGACATCGGGCACCGACAGCGCGATCACCTTGACCCCGTCGCCGTGGCGCGCATGGTGGCGGGCGATCTCGGTGTCCGATCGCAGCGCCCCGGTCAGCACGAAGCGCACGTCTCCCTGCCGCAGAACACGTGCGAAACGAGGTCACGGGAGCCGGTCTCGAGCCCGCGGTACGCAACCTCGCTGAACCCGAAGGCGTGACAGAGGAAATAGCCGGCCTGCGCGGCGTTGCCGACCCACAGCTCCACGTGATCGATGCCCTCCCAGCGGCATGAAATCCACATCGTGCTGCGAGCGCACACGCTCAGATGTCGTTGCCATCGATACCTCCTAGTCGCTCGGCTGCCAGCTCCTTGGCGGCAAGCAGCGTGTTGCTGTCGGTGCCGGCAGCGCGGGCGTAGATCTCCGACAGGGTCTCGGCAATACCCTCGATCCCCCGCTCGACGCGCTCTACGTCAAATCCGTGCAGTTCGTCCGCGACCGCGATCAGCCCGCCCGCGTTGACCGCAAAATCCGGGGCCCAGACGATCCCGCGGTCGCGCAGCGCATCCGCGACCGAGTCGTCGGCGAGCTGGTTGTTGGCGGCCCCGGCGACCACCGGAACCCTCAGGCCCGCGACCGTGTCACGATCGAGAATCCCGCCGAGTGCGCAAGGCGCGAGTACGTCCGCCTCGACGCCGAGCGCCTCCTCGGGGGAGGTCCAGGTCGCGCCGGGCAGGTGCCTGGCGAGCTTGCGCTTGCGCTGATCGGTGTCCGCCAAGACCAACCGGGCGCCGGCGTGGGCCAGGCGCATCGCAAGCTCGCTGCCGACGTGTCCGAGCCCGACGATCACGATCCGCCGCCCGGCGAGCGACCCGCGGACGGAGGCTCGGATCGCGACCTCAACCCCGTGGGCGGTGTAGGGGCTCGGATCGCCCGCCCCGCCGTGCGCCACGGGACGGCCCGTGAAATGACGCGTGAACCGGGACAGATAGACCATGTCCTGGATGGTCGTGCCGACGTCCTGCGCGGTGATGTAGCGGCCGCCGAACGAATCGACCAACTCGGCGAAGTCGTGCAGAACGTCCTCGCGATCGAGGCCGGCCGGAGGGGAGCCCGGCTCGAGCGCGATCACTGCCTTGCCACCGCCGAGCGGCAGCCTGGCGAGCGCCGCCTTGAGGGTCATCGCGCTCGCGAGTCGCTCGGCATCCCTGACGGCGTCCAGGGGCGCCGCGTACGTCCACATTCGGCAGCCCCCGAGCGCGCGGCCGTGAACGGTCCTGTGGACGGCAACCACCATCGTCGTACCCGACCGCCGCCCCCGCCCCATGCGAATCTCCTCGAACTCCGGCACCGACAGCGTGTGCTCGGACGCGAGGACGCTCATGGTGCCGCCACCGGCGCCTGTGATCGCATCGCCGTGATCGATTCATCTGTGCAATCCGTGAAGAAGCCGCCGAGCACCTCGGCCACCTGCTCGACGGACTCGGCGCAATACAGCACCGGCTGGTAGGCGGTGATGTCGTAGTCGGCGGTACCCATCGCGACGAGATCGAGGGGCCGGTGCTCCATCGAGCGGAACTCGTCGATTTCCCCAAAGCTCGACAGAATCCCGGCCCCGTACGCGCGCAGCTCTCCTTCCTCGACAACGATCCCGAACTCGAGCGAGAACCAGAACACCCGGGAGAGGAACTTCAGGTTCTCCTCATCACGAAGCCGGCGGGCAGCGACCCCGGCGCGACGGTGCAGCTCTCCGAACGTGGCCGTCGCGAGCAGGTGGCCGTGGCCGATGACCTCGTGAATGATGTCGGGCTCGGGCGTGTACAGCGGGACGGCCGGGTGGCGGACGTACTGGGTCGAATGGAACAACCGGTCGGCAAGCGACCCGTAGAAGACCTCGAGCGGAACCAGACCTGCCGCCGGCTGGTAGTGCCAGCCGCACACGGCTGCGATCAGCGACGAGACCTCGTCGAGCCCCGGGATGTGGTCGACCGGAAGGCCGACGCGCTCGTGGGCCTCGCGGTACTCGCGCACCGCGTAGCGCTCGTGCTTGGCGGCAAGCTCGCGGCAGACGACGGACCAGACCCGATGCTCCTCGGCCGAGTACTTGATGGCCGGCGCCGGCTCACCCGGCTTCCACGCGAGCGCGGCCGCGGCGATCTGATTGCGGCGGGCGCGATAGACGGGGTCGTTGGCGCCCGGATGGTCATGAGCCAAGTGGACCACGACCGCGCCACTGGCGTCGGTCGTGACGGGCGAATAGAGCTGTGCCTCTTCGTACATCCCTCATACAGCGGTGTAGCACTGGTGCCAGTTTGCTGCAAGTCTGCACAGCCAGCCGCGTAAAATTGCCCAAGAATGCTGACAGTACGGCTAGAATACTGGTCAAGTTGACCAGTATTGATCAACTCGATGCCCGCCTGATCGCCACGTTGCGCGAGAACTTCCGGATCGGGCTGCTGGAGGCCTCCCGGCGCTTGAACGTCGCCCGCGGCACGGTCCAGGCGCGCTTGGCGAAGCTCGAGCGCACCGGGGTGATCACCGGCTACGGACCGGAGATCGATCCCCACGCGCTCGGCTACTCGATCACGGCATTCGTCCTGATCGAGCTGGCACAGGGGCAGCTCGCCGAGGCGGTCGCGGCGATGGACGCGATGCCCCAGGTCCTGGAATCGGACGCGATCAGCGGTCCTCAGGATCTGATCTGCCGGATCGTCGCCCGCGACACCGAGCACTTACAGGAGCTCGTCAATGAGCTGCTGCGCACCCCCGCGATCCGGCGCTGCACGAGCTACATCGTGCTCTCGCGTCAGGTGCCGCCTCGAACCGGTCCCCTGGTCGCGGCCACCGGAGAGCGGGCGGCGCCTTAGCGCAGCCTCACGCCAGGTGCATCCGGTGCGCGACCGCTGCCGCCTGCGTTCGGCTGCGGACGCCGAGCTTGCCGAGGATCCGCGAGACGTGCACGCTCGCAGTCTTCTCGGCCATGAACAGCGCCGCGCCGATCTGGCGGTTGGTCGCGCCCTCGGCCAGCAGTGCCAGCACCTGGCGCTCGCGCGCAGTGAGCCCGAACGGATCCGAATCGGCGTCTCGGTCCGCCTCGCCGCCAACCCGCCGGACACCCGGCGCGAGCTCGAGCCGGCCACGCTCGGTAAGCGCGATGACCTCGTCGGCCAGCCACTGGGAGCCGAGCCGCTGCGAGGTCTCGAGCGCCACCCGTGCCGCGCCGGCGCCCGCCACGCGATCACCCGCCTCGACATTTGCCTCGGCCTCCCGCCAGCGCGCGAGCGCCACCGGGTAGGGGCGAGCGAGCTGCTCCCATTCACGCGCCGCCGCGCTCCACAGCGCCGCGTCGCTTCGACCTCGCGCCCGCGCGAGGTCGGCCTTGGCACCGGCGAGGTAGGCCTTCTCTACCGGCCCACCTTCGGCCGCGGCGGCGCGCAGTCGCTGGAGGTGGATGCGGGCGCGCGCGAGCGCGTTCCGTTCGTCGCTCCTCTCCCGCAGGTCTCGCCCACGCTGAGCGTGGTCCGCCTCGACGCGGACGCCGACCGCGGTCACGCGCGCGATCCGAGCGACATCATCGGTACACACCTCGAGCCGGTCCAGAGCCTCGGCGACCGCGGCACGTGCGCCATCCAGATCGCGCCTGCGTCGGCGCGACTCGCCCAGCAGCGCACCGAGGACGCCGATCCATTGCGGCTCCGAGGAGACCGCGACCAGCGGCTCGACCTCGGCCAGGCAGCGCGCCGCGGCATCCTCGTCGCCCTCGCCGAGGGCGAAATCAGCCTCTCGCAGCAGGCGAAAGATCAAGACGACGCCGCCGAGCCGCGCCGGTGGTGGCGTCAGGTGCGCGCGCGCGGCCGGCCAATCGCCGAGGTCGAAGTACAGCTCGGCGACTGTCATCGTCATCCAGTCGTGGGTTCGTGACAGCCGCTGGGGTGTCGCCGCCAACCCCTCGAGCGCGATCTCGAGTGCCTCGCGCGTGCGACCGGCCAGATTCAGCGCATCGGCGAGATTGGAGTAAGCCGTCGCCTGGCTGTCGAGGTCCTGTGATTCGTGCGCGATCTCGATCGCGCGCCGCAGCAGCGCGGCGCCCTCGTCGACCTGCCCGCTCACGATCTGCGTCATCCCGAGAGTGTTGAGGACCTCCGCCTCGGAGGTCCGATCGCTGGCGGCGACCGCCGCGGCGAGCGCCTCCTGACCGTCCCGGGCGGCTTCCCGAAAGCGCCCGCGGAGGTGCTGGGTGCGTGCCAGCCACGCGAGCAGCGAAGCCCGCTCGCTGCTCACCTCTTCGGCCGGCAGCATCGCCAGCGCACGCTTTGCGGTCTCGACGCCCTCGAGGCCCCGGTTCAACGACCACTGCACCCGCGCGAGCCGGGCGAGCAGCGCCGAGTAGCGTCGCGGGTCGGCGTCCGGATCAAGTTCAGCGAGCGCACTCTCGAGCAGCACCTCGGCGCGCCCGCGATCGCCTGCGAACGAATGTCCCCGCGCGGCCAGCCCCAGCAACTCGACGTGATCGAGCTGTGCCGCCTCCTGCGCATCCGGAACCCGCGGCCACAGCTCGAGCGCACGCTCGGCGAGGTCGGCTGCGTCGCCGTAGGCATGAATTCGCCCGGCGGCCCGCGCCGCGCGCACCGCCGCGCGCAGCGCCGCCGGCTGGTCGCCCGCGGCGGCGTAGTGCCCGGCGATCGTCGCGGCCGCACGCGCCGACCCCGGCTCGCCACCATCGAGCGTCCGTTCGAGTGCGCGGGCGAGCGCGAGGTGAAGCTCGCCGCGCTCGCCCGGAAGCAGATCGTCGTACAGGGCCTCCCGCAACAACGCGTGGCGGAACCCGAGGCGCGAGTCAGCGTGGGGCACGAGCACCTGCTCGGCGACGGCATCGCGCAGTGCGGCGTGCAGCGCGTCGTGCTCGATCCCGGTCACCTCGGCGATCGTCGGCTCAGGGAGTGCGCGGCCCACGGCGATCGCCCGCGCCGCACGCTGTGCATCTGCAGACAGGCGCTCGATCCGGAGCATGAATGCATCGCGCAGGCTCCGAGGCGCCGCGCCGCGCCCGTCGAGCCCCGCGGCGAGCAGCTCCTCGGTGTACAGCGCATTGCCCTCGCTGCGCGCGAACAGCCGCTCGACGAGCTCGTCCGTGGGCCGGTCGCCCAGGATGTCGGCGAGCGCCTCGGTCAGCTCGGTGCGGTCGAACGGCTCGATGTCGACCCGGCGCACGCGATCGAGGCGCTCCAGCTCGGCGAGCAGCGGGCGCACCGGGTGACGGCGATGCAGCTCGTCGGATCGGTAGGTGAGCACCACCAGCAGCTGCTCCTGGCGCAGGCTCCGGGCCAGGAACGAGACGAACGTCCGGGTCGAGCGATCGGCCCAGTGCATGTCCTCGAGGATCAGCAGCGCGGGCGCGGATTCGCTGAGCAGGTCAAACAGCTCCAGCAGTGCCTCGAACAGCCGCAGCTGAGCTGAGCCGTCCCGGCGCTCGTCGGGCGTCCCGTCGTCTTGCAGGCCCGGCAGCAGAGCCCCGAGCTGCGCGGCGCTCCCGCGCGTCAGCGCCGCGAGCGCCGGATGCCGCTCGCGGACCAGCGGCCGCAATGCCCCCAGCAGCGGCGCGTACGGCAACTCGCCCTCGCCCTGATCGACGCCCTCCCCGCGCATGACGAGCAGCTCCCGCCCGCCGAGCCGCCGCTCGAATTCATTGACCAGCCGAGTCTTGCCGACGCCCGACTCACCGCCGAGTAGGACGAGCAGCGGCCGGCGCCCCGCGGCCTCGGCGAGCGCCAGCTCCAGCTCCGCGAGTTCCCCGACCCGGCCGACGAAGTGGTTGCTCGTGAGCCTCGCCCGCATCGCTGAAGTATCGCCACCAGGCCAAGACGTGCGCGCGCCGGGGCCGACGGCGGCGAATCGCCATCGCACGTCGCTCTCGGTGGGCGGCACGCCGGAGATCGTCGACGTACGCCTCGGATAATGCTCTGCTGATGTTGGGGTGCATTGCCTGCTCCTGTTGATCGAATCCACGCCTGATCAGGATGAGCTCAGAGGCGGGTTCACACATCGGCAGAACGGAGCCAGTTGCGCCTTAGGACCCCTTAGCCGGGCCCGTCGACCCCTTACGACACTTACCCCGCTACGGGAACCGCTTCGGGCGCCAGCTCGCCTGACGACAGCGGACTCGCCTCCGAGCGGGTCGCGGCGGCGATCTCCTCGCCGGTCACGTTCTGGGGGTGGTGGCAGGCGGCGAGATGGCCGCCGGCGTACTCGGTCAGCTGCGGCTCGACCTGACGGCAGATGTCCGTCACGCGTGGACAGCGCGTGTGGAAGCGACAGCCCGTCGGGGGGCGGATCGGGTTTGGCGGCTCGCCGCCGACGATCGGGCGGTCGCGGGCACGGTTCTCCTTGGGATCGGAGATCGGGATCGCGGACAGCAGCGCGGAGGTGTACGGGTGGATCGGCTTGTCGTACAGCTCCTCGGAGGGCGAGACCTCCATCAGCTTGCCCAGGTACATGACGACGATCCGGTCCGAGACGTGGCGCACCACGCTCAGATCGTGCGCGACGAACACGTAGCTCAGATGGAGCTCCTCCTGGAGGTCGTCGAGCAGGTTGATCACCTGGGCCTGGATCGATACGTCGAGCGCGGACACCGGCTCGTCGAGCAGGATCAGACTCGGGTTGACCGCCAGCGCGCGGGCGATCCCGATCCGCTGGCGCTGTCCGCCGGAGAACTCGTGCGGGAAGCGGTTCATGTGCTCGGCATGGAGACCGACCCGCGTGAGCAGCTGCCTGGCTTCCGGCTCGATCTGGGCCCTTGCGACGCCGCGCAGCTTGAGCGGCGTGGCGAGGATCTGCACCACGCGCTTGCGCGGGTTCAGCGAGGCTTGCGGGTCCTGGAACACCATCTGCATCTCCCGGCGGACGGGCTGCAGCGCGGCCCGGCCGGCGTTGGTGATGTCGGCACCGCGGAACCGGATCGCGCCGCTGGTGATCGGGACGAGCCGCACGAGGGCCCGGATCAGTGTCGTCTTGCCGCAGCCTGATTCGCCGACGACGCCGAGCGTCTCGCCGTTCGCGAGCGCGAACGAGACATCGTCGACGGCGTGCACGTAGCCGACCTTGCGATCGATGATCAGGCCCGCCTTGATCGGGAACAGGATCCGTAGGTGGTCGACGTCGAGCAGCGGGCCGGCACCGTTCCCGGTAGCCGCGGGGGTGTCCGTGCCGCCGCGCCAGGTGCCTGGATTTCCGGTCCAGGCGCCGTCCTGCTGCGCGTCCCCATCGCTCACGAGATCACCGTCTCGGGACTGGCCAGGCCGATCTGGTCGTCGACCTGGCGCAGCGTGCGCCTCTGCTCGAGCTCGAGCCAGCAGCGGTCGAGGTGCGCGGACGACGCGGGGTCGCGTGCGATCAGCTCGGGAACCTCGGTGCAGCGGTCGAACGCGTGCGGACACCGGGGGCGGAAATGGCACCCCTCGGGCGGCGAGAGCAGCGACGGCGGCAGGCCAGGGATCGCCGGCAGGCGCTTGCTGCGGTCACGATCGATCCGCATGATCGAGCCGAGCAGGCCCCACGTGTAGGGATGCAGAGGGTCGTAGAAGATCTCGTCCAGGCCGCCCTGCTCCACGACGCGGCCGGCGTACATCACGAGCACGCGATCGGCGATGTCCGCGACGACGCCGAGGTCGTGGGTGACGAGGATGATTCCGGCGCCCGTCTCGTCGCGCAGCCGCCGCAGCTCGTCGAGGATCTGGGCCTGGATCGTCACGTCGAGCGCGGTCGTCGGCTCGTCGGCGATCAGCAGCTGGGGCGAGCAGGACAGCGCCATCGCGATCATCACCCGCTGGCGCATGCCGCCGGAGAACTCGTGCGGATAGGAGCGCAGCCGTTCCTGCGCGCGTGGGATCCCGACCCGCTCCATCAGCTCGACGGCGCGGTCGAGCGCCTGCGCCTTGGAGGTCTGCGGGTCGTGGGCCCGGATCTGCTCGACGATCTGATTGCCGATCCGGTAGACCGGATTGAGCGAGCTCATCGGGTCCTGGAACACCATCGCGATCCCGGCTCCCCGGACCGATTGCAGCTGCGTGTCGGGCATGGTGACCAGATCACGACCACCGAAGATGGCACTGCCCTCGAAGCGTGCGTTTGGTCCGCGGGTCAGTCCCATCAGCGTCATCGCGGTGACCGACTTGCCGGAGCCGGACTCGCCGACGATCGCGACCACCTCGCCGGCCGCGATCGAGAACGAGACGCCGTCGACGGCGCGCACCACCCCGTCCTCGGTGGCGAACGAGACGCGCAGGTCCTCGACCTCGAGCAGTGGATCGTCCGGCATCGTCAGGTCAGCCGGATTCGCGGGTCCAGGAACGCGTAGACGATGTCGACCAACGCGCCCAGCAAGACCACGAAGAAGGCCGTGAACATCACGATCACGAGCACCGGAGGCATGTCGAGAGCACTGATCGAGTACGCGGCGAACTGACCCGACGCCGTGGAGGTTGAAGACCGACTCGGTGAGGATCGCGCCGCCGCCGATCACCTGGGCGAGGTCGAGTCCCCACAGCGAGATGATCGGGATCAGGCTGTTGCGCAGGATGTGGCGGAGCAGCACCTGGCGCTCGGAGAGCCCCTTGGCGCGGGCGGTGCGGACGTAGTCCTCGTTGATCGTGTCGAGGATCGTCGAGCGCAGCACGCGCGAGTAGAAGCCGATGAACAGCACCGACAGCGTGAACCAGGGCGCGATCAGGTGCGTGAACCATTGCCACGGGTTCTGGGTCAGGGGAACGTAGCCGCCGAGCGGGATGATGTTCGCCTTGTACCCGAGGTAGTAGATCAGCACCGCGCCGAGGAAGAACGGCGGGCTGGAGACGCCGACCATCGCCAGCACGGTCAGCACCCGATCGGTGTAACTGCCCGGCCCGGATCGCCGCGATCACCCCGAACAGGATCCCAGCCCGAGCCAGATGATCCCGGCCCCGATCGCCAGCGACAGCGTCGCCGGCAGGCCCGGCGGATCGAGTCGAGCACGTTGAAGCCCTGCGAGTAGGAGTACGACTGTGCCGCTGAAGATGTTGCCCATCGTCTTGATGTACTGGACGTAGATCGGCTTGTTGAAGCCGTACACGCGACGGATCTCAGCGATCGTGGTCGCGTTGGCGTGCTGCCCGCCGATGCGAGCTGCCGGGATCGCCGTTGGGGATCACCTGGAACATCAGGAACGTCAGCACCGAGATCACGAACAGCACCGCCGATCGCGGCGACTGTGCGGCGGATCGATGAACCGCGCCATTAGCGGCCCGACCCGGACCTTCGCCCGCGGGTCCAGCGCGTCGCGCAGCCCGTCGCCGAAGATGTTGATCGACAGCACCGCGAGCACCAGCATGATGCCCGGCACCAGCACGTTGTGGAACGCCGCCGGGATCGATGCCGATCCCGTCGGCGATCATCGTTCCCCACGACGGATTCGGCGGCTGGACACCCGCCCCCAGATAGGACAGGCCCGCCTCGAGCAGGATCGCGTTGGCCAGGATCAGGGGGATGAAGACGATGATCGTCGAGGCCAGGTTAGGCAGGATCTCCGGAGCCATGATCCGCCCGTGGCTCGAGTCCCTGCTGGCGGGCGGCGTCGACGAACTCGCGCTCGCGCAGGAGAAGCACCTGCCCGCGGACGGGCTTCGCCACGTACGGGATGTAGACGAACCCGATCACGACCGCCGGCACCATCAGCGAGTTCCCGTGCAGCGGGCCGATCCCGCCGAGCGCAAGTGACGGCGCCGAGCGTGACCCCGAGCAGCACGGCGGGGTACGCCCAGATCATGTCGAGCATCCGCGTGATGATGCCGTCCACGATCCCGCGGAAGTATCCCGCGATCACCCCGACGAACGTCGCCAGGATCATCGTGATCAGCGTCGCCACGAAGCCGATCTCGAGCGAGTTTCGGCCGCCGTACAGCAGCCGCACGGCCACGTCGCGGCCGTTGGCGTCGGCGCCGAGGAAGTAGTGCGAAGTGCCACGTCGGCCCGATCGGGATGCCGATCAGGCTGACGATGTACGTCAGTCTTGCCTCCGATCTTGACCGTGCCGGTGATGTTCTCGTCGTTCGGGCCGATGTGGGCGATGTCGCTGCGAGTAGACCGGCGCCAGCAGGCAGAGCACGACGATGAGCAGGAACAGACCACCCGAAGAACAGCGCGACCTTGTTCCGTCGCAGCCGCCGCCAGGCGAGCTTGTACGGGCCGATCCCGGCCGGGAGCTTGCCTCCCCCTCGTCATGTGCCAGCGCAGCCGGCACGCCGGTGAGAACTCAGTTCCCGTCGCCTCGATTGCCATTGTCCTCGTCCGTAAGCCTAGACCGCTGGGAGTTCGAGAGGCGTAACTCCGCCCCTCGAGCTCCCCGGTGCGGGTCTACTTCAAACGGAACGTCAGCCAATCCCAGCCGTACACCTGGCTGGAACACGGCGTTGGCGTAGTTGATCCGGTTGGAGGTGAACTCCGGGAACGTCTGGTAGCCGAACACAGCGACATAGGCCTTCTTCGCCGTGTACTCGTCGAGCGCCTGCCACTGGGCTGGCGACCGCCGCCAGCTGCGCGGCGGGCACCTTGTCGGAGCCGAGCGAGTTGACCTTGGCGTTGATGTGCGGGATCGTTGATCTGGCCGAAGTTCTCGTTGTTCGTCGGCAGGATCGCTCTCCAGCGGCCAGCACCCCGTAGAAGTCGATCGGGTTCGGGAAGTCCTGGTTCCAGTCGGCAAAGCCGGTCTGGGGGTTGAGCTTCAGGTTCCCGATCGTCGTGAAGTACGTCGCGTCGGCGATGACCTTCTGGGTCGCCTTGAACCCGATCTGGTTCAGGAACGCGTGTAGTAGGTCATCCACTGCTGGCGCGGCGAGCGCGTCCTCGCTCCACACCGTGACCGGCGGGCCCGCCATCCCCGACTGCTGGACGAGCTGCTTGGCCTTGGCCAGGTTCGCCGTGGCCGGGTCGCCGTACGGGCACGTCTGCGTCGGCGTGGCCGATCATCGCCGGCGGCAGGAAGTAGCACGCCGGGGACCAGCGTGCCCGAGCCGAGCCGGACATCGCGTTCTGGTTCAGCCCGTCACCACCGCCTCGCGCGCGAGCTGGCTCGAGAACGGCTTCGTCTTCGTGTTCAGGAAGATGTAGTACGTCGACCCACCGAGGTCGACCTTGCTGAAGCGGTCCGACGCCTGGACTTGATCTGCGGCAGCAGGCTGCCGGCGGAATCGTGTCGGCCCAGTCGAAGATGTCGGCCGAGTTGTTCAGCACCGACAGCGCGTTGGCGGTCGACGTTCGACGAGATCTTGACGTTGACGTTCACGTGGCCGGCCGGGATCCCCGGGATGTTCATCGGCGCCCAGTGCGGGTTCTTGACGACCGAGATACGACGCGTTGGGGACGATGTTGGTGATCTTGTACGGCCCGACGCCCGGCGGCGGGCTGGTCGGCTCGTTCTTGATCGGCGTGCCCGGCGGGACCGGCGCCAGCGACGGGAACGCGAGCACGTTGTCGAACGCGCCGTACGGCGCGATCAGGTGGATCATGATCTTGCCCGTGGAGTCGTTGGTCGTGATCCCGGAGATCGTCTTCGCCTTGCCGGTGGCGTACGCGTTGGCGCCCACGATCGTTGGCGGTGATGAACTGGCCCGAGCCGCCCCACGGGATCTTGAGCGCGCGCTCGACCGTGTAGGTGAAGTCGCTCGCCATGACCGGGCTGCCCGTTCGAGAACACGACGCCCTTGCGCAGCGTCACCGTGTAGTCTTGCCGCCGTCGCGAGATCGTCGGCAGCGCCGTGCGCCAGACCCGGGATCAGCTTGCCGTCCGGCTGTGCCCGTCGCGTGCGCGTACGTGGTCAGGCCCGTGTAGACGAGCCAGTTCGGGCTCAGCGCCCTGGGTCGTGTAGTCCAGACCTGCGGATCCAGCGACTCCGGGGCGGTGCCGATCAGCAGCGTGACCGTGCCGCCCGTCGTGCCGCTCGAGTCGACGCCGAGCTCGCGGACGAGCTCGATGGAACTCGACGAGCTGAGCTGCGAGCTCGAGCTTCCGCACGCGGCGATGACGAGCACCGATGCGATTGCGAGCAGCCGCCGTGACGGCCCACTAGTACCTCTCTCCTCACCATCTACCTCCTCCACGAGGTTTTATTGCCAGTCCTGCAGCCGAAATCTATCCACAACACCGGGGACGCCGGATGCGAAGCCGCGGGCGCCGAGTCCTAATCAATCGCGCAACAAGTCAGTCGAGCCGGCAAGGTCGCGTGAGCGAGGCGAGCGACGCGCCCGGCTAGTCGACGGTCAGCACGGCCTTGCCGTTCACGCGGCGATCGAGCAGCGCCTCGATCGCTGCGCCGGCCTCGGTCCAGGAGCCGGTCAGGTCGATCTGGGGGTCGAGCGGCCGGCGGCGACCAGGTCGGCGAGGCGGCGCAGGTCGGCGCTGCCGGTGCCGGTGCGGGCCAGCTCGCTGAAGATGTACAGGCCGTAGAGCCTGGCGCCGGGGCGCGGCCGAACAACGCGCGGGTCGGATAGGACGACGGGCTCGGGTGTCGGTGGCGGCGAAGTTGACCACCGTGCCCGCCGGCGCGACCCGGCCGATCGCGGCGCCGAGCACCGGCCCGCCGACTCGCGTCGATGATCACCTCGAAGGTCGGGCCCTCCGGCTCGAGCTCGGTGATCACCTCGTCGGCGCCCAGCTCGGCCAGCCCCTCGGTGCGCCGCGCGAGCGCCGTGACATGCGCGCCGGCGAGCTTCGCGAGCTGGATCGCGAACCGCCCGACGCCGCCGCTGGCGCCGGTCACGAGCACGTGCTTGCCGAGCACGAATCCGCCCACCTCGAGCGCGCGCAGTGCGGTCAGCCCGGCCACCGGGAGCGTCGCCGCCTGCTCGAACGAAACCCCGTCGGGCAGCTCGGCGAGCAGCCCGGTGTCCACCGCCGCGAGCTCGGCCCAGGCGCCGGGGTTGACCAGCCCGACGACGCGGGCGCCGTCCGGCGGCCCGCTGCCGTCGGCGGCCGGACGCGCGACCACGCCGGCCAGGTCCCAGCCGGTGATCGATCCGGGCTGCCATGCGCTCGAGCCGCCTGCATCTCGCCCCGGTTGAGGCTGAACGCCTTGACCGCCACGAGCGCCTGGTTGCGGCAGAGGCTCCGGGTCGGGCACCTCGGCAAACGCGACGTGAGCCGGTGTGGGCGCAGGGACGAGCGCACGCATCCGGCCGATGCCTAATGCACAGGCTCTATGTTTTCTGGTCGCCCGCACCGGAAGAGAGAGGAAGCTGCCGTGAGGACCAACAAGCTGCTTGCCGTCGTCGTTGCCGTTTGGGTTCGCGTCTGGGCTCAGAGCGCAGCCGCACTGAGCGTCACATGGATGCCCGGCTACCCATCGGCCGGAACGCCCGCCAAGTACAACAAGGTCGGCGTGATCAAGGTCGGGGCGATCTCGGCCAAGAACGTGCTCGTGCTGGAGCCGGGCACCTCGGCGGCCGCGCCTACTTCGTGCCGCTGGCGAAGTGGATCGTGTCCAAGGCTCCCGGCTGGCAGGTGTGGGCGGTGGAGCGGCGCGAGAACCTGCTGGAGGACCAGTCGGAGATGAACCTGGCCAAGGAGGGCAAGGCGAGCAACGCCCGGCTGTTCGACTACTACCTCGGCTTCCTCGCCAACCCGAGCGTCACGCACCACATGTCCCGCGCCTACCTGTCCCTGGCTCCCGCCTACGCCAAGGACTGGGGAATGAACGTCGCCGTCGGCGACCTCCACGACGTGATCGCGGCGGCCCTGAAGCTTGGCGGCAAGGTCGTCCTCGGCGGCCACTCGCTCGGCGGCTCGGTCGTGACCGCATACGCGACCTGGGACTTCGGCGGCCACGCGGGAGCCGACGCCCTCGCGGGCCTCGTCTACGACGACGGCGGCAGCGGGCCGGCTGAGAGCACCCAGGACGCCACGCGCCGCGTTGGCGAACCTAAACGCTCCGACCGCGACCGCCGTGGCTGACGTTCGGCGGCATCGGGGCGCCGTTCGCCGGGATCTTCGAAGACACCGGCGCACTCGGTGTGCTCGAGGCTCCGAACGCGCCCTCGGCCGGCCAGCAGTTCCCGCTCCTTCCGAGCGACCTGAAGCCGAAGCCGCTGGTGACCAACGAGGGCCAGTACGGCTATGCGCTGAACGTCGGCACCTCGCCGGTCGGGTTGCTCGCCGCCCAGGCCCACCTCGGCCGCGGCATCTCGACGCACACGATCGGCGGTTACCACACGTGGAACGGCGCCGGCGCGCTGACGCCGATCGTGCGGTTCGCGCAGATGTTCTCGGGAGCCGGGATCCTCGGCGCCACCGGCACCGAGTGGTATTTCCCGCAGCGGCTCACCGACGACACGGCAGCGGTCGACAACGGGCTCGCGAATCCCGCCGCAGCACGTCCTCGACGTGCACTCGACGATGGGCCGCCGCCTGCCGCGGACGCTGGAGATCCACGCGATCTGCACGGCGCTCGGCAGGGAGCGGGTGCTCGAGGCCGCGCGGATGCTCGCTCAGCAGTCGGGAATCCCGATGCGCAACCTGACCCTGATCAACCGTCAGAGCACCTACGCCCACAACGATCCGGCCGGGGCTTACCCTAACAACGTCTTCTTCGACGGCCTGGTGGCGTACCTGAAGCGGATTGCGGCTGGGTAGTGGCTGGGGCTCGGCCGCTCGGCTGGGGCTCGGCCGCTCGGCCGCTCGGCTGGGTAGCGGCTGGGGCGCGGCCGCTCGGCTGGGGCGCGGCCGCTCGGCTGGGTAGCGGCTGGGGCTCGGCCGCTCGGCTGAGCCGGGGCGGGGTGGCGGCGGAAGCGGCCGGGGCGCGACGAAATGGGGTGAGAGCGCCGCGATCGACCCCCGGGGAGGGCCGTCCGGACCGAAATCCCTCTCCGCCACATGCTTAGAGGCCCAAAGTCCGCACGCTCGGCCGACCTTGGTTACATAAGCATGCCCCACGTGCATAAGTAGCCAAGGTCCAGCAGGCGCGCGCGGTTTGTCCCCTTATGCAGGTGAAATTGTCAGATTACTGACACCCATCAGCCCGGCGACCCCCTCGCCGGCGCCGCTCCCCGGGCAGACCGCACCCGGCCACGTCCTCGCCGGCGCCGTTCCCCGGGCAGACCGCACCCCAGACCGCATCCGCGGCACCGCCCTCAGGGCTCAGGGCGCGTAGACGTAGGTGTGACACGGCTTCCCCGCGCACTCCTGCACCACCGCGCCGTTGGGTTCCAGGAACGCCGACAGCTGTGCCTGGGCCGCGGGCGTGCGGCGAACATCCTCGTGTGGATCGATATTCGTCGGGCTGTCCACGGGCGGCGTGTCCGTAACCGGCGGTGGCTGCACGCGACCTGGACCGCTGTCCCAGATCACCCAGGCCGTGCCATTGAACGGATACGAGTGGATCGCAGGCAGGCCATAGAACAGGTTCTTGTCGCGGACCCGGTTGGTGTCGAGGTCGAGCGCGGGCTGCTCCACGGCGGCGCCGATCGTCCGCGCCTCGACAGCGGCGGCGTACATGCTCACCTGGTGATCGCCGTACGCGGTCTGCATCAGCACGACGTGCGAGGGGGTGTCCGGGAGCGGATCGGAGGTCATGAACTGCGCGTACCCGTCGGGATCGCCGCGGTCCCACAACTGCTGCATCAGGTCGAGGACCAGCGGATGCAGCGACAGGTCCGGATAGCTCGTGTACAGGAACGGCTTGTAATCGGCGAAGTCGGTGCTCCGCTGGAGCAGGAGACCGCCATAGTCGACACCCGTGACCCCGAGCACGGCGCGGCGGAAGTCGGGCGAGACGGCGGTCGTCAGCCCGCCCTCGATTCCGCCCTGGCTGTTGCCGTCGTAGTACAGGTGCGAGGTGTCAAGCGCGGAGTGACCGGCGACCTGGAACGCGGCATTCGAGGCGAGCCCCGCCGGGTTGTCCATCAACCGCCCCAGGTAGAGAAAGTTCAGCACTCCCTGTTGGAGCCGATCGACCACCCCCGGGAAGCCGTTCAGGTTCTTCAGCGCCGAGATGTCGTTGGTGACGTCGCCCGCCGCCAATCCCCACCAGTCGCTGGCGCAGAAGACGATGTTGTAGGTACTCGCCACTGTCTGCAGGTAGCCCGTCTCGACCTCGGTGCGGGAGCCGAGCAGGCCGTGGCCGTACAGCGAGATCCGCGCCGGGTTCGGGTTGCCCGCCGAGCTCGGGATGATGCAGTCGAACTGTGCCGTCGCCAGGTTGCCCGGGATCTGTGTCGGCAACGCGTCGGGAGCGTGCGAGCTGTAGTGGAACCCGGTACCGGCGCTCGGTCCGCATGTGACCAGGTAGCAGGGGACCGTGAAGGTGCCCTGCACGTCGCGCACCTGCGGCGATAGCTGAGACATGCCCGTCACCGTAAAGGCCGGCGCGTGGCCACTGACCATGCCATCGGCCAGGTTCGTGTCGCCCAGTTGGATGAATGCGTCGTTGCGGATCGCGAGCAGGCGCGAGGTGAGGCTCTTCTCAGAGCCGACAGTGAAGTCCCACGCCTCGTACAGGTTTGCGCGCGCAATGCCGGCGCGGGTCAGCGCCTTGAAGATTTGCTTGTAGCGGGCTGCCTGCGACCGCTCCGCCGCCGGGAGCGCGCGGTTGTCGCGCAGCAACTCGAACCAGTTCGGGGCGGCGATCAGGTGTCCGCTTGCGGTCCGCAGGTCACGCAGCGCGACCACGTACGTGTGACCGTCGGTGAAGTCCTTGCCGGGATGGATCAGCAGATCGGTGGTCTGTGGCGAGGTGGCGTTGGCGTCCAGCTCGGACCAGATCAGCTGCCGGGCGCCGGTCGCCTCGTCGGTGATCACGATCGGCTGACCTCGGTCGAGTGACTTGCCCATATCGAGCAGTCCTGCCGCGCCCGTCCGCGCCAGCGCCCGCGAGTTGTCCAGACCCGGAATGTGGAGAACCACGTCGCTGCCCGGACCGAAGCCGTCGTTGCGGTCGTACTCCGCCGCGCTGACCGGCACCCCGGCGGTGTTCACCGGCATTGCGTTCCCGGGCAGGGCGACCCGCAGGCCCGTGGGGGTCGAGTGGTCAGTCCGCGTGAACAGGTTGTTCGGGAACGGCAACAGGCACGGCGTCCGCGAGAACGGCTGGCAATCGGCTCCGGGCGCCCGCGCGGCCACCGCCAGCGGCCCGGCGACGGCGTGGGCACCGGCTCCGGCCGTGACTACGCCGACCGACAGCCCCAGCCCGATCACACCGGCCAACCCGAGCCGGATCATCCTTGTCCGCATAGTTACTCTCTCCTCTCGAAAACCGGCGGCCGCGGCCGGGAGACTACCTCAGATGCGTTCGAGCACCCGGTCGGCCAGACGCTCGGCCGCGCCCTCCGCGTAGGAGAGGAACAGCGACGGCTCGGTCAGCTCGAGCTCGACCAGCTTCGGCTCGCCACGGTGATCGGCGATCAGATCGACCCGCGCGTAGAGCAGGGCGGAACGCGGCCACGGCAGTGAGTCGACGACCTCCTCGGCGACGGCGCGCTCGGTCCGATCGGGCTCGCGCGGGCTGATCTGCTCGGTCATGAACGGCAGGTCCGAGGGGGCCTGGCTGCGATGTAGCAGCTGTCCCTTGCAGATCGCGTGCGAGTATTCGCCGCCGAAGAACAGCAGTGCGGTCTCGCCGCGGTCGTCGACCGCCTGAAGGTAGGGCTGCACCATCACCGTCCGGCCAGCTATAAGCAAACGCTCCACGTGCGCTCGGGCGCGAGCGTCCTCGCCTGGCCCGTAGCGTGCGGTGTCGCGCGAGCCAGCCGACACCGACGGCTTGATCACGTACTCCCCCGGCGGCGCCCGGAAGGGCTCGCCGGGTGCGAGGAACTCGGTCGGCACTGCGCGCGGCAGCTGGCCGAGGTAGCGCTTGTCGGTGTTCCACTCCACGACGTCGGCGCGGTTCAGCACGCGCGGCAGCGCCCGCGCCCACTCGACGTACTGCTCGCGACGCCCGACGTAGTCCCACGTCGAGCGGATGACCACGAGCGTGTAGGAGCTCCAGTCGATCTCCGGGGCGTCCCATACGGCCGGCTCGGCGTCGATCCCTCGTGCACGCAAGGCGTCCAGCAGGAGCGGATCGTCGTCGGTCAACCGCGGGAACGCGGAACAGGTGGCGAGTGCGACGCGGGGGGTCACGGCCGCTCCCGGGACGATCCCCCGCGGTCGCCGATGCCGCGCAGATCCTGCTCGATCGCGGCCGCGGTGAGGCGGGCCAAAGGCAGGAACTCCCTGCGCAGCACCGCGACCGAGGTGCGGCTGGCGTGAACCGACACGTTGAGCGCGGCGATCGCCGATCCGGAGCCGCTGCGGATCGGGACCGCGAGCGAGCGCAGCCCCTCCTCCAGTTCCTGGTCGACGATGGCGTAGCCCTGTTTGCGAACGGCGTCGAGCGTCGCCCGTAGCTTTCCGGGGTCCGTGATCGTGCGCGGCGTCAGCGGCGTCAGCGCCATCCGACCCAACCGCGCTTCGAGCTCTGGACCGGGCAGGTCCGCAAGCAGCACCCGCCCCATCGACGTGACGTACGCCGGCAGCCGCGTGCCGACCGAGAGCGTGATGCTCATGATTCTTCGCGTGGGCACCCGCACGACGTAGACCACATCGGTGTCGTCGAGGACCGAGATCGAGGAGGACTCGTTCACCTTCTCAACCAGCGCCTCCATGTGCGGCTGCGCGACCTCCGGGAGGCTCACGCTCGAGAGGTAGGCGTACCCGAGCTCGAGCACGCGCGGACGCAGTGAGAAGCGGCCGTCGGTCACGTTCATGTAGCCGAGCTTGACCAGCGTCAACAGAAATCGCCGGGCTGCCGCACGGGTGAGGCCCGTGGCGCGCGCGACCTCGCTGAGCGAGAGCTCTCGGTGCTCGGCGTCGAATGCCCGGATCACCGCGAGGCCTCGCTCCAGGGATTGCACGAAATCTGAGTTCCTGTCGTTCATGGACGTCGCCCAGCGCACTCTAGTTCGGTATGCGCACAGTATCTTGGTAGGTTGGTGAAGTGACAGTCCGCGACGCCACGTTTGATGTCATGCGGCGGCTCGGGATGACGAAGATCTTCGGCAACCCGGGCTCGACGGAGATCGCGTTCCTGACCGATCTTCCCTCCGACATCGAGTTCGTGCTCGGCTTGCACGAGGGCTCGGTGGTGGGGATGGCGACCGGCTACGCGATCGCTCGCGGCGAGCCTTCGTTCGTGAACCTCCATACCTCTGCCGGCCTGGGCAACGCGGTGAACGCGATCGCAAATGCCCGTGACTGCCGGGTGCCGCTGGTGATCGTCGTGGGCCAGCAGGATCGCCGGCAGCTCGCATTCGAGCCGTTCCTGACCGGGCGCCGGCTCGAGCACCTCGCGGGCGAATATCCCGTGTGGACCAACCTCCCCGCGCGCGCGCAGGATGTGCCGGGCGCGATCGCACGCGCCTACCACGAGGCGCAGGCCGCCAACGGCCCGGCGCTGGTGGTGGTGCCGATGGGCGACTGGCTCGAGCAGGCCGACGAGCTCGCCGCCGGCTCTCCCGCTCGAATCGCCCGCCCGCGATCGGTCACGCCCGACGACGTGGCCGAGCTCGCGGCGATCGTCTCCGAATCGAGATCGCCGGTGCTGGTGGTCGGCCCCGGGGCCGCAAGTCCGCGAAGGTTGGAACGCCGTCACCCAGCTGGCCGAACGCCTGCGCTGCCCCGTCTGGCAGGAGGCGTTCGCGCGGCGCGCCGGGTTCCCTCAGGACCACCCGCTGTTCGCCGGTCATCTGCCGTGGCGCCGCGCAGCTGATCCACGACACGTTCGCCGCACACGATCTGGTGCTGGCGATCGGCACGAACGCGTTCCGCGCGTACTTGTTCGACGAGCCGGTGGCGCTGGTCGGGCCGGGACACGCGCGTTGCAGTGCTGACCGAGGATCCGAGCGAGGCGCACCGCAGCCCGGCTGAGCTCGCGGTCGTGGCCCCGGTCGCACCCGCGCTGCGCGGCGCTCGTGCAACGCCTGCCTGATCGCGGGCAGTCGCGGCCCCTGGTGGCGCTCCGCCGGCCGCCGCCGACCCCGCCGCCGCCCGGGCCGGCGAGCGCCGCTCCGGGCCGAGCACGTGCTCGCCACGCTCGCCGAGCGGCTGCCGGCCGACGCGGTGGTGGTCGAGGAGACGCCCTCGAGCCAGCCCGAGCTGCTACCGGCGGATCCCGATCCGAGACCCGGCCGGCTTCTTCAGCGCCGCCAACGGCGGCCTCGGCTTCGGCCTGTCGGGGAGCATCGGCCTGCGGATCGGGTTTCCCGACCGTCCGGTCGTCGGGGTGATCGGCGACGGCGCGACGATGTACGCGATCCAGGCGCTGTGGAGCGCAGCTCGCTACGACGTCGGCGTGCTGCTGATCGTGATGGCCAACGGCGGCTACGCGATCATGGACCTGCTCGCCAAGGAGCGTGGCGGTGCCGCCGCCTGGCCCTCGTTCGGGAAGCTCGACATCGCGGCGATCGCCCAGTCGCTGGGGTGTCCGTCCAGGCGTGTGACGACACTCGACGAACTCGTGAGCACCCTCGACGAGGTGCTGCCCGGACTCGCCGGACGCCGGCAGCCGCTCCTGCTGGAGGTAGCGATCGCGCCGTAGTGCTGCTACGCAGCGGCGCCCGCCGCCTGCCCGCTGAAATACCCGTGCTCGCCCGCGTCGAGATAGGCGGCCAGGCGGCTCGCGAGCGCCATGATCGTCAGCGACGGGTTGACCGACAGGGTCCGTGGGACAACCGAGCCGTCGCCGACGAACAGGCGCCGGACGTCGTGGCAATTGGCCATGGGCGTCGACGACCGACCGCGCCGGGTCGGTGCCCATCCGGCAGCCTCCCTGCACGTGCGTGCTGAGCACATCGGTGTGGCAGACGCGCTTGGCGCCCGACGGCCTCGAGCACCTCGACGCGCAAACTCCAGCGAGTCGTCGATTGCGCTCCCGCTCGCGCTCGCCCCAATCGAACGAGTAGCGGTCGGTGCCGGTCTCGTCGACCCACGCGGTGCCGTTGTTCTCGTCGTTGACCATGTCAGCAGCCCGGTGAAGTACCGGTACCTGCGCAGCCGTCTCGACGAGCTCCCGCCCCCAGATCGGCCGATGCTGCTCGTCGCACAGCCCGATCGCGAACCCGATCGGGTCCTGGATCGTCGCCGCCTCGACGATGAACCCGCCGTCCTCATCGCGCGCGAACTTCATGCAGTGCGCGGTGATCGGATAGACCATGTGGGCGTCCTGGATCTCGTCGAACAGACCCGTCGACCAGGCGCGCGGGGTGGAAGCCGAGGTTGCGGCCGATCAGCTCGCTGCTCGGCGAACCGCCGCTGCCTCGCGGACGCCGGAGCGGAGCAGCAGACCTGGAGTTGCGAGCGTGCCGGCAGCCACGACGACCACGTCGGCCTCGAGCGACGTGCACTCCGCCGTCGAGGTCGACGTACTCGACGCCGGTCGCCTCGGGGCCCTCGCCGCGATCCTCGATCAGCACCCGCCGTACCGTGCAGCCCGCCCGCAGCTCGAGCCGGCCCTCGACCCAGGCGGGCTGGATGTAGGTGTTGAGCGTCGACTTGCCGGCGTTGGTCGGACAGCCCTGCAGGCAGGAGCCGCAGCGCATGCAGTTCGCGTCGGTGTACGACATGACCGGCTCGAGCTCGGCCCCCAGAGCCTTGAAGCCGGGCACGACGGTGTGCACGCACTGCTGCCAGTCGGTGCGCTCGCGAACGCCCAGCCGAGCGCTCGACGCGCTCGAGGTACGGCAGCAGGTCGGCCTCGCCGAACGGCTCGCCGCCGTCCCCCTCGAGGCCCGCCGCCGCGTGCCACTTCTCGTAGTCCTGACCGTGGGGGCGCAGCGCGACCTTGGTGTTGATCGCGGTCGTGCCGCCGACGCAGCGGCCGCGGAACAGCACCATCGGTGGCTGGTCTGGCCGCGGCGGCTCGGCAAACGCCGGCGGCCACCACAGCTCGTGGTTCGCCCTGGCCTCCCAGCGCATGTAGTCGGCGGCGGTCTTGTGGGGCCCGGCCTCGAGCAGCAGCACGCTGCGACCACTGTCCGCGAGCTCGCCGGCGACCACGCCCCCGCCGGCTCCCGAGCCGACCACGATCGCCTCGTAGCGTTCGCCGCTCACGTGATCCCCAGATAGGACCAGTCCTTGGCCAGCCGCGCGGCGAGCGGCGGCTTGAAATCGATCTCATCCCAGGCGCCCGGACCGGCCAAGCCCGGCGCCACGAAATCGCTGTAGAACGCCTCGCAGGCAAGTGCGCGCACGAGTGCGAACTCGGGCGTGAACTGGTGCTCGGCGAGCGCGTCGACGCCGGCTGCGGCCGACCCCGCGAGCGCGTCGAACGCCGCCAGCGCCGCATCCCGCGGCGGACCCGGCATCTGCGCGAGCAGTGCATCGATATAGACCTCCGGGCCTACCCGCGCCGAGCCGGGGACGATCACATCGCACAACAGCCGGACCTGGTCCGCGGTGCGTCGATCCAGAACCTGCATCGTCCTACCGTAACCGCATACACCGCTCGCGGACAAGCGCAGGTGCGCGGGCAGGCAAGCCGCTTTGCGCTCCTGGGCCACGGGAGCGATGATGGCCAGATGAGCGTGTCCAGATGAGTGAGCCGAGGAATGGCGCGTCGCCGTCGGAGCGGGCCCGGGCGCTTCTAGAGGGTGCCTTCGACACCCACCTCCACATCGCGCCCGACGTGGTGCAGCGCAAGATCGATGACGTCTCGCTGGCGCGTCGGTTCAAGGAGCTGGGGATGGCGGGATTCGTGCTCAAGTCGCACTACACCTCCACGGCCGAGCGTGCCGCTGTCGTCCGCGCCGCCGTGCCGGGGGTGACGGTGCTCGGAGCAATCGCGCTGAACCGCGCGGTCGGCGGGATGAATCCCGCTGGCGGTCGAAATCGCCGCCCGCGAGGGCGCGCGGACGGTGTGGCTTCCGACCGTCGACTCGGTCAACGAATCGCACGAACGGGAGGCGGCGCCGGGAGCGAAGGTGCCGGTGTGGGTCAAGCTCCAGCTCGATCTGCGCGCGCAGGGGATCGAGATCGCAGCCGGTTGCGGTCCTCGACGCCGGCGGTGCGCTGCTCCCGGAGACGCGCGAAGTATTGGCGACGATCGCGCGTCATGGGATGGTGCTGGCGACCGGTCACCTGAGCCGCGATGAGATCTTCGCGGTCGTTGACGGCGCGCTCCGCGAAGGTGTCCGTGAGATCGTGATCACCCACCCTGAGTTCCCCTCGCAGAGCCTCCCGGTCGAAGATCAGCGCGCGCTCGCCGCCCGCGGGGCGTTGCTCGAGCGATGCTTCACGACGCCGCACACGGGCAAGATCGCCTGGGAGCAGTGGCTCCAGAACATCCGCGCAGCGGGTCCGGAGCACTCGGTGCTGTCGACCGACCTCGGACAGATCTTCAATCCGCCGGTCGAGGACGGGATGGCGTTGATGGTCGACCGTTTGCTCGGGGCCGGCTTCGATCGAGCAGGAGGTGCACGTGATGGCAGTCGTGAACACGCGCCGGGTCGCCGGAGCCGAGCCGCTGTGAGCGCACAGCGGCTGATGGTGATCGGCGCCCACTCCGCCGACTTCGTCTGGCGCGCGGGCGGCGTGATCGCCGTCAGCGCCGCAGCCGGCGCAGCGGCGAGCGTGATCGCGCTCTCCTACGGCGAGCGCGGCGAGTCGGGCGAGCTGTGGAAGGAGCCAGGACCAGACGATCGAGAACGTCAAGCGCGTACGCCACGGCGAGGCGCAACGAGCGGCGGCCGCGCTCGGAGCCGAGTTCAGCTGCCTCGATCTCGGCGATTATCCGCTCGAGATCGACGCGCGACGCGCTGCGGCAGATCTCCGACCGGATCCGGGAGTTCGCGCCCGACGTGCTGATCACGCACACCGACACTGACCCGTTCAACCCCGACCATCCAGTCGCCTGCGCTGCGGTCGGCGCGAGCCCGTGCGCTCGCCGCCGGCGCCGGCGTGCAGAGCGCGTTCAAAACCGTCAAGCCGCCCGAGCTGTTCCTGTTCGAGCCCCATCAGCCGGAGCTGTGCAACTTCACCCCGAACACGTTCGTCGACATCAGCGCCGTGATCGAGCAGAAGCTCGCGGCGATGGCCGAGATGAAGGCGCAGCAGTACCTCCAGACGCTACTACGCGCAGCGCGCCGAGCAGCGCGGCAACCATGCCCGGCGCTCGTCCGGGAACATCGAGATCCGGCAGGCGGAGGCGTTCCAACGCGTCACCCCGCAGGTGGTGAGCACACTGTGAGCGCACGATGAATGACGGGACCTACGCGGAGCTGGCGCGCCTGGGCTCGGCGACCGTTTACGAGGCCGGCGGGCGGCGCGGGTTCCGTCGACGCCGACCTCGTCCAGGTCGTCCCCGGCTCGCGCGCCGCGGGGCCCGCGCGGACGGTGCGCTGCGGCCAGGACGACAACCTGATGGTCCACGCGGTGATGGCCGAGCTCCAGCCCGGCGAAGTGCTCGTGCTGACGATGCCCGAGCCGCGCCCGGTGGCGCTCGTCGGTGAGCTGCTCGCGACCCAGGCGCAGGGCGCACGGGGCCGCGGCGATCCTGGTCGACGCCGCCGTGCGCGACCTCGAGGACCTGGTCGGAGATCGGGCTGCCGATCTGGGCGCGCTGGGTGCGGGTGCGCGGCGCCGACAAGGACGCCGCCGGCACGATCGGCGAACCGGTGACCGTCGGCGGAGCGACGATCCGCCAGGGCGACGTATTGGTGCTCGACGCCGACGGAGTGGCCGTCGTCGAAGCACGAGCGGATCGATCAGGTCCTCGAGGCTTCGCGAGAGCGAGCGGCACGAGAGCGAGCCAAGCGCGCCCAGCTCCAGGACGGTGCCTTGTCATTCGAACTCGATGGGCTGCGGGCCCGGCTGCGGAGCGGTGATGACCGAGCCGGCCCACGACCTCGCGCACATCGGCCACGCCGAGCTGCTGACGCCGTTCCCCGAGGACAGCCTGCGGTTCTTCGTCGAGCTGTTCGGGATGGAGATCGAATCGCGTGCGGGTGGCGTCGGTGTACCTGCGCGGCTGGGGCGACTACCAGCGCTACAGCCTGAAGCTGACCGAGTCTGACCTGCCCGGGATCGGGCACATGGCGATCCGCGCCTGGAGCCCGGAGGCACTCGAGCGCCGCGTCACGGCGATCGAGCAGGCCGGTCTGGGGATCGGTTGGATCGAGGGCGACCTCGGCCACGGCCGCGCCTACCGCTTCAACGATCCCGACGGCCACCTGTTCGAGATCTACTACGAGACCGAGCGCTACGAGCCCCCGCCCGACCTCCGACCGGCGCTCAAGAACGTCCCCCAGCGCTACGTCGGTCGAGGCGCCGCGGTCAAGCGGCTCGACCACGTCAATGTGCTCGCCGGGACGTCGCGGCCAACCGCCGCTTCGCCACCGGAGCAGCTCGGCTTCCGGCTCTACGAGCAGATCGTCAACGACGACGGCAGTGAGCCGGGCGCCTGGATGAGCCTCTCGATCGCCGCGCACGAACTGATCTACGTCGCCGACCACGCACGGGCGGCCGGCCGCCTTCACCACCTCGCGTTCTTCGTCGACACGCGCGAGGAGGTGCTGCGCGCGGCGGATCTGTTCCTCGACGCGGAGGTGCCGATCGAGGCAGCGCCGTCAAAGCACGCGGTCGCTCAGGGCATGTTCCTGTACGTGTACGAGCCGGGCGGCAACCGGGTCGAGGTGACGACCGGCACGCACTTCATCTACGACCCCGCCTATCAGCCGGTGGTCTGGACCCAGGCCGAGCGCGCCCGCGGGCAGGCGTGGGGGGTCAAGACGGTCGAGACGTTCCACACCTACGGAACCCCCGACATCAGCGGCAAGGCGACCGGGCCGCCGATCCCGCCGACGAGCCGCATCCCCGACCCTGGAGGCGTGCACGCATGAGCGACGAGCGACAGATCCGCGACCTGGTCGAGAACTGGGCCGTGTGGCGCGACGCCGGCGACTGGGAGCGGTTCGCGACCGTCTGGCACGACGACGGGTTCATGATGGCTACCTGGTTCCAGGGCCCCGCGGCGGACTTCATCCGCGTCAGCCGCGACGGGTTCGAGCGGGGCACGGGCACGATCTTGCACTTCCTCGGCGGCAGCTCGATCGACGTCGAGAATTACGGCAAGCGCGCGATCGCGCAGACCAAGATGACGATCTCGCAGCGAGCTTCGGTCCACGGCATCGAGTGCGATGTCGTGTGCACGGGACGCTTCTACGACTTCCTGGAGAAGCGCAACGCACGTGTGGGGGTTGGTGCTGCGCCAACCGATCTACGAGAAGGACCGCCTCGACCCGGTCGATCCGGCAGCCACCGTGGAACTCGACCGCGAGCAGCTCGAGCTGTTTCCGACCGGCTACCGCCACCTCGCGTACCTGCAGACCGAGCTCGGCTTCGACGTCAAGCGCGACATGCCAGGATTGGTCGGGCCGGAAGTGCAGCAGCTCTACCGCCGTGGCAGCGACTGGCTGGCAGGCGGCAAGCTCGGCGATCCGAGGACCTTGCACTAAAGTGCGACATGTGACCATCCGTTCTCATCGCGAACGCAGCTAGGAGCAGTTCGTGGCTGAGCTGATGTCCCTCAGCGACGCGGTCGCAGAGCTCGTGGGCGACGGCGACTCGGTAGCGCTCGAGGGATTCACGCACCTGATTCCGTTCGCGGCTGGACACGAGCTGCTGCGTCAGGGCCGACGCGAGCTCGAGCTGGTGCGGATGACACCCGACCTGCTCTACGACCAGATGATCGGGATGGGAGTAGCTCGTCGGCTGGTGTTCTCCTACGGCGGCAACCCCGGGGTCGGCTCGCTGCACCGATTTCGCGACGCGGTCGAAAACGGCTGGCCCCGGCCGGTCGAGCTAGAGGAGCACAGCCACGCCGGGATGGCCAACCGGTACGCAGCCGGCGCCTCGGATCTGCCGTTCGCGGTGATGCGCGGATACGCCGGGACCGATCTGGTTGCGCACACGCAGGTCAAATCGATCACGTGCCCATTCACGGGCGAGGAACTCGCCGCGGTACCGGCGTTGCGCCCCGACGTCGCGATCGTCCACGCGCAGGAGTCAGACGGCGAAGGCAATGTCCAACTGTGGGGAATCCCAGGGGTGCAGAAGGAGGCGGTGTTGGCCGCGAAGCGCTCGCTGGTCACGGTTGAGCGGATCGTCAAGCGACTCGAGCCCCGCCCCGGTGGGCTCGTGATCCCCGATTGGGTGATCGACGCCGTCGCGCCGGCGCCCGGGGGCTCGCGCCCGTCCTACAGTCTCGACATCACCGAACGCGACAACGACTTCTACAGATTCTGGGACGAGGTCAGCCGCGATCGCGGGGCATTCACCGCCTGGATGAACGAGCACGTGCTCTCTGAGGTGGCCCACCAATGAGCGGCGAGGCCGACCAGCGGCGAGCTCCAGACGATCGTCGCCGCGCGGCGGCTGCGCGGCGCGAAGACAGTGTTCATCGGCGTCGGGCGCCCCAGCACGGCGGCGATCCTGGCGCGCATGGTCCACAACCCGAACCTGGTGCTGGTCTACGAGTCGGGGACGATCGGCGCCAAGCCGTTCCACATCCCGCTCTCGATCGGCGACGGCGAGCTCGCGCAGACCGCCGACGCGATCGTGTCGGTGCCGGAGATGTTCAATTACTGGATCGGTGCCGGCCGGATCGAGGTGGCGTTCCTCGGGGCGGCACAGATCGACCGTCACGGGAACCTGAACTCGACCGTGATCGGCGACTACGACCATCCGAAGACGCGGCTGCCGGGCGCGGGTGGTGCGCCGGAGATCGCCGCCGCCTGCGGTGAGGTGATCGTGATCGCGCCGCACAGCAGGCGCACGTTTGTCGAGCGACTGGACTTCTGCACGACCGTCGGCTTCGGCGACGGTCCAGGCGCTCGCGCGCGCCTCGGTTTCCGTGGCTCCGGGCCGAGGGCCGTGATCACCGACCTCGGGGTGCTCGAGCCCGATCGCGAGACCGAGGAGCTGGCGCTGGCACAGGTGCACCCGGGCATCGATCCCGATCGGGTCCGCGAGGCGACCGGGTGGGAGCTGAAGGTGGCCGACGAGCTGCGCACCACCGAGCCACCGACGAACGAGGAACTCGGGGCGTTGCGCGAGCTGGTGAGCCGGTGAACGCGTCGTATGTGATCGACGCGGTGCGGACCCCGTTCGGGCGCTACGGGGGAGGACTGGCGGGCGTCCGTCCCGACGATCTCGCCGCGCACGCCGTCCGCTCGCTCCTGGACCGGACTCCGGCACTCGACCCGGCCGCAGATCGACGAGGTCGTGTTCGGCGACGCGAACCAGGCCGGCGAGGACAACCGCAACGTCGGGCGGATGGCGGCGCTGCTCGCGGGGCTGCCGACCAGCGTGCCCGGGGGGACGGTGAACCGCCTGTGCGGTTCGAGCCTCGATGCCGCGATGCAGGCCTCGCGCTCGATCGAAGGCGGCGATGCCTCGATCGTGCTCGTCGGAGGGGTCGAGTCGATGAGCCGCGCGCCGTGGGTGATGCTCAAGCCCGAGCGCGGTTACCCGCGCGAGCACGAGCAGCTTTACTCGACCACCCTCGGCTGGCGAATGGTCAATCCGAAGATGCCCGAGCAGTGGACGATCTCGCTCGGCCAGAGCGCCGAGAAGATCGCCGGCCTGTACGAGATCTCCCGCGCGGCGCAGGATCGAGTTCGCGCTGCGCAGCCACCAAAACGCCGTTGCCGCATGGGAGGACGGGTTCTACGAGCAGTGGGTGGTCCCGGTACCCGACACGGAGCTCGAGCGCGACGAGACCATGCGCCCGGACACGACGCTCGAGAAGCTCGCGAAGTTGAAGCCTGCGTTCGCCGGGGATGGGACAGTCACCGCCGGTAACTCCTCCCCGTTGAACGACGGGTCAGGAGCGATGCTGGTCGCCGACGAGGCCGCCGCGGCGGCCCTCGGGCGCGAGCCGCTGGCGAGGATTGTGTCGCGCGGCGTAGCCGCGGTCGACCCCGATGTGTTCGGGATCGCACCCGTGCAGGCGGCCAACACAGCGCTGACGCGCGCGGGCATCACCTGGGAGCGACGTCGCCGTGGTTGAGCTGAACGAGGCGTTCGCCTCGCAGTGCCTCGCCGACATCGCGGGCTGGGATGGGCTCGACCCCGAGAAGGTGAACCCCAACGGCGGCGCGATCGCGATCGGCCACCCGCTGGGGGCGTCCGGCGTACGGATCCTCGGGGGTCTGGCCCACGAGCTTAGGCGCCGCGGAGGCGGCTTCGGGGTCGCGGCGCTGTGCATCGGCGTTGGACAGGGACTGGCGATCGTATTGGAGGCATGAGATGACGACGAGCGAGGAACGGACGATCTACGACCCGGTGAACGAGACCCCGACGAGCTACCTGCGGGAGCCCGACGGCGCTCACCCGCCGATGGACTTCGAGGCCTATAAGTCGACCGCGCTGCGCCACCCCAGGCAGCCGCTCGTCTACCTACCGCAGACGATCACCGAAGTGACCGGGCCGCAGCTGAGCGGACTCGTGCACGACGGCGATAACGATCTGACCGCTCAGCACTCGGGCGGGCCGATCGGCGAGCGGATCACCGTCTCCGGCCGCGTGTTCGACACCGAGGGCAAGCCGCTGCGCGGCACGCTGGTCGAGATCTGGCAGGCCAACTCGGCGGGTCGCTACCGGCACAGGTGGGACCGCTGGCCGGCCGAGCTCGATCCGAACTTCACCGGAGCGGGCCGTTGTGTGACCGACGACGAGGGTCGCTACCGGTTCACCACGATCAAGCCGGGGCCCTATCCGTGGGGCAACCACCACAACGCGTGGCGACCCGCCCACATCCACTTCTCGCTGCTCGGCCGCGCCTTCGCGCAGCGGCTCGTGACGCAGATGTACTTCCCCGGCGACCCGCTGTTCCCTTACGACCCGATCTTCAATTCGGTGCGCGACCCGGCGGCCCGCGAGCGGATGATCTCGCGCTTTCAGATCCACGAGACGATCCCCAACTGGGCGCTGGCGTACGAGTTCGACATCTACCTGCGCGGGCCCGGCCAGACCCCGTTCGAGGAGGCACATTGATCTTCGAGACGACACCGTCGCAGACGGTCGGGCCGTACTTTGCGATCGGCATGCCCTGGGAGCAGGGGCCGCTCGCGGTGCCTGAGGACACCCCGGGCGCGATCCGAATCACCGGCACCGTGTACGACGGCGCGGGGACGCCGATTCCCGACGTACTGATCGAGACCTGGCAGGCGGACCCGGAGGGGAGGTTCGCCGATCTGCACGGCTACGGAACCCAGTCGGAGCTCGCCGGCTTTCGCGGCTTCGCCCGCTGCGGCAAGGAGGACGGCGACGGGAGCTTTGAGATCGTCACCGTCAAGCCCGGTCCGGTGCCCGGCCTCGGCACCACGATGCAGGCTCCCCACATCGACGTGTCGGTGTTCGCGCGCGGAATGCTGCACCGCTGTGTGACGCGGATCTATTTCGCCGACGAGCCTGAGGCAAATGCGGCCGACCTGGTGCTGGCGCGGGTGCCGGTGGACCGCCGGGTCACGCTGCTGGCGCAGCCCGACGGCAACGGCTCCTACCGATTCGACTTACGCCTCCAGGGGGAGAACGAGACAGTCTTCTTCGCGCTCTGAGCCCGTCAGGCGTGAGCGAGATCTCCCAGGCGCCGGTGCCGATGGTAAGCTGCTCGCGGGGCCAAGGTTCTGTGCGTCATCAGAGCTCAATCACATCGCTGTCATGGATTCCGTCCGAGGCGGTCGAGGGCACCATGCGAATCCCGTTCGAAACCGGAATGGCGCACTACGATCCGCCGCCGCCCGATGTGATCGAGGACATCGAGGAGCTCCGCGTCGGCGACCGGTTCCGGTTTGCCAATCAGCTCGAAGCCTGGGTTGAGGTCGATCAAGACGGCCAGATCCAGGACTGCGGCTACGCCGGCGGAGGGCTGATGGGCGCGACCACCGTCAAGGTCGGCCCGGTGATGCGCACATTCGAGGCGATCGGGCTACCGACCCTACAACGAGGGCCTGAACGGGGCCGAGACTACGTCCGGTTCGTGCAGACGACCGGCGGTCGCACGGGCGTGCCGGCCCCGCGGCGTGTGCGGCGGGCGCCATTCGTGCAGTGGCAGGCTCCGCTCGTGTGGACGACTCTGTCGCTGACGATCTACGCGGACGGACGGACGATCGGTGAGCTCGACGGATGCAGCCGCTTCCCGCGCCATTGGGTCTACGACGAACACGGTCGCCTGTCACATAAGTCCGGGCTCGCCGACTTCAAGGACTGGTATCGCAAGTCCTTCGGGCGCCACACACCGTGGGGCGACCAGGACTCGAGGGCGCTGGTCACGGCAGTCGAGACGGCACTCGAGCGCAGGCTCTCCGAGCAGGTGATGCGCGGCGGCCGGAAGCCCACGATCCGCAGGGTCAACGCCGGCGAGACGCTCGTCCGGCAGGGTGACATCGGCTCGGAGATCTTCCTCGTGCTCGATGGCGTGCTGCGGGTCGAGCATGATGGCAAGCGGCTCGCCGAATATGGTCCGGGCGCGATGCTGGGCGAGCGCGCACACCTCGAGGGTGGCAAGCGAACCTCTACGCTGGTGGCCGTGACCGCGTGCAAAGTGGCGTCCGTGGAGCCCGGCCAACTCGACCGCACCGCGTTGGACGAGCTCTCCAAGGATCACCGCCGGGAAGAAGCACCGCGAGGCTGAGCGTCTCGTGCGGGTTCACCTCTGCGGGGTGAGGGGCTCGACCCCTGCGCCGGGCGCTGACTTCCTGCGCTACGGCGGCCACACACCATGCGTCGCTGTCGGCCACGACGACAGCCCCGCCCCGACGCTGATCCTCGACGCCGGGACCGGGATCCGCGATGTCACCAGGCTGCTCGGCGGGCAGCCGTTCAGCGGCACGATCCTGCTCACCCACCTGCACTGGGACCACCTCCAAGGGCTGCCGTTCTTCGGTGCCGCGGACCGCAGCGACGCCAAAGTGCAGGTGCTGCTGCCCGAACAGGAGGACGGAGCGGGCGCCGAGGCCGTGATTGCGCGCGCCATGTCCCCGCCCCATTTCCCGGTGGCGCCGGACGGTCTCGATGGATCGTGGGCATTCGCGACGATCGCGCCCGGGGCGCACAGCTGCGAGGGATTCACCGTGCTCGCCCGGGAGATCCCGCACAAGGGCGGCAGAACGTTCGGCTACCGGGTCAGCGACGGACGCGCGACTTTCACCTTCATGCCGGACCATTGCCCGACCGCGTTCGGACCGGGCCCCAGTGGCCTCGGCGAATGCCACCCGGCCGCCCTGGAGCTTGCGAGCGCCGCCGACCTGCTCGTCCATGATGCGCAGCTGCTGCGTGAAGAACTCGCGGCCGAGGCCCGTTTCGGCCACGCCGCCGCGGAGTACGCGGTGGAGCTCGGAGAGCGCGCCGGCGCCCGAGCGGTGATTCTCTTTCACCACCGACCCGATCGCACCGACAAGCAGCTCGACGAGCTCGCGTGGACGTTCGAGAGTACCCCGAGCGTGAGTGTCGGCGTGCAGGGCACCGTGCGCGAGTTGTGAGCGCCGCGGGCGGCCCCGACGCGGTCGTCGTGGGCTCCGGGCCCAACGGGCTGGCTGCCGCTGTCACGCTCGCGCGGGCGGGGTTTGCGGTTGAGGTGTATGAGGGCGACCAGCACCCCGGTGGGGGTTGCCGGACCGAGGCGCTCACCCTGCCGGGCTACGCGCATGACGTCTGCTCGAGCGTGCATCCGCTGCTCGCGGCATCACCGTTCTTCCAGCGCAAGCCGCTGGAGGGCGTGGTGCTGCGGACACCGGCGCTCGCGTTCGCGCACCCACTCGACGGCGGTCGGGCGGCGGCGCTCACGGGGTCGGTGCAGGAGACCGCGGAGTCGCTCGGGACCGACGCGCGCGCGTACGAGCGGCTGTTCGGTGCAGTGGTTCGCGATGCAACGGCGATCGTGCCCTCGGTGCTCGGGCCGATCGTGCGTCCGCCACCGCACCCACTTGCAATGGCCCGGTTCGGGCTCCCCGGCCTGTTTCCGATCACGGTTCTGGCCCGCGGGTTCCGGACGGCGCCGGCGCGCGCGCTGCTGGCCGGGCTCGGAGCCCATTCGATGCAACCGCTGAGCGCACCCGGCACCGGTGCGTTCGGCCTGCTGCTCGGCGTGCTGGCCCATGCGGTCGGATGGCCGGTCGTCGAGGGTGGCAGCCAGCGGGTGATCGACGCGCTGAGCCAGGAGTTGGCCGCGTTGGGCGGCCAGCTCCACAGCGGCCGGTGGATCACGGATCTCGATCAGCTTCCGCGCAGCCCGGTGACGTTGCTCGACGTCGCCCCTCGGGGCCTGCTCGAGCTCGGTGGAAGCCGACTCCCCTCACGCTACCGTGCCGCGCTGCGCCGGTTTCGCTACGGCCCGGGGATCTTCAAGGTCGACTGGGCGCTCGCAGGACCGGTGCCCTGGGAGGCGGAGGCCTGCATGGCCACCGCCACCGTGCACCTCGGCGGCACGTTCGAGGAGGTCGCGCACAGCGAGTCCGAAGTCCGCGCGGGCCGCCACCCCGAGCGGCCGTTCTGCATCGTCGTGCAGCCGTGCGTCGTCGACCCGGGCCGCGCGCCCGAGGGACATCACACGCTGTGGGCCTACTGTCACGTTCCCGGCGGATCGACCGTCGACATGACCGAGCGGATCGAAGCTCAGATCGAGCGCTTCGCACCCGGCTTCCGCGAGCTCGTACTGGCCCGCACGACGGCCTCAGCGGCGGATACCGAGCGGCGAAACCCAAACTACGTCGGCGGCGACATCAACGGCGGCGCGGCGACGCTGCGCCAGACGATCTTTCGCCCGACGGTCAGCCTCCATCCCTACCGAACGGCGCTGCCGGGCGTGTACCTGTGCTCCTCGTCGACGCCGCCGGGCGGAGGGGTCCACGGCATGTGCGGGGAGGGAGCGGCGCGCGCGGCGTTGCACGAGCTGCACGGGGCCGCCGGATCGCGAACCTAGGCGGCGATCAGCACGAGCAGGTGGCGCGGTCCGTGCACTCCCTCGACCCGCTCGAGCTCGATGTCGGACGTCGCGGATGGCCCCGAGATCAGCGTCACGGGCACGCCGCGCTCGATGACGGGCGGCGCGAGACGCGCGATCGCCTCGGGCACGAGGCCGAGCAGCTGCTGCGCGGTCACGATGCAGATGTGGTGATCGGGCACGAGCGTGATCACCCGCCTGCCTGACACACCTTGACCGTCGAGGACGAGTGTTCCGGTTTCCGCGATTGCCGCTGCGCAGCCGGTGATCGCGCCGTCGATCTGGTCGAGCTGGGCCGTCGTGAGCCGATCGTCTTCGACGATGTTGAGCTCCGCGGGTCGCCACTGCGCCGGAAGCTCGCGCGGCACGACGACGCGATCGAGCCCCATCTGCGCACAGGCCTCCAGGATGGCGCCCCGGACATTCGCGGGCGCCACGCGCCGCACGCCGGCGTGGTAGTCGCCCAGCCGCCGGGTGAACCGCTGCACGAGCTCTTCGACCGTGAACCCCGAACTGCGACGGTAATCGCGGGGAACTTCCACGTCGCCGCCTGTTTCCGCCGCCGGGACGTCCACCAGTGCCGCGCGGATCCGGACGAGCATCTCCTCGCGGGCGCCGCTCACGTTCGCTCCCGCCACCAATCCCGGAAGCTCTGCGGCGGGACCGGCTGAAGATCTCGCATCGATGTCCATCCGGACAGCGCCCCCGGGAGCCGCTCGATCTTCCCGTGACGGACGAGCGGCCACTGGCCAAGCCGTCCGGCCCGCTGCGCGGCCTCGTACAGCCGGCGATCGGCGAACACGCGGGCCATCGCCCGCATCGCCGCGCGCTCGGGGGTGAGCCGCTGCCGCAGGCGGGCACCGTCAGCGCGCTTGACCGTCTCGTGCCTCAGGTGCACGAGCACCTCGGGAATGTTGATCTTGACCGGGCAGACCTCGTAGCAGGCGCCGCACAGGCTCGATGCATAGGGCAGCGAGGCGGCGGTGTCGAGTCCGCTCAGCATCGGCGTGATGATCGCCCCGATCGGCCCCGGATAGGTCGAGCCGTAGGCGTGGCCGCCGGTGCGCTCGTAGACCGGGCAGACATTCAGGCATGCGGAGCAGCGGATGCAGTTAAGCGCCTGACGGCCGACTTGATCGAACAGCGCGTCGGTGCGGCCGTTGTCGAGCAGTACGAGATGGAACTCCTGCGGCCCATCGCCGTCCGTCACCCCCGTCCACATGGACGTGTAGGGGTTCATCCGCTCGGCGGTGGAGGAGCGCGGTAACAGTTGCAGGAAGACCTCGAGGTCCTGCCAGGTGGGGATGACCTTCTCGATCCCCATCACGCTGATCAGCACCTCGGGCAGCGTCGTGCACATGCGCCCGTTGCCCTCGGACTCGACGACCGAGATCGTTCCGGTCTGCGCGATCGCGAAGTTGACGCCGCTGATCCCGACCTTGGCGCCCAGGAACAGCTTGCGCAGATGCCGGCGCGCAGTCTCGGCGAGCTCGCGTGGGTCATCGGAGAGCGTGTCAGGCGCGTCATCGAGCGTGCGGAGGAACAGCTCCCGGATCTCCTCGCGGTTCATGTGGATCGCGGGCACCAGGATGTGCGAGGGCTCGTCGCCGCCGAGCTGGATGATCAGCTGGGCCAGATCGGTCTCCCAGGCGCGGATACCGCGCGCGGCCAGGGCCTCGTTGAGCTTCGTCTCCTCGGTCGTCAGGGATTTCGACTTCACGACCTCCCCGACACCGTGCCCGGCGACGATCTCAGCGACGATCCGGTTGCACTCCTGGCCGTCGCGCGCCCAGTGCACGATGCCACCCGCGCGCTGCACCGCCGCCTCGAGCTCGAGCAGGTATTGATCGAGATGACGCAAGACGCGCTCTTTCACCGCCCGGCCCGCCTCCCGCAGTGCCTCCCAGTCCGGGACCTCGGCGACGGCCTCGGCGCGCTTGGCGCGGATCGCGTGTGTCGCGTGGGCGAGGTTGTGGCGCAGCTGGCTGTTCGCAAGGGCCGTGCGAGCGGCTTGCGGAAACGGCGTCGGCCGGGTCGCGTCAGTCAACGTGGTGGCCCGCCGGCGGCTCGGTCTGCGCCAGGATCTCCGCGATGTGCATAGTGCGGACGCCCGCCCGCTGGCGCGAGAGCGCGCCGCCGATCTGCATCAGGCACGAATTGTCAGCTGCCGCGCACACCTCAGCGCCCGTGTCGAGGATCGTCCGGACCTTGTCGGTCAGCATTGCGATCGAGGTGTCGGCGTTCTTGATCGCGAACGTGCCGCCAAAGCCACAGCACTCCGTCGCCTGCGGGAGCTCGACGACGTCGATCCCCTTGACGGCGCGCAATAGCCGCAGCGGCTTGTCGCGCACCTTCAACATGCGCATGCTGTGACAGGTGGGGTGATAGGTCACGCGATGGGGAAAGAACGCGCCGACGTCCTCCACGCCGATCTGGTCGACGAGCAGCTCGGTCAGCTCGACCACGCGCGGCTTGATCGCCTCGACCTCGCGCTGGAGCGAAACGTCGCCGGCCAGCGCCGCGACGCGCCCGTAGTACTCGCGCACCATCGCCACGCATGATGCCGACGGCGACACCACCACCTCGCTATCGGCGAACACGCGCACGAACCGCCGCACCAGCGGGATCGTCTGATCGGCATACCCGGTGTTGAAGTGCATCTGGCCGCAGCACGTCTGCTCCAGCGGGAAATCCACTGTGATGCCAAGCCGCTCCAGGAGTGTGACCACCGCCCTTCCGGTGGCCGGGAACATCGTGTCGTTAAAGCAGGTGATGAACAGCGATACCCGGCGCGGTCCATTGCTCCTCACAAGACGATGATGCCATCCGGCTCCCTGTGGCGCGGTTTTGCACGAGGGGCGGCGCGGGTAGCCGCGAGGGGAACGTCCAGGCCAGAGGGAGGTGGGAAGCGATCCGGTTTCGCACGCGATAGCGCCGCTGTCGTCGGGCGGTGTGCTGTGCCGCGCTGATCGGCGCCGGCGGATGGCTCGCCCTGGCGAGCGCCCCAGCGTTCGCGTCCGCGACCACGGCCCCTCTGAGCCCGCAGCAGCGTTCCGTCCTATACGGAATCGCCCAGGCCACCTGGAAGTTCTACGGCGCCGACGTTGACCCGAGCACGCATCTGCCGCTTGACAACCTCGGACCGGGCGCCACCCGCGGCGCATACACATCGGCGGCGAACATCGGGGTTTACCTGTGGGCAGTCGTCGCAGCCCATGACCTGGGGCTGATCGACCGTCCGTGGGCCCGCTCGCTGATCAGCTCGACACTGGACGAAGTAGCAGCGCTGAAGCGCTACGACGGCTTTCTGTACCAGTGGTACGACACAACGAACGGCAATGTGCTGACCAACCCTGCCGGCGCCGATTGCACAGAGACCGTGCCCAGTCAGGACAACTGCTGGTTCGTCTCCGCGGTCGACAACGGCTGGTATGCCTCTGGCCTGATCGAAGTTCGCCAAGCACTGCCCGAGCTCGCCGGCCTCGTGAACCGCCTGCTGGCGCCGATGCGCTTCGGCATCTTCTACGACAACCGGCCGCAGACCGCGTGCAACACCAACCCGGCCGTGTCCGGCAACCAGCCGACTGGCCAGATGTACGGCGGCTACTACGTCGATCAGGGGCCGGCCGGCTACCACAACGGTGCGCTGTACAGCGACCCCCGGATCGCGATCTACGTCGGGATGGGCCTTCGTCAGATGCCCGGCGACGTTTGGTGGCGGACTTGGCGGACGCTGCCTCCGAAGCAGTGCGCCACCGACCCGGACTTCTCGTGGCAGGGCCAGTGGCCGGTGGCCGGGTACTGGCAGACCTACACCGACCCTCAGTCAGGGAAGACATTCAACGTCTGGGAGGGGCACTACACCTACCCCGGCACGTCGTTGACGTTCGTCCCGACGTGGGCCGGCGGCATGTTCGAGGGACTGATGGCCAACCTCGTGGTACCCGAGACCACCTGGGGGACCCAGAGCTTCGGTCTAAACGATCAGCGCTGGGCGCAGGCACAGATCAACTACGCGACGCAGGCGCTTCACTATCCGGTCTGGGGTCTATCGCCGTCGAGCACGCCCGACGACAGCGGCAATTACGCCGGCTACGGGGTGGAGGGGCTCGTTTTCGGAGCCGGTGCCGGCCTGTCTCAGTGCACGACCTGCGCCACCGAGGATGCCGTCACACCGCACGCGTCATTCATCGCCCTCCCGGTCCTGCCCCAGCAGGCCTACGCGAACATTCTCACCCTGCTCGACCGTTACCCCGGCATTTACACCGCGACCGGAGGCTTCTACGACGCGGTCGATCCGACCACCGGCGCGATCGGCCATCGCCGGCTCGTGCTTGACCAGTCGATGATCATGGCGGCGCTCGATGATGTGCTGCGAGGGGGAGCACTGCAGCGTTACTTCGCCGCCGATCCCCTCTCGTGGGCGGCACGACTGTACCTCTCATCCGAGCGCATGTCGCTCGGATGAGTCGCGGCCGTTGCTCGCGCCATCCGATGACCCCGAGCGGCGCGCTTTTGCGGCGAGCAGCGCGCCGTCGGCCGCCGCGAGCAGCGCCTCGCTCGAGGAGCCCGGGATCCACTGCGCGGTACCGACCGATGCGGTCAGGCGATGGTCCAGCGAGGCGATCGCCGTGTTCGCGAGTCGTGAGCGGAGTCGCTCGGCGAGCTGTCGTGCCTGCGCTTCGCTGGTTTCGGGGAGGAGCACGATGAACTCGTCCCCGCCGTAGCGTCCGACCGTGTCGCAGCTGCGCACGGCCTCACGCAGGATTCGGCCCGCCAGCGCGAGGACTTCGTTGCCACGCAGATGACCATGTTCGTCATTGACGCGTTTGAACGAATCGAGATCGATGAAGCAGACGGACAGCTCGAGCCCACCGCGGCTGCTGCGATTGATCTCGCGGTCAAGCTCGCGAAGTGTGCCCTCGTAGTTCAAGCAGCCGGTGAGTGCGTCCCGCCGCACCGCGGAGATCAGCCCGTCCAGCGCTCTGGGGTCGTGCAGGCACAGAGCTATCAGCGCAGCGAACGACTCCGCGCTCCACACTGTCAGCGTCGGGTCCCGCGGCGCCGCCGCGAACCCCGCGACCAGGTGACCACCCACTTCAGTCGCGAGACGGATCGGCACCGCAACCGCGTGGGTGATTGGCGGGTGCCTGGCCTGCATCAGGCTCGAGTCCAGCAGCGGATCGAGCGGCCCGAGGGCCACGCGCTGTGCACGAAGCAGCGCGCGGCCGACGAACCCTCCTGCGTCTGGTCGCGCCACCTCATCGTGGGTTGCCCCCAAACCCCACGAGGAGATAACTGCGGGTCGCTCCCTCTCGCTCCCCGTCTGGTACAGCAACGCGACCTCGGAGTTGATGAACCGGGCAAAGTCTCTGACCAACAGGTCAAGCTTCCAGCCGCTGACAGCAGTCAGCGACGAGCGCCGTCGGAGGGGCCGTATCGCGGCCGTCGGCCCCTGGCGGCGTTGTGCGTGCGGTAAGGAACTCATGGCACGGGTCGGGCGTTGCTCCTGCAACACCCTCACGTGCCGCCACCGGGCCGCCGCGAGCGCGCTTCGGGTTCTGCGCTGATGCCTGACGGCCCCACCCCGGGGCAGCGCTGCCAGACCTCAGCCCGGCTGACACTACTCCGATCGCGACCAATTGCAAGCGGAGCAACCGACAGCGTCAAACGGCCCGCGCGAGCGCCCCGGACCGGGTGGAGCAGGCTCGCGCGAGCGCCCCGGACCGGTGGACCACACTCGCGCGAGCCCCCGGACCGGTGGACCAGGCTCGCGCGAGCCCCCGGACCGGTGGAACGCCCGGTCTCTGGGGGCCTGGGGCCATGCTTAACAGCTCAAAGCCCACGTCCGCGGCCGACCTTGGCTACATAAGCATGCCCCACATGCGTATCTAGCCAAGGTCCAGCAGGCGCGCGCGATTTGTCCCTGTATGCAGGTGAAAATGCCGAAATCGGGGTTTTCCACTCTCGCCGCAAGCGGCTAGCCACCAGCGCCGTCTCCGGAGCCGACCGCCGAGCGGGACTCGGCCGATTCGCGACCGCCAACGCCAGACCCGAAGGCGGACCGGCTCCCGCCGCAGCAACCGCCAGGCCGGCGGGCCACGGCGGCGGTCTTCTAGCCGGCAGCCTCCGCGTTCAGGATCGCCAGCAAGTCCCCGACGGTCTGCTCGTGGAACAGCTTGTCGGGGAGTGGCAGGTGTCGATGGATCGCGTAACTGTTGCGTCGCCCGTTCCGCATCCGCGAGACGTAGCCGGCGGCGACGAGCTCGTCGACGATCCTGTGCGCGGCCCGTTCGGTGATGCCGACCCGGTCGCCGATTTCGCGCAGGCGGATGCCAGGGTCTTGGTCGATGCAGCGAAGGACCTGGGCATGGTTGGTCAGAAACGACCATGTCGGGGCGACGGTCGCGGACATGCACTCAAGACTAGCGGTTCTAGATAGCTATTTCATGTATAGTGGGTCATGGAACCTAACGGAAAGGGGGCCCAGTGCCCCACTCGATCAAGTCCCCCCATCGCAGGGCCAGGCCGACGCAAGCGGGTTCGGAGGAACGGATCGCCGGTCGGGGCGACGACTTCATGACGCGCCGAGCAGCGATTCTCGAGCAGGAGCGCCGCGATGCCGAGCGCTGGCTTGATGACGGCGATGCCCCCGGCACGCTGGCGGTGGCACTGCCTCCCCCGGAGATATACAGGTGAGCGATCGAGGAGTAGCAACAATGGACGACGACGCGATTGTTGCGTTGGTGACCCGCTTGGCCCGCCCTCACCGCTCCGGCGGTAAGGTGATCGAGCGCGCCGCGATCCTCGCCGCGGGCGCCGACTCGCCGGCGGTCATCGACTGGATCGAGGCCCATGCCGGAAAGCCCGAGGAGACGGTTCCAACAGCTTCAAGGCGCGGATTGCACGGCGATCGACTCGCCGGCGGCTCCGCAAGCCCGCGCGCACCACAGCGCTTCGTGCTTCCGGCCGGCGTGGTCTGATCCGGCCCGCCCTCAGCCAGACGGGCAGGCGAGCAGGTAGTCGATCACTTCCGAGCAGCGGGCGGTGGCCAGGCCGATCCGCGTATCGGCCGCGCCGTAATAGAGGAACAGCTTGTCGCTCTGCTGGTGGTGCACGAGCCCGCAGGGAAAGACGACGTTCGGAACGTCGCCCGAGACCTCATAGTCTGCCCCGGGCCCGAGGATCCACTCCTCCGAGCGGCGCAGGACGTGCCACGGCGACTCGAGGTCGAGCAACGCCAACCCGGCGCGGTACAGCCCCCCCGCGACGGTCTGGCGAACCCCGTGATAGACGACGAGCCAGCCGTGCTCGGTCTCGAGCGGCGGCGGCCCGAGACCGACGCGAGCTGCGTCCCACCACCCGCCCTGCCGGCGAGCCAGGACCAGCTCGGGCGATCGCCAGCTCTTGAGGTCCGAGGAGCGCGAGAGCCACACGTCGGCGCCGTGCCGCGAGGTTGGCCGATGAAACAGGACCCAGTCGTTGCCGATCCGGCGCGGCAGCAGCACGGCGTTCTTGTCCTCCGGGGGCATCACCATCCCCAGGCGCTCGAACGTCCTGAAGTCCGTCGTCTGCGCGAGTGACACGCACGGGCCCTCGCGACCGAACGCGGTGTAGGTGATGATCCACCGGCCGAGCTCCTCGACGAAGGTCACGCGCGGATCCTCCAGCCCCCACTCCTCTTCGGGGTGCGCGGGCTCGTAAGCGAGCGCCGGGTGGTCATCCACGACCCAGTTCGACGCCCCGTCCCGGGAGCGGGCACAGGTCAGATGCGAGAAGCCGCGGCGATCCTCTACGCGGCACAGCAGCAGGGTTTCGTCACCCACCCGTGTCGCTCCAGGATTCATAACTGCGTTGACGGTGTACGGCCAGCGCTCGGGTGCCAGCAGTGGATTGCCCGGGTGGCGGGTGAAAAGTGATGCGCTATCGGTCACGGAGGACGCTTTCGTAGACATCGAGATAGCCGTCGACCATCCGGTCGGCGGAGAACCGGCGCTCGGCCGTCTGTCGGCAGGCGGCACGATCGAACCGTACCGCGCGGTTCACGCCCGCAACCGCCGAGCTGACGCTATCCGCGAGCACCCCGGTGATGCCGTCCTCGACCAGCTCCGGCATCGACCCCCGGGCATACGCAACGACCGGCGTCCCGCACAGCATCGACTCGACGACCGACAGACCGAACGGCTCCGCGAACGCAATCGGGTGCAGCAGGCAGGCTGCCGCCCCGAGGATCTGGGAGCGCTCCTCGGGACCCACGGACCCGAGGTAGCGAACGCTGTCACCGTCCACGTGCGGCTCGATCTCGTCGGCGAAGTACCGCTGGTCCTGCACCGGGCCACAGAGCACGAGCGGTCGGTCGGCGCGGCGAGCGATCTCGATCGCCTGGGCGGTGCCCTTGTCGGGATGGATGCGGCCGAAGCACACCAGCCCATCGCTGGACGCCGCGGAGAACGGCAACGTCGTGATGTCGACGCCGTGATGGACCGTCGCCGCATACTCGAGCCCGGGTGCACGGTCGGCATCGGAGATCGACACGAAGACGCTGCTCGAGCGCAGAAAGGCCGGCAGGATCCGCGGCGAGGAGAACCCATGGATCGTGGTCACGATCGGCACGTGCACGAGGCCCGAGAAGGCAAGCGGCAGCCAGTCGAGATGGTTGTGAATCAGGTCGAACTCCGCGGCGCGACTCAGTGCGTGAGCGACGTGGAGTGCCTCCCACACCCGGCCGTCGAGCTCGTCGTCCTCTTCATATGGCCGTGCGCAGATCCCGTCCAGCTGCGCGAGCGTGATGGAGTCCAGCGTTGCGAACAGCGTCACGTCGATGCCGCGTTGCGCCAGGCCGTCGGCGAGCAGTCCGGTGATCAGCTCCCACGGACCGTAGTGGCGGGGAGGCGTGCGCCACGCAATCGGTCCGAGCAACGCAAGCCTCATTCGGGCAACGTTGCCTGGAGGCCGGCGGCATCGAGGGCCAACAGCGCTTGCAGATAAGCCAGCGTCGACTCGGCCCCTTCGTTTCGGTTGACATCCGCCGCCCCAAGGCCATCGTGGCAGCCTCCGGTGGCGAAGTCATACACCGACATCTGGAGCCGGTTGCGGCCCAGGAACCATTCGAACGCACGCACGGCGTGGCGGGCGCGCCCCTCGTCCCCGGTCGCCAAGAACGCCTCGACCTCGGCCTCCACGAGCGCGGCAGCGTCGAGCGGCTGCTCGTCCCCGTCGCCGGGATGAGGCTCACCGCGACCGCGACCCCGGTTCCCAACCAGCCGGAGCCACGGACCGGCGACGCCGAGTTCACGCTCGTACCACTCGAGTGAACGCATCCCTTCGCTGACCAGCTTGCCGTCACCAAGCCGCACGCCGGCCGCGATCAACGCCTGCGGTAGGCGGGCGTTGTCGTACGCGAGAACATCCTCCGCCCAGTACCAGTCCACCGATGCGTTCACCCGCTGCTGATCGGCAAGACGGCGGGCCAGGAGGTCCAGCACCTCGATCGCCTCGTCGCCGACCACGGCGGGCGCGGCACGGGCGAGCCCGAGCGCGGCAAAGGCGATCGTGCGCGGTGAGCGCTGCTCGGCGAGCGCCGGCAGCATCTCGACCAGCAGCGCCAGGCTCGGCTCCAGCAGCGCCGGGACCGGCTGGGCGGCCACCACCTCACCCAGCGCCCACGCGGCCCGGCCGAAATGGTCCCCCGTATGAGGTTCGTCCAACCAGCGGCGGTCATACGACATGAAGTTGCGCATGCCCCGCTCCTCGCCGCTCCAGGCGTGACGTAGGAACCCGAGGCTGCGGGCCAGAACGCGGTGATATGCCTCAGTGCCGGTTGTGCGGCCGAGCCCCAGCGCCACGATCACGAGGCGAGCTACGTCGTCGGTGCAATAGCCCGACGAGCGCAGCGGTACGACGCCGTCGGCGTGCTGGATGATCCCGACGTCGTCGACCATCGTCAGCAGATGCGAGGAGCGCGCCCGCGGCAGCGTGGCCGCCGGCGGCTGCCGCACAGTTCTCGGCGGGCCTAGAACCAGCGCTTCGCGCAGCACCTCGGCGGTCTGGCGACCGACCTGAGGCCAGGTCAGCCCGCTGCCGACCCTGCGAGCTTCGGTCCGTCTCCGTCCGAGCTCTTCAGGGTCATCGAGCAGGCCGATGACGGCCTCGGCCAGAGCGGCCGGGTCGTCGAACGGCACGAGCACTCCCGCCCCCGAGGCCAGCACGTCCTCCGCGTAGAAGTACGGCGTCGACACCGTCGGGCAGCCCGCCACGATCGCGAACGTCAGCGCGCCCGAGACGATCTGCTCCCGGGAGCGGTACGGCGTCAGGTAGATCGTCGTATCGGCGAGCATCGCCGACAGGTCCTCCATGCCCAGGAAGCGATCGTCGAAGACGACGTGGTCGGTCAGGTCGAGATCGCGTGCCAACCGCTCGAGCGAGATCCGGTACTCCTCACCATGGAGCTTTGCTACCTCGGGATGGGTCTGTCCAGCAATCACGTACAGGGCGCTCGGATGTCGCGCGACGATCGCCGGCATCGCCGCGATCGCGACCTCGATCCCCTTGCCCGGCGAGATCAGGCCGAAGGTCGCCAGCACCGTGCGGTCGCTGCCGGCTGCTCTGGGCGGCAGGCCGCCGTTGCCCGCCGATGAGCGTGCGATCCGGCCCGGGGGGCGCGAGCCCGGGAGCAATTCCCAGGGGCCGCCGTGCGGCACGACGCGGACTCGCTCAGGCGACACCAGCCGGGCATCGAGGACCATCCGCCGTGCGGTCTCGGTGAACACGCACACCAGCGTCGCAAGACCGCACAGTGAGCGCAGCGTCTCGGCCTGACGGACCGACGGCGCCGACAGGACGGTGTGCAGCGTCACGACAACCGGCCGGCGCAACTCCGCGGCCAGCGACAGGATGTGCGCGCCGTCCTGTCCGCCGAAAATGCCGTACTCGTGTTGGATCACAACCACGTCATCGCCGCGGCGCTCCAGCACGCGGGCGGCGGCGGCGTAGTCGCCGCGCTGGTCCTGGTGAATTCGGGTGACGACCTCCGACGCCTCCTCGACATCGTCCTCGCGGACGATCGCGACAAGGTCGACGGCCGACACGCCGTCAGCCCCCAGCAGCGCCTCGCGCAAATCCCGCGAGAACGTCCCGATCCCGCACGCCCTCGGTGGATACGTGGAGACAACGCCAACGCGCATCGGCCGGGCGCCCGACAGCGGCGCGTCACCGTTGGGCACGGCACCGGACAGCCTGCGCCCGCGGCGTCCGGTATCCAAGGGCTTTGGGCCCGAGTACGGGGGACTTTGCATGTCGACGACCTTCCTGAGCGCGGATCGCCCGGATGGCGTCCTTGTGCTCTGTTGCGGATGGCTCTTCCGTCGCTGGGACGAAACTGTCCGTGAAGTCGCCGTTCAGCGGCTGGCTGACGGGCTCTGCGCGAATTCGCTTCGCAAAAGCGGAGAAATACCCAGATCCAGTCTAGCCGACGTCATCCTGCCACGGACGCCGCGACCGGGCCAGTGCCGCGACCGGGCCAGCAGCAGTGGCGAGACGCGGACTCGAACCCGGGCACTCTCGTCCGCAGATCTGAGCGTTTTCGCCGCGTGCGACTTGCGGACAAATACGGACTGTCATCGCGGAGAAGCCGGATGTTGCCTGGATCGGCTGAGCGCATGATCTAGTTCCAAGGTGCGTCGCCGTGCTCGGTGACAGCGACGTTCGCTTTGAACAACGCCGGCGCGACGATGAGCTACGGCGGCGGTGTCAGCTGCGCCGGTGGTGCCGGACAGAAAGTCATCGACGTCGTCCCGCAGGTGTTCAACGTCGTCAACGGTCGGCCGCTCTGGTTCGACATTGGTCTTTCTGCCCTGTATCAGGGGCGTACGCCGGTGAACCCGCTCAGACTTAGCGGCAATAGGTTGGCGGTGACCAGCCACATCTACAGGGTTCTGGTCTACGCACACGTGGCGATGCGTGACGGCCGCAGCTCGGCAGCAACGGTGTGCGCGAACTGCACGGACTACAGCAACCTGACTACCTACAGCCCATACACCTATGCGCCACAGGGGCCGACGATAGTCCCGATGCAGGGCGTGCCCGGGTGCACGATCACTGCGTCTGGCCCGGTGTTCACCCTCGTGAACGGCAGCTATGTCGTCACCTACAGTGGATATGCGTCGTGCAGCGAGAAGGTCAAGCATATGAGAGTGACGATCTCGGTTCAGACGCCCAACCGGCTCGCCGGCAGAACGTTCTGGTTCACGATCAAGGGTTCGACACTGTCGCTCGGCGCGTCCTCGGCCCCGTTCGCCGCACTGAGTGCGGCGCGTACGGCCTACCTAGGTCACGTGTACCGGACTGTCGTGTTCGCAACCTGCCAGTACATGGGCGCTCACGGTTCGGTCATCGGCGCCGAGACGGCCTACAGCCCAGGCTGGGCGCCGTAGGCGAGTCCGCCGAGGACGGCGCTCGCGCTGGCAGATGCGGGCATACCGATGCGTTTGATTCCGCATACTACGGATGCGGCCGGGGTGGTTCCGTAATAGCCTGAAAACATGGGGCGTTTGTGTGGTCATACCGTTAGGCGTCCCGGGCAGCGGCGGTGGCTAGCCGTGCTTTCCGTCGTGCTCGTTCTGTGCGCTGCTCAGTCGGCGCTCGCATCATCGACCCTGAGCGGGACTGTGACTGCCGTGAGCACTGCCGGCCAACCACTGCCGGCGCCCGCGACCTTCGTGGCCGCCACGGATGTGAGTGGCAGCGCGAATGCGGCGGCGACGGTCAGCTCGGGCGGCACGTACAGCCTCACACTTCCCGCCGACGGGACCTACCGCTTGGTCGCCAATGCGCCCGGGTTTGCGGCGACTGTCACACCGTCGGTGACAGTCGATGGCGCGAGCGCGCAGAACGTGACACTGACCTCCTCGGGCGCAAAGCTCTCACTGGTGCCGGTTTATGGCGGGGGCTCAAGCGTGGCGGCGGACGGCACCCCTGGTGTCTTCTACATCGCCGCTGGTAACGTCGGCGATCTTTACCGGACCGCCGACTATGGCGGGACGTGGACGCAGGTGACCGTCTCAAGCGACGACCCCAGTAACGGGCTGTCTGAGTCATCGAGCCCGGCTCTGCTGGCGACCAGTGGTTTCCCGGGCGAGGTGGCGGTCCTGGACGGCGTCCCGGGCTCAGCGCAGCCGGGCGGCGTGTTCTACTCGACCGACTACGGCGTGAGCTGGCACCTCGTCGGCAATTCGCCGACCAATGGGATGCACGGGCAGGGCGCGCAGATGTTCTGGGGGCACGCCGGTCAGAGCAGCGTGCTCGTGTACGTGCAGCAGCCCAATTCGGGTCCGGGCACCTCGGAGCCCTACGCGATGTATGTCGCGGACATGACCGTGCCGAACCCGAGCTTCGTGCAGATGAGCGCCCCCTACGCTCGGGCGGGGCAGCCGATCGCGGTCGCCGACGGCGCCGGCCAGCCGTGGATCGCGACCGTCGACAGCACCGGCAAACTGTCGGTGTCTCAGCTGACGGCGCAGAGCGCAGCGCCCACCGCCGCGTTCACCACGCTCCCGGGCTTCCCGACCAATCCGGTCGAAGTTGGGCTCGGCGGGCAGAGCGCGGCCGGCACGCCGCCGTCCGGGGTGATCGCGCAGAGCGACGATGGCACCGTCGGGATGGCACTCAAGGCGCCGGGCGACTTGGCCTACACGACGGTCGACACGCTGGCAGGCGGAGCGCCGCGCGTGGGCCAGCCGCCCTCGTGCGGGGCGCCGTCGGCGTTCAGCGGTTACTCCGCGCACGTGAGCGCCAACACGGCAGGCGCTCCGAGCACCACGGGGACCTACGGCGCGGCGTGGATCGACGGCTGCTGGGTGCAGGACGCCGCGATCACTCCCAGGGGCGGCGGCACCCCCGCCGACACGGTGATGGCCGCGCCTGGCAGCGGCTCCGGCGTCGCGATCGACCCCGGCTATAACACCACCAACAACACCGTCGACACCAGCGCCTGCCAGACGCCCGGGGTCTGCGACGCCGTCGTGATGCGCGCCGGCATCTCATCGCGAGGGATCATCAAGTCGGCAGCGACGAGCGCGCCAATGTCACCGTCGTCTCAGGACGGCGGGGTCCCGGTCATGCCCTCCGACCAGACGGTCAATGCGACGCGCGGGACCGGCCTCACCAGCGGCGGCGCGGCGGTAAACGGGGTCACGGCCGCGACCGTGTACCAGACGACGTTCGGTCCCGACAGCACCAATGACAGCGCGTCGGCCACGGCCCTCGGTGGCGTCGCCTCCGACAACGGCGGCGCCAGCTTCGACCAGGCTCTCTACGGCCCTTCATCGTCGGTCGCGTGGTGGCAAGGGGCGAGCGACAGCTGGCTGCTCTACGGCCTCTCGCCCGCGAGCGGCGGCCCTGCACTGCTGCTCACCGGCTTTGAGAACTGGTCGAGCACGAGCGCATCGGTCAACGGTGGGAACATTCCGGGCTCGACCGCGGCCGCGCTCGGCGTGGGTGGCGCGAACAGCCCGGCGATCGGCTCGGTCGTCGGTGTCCCGAGCCAGGACACGGCCTTCGTCGACGCGGCCTCAGGCAGCCCTGAGTCGCCCAACCGGACCGGAGCGCTGACCCGCATCGCGCTAGCTGCTCCAGGGCCGTCGATCTCGAACCTGACGAGCATCGGCGCCGGGACGATCGTCGCGCCCGGGCCGCTGGCCTACTGCCCGAGCCTCGGGCCCTCAGGCTCGCTCAGGCACGACGTGCTGTTCGCGCTCGCGGTCGGCGGCGACAGCGGGGCGCTCTACCGAGTGGACGGTGCCACCGGCGCAAGCCCGACGGTGAGCAAGGCGGTCGGGCTGCTCGGCAGCCCCGGCATGGGTCTGCCAAGCCTCGCGGTCGACTGCGCGTCGGGCACCGTGCTGGTCGCGTCGGGCAGCGCCGCCGACGGGCTGCTTGAGTCCACCGACGGCGGCGCCACGTTCACGACCGCCGCCACTTACAGCGGGATCAGGACGATCGCGATCGGACCCGGTGACCCGTTTTCGATCCTGGTCGGGCTTTCCACCGGCGTGATCGAGGGCTCCTCCAACGGCGGCCTCACCTGGACCGGGCAGCCCGGTGAGCCGGCCGCCCCCAACGACCCGGGCAACGGCGGCTTCAACTTCAACGCGGGGGCGAACGCCTCGGGCGGGCTGTGGGACCTCACCGCACCGCCAACGGGCACCGTTACGACATCACTGAGCGGTTTTGCAGCGGCCTTCCATGCGCGGGCCGCGTCAGTTGTGCCGGGCGCCGATCTCGTCGCGGGCCCTGGCGAGCTCGCCGGCAACCTCGCCGTGACCACGACCACACCCCGGCCGCTGAACACCGGCCTGCCGTCGATCGCCGGCGGGGCCGTGCAGGGACAACGGCTTCAGGCGAACAACGGCAGGTGGCAAAACCGCCCGAGCTCGTTCAGCTACCAATGGCAGGATTGCGACCGCTTCGGCAACCGCTGTAAGAGCATCGCCGGCGCGCTGGCCAGCACGCGCGTGCTGAGCAAGGCCGATGTCGCCCACACCCTGCGGGTCATCGTCAGCGCCTATAACGCCGGCGGAAGGGGAACTGCCACGTCTACCAGGACGGCGCTCGTCACCGCCTGGCCGACGATCTCGCGCGTCAGCCTCGCCCCCTCAAGATTCCAGGCCACGAAGGGCACACTGCTCAGGCTGACACTGTCCGCGCCCGCCACCGTCACCGCCCTGGTCACCGTCCCGGTTTCCGCGCACAAGGTCAAAGGCAAGTGCAAGGCGAACGCCAAGCAGGGCAAGCGCTGCACGCTCGCGCTCCAGAAGGCCAAGCTCAGCTTCCGCGGCGCGCCCGGCAAGAACAGCTTCAAGCTCCGCGCCCCGCGGTTAGCGCCGGGCCGCTGCACGCTGACATTGACCGCCCGCAGCGCCGGAAGCGCGACCTCAAAGCCCGTCAGCATCACGTTCACGATCGTCAAACCGAAGACGAAGCGCAGGTAGGTCGCTGTGAGATTCACCGACACGAAGAAGGAAGCAGCCATGCGCAATTCAAGACGTTCTCTCATTCTCACGGTGGTGGCGCTGCTCGCGCTCTGCGCGACCGCGCTCGCGGCCCACCCGCCGGCCGGCAAGCAGTACTCGGGTTTCACCTCGGCAGCCAAGATCAACGGCTTCAGGGCCCCGATCAGATTCAAGGTTTCAAGCAACGCCGCCGACCTACTGGCGTTCGAGTACGGCAGCCTCGGGTGCATCGCCTTCCCGGTCACCGGCAACCCATACGCCAAACCGACCGGATTCATCAAGCTCGGAACGATCGCGGTCTCGAGAACGGGGAGTTTCTCGCTCGCTAACTCCAAGTCCGTGAGCAGCGGCGTGGTGAAGGACACCACTGTGTCGACGGTCACGGGGACGTTCAAGACCGCAACGAGCGCAACCGGCAAGATCGTGTTCACGCAAAGTGAGGCTGGGCCCGGCGGCTTTCATAAGAGCTGCGGTCCCGTCCACCTGACGTTCACGGCCACGACCAAGTAGCTCTCGAGATGCCCGTCGCGGCGCGGGTCAGGTTCTCGGAAGCCCCGCTTCTACGATCTGCGCGGCCAAGCATCCGGTCTGGTCGAGAAACCGGCCACATATTCCGGTTTCTCGACCATCGGGCTACGCCGCCAGTGGGCCGATCCGAAAATGGAGGGCTTACAGGACTTTTGGGATGTGGCGAGACCCGGACTCGAACCGGGGACACCACGATTTTCAGTCGTGTGCTCTACCAGCTGAGCTATCTCGCCTGGTGCGGCGATGCTAGCGACTGGGGCGTGATCTGAGGGTTGGCAGGCGCGCTTGCGGGCGGGCAATGGGCGACGCCGACCGACGCGCGACAATCGCGGGAGCGAGATGCCGGCCAAGCAACTGTTCGTACTGCGCCACGCGAAGTCGAGCTGGGACGATCCCGGACTCGATGACCGCGAGCGGCCGCTGGCGCCACGCGGGCTCCGGGCCGTGAAAGTGCTGGCGGAGCACATTCGCGCGCGGGGGATCGAACCCGGTCAGGTGCTCTGCTCGCCCGCGCGCCGCACGCGCGAGACGCTCGAGGGGGTGGAGCTCGCCGGCAATGCGGTGATCGAGTCGTCGTTCTATACGGCCACGTGTTCGGAGATCATCGAGCGGCTGCATAAGGTGCCCGAGGAGTATGCCTCGGTGATGGTGGTCGGGCACAACCCCGCGATGCAGACGCTCGTCCTGCGGCTGGCGAGCGCGCGCAACGGCGCGCCAGACGGCTCGAATCTCGCCGACGTGCAGCGAAAGTTCCCGACCGGGGCGCTCGCGACGCTGTCATTTGAGTGTGCCTGGAGCGAGCTGGGGCCCGGCCGAGCCGAGCTGACCGCGCTCGTGCGGCCGAGAGACCTGCACTGAGGCGATTACCACCAACACCTAACCGCGGCAAGGGACTTGGCGGTTACGCTTATGCACATGCGCCGAATCCTCGCCTTCGCCGTGCTCGGGGCGCTTGCGCTCGCGGGCTGCGGCTCTTCGTCATCCTCGTCGGGCAATCCCCTCAACACCGAGCTGTCGTACTTCCCTGCGGGATCGCCTGCGGTGGCCGTGCTCGCAACCGATCCGAACGGCTCGGCGTGGCAGGACGCGAGCGGCTTCGTGGCCAAGTTCCCGCTCGCCAAGCTCGGGATCGCGGCACTGCAGAGCGACATGGCAAAGAGCGGCGTCAACTACGCCCAAGACATCCAGCCGCTGCTCGGAAACCCGGTCGCGCTCGGGGTACCGACCACGAGCACGGCGTCGAGCAACAGCTTCCTGCTGGTGCTGATCGCCAAGGACGCGAGCAAGCTGAGCTCGCTGACGACCAAGCAGCCGGCTCCGCAGAGCGCCGGCACGTATGACGGCGCCAAGCTGTACCAGGGCGGGTCGTTCGCGCTCGCAACCGACGGTGCCACGGCGGTCCTGGCGCCCTCGCTGACGATCGTCAAGAGCGCGCTCGATCTCCACGCGCACGGGGGCGGCATCACCCCGGCCAACTTCACCCTTGCGTTCACCGGCCTGCCCCAGAACACGTTGCTCCAGGTCTACGGCAACCTCACCGGCGTCCTGTCGAGACCGCAGGCGGCACAGGCACGGCAGATCCCCTGGGTCGGCGCACTCACCTCCTACGGTCTGACCGTCGGCGTGGCCGACACCGGCATCGACATCCACTACCGGGTCGACACCTCGGGCGCCTCACTGACGAGCAGCGAGCTTCCGCTGCCGACCGGCTCGACCGCGCCAAGTGTCGCCGGCGTGGCCCCGGTCGTGGTCGGGTTCAGGGACCTTGCGCAGCTGTTCGCGTTCACCGAGGGAGCTGTCGCCGCGGTCGACCCGAAGGCGCTCGCCTCGTTCACGGCCACGGCGGCGAAGGATGGAATCTCGCTCAACCGTGACCTGGTCTCCCAGTTCACCGGCAACAGCGAGCTGGATTACGGCGCCAGCGGTGTACTGGCGCGCGCCGAGGTCACCGACCCCGCCGCGGTGAGCGCCACGCTCGCCAAGTTCAAGAACCTGAAGCGGATCGGTGGCGGCTTCTACCAGAGCAAGAAACCGGGCAAGCCGCTGCGGATCGGGATCGCCGACGGCCGGCTCGTGCTCGGTAGCGCGACGCCCGCCGTCCTGCGGGCGTTCGCAGCCGCAGCCGCGAACCCGATCAGCGGCGCTTCAGGTCCGCTCGCCGAGCGGATTTCACCTGCCGCCCTGCTGTCGCTGGTCGCGGCCGCGAGCCATAGCGCGTCGGCGTCGGGCCTGTCGTCCCAGGCGGCACCGCTGCTGGGGGCGTTCGGAAACGTGGTCGCGTGGACCGCGAACAATTCGAGCGGGCTCTACGGCGAGTTCAGCCTGCCGCTGAAGTAGCGTCAGCTAAGGCTCGAGTAGCGACCCGGGGCTTCAAGCAGCCATCCGCGCGAGTAGCTCGAGCGCACCGCGCTTTGACAGCGGCTCGTTCAGATTGCCGCACTTCGGCGACTGCACGCAGGAAGGACAGCCGGACTTGCACCGGCATTCGCCGATCAGCCGCCGCGCGTCGGTGGCGAGGCGCTCGAACTGGTCGAACCCCCGTCTGGTGATCCCGACCCCTCCCGGATGGCCGTCGTAGATGAAAATGGACGGGCCGCCGGTCTGCGGATGAGCGTTCGTCGAGAGCCCCCCGATGTCCCAGCGGTCGCACATCGCGATCAGCGGCAGCACCGCGATCTGCCCGTGCTCGAGCGCGTGCAGCGAGCCGAGCAGCTGGTCGGCCGGAAACGGCTCGGCGGCGATCAGCTGATCGAGCTCGTACCAGAGCGCGCGCGTCTCGAACTCGACCGTCGGCAGCTCGACCGTCTCAAAGCCGATCACGGTGTGGTCATGCAGGGCCTTGCGCTGATAGCCGAGCACGGTCTCCGAGTACACGACGGAGCCGAACGACAGCGTCACCCCGAGCGTCTGGCGCTGCTCGTGCAGCCGCTCGATCCAGGTCATGCTCTCGCGCTTGGCCTGGGTGAAGTAGTCGCCGTTGAAGGGCTCGAGCAGCGCGCGACGGCCTGCCAGGTCGAGGTCCAGCACGTGGTATGCCCGCCCCATGTGCAGGTAGACCGCGCCCTCGTGAACTGTCGCGAACGCCCGCACGGCCTCGATCGTGCCGAACACCTCGCCCGTGCTCGCGTCGACCAGAGCGAAGCTGTCGGCTGACGCCGAGCGCAGCGCAACCCGGGCCGCCGGGTAATCATCGGCGCGCATCGGCACGAACCCGGTCGCCCGCTCGCGTAACAGGCCGGCCGCGGCCAGCTGTTCGGAGTGCTCGCGCCAACCGTCGCCGAGGATCGGAGCGTCGGCGTCGCTGAGCGGCGCCTCGTGGGCGGCGCACAACAGGTGCTCGGCGTAGATCTCGGGACTGTGGGGGTCGATGATCGCGGCTTCGACCGCCCGGTCGATGAACTCGTCGGGGTGGCGGCAGAAGAACTGGTCGAGCGCGTCCTCGCCGGCGATGTAGAGGGCCAGCCCGCGGCCCCGGCGGCCCGCGCGTCCCCACATCTGCTTCAGGCTGGCGACCGTGCCGGGGAAGGTGACGCAGATTGCAGCGTCGAGCTCGCCGATGTCGATTCCGAGCTCGAGCGCATCGGTCGCGACGACGCCCAGCAGCTCGCCCTGTGTCAATCGCCGCTGGATCTCCTGCCGCTGCGCCGCGGTGTACCCGGCGCGGTAGGGGGCGATCCGTTGCGCGAGCTCAGGGGGAAGGCGATCGACTGTGTGGCGGAGAATCAGCTCGACTCCCTTCCGCGACTTCATGAAGCAGATCGTGCGGGCGCCGGCGCTGATCAGCTCCGCCATCAGCTCGGCCGCCTCATACAGGGTCGAGGCCCTCGTCCCAAGCGCCTCGTCGAGCAGCGGCGGGTTCCACATCGCGACCCGGCGCGCGGCTTGGGGCGCGCTATCGCGGTCGACGAGGTGGAAATCGCTCAGGCCCGTGAGGCGTTCGGCGAGCTCAACCGGGTTGGCGATTGTCGCGCTCGTGAGCAGGAACCGCGGCATCGTGCCGTGGATCGCGGCGACGCGGCGCAACCGCCGCAACACATTTGCGACGTGCGAGCCGAACACGCCGCGGTACACGTGGGCCTCATCAACGACCACGAACGCGAGGTTCGCGAGCAGCTCGTCCCAGGCAGCGTGGTGAGGGAGGATTCCGACGTGCAGCATGTCCGGATTGGTGAGGATCAGGTTTGATCGCTTGCGGATCGCAGCCCGCTCCTGGCGGGGCGTGTCGCCGTCGTAGATCGCGGGCCGGACGGCCTGGTGCAGGCCGAAGCTGTTGATCGCGCGGGCCTGGTCCTGCGCGAGTGACTTCGTCGGGTACAGGTACAGGGCGCGGGCGGTGCGATCGGCGGTCAGGACCTGCAGCGTCGGCAGCTGAAAGCACAGCGATTTTCCCGAGGCGGTGCCGGTCGTGACGATCGTCGGCTGCTCGAAGGCCGCGCGCAGAGCCTCGTCCTGATGGTCGTAGAGCTCGGTGATCCCGGCTCGCGCCAGGGCTGAGGTGACCGCAAAGTTGAGCTCGCCCGGGACAGAAACCAAGCGCGCGGAGCGCGCCTTAAAGAAAGCATCATGAACCAGCCGCTCATCGGCGCGTCCGGTCTCCAGCAGAGCGGTCCAAGGCTCGCTTTCCTTGACGATCGACATCCTTGGGTCAGTATGGCGTCGGGGTGCTACGGTCGCCCGCGCCATGCGATGCCTGTACGTCGATTTCGACGGGACGCTGCTCGGCCCGGGAGCCTCGCTGCTGCGCGGTGCCGACGGGCGGTTCTCGGCCGCCGGCGTGCGGGCGCTGGAGGCCTGCTTCCGGGCCGGAGCCGAGGTCGTCCCCTACTCGGGGCGGCGGGAACGGAGCGTATTCGAGGGCGCGCGGATCATCGGCTCGACTTCGTACGTGTTCGAGCTCGGGTGCGGGCTGGTGATCGATGACGAGCTCGAGTGGCTCACCGACGGCGTCGTGCCCTCGGCTGAGCAGGGCTCGATCTTCGACCAGATCGAGGCCTCAGGTGCGCCGGCGCTACTGCTGGAGCGTTATCCGGGCCGGCTCGAGTACCACACTCCGTGGTCGACCGGGCGCGAGGTCTCGCACCTGTTCCGCGGTGCGGTCGATCTCGACGAGGTACATGGTCTGCTTCAGGAGGCGGGCCTCGGATGGCTGCGGCTGGTCGACAACGGGGTGATCCGCGAGCACGCCAAGCGGTTCCCCGATGTGCCGGTCGTCCACGCTTACCACCTGATCCCCGCGGCCGCCTCCAAGGCGCGCGCGGTTGCGCGGCACATGCAGGCCCGCGGTTATGCCCGTACCGATTGCATCGCAGTCGGCGACTCGCGTGAGGACGCGGACGCGGCTGCCGTCGTCGGCGCCTTCTGGCTCGTCGCCAACGGATTGGAGCGCGACCCGACATTGGCGGCTGACGTCGCCGCGAGGCCCGGCGTGCGCATCGCATCCGAGGGCTACGGAGCCGGGGTCTACGAGGCTGTCGTCACGACGCTCGCGGACGGGCGGGGGTAGCCGGGATAGGAGGACTGGGGCGGCGGCCCGACGCGGGCGCCGCAACAGGGTAGGGCGGGCAGGTAGGGTCCGTCACGACCGACACCGCCCCTGCCTGATCTGGACGAACGAGCCGGGTTCAGCGCCGGTCGGTCTCGTGCTCGGCTTCGTGAGCGTCGTTTACCGCCCAGCCGAGCCGCTCGACCAACCGAGCGGCGAAATGGTCGCTCTCGAAGTCGGTCACGTTGATCCGCTCGCGCAGCATTACCGCGCCTTCCCCCCGTTCGTCTTCCCGGTCCGCCGTCACGATGATGTGAGGCATCGTCTCTCCTTTTTATTGTGTCCGCCCTCAAAGTGGCATCCCCGGCTTCAGGGTTGGTAAACATCTGGTGGCGTTTCGGTGTGCGTGTGGTCAGGCGGCGCCGCGGACGCGGGTGTGGTCAGGCGGCGCCGCGGGCGCGGGTGCGGGAGGCGGCTTCGTCCGCGGGCTCCGAAGCGACGGCGTCCGCGAGTACCGAGGCCGTGCTCGCGATCGCGCCGAAGGCATCGGCGACCGCGGTCGCGCTGGAGCCGGTGATCGCGACGTTGAGATCGGCGACTGCCCGGTCGAAGGGAGCCCAGAGCTCCTCGGGTCCGCGGCGTCCGGTGCCGGGACGCAACTCATACGGAGGTTCGGCGTGCTCGGCGCCGGGAACCGGCCGCCAAAGCAGGCCGGCTGCGTGGGCATGCTCCCAGGCGACCTGCTCGGTCTCGGCAGCTTCGGCGAGGCCTCGTAGGCGCGCGGCAAACCCCGCATCCGGGGGTGCGAGCTTGTGTGCCCGCATGGCGTCGGCCCATCCGTTGCTAGCGTGGCGCACCATCCGCATGACGTGGGCGCGCTGGCGGTCGAGATCGTCGCTGAACGTCATTCGTCGCTGGCGCTCATTCGCGGTGGAGATCGTTGCCGGGCGTCATCAGCCGTCGTGATTGGCGCCAGGTCCACCGCGCGCCGAGGGATCGGGTTCCGCCAGCCCGACCGGCTCGCCACCCCAGAAGTCCTCGGCGCTCGGTCGCGCGTCCCGCCGCGCGTTGCTCGTCCCCGAGCTGTAGCCGTCATCGAGAACGCGCTCGAAATCGGAGCGCTTGATGCGCACCCGCCGGCCGACGCGCACCGCGGGGAGCGAACCCTGGTCGATCCAGTTACGGACCGTCTGCTGGTTGAGCTTGAGCCGCTCCGCGACCTCTGCCACGGTCAAAAACGACTCTTCACGATCTTCGGCTGCCACGGTGGGCTTCTCTAATTGAGACAAACTGGAACCATTTAAGCGTTATACTAGCGCGCTAGGAGGACGCCACACGTAGCTTTGATGCCCGGAGGTCTGCAAAAGGCGTGGAAACAGGCGGTAGGCACACCGAAGGTAGGGACGCGGGAAAGCCGCAGAGCAACGTCGTCCGCTTCCCAGGGGGCCGGCTCGGGCCTCGAGACTGGCTCGGTCCGCGCGACGAGCTGGTCCCGGTCGGGAATCGAGCTGACGAAGGAGGGAGGGATCCGGCAACCGAAGCGGGGCGGGATCCGGCAACCGCAGCAGGGCAGGATCCTGCAACCCTCGCGACGGCATTCTGGGAGGGCTCAGGCATGCACGACGCGATTGCCGCCCCCGCGGCCGGCCCCGGCGTTGCGGGCCCCGGCCTCGAAGATTCGGGTGTTGCCGGTCGGGGTGGTCGTCGTTCCCCGGTTTGGCGATCCGCTGTCAACGGGTGGCGGCAGCCGGTGTTGGTCGGGCTCGGCACGATCGCGGTCGTCGCGACTGGGATCGGGTTGCTCGGGGGTGGCTCACCGGCTCAAAAGAGCGGCGTTTCGCACATCGCCCGGCCGGCGATCCAGTCCGCGGCGATCGTCGAGAAAGCAACAGACATCCCCGGGCAGCTCAGGATCAGGAGAGCCGACCCCGATCACCGCCGCGGACGCACGATCCCGGACCGGAGCGCACGCCACGTTATCCGCGCGCGCGCGGCGGCGATGCCGGTCCGGACCGTCCCGAGCGCACCCGCGTCTTCGGGCTCCACGGACACCGCCGGCAGTGCTCCCCCTTCGAGCGCCACGGATGCGGCGAGCAGCCTCGCGTCCCAATCGGGCACATCGGGCACCGCCGCTCCCGACGTTCAGCAGTCGAGCGCAACCGCCAGCCAGAACTCGAGCCCGTCTCCGGGACCGACGGGCGCGGGCGCGTTGCTAGGACCCGGCAGCACACCCAGCGGATGAAAACGGATGAAAGGTCAAGGCAGATGAGGCACGTTCTCGCACACATTCGGGGCAATGCGGTCGCGTACCTGGCGCTGTTCGTGGCGCTGGGAGGAACGGCCTACGCGGGCATCAACCTTCCCGACAACAGCGTCGGAACTCGGCAGCTGCGCAACGGCGCGGTCACGGCAACCAAGCTCGCGAACGGGTCCGTCAGCCCGGCGAAGTTTGCGGCCCAAGGCATTGGTGGCTCGATTCGCATGTGGGCGAGGGTGAGCGCCGAAGGAAACGTCATCGCATCGAGGCCGCGTGCCCACACCGTGGGATGGAATTCCGTAGAGCATGCGGGAAGCATCAGTTGGAATCGAGGCAATTCCAGCTGGATGCTTCTCGCTTGCAACGGTCGACGGAGCATGAGACTCAGGGCTTTGCGAGTGTCGCGACGCTGAACGGCTCCGAGACCGCCTGGATTAGTGATCGTCGGCACGTTCAGCACGACAGGACAACCGGCTGCTGAGCCGGTCAACGTGGCGGTTGTGTGTCCGTAGCGTCGATCGCGCGAAGCAGTGGCGGTTGGGCCGGCCGCTGTCGGCGCCGTGCTCGTCGCAATGTTGTGTTCCGATGACTGCATCGCCGGCGGACGAAGTCGTGCTGGCTTGCGACACGTACGGCAATCAACGCCTTCCATCAGACGTTTCGACATCCGGGATCAGCGCTTCCGCTGAGCTGCCCAGGTAGCGCGCATTACGGCATCCAGGGCCTCACCGTTGGTAACAGCTGGCAACATCGTTCCCGACGGCAAGCGCGCCTACTGGGAGGCCGACGCGCCACCTGGGCTCGTCATCGTCGGAGCCGAGATACCTCCCGGCCAGCTCGCGTCCGTGGGACTCAACGACGGCCGTGAATACGGCGGGGGGTTCTACTGGGCCGGGGGAGGTGCGGAGACGCACGATTCTCAGACATCGGCCGGCTTCTCGGGCTTCACGAGCAGCTACTTCGGCTGGCAGGTGATCTGCGGTGCCAAACCGTGCGAGACGATCAACAATTGGATCAGCGTCGCCGACATCGGCCTCGACGTCCGCGAGACCGCCTGGCCCTACCTCGTCGCCCCAGACGGCCTCTGGCAGGCGTCGGGTTGGGTCCGGGGAGATTGGGCGGTGCACGTGTTCGGGGACTCGCCGTCGGGCCTCTGCAGCCTGTCCGCGGTGCTCGACGGGCAGACGGTCGCGACATCGAGCGCCCAGCCGGCAATGTCCGAGTGGCACCAGTGCAGTGCGCCCGCGATCGATCAGACGGTGCACACCTGGGAATACGGCGAGGGCGCGATGCCGTTGACCCTGCGCGGCACCGACGCGACGGGCAATGCCACGTCCGACTCGGTGTACACGAAGACGATCAACGTCGACAACAGCGAGCCGACGATCTCCCTCACCGGCCCCGCCGACGCGCCGTCGACCGCCGGCGAGCAGTTCGTGAGCGCGACAGCGGGCGGCAGTCCTTCCGGGATCGCCGGGATCGAGTGCTCGACCGACGGCGGACCGAACCAGTGGTACGCGGGCGCGAGCACCCAGGTTCCGGTTGCCGGGATCGGGCAGCACGTGGTGCGCTGCGCGGCGGCGAACAACGCAGTCGACAGCGTGGGAAATCACGGCTGGTCGAACTGGCAGTCGTGGACGCTGACGATCCGCCAGCCCAGTGTCTTGAGCACCTCGTTCGCGCGGCTCGCCGACGCGCTCTTGTGCCACCGGATGACCGTGCGGGTGCGCGTGCCGGGGAGCTGGGTGACGGTTCATGCTCGCGGCGAGGGGTTCAGGATCTATCGGCCGCCGTACTCCCAGAGGGTCCGTGTGACCCACTGCGTGGCGCGGCTGGTTCGCCGCCGGGTGCGGGTCGCGCGGGGGTGGCGAGTCGTACGGGTTCCGGTGTTCCCGCATGTCGTCAACCAGACCGTTGAGCGCGTCGGCTTCGGTGAGGGTGCGACGGTCAGTGGCTGGCTTGGCCTGAGCAACGGCACCGCGCTCGGGGGTCAGACGGTGCGGATCCTCAGCGCTCCCGACGATGGTGGGGGCTTGTTCACGCAGGTGGCGAGCGCGACGACCGGAGCTGACGGCTTCTGGGACGCGGCCGTCGGCCCGGGCCCGTCGCGGATCGTCGAGGCCGTGTTCGACGGCTCTGGGACGACCGAGCCGACCAGCTCCGAACAGGCGCGGCTGGTCGTGCCCGCCAAGATCCGGCTCAGCGTGAAGCCCCAAGACGTGCCCTGGGGTGCGGCGGTGGCGATCAGCGGTCGAGTCCTCGGCGGCTACATCCCAGCCAACAAGACGGTCGTCTCGCAGCTGCTGCGGCTGCGGATCGGCACGGGCGGGATCTACGCGACGGTCGGCATCCCCGACGTGGACCGGATCGGACGCTTCCACACGGTCTACTGCTTCAACCCAGGGCAGGGCGAGGTCCACTTCTGGTTCTCGGTCTCGACCCTGAACGAGACCGACTACCCCTACGCGCCTGGAGGTTCGCGCCGGATCGCAGTCGTGGTGGGGCCCGGCAACGCGGCGCGAAGATGCAGCGGCTGATCTGCCCCGGACCGCGAGTAGGCTAAGCTCCCGCTGGATGATCGGTGACATTCTTCAGCCCACGCACCTCCTGTTCATCCTCGTGATCGCGTTGCTCGTGCTCGGGCCCAAGCGATTGCCAGAAGCCGGCAGGTCACTCGGGCGCGGTCTGCGCGATTTCCGCACGGCCCTGAGCGGCGAAGAGCACGGCCACGAGGACGAAGTGATCAACGGCCCGACGGCGACGAGCACACCTGTCGCGCCGACGGCTCCCCCCGAGCCCGTCGCGACCGCGACGGCCGTTTCGTCCGCGCCGTCGGTAGACGCCAGCGCCGTCTATACCGAGCCCGCACCGGCCTCGGTCGAGACCGCCGAGGCGCCCCCCGCAGCCGAGTCGAGCACTCGGTCGCGACCGCCGAGGGGCCACCCGCGCCCGTCGAGCACACCGCGCCCGTCGAGCACACCGAACACGCCGGCTGATCCAGGCGCTGCAGGGCGTCTACGGCCGGCGCTACGCTCGGCCTGATGCCCGCGCCGCCGGACACCGCCGCGCTTGTCGCCCTGCTGCGCACCGGGAGGCGTCCGTGGGTGCAGTACGCCGGCCTCGTCGAGGACGCGGGCAGCGCCCGGGCCGTACTCGAGCACGAGCTGAGCGAAGACCGCGGGCAGGGGAGCCTGCTCGCCGCTGACGCCGATGCGCTCCTCGATCTTGCCGCCCGCGACATCGCCGGCTGGCGTGCGAACGGCATGCGGCTGGTTTCGGTATTGGACCCGGGCTATCCGGAGAACCTGCGAAGCGTCCATGACCGGCCGCCGCTGATCTTCCTCGCCGGTCGACTGCAGGCGCAGGACGCACGCTCGATTGCTGTCGTCGGCGCGCGTAAAGCCACAGCAGCCGGCGCCGAGCGGGCCGGGACGATCGCCGCGAACCTGGTCGCCGAGGGGTATACGGTCGTATCCGGACTCGCGGCCGGGATCGACACCGCCGCGCACACCGCCGCGCTCGCGAACGGCGGCCGGACGATCGCGGTGATCGGCACCGGCCTGAGTCGGGCGTATCCACCCCAGAACGCACCGTTGCAGCGCAGGATCGCATCTGAATGCGCGGTGATCTCGCAGTTCTGGCCCGACGCGCCCCCGAGCCGTCGCAGCTTCCCGATGCGAAACGCGGTCATGTCCGGGCTGACGCTCGGCACCGTGGTCGTCGAGGCTTCGCACACGAGCGGGTCGCGGATGCAGGCCCGCCTGGCGCTCGCCCACGGACGTCCGGTCTTCCTGCTCTCATCGCTGCTCGAGCAGCACTGGGCGAGGGAGTGCGCCGCGACCCCGGGAGCGCACGTGGTCGATTCGCCGGGCGAGATCACACGGATCGTCGAGCGCCTCACCTCGTCGGGCGCGCTGACCGCGTAGGGCCGTCCAAGTGCCTACGGTCGCCGAGCTGACCGAGTTGTACACGAACTTCATGCTCGGCCCGCGGGCCGGTCCGGATGTATGCACGACGTGCTTCAACTTCACGCGCGGATATGAACGCTGCTATGCCTGCGCTCACAACGAAGCGTGGCTCGATGTGGTGGCACCGATCTCTTACAGCGTCGCCCACGAGCAGCTTCATCACGCGCTCGCGCGGTACAAGCGGCTCACCGGCGAGGTCGCGCGGCGCCTGAGCGTGGAGCTCGCCGCCGTGCTGTGGCGGTTCCTGGACACGCACGAACGATGCATCGCGCAGGCTGTCGGCGTGAATAGCTTCGAGCTGGTCGCGATCGTGCCTTCGGGAGACCGCGAGCGTGAGCAGAGCCACCCGCTGCGACGGATCGTCGGCGAGGTCGTCGGGCCGACGCGAACCAGACATGAGCAGCTCCTGCGCCGGTCGCAGCTAGATGTCAAGGCACGCGAGTTCGACCCTCGCAGGTATGAGCCGCTCGAGGACCTCAGTGGCCGGTCAGTGCTGCTGATCGATGACACGTGGACCACCGGCGCGAGCGCCCAGAGCGCGGCCGCGGCCCTGAAGCGGGCCGGCGCCAAGACCGTCGCGGCGGTGGTCGTCGGTCGCCATCTCAACCGCGAGTGGCACGAGAACGATCGCCGGCTGCGGGGAATCACGCGGCCATTCGACTGGAGCCGCTGCGCGTTATGTGCGCAGAGCGGCCAGGCCGACAGCTAGGCCGGGGACCGAGCTAGACCAGTTAGGCCGGGGGGGTGCCAGCGAGGCCGGCGGGATGCGATCTGCTCGGGAACGCCGCTGGTGCGGGTGCGGCGGGGCGAGTCGTGTCAGCAGTCTGACAATTTTGCATGCATAAAGGGACAAATCGCGCGCAGCTGCTGGACCTTGGTCAATTGTGCATGTGGGGGATGCTTATGTAGCCAAGGTGACTTCGGCGCGTGGACTTTGTCCCTTTATGCATGCACGCGGTCCTAATCACGGCGTCGGAGCCGATGCGGGCGGAGACGATTGAGCAGATCCTGAAGCCGGGGTGGGGGTGAGGTAAAGCTGGCTGACTCGGGCCTCCGGGGCGGATTGGGCCTGGCGCGATGCCAGCGAGGCCAGGAGCGGGCGGGATATTTACAGCTAGACCGAGCTGGTCTCCTGCTGCAGCACGATCTCGTAGCGGTCGGTGATCGGTGGCCGGTTGCGGTCCACACCAGCGCGGGTCACCGCCGCCGCCCTGACCTCGTCCGCAACCGGGTCAGAAGCCCGGAGGTCCTCGATCGTCTGCCAATAGGTGACTGCGATCGCCCGCCCGCCGGTGTAATCGACGCCGGCCCAGACACCGCGGTACCCAGGCAGTTGCTCCAGGCGCGGCAGGTGCCGCTGCTTGAACTCATCGAGTGTCGCCTTGATCCGCTCCGGGGGAAGGCCGGGGAACGCGGTGACCCGCGCATACATGGGAACACCTCCATCTCGTGGTTGTGTCGAGCCTACTCCGGCGCGGCCCGCACCGCGCAACCGCCACCGGCCCCGGGACACTGTCTTCAATGCCCACATCGACGTGCTCGAGTCGATGGGATCGGAGAGTTCTACGCGTGCTCCGAGGTCGAGTCCGAGCCTCGGCGGCCTGGAACCACGAGCACGATCTGCGCGGCGAGCGCGTGGCGGTGATCGCCGGACTTGCGTCTGGGGTCATCGTCGCTCCCTCTGCCGAGTTCAGTCAAAGCTACAGCTGCGTAGCTTAGCCGGTGCGCTAGCCTGACGCCCCGATGCCGCCTCGACCGGCCCCCACCCCTCCACACGCCGGCGCCAAGCCGCGCCGGCGCTACGCGCCGCGGATGCCGTCGGCTCAGCGGCGCGAGCAGCTGATCGACGCCGCGCTCGAGGTGATCCTCGACCAGGGATACGGCGGCGTGTCGATCGAGGCGGTCGCGCGAGTCGCGGGCGTTACCCGTCCGGTCGTGTACGACCACTTTCCGAACCTCGGGCGACTCCTGCACGCGTTGGTCGAGCGCGAGGAGCGCTACTCGCTGGAGCAGCTCGAGCAGGTCGTGCCGGCGGACCCGGGGCGCCGCGAGCCGATCGAGCTGCTCGCCGGCGGCGTCAGGCGGTTCCTCGATGCGGTCGCGAGCCGGCCGGCGACCTGGCGGCTGATCCTGCTCCCGCTCGACGGCACGCCCGCGATCGTCCGCGAGCACGTCGAGACGAATCGAGCCCGGATGCTCGATCGAATCGAGCGGCTGGTGCGCTGGGCGATCGAGCGCCCCGAGCTGCCGGACGACCTTGACGCCGAGCTGACCGCACGGGCGATCCGCGACCTCGGTGAGCAGGCCGGGCGGATGGTGCTGACCGATCCCGATCGGTACACGCCCGAGCGCTACGAGCAGTTCGTGGAGACGGTGATGCGGCTCGTGTTCCCGAACTAGCCTGGCTGCCGCAGGGCAGGGATAAATGGGGCGGGGGCCGGCGACAAAGCCTTCGCCGCAGGCCCCCGGCCCTTAACCACGACGGGGACCCGCTTCCAGGGTCCCCGTCGCTGATCCCAACAACGCACCCACGGCCGGGTTGGGTGCGTCCTCCGGGAGATCGATTCGAGGGCCAAAACACGGACCCAAAGAAAGAGTTGCGGCAAGCGGGGAAGAATTTCTCTTGCCATACTTGCAGCACCCCTAAGAGGGGGGCGTAGCTCAGTTGGTTAGAGCGCCGGCCTGTCACGCCGGAGGTCGCGGGTTCGAGTCCCGTCGCTCCCGCTTCACGCTTTGTGCGCAGCGACAAGCACGATGTCGCGGTCCTCACGTCTCGGACGGCCCACCGGTCAACAGCTCCTTGACATTTCCAACTGCACGTTTCAGTATAAGTTCTGAACCGTGCGGTTCAGAACACGCGGGATTGACGAATGACCGGACCGGCAGCACGCACTGGGGAGTACGGGCGGGCGACGGTCGCGGGTGCGGAGCTTCGCTATCTGCGACGGGGCGAGGGCTCGCCCGTCGTGTTGTTGCATACGCTGCGTACGCAGCTTGACATGTTTCAGGCAGTGATCGCGGGGCTGCAGCCCGCGCCGCTGGAGCTGATCGCGGTTGACCTCCCGGGTCACGGCCACTCGACCGCGCCGCCGGTCGAGTACACCCCGGGCTACTTCGCCGACGCCGTCGCGGCGCTGCTCGCCGATCTCGATCTGCTCTCGGCCACGATCGTCGGCGAATCGATCGGCGCGACGATCGCGTTGCTGCTCGCTGGTAATGCGAACCCTGCGGTCGCCCGGGTGATCGCGGTCAACCCCTACGACTACGGCCGGTGGGGCGGGATCCGCCGCAGCTCCCCGCTTGCCGGCGCGTTGTTCACCGCGATCCAGTGGCCCGCGGTTGGCCCGGTGGTTGCCAGCGGCGAGACTCGCGCGATCCTCCGCCGCGTGCTCGCCGGCGGGCTCTACGACGCCTCCGTGCTCGACCAGAACCTGGTCGAGGAGCTCTACCAGTGTGGTTCCCTGCCGGGCCACGCGCGTGCGCTGCGGTCATTGTGCAGGCAGTGGCGCAACTGGATCGCGGCGCGCGAGCAGTACCCGCAGATCGGTGTCCCAGTCACTCTTGTCTACGGAGATCACGATTGGTCGCGTCCGCACGAACGCAACGCGAACGCCCGCGCAATTCCAGGCGCGGCGGTCGTGGAACTACAGCGGTGCGGCCACTTCGCGACGCTCGACCGGCCCGATGAGCTGGCGCGGCTGATCGCGGGCGCGCCGGCACTCAGCAGCCGCCCATCGGATGCGTCCCAGTAGCGGCGAGCAGAGGATCGTCACCGCCGCCCCGGATCGCGGCGGCCACCTCATCGGGCGAGTTCGGCCGTGTCATTCAGTCGCGTCAGCTTCCGCGGGTTTCGCATCACGTAGATCCGGCTGACTCGCCCGTTCTCCACCGCGAGGCTGACCGCGGCGTCCAGCTCGCCGTCGAACTCGACCCGGCCCGCAGGCGCGCCGTTGAGCCATATGGTCGTCGTCTCGAACGCGGCCACCACCCGCTGCGCGCGCGCGAGCAACTTCGCCACGAGTTCGGCCCCGTAGATCGGAACCCGAACGGCGGCCGCGAGCCCGCCACCGTCGGCGATCAGGACCACGTCCGGCGCCATGACCTCCATCAGCTCTTGTACCTGCCCGGTTCGCAACGCGACCAGGAACCGCTCCAAGACGGCCTGCTGCTCGGACCGGCTCACCTGCACCCTCGGCCGCCGAGCCGCCACATGCTCGCGTGCCCGGCGCGCGATCTGCCGCACCGTGGCCGCGGACTTCTCAATCGCTTCGGCGATCTCGCCGTAGGGCATCTCGAAGACCTCGCGGAGCACGAACACCGCCCGCTCGGTCGGCCCGAGCGTTTCCAGCACGGTCAGCATCGCGATCGAGACGCTCTCCGCGAGTTCGACGTCCTCGGCGACATCCGGGCTGGTCAGCAGCGGTTCCGGCAGCCATTCGCCGACGTATTCCTCGCGCCGGCGCGACAACGCTCGCATCTGGTTGAGCGCTTGCCGCGTGACGACCCGGATGAGGTACGCCCGCGGGTCATGCACCTGCGAGTGGTCGATGTCGGCCCACCGCAGCCAGGCCTCCTGCAGGACGTCCTCCGCGTCGGCCGCCGACCCGAGCATCTCGTAGGCGACCGTGAACAGCAGGCTGCGGTGGGCGACGAACGGATCCTCGGTCATGCCCTCGACGCCAGGCCGGAAACCTCCGGACGCGTGGCCAGCGGAATCTCGCACGCAGCGGAGAAGCCCTGCGACTCGATCCCGAGCGCCGTGTTGCTTCTGGTCGAGAAGTTCGAAAAGGCGATGAACACGGTGAGCTCGATCATCGCCGCCGGGCCGAGCCGGTCGAGCAAGCGCGCGGACAGCTCGTCGGTGACGGTCGGCGGCGTGTTCGTCATTGCCTCGGCGTACTCCAGCACGTCCCGCTCCAGCGGCGTGAACAGCTCCGACTCCCGCCAGCGCGGCACCTGGCTCGCCTTGGCCAGGTCCAGCTTCTGGTTCTGCGCCTGGAAGTAGCCGATATCGAGGCAAAAGCTGCAGCCAACCTGCGCTGAGACGGCCATGTGCGCGAACGACTTGAGGCTCTCGTCGGCCGCATCCCACTCGCTCGCGTTGCCCCCGAGCCCCAGGGATGCCTCGGCGACCTTGGGGTTGTGCCACGCCACCTCGAGCGGTTCGGGCACGGCACCGAACTGGTTGATCATGCTTTCCCTAAGCCCGGCAGGGAGCTCCGCCTTCGAAACGCGTAGCGCCATCGTGTCCTCCATGTCCGTTTGCCTGATTGGCATGAAGACACCGCCGGGCGGGAGAGCGTGACAACCAAGCCACGTGGCGACGGCGGCTCAGGCTGCCGCGGCGGCGATCAGCGCGTCGGCCACCCGGGCCGTCGCGGAGTCGAGCGCCCCGGGCCGGCGCGCGAGGACGATGCGCCGGGTCTCCTGCGGCTCGCCGCGCACGGCGACGACCCTGACGCGCGCGGGCAGCACGCTGAGCGCGACCGGGGCGAGCGTTGTGATCGCCAGCCCGGCGGCCACGATCTGGAGCTTGGCCAGCCAGTCGCGCACGACGTAGCGGACGTCGGGACGCTCTGAAAGGCCTGGCCATACGCCGAGCAGGGATTCGCCCGCGTCGGATCGGCTCGCGACCCAGATTTGGCTTTCGAGCTGTTGCACCTCGACCGCCTGGGCGCTCGCGAACGGGTGGCTTGCGGGCACGCCGATGACCAGCTCGCGCTCTGACAGGGTCGTGAGCTCCAGCGCGGGCGACTCGCTGTCGGGCGGGCGGAAGGGCGGTGTACGGGCGAGAACCGCGAGGTCGAGTGTGCCCGCCCGCAGGGCCCGGGTCAGCGTGGGCGTGGTTCCCTCACGCAGCGTGACCGTCAGCTCGGGCGGCAGCGATGCCAGCGCCTCGGGCACGAGCCCGGCCGCCGCCGTCGCGAACGCGCCGAGGGCAACTGGCCCGACCGCGGCCTCCCCGCCGGCCAGCTCGCGACGTGCAGCGTCGAGTTCATCGACCACCCGGACCGCGCTCGCGACCAGCCGGGTTCCCGCTGGGGTCAGGGTGACACCGTGGCGGCTGCGGTCAAACAGTCGACGGCCGGCGACGGTCTCGAGCGCCGCCACCTGCCGCGAAATGGCCGACTGGGTGTAGCCGAGGGAGTGTGCCGCGGCCGAGAACGAGCCCACCTGCGCGACTTCGCGCAGGACTCGCAGCCCGTTGGGCGAGAAGTCCGTGGCCATGCGTGCTACGCATGGTACCTGTGCAATATTCTCGTTTGCGGCATACCGTTCTGGGGCTAGATTGAGGGCATGACTGCTTCCCGCATCGCTCTTGTCACCGGCGCCAACCAGGGCCTCGGCCGCGCTCTCGTCGAAACGCTCGCCACCCGCATGGCGCCGCAGGACCGCGTCCTGCTCACCGGCCGCGACCCGAGCCGCGTCCAAGCTGCCGTGGCCGCCATCGCCGACGGACCCGCGATCGCCCGCGTCGAGGGCCGGGTACTCGATGTTCGCGACGGCGAGGCAATCGCGAGGCTGGCCGCCGAGCTGGACGAGGTCGACATTGTCTTCTCCAACGCCACGGCACGGATGAGCCCGCACGCCGATGCCGCCGACGAGGTCGATACCGTCGTCGAGACCAGCAATCTCGCGACTACCCGCGTGCTGCGAGCCTTCGCGCCGCGGATGCGCCGGGGCGGCCGGCTGATCATCGTCGCCAGCGCGTTGGGCACGCTCGACAAGCTCGACTACCGGGTCGCCGGGCGCTTTGCCGCGGCCGCCGAAAGCCTCGACGCCGTCGACGCCGTTGTCGGCGAATGGCGGCAGGCCGTCCACGACGGCCGCGCCGAGCGCGAAGGCTATGGAACGTGGCTGAACATCCCGTCGAAGGTCGCGCAGGTCGCGGCCGTCCGGGCGCTCGCCGGACAGCGCCGCGCCACGGATCTCAAGGAGAACAGGCTCCTGATGGCGCTGTGCCCGGGCCTGGTCGACACCGACGCCTCCCGGCCGTGGTTCGAGGACATGAGCGCGGCACAAACCCCGGCCGAGGCTGCGTCCTGGCCCATCGACCTCGCCCTCGCCCCGAGCTTCGACCCGGCCTTCTACGGCGAGCTTGTCCAGTTCGGCAAGGTCCTGCCATGGGAGTCCGGCATCCCGGTCGCGCATCCTCATCGACGCCCGGGTGGTTGACCGGGCATTCCGCGTGCATACAGGGACAAACCACCCGCGCCCGCTGGACCTCGGCTACATAAGCATGTGGGGCATGCTTATCTAACCAAGGTCGATCGTGGGCGCGGACTTTGGGCCTGTAAGCATGTCGCCGCACCAGGATTCGGCCCCGCGGGCCTCGCCGGGGTCGGATTTCGGCCTGCCAGGGCCGCCGCGGATGAAGGACGAGCAGGCTTAGGCCGATCCGGGAGCGAGCCGTCGCTTGAGCTCGCGCGCGGCCGCCGGGTCGAGGTTCGCCTGCTCGAGGTAGCCGAGCGCCGAGCCGTACCGCCCGTCGACGTCGCGCAGTAGCTCCGTCATGCCGTCATAGGGAGCGCTCAGAAGCAGCGTCCGCGCACGCATCTCGTGCTCCGGCATGCCGTCGACCAGACCGCGCCGGCGCAGGGCTCGGACGTCGGTGAGGGCGTAGTCAGCGGCGATCGCGTCGATGCCGACGCCCACCAGGCGCAGGACGAGCGCCGCCACGATCCCCGTCCGGTCCTTGCCGGCCGTGCAGTGGAAGATCACCGGCCCCGGGGCGGATGCCACGGCGCCGACCGCCGCCGCGATCGCGTCGGGGAATTCCTCCAGATATTCGCCGTAGAGGCGCCGCACGAATTCCGCTTCGTCCTCAACCTCGGCGGCGAGCTTCGCGTAGCGGACGTAGCGCGAGTCGGGCCGCCGCGGCCCGAGGAGGGGAACGTGGACGACCTCGGCCGGCGCGTCGGTCGGAGGGTCCTCGTCGAGCTCCTCCTGCCATCGCAGGTCGACGATCTGGCGCACGCCGTAATCGACCAGCGCGCGCCGACCGATGTCCGTCAGGTTGCGGACGTTGTCGCCCCGGATGACCGCGCCGAACGCTGTGACGCCGCCGGCCTCGAGCGGTTGCCCGCCAAGATCCCGGATATTCGTGCAGCCGGCCCACTGGAGTTCGCGCGGGCTTGCCGTCCTCGAGCGGTTCACCCGGCCGGCTCCACCTCGGCGTCGTGGACGATGACGCGTCCGGCCCCGCCATCGACAGTGATGAGCGCGCCGTCGGGGATCAGGTCGCAGGCCCCTGTGAGGTGGGCGACGCACGGGAGGCCGTACTCACGCGAGATCATCACCGCGTGGGCCACGACCCCACCGGACTCGACGACGACGCCGCCGATGAAGGTGAACACGGTCGTCCAGGCGGGGTCGGTGGCAACAGTCACGAGGATGTCGCCCTTGCCGACCTTGCCCACCTCCTCGAGCTTTCGACACACACGCGCGCGGCCTGTGACCGTGCCGGCGCTGGCCGGTATCCCGCGCAGGCCCAGGCCGTCATCCGGGAGCTGGTCGTCGTCGAACGTCCGCCAGCCTTGGAGGTACTTCGGCGGCTCCCGGTGACTGTACTTCTCGTATACGCGCCGGCGAGCGCGCACGCGCAGGCCAATATCCCGCGCGCTCATCCGCCCCTCCTCGGCGGCAATCACCTCGTCGCGACCGAGGAAGAAGACGTCATCCTCCTCGTGCATCAGGCCACGCTCGATGAGCTTGCGCGCAATTGCGGTGTAGATGTCGCGCGGGCGCGACATCGTCCGGTCATTCCAGAATCGCTCGAAGTCGCGGTAGTAGATGTAGTCCTGGGTCACCTCGATCAGCCACTTGAGGGCCGGCGCCCTGAGCAGGCCGAGCGGGCCCCTTCCGGCGCGGGTCAGGGCCAACTCCTTCGCCTCGAGCATCCGCTCGTGCAGGCGGTTCTCGTTGGCCGTCGGGTCCTCCTCGTCGCCGAGCGGGAGCATCGGCTTGAGCGCATGGAAGACGAGTTGCGGCTGGTGGCGCCACCGGTTGTGGATGGCGTCGCGCTCCGCTCCGCCGCGATGGCCGTACTTCATGATGAACGCGTCCAGCGACGTCTTGAAGGCGCGGCCGTCCTCGGACTTGGGGAGCTCAGCGAGGATCGTGCTCACGTCGTCTTGCCGGAACAGCTCCATCAGCGTGCTGGAGGCCCGGACCTCGCGCGACAGCGCCCAGGTCGCGATGTTCTCCTCGGTCGTCTTCGTGTTGAGACCTGCGGACAGCTGGTTATAGAGCGTGTGCGACGTGTCGTCGCACCAGCGCTCGAGCCCGGTCCGCAGCGCCGCGGGCAGGACGTAGAGGTAGATGGTGAATGGCAGGATTGTGTTGGAGAGGAAGCCGCTCGCGTCGCGGGCCTTCTGCCGCGTCGCGAGGATCTCCTCGGTCGACGCGGTCTCCAGATCGAGCGCGTCCCACAGCGTCTGCTCGTAGTCGGTCCACTTCTCGAGGTTCTCGTACACGACCCGTGTCGTCCCCAGCAGCGAGATCTTGGGGTTTGTGACGTGGAGCTTGAGCATGATCCAGACGAAGCCGATCCAGTTGAACGGCATGTTCCGGATCGCCTCGCGCTCGTCGACCGGGAACGGCCACAGTGCCGCCTCGTCGCGTGCGAACGGCGGGATGAACATCCGGATCCGCTCGCGCTCCCAGGCGAGGTTGTAGTACGCGCGAGCGCAGTACCAGCGGAAGTACGGGATCTCACGGAAGCGCTCCGGCGGGTAGCCGAGGCACTCGGGCGTCTCGGTCCACAGCATCGCGTTGATCTTCAGATCGGTCATACGCGGCTGGATGTCCGTGTAGAACAGCGGCGTCGTCGAGCCAGTCTGGACCTCGTCGGAATACGCCCGCGACCAGACCCAGCGTTCGTCGGTGAGCGACGCCCGGACCGGCGGCGACTGCCACGCCTCGAGATCGATCCCGAAGTCGAGATCCGCCGCCGTGATCTCCCGCGCCTGCAGGATGGCGAAGCGCCCGTCAGCGAGCCCCCACTCGATGTCCTGCGGAAACCCGTAGTGCGCTTCGATCCGAAGGCCGATCGCCGCCAGCTCGGCGATCTGCTCGTCCGACAGCGACGGAGCCGGCCTCAGATCCGCCGGCACCTCCGCCTCCGTGCTGCCGACGCCGTCCGGGCTGCGGACGGTCATCACGAGCTTCTCGTGGATCTCCCGCTCCTTCACCCGCAGCGATCGTCGGTCAAGGATGAACTGGTCCGGATCGACCCGTCCCGACACCACCGCTTCCCCCAGACCCCAGCTCGAGTTGAGGAACATCTCCTCCGGGTTCGAGGTGACCGGATTCGCCGTGAACAGGATTCCCGACACCTGCGACTGAAACATCTCCTGGACGACGACCGCCAACAGCACGTCCTCGTGCGCAAACCCCTGCCGGTGTCGGTAGGCGATCGCCCGGTCGGTCCACAACGACGCCCAGCAGCGCTTCACGTGGGCCAGTACCTGCTCGCCGCCTCCGACGTTCAGGTAGGTGTCCTGCTGCCCGGCGAACGACATCCCGGGCAGGTCCTCCGCCGTCGCCGAGGACCGCACTGACACCGACGCGCCCGAGCCGAGCTCAGACTCAAGCCGCCTGTACGCCGCCAACACCGCATGATCGATCTCCGCCGCGACAGGCGCTGACAGGATCCGGTCCCGGATCGTCCGGGCACGGGCGTCGATCTCGGCACGCGAGTCGTAGTCGAGCCCCTCGAGCGTGGCCAGGATCTCGGCGAGCAGCCCGTTCCGTTCCAGGAACGCCCGATACGCCTCCGTGGTCACGCAGAACGCCCGCGGCACCGGCAATCCCGCACGGATCAACTCGCCGAGATTCGCCCCCTTGCCGCCAACCAAGCAAATGTCGCCTGAACCGATCTCCTCCAGCGTGCACGTGAACGACTGCATATTCCGGCGGCTCCTTGAGCCACTAACCTAACAGCGGACGGTTACGTCGTCAAGACGCACCGTGGGTGTTCACTCGCCGGCGTCGCCTCCGGGTCTACCGATCAAGCCATCGATTGCCAGTCGCGCGACGGCCGCGCCGAGGGCGGCCGGCGTCAGGCGCCTCCCCGGCCGGTACCACATGTACGGCCACGCGACCTGCGCGAGCACGTTGTCGGCCGCAATCTGCGTCGGCACGGTCGCCTCCACCAGCCCGGCCGCCTTCGCCTCGTCGATCAGCCCGCGAACGAGACGCACCTGCTTTGCCCGCTCGCGGTCGAGGTCGGCTCGCCGCTCGCCGGTGAGATGGGAGAGCTCGCCGTAGTAGACGGCGATCTTGGTCACGTTGCGCGCGTTCGACGCCGTCATTTCACGGATGTAGACCCGGAGCTGCTCGATCGGCGATGCGTCGAGCGAACCAACCTGGCGCACGACCTCATCACCATCGACGTGGACGGCCTTACAGATCTTGTACAGCAGGTCGTCCTTGGAGCTGATGTAGTGATAGACGCTCCCCTTCGCGATACCGAGCGCCGCCGCGATCTCAGAGATGGCCGTGTGTGCGTAGCCGCGCTCCTGGAACATCGCCGCGGCCGTCTCGAGCAGCTCGGCGTCTCGCGCTGGGGTCGTCTCGTGGGCCCGGCGGCGCCGCCGGCGCCGTTTCTCGGCCGGGACTGGCACCGCCGTGATCGTAACTGTCACGGTTCAGCGCGGAGCTCGGCGCGTAGCTCCGAGCGTCGGATCTTGCCGCTGATGGTCTTTGGGAGTTCCTCGACGAAGTGGATCTCACGAGGGTATTTGTACGGTGCGGTGCTGCGTTTGACGAATTCCTGCAATTCGCGGGCGAGCTCTGGTGATGCCGTGTGCCCGGGAGCGAGCATGCAGAATGCAGTGACGATCTGCGTGCGTTCAGGGTCGTCCTTGCCGACCACGGCCGCCTCGAGCACGGCTGGGTGCTCGACGAGCACACTCTCAACTTCGAACGGCCCGATGCGGTAGGCGCTGGAAGTGATGACGTCATCGTCGCGGCCCTCGAACCAGAAGTAGCCGTCAGGGTCCATTGCGGCCTTGTCCCCGGTGAAATAGAACGGTCCTCGGAATGCGCGGGCAGTAGCTGTCGGATCGTGGTGGTAGCCGGGAAAGAGCCCGACAGGGCGCTCCGGTTCGCATCGAACGGCGATGTTTCCGACTTCTCCCGCGTTGACCGGCTGGCCATCGTCGTCGACGATCGTTACGTCGTAGCCTGGGACCGGGCGGCCCATCGATCCAGGGCGAACCTCCATCGTTCGATAGTTGGCGACCAGACAAGTCGTCTCCGTCTGGCCGTAGCCGTCGTAGATCGTCAGCCCGCCTGTCTGCCCGTGCCACTCGCGGATGACCTCCGGGTTCAGTGGTTCGCCCGCGCTCGTGCAATGCCGCAGTGCCGAAAGGTCATGCTTTGAGAAGTCCGCATGGACCAATCGTCGGTAGAGCGTCGGCGGTGCGCAGAATGAAGTCACGCGGTGGCGGGCGAGGATCCCGAAGATCGTGTCCGCGTCGGGGTGGCCGAGCGCGACATTGAGGATCGCAGCGCGTTCGTGCATCTGTCCGAACAGTCCGCCCCACGCCGCCTTCGCCCAGCCGGTGTCGGTGACGGTCCAGTGCAGGTCACCTGGGCGCAGGTCCTGCCAGAAGCGCGCCGTTCCGATGTGCCCGAGCGCGTAGGAGTGCGATTGCTGGACCATCTTTGGGTAGGCGACCGTCCCACTTGTGAAATACAGGAGGAGCGGATCGTCGCGATGCGTTGGGTGCTCCGGCGTAACGCCATCTCCCACCGCCCGGCAGCGCTCCTCAAGCGAGAGCCAATCACCGGGCGCGCCCGCCACGCACAGCCGGGTCCTCAGATCGGGGACAGCCGCGTCGACCTTCTCCGCGCCCGCCACATCGGTGATCGCGGCGGTCGCCCCGGTCTGATCGAAGCGGTACGCGATGTCCTTCGGAGTCAGCAGGTTCGGCCCAGGCATCGGGATCGCACCGATCCGCATCGCGCCCAGCAGCGCCGCATACCACTCCGGGATCCGCGGCAGCATCACGAACACGTGGTCGCCCTTGCCGACTCCGAGATCCAGCAGCACCCGCGCCGCCTCGCGCGAGGCGCGCGCCAGATCAGCCGCAGACTGCTCCGCGACAACGTCTCCGACGCCGTTCACCGAGAGTACGGCGAGCGCGTCGGGGTCTTCCGCGGCCCACACGTCGACGATGTCCAACACGGCGTTGAACCGTTCGGGGACTGTGACGCGGTAGCCGGAACGCTGCGCATCGAGATCCACCAAGCGCGGGGTGCAATCCCGGGCCGGACGAGCAAGACAAACGATCGACATCTCGATCACCTCCGTCGATAAGTGCGAGGGAGGGCTGCCCGGCCAACGTCATGTCTCCCGAACACCACAACACCGCTCGCGCGGGACACTGTTCGGACGGTTGTAGAGCGCGAGCACCGGCCCGTCATCCGTACAAGCACGCAAGCTTCGGCGCGAGACTACCGGTGCTAATTACGCTGTCCCGGTCAGGCGCGGCCGCTACCTGTGAATCTGCATCGGCGGCTACCTGGCCGGTTCCGGACCCGGGTACAACCTGGCCACCAGCTCATCGACACGGTGATGACCGGTGTCAGGACGGCTCGGAAGCTGAATTAGGCCGACGGGCTGCCGCTCGGCAGCGGCGGGCGCAGTCGAGAGTGCCGCGGGGTGTGGGGACCCCAGACCGGCGCGCGCGACACCACCTCGCCGGGGTCCCGCGCCGACAGCCAGGCGGCGGCCTCGGCGAGTGCGGCGACGTGGTCGACGCGAGGCGTCCCGTCGATCAGGCCCGCGAGATCGGTGATCGCGAGCACCGCGATCGTCTCATCGCGCAGGACGCTTTCGGGCCACAGCTGAGCATCGAGGTCGGTGACGATCTGCTCGCCGTAGGCAAGCCAGCGGGCGGCGAGGTCAGGGGCGACTGTGGCGGCGTAGCGGCCGACGAACCACAGGGCGAACGCGGAGAGCGTTTTGATCGCCGGACGCCGCATGAGCTCGACGGTCCGGGCGAGCTCCCGTTGCGGGATGGTTCCGTCGACGGCGGACTGTGCCAGCAGACCCATGGCAGTCGCCACCGCAAGGGTCAGCTCGTCGTTGCCGCACAGCTGCGCACTACGGGAGGCGTGCGCGCATGCGCGGTCGAGCTCGCCGTCGGCGTACGCCGCCAGCGCAAGGTTGTACTGGATCCAGGCGAGGCTCTGATCGTCGAGATCCGAGGCCGCCAACTCGATCAGCGTCGGCTTCAGCCGGCTGATCTCCTCCGTGTCGCCGGCATTGATCGCATCGCCGAGCAAGTTGCCGGTGGCAATCGCCTGGGCGGCACGGTCGCCGAGCTCCGCGGCGCGAGCCGCCAAGCGGCGGGTGAAGGCGACGTTGCCGACCGAGCCGGAGTCGACGTGATCCAGGTAGCTCGCTGCCCGCAGGAGAGCGAGCTCCTGCTCAGGTGGCACGGTGAACCGCGCCAGCAGCCGGCCGATGAGCTCGTGTGCCTCCTGCCGGAGCATGTCAGCGTGCCAGAGCGGCCGGAGTCCAAGCGCGAGTTGGAGCGCGGCCGGGAGGTCTCCGGCGTCGATCGCGTCCTCGATCGCCGCGCAGAAGTTGGCATGATCCGGGCGCAGGAAGGTGGCCGGCCCCAGCGGCGGCGAGGCACCGCCGGACGGTGACACCGGCGGTGCCACGTGCGCGCAGAAGTAGCGGCGGTGACGTGCGCGCGCCTCGGCGGCCTCACCACTCGCGTCGAGCTTGGCGACGGCGAACGAACGCACCAGTCCGAGCAGCGCGAAGCGGTCCGCCTCCATCTGACGGATCACGAGACTGGCCCCGTCCAACTCCTCGAGATCAGCCTGCGGTGGTCGGCCGGTGACCGCTTCGAGCGCAGCTAGCGTGAATCCGCCGACAAACGTTCCCGCGCCGCGGAACACGCCTTGCGCGCTGGTGCTCAGCAGGTCGTAGCTCCACTGCAGCGCGGTTTCGAGCGTCTGTTGGCGTTCGGGGAGGTCTCGGAGGCTATGTTGGGCAAGGAGAAGCGGTTGCCCCAGCTGTAGGGCGATCTGAGCCGGACTCAGCGAGCGCGTCCTCGACGCGACAAGCTCGATCGCCAGCGGCAGCCCATCGAGGGCGCGGCAGATCCCGGCGACTGTCCGCGACAGCGGCGCGTCGACGTGGAGCCTGCGGTCTGCCGCCAGCGCGCATCGCAGGAACAGCTGCACTGCCGGGCTCTGTCCGACCTCATGTTCCGTCTCGTCGGCCGGCAGCGCCAGCGGCCCCACCTCGAAGACCTGCTCGCCGCGGACCTGGAGCGCCGTCCGGCTGGAGATCAGCACACGGATCCGGGGCGCGAGCGCAACGAGGTCCGCGACCATTGCCGCAGCCGCGAGCAGATGCTCGAAGTTGTCGAGCACCAGCAGGACTTCGCGCTCGCGCAGATACCGCGCCAGACCGTCGGCGTCGAGCCCCTTTGCGCGGTCGCGTTGCGCCAGCGCCGCCGCGATCGCGGCACCGACCAGCGCCGAGTCTCGCAGCTGCTCCAGGCCGACGAACACGGCGCCATCGCGATAGTCCGGTTCCTGAGATCGGGCGAGCTCCAGGAGCAGCCTGCTCTTGCCGACGCCACCCAGTCCCGTCAGGGTCACGATCCGGCTATCCGGATCGGCGACCAGCCCGGCCAGCTCCAGGAGCTCCCGGTCTCGTCCGACCAGGCCCGTCGGCGGCCGCGGCAGGTTCGACACCGGCCGCGCGGCGAACGACGGCCGCGAGTCGGGGATCACGATAAGCGCAGGATCGCCCGCCAGGATCTCGCTCTGCAATCGCGCAAGCGGCTCTCCGAGCCCCAGCCCGAGCTCCTGCGCAAACAGCCGCTGTGAGCGCCGAAACGCATCAAGCGCGTCCGCTTGGCGCCCCGAGCGATACAGCGCCAGCATCAGCTGACCGAGCAGCCGCTCCTCGAAGGGATGCTTGCCGGCCAGTGCAGTGAGCTCCGCGACGAGCTCTCCACTCGCTCCCGCCGCCAGATCGGCGTCGACGCGCTGCAGGGTGGCCTGCAACTGCTTCTCCTCGAGCGCTCGTCGCCACTGCGCCACGCTTCCCTCGCATGCCACATCGCACAACGGATCACCCCGGCACAGCGCCAGCGCCTCACCGAGCAGTCCGCGAGCCCGCGCCTGATCACGGCGAGCCTCGTCCACGAGCGCGTCGAAACGCCACGCGTCCAGCTCGGTGCGTTCGCGGTCCAGCGCGTACCCGGCCGGCTCAGACACGATCAGGTCGCCGAGCAGGGCGCGCAGCTTTGACAGGTGCACGTGAAGCGCAGACACGGCACTGGCAGGCGGACGCTCGCCCCACAGCTCGTCCATCAGCCGATCACGAGAAACCGGCGCTCCGGCCGCCAGCAGAAGCACGGCCAGCAGCGAGCGTTGACGACCTCCCGGTAGCACCACACTCTGTCCATCCCGCTTTGCTTCAAGCGGGCCGAGCACACCAAAACACCAGGCAGAGCCGGCCACCCCAGCAGATCTTAACCCCCGGTCCTCCCCTCCAAGGGCCGGCGGCGATCGACCCGCGCTTCGCCGCTGCGTGCAGCCAGTAACTGCCGTGGTCGCCTCGACTACCGCGGCTGATCCAGGGCCACGCCGTCGGCGAGCAGCGTCTCGATCTCCGGCCCGGAGTATCCGGCCTGCGCCAGAAGCGCCCGGGTCTGCTGGCCGAGCGTGGGCGGCTCGCCGTCCGGCGGGCCTTCCCGCTCGAGATCGAAGGTCAACGGCAGGCCGATGTACTCGAACGGGCCGAAGGGACCGTCTTGATGGGGCTCGAGGATGCCCAGAGCCTGCACCTGCTCATCGGACATCACGTCGGCGTAAGTGTTGATCACACCCGCGTTCACGCCCTCGCGCTCGAAGATCTCCAGCCACTCGCCCGTCGTAGCCCGGCTCAGCTCACCTTCGATCAGCCTGACGACCTCGGCGTGATTTCCCACCCGCTCCTGATTGGTGGCGATGCCGGCCCGAGCCTCCCACTCGGGATGGCCCAGCGCTCCGCAGAGACGACGCCACTGACGCGTGCCGTGACACGAGAGGTTCACGTACCCGTCCTTGGTCGCGAACGCCTGCGCCGGCACGGCCGACAGGCTCGAGCGGCTGCCCAGACGCGGCGTCTTCCCGCCGGCCGCGAAGCCGGCCATTGAGACAGCCTGGAGATGGACGAGCGCCTCCAGCAACGAGGTGTCGCAGACGCCACCCTTACCAGTCTGGCTGCGTCTGAGGAGCATCGTCATCACCCCGAGAGCCGCGTACACGCCGGCGGCCGTGTCGGCGAGCGGCGTACCCACCCGCGACGGGCCTCGATCGGGCTCGCCGGTCACGCTCATGATCCCGGCGTAGCCCTGAAGGATCGTGTCGCTGCCCGGCCGTTCCCGCTTGGGGCCGCGGTTGCCGAACCCGGAGATCGAACAGTGCACTAGACGAGGGTTGGCCGCGACGAGCTCGTCGGCCCCCAGGCCAAGCCGCTCAGCCACGCCCGGCCGGTAGCCGAGCACGAGCACGTCGCTCTGCTGGGCCAGGCGCCGGACGACCTCGGGTCCGCGGGGGTCACGCAGGTTCAGGCTGATGCTCTCCTTGGCGCGGTTCATCGACAAGTAGATCGGACTGATGCCGTTGAGGAAGGGTGGACCGGTAGTCCGGGCCCAGTCACCCTCCGGCGGCTCGATCTTGATCACCCGGGCACCGAGCCCGGCGAGGATCGTCCCGCAGAACGGACCGGCGATTCCCTCGGCCATCTCGATGACCACGACGCCTTCCACCCCGGGAACGGTCACGGCGCCGATCCCCGTCGCAGGACGCCAGAGGGATCTACCAATTGGCGCAGAATCCGCAGCTCCTCGGCGGTCGGGGGTGGCGTCTCGGTGACCTCCTCGGGGAGGATCAGCTCGAACCCGGTGGCTTGGACGAGCTGCTCGACTGACACCCCGGGATGGACGTGCCGCAGTCGCATCCGGCCGGTCTGCTCGTCGAAGTCCATGACGCCAAGATTGGACACCACGAACCTGCAGCCGCTGCCGTAACGAGGAGCGGTGGCCCGGCGCGCCGCCACGCCCCCGGCGTTGCCCAGCGCGGTGATGAAATCCACCTTGTCGACGAACGTGCGCGGCGAGTGGGCCGATGGGTAGCTGTACCAGCGGTCGGCCATCGAGGCGTAGCTCACGTTGCCCACGCCGGGCCCCCGGAACCGGGGCCGCTCTCGGCTGCCGCCGATGTAGTGCAGGTTGATGTTGCCGAACTGGTCGGTTTGCACACCGGACATGAACCAGAAGTCGATCCCGTGCTCGGCCTTGATGAACATGTCGTAGAGATCGCTCACGTACTCGATCCCGCTGCTGCCTCTCGGGTCGATCGGCACCTCGACCAGGACAGCGGGGCGAGGGTTGACCCCCGCCTCCGAGGCGATGATCAAGTTGGGGGCATGCGTCTCCTGGGCCAACCTCATGGCGGCCATCGGGATCGGTGCCGCCAGGCCGACCGCTCCGACCTCGCCGTCCCGGAAGTCACGGGAGAGGAACACGGCGCGCAGCTCTTCAAGCGTGTGGTTGCTCTCCTCAGCGGAAGGCATCGGCCATCTCCTGGCGCAGTTGCGTCACCCGCGCCTGTCCCCCGACGGCCGCCAGATAGGCGGTCTCGTCGCCGGGACCTAGCACGAAGCTCTCCAGATACGCGTCGAACGGCTTCCGGTCGCCACGGCGCAGCGCTTCCGCCGCTCGCCAATACCGGCCAATGTGCTCGTCGTCGGCGTTGTACTCCGCCGTACCGGTGGGATGCGCGCCGAGCGGCGCCTCGACGACATAGGAGACCAGGTTGCCGGGAATCGTCGTCAGGTGTGGATTGCGCCTGATCTCCGAATTCGGCACGAGCCTCTCGGTGGTGACCACTGTCTGCTTGGCCGCCCGCGCCATCAGTGGATCGGCTCCACGTCCCCGCTTGTGGCGGACGTTGCCGTACTCATCCGCCTCCTCGACATGAAGCACGCAGAGATCGGGGACGATCGCCCGCACGGCTCGGTGCCGCCGTCCATCGGAATCGGTGAGAACATCGAACAGCGACGCATCGGCCGGAATGTCAGTCCCTTCGATGCTGCCGATCAGGTGAAACGGATGGCCGTAGCTCCCGGCGAGATAGCCGGCGATCTGGCTCATGGCATCGATGTAGGCGGTTTCGATCCGACCCGACTCGGCGGCGGCCCGAAAGGATGGGGCCATACCGTGCTGAGCCATCGTGACCATCGGCAGGACCGTCTTGGTGACGAGGCCGGCGGCGATCAGCAGGTCCGCATCCCACCCGGACCCAGGCGAGGAGTGGAGCGCGACCGGGCCGCGGCCCTGGCGCACCAGCTCGCGCACGAACGCCGCCGGCCGGTTGGTGTGGACCACGCCACCGAGGGCCAGCTTCATCTTCTCCTCGACGAGGCCGACGACCTGCGGCAGCGTGCTGAGCTTGGACTGTCGCGCGGAGGACGCCACGGGCAGCGACATTACGCGCCCCAAAGGGCGTCGCGCGGCTGGGGTGTCACCGACTGGGGTGGGACTCGTAATACGCGCGGTAGCTGTCGAGCGCCTCCGGGATCGACGCGGCGTACGGCCGGTCATAGGTCAAATTTCGCATTACGTCACCGAACCTCTCGACGTAGTCCTCGGGCCGCAGGTAGTAGAAGACCGACAGCATCCGGTCGGCGAACCGCCAACGGCCGTCCTCGCGACGGTACTCGTCGTCATAGCGCAGCGCCGTGATCCACACTTCGCCATTGCGAATCAGTTCGGCATGAGAGGACACGGTGCCCTTGGCCCGGTCGGGATCGTTCGGATCGAGTTCGACGAGATGCTGATGGACGATGTGATTCGCGGGACCGAGGACCGACCACCGGTCGTGGAACTGGTCGACGACTGCCTGCCGGCCGTGGGCGCCCATCTTGCCCTCGCGTGAGCTGAAGCCGCCGTCCGTGGTGAAGCAGTCGGCCACCCCGTCCATGTCGCGGTCGTCGATCCGAAAGCCGTAGCGGGCGACGAGGTTCCGAATCTCGGCCTCGTCCTCCAGCCTCTGGATCCGTCGTTCGAGACTGATTTCGCTCATGTTCCTCTCCTTTGTTGCGACGGTGTCGCGGGTCGCTCTGAACCAGGCTTCAAGCGGCGGCGCTCACCTCGGCGCGAAGGCGGTGGAACGTGTCCAGCGCATTCGCTCCCAGGACGCGGTCTCGGGTCTGCTCATCGCCACCGGCGAGCGAGTCGATCCCGCCGCCGGCAAACGGGACGTCCGATCCCCAGACGAGCGCCCCATCTCCGAGCATCGCGGCGATCGTCCAGGTCCCAGGATCGCGCTCGACGGCGGCGTCGACAACGAACCGGACCTGGTCGGAGACCACCTCGCTCGGCACCCGCGTGAGCCATGGCACCTCAACCCTCAGACCTCGATATTCCGAGTCCATCCGCCACACGACTGACGGGGCCCAACCGAAGCCGAAGCCGGCGAACACGACGCGCAGCTGCGGGAACAGGTCGAGGACGCCGTCGAACACGAGGCTGGAGACGGAGCTCATCGCGACCTGCGGCAACAGGCAGAACGTGTCCTCCGGTGTCCGCGGGCCGACGCCCCCGAGCGCTGCCGGCCCGACGACGTTGCCCTCAGGACCGCCGGGGTGGACGATCACGGCGAGGTCGTGCTCGCACGCCGCCTCGTAGATCGGGTGATAGTGCCGCTGGCCGAGGTTGACCGCAACCGGGCTGAAGCAGACGGCGACAGCCGCCGGATGGCCGCCGATCCGCCGGATCTCCTCGGCCGCAGCCTGGCCATCGTGGGAGGGCACGCTGATCGCGAAGCGGAAGCGGGGATCGGCGGGCAGCCAAGCCGAGATCACGATAGTCGTTGACGGCGCGGGCGAACACCATCGCCATCCGATGGCCGAGCCAGCCGGAGCTGGCCAGTGGCTGCGAGGGAATCAGAACGGCATGCGAGAGACGCTCGTCGAGCGCCGCAGCGGCCATGAGCGGATCGGACCCGCCCTGCCCGGTGCCGGCCTCGAGCTCGGCGCCTGGATGTGGACCGTGCCGGGGCATCTGGAATTCGCCCCCATCGAGACGCTCGTGCCAGCCGGGCGTCATGTGCGGCGCCAGATCATCCAGCGTCTCGACGATCACGTGGTGCTCGCAGTCGATCAACGGGCGATCGCTCACGACGGGCCACCTCCTCTGAGGGTGACGTACACATGACCGTCCTCGACCTCCACCGGGTAAGTGACGAGCCGCTTGTTGGTGACCCGACCGTAGCTGCGTCCGCTCGCCAGCTCGAACTCCCAGCGGTGCCAGGGACACGCCACGACCGGCGTCTGGTCGCTGTACTCGTACTCGAACGGCGCCGAGGCCACCATCGTCCCCGACACCCGGCCCGCGCAGATCGCCGCCCCCTGATGCGGGCAGCGGTTGCGGACCGCGAACAGGCCCTGAGCGGTGCGGACCACCCCTACCGGGCGTCCCGAGATCTCAAACACGCGGAACCGGCCGAGCGGGAAGTCCCCGACCTCGCCCAGGTCGTGACGAACGGGAGCCCGGGTCGCGCTCACAGACCGGCCTCGCTCACAGGCCGAGGCGGTTGCCGAAGCAGGCCATCGCCGTCGTCGCTCGCGATCGCCCCTGCGCAGGTGCTCGGGGCAGCCGCGAGCCCATGATCGTTCGCGGGTCGTCCTGGTCCCAGTGCGGGTAGTCGGAGCTGAACATCACCGTCTCCTCCGCGTGCATCAGCGCCGAGGATGTCCCACAGCTGCTGCTGGACTGGAGGTTCGTCAAGCGGCTGGGTCGTGAAGCGGACGTTGCGCCGCACGGTCTCGCTGGGCGCCACCGACAGCCCGGCCAGCTCTCGGTCGCCGAGCTCCCAGGCCCGATCCATCCGCCACATCATCGGCAGTGCCCACGTGACGCCGTACTCCGAGAGCACCAGCTTGAGGTCCGGGAAGCGCACGAACACCCCGCCGAAGATCATGCTCGTGAGGATCGATTGCCCCGGCTGGAGGAGCAGCCCGTGGCGCTCCGGATAAGTGTCGGGAAGACCGCCGGCGACCCGAGGACCGTCGTAGAGGTTGCCCTCCGCTCCGGTCGGATGCACGCACGATCGGCAGCGCCTTCGCGCTCGCCACCTCGTACAGCGCGTCGTAGATGACGGCTGCCCAGCGAGACCGCGGCCGGCGGGATGAAGATCGCGCAGATCCCGGGCTCGTCGGCCAGCCGCTGCACCTCGTCGACGGCGCCGCGGCATGTCGTACGGGGAGACCGAGATGCACAGCCGGTAGCGCGAGTCGAGCTCGACCCACTCCTCGATGAAGTAGCGGTTGAAGGCCGAGATGAACTCGTTGCCGGTCGCTTCGTCCCCCCACGGAATTGCCAGGCCGGACTGGATCGGGATCAGGACCGCGGCGGCGATGTCGTGCGGGCTCGATCCACTGCTGCAGGGTGAAGGCGGCGTCGGAGCCAGGCGGTCCGCCTGAGGGCGGGCGGGCATCGAGGCGCAGACCGGTGGTCGGATGGGGGATCCGATTCGGATCCCGCGCGAAGACCTGGACCTTCTCGCCGAACGCACGCCGAGCGGCGCGCTTGGACATGTGCTTGCGCAAGGCGCCGATGTCGCCGATCAGCGGGTGAACGTCACAGTCGACCAGGGCGTAACGCTCCTCGCGCCTGCAAGCGCGGTGGCGTCGGTCACCGTGGCGCCTGCGACATCAGACCGCGCTCCCAACGCTCGTGCCTCCGCGGTGCCAGGATGATGCCTGTCGCTCAGCAGCCGGTCGATCTCGGCCTCGGTGTACCCGATCTCGGCGAGGACCTGGGCGCTGTGCTGTCCCAGTAGCGGCGGTGGTCCCGCAATCGCTCCCGGCGTCTGCGCTCAGCGAGATCGCCGGCTGCAGCTGGGGGATTTCTCCCAGGGTTGGGTGCGTGACGCTCGTCACGAGCTTGCCGTGCTCGACCTGCTCCTGAGCTGACCGCCTCCGGAATCGTGTGGACCGGCCCGAACAGCGCTTGCGCGTCGTGGAAGCGCATCGCGCCAATCCGCGGTGCTGCGAGACCGGAAGATCGGATCGAGCATCTCGTTCAGCGCTTCGCGATTGGCGACGCGGCTCGGGTTGTCGGCGAACCTGGGATCGTCGAGCAGATCAATCCGATCGATCGCCTCGCAGAAGCGAGGCCAGGCCGTCCCCGGCTCCCCACACCCCGGCGACCGCCCAGCCGTCTGCGGTCCGGAACGCCTGGTACGGAGCCACCACGCTGTGCTCGCTGCCGTGACGGGTCGGCTCCTCATCGCCGAACCACCACGAGGCCAACCGCGTGGTGAGCGTCGAGATCAGCGCGTTCAGCATCGAGATCTCGATCCGCTGTCCGGCGCCGGTCCGTTCGCGCGCCAGCAGTCCGAGCATCGCCGCCTGGGCCGCGCTCATCGCACCCGCATAGTCGGCGATCGGCACACCGACCAGCAGTGGGCCACCGTCGGGTTCGCCGGTCACCGACATCACGCCCGACATCGCCTGGACGACCGGATCCGTGCCAGGATCCTCGGACCACGGACCCGAGGAACCGAAGGCCGTCAGGGCGATGTACACCAGCCTGGGGTTCGCGGAGCGCAAGGTCTCGTAGCCGAGGCCGATCTTGTCGGCTACGCCAGGACGGTAGTTCTCGATCAGCACGTCGGCGCTCTCGGCCAGGCGCCTGACCGCGTCCCGTCCGGCTTCGCTGCGCATGTCGATCGCGAGGCTGCGCTTGCCGCGGTTCCAGATCAGGAACAGGCCGCTCTCGTCGCCCGCATGAAGGCGGTACCGGTTCGCCGAGACGGATCTCCGTGCGGCACGGACTCGACCTTGATCACGTCGGCGCCGAAGTCCGACAGCATCTGCGTGGCGTAGGGACCTGCCATGTGGCGGGTCAGGTCGACGACCTTGACCCCGTCAAGCGGCTTCATCGGCGACGGTTTCCGTCAACCGGCTTCATCGGCGATGGTTGCTGCCGACCCATGAAATCATTATAATCATTTTCCCGGATAGCGCAAGCCCGAGAAAGGATCGCCGCGGCCCCGCCGGCTCGGGCGCTCATCGCCAGTTGACGAGCTCGTCCATCAGCCCCGGGTAGCGCGACGCGAAGTACTCCGCAAGCTTGGCCATGTGGTCGTGCATCAGGCGCTCGGCGGTGGTCGCATCTCGATCGATGATCGCCTCGGCGATCGCGGCGTGCGTCTCACGGACGTGGTCACGGTTCTCCTTCGGGAACACGTAGCCGGCGACACGGTCGGTATAGATGTCCTTCAGGGCCGCCGGCGAGCAGGCCCAGCAATGGGTTGCCGCTCATTGCGCACACCATCGAGTGGAAGCCGTGCGTGATCGCGAGCCAGTCGCGGTCCAGATCTGCGTCCCGGTGAGCGGCGACGTTGGCCAGCAGCAGATCGTTGAGCTCCGGGTCGTGGCGCTCGGCAGCCATCCGGGCCATCACCGGCTCGATCACCAACCGGGCCTCGACCACGTCACCGAGCTTGACGTGCATGACCTGGAAGAACAGCGTCGCCATCCGACCGAAGTCGCTCGAGCTGACCGGCGCGACCGAGGTCCCCCCTCCAGGGCCGGGCTTGATCGTGATCAGCCCCTGGGTCTCGAGGATCCGCAATGCCTCGCGCAGCGACGCGCGGCTGATCCCGAAACGCTCGACCATCACCGACTCCGCCGCCAGGGCATCACCCGGCTCACGGCCACTTTCGACGATGTCCGCAACGATCAGCCGGGCCACTCGCGAGGCGATCTTCTCGCCGCGCGGGAGCGGTGTCACTACCTGCGGGGGGGCCGACCGCGCGGCCCCTGTGCGAATCTCGTCCACGTCGCGAGCCTAGCGCGTCATCGCGCGTCGGTTACAAATATAGTAATTGTCATCATGAATGCCGACGACGAGCATCGATCCGAGTCAAGCGCCGGGAGCGGCGGCGGGCTCCGCAGGCGAGCACAGGGAGCGCGGTCCCCGGAACTCGGCGAGGCACTGCGGGCACTCGATCCGGATCTGCTCGCGTGGGCGGACGGCTTCATCTTCGGAGACGTCTGGACCGGCCCGGGCATCTCATTCGACGACCGGATGATGGTGGCGATCGTCTCGCTGGCATCGTGCGGCCAGTTGGCGCAACTGCGCAACTACCTGCATGGCGCGCTGCAGGCCGGCATCGATCCGGTCCGGATCCAGGAGTCGCTCAAGATGCTGGTTGTCTACATCGGCTTCCCGGCCGCGCTGGCCGCCCTGGTCGTCTACCAGGAGGTGCGCGCCAAGTACGGGTCAGGTCCGTGACGGTCGATCCGGTCGCGGTCGAGGATGACTTTGCGCAGCGAATCGCGCGCGCCGCAGGCCCCGGCGTGGTCGTGCGCGACGTCGAGGTCATGCCCGGCGGCCACTCGGGCCTCACGCACCGCGCGCGGCTCGCCGGCTTTCCCGGGCACGACGAGGTGGTGGTCAAATCGACCCCACCCGGCCGCGCTCCGCGCGGACGTCACGACGTGCTGCGGCAGGCGCGCGTGATCCGGGCGCTGGCGCCGATCGATGGGCGTGCCGGTCCCCGAGGTGTGCTTTGAGGACGCTGTGCAGCCGCCGTTCTTCGCCACCGCCCGCGTGCCGGGCGATGCAGTCGACCCGGTGATCGCCGAGGACGACGCGACCTTCGATCCGGACGCTCGTAGCCGCTCGCTGGGCCGCCGCGGTCGAGGTCCTGGCCGCCCTTCACCGAGTGCGACCCGGAAGAACTCGACATTCCTGCCGAAACGCCGCGGGAACCCGGCGAAGAGCTGGAGTTGTGGTGCGACACGATGCGCGCCGCGGGGATGGACTCCGATCCGGCCTTCGTGCGATTGCGTGACGCGATGCTTTCCGATGTACCACCCAGTTCGCACACGGCCCTGGTTCACGGCGACTTCCGACTCGGCAACATGCTGTTCACGGAGTGCAGCCGCGTGCCGTGATCGACTGGGAGATCTGGTCGCTCGGCGACCCGCTGGTCGACCTCGGCTGGTTTGTCCAGTTCAGAGACGGCGACAATTTCCCCGGCGTGGGCCAGCGAGTCGAGGGCACGCCGCCGGTCGCCGAGCTGTTCGCTCACTACGCGCGCCTGGTCGGCGGGGACCGTGATCGGACCGAGTGGTTCACCGCGCTCGGCTGCCTGAAGCTGGCAGCGATCCAGGCCCACAATCGCCGACGTCATCTGGACGGCCGGTTCCACGACCCGTACCAGGCGCTGCTCGGCCCGAGCATCGACCGGCACCTTCGCCGGGGGTTGACCTCGCTGTCCTAATCATTATGATGATTAGCATCGATGGATTTCGCATTCGATCAAACGACGCTTGAGCTTCGCAGCAGCGTCGAGGATTTCTTCGACCGCCACATCCTCCCCGCCGAGCCGGTCTTCGCCAGACAGGTCGAGGAGCAGCGAGGACCCGTGGGCGACGCCTGAGATCGTCGAGGAGCTGAAGGCGCAAGGCGCGAGCGGAGGGACTGTGGAACCTCTTCCTGCCCAACACGCGAACACGGTGCCGGCCTGACGAATCTCCAGTACGCGCCGCTGTGCGAGGTGATGGGGCGCAGCCCGTTTCTGGCTCCTGAGGTGTTCAACTGCTCGGCGCCGGACACCGGGAACATGGAGTTGCTGGCCCAATTCGGCACGAGCGATCAGAAGCGACGCTATCTGGAGCCGCTGCTCGACGGCCGCACGCGCTCGGCGTTCTCGATGACCGAGCCGCTGGTGGCATCATCCGACGCGACGAACATCGCAACCCGCATCGTTCGCGACGGGAGCGAGTACGTGATCAACGGCCGTAAGTGGTTCACGTCAGGAGCGATGTCGCCCCGCTGCGATGCTGCTGATCGTGATGGGGGTCAGCGATCCCGACGCCGAACGACACCGGCGCCAGAGCATGATCCTCGTGGACCCGCGGACCCCTGGCGTCGACGTCCGCCGCTCGCTGCACGTGCTCGGCTACCTCGACGGGCCACACGGAGGACATGCCGAAGTCGTCTACGACGACGTTCGGGTGCCTGTCGACAGCCTGCTCGGAGCGGAGGGCGAGGGCTTCGCGATCGCCCAGGCGCGTCTGGGGCCAGGCCGGATCCATCATGCGATGCGGGCCATTGGCGTCGCCGAGCGGGCGCTGTCGATGATGGTGCAGCGGACCGCCGGCCGGGTTGCTTTCGGCAAGCCGCTGATCGACCAGGGGGTGATTCGTCACTGGATTGCCGACGCGCGGATGGAGATCGAGCAGGCCCGTTTGCTCGTGCTGAAGACGGCCTGGCTGATGGACACTGTCGGCAACAAGGGGCGCCCGGATCGAGGTCTCAGCGATCAAGGTCCTGACGGCCGAGCTCGCGAGCCGCGTCGTCGATCATGCCGTCCAGGCGTTCGGCGCGGCCGGGCGTTACCCAGGACTTCATCCTCGCCGAGCTCGCCGCACACGCGCGCATCCTGCGGATCGTCGACGGTCCCGACGAGGTGCATCGCGAGGCCGTGGCGCGTCGCGAGGTCACGAACACCCGCCGCGGCCTCGGCAACCCAGCCTAGGCCGGTTGCGCGATCCCGAGCTCGGCGAGGAGCTCCTCGGTGTCGGCCCCGATCCCCGGTGGTGGAGCGATCGGCCCCGGGAGCGAGCGCTCTCGATCGTTGTCGGAGATCCGGATCGGGGATGCCGGTAGGTCGTAGCTGTGTCCGTCGCGGGTCCTCGTCGAACGCAGCACCCCGTTTACCCGTGCGTGCTCGCTGCCCAGCGCCTCCTCCAGCGACAGGATCGGCGCGAACGGGATCTCAGCCTGGGCGAAGATCGCCGCCCACTCGCCCATCGAGCGAGTGGCCAGCCGCTCGGCGATCACGGGGCGCTCGTGGGCGTAGGCATCGCCCGTGCCGTGGTCCATGCCGCTCCCGGACCAGTCGCCGAACGTCTTCCACTCAGGCGGCAGGTCCACGAGATCGACGAACGGCTCCCAGAACCGTCGCTCGGACGGAGCGACGAGGGCAGCGTGGCCATCCGCGGTGCGATACAGGCTGTAGCGGGAGCCGAGGTCCGAGTAGTCGAGCCACCGCTCGCCCGTGTTGGCGAGGGACGTCAGGTCCCGCCAGCTCCACCACATCGCCGCGTGCCACAGGGACACCCCCAGATACTGCGCTCGCCCCAGCCCCTGATCGCGACGATGCACAGCGGCCAGGATCCCCATCGCCGCGAACACGCCGCCCAACGTGGTCCCGGCCGTGCGCCAGCCGGCCTGCGTCTGGGGCTGTATGTCTCCATCGGTCGTCAGAACCTGCCCGGCATAGCCGTCGATCGTCTGGCCGTGGGCGGTCAGGTCGACCCACGGTCCGTGGTCGCCAAAGCCGGAGATCGAGCAGTAGATGAGCTGCGGATTGTGTGCCCGCATCGCATCGAAGTCCATCCCCCGGCGGCGGGCGTCCACCGGTCTCGCCCCGACGACGACGGCATCAGCCCAACGTGCGCACGCGGCGATCACCGCCGGCCACTGCTCGGATCGCCGATCCACCGCGAGGCTTCGCGCACCGCTGTTGAGGGCCAGATCCATCAGACCCATCCCGCCACCCACGTCGAAGATGCCCCGGTTTCCGTCTCCGGTCCGGGGGTTCTCGACCTTGATCACATCGGCACCGAGCTCGCACAGCAGATGCGACGCCAGCGGTCCCGACAGATGCGTTGAGAAATCGACGATGCGAAGGAGTGGTTCTGAGCTCATTGGGCAATTCTATAGTAATGTTTACACTGATTTGTCCCGCCGACCCGGAATCCCTTGCGCCTCGCACCCAACGAAGCAGAGCTGAGCCTCCGAGACGAGCTCCGCGCGTTCCTCGCCGAGCACCAGCCGGACACCGCCGCGATCCCGGCAGGATTCGATGAGCGGGTGTCGTTCTTGCGCAACTGGCAGCGGATGCTCCATCGAGGCCGGCCTGATTGGTCTGTCCTGGCCGGCCGAGTACGGCGGCCGCGGAGCGACGCTGACCGAGCAGATCGTCGCCAACCAGGTCCTGGCCGAGGCGGGAGCACCGGCGATCATCGGGTCGGTCGGGCTCGACGTCGTTGGCCCGTCGCTGATCGACCACGGATCGGAGGAGCAGAAGGGCCGGTTCCTGGAGCCGATCCTCTCGGCGCAGGACATCTGGTGCCAGGGCTTCTCAGAGATCGGAGCCGGCTCGGACCTGGCAGCGCTGAAGACGACAGCCGTGCAGCGCGCCGGGGGATTCGCGATCTCCGGCCACAAGGTGTGGACCTCCTACGCCCAGCACGCGCAGTGGTGCGCCGTCCTCGCGCGGACCGATGCCGACGCCCCGGCCCACAAGGGCATCTCGTACCTGCTCGTCGACATGAGCACCCCGGGCATCACGGTTCGCCCGCTGGTCCAGTCGACCGGTGATCCGGAGTTCGGCGAGGTCTACTTCGACGATGTCGAGATACCGGCGGAGAATCTGCTGGGCCCGCTCCACGGTGGTTGGAGGATCGCGATGCACACGCTCTCGCACGAGCGGGGGTGGTATGGAGTCGGGCGGCAGGTGATCCTTCGCGTGCTGCTGGACCGGCTGATCGAGGAGGCTCCACACGTGGTGCGCGAGGGCCGGCCGGCAACCGAAGCTCCGGAGATCCGCGCGGCCCTGGCTCGAGCCCATATCGGGGTCGAGGTCCTCAAGCACCAGGGCTACAGGAGCGTGGGCAAGATGCTCGCCGACGGCCAGCCGGGGCTCGAGAGCTCGGTCGACAAGGTCCTGCTGGCACGGGTCGAGCAGCGTCTGCTCACGACCGCCCTCGACGTGATGGGTGCGCAGGCCGCGCTCGGCGAGGACCCGGACGCGCGCCTGCACCCGGAGGCCTGGCAGCACGCCTACCTCTACGCCCGCTCCGCATCCGTCTATGGCGGCAGCGAGCAGATCCAGAAGAACATCATCGCCGAGCGCATCCTCGGCCTTCCGAAGGGTTGACGGATGGATCTCGAGCTGACCGCCGAGCAACGTGAACTGCGTGACGTCGCGCGCCAGGCGCTCGATGCACGAGCGCCGCTGTCGCTCGCCCGCGCGTTTCTGGAGGGGCGAGCGCCGGTAGGAGATGGGCGACCGCCGGCAGCGCTGCACGACCTGATGGTCGAGCTCGGCTGGTACACCGTCGGGCTGGAGGCCGATGACGGCTTCGGGCTCCCCGGACTGGTCCTGCTCGCTGAGCAGTTGGGACGTCACGCCGCCCCCTCGGCGCTCGTCGACACCGCCGTCGCGGCGCGGATCGCGGCGCATCTGAACGGGTCGCACGCCGCGGCGGTGAGAACGGGAGAGCGGAGCGTCGCGCTGGCGGCGCTCGAGACGACTTCGGACTGGAGCCTCGCCGGCGCGACCACGTCGCTGGACCGCGTCGGCGGCGAGTGGCGACTCGACGGCCGCAAGCTCGGTGTCCAGCATGGCGAGACGGTCGACTCACTGATGGTGTTCGCCGATGCCGATGGCGCACCGGCGGTGGCCCTGGTCCCCGCCGAGGTGACCGGGATCGAGATGAGCCCCTCACCGAGCGTTGACCCCGCCACCGCCACTGCCACCGTGCGGCTTGACGGTGTCGTCGTCGACAGCGAGGCGGTGCTGATCGGCGAGTCGGCGGAGGCGGCGACCCGAACTGCATTTGCCGTCGGAGCCGTTGCGACCGCGGCCGAGGGAATCGGCGCCGCCTCGGCCGCGCTCGATCTCGCGATTGCGTACGCATGCGAGCGCCACCAGTTCGGTCGGGCGATCGGCAGCTTCCAGGGGCTCAAGCACCTGATGGCCGACGCGCACGTCGACCGCGAGGTCGCCTGGTCCACGGTGCTCTACGCCGCAGCCGCGCTCGACGAGCTGCTCCCGAAAGCGCGGGAAGCTGCGGCGATCGCAGCGGCGTACGGAGCTCGCGCCTCGCGCAGCGTCGTCGAGACGGCGCTCCAGGTGTTCGGCGGCATCGCCTTCACCTGGGAGCACGATCTCCATCTGCTCCAACGCCGAGTGCTGTCCTGCGAGCGTCGCTTCGGCGACGCCCTGGCCCACGAGCGCCGGTTGGGGGCCGAGCTCGCCGCTCGTCGAGCCGAGGTGGCGGCATGAGCGCACCTGACGTCGTCCACCAGGTGCGTCCCGTCGCCGACGGGCTGTTCTGCGGTCAGCCCGCCCCAGCTGACCGGTGGCCGCTGCTGCCGCTGCGGAGCGCTCGCGTTCCCCCGACGGGAGCTGTGCCCGGAATGCCAACACGACGAAGTCGAGCCGGCGGGCTTGTCGCGGACGGGCATCGTCTACACGTTCGCGATCGTCCGAATGGCGCCGCCCGGCTACCTTGGCGAGGCCCCTTACGCCTACGGGATCGTCGAGCTTCCCGAGGGGCTGCGCGTGACGACGACGCTGCTCGCCGACGACCTCGAGGAGATCTCGATCGGCGACCGGTGCGAGTTCGCGCTGATGGAGCTTGGAACCGGCGAGGACCGTGTCCTCAGCTACGCCTACCGGATCGGAGCCGCGAGATGAGCCAGCCGATCGTCGTCGAGGGAGTGGGAATGCATCCCTTCGGCCGCTTCGAGGGCAAGTCGGCGGTGGCGATGGGAGCCGAGGCGCTGCTGGAAGCCCTCGCGGATGCGGATCTGTCCTGGCGTGACATCGACCTGCTGCTGTGCGCGCACATGTACGCCCGTACCGGCGCGGGCCACCGGATCGCCAACATCCTCGGTGAGACGGGGATTCCGATCATCAACGTCGAGAACGCCTGCTCCTCGGGCGGAGCCGCGGTGATGGCCGCCCGGCACGCTCTCGCCAGCGGCGACTATCACCGGGTGGCCGCGGTCGGAATCGAGAAGATGCCCCGCGGTTTCATGGACATGGACTACTTCGCCGACTGGCGACGGGATATCGGCCATGCCGTCAACCCGGCCCAGTTCGCATTCGCGATCCGACGCCACATGTACGAGTTCGGCACCACCGAGCGCCAGCTGGCCCTGGTGGCCGAGAAGAACCACGCCCACTCGGTCCATAACCCGAAGGCGATGTACCGCAACCCGATCACGGTCGAGGAGGTGCTGAACAGCCGGCAGGTCGTCGACCCGCTTCGCCTGCTGATGCTCTGCGCTCCCAACGAGGGGGCGGCGGCCGCGGTGCTCACCGCCGGACCCGGCCGCTCTGGCCAGGTCAGGATCATCGGGCAGGGGCTGCGGACGACACGCCGAGCGCAGGCGGTCGGCGAGCACATGCCGACCGACTCGCCGGTAGCCGCGGATGAGCCCGTCACCGCCCGGGCGGCCGCCGAGGCATTCGCCCAGGCCGGACTGGGACCGCAGGATCTCGACGTGGTCGAACTTCAGGACACCGACTCGGGCGGCGAGATCATCTCCTCCGAGGAGCTCGGGCTATGTCCGCGCGGCGAAGGCGGGCCGCTGGTCGAGTCGGGCGCGACGCGAATCGACGGAAGGCTCCCGGTCAACGTCTCCGGCGGCCTGCTGTCGAAGGGCGAGCCGGTGGGTGCCTCAGCCCTCGGACAGGTCTACGAGATCGCCAACCAGCTGCGGGGGCGCTGCGGCCCGCGCCAGGTGGCCGGGGCTCGCACGGGGTTGACGCACGCGCTCGGCGCCGGCGGCAACTGTTCGGTGCTGGTGCTGCAGCGGGTCTGAGCGGCGCGGCGGGTAGGGGGGCGAGGCGCGCCCGGCCGGCCACGGGGTTCGCTTGGGGGCGGTCGGCGGGGAGCGAGCGCGGCCCGGAGCAAGCGCGGACGCCAACCGCCCGGAGCAAGCGAACGCCAACCGCCGGGAGCAAGCGAACGCCAACCGCCGGGAGCGAGCGCGAACGCCAACCGCCCGGAGCAAGCGAGCGCCAACCGCCGGGAGCGAGCGCGAACGCCAACCGCCGAACCCCCGACCGGATGTCAGCAATCTGACAATTTCGCCTGCATAAGGGGGCAAACCGCGCGCGCCTGCTGGACCTTGGCTACATAAGCATGTGGGGCATGCTTATGTAGCCAAGGTCGGCCGCGGGCGGGGACTTTGAGCCGTTAAGCATGTCGCCGCAGCGGATTTCGCCCCGCGGCGGGCCTCGCCCGGTGTCGACCGCGTCGCCCGAGCCCTCCTTTTCTGGGGCGCCGGACGCCCCCGGGCCAAGGTGCCGACCCGCCGGCGATCGTTCAGCCGACGTAGCCCTTCGCGGCGTCGCCGAAGCCCAACGGCTCCAGCACCAGCCGCTCCCTGCGCTCGAGCAGGCCGGGTGTGTTCAGCTGCGCCATCAGATCCTTGTAGAACTGGGAGGCCCGGTGGGCGTCGAGCACGTCCTGGCTCGGGAATGCCTCGATCATCGTCAGGTGCAGCGGATCCTCGGTGTCGCGGTGAAGTGCGAACGGGCGCACCTCGGGCTCATGCTCGTGGGTGTACTCGACATCGCGGCGCATCAGGTCGAGTACCTCGTCGATCCGGTCCTCGGCGACCCACAGCTGCGCGACGATCACGATCTCTGCTGGCATCTAGTCTCCGCTCCATTGGATGTGTTGGGGCTCGAGGTACTCCCGCACGCCCTCGGCCCCCCATTCGCGGCCGATGCCGCTGGCGCCCCAACCACCGAACGGCGCGTCGGGTCGGATCCCGCCGCCGCCGTTGATGTAAACCGTGCCGGCCCGAAGCCGCCCCGCCAGCGCTCGCGCCCCCTCGACGTCGGCGCCGTACACGTACGCGGCCAGGCCGTACTTGGAGTGGTTGGCGAGCCGCACCGCCTCCTCGACGTCCCGGTAGGTGAACAGCGTCGCGATCGGCCCGAAGATCTCCTCCTGGGCGATCTCCGAGTCGGGCGCGACGTCTCCGATGAGCGCCGGGTTGACGTAGTACCCGCGAGCCAGCGGGGGACGCCCACCGCCGGCGAGGACCGAGCCACCCTCTTCCAGCGCCCGCTGCACGAAGCCCTCCACGCGCTGCCGGTGCGCCTCGCGGATCAGGGGTCCGACCACGGTCTGCGGATCCCAGGGATCGCCGACTGGCACCTGAGCGAAGACCTGTCTGGAGACCTCCACGAACTCCTCGCGCCGGTCCTCGGCAACCAGGATCCGTGTCGGTGACGCGCACCCCTGGCCCGCGTTGCGCATGTAGCGCAGGTGGATCCGCGCGGCGTGCTCCTGATCGAGCGGCATCGACGGCAGGACGATCGCCGGTGATTTGCCGCCGAGCTCGAGCACGACGCCGGTCACGTGCTCGACGCATTGGCGCATGATCTCCTGACCGACCCCGACCGAGCCGGTGAAGCTGACGCGATCGATGTCGGCGCGGCTGGTGAGCGCCGAGCCGGTCTCCGGGCCGCCGACGAGCACGTTGAGCACACCCGGAGGCAGTTCGGCCTCGACCGCCAACTCGCCCAGGATCAGCGAGCTGAACGGCGTGCGCGGCGAGGGCAGCAGCACCGCCGTGCAGCCGGCCGCCAGCGCCGCCCCGACCTTCGAGGCAGCGAGCATCAGGGGGTAGTTGTAGGCGGTCACACAGACCGCGACTCCGGCCGGGCGGTAGGCCACCTCGCTGTGACTCGGGGGTGTCGAATCGGGGCCGAGGTCGCGAGTCAGGTTGCGCCCGGCGAGGTCGGCGTAGTTGCGGAAGTGGCGCAGGGCGCTGTCGACCTGGAGCGGTCCGGCCAGCTGAACGGGGGTACCCACCTCGGACACGATCGTCGCGAGCAGTTCTCCGCGGCGCCGCTCGAACGCGTCGCAGAACCGATGCAGGGCAGCCGCCCGCTCGGCGGGCTGCAGCGCAGGCCACGGCCCCACGTCCGCCGCCCGACGCGCGGCGGCCACCGCAACGTCCACCTGAGCCGGACTCGCGGCGGCGATCGATCCCAGCCGCTCCTCGGTCGCCGGGTTGGGCACCACAACCGCTTCACCCTCCCCGGGCAACAGCCGGCCGTCGATCAACAGGTTCTCTGGGAGGGTCGGGACGTACGCCTCAGTCACCGTAGCCATCGGATCTCCTTCCGAACCCTGGGGCCGCCATGTACGATCTCATTGTAATCATCATCCTAGATTCTTGCAGACAAGAGGAGCGACATGTCGACAGCCAAGTGGGACCGCGGGTCGGACGCGCAGCCGGTGATCGTTGTTGGCGCCGGCCTCTCGGGGCTGGCCGCCGCGCTCGGCGTGGCCCTGCACGGTCGGCGCGCGATCGTCTTCGAGGCCGCCGACAAAGTCGGCGGGGCCGCGGCCTACTCGGGCGGGCAGGTGTGGATCGGTGCCAACCATGTGGCGGCGCGCGACGGCATTGAAGACGATCTCGAACGCGTGGAGACGTACGTGCGGGCGATCGCCCACGATGACCCGGACCTGCTCGATGAGGAGGCGATGGAGCGCTGGCTGACGACCGCACCGGCCGCGGCGCGCTATTGGGAGGACGCGGGCGCGATTCAATGGACGGTGATCCCGGGCCTCACCGACTACCACTCCGAGGCGCCGGGCGCGATGGGCGTGGGGCGCTACCTGACCAACACGCTGATCGACGGTCGCGACCTCGGCGAGTGGCAGCCGAAGCTGAGGCGCAGCCCTCACTTTCCCGTCGGTGTCACTTACGACCGGATCATCGAGGTCGGCCGGCGACAGGCGATGGTCGAACAGACGCACGACGGGTCAGATCCCCTGACGTTCGGCACGGGCGTGGTCGCGAGCTTCCTGCGCCGGGCCTTGCAGGAGGAGCTCGTCGAGCTTCTACCGTCGCACCCGGTCACCGAACTGCTCACCGACGATCAGGGAGCCGTGATCGGGGTGCGGGTCGACAGCCCCACCGGCGAGCGCACCGAGCTCGGGCCCGTGGTTCTAGCCACGAGCTCCTACGACTGGGATCCGGAGCTGGTGACCGAGCTGCTGGGGATCGACCAGGACAACTTCGGCAGCCTCGCGCCGCGCAGCCTGCGGGGAGATGCCATCCACCTCGGGCAGAGCGTGGGCGCGGACGTCGCGCGGATCCCGGCGACGCGCGTGCCGATGCTACCCGGCTGGCCGGCCGATAACGAACCGGGCTTCACCTACGGCCCGGAGTACGCGCTGCCCGGCTGCATCACCGTCGATCAGGGCGGCCGCCGCTTCTGCGACGACTCCTACTACATCTCCCTGATCGAACGGGTGCTCGCGCCGGCGGACAGGCACCTGCCCTGCTTCATGATCTGGGATGAACGCCATCATCAACAGTACGGCCTCGCGAGCACGCCGCCGGGCGGCGACTACCCGGCGGATCTCGTCTCATCCGCCGCGACCCTCGCCGAGCTGGGAGACAAGCTGGGGCTCGACGGCGAGGAGCTCGAGCGGACGGTCGGGCGCTTCAACGTTCATGCCGCCAACGGGGAGGACCCCGAGTACGGTCGGGGCACGGTCCCGTTTGTGCGTAGCTATGCCGGTGATCCGGCCCACGAGCCGAACCCGCTCCTCGCTCCGCTCGCCGATCCGCCGTTCTTCGGCCTGCGGCTGCGGATCGTCGGGACGGGCATCGGGTCGAGCGGCCTGCGGATCGACGGCGACGGCCATGTGCTCGACGGCGCGCGCCAGCCGATCCCCGGCTTGTTCGCGATCGGATCCTGCGCTGCGCTGACCTCATCGGGCACCGGCTACAACAGCGGCTTTGCCCTTGGTCGGGGAATCACGCTCGCGTACCTGGTCGCCAATGAACTGGGTGAAGGCTCAGCGCGCGATTCCGAGGCACCGCAGGCGCTCGCACGAGGGATTTGTCCGATGGAGTAGTGTCAAGTCCCGCTTAGCTCGGATGCCCGCCGCCGCTGCTCCCCCCGTCCCACGCTCGGCCGCACGTGTCGACCCGAACGCCGTACTGGCGATCGTGGCGGTTGCGCAGTTCATGGTCATCCTCGACGCGAGCGTCGTCAACGTTGCACTGCCGACGATCAAGCGCGACGTCGGCTTCTCGGAGCAGAGCCTGTCTTGGATCCTGAACGCCTACACGCTGATGTTCGGCGGGTTTCTGCTGCTCGGCGGACGTCTTGCCGACCGGCTCGGGCGGCGGCGGCTGTTCATGGCGGGGATCGGGCTGTTCTCCGCCGCCTCCCTGATCTGCGGGATCTCGCAGTCCGAGGGGATGCTGCTGGTCGCGCGCGGCGCGCAAGGACTCGGCGGCGCGATGGTCTCGCCGGCGGCCCTGTCGATCATCCTCACGACCTTCGCCGAGGGGCCGGAGCGCAACCGCGCTCTGGCGGTCTGGGGCGCCATCGCCGGCGCGGGCGGCGCCATCGGGCTGCTGCTCGGCGGCGCGATCGTCCAGGCGCTCGGCTGGCGTTGGGTGTTCTTCATCAACGTGCCGATTGGCGCCGCGGTCCTCGCGCTGGCGCCGCGGATCGTCCCGGAGAGCCGTTCGGAGTCGGCCAGGCGGGGCGGGTACGACATCGAGGGGGCGCTCACGATCACACTCGGCACGATGGCCCTCGTGTTCACGCTCATCAAGGCCGACAGCTGGGGCTGGACCTCGGGCCGGACGCTGGCGGGCCTGGTCCTCGCCGCCGTGCTGATCGTCGCGTTCGTGTTCATCGAGCGCCGCCACGAGGACCCCCTGGTCCCGCTGCGGATCTTCTCCAACCGCAGCCTCGCCGCCTCCGACGCGACGATGCTCGTGGTCGCGGCCGCCCTGTTCGGAATGTTCTTCTTCTGCACGCTGTATCTGCAGCAGGTCCTCGGCTATAGCGCGCTCAAGACCGGGGTCGCATACCTGCCGCTGAGTCTGACCCTGATCGGGGCGTCGGGCCTTGCCTCGCGGTTCGTCGATCGCTTCACGCCCAAACCGGTGCTCGTCACCGGCCTGCTCATCACGACCGTCGGCTTCGCGCTCCTGATGCGCGTCGCCGGTCACGGCGACTACGCGAGTCACGTCCTGCCGGCGATGATCGTCATCGGGTCGGGCCTGGGGCTGTCGTTTGTCCCGATCACGATCGCTGCCACCAACGGCGTCGCGGCCGGCGACTCAGGGCTCGCGTCGGGGCTGCTCAACACGACCCAACAGGTGGGTGGCTCGCTGGGCCTCGCGATCCTCACCTCGGTCTCGACCAGCCGCGTGACCAGCGCGCTACACGGCGGCTCATCGCTGACGATCGCGCTCACGCATGGCTTCAAGGCCGCCTTCACCGTCGCCGGGCTGTTGTGCGCCGTTGGCGTTGTGGTAGCGCTGGTGCTGCTGCCGCCCCGCCCGCGCGAGGCGAGCGACGAGCACGTCGAGACGGTCGCGCTGTCCTTTGCCCGCTGCCCCGGCGCGCCCTACTGTGGGCACCTCGCCCGCGTCGTCGCCCTCGGCCGCCGCATGCGAGGCGCGATCGCGCGCTCGTAACGCGGCGGCGCTTGCCCGCGCGTGGGACGATCTGCGGGTGGATCTTCGTGGCCGCCTCCACCTCGATTTCCACCCGAGCACCCCACTCGTGGCCGGCCAGCTGGTCCTGCTCGGGCGGCTCGTGGGGCTCGCGCTCATCGACGTCGAGATCGCGCTCACCCGGCGGCATACCGGCCCCAGGGCGCTGCTGGTCGTGCTCGCGGTGCTCGAGGCTGTCGCGACCTTCGCGCTCGCGGTCGTGGCGCTCGAGGTGGGCGTCCTGTGGGCGAACCTCGGTCCGAGCGCGGCGCTCGGTTACCCGGCGATCCTGCTCGGATCCGCGGTGATCGGGCTCACCCGCCGCCAGTACGTGGCGCAGAGCCGCGCGGCTGAGGCGCTCGTCGCGCAGCCGCCGCCCCGGCGGATGTGCCGGTCCGGTCCGAGCTGCCCGACGAGTTGACGGCGCGCGAGGCCGAGGTGCTCGGACTGATCGCCGCCGGGTTCACCAATCGCGAGATCGCGGAGCGCCTCGTCGTCTCCGAGGCGACCGTGAAGACCCACATCAACCACCTGTTCGCGAAGATCGACGCTCGCGATCGCGCCGCTGCGATCAACTACGCCACCCGCCACGGGCTCGGTCCGTGACAGTCACACGGGCCGGCCGGTGAGCCCGCCGACCGCGTATCTCGCGCACAGGGCGGCCACCTCTTCGACGGTCGCGGTGCCGTCGGCTCGGTACCAGCGAAACTGGCGGCCGATCGTGCTGAACACGAGGTTGCTCGCCAGCCGCGGGTTGATCTCGCTGTCGATCAGGCCCGCCTGCTGGCCCGTGCGGACCAGGCCGACGATGAAGTCGTCGTGCGCGCGGCGACGGCGCAGGATGTCGTCCAGCCGGTGATCGGTCAGCCGGTACAGGTCCGTGTAGTAGACGGACATCCGCTCCGGGTTGGTCAGGTTGAACACGACCTGACGGCGCACGTACAGCGCAATCCGCTCCAGCGGCCCGAGGTCGGGGACGATCTCGACCTCGGCCAGAATCTGCTCGTTCTCGCCGTGCACGGACTGCAGGACCATGTACAGGAGATCCTCCTTCGTGCGCGCGTAGTAGTAGAGGCTTCCCTTGGACAGGGAGAGCGCCGCGGCGACGTCCTTGATCGACGCGCCATCGTAGCCGCGCTCGCTGAAGATGAGTGCGGCAGCCGACAGAACCTCCTCGTCGCGCTTGCGCGCACGGTCCCGACCCGGCGCGCTCACTCTCCCGGGGTGCCGCGCGCGCTCGCGTAGAGCTCGAGGTTCCAGTCCGAGGCGCGTGGGTCGACGAGCCAGACCAGCGTCTCGGCCATCGCGGCAATTTCTGTCGCCCGGTTGCGAAGCCCCAGCTCGTCGGCTGGACCACCGGCACCCGCGACCTCGCCGGCCAAGCGGACGATCTCCTTCAGATCGCGAACGACCTGCTGATCGCGCGCGTCGATGGAGTTCATGGCGTCCATGATCACACCCTCCGGCCGAGATCGGCCTGTCGTTCGTCGGTCCACCGGCGCGGCTTGGCGTCGGGCGTCGTGTACTGCGGCAAGTCGCTCACCGGCACGGGACGCAGGTCGAAGGAGACGTTGGTCGCATCCTTGAGCTCGCGGCGCAGCCCGTCGAGGACGGTCGCTGCGTCGGGATCGTCGAGCCGCCCGTCCCTGATGCCGATCCGCATCTCGGCGACGTCGCGGCCACTGTCGCCGATGAACACACGCGCCTGATACTCGCCGATCTCGGGTCGGGCGAACACGATCTCGTCGACCTCGGTCGGAAACACGTTCTGACCCTTGATCTTGACCATGTCGTCCCACCTCCCGATCGTCCCCGACTCGACCATCTCGAGCTGCCGCCCACACGGGCACTCGGTCCAGGGCATGTGACGCACCCGATCGCGCGTGCGGAAGCGGACCAGCGGCGAGGCCTCCTTCTCGAGGTGGGTGATCACGAGCTCCCCCACCTCCCCCGGTCCGACCGGCTCGAGCGTCTCCGGGTCGAGCACCTCGAGCAGGATCGCCCACTCATAGAAGTGCATCCCGTTGCGCCGGCCGTCGGTTACCGCGCCGTGCTCGCAGTTCGACATCACAAAGCCACCGTAGGTCTGACTCGCGCCGTAGCCCTCGTGGATCCGCGCCCCCCAGGCCTCCTCCATCCGCTCGATGAAGTCGACCGGCCACCCCTCACCGGAGATCATGATCGACCGCAAGCCCGGGAATCGCTCCCGCGCGGGCCGGCCCTGCTCCTCACACAGCTGCGCCAACCCGTTCAGCGCACTGGGCATCGCATACATGTGGTCCAGGCCGAAACGCTCCATCAGCTCGAGCCGCTGCGGAAACCCGAGGTGGCCGACCAGGTACGGCAGCCGCCCGATCGAGCGGATGCCGCGGTGAAACGGGCCGTGCGACGCGCTGTTCGAGATGCCGACGTGGAACACGAGCGTCTCGTCCGGCTGCATCCCGGCCCAGCGAAACGCGATCCCGTGCATCGCTCGCATGTGGGCGTCGCGGACCGTGTGAGCGTGTGCCTCCTGAAGATTGCCGGATGTGCCGCTCGACAGGGTCAGCTCGAACACGTCGCGCGGATCTACGCCGAGCCGGGTTCCGTAGGGCGGAGCCGCCACCTGGTCGGCCAGCACCTCCTCTTTGGTGATCACCGGCAGGCGGCGGATGTCCTCGAGCGAGCGGACGTCGGAGATGTCCACGCCCGCGTCGCGCCAGCGGGCCGCAAAGAACGGGTTGGTGTAAGCCAGTCGCGCGAGCTGGCGCTGGAGCCTCTCGAGCTGCAGCGCTCGGATCTCCTCTCGCGTCATCCGCTCCAGCGCCGGATGAGCCATCGTCGGTGCCGCGGTGCTCACTGCGTGCTCCTTTTCAACGGGCGTCGAAGACGAGCCGCTGGGTGTCGTCGACCCTGGCCCCCTGCATCAGCTTCTGGAAGCTTGGCGGCTTTCCGTACAGCGCGTGGTGAGCGGCTTGGTACTCGGCCACCGCCGACCAGTTGAGGGGGAAGTACTCGGTGTAGTTCCAGCTGCGCTTGACCTCACGTCGGTTGGAGATCGAGCTCACGGTCCCGCAGGTGTGCAGCGGCCAGTCGAGCGAGCCGGCCTGCTCGAGCTCGACGGTCAGGTCCCCCAAGCCGAGCGTCACCCGGTCGACTGTCCCCCGGGCGGTGTGGTGCGTCTCGATCCGCGCATCGGTGCGGGCGGCGCTGACGCCGTCGACGAAGTGGTGCGCCGCGGCGAAGCCGGTGCCTGGTCGCCCGCGCCACGCAAATCCTCCTTCGTAGCCACCGTCCTCGTATTCCACGAGCCAATTCAGCCACACGTTGTGGAGCTTGGTGAGCATCCCGATCTCGCTCCACATCGCTCCGGGCCGGCTGTAGATGTAGTCGAGCATGAACAGGCCCTCGACCGGATCGCCGTCGAGGTGCCCTTTCGCCACGCCCAGATGCGAACGCAGCATCTGGGGATGATCGTAGCCCGGCTGCTCGGGCACCCAGAACGTGCACACCTGTCCGAGCCGGCGCACGTGCACGTCCAGCCGGCGGCCGGCGTCCTCCCAGCGATAGTCGCGCACACCGAAGTCCAGCCGGAAATGCTCGGACCGGTACGAGACCGCGTCGCGATCCTCCACGATCCAGTACGGCTCGCTCACCGGGGCCTCGGACCAGGGGAACAACATCGGGCACTGCTCGTCGAGGACGCCGTTGAGCCGGTAGGTGCCCATGTTCATCACCGAGCCCTTGTCGTTGCCCTGGATGCCCCGCATCGAGTTGTACATCGCCCCCGACTCACCTGTGACCGCAATGAACGGACAGATGAACACGGGCGCGAGTCCTGCGCGCGGTGCGTGGTCGAGCCGGTACGCGTTCAGATCCGGCTCGTCCTCCAGATACGTGACGTACCGCACATCTCGATGTCTACCAGATTCAGACGATCGGCTGAATTCTGCCTCCGCGGGCCCGTAAGCTGGACCGATGGTGTCGCCGTGCACCACTGTGCGTCTGATCGGGCCGCCGCATGCTGACGGCGAATACGTCGCCCTACGCACTGACGGAGTCGAGGAGCAGATCGTCCACCTCCACGACTACACGCGCTTGTACCAGGTGCCCGGACTCTACGAGCACATCGTCCAGGACCTGCTCGGTTGCCGCTCTCCGCAGGTCGCGGTGCACGGACTCAAACGCGCGCTGAGGCAGCTCGCGCTCGATCCGGCGGACCTGACCCTGCTGGACCTCGGTGCTGGCACAGGGCTCGTCGGCGAGCTCGCCCGCGGGCTCGGGGTTGGTAGGGTCATCGGCCTCGACGCACTGCCGGCCGCCCGGGAGGCCTGCCTGCGCGACCGGCCGGGAACCTATCGCGACTACCTCGTCGGCGATCTCGCTGATCCGCGGCCCGAGCTGCTCACGCGCCTGCGCGACCACGACCCCGCCGGCCTGATAGCCGCCGGCGCGTTCGGCGGAACGCACATGCCTGCGGCGGCGCTGCTCGGAGCGCTGGCGCTGCTTCCGGAGGGCGCCCCGGTCGTGTTCACGATCGACGAGCGTTGGATGGACACCGACGGCCCTGGCGGATTTCGCACGCCGGTGAGCCGGCTGCTCGCCGCGGGCCGGCTGCAGCGCTTGCAACGGTCGCGCTTCCAGCACCGCCTCTCCACTTCCGGCGAGCCGATCCACTACGAACTGCTCGTCGCGGCTAACGGATCACGGTGAGGATTCACCTCGCCCCGGATCGGTAAGCATCACGGCCGATGCTTGACCCGCCCGCCTCGCTCCTCTCACGTGTCGACTCGGCCGTCGGTGACGGTGTTGAGGCAGCGGTGCGCGCCGAGCATCGGTGGCGCCTGCATCGGCTGGGATGGAGTCATGCGCTGGCTCCCGGTGACGATCGGCCGTGGGCGGCCGGCGATCCTCCGCCGCGAGCGGGCTGCTCGCTGGATGTGCTCGTCGACGGGGCCGAGGCCTTCGCTTCGACGGCGGGGGCGATTGAGAACGCGCGCGACTTCGTGTACGTGACGGGCTGGCACATCGCACCCCACTTCGAGCTTGTGCGAGGCGATCAGCGGGGAGCGCTCGGCCACTTGTTGGCGGAAGCAGCGGAACGGATCGACGTGCGGCTGCTCGTTTGGGCGGGCGCCCCGATCCCGGCTTTTCACCCTACGCGCCGCGAGGTAGGCAACACCGTCGAGGCGCTCACCAGGCGTACTCGAATCCGGTGCGAGGTCGACCCTCGCGAGCACCCCTTGCACTGTCACCACGAGAAGACCGTCGTCGTCGACGGGGTGGTCGCGTTCGTCGGTGGTATCGACATGACCGACCTCGGCGGTGACCGGTATGACACCAGCGATCACCCCGCACGTCGCCGCCTTGGCTGGCACGACGTCGGCACGCGGCTGCGTGGTCCTGCCGTCGCCGATGTCTACGATCACTTCGCGTTGCGCTGGAACGAGCTCACCGGCGAGCGGCTGCAGCGACCAAGCGAGCCTGGGGCCGCGGGCGACCACGTGATCCAGGTCGTGCGAACGATCGCGAACGGGATGTACGGGGCGGTCCCCCACGGAGATTTTCGGATCCTCGAGAGCTATGTCCGCGCAATTCGACAGGCGCGAAGCTTCATCTACCTCGAGAACCAGTTTCTATGGTCGCCCGAGATCGTTGCCCTGCTCGCCGACAAGCTGCGTAACCCACCGTGTGACGACTTCCGAATCGTGATCCTGCTGCCGGCACGGGCCAACAACGGGCAAGACGACACCAGAGGCCAGCTTGGCGTGCTCGTCTCGGCCGATGACGGCGCGGATCGCCTGCTCGCGGCGACCATCCGGTCACTGACGGGCCAGCGCGACGACCGTCTGTACGTCCACGCCAAAGTCGGGATCGTCGACGACCGCTGGCTGACAGTCGGCTCGGCCAACCTGAACTCTCACTCGCTGTTCAACGACACCGAGATGAACGTCGTCGCCAACGAGCCCGAGCTCGCCCGCGCCACCCGGCTGCGGCTGTGGTCCGAGCATCTTGACCTCGACGTCGCGGCGATCTCCGACCAGGATCCGTCGGCGGTCGTGGACGAGCGCTGGCGTCCGATCGCCGCCGAGCAGCTGCGGCGACTCGACGCGGGCCTGCCCGCCACGCACCGGCTGCTGGCACTGCCCGGCGTGTCACGACGGTCGCGAAGACTGCTCGGACCGCTGGCCGGCCTCCTCGACGACGGCTGAGCACCGCCCGCGTCGAGCTCGAGGCCGGCTCGCATGCGGGCGTGCTTACGTGTCCGCAGCGAGATCGGCGAGGCGCTGCATCGATGAGCTGATCGTCTCGCGCTGGGATTCGAGCCGGTGTGCCTCGGCGTCGGGGATCTCGACGTCGACGGTGATGCGCGTGCCGTCTGCCAGTGGCTCCAGGCGCCATTCGAACCGCAGGTCGGAGACCAGGCAGGAGACCGTTACGCGCTGCTGGTCTCGCTGCGTATCGAGTAGCTGGGCCATCGGGAAGTCGGGGTAACCGTCCGGGTACATCGTGTACTCGCCCTCGCTGTTCACCTCTACTGTGCCGATCCCCGCCCACCAATCAGGGAACCGGGATGGGTCATAGAGAAGCTTCCAGACCTCTTCCGGCGGCGCTGCCGAGGTCGCTGTGTCATGGAACGACGGCATTTGGTCTCCCTTTCCCGGCTGATGACCGAATCGCGTGTAGGTCGGCACGGGCTCGCTCGAGCTCGTACTCAGGCTCGATCAGCCCAACGACGGGGCGACCGAGGTCGGCGAGGACCGTCGTGATGCTCTCGGCGCGGACGGTCCGTTGGAGCAGGCGCTGCCAGCCGGCGATCGATTCCTCGATTCGCCGCTCGGCCTCCTCGGGCTGATCGCGTGCGAGGGCGATCAAGCCCTGGACCCGTGCAAGTCTGGGCACGAGGGCTTCCGGGAAATCGCTGGGCCGGACGGGCTCGAGCACTGTCGCCCGGACCTCGTCGGCGGCTCGCTCCGGGTCGCCGGCGCGGGCGAGGGCTTCGGCGAGCGCCAGGCGAGTCAGCGGCCGGCTGATCGGCGCACCTTCGACGAGCGACGCCGCGAGCAGGGTGGCGGCAACCTGGCTGTCCCCCTGCGCGAGGGCGATCAGCCCGCGGTCGTGATTGGCCATCGCCACCAGTTGGGGCTGGCCAAGCTGCTCGGCGTGCGCTTGCTCTGAAGCCGCCGCGGCGCTGGCCTCATCCAGCCGCCCGAGACGGCCCAGTACGAACGACCTCGCCGCCAGCAGATGGATCTCGATGCTCTGGAGGCCGTGCCCCGCGATCGCAGCCGTCCCGCGATCGAGGAACTCGAGCGCCCGCTCGTGCTCGCCGGCCGCGGACGCGGCGCTGGCAGCGTTCGCCCAGCACCCGTACGCGAGGTCAGGCCGGCCCGCTCGCACGATCGCCTCTCCGGAGGCGATCGAGGGTCCGTAGGAATCGACGAACCGACCCCGGCGCATCAGTGCCAGCGCGCGAGCGTGGCCGATGTCGTAGGTCCGCAAATCGTCACTTCCCGGCGTGTCGGCACTGAGCTGCACCAGCAGCCGCTCCGCCACCTCGACCTCGCCGGCGACGGCCTCGGCCCACGCCCACGCCGCGAGCGCCTCGCTGCGCTCTTCCTGCGCGGGTAGCTCGGCGCGCTCGAGCAGCGCGATCGCGTTGCTTGCGCTCTGAAGCACGGCGCGGGGGACGCAGATTGGGCCATGGTACGCGCGGGCTCGCCGCAGCCAGGCTCGCGCGATCGGAAGTGGCTCGTGTCCGTCCAACAGCGTCAGCGCGCGTTCGAATGCCGCCTCCGCCTGCTCGCGACGCACACGCCAGGCTTCCAGCTCGCCCAGCTCGAGCCACAGATCGGCGCGGTCGGGCGCGATCCCGAGTGCCTCGTGTAGGTAGGCGACCGCCTGCTCTAGCGCTGCGAGCGCTCGCGCATCGGCCGCGGCGCGGACGAGATGCGGGACCGCGTCGAGGTCGGCGCCCGCGAGCCGCAGCTGGCGCGCCACCTCCGCGGGGCGTCGGCTCGCGCCCGCCTGCTCGCTCGCCAGCAGGGCATTGGCCCAGCGGTGATGCAGTCCGCGGCGGCGCGGCTCGGCAATCTCCTCATACACCGCGTCGCGCAGCAGCGCATGGCCAAACCCGATCCCGCCGCCGGCGGCGAGCAGCATCCCCGTCTGCAGCGCTCCCGTCGCCGCCTGCTCGGGATCTTCAAGGGCGAGCTGAGCAACCTCGAGCTGATCGAGCGGCCGCGCCGCGACGGCGGCGATCTCGACAAGCTTGCGCACGTCCCCGGCCAGGGGCGCGAGCGTCACGCGCACCGATCCACGGAGGCTCGGCGCGACATCGACCTGCCCTCGCGCGAGCGCTCGTGCGGTCTCGACGGCGAGCAGCGGGTTGCCCTCGCTGCGCTCGACGACGCGCGTCACGTCCCGCTCGCTCAGGCGCGCGGCCTCGCGGGCCAGCGACGCCACGCGCGCGGCGGTCAGCGGACCCAGTTCAAGCTCACACACGAGCAGCCCGCGGGCGCGAAGCGCGTGCTCGAGTGCGTCGGCGTCGGCGCTGTGGGGCAGCTCGCGACGCGTGATCAGCATCATCACCCGCAACCCCGCGAGCCGGCGGGCGGCATAGCCGGCCAACTCCAAGCTCGGCCCATCGGCGCTATGGACGTCCTCGAGCACCAGCAGCCGGGGCGTGTCGCGCGCCGCCCAGCCGAGCATTGCAACGACCGCCTCGAACAGCCGCGTGCGCTGAAGGTCCGGCGCGACCATCGTGCTCGGCGCCCCGCTCCGCGCGAAATGCGCCGGCAGCTCCGCGGCCAGCACCGCGAGGTCATCGGGCCAGGCCGCCTGCGCCGGGGGCGCGGGCAGCGTTGGCAGGAGCTCCCGGATCAGCTCCGCCCACAGCGACAACGGCGCCGTCCCGCCGAGGTCGAGCGCGGCACATGTCGCCGTCTGACCTCCGGATGCGCTCGCGCGCAGTCGCAGTTCGGTGGCGAGCCGCGTCTTGCCGATCCCCGCCTCGCCACGGATCACGACTGCCGCCCCCGCGCCGGCGACCACGGCCTGCCAGGCCCGCCCGAGCTCGGCCAGCTCCTGATCACGGCCGACGAGCGGCAGCAGGCCGGGCATCGGCATCGGCATCGGCGCCGGGGCCCCGGCCGGCGCCGGGGTCTGGTCGCGGAGCTGATCCGCCAGCTCGCGCGTTTGCGCCGACGGCGCGACGCCGAGCTCTCGGCGCAGGCGCTCGGCCAGGGTGCGGTAGGTGCGGATCGCGGCGGCGCGATCGCCCCCGGCGGCAAGCCTCGAGATCAGCCGCCGGTGAGCCTCCTCGTCGAACGGGTCCCGCTCGACCTGACGGCGGGTGAGGTCGACTGCCGTGCGCAGCTCGCCTTGGCGCTCGGCGGCCCGCGCGAGTTGCTCCAGCAGCTCGATCACTCGTTCGCGATGGCGCTCGCGAGCCGAGCACGCCCAGTCATCGTCGAGGCCCTCGAGCAGCTCTCCGCGACACAGCTCGAGCGCCTGGGCCGGCTCTGTGCCCGCGAGCCGCTCGAATTCGACGACGTCAATCCACAGTCCGTCGTCGTCGCGAAGCCCCACCCGCTCGCCGTCTACCACCAACCGCTCGCCGAGCCGGCGGCGCAGCGACCACAGCGCGCTGCGCAGGCTCGCTCGCGCGCTCTGATCCAGGACATCCGGCCAGAACCGTGCCACCAGCTCAGCTCGCGGGACGGCGCGCGCCGCGAGCGCGAGATAGGCGAATACGGCCCACGGGCGCTGCGACGCCGGCGAGTCGATCCCGGCCCCGTTCAGCTCGACCTCGAGCGCGCCTAGGAGGCGTGCGCGCAGCACAGCGTCAAAGCGTACAGCCGCGCGCTTTGACGCTGCTTTGACGGCTGATACACGGCCGGTTGCGAGCCTGGGCCGACATCCAACCAAGGAGGACCCCATGAGCACCACCACCACATTCGACCTCGACCGCTTCGCCCGCGCCGCCGAGGAACGGGATGCATCGACCCAGCTGTCGATGTACAGCCCGGACGCGACGGTCACGATCGTCGACAAGGTCTCCCAGCCCGGCTCGCCGCGAGTGCTTCGCACGCATGAAGAGATCGAGACCTGGCTCAGCGACACCTACGGCCGCGACATGACGCATTCCGTCAATCACGCGGTCAAGGACGACACCGGCGCCGCGTACACGCAGTCCTGCAGCTACCCGGACGGCACGAACGTGCTCTGCGCGACCGTGATCGAGCTCGACGGCGGCCAGATCGCCAGCCAGACCGTCGTTCAGGTCTGGGACGAGAAATAGGTCGCTACCCGCGCAACCACGAGATACGAGGAGCAACTCAAGATGTCCACTACCACACAGACAGTCGATCAGGCCAAGCTCGATCAGTTCATGGGCCGCTTCGTGGGCGATCTGGGCGCGACAATGAGCGCCGCGCTGGTCGTGATCGGAGACAGGCTCGGCCTGTACCGTGCGATGGCCGACGGTGAGCTGGTGAGCGCCGAGGAGCTCGCTCAGCGGACCGGGACGGACGCGCGCTACGTGCGCGAGTGGCTCTCCAACCAGGCCGCCGGCGGTTACGTCACCTACGAGCCCGAGCAGGACTCATTCTTCCTGGCGCCCGAGCAGTCGCTCGCGCTCGCGCAGGAGGGCAGCCCGGCGTTCGTGCCGGGTGCATTCCAGCTGGCGACCTCGCTGATCAAGGACGAGGAGAAGATCGCGCAGGCATTCGCGAGCGGTCACGGCGTCGGCTGGCACGAGCACCACCACGACCTGTTCACGGGCACGGAGCGGTTCTTCCGCCCCGGCTACGCCGCGAACCTGGTCTCGGCCTGGATCCCGGCGCTGGACGGCGTGCAGGCCAGGCTCGAGTCCGGCGCGCTGGTCGCCGATGTCGGCTGCGGCCACGGCGCATCGACGATCCTGATGGCACAGGCGTTCCCGAGCTCGAGCTTCGTCGGCTTCGACTACCACGAAGCGTCGATCGGGCACGCGCGCGCGGCCGCTGCCTCGGCGGGGCTCGACGGCCGTGTCAGCTTCGAGGTCGCGACCGCGAAGGAGTACCCGGGCAACGGCTACGACTTCGTGGCGATGTTCGACTGCCTGCACGACATGGGCGACCCGGTCGGCGCCGCCACCCACGTCCGCCGGACGCTCGCGGCGGACGGCACCTGGATGATCGTCGAGCCCTACGCCGGCGACCGGCTCCAGGACAACCTCAATCCCGTCGGCCGGGTGTTCTACGGTGCTTCGACGCTCGTCTGCACACCCGCCTCGCGCGACCAGGAGGTCGGGCTCGCGCTCGGCGCGCAAGCCGGCGAGCAGCGATTGCGGGAAGTCGTGACGGGCGGCGGCTTCACCCGCTTCCGTCGCGCGAGCGAGACGCCGTTCAACATCGTGCTCGAAGCGCGACCGTAGTTCCCCGCGGCGAATCAGCGCCGTGTCACGGATGGCTCGCACGCAGCTAAGTCCGAGACTCCCCGACGAGGTGGAGCGATGAGCCACGACATCGTCATCGTCGGCGGCGGTTCGGCCGGCTGCGTGCTGGCCAACCGGCTGAGCGAGGACCGATCCACCCGCGTGCTCGTGCTCGAGGCCGGGCGCCGCGACTACCCGTGGGACGTGTACATCCACATGCCCGCGGCGCTCTCGTTCCCGATCGGCAATCGCTTCTACGACTGGAAGTACGAGTCAGAACCAGAGCGGCACATGAACGGCAGGCGGGTGTACCACGCGCGCGGCAAGGTGCTCGGCGGCTCGAGCAGTATCAACGGGATGATCTTCCAGCGGGGCAATCCGCTCGATTATCAGCGCTGGGGCGCCGACGACGGGATGGGCGAATGGGATTTCGCGCACTGCCTGCCCTACTTCAAGCGGATGGAGACCTGCCTGGCAGGCGCGGATCAGTGGCGGGGCAGCGACGGGCCGCTCAAGCTCGAGCGCGGGCCGGCCGTCAACCCGCTCTGCCAGGCGTTCTTCAAGGCGGTGCAGCAGGCCGGCTATCCCCTCACCGACGACGTCAACGGCTATCGCCAGGAGGGCTTCGCGCCGTTTGACCGCACGATCTTCCGCGGCCGCCGCCTCAGCGCCGCCGGCGCCTACCTGCATCCGGTGCTCGACCGCCCGAACCTCGAGGTCCGCTGCCACACATTCGTGAACCGGGTCGTGTTCGAGCGCAACCGCGCCGTCGGCGTCGAGGTCGTGCACGGACGCCGCACCGACACGATCCGGGCCGGAGAGGTGATCCTCTGCGGCGGCGCGATCAACTCGCCCCAGCTGCTCCAGCTATCGGGCGTGGGTAACGCCCGCGAGCTCGGCGCCCTCGGCGTCAACGTCGTCCAGAATCTCCCCGGGGTGGGCGAAAACCTCCAGGACCACCTCGAGGTCTACGTGCAATACGCCTCAAAGCTGCCGGTTTCGGTCGCGCCCGCGCTGAAATGGCGCAACCGGCCGAGCGTCGGACTGCAGTGGCTTCTGTTTCGCAGTGGACCGGGTGCGACCAATCACTTCGAGTCGGGCGGCTTCATTCGCAGCAACGACAAGGTCGCCTACCCGAACCTGATGTTCCATTTCCTGCCGATTGCGATTCGCTACGACGGCTCCGCGCCGCAGGGCCACGGCTACCAGGTGCACGTCGGCCCGATGTACTCCGACGCCCGCGGGTCGGTCAAGCTGACCTCCACCGACCCGCGTGTGCATCCGGCGCTCCGCTTCAACTACCTGTCGACGGAGCAGGACCGGCGCGAGTGGATCGAGGCCGTCCACTGCGCGCGGAGGATCCTCACCCAGCAGGCGTTTGACCCCTACAACGCGGGCGAGATCTCCCCAGGCCAATCCGTCGAGACCGACGAGCAGATCCTCGATTGGGTCTCCCGGGACGGCGAGACGGCGCTACACCCGTCCTGCACCTGCAAGATGGGTACCGGGGCGGACGCCGTCCTTGACCCGGCGACCATGAGTGTCCACGGCCTCGAGCGATTGCGGGTCGTTGACGCGTCGGCGATGCCATACGTGACGAACGGGAACATCTACGCCCCGGTGGTGATGCTCGCCGAGAAGGCAGCCGACCTGATCCGCGGCAAACCGCCGCTGCCGCGCTCCGATGCCGAGTTCTACCGCCACACTGGCGGTAGCGCTAACACTCGAGCCAGTAGTCGAGCCACTGCTCCCGGGTAGCGCCGATCCGCTCGTAGACCGACTGAGCGCGCAGGTTATCCAGGGCCGTCTGCCACGTCAGCCGCCGCGCGCCCCGACGGGCAGTCTCGCTTCGGCAGGCCTCGATCAGCCGGCGGGCCAGCCCGTGCCCGCGCGCGTCTTCGGCGACGAACAGGTCGTTCATCACACCAATCCGGGCTGCGTCGGTCGTCGACCAGCTCCAGTACAGCGTCGCGAATCCGCTCGGCCGGCCGTCGGGATCGCGGGCGATCAGCTGCAGCCCCTCGCGCTGCGGATCGGCAATCAGCGCCGCCGTCAGGGCGCGTAGGTCGTCGTCGGTCGGCGCGACCTCGTAGAAGTCACAGTACGCCCGCATCAGCGCCAGCAGATCGCCGACGTCGTGCGCCGCCACTCGCTCGATTGAATACACGGTCTCCACCTCTTGGTTCAAGCTCCGGGCGCGCCGGCGGTCCGCGCGGCGTGCGAACGGGCGGCCGGCCCGAGCCGCCACGCCGCTTCGCCGATCGCACCGCCAAGGAGAATGCCAACCGCGCTGTTAAGCGTCCGTTCGACGCCGATATCGACACTCTGGAAGTGGCGCACGACGGATCGCAACTCGTCGGGGTGGAATGCGCCGGCCAGCCGAGCCGCGAAGGTCAACTGTCCGGTCCCGCGTCCGCAAAGCGCTGCTCGAGCGCGCGGATCTCGCCGATTCCGACCAGATCGAGGAACTCATCGAAGCGCATCAGCGACGGCAGTACGTTGATCGGTGAGCCGTCCGCCTTGATCTGCGCCAGCACCGACCGGATCGCCGCCGCCCCGGCCAGCAGCACGCTGAGCGGGAAGATCACGAGCGCAAAGCCGAGCTCGCGCAGGAACTCGTGGCTCACCGGCGGTGTCTTGCCGCCCTCCGCGTAGTTGAACAGCAGCGGCACATCGGGAAGGCTCCGGGCGACGGTCTCGACCTCTTGCTCGGACTCCGGGGCCTCGACGAACAGCACGTCCGCACCGGCTCGGCGATACAGCGCAGCGCGATCGAGTGCCGGTCCGAGTCCTTCCACCGCGCGCGCGTCGGTCCGGGCGATGATCAGGAAATCGGGCGAGCGCCGGGCGGCGACGGCGGCCGAGACCTTGGCGGCCATCTCCGCCGCCGAGACCAGGTGCTTGCCTTCCATGTGGCCGCACTTCTTGGGCATCACCTGATCCTCGATGTGAATCGCCGTGACTCCCGCCGCCTCGTACTCCCGCACGGCGTGGATCACGTTGATCGGGTTGCCGTAGCCGGTGTCCGCATCGGCGATCACGGGGATGTCGACGGCCTGAACGATCCGCCTGGCGTTGTCGACCATCTCCGTCAGCGTCATCAGGCCGACGTCGGGCCGGCCGAGCCGGGACGCCGCGCTGCCAAACCCGGTCATGTAGACAGCGGGAAAGCCCGCCTCCTCAACGAGCCGGGCGCCGAGCACGTCGTAGCAGCCTGGTGCCAGGACCATCTCCCCGGCCTCGAAGCGCGCCCGCAGGCTGGGACCGCGGGCGGGCGCGGCGCCCAACAACCTCGCCATCTATGCCGTCCGGGGCATGGTCGCCGTCCGGGGCATGGTCGCCGTCCGGGGCATGGTCGCCGTCCGGGGCATGGTCGCCGTCCGGGGAATCGGAGCAAGCGCGAGAATCATCTCGGCGCGAGCCTACTTCAGGACGCAGCGGATTAGGCCTGGGGCGGTGCCGCGCAGGGCGGTAGCGGTGCGGTCCGCTCGGGGAACGGCGCTGGTGGCGAGGCCGGCCGCTCCTCAGTCGCGCTGCGCCGCCCTCACGGCATCCGCCTGGGGGCCGTCCATCCACATCTCCCACCGGCCGGACGCCGAGCGGCGAGGCTCCTGAAACCGGTACGGCCGACGGCCGCCGAACTCGGTCTGGCGCAGGCGGCAGACGCCGCCGAGCACCGAGGCGATCCGGCGGCGGGGCCATCCGATCGAGTCCTCGATCTCCGGGAACGGACGCGGTCGATCAGGTGCTGCCGCCAGCCCGTCGAGCAACTCGCGCGTCAGGTCGCTGCAGCGATCGTGGAAACGCGCTATCTCGTCCGGATCGTCCATCGCGTTGTAGGGGGCGTGCTGGACGAGTGCAACCGGGACCGTGCGAGACGGCATCGCCCCAAGATAGATCAAAAGGTACGCTGTGCCGCGTGAGGGAGGCATCCCGGAGGTTTCTGCGGATTGCGGGGTCCGGTGCTGCGGCGTTGTCGGCCGCAGTTCTGCTGTCTACGTCGCCGGCGGGCGCCTCGCCGGTTTCAGCGCCCAATCCGATCACGCTTCCCGGCACGGGCGACGGTCTCGGGATCACGCCCGGGAAGATCAAGCACGTGTGGCTGATCATTCTCGAGAACAAGTCCTACGACGCGAGCTTCACCGGGCTCAATAAGAACACCTACCTGTGGCGGACGTTGCCCTCCCAGGGCGTGCTGCTCAAGCACTACTACGGCACGGGCCATTACAGCTTCGACAACTACATCTCGCTCGTCAGCGGCCAGGCGCCGCAGCCTGACACCCAGGTGGACTGCCCCTACTACAACCACTTCTCGGGCCACGTCGACACGTCCGGCTCATTGCGGCGCAACCCGAACTACGGTCAGATGGTCTCGGCTCAGGGACCGAATGCGGCGGCCGGCGCAAACGGCTGCGTCTACCCGCCGGCCGTCAAGACGCTGTTCGACCAGCTCACCGCGGCGCACGTCAAGTGGAAGGGCTACGCCCAGGATCTCGGCAACCCCGACCCGACCCCGCCGACACACGACGCCGGGACCCGGTACTGCGGCGCGCCGTACGCCCAACCCGGTCGGGCGGGCAACAAGGCGCAGCCCAATCCGGGCGTCGCGAATGCGGAGGACCAGTACCTGCCAAAGCACTTCCCGTTCCCGTGGTTCGAGTCGGTGCTGATGTCAGGCAACTGCAACGCTGCGCACATCGCCAGCCTGTTCAGCCCCAGCGACGGGCTCTATCACGACCTGCAACGCGAGGCGAGGACGCCGGCGTTCAGCTGGATCACACCCAACATGTGCAGCGACGGCCACGACGCGGTCTGTCACGGCAACAATCTCTCGGGAGGTTTCTCGGGCCCGAACACTCCACGTCGGCCGGTCAACTACACCGGAGGGCTGTATGCCGCCGACCTGTTCCTCGAGCGCGTAATTCCCGAGATCGAGTCCTCGGCGGCATTCAGGGACGGCGGCCTGATCGACGTCACCTTCGACGAGGCCTTCCCGCCGTTCACCTTCACCGGCAACAGCTTCGCGAACTCGACCATCGTGGCGCCCGATGCAGCAACCTCGATCGCGAACGATTCCGCCGCCGAGACGCTGTCCGGCCGCACCGTCCACGACGAGCCGACCGGCCCGAACCTCCCGCTGGCCAAGAACCGACAGGGCCAGGAGCTCTACCCCGGGCCCGGCGACAACGCGTTCATCGATCGCCCGAGCAACTGCGTTGCACAGACGATCCCGCCACAGCCTGTGGGGATCTGCCTGCTGGGCGGTGGCAGCAGCGTGCCGGGCGCACGCACCGACGCCGGCGCCACCGCTCCCGCCACGAGCTCGACGATCACGGACAACTCGATCGTCGCGACCGACGTCGGGCGGACGGTGACCGGCACCGGGATCCCTGCAGACGCGCTCGTCGGCAAGGTCACCAACACGCCGGTGATGGCGACGGCCCCAAACCAGAGCGGCGGCTTCGTCGACACCGGCTCCTTCGTGCTCGTGGATCCCAGGCGCAAGCCCATCCTGACCACAGGCGCGGTCAGCGGAATAACGCTCGGCGCGCGCACGCCGGCAACCGACCCTCTGTTCAACGCCACTGACCCGACAACCGGCGGCGGCGACACCGGGAGCGTGCTGATCAGCCCCTACATCAAGCCGGGGACCGTGAGCACGCGCTACTACAACCACTATGACTGGCTGCGAACCATGGAGGACCTGTTCGACGTCGCTCACGCCTCCCGGGGCCTCGACGGGCAGGGTCACCTCGGCTACGCCGCTCAGCCGGGCCTGGCCCCGTTCGGCACTGACGTGTTCAACCACCCGCGCGGCCACGCTCCCGCCGCCGGGGGTTATTCGTTGGCCGGCATGCAATCCGGAGCCGGACTGATTCCGGCCTGGATCCCGCGCCCGGCCGTTTTCGCTGGTCCGCTCATGCACGCCAGCGCTGCCTATCCTGCCCTCGCGATCCAAGGCGACACCGTTTCGGTCCGCCTGGCTCACGGGGTGGTGCTCGCGACGGCCGTCGGCCCCGCCGTCCCCAGGGAGGGCCAGTCTCCCGTGCCGACCTCGACCCCCTGCACGTTCACGCTCAAGTTCATGGCGGCCACACGATCGATTCCGCTCAGCGCCGCCGCGTTCACGGTTCTCGACGAGCACGGCCACGTCGATCGACTGCGGGTCAGCGCCGCCGGCGGCGGGCTCATCCCCCGGCGGGTCGCACCCGGCCAGACCGTCACGCTCACGCTCCGCGGGGTGCTGCCGACGGGCGGGGGCCGGCTGCGCTGGACGCCCGCCGCAGCACGGCCGATCGTCTCGTGGGACTTCGACGTCGAGATCGACTGACGTAGCCCACTCCGAAAAATGTCGTCGCGGTCGCTGCTCCTTGCCCTCTCCGTCACCACCGCCACCCTGACCGCCGCGCTCGCAGCCGCGCTCGCGGCGCCACCGGCACTCGCCGCCCACTACTACCTCGCGCTCGGCGACTCGCTCGCCGCCGGCTTCCAGGCCGCGCCATCGCTCCCGGATGCCGGATACGTCGACGACCTCTACGCGTTGCGCCGCCGGCGCCAGCCGGACCTGCAACTGCTCAACATCGCCTGCCTGGGAACGACCACCGGGACGCTGATATCGGGCGATCTATGTACGCACAGCGCCGGCCCGCAGCTCACCCAGGCCGTCCGCTTTCTGCACCTTCACCGCGGCCGCGTCAGCCTCCTGACGATCGACATCGGTGGCAACGACATCGGCGCTGCCTGCGGGAGCGGGACATCGGTCACGTTGCCCTGCGTCGATTCGGCCCTCGCCAAGCTGCACGCCAACGTCACCACGATCGCGCACGCACTGCGCTCTGCCGCCGGCCCGCACATCCCGATCGCCGCAATGAACTACTACGACCCGGGACTTGCGTGGTGGCTGCAAACGCCCAACCTCCGGGCACTCGTCCCGCAGACGGTCACAGTCGTCGACCGGCTCAACGCAACGTTGAAGAGCGCCTACAAGTCCGCCGGGATTCCGGTCGCCGATGTCGCCACCGCGTTCGCGACCCATGACCTGCACCACTTCACGGCGCTGGCCGGGCACGGGCGCGTGCCCGTGGCGGTCGCGAACATCTGCCGGTACACGGGCGCGTGCCTGACGCCCCAGAACAACCATGCCACGGCCGCCGGCTACCGCGTGATCAGCCGTGCATTGGAGCTGATCGCCCAAGCTGGCGGCGCGCCTGATGCGCCGTTCGCGCGCGTACGCGAGCGCGTGCGCTCGGCGATCCGAGCACCGACACTCTCGTTCGATCGGTGACGATGCCCCAGCCCAGGAGCGCCACGATGCCGACCACGACGACGATTGCAAACACGATGTTCAAGATCACAACTGCACTCATGAGAGCCTCTCGGTCGATGCTTTTGCGGTCCTCTCTGTTCGATCGTTCCCTGATCGGAAATGCCCAACCGTCGGCGTGGTGAGAGTTTCCTAACCGAAAGCCGTAGTCGGACCGGACAAACAGAGTGGCCATCCCGGATGCCATATCTGTCTCGATCGTGCACTGTTCCGCTCGATGGGAGCAGAGCCACAGAGCGACATCAGCCGCAGAGGCTTCGTGGCCGCTGCCGCCGGCCTCGGCGCAGTGGTCCTCGGCGCGGATCGCGCGAGCGCCGCGGTCAACTCCCAGGCGTCGTTCGAATCGACTGACGCGCTCCCTGAGGCGGTCGGCTCCGGGGGAGCACCGACAAGCAATGCCACGCTCGCTCGATTGGCGCGCGAGCACGGCGGCGGAGAGCCGCTGATGTTCGTCGACCTCGCAGCGGTCGACCGCAACGCTCGCGTGATCGTCGAGTTCGCCCGCGCCCAGCGCTGGGCGGTTCGCCCGGCGCTGAAGGTCTTCCAGTGCCCGCGGCTCTGCGCCTACATCATGGGTCTGCTGCCGGAGCCCCGCGGCTTGGTGTTCCACCTGCGGACTGTGGATCAGATCATGACGGCCGCGCCCGCCGGCAGCGATCTGCTGATGGGCTACCCGCCGACTCACGGCGAGCTGCGTTCCTACCTGGGCTCGGCCCCGCCGCCCGGGCAGCGTCGCCACAGGCTCACGCTGCTGGCGAGCTCGCTCGACATCTTGCAGGAGATGGGGCGGCTCGCGCGGACCACCTCGCGCACGCTGCCCCTCGATGTCGCACTCGAATTCGACTCCGGCGAGGGACGGGGCGGCTTTCACCACCCGGCGCAGGTCAGCGCCGCGATCCGGGTGCTGCGCCAACACCGCCGTCAGCTGCGACTACGAGCGGTCGTCTGTTACGACGGACACGCGACGGCGACCCCGGCGGAGAGCTGGCGCCAACGCGTCGCCAAGCAGGCGAGCGAGTACTACGCCAACTACCTCGCCCAGCTCCACGCCGAGGGGGGCGACCTGTACGACCCAGCGACGCTGATCCGCAACGGTCCGGGCAGCTCCAACTACCGCAACTGGGCCGGCAAGCCGGAGATCAACGAGATCAGCCCCGGATCCGCATTTGTATACGCGGGCTATCTCCGTGACGGTTTCGACACCCAGGGTCTGTTCCCCGCCCTGGCGCAGGCCGCGCCGGTGCTCAAGGACGTTGGCCCGTATCCCTCGACCCTGTTCACGAAGGAGCCGATCCCGCCGATCACCGGCGAGGAGTACTTCCTCAAGGGGTCGACGTGGCCCGACCAGGGCGGGATCCAACCGGCGTTCGTGTACCCTCGCGGCGTGCAGGACGACCAGCGTGAGGGCGGTCGTTGCATGGTCTACGCGCCACCCGGCGAGCTGACCAGCTCCGATTACGTGCTCTGCTGGCCCAACCAGGGTGGAGACGGAATCGACTATTTCGGCGCGGTTCACGCCGTCCGCGACGGCCGCGTGGTCGACCTCTGGCCGACGTTCACCCGCTGGAGCAGCCCGGCGCCGAGCGCCGGGTAGAGCTCAGGCGCACCTGCCCGATCGTGCGCCGGCGCGACCAGCGCTAATGGTCCGCGGCTCACGGGCCGATCTGGCAATCACCCATATGAGTTCGCTCCTGTACCGCCTCGGAATGCTGTGCGCGCGGCGACGGTTCGTTGTGCTCGGTGCTTGGTTGGCGGTGACAGTCGGACTCGTCGCCTGGACCAGCCAGCTCGGCGGCACACAAGTGACCGACAACGTCACCCTGCCGGGCACCGGGAGCCAACGCGCAGCCGACATCGTCAAGGAGCGGTTTGGCAGTGCCGCTGTGAACGGGTCGAACCCGATCGTGCTGCTCGCTCCCGCCGGCGCCAAGCTCACCGACCCGATCGAGCGCGCCACTGTCACACGCGTAGTGGCCGCCTACGCCCGCGACCCGGAGGTGCTGAGCGCGGTCAGCCCGCTCAGCCAGCCCGGCGCAGGTCAGCTCTCGCGGGGTCGCGGCACCGGCTATATCGCGCTCACGCTCCGCGCGGGACCCACAGAGCTCACCCTCGACGAGGCCCACCGGCTGCTCGCGATCGCCCAGCAGGCGCGGTCGGCCGGGATCCAGGTGGCGGCCGGAGGCTACCTCGGGACGGACCTCTCGCAGCCCGCGTCGGCCAACTCCGAGGCGATCGGCCTGCTGGCCGCGGTGGTCGTGCTGCTGTTGACGTTCGGGACCGTGCTCGCGATGGGGATGCCGCTCATCACCGCCGCGTTCGCCCTTGGCACCGGCCTCAGCCTGATCGCGCTGCTAAGCCGCGTCGCGGAGGTGCCAAGCAGTGCACCCGCCCTGGCGACGATGATCGGGCTGGGAGTCGGCATCGACTACTCGCTGTTCATCGTCACGCATCACCGCCAGACCCTCTCCGAAGGGGTCGAGGTGCGGGAGTCAGTCGCACGGGCGACGGCCACGGCCGGAGGGGCCGTGGTGTTCGCGGGCGCGACGGTGATGATCGCGCTCTGCTCGCTGCTGCTTGCGCAGATCCCGATCGTGACCCAGATGGGATACCTCTCGGCGGTCGTTGTGCTCGTCGCGATGCTCGCCGCGATCACCCTGCTGCCGGCTGCACTCGCGATCCTCGGCACGCGAATCGACTCGTTGCGCGTCCCCGGCTTGCGGATTCACCACGATCACCGGCCGCACGGCTGGGCGCGTTGGGCGCGGATCGTAGCCCGCCGTCCGTGGCCCGCGCTGTTGCTGGCGCTGGCGGCCGTGGCGCTGCTCGCGGCGCCGCTGCGAAACCTCGACCTCGGCCAAAGCGACAGCGGGCAACTACCCCGCGACACGACCGCTCGCCACGCCTATGACTGGCTCAGCCAGGGCTTCGGGCCCGGGTTCAACGGGCCGCTGCTGGTGGCGGTGTCGCTCGCGCACGGGAGCGGAGAATCGCAGCCGGCGCTGGCCCGGCTGGCCACCTTGATCAGGGGCGAGCAGGGGGTCGCTGCGGTCAGCCCGCCGCTCCTCGCCAAGGACGGCTCTACGGCCGTGCTGACGGTCACGCCGACGAGTGCGCCCGCGGCGAGGGCAACAGTCACGCTGGTCCACACGCTGCGCGAGCGGACGCTGCCGGCCGTCACCCGCGGCACCGCTCTGAGCGCCTACGTGGGCGGCACCACGGCGGGCTTCATCGACCTCTCCGCCGAGATCGGAGCTCGTCTGCCGCTGGTGATCGGGGTCGTGCTCGCGCTCTCGTTCCTGCTGCTCGTGGCGGCTTTCCGCGCGCCGCTGGTCGCGCTCAAAGCGGTCGTCATGAACCTGCTCTCGATCGGCGCCGCGTTCGGGGTGGTGACCTACGTCTTCGGCCACCAATGGAGCGCGCGAGCACTCGGCCTCGACAGCGTCGCGCCGGTCGTCTCGTTCGTCCCGCTGATGATGTTCGCGATCCTGTTCGGGCTCTCGATGGATTACGAGGTGTTCCTGATGACTCACGTGCGGGAGCGGTGGCACGAGACCGGTGATGCGCACGAGGCGGTCGTCGAGGGCCTCGCCGGAACCGCGCGCGTGATCACCTGCGCGGCCCTGATCATGGTCGCCGTCTTCTGCGCTTTCCTGTTGAACGGCAGCCCGACGATCAAGCAGTTCGGGCTCGGCATGGCCGCGGCCGTCGCGGTCGACGCGACGTTGATCCGCTGCGTGCTGGTGCCGGCGGTGCTGTCCTTGCTCGGACGCCGGGCGTGGTGGACGCCGGATTGGCGTCGCGCGCTACGCCGGCCGCACACGCCGCATGCCCCCCAAACACAGCCCCCGCAGAGCGCTGTCGCTGCACGGAACCCCGGAGTTCAATACGGGGAACCTGCCGATGCGTCTTCAGGCTGAATCGGCGATCATCAAACATACGTTTAGGAACAGAGTTCCTACTTAAGCGACAATAGGACACGATGTCCACGTCGCGCCGGGGACGCCGCGATCGCCGTGCAGGCCAACGAATGGAGAAATCATGAGCCTGGCTGTGCTTGACGCGCACGAGACCGCCATGGGGCTTGCGGTCACATTCATCACCGATTCCGGACTCGAACCACTCGAGGGTACCTGCGAACAAGTCGCCCGCTTGGCCAAGGTGATGGAGCAGATCAGCGTCCTCGCGCCGCTGAACGAAACCGAGAAGGTGTGGCTGGAAGAGGTCGCGATCGGCGACGCGATCGTCAAGCTGGGGCTCAGTCCGCACGGGCAAGCCCGGGTCCGCATCGAGCGCCCGACCGGCTAGGGGATCTCGGACAGCCGGGCCCGGCGTACGGCCGCGCGGGTGTAGGCCGGTCGGGTCGCAGCCACCAACCCGACCAGCACCGCGCTGACGCCGAGCACTTGCAGCGGACTCGGCGACTCGCCCAGGATCAGGGCCGCGAGCGCCACCGAGCCGACCGGCTGCACGAGCAGCAGCAGCGAGGTCACCGACGCCGGCAGGCGCGGCAGCGAGGTCGAGATCAGCAGCCATCCCAGCACCTGCGAGGTGAGCGCGAGCATCACCAGCCAGCCCGCGCTCGGCCAGCTCGGGACGAGCCGCGCGTCGCCGATCACGAGCCCGCCGAGCGTGCACAGCACCGCGGCCGTCGCGGTCGCGTCGAACAGCGGGCCGGCCGGCCGGCGCAGGTCCGACCCGCCGCGGCGAAGCAGCAGCAGAAAGCCCACGTACGCCGTACCCGCCGTGAGTCCGAAGACGGCCCCGCGGGCGGGATCGCGACCGTAGGCACCGGTCTCGAGCGCGCCCGAGATCAGCAGCACACCGATCAGCGCCAGCGGGAGCGCCGCGAGCACGTGCCGGCTCGGTCGCTCCGACAGCACCAGCCACGCGACCAGCGGCACCAGCACAACCTGGATGTTGGCCAGTACGGTCGCCAGCCCCGCCCCGACGTCCGCGATCGAGTGGTTCCACAGGATCAGGTCAACCGCGAAGAACACACCCGCCGCGACCGCCGCACGCCGGTCCTCCCACGAGCGCGGCCCCAGGCGCCGGTCCTCGCGCCAGGCCAGCAGACCGAGCACGGGCAGCGCATACACGCAGCGGAAGATCGCCGCCGTCGACGGCGAGGTATGGCTGAGCCGCACGAAGATGCTGGAGAACGCGATCGCGACAGCCCCCAGCACCGCACACGCGCGCTCGTTCCCCTCGACCGACGGCAGCCGAGCTCGACGCTTGGAAGTGGACTCCACAGCTTTGGAGCCTACGGGTCGGTCCGTCGATGTTCATCGTCTGACCATGGGACTAGATCGAGCCCAATCCGACACTGGCATCCGGCCGCCCGCGAGCTAGGGTGTTCGCAACCGGCGGGAGCAAGGGGCTGTAGCGGCGTGCGCCGTCGGCACTGACGACCCGCCGAGCCCTCCCGCCGTTGGGTGACGGGTCGGGACCCCCGCCACACGGCCTGCCATGGCGGGGTCGCTGACCCCGTCATGGCATGGGCCGTGGCTTCGAGGGGCCTCGGGAGGGGGTGGACTTGACGGCCGTCGCGCCCTCTAGGACCGCCTCTGGTGGCTAACGGGCTGCCTCGATGGGGGGCCGGGTTGGCGGCAGCTCGCTGAAGTACGCCATCGTGCGGCTATCGGCCCGGATCGGCGCACCTTCGCTGTCTCGCGCAGGCCCGGGCCCCTAGGACACGATCGCGTGCCCGCGAGGCCCGATGGTGTCAGTAATCTGACAATTTAGCCTGCATACGGGCACAAACCGCGCGCGCTTGCTGGGCCTTGGCTACATAAGCATGTGGGGCATGCTTATGTAACCAAGGTCGGCCGCAGGGCGCGTACTTTGGGCCGGTAAGCATCTTCGGCGGACGCGGATTTCGGCCCGCGCGGCCTTCACCGCAAGCTGCCCGGCTTGACAAACCTAATGTAGATAGGTAATGTCCTAATTACGGTAGACAAGCCGACTACGACACCCGGAGACACAAACAAGATGCGAACTACCCAGATCACCGAGAACCTGATCCAGCTCACGCGGCTCCACTTCGTCAACGCCTATCTGATCCGCGAGGAAGATGGCTTCACGCTCGTCGACACCACAACCGGCGGCGGCGCCGGAGACCTGATCGGAGCCGCTCAGGCAGCGGGTGCGCCGATCCGCCGGATCGCGCTGACGCACGGCCACGGCGACCACGTCGGCTCGGTCGACGCGCTGAAGGAGCAACTGGGCGATTCGGTTGAGGTGCTGATCCCCGAGCTCGACGCCCGGATCCTCGCCGGCGAGAAGGTCGTAGAAGGCAAGGTGCCCGGCAGCTGGCCCAAGGTCGCGACGGTCCCCGACACCCGCATCAACGGCGGCGATCGCGTCGGCAGCCTCGAGGTGATCGCGAGTCCCGGTCACAGTCCCGGCCATGTGGCGTTTCTCGACGCCCGTGATCAGACCCTGATCGCCGGCGACGTGTTCACCGCGTATGGCAGTGTGGCGGTCTCGAACCATTTCTACCTGCGGTTCCCGTTGGCAGCGATGGCCACCTGGGACAAGGCCAAGGACCTCGAGTCCGCGCAGACGCTCCGGGCCCTGGAGCCACGGATCCTCGTCGTCGGTCACGGCCCGGCGAAGCGCGATCCGGGCGCGGCGATGGACAACGCGATCGCCCGCGCCGGCGGACCCGCTCGGACAGCCGCCCCAGACGCACAGCGCTGATGCCACGCGCCGGACTGGACACCGACGCCGTGGTCGCCGCCGCGGCCCGACTCGCGGATGCCGAGGGCCTGGGGTCGGTTACGCTCGTGCGGCTGGCGCAGAACCTCGGCGTCCGCGCCCCGTCGCTGTATGCGCACGTCGGCGGGCTCCCGGACCTGCGTCGCCGGCTCGCGGGTCGCGGCGCCACTGAGCTCGCCGACGAGCTCCAGGCGGCGGCGGCGGGCCGGGCCGGCTTAGATGCCCTGACCGCCGTCGCGCATGCCTATCGCAATTACGCCCACGCGCACCCGGGCAGCTACGCGGCGCTCCAGCGCGCGCCGGACCCGGACGAGGCGAACGGCTCTGCCGCCGCCGCCAAGGTCGTCGGCGTCGTGCTCGCCGTGCTGCGTGGCTATGGCCTGGAGGGCGACGACGCGCTACATGCGACCCGCGCCCTACGGGCGGCGCTGCACGGCTTCGTGGCGCTCGAGGCCGAGGGAGGGTTTGGTCTGCCGCTCGCGCTCGATGAGAGCTTCAGCCGCCTGGTCGGGGTACTGCACCGCGGGCTGCCGGCACCTTGAGCAGCGACACCAGCCGCTCGAGCTCCTCCTCGGAGCTCCAAGCGCCGATCGACGCCCGCACGAGACCGTGCGTGGGAATGCTCCGCACGATCAAGCCGGCTGCCGCCAGCCGCTCGACCTCGGCCGCCGGGTCATCCACCTTCCACGCCACGAGGGTCGTCCTGCCTCGCGGCCAGACGTCGAGGCCGATCGCCTCGAGCTCCTGGGCGAGCCATGCCGCAAGCGATGCCGCGCGCTCGTGGACCCACTCCCATCCCGCCTGCTCGAGCACCTGCAGCGAGGCGAGCGCGGCAGTGCTGCGGATCCCGGACGGAAACCCGTGGTCGAAGCGCTTGGCGCCCTCGCTCGGTGAGAGCTCGAGCGCGTTCAGTGGATCCGCGAGCGAGCCGTATCCCGGCCATGCGATCACCAGCTCGTCCAACCGCTCGCGACGGACAAACAGGCACCCGCTCCCTTCCGGTCCGCACAGCCATTTCTGGCCCGAGGCGGCATAGAAATCGCAGCCGAGCCCGTGCACGTCGACGGGCACGGCGCCGATCGCCTGGGCGGCGTCGAGCAGCACCGGCACGCCGCTGCGGCTCAATGCCGGGACGTCCATCACCTTGCCGCTCACCCATGAGACGTGCGAGCACGCGATCAGCCGGGTCTTGGACGGCGCAATCTCCTCGGCGAGCCGGTCAAACGGCACCACCCGCACGGTGATGCCATGCCGCAGGCGGGCGCGTCCGAGCGGCGCCAGCAACCCCGGATGCTCCTCGTCGGTGGTCAGGACTTCATCGCCCGGGTGCAGATCAAGGGCGGCGATCACGGTGTTGACTCCGTCCGTGGTACTTCCCGTCAAGGCCACATCGGCAGGATCGGCGCCGAGCGCGCGCGCGTAGCCCGCGCGGACATCGTTCGCCAACTCCATCACGCCCTCGAAGTACGAACGGCCGCAGCGCCCCTCGACGGCTTCGAGCTCGATCCGGCCGTGGAGCGCCGTCGCCGCACGGCGCGGCACGGGACCCTCGGTGCCTGCGTTGAGGTACGCGACCCGCTCCAGCACGGGGAACTCCGCGCGGAAGGCAGCTGGGTCGGTCATCGCACGGAGCCTAATGCACCGTCCGCATCGACAAGGTCCGCGGTGAGCGCCGCCAGCGTCAGGACCCGACCCGCAGACCCGCCTTGCGGCACTCGACGGCGATCGAGCGGCCGGCCTCTCCGTTGAACCCGGACGGCGTGTCGACCTGGCTGCACATCGCCCGTGCGGCGGCACCGCAGTGGTAGAGCTCCTGGCCGCCGGTTACGTACGGCGATCGTCACATCGACGCAGCCATGACCCGTGGAATGGCCTGAGTTCGCGAACGAGATCGCCAACCCGATAGCGAGCGCGACGAGCAGGCCCAGCACCCCGCCGACGAACCACTTCTCCCGCGCGCGAAACTGGCGGCGCGGTCTGCGGATCGCCTGCGCATGCCCAGGGGGGAGGATCAGCACCGGCCGAGTGTACGAGCCCGGGCGCGGGCACGGCGGCGACTCAGCCCTGGAGCTGCTCGAGCTCGCCCTTGAGCACCTTGCCCGTCGGATTGCGCGGCAGCTCGTCGACGAAAACCACCTCGCGCGGCGTCTTGAAGCGGGCTAGGTTGTCGCGCACGTAATCCCGGACCGCATCTTCGCTCAGCTCAGCCCCAGACCGGGGGACGATGAACGCCTTCAGCCGCTGCCCGAACTTCTCGTCGTCGACGCCGATCACCGCCGCTTCCTCGATCCCCTCGTGGGTCGCGAGCAGCTCCTCCACCTCGCCCGGGAACACGTTCTCTCCGCCCGAGACGATCATGTCGTCGTCCCGTCCGTCGATGAACAGGCGCTCGTGCTCGTCGAAGTGCCCGACGTCGCCCGAGGACATCAGGCCCCGAACCGAGTCCTTCCCCCCGCCGCCCGTGTAGCCCTGGAACTGGGACAGGTTCCCGACGAAGATCTCGCCGCTCTGGCCAGGCGCGGCCTCGTTGCCGTCCTCGTCGAGGACCTTCACGATCGACCCGCGCACGACCTTCCCGACCGAGCCGGGCTCCACCTTCAGGTCCTCGGGCGTGGCGATCGTGGCGTATGCGACTTCGGTCGAGCCGTACAGGTTGTAGACGATCGGGCCGAAGGCCGCCATCGCGCGCTTGCACAGCTCGGCTCCGAGCCGCGACCCGCCCACGAAGATCACCCGTAGCTCGTCGTGGCGCCGGTGGTGCTCCCGAACCTCCTCCCCCAGGTCGAGCATCCGCTGGAGCATCACCGGCACGACGATGATCGCGCTCGCCCGGTGGCGCTCGACGCTCGCGAGGGTCTCCTCCGGGTCGAACCGGCGGTGGAGGACCAACGTTGAGCCGAGCCCGATCCCGAGCATCGCGTGGGTGAACCCGAGCGCGTGAAACATCGGCACGCACAGCTCGGTCACCTCGCGTGCGCGGAGCGGCACTTTGCTGAGCATCCCGCCGACCAACGCGAGCGAGCGCGGTTCCGAGCGCGGCGCGCCCTTCGGCGTCCCGGTCGTGCCGCTGGTCAGAATCACGATCCGGGGCGCGGTCCCCGCCCGCGGCGGCGCTTTCGTGCTCGACGCCTCGATCAAGGCCTCGAGCGTGTCATCGCCGGGTTCCTCGGCCCACGCGCAGAAGCGGCCTCTCCGCGGCTGGGTCCCGTCAAGTAGATCGCCGTACTCGTCGTCGTAGACGAGCAGGTCCGTCCCCTCGCGGCTCGCGACCTCACGGATCTGAGGTCCGGCGAACGATGTGTTCAACAGCACGATGCTCGCGCCGCACTTTGCCGCAGCGAACACGGAGTCAAGGAACCCACGGTGATTGCGCGCCAGGATCGTGACACCCTCGCCAGGCTCCAGACCGCGCTCGCGCCAGGCGTTCGCCAGTGCGTTGGAGCGCTCGTCGAGCTGCTTGTAGGTCAGCTCGCCTAGCTCATCGATCAGCGCCACGCGGTCGCCATGTCGAATCGCCCCCATCGAGACGGCGCCGCCCAGCATGCCGAAGCGCTCAAACGCGAGCAGCATCTGCACCACGCGATGGGGCAGTTCGGGGCCGACCATGCCGCTGCGGATGCAGACCACGGCGAAGTAAGCCTCGTCGCCGAACCGCTCGACCAGCTTCGCCGTAGCCGAGGTGATGCCTTTCAGGTCGATCTCCACGATCCAGTCCTCCTGCTCCTCGTCGTCCGGCACCCTATCTTTGGTCCACGTGCAGATCTACCCTCTGAACCTTGTCGAGGAACCGTTCGACGGTCCCGGGGCAACGGCTCTGTTCCCGGATTACGTGGCGGAAATGCGGTTGGACCCGGGGCGCTGCCGCGGAGCCAATCGCAACCCGCCAGCCCACGCCGGCGCGAACGACCCGCCTAGCGGCACGCCGCCGGACCGACACCCGGCTCGACTATGAATGCGTACGTCGTCGGCGGCAGCACGATCCGGCGGGAATTCGTCAGCTGCGGGCGGAGCGCCGGAAGCCGGCCACCCGCTCCGGTCCGGAGCGGCTTTCCGTTCAGCAGCACCTGTCGATCCAGGATCGCTCGGGCGCTCACACGATAGAACTCCAGCGAGCGGGCACCGTCGCCGGTGGCCACGGTGACGCTCCGACTGCGGTCGAGGTTCAGCGCCAGCAGCGTGACTGCGGCGCGGCCGCGCGAGCATGCTGCGTAGACCCGCAGCCGGGTGGGCGCCCCCTGCAGCTTGGGGCGCAGGATCTCCGTGCCCATCAGCCGATGCCACAGCAGGGCCGCCCAGTAGTCGGGGTTGGGCTGAAGCGTTGCGTCGTCGATCAGTCCGTAATCGCTACCGGACAGGGTCTGGCGGATGAACACCTGCAGGCCCCGCTGAGCGAGAGCGCCGAGCGCGTTCAGGTACCAGAAGGTCGCCTCGAAGCGGTTGGAGTAGCCCTGCTGGCCCCCGCAGGAGGCCGATCCAGCCTCGCCGTACCAGATCGGCCGGCCCGGGTCGTACTTGCGGCCGAGGGCATCGAGGCTGTCGTAGGTCCGCAGGACGCCGTCGAGGTAGTCCGGCGCGAGCGGGTCGACCGGCACCGGGTTGCCGACGCCCGGGCAGCGGGTCGAGGTCGCGGGATACTCGTGGAATGTCAGCAGGTTGTAGATGCGTGGAGCGGCCGGCAGGATCTGGCTCGCCAGCGGTCCGAACGGGCGGCCGTAGGGCGTTTCGCTGCCGGCGTTGTCGTAATAGCTGCCCGGTCCCATCAGCAGCGCGTGCGGTACGACGGCGGCCCGGAGCGCGTTGAAGGCCTCGAGGTCCCGGATGTAGTCCGGGACCGTGTAGGCGGGCGATAGCCCGGACACGAGCGAGAACAGGTTCGGCTCATTGCCGAATTCGACCGCAGCGAGCGGGTACCCGCGACTGGCGGTGTATTGCAGCAGCGCGCGAGCGTTGCCCGGGACCCAGCTGCCCGACGCATCGCGCGGCCCTGGCCCGGCGTTGACCCCAAGCACCACCTTGAGGCCCAGAGTCCCTGCGAACTCGTTCACCGCGTCCCACTCCCGCTTGGTGAGAATCCTCGTGAACGGCGCCGGCGCCGTCGCGAGCGGCGCCCCCGACATGTCGTAGTAGGTCTTATTCGCCGCCGTACCGCTGATCCGCAGGTAGGCAGGCGCGAGCGCCCTGGTCAGCGTCCGCAGCCGCTGACGGGAGAAGTCGTACGGCGCGACGGGGGCGTTGCCGCGCGCGTTTGGCACCTGTGACCAGAACATCCCGCCGGTGACCTGGTCCAGGTCAACGGCAAAGGACACATAGCTGGGGCTCGTGCGCGCCAGGACCGGGCTCGTGCGGACCGTGACCGTCGCAGTCGTCGCGGCTCGGGCGAGCGCGCTCGCCGGCCCGACCAGCGCGACGATCACGGCAACCACGACCAGCGCCAGAAAGCGGATCACGGCCGAACTGTAGTGCAACGTTCTCGAGATCCGTTGGCAGTCAGGCCGCGTCGGGACCGTGCACGAAATCGCGCTCAAGCTTCGGCGGGGAACCAGGCGCGGCGCAGTATCCGTTCAGCCAGGGCGTGCGATAGCCCTCGCGCCACAGGACCGGAAAGAACGCCTCGTCCAGCTCGGTCTCGCCCGGCCGCCGGTACCGTGAGTAGATCGGGTGGACGTGTGCGGGGTTCCACCGCGTGTCGGTGGAGATCATGTGACTGACAATCGACCGCCGCTCCGCATCGGAACGCTCGTTGCACGGGCTGCCGTGAAATGTCCAGCCATCGTGGAACGCAACCCCGCCGGCCGGCACCTCGATCGGGACCAGCTCGAGCTCGGCCCCGGCCGGCATCGCCGCGCGCACGTGCCCGAGCCAGTCGTCGGGTGCGTGGAACGAGCCCCCTACGGGGGCGTGCTGCCAGCGATGCGAGCCGCGTGCGTAGTAGATCGTGCCCGTGTCCGCGGCCGTGTCATCAAGCGCCATCCAACACGTCGTCATGTTCGGTGGATCGAGATGGTCCAGATACGCGGCGTCCTGGTGACACAGCAGCGCTCGCCCCGATGGCGGCTTCCAGATCGCGTTGTCCTGCGCTAGCCGGACGCCCGGCAGCGCCGCCAGCTGCGCGGCGAATTTGCCGACGCGGGGCGAGAGGACTGCCGTGGCCAGCACGCGATCGGCCTTCCACACATTGCACAGCTGCCGGGTGCGATCGGACGGCGTCACGCCGGGGACGTAGTTGACCTCGTCCGGCATCAGCCCCGTCTCCCATTCGTGCTCAAAGACGAGCATGAACCGTTCACGCAGACGCCCGACCTCGGGCAGCGCGAGAAAGCTCTCGATCACCAGAAAGCCGTCTCGGCGATAGGTCTCGATCTGAGCGGCCGTGGGTCCCATCGGCGCCGGGGAGTCTAGGAGCAGCCGTGGCGTGTCAGACTCCCGAGCCATGACTGGTTCACCTCTGACCGGCAGCTGTCTGTGCGGCGGGGTCCGCTTCGAGCTCGCCAACGCGCCGGTGGGCGCCGGCTACTGCCATTGCACCCGCTGCCAGCGGCGCACCGGTACGAGCGCCTCCGCCCAGGCCCGGATCGATGGCAACGGCTTCCGGCTCCTCCAAGGGCACGACCTGGTCAAGTGCTGGCGCCATCCCGACGGCGGCTTTGAGAAGTGCTTCTGCCGCGAATGCGGGTCGCACCTTTTCAGCCGCAACCCGGATGACCATGCGGAGATGAGCATCCGCATGTCGGCGTTCGATCAGGCTCCCGGCGTTGCACCGAGCTGGCGCACCTACGTTGACTACGCGGCGAGCTGGGAACCGATACCGGACGACGGACTCGAGCGCTTTGCCGAAGGCAAACCACGTTCGTCGCCGGAGCCCCAGGCAGCGGCCTAACCCTCTTACAAAAATCCCACACCGGTCCGACGGTGCTCTTGCCCACGACCGCCACGATGGTCAGGCAGTCACGCTCAAGCCACGAAAGGGAGACCTCGATGACCGCCATAGTGATCCTCAACGCTGTTCTCGTAGTGGTCGTGCTCGTATCGATCCTGTCGCTCCTCGGGTGGGGGATCTTCAAGGGCTCGCGAGTCGCCTAGGCGCCTAGGCGCCTAGGTATGGAACGATCCGCACGTGCGGCTCGGCCTTCACGCACTGGGCATCGGCACCGGTGCACGTCGCGACGTGATCGACGCGGTCGCCGCCGCCGCCGAGGCCTGCGGGTTTGCGACGCTGTGGTGGGGCGAGCACGTGGTGATGGTCGACAGGCCCGTGTCTCGCTATCCATACTCCGCCGACGGCCGGATCGCGGTGCCGTCGGAGGCGGACTGGCTCGACCCACTGGTCGGGCTCAGCTTCGCGGCGGCCGCGACCGAGCGGATCCGGATCGCCACCGGAGTGCTGCTGCTGCCCGAGCACAACCCCGTGCTGTTGGCGAAGCAGGCCGCCTCGCTCGACGTCCTCTCCGGCGGCCGGCTGACCCTCGGGGTCGGCGTTGGCTGGTCGCGTGAGGAGTTCGCCGCGCTCGGAGTCCCGTTTGAGCGGCGCGGCGCGCGGGCCGCGGAATATGCGGCCGCGATGCGCGCCCTGTGGCGCGAGGACGTCGCGTCGTTCGACGGCGAGTTCGTCAGCTTCGAGACGGTCAGAGTCAACCCGAAGCCCGCTGGGGGCGACACGCTCCCGATCGTGCTCGGCGGCAACAGCGACGCGGCGCTACGGCGAGCGGCGTCGTGGGGCGACGGGTGGTACGGCTTCAACCTGGCGGGCGTCGACGCAGTGCGCGAGCGCCTAGCGGTACTCGGCGAGCTGTGCCGCGAAGCCGGCCGCGAGCTTGCCGAGCTGTATCTCGCGATCGCGCTCGAGGCCGGCCGGCCGGCGGACCTCGCGGCGCTCGCCGAGCTCGGGGTCAGCGAATGCGTGCTCGTACAGGCGCCGCCGGGGGATCCGGGTGCGGCCGGGGAGTGGGTGGCCGACCTCGGACGCCGGTGGGGCGTCGGAGCGACCACGGACAGCTGGGGGTGACAGCGCTCGAGCACGCCCCCTTAGCATCGGTCTCGTCTAACTTCGGCTGAGAACCCAATGCATGCAACCGCACGTACGCCTACGGCGTCGGAGGCCTATGGCGTCGGACAGGTCTGGGCGTACGCGCAGTCGTTGAATGACTGGCCGTCCGGCGCCAGCGCTGATGCCGTGGCCTCACTGAACAGCCCCAGCGGCGAAAGGTCGATCTGGGTTGGGTTGCCAGCAGCAATCGCGTGGGCTGCCCCGCCAACGGTATAGGTGGAACTCGGACCAAATGGAACCGTGCCGACCGGCGCCAGCACGGTCTGCGCTACGAGCGTGGGCGCTTCCAGAATCCACTCCGCCGACGAGAGCGAGGAGCTGTAGGTGACGTCCTGGCTCCAGCTCCAATGACCGGCATCGGTCATCGAGATGCTCCAGGTCGTGCCGGCCACCTGGCTGATCGTGACGGTGACCTTGTCACCGGGCGTGACGGTGCAGTTCGCGTCACCACTGCAGCCGGTGAGCTGGACCTCCCCGGCGGGGAGCAGCTCGTACCAGGCGTAGTACTGGGGGCCGACGACCGGGTTGCCCGGCAGCGACTGCTCCGCCGTCCCAGCCTGGATCAGGTCGCTGGTGTTATAGCCACCGATCCCGGTCCATGTGGCGGCGAACCCGGGTGGCACGAGCCCGGCGCTCGGAACGGTGAAGGTGGACTCTGTCGCGGTGACACCCCCGCCGCTGGGAGTGACCGCATATCCGCTCCAGTTGAGGCTGTCAACGCTCCCCCCATGGAGCGGGAGCGTCTCGTGGCTGCGGGTCGGTATCAGTGCGCCGAGTCCCCTCGGCGCCGGCGGGACGTGCGTCTTGGCGGCTGCCGCGTCGCTCGCTGTGGCGAGCGTGGCGACTGTCGCAACCGCGACGACGAACCGGGTAACGGCGGCTCTTTTGCCCATCTATAATTCCTCCCGTGGCTTTGCAGCGAGGGTGAGTCCCTGCCTGGATGCGGCCGAGGGTACTACGGCGCTCGGGAGCTCACGCCGGTTCTCGGCGCGCCCACCGGATAGGGTGAAGCGACGATGACGGGACCTTTTCGCCGGGTCAGCAGGCTGATTGGATTGCCTTGGCCGGCTGTGATCGCCTGCGGATTACTGCTCGCCGCCTGCGGATCTCCGGGGGGGAGTGCAGTCAGCCAGGCAAGCTGGTCTGCTCCGCTCAAACTCACGGGTGTCGGTTTTCTTGCGGCGGTGTCGTGTCCCACGACGAGCTTCTGCATGGCCGTCGGGCAGCGAGACGCGGTCCGCTACGCCGACGGAAAGTGGTCAGCCCCTACCCAACTCGATCGGGGCAGCTCGGCCGGCGACGGGCTCGCATCGGTGTCCTGTACGTCAGCCGCTTTCTGCGTCGCCGGCGATGGTCGCGGGGTGCTGTTCACGTATTCGGGCTCGGGCTGGTCGGGACCTAGCTCGGTGGCCTCCTCGGGGCTCGTGGCACTGTCCTGCAGCGCGCCGAGCTTCTGCGCCGCCCTCGACACCGAGGGCGATGCACTGCTGTTCAACGGCAGGGTGTGGTCGCCCCCGCGAACGATCACCGGAGCCTCCCAACCGCTGGCGATTGCTTGCACGAAGGGCTCTGTCTGCATGGCTGTCGACGGCAGCTCCCAGGACACCTTCAGGCTTGCCGGCGGGGCGTGGAGCGGTACCGGCAGCCTCAACGTCAGCACGCCCATGGGCGGTTCAGAGCCAAACGTTGGCAGCGCTGTGTCGTGCGCCACGGCGACGGTGTGCGCAGCGCTGGACAATTTCGGCGAGGCCTTCACTTGGGTCGCGGGCCGGTGGTCGGACGGTGTGCAATTCGACCACAACCTGATGGACGGCTCCGATGCCGTCTCGTGTCCGTCATCCGGCTTCTGCATGGTCGTGGACGGAGACGGCATGACGACCACGTGGAATGGGCGAATGTGGTCGGACGCCACCAGGATCGACAGCCCCAGCGCGAGCCTGACCGATGTCTCGTGCGCGGCCGCTCGCGTCTGCGTCGCCGTCGACAGTCGTGGCCGAGCACTCACATACCGCTGATCCGCCGGCCGGCTACTGGCCGAGCCCGTGGCCGGCTGAGGACGCTGGACCTCGGCGCTCCCAAGCGCCACACGGGACACCCGGTCTAGGGATTGCGGCCGGCGAGCGGCTGGAGGTCTTCAGTCGCGACGCGCTCGCAACCACGATGGTGATTCTGCGCGAGCCGGGCGAGGTGTTCGCGCTGCGCCATTCCGCGGGTCCACAGATGCTCGCCCGTCCCGCGATCGGCTGGGTGGAGCAGGTCGATCCCGAGAGCCTCGATGTGGTGACCCGCTCGCCCGACCTCGCCGCGGGGCCGTTCTGGCCGGGCGGACTCGCCGCCCACGCCAACGGCTCGCTGTACACCGTGTTCGGCCGCTGGTGTCACCGCCTCGCGCCGGATTGCACGATCCTTGCTCGGCGCGAGCTGGGCCGGCCGCGGCCGTACAACTCGTTCGTGATCCTCGCAGACGGCACGCTGGCGACCAAGGACCTCGACCTGACGCTGTCCGATCCCGCTCGCCTGTCGCTGCTCGAGCCCGAGACGCTCGAGCCGCGCTGCGCCGAGATCGAGTTGCCCGAGCCCGCCATCGCGCGCCTCAGCGGCGCCGGTAACACGCTGTATGTGGTCGGGATCACGACCGCGTACCGTTACGTTTGGGATCCGGGCGCGGAGCGGCTCGAGCAGGACCAGAGCTGGTCACTGCGCTACCGCTCACTGTCCGGCCAGGGTTATGGCTGGGACCCGGTCCTCGAGGGCGGAGAGCTCTGGTTCCTCGACAACGGTCAGCACACCTACACGACCTCGATGCTCGGCGCGGGTGTCACCTCGGGACCGGTGCACCTCGTGCGGATCTCGCTCGGAGACAGCGCCGACAACGGGCTGGCGGAGGTTTGCGACCAACCGTACGGCGCCATTACCAACCCGCCACTGTATGACCCACAGCGACGGATCGCGGTCGGGTACGACTCCGCCAACGCGATCCTCGCGGCGTGGCGGCTAGCCGGCGGGCAGCTCGAGCCTCTGTGGCGAGCGCGGTGCGCCACGGCATCACACATGATCCGCTATCCCGACACCGGCGAGCTGGTCGTCGGCGATTTTCACGACGGCCTCCCGCAGCTGCGCCGACCTCGACTGAGGAGGCTCGCGGTTCATGGCGAGCGGCTGGCATTCAACCGCTGGTTCCGTGCTGCCGCGACGCGGCGCTGTCACGACGACGCCGTTGTGCTCGACATCGAGACCGGCGAAGAGCGGGGCCGCGCTCCGATCCCGAGCCTGTTCCAGTCGGTGCTGTTTCCAGCCACGGGGTGGAACCGTGACTTCTATTACTGCACGCTCTCGACACTCGCGCGGGTAGCGGTCCTCTGAGGAGCGCTCACGCGGGTCGCGGCGACCCGCGGCCGCCGCCCATGCACGATAAACCTGTCGCGCCGGTCGCTTTCTCAGTCGTGCACGTGAGTGTGAACCACACTGTCTTGCCGCCGGCGCCGGGGTCGGCGACGCCCCACCGGTCGGAGAGCATGTCGACGATCCGCAGCCCGCGTCCGGTCGGGTCGTCCGGGCCGGGAGAGCGCATCGCCGGTACCCCGCCGCCGTGGTCGGTGACCTCGACGCGGAGCTCGCCCTGGACGCGGCGGATCGAGACCCGAAAGGCTGTATTCACATGCCGAATGCAGTTGGTAGCCAGCTCGGAGACCATCAGCTCGACCGCCTCTCGCACCTCCCGGGGACTGTCAGCCAGCGCTTGCGAGGCGAACCTGCGCGCGTCCGGAACCGACTGCCGATCGGCAGCGAACGTTCGGGCCCGTGTCATGGCTTCACTCCCAACTTCTCCCCGAGCCCCATCGCGACGATCACCCGTCGCAGCAGCGACGACGGGTCACGGAGCTCGAACCCACGTGCGGTGGCTGCCCAGCGGACCCACAGCGCGATCGCCGAGCTGTCGGCAAACCGCAATCCGGCGACATCGACCACGAGCCGCGCCGGCTCGGTGGCGAGCACGGGTGCGACCTGCCGCTCGAGCGCATCGACGCCGCTGATGTCGAGCTCCCCCTCGATCGTGACGACCACGGCTCCCGCGCCGTCGGCGGCAATGTCACACCTGATCAGCGAATTGGTGCCAGGGTCTAGCTCGTCCATCGAAGTCCCAGGATTGCCACGTCATCTTCAGAACGGCCGCCGTATCGAAGCTCGGTCAGGAGCTTGCCCAGGAGCTCGGGCAGCCCGGCGTCGCTGCCGACTGCCGCTTGGCGGAGGCGAGCGAGCCCTTGGTCGAGGTCTTCGCCACGCTGCTCCACAAGTCCGTCCGTGAACGCGACCAGTGTCGCAGCATGAGGCGCGGAGATCGTTGTCGATGCGTACGCCGCGCCGGCCTCGACGCCGATCGGCAGTCCGACCTCGCTCTGGAGGTAGCTTCCATCGCCATTGCTGATCAGCAGTGGTGGCAGGTGCCCCGCGCTGGTGATGGTGATCTGCCGGCGCTCGACATCGACCAGCGCACAAAGGATTGTCGCGAGCTGACCGCTGTCGGCAACGCTCACGAGGTGCGAAAGCTTCGTCAGGATCTCAGGCGGGGGATCGTTCTGCGCCGCATATGCGTGAATCGCGTAGCGCAGCGACGCCATCGTCGTCGCCGCTCGGAGGCCTCTCCCGGACACGTCGCCGACCACCATCAGCAGACGATGATCGTCCAGATCGATCAGGTCGTACCAATCACCGCCGATCTCCACGCCGCGCTCGCCGGCCTCGTAGCGTGCGCTGCTCAGCACGCCGGGAATCTGTGGCAGGCGATCGGGCAGCAGGGCGTGCTGGAGCGTCTGGGCGATGCCCCGCTGCTCGGCGTAGAGCCGGCGGTTCTCGCTCGCGCTGACCTCGAGCCGGCCCGCGAGGGCCTCGGCACCACGCCGACGTTGGATCAGCCGCAGCGTCACGGCCGCCGCGGCGACCGACAACAGAGTGCCGACGATCACGATGATCCATGGCAGCTGCTGCGGAAGCGAGCCCGCCAATGGCTCGCGCGAGGACATCACCAGCGTCAGGGCGGTGTCTCCAAACGGCACCGTCTCGGTGTCGGTCGGTCCCTTCGGAGGCGCGTCGGCCAGGTCCGTGACCAGCAGATCTTGCGGCCGTTCTCCGGGGCCGAGGTACAGGGCATAATCGAGGCCCGCGAACTGGGAACTGCCCTGCAGCCGCGATCGGCGATTTGCGGGAAGCCGGCTCTCGCCGTAGGCCGCATACCCACGGCCGACGCCCGGAGTCGTGAATGCATACCCCAAGCGCAGATCGGGCGGCTCCAGCATCCCGGTCACGTTGAGTTCGGGTGTCCTCGCCGCGCGCGTGAAGAACGCCGCTGCTGCTGGGGTCGAGTGGGCAAGCTTGGGTGCAAGGCCCTCGACAGCCAGCGGGCCGCTTTGCGGCGTCCCCAGCCGCCAGAGCGAGACCGACACGAACTGCTTGCTTGCGACGTAAGCGGCCATGAAATGCTTGAACTTCTGGACATTTCCCCCGGTCGCATCGGCTAGCTCGGCGGCCGAGGCGAGCGGCGTCTGAATGCTCGGCAGTGACTCCGCGATCAGCGCGCCGGCGTCGCGAACGCGGAGCTTGAGCAGCCGTTTCTCGTTGCTCGTGTACTGCGCCTGGGAGACCAGCGCCAGTGTCCCGGTGACCACGAGGCCAAGGATCAGTGTCGCGGCCGGCAACCAGAACACCCACCGCGCACCGAGCGAGCCGACGCCCGGCCCTGGCTCGTCTGAGCTCACAGGCCGCCGCTCGGCGTCGACAGAGTTCTCGGTCTCAGCAGCGGTCTCTTCTCCAACCGTAGATCGGGCGCGCTTCGCCATGGAACACTCCTTGCCGCGGTCGCAGTCTCGCACAGATCGAGGCGGTCCGTGCACAGTCAGGCTTCGGCGCTGCCGCCCTCCGACCGGTTAGAGTTCGCACGTGGACTCCAGCGGAGATCTACGCCGGGGCGCGGGTCATCTTCCTCCTGGCCATGAACCTGGCCGGCAGAGCCAACGCGTGCGGCGCGGGCAGCCCGTCGGAATGGCGGTCCTCGTGCTGCTGTGCGTGGGTCTGATCGCCGGCGCGGTGGTGCTCCTTCTAACCGCCGGGCATGACAAGAGCCCCAGCGGGGCTCGCATTGGTGCGGCGATTCTCGGTGCGTTCGGGCTCGCGATGATTCCGCTCGTCGTCTACGTCTGGCGGCGCTGGCGTCCCCGCCCCGCCCGCCACCTGGAGGTCCGCGTCGAGCCGATCGAGCTACATCGCGGCGATACGGTCAACGCCACGCTCGTGATCTCCGATCCGGGCAAGCTCGGCGAGGAGCTTGAACTCGGGCTGGTGTGCACCGAGTACTACGACCACGAGAAGACGGTCTACACCGACAATGGTGCTCAACAGCAACGTGTCACCAGCACCGCCGAAGCGCACGCGACGTGGGACAAGCCGGACCGCGGTCAGACGCAGCAGACGCTGCGGTTCACGGTGCCCGCCGACGCGCCGTTCTCCTACGAAGGGGGCTGCGTATCGTGGGCATGGCATGTGTCCGCGCTCGATCGTCACGCACACCGGATGGACTCCCGCCGTGACGTCCCGATCTGGGTTTCTCCGTGAGCGCGCGCCTGGCGATCAAGCCCGAACGGCAGAGCTATTCGCCCGGCGAGACCGTCTCGGGCACGATCGAGGTCCTCGAGTCCGTGAACGCCAAGGAGCTGACCGTCGCGCTCGAGTACCGTGACTGGACGTCCGACTACCACAGTGTCAGCCGTACAGTGCCCGCGCAGGCTCCTCTTCACGTCGGCAACCTCGAGCAGGGTCAGAGCCTCGACTTCGGCTTCGCGCTCCCGGCCGACGCGCTTCCCAACCAGACGGGTCGGTTCGGATCGACCGCGTGGGGGCTGCACGCGCGCGTCGCGCACTTCGGACCGGACCTCCACGTCTGGCTGGTCGTTCACGTAGCTGAGCCTGACCGCGCGCGCCACGGTTGAGTCGGGCTATGCTTCCGTTGGACGGCCGGACGTTCAGCCAAGGGGCTTTGGGATGATTTCACGCAAGCAGTTGATGTCGGCGACGGCTGCCGGCGCTACGCTGGCCGTCACGGCTGCCGCAGTCGCGCTCGGGGCCGCGCCGCTGCCGCGCGCTGGAAAGTACTACGACAACAGCAAGCAGACCGGCTCGAAGGTTTCGGTGTTTCTGCTGATCGGCGCCAACCCCGACCAGATCGTCAAGGGCGCTGACTTCTTCCACGGCACACCCGGTAGCTCTGTCGCCGTCAACTGTCCCCACGGCCAGGCCCAGACCGGCTTCGGCGGAGCGACACTCAAGCTGTCGGGGAGGCATTACGTGTTCTCGGACGCGTACACGAGCCACGCCCAGATCATCGAGGCCAAGCCCGGGGGCGGAGAAAAGCTGGTTACGGACACGATCAAGATCACGGTCACCGGCACGGTCACAAACCAGAACAAGATCACCGGTACGGTCGCGGCCACCGGCGGCGGCTGCATCCGCGCGGCGACCAGGTACACGGCGGGCTACGACCCAACGTTCTCACAGTAGGACGTCGGGTCCGAGCTGGGGAACTCGGCGGGTGATCCGCGGGGCACGGAACCGCGCGACCAGCACCGGTCTGCCTGTTAACTTCTGACAGGGATGCTCAACTGCCGCCAGCCGCGAGCTCGCAACCTTCGAGTGGTTGCCGCGCTCCTCGGTCTCGGATTCGGACTCGCAGGGTGTGGAGCTACCGGTGCCGTCCACGACCCACCCACCGGCGCAGCGCCGCAGGTCCGACCCCAGGTGGTCGAACCGACCGCGGGCGTGCAGGCGCAGGCGACGATCGAGGGAGGCACACCCGTCGGTGACGTCAACGCGCATGCGCCGTCGCTCGCCGAAGTGAAGACCGAGCTGCGGCTGGAGCTGATCGCGGTGTCCCCGTCGAACACGAGGTACATCGACCCGCTGCGCTACGTCACGGTCTGGGGACGCACGGATCAGGGTGTCGACGCGGCGATGCCGGTTGGAGCCCCGATTCTCGCGCCCTCAAAGGTCAAGGTGCTCGCGATCATCGCGGACTGGTTCGCCGGCCAACCGCTGGTGTACTTCGAGCTCCTGGACGGACCCGACGCCGGCAAGGTGCAGTACGTGGCGGAGCAGATAACCGACATCGCGCCGGTCGGGATCGTGCAGGAGGGACAGCCGATCGCCCGCTATGCGGCGTCGGGCACGAACATCGAGTACGGCTGGGCGACACTCACGGGGCAGACCCTGGCGAGAGCGACCTCGGGCTACTTCGAGGGCGAGGTCACGCCCGCGGGCCGGTCCGTCCGCGCGTGGCTGAACAGCCTCGGCGCGAACGCCGGCAACGGCTGACGCGGATTGATCAGCCGATCAGCTGCTTAGCCGCGTCGTTGCTCCACGTGACCGACTCGAGGTAGTAGTCCGAGGCGTCGACGAGGATTTCGTTGGCGTGGTCGAAGTCGCCGCCTTCGATCGCCGTGACGCAGTCGAGCAGTCGGCCCGGGCCGGTGTGATCGGTCAGGGCATCGTGCATCGACGGCGTCAGGGGCAAGTTCCGCAGCGCCGTGTGCATCGAGGTGTCGGTCAGCGCATCGAGCACCGAGAACAGCCCGAGCGTGAACAGCTCGGCCGGCGGACCGTCCTGAGGTAGACCGGCCTGCTGGCAGAAGTGCGCACGGATCAACGCGGTCACGAACAGCTCGCGCGGCTTGTCGCCAACCTCCGCGAAGATCGTCAGCGTCGCCCACCGACGGAGCGGCTCGATCCCAAGCAGCGCCACCGCCTGCTTGATCGAGCTGATCCGGCCTCGCATCCCGAAGTACGCGCTGTTGATGTACTTGAGCAGCCGGTAGCTGAGCGCGACGTCGCTGGAGATCAGGCGCTCGAGATCGAGCAATTGGATCTCGGGGTCCTGCAGAGCGCTCGCGAGGCGCATCAGCGCCAGCCGGCTCGGCGCGATCGCGCGACCACTCAGCAGGTGCGGGCGGCAGAAGAAGTATCCCTGGAACAGATCGGCGCCCGCCGCGGTGGCAAGCTTGAAGTCCTCGATCGTCTCGATCTTCTTGGCCACGAGCTTGAGCTCATATGACCTGAGCTCGAACGTGTGGCGTGCGAGCTCGCGCGGGCCGATCTCGATCATGTCCAGCTTGACGATGTCGACCATCTTCAGCAGCGGGTCGAGCTGCGGCTCGTAGCGGAATTGATCCAGCGCGAGCCGGTAGCCGGCCGTGCGCAATTCCTCGATCAGACCGTGCGTCGCCTGATCGCGGAACAGCGCCGCGGGCAGTTCCAGCACCACTCGGTCGGGCGGGAGGGCGCCGACGAGATCCAATGACAGGAACTCGGGCGTGACGTTGATCCAGGCCCGACTCTGCCCCACGAGGTGCTCGAGCCCGATCTCGCCCAGCGCGTTGAGTGCGATCCTGGCGGTCGCCAGCGCCTCGCTGTCGGCCGACTGGTCGCCTCCGCGGGGGTACAGGAGCTCATAGCCCGCGACCGACTGGTCGAGGTTCAAGATCGGCTGTCTGGCGAGGAAGATGTCGGTCATGACGGTCAGGACGAGGTGGCCCTGATCCGGTATTCGACCAACCACGCCGAGACTTGAGCGCCTGCGCCCAGTCGGTGCCCTCGGAGGATCGGACGTGATAATTTGCCCGCCCACATATCACGCCGAGTCGTCCGGCCATCCGTGGCGGACGAGCGGGGGACCCACTGCGATCGTCTGATCGCCCGGGGCGAATCGCCGCAAATGTGCGGCGTAGCGCATCGCGCGAGCCCGTCAGCTAACCCCGTAGGCACTCTGAGCTGTACGAAGGAGGGATCGTGGAGATCACGCGGGACCTTGGCTGCGCCGAGCTGTGGCAGGAATCGCTCGAGCGCTCGCTCGCGCGCAGAGGCAAGCGGTCGCGCTCCTCATTGGAGCTGTATCGGCTCAGACCCGCGCGCGATCTCACTCGCGAGTGCATGCTCGAATCCGCCGCATACTCGCGCCTGCGCCGGCGCGCGGCCCAACAGCGGAGTGGGGTGCCGGTCGCGGTGGGCGCCGGTGCAGTCTCGACCGTCGCACTGGTGGCCGTGGCGCTGTCGAGTCTCTTGAGCAGCCGACCGAGCGGCCGTGGAGGGCACACGCGGGTCGTCCTTGCGGCCTCGCGGCCGAACGTCAAGCAGATCGATTCAGCGCCGGCGTTCGCTGCGCCCGCCCCAGCCGCCAAGCCGAAGGTGCAGACACCGGCGCAGACTCGCAGCGTGGTTCGATCGGCGCTCCGGCGGCCCGCAGCGGCGCCTGCGCAGGCTCCCGCCCATTTGACGGCATCCGCAGCTCACGCGAGCACGGCCGGCAGCGCGCCCCGGACCACGAGCTCCTCCCCCGCGCATACCGTCAGGGCGCTCAGCGCCGATGTCCCCGCGCGGCGCGAGCTTGTCGCGAATGTGAGGTCCGCGCACTCGGTCGCGGGGCGAGTCAGCACGACTGGGCACACGGCCGCGGCCGTCGCGCGGCTGCGGCCGCATGCATTGGGCCGGCACAGCCGAGCGGGAGCGGGTCGCGCGGGAACGGGTCGCGCGGAGCAGGTCGCGCGGGAGCAGGTCGCGCGGGAACGGGTCGCGCGGGAACGGGTCGCGCGGGCCACTCGGGACGCCATCCTGCGCGGGCCAGACAGCCGACTGTCGCGACGAAGCACTCCGCCGCCCCCAAGCCCCGCACGTTGACCAGGTCCAGCCGGCCGCCGGTCCCGGCGATCGGCTACGTCAATCCGCTCGCGGGCGCGAGCCTGACGCCCGAGCGGATCGACCAGGGCGTCGACTACGCGGGCTCGGGGCGGCTCGGTGCGATCGGACAGGCGACGATCACTTATGTCGCCACGACCGACACGGGCTGGCCCGGGGCGTTCATCGAGTACCGGCTCACCGACGGCTCTGACGCCGGCCGTTATGTGTACTACGCGGAGGGCGTGACTCCGGTCGCCGGACTGCACGTCGGCCAGAACGTACAGGCCGGCGAGCCGGTCGTCTCGATCGAACCGGGCTCCTCGTCGGGGATCGAGATCGGCTGGGGCGCGGGCATCGGCACCGAAACCTATGCTGCGGCGACGGGAGGCTGGAACCCGTCGATGGACGGCGCCAGCGTGGCGACAGCGGCGGGCCGGAGCTTCTCGGCATTGATCGCGTCGCTCGGCGGGCCGCCCGGGAAGGTGGAGGGCTAAGCCGGGTGCAGCGTCACCCGCAGTGACGAGGGCGACCAGAGCACCAACCCGCCCACGTCGGGAGACTCCTCGAGTGGCTCGATCCACTCGACGCGATCCAGCAGCGCGCGGAGGGTCTCGACGATCTCGACCTTAGCCAGGCGCGAGCCGGTGCAGTGGTGCATGCCGGCGCCGAACGGGAGCACGTCCCCCGCCGAGGTGTACTGCCTGTCCGGGTTCTCCAGGAAGCGATCGGGATCGAATCTCTGCGGCTCGTCGAACCGCCGCTCGTCGCGGTTGGCGGACGCCAGCAGCGCGACCACCTTCTCGCCGGCGGCGACCGCACGGCCGGCGACGGTCGTGTCGTGGAGCGCGACGCGGTTGGCGGCCTGGATCGGCGGATAGAAGCGCAGACCCTCGGCGCCGAAGCTCGCGAGCGCATCCTCGGAGCCTCTCGCCGCGCGCAAGCGATCGCACAGCACACGGTCTGCGGCGAGCAGCCGGAGCGAGCTGGTCAATACCCGCTCGGTCGTCTCCACCCCCGCCGGCAGCAGCTGGCCGACGATCGAGACGATCTCATCGTCGGGCAGCGGCTCGCCGTCGTAGCCTGCCGTCACCAGGTCTGAGACGAGGTCCTCACCGGGATTCAGACGGCGCTGCGCGAGCAGTGGAACGAGGAATTCCTTGAGCTCCTGCATTGCGCCCAGCGCCGCCTCGCGGGCGCCCGGATTGCCGATGCTCGACGTCCCACCGGCCATGATCGTGTCGTACCAATCGCGCAGCTTGCTCGCCTCGTCGATCGCGGTCAGCCGCGAGATGACAAGCAGCGGGACCTGCATCGTGAAGTCCTCGCGCAGGTCGACGGCCTGGTTCATCGGCAGCCCGCCGGCGAGGTCGCGGGCGATCGCGGTCACCTTGCCCGAGATCTCGCTGCGCAGCGCCCGCGGGCTGCGGATGCGGCGGCCGACGATCCCGGCCTTCTTGTTGTGCTCGCGACCTCGCCAGTGGAAGAAGCCGCCGCCGAACACGCTCGCCCCCGGTCCCTCGGTGATCGGCACGAACACTTCGCCGTCTTGGAGCACGGCCTTGACGTCGTCGTAGCGGCTGAGCACCCACGCGCTCGTGGTGTGGCTGTAGAAGATCGGCAGCTCACGGCGCAACCGCACAAACAGCTCGTGACGGTCGATCGTCGGGGCACCGGCCACGACCGCGTCGAACGCGTCCGTGAGCTCCGAGTCGGTGATCGTGGACATTACGTCTCCCTCTCAGGGCCAGGCGGGCCCGTAGTGGCGCGGCGGGGCACTGGGTAGTGCGTCCGGATCATATTGTGCAACCGTGCAGCCACCCGTGCCCCGGCGCATCGTCACCGTTGTAAACGACGGGAGGTCCACCGTCCTTCAAAGTGGGACGGAGGCGACACCGTTCCGCTGGGGCTCGGTCGTCTGGCCCCTTCGTCCCGAGGATCCCGATCGCACGATGCTGTCGCCTGGAGAGGTGAGCTGGCGGGTCTACACGCTGCCCTCGGGCGAGCAGCTCGACGCGTATATCGCCGAGCGCTACGGCGATCGCGCCGAGCAGCGCGCCGGGTTCCACGCCACGCCGACGATCGACTTCGTCCAGGTGCTGGAGGGTCGGGTGGCGCTCGTGCTGGACGAGGCGACGATCGAGCTCGGTCCTGGAGATCTCGTCGTGCAGCAAGCGACCGCTCACGCATGGAGAACGTTGGAGGGACCCGTCCGGCTCAGCGTCCTGATGCTCGGCGTCGAACCACCTGGCGACTAATTCTGATAATGATTCGTACATGAGCGGACTTTTGACGGGCCGGATCGCGCTGGTGACCGCCGCCGGTTCCGGGATGGGCCGCGCCAGCGCCGTGCTGTTCGGTCGCGAGGGCGCAACGGTGGTCGTCGTCGACCTGGACCAGGACGCCGCCGAGCAGACCGCGGTGGAGATCGAACGGGGAGGCGGCAAGGCCGTCGCCGAGACCTGTGATGTCGCCAGCGTCGAGAAGCTGCGTGGCGTGTTCGAACGGGTCGAGCAGGAGTTCGGCGTGCTCCACGTGCTCTACAACCATGCCGGGATCCCCGGCCCGGCCGGCATCGAGGACGTCGGCGAACAGGAATGGCATCACGCGATCGACGTCAACATGAAGAGCGCCTTCTTCGGTACCGCGCTCGGTATCCCGCTGCTGCGCAAGGCCGACGGCAAGGGGTCGATCATCTTTACGGCGTCGACAAGCGGCCTCGTCGGCTCGACGATGAGCCCGCTCTATTCGATGGCCAAGGGCGGAATCGTCAACTTCGCGCGTGGCGTTGCGCTGAAGCTGGCCGGCGACCGGATCCGCGCCAACGTCATCTGTCCCGGCCCGATCGACACGCCGATGCTGCCGCAGTTCTTCGGCCGGACGCCCGACCAGATGGCGAACCTGAGCGAAAGCATGGCGGGCTTCATGGCTCAGGCCGTGCCGATGGGGCGGGCCGGCGATCCGAAGGAGATCGCGCAAGCGGCACTGTTTCTCGCCTCCGACAGCTCGAGCTACGTGACGGGGGTCGCGCTTCCGGTCGACGGCGGTTACACGGCCCGGTGATCAGGCGTTCTGCCCCGTAGCCGCGTCTCGCTCGCGGACGAGTTTGGGTACCGCTGCGCGCGAAGGCTTCGGGCTGATCGCGCACGTCAGCGGATCGCGACCTCGTGACGGGTCGTGACCCGGCCGCGGCGCTGAATCAGGACGTAGCTTCCGGGCCTCAGGGCGCGGCGGCCCGCGAGCACCAAGCGTGAGCCACTGGCGTAGCCGCTCGCATATACGACCCCGGCGCGGGTAAGGGTGGCGACGGCGTCGGACATGATCGTGAACTTGACCGGGCCCGAGACGACCTTGCCGGTGCACTGCTCGACGCTGACACGGTCGTTGTGCCCGTGGACCCTGATCGTCTTGGTCACCTTTTTGCAAGTCAGGAGCTCGATCTCGCCGTTGGCTCCCGCACGCCCCGCCGGACCCGCCGGACCCGGGGGTCCGGGCGGGCCGGTCACTCCACTCGGCCCGGCCGGCGTCGGCTCAGCATTGCCCGACAGCGAATCGGTCACGACACCCAGCGGGGGATTCGCGGCGCCGGCAGGCGGGTTGGTTCCGTCGGTATAGGGGATGTTGAGTGTCGCCGCACGAGCGGTCGACCCGGTGGCCTGCGGCGCAAAACGCAGCCCGACGGTGCAGCTCGCGGCGGGCGCGAGCGTCTGACCGGAGCACTGGTCGTCGACGACGACGAAATCGCTGCCGTTGGCGCTGCCCGCCCGCAGCGCTCCGAGCGTGATCGTGACCTGCCCCGGCGAGCCGATCGTGACCGTCTGGACATCGCCAAACGTGCCGACCGTCTGGTTGGGGAAGGACACCGGGGAGGGGCTCGCGACGGGCGGGAGCGCCGTCTGGAAGTCCGCCTTGAACGAAAAGGTGTCGTTGGTGAGCGGAGGCAGCCAGTTCTGCTGTCCCACGGACCGATCGACCACCGGGCCAGGAGCACACGCGCTGCCGGGAGCCGGCGACCCCAGGGCCCAGGTCGCGTCCGCCGTTGGGGTTCCGGAGATCAGCGTGAAGGCATAGGTCTGATTCGGACTCAGCGGCTGATCGACGGTGAAGGTCTGCGGCTGGAAGCTGCTGGTTGAGCCCGTGCTCTGAATCGTCGCAGGCCCGGTCCACAGCGCCGGTCCGAACGGACCCGCGCTGTCCGCGTTGTAGAGCGCAAGCGTCACAGCTTGGTTTCCATCGGCCGAGAGGTTCGCGGTGAACGACTTCAGGTACCCCGTGGGGGCCACGAACATGTTGCCCCATTCGTTCTGCTCGAGTGGCCCTCCGGGCGACGACAGGGTCGCATCTCCGTCGGTCGCGCATGTGGTCGTGTCGATCAGCGTGTCGCCCCACGCCGCGCTGCCGAGCCACAGCGAGCCGATCGCGACGATCAAGCCGACCAGCGGCCAGCGGCGGATCATGAGTCGATTTCCAGTCCTGCGCATGCCTTCGCTCCATTTCGCTGGTAGCAGGTGACCATCGCAGCACATGGTGGGGACTAAACGAGCTCCTTACATCGGGCAACCGCACATTTGTTTGGCCCGGCTCTTTAGAAGACCGGTGATCATTTAGACGGCCTCGAGCTCCTTCCTCCAGCGGCGGGGCGTCAGCTCGACCGTGTGTATTTCAGGTCGAAGTCGTGCTCCCATTCGCCGTCGCCGACGGCCTTCTCCCAAACGCCCGCGATGACTTGCTGGTCCGGATCGACCGTGCCCTCGAACCGCTGCGAAAAGTCGTCGGTGTCGCGCCACAACTTCCACACGCCCTCCGAGAAGCTCATGTCGTAGACGCGACTGACGCCGCGGGTGTCCGAATAGAGCGCCTTGTACCGGCGGTCCGTCTCGTCGCGTCCGATCACGAAGGTCGCTGCGGGCGGACCATCGGCCTCGGCGCCCTGTCGCATCGCGAGCACCGCGCCGCCCTCGATCCATTCGAACCGGACGTGCCCGTGAGCCTTGTCTTCCGGGCTGGGGAGAAACGCCGCTCCCGAGATCTCGATCTCCCAGTCTCCGACCAACACTCCCAGTTCTCGCAGAGCGGGATTGGCGGCGGCGGATTCCTCCGGATTCGGCGGGCCGCTCCGGAGTGAGATCGCTGTCTGCTCGAGCAGGTCCAACGCCTCCTGCAGCCCCTCCTCCATCCCCGAGTTGAGTTGCGCGTCGCGATTCGCCCTACTGCTGTGCTGGACTCGGATCGTGAGCGTCGTCCGTCCGTCGAGCTCCGCGAAGGTGACGGTGTCCAGCGCCTGCGCGTTCGGCGCCCCCTCATACACCTCGGTCGAGACGATCCGCACGTCCGGCACGAGTTCCTGGTATTCGCCGTGGAACGCGACCTCGAATCCTTGATTTGACCGCATCGCGTAGCGCCATCTGCCGCCCACCCGGAGGTCGATCTCGGCGACGGTCATCTCGCCACGTCCCGCGGTCCACCAGCGCTTGACCAACTCGGGCGTCGTCCACGCCTTGTACACCAGCCGCCTGGGCGCATCGAAATCGCGCGTGATCAGGATCTGATCGTCCGTCGGGAGCGAGACCCTCGCGTTCCCGCTAATCGCTGCCGTCATCTGTCTGCTCCTCTGCTTTGAGTTCCTCCAACACGATCTCGAGCAGTTCGAACCGCTCGGTCCACGACCGCTCGTAGTTCTTCACCCAGTCGTGGATCGGCTTGAGGGCATGGCCGTTCAGTCGGTACAGCCGCCGGCGCCCATCCTCACGCACCGCCACCGCCCCAACTTCGCGGAGCACCCGAAGATGCTTGGACACCAGTGGCTGAGCCAGGCAAAGCGCCTCCACGAGATCGTTCACGGGCCGCTCCCCGGTGGCGAGCACGTCCAGGATCTGGCGCCGCCGCGGCTCGGCCACCGCGTTGAACGCATCGGTTGTGGTTGCCGCTCGAGCCACCGCCGGAGATTATATCCTCATATGGGAATACGTCAAAGGTCTTTGGCGGTCGACGGGCGGCGGCGAGGGCGGCGCGGCGGGGCGGCGGGAGGCCAGGGCGGCGCGGCGGGGCGGGGCGGCGGGGCGGGGCGGCGGCCGAGCGCCGGGAGGCCAGGGCGGCGCGGCAGGGGCGGGGCGGCGGCCGAGCGCCGGGAGGCGGGGCGGGGCGGGGCGGAACGCCGGCGCACCCTCGCGCGCGACGAAACGCGCCCGGCGGCATGCATAAAGGCCCAAAGTCCGCGGCCCGCGGCCGACCTTGGTTACCTAAGCATGCCCCACATGCTTATGTAGCCAAGGACCAGCAGGCGCGCGCGGTTTGTGCCCTTATGCAGGCGAAATTGTCAGATTGCTGACACCCGCGGGCCCGGCCGCACCCTTCGCCCGCGCCGTTCCCCGAGCAGACCGCACCGCTGCCGCCTTACACGGCACCGCCTCCGGGTCTGAGACCCGGCCCGCCCCGCAGGGCTAATCCCGCCGCGTCGGCGTAATCCGGTCCGCGCGGGCGTAATCCGGTCCGCGCGCGGGCGTAATCCGGTCCGCCTGGTGGCGTGCTCGAGCTCTCGCGGAGGCGTCAGAATCCTGCGGGGTGGCGCTCTGACCAGGCGTTTCCGTCTTGCAGCTGCGCCGAGATGATCGATGCCGGCTGCCAGCGCGGCCCGCTCCCGGCGGGCGCTACCGATGCGTACTGAGCGGTGTCGAAGACGATTCCCGCCAGCTCGATGAACGTGTGGCCGGCCGACCCCCAGACGGTGATCCATTGGCCGGGGCCCCGCAAGCCGTAGCTCTCGAAGTCGCCCGAGACATCCGGCGACTGGCTGAGCAGCCCGCCCTTGAACAGGACGTAGGAGACGGAGCCCGAGCAGTCGTAGCCAGGCCAGAGGTGCGCGAGCGACGCGTAGTGGACCGCAATGTAGGGCTTGGTGTGAATCTGGTCGCCGGCCCAGATGGCCCGCTTCACCGCCGGCGGCGCGTACGACGGCGCATACGCGACGCCATTGATGATCTTGGCCTTGTACCCGTTGACGAGCGGTTGCGAAGGCGTGCTCTGTCCCGGCGGAGGTGCGCCAATCCCCACGCCACCCGAGTGGGCAGCGGTGACCTGCGTTGCGCCGCCGGAACCTGATGAAGCGGAGCCGCCCGTGCCGCCGCCATTGGCCGCCCACGCGGCCGGCGCACCGAGGAGCGCGCATGACGCAAGCATTGGAAGTATGAGCTTCGCTACCCGCAAGTCGGTCTCTTTCGTCGGCCTGCGGGGTTAGCTGTCGGGCTGGCGCTGAAAGAGCCTGCGCCTCCCACGGGTCGACCGTGGAATTAGCCCCATGAACCGGGGTCCCCCGCTCCGCGGATCTGTTTTGCCCGCGGATTAGGCGTCCGGCAACATACAGATTCCTACGGCGGAGCGCGTTGCCCTCGGGGGCTCATGCCGAGTCGCGCTGGAACGTCCGCGTCCCGAAAGTCATCCCGAGCGCGATCAGCGCGGCGCCGACGAGCACCCCGATGCCGACGGTCCCGTTGACGACGTGGCCATGAAACAGTGCCCGGAGCGAGTCGACGATGTGCTTCACCGGATTGATGTTCGAGACCGCCCGGAGCCATCCGGGCGCGAGCGTCATCGGCAGCAGAATGCCCGAGAGCAGCAGCAGCGGCACCGCGAGGCTGTTGGTGACCGAGGCCATTCCCTCCTCGCTTCCGGTCAGCAGCGCGACCGCGTACGAGGCCGCGGCGAACGCGGCGCCGACGGCCGCGACGAGCAGCACGGCGAGGATGACGCCGCCGATCGGCGCCCGCAATCCGAACGCGTACGCGGCCGCGAGCAGGACGAGCGACTGCACCGTCAACACGACAGCGTCTCGGAGCACCCGGCCCGCGAGCAGCGCCAGGCGAGACGCCGGGGTTACCCGCATCCGCTCGATCACGCCGTCCCGCACCTCCGCGATCAGGCCGAAGCCGACGAACAGGGCCCCGAAGATCCCCAGCTGCACCAGCAGCCCAGGCGTGAACACCTGCCACGAGCTGCCGGCGGGAAATCCGGGCAGCCCGGCAATCCGCTTCAGCAGCGGGCCGAACAGAGCCAGGTACAGGAGTGGCTGCATCAAGCCGATGATCAGCCACACCCGGTTTCGCAGCGATAGGCGCATGGCGCGCAAGAACACGAGCCAGGTCTGGTTCAGAAAACTCATCCTCGGCCTCCTCAGGCAGCGATCGGCTGGTCGCGAAGCTCACGGCCGGTCAGGGACAGGAACACGTCATCGAGCGTCGGCCGGCGGACCTCGATCCCGGCCAGCGCGACGCCGGCGCCCGCGAGCGCGGCCAGCAGGCCCGGCAGCGCCGCGCTCGCATCGGGCAGGCTGAGGTCGAGCAGGTCGCCCTCGCCACGCAGGACCGTGATCGAGGGAGCGCCGGGAACGTGCTCGAGCACCATCCGCGCCCTCACCAGCGCGCCCGGATCATCGAGCTGCAACGCAACGCGGTCCCCCGACACGGCCCGCTTGAGCTCGGCCGGGGTCCCCCGCGCGACGATCTCGCCGTGGTCGATCACAAGGATGCGGTCGCACAGCGCGTCGGCCTCCTCGAGGTAATGGGTGGTCAGGAACACGGTCACCCCGTGCCGGTCGCGCAGCCCACGGATGTGCTGCCACAGATTCGCGCGCGACTGCGGGTCCAACCCGGTCGTGGGCTCGTCCATGAACAGCAGCGGCGGCTCGTTGATCAACCCGAGCGCGATGTCGAGCCGGCGCCGCTGACCACCCGAGAGCGTGCCGCAGGGACGCTCCCACGTTCCGTCGAGGTCGAGCTGGGCGATCAGCGATCGTCCCCGCTGCTCGGCCACCGTTCGAGACAGTCCGTGGAGTCGGCCGTGGTCGACGAGCTCCTCGCCGACGAGGGCTTGGGGGGTGGTGCTGCCCCGCTGCGGGACGTACCCGATCTGCCGTCGCACCGCGACGGGCTCGCGCCGCAGGTCGTGCCCGGCGACAGTCGCGTCGCCAGAGCTCGGTGCAAGCAGTGTCGTGAGGATCCGCAACGTGGTCGTCTTGCCGGCGCCGTTCGGACCCAGAAACGCGACGATCTCGCCCGTGCCGACGTCGATGTCGACGCTGCGGACCGCCTCGATACCACCCTTGCGCGACGAAAAGCGCTTCGCGAGTCCGCGCGCCTCAACCATGTAGTCAAGTTTGAGCATGCGTGATAGTCAAGCATGAATAGTCACTGTTGTCCAGTATGATTCACGGTCGATGTCCGCAACCCGCCTCCTGCTCCTCGGAACTGTGCGGATCTTCGAACCCGTGCACGGCTACTTCGTCCGCCGGGAGCTGCTCAGCTGGCACGCCGACGCCTGGGCGCACCTGAACCCGGGCTCCGTCTACAACGGGCTGCGAACGCTTGTGCGCGAGGGCTTCATCGAGGAGGTCGGAACCGAGACCCACGGCGGCCGGCCCGCTCGGACGAGCTACCGGCTGACCGGTGACGGCGAGAAGGAGTTCCTGATGCTGCTCCGCAGGGCCCTGTGGACCGTGGAGCCGCACGACCCCGCCGACCTGATGGCAGCCTGGAGCTTCGCCTGGGTGCTGGGGCGCGACGAGGTAATCGCCGCGCTCGAGCATCGCCTCGAGCAGATCTCAGCTTCCGCGCGCGCTACCTCGTTCTCGATCGAGGACATCGCCCGAGCACCCGAAATGCCCGACACCGTGGCCGAGCACTTCCGGCTCACGCAGCAACGGCTGGAAGGTGAGGCGACCTGGGCGCGCGAGCTGCTCGAGCAGTTGCGGGCTGGGGGGTATTGGTTCGAGGGCGAGCCGAACCGTCCATGGAGCAGCCCCGACATCAGGGCCGGCGAGCGCCATCAGCGCCGGGGCGCAGCGGAGTGAACGATCGTCGAGGTCCGGCATCGGGCTGGGGCAGACTACGGACGATCCTCAGTAGTTCCTACGGTCGCTCGCCCGGACCGGAATGTGGATGATCGCGGTTCGGGCGCCGAACTCTCACCGAGCCATCGCTGCATCGGGCGGATGCAGCCGTCGCCGGAGGCTTCCGAATGAACGACCTGCGCCAGCACCACCGGACGACCGACACCCGAGACCTGCTGGCAGCGCTTCGCTCGATCGGCCGCCCGCGCGCCCTCACTCGGGTGCTCAACCTCTCCGAAGGCGGCATGCTGATCGCGGGAGGCGACCTGAGTGTCGGTGACGTCACCGGCATCGAGCTCCAGGGTCCGGATTTCGCCTACGCGGGTGTTGCGAGGGCCGTGCACTGCTCAGGCGGCGCGACTGGGCTGCAGTTCCTCGGCTGGCAGGGTGAAGGCGACCGCGCGATCCGGGCGCTGGTCACGGCGCGATCACAGGGCACAGACAGCCAGCGAGCTGCCCGCGGCGAGCGACTGATCTGGACGCGGCCTCGGCCGCGATTGGCGTGGCCGTCACTGCGGACGCGTGATCACGGTGAAGAAGTCGCGAAAGTAGGGCGCCAAGAACTGACCCGGGATTCCGGTCTGCCCCGGGACGAGCGGGATTGGAACCGGAGCAAGGTTGCGCCGCGGATGCGTGTAGATGTAGCCGGCGACCCACCTCGGGTTGATGTCAAGCTCGATCGCGCGGACGACGCCCTTGCCGGCCAGCGCCTCAGCCAGCGCGCGGACCGAGAGGTTGTGGCCTGCTGCCCAGACCAGATCGCCGCTCGGAGTGATCCCCAGTGCGGAACGGGCGACGATTGGCTGCTCGTGCAGTGGGTCGCCCCAGCACACCTTGATGCAGGTGTCGACGGTCGACGCGATGCGACCGGCGTTGATCAGCAGGCCAAGGTTCTGCCTGACCGCCTCCACCGGCCGTCCGGTGGCTGGGACGGTCTGCTGCCACTGGCCGATGTCGGCGCTCCCGTCCCGATAGATCACGACCGATGCCGCGGCGCGGCGCAACGGCCAGCCAACTCGACCGCCTGCTTCAAATCCCCCCGCCCCGTAGCTCTCCTGAAAGCCGCCATTGAACGCGGCGACGACCACGCGGCTCTCTGCAGCACCGATCGCGTCGCCGTAGCGCCAGCCCGTTCCACCCGGTTGGGATCCGCCGGCGTGCAGCGCGAGCGTGACCAGTGCCTGGTCGAAGCGAAGCATCGTGATCGTGAAGCCGGCTTCGTGATACGCAGCCACGCGTGAGATCCACACCGCTGCCTGCCCGCGCACGAGCACGGCCGGAGTCCATCCGAACAGGCCCTGACGGCCGGCCGCGGGCAGCACCACGATCGGACGAACCACCCCGGGTCTGACAACCGGACGGGGTGGGGAAGATGTGATCGCGGTCGTGGCAGAGGACGTCGTGCTCGCCTGCGAACGGGTCGTCCGGGTTGCCGGCGAGGAGGACTTGCCCGCTGTGGTTGTCGATCCGGCGTGATGCGATGAACCACACGCCGCACAGGACAACACGATGCTCGCCACGCCTGCGGCAGCGCCGATGCAGCTCGACTTTCGGCGCGGGCCGCCCACCCACAGCAGTCTCGCAGACCTCGCTGCCTGCGCTGGGGTCAGAGGCCGCTGCCGGTCAGAAAACCGACCGAGCTGATGTTGGTTCCCGCGAGGCCGCCCAGTTCCATCAGCTGTTGGGTCCAGAGGACGTAGTAGGTGAGCACGACGGCCGGGATCGTCTGCTTGTCCTTACCCCTCGTCCCGACCGGCGTGCCCGCTCTGACGGCCTGGGCCAGGAGTGAGGCGGATGATGTTCGCGGCGCCGGGGCGAGCAGGTCTGAGCTTGTCTTCGTCTGGGCGTTGACGCGGCCCGCGTCGATCGGCTCGCCGTATAGGCCAGGCGCCGGGATCTCGCTGGGTGTTCGGCGCTGAGCTGCGGTGACGGTCGGGAAGCTCGCAACGCGAGTGATCATGTTGGCGTTGGGGGCGCCGATTACTCCTGACCAGATCAGCCTGGTGTAGTCGGCATTCCAGTTGAACTCGGGAACCACGTTGTGGAAGTCGGTGAGTTGGCGCAGGTCGCGCGTGGCGACGTCGACCATGAACAGGTCGCTGCGGAAGTTGGGATCGCTGAAGTCCGCCAGGAACTGCACCGTGCCGGTCGAGCCGGGATCGGGCGCGTTGAACGCGGTGCGTTGTGCTGCCGCGATCACCTCGTCGTACCACGAGCCGCTGGGGGAATTGCGATTGCTCATGAAGATCACTTCGCGCATGTCAGGCGTGAACGCGGCCTGTTCCTGGTAGGCCGGGTCGTTGTCGCTCAACTGCGTGACCCGCGGGTCCGCCGGAGACGCGCCGCGGCCGTAGAGCCGCATGAAGTACAGCTCCTGGTGCATCCATCCCGGCGCGGTGGCCTGGTACGGCGAGGTTCGTGGACCGAAAGCGGTGAACAGGAAGCCGCTTCCGTCCGGCGCCCATTGCTGGGTCTCATAGACGCCGAACGTGGGTCCGACAACGCGGATGTTGGCCAGACGAGGGCTGCCGTGCTTCGGGGCGATGAAGTCCGCAAACATGATCTGCCACCGTTGCCCACCTTGGCGCAGCGGGTAGGCCTCGGTCCGGACCCAAACGAGGTGGCGGCCGTCGGGCGACCAGTACGGGTGATAGTTGTCGTAGGGGACGCCATGCGCGTCGCTGTAGATCGCGCCGTCATTCGGGTCGCTGCGCTTGGTCAGGCGTGTCGCGCCGGTCCCATCAGGGCGGATCGCGTACAGGTCGCCACCGTACCCGCCGAGACAGGGGGAGCCAAGATGCTCGGGCTGGTCGCCATAGGAGCAGAACAGGATCCAGTCGCCCTGCCGCCGCATTGCAGCGAACCCATTTGGCCCCCGCGTCCTACCGCACGTGACGCACTGGTCGTCCGCGCCGCTGCGCTGTGATCGGTAGACCTCCAGGATCCCGGACCGGTCGAGTTCCTGTGAGAGCACATCGCCGCCGAGGGTCCAGGACGGGTCCTGGCCGAACGTGTACGAGTTCGTATGGACAACGAACGGAGCTGCGAAGTATGGTCCCGGCTGCGGTGCTCCAGCCGCTACAGAGGTCAGGGCGGTGAGGGCGAGGACCGCCCAGAGCACGATCGTCAGCAGGGCGACGAGCGGCGGAGAGCGTGCAGGACGCGACGCCCCGAAGCCGGACTGCATGTCGGCAGTGTGCCACCGATGCGGCCCGAGGCCCTGCGGGCACTGATGCACGCCCGGACTAGACGCGCCGCTCGCGAAGGAGCTCGGCGGCTCCCGAAAGCGCCTCGAGCGCGAACACGACCTACGATGCCGGGGATGGATGCCGAGCGGACCGCGCTGCTGATCATGGACGTCCAGACCGGAATCGTCGAGCGCTTCGGCGACGATGCAGGTTTGATCCGTCGGATCGCGCGGGCCGCCACCGCCGCCCGAGCCGCGGGCGTGCGCGTGATCTACGTCAAGGTCGGTTTCCGTCCCGGCCACCCCGAGATCAGCCCGAGGAACCAGACGTTCTCCCGGATCGCCGAACTGGGCGGATTCGTCGAGGGGCAGTCAAGCGAGGTGCACCCGACCGTCGCGCCGCAGTTGGGTGACGTGGTCGTCACAAAGCGGCGGGTGAGCGCGTTCGCCGGCAGCGATCTCGACGTCATCCTGCGCGCCGGTGGAATCGAGGCGCTGGTGCTGAGCGGGATCGCCACGAGCGGGGTCGTACTGTCGACGCTGCGCCAGGCGGCCGATCTCGACTTCTCGCTGACGGTGCTCGCCGACGGATGCACTGACGGTGATGACGAGGTCCATCGCGTGCTGTGCGCGAAGGTCTTTCCCCGCCAGGCCGACGTGATGACCGTGGCGGACTGGATCGACTCCCTCAGGTAGTGGCCCTATGCGCCCTCTCCGCTCGCCGTGGGCGCTGTCTCGTAGAGCGCGCCGTCGACTGGGCGCCGGGCTCCGACCGGGTGCGGAAGGGCGATCCGCACCGGGGTTTCAGGGTTCGGAGACTTCGCATTGAATCCCGGCTGCGGCGTCACGAAGATGGTCAGGACAACCTCGTCCCTGCTGACGAAAAGGTCGGGTGCGAGTACGCGGTCGTGGGCGCGCTGGCCGCCGGCGAATGACTGCTCGGTGACGAGGATCCGCAGCACGGCCGCGTCCGGTCGGAGCTTCTGGGATGGGTCCAGGCGCCAGGAAGATGCCCGGATCCCGTCGCGGGTTGCCCGAAGCGGCCGCGCCGCGCTCGTGCCAAAGCACGACCACGTTTGACGGCGGGCGTCGCGGCGAACGGAAACCGTGAACAGCTGGGGCGGACGACCACGCCCGAACAGGGCCTCACCGTCGGTGCGCGCGAGCAGCCGCCAGCCGTCGAGACTCGGCGGTGGGGGTGGCGGCGGTGGCGTTGCGCCCCGCCGCCACGGCACGCGCGAGGCGCGCGTGGAAACCGCTCGCGCCGCCAGCTGCGCTAGCAGCGCCCCGACTGCGGGGTCCTCCAAATCGAGTCGACCAGGCGGCCCCGCCAGGGCGGCCGGGGGAAATGGCAAACCGCCGCCGTCGCTGATCAGCTCAGGCTCGTACGCCACCGGCCGCGGCTCGAGCAACGCCGCGCGCTCCCAGTCACGCTCGCTCGGGAGCCCACGCGCTCGCGGTGACACGGCCAAAACCGTAGACGGCTTGCTCCAACACGCCGCCGAGACTACGGAATCACCAGCCGGAAGGCATACGATCCAGCTACCGATGGACGATCCTCCCGAGCTGGCCGGTGTCCGCCACGATTTCGTCAACGCCGGCGGGCTGCGGACGCACGTCGCGCTGGCCGGCGCCGAGGATGCTCCACCAGTCGTGCTCGTCCACGGCTGGCCGCAGTGCTGGTGGGCGTGGCGGCACGTTATTCCGAAACTCGCCGGACACTTCAGGGTGATCGCGCCCGACCTGCGAGGTCACGGCTGGACCGAGGCTCCGGCGGCGGGCTACGAGAAGGAGCAGCTGGCGTCGGACCTACTCGCCCTGCTCGACGCGCTGGGGATCGAGCGGGCGACGTGGGTCGGCCATGACTGGGGCGGATGGACCGGCTTTCTCGTCGCCCTACGGGCGCCGGAGCGCATTGAGCGGATGCTCGCGCTCTGCATCCCTCACCCTTGGACCAACCCGGATCCGCGCCAGCTGGCGTTGGTGCTCAGCTATCAAGGACCGATCAGCCTGCCGCTCGTCGGGCCGCGTGTCGCAGGGCGGATGGTGCGGACCGTCCTGCAGATCGGTCGCGGGGCAGACAAGCTCGGAGCGGCCGACCTCGCGCTGTTCGCCGAGCACATTCCGGCCCGGGTGACAGTTGCGATGTACCGGACGTTCTTGAGCCGCGAGCTGGTGCCGATCGCTCGGGGGCGGTATGCCCACGCCGTTCTTGAGGTGCCGACGACCCTGGTGGTCGGCGCGCGCGACCTGGTTACGAAGCGCACGTCGGCCGGCCCGGTCAACGGTCAGCCGCAGCTCGACGTCAGAGCGCTCGACGGTGTGGCCCACTGGGTGCCCGAGCAGCGGCCCGACGCCGTCGTCGACTGGGCTGATCGCACCTGAGTTCGTTCTCGCCGCAGATCACCGTCGTGGGGTCGGCGAACACCGACCTGGTTGCCAGGTGCGAACTGCTCCCGCGGCCGGGCGAGACAGTGACCGATGCCGTGTTCGAGCGGGTGCCCGGTGGTAAGGGAGCTAATCAGGCCGTCGCTGCCGCGCGACTTGGCGCTCGGGCGCGGTTCGTCGGCCGGATCGGTCGAGACGATTTTGTGCTGCGGTCGCTGGAGCACGAGGGGATCGACACCAGTGGCGTCGTCCGCGACGAGGGAGAGAGCGGCGTTGCGCTCGTCTTGGTCGAGGCAAGCGGTGAGAACGTGATCGTTGTCGCCCCCGGCGCCAACCGGCGGCTGGCGGCGGATCAGGTCAAGGTGGGGGAGGCCGATGCGGTCATCTGTCAACTGGAGATCCCGGACGCCGCCGTCGCCGCCGCTGCGGCGCAGGCGCGCTTCTTCTGCTTGAACGCCGCGCCGGCGCGAGGCCCACTGGGACTCCAGCCGGACCTGTTGGTGGTCAACCGCTACGAGTACGAGGTCGTGGGGCCGTACGCGGGGCTGGTCGCGCTGACGTTGGGGGCCGACGGAGCCGTACTGCTTCGGGACGGCGGAGAGGTCGCGCGAGCGAGGCCACCGCGGATCGAAGCAGTGGACGGCACGGCGGCCGGCGATGCGTTCTGCGCCGCGCTGGTGGTGGCGCTGCTCCAGGGAATGGACCGAGCCGACGCGCTCGTGAGGGCGTGTGCCGCCGGGGCACTCGCGGCCTCGCGTCTGGGCGCGCAACCGTCGCTGCCGACGGCAGCCGAGGTGGACGCAATCCTCAGGAGCTGAGCCCAGGCTCGGTGGCGGCGATGACCCCGGCCGCCATTACAAGCCCGAGCGCCGCACGGAGCTGCTCACCGCCAGTGGCGCCGAGCAGCTGCTCGGCTGCGCAGAGCAGCTTGTCGATCCGCTCGAGCGCCGGCCCGGCAGCGCCGGGGTCGGGGTCACGACACACGGCACGGGCCAACGCGATGAACTGCGCGCCGCGGGCGAAGTCGGGTGGTGCTCCAGCGCTGAGCGCGGCGGCGAATGACATCAGCACGTAGCCGTTGATCCGCGCGAGCCGGCCGCTGACCGGGCGGATCTCAGGCACTCGAGGCGGCTTTGGTTCGGCGAGTGGCCGACCCTCCAGGATGTCCAACATCGTCCCTCCGACGAGCGCACCGCGCTCGCGATCGTCAAGCCCGGCATACGCGGCGATCCGCAGCACGGCGTGCAGCGCGCCGAGCGGGCGGCCGTAGGGGACGTCGGACGCGAACACGATCCGCTCCGCCGGAACGCGGGCGAACAGCTCGAGGAGATCGAACACCGAGAACGTGGAGGTGTCGTAGACGATGTTGGGGTGATCGCCGAGCCTCGCGGCGAACATCCCCTGATCGGCGATCGCCGCATGCGCGAGCACGAGTACGACGCCGGGATAGCGCAATGCGAGTTCGGCGAGCGGGTCCATGCGAGGCATTCCGCGACCCGCGTGGATCAGGATCGGGACCCTTGCCTCATCGGCGACCTTCCAAATCGACTCTGCCGCGCGGTCGCCGAACCCGAACGACTGCGCTCGCGGGTGGAGCTTGATCCCGCGCGCCCCGCGCGCCAAGCAGCGGGCCGCCTCGCCGACCGGATCCTGAGCGGGGTCCAGCCGGCAATACGGAAACAGCCGCCCGCCCGACTCCTCTGCCCATCGCAGCACGCGGTCGTTGGGGATCCGGTAGGCGGGCGCGCGCTCGGGATCGTGGAGGGGGAACGTGCACGCGCGCGCGGTCGGCGCGACCTGATCGAGAAACGCGATCAGTGCGGCGGGGTCGAGCGACTGGCCGTCCTCGTCTGTGCCAAGGTGCGTATGGGCATCAACGACGGCTGCCCCACGAGGGAGCAATGCGTTGAGCTCCGCAACGACCGGCTCGTAGGGCCCGGCGAGATCCACGCGGCAATCCTCGCACCTCGGGCCTCGCGGCCGACGGCTGCGGCTCCCGGCCTGGTTGCGAGTCCGATCCGCACGCGGCGCATTCTCGAGTTAGGACCGCACGGATGTCCGCGCCTGTGCCGACGGCGATGGCACAGATTGCGCGTCTTGGTCGTCGTGGATCACGCGAGATCGCCGTCCGTGGGTGAAGAAGCTGAACGACCACTGGATCGTGACCAGCAGCCGGTTCTCGAAACCGATCAGGTACCAGAGGTGAACGAACAGCCACACGACCCATGCAGCGAGTCCACTGAGGCTGATGAACCGGAGGTCGGCGACCGCACGTCCGCGACCGATGGTCGCTACGTTGCCCTTGTCGACATAGTGGAATGGAGGGGTGGAGCGGTCCGAGAGACGATCGCGAACGAGCCGCGCCGCGTACCGGCCCTGCTGGATCGCCACCGGGGCCACACCCGGCAGTGTCTGCGCCGCCCCGGCGGCGTCCCGAACGCGAACCATGTCTCCGAGCACGATCACCTCGGGATGGCCTGGCAGCGTCAGATCGCGCTCGACTGTCACCCGGCCCGCTCGATCGAGCTCGGCATCGGTGAGCTCGCCGAGGAGCTTCGCGAGCCCCGAAGCCATCACGCCGGCGGCCCACACGGGGGTCCTGGTGGCGATTCGCTCGCGCGTCCCGTCCTGCGCGGCGATCGTGACCGCCTCCGCATCGATTTCGACCACGGTCCGGTTCAGGATTGGCGTCACTCCGAGCCGCTCCAGCGAGCGGGTCGCCTTGGCGGACAATCTCGGCGGAAACGTCTGCAGCAGGCGATCACCCGCCTCCACCAACAGCACGCGCGCCGTTCGCGGATCGATCGAACGGAAGTCGTGCCGAAGGGTGTCGCGCGCGAGCTCGGCGATCTGACCCGCCATCTCGACTCCGGTCGGCCCGCCGCCGACGACGACGAATGTCATCTCGGCGTCCCGCGCCGGTTGATCGCCGGCGAGCTCCGCGCGCTCGAAGGCCTCCAGGATTCGTGACCGGGCGATGATCGCGCTCTCGAGCGTCTTGACCTCGGCCGCGAACTCGCGCCAATTCTCGTGGCCGAAGTACGAGTAGCTCGACCCCGCCGCGACGATCAGCGTGTCGTAGGGCGACGACGGCGGGCCGCCTTCGTCGGCGGCGCTGCTCAACAGGACCTCGCGGGCGGCCAGATCGAACCCCGACACCTCGGACAGCAGCACGCGGACGTTGTGAGCCGAGGAGAAGATCGCTCGCAGCGGGTAGGCGACGTCGCCGGACGACAGGGCGCCGGTGGCGATCTGGTAGGTCAGCGGTTGGAACAGGTGGAAGTTGCGGCGGTCGATGATCGTCACTTCGACCGGCTCGCGGCGCAGCCGCTGGACCGCGTGCAATCCACCAAAGCCGCCGCCGATCACGACGACTCGGTGCGCCGAACCGGGTTGCGGGGTCATCATCGAGCGGTTCATGAGCAGGAGCCTCAGGGGCCAGACCGTCGCTGTCAAGACGCCAGGGCCGAAATCCGCTGCGGCGACATGCTACGGGCCCAAAGTCCGCGCCCGCGGCCGAGCCGCAAACCCAAGCCCCCCAACCTCAAGACATCAACCCAGCGGCCGATTGTCCCGGGCGTGGCCCCGGCCGTGCTTGCTGCCGCGACTGCCGGCGCCGAACGCAGTAACGGCGGCCGCATACATGTTTGTCCATCTTGAGGTTCGCGGGCAATCAGGCGCGCGAAAGAAGGAGTGAGAAATGGGACGCCGCGCTTGGGTTGTCCGCCGGTTCGCGGACCTGTCGATCGGTAAGAAGTTGTACGGCCTGGGCGGAGGCCTGATCGCGCTGATGGTGCTGATCGGGGTGCTGTCGATCGTCAATCTGTCCTCGGCGTCCAGCCAGGCGAACAACATGTATGTGAACTCGACGGTGCCGATCGGCCGGCTTGACACCGTGCGCGCGAACCTGGGCAACGCGGATAGTGATCTGATCCGGACGTTCTCGACGAAGAGCGCATCGCAGTGGGTGCAGGCATTCCAGAAGGACTCCGCCGCGACCCAGCAGGCGATGAATCTGTATCTAGCCACCGGGCTGTCATCGGCTGAGCACACGGTGTACGTGCAGTATCAGGCGCTTTGGCCCCAGTACCAGTCCACCGCCGCGACGGTCGGCAAGCTCGCATTGACCGGCACCGCGCAGGGCCGGCAGGCCGCGAGCAACCTCTACTTCGCAAAGGCTGGACCGCAGAACAGCACGCTCGACGGGCTGGCGGCCCAGCTTGTGAGGATAAATACCACCCAGGCTGCCGCCGACTCGCAGAGCATCAGCTCCAACTCGTCCTCGAGCACCACGCTCATTATTGTTGTGCTAGTGATCTCGGTACTGTTCGGCGTCGGGCTGTCGTTCGGGGTCGCGCGTCAAATCCGCCGCAGCGTGCTCCAGATCCAGGAGCGCCTCGAGATGATCAAGGTGAAGGGCGCAGATCGGGTCAAGGAGATGCTCGAGCGGCTCGCCGATGGCGACCTCACGCAGAAGATCGAGCTTACGACGACGACGCTCACCGACTTCCCCGGCGACGAGCTCGGAGACATCCAGCGCACCACCGAAGAATTGCGCGAACGGATGGTCGGGGCGCTGCTCGCATACAACGCGACCGTCGAGAAGCTGGGCGCGACGATCGGCGGGGTTTCGCAAACTGCCGATCGCGTCGGAGCCTCCTCGCAGGAGATGGCGGCCACCTCGGAGGAGTCGGGCAAGGCGACCGGCGAGATCGCTCACGCCGTGGGTGATATTGCGAACGGCGCCGAGCGCCAGGTGCAGATGATCGAGAACGCGAGGCGCTCGGCCGAGGAGGTCGGACTTGCGGTGACCGAGGCGGCGGAGAGCGCGCAGCGCACGGCTGAGGTCGCGCACGAAGCACGTCAGGTCGCCCAGCAGGGCGTCGGCGCCGCCGAGCAAGCCAACGAGGCGATGCGCTCGGTCCGCGACTCCTCGCAGGACGTGAGCGAGGCGATCCGCGAGCTGTCGGAGAAGTCCGAGCAGATCGGGAAGATCGTGCAGACAATCACCGGGATTGCCGAGCAGACGAACCTGCTGGCGTTGAACGCGGCGATCGAGGCCGCGCGGGCCGGGGAGCAGGGCCGTGGGTTCGCGGTTGTCGCCGAGGAGGTCCGCAAGTTGGCCGAGGAGTCTCAGGCCGCGGCGCACGAGATCTCCGCGTTGATCGGTGCGATCCAGACCGAGACGAGCCATGCGGTCGAGGTCGTCGAGAACGGCGCCAAGCGCACCCAGGATGGTGCGGCGGTGGTCGAGCAGACCCGCGAGGCGTTCCAGCAGATCGGCTCCTCCGTTGATGACATGACCGCGCGGATTGAGCAGATCGCCGCCGTCTCGGAGCAGATCGCCGCCAGCGCTCAGAGCATGCAGGAGAGCATTGGCGAGGTCGCGGCGGTGGCCGAGCAGTCGTCGGCCTCGACCGAGGAGGTCTCGGCGTCGACCGAGCAGACCTCCGCCTCCGCGGAGCAGATTGCCGCCTCGGCGCAGGAGCTGTCGGGCAACGCCGAAACACTCAACCGCCTGATGGCTCAGTTCAAGCTCACGACCTGATCCCCGCCTGCCCCAAGGCCGCGGCCGTCGCACCGAGCGGGAAGCAAACGCCGGTCAACTGTTCTGAAACGTCCCAGAGGCGCTGCGCGACGTAAACGCCCTTGGCGGCCTTGGAACGGCCCACGAGCTTGGGTGCGCCGCGCTGCTCCATGAAGCCACCCGGTCCGGCGAAGCTGTCGCCGGGAATGTCGGCCACGGCGCCGTAAAGCGTCGCTAGCGCGCCGCCGTTCTCGTCCTGGGCGAGCAGGCGGTTGCCGGCGGCGCCGAGTAGATCGAACAGTCGCCGTTGGCTGTGGAACTGGAGGTTGGTCGAGGCGTAGCCGGGATGCGCGGCGGTCGCGAGTACCGAGGACCCCGCGGCGATCAGCCGTCGCTGGAGCTCGGATGTGAACAGCAGGTTGGCGAGCTTGGACTGACCGTAGGCGCGCCAGGCCTTATAGGGCTTGCGCTCCCAGTTGAGGTCGTCGAAGTCGATGCTGCCAAACCGGTGCGCGCCCGAAGACACCGTCACCACGCGGCCGGTGACGTGCTCGAGCAGCAGGCTGGTCAGGGCGAAGTGGCCGAGGTGGTTGGTGCCGAACTGCAGTTCAAAGCCGTCCGCGGTACGGGTCAGCGGCGGCACCATCACGCCTGCGTTGTTGATCAGCAGGTCGATTTCGCCCTCCCAACCGGCGGCGAATTCAGACACGGATGCAAGGCTCGCGAGGTCGAGTCGGCGGACCTCGGTCTCGCCGGGCAGCGTTGCGGCGGTCGCTCGGCCTTTGTCGGGGTCACGCACGGCGAGGACGACGCGCGCCCGGGCGGCGGTGAGCGCGCGCGCGGCGCCGCGCCCGATCCCGCTGTTCGCACCGGTGATGATCACGGTGCGTCCGGTCATGTCAGGGATGTTGGTGGAACTGAACGTGGAAGTAGTCATAGACTACAATGTAGCTAGTGACTACAATGTTGTCAATGGCAACGTTTCTCCGCTAGGCTTCGGCACGATGGCTGGGCGCCCCTATCACCACGGCAACTTGCGCGCAGCTCTGCTCGAGCAGGCCGAGCGCACAGTTCGCGAGCGAGGCGTGCAGGACCTGTCGCTGCGCGAGCTCGCGCGCGATGTCGGCGTCAGCCACGGTGCGCCCCGAAGGCACTTCCCCGACCGTCAGGCGCTGCTCGACGCCCTCGCCCAAGCGGGATTTGAGCGTCTCGGCACCGAGCTCCACGCTGCCGTCGACGGTGCCGGCGAGGACTTCCAGGCGCGGTTGCAGGCGACCGCCGCAGCGTACGTCCGCTTTGCCACCCACGACGCGGCGCTGCTCGAGCTGATGTTCGCGGGCAAGCACAGCGAGCATTCCGGCGCGCTCGACGAGGCGGCCGAGCGCGCCTTCTCAGTGTTGCTCGAGCTGATCGGGCAGGGCCAGGCCGAAGGCATTCTCGAAACCGGCGAGCCCGAGCGCGTCGGCCTCGTTCTGTTCGCCACGATCCAGGGCATCGCAGCGCTGGTCACCGGCGGCATCGTCCAGGCAGAGCAACTCGACGAGCTGGTCACCGACGCCATCACGCACTTCCTGCGCGGCTCCCGCGCCCCGGCATGAGCCTGGCGCTCGGTCGGTCCAGTGCCCAAACGACACTTCAGGCCGCGCCGGCGATGGCACGCGCACGGCGCGTGAGCTCCACGGTCGCCGGGCGCAGCTGCGCGGCGTCGTCCAGCTCGGTTCCGAACGCAATCCGCGTCGGTGCGCGGCCCCGGGGCGTGTCAAGCGCAAGGTCGATCCCACGACGGTCAAGCCCGCAGCAGCGCGCCGTGGTCGCGTCCGGGTAGCCACCGAGCGTCCGTGCGATCACGAGCAATGCATCAGCGTGATCGCCGTTGAGGTGCGCAATCGCGGACGCGGCATCGATCGCCACCGGATCCGGCTCCGCCGCGGCATAGGCCGTCGCCGACGCAGAGTCCATGCGACCGTAGCCGCCGACCCAGCGAACGCGCTCGACGGCCAAGATCCAGAGTGAGAAGTCCGAGAAATCGACGTACGTGCTCGCTGCGGGAACAGCCCCGAGGTGTGCGGCACGGGCCGCCGCGATCATCGCCGCGTCCATCGGGCGCCCCGCACGGCCGGCGAGCGTGACGCGCGCGGCAGCGAGCGGGTCGGCCGGAGTGTCCGGCTGCATGATCACGAGGCTCGCGCGCGGGTCGCTCGCGAGGTTACGGCCGTGCTCGGCGAGGTGCGAGAGACACAGGACCGGCGAGCCGTCGGCCAGCGCCCCGTAGGTGGCCAGCGACGCCCACGGGTCGCCGTCGACGGTGAGCGTCGCGAGCCCGGCGACGTTTGTACCGGCGACGAGCGTGCGGGCATGCTCGGCGGCGGTCAGACGCGCCGCCGAGCGGACCTCGGCGAGCGGGGGCGGCACCGACGACGCGCCGTCGAGCACTCCGTGATCGGGTGCGGCGCTGGCGTTCTCGCTCATGGGTGCAAGCCAAGCAGATCCGGCGGGTGGCCGCCGACCGGCACGTGGGCGCTTATTCGTCGTCAAGCGTACGCTTGACACGTGCCGATCCCGCGCTTCCGAAAAGCTCGCGCCGCGAAGGAAGACGCGGTCGCGATCGGCGACCCGCGCTTCGACGGGTGGGAGACGGTGAGCGTGTTCGAGGACAAGAGAACCGCCCTCGCATGGCGCGATCAGCTCGTCGGGCTCGGCCTCGACGCCAGTTGCATTGCAGATCACCCGCTGGATCGTTTTGGCCGGGGCGATATCTACCTCGTCGTCCCGCCGGAGCAGTGGTCACGCGCCACTGAGATCGTCGAGAACCTCGACGCCTAGTGCAACCCGGGGTACGCTCCAGTGATGGAGGCAACCAGCGCAGGAGAACTCGTAAGGGTCGGAGGTGGCGGGCCGCAGCTCGACGGGATCGTGTTCGACACGCCGAGCCGGACCAAGGTGGTAGTGGCCGTCGTCGATCCCGGTCGCGGGCCCCTGTTCCGCACCGTCCATCCGAATGTGTTGACAGAACGGACCGAGGAAGGTCCCGACGATCGAGCCTTGCGTCTTCTGCTCCGCAGGACAGCATCACCCGTCCACGGCGCAGAACGCGGTGGGGGTAGAGGCGCGCGAGGACGTCCAGGTCACACGCGCGCCGCCTCGCACCGCACGACCGGTAAATAGCGAACGCCCCGGAGCGATGCTAACGGCCGCCGGTCAGCTCGATGGCCGCAGCCACGAGCTCGGCGTTGTTCGCCGCGGTGGCACCGTCGGGCAGCACGAGCGTGTCTTCGAGGCCCACGCGCACGTCGACCCCCGCGGCCGCCGCCGCGGCAATTACCTCCCATGTCCGCTCGCCGTAGCCGTGCCAGAGCTGCGGGACCGTGCCCGGGATGAGCTGCGCGATCGCGCGGGCCTGATCGGCGCCACCTTCGACCTCTACGAGCGCCCGCACGACTTGATGGGTGAACGGGCTGCGCTCGAGCTCTTCGGCGTCACCGGGTGTCGCGAGGCCCGCCTCGACGGCAATGCCGGCGTGCAACGCGGCACGGACGATGCCGGCCCAGCCGAGCTCTGAAACGTTCACCGATACGAAGTCCGGGCGTTGCCGCCAGGCTCTGAACGCCGCCGCGCGCGCGAACGGATCTGGATCGATCGCCGCCGAGCTGGAGAATCCGATCGGCATGTCCGGGACGGCGGCACGGATGGCAGCGGCAGCGGCGTCACTCGCGCGCGCATCCATCGTCTCGGCACCGGCGCGGTCGCGCGGATGAACGTGAACCGCGAACGCGCCGGCCCGCCGAGCAGCGAGTGCGTCGGCGGCAAGCTCGGCCGGCGTCTGCGGTACCGCGGGATGCTCGGCCCGCGTGCGCGCACCGTTCAGGCAAGCCTTCACGTTCATATCAATACAGTTTGCCCGTGGGCATCGATAGGGGGTCGCTGAACCTACCGGGAATACCTGGGTCCGAGCCCGAGGCTCCACGCGATCGCGTGCGGTTGTGGGTCGAGCTGGTTCTGGCCTGCGGGCTCGTGGTCCTGCTCGGGTTGCTGGAACTCGGGTTTGTGATCGACGCGGTCGGCGCCCACCCGCACGCCGGCGTGAGCCGACTCGGCCAGGTGCTAGGCGCCGTGATCTGCTTCGGGCTGTTGGTTCTGTCGTCGCGCTGGGTGATCCACGTCGAACATCGGATGCGCCGCCGCCAGCCGATAGCCCAGGCGTTTATGAGCGCCCAAGTCGCCGGCACGCCGCCGACTGCCGACGTCGCCGGCACACCCAAAGCTCGCTCCGTCCGCCACGGTGGACGGCGCAGACATGTCTACGGCCCGGTCGGCACCGGCGTGTTTACGGCGCTGTTCGCCGCCGGCACGATCGGCCTGCTGGTTGGAGCGATCTCGTCCTACTCCCAGGGAGTTCGTTCGGGCTATGTCCAGGATCATGGGACCAGGGCCAACGCGATCGTGGAATCGGTCGACAACACACAGCACTGCGGGCGGGGCGGCTGCTATTACACCGCGGCGATTCAGGTCACGCTGTCCCCACCCGTCGACGGCGCCCGAGCGACCGTCGTCCACTATCCCGGCTACTCCGATCTGATTGCAAACGAGCCGGTAACCGTGCTCGTCGATCCGCAGCAGCCGGGGTACGCGGAGTTTCCCGGGTCGAGGTTTGTGACCTCTTGGGAGTGGACCATCCTGCTCGTCGGGGCAGTGGTCGTTGGCTGGCTGACCTTTCTCGACGGCAGGGCGCTCCTCCGTCTGCTCGCACACCGCCGTGACCATCTCGCCCAAACCGCGGCCCCGCTCGCAACCGCCGCGCAGTGAGTTCAGGCACCAAGCCTGACGGTCGTGATCCTCAGCTGGCGGCGCCCCAGACCAACAATGACTGGGGGTTCTCCGGGTCGACCTTGACGATGATGTTGGCGCCCTGCTCGATGCCCTGCAGCGTCGCATCGTGCAGCGATTGCGAGACGTGCACCTGGTAGTCCTCGCCGCCCTCGGGGTGAACCGTCAGGTCGAACTCGATCTGATGTCCACCGCCGAGCTGCGTCCCGACCTCGCGCATCGAGTCGACGGTGGCAGGCGTCTGGACCCCCGTTTTGTTGATGCGCATGATCTTGTCGCGCTCGCCCGCCTGACCAACCGGGTTGAGCGCCTGCTTGGCGGTGCCCTTCACCTTGTCCAGAAACCCCATCCTGCACCCCTTTTCGGCCTATGAGTGCCGACCCCGGCGGGAGCGGCGGGCCGGTTGAAGGCCCGCGCGAAACGTAGCACCCACGCCTACGGGATCATTGGCCTGCAAGAAGCTGTACACCGTCCATCCGGCGTTATCCTCGCCGTGTGCTTCCCGCGCCGCACCGCGTCAACCCCCGCCGGCGACACTACGTACCGGCAGTATTGATGTTCTTCCTGCGGCCGCTGTTCCGCTACAGCGACTGGCGAGATGCCTGGGTGCTGCGGCTCGTCGGCGAGACCTTCGGGCCGGTTCTGCGAACGGCTAACGCTCCGCGGGCGTGGACCGGGCTTGACGAGTTGCCCGATCAGCCGCCGACCCTGATCCGTCGTCGGTCGGGCACGCTCGCGATCGTCGCTGTGCTGGGTGTTGCAGTACTCGGATTCGTGATCGCCAGAACGACTGGCGGGTCCATTTCGCAACCCGCCGCGACGAGGCTCGCGTCCTCCGGGATGCTCGAGGTTTCGCCGCCGGCCGGCTGGCGACGGCAGTCCCCCCAGACCAGCCAGCAGTTCGGCCTCACGGACGAGATTGCGCTCATTGCTCCCGCGCCCGGCGGCGGGCTGATCGTCGGAAGGATCGCCGGCCCCGGCTCGAGTCCGCTGCCCCCCACCCTGGTTGCGACGCTTCAGAGCACCCCGGGGGCGGAAGCGGTTGCTCTGGGCGGCGCCACGTTCAACCGGTATCTGAGCTCTGCTCGCGCCGACGGCCGGCCCGAGTCGGTGTACACGCTGACGACGACAGTCGGCACTGTTGTCGGCCTCTGCCTCGAGCCGGCGCCACGTTCGAGCTGCGAACAGCTCCTGGGCACGCTGCGGGTGTCTTCGGGTGCGCAGACGGCAGGACCAAGCGAAAGCTATGCGGCGGCGCTCGGCGGCGCGATCGGAAAGCTCAACCTCGCCCGCTCGCGCGCCGGCACGCAGCTGAGCGGCGCCCGTGACGCGGGAGCTCAGGCCGCCGCGGCGACCGCGCTCGCCGCGGCCCATGCCGAGGCTGCCTCGGCCGTTCTGGCCCTCAACGCCGGACCGGCGAGTGCGGCGAACTCAGCGCTCGCGCACGCGCTCCAGACGACGGCAACGGCATACACGGCGCTCGCGCAGGCTGCCTCCCGTGGCGACCAGCACGCCTACGCGGTTGCGCGCGCGGCGCTCGTGAATGACGCTCAGGCGCTGAATTCGGCCTTTGCCGAACTGCGCACATACGGCTACCACGTCGACTGACGGGCGCGGGCGGGTCAGGCCCCCGCCGCCGACCGAACGAGATCAGCCTCCGCCGCTCGTTGTCCCCGTACCGTTGGTAGAACCCGAGCCACTGCCCGTGGTGCCGTTGGAAGCGCCACCGCCATTGCCGCCGGAGGTCGGCGCGGGGGTCGGTGTCGGCGCGGGGGCGGGCGTGGGCGCGGGCGCTGGCGCTGGCGCTGGCGCTGGCGACGAGCTACCACTACTGGTCGGAGGGCTGGACACGTTCGAAGGTGCAAAGGACGTGACCGGAGCACCGCTCGCCGCTGTCGGCGCTACGCCTGAAATTGCAGTCGGGGCGGGCGCGGCGGCAACTGTCGCGGCGGGCGCCGGGGGCGAAACGGCGTGACGGGGGGCCGGGCGCTTGACCTGGAGCTTGAGTCCAGGCACCGCGGGAGCCGGCACGACAGCGACGACGTTGACCTGTACTTGCTTGAGCCTGATCGGCGATCCAAGCCGGGCCTGGGTCCCGGTCTGGGCCCTCGTCGCCCTGCCCGCCGCGAATGCACCGCCGAACACGGCGATCAGCGCAACGAGCGCCACGCCCACGCCGAGCCACCGCCGATGTCGCGCCAGGTCGCTTCGACCCGGGTCCCGCGAGGAGAATCCGCCGTGGGCGAAACGCTCCCCGCCGCCCCAACGTAGTTCCACCTCAGCGCTCCCTTGTTCGTCCGTATCGTTGCGTTGTCCAGCCAATCATAACCGGGGGCCGCGGCCCCGACCGCCACGGGCCGATGATGGGTGTTCGCAGCGCCGCCCCGGGTTCGCTAGCCTCCATGGCTTCTCGGCGTTGGGCGTGATGTGCGACTGATTAGACATTGGTTGGGGGTAGCGGGCGACTGCTCGCCGCAAGAACCGATCGCTCGGTGGTTGATTGCTGCCGTCTTGGTGGTTGCTTCGACGGCGGTCAGCTGGGGGCCGCTGGCGGCGGCGTCGCGGGCGGCTGGGCCGGCAACGACGGTGGCGGTGCAGATGTCGGCGCCATCGATCGTCGCCGACGGCCTATCCCAGAGCACGGCCACGGCGACCGTGACCGATGCCTCATCGCTGCCGGTTGACGGCGACACGGTGACCTTCGGCTCGACGGACCCGGGCGAGAAGGTCAGCGCGACCACGCCTTCCGGCGGCGGCACGGGCCAGTACACCGCCACGATCACGAGCTCGACCACGCTCGGATCGCCGACGATCACCGCCACCGACAGCACTGTCACGCCAAACGTGTCCGGAAGCACCACGCTGAACCAGACCGCCGGCCCGGCGACGAGCGTCGCTGTGCAGCTGACGAAGTCGTCGATCCCCGCCGATAACAACAGCACGACCAAGGCGACAGCCACCGTCACCGACGCCGAAGGGCACCCCGTGACCGGCGACACCGTCACGTTCTCCTCCACCGACACCGGCGACGGCGTCGGCTCGACCACCAACAACGGCGACGGCACCTACAGCGCCGTGATCACGAGCTCGACCACGCTCGGATCGCCGACGATCAAGGCGACCGACAGCACCGCCGGCGTATCCGGAAGCACCACGCTGAACCAGACCGCCGGTCCGGCGACGAGCGTGGGCGTGCAGCTGACGAAGTCGTCGATCCCCGCCGATAACAACAGCACGACCAAGGCGACAGCCACCGTCACCGACGCCGAAGGGCACCCCGTGACCGGCGACACCGTCACGTTTTCCTCCACCGACACGGGCGACGGCGTCGGCTCGACCACCAACAACGGCGGCGGCACCTACAGCGCCGTGATCACGAGCTCGACCACGCTCGGATCGCCGACGATCAAGGCGACCGACAGCACCGCCGGCGTATCCGGAAGCACCACGCTGAACCAGACCGTCGGCCCGGCTTCGAACGTGGGCGTGCAGCTGACGAAGTCGTCGATCCCCGCCGATAACAAGAGCACGACCAAGGCGACGGCCACCGTCACCGACGCCGAAGGGCACCCCGTGACCGGCGACACCGTCACGTTCTCCTCCACCGACACCGGCGACGGCATCGGCTCGACCACCAACAACGGCGGCGGCACCTACAGCGCCGTGATCACGAGCTCGACCACGCTCGGATCGCCGACGATCAAGGCGACCGACACCGCGACAAGCGCTTCCGGGACCGCGACCCTCACCCAGACCGTCGGACCCGCCGCGAGCGTGTCCGTGCAGCTGGCGCCGCCGGTGATCCTCGCCAACGGCGCGTCGATCAGCACGGCGACTGCGACCGTCACTGACGCCGAGGGGCACCCGGTGACCGGCGACACGGTCGCGTTCACGTCGAGTGACGCCCACGACGGCGTCGGGCCGACCACGACCAACCACGATGGCACCTACACAGCCGCGATCACCGGCTCCACCACGACCGGCACGCCCGCGATCACAGCGACCGACAGCTCGGTCACGCCACACGTCTCCGGGCACGCGACGCTTGTCCATACGCCCAACGCCAGCACGACGACCCTGACAACGCTGCCGACCGCGCCGCTGACCAACCAAGCCGTGACCCTGATCGCGACGGTCACCTCCACGGTGAGCGCCGCCTCGCCGTCGGGGACGGTCGCGTTCGACAACGGCGGCTCCCCGATCAGGGGCTGTGGTGCCGTGGGCGCGGCGACATCGGGCCAGAGCGAGATCTTCACCTGCCAGGTCTCGTTTACCGCGCCGACGTCACCCGAGAAGCTAACCGCCGCGTTCACGCCGGCGATCGGGTCGAACGTCGCGGGCTCGACGAGCGCAGCGTTCAATCTCGTCGTCGGTCGGGATTCGACCTCCACCTCGCTCGCGGCGTCGGCATCCACCGTCAACGTCGGCACGAGCGCCACCTACACGAGCACCGTCACGCCCGGCTTCACCGGCGCCGCCATGCCGTCGGGCTCGATTGAGTTCCTCGACGGCGGCCAGCCGATTGCCTCGTGCGCGGCCGTTCCGCTCGTCGTCGGTGGCCAGTCCTCCAGCGCGCAGTGCACCGTCCGCTACCAGCAAGCCGGCCCGCACGAAGTCACATCGCGCTACAGCGGGGACGCCAACTTCAACGGCTCCACGTCGTCAACTGCGCTGCCGCTGAGCGTCATCAAGCCAGCGGCGCGGGTGCTCGGCACTATCACCTCGACCATGCAGTGGACCTTCTTGTACGCACCGTCCTACACCAAGGTTCTGGGGCTCGTCGTCCAGGGCGTTCCTGCCGGCGCGACGGTGCTCGTCACATGTCATGGCCGCGGCTGTCCGTTCGCGAGGCACATCACGCTCGTCACCGAGAGCCGGCGCTGCACGTCCGGCAAGAAGCGCCGCTGCACGCTCCAGGGTTTCGGAACCATCAACCTGATGCCAAGCTTCCGTAAGCGTCGGCTCCACGTCGGGGCATTGATCACGGTCCGACTGACCCGACCCGATTGGATCGGCAAGCTCTATCTGTTCACGATGCGCCCCAGGCACGCGCCGCGGATCCAGATCGGCTGCCTTGCCCCTGGAGGCACCCGGCTGGGCGTCGGTTGTTGATCGCCGTGAACGCGTCTGCGGCGCGCGATCGGGATGATGCGCGATCCAAGGCTGGACACAGACAGGGATCGAGATGAGACGAAGCGCTCTACCCGCGGGCGTGGTCGCACAGATCGCGATCGGGATGCTCTCGGCAGGTGCAACCAGCGCTGCGGTTCCGGCGGCTCCGATTCAGGACACGGGACCAAGTCCGACGCTGCCGGCGTTCATCGGGGCGGCCGCCCACGCCAATCCGGTCCCCAGTGTCGCGGCGCCATGGCAGGACCCGTTCATGGCGCCCGACCCGGGCAACAGCGTCCACAATGACGCGTGGCAGAGCGACAATTACACGCAGCTCTCAGGCCCGTTGGGACACGAACTGCAAACCCTCTCAACCGGGATCGGACGTGACTGCATCACGCTCACGTTCGACAGCCAAGGGCAGCTGATCAGTACCTGCACCGACCTGACGCACGGCCCGGCGCTTTACCTGATCGACCCGCAGACACTCGCGACCCTCGCGTTCATGCAACTTCCGTTCGTCCCGCCGCCGGCGAGCACGAACCCGGCGCTGAACACAACCGGGGGCGCGTACTTCTATCTCGACAACCACGGGCGGGTCGTGGTCGCCGCATCCAATCGCCACATCCTCGTGATCGGCCTACAGAACAGCGGCGGCGCACCGCACTTCCGCCAACTCGCGGACTACAACCCGACGCCGTGTCTGTCGGCCGGCGACCGGATCCCGTCGGTGCTTCCCGATGCCCAGGGGAGGCTTTGGTTCATCGGCCGCTACCAGGGCGCGGTGGGTGTGCTCGATCCGAAGACCGGCCGCTGCCGGTCGGTGATCCTGCACCAGCAGATCGAGAACTCGTTCGCGGTGGCGAGCGACGGCGTGTACGTCGTCACCGACAAGGCGATGTACAAGTTCCGCGCCGGGTCGAATCTCCTGCCCGAGCGGATCTGGACGCATGCGCTACCGCAACATCGGGATCCAGAAGCCGGGACAGATCAATGCCGGCTCGGGTACGACGCCGACGCTGATCGGGCCGCTCGACGGCCACACCGGCTCGTCGGCTCCCGCGTACGTCGCCATCACCGACAACGCTGATCCGATGGACGTGGTCGTCTACCGCGCCGAGGACCGCCTGGCGCCGGGCCAGCGCCGCGTCGTCTGCCAGGTGCCCGTGTTCCACAAGGGTGCGAGCGCCGACGAGAATTCGCTGATCTCGATGGGCCCGTCGCTGATCGTCGAGAACAACTACGGCTACGACCTGCAGAAATGGAATGACGTGATCGGCGGGGGGGTCAAGGTCGGTGGCAACCTGGGGCTTGGTGAGCGCTCCGGGAATGGATCGGATCGACATCGCGCCCGATGGATCGGGCTGTCGGATCGTGTGGCGCAACACCACGATCCGGACGCCATCGGCGGTGGCGAAGGGCGACACCGCCAATGGCTTGATCTACACGTACGAGAAGCCGAAGGATCCGGGGCAGCCCGGCGCGGGCGTGTGGTACTGGGCGGCGCTCGACTATCGCACCGGAAGGGTGGTGTGGCAGCACGTCGCCGGTCACGGCGGCCTCTACAACAATCACTACGCGGGGATCGCGTTGGGCCGCAATCGGGCCACCGGGAGGACGACGCTCTACCTCGGCGGGATCGGCGGGATCGTCGCTCTGCGAGACGGCGCCGGCTTATCCGCCGATACCTCTGCCTACAACAGCGGACTCGCGCTCGGCACCGAGGCCTACATGTACGGCGTGCCGTTGCTCGACACGGAGCGAATATTTACGACCGGTACGAGTGTCAACGCGCCCAACGGCAACGGCTACGGCCCCCTCAACGAGTTCTCGAACATCCAAAAGCTCGCGAACGCAAGCGAGCGTACGGTCGTTGCGCCGAACAACGACACGCTCTACTCGCTGGCCTGGTTGGACCTTCGCCACCAGCCGCAGGTGCTGCACGCGCCACCCATCCACCACCGGTTCTGGGAGTTCGAGCTCGTCGACCCCTGGACCAACAACTTCTACAACATCACCTCGATTCCAACCCCGCTCGGACCGGGTGACTACGGCGTCAGGAGTGGTGGGAACTGGGCGGTCCTCGGGCCGGGCTTCAAGGGCAGGCTGCCGCGCGGCGTCAAGCGGATCAATTCACCCTACACGCGAGTCTGGGTGATCGGTCGCACGTTCATCGGCGGCCGGTCCGATCTGGTGGACGCGCGCCGGATCCAGGACCAGTACTCGATTACCCCGCTGTCTGAGTTCGGCACCTCGTACGAGCCCAAGCGACCGAGGCATCTGATCCTGAATCCGACCGAGGCACGGATCCCGGGCACCGGGGCGGGCGAGGATCCGCTCGCGTTCTATGCCGCTCTCGGGCGCGAGATGGTGAAGTTCCCGGCGCCGGCCTCCGATCGGCCGCTGCTTCGCCGGCTGAGAGCGATTGGGATCGGTCCGGAATTGAGTCCGACCGGCGCACACCTCAGCGCCGACACCCTCCGCGGGCTGCGCGACGCGGTGACCCAGGGACCGAACAACGTGATCACGGCGCTGCTGGCCCTCTATCAGCAGGGGTTCAAGGAGCACGACGGGTATCTGATCGGCGATCTCGGTCACTGGGGCACTGACTACAAGCTGCGTGCGATCGGCGACCGTGTCGGTGTCGGCGGCCAGCGGGCGAACATCGCGACCTACCCACTGGCGCTGGTCGACGACACGATGGCTCCGCTCACGGGCTCCAAGCGCTATGTCCTGCACATCCCTCGCAGTCGGCTCCCGATCCCGGTCAGCGCGTTCTGGTCGTTGACGATGTACAGCTCCAAGTCGTTCTTCGTGCGCAATCCGATCAACCGATACCTGCTCAACGATCTCTCTCACCTGCGTACCAACGCCGACGGATCGATCGACATCTATGTCCAGCACCAGCGGCCCACCGACGCAGCACTGCGGTCCAACTGGCTGCCCTCACCGGGCCCTGGGGCCGGGTTCCGGTTGATCTGGCGGCTCTACGGCCTCGGTACGGCACTCGGTGGAGTGCTCGATGGAACGGGATGGCAGCCGCCGCTGATCCAACCGTGCGGCACGACCGGTCGGGCCGCGGACGGGACGCTGTGTGCGTCGTAGCGGCGGAGCCGGCCAACAGCTACGACGGCGGCAGCGTCGATGACGGGGGCGGCACGGTGGGCTCAGGTTGGCGAGCCGAAACCTCGGCGAGCCGCCGATGTAACCGCGCACGAAGCTCGTCGGGTTGATAATCGCGCTGCGCCCGGTGCCGACGGGCCAGGACCACCCCGGTGGCGGCCACCCCGGCGAGACCGGCAAGCCCAAGGAACTTCCAGCGCACACGCATGAGTTGCGTACCTTATTGCCAGTGGCTCCCGGCACATTGCTAGATCTCCACGAAGCCGTAGCGACGGCGTCGACCGGCGACATCTGGCTGTTCCGCGGCACCGCGCTCGCCGACCTGACGATCCGGGCCGCCACCAACAGTCCGGTCAACCACGTTGGCATGGTCGTCGCGCTGGATGACCTGCCGCCGCTGCTCTGGCACGCCGAGCTGGGTCGCTCGCTGCCCGACGTATGGACCGGGGAGCGCCACCGTGGGGTGCAGCTTCACCTCCTTGCCGAGGCCGTCACGACGTGGAATGCGCGCTACAAGCAACGCGCCTGGGTGCGCCAGCTCGAGGGACCGATCGAGCGCCACCACGAGGACAGGCTGATGGAGGTCATCGACCGCTTCGACGGCCGGCCGTTTCCCACTGCTATCGGGCTTCTGCGGGGGTGGCTGAGGGGCCGGGCCCGGCGCCCCTCGTCGCTGGAGACCGTGTTCTGCGCGGAGCTCGTCGCGACGACCTACCAGCACATCGGGCTGCTTCCCCGGACCCACCCGGCAAGCTGGTATGACCCCGGCAGGTTCTGGAGCGGCGATCGGATCGCGCTCGTCCCGCCGTACGCGCTGTCCGCGGAAATCGCCGTCCGCTGAGCCAGGCCGCGGGCGCCGGTTCGGGGCACTCCAGCCGGCTGGGGAAACATTCCGTCGGAGGGAGTTTTGATCAGGAATGTGGCGGGTATGAGCTGCACCCAGGCAGAGCTTTCTTCACCTGGTTAGCGGCCACCCGGTTGACGCTCGCCAGGCCGATTCGGGACCGGGAAAGTCAGTCCCTGGAAGGCAGGTAGCTGATGATGAACGCGCGGACGGTCCATTGCCCGCAACATGCGCGGCACGTCGGTATCTGCCCAGCGTGCCAGCGCGCAAGACTCGCGGCGGAAAAGCAGCAGCTCGCGGAGGTGCTGGCGATTGGCCTTGATGCCGAGTCAGAACCTGGCGACGGGCAGCCGGCGATTGCAGTCGTGGACGCTCGATGGCACATTTCAGCTTCGAGGTGACGCGGCCAGACGCCGCACGGGTGTCCGTGCTGGTTGCCAGTGGCGCGCTGGACATCGTCAGCTGCCGTCGTCTCAGCTCGGCCGTCAACGAGATGCTCGGCACCGGTCCCGAAGGGCTCGTGATCGATGTTTGCGCCGTTGAGTTCGTCGACTCCACGGGTCTTGCGATTCTCGTCCAGGCCCGTCGTCGAGCGTTGCGAGCAGGCATCGAGTTGAGGCTGGTTTGCGATGCCCCGACCACCCTCAAGGTCCTCGCCCTCACCGGCCTGAGCCGCTCATTCGATATCTATCCCACCCGCGAAGATGCGTTGGAGCCGTCCAGCCCTATGGCGTGAGTGAGTGCCTGAGATCACTCACTCCTGACGTGGTTCCGGTCCGGGTAGGATCGCGGTTTGTGCCCGTATGCCTGAGTCTGAACGCTCCACCGAGGCCGAAGCGCAGCGCGACGATCAGCGTGGGCAGCGCGAATGGGCTGTAACACTGATCGCACTCGCCGCGTTGGTACTCGTCGCGGTGGTCATCGTCATCGCGATCCCCGGCGGAGGTGGTACCGCGACGCAGCAGACGCCGCTCGAGCTCCACTCGGCCTTTCCGCAGATCGTGGCGCCGGGGAAGGCGAGCGCGGTCGACCTCCAGGTCGGGCTCGATTCAATCGATGCGGCTAGTGGCACGCTATCGCTCCGCGTCGTCGCCGCGCCCGGCGCGGTGATTCCGGCCGAGGGTGCGACCGTGTTCACGACGATCGCGGCGGCGCCCTACATCGTGGTTCGCCCCGACCAACTCAATCAGGAACGCTCGGCTGTCCTGTCGTTCGCAGGCGGCGACGTGGCCGACTACCCATTCGATGTCTACCGAGCGGACATCCGCTTTATCGCCGTGGCCGGGACCAGCACGAGCGTTGCCAAGCTCTCGATGCGCCGCGTGTTGCCTGTCTCGGTCGTGGCGAGCACCGCGGTGGCGGGCTTCTCGGTCACGGCCAGTGCTCGCGTCGCCGAAGAGCGAGCGAACGACGTCACGATTCAGATGCGACGCACGACTGCCGTCCGCACATGGGTGCTGTCGATGATGGCGATCTACTGGGTGCTGGCCCTGCTCGTGGTGGGGATCGCGTACAGCGTCTTGAAAGGGCGGCGCGCCTGGGAGACGCGCCTGCTGGCATGGGTGACCGCGTTGCTGTTCGCGCTGATCGTGCTCCGCAACGCCGCTCCCGGCGCTCCACCGGTCGGGGCTTTCTTCGATTTCTTCGCCGTCTTCGAATCGGTCGGGATCGTGGCCATCGCATTGGCAGTGTTGATGATCCACTATCTGGTGGGGCCCCGCAGCCGACTGGAGTCCTGAGTTCAGACGCGGCGGAGCAGGCGATTGGATGGACGGGCTCGAGCATCCGGCCCAAGCTTGAGCTAGTCGACTAACGACCTATCGGCTAAGCAACTGTTGTTCCGTCGCCAGGTAGTCCCCTGCTCGCGCTCGTCATGCGGATCGTGGTCTCCGGCGTTACCTTCGCGGCCTGTTTGAGCGGGGTGATCGTCGCGGCTCTCCTGATTGCGTCGCTGCTGCTAACCCGGCATGGACGCCGACTCGAGCCGCTCACGGGCACCGCGTCTCGGCACGAGCAGCGGGACTAGCGACGTTCCGCGTCGAGCGCGTCGATCAGCAGCTGCAGCATCCGCTGCCAGGCCTCCGGCTCGACCTGCTTCGCGGCGCGCGTGGCGGCGAACAGCAGCCGGAGGTCAAGCGTGGTTGCGTCGCTGCGAAGCCGGCCTTCGGCGCGGCAGTCCGCGAGCAGCTGCTCGAGCGCGCTCGTGGCGCGGTCGGTAGCACAGACGACCTCGGGGTGATCGATCACCGAGATACGTGCGTCGCCAAGGAAGTCGTCGCCTGACTCGCGCTCGACGATCATTCGCAACATCCCGGTCAGTGCCGACCAGCGGTTCCCCTCGCAGCCGGCGGCGGCGTCGGCCGCGTCCGCGATCTGCTCCAGACGCCGGGTGACGAGCGCTGCGAGCAGTTCACGCTTGGATGGAAACTGCCGGTAGACGCTGGCGACGCCGGCGCCTGCTGCCGCGGCGACCGAAGGCATCGGCGCGTCGAGGCCGTCGCGCGCGAACACCCGGCCGGCGGCGCACAGCAGGCGCTCGCGCTTGGCATCTGCGTCGAGCTCGGCCCACTCGCGTTCGGGGTCGCTCACGATCCACGCGTCGCCGGCCTCAGCCAACCCGTCGGCCTGCGGGGAACCAGCGGCCGGAATGCTCATTCCGCTAGAGTAGCCGGATGGTCCCGGTGACGCACGCACAGTCGCGTACGCACCCGAACGTGATCCTCGCGGTTCTGTCGCTCGCAGGGCTGGCTTATGCCGTCCTGAGCTCGGCCGTGATCCCGGCGCTGCCGACGATTCAGCACAGCCTGCATACGACCGAGACCGGTGTCACGTGGCTGTTGACCGGCTTTCTGCTCTCCGCCTCGGTTGGCACCGCGATCATCGGACGGCTCGGTGACATGTACGGCAAAGAGCGCCTGCTGCTGTGGACGCTGCTCGTGCTCGGCGTCGGGACGCTGCTCGCGGCCGTGTCCAACTCGCTCGGGATGCTGATCTTCGCGCGGGTGATTCAGGGGGTCGCGGGCGGCATCTTCCCGCTGGCGTTCTCGATCGCCCGGGATGAGTTTCCCGCCGACCGGGTGGCTGGGAGCATCGGCCTGATGTCCTCGATCCTCGGCGTGGGGGCCGGGGCCGGACTGGTCATCGGCGCTGTGATCGTCGAGCACCTGAGCTGGCACTGGCTGTTCTGGATCCCGCTCGCCACGACGCTCCTGGCAGCCGTGTGCACGTGGCGGTTCATCCCCGAGTCGCCGGTCCGCTCGCCCGGAAGGGTCAACTGGCTCGCTGCGTCGCTGATGAGCGCCGGCATCTGTTGCGTGCTGATCGCGATCGCCCAGACAACCGTGTGGGGATGGGGCAGCGCGAAGACGTTGGGGCTGCTCGCTGTCGGATTCGGGATCTGCGCGCTGTGGATCTTGGTCGAACTACGCAGCGCCGAGCCGCTGATCGACATGACGATGATGCGGATCCGCGGGGTCTGGACGACCAACCTCGTGGCGTTCCTGCTCGGCGCCGGCATGTACTCGGCATTCATCGTCTTCCCGCAGTTCGCGCAGCTTCCCACGAGTACGGGGTTCGGGTTCGGCGCGTCGATCGTCGTGTCGAGCCTCTACCTGCTGCCGAGCGCCCTCACGATGGGACTGCTCGGCGCCGTGGCAGGCCGCGTCGCCCGGCGCTACGGCTCCAAGCACGCGCTCGTCGTGGGCGCCGCCGTCGCCGCGGCCGCGTTCGGGTGGCTCGCGGTCGCTCATGGCCACCCATACGACATGCTGATCAGCGCGACCCTGCTCGGAATCGGAATCGGGCTCGCGTTCGCGGCACTCGGGAACCTGATCGTCCAAGCGGTACCGCCGAGTCAGACCGGCGTCGCGAGCGGCATGAACACCGTCATGCGCACGCTCGGCGGCGCGCTCGGGGGCCAGATCGCGGCGACGTTCATCGTCGACAATCAGGTGCACGGATTGCCAACCGTAACCGGGTTCACGGAGACGTTCGTGATGGCAACTGGGTTCCTCGTCGTCTGCGTCGTCGCCGGGGTATTCATTCCCGGCCTGCGGACGGCGTCAGCGCCGTTGCAGCTCGACGGAAAAGTCGCGAGGTCCGCCGAGATCGCTTGACGGCGGGCGGGGTTTGGCGCCGACAGAGAGCCACACCGACGAAGGGATCCCGATGGAAGCGCACCTCAGCAACCAGCACCGCGACACGGTCGAGCAGATCTTCAGCCACCCACCGAGCCGCAACATCGAGTGGCGCCGGGTCGTGTCGCTGCTCGAGACGATTGGAACCGTTACGCACGAGCACAACGGCAAGCTCAAGGTTAAGCTCGGCCCTGAGACCGAAGTGCTGCCGGCGCCTCACGGTAAGGACGTCGACGTCCAAATCGTGGTGGATCTGCGGCGCATGCTGAGGCAGGCCGGTCTTGGGCCCGACAGCTCACCGGCTGTGGCGGATCGAAGCACCCGGGATCATGGTGACGGCCAGTGGGGCGAGCCGACCTAGCCGGGGGTTTCACTCTCGCCGTCCGGCCCGTGACTAGTTTCGATTCAGCCACGCGAACGAGCGGGCTCGGCCTTCTCGGTCGACACCGGGCGAGGCCCGCGCGGGAGCCGCAATCTGCTGCGGCGTCATGCTTACAGGTGAAATTGTCAGAGTGCTGACACTCGCGGGCCCGGCCGCACCCTCTGCCACCCACACTAGCGCCGTTCCGGAGGATCGGCACCCGGCTGTAATCAAGAGTGTCGGTCCGAGGGCTTAGGACCAATTACCTCTGGAAAACGAGCGCCCGCGGGAGCCACCATGGCGTCTATGAACACAACATCAGCAGCTAGCCAACAGATCACCGAAGAGGTCGCTTCCTGGCCGGGTGTGGACGCCGGGCCTGGTCCTCGCGGAGAGTTTGCGTTCAAGGTCGGCCGGCGCGAGATCGGTCATCTCCACGGCGATTACGCGGCGCATTTCTCGTTCCCCAAGCAGGTTTGGACTGAACTATTCGAGCAGGGACGGATCGGGTACCACCCTGTCTTCCCCGGCCGTGAGGGACCGGCAGCACGCCGCATCGAACACGACGGCGATGTTCAGGATGTGATCGCGTTGCTACGGCTCAACTATGACCGGCTGACGAGTGGAGCAGGCGGGCGGCGATCGTGATCGACGACCTGGCGACGAGCGCGACGTGGGTCAATGCCGGCAGAGCGCGGACCCGGGGCGACCGCGCGGGCCGTCTCGCCCCTCACGCCCGCGTGGTGGTGTCGTGGCCGGCCCCCGCGGCGATGTGCTTGGCGGTGTCGATGTAGTGGCGGAGGCGAACAATTCTTCCGTCGGCTCCCAGCGTCCACAGGTGAAGCTCCTCGTCGCGGAAGCGGCCGCCGCCTGGGGTTGAGGCCTCGATCAGGATCTCCGCGGCGACCTGGTCGCGGCCGGCGATGCACTCGAGGACCTCGAACTCGTGGATCTCGAGCTCGGCGACCGCCGCGAAGAACTCGCCCACGCCGGACGGTCCTATCTGCGGCTGGAGGTATGGCACTCCGGCCCGCTGGGCGCTGTTGTCAGCCCAGGCTTCCCAGCGGCAGTCGCCCGCGATCAGATCAAGGATCGCGGGGAAGTCGCCGCGGCCGAACGCGGCATAGATCTCCTGAACTGTGGCGAGGTTCGCTGCAGTACGGTCGGCGGTGGTCGTAATCACGGGCCTGCCCTCCTCGAAGAGTGGTTCGATTGACACCGCGGATCGTCGAGCAGGGCTGAGCTGGGCACATCCGCCGAATGGCCTAATCGGCCGCGAGTAGACCGTGCTCGACCGCGAACACTGCAGCTCCCGCGCGCGTGCGGCGGCCCGTCTTGTCGTACACGTTCGCGAGGTGGGCCTGCACGGTCCGGGCTGACAGGAACAGCCTGCCAGCGATCTCGCGGTTGGTGTGGCCGCGGGCGCAAAGCCGCAGCACATCGACCTCACGGTCGGTCAGGTCGCATGGCCATGCGGTGTGGGGCCGCGGAAGTCCGGCTGATTCGATCACGGCCGCGACAGCTCCCGGATCCAGGCGACCAGTCTCGGCATCTGCCAGCATCGCCTGCGCGGCGTCCTCATGCGTCAGCGCGGGACGGTGCGCGCGATCCTCGGTCATCGCGCCGAATGCGTCTGCCGCCGCCAGCGTACGGGCCGCGAGCGAAAGCTCTCCCGCGCGCGCTCGGCGGTGGTAGCCGCTGCCGTCGAGCCGCTCGTGGTGAGCCGCCGCGATGTCCACGAGCGGAGAAAGCGCCGCGCATCGCCCGAGAATCCGCTCGGTCCAGTAAGGGTGCAGGCGCACACGCTCTAGGTCCCCGGGGCCGAGCGGCCCAGGTCGATCCCAGATCTCGCTCGATACACCGGTGCGACCGAGATCGTGCAGGAGCGCCGCGGCCCGCACACCCCGCACGCCGTCAGCATCCATCCCGAGCAGCGCCGCGGCTCCGGCGGCGAGCTCGGCGACATGGGTCGAGTGCCCGATCAGATGCACGCCCTTCAAGTCGGTGAAGATCGCCAATGCCACGCACAACTCGTCGAGGCGGGCAGCGTCCACCTTCGCGACAGGGGGCGGCTCGGCCGCCAGGACGGTGGCGAGCATGTCTTCGCCGGCGAGCACCGCGAACAGCGCGTCGGCGTGGTCGGCGAAGGCGGCGCACAGGCTCGGGTCCAGATGTCCGCCCGCACGTCGCGTGAGCTCGCGGCGCGCCCCCGCCTCGCCGGCCTCGGCGTGCGCGATCACGGCCTGCTCCGCGACATGTGTCACGCGAGCGACGAGCGTCAGGTCCTCGCCGGCGACACCGACCGGGATCCCCCGGCCGTCCCACCGCTCGTAGACCTGATCGAGCGCGGCGATCGCCGCCGGGGAGATCCCGAGCCGGGCGCCGAGAGCCTGGCTAACCTCACACCCGGAACGCGCGGCATACACGCCGACCGTCGGGGTCTTCTCGATCACGAGCGCCAACAGCTCTGGCTGTCGCGCTCCCGCCCAATCGCCGAACTGCGCGGCGAACGTCTCCGGATCGGCCGGATCAAGCACCTTGAACGCCCGCTGGAACATCATGTCGTCAAGGAACATCGCGGCGTTTTCCGGCGCGTGGGCCGTGCAGCCGATCGCCCGCAGAAGCGCTGCATGAAACACCGCCCGGCGATCCGTGAGCCCAAGGTCGAGCGCCTCCGCGAAGCCGCCGGCGACGGCGCACGTTCTCAGCCCTTTCTCGAACGGCAGACCAGAGCCCAGATCCGTGGTCAGCGACAGCGCGGAGAGGACCTCGGCGACGCGGATGCTGTCCGGCCCGGGCATACGCGCATAACCCGCCGAGCCTGGCCCAGAGCTAGTCGTTGATGTCGAGGACCGGCGTGATGTCCGGCAACCGCTGCCCGTCCTCGGCATGCTCATTGGGCACCACGGCCGTGCCGAGAGCGAAGAACTCGATCACGTGGCTGCCCCAACCGTGGTTGTTCTCGTGCAGTTTGACCTCCACGATTCCAAGCACACCATCACCGATCGCCTCGGCCTCTTTCTGCATCCGTTCCATCGCGAGCTCACGAGCGTCGTACAGCGCCTGCGTGTACTGCTCGAGCTCCACGTTCTGACCGGTCTGTCGCATCGATTGCATCATCCCGCGATGCGCGACGTGGTACACGCAGTTGCCCATGACCAGGCCCACCGGGCGCTTGCCGGTCTGCATCAGCGTCCAGAACGCCTGGCCACTGAGATCGGACGTGAACGGGCGTCCGTTGGGCGCGCGGTGGACTTTGCCGCCCGTGTGCTTGATCGCGGTGCCGATGGCGATGAACTCAGCCATGTCCGCGCCCCACTCATAGCGACCGACGTCCAGGCGAACCCCGACGATGCCGTCGGCACCCAGTTGATCGGCCTCTTCTTCCATGCGCGTCATCGCCAGCTCGCGAGCCGAGTACATCGCCTGGGTTAGGACGCCCATCTCCTGGCTCGCCTTCCAGTTCGACTGCTGAAACCCGATGTGGTAGATGCTCGAGCCCACCACCAACCCCACCGGCTCGAATCCGGCCTTCTCGACGCATAGATACTCGTTCACCGATAGGTCTGAGGTGAACAGTCCGCGAGCATTCATCTGCAGCCGCTCGCTCGCGTGTTCGGCAAGGCCTTCGGTGCTCGTCGGATCGTATGTCGACATCAGATGCTCTCCCGATTTGGTTGGCGCACTAGTCGCCGAGGTTGATCGACATGACCGGCACACCGAGTGGGGCCGGATGGGGCTCGTGCCCGCCGAGTGCAATCGCGGTGCCCAGCACGTGCATCGAGACGATGAAGAAGTGGTACCTGAAGCCGGCGCGCTCGTACTCGTGGTGATCGATCGTGTGCTTCAGCGTCGAGATGACCATGTCGTTGGCGCCCACCTCGCTTGCCTGACGGCGCACCTCATTCATCGCGAGGTGGCGGGCCGCGTAGACGCCTTCGGTGACCTCGGTCATCTCCTGGTTTCCCCACCAGCTGCCCATCATCTGATTGCCCTGCATGCTGAGCGCCACGCACACCACGGAGGTGTGGCCGATGACGCCCAATGTCTCGGCTCCGATCCGTCGCAGCTTGTCGACGTCCTGGGCGGAGAGCGCGCACATCCGCGGGCCGGGCAGGCCCGATCCATCGCGGCGCACGAGCGTAGTTTCGCGGACCGCGGTCCCGAAGACGACAAGTTCGACGTTGCCCGGGTCCCCGAGGAAGGGCTTGGTGGTCATCTCGATGCCGATGACCGCGTCCGCGCCGGCGAGCTGCGCCTCCTGACGGAGGCGATCAAACGAGCGCTGGCGCGACAGGTTCCATGGCGCGGCGAACGACGGCATCTCGCGGATCCCTCCTGCGTAGGAGGACCAGCCGTAGTTCTGCCAGCCGTGCTGGACGACCGAGGAGCCCATGATCAGCGCGATCGGCGTCAGACCAGAGGCTTGCGCGATCGCGTACTCCTTGGCACTCAGATCGCTCGTGAAGAACGGCGTGCTCGCCGCGGCGATTCTCTTCAGACGCTGTTCCGCGCCGAGCGGGATTCCTCCGCGCCCAATGCGCTCGAGATCCACCGCCGCCGCCCGCCGCTCGTCTTCGCTGAGCGATACCGCTCGTTTCCCGAACAATGTCAAGGTAGTTCATGCTGGCACATCGCCGGGCTGCTGCGCAACGGCCAGCTCCAGATGGCCGCCGGGCGAATAAACAGCAGGCCCAGCAAACGCCGAGCCGCCCAGCGTCCAATTAGTCGCAAGCCACGCCTCCACGCCTGACCGAGACCGGGGGTACTCCTCGCGCGGCCTCGGCGGCGGGCGGATCGTGTCGGGAAGGATCGCGCCGCGCCGGGGTCTCTGTTAACGACCGCCCGAACATCGCGGTCTGAGAGAAGATCCCGAGCTCAGCACGATGACCGCCAAGTGCAAGAGAGCGGTAGCCCGCGCCGCTGGCCTCGCCGCGGTGATGGTTGCGGCGTCGCTCGTCGCGGCATGCGGCAGCAGCAGTTCAAGCTCCAAATCGAGCTCAGCCGGCGCCGGCAGCTCAGCGTCCGCCGGCGGGTCGAGTGCGTCGGCCGTCGCCGTCGCGATCAGCACGACGAAGGGGCCGGATGGCACCTACCTGACCGCGGGCTCCGGGCGGGCCGTGTACATGTGGGTTGGCGATAGCAACGGGAAGTCCAACTGCTCGGGCGACTGCGCGATCGCCTGGCCTCCGCTGATCACCAAGGGGACACCAATTCCCTCGGGTGGCGTGACGGCCGCGGACCTGGGCACGATCACCCGCTCCGACGGCAGTAGGCAGGTGACCTACGCGGGCCATCCTCTGTACTACTTCGAGTCCGACTCCGGCTCCGGCACGACCAAGGGTCAGGGCAGCGACAGTTTCGGCGCCAAGTGGTGGCTGGTCGCTAGCTCCGGTGCGGCGATCACCGCCAACGGCTCATCCAGCGTTTCCCCTGCGGGCGGCTATTAGGACTGGGGTTCCTCGTGCCAGCCAGCGTCCGCTCTCAGAGATCGGTTAGCTCACGAGCGAGCTCGTCGAAGACTCGCACGTATGCGTCGACAGCCTCGTTCGTGTGGGTCACCGACAGCGTCCACTCCTCCTCACGGCCCGGTGTCATGAAGATGCCCCGATTCATGTTGTACAGCCACGCCAGCTCTGTCAGCTCGACGTCCTGGTTGGCCTTGAACGTCTCGTAGTCGACGACCGGAGTCGGGGAGAAGGTCACGCATCCCTTGGCTCCAATGCCGATCGCGTAGCCGGGAAGCCGGTGACGCTCGACCACCGCCTGGCAGCCGGAGACGATGCGATCGTTGAGCTCGTCGAGGTGCCGGTAGGCCTCGGGCGTCAGCACCTCGAGCAGGCTGGCGCGGGCGGCCGCCATCGCGAGGGGGTTGCCGTTGTAGGTGCCCACCTGGTAGACGGTGCCATCCTCGACGACGCGCATGATCTCCTCGGTGCCGCCGATCGCGCCGGAGGGAAGGCCGCCGCCGAGCGTCTTGGCCAGCGTGACCAGGTCCGGCTTGACGGCGAAGCGCTCGGTTGCCCCGCCCGCGGCGATCGCCAGCCCGGTCTTGACCTCATCGAAGATCAGCGCGATTCCATGACGGCGCGTGATCTCGCGCACCTCGTCGAGGTATCCCGCCTGCGGCAGAACGACCCCGAGATTCATCATCGCCGGCTCCATGATCACGCACGCCGGCTTGCGTCCCTCGGAGTCGAGACGCTTGATGCGCCGCTCCATCGCGCCGGCATCGTTGAACGGCACCGCGATCGTGAGCTCCGCGACGGCACGCGGAATGCCGGCTCCGTACGGCAGCGAAGCGTAGTTCTCGCGGTCGCCGATGCGGTCGTACTCGACGCCGATCGAGACCATCACGCCGTCGTGATGGCCATGGTAGGAACCGAAGATCTTCATGATCGTCTCGCGCCCCGTATAGCCGCGGGCGATCCGGATCGCGTCCATTGTGGCCTCAGAGCCCGAGTTGACGTAGCGCCACCGCTCGAGACCCCAGCGGTGCTTGAGCTCCTCGGCGACGATCACACCATCCTCCGTCGTGGCTGCGAAGTGCGTGCCGAGTCCGACTCGTTCGCTCACAGCCCTGACGATCGCGGGATGGGCATGGCCCTGGACCATCGACCCGAATCCGTTGTGAAAGTCCCACATCCGGTTGCCGTCAACGTCGAAGACCACGGGACCCTCGCCGCTCGTCAGGTAGATCGGCCACGGCTCGCGCGCCTGGTACGTCGAGGCGACCCCGCCGCTCAACGACTCGCGCGCGCGTCGGTACATCGCACCCGACGCCTGCGTGCGCTCGTCGAGCCTCGCCCGCTCGCGCGTGGTGAGCTCGCGGATTCGCTCGCGGTTCAGTTCCACAGTCGTGTTAAGCGCCATTTCCGACTCCAATCGGGTCGCCCACGGCCGATCGCCGCACTAGCAGTGGCGAGTTCCAGCTTACTCGTCCGGGGGACTCCTAGCCGGGCGGGCGGCGTCGCCGGGGACGGCGCCCACGAGGCGGCAGGAGACGAAGTTCAGCGGTTGGGGGTGCCCGTGATCTTGAGGTCGCCCGGCTCCCAGACTTCCTTTGTCCAGTGCTGCTCGACCTGTGGTGCGGAGAAGAACGCGATGATCCGCAGGAAAGGATCTACTGCGTCTCCTCGGCGGTGTCGTTGTGCCGCCCGAGTCGCTTGCCGGGAGGCATCGCGAAGTAGATCGCTGTGGACTGATCGGCTCCGGAGCCACCGTAGGCGAAGAACCCAATTCTGGCCGTCTCCGGCCCCAAACCTGCACGCTCAGGGGACCGGTGCGCGGGCCCGGTCCTCGTGCTTCGCGTCCCGGACTCAGGCCGTCACGCCGGTGTCGGGGCGGCAGGTGTTCGTGGCCGGCGCAAGACGTGCATCGCCCACCCCAGCGCCATCATGCTGATGCCGTAGCAAATGAAGCCGATGCCCGTGATCAGTGCGAGAGTCGCGTATCCGATATGCGGGCTGGCAACGATCCACACGCCGAAGATCGCGAGCACCAGACCAACGACGATCCGCCACAGCCGATTCTCCCGGGATTCGAACGCTGCGATAAAGCGCACCACGCCGGCCGCCAGTAGCCAAATGCCCATCAGCAACGCGACCGCCCTGACCCCTCCGAGCGGATGGCGGATCAGCAACACGCCGGCGATCACGCTGATTACACCGAGCACCGCGAGCATCCCGCGGTTTTCGGTCTGGCCGCTGAGTGCGGCGACGAGTTCGACGATCCCGTCAATGAGAATGAAGATCCCGAAGATCACCGCGAGCGTGGCCAGGCTGTTGCTCGGCTTCGCGATCACGATGATGCCGGCCACGACGCTCACCACGCCAATCAGGAGCGCCAACCACCAGCCCCACGTCAGCTCGCGCAGCTCATCGGCCTTCAAAGACGTACCGGACAAATCGACCTCCCTGAGTGACGACAACACTACCGACTCGCAGCACACGCTCCCGTTGCACTGTGCCGGTCCGCGAACGCATCAATATCACCTCAATCGGATGACATGCGTATTCAGACCTTCATGCGGCCGGTCGAGCCATGATCAGCTCTGTGGTGTGCTCCCGTCGTTGTGCATGCAGAGAAGATCCTTTGTGACATGAATCTTCGCACGCCCGGCCGAGTCCGACGCAAGGGCCGTGAACGTGACCGGATCGCCCATCCGCAGCGCGTGCGTCCGGAACGACGCCGAGTACCACGCCGTCGAGGCGTTGTGGCCACGCGCGCGCTCGCATTTGCCGCCGATGCAGACCGTCACGTGATTGCCGGCGCTCGGCCCGAGGTTTGAATACACGAAGACGCTGACTTGATCCGTCACCGTAGCACTGCCGAAATAGCCAACCTCGACCCCTTTGATCACGGGCTTCGCCGTCCGCGCTGCCGCGGCCCCCGGGAGCGCTGCCCCCAGGAGGACCGTCAAGACCACGAGTGAGATCGGCTTTCTCATCTGGCGTCGGTGCCTCTGTATCGGCACGCGGCGGATTATCCTGAATCGAGGCTCGCTCGGGCGCGCCCAAGGTCGGGACCCGTTAGATGCGCCGACGCCGCCCGGGTGTGACGGCCGCGGCCACGACGGCAGTTTTCGCCACCGGCGCGGGCCCAGGAGTGACGGCCTTGGCCACGACCGCGGTCTTCGCTACCGGTGCGCGGATCACTCCGACTCTTCCTACGCGTGCTGGTCTCAGGGGCATCGTCAGTCTCCTTCGCTAGTAGCTACTTCGTCAGCCTCGATCGAGGCGATGATCGCCTGAATCGGGATCCGCCCGTTGGCAATCAGCTGGCCGCCTGAACGCCGCGCCGCGGAAGCGAACGGCGCCGCCCACAGGTTCTCCCAGATCAGCACGCCGGCAGTGCTTCCCGGCTCCATCGCGGCGGCGAGATGCGCGACGTCGTCCGCGGCCAACAGCTCCGCCAACTGCGCCTCGACTGCCTGCAGCTCTCCGAGCTCGGCGATGTCCGAAAGCTCCGTCGCCTCGACGCCGCCGTCCTGGTCCTTGGTGAGGATCAGTGCGTCGATCACGCGGATCGTTCCCGCGTCCACCAGCGCGAGCAGCTCCCCTGCCATCTCGCCCGTGAAGTTGCTGGCGCCGGCCGGAAACTCGACGACGACGTAGTCAACGGGACCTAGCTCGTCCAGGGATCTATCAGTCACTGACATGACAACGTCGCCACCTCTTCAAATTGGCTTTTGGCTCCAGGCCTGACCGCGTTCGCCAGAACCCGGTCCGGGCTCGACAAGTCTGGAATCGGACTACCAATCTAGGCTGGCGGCAGCGACCGGGCATCATGCGAATCGGGTGACGCCCAGGTCCGCAGCATCTGGCTCCACGCGTTTCAGGAGCTCAGAGATAGGATCGGCCACGTGGAGGGCTTGAGGTTCGCCGTCGGCGCCGGTCGTGAGCATCGCTGAGGGTTTCAGCGGGCCGCTCGCTGGACCGACCCGGGTGGTCGTGCTCGGCGGGGGCTTCGGCGGCGTGTACGTGGCGCTCGCGCTCGAGCGGTTGGCCGCGGGGGGCGCGCCGCTCCAGGTGTCGCTCGTCAACCGAGAGAACTATCTGGTGTTCCAGCCGATGCTTGCGGAGGTGATCGCGGGAGATGTCGGCATCCTCGACACGGTCAGCCCGCTGCGCCAGCTGCTGCCCCGAACCGCGGTGTTCGTGCGCGAGGTCGAGGGCATCGATCTGGCGCGGCGGGTGGTCACCCTCGGCGCCGGGCTGACGCCACGCGCGCACGAGCTCGAGTTCGACCACCTCGTGCTCGCGCTCGGCAACGTCACCGACTTCCGCGGCACCCCCGGCCTGCCCGAGCACGCGCTCGCTTTCAAGACGCTCGCCGACTCGGTGCGGATCCGTAACCACGTGATCAACGTGCTCGAGCAGTGCTCGGTTGTCGAAGATCCCGAGCTGCGTCGCTCGATGCTCACGTTCGTGGTCGCCGGCGGCGGCTTCTCCGGCACGGAGGTAGCGGCAGCGCTGAACGACTTCCTGCGGACGGCCGCGCGCTCCTACCGCTCGATCCCGCCGGAGGAGATCAGGGTCGTGCTGGTGCACAGCGGCAGGAACGTGCTCGAGCGCGAGCTCACCCCGGCGCTGGCCCGGTACGCGACCGCCACGCTCGCCGAGCACGGCATCGAGTTGCTGCTCGGGCAGCGCCTCGTGGCGGCCAGCCCGCACGCCGCCGTGCTCGCAGACGGCAAGCGGATCGCCACGCGCACCCTGATCTCCACCGTCCCCTCGTCGCCCAACCCGATCGTCGAGCAACTCGGACTGGCCAGCATGGGCGGCCGGCTGGAGTGCGACGCGACGCTCGCGGTCCAGGGCGCCGAGCGCGTGTGGGCGGTCGGCGACTGCGCCCACGTGCCGATGCCCGACGGGCAGCCGTGCCCGCCCACCGCGCAGCACGCGATCCGCCAGGCGAAGGTGCTCGCGCACAACATCGTCGCCGAACAGAGCGGAGCTCGGCGGCGCTCGTTCGCGTTCACCGGCCTGGGCAAGCTCGGCGCGCTCGGCCACCGCCGCGCGCTCGCCGAACTGCCGGGCGGCGTGTGCCTCTCAGGGCGCACCGCGTGGCTGATGTGGCGCACTCTCTACTGGGCGAAGCTGCCCGGCGCCGCGCGCAAGACGCGCGTCGCGGTCTCGTGGCTGAGCGACCTCGTGCTTCCTCCCCACCCCGTGCAGCTCAATCTCGGTGGCGCCCGCGGCGCCGCGCAAGCCCACTACGAGCCGGGCGAAGTTGTGTTCGAGGAGGGCGACAGCGCCGACAGCCTATACATGATCCTCTCCGGGCAGGTCGAGGTCGTCAAGCGCTTCGGCGGCGATCAGCAGGTGGTGAGGTCGCTCGGTCCGGGCGAGTATTTCGGCGAGATGGCGTTGCTCGGACGCCATCCGCGCAGCGCCGGCACTCGCGCGCTTACGGCGCTTGACGTGCTGGTGCTGCCCGGGTCCGACTTCGCGGCACTCGCTGACGGGCTCGTCGAGTTCCGCAGCTCGTTCGAGCAGATCGCGCGTACGCGCGCCGAGTCCGACGAGGCACGGGCCGCCTCCGCTCCGCGGGACTGACCCGCGAGCGGCTTCGGAGCGACACCGACAAATCGCGCGGGCGCTAGTACGCCGTGGACGAAGCGGCTCGCCATCCCAGCGCTCGCCGTTGGGCCTGCGGGAGTCGGCTCACGACCAGGTCGTAGGAATCCTCGACCATGTCCTTGATCATCCCGTCCGGTAACGACCCATCGACAAGCACTGTGTTCCAGTGCCGCTTGTTCAGGTGGTACCCCGGGAGCACAGCCGGGTGCGCCTCCCGCAGTTGCTCGGCGAGCAGCGGTTCGCATTTCAGGCTGACTCGCAGCGGAACCTGGGCGAGCCGGGAGAGCGCGAAGATCTTGCCCGCGACCTTGAAGACGAACGTCTCAGGCCCGAACGGAAACGTCTCCGCCGATCCGCGGAAAGCCAGACAGTGATCCCGGAGCTCCTCGGGACGCATCGCTTCGCATCTTGACGGTTTGGTCGTCCATGCCGGATCCGAGCTCGTCCGCACACGCCGTCCCGCACGAGCACGAGCACGAGCACGAGCCGGACGGCTGGCCGGCCGGTCGGCCGTGGCCGGCTGGCTGGGGCGGGCTGGCTGGGGCGGGCTGGCGTGGGCCGAAACGGGAAGGCCACAGTCCGAGCTGGGTTCGGCCCTCACAGGCCCGGATTTGCGGCCCGTGATGTCAGCAATCTGACAATTCGCCTGCATAACGGCCCAAACCACCCCCCCGCGCGTGGAGCTTGGTTACATAAGCATGTGGGGCATGCTTATGTAGCGAAGGTGGGTTTGGGCGCGTGGACTTTGTCCCTTGATGCATGCCGCCGGGCCGCATTTCGGCCCCCGCCGGCGCGCCCCGGCCCCGCCGAGTCAGCAAAGCACCTCGCCCGCCACCGGGCCGCCGCTTATCCGCCGCTCATGCAGCGTCGGCGATTGGCGTCGCTGAGGGCGCCGGTGCCGGACTTGACGCGGGTTCACCGCGGGTGTTCGTCGCGCGCGTCGCGAGCACCGCAGCCGCAACCAGGATCAGGCTGCACGCGACGAGTGCCCGCTGAAACCCGGACGTGAGGGCCTCGGGAGGCGAGGCGTGAGCGAGGATCAGGTGGTGGCTGCGGCTGGTGGCGATCGCGCTGAAGATCGCCAGTCCGAGCGCGCCCCCGAGTGTCGAGGAGGCGCTGATCAGCGCCGCCGCGAGGCCGGCCTTGTCCGCTGGGACGCCGGCGTTGGCGGCGGTCTGCACCCCAACGAACACTGCCCCGAGACCGATCGCCATCACGAGCAATCCGGGCAGGACATCGGCCACGTAGGAGCCGTGCACCGGGATCCGGGACAGCAGGTAGACGCCGCCGGCGCCGATCAGCGAACCGGCGATGATGATCGGGCGCGAGCCGACCCGGGGGACGAGTTGGGTGCTCACTCCTGAGGCCATGCCAACCCCGATCGTGACCGGGATGTACGCCGCGCCGGCTTCGATCGGGCTTAGGTGGAGGACGTTCTGCATGTAGAGGGTGATGAAGAAGAACAGCGAGTAGAACCCTGCCTGGGCGATCACCTGCGTCCCGTCCGCGGCCGCGAGGCCCTTGATGCGGAAGATCGAGAGCGGGACCAGCGGATTGGGGCTCCGGGCTCGTTGACGGCGAACGCGGTTAGGGAGGCAAGTGCATCGCGAGCTCGGCGAGCGTGCGGCCACTGCCCCAGCCGGCGGTCGGCGCGCTCACGAGCGCGTAGACGAGCACGAGCAGCCCGGCGGTGGAGAGCACTGCGCCGATCGCGTCGAAGTCCTTCAAAACCGCAAGCCGGCGATCAGCGTCAGCAGCCGGAACGCTCCGGCGATGACCGCAGCGCACACGGGCAGGTTGACGAAGAACACCCAGCGCCAACCCGGTCCCTGCGACAGCAGCCCCCCCAGCAGCACGCCGACAGCCGACGCGAGCGGGATCGTGGCGCTCCACGCGCCGAGCGCTTTGACCCGGTCGCCTGTAGCGAAATCCCCGTCAGGCGGCGGCCTCGCGAGGTTGTAGCGTGACGTTGTGTCCGAGCGCTTGGAGTTGGCGGATGAGGCGTTTGGTGAGCCGGTCGGGGTTTTGGTGGGTGAAGTAGTCGCCGCCGAGGTCGCGGTAGAGCTCTCCGGTTTGGAGCATGTGCCAGGCGGCGGTGAGGATCGAGTGTCCGACGGCGGTGATCGCCTTGTTGTGGCCGCGGCGGCCGCGGAGGCGCTGGTATTGCGCAGCGAGGTAGGTGTTTTTGGAGCGGGCGGCTGCGTTCGCGGATTCGGTGAGGGTCGCTCTGAGCCATTTGTTGCCTTTGCCGGTCTTGCCCGAGCGGCGTTTGCCGGCGGACTGGTCGTTGCCGGGGGATACCTTTGCCCATGACGCGAGGTGCTTGGGGGTTGGGAAGGCGCTCATGTCGACGCCGATCTCGGCGATCAGCACCTCGGCGGTCCGTTGCTTGACGCCGGGGATCGTGATCAGCAGGTCACGCTGGGGGGCGAAAGGGGCGATCTGCTCCTCGATCTCCGCGGAGAGCCGCTCGATCGCTTCATCGAGGAAGTCGATGTGCGCGAGGATCTGTCCCACGATCAGCGTGTGCTCATCCTGGAATCGACCGACCAGCGCCTCGCGCAGCGCCGGGATCTTCTTGCGTAGCTGACCCCGAGCGAGGTCTGCGAGTACGTTGGGATCGGTGCTGCCGGACACGAGCGCGTCGAGCATCGCCCGGCCGGAGGCGCCGAGGATGTCCGAGGCGACGCAGTCGAGTTTGATTCCGGTGTCTTCGAGGATCTTGTGGAGGCGGTTGGCCTCCCGCTGGCGGTCGGAGATCTGCGTTTTGCGATACCGGGTCAGGTTCCGGAGCGTGCGGATCGGTTTCGGCGGCACAAAGCTCGCTGCCAGCAGCCCGGCCTCCAACAGTTGACAGAGCCACTGCGCGTCCTTCATGTCGGTCTTGCGACCGGGGACCTGCTTGACGTGGCTGGTGTTCACGAGATCAGCTCGAAGCGGTCTTCGAGCACCGCCCGTACCGGCTTCCAGTACACGCCCGTAGGCTCCATCGCGACCTGCTTGACCTGTAGCGCCCCAGCCAGTCCGCCAGCGCCAACAGACCATGAACGGTCGTTGCGAACTCCGCCCTCTGCTACTCGAGCTCGCGTTCCTGCCACACGCGAACGGACTGGTCACGCTCGCCTTATGAACATCCAGCGCGGCCGGGCGCTGAACCATCCGCTTCATCACCAGCCTCCGTTCAGTTGAGATCACAATCGATCGCCGCCGCGGAGGCTTCGCATTACAAGCGAGTCTGTAGCTCGTGCTCATGGCAACAATCGGGGTTCCGGCCAAAGCCCCCACGCCAGACTTTGGGACGGGCTCATGAACACCAAGGCCAAGTCGGCGTCGGCGCGCGGCAGGCGGATAGTCAACGACCGCGCCCAACCTGCCACTCGCGCAACGCCGATTTCATTCACCGCGGGTGGCGAAGCCCCGCCATCACTACTTTGGTGAACGACGTGGTCAGGATTGACAGCGAGGGGGGGGTCATCGTCGCCGCTCCGAGACCCTGGCGAGCCTCGCGGCGATCAACATCGCTTCGCTGCCCGCGAGACCGCCCGCCAAAACGAGAGGCCGAATAAGCGAAGTTCCGGGTCACTAGCAGGATCGTCTGCGAGCAGATCGGCAGGTGGTGGTTCACCGATCAACAGGAAGCTGCTGCAGGTTACATGTTAGCCACTTACGGTCCATTGCAGGCTCTGGACGGAGAAGTGGAGATGCTCCCGATCGAGGGGAGCGACCCGTCGACGATCGTCGTGCTGATGAAGTCGATTAGTCGCCCGAGGCACACGGAGTGCGAGTGTTAGCCTGCCGGCGGATGTCGGCCAGGTACGAGGGGCGAGCGGTGGGGGAAGACGTAGGATTTTTGGTCGGGCCTGGCGGCTTGCTCTCCGCCCCCCCCGAAAATACGGGTTATGGACCAGATGGAGGTTGAAGGGACTTCCTGGTGCTTGCGCTGGCGGCGACCTTGGGGTTTCACAAACCGGTGGTTATCTGACCACCCATGAGCAAAGGGGAGCCATGCCACGACCGGTCACCAGTCGTAGCGGAACCCGGGCTTTACAGCTGCGACTTGTAGGTTCCAACTCGGCCCCATCCTCGCAGGCGCGCCCCCGTCTCGCTGATGCAGTGCCGAGGACATATGTCAGACGTGACACAGGCGAACACAGTGAGGACACGATGCCCGCAGATCGAGCACTCCAACAGCCGCACTAATTCTACCTGGCGGGCAGCAATGCCGGGTCACCGGCGGCTCGCGGGGTATCGGCGCGGCCAACCGCGCGAAACCCTGGCCGCCAAAATCTGATCCGCAGTGGCGGTCGTGGGCCGCGACGAGGACCCCCCCGCGGCCGTTGCCGACGAGTTGAAAGCCCGCGGCGGCCGGGCCTTCGCCGCGAACACGCTGATGGCACGGTGCAGGCGGAGGTCAACCGCGCCGCCCATACGATCATCGAGCAACTCGGGCCGGTGGGCATATCCTCGCTGTGTTCGCCGGCGGCAACGGCATGCTGGTCCCGACCGCGCAGGAAACCGCGACCCACTGTTGAACTGATCGAAACCGACCTCACCGCTCCTACTTTCACTACCAGAGCGTTCATGGCGAAGACTAACCCCATCCCCCAACGGCAGCTACCATCGATCATCACCATGTCCTCGGCCGCGGCCCGCCAAGCAGCCCAGCTCCAACGCGGCCTACGTAGTCCTGCCAAGGCCGCGTGATCGCGTTCACCCTGTCACTGGAGCGACGAAGTCGCACGCCTCGGTCGTGGATCACCGGGATCACGCTTGAGATCGCTGGCGGCAAGATCATGCTCTGGACGTACCCTAAAGCCCAACCCTGCCCTCGCGTTACAGACGCAATCGTTAAGACTGGCCATCGCACAGACGCACGACCGGGAGCGCACATGCTGGGGAATCATCAGCTGCTGGAGCGGAGACTCCGCAAGACTGGGAAGACAGCGATGGCAACCGTAGTGTCATACCACCGAACGCTCTCGATGGCTGAGAGCGTCCAACGGGGCGCTCCGGTCCCTAAGTCGTTGTGCAAGGTGGACCTGCGCGTGGAGCCCGATGGGGAGCCCGCATTCGAGACCACGACCGAGGCGTGGTTCGTCGGTACCGAGGGCGCATCGGAGGGAATGGTGGTGCCCGTGCTCTACGACCCGTCCGATCACAGCAAGCTGGTGGTCGATCACTCCGATGCAGCGTGGAAGACCGCCGACGTCGACACCATGCTCGCGCGGCGCGCGGCACGGCGCGCCGCCGAGGGCGACGACCCCGCGCAGACGGCTGCGGTGGGGGAAATGATGCGCGCCGCGGCAAGCGATCCGGAGGGATTCCGCAAGCTGATGCGAGAGCAGGGGCCCGCGGCGTTCGGGGTGAACTGGGGCCAGCCGGGTAGCCATCCGATCGGTGCGCCCACCTCAGCGGACCCTCTGGACCGCCTCGCGAAGCTCGCAGAGTTGCACGATCGCGGCGCGCTCACGGACGCCGAGTTCCAGACGCAGAAGGAGAAACTGCTCGGCGAGTGAGACTGGGGGCTGGCGCCGGGGTGCCCGATTACGTCCCGGCTCAGCGAACCTGACCGGCAAGGATCGCCGCGATGAGGTCTCGTGCGCCAATCCCGCGCAGGGGAATTTCGCCCGATATACCGGCTGACACGAGCACCTTCGGCCCGTTGGGCTTAAAAGCTCCATAGGCGTAGAAGACGAACGATTCCCAAGTCGGCTCACCGTTACACAACGGCGGGCCCGTTTCGGGGAGGCTTTGCGCCGAATCGCACGGCGGCAGAGACGCACTGTCGACTACATAGTCCACGCTGAACTCCGGCGCTCCGTGGATCGTGGATGTGGTGAAGACCTTGCCGGTTTTGTCGGCTGATTGCTTGAAGGCCTCCTGGGCCCGATCGAACACGGACCTGGGAGTTGCTTCAACGGAGACCGCGAGAAAGGTCATGTAGTGATCAGGCTCCGAGTGTGTGTACACGCACTCGTTCCCCTCCGGGTTGGAACGATCGCCATCGTAGGTAAGCGAGCTGACGTTGATCATCCTCGCCATCTTGGCGATCGAAAAGTGCTTGCAGTTGGGCACGCTCGCGGACTTCTTGGGCGGCCTGCCAGAAGCCGTCGCGAGGTTCGGGATCGCCAGCGCGACCACCACCATCGCGCACAGGAGCCCATTGCCCACATGCGTCTGCGATCGAGCGCACCCGCGCGTGCAATGGCATGGTGCCACGGTACGCTTGTTTGGGGTCGGTCGCAACCCCCGTGCCGCTCTGCCGAACCCTGCCACCCGCCAGCGCTCCGGTGGAGGCGACTGCGTCATTGGCCACCGGGGCGGTGGGGAATTTCTCAAGGTCTGGGCGGCGGCGTCGTTTATGTCGAACAGGACGTGTCCGAAGCCACCGACAAACCACCCCCGCTTCGACTTCCCACCACGATCACCGGCGGCTGATGGGGCGACTGCTCGGATTTGTGCTGCCACTGGCATTGGGCGCGGCAATCTCGCCGACCCTGCTCGCTGCGCAACTGGTCACGCTCTCCCGTAAGACAGCGCCGATCGGCCGCGCCTGGGCGCTGGCCGCCGGCTGTGCGGTGGTACTGGCCGCCTTCAGCGTGCTCGCACTGTTGGTCGCGCGCAGCACCGGAGGCTCCAGTAGCCCCTCCGAGGCGGGCGCGATCGTCAAGCTGGCCGCGGCGGTCTTGCTGGTGGTGCTCGGCGTGTGCAGTCTACGACGGCCGCCGCGGCAGGCAACGGCGGTGCGCACGAGCCCCCATCCGCGTGGGCGGTCATTCGTCCTCGGCGCCGGACTGATGCTGACGAACTTTTCGAGCATTGTGCTGTTCTTCCCCGCCATGCATGAGATCGGTATCTCCCACGTCTCACTCGGCGGCGAAGTCGCCGTGTTCCTCCTGCTGTATCTGATCACGCTGCTGCCGGTCATCGGCCCGCCGCTCGTCGTCACGCTCCTAGGTCCCCGCGCGACCCCCCTGTTGGAGAAGCTCAATCGACTGTTCGCCGACCATCGACGAGGCATCGGCGCGGTCCTCTGCTTCGGATTTGCGGCGCTGCTGGCCGTTGCCGGTCTTCACGCGTTGCTGCTGGAGTCCGTCGATCGGCCGACACGCTCGTGAGCCGCGCACGACAGCGACGGGAGGCGACGGGGCGGGGTTGCCCGGACCCCGTTTGTCGGTCCACCACGGGTGAGAGTTGGTGGTGGTTTGGGTCGCGGCGGAAGGTAGCGGCCTGGGCGGTCGGACCGGGCGGGGCGGCTCGGAGGGTGCGCGGCCGTCGTCGCGGAGCCGAGCGGAGCGAGGCGTAGCGGCGATGGCCGCGGCGCGTGCCCGTCGGTACGCCGGTCGGTTATGCAGGGCTCGACGGTCGGGCCGTCACGCGGCTGCCGGTAGCTGCTCGGTGGCCCATTCGGCGGCGAACACGGCGGGTGTGTTCATCCCGAGCGAGGAGTGTGGCCGGCGTTGGTTGTAGTCCTCTTGCCAGTCACCGATCACTACCGCGCGCCTCGGCCAGGCAGGAGAACTCCTCGACATCCAGTAGCTCGTCACGCACCCTGGAGTGGAAGCTCTCGACGAACGGGTTCTGCCATGGTGAGCCCGGCTCGATGAACACGGTCCCGGTCCTCGATAGTTCGACACCAGTCTCTGAGCGCGTGCGCGGTCATCTCCGGCCCGTTATCCACCTCAGGAGCTCCGGGGCGCCACGCTCGGCGACGAGCCGCTCCAGCGCCTGCACGACCGTGTCAGCGTCGATGCTGCGCGCGACCAGCATCACCAGCGCCTCGCGTGTGAACTCATCCACGATGTTCAGCAGCTTCAACGCTCGGCCGTCAGCGGTCTGATCGAACTGGAAATCGAACGCCCACACGTGGTTCGGGCGCTCCGCGCGCAGCCGCTGCGCCGGGACCGTCGACTCGCCCAGCCGACGGCGCTTGCGCTTGCGCTCGGGCACCCGCAGCCCCTCCTCGCGCCACAGTCGCTGCACCCGCTTACGGTTCACCTCCCAGCCCACCTCGCGCAGATGATGGTGCGCGCGGCGGTACCCCCACCGCGGCCGCTCCACCGAGAACTTCCGCAGCTCGGCTCGCAACGCCTGATCATCCTCAGCCGTCTTGGGCTCGTAGCGCTCCGTGGAGCGATGCTGCCCGACTACCCGGCATGCCCAGCGCTCGCTGACGCCGAGACGGTCGCGAAGCATCGCGACCGCCTGGCGCCTGCGGACTGGGCCTACCAGTTTCCCCGCGCGATCTCCTTCAACGCCCGGTTCTCGAGCGCCTGATCAGCCACGATCCGCCTTCAACTCGCGTTCTCACGCTCGAGCTGCTTCAACCGCTTCGCATCATCGGCCTTCATCCCGCCGTACTGGTTACGCCAGCGGTGAAACGTCTGCTCACTGACCTCCAGCGCCTTCGCGGCCTCCGGGATCGTCTTGCCCTCACCGAGCAGCCGCTCGGCCTCCCGCAACTTACGGATGATCTGCTCCGGCGTATGCCTGCGTCGCTTCATCAGAGAGTTCCTTCCTCGCCCACAATCGTAGACGCGAAAAACTCTCACAAGCACCGGACCGAACCCACGGGGTCAGGCCAGCTGGGGGCGAGCGATGGGGCTGCGACCGTGGATCAACCAGTACAGGAGACCGAAGGCGAGGCTGTTCCCGAACTAGACGACAGCACCGGGGGCAAGTTGCGTCGCATACGCGTGGGCCACGGAAGCAGTCGTCTAGCTAGCTAGCTGGCTGGCTGGCCAGCCAGCTAGGCTGTGGCCGATGGGCCGATTGCCGATGGTGCCGTCAGCGTGCTCGATTGGGTGAGGATGAGTTGGGTGACCAGCTTGCCCGGTACCGCAGCGCTGGCGAGGGCGCACACGTCCTTGAGCGGAGCCGGCGACGAGTCGCAGTCCGCGTAGCCGATGCCATCGCGGATCCCACCATCGAACTGCTCGTTGCGATCGAGGGCCGGTGCTGTCCGTTCTTCGAGTTGGACTGGGACCCGAACCAGCGCTGCCTGACGATCTCAGTCTCCAAACCTGAGCACGAACCGGCGCTCGACGGGATCGCCCACGCGTTGGGCATCGTCGAGACGGCTACGTGAGATCCAGGCGGCGCGCGGGCGCCGCCACCCAGTCGCTCTGGCCCAGGCGGCAAACGACTACTCCTCCGCAATAGGCGAGCGACGGCAGTCGGCGCCGCGATGGATCTAAGGACTGGTCATGCGTCAGCCGGGCACGCGCCAAATGGTACGCCTCGGGCAGACCGTACCGGACAGCCGGCACCCACAGCCGCGAGCGTGGTGTGGAACTGGCCGCCGATGGCGATCGCCACCGGCCCCGCATTCCCCTGCTCCCCATACGGACCGGGGACGGCTTCTGCTCGGCGTCACGTGTCCGTCGACGAATCGGTGCACCGCCGTGGACGCGGTGGGACAGGAGGTGACGTTCGACCCGGCGTCGCCTGGGCATCCCAGGCCGGCCACGATCGACGATGGCGGCGGCGGGCCGATTGGTGCTGTCTGCTTCTCCGGCAGCCAATGCACAGTGGTCGACGAGAACGGGCGCGAGGTCACGTTCGACTCGGCCTCGCCCGGCCTTCCGAACGGGCAGGAGGCGACGTTCACCCCAACGGCGCCCGGCACACCCGCCGTCGCCTCGATCTACAACGACTTCCTGCAAGCAGTTGGCGTGTCCGTCGACCAGGCAGTGCACCGCGCTCGACAACTTCGGGGGCGAGGAAACGTTCAACCCGACAGTCGCCGGGCGCAGTTGCCTCCGCCACAATCGGCAACAGCCAGTACAGCAGCAACCTGACCGATATAGCGTGTCCGTCTGTCCGGCAGTGCACCGCGATCGATTCGCACAGCGAGATCACGTTTGACCCAAAATCAATCACCCGGCCACCTCGCCGCCCTCACGATCGACCCGACCAACAGCCTGACCAGCATTGCGTGCCCGTCAACGACCTTCTGCGTTGCGGTCGACGATGGCGCCAACGCGCTGCAGGGCGATCCGTCCACCGGCGGCGGCTGGACGCTCGCCCCGATCCGCGGCGCAAACCCGCTCAACGGCGTCTCGTGCAGCTCGCTGTCACGGTGCGTCGCTGTGGGCGCCATTGGCGACGCCTACGATCGGCCCTGGCGGCGTCACGACGGGTTCGTACGCCAAGGTAACGGGAATCGTGAACCGCCATCCGGAGCTCAGCTTCAGGCTCAACGCGCCCCAGGCGCCGCCAAGATCCACACGATCACGGTCCTGTCGCCGAACGGCCTGCAGTTCTCGAGCCTAGGGCACAGGTCTCTCGACGGGATCGTTGTCACCGCACGCGCGGAACGCGTGACGTTCGGCACCAGCGTCAGCCACGGCAAGCTCACAATCACGCTTGCGACCCCGAAGCGGACAGTTCAGATCCAGATCTCAGAGCCCGCGATCACCGTCACGGGCAACACTCGCGAACGAAGTCAAAGCAGGGACGATCAAGACGTTCCCGGTGTCCCTCACAGCGACGAATACGGATCGCTCGCCGACGCGCATAGCGTTGAGCGCCGCGATCACCAAATAGGCAGCAGTGGCGCGATGCAGGCTGAGCGCTACTCGCGCTCGAGCACGAGCTTCGTCGCGGGCTCAAGCCACGCCTCGTCGGCTCGATCCCACGGCACGATCGTGGTCGGCACCGCGAGCGGATCGAAGCGACCTTCGGCGAACAACTCGAGCACGACCGGCAGCAGACGGCGCGAATCGGCTCTTGACAAGTGAAAGGTGATTCCGTGCGTGTACATCTCAAGGAGCGGAAGCGGTACCGTCGGCGCGAAATGGATCGCCACCGCCGTGCAGAACCCATAGTCGTCGGTGGAGCGCAGCGCGGCGGTTAGTCCCTCGAGTTCGCCGCTCGCTTCGACGGTGATCGGCGCGCGGTCGTAGCGCCGCGGCCAGGGTCCTTGCCTGTGCTCGACCTCGGCGCCGAGCGCGGCGGCCGCTGCGCAGCGTGCCTCGTCGCTGTCGACGTAGCGCACGCGGGCCGAGCCCAGGGCACGTGCGAAAGCGACCGCGTACAGGGCGATCGAGGCGGCTGCGCCGCCCACGATCAGCACCTCGGCCCCCGGATGCTCGGCGAGCTGTGGGCCGACGGCGCGATAGGCGTCGCAGGCGTTGTCCGGCAGGGCGCAGAGCGCGCTGGCTCTGCCAGCTGGCGCCGGCACGAGCATGTGATCAGCGGCCGGAACCGCAAGCACGTCCGCCACTGCCCCGCCGTGACCTCCACCCGCCTCACCGAATCCAAACGCACCCCCCGCGCGGGCGCGGTAGGTGTGACACGCGCCGAAGCGCCCGTCACGGCAAGCCACGCACGCGCCGCAGGAGACCTGAAACGGGACGATCACCCGCTCGCCGACGCGGCGCGCGCTGACCTCGTCTCCAATCGCGATCACCTCGGCCACCGTCTCGTGCCCGACCGGGAACGGCCCCGGGAAAAAGCCCATCGCCGCCATCGGCTGGTCGAGATCACACCGCGCGACCGCGAGCGGACGCACGAGCGCGCCACCGGGGTCCGGGGCTGTGGTTCCGAAGCCTCTTGCCACGCGACCCGTCCAGCCTCAATAAACGCGAGTTGGCGCATCGCCGAGCAGCCTAACGTGAGCGCCATCGCCAGCAGCCGTCGAGCCCGTGCTCCGGTGAAACGGGGCGGGTACTTCTGGCCGGTCGGGGGCGGCTAGGCGAGCCAGCTACGGCCTGCTGATGTTGTGAACCGGGAACTCCTCTGATGTCGGGCGGACTTGTGAAGGTCCGGTCGCCGAGCTCTTGTGCTGCCGGTCCCAACGTCGACTCCATGAACCGGTCGAACGCGCTCGCGTGATTCCCAGAAGTCGATCACTCCCCAGCCGCCGTCGATCGGACCCGCCGAGTGGAAGATCATGCCTTCCGGTGGGTTCTCATCGATACGCATGCGCGAATGAATCGCCTCGTACTGCCCCTGCGTGCCGCCATCGAACTTGATCCGCAGGCCAACCGCCATTGCGTCCTCCTCGTTTCGATAATGATGAAGGCCGAGCCTAATCTGACTGCCACAGCGACGCAAGGCCGGAAGGCGGGATCGGTGCTCGGCACTCCGATGCGCGGCTGTTCCGCGATCTGATTCAGCTGACCGTCAGGCTCAGACTCTCCGTCGGGGACCCCCCACGGCCGTTCGTTGCCGTGATGAGAACGGTGTACTTCCCGGCGGGCAGCTCTTCCCGTTCGAGAGTCTGCCCGCGAAGTGCACGACGTTGCTCCCGGAGCTCCCCGAGACCGTCAGGACGCCCCTGGTCACAGTGCGTGAGCACGCGCGGTGGTGAGCGTTGTGACGCGTGATCGCGACACAGCGTCTGCGCACCTTCCGTCCAGGCGCACGCTCGGTGAACACGAGCCTGACGTTCGCCGCCGCTGAGAGGTCGAACGTGAACGTCTTGCTCGCGTACTTGGAGTGCGAGAGGGCGGGCGCGGCCTGCCCCGACGGTGCCGGAGTCGGCGGCGCCGGAGTCGGCGGCGCCGGAGTCCTGGCGGTGCCGGTGTTCGCGGAACGAACTCGTACGCGCCGATGTCGGTATGCGCGCCGAGTTCGCGCGGGTTGCCGTCGAGGTCGGTTGACTCGTTCAGCGCAGAATCGATGCCCGCGTCGATCGTGGGGGAGGAAGCCAGCTCGTGGAAGTCGGCGCTGGCAGAGTCGGCGAACACAGGTGCCGCCACTTGGTTTGTGCCCGAGCCGGCGGGCGGGACCGTGATTGTGCCGCTCGGCTGCACCATGTCGATCGTTGCGTAGTTCGAGTGGTCGGCCGTGACCGTAACGTTGGTTTGCGGATTCGAGTCCGACGATGCGAAGACATCCGCGCCCGCGCCGTGGGCGATCGAGTTGATCAAGGTCATCTGGACCATCCAACCGCCACCCGAGTTCGCGACCGCACCGAACCCGCCTGTATTCGTCGCGATCAACGTGCTGTTGCGCAGGGTCGCCGACTGGGAGTACGGCCCGCTATCCACGATGCGCGCGCCGTAACCATTCGCCGACGACGACCAGCAGATGCTGTCGACCAATGAACGAATCAGCGTGCAGCCAACCTCGATGTTGGGGCCGACGGCGTGGGCGATGACGTGATCGATCGTCGCTGCTTGCGAGACGACGTCGATCGCAGACCCTCGGATCGACGAGTTGTAGTCCTCGACGTCGACGTCGCTGAGCGTGCTTCCATGCGAGACCCCGATTCCCGGATTGGCGCTCGTGTAGATCACCGGTCGCGGCTGTCCCGCCTGCCCGTGGATTGTGATGTGGGCCGGATCTGTCAATGGCGTCGATAGCGGAGCCGCGTGCGATCCATACGTGCCGGGCTCGATCGTGACGTCGTCATTCGCGCCGGCAGCGTTGATCGCGCTGATGATGCTGCACGGCGTCGCCTGATTGCAGTTCGTGCCGCTGCCCGTCGGGCTCGCATACCGGTTGGCCGCCAGCGCGCCGCCCGTCTACAAGGCGAAGATGATCCCGAGTACGACCGAGCACGTGTACCACGCGTCGTATGCGCTCCATGTCCGTTCTCCTAGTGCCGTCGTCGAAACGTGGGCCGCAAGGCTCACAGTTGATGTCCTCGATTCGTTGGAGCGTGGAGCGATTGGCCAAACGCGAACCAAAGCACCACCAAAGCGCCCCGCCGGAACATCTTCAGCCGGTCGAGGCGATCCCCGGCCTCGAACGCCCGGCGCACAGCCACTCAACTGCCCCACATCGACGTCGATCTCTCAATCCACTCGATCGAGCACCAGCGCGCTACCCGCCGAAGTCAACGCGCTGAGCCTGCCGCGGCGAGACAGTCAGGTCGGCGTCAGGCCCCGCGAACATGGCCCGCGGCCAGCCGTCCGAGCTCGAACGAGGCAGTCCCGCTCGTCACGACCGGGTCGCGCGCGGCGAAGTCGCGGAGCGCTTGCTCGTCCTTAGTCTCGACAACCGCGAGGCGGTAGGAGTCCTCGTCGGTGAGCACCGGTCCGAACACGACCATCTCTCCACGCTCGAGGTACGGGCGCCAGTGGGCAGCATGGCTGTTGATGATCTCCCGCTCCGTGTCGGTCAGGGTCTGGGCGAAGTTTGGGCGCGGAGCGATGAGGCGCAGGACAAAGGTGGGCATACGGCGGACTCTACGCCGGCCGACAGTAACCTCTGGGCCCCGCCTCTCGCGGCCGATCTCGGCGGCGAGCCCTCCGCGCCGGAGCGGTTGCACGCGAAGTGCGATGCTGGTCATTGGAGAACACCGATCAAGTTCGTCGACGTTAGGAGCAAGCGATGACCGGAAGAGCCGACTTTTCAGAGCAGGACTGGAAGCTCGTCCTTGAGGGACCACCGAGCGCTGGGATGATCGTGGTGACCGCCCAGCGCGGCGGCACGATCCGCGAGACGTTCGCGATCGCGAAGGCGTACGTCGATGCCCGCAAGGAACATGGCCAAAGCGAGCTGCTAGACGAGATCGTTGCCGCGAAGCCCGAGATCGACCACACGCGCTACCACTCGTCGCAGGAGCTCAAGGATCATGGTCTGAAGCTTCTGCGCGACGCGGTCGTGCTCCTCGAAGGCAAGGCTGGACCGGATGAGGTCGACCAATACAAGCGCTTCGTGCTGACGCTTGCGGACAAGGTGGCTAGCGCACACCGCGAGAGCGGCGCAGCCGTCAGCGAGGCCGAGCAAGCGGCGATCGACGAGATCGCCGCTACTCTCGATAGCCCACAGCACTAGACCAACTTCCGGTAGTCACATTTTCAGCTTCTGTCTGCGAGAGGAGACGCGCGCGACTCGGTGACGATGAGCGCGACTCGTGGACCGGGCGCTCGCGATTGAGCCGGCCGGCGTGTCGCGCGACGTGGCTGCGCGCAACGGCCTACCGTTCGCCGCATGACTTGGACCATCGACGTCCCTGCCGCTGCGAGTCCCGCGCCGCCGCTGCTGCCGAGTCCGCTGCAGGCGGCGGTCGCCGATGCCCTGGCTCGGCCGGCGGCACAGCAGCCGGCGTGGCCGACTCCGGTTACCTTGCGCGCGTGCGGGGAGTGTTGGAGGCGGTGCCGCCGATCGCGGTCCCTACCGAGGTCGACCGGCTACAGGGTCGGCTCGGTATGGTCGCGCGCGGCGAGGCGTTCCTGTTGCAGGGCGGAGATTGCGCCGAGACCTTCGCCGAGAACACCGAGGCGCATCTGCGCGGCACGATCCGGACGTTGCTGCAGATGGCGGTTGTCCTGACCTACGGGACCTCGATGCCGGTCGTCAAGGTTGGACGGATCGCCGGCCAGTACGCCAAGCCGCGGACCTCGGACACCGACGCCGCCGGTCTGCCGTCCTATCGCGGCGACATGGTCCATGGGCTGGAACCGACCGACGAGGCGCGGCGGCCGGACCCGGCCGGCTATCCGCGCCTACGCCAACGCGGCGGCCGCGATGAACCTGGCTCGCGCGATCACCGGCGCCGGCCTGGCCGATCTACACCGGCTGCACGAGTGGAACATGGATTTCGTACGCCGCTCCAGCGCCGGGAGCGCTATGAGCGCGTCGCCACCGGCCACACGACCGGCGCCGGCTGCGGGAAGTGGTAGTGGTGCGGGGCGTCGGAGGGCACGGTGGTCGCCGCCGAGACCGCGGCGCCGCCGCCAACGACTCTCACATGAAGGCTGAACCGGTACACCGTGGCGTTCGCGATCGCGATCCCGCGCAGCCGGTAGGTCCCCGCCCGTCGGTAGGAGTGGGCGAACGTGTCCGCTCGGTACTGGCGCGCGCCGTCGCCGAACTGCACCTCGGTGACGGTCCGCAACGTGCCCAAGCGCGCGAGCGAGATCCGTCAGCGGACGGCCCGCGCCGACCGTCTCGGCCGGGAGCACCGCCGTGCAGGCGGTCATGTCGATCTCGTGGGCGATCACGCTGTGGGGCGATGAACGCCAGCAGCGTGATGTCTGTGGAGGAGTCGAGGTCGATCGTCCGCGAGGGCGGGTCGGCGACGCTGTTGGGCCAGACGTTCGCCGTGTTCTTGAACACCGCGTCCCCGCCGGGGATGTTGCGCCCACCCTGCTCGCGCCACAGCATCTTGTACTTATTGGCGAGCTCCTCGGGGTCGTATAGGCCGGTTCCGAGCGCCCGGCCGAAGGCAGCTTCACACCTGCGGCGTCGGCGACCTTGAACACCCAGTCGGTGCAGTTGAACCCGCCGAGGCTGTACTGGGGCGTCTTATCCCGATCCAGCGAGATCAGGCGGGCGGCCTTGTCGTAGCTCTGGTCCGTACTCTCTGGCACAGCTTCCACTCCCAGCCGTGCTCGGAGTCGTTCTTGATCTGCCCTGGTCCGCCAGTGATCGCGAGCGCGGCCACGATCGCCGGGAGCTGCCACGTCCTCGCCGGCGAGGCTTCTGCCAAGGAATGTGAACCGAGGCGCACAGAGAAACAGCCCGCTTTCCACGGCTTTGTCTCATGGGCGGTACTGGACTCGAACCAGTGACCCCCTGCTTGTAAGGCAGGTGCTCTACCAGCTGAGCTAACCGCCCGCGGCCGCCGATGGTACTGCCCGCGCGCCCACCGGCGGCGACGCCAGCTGGCTGCCGCAAGCGACCGGCGGTAGGATCGCGCTGGCGTGCAGCTCGGGATCGAAGGCAGAATCGCGCTCGTAACCGGAGCTTCGAAGGGGCTCGGGCTCGGGATTGCCAGGGCGCTCGCCGCCGAGGGCGCGCGGGTCGCGGTCAGCTCTCGGTCGCGCCGGCAAATCGACCAGGCCGCCGCGGCGATCGGGGCGAGCGCATTCGTTCACGATGCCGCTGAGGCGGCCAAGGCGGTCGAGTTGGTCCACAGCGTCGAGGAGGAGTTGGGGCCGATCGACATTTTGGTCGCCAACAGCGGCGGGCCGCCGGCTTCGCCCGATGCTCTGAGCTTCTCGCTCGATGAATGGCGGGACGCGTATGAAAAGTTGCTGCTCGGCGCGGTCGCGCTGATCGAGGCGGCGCTGCCGGGGATGCGCACACGCGGCTGGGGGCGGGTTCTGTCGCTGTCCTCCAGCGTGGTGCGGGAGCCCAGTCCGGTGCTCGTACTGTCGGCGGCTCATCGGGCCGGGCTGCTCGCAGCACTGAAGACGATCGCGGGGCAGGTGGCGCGTGATGGCGTGACGGTGAACACCCTGCTGCCGGGGGTGATCGCGACCGATCGGGCGCGCGAACTCGGTGCCGACAGCCCGGAGAGGGTGGCGCAGATCCCGGTCGGCCGGCTCGGAACCGTGGAGGAGTTTGCGGCAGCCGCGGCGTTTCTGTGCTCGGAGCCGGCGGGTTACATAACCGGTACGACGCTGCTAGTCGACGGGGGGGCGGCGAGGAGCATATAAACGTCCAAGCCCTGTACAGCTGCCGAAGCGTGCGACAAGATTTGCCGACCATCGTCGGGCGAAAGAGCCGGAGCCATGAACAAGAGTTAGGGGAGGATGATGCAGCACAAGCATAAGAACCTCGTTCTGACGGCGATGATCTTCGCGGTCGCGATGATCTTCATCGATCAGACGATTGTCGTGCTGGCGATCCCGCGGCTGCAGCACGACCTGCACCTCTCGCCGACCGGCTCCCAATGGATCATCAATGGCTACCTGCTTGCGCTCTCGGCGCTGTTCGCGCTGGGCGGCAGGGTCTCAGACGTAGTCGGCCGCCGGCGGATGGTGTTGATCGGTGTGAGCTGCTTCGCGCTGTTCTCGGCCCTGTGCGGCGCCACCCCGACCAGCTCGATCGGCGAAACCTGGATCATCGTTTTCCGCGTGCTGCAGGGCGCGAGCGCGGCGTTCATGTTCCCGGCGGCGCTGGCGATTGTCGCCGCGACGTTCGCCGTCAACGAGCGCGGCAAGGCGCTGGCCGTGTTCTTCTCGATCTCCGGCGCCCTGACCTCCATCGGACCGATCGCGGGCGGATACCTGACGCAGTGGACCTGGCGCTCGATCTTCTGGATCAACGTCCCGGTCGCGATCATCGCGATCGTCCTCACGCTCATCTCCAAGCCAACCGATGAGCGCCATCCCGCGCCGATCGACACCCGGGGTGCAGTGCTGGTCTCGGCCGGCATGGGCCTCGCCGTGCTCGGACTCCAGCAGGCCGGTGCGTGGGGCTGGACCAGTGTCGGCACCTGGGGCTGTCTCGTGGTTGGGCTGGCGCTGCTCGCCGCGTTCGTGCGCTACGAGCTTCGGGTCAGCATTCCGCTGGTACCGATGCGGCTATTCGCCAACCGCGCGTTCGCCGCCGACAACGCGGTCCTGTTCCTGCTCTCGATCTGCTTCGTGCCGCTGTTCTTCTTCGCCAGCCTGTACGCGCAGATTGGGCTCGGCGAGAGTTCGCAGAATGCGGGCCTGCTGCTGCTCGTGTTCTTCGGCGGGTTCGCGATCGCCTCGCAGCGGGGCGGGCGGATTCTCGACAGCCGCGGCGCCCGGCCGACGGTCGTGATGGGTTGCGCGCTCGCCGCCGTCGGCTTCTTCCTCTGGGGAAATTCGCTCACTGACCTTTCCTTCAGCTCTCAGTGGTACTACCTCGCACTCGCGGGTGCCGGCATCGGACTCGTGCTCGGTCCGGTCAGCACCGATGCGCTGAACCGCGCGTCGCGCGCGGCTTACGGGGCCGTGGTCGGTGTGACGCAGACCGTTCGCAACTTCGGTGGCAGCCTCGGTTTGGCTGTGCTTGGCTCGATCCTGATCACGCAAACGACCTCCCGTGTGCAGACCACGCTCACCAAGTACGGGGTCCCCACGGCCACGGCGAGCAAGGTCGCCAAGGCGATTTCGGGCGCCAGTGGCAGCGCCGCGAGCGCGGGACCCGGGGGCAGCCGTCCACCGCGGGCGATCCAGCACGCCGTGCAGCTGGACTTCGCGCACTCGGTCAGGATCGTGGTCCTCGCAATGGCAGGCACAATGGTGCTCGCGTTCATCGCGGCGTTCGTTGCGCTCCCCGCCGGCAAGGCCGAGGAGCCGGTCGGCGAGGTGGAGGGGGCGTACCCCGACGAGATCGCCGCGCAGGCGGTCGGCGCCGAAAGCCCTTGATCAGCGCCACCGCAGGCCCCAGGCACCGCCCAGCCGCCAAGCGCCGGATCAATGCCGGCGTGACGGGATGCTCTGCGCGTTGTGGAACAGGTCGTGCGGGTCGTACTTGGTCTTGACCTTGACCAAGCGCGGTAGGTTCTCCGCGTAGTACTCCTGCTTGAAGTCTTCGATCCCCCGGTTCGGGAAGTTTTGGTAGCTCTCGGCCGGCGTGTACGGGGCGATCAGCCGAATCATCTGGTTGGTCCATGCGATCAGCCCGTTCTGAACCGATTTCGGGGCGTCGATCGCCCACACCGGCGTCGCGCGCAGGAGCGTGAGCATGTCTCGGTGCACGTACGCGGTGTCCCGGCGCCCGAACGTGTCGACGACCGGCCCGCCGATCCACCCGAGTGACCACATCGAACCGTTGGACTGGTCGCTGCGGGCCGGGCACTCGGCCAGCAGGTCGGCCACCTTGCCGTAGATCGGGCCGGGAAGCGGCGCCTTCGAATACCGCGAGATATCGCCGAACGAGTGTCGCGTCCCCTCCGCGCTCGCGAACATCCGCTGCATGTTCCAGTAGGTCTTCGTGTCAAACGTCGTCTGAGTCGGCGGTCCGGCGGCGTCGATCAATGGCTGGACGAACTCCCTCAGCTTTGCCTCGGGGCCGATGTACTGCCCCCGCGAGAACACGCTGATAGCCTCGCGTGGGCTTCCCGCGCCGACCGGGTGTCGCCTGGGCCATCGCAACCGCGTTGAACCCCGCCGGCGCGTTCATCAGCAATCGGTCAAACGCGCCCAGAACCGCGGCCGCCGCGTCGGCTCCACGCCAGTCGAAGCGGTAGAAAGCCACGTTCGCCGCTGGAATCCTCGGGAGCTCGAACGTGAACTGGGTGTTGATCCCGAAGTTACCGCCGGCCCCGCCGCGGCACGCCCAGAACAGATCGGGATGGCTAGACGCGTCGACCTCGCGCACCCGCCCATCCGCCGTGACGATCCGGGTGGAGACCAGGTGATCGCAAGTCAAACCACCCCAGTGCGTGTTGTAGCCGATACCTCCTCCGAGCGTGAGGCCGCCGATGCCGACGGCGAGGCACGTCCCGCCTGGCAGCACGAAGTTCTTGTCGATAGTCGCATCGAGCACGTTCTGGTTGCGCGCGGCACCGTCCATCACCCCAACCCCGGTCCGCTGGTCGACCGTGACCTGGTTGAGCGCCCCTATGTCGACCAGCAGGCCCTCGGTGGTCGAGTAGCCCGCGTAGCTGTGCCCTCCGCCCTTGGCGACCGGCTGCACGCGGTAAGCGCGCGACCAGTTCACACACGTGATCACATCGGCTTCGCCGGTGCACTGTGCCACCGCCAGCGGCCTGATCGCGTCAAAACGGGCATTGGCCGGCGTGCTGGCGAGATCGTAGCCGGCGTCACCGGGCAGCAGCAGCCTGCCGTGCAGCGCGCGTCGCAGCTCCGACAGCGCGCGATTGCCGATCCGCCCATTGGCCACCCTCGCGTGCCACGACGCCGATCGTGCGTCCGCCGCGAACGGCAACCACAATCCGACAGCACCCGCCGCGCCTGCGCGCAGGAGCTCACGTCTTGAAACCTCGGTCATTCGACCACCTCCACCGAGCTCATCATGCCCAGGTCTTCGTGCGCGATGACATGACAGTGCTCGACGAACTTGCCGGTGAAGTCGGTGAAGTTCGATTCGAACGTGATCGAGTCACCTGAGTATTTCGTGAGCACATACGTGTCCCTCCACAGGGGTGTAGACAGTCGCTTGCCGTTCATCGCGGTGATCTTGAATGGATTGACATGGACGTGGTAGACGTGCGCATGCTCCATCAATTTGGTGTCACATGCGTTCACCAGCGTCCATTCCTCAGCGGTGTTGAGCTTGACGCGATACGGGTCCCGGTTCGGGTCGAATGGATAGCCGTTGATCCCAAAGGAAATGAACTCGTTCATCGGATCTCGCGCCACGGTGAATTCGAAGTACCGCTGGCGCGCGATCGGCAGCATCGGCGGATCCCAGGCCGGCAAGGACGCTGGGAGGCGCATCTCCGGACCGCTGCCTCGAACCTCGAGTGTCAGGATCGATCGGGGCTGGAGCTCCGGCGGCTGGTCCTGCAACCCGGGCATCGCCGTCATCGCGGCACCCCCCATCAGGTCACAGAACAGCGCTGCCCTAGTCCGGGTCGGCGGCACAGACGAGGGCATCCCCGGAATGTTCGGCTTCTGGCTCGACCCGGGCGTCAGCCACAGATCATAGGTGCCCGGCTTGCCCGCCTTGACCAGGAGCTCGACGCGGTTCCCGGCTGACATCATCACGAGCTCGACGTCCTCTGGTTCGGCGAGGGTCAGGCCGTCCCACGCGAGCACGTGGAGGTCATGCTCCTTGAGTGCCAATGAGAGAAACTTGCCCTCCGCAGCGTTCAGCATTCGCCAGCGCTGAACCTCACCGGGATACATGGTGATCGTCGGCGTGAGTTTCCCGTTGACGGTGTAGAGCACGTTCTTGCGTGGGAAGAAGGCCTGCTCCTTCGTGGGGTCCGGAATCGGATCGAGCAACCGGTAGTCCGCCCCGAGCTCGATCGACTGGAGCACCATCACCTGCTCCTTCGCAGCGTGCACTTCGGGCACGCGATCCAGATCTCCGCGGACGATGATGACGCCGGCCATTCCGGCGCGGATCTGCTGCGTCACGGCACCGTGGTTGTGTGGGTGGTACCAGAACAGCCCCGCCGGGTGGTCGTCGGGAATCGGGATCTCGTAGTGTTGATCGTCTCCTGGCGGGATCGACAGGAAGATGTTGTCGGCGATCCCGCTCGGCGAGACGTGGAGCCCGTGGGTGTGCAGGTTCGTGGTGGTCCAATCGTGCGGCCGGGTCATCGCCATCTCGGAGTGGGGAGGGAGCGCCGGGAGGCGGTTGCGCATATCGACCGAGAGCACGTCTCCCGGCCTCAACTCCCATGTGTAGCCCGGCACGATCCCATCGAACGTGTAGGTCCTGACCAGCTTGGGCGCTCCCATGTCGACGATCGCCGGCTTGCACGTAAGCTTCAGCGCCAACTTGCCGTGACGGCTCCGGAGCGCGATCGGTTGGCGCAGTTGGCGTCGGCGAGTACTCGCCGTGAGCGCGGCCGCCGACACGCCCTGGATCCCCCCGGGCCAAAGTCCGTCGAGCATCTCCGGTGCGAGCGCCGTCGCCGCCGCACCGAATCCGTACCCGATCACCCGACGACGCGACACGCGACCTGCCACGGCTTCTCCGTTCCCTGACACCTGCCCGACCATCCAGTGCTCGGCATAGGCTACCGGAGCGTCAGTGGCGGCGGACGGACATCGCACGAGCGCCCGGCGGGTTATTGGAACCAGGAGTAGCAGCGGCGGTAGTACCCCCAGGGGGAATCGAACCCCCGCTACCAGCGTGAAAGGCTGGCGTGCTTACCTCTACACCATGGGGGCGGGCGTAGGGTCATTGTAGGTGCGCGTCCGCCACTGGCGCTTCAAAAGCACTATCCGGCCAGCGGGCAGCCGGGCTACCGCCCTCTCATGAGGTCGACATCCGTCGGTTTGTGGCCGGGCATCAGGACGGCTCCTGGACGCACAGCGGAGTCCTGCGTCCGCTGGCTGCTCGTGCCGGCACGTCTGCTAGGCGTCGATTGGCGTCAGGTCACCCGGCCTATATGATCGATCCGATTCTGCTCAGCGGTCGGAGTTGTGACGGCGTCGGCGGGGTTCGGTGTCGTCGTAGAAAGCGAGGTTCGGGGCGTGCTCGGTCATCACTGGGAACCTGGCGAGGCGACGGTGGTCACCTCGCAGTACGCGAACGGGCGGGCAGGGTCGATCGCCTACCGTGAATACCTGATCGACGTGCGCCCGGCCGGCGGCTCACCGCCGTTTCGCACGAAGCTCGGCGTGTCGTACTACGGCGGAGGGGAAGCGACCGATCCACACAGGCGATTCAACGACGGGGACGCATTCCCCATTCTCTGTGACGTGAAGCGTGAGAAGGCGAAATGGGACTATGACGATCCGCGAATCTACAAGCCGGGCCAGAGCCCGCAGGACAGGAAGGAAAAGAAGAAGAAGCCGAGCCAGTTCGAGGTCGCAGCGGCGCAGCCCCCGGGGACCCCGGTCGCAACGAGCCACCCGGACGCAGAAGCGACGAAGAGCGACGAAGAGCTGGTGCGCGACGCGCAGGCGATGAGCGACGAGGAGCTGTTGCGCGACCCGCGGGCCATGGCCGCTCTCCTGCGTCGAAACGAACAGAAGCGGGCGGACGCCCGCGACGGCGCCGCCGGCGATCAGCTTGCTCGCCTACAAGAACTCGGCGAGCTGCATGACAGCGGAGTGCTCACCGATGCTGAGTTCGCCGAGCAGAAAGCGAAGCTCCTGGGTCACTGACTCCTGCGTCAGCTCTCCAAGGATCCAGTTCAGCCACTTCTCCCATGCCGCCGGTGGGACTCGAACCCACGACCCACGGATTAAAAGTCCGGTGCTCTACCAACTGAGCTACAGCGGCCTGAAGGCCATCATGCCGCACCCGGACGTGCACCGGCTCAGGAGTCCGGCGCCGCCCGCGCGAAGGCCTCGATCTCGACGAGCATGCGCGGATCGATCAGCCCCGCGACCTCGACCATCGTCATGCACGGGCGAACATCCCCGAACACCTCGCCGTGCGCTCGGCCGACCTCTTCGCCACGCGAGATGTCGGTCACGTAGATCCGGGTCTGGATCACGTCGGCCAGAGGAACGCCGAAGCGGCCGAGTTCGTGCTCGATCTTGCTCAGGATCTCGCGTGCCTGGTCGTAGGGAGTGATCCCGAGGATCGCACCGTCGGGATCGATCGATGTCGTACCGCCGACGATCACCAGGCCCCCGGCTCGAGTCACCCGGCTGAAACCGAACCGCGCTTCAAACGGCGAGGGCGGATCGCCGGCAAGCCGCTCGACTGGGCCGATGCCGCCAGCGGGGCTCAATGGCGGAAGTGTCTGCGGCTCGTGAACACCATCGCCACGTTCGCCACGTCCGCCGCGGCGACCGATTCGTCGTCCCGAACCGATCCGCCGGGCTGGATGATCGCCGTGATGCCGGCTTCGATCGCGAGCTGCGGGGCGTCGGGAAACGGGAAGTACGCGTCCGAGGCCATCACCGCTCCGTCGAGTCCGGACTGCGCCTTCTCGATTGCGAGCCGGACCGAGTCGACACGACTCATCTGCCCAGCACCGATGCCGACCGTGGCAAGATCCTTCGCGAGCACGATCGCGTTCGAGCGCACGTGCTTGCACACCTTCCAGGCGAATGAGAGCTCGCCCCATTCCGCCTCGTCCGGATGGCGCTTGGAGACGACGTGCATCTCCGCGCGGTCCTCGAGGTCGAAATCCCGGTCCTGCACGAGCATCCCGCCGACGACCTGGTGCAGATGGGGCTCGATCATGTTCGCCGCGCGGCGCTCGCGGTCGTCGAGAATCCGCATCTTCGCCCTGGCCGACAACACCTCGACGGCATCGTCGTCGTAACCGCGCGCGAACAGCACCTCGATGAACTGGCCCATCAGCGCCTCAGCCAGCTGCCGGTCGACGCGCCGGTTGATGCACACAACGCCGCCGAACGCCGACATCGGATCACATGCGAAGGCCCGCTTGTACGCCTCCAGCGCGGTCGTCGCGACCGCGACCCCACACGGATTGTTGTGCTTGATGATCACGCACGCGGGGATCTGGAACTCGGCCAGCAGCAGCCTGCCGGCGTCGAGGTCGAGCAGGTTGTTGAACGACAGCTCCTTGCCGCCAAGCTGGGACACCATCGACATGACGTGGGTCCGCGCTCCCACCTGTGAGTAGTACGCCGCCCGCTGGTGGGGGTTCTCGCCATAGGGCAGCTCGAGCACCTTCTCGAACGCGCGCACCAGGAGCGGCGGGAAATCCTCGCGCTTCTCCTGGAACCAGCGCGCGATCGCCGTGTCGTAGCGGGCGGTGTACGCGAACGCCTCGGCGGCCAGGCTCTCGCGCGTGCTGGGCGACAGACGCCGGTCGGACTCGCGCAGCTCGTCCAGCACCGCGTCGTAGCTCTCGGGGCTGACGACGGGCGCCGTGAAGGCGTTGTTCTTGGCGGCTGCCCTGATCATCGTCGGTCCGCCGATGTCGATCTGCTCGATCACTTCCTCGTCGGCGACCCCCCTCCGTGCGGCCGTGCGCTCGAACGGGTACAGGTTCACGACGACGAGATCGACAAACTCGACGTCGTTCTCCTCGGCTGCCCGTAGGTGCCCCGGATGGTCGCGGACCGCAAGCACTCCGGCGTAGAGCTTGGGATGAAGCGTCTTCACCCTCCCGCTCATGATCTCGGGGAAGCCCGTCAGGTCCGAGATCGACCGCACCTGGATGCCGGCATCAGTCAGCGCCGCAGCGGTACCACCCGTCGAGATGATCTCGATTCCGAGCTCGGCCAGCCCCTGGGCGAACTCGACAATGCCGGTCTTGTCCGACACCGAGAGCAGCGCCCGAGCGACCTGGACCTCGCCCGGAGCGGTCGGAGCGAAGGCGGAGACTCGCTCGGTGCCCTGTTCCATCCCCTCCGACTCTACCGCGCGAGCACCACGCGGCGCGGATTGGTCGGGTCGAAGCTGACCGCTCCCCGCGCGATCAGCCGGACCGCCTCCGGCAGCAGCTGATGCTCGATCGGTCGCAGCAGCGCCAGAACTTCATCCGGATTGCGGGCGTCGGGGAACTCGATCGCTCGCTGGAGGATCACGGGTCCCGTGTCGACCCCGCCGTCGACGAAGTGGACCGTGACGCCGAATACCTTGACCCCGTAGGCGAGCGCCTGCTCCACCGCCCGCAGCCCCGGAAACGCGGGCAGCAGCGCGGGATGGACGTTGATCACGCGGTCCTGAAACGCAGCCAGGAACGAGTCGCTCAGCAGCTGCATATAACCCGCCAGCACGACGAGTTCGGCGCCCCGTTCGTGCAGCCAACCGGCGATCGCCCGGTCCCTCATCTCTCGCTCACCGCCGAAGTCCGGGAGCCGGAAGGATCGCGCCTGCACATCCGCGGCCCTGGCCCGCTCGAGCGCGCGCGCCGACGGCTTGTCGGAGGCCACGGCCACGACCTCGATCCCGTCGCGGCCGTGGACTGTGTCGAGCAGTGCCTGGAGGTTCGTGCCCGTCCCCGACGCGAGGACAGCGATCTTCATGCCGCCCGCAGCTTCGGAAACCGCCCTCCAGTCGAGCGCAGCGTGCCGACCGCGAGCAGCTGATCGACACGCCCGAGGACATCTCCGGAGCGCAGGTGCGCATACGCCCCGTATAGTGGCAGCGCGTCGTAGGAGTGCTCTGCGATCACCTTCGAGCGACCGCCGCGGAGGATCTCAACGGCCCGCGTGCGTCCGACCGGGGGGCGCGCCGAGACGACGACTTCGACGATCGCTTCGTCCAGGGTTCCGCCGTCCGATGCGCGCTGCCCTGTGTCGCCGTTACTTGTGATTCGTCCGGTGCGCCGCTGCACGGGAGCCGGAGCGGGGGGCACAATCGCCGGCGAGCAGACGTCGCAGCACGCCCCGGCCGGGGTCGGCGACGACGGGTCTCCGAAGTGCCGCAGCAGCGCCGTGCGCCGACATTGCGAGCGCTCGACGTATTCCCACACGGCCCGATACTGGCTCCACCGCACCCGCTCGGCCTCCCCGGCAGACGCGCGGCACCGCGCCAGGACGCGGCCGTCCAACTGGCCCAGGACATGACCAACCGCGCGATCAGGGGGTGCCGGAAGCGGCGCGATCACGCCGGCGCGTGCGAGGTGGCCGATGATGGCGCGAGCGGCATCCGCGTCCCCAGCCACACCGGCGAGCTCGGAGAGCGGGAGTTCGTAGTGCCCCTCGGGACCGCTCGAGCCGGCCACGCCTTCGCCATCGAGCCTCAGCTGAACGCGCGTCGCTGCAGTCATCCGGCTGCGCAACCGTCGGGAAACCTGCTCAATGGCGCCACTCTCGATCCGCGAGCGCTGGATGAAGAACACGTGCAGCCCCTTGTCGCGCTGCTCGGCGAACAGCAGGCAACGCGCCGGTAGGCCGTCGCGCCCCGCCCTGCCCGCCTCCTGGTAGTACGCCTCGAGCGAGCCCGGCACCGACGCGTGGCAGACCGTGCGGACATCCGCCTTGTCGATCCCCATCCCGAACGCGTTCGTCGCGACGATCACCGGGGCCTCGCCGGACATGAACCGGTCCTGCACGAGCGTCCGGGCCCTGCGCTCCAGCCCGGCGTGGTAGACGAGCACCTCTCGGCCGAGGGTCCGCGCCAGCCCCCGCGCGACGTCTTCGCTCCCGCCACGGGTGCCCGCGTAGACGATCGCCGGCAGCGCGTCCGGCTCCGACAGCGCCGCGGCAAGCCGCCGCTGCTTGTCGAGCGCACCCCCACAGCGGACGACTGCGAAGACCAGGTTTGGGCGATCGAAGCCTGTCGTCACGCGCACCGGGTCGCGCAACGCGAGCCGGCGCGCGATGTCATCGGCGACCCGCGGCGTCGCGGTCGCCGTCAGCGCGATCATCGCGCGCGCGCCGACCCGCTGGCCGGCGACGGCGAGCGAGAAGTAGTCAGGCCGGAAGTCATGGCCCCACTGGGAGACGCAATGGGCCTCATCGACGACGAACAGCCCGATCCGCGCCCGGCCCAGACGCTCGAGGAACCCGGGCGAGGAGAAGCGCTCGGGCGCGATGTACAGGAGCCGGGTGTCGCTCCCGGGCGCACAGGCGCGGGTCATCGCTTCGGCGTTCGCAGCCCCGCCCTGCTGCGCATTGACGAGCTCGACCCGACCCGGCGCGACCTTGCGCAGCGCCTCCACCTGGTCGTGCATCAGCGACACCAGCGGCGAGACGACCAGCGTCAGGTCGTCCCGCATCAGGGCCGGAAGCTGGTAGCAGAGCGATTTGCCCGAGCCGGTGGGCATCACGACCAGCGCGTCGCGGTTGGCGCACGCGGCAGCGACCGCCGCCTCCTGGCCGGGCCGGAAGCGCTCGAAGCCGAACGTCGCGCGAAGCGCCTCGTGGGGATTCATGGGCGCCCGAAGATAGCGGCGGCGGCGGCGGCTCAGGCGGCGGTGAAGATTCTGGCGCAGAGTCTTGACAGAGCCGCCGGGTGGGCGTGGGCGGCGGACGCTTGGCGTGGGCAGTTGGCTGGGCGGTTGGCCTGGGCGGTTGGCGTGGGCGGTTGGCCTTGGGGGTTGGCCTAGGGGGTTGGCGGCGGGCGGCGGGGGGCGGGTGCGGACGGCTCGGGGGACAGCGCTGGTGACGGTGCGGCCAGGCCCGATGGTGTCAGCAATCTGACAATTTCACGTGCATACAGGGACAAATCGCGCGCGCCTGCCAGGCCTTGGCTACATAAGCATGTGGGGCATGCTTATGTAGCCAAGGTTGCCCGCGGGTGTGGACTTTGAGCCTGAAAGCATGCCGCGGAGGAGCATTTCGGGCCGCCCGCCCCACCCCGGCCGCCCGGGCCCGCCCGGCCACCCCGATCCGCCCCCCAACCGGGCCGCCCGCCCCCCACCAACCGGCCCGTCGAGCCCTACACCCGCACCAGCGGCAGCTCGTTCTCCAGCGCGAACTTGCCGCTGGCCTCCTCAGTCCCGGCCAGAGGGTACTCGCCGCTGAAGCACGCGTCGCAGTGGTTCGCCCGAGGCTGGCCGACCGCCTCGTAGACCCCCTCCAGCGAGAGATAGTGGAGCGAGTCGGCTCCGAGCTCGGCGGCGACCTCCTCCACCGACCTCCCGTGGGCGATCATCTCCTCGCGCGTGGACATGTCGATCCCGTAGTGGCAGGGATGCTTGATCGGCGGCGCGGAGATCCGCAGGTGAATCTCGGCGGCGCCCGCCTCGCGCAGCATCTGGACGATCTGACGGGTGGTGTTGCCGCGCACGATCGAGTCGTCGACGACGATCAGCCGCTGGCCGGCGACGACCTCCGGGAGGGGATTGAACTTGAGCCGCAGGCCGTGGCGGCGCAGCTCCTGTCCGGGCTGGATGAAGGTTCGGGCGACGTAGCGGTTCTTGATGAAGCCGTCGTCCTGGGGCAGGCCGGCGGCGCGGGCGAGCCCGCGGGCGGCGGGATTGCCGGAGTCCGGCACCGGGATCACGAGATCGGCGGCAACGGGTGCCTCGCGCCACAGGATCTCGCCCATCCGGCCACGCGCGACCTGGAGCACCGTCCCCGCCATCCGCGAGTCGGGACGGGCGAAATAGATGTACTCGAATATGCAGAACGCGCGCCGCTCACCGGTGGCGACCTGCCGTACCCGCATGCCCCGGTCGGTGAGCGTCACGACCTCTCCGGGCTCCACCTCGCGCAGGTAGCGCGCTCCGATCAGGTCGAACGCGCATGACTCGCTCGCGACGCAGTACGCCGCGCCGCCGTCGCCGTCGTCGGGCAGCTCGCCGAGCGCCAGCGGGCGCAGGCCGTGGGGATCACGGAACGCGACCACCGCCTCGTCGGTCATCACGACGGTCGAGAACGCCCCGCGCAGCCGCGGCAGCACATCGGCGACCGCGTCCTCGATCCGCTCGGCCGGGTGCGTCGCGAGCAGCGCCGCGATGATCTCGGAGTCCGAGGTCGAGCGGAACGGTACGTCACGGCCGCGGAGCTCGGAATGCAGCTCGACCGCGTTGATCAGGTTGCCGTTGTGCGCCAGCGCCAGCGTCCGGCGATCGTCGCGGACGATCGGCTGGGCGTTCTCCCATTCCGAGGAGCCGGTCGTCGAGTAGCGCACGTGGCCGATCGCCATCTCGCCGACGAGCGAGCGCAGCGTGTGCTCGTCGAACACCTGCGCGACCAGGCCCTGATCGCGGATCGCCATGATGTTGCCGCCGCGCGACGCGGTCGCGATTCCGGCCGACTCCTGGCCGCGGTGCTGCAGCGCGAATAGGGCAAAGTACGTCAACCGAGCGACGTCGCGCTCTGGGGCATAGATCCCAAAGACGCCGCATTCGTCGCGCGGACCATCGCGTTGATCTGTTAGGTCAGGCATGGCAGTACGAAGCATGCCGCAGCCCGCGGCCGGACTTCGTTTCTAGGCTAGCAGCGGCCGGGCGCAGCCCGCATGGCGACCGCACTGCCCTCGGACGCCACGCGCCCTCGGTTCGTTCCCGGCGGCTACAGAAGTTGCGCGAGCCCGCCCTCCCGGGCGGCTCGCAACTCCGACACAGCTCGGGTCAGCTGTCCCGCGATCGTGAGCTCATCGCCTCCCACCTCACCGATTACGGCAAATCCCTTCAGCGCTGCCTCGGGCCCAGAAACGACAAATCCACACCCCAAAGCCTCACCGAAGACGTCAATGTCCACCTGTACCCGTGCACCGATGTCGCCCGCAATGCAACACTCGGCGAGCGCCACCGCAACGCCACCCTCGCCGATGTCATGGGCGCTGTGCAGCGCTCCGGCCCGGATGCCCTCTAGGACAGCCTGATGGGCATCGCGGACGGCGCTCGCGTCGAGCGCGGGCAGCTGTCCGCTCGGCCTGCGGCCCTGGAGCTTCTCGATCTCGGAGCCGGCGCGCGACGGCTGAAACGGACCCACCAGCGCGATCGCATCCCCCTGCGCGAGGAAGCCCAGTCGTCCGGCCCGGGATGCGTCGGGGAGCCGACCGACCATGCCGATCACGGGAGTCGGAAAGATCGGCCCGCTCGGCGCTTCGTTGTACAGCGACACATTGCCGCCGACGACCGGCACGCCGAGCTCCTCGCAGGCTTGGGCCAGCCCTTCGATCGCTTCGACCAACTGCCAGGCGACGTGCGGCTTCTCGGGGTTGCCGAAGTTCAGGCAGTTGGTCAGCCCGAGCGGCTCGGCGCCGGCACACGCGAGGTTGGCGGCACATTCGTAAACCGCCTCGGCAGCACCGCGGCGGGGGTCACAGGCAACCCGTCGGCCGTTACCGTCGATCGACACCGCGATTGCGCCACCACCTGGCAGCGCCAGGACGGCCGCGTCGCCCTGATCGGGCCGGCGCACCGTCCGCGAGCCGACGATCGGGTCGTACTGCTCGAACACCGGCCGCCGCGAGGCGATATTGGGCGAGCTCAGCAGCGCCACCAGAACCTCCGCCGGTGGCTCGTCCCCGTCCAGGACGGCCACCGGGGCCGCGTACAACCTTCCTCCCCCTTCCGGTGCGCCCGGGTTCAGGTCGTACAGCGGGCACTCGTCCACCAGCACCGCGACGGGTAGATCTCCCACCACCGTCCCGGCGTCGAGCACCCGCAGCCGCCCTGACTCGGTCACGGTGCCGATCGGGGTCGCGCGCGTCTCCCAGCGCTCGCACACGGCAATCACCTCGTCGACGCGCTCGGGCGCCACGACGCACAGCATCCGCTCCTGGGATTCCGAGACCATGATCTCGAACGGCGCCATCCCGGGCTCGCGCAGCGGCACGCGCGCGACGTCGATGTCGAGCCCGACGCCGCCCTTGCTCGCCATCTCCGCGGAGGAGGACGTGAGGCCGGCGGCACCAAGGTCCTGGAGCGAGGCGAGCAGCTCGCGGTCGAGCAGCTCGAGGCAGCACTCCATCAGCTTCTTCTCGGCAAATGGATCGCCGATCTGGACCGACGGGCGCTTGGCCTCGTCACCCTCGCCGAGTTCGGCGCTGGCGAGGACCGAGGCGCCGCCGATCCCATCGCGGCCGGTGAGCGCGCCGAGCAGCACGAGCACATTGCCCGGCCCCACGGCGGCGCTGCGGATCAGGCGCTCGCGCGGGGCCAGCCCGAGGCACATCGCGTTGATCAGGCAGTTCTGCTCGTAGCTGTGCTCAAAATAGATCTCACCGCCGACTGTCGGCACGCCGATCGAGTTGCCGTAATGGCCGATCCCGGCGACCGCCCGCTCGAGCAGGTAGCGAGAGCGCTCCGAGGAGGCGGCTTCGCCGAACCGCAGGGAGTCGAGCACCGCGATCGGGCGCGCCCCGACCGCGAACACGTCCCGGAGGATCCCGCCGACCCCTGTGGCGGCGCCCTGGAACGGCTCGACCGCGCTCGGGTGGTTGTGCGACTCGACCTTGAACGCGATCGCGAGCCCATCGCCCACGTCGACGACGCCGGCGTTCTCGCCCGGGCCCATCAGCACATGCGGACCGTCGGTCGGCAGGCGGCGAAGCAGCTTCTTGGAGTGCTTGTAGGCGCAGTGCTCGGACCACATCAGCGACAGCATCGCCAACTCGACGTCACCCGGCTCGCGCGCGAGCTTCTCGACGATCAGCTCGTACTCGTGGTCGGTGAGTCCGAGCTCGCGATGCTTAGACGAGTGCGCGGTCGGCAACCTGCGCTCGCAGCGACTCGAAGATCTTGAGCCCGTCAGTGGAGCCGGTCAGCGGATCGACCGCGTGCTCGGGGTGTGGCATCAGCCCGAACACGTTGCCCTGCTCGTTGCACACGCCCGCGATCTCGTCCTGCGACCCGTTCGGGTTCTCGCCCGGCGCGTAGCGCAGCAGCACCCGGACGGGCTCCGGCGAATAGAAGCGCCCCGTCGTGTGCTTGACCGGAATCGAAAGTCGCTGGCCGGGCCTGCAGGCACGGGTGAACGGCGTGTCCACGTCCACGACCTCCAGCGCGACCTGGCGAAACACGAATCGCAGGGACACGTTCGGCAGCAGCGCGCCCGGCAGCAGCCCTGCCTCGCAGAGCACCTGAAAGCCGTTGCAGATCCCGAGTACCAATCCACCGGCGCGGGCGAACTCGGCGACCTCCTCCATCACCGGCGCGAACCGGGCGATCGCGCCCGCGCGCAGGTAATCGCCGTACGAGAAGCCGCCGGGAATGATCACCGCGTCAACGCCGTGGAGGTCGTGGTCGGCATGCCACAGCATCACCGCTTCGCCAACGAGTTCGGCCGCGCGCAACGCATCGACGTCGTCGCAGGACCCGGGGAAGCGGACCACGCCGAACTTCACGCCGGCTCCTCGATCTCGTAGTCCTCGATCAGCGGGTTGGCGAGCAGCCGTTCACACATCTCCGGCAGCTGCGCCGGGTCCTCGACGTCGAGTTCGATCAGCCGCCCGACGTGGACGTTCGCGACCCCCCGGAACCCCAGTGCCGGCAGCGCGCGCTCGACGGCTTGACCCTGCGGGTCGAGGATCCCCGCCTTCGGCCTGACCAGCACCCGCGCCCGCACGACCGCTAGTGAGCCCTGATTGCCGAATAGTGCATTAGGCCCCCGATCGCGCAAGCCAGTCGGCGAATGGCTCGCCCGCGATTCGCTCGTAGGCATCGACGTATTTCTCGCGCGTGCGCGCGACGACGTCGTCCGGAATCGGCGGCGCGGGCGGGGTCCGGTCCCATCCGGTCGACGAGGCCCAGTCGCGCACGTACTGCTTGTCGAAGCTCGGCTGGGGACCGCCCGGGACGTACTGATCCGCCGGCCAGAAGCGCGACGAATCGGGCGTGAACACCTCGTCGCCGATCGTCAGCGTCCCTGCCGAGTCCAGGCCGAACTCGAACTTCGTGTCGGCGAGGATGATCCCGCGCGAGCGAGCGTGCTCGGCGGCGTCGATGTACAGCGCGATCGAAACGTCGCGAAGCTGCTCAGCCAGGCTGCGATCATCGACGAGCTCCGCCGCGCGCTCGAAGTCGATCGCTTCGTCGTGGCCCTCGGTCGCCTTCGTCGAGGGAGTGAAGATCGGGGCAGGCAGGCGGTCGGACTCGCGCAGTCCGGGCGGCAACTTGATCCCGCTGACCGCGCCAGAGCGCTCGTAGTCCTTCCAACCGGATCCGCTCAGATACCCGCGCACGACGCATTCCACCGGGAGCATCTTCAGCTTGCGCACGATCATTCCGCGGCCGCGTGCCTCCTCCGGGAGTCCCTCGGTCGCGGTGATCAGGTGGTGCGGGGCGATCGGCGCGATCCGCTCGGTGAACCAGAACACCGACATGCCGGTGAGGACCTTGCCCTTGTCCGGGATCGGTGTCGGGTGCACGACGTCGTAGGTCGAGATCCGGTCGGAGGCGACAAGCAGCAGTGAATCGCCTCCCGGGAGGTCGTACATCTCCCTGACCTTGCCCGATGCGAGGAGCGGAAGATCTGCCAGTGCGCTCACCGTTCGATCCTAGCAACGGCTTCGGCGAGCATTTGGACGACGGCGGGGTCACGGCGAGGCCATAGTTCCCGCTTACACTCGTCTCGATGTCCTCACTCGCGGCGCCAGGGCTGCTCGAGCGCCAGGCGGAACTGGAGGCAATCGACGAGTCGGCGGACGCCGCGGCCGGCGGCGGCGGGTGCACGGTGCTGATCGAAGGTCAGCCCGGCATCGGAAAGAGTGCGCTGCTGGCGGCCGCGCAGGCGCGCGGCACCGAGGTCGGGATGACAGTGCTGAGCGCGCGCGCCGGTGACACCGAGCTCGATTACCCGTGGGGGGTCGTCCGCCAGCTGTTCGAGGCCGAGCTCGCCGGCCGGTCCGCGGACGAGCGTGCTGCGCTGCTCGCCGACGCCGCCGCGCTCGCGGGCCCGGCGCTGGGAATCGCCGGCACCAGAGCACCAGATGCAAGCGAATTCGGAGCGCTGCACGGTCTCTACTGGCTGGCCGTGAATCTCGCCCAGCGCGGTCCGCTGATGCTGACGATCGACGATCTGCACTGGTGCGACCTCGAGTCGCTGCGCTTTGTCGCCTACCTGGCCGCGCGCCTGCACGAGCTGCCAGTGCTGTTCATCGCCGCCACCAGGCCGGTGCGAGCGAGCTCGGCCGGGAGGCGCCAGCTCGTGACCAAGCTCGCGCTCGAGCCGGCCACCAGACGGCTGCATCCGGCGCCGCTCAGCCTCGCGGCCACCTCCCGGCTGGTCACCGAGCGGCTCAGCGCGAACCCGGCGCCGGCGTTCTGCGAGGCGTGCATGGAGGCGACGGGGGGCAACCCGTTCCTGCTCGGCGAGCTGCTGGCGGAGGTCGAAGCCGAGCGCGTCGACCCGGTGCCGTCAGCCGTCGAGCGTCTTCGCCGGATGACCCCGGAGGCGATCTCGCGCAGCGTACTTCTACGGATTGCGGGATTGGCCCAGCCGTCGCTGGCGCTCGCACGGGCCGTGGCGGTACTGGGCGCCGGCGCCACCGCGACGCGCGCCGCGCGCGTCGCCGAGATCGAGCTCGACGTGGCGATCGGCGCCCTGCAAGCGCTGATCGACGCGGACATACTCAGCGCCGGGGAGGCGATCGGGTTTTCACACCCGATCGTGCGTGCGTCGGTCTACGAGGATTTTCCAGGGCTCGAACGCTCCCGCTGGCACGAGCGGGCGGCTCGGGTGCTCGAGGCCGAGGGCGCCGGCGCGCAGGAGCTGACCCCACATCTGCTCGCGGCGGTGCCCTCCGGGAGCACCTGGACCGTCTCCCGCCTGCGCGAAGCGGCCGCCGACGCGCGCGGACGCGGTGCCCCCGACGCGGCCATCGGGTGCCTGCGAAGGGCGCTCGCGGAGCCGCCTGCCCGGAGGGAGCGCGTCGCGGTGCTCCGCGACCTCGGAGCGTCGGAGGCGCTGCGCGACCCCGAGGCCAGCAGCGGCCATCTCGCTCAAGCGCTCGCGGCGAGCGCAGACGCACGCGAGCGCGGCGAGATCGCCGTGGCACTCGGCGGCGTGCAGGCGTTCGCGGGGCAATTCGGGGCTGCCGCCGACACGATCGAGGCGGCGCTACAGGGGGTGGACGAACGCACGGTCGAGCTGCGCTCTTCGCTCGAGGTCGAGCTGCTCAACGCCGCCCATTGGGACCTGATCACCCGCCCGCGCACGCACACGCTGCGCGCCGACCTCGAGCGGCGAAGCAGCAATGGCGAGCGGCTCGACCCGCGGCTCCACGCCTACCTCGCGATCGCCACGGCGGAGCGGGGCGAGAACCGCTCACTGGCGCTTCTGCACGCTCGGCGAGCGCTCGAATCGGTCCCCGCGACGGCGGCCTCGAGCACGGCGATCCGCCATGTGATCACGGCCCTGGCCGTGTGCGACGAGCTGCGCGAGGCTGAGACTCGAGCACACTCGTGGCTCGCCGACGCGCAGCAGCGCGGCCACGTGCTCGTCTCGGCGCTGGCCTCATCGGTGAGCGCGCTGTTGATGCTGCTGGCGGGGCGGATCAGCGACAGCCTGGCGTACGCCCGTCAGTCGCTCGCCCCCAGCGCAGAGCTGTGGACGCCTCCGTTCGGGGTCGCGTGGCTGATCGAGGCGCTGACCGAGCGCGGTCAGCTGACCGAGGCCGAGCAGGAGCTGTCCGAGCGGGGGCTCGACGGCGAGCTCCCGCGCACGTGGCCGTTCGCGCTGCTGCGGTTTTGCCGCGGACGCGCGCGGGCGGCACGCGGCCAGCACGAGCGTGCGCTCGACGATCTCCTGACCGCCGGCGAGCTGAGCGAGGCGCTCGGGATCGTCAATCCTGCGCTGCTGCCGTGGCGCTCATCGGCTGCCGAGTCGCTGCTCGCGCTCGACCGTGCCCCGCAGGGCCGAGAGCTTGCGGCTCAGGAGCTGCTTCTGGCGCGCCGATGGGGCTCGCAACGGGCACTGGGGATCGCACTGCGTGCCGCGGGTTTGCTCGATCCGGGGCCCGGCACGATCGAGCTGCTGCGGGCCGCCGCACGCGTGCTCGAGGACTCGCCCGCACCGCTCGAGCACGCGCGAGCGCTGACCGATCTGGGCGCCGCGCTCAGGCGCGCGGGGCGGCGCACCGAGGCCCGCGAGCTGCTGCGCCGCGGCTTGGACCTTGCGCACCGCCTCGGTGGTCATTCGCTCGCCGCGCGCGCACGCGGTGAGCTGCGAGTGGCCGGCGCCCGCCCCCGCCGCGACGCGCTACGCGGACGAGACGCGCTCACTCCGAGCGAGCTGCGGGTCGCGCGGATGGCGGCGGAGGGCCGCACCAACCGTCAGATCGCGCAAGCGCTGTTCGTGACGTTGCGCACCGTTGAACTGCACCTGACGAGCAGCTACGGGAAGCTCGGGATCGTCCACCGCGAGCAGCTGAGCGACGCGCTCGACGAACGGCGTCCCGAGCCGGCGCCCTAAGCGATCGCGTGCAGGCGCCCGACGATCTCGTCCGCGTAGCGGACGAACGGCTCATAGTCGAAGATCGCGTCGAGGTCCAGCGCCGTACCAGCGGGATCGGCCGCTAGCAGCTCGCGCAGCGGACGGCGCTCGCTGAGCGCCCGCTGGGCGAGCCGCTGGGTGGCGCGGTAGGCGTCGTCGCGGCTGAACCCCTGCTCCACCAGGGCCAGTAGCACGCGCTGGGAGAACAGGGCGCCGCAGGTCAGCTCGAGGTTTTCGCGCATCCGCCCGGTGTCGATCACCATCCCCTCGGCGAGCCCGATCACCCGCCGCTGCATGTGATCGAGCAGGGCCGTCGAGTCGGGCAGGATCACCCGCTCGACCGAGGAGTGGGAGATGTCCCGTTCGTGCCACAGGGCCACGTTCTCGAGCCCGGCCGTGGCATTCCCACGCAGCACGCGGGCGAGCCCGACCACCTGCTCGGACTTGATCGGGTTGCGCTTATGGGGCATCGAGCTCGAGCCCTTCTGGCCCTCGGTGAACGGCTCGCGGACCTCGCCCACCTCGGTACGGGCCAGATGACGGATCTCGGTCGCAAACCGTTCGAGGCCCGCGCCGGCGAGCGCGATCGCCTGGAGCAGCTCCGCGTGGCGATCACGGGGAATGACCTGTGTGGATACGGGCTCGGGCTCGAGGCCCAGCCGCGCGAGCACGCGGCGCTCGAACTCGGGTGAGGTCGCCGCGTACGTACCAACGGCTCCGGAGATAACCCCGAACCCGGTCTGAGCGAATGCCCGCTCCAAGCGCTTGGCGTTGCGGTCGGCCTCGAACGCGAACCCGGCCAGCTTGATTCCGAATGTCGTCGGCTCGGCGTGAATCCCGTGCGTTCGCCCCACGCACAGCGTGTGGACGTGCTCTCGAGCACGCGCCGCGAGTGCCGCGACCAGCCGGCGGGAATCCGGCAGCACGAGTTCCGAGGCGCGTCGCAGCTGCAGCGCGAGTCCGGTATCGAGGACGTCACTCGAGGTCAGCCCATGATGGATCCAGCGGCCGGCCGGGCCGGCGGAAGCAGCCAAGACATCGACGAACGCAGCGGTGTCGTGATCGGTGACTTTTTCTCGCTCGGCGATCGCATCGACGGTGAAGCTCGCCTCGCGGATCGCGTCGAGCTCCGCGGGCGTGGGCCCGTCCATCTCTTCGCACGCGGCCACCTCGACCTCGCGCATCGCCTCAAAGCGGGCATGATCGGACCAGACCTCGCCCAGCTCGGGCCGTGTGTAGCGTGCGATCACTCGACGATTAATTAGCAGGCCGCAGCCGGCGTCAGCCGAGTCGCAGCGTGCGCAGCGCCGTCGAGGTGCTCGCCGCGCCACCGGATTGGCCGAGCGAGGCGGTGACCAGGACCTTCAGCGGTGCCACTCGGCGCAGCGCCCGCGCGACCGCGCCGCTGACCGCGCGCCGGACGGCGTCGGTGTGGCCGGACGGGATGCTCACGTACGCGAACATCACCCTCACCTGGCCTCTGGGACCGCCACGCAGAGGTTGCAGGTTCGCGCGTGCGGTGAGGATCAGGACCGATCCCGTGCAGAGCACCCCGGCCGGACCGCGACACGAGATCGCCACGGTCACGAGCCCGCCGCGACTCAGCGTGACCGCCGAACCGACGACGCTGGGCCCCGGCACAAGCAGGAACGTCCGGGGTGCAGTGAGCGTCGTGTGCCCCGCGTCGTCGCTCTGCTTCGCCTCCACTGTGTACAGCCCGAGCCCGAGAGATCGCGCCCAGTATCCGGCCCAGACGCCCTTGGTGGCGGTGAAATCGCTCGTGCCCAGCGGCCGCCCGCGCGCCGCGCCACCCTGCCACAGGAAGACCGTGACCTCCGGAGAATCTCCGAGCTCCGTCCCAGCCGCGCCGAAGAAGCCGGGAACCGACCCCTTCTCCATCTCGCCGGCGGTGGGGTAGATGAGCGCCAGCGCCGGCGGGTTGACCTTGATCCGGAATGTCTGTGTGGAGCTGACCGCCACCGGCCCGGCGTTGGGCTGCTCGGCGACCGCGGTGTACTCGCCGTCTGCAAGGCCGGGACTGGCGCGAACCGAGAACTGGCCGCCGGCGCCGACGGTGCCGGTCGGGGACTGCACCGGCGCTCCGGTCGTGGTGGTCCCCGAGTAGATCGACAGGGTGACCTGAGAGGAATCGTCCGCCGCCGTGCCCGCGATCCCCGTGAACGTCGGCGTCGCCGTCGTCAGCGGCTTGCTCCCGGGCGAATTGAGCGTGATTGTCGGCTGGCCGTTGTGGACCGTGAACGAGACGGCTCCGCTGAAGCCGCGGTCGCCCGCGTAGTCGTCCTGCTCCGCCTGCACGGTGTAGGTTCCGTCGGCCAGCGGCGGGCTCGGGCCGATCGAGTACCGGCCGCTGCCGTTGTGCACGGCGGTCAGCGTCTGTACAGGTGTGCCAGTCGCTGTCGAGCCCGCGTAGACGCTCACCGTGACGTCGTTGGGGTCACCGAATCCGGTGCTTGCAATGCCCGAGAAGGTCGGCTGGGCGCCGGTGATCAGAGCGCCGGAGGTGGGGCTCGTGAGCGACACCGTCGGGGTGCTGGACGGAGCCTGGATCTCGAGCGTCACACCGGCCGTATGGCAGGTGAGCGGGTATCCAGACGCGAGGATGCCGGCGTAGTCGGCAGTCAGATAGATCGTGTCCCCCGGCCTGACTGTGGCCGAGCCGGAGATCGTCGAGCTGGTCCCCGACGCGAGCGCGGTACCGCCCTGGTCGAGCGTCCACGACGGTCCGGTGCCGCAGTCGCTCGTGAACGTGCCGCTGACCGAGACGGTCTCGGTCTGCGACAACGGCGAGGTCCACCCGATCGCCGCGACTCGATCCGCGGCCGGCTCGATCGCCAGCTGACCGGCGGGCACGTTGCCGACCGTGGATCCGGTGTTGTTCTCGGCCACGAACGCAGTCGAGTCGGTCGCGTCTGAGAAGCCGGTGAGGCCGCCGTCGATGCTGCTCGATGACGACAGCGACCGAAACGAGCTTGGCGCCGGCGAGGGCCGCAGCAGCGGGGAAGCGGTGCTCGCGTCGACGTATGACCATGGTGGGGTCACGGTGAACGTGGCCGGGAGGGGCCAGGTGTAGACACCGGCCTGCGCCACTGCGGGTAGGCCGACCAGCCAGGCTGCCGCCGCGCTCACCAGTAGGGCAATCCACCGAGCCCGTCCCACTGCGTACAGGCTAGACGGGCTACGGGACCCTGGCGCCGGTTGATCGCGGTCGCGCCGCGCCCGCCGCGGCGCGGCGACCCGCGTCACCCACCGGCAAGCTGCACCGCCTTCACGATCAACAGCGCAATCGACAGGAACAGGTAGCCCTGAAGAGTCAGCATGGCCACCTTCCGGCCCGTGGACCACCGCGGCCTGGCGAGCAGCGCCAGCGGCGGCATCGTCCACTGCTCCTTGGGAACCCGCGGACCGGTCTCGATCACGGTGACCGCCTCGGCGCCGCGCCGCGAGCGCAACACCAGCAGGCCGAACCCGACCAGCCCGACGGCGAGGACGGCGCCCCCGACGAGCGCCACCGTCGTCACGTCGATGCTGGGGAAGATCGTGGTCGCCATCAGGACCAGCGACAGCAGCACCAGTGTCGCGACGATCACAGTTGCGATCACGTTGAGCCACGATGCGTTGACCCACGGCCCGAGGACCTCGCGATCGTTGCAGAGCAGCAGCAGGAACATGCTGGCGCTCGGCAGCAGCACACCTGCCAGCGCCTGTACCGGCAAGCGTGATCACGCCCAGCGGGGCCCCGGGGATCAGGACGATCGCGGCGGCGCCGAGGACGATCGCGCCGAAGATCGCGTAGAAGCCCTTCTCCTCACTGAAGCTGCGGTGCAGGGAGCTCTTGGTCCCGAACATGTCGCCGAACGCGTAGCTCGTCGACAGCGTGAGCGCGCCGGCTCCGATCAGCGAAGCGTTCAGCAGGACGATCGCGAACAACGCCCCGGCGGTCGGCCCGAGCACGTGATCGAGCCCGGTCGCGGTCCCTCCCGCGTCGGTGAAATGACCGAAATAGGGCGTGCCCTGAAACGCGAACGCCGAGACCGCGATCAGCGCCGCAGCGCCGATCACGACGACCACCGCGCCGAGATACGTGTCGATTCGCTCGTAGTTGATCCAGCGCGGAGTGATCCGCTTGTCGATGATGTTCGACTGCTGGAAGAACAGCTGCCAGGGCGCGACCGTCGTGCCGACCATGCCGATGATCAGGAGCACTGACGTCGAGTTCGCGCCGCCGAGGATCCCCGGTACGACGAAGCTGTGGGCGACGTTGCCAATGCTCGGATGCGCGAGGAAGAAGAGCGGGATCACGAGCAAGTTGGCGAACACGAACAGGAACATCGAGCGCTCCCAGAAACGGAAGCTGCCGCTGGCCGTGATCGCGATCAGCGCGAGGGCCGCGATCGGCACGGCAACGTATTTCGAGACGCCGAAGTAGCCGAGCGCCAGGCTGACGCCGATGAACTCGGTCACGATCGTCAGGAAGTTGAGCACGAACAGGTCACCGACCGAGAACCAGCCCCAGAATCGGCCGAAGCGCTCATTGATCAGCCGCGCGTGTCCAACACCGGTCACGGCGCCGAGCCTGACGACCATCTCCTGGTTGACGATCAGCACCGGCACCAGCAGCAGCAGCACCCACAACAGGCTGGTGCCGTAGTTCTGGCCGGCCTGCGAGTAGGTCGCGACCCCGCCGGCGTCGTTGTCGCCGACCATCACGATCAGGCCGGGGCCGATGATCGCCAGCAGCGCCAGCGCCCTTGAACGGAGGCTCCGATGGGCCTCCTCGTGCTCACGGATCGTGCCGAACGCGCCCCGGATGTCGCCGACGTGCGCAGAATCGAGCACGGCTCGCTCGCGACGCGAGGGGCCGGCAGGTGGTGGGGGCGGCGCCGGCGGAGCGGCAGGCGCGGGCGGAGCGGCAGGCGCAGGCGGAACGGCAGGCGCGGGCTGGGCGCCAGGGGCGACTTCCGGCCCACGGGTAGCACCCGCGGTCGGCTCTGTCGTCATCTGCTCGACCTCCTTTCAGCCGTTCGCAGCCCATTGCCGCGGCCGGCTGTGAGGTCACTCAGGCCGGGACTCGGTCCTCGTCACCCGGAGCGACGCCCACGACGCCAGCCGCGAGCCTGCTACTTCGCGGTAACTCGTCGTTTTCTTGATGTACGTCGTGGTGGCTCATCATTTGCTCCGCCGCCGGAATGGCGGCTCTGACGAGGGTACCAGCGAGGCTGCCACGGTTCCAGCTTGGCGGCAGGCTTCGTTTGGTGGCGGCTCGGCGACGGCCCGCTAGCTACGGGCCAGCCCGGCCCGCCGGCGCCACTCCTCGGGCAGCAGCTGCTCGAGCACGTCGTCGACGGCGACGATCCCGACGGGCTTGCAGTCGGTGTCGATCACCGGCATCGCGCTCAGGTTGTAGTCCGTCATCAGTAGCGCGACCTCCGGCAGGTCCGCCTCGGTGCCGACCGTCGGAGTCGGCTCGTCGATCAGGCTCGTGAGCGTGTCCCGGGCGTCGGCGCGCACGAGGTCGGCGAGGGTCACGGTTCCAACCAGCACCCCGGCTTCATCGACGAGGCAGACGGCGGAAACCTGCTGGTCGCCGAGCTCGCTCGCGCGGATACTCGCGAGTGCTTCCCCGACGTGCCCGCTCGCAGGCGCTGAGATGAAGTCCGGGTTCATCAATCCGCCTGCGGTGGATGGGTTGTGACCGAGCAGGCCCCTGATCTTGCGCTGCTTGGCAGCCGGCAGGAGGTTCAGGATCGGGATCCGCCGGTCCTGGTCGATCTCGAGCAGCAGATCGGCGGCGTCATCGCTCGCCATCCGTGCAAGCACGGCCGCGGCCTCTGGATCGGATCGCTCGCGCAGGAACTCGACCTGGTGCTCGTCGTTGAGCTCCTCGAACACGTCCGCCTCGAGCTCCTTGTCCTGACCGACCGCCTCGAGGATCTCCTCGCCCTCTTCGTGCGAAGCCGCCTCCACGAGATCGGCGATCTGAGCGGGATGCAGCCGCGCGAGCCGGAGCGAGGCGAGCTTGAGCCGCGACGTCGGCACATGCCCGACGAACGCCTCCATGTCGCGCCACGGAACGAACTCCCGGTGGTCGGTGTCATGGTCGCGGAACCGGCGCGGCAGGAACCGCCACAGCCGCGGGCGCAGGCTGGGATCGATGCCCGCGACCCGCCAGGTGCCGTTGTCGCACACCAGCTCGACCTCGCGGGCTTTGACCAGTCGCGCCGTCGCCACGTTGATCAGGCTGCGATCGAGGATGTCGGCGCGGACGAGCACCTCGCCGGGACGCCGCTCGAACTGGGCCAGATTCAGCTTCGTGGTCGAGGTCTGCGCCGCGTTGGGGCCGAGCTTCTCGACCCGGTCAATCGGTACGAACATCTCGCGGCCGCCGATCCTCGCCTGCAGACCGATCACGGGTGGGAGGCCGTCCGTGTCGAGGCGGGCGATCACATCGTCAACGCGTCCAAGACGTTCCCCTGCCGAGTCCACGAGGGGACTGCCCGCCACCGAGGAGACATGGACGATCGCTTCAGCCATCAGTAGGCGCTCGCGAACAAGGCTAGCGCGCGCTCAGGCCATCAGGATCCGCGCGGCCAGAACCGCAGCGTTGCGAGCGTTGTCGACGCCGACGCAGCCGACGGGCACTCCCGGCGGCATCTGGGCGATCGCGAGCAACGCGTCGAGGCCGCCGGCCACCGACGTACGGCTCGTCAGCGGCACGCCGATCACGGGTAGCTCGGTGTGCGCCGCGACGACTCCGGGGAGGGCCGCCGACAACCCCGCGCCGGCGATGATCACGCGCAGGCCACGCATCCGGGCGTTGCGGGCGTAGTCGGCGACCTTGTCGGGCTCGCGGTGCGCGGACATAACGCGCACCTCGCAGCGGATCCCCCGCTCGCCGAGCTCCTTCTCGGCCGGCTCCATCGCCGGCAGGTCGCTCTTGGAGCCCATCAGGATCGCGACCACCGGCGCGTCGGCCTCGAGCCCCTCCAGCTCGACCGCCGCCTCGGCGAGGACCTGCGGCACCTGCTCGGTCATCCGAGCCGCGTCCCGCGCCCGAGGGTTGGCGTCACCGCGCTGCGCCCCCAACGCCAAGCGCACGCAGCGCGATGTCCCGTCGGAGCTGCTTGCCGTCGAACTCGATCATGTCGGCTGCAGCATATGCGGCGGACCGGGCGCCCGCCGGATCCTGGCCGAGCGCGGTGACGCTCAGCACCCGCCCGCCGGCTGTCACGAGCTGCCCGCCGGGTGCCGTCCGCGCCGTGCCCGCATGTGTGACGTAGACCCCGTCGGGGACGCGGTCGAGCCCGCTGATCACGTCGCCGCTCGACGCCGATGCGGGATAGCCGGCGCTTGCGAGCACCACCGTCACCGCGGTGTCGGGAGCCCACTCCAACGCGACGCCCGAGAGTCCACCCGGCACCGTCGCGGCCTCGAGCAGGCCCAGCAGATCGGTTCGCAGGCGTGGCAGGATCGCTTGGGTCTCTGGATCGCCGAAGCGGACGTTGAATTCGAGCACTCGCGGCCCGTCCGCGGTCATCATCAGCCCCGCGTAGAGCACGCCGTGAAAGGTGATCCCGCGCCGCGTGAGCTCGTGAAGCACAGGCTGGTGGACGGCCCGGCAGATCTCCTGCGCTCGGGCCGCGCCAACGGCCGGGACGGGCGAATAGGACCCCATCCCCCCGGTGTTGGGTCCGTTGTCGCCGTCGAAGATCCGTTTGTAGTCCTGAGCGGAAGCGAGTGGCACCGCAGTCTGCCCTTCGCACAGCGCCAGCAGCGACAGCTCCTCCCCCTCCAGATACTCCTCGACCACCACGCGCTCGGTATCGAAGCGATGCTCCACGAGCAGCTCGTGGAACGCGCGCCGGGCATCGGCCTCGTCCTGCGCGATGATCACACCCTTGCCCGCCGCGAGCCCGTCGGCCTTGATCACGATCGGATAGCGGGTGACCGCGGCGAGTCCCTGCTCGGCCGTGCTCACCACGGTATAGGCGGCGGTTGGCACCCCCGCGGCCGCCATCACCTCCTTGCAGAAGGCCTTGGATCCCTCGAGCTCCGCCGCCGCCGCGGTTGGACCGAAGCAGCGGATGCCCGCGGTCTGCAGCGCATCGGCGAGACCGGCGACCAGCGGCGCCTCGGGGCCGATCACGACGAGGTCGATCTGCTCCTGCGCGGCCGCGGCTGCGACGCCGTCGACGTCATCGGCCGCGACCTCGATCAGGCGCGCGTCGGCCGCGATGCCGGCGTTGCCCGGCGCGCACAGGATCTCCGGGCGCCGCGGCGAGCGCGCGAGCGCGTGGATGATCGCGTGCTCGCGCGCGCCGGAGCCGACGACCAGGATGCGGTACTGCTCAGATGGCGCCAATGAAGTCGTCGATCGGGATTGCGCTCAACGTCTCGTACCTGGCGGTGCCGCGCGACCCGAGCTCGAGCGAGACGCGCGCGATCGTCTTCTCGTCAGGAGCCTCGATCACGTTGACGAAGTCGAAGTGACCCAGCGTGGCCCACTGCGCCTTGACCGTGGCGCCGAGTTGCTCGACCTCGCGGTTGACCTCCCTGATCCGCGAAGGGTTGTTCTTGACCGTCTGTACGCCCTCAGGCGTGAGCGTCGAGAGCATGATGTAGGTCGGCACGTAAGTCCTCCTTGTCGGGGTCGCGGATCATCTTCTACCCGATTGCGCCGCGACGCGTGCGGCAGGAAGTTGCACCGTGGTGCCCCGCGCGCCAACATGGCCGCCGTGTTCGCCCGCCGGATCTGCGTGTTATCCGTAACCGCCGCCTCGATCGTGGTCGCCGCCGGGCTCGCGCGCGCCGCATCCACCGGCCCGAAGGTGCGGACCAACCGTGGCTGTTACCTGGTCGGCCAGCGAGTTCTGATCACGGGCTCCGGCTTCGCTGCGAGCCGTCAGTACACCGTCTCGGTCGACGGCGTGTACTTCGGGATCAGCGAGACCGACCAGACCGGCGGCTTCGCCGCGGCGCTGCGACCGGGCGGGCTTGACGCGGGCGTCGCCGAGCAGGTCGATCACCTCGATGCCACCGACGGGACGAGCACGGCGACCGCCGTGTTCACCGTCACCCGCACGGCCGGCGCCCGCCTGCTGGCTACGTCTGGGTCGCCGGCCACGCTGCAGGGGCCGTTCCAGGTCTGGGGCTTTGCGCTCGATGGTCGATCCCGACCGGTCTACCTCCATTACGTCGGACCTTCAGGGGGTGTCCGGACGACCGTGATGCTCGGTCACACGCGCGGGCAGTGCGGCTATCTGCAGACCGCCAGCCGCCTGGTGTTCCCGTTCGCGCCCTCGCCCGGAGGCTGGACGCTCCAAATCGACACCAGGCGGAACTACGGCCGCGATCCCCGCGGGCCGATCGCGAGGATCGGGATCCAGGTCGGCTGAGAGCCGCCGGACGCCCGATCCCCACTCGATCCCGATCGCTACACGGCTGCCGCGGCAGCTTCCGCTCGCTCCAGCACCAGCTCGCCATCGTGCGCGTCGACCCGCACCGTGTCCCCGGGCACGAATCGACCCTCGAGGATCGCCATCGCCAGCGGGTCCACAAGCCGCTTCTGGATCACGCGCTTGAGCGGCCGTGCGCCGTAGGTCGGGTCGTAGCCGAGATTGCCGATCAGCGTGCGCGCATCGTCGGTCAGCTCGACCTCGATCTCCCGCTGGCGGACGCGCTCGATCAGCCGCGCGACCTGGAGATCGACGATCTCCCCGATCTGTGGGCGGGTGAGCGACTGGAACTCGACGATGTCGTCCAGCCGGTTGATGAACTCGGGCTTGAAGTGAGCCTCGACGCCCGGCCCGGCCGCCGGGGATGTTGGAGGTCATGATCAGGACGGTGTTCTTGAACGACACCGTACGCCCCTGACCGTCGGTCAGGCGCCCGTCGTCCATCACCTGGAGCAGCGCATTGAACACATCCGGATGGGCCTTCTCGATCTCGTCGAGCAGCACCACCGAGTAGGGCCGGCGGCGAACCGCCTCGGTCAGCTGACCGCCCTCCTCGTAGCCGACGTATCCGGGCGGCGCGCCCACGAGCCGCGAGACGGAGTGCTTCTCCATGTACTCGGACATGTCGATGCGCACCATCGCGTCCTGGCTGTCGAACATGAACTCGGCCAGCGCACGCGCCAGCTCGGTCTTGCCGACCCCGGTCGGCCCGAGGAACAGGAACGTCCCAATCGGCCGGTCCGGGTCCTGAAGGCCCGCCCGCGACCGTCGCAGCGCCGCGGATACGGCCTCGACTGCCTCGTCCTGGCCGATCACCCGCTGGTGCAGCCGCTCCTCCATGTGCACGAGCTTCTCGATCTCGCCCTCCATCAGGCGCGAGACCGGAATCCCGGTCCACTTCGCCACGACCTCGGCGACGTCTTCGGCGTCGACGACGTCCTTGAGGAACTTGCGCTCGGCGCCGACCGATTCGTGCTGGGCCTCGGACGCGGCGGCGAGCCGCTTGTCGAGCTCGGGGATCGTGCCGTACTGGAGCTCCGCGGCGCGGCCGAGATCGGCCTCGCGCTGGGCTCGCTCGAGCTCGATCCGCGCCTGCTCGAGCTTCTCCTGCAACTCCGCGACGGCACCGACTGTGTCCTTCTCGCGCTGCCACTCGGCGTGCATCGCTGCGGAGCAGCTCGCGCTCCTCGGCCAGTCCGCGCTCGAGCTGCTCGCGGCGCGCGACCGTTCCCGGGTCATCGTCTTCGCCGAGCGACTGGAGCTCGATCTCGAGCTGCATGATGTGCCGGTCGACCTCGTCGATCTCGGTCGGCTTGGAGTCAATCTCCATCCGGATCCGCGAAGCCGCCTCGTCGACCAGGTCGATCGCCTTGTCGGGTAGGAAGCGATCGGCGATGTAGCGGTGGCTCAGAGTGGCCGCCGCGACCAGCGCCGAATCCTGGATCCGGACCTTGTGGTGGACCTGGTAGCGCTCCTTGAGCCCGCGCAGAATCGCGATCGTGTCCTGCACCGACGGCTCGCCGACGAACACCGGCTGGAAGCGGCGCTCAAGTGCCGGGTCCTTCTCGATGTGCTTGCGGTATTCGTCGAGCGTGGTCGCGCCGATGCACCGCAGCTCGCCGCGCGCCAGCATCGGCTTGAGCATGTTGCCGGCGTCGACCGAGCCCTCGGCCGCACCGGCGCCGACGATCGTGTGCAGCTCGTCGATGAACACGACGATCTGTCCGCCGGCATCGGCGATCTCCTCGCAGCACGGCCTTCAGTCGATCCTCGAATTCGCCCCGGTACTTGGAGCCCGCGACCATCGCGCCGATGTCGAGCGAGATCAGCTTGCGGTCACGCAGGCCCTCGGGGACGTCGCCGTCGACGATCCGCTGTGCCAACCCCTCGACGATCGCCGTCTTGCCGACCCCCGGCTCGCCGATCAGCACGGGGTTGTTCTTGGTCCGTCGGCTCAGTACCTGGATCACGCGACGGATCTCATCGTCGCGGCCGATCACTGGGTCGAGCTTTCCCTGCGCGGCAGCCTCGGTCAGATCGCGGCCGAAGCGCTCGAGCGCCTGAAGCTTGTCCTCGGGGTTCTGGTCGGTCACCCGCTGGCTGCCGCGGATCTCGGCGAGCGCCTTGAGCAGCTCGTCCCGGGACGCACCGGCGCCACGGAGCGCGTCGCCCGCCTTGCCCGGATGAGCGGCGATCGCGAGCATCAGGTGCTCGGTCGAGACGTACTCGTCCTTGAGCTCGCGCATCTCGTTCTCGGCGGCGCGCAGCACCTGGACAAGCTCGCTCGAGCCGCCCGCCGGCTCAGGGGTGGCCCCGCCGCTCAGCTTCGGCAGGGCATCAAGCGCCGGGCCAATCGTCTGGCGTACGGCCGCCGGGGCGACGCCGAGCTTGCGCAGCACGGGCGCAACCACGCCACCGTCCTGCTCGAGCAGAACCGCGAGCAGGTGCTCGGGCGTGGTCTGGGGGTTACGGCGCTCGTCGGCGAGCCGCTGGGCCGCCTGAAGCGCCTCCTGTGATTTGATCGTAAATCGGTCTGGTTGCATAAAGCCTCTGAGTTGAGTTTCGGGAAATCTAAGTCGATTGGACTTAGATTATGACACGGTGTGAGGCATGACTACAAGGGCGCCCCGGGGTGGGCGCCCTCGTGCGGCGGGTGTCGCCCGCCACCGGGTGTCCCGCCCGAGACCGTCGGCGAGCCCGTGGTGTGGAGTCCGCTTAGTTCGGCCGAGCGTGATCGGGAGGTCGTACTGGCGGACTAGCCGTTGATCACAACTGTGATCGGCGCAGTCTGACGTTCGATGTTCCCGCCGGCATCGACGATCGCGCCTCTGACGGCGGCGGTGATCCGCCGGTGGCGGCGCAGCCCGGCCCGGAGCGCCGCGAGCTGAGCCGAGGAGAAGGGGACCGGAATCGACTTCGTCCCAGCTCCTGCGAGATGGAAGACGTTCGAGTACACGGTGAACGGCCGCGAGTGGCCGATTGTCAGGACCGCGAACGCGCCGATCACGCACCGTCCGGTGCACGACACGTTCGCGAGGATCCGGTGACCGGCGACCGGGCGCTGGCCCGGCGCCAGCCCGAGGCCGACGGAGACGATCGCCGGCTGGTCCTGGAGCGCGATCCCGGCGAAGCTCGCCACGTTCAAGCTGCCCCAGCCCGACGCGAAGTCGTATCCCGGCCCCGCCGAGCAGCAGCCGAGCAGCTGCCCGTTGCCGGGGATGTACGGGCCGACGTCGTTGCCGTACTGCGTCACGTCATCGAACACCTGAGCGGCGATCGACGGGGAGCGACCGATCGCGTACAGCAGCGGGTTGAGCTGCCCGAGGTCCTGTCGGCCGTGAAGCCGCAGGTCCTGGTCGACGTTCGCAACGGCGCCGGCGAGCAGCGGCGTCGCGGCGCTCGTGCCGCCGATCGACGTCCACGGGGCGCGACGAACGGCAGCCCTGCCCCGAGATCGAGCAGAAGATCGCGTACCCGGGCGCCACGTCGGCGAGCATCGAGACGTCCGGGATCACCGCGGGAGTTCATCGCGACCGTCCCGTTCTGGTAGGGAGGCCTGACCCACAGCTCACTCACGCCTCCGCCGCCGGCCGAGCCGGGCTGCGCGCTCGTGTCGTTCCACACGATTTGCCCCGCGATCGTGTTGCTGGGGGTCAGCACGATGTTCGTGCCGCCGACCGCCGTCACCCACCATGATGAGGCCGGGTAGCTGATCGCCAACCGGTCGAGCGGCACGCCCTGATCCGTGCAGGCGGCCGAGCCCGCATCCCCGCTCGCGGCGAGGATCGTGATCCCGCTCGCGGCCGCCTCCTGGAGCGCGCTCTCGGTTGCCAGTGTGCCTGCCTTGCCGATGTCTGCGAAGACGAACGGCTCGCACAGCCCCAGCGAGGCGGAGATCACCTGCGGCTTGAAGCCCGGATTCTGGAGCGGCGCGGTCAGGGCCCGAAGCGAGTCAGCTGCCGATGCGGGCGATTCATAGACGTCGATCGACTTCAGGCCCGGAGACGCCGCGTCCAGCACCTCGAGGTCCAGCGTCGCCTCGACCCCTGGCGGAAGTGCTTTCTTGACGCCGACCCCAAAGGCGTTGATCGCCGGTACCCGGAGGCCGAAGCAGCGGGCGAAATTGTTGATGTCGGAATCCTTGAAGCCGTTGATCTCGATCAGGGCCACCCGCTCGCCCTGGCCCGAGAGGCCCGCTGACTGCAGCGCTCCGTAGCCGTACGCGGTCAGGTACTGGTTCGGCGTGAACCCGGGGCTGCCCTGGCCGGCCCCGCACCCGGCCGCCGTTCCGGTCCTCGGCAGGTATCCGGACGACCGGTTGCGCGGCCGCTGCGTGCGCGAACGCGCCCGGGTCCTTGGCGACCTGCGCCTGCGGCGCTCCGAACACGGGCCGCGTGTCCAGACCGATCACGCCGGTGACCGAGCCCTGCAGACCCGGCGGCACCGTCGGGGACCCCGCCGGGGCGATGAACCGCGCTGCGTGCGCACCCCGGAACTCGTACAGCGGCGCCGCGAACAGCCGCTCCGCGACCGCCGCGCTGAGCGTCGCGTCCGCGAACAGGCCGGTCGCGTCGATCCTCGTCTCGCTCGCACCGGCCAGGCGCAGATAGCGCAAGCACCCGTGCGCGCGTGGCCGGCGAGGCGCCGAAGCGGCGCGCCAGCCAGGCGATCGGCTTGTACTGGCCGTAGTCAGGCGACCCGGGCGTCGTCACCGCCAGCGTGTATTGCTTCAGCCCGGCTGCGTCGGCGGCCAGCGGGAGGACGAGCTGGATCGGCTGCGAGCGGGGAGCGGGACCGACCGCCGTCGCCCGGGCGACCGGCGGGACGGCCGCGGCTCCGGCGGCAGCTGCCGGCAGGCCGGCCCCGGCAAGCGATCGCCGGCACCGCGATCAGGCAGGCCCACCTCACACGTCTCGGCGCCAATCCGTGCATCCGGCCACGGATGCTCTCACACGCGGCCCTCGGGCAGCGGGCTGCGGGTCAGCGCCGGATCCGCTGGACCGGGACCTTGAACGTCTTCAGGTCCGCTTGGCGGACGAGTTCGCCGCCGCCGGTGTAGGGGACGATCTCGGCGCGCAGCTCCCGCCGCAGCTGCCTCGAGCCGCTCGACCTCAGCCTTCAGCTCGTCCGCTCGCCGCTCCAGCGTCGCGACCTTCCGAGCCATCGTCGCCGAGCTGCTCCTCGAGCTCGAACACGCGCTCGACGCCGGCCAGGTTCATCCCCAGCTCGGCGGTCATCTCCTGGATCCGGCGCAGGCGCTCGACGTCTTCGTGGGAGTACAGGCGCGTGCCCTTCGGCGAGCGCTTGGGCTCGATCAGTCCGCGCGCCTCGTACATCCGCAGCGTCTGGGGATGCATGTCGGCGAGCTCGGCGGCGACCGAGATCATGAACACGCCCCGGTCGGAGGACACTTCGACGCGCGTCCGGGTCGTCCTCACCCTGGTCACCCGGCGTTCGGTGCTCACTTCTGAGCACCCTTGGCGAACAGCTTCGCGCGCGGGTTGCCGTTCATGACCTCGGACAGCTTGTCGAACGCCTCGGACTGCTCAGCCGACAGCGAGGCGGGAACGTCGATCACGAACCGATAGTGAATGTCGCCGCGGCCCTTGCCGCCAAGACGCGGTGGGCCCTCGCCGCGGAGGCGCTGGACGGTGCCGTGCTTGGTCCCCCGCGCGACACGCAGCCGCTTTGTGCCATTCAGCGTCGGGACCTCCACGACCGCGCCCCGTACAGCCTCGGGAATCGTCAGCGGGACCTCGACCTCGAGGTTCTCGCCCGCCGCGCTTGAACACGGGCGAATCGGGCACGCGGGTGATCACGTACAGGTCGCCCGGCTCGCCGCCGCGAAGTCCGGGGTCGCCCTTGCCGGCCAGCCGGATCCGGCTGCCGTCGCGGACGCCCGCGGGGATGTTGACCCGCAGCCTGCGGACGTTGCGCTGCGCGCCCGTTCCACCACAGGTCGGGCACGGATCCTCGATCACGGTCCCGGAACCGTGGCAGTTGGAGCACGGCTGCGAGATCGAGAAGATGCCCTGGCTCTGAGCCTCGACCCCGCGGCCGTTGCAGACCGGGCACACCTTCGGCTGACTGCCCGGCTTCGCGCCCGTGCCGTTACAGGTCGGGCACGGCTGCGAGGTCGGCACCGCGAGCGGTACCTGGGCACCCTCGACAGCCTGGTCGAAGGTCAGTGATACCTCGGTCTCGAGATCGCGCCCGCGCTGCTGGACGCGGCCGGCCGCGTACATCGCCGGCCCCACGCCGGCCGCCGCCGCCTCCGCCTCCGAAGAGGTTCGAGAGGATGTCGGAGAAGCCGCCGCCGAACGAACTCGGGTCAAAGCCGCCCGGCACGCCGAACCCGAACGGACCCGTACCGCGGTCATAGGACTTGCGCTTCTCGGGATCAGACAGCACGTCGTACGCCTGACCGAGATCTCCTTGAAGCGCTCCTCGGCGCTCTTGTCGCCGGCGTTGCGGTCCGGGTGGTACTGGCGCGCGAGCTTGCGATAAGCCTTCTTGATCTCTTCCTCGGAGGCGTTCTTTCCGACCCCGAGGGTCTTGTAATAGTCAGGTCTGTCAGCCATCGGCTACTGGTCCATCAGCCGGCGACCACGACCCGCGCGGGTCGCAGCACGCTCTCGCCGAGCCGGTAGCCGCGCTGGTACACCTCGACGATCGTGCCCGGCACAGCGCCCTCGAACGGCTGCTGCGCAACCGCCTCGTGGAACTGTGGATCGAACCGCTCGCCCTCTGGCGAGTAGGGCTCGATCCCGACTCGCGCCAGTGCCGCGATCACTTCCGCGTGCACGAGCTTGATACCGGATACGAGCATTGCCTCGACATCGTCGCCATCGAGCTCCTCAGCGGCCGTAGCCTGAGCCGCCGCGAGCGCGCGGTCGAGGTTGTCGACTGCGGGCAACAGCTCCTTGGCGAGCTTCGCCACTCCTCGATCCTGTGCGGCCGCGGCTTCGCGCACCGCCCGCTTGCGGTAGTTCTCAAAGTCGGCCTTGGTGCGCTGTGCCAGCGCGAGGTACTCGTCCGCCTTGGCCGCCTTGGCGGCCAGCTGCTCGAGGTCATCCGTGGCCTCAGCCACGGCCTTCTGATCCTCGATGGGCGACTGCGCTTCGGGCCGCGGCTCGGCGCCCCGGTGGCCGTCTTGGGCAACGGGGGCGCCCGCCGGCGCCGGCTCAGCCGGCACCGGACCGGGCGCAGCGCCCGATACCGGCGCCTCTGGCTCGCCGGGCGCAATCGTCTGCGCGTGCTGGTTGCGATCGGTCGTCATTACTTCTTGCCTTCGTCAACGACCTCGGCATCGACGACGTCCTCCTCGGCGCCGCCGGCGCCATTGGTGGTCGAGCCCGCCCCGTCTGTCGAGTCGGCCGCGGCCTGCTCCTGGGCGCGCTGGTACATCGCCTCGGAGACCTTGTGGAAGGAGGACTGCAGCGCCTCGGTCTTGGCGTTGATGTCAGCCGCGTCCTCGGAGGTCAGCACCTCGCGGACGGCCTTGATCGCGGCCTCGATGTCCTCCTTGGAGGACGCGTCGACGGCCTCGCCCAGATCCTTGAGCTGGCGCTCGGCCTGATAGGCGGCGTTCTCGGCGTTGTTGCGCGCCTCTGCGAGCTCGCGCAGCCGACGGTCATCCTCGGCATGTGACTCGGCGTCGGTGACCATCCGCTTGATCTCATCATCCGAGAGGCCGGAGCCGGACTTGATCTCGATCTTCTGCTCCTTGCCGGTGCCCAGATCCTTCGCCGACACGCTCAGGATCCCGTTCGCATCGATGTCGAACGCGACCTCGATCTGGGGGATCCCGCGCGGCGCGGGCGGGATGCCGGTCAGCTGGAACTTGCCCAGCGACTTGTTGTAGGTGGCCATCTCGCGCTCACCCTGGAGCACGTGGATCTCAACGCTCGGCTGATTGTCCTCGGCGGTCGAGAAGATCTCCGACTTGCGGGTCGGGATCGTCGTGTTGCGCTCGATCAGCTTCGTCATCACGCCGCCCTTGGTCTCGATCCCGAGCGTCAACGGAGTGACGTCGAGCAGCAGCACGTCCTTGACGTCACCGGCCAGCACGCCGGCCTGGATCGCGGCGCCGACGGCGACGACCTCATCCGGGTTGACGCCCCGGTGCGGGTCCTTGCCGGTCAGTTCCTTGACCTTCTCCTGCACGGCCGGCATGCGGGTCATGCCGCCGACCAGGACCACGTGGTCGACCTTCGCGACGCCCTTTTCCTTGGCGTCGTCGAGCGCCTGGCGGACCGGCGCGACTGTGCGGTCGAGCAGGTCGGCGGTCAGCTCGTTCAGCTTGGCGCGCGTGAGCCGGGTGTCGAGGTGCTTCGGTCCGCTCGAGTCAGCGGTGATGAACGGCAGGTTGATCTGCGTCTCCTGCGTCGTCGAGAGCTCGATCTTCGCCTTCTCCGCCGCCTCATAGAGCCGCTGCAGCGCCATCGGATCGGCGCTCAGGTCGATGCCCTGCGACTTCTTGAACTCCGATACGAGCCAGTCGACGAGCGCCTTGTCGAAGTTGTCGCCGCCGAGGTGGTTGTCACCGGCGGTCGCCTTGACCTCGAACACGCCATCGCCGATCTCGAGCACCGACACGTCGAACGTGCCACCGCCGAGGTCGAAGATCAGGATCGTCTGGTCGGCCTCCTTGTCGAGACCGTACGCCAACGACGCCGCCGTCGGCTCGTTGATGATCCGCTTGACGTCAAGGCCGGCGATCTTGCCCGCGTCCTTGGTCGCCTGGCGCTGGTCGTCGTTGAAGTACGCCGGGACCGTGATCACCGCCGCATCGACGGTCTCACCCAGGTACGCCTCGGCATCGGCCTTCAGCTTGCCGAGGATCATCGCGCTGATCTCGGGCGGCGAGTACTGCTTGCCGCCGGCCTCTACGCGCGCGTCGCCACCCGGGCCCGAGACGACCTTGTACGGCACGATCGACTCCTCCTCACGCACCTCGGCCTCCTTGCGGCCCATGAAGCGCTTGATCGAGAAGACCGTGTTCTGCGGGTTGGTTACCGCCTGCCGCTTGGCGACAGTACCGACGAGGCGCTCGCCCGAGCTCGTGAACGCAACCACGGACGGCGTCGTGCGCCCGCCCTCAGCGTTCTCGATCACCGTCGGCTCACCGCCCTCGAGCACCGCCATACAGCTGTTAGTAGTGCCGAGGTCGATTCCGATTGTCTTTCCCATGTTGCCTTCTGCTCCTCTGCTTGCCTAAAAATCTGAGCCTGATCGTAGCAGATCTGTCATTTGGTGGGAAGGGCGCGCGGGTCGCCATGCAGCCGTCCCGAGGCCTGGGCGGGGGGAACCAAGGGGGGCGGGGGGGCGGTGGGGCACGATGGCTTTCGGCGACTCGGCGAGCTTTCGTGGGCGGTCGGCTCGGTGAACGGCGCTGGTGAAGGGTGGCTTGCGGCGGGAGGCCGGGGCGAGGAGGGCGGCTTGCGGCGGGAGGTCGGGGCGAGGAGGGCGGCTTGCGGCGGGAGGCCGGTACTGACCGGTGGTAATTCGCCGGGGCGGGACCGGAGGGGGCCGAAATCCGCCCCGGCGACATGCTTAACGGCCCAAAGTCCACGCCCGCGGCCGACCTTGGTTACATCAGCATGCCCCACGTGCTTATGTAGCGAAGGTCCCCCACGCGCCCGCGGTTTGTCCCCGTATGCAGGTGAAATTGTCAGAGTGCTGACATCGGGCGAGGGCGCGGCGCTCTGGATTGCGCCCCGCGGGTCACGCAGCCGGTCAGGGGGGTGATGGGCCGCGGCAAAGCCCACATCCCCGCCACCCCTTCACCAGCGCCGTCCCCCGAGCCAACCGCCGCCGACTGCATCTGCGGTACCGCCCCCAGGCCCCCGCTCATCACCCCCTCACCAGCGCCGTCCCCCGAGCCGACCGCCGCCGACAGCTCACCGAGTCTCGCGCGCCCACGCCCCTCGACGCCGGCCCAAACCACGCCGAAGACAAGACCGCGTCACCCCACCTGAAACGCGCTCGGGCACATCCGCCGCAGCGCGCAGCCGGCGCAGTTCGGTCGCCGGGCGTGGCACGTCCGGCGCCCGTGGCGGAGCATGTTGATGTGCAGCTCGAGCTCCTCGCCGGGAGGGGTGATCGCGAGCATCGTGTCGTGGAGCTCGACGAACGGGGCCCCGGGGCGGAACATCCCCAACCGCGTGCCGACTCGTGAGACGTGGGTGTCGACCGGAACGTCGCGCATTCCGAGCGCGAACAGGAGCACGCAGGCGGCGGTCTTGCGGCCGACGCCGGGGAGCCTGGTCAGGTAGCGCTGGGCGTCGGGAACCGAGAGTGATAGGAGCCAGTCGAGCGAGAGCTCGCCCCCGGGCGCGGTATCGGTGATCGCGCGGAGGATCGCCTTGATCCGAGCCGATTTGACCTTGGAGATCCCGCCTGGTCGGATGGCCTGCTCGACGAGATCTACGGGCGCGTCGCGTACGTCCTCCCAGGTGGGGAACCGCTCGCGCAGGGCGAGGTAGGCCACGTCGCGGTTGCGATCGTTGGTCGACTGCGAGAGGACGGTGAGCACCAGCTCGGCGATCGGGTGACCGTGGGGCTGGGCGAGCGGGATCCCGTAGATCGCGCGCAGGCGGTCGCGGATCGCGCGGACGCGACGCGGCGCCGGACGCCGCCAGGGTGCCGAGCCGGCCGCCGTCACCGCCGGCCTTCGATCATCGCCCACCCTCGGACCCCGATTCATCCGCCGGACGCGCGCTCACTCGAGCACTCCCCACCCTCGGACCCCGATTCATCCGCCGGACGCGCGCTCACTCGAGCGCCCCCCACCGCTCGCACGCCCGCGCCGCGTCGGCGACCGCCTGTGGCAGCCAGGCCGGCACCGCCGGCGGATAGAAGCCGGCGAGCGCGAGCCTGCCGAGCAGGAGCCCGGTGAGGACGTCGCCGGCGCCGATCGTGCTGACCACGCGGGCGCTGACCCCGGGCACGTCGGCGCGCAACTCTCCGCGCAGGATCGCGCCGCGGGGACCGAGCGTCACGACGACCATGCGGGCCCCGGCCGCCAGGAGCGCCGCCGCGGCCCGTTCGGGATCGGTCTCGCGGGTCATCAGCGCCGCCTCGTGCTCGTTGGTGCGGACCAGCAGTGCCCCCGGCACGCAGGCGTTTGCGAACGACGCGGCTTCGGTCCGGGAACGCCAGCGGTGCAGGCGGACGTTGGGGTCGTAGATCACCGGGCGGTCGAGCCCCAGTGCGAGTTCGCGGGCGCGCATCGTGATCTCACGCTCGCCGGCGCCGACGAGCGTGTTCGAGCTGAGGAAGAGCGCCGCCGAGTCCGTCACCGCCTCGTCGAGCCGGTCGCGTAACGCGTGCGCGACGGTCTCCAAAGCGGTGCCGTAGATCCGGTAGGTGGGCTCGGCGCCGGACCCGACGTAGGCGATCGCGATCTGGGTCTGGGCTCCGCCGAGGAGGCGGAACAGCGACAGGTCCACCCCCTCGTCCTCGAGCCGATCGTGCAGCCACTGCCCCCAGGCGTCGTCGCCGGCACCCCCGGCGAGGGCGATCCGGGCGCCGGCGCGGGCGGCGACGACTGCCACGTTCGCGACCGCGCCTCCGAACCGGGACACGAACCGCTCTGCGTCCGCGAGGTCCTCGACCGGTCGGTCGCAGATCAGATCGACCAGCGCCTCCCCGAGGCACAGGACGCGGGCTGGCTGCGGCGCGCGCCCGGGTGGACTGTCGGACTCACGCTCGAGCGACCCCTCGAAGGCCCGCACAACCGAACCCCCAGGCAGACTCCCGGCAGAGCCCCCAGGCAGACTCCCGGCAGAGCCCCCAGGCAGACTCCCGGCAGAGCCCCCAGGCACACCCCCGGCAGAACCGCCGGCACCCATCAGCCGTGGACCCCCTGGGTGGCGCCGGAGCGACGCTTCGGTGGGGGCCACGACGCACCGCGGACCGGGGGCCGGATTGCCATCATCGTGAGGACGTTATCCTCGCCGACGGGTGCGCGTCGACGAGCACACGATCACCCTCGGCCAGGAGCCCGTGTTCTATCGCAGCGCGTCGTGGACCGGCGTCCCCGCCCTGTACCTCCACGGCATCCCGACGAGCTCCGAGGACTGGACCGCGTTTCTGGAGCGCACCGGCGGGCTGGCGCCGGACCTGCCGGGCTTCGGCCGCTCGGCCAAGGGCGGCCACCTCGACTACACGATCGAAGCCCACGCCGGCTTCGTCGAGGGATTCCTTGCCGGCCTCGAGATCGACCGGGTGCGGCTGGTCGCACACGACTGGGGCGCCGGCGGTGGGCTGGTGTTCGCCCAGCGCCACCCCGAGCGAATCGATCGATTGGTGCTGTGCAACGCGCTGCCGCTCACCCAGGGATTCCACTGGCACGGACTGCCGAAGCTGCTCCGGCGCCCCGGGCTCGGCGAGCTGATCATGGGCTCGACCCAACGGTGGCTGCTCGCCCGCGTGCTCCGGAACGCGAGCGCCGGCCCCGTGCCTGGCCCGACGCCGCGGTCACGAGGGTCTGGGAGCAGTTCGACCAGGGCACGCAGCGGGCGATCCTGCGTCTTGCGCGGGCCACGACGGAGCCGGTCCTCGCGGCTGCCGGAGCCCGGCTCGAGACGTTGACGATGCCGGCGCTGGTGCTCTGGGGAGAGCGCGATCCGTGGTTCGGGCCGGCCCTCGCCGACGCGTACGTGTCCCGACTGCCGGACGCCGCGCTCAAGCGAATCCCGGACGCCGGCCATTGGCCGTGGCTCGACGTGCCCGAAGTCGCCGACCGGATCGCGGCATTCGTGACGAGCGCTTAGATGACCGGATCGCATCATTGCCCACGAGCGCGCAGATGACGGCACTCGCACAGCCGGCGCGCACCAGCCTGATCGGGCGGATCGACCCCCGCCGGGCGGCGCCGACGCTTCTCGCCGCGGTGCTCGCGACTGTCTACGTGATCGTCTCGCCACCGAGCCTCGACCTCGCCGCACACCTGTTCCGCGCGCAGCTGTTCCGGATCCAGGGGTTCGGGTTCTGGAACAACTGGTGGTACGCGGGTCACGACACCCCCGGCTACAGCGTCCTGTTTCCGCCGGTGTCGGCCGCGCTCTCGCCGCAGCTCGCGGCCGCGATCGCGGCGACGGGGACGGCGGCGCTGTTCGAGCCGCTGGCGCACCGTCATTCGGGCGCCGACGCGTGGCTCGGCGCGACGGTCTTCGGCGCCGCGACCGCGACCAACCTGTACACGGGACGGCTCGCGTTCGCGTTCGGCGCGCTGCCGGCGATGGGGGCGGTCGTCGCGCTTGACCGCGACCACCCCAAGACCGCCTCGGCGCTGGCGGCGCTGAGCGCGCTGTGCAGCCCGGTGGCGGCCCTGTTCGCCGCGGTCGCGGGGACGGCGGACGCCGCCGGTGCGTACATGATCGAGCGCCGTCCGCGAGCCGCAGCGCGGGGCCTGGCGATGGCTGTGGCCGCGCTGGCGCCGGTCGCCGTGCTCGCGGTCGTGTTCCCCGAGGGGGGCTATGAGCCGTTCGCCCTGAACGCGCTGCTGCCGATCCCGCTGCTGGCGATCGGCTTCCTCCTCGCGCTGCCCAGGGAGGCCAAGCGACTACGTGCCGGCGTCGTCCTGTACGCGGCCGGGGCGGTCCTGGCCTACACGGTCCCGACGCCCGTCGGCAGCAACGCCGCGCGCCTCGGCACGTTCCTCGCCGCCCCGCTCGCGGCGCTGCTGCTTGTGGCCGCGCAGACGCGTGCTGCTGGCGATCCTCGCGCTGCCGCTGCTCTACCTGGAGTGGCACGACCCGATCCGCGACCTGACGATCGCCAGCGGCGACCCGACCGCCGCCAGCGGCTACTACCCGCCGCTGTTGGACTTCCTCGCGCGCCAGCCGGGCCCGCCGTTCCGGGTCGAGATCCCGTTCACGCAGTTTCACTGGGAGGCCTACGTGGTCGCGCGCCGGTTCCCGCTCGCGCGCGGCTGGGAGCGCCAGCTCGACATCAAGGACAACCCGCTGTTCTACGGCGGTCACCTGACGCCCGCCCGCTACCAGGCCTGGCTGCACTACAACGCGGTCCGCTTCGTCGCCGCGTCCGATGCGCCGCTCGACTACGCGGCAAGGCGGAGATGGCGCTGATCGATCACGGCCTGCCGTACCTGACGCTGGAGGAGCGCACCGCTCACTGGCGGGTCTATGAGGTGAACGACGCGACCCCGATCGTCCAGGGCGCAGCGACGCTCAAAGCGATCAATTCAGACTCGTTCACGCTGCAGGCACAGCGGGCCGGCACAGCGCTCGTCCATGTCCACTTCTCCCCCTACTGGGCGCTCGAGGGCGGTCCCGGATGCGTCGAGCCGGCGGGCGCGCTGACCCGGATCGAGCTCCGCCGCCCCGGCCCGGTGCGACTTGTCGCGAGGTTCGGGCTCGACCGGATCGGGTCGCGTTCGCCGCGCTGTACGTGAGCGCGCCAACGCAAGCCGAGTGGAGACTGTTGATGTGAAGCCAACCCGCGCGGCGGTAGGATGCGCAGCGCATGCGTCGAGGACTCAAGTTCATCGAGGCGCGCGTTTTGCCGCGCGGCTGGCTGGATCTGATCCGTCAGCTGCTGCTCGCCGTGGGCGCGTATTCGGTGTACATGATCGTGCGCGGACTGGCCGACGGCGGCAACCTGTACAAGCCGTTCGGGGATGCGACCAAGATCATCAACCTCGAGCGGGTGCTGCACGTGTTCATCGAGCCGAGCATCCAGGCGTGGGCGTCGAACCTGCACTGGCTGATGGACTTCGCCGACTGGACCTACCTGAACGCCCACTACTTCGTCACGCTCGGCGCGCTCGTGTTCATCTACCTGCGGCGCAACGACTCGTTCTACTTCGTGCGCAACATGTTCATGATCGCGATGGCGATCGCGCTGGTCGGCTACGCGCTGTACCCGACCGCGCCGCCGCGACTGATGCCGGAGTGGGGCTTCACCGACTCGATCTCGCAGTTCATCGGCGTGCCGCACCTCGACAACGGCCCCGAGCAGCGCGTTCCTCAACTTCTACGCCGCCGTCCCCTCGATGCACGTCTGCTTCGCGATGATGATCGGCGGCCCGATGGTCCGCCTGGTCAAGCACTGGCCGGCGAAGATCGCCTGGGCGTCTGTACCCGCTGTGATCACGTTCGTGGTGATCGCGACGGGCAACCACTATCTGACCGACGTGTTCCTCGGCGCGCTGACCGCGGCGTATCAGCGCTGCTGGCCCAGCGGCTGCTGCTCGCGCGCGGCCCGACGTGTGGGCGTTCGGCCAAGCGACCGCGTAGCCCGATGGCCGAGCAGACCAAGCCGGTGCCGCGCACGGACCCGCCGGCAGCCGCCCCGGCCGCGAAGGGCCGACCACGCAGGAGCTGATGCGCGAGCGGCTGATCGAGTCGCGCCTGACCCCGAACGCGATCTCGCTGACCGGCTTCGTGCTCAACCTGGCCGCCGCCGGGCTGGTCGTCGGCCGGATGTTCTTCCTCGCCGGGATCGCGTTCATCGTCGGCTCGGTGATGGACACGCTCGACGGGCGCTACTCGCGGATGTCGGGCAAGGGAACCCCGTTCGGAGCGTTCCTGGACTCGACGCTCGACCGGCTCGAGGAGGGGATCGTGCTGACCGCCGTCGCGGCGTACTTCGCCTCGCGCCACAACCAGGTGGCGGTCGCCGCGGTCGTCGCGGCGGTGCTGTTCTCGCTGATGGTCTCCTACACGCGGGCGCGCGCCGAGGCGCTCGGCGTCGCGTGCAAGGTCGGCCTGGCCACGCGGCCGGTGCGGGTCGTGATCCTGTCGATCGGCCTCGTGTTCGCCAAGGGCGCGTCGCTCGGCCACTTCGAGCTGCTGGCGCCGGCCGTCTACGTGCTCGCGGCCCTCGCGGTGATCACCACGGTCCAGCGGATCGTCTACGTGCGCAAGCAGCTGAACGCCGCGGCGCAGGTGTAACAAACCCACCCGCAAGGAATACCTTGAGCGGGAGGGCACGCGCGCACCCCTGTCGCGCAGCCCGATATTTCGAGAAGGGAAATTTCTTCACCATGAGCACCACCAACGGCGCGGAGAAACGGCGCCGGCCGCTATCAGCAGGACAAGGTGCGCGTCGCGATCATCGGCGTCGGCAACTGCGCGAGCTCGTTCGTGCAGGGCGTTCACTACTACCGCGACGCCGACCCGACTCGAGTCGGTCCCCGGACTGATGCACGTCGACCTCGGCGGCTACCACGTCCGCGACATCGAGTTCAGCGCCGCGTTCGACATCGACGCCGACAAGGTCGGCAAGGACCTGTCCGAGGCGATCTTCTCCGGGCAGAACAACACGATCAAGCTCGGCGCCGAGGTCCCGAACCTCGGCGTCGAGGTCCACCGCGGCATGACCCACGACGGGCTCGGCAAGTACCTCAAGGAGAAGATCACCAAGGCGCCCGGCCCGACCGCCGACATCGTCGAGATCCTGAAGGAGACGCACACCGACGTCGTCGTCTCCTACCTTCCGGTCGGCTCCGAGCAGGCGACCAAGTGGTACGTCGAGCAGATCCTCGAGGCGGGCTGCGGGTTCGTCAACTGCATCCCGGTGTTCATCGCGCGCGAGGACTACTGGAACAAGCGCTTCAAGAAGGCCGCGCCTGCCGATCGATCGGCGACGACATCAAGTCCCAGGTCGGCGCGACGATCGTCCACCGCGCGCTGGCGCGGCTGTTCCACGACCGCGGCGTGAAGCTGCGCCGCACCTCGCAGCTGAACGTCGGCGGCAACATGGACTTCTACAACATGCTCGAGCGCGAGCGGCTGGAGTCGAAGAAGATCTCCAAGACCAACGCGGTCACCTCGATCATGGGCCACACGCTGCCCGCCGACGACGTCCACGTCGGCCCCTCGGACTACGTGCCGTGGCTGACCGACCGCAAGTGGGCCCACATCCGGCTCGAGGGCCAGGCCTTCGGCGACGTGCCGCTGAACGCTGGAGCTGAAGCTCGAGGTGTGGGACTCGCCCAACTCGGCCGGGATCGTGATCGACGCCGTCCGCTGCTGCAAGCTGGCGCTCAACAACGGCCTCTCGGGCCAGCTCGACGGCCCCAGCTCCTACCTGATGAAGTCGCCGATGCACCAGCGCCCGGACGACGAGGCGCGCGAGCTGACCGAGGCGTTCATCGCCAAGTACCACCGCAAGACCGCAGCCACGGCGCCCGCGGAACGGCGCAGCCGGCGGCCGCGGCTGCGGCGAGGCGGTCGAAGACCAAGGCGTAAACACGGGCCGCGCAAGCGGCCCCATAAAATAATTCCCGGTGGACGAAGCGCTCGCGATCGCGCAGGTGACGCCGTTCGCCTGGGAGGTCGCCGGCGAGGTCAACGACTACGTCGCGCGGGTCTCCGACGAGCTCGCGCGGCGCGGGCACCGGGTGCTGATCTCGCGCCGTCGGAGTCCAGCGAGCTGGTGCGCGACAGCCGCCGCGCGCTCCGCGACCGAGCGGCGAGCGGCTGCTCGAGCGGGCCGACGAGCAGCCGCTGGTGCTCGGCGTCGGCGAGGTGCTGCCGTTCTCGCCGACGCGGCGGCGCGCGGCGTCGCTGCCGGTCGACGTCGCGCGCACGATCGAGGACGCGCTGTCCGCGCTGCCGCTCGACGTCGTCCACGTCCACGAGCCGTTCGCGCCCAGCGCCTCGAGCGTCGCGCTGCGCCACTCGCGGGCGCTCAACGTCGGCAGCTTCCACGCGCCGACCGAGCGGATCCTCTCGACCCAGCTGACCCGGCCGCTGTCGCGGCTGCTGTTCGGCCGGCTCGACGCGCGCACGGCGAGCTACGGCGCCACCCGCGACCTGATGCAGCGCTACTTCCCCGGCGACTACGCGGTGATCACGCCGGGTGCGGACCTCGCGCCGGCGCGCGGCGAGCCACGAGGCGAGTCGAGCTGGTGATGATCGCGGAGGAGGAGCGCGCCGCGCTGCGGACGTTCCTGCGCGCGCTGCGGGCGCTGCCGCGCCGAGCTTCGACTGGCAGCGCGACCGTGTTCACGCGACGGCCGCTGACGCCCCCGGCGACGCTCGGCAGCGCGCTGCGCGACCGGGTCCGTTCATCGATGCGGCTGAGCGCCGGCGAGGCAGGAGGTCGCTGGCGTCGGCCGACGTCGTCGTGCTCGCCTCCGAGGGCGTCCGGCCGACGCCCGGCGTGCTCGTGCGGGCGCTCGCCGCCGGCGCGGTCGCCGGTCGCCTCGCGGCTGCCGGCCTACGAGGAGCTGCTGGCCGACGGCGAGCGCGGGCTCGTGTTCGAGCCCGGCGACGTCGCAGACGCTGACCGCCCACCTCGCGCAGCCTGGTCGCCGACCCGCGGCTGCGCGAGCCGCGACCGGCGTCAGGCTGACGGCCTGCGCGCGACGCTCGCGCTGGTCGCGCGTGGCCGACGAGCTCGAGCGGCGTCTACGGCGGCCTCGTCGCCCGGCGCCACGACGACCGGCGGCGACCGGCGCACTGCGCGCGCGGCTCGCCGCACGGCCGCTGATCGACGTCGACCTGCACATGCACACCGACCACTCCTACGACTGCGCGACGCCGGTCGAGGTGCTGCTGGCCGAGGCGCGCGGCCCGTGGCCTGGGCGCGATCGCGGTCACCGACCACAACGAGATCTCGGGCGCGCTCGAGGCGCGCGCGAAGGCCGACGGGGTCAAGGTGATCGTCGGCGAGGAGGTCAAGACCGCCGAGCAGGGCGAGGTGATCGGCCTGTTCATCGAGGAGAAGATCCCGCGCGGGATGACGCTCGCAGGAGACGATCGCCGAGATCAAGCGCCAGGGCGGCCTCGTCTACGTGCCCGCATCCGTTCGACCGGCATGCACTCGGTGCCCGACTACGAGCACCTGCTGGCGGTGCTCGACGAGGTCGACGCGATCGAGGTCTTCAACCCGCGCGTCGCGATCGCCGAGTTCAACGAGGAGGCGGTCCGCTTCGCGGCCAAGTACCGGATCCCGGCCGGCGCCGGGCTCCGACGCCCACGTGCCGCAGGGGCTCGGCTCGGTGCGGATCCGGATGCGCGACTTCGACGGCCCGGAGGAGTTCCTGCGAGTCGCTGCGCGACGCCGACATCGTCCGCAATCCGGCCAGCCTGCTGTACGTCCAGGCGCTGAAGTTCCTGCAGACCAAGGCGATGCCCGGGCGCGGCCCGCCGGGCCTCGCGCGAGCGCCGCGTGCGCCGCGCGACCGGACGCGGCGCGCAAGTCCTGATGCACTCGCAAGGACAAGCTCGCCGAGCCGTCCAATCCGAGGAGCGATGCCCGCAACCGACGACGAGATCCGCGAGAAGTACCTCGAGCGCGCGATCCGCGAGCTGAACGCGTTCGCGCGGCGAGCTGCAGGCCTGCCCGCACTGCCCGCGCGGCCAGCTGATGCCGGTGCTCGGCTCCGGCCACCCGCAGGCCGACATCTTCCTGGTCAAGTACTCGGCCCGGCCCGTCGGAGGTCGAGGAGGGCGTCGCCTTCTACGGCCGCACCGGCAACGCGCTGATGAAGTCGCTCAAGCGGCTGTCGATCGACCCGCTCGCCGTGTACGGGACGCTGTGCGTGAAGTGCCCGGTGCGCCGACCCGGCGATGGCCGACCCGGCGTGCGTCGCCCGGCTGGCCGAGGAGCTCGCGATCGTCGCGCCGAAGATCGTCGTGGTGATGGGCGACGGACGCGCTGGCGGTGCTCAACGAGCTCGACGTCCCGCTGCGCGCGCGAGCTGCGCGCCGACGCCGGGCGAGCTCCAGCGCTTCACGCCGTCGATCGAGGCCCTGTACGTGCCCGAACATCGACGAGGCGCTCGACGAGGAGAGCGCCAAGCGCGAGTTCTGGGCGGCGTTCCGGGTGCTCGGCCAGTGGTGGGCCGACCTGCCGCCGTACTAGAGCGAGCGTGCTCGGCCGTCACGTCGGATGAGACTCGCGCGCTGCGTCGCCGAGTCGGACCTCGAAGAGAAGACGCTCGACCAGATCGGCGACCGCTGCGAGGAGTGCGGAGCCAAGCTCACGCCGCAGGAGATCCAGGCGGCGATGGAGTCGGGCGGCCCGGCACTCTGCTCGATCCACGCCGCCGAGGTCGTGCCGCTCGGCGACGACGAACTGGGTTCAGTCGACAGCCCGAGTCGACCGAGCGGGCTAATCAGCGCTCAGCCCATCTCGAGCACGATCTTGCCGAGCTTGCCGCCGGCCGCGAAGCGCTCGTAGGCCTCGGTCGCCTGCTCGAGCGGGTAGGTCGCGGCGATCGGGACCGTCGACTGCGCCGGCGGCGAGCAGCGGCAGCACCGAGCGCTCCATCGCGCGCGCGGTCAGCGCCTTCTCCTCGAGCGGGCGGGCGCCGCAGCGTCGAGCCGTGGATCCGGCCGCGCTTGCACCATCAGCAGCCCGAGGTTGAGCTCCGCCTGTGGCGCCGGCGCCGATCCCGATCACGGCGATCCGCCCGCCGATGCTCGCAGCGCGCTCGAGGTTCGTCGGCGAGGTTGGGCGCGCCGACCAGCTCGAGGATCACGTCGAACGGGCCGTGCTCGCGCGAACCCCTCGGGCGCGATCACCTCGGCGCCGAGCGCGGCCACCTGCGTCGCGCAGATCCGGGTTGCGGACCGTCGCGGTGACCCGCGCGCCGGCGGCGCGGCCGAGCTGGATCGCGGCGGTGCCGACGCCGCCGGCGCCGCCGTGGACGAGCAGCCGCTCGCCGGCGCGCAGCCCGGCCTGGGTGAAGACCGCGTCGTGGGCGGTGGTGAACACCTCCGGCACGCCGCCGGCCTCGGGCCAGCGAGAGGCGCTCGGGCACCGGCATCAGCACGCGCTCGTGGACCACCGCGAGCTCGGCCTGGCCGCCGCCGCCGACGATCGCCATCACCCGGTCCCCGTCGCGTGAAGCGCGTCGGCGCCCGGGCCCGAGGCCGGCGACCTCGCCGGCCAGCTCGAGCCCGGGGATGTCCTGGGGCGAGCCGGGCGGCGCCGGGTAGCGGCCGCGCCGCTGATCATGTCGGCGCCGTTGAGCCCGGCGGCGCGGACGCGGACCAGCACCTCGCCGGCGCCCGGGCACCGGGTCGGGGTGCTCCTCGACGATCAGCTGCTGTGTCGCGGATCGTGACCGCGCGCATCGCTCGTGCCACCTGGCACCCTAGCGGCGCTCGAGCAGCCGCCACGCACTCGATGTGCGGCGTCTGCGGGAACATGTCGACCGGGCGCACCCGGATCAGCGCGTAGCCGGCCTCGACCAGCTGGGCGGCGTTGGGCGCCAGCGTCGTCGGGTTGCAGGAGACGTAGACGATCCGCTTCGGCGACCGGCCTCGATGATCCGCCGCACGACCTTCTGCGAGAGCCCGGCGCGCGGCGGGTCGACGACCAGCACGTCGGGGCGGCCGGCGCGCTCGACCGAGCTCGCGCAGCGCCAGGCGGACGTCGCCGGCGAAGAAGTGGGCGTTGTCGATCTCGTTGAGCGCGGGCGTTGGCGATCGCGTCGGCGACCGCCTCCTCGACGATCTCGAGCCCCCACACCTCGGCCACGCGCGGCGCGATCAGCAGCCCGATCGTGCCGATCCCGCAGTACAGGTCGTAGACCCGCTCGAAGCCGCTCGGCTCGCGCGTACTCGATCGCCAGCCCGTACAGCCGCTCGGCCATCTCGGTGTTGGTCTGAAAGAACGCCTCGGGCGAGATCTGGAAGCGCATCCCGCCGAGCTCCTCCGTCGAGCCGGTCCGACGCCGGCCAGCAGCTCGGTCTCGCCGCCCTGGGTGGTCTCGGCGACGCTGTCGATGCGCGTCCACAGCAGCCCGTCGAGCGGTGCCCGCGGCCGCGATCGAGACCGTCGCGGTCGAGCGCGCCCGGCGCTGGTGACCAGCCGCGACCTGGAGCTGGCCGGTGCGCCGGCCCTCGCGGACGACGAGGTTGCGCAGCAGGCCCTCGCCGGTGCGGCGGTCGTACGCGGTCAGGCCCTGCTCGCGGCACCAGCCGACGATCCGCTCGCGCGCCGCGTTGGCGGGCTCGGAGGCCAGCAGGCAGTCGTCGGATCTCGACGATCTCGTCCCAGCGGCCCGGGAGCGTGGAAGCCGCACACCAGCCGGCCCGCGGGATCGGTGCCGAACGAGTACTCGAGCTTGTTGCGGTAGCGCCACTGCTCGACCGGCCGGGACGATCGGCTCGAGCGTCGTAGCCGTCGAGCTTGCCGATCCGCCGCAGCGCGTCGTCCACCTGCGCCTGCTTGACCTCGAGCTGGCGCTCGTAGGGGAGCACCTGCCACGGCGCGCCCGGATGGTCGGCCTGCGCGGCTCGATCCGGTCCGGGCTCGGCTCGAGGATCTCGATCGCACGCGCCTCGGCGTAGGCGCGCTTGCGTCTTGCCGACCACGCGCGCGCACGCGGTCGCCGGGCACCGCGCCGGAGACGAACACGACGTAGCCGTCGAGTCGGGCGACGCCGGCGCCGCCGAACGCGAGCGAGTCGATCGTCAGCTCGAGCTCGTCGCCGCGGGAGGGCCTGGTCTTGGTGGCGGCATTAGGGTCCACACACCTAGCATGCCATCCCCGTGGATCTCGCTGCCTACCGCCGCTGCGCCGAGGTCTTCGTCTCGGAGCTGACGGCCGCGCTTGCACTTCCGGCCGAGCGTATTAGGAGTCCTCGCGGGTTACAAATTCCAGCAGCGCCTTCTGCGCGTGGCGGCGATTCTCGGCCTGGTCCCAGATCCGCTGCGCGATCGCCGTACAGAACCTCCTCGGTGATCTCCTCGCCGGCGTGGGCGGGAAGGCAGTGCAGCGCGATCGCGTGCGGGGCGGCGAGGCTCAGGAGCTCCGTCGTCGAGGCGATAGGGCGCCAGCGCGGCTCTGCGCGCCTGCGCCGACTGCGGGTCGTCGTTCATGCTCACCCAGACGTCGGTGTAGACGGCGTCGGCGCCCCGGACCGCCGCGCTCGGGTCGTCGGTCAGCAATGCGGTGTCGACGGTGGGCTCGAGCGTATAGGCGTGCGGCGAGGCGATCCGCACCTGCACGCCGGCCAGCGCGCCGAGGACCGCCAGCGAGCGAGCGACGTTGTTGCCGTCGCCGACGTAGGCGACCGTCAGCCCCTCGAGCCGGCCGAACGCCTCCTGCAGCGTCATCAGATCGGCCAGCGCCTGGCACGGATGGTGCCCGGCCGTGAGCATGTTGATCACGGGGACGGTTGCGTGCGCGGCGAGCTCCTCGACGAGCTCGTCCGGGCCGGTGCGGATCCCGATCGCGGCGACGTGACGCGAGAGCACGTAGGCGGTGTCGCTGACGCTCTCGCCGCGGCTCAGCTGCAGCTCGTCGGTGCGGAGCACCATCGGGTGCCCACCGAGCTCGACGATGCCCGTCTCGAACGACACCCGGGTCCGCGTCGAGGGCCGCTGGAAGATCAGCGCGACAGTCTTGTGGTCCAGCGCGTGTGAGCCGGTCGGGTCGGCCTTCAGCACCTGTGCGCGCTCGATCAGGGCCTTCAGCTCGCCCGCGGACAGCTCGGCTCCGGTGAGGAAGTGGCGGGGCAAGTCGCGCAGTGTACGTTGGGTTCTGTGGCTATGCGGGTGCTGACCTGGAATCTTCTGCACGGGCGCTCGGTACCGGGCAGCGGGCGCGACCTGCTGCCGGAGTTCACCGCCGCGCTGGCCGGATGGGATTGGGACGTGGCGCTGCTGCAGGAGGTCCCGCCGTGGTGGCCGGCGCTGCTCGGTGCCTCGCTCGGGGCGTCGGCGCGGCTCGTGCTCACCTCGCGCAACTCGGCGCTGGCTCTCCGGCGCGCCGGCGGCGGTGCGCTGGCCGGACGTGATCAAGTCCAACGGGGGCGGCTGTAACGCGATCCTGGTGCGGGGAGACGCGATCGTGTCGCACTATCGGCGACGGCTGTGCGTGGTGCCCGAGCGGCGGTTCATGCACGGAGTGCGACTCGCGTCCGGGGTCTGGGTCTGCAACCTGCACGCGACCGCGCACCACGATGCCTCGGCTTGGCGAGACGGGCGGCTGGCGGCGCGCTGCGCGTTGAGCTGGGGCGGCGGGGAGCCCGTCGTGCTGGGCGGAGACTTCAATCTCCGCTCGCCGGCGTTTTCCGGCTTCGCCTGGGCCGGAGGCCACGACGTGGACCACGTGTTTATTTCTGGGAAAGGGGGGTGGGCTCCGGCTCCGGCGGTCGGCCCGGCTGCTGCGAGGGGGGTGGTGCTCGAGCGGGGCCCGCTGTCAGACCACGCCCCAGTGCTCGTGACGGTGGGGCCTCGGTAGAGGGCTGGGGTGGACCAGGTAGCTCGCCCGGCTAGGCCAGTTGCGACGCCCGCCTGCGCACCAGCTCGACGATCTCCGGCGCGGCCTTATCGGTCGAGCCCGAGTCGAACGGCGGCTGCGGGTCGTACTCGATCCCCAGCTGGATCGCCTGCGCAAGCTCGGGACCCGCGATCTGCGCCGTGAGCCCGAGCGCCATGTCGATCCCGGAGGAGACGCCGGCCGCCGTGATCACCTTCCCCTGCTCGGACCACGCGGCGGTTGACGGGTGTCGCGCCGTGGAGGCGGAGCGTTTCGAGCTCGAGCCAGTGCGTGGTCGCCTCCAGGCCATCGAGGATCCCGGCGGCTGCGAGCAACAGCGAACCGGTGCACACCGAGGTCGTCCACTGCGAGGACCAGTGGGCGGTGCGCAGCCACGAGAGCATCTCCTCGTCGTGCATCAGCGCGCGGGTCCCGAACCCGCCCGGCACGACGATCACCTCCGGGTCGGGCAGCTCGTCGAGCGTGCGGTCGGCGGTCAGCGCCAGCATCGCCGTTTCGGTCCGCTTCGGCCCCGTCTCGGCGGCGATGAAGTGGACGCTGGCGCCGGGCAGGCGCGAGAGCACCTCGTATGGACCGACGGCATCGAGTGCGGTGAGGCCGTCGAAGATCGGAATTGCGATGTTCATGATGTGGCGCTCCTCTTGATCGGGATCACGTTGGGGGCTGCGGCTCCGGCGAAGCGGTCGCGGTAATCGCTCGGGCTCACGTGCAGGCGCCGGCCGAACGTCCGGCGCAGCGTCTCGACCGTCCCAAAGCCACACCGGGCGGCGATCTCCTCGAGCAGCAGGTCGGTCGTCTCGAGCAGCACCCGCGCGCGCTCCAAGCGCAGTGCCTCGACGTACGCGGCCGGCGTCATCCCCACTTCCTTGGCGAACACGCGGGCGAAGTTGCGTGGGCTCATGAAGCTCCGCTCGGCGAGGGCCCCGACCGACAGGTCGCCGTCGAGGTGGTCGGCGATCCACTCCTGGAGCTCGCGGACTCCCGGGCGCTGCGCCGCCTGCCCCGCGAGGCCAGCGCTGAACTGCGCCTGACCGCCGGGGCGGCGTACGAACAGGACCAGCGATCGCGCCACGTCGAGCGCGGCCTGGCGCCCGAGGTCCTCCTCGACGAGCGCCAGTGCCAGGTCGATCCCGGCGGTCACGCCGGCTGACGTGTAGACGTTGCCGTCGCGGACGAAGATCGGGTCCGGATCGACCTCGATCGACGGGTAGTTGCGCGCGAGCGCCGCGCACGCCGCCCAGTGGGTGGTGGCCCGGCGGCCGTCGAGCAGGCCGGCGCGAGCGAGCAGGAACGCCCCGGTGCAGACCGAGCAGACCCGTCTGCACCGACGAGCCGCCAGCCGCAGCCAGACCGTCGAGCCGGTCGTCGCGCGGCCGCGGTCGCGCACACCGGCGCCGCCGGCGACGACGAGCGTGTCGATCGGCCCGCGGCACGCCTCGAGCGGGCCGCTCGGGGACGAGCTCCAGTCCGCTCGAGGTCGTCAGCGGGGCGCCGTCGGCCGACACCAGCTCGAGCTCGTATTCGGCGCGTGGCGATGCGCGGTGAGCGAGCGAGAACACCTCGCTCGGTCCGGCGATGTCGAGCACTTGCACGTCGTCAGAACGCGACCAGGACGATGCGGCGGGGGCGGGTCACGGCGGCGATGATGGCGGCTGCCGGGAATTGGCCGCAATGCCGCATACCGGACGATTTCTGCCAATCGCCGCGGCGAGCTCGGCCGGCGGCCCCAGGACCTAGGTGCAGGTGCTAGGTCCGCCCGGCGCGCAACCCGAACCCGCGCAGCATCAGCAGCGCCTTCTCGCCGAGGGTCCCCCGCGCGGGCAGGACGCCCAGCTGCACCGCGGCGTCGTAGAGGTCGAAGAACGCGCGCACCCGGAGCAGCCGGTCGCGTTCGATCTCGCAGTAGAAGACGCAGTGGACGACGACGAACCGGTTGGTCGCCGGCAGCCCCTCGAGCGGCGGCCCGGTGGGTCGCCAGCAGCTTGCCGGGGCGGCGACGTACTGTCCGTTGCTGAGCCGCTCGCCGGTGCGCTCGAGCCGCGCGTCGGGGAACGCGGCCCACAGCCGCTGCGCGTGGCGGTCGAGCGCGTCGAGCGCCCTCCAGTGGCTCGGAGGTGACGCGGGTCCTCGTAGTGGACATCGGGGGCGCACACGTGCTTCGAACGCGGCCGGGTCCTTGCCGGACCATGCCGCCTCCCAGGCGTCGATCAGCTCGTCGACGGTCACTGGCGCTGTCGGGCTGGGGTCGTCCTCCGGCAGCGACGAGCGGAGCTCGAACACCGGCACTCCCTCCTCCGGTGTCGAGGCCTCGGCGTAGCGGCGGCGGGGAATCCGCCCCGCCCCTCGCGCCAGCAGCCCAGCCTCGACCGCCAGGCGGATCGCCCGGGCCATCGCGACCGGATCGTGAGCCCGCGAGATCGCGCTCGCGCACAGGACCGCGTCGCAACCGAGCTCGATGGCCAGGGCGGCGTCGGAGGCTGTGCCGACGCCGGCATCGAGGACCACCGGCACGCCGGCGCGCTCGATCAGGATCGAGATGTTGTAAGGGTTGCGGATGCCCATGCCGCTGCCGATCGGCGAGCCGAGCGGCATCACCGCCGCGCAGCCCACGTCCTCGAGCCGGCGCGCGAGCACCGGATCGTCGGTCGTGTAGGGCAGCACGACGAAGCCGTCGTCGACCAGCTCCTCGGCGGCCGCGACGAGCTCGACCGCGTCCGGCAGCAGCGTGCGGTCGTCGCCGATCACCTCGAGCTTGATCCAGTCGGTCTCGAACGCCTCCCGCGCGAGCTGCGCGGTGACGATCGCGTCGCGGGCGGTGAAGCACCCGGCGGTGTTCGGCAGCACCTCGACGCCGGCGGCACCGAGCACGTCGAGGATCGAGCCCCGGGCAGCGGGATCGAGGCGCCGCAGCGCGACCGTGCACAGCTCGGCGCCGGACGCGGCCAGCGCCTCGCCGAGCATCTCGTGGTTGGCGAAGCCGCCGGTGCCGAGGATCAGGCGCGAGCCGAAGCTCCCGCCCGGCGATGCACGAGTCGACTGCTCACGCCGGTCATCCTCCCTGAATCGCGGCGACGACCTCGATCAGCGCGCCCTCGGGCAGCTGCGTGTCGGTCCAGCGCCCCGCCTGACGACCTCGCCGTCGAGCGCCACCGCCACCCCGCGGGCTTCCGGCGCCGACGCCCAGCAATTCGATCACGGTCGCCACGGTAGCGGCCGATGGAATCTCGCGACGCTCGCCGTTGATCGTGACGATCATCGGGCGGCCCTCGCCCTCGCCCTGGCCGCTGGCTCCGGCGCCGGCTGCGGCCGGGTTGGCGGCTGGGGCGGCGGTTGCGAACCGCCCGGGCGCGAGCGCACCGGCGAGCTCGGTCGGCGCCACCCCGGCGAGCGCATCGGCGACCAGCTCGGCGGTGATCGGCGTCAGCAGGATCCCGTTGCGGTGATGGCCGATCGCCCAGTGCAGCCCCGGGGCGTCACCCGGTCCGATCACCGGGCAATTGTCGGGCGTGGCCGGGCGCAGCCCGGCGGAGAGCTCGTCGAGCACCAGCTCCGACACGCCGGGCACCAGCTCGCCGGCGTCGCGCAGCAGCTCGAACACCGCGCCGGCTGTGACGGTCGTGTCGAAGCCCGCGCTCCTCCATCGTGGCACCGATCACGTAGCGGCCGTCGCCGCGCGGGACGACGTAGCCGCCGCCCTCATCCGATCACGCGCGTCAGCAGCCCCGGACCGGCGGGATCGTGCAGCCGCAGGATCTGCCCCTTGACCGGCCGGATCGGCACGCGGCGCGATCCCGAGGATCGAGGGCGACCACACGCCCGCGGCGACCACCACCCGCGGCGCGCGGACCCGCACGCCGTCCGCGAGCACCGACCCCGTGCACCCGTCCGTCGTGGACCTCCACGCCGGCGACCGGAGCGTGCGCCCGCACCTCGCCGCCGGCAGCCCAGACGGCGTCCGCCAACGCGAGCGCGAGCTTGCGGGGATCGACCGCGTGGTCGTCGGGCACGTCGAGCGCCAGCCGGAGCGTCGGTGCGAGTGCCGGCTCGAGGCGCCGCGCCTCGCTCGCGCGCATGCGCCGCACCGCCAGGCCGAGCCGGATCCGCAACTCGAGCTCACGCTCGAGCGCCTCGGCCTCGTCGCCGTCGCGGGCGACCAGCAGCGTGCCGCATTCGGTGTAGCCGACGTCGTCACGCCCTGATGCCAGCGCCAGCTCCGCGACGAACCGCGGGTACGCGCGCGCGCTGGCGAGGCCCAACTCGAGCAACGCCTCCTCGCCTGGCCTCGCCTCCGCGATCGGCGCGAGCATCCCGGCGGCGACCCGGGAGGTCCCGCTTCCCGGCTCGCCGCGCTCGAGCACCGTCATGCGCAGCCCGCGCTCGCACGCTCGCCACGCGACCGCCAGTCCGATCACGCCGCCGCCGATCACGACGACGTCCGATGATCCTGCAACAGATTGATTGCGCAAACTGGGTTCCTCCCTGCGCCGGCATTACCCGGTTCAGGTTCTGACGGTCGGCGGACCGCATGTCCGCCCTCTCAGCCCAGTGGTAGGGCTCCCGTTACTGCAATCGTAGCGTGGCGCTCATGCCAGACTTGGCTTGTGTCCACTCGTCTGAGGCGGCTCGCAGCCGCTCGTCTGTATCTCGTCTGCGACGCGCAGCCGGACGCCTTCGTCGAGGCGGCGCTGCGCGGCGGCGTCGAGATCGTGCAGCTGCGCAGCAAGGACGCGCCCGACGAGGAGATCGTGGCGGCGGGGCGGCGCTTCGCGGCCCTCTGCGCGTGAGCACGGCGCGCTGTTGATCCTCAACGACCGCCCGGACCTCGTTGGCCCAGCCGGGGCCGACGGCGTCCATGTCGGCCAGGACGATGTTCCCGTGGCGCAGGCGCGCGAGCTCGTCGGACCCGAGCGGCTGATCGGCCTTTCGACCCATGACCCCGACCAGATCGACGCGCGCTGCGACTCGGCGTCGACTACATCGGCGTCGGGCCCGTCCATGCGACCCCGACCAAGCCGGGACGTCCCGCGGTCGGACTCGAGCTCGTCCGCTACGCGGCCGTCTCACGCCGGCAGCCTTCCGTTCTTTGCGATCGGCGGGATCGCCGCGGAGAACATCGACTCGGTGCTTGCCGCCGGGGCCACACGGGTCGCTGTCGTGCGGGCGCTGACCGAGTCGGGCGATCCGCAGCGCGGTCGCACGGGCGCTGTGCGGCGCGATCGCGGACGCCCGGGCGGAGGTGCGCGTTGGGTCAGCGTAGCCGCAAGCGGGGGCGCCGAGCGAAGCCGGCGGAGACGCCGCGGGCCGTCGGCAAGGCTGCCGAGACCGTCGCTGCGGCCCCTCCCCCTGCGGCCCCTCCCCCTGCGGCCCCTCCCTCCGCGGTCACGCCGCGTAAGCCTGCCCGGACCCCGGCGACCGCGGCCGCCAAGCGCCCGCGGGCCCCCGCGGGCCGCCCGGCGACGCACGGTCGTTCCGAAGAGCGCAATGCGGCGGTGCGGGCGACGCTCAAGCCGCTCGCGCCCGGCGAGCGGCCGATGGCGATCACGATCAGCGCGGCATCACCGCGCTGATCGGCGGCGTCAACCTGATCGCGTTCCTGCTCGGCGCCAAGATCGGCGGCAAGCATCCCGGCGGCGGCCGGAATCATCCTGTTCTCGGTGGTGATGTTGATGTGCACGATCGGTCTGTGGCGGATGTGGTACGGAGCCGTGCTCGGGTTCATGGCGATGCTGGCGATCGTCATCTGCCTGTTTGCGCTGCTGTTGGTCGAGGCGAGCAACCTGCTCGGCTTTCTGGTGCCGCCGGTGATCATCGGCGGCGCCGGGTACCTGTTCTTGAAGCTGGTGCGGACGCTCAGCCGAATCCAGATGCCGAAATACCCCTCCCGGTAAGCGCTGACGCCGGTCGTATAGGCTCAGATCAATGCCTGATTCCACTTACGACTGCATCGTGATCGGCTCTGGCCCCGGCGGGTACGTGGCCGCGATCCGGGCCGCCCAGCTCGGCATGAAGACGGCGGTGATCGAGAACGACACGGTCGGCGGCCGGTGCCTGAACTACGCCTGCATTCCGGCCAAGGCCGTGCTGCGCGCCGCCGACGTCCTCTCGGAGATCCGAGAGGCGGGCGAGTTCGGGATCAAGGTCGCCGCTCCGGAGATCGACTACGCCGCCGTCAGCGCGCGCCGGGACAAGGTGATCTCGACGCTCACCGGCGGCGTCTCCGGTCTGTTCAAGAAGAACGGGATCGAGCTGATCGAGGGCGAGGGGCGTCTCGCCGGGCAGGGCGCCGTGACTGTCGGCGGCCGGCAGATCGCGGCGAAGACGATCGTGCTCGCCACCGGCTCGATCAAGCGCCCGATCCCGGGAGCGCAGTTCGGCGGACGCGTGATCGGCACCGAGGAGGCGTGGGCGCTGGATGCTCTGCCGGAGACGATGGCGGTCGTCGGCGCCGGCGCGTCCGGAGCCGAGATCGCATCGGCGTACGCCCGGCTCGGGGTCCAGGTGATGCTGTTCGAGGCGCTCGAGCGGGTGCTGCCGACCGAGGATGCCGACATCTCCAAGGTCGTCGAGCGGGGGCTCAAGCGCCAGGGGATCGCGATCCACACCGGCACCTTCGTCCAGAACGTCGAGTCGAGCGAGAACGAGTGTGAAGTTCACCTACGGCGAGGAGTCTGGCGAGGTCGACTGGCTGGTGATCGCCGCCGGCCGCGGACCCGACATCGCGGCGCTCGGGTCTCGACGACGCCGGCGTGAAGCTTGCGGACAACGGCCTGATCGAGGTCGACGGCGCGATGCGGACAAGCGTCGCAGGGGATCTACGCGATCGGCGACCTGGTCCTCGGACCGGCGCTGGCGCACAAGGCGTCCGACGAGGGCGTGATCGCGGTCGAGGACGCAGCCGGCCTGCAGACGCATCCGATCGAGTACGTCGACATTCCCGCGAGCGACGTTCTGCACACCGAACGTCAGCGAGTTTCGGGCTGACCGAGGCGCAGGCGCGCGAGCAGGGCCACGACGTCGTCGTCGGCAAGGTCCAGTACGGCGCGGTCGGCGCGGGGACCGTCTACGGCGACCGGACCGGGCTGATCAAGATCGTCGGCGAGAAGAAGTACGGCGAGCTGCTGGGCGGGCACATTGTCGGTAGCAAGGCCACCGAGCTGATCCAGGAGCTCGTCAACGTGCGCGCGCTCGAGGGTGGATATCCCGAGCTCGCGCACATCATCCACGGTCACCCAACGCTGTCCGAGGCAGTCATGGAGGCGGCCCGCGCCGCCGACGGCTGGCTGATCCACGGCTGACGCGGCGCCGTTGGCAGCGGAGCCGGACCCAACGGTTACGGTGGCGAGACAGCCTTTCGGTCAGCCAGTCTTCTACTACGACCTCGGCAGTCCGGCGTGCTACCTCGCAGGCCGAGCGAATCATGGCGGCGCTCCCGGTGCCGCCGAGCTGGGAGCCGGTGTTCGCGGGCCATTTCGACGGCATCGACGCCGATCCGAGCCGGGCCGAGATCCAAGCGCTGGCCGGCGACCTTGGCCTGCTGCACTTCCGCTGGCCGCCGGTCTGGCCGCCCGACACGTTGCGCGCGATGCTCGCGGCGACATTTGCCAAGAGCATCGGCCGTGGCGTCGCGTTTTCGCTCGCGGCCTTCCGTCAGACGTTCGCCGCCGGACGAGATCTCGGCAACGACGACACATTGATCCTCGCCGCGGCGGCCTGCGAGATCCACCCGAGCGCGCTGTTGATGGGAGTCGGACTGCGATCGACCGCCGACGCTCTCGGCCGCGCATGCGGGCGGGCGCGGGCGGAGGGCGTCCAGAGCCTGCCGGCGATCCAGGTGAGCAGCGAGTTGTTCGAGGGCTACGGATGCGTCGAGAGCGCGGCCGCGGCGCTCACGACGACATGACCAAGGCAAATCGGTCCTTTCACCTGATCGTCTCCCGGGAAGGGATCGAGCCCGCGTTCTTCGCCGACGCGGACCGGCTCGACCGGATCGAGGTGGTCTCGATCGACGACGGAGAGGTGTTGCTGTTCTGGGACCTGCCCGCCAAGGAGGCCTCGCGGGTGCTGCGCGATCTGCGTACCGACCTGGCGCAGCTCGACGCCGATGAGTTCATCGCGCGATGGGAGGGGACCGACGCCGGCGGCGAGCGGTTTACTTAGCGCCATGAGCGAGGGGGTCAAGGGCGAGACGCGGTTGCAGGAGCCGACGAGCCGGCAGCGCGCGATCGCCCGGCGCGTGGCTGAGGCAAGAGCCACCGTGCCACATCTCGAGCTCGCGGTGGATGTCGACATGAGCGTGCGACTCGGCGCCCGCGCTCCCGTGACGGCGAGCCTGATCCGGGCCTGCGGGCTGGCGCTGCGCGCCGTCCCGCGGGCGAACGCGGCCTATCGGGACGGCCGTTTTGAGCTGTACTCGAGGGTCAACGTCGCGCTCGTTCTCGACACCGAGGAAGGAGTGGTGGCCCCGACGGTGTTCGATCCCGACACGAAGTCCGTTGCCGAGCTGGACGAGGAGGTCGGCGCGCTGCGCTCGCGGGCCACCGCGGGCGCGCTCGCACCACCGGAGCTGTCCGGAGCAACCTTCACGCTCACCGACATGAGCACGTGTGGGATCGGGAGCCTGTTCCCGATCGTGACCCCCCCGCACGCGGCCGCCGTCGCCGCCGGTGCGATCCGCGACGTGCCCGTGATGCGGGACGGAGATATCGTGCCGGGCCACTCGATGACGGTGGCCCTGGCATGCGACAGCCGGATTCTGTACGGATCGCAGGCGGCGAGGTTTCTGAACACGATCAAACAGCTGCTTGAGGAGACTGCAACGTGACGGACATGCTCGACGACAACGCCCGTCGAATCGCGGCGCGCGGCCGCGAGGCGCTCGTCGCCCGTCTGCGCCCTGCATTCGAACAGGCCGCGGCCAGCCATTCCGATGTCCTGGAGCTCGATTCCGAGCAGCTCGATCGGATGGTCCAGAACGCCGCGGACAGGGCTGACGGGGTGCAATGGCGCCGTGCGCTGGCATCGGTCGCCACCGAGGAGCTCGGGCTCAGCCTGGGCGAAGCGCTGAGCCACCCGGCGGTGGCGCGGGCGCAGGAGATCGTCGGGGCCCCTTCCTACGAGGAGAGCCTGGCAGAGCTCGTGCCTTCCCCGGCGGTCGCCGTACCGGCTTCCGCGGCGGCCACCGCGCCCTCGCCGGTCGATCAGCCGACCGCAGTCGCCGAGGCCGCCGCCGCCCCGACGACGGCCGCCCCGGCCACTGCGCCGGAACCCCTCGCGGCCGCGGCCGCGCAGTCTCCCTCCGCGGGGCCGCCGCCTCCGCCCGGGGACTCGCCGGCTCCGCCCGGGGACTCGCCGGCTCCGCCCGGGGACTCGCCGGCTCCGCCCGTGGAGCCGCCGGCGCGGCCGCGGGCCGCCCCAACCCCGGCTCCGCCGCCGCAAGCCGCATCGGAGGTCCGTATATCCGCGGTCCATCTAGGCGGGATCGCGAACCTCGGACCCTCGGAGGCCGATCTCGAGCTGCGGCTCTCCGCCGACGGCCTCGACATCGTGCGCAGCGGCGGGGTCGTGTTCGGACGCCTCGCATGGGAGGACATCCGCACGCTCGACGTGACCGAGGGCGGCGGCCGTCGCTTCCGCCGGCGTGCCGATGCCCACCTGGTCGTTCACAGCGATCGCGGCGACGCGCGGTTCGAGATCCCAGGGGTCACGGCCGCCGAGCTGCGAGAGCACCTCGCGCCGCTGGTCGCCGGCCGCTAGCCGCTCGCCGGTGACGGAGGCGGCAAGATTGGCGCAGCGGCTCCGGCAGGCAGTCGGAGATGAGCGCGTGCTCGCGGCGATCGCCTCGATCCCGCGGGAGCGCTTCGTCCCCGACCGCGAGCGCCGCCGCGCCTACGACAACGTCGCGCTGCCGATCGCCTGCGGGCAGACGATCTCGCAGCCGCTGGTCGTGGCGCGGATGCTCGAGCTGCTCGAGCCGAAGCCGACCGATCGGGTGCTCGACGTCGGCACCGGCTCGGGCTATCACGCCGCGCTGCTCGCGCTGCTGGCCGGGCACGTGTGGACGATCGAGCGCCACCCGGAGCTGAGCGCGCTCGCGGAGCAGACGATTCTGCAGCTGGGGCTCGACAACGTCACCTTCGTGGTCGGCGACGGCTGGCAGGGGCTCCCCGAGCAGGCGCCGTTTGACGCGATCAACGTCGCCGCCGCCACCGGGGACGCGGCGCCGGAGGCGCTCGAGAGCCAGCTGGCGATCGGCGGGCGGCTGGTTGCCCCGGTTGGGGAGACGAGTCAGTACCTGATGCTCACGCGCCGGACCGAGTCGGGACTCGAGCGCGAGCGGCTCGAGGCGGTCCGGTTCGTGCCGCTGGTCCACGATGCGGAGGGCCCAGAACCGCCCCGTTAGCTCGTCGCGGCGCGTGCGGCGGCCGGCGCGGTGGACCCGAGCCGGTCCGCATCACCTCGACCGCCACCGGGCTGTCGTCGATCAGCACGAAGCGCCGGCCGAGCTCGCGGCAGACGGCGCCGAGCGTGCCCGACCCGGCAAACGGGTCCAGGCACCAGCCCCCGGGACGCGACGAGGCGGCCACGATCCGCCGCAGCACCCCCTCGGGCTTCTGGGTCGGATAGCCGGTCTTCTCGCGGCCGTTGGTCGGGACGATCGTGTGAAACCAGACGTCGGTCGGCCGCTTGCCGCGGGCCGCCTTCTCGGCGCTGACCAGTCCGGGGGCCATGTAGGGCTCGCGCTCGACCGCGTCGGCGTCGAAGTGATGGGCGCCCGGGGTGCGGACGTAGACGAGGATCGTGTCGTGCTTGGCGGGCCAGCGCCGGCGTGGCTTGGCGCCGTAGTCGTAGGCCCAGATCAGCTCGTTGAGGAACGCGTCGCGGCCGAAGCATCTCGTCGAGCAGCAGCTTGCAGTAGTGCGCCTCGCGGTAGTCGATGTGGAAGTACAGCGTTCCGTGGGGGGCGAGCAGTTCGCGAGCCGCGCGCAGCCGCGGCTCGAGGAACGCGAGGTAGTCGGCGAACGCGTCGTCGTAGCTGAGCGTCTGCGAGCAGCCGCGAGCGGTAGCGCCGGCCGCCGAAACCGACCCGGTCGCCTCCGGCGTCGGCCGCGACCGACAGCGTTCGCCGGGCCTGGGCGCGTCCGGTGTTGAAAGGAGGGTCCATGTAGATCAGGTCGAACGCGCCGCCGGCAGTCTGGAAAGCACTGCGGCGTTGTCGCCGGCGATCACGAGGTCGTCGTCGAGCACGAGCTGCATCGGTTGCCGCATGGACTCGCATGACGGCAGACCGTAGCGAGCCGTGCGGCCGGATAAAGACCGACCCGATAGGATGGATACAGTGCTACTGAAGCGCCTAGACACCTGGCGTCGAGCGATTCTCGAGAAGCGCGTCGCCCGGTTCGCGATCTCGTCGGTGGTCGCGGCCTGCACGAGCGCGATCGTGTTCCCGATCCTGTACGTGCTCGGCGCATCGACAACCGCCTGCTCGATCGCGGCGTTCGTCGCCGGCGCGATCCCGAACTGGATGCTGAACCGGCGCTGGGCGTGGAAGGTCGAGGGCCGGGTGGCGTTCGGGCGCGAGGTCGTCGCCTACGTGTCATCTCGGCCGCGACGCTGCCGCGTTGTCACTCGCGACCGGCTGGACGCATCAACAGGTCCAGAGCATCCCCGCCGGCCACGGGATCCGGGTGCTGCTCGTCACCGCCACCTACTTCGCGGTCCTGGTCATGCTCTTCGGCGTGAGGTTCCTCCTCTACGAGCTCGTGGATCTTCTCGGGCCGCAGCCGCGTGCGCGCGGCTCTGCGGTCGCGCCACCAGGTGTGGACGGCCGCCCGCGCGAACCGCACGCCGTAGCCGAAGTTCCCGCCCTTCTTGGTCCCGGTCGCGTGCACGCCGCGGTCGCGCATCGTCGTCGGCACCTCGGCCAGACGGAAGCCGTTCAGCGCGGCGCTGATCATCAGCTCCGAGGCCTGGTACTGCGGCTGCTCGAGCGTGACCGCGCCGGTCAGCTCGGCGCGCATCGCGCGCAGGCCGCACGCCGGGTCGGTGATCCGGTGGCGGACCAGGACGCTGATCAGCGCGCCGAACACGATCACGCCCGAGATGCCGCGTACGGTCGGTGGTCAGCTCGGCGCCGAGGCGCCGCGATCCGGACACGAAGTCGGCGCGTCCGGCGAGAATCGGCTCGACGACCCGCGCCATCTCCTCGGGCTCGTACTGGCCGTCGGCGTCGATCGTGGCGATCACCTGCGGCGCCGCGGGCGCGCGCGAGCCAGTAGCCGAGCCGCAGCGCCGCGCCCTGGCCGCGGTTGACGGGCACGTCGCACACCAGCGCGCCCGCCGAGCCGGCCCGCGCGGCGGTCGCGTCCTTGGCGCCGTCGACGACGACGATCACCTCGGTCTGCAGCCCGGCGGCCTCGGACGGGATCTCGGCGATCACCTCCGCCACCGTCGGCTCCTCGTTGTAGGCCGGGATCACGACCGCCAGCGGCGCGCCCGCGCCGGGCGGGTGCGCGGCCAGGAATGCGGCAGCCGCGCCGCGCTCCTCCGGCGCGAGCCGGGCGAGCTCTGTCTGCGTGGCGAACGGCTTGTGTCGGAGCGACTGTCACAACCGGCCTCGGACGGCGCTCACAGGTCGGCTCGACCTCGGCGCGCGACCACTCATCCCAGACGCCCGCGAGGCCGTCGGAGAACTGGTAGTCGCGGCGACCAGCCGGCGGCTCGGGCCCGGCTCGGGTCGACGATCACCGCGGGCATCTCGCCCGGCTTCGCGGGGCCGTGGCGGACCGGCAGCTCCGCACCCGTGACCTCGCGCACGGCGTCGATCACCTCGAGCACCGACAGCGAGCTGCCGCTCCCGATCACGATCGGCCCCTGCCAGTCGTCGCGCAGCAGCGCCAGCCGCATGGCCGCGACGACGTCGCTGACGTGCACGTAGTCACGCACCTGGCGACCGTCGCCGTAGATCTCGAAGGTCGAGCCCGTGTGGATCGCGCGCATCAGCCGCGCGACGATGCTGTCCTTGGCCTGCATCCCGGGGCCGTAGACGTTGGTCAGCCGCAGGCACGCGCAGCGCACACCGTAGGAGGCCGTGTAGGCCGACATCAGCATCTCGCCGCGGCCTTCGTCGAGCCGTACGGCGTCAGCGGCCGCAGCGTCGCTGACTCGGTGATCGCCGGCGCCTCCATCGGGCCCGTGACGGCGTTGGTGGAGGCGAACGCGAGCGCCGTGACGCCGGCTTTGCGGGCGGCCTCGAGCAGCGCCGCAGTGGCCGAGCACGTTGGTGCGGAAGGTCAGCTCGGGCTGCTCGAGCGAGCGCAGCACCGAGGTGACTGCGGCAAGGTGGACGACCGAGTCGAAGCCGCCTCAAGCGCGGCGTCGAGCACCTCGGGCTCGGCCAGATCGCCGATCACGATCTCGACCTCGGGATCGGGGTGGGGCTGGAGATCGACGACGCGGACATGGGCGCCGTCGTCCGACAGCGCCGAGACCACGTGCCGCCCGATGAAGCCCGATCCGCCGGTGACCAGGACCCGGCGCCCGCGCAGCTCCCCGGACGTGAACGTGCTCACGTCTGCGCGAGCGCGCTCGCGGTCTGGGGCAGCTCGCTCGCGGTCTCGCGCCAGCGCACCGTCGGCATGATCGCCGCGAGGTCGACGCGGTCCTTGTGGCGCTCGACGACGTCGAACAGGTGGTCGATCAGCGTCATGCTCAGGAGCGTCGGCTTCAGGCCGAGGCCCTCGAGCGCCGTGTGCATGACGTTGTAGTAGTGGTCGTAGATCTCGACGCGCGGGTTGTCGACGTGCTCGATCGTCGCCTCGCCCGGGAACTCCGTGGCGATCGTCTCGGCGATCTGGTTGACCGACATCTGCTCGGTCATCTGGTTGAACACGCGGAACTCGCCACGATCGGCGGGGGTCTCAGCCGCGAGCCGGATGCACTCGACGGTGTCGACGATGTTGATCAGGCCGCGCGTCTGCGAGCCGTTGCCGTAGACCGTCAGCGGGTGGCCGAGCACCGCCTGGATCACCATCCGGTTGAGCACGGTGCCGAACACGCCGTCGTAGTCGAACCGCGTCGCCAGCCGGGGATCGAGCTTGGTCTGCTCGGTGTCGGCGCCGTACACGACCCCCTGGTTGAGGTCGGTCGCGCGCAGGCCCCAGATCCGACAGCCGAACTCGATGTTGTGGCTGTCGTGGACCTTCGAGAGGTGGTAGAACGAGCCCGGCCGCTTGGGGTACATCACCCGGTCGGTGCGGCCCGTTGTGCTCGATCGTGATCCACCCCTCCTCGATGTCGATGTTCGGCGTGCCGTACTCGCCCATCGTGCCCAGCTTGACGAGGTGGATGTCGCGGTCGATGTCGGCGATCGCGTACATCACGTTGAGGTTGCCGACGACGTTGTTGGTCTGGGTGTAGACCGCGTGCTTCTGAGAGATCATCGAGTACGGCGCCGCGCGCTGCTCGCCGAAGTGGACGATCGTGTCGGGGCGAAACTCGTTGACCATCTGCGTGGACGAAGTCCGCGTCGCACAGATCGCCGACGTATGGCTTGACCGCCTTGCCGCCGACCTCGAGCCAAGCGGCAACGCGCTCGTCGAGCGTGGCGATCGGCACGAGGCTCTCGACGCCCATCTCCTCGTCATAGCCGCGCCGGGCGAAGTTGTCGGCGACGGCGACGTCGTGCCCCGCGGCGGAGAGGTGGAGGGCCGTCGGCCATCCCAGGTACCCGTCACCGCCTAGAACCAAGATTTGCATACGGATGCTCCAGTGCCTTCCACTTCGAATTGGATTCAGCGCTCCGGCTCGGCCTGCGAGGCGGCCGACTGTATCGGCCAACAGCAAAGCGATCGCGTGGCCTTGCGAGCGCACGAGAATAGCCGACCGAACGACCGAAAGTAGGCCGCCCAGACCTTAAGGTTACGTCACGAGCCCGGCCGAGAGGTTCCCTTTAGGTCCAGACTGATACCTTCGGTGCCGCTACCGGAGGCGATGCCCGCCCCGGTTGATACCGTCGTCGGCGTCGGCACCGCACGTCTTCGACGCTCTGCCATTGGCCACCTTCGTCGCTCTTCCGTGACCGAGCAAACCATCGACGCACCGACGATCGAAGCTCCGCCTACGCCGGAGGGCCCCAAGCCGCCGTCACGCCCCCAGCTGACTGACTACGCCCGCCGCTACCCCTGGGTGCTCGGCACGATCGGGCTGCTGATCGTCGGCCTGATCGTCGTCCTGTGGGCGAGGACCCGGCCTGGATACGACCCGTACGGCTGGCTGGTCTGGGGCAAGCTCACGCTCCATCTGAAGCTCGACACCAACGGCGCCCCGTCGTGGAAGCCGCTGCCGTACCTGTTCACGCTCCCATACGCGTTGTTCGGCCGCTACCAGCTGTGGCTGTGGATGGTGACCTCGGTCGCGATCTCGCTCAGCGGACTCGTGTTCGCCTGGCGGATCGCCTTCCGGCTGACCAACTCGCCGCCCCAGCGCCGGTACGCCTCCTACGCCGCCGGCCTTGCCGCGGCGGCGTTCGTGATGCTCCTGTGGGACTCGGTCTCCAAGTACAGCTACGCGCACTACATCTTCAGCGCCGAGTCCGACACGATGATCGTCTCGATCGTCCTCGCGGCGATCGACATGCACATCTCCGGCCATCGGCGATGGGCGTTCTGGCTCTGGTGGCTCGGCGCTCTCGGCCGTCCCGAGGTATGGCCGTACCTGGGCCTGTACGCGATCTGGATGTGGTTTGCGATGCCGGCCTACCGGCGCTGGATCGTCGGCGGGCTCCTCCTCCAGCCGGTGCTGTGGTTCGGGATCCCCGGCCTCACGTCGAAGAGCTTCTTCACCGCCGCGAACAACGCCCAGAACTCCCCCCGGGAGCTGCACGGGAACAAGATCACCGGCACCCTGTCGCGCTTCCGCCAGTCCGAGCCGGTTCCGGTCGAGATCGCCGCACTGCTCGCGGTCTGCCTGGCGGCGGTCGGGTGGCGGCGAGGCGGGGGGCGCCTGTCGCGGCTCGCGGTCTGGCGTCAGGAGAACCGCGCCCTCTGGCTGACGCTCGATTGGCAGCCGCGGATGGCCGACGCGACGGTGCTCGTGCTCGCTGCCGGCGCCGCGCTGTGGGTGCTGGTCGAGATCGTGTTCGCGCTGCGCGGGCTGCCGGCGGTGCCGCGCTACATGTACGAGGCCGGAGCGGTCATGTGCGTGATCGCCGGCGTGTTTGTCGGCCGCGTGATCCGGGACCTGCCCCCGTACCTGGCACGCGCCGCCGAGCGGCTTTCGCCGAGCGCGATCGGCCCGAAGCTCGCGAGCCGGCTCGGTGCCTGGGGCGCTGTGATCGTGCTGGCGATCCTGGTCGGCTCGATCCTCCCGTCGGCCCACACCGCCTACCGCACCGAGAAGGTCGATCTCACGCACGAGCGCGCGCGGACGGTGCTCGTCGGCCAGCTGCGGACGGTCACCGACAAGATGGGCTCCGCTGACCGGATCCTCGCATGCGGCCAGCCCAACATCCCGATCGAGTACCAGAGCATCTTCGCCTGGTACACGGGCATCAAGGTCGGCGTCCTGTACGTCAGCCCGACCTACCTGAAGAAGCACCCGCATCCGCTCGTCAACGTCTACCCGATCAGCGGCGGGTGGAAGGTGTTCCCGAGCCACGTGAGCACCAGCGCCGAGCGCTTGAGCTGTCGCGGGCTGGCCTTCGTCTACCGCTCCTGACCGGGGCCGGGCCGGATGCCCGAAGTTCTCCGTAGGCGCCGCCAGGCGAGCCGGAGCCGGACGATCCGCCGGCGGCGACTGACGCTCGGCGCCGCAGCGCTCGTCCTGGGGGTGGTGGTCGTCGTGCTCGTCTCGGCGCTCGACGGATCCGGCGGGCTACCCGCGATCCCGCGCCCCGGGCTCAGCCGAGCCGCGCGGCCCGGCGATCCGTTCGCCTACATACCGTCCCGGGAGGAAGCGTTTGTCGCGCGCGCGACCGCGGGCAACGCGAACGTGCTGTTCGCCAAGAGCCCGGGCGGCGCGGTTGCGACGGCCGCGCGCGTCGCCGCTTATCGAGGCCTGATCGACAGCGTCACCGCGGGGTCCGGAATCGACCCAAACGTTGTTGAGGGGATCGTCTTCGTCGAGAGCGCGGGGCGCCCGAACGTGATCGCCGGCAGCGACCCCACAGCGGCATCCGGTCTGACGCAGATCCTCGCCCAGACCGGCCAATCGCTGCTCGGGATGCACATCGACCTGGCCCGCTCGAAGGCGCTGACGAGCCAGATCGACAGCGCCTATGCGCAGGGTCGAACCAGCGTGATCCCCTCCTTGCAGGCGAGACGAGCGCGGGTCGACGACCGCTTCAACCCGCGGCTGGCGCTGGCGGCGACTGTCCGCTACCTGCAGCTGGCCGAGCGCCAGCTGGGGCGGCCCGATCTGGCGGTCGTCTCGTACCACATGGGGATCGGCAACCTCCAGCAGGTGCTCGCCGATTACGACGGCGGCCAGGCGGTGCCCTACGCGCAGCTGTACTTCGACACCGCGCCGGACCACCACACCGCCGCGTACAACCTGCTGTCCGGGTTCGGCGACGATTCCTCGCTCTATTACTGGCGGGTGCTGGGGGCGACTGAGATCATGCGGCTGTACCGCACCAACCCCAGCGCGCTCAAACGGCTGGCCGCGCTCGAGACGGCCAGCGACTCCGGATCCGAGGTGCTCCACCCTCCCGATCTGCTGCCCGCGTTCGCCAATCCGGCGGCGCTTGCGGGCGCGTACGCGAAGCGCACGATCGTGCCGCTCCCGTCGAACGCCGCCCGCTTGGGGCTCAGCTACGACCCCAACATGGGCCACCTGGCAAAGCAGGTCGGAGCCCCAGCCACGCTCTACCGCGGACTGCGCCCGGCCGCGCTGGCCCTGTTGATCGAACTCGCAGCCCGGGTCCGCGCGCTCGCGCGGGTCTCCGCATCGATGATCGTCGCGAGCTCCGTGAGTGATCTGCGCTACCAGCAGGCGGCCGGGGTGATCGACCCGCTGGGGGCAACCGGATACTCGTTCCAGATCGCCCGTCAGTACGCGCGCCCGGCGCAGGCGGAGGCGTTTCAGGCGATGCTCGACCGACTCCAGGCGCTGAACTTGATCGCCTGGGCCCGAGAGGCTGAGGTGATCAACATCACCGTCGCGTCGGACGCGCCGCAGGTGATCGCAGACGGCCCGTAGTGCAGCCGAGCCTACTTCCGAGACGTTGCAGCGGCGCCAGCCGATAGGTTCCCGGCATGACCGACGCGATCAGAACGCCCGAAGCGAGCTTGGAAGGCCTGCCGGACTTCCCGTTCGAGTCCACCTACCGCGAGTTCGACGGCCTGCGTCTCGCGCATCTCGACATCGGAGCGGGCCGGCCGGTGATCTTGTTTCACGGCGAGCCGACATGGTCTTTCCTGTGGCGCAAGGTGATCCCGCCGTTGCGCGACGCGGGCTACCGGTGCATCGCCCCGGACCTGCCGGGATTCGGCCGTTCGGACAAGCCGACCGAGGTCGATTGGTACAGCTACGACCAGCACGTCGCCGCGGTGGCGCCACTGCTGGATCAGCTCGAGCTGCGTGACGCCACCATCGTCGTGCACGACTGGGGCGGTCCGATCGGACTGCGGCTGGCGGTCGAGCACCCTGATCGGATCGCGCGGATCGTGATCCTCGACACCGGGCTGTTCACCGGCCATCAGCGGATGGCCGACGCGTGGACGCGGTTTCGCGACTTCGTGGAGCGCACCGAGGACCTGCCGGTCGGGTTCCTGGTCCGCGGCGCCTGCAAGCACGACCCGGGCGACGATGTGATTGCGGCCTACGACGCTCCTTACCCGAGCGCCGCCTCCAAGGCCGGCGCGCGCGCGTTCCCGCTGATGCTCCCGACCTCACCCCAGATGCCGGGCGCGGCCGCGGGCCAGCGCGTGCTCGAGTCGATGCGGGCCGACGGGCGGCCGCACCTGATCCTGTGGGCCGACTCCGATCCGGTGCTGCCGATCGAGACCGGGCGTCGGTTCGCGGCGGCGCTCGGCGGCAGGGAAATCGACCATGTGATTGCCGATGCCTCCCATTTCCTGCAGGAGGATGCCGGCGATCAGATCGGGCGCCTGATCGCCGACTGGCTCGGATCCGGCGTCTAGCGGCACCGACGCTGGTCGAGAAACCGGAACATATGGCCGGTTTCTCGACCAGCGAGCGGCAAACTCGGTCTAGGAGACCGGCTCCTTCTCCCGCTCGGGTGTGGACTGCGGCTCGGGCGCCGTCGCCGCAACGGTCTGGGCCATCCGGGCCTCGTATGCCGCCCGCGCGGCGTGGTCCGGCTGTGTGAGCAGCTGGTCGCCCTTCAGCCATCGCCCGATGCCTTCCGACATGCGCCGCGGCATGACCGCGGTCAGCCGCAGGACGCCCTTCATCGAGCTCGGCACGTACACCTCGAAGCGGCGTGTCTGGAGCGCCTCGACGATCGCATTGGCAACGTCCTCCGGCTCGGGCGTCTTCATACCGCGCATCTGAGGAAGGCCGGAGTACAACTCGGTGTTGACCCCAATCGGCATCACGACGCTGATGTCGATTCCGGTGCCCCGGATCTCCTGACGAATCGCCTCACTGAGGCCAACGACCGCGTGCTTGGTCGCGCAGTACGTCGCGCCGCCCGAGGTTCCGGCCTTTCCCGCCACCGAGGCAATGTTGACCAGGTGGCCGCGCTGGCGCGCCATGAACCGCTTGAGCGCCAGACGCGAGCCGTAGATCACGCCGTTGAGATTGATGTCCACCATCCGCTCTGCGGTCGCGTCGGTCTCGTCGATGAATGGCCCGATCGGCATGATGCCGGCGTTGTTGATCAAGACGTCGAGCGGTCCGAGGCGGGTTTCCACCTCCCGGATGAAGGTCGCGAAGCTGTCCGGATCAGTGACGTCGAGCGGCAGCCCGACCGTCCCCGACGCCAGCTCCTGCGCGGTCCGCTCCGCGAGGGATGCGTCGATGTCGCCGATCGCGACCCGCGCCCCCTGGGTGATCAGCGCGGCTGCGGTGGCACGTCCGATCCCGCGGGCACCGCCGGTGATCGCAACTACCTGACCAGCAAGCGATCGTGGCGCTTTCGCCATAACAACAGTCCTCCTTGGTTTCAATGCTCCCATCTAGACGGTACCGCTCGGCCGAGGTCCGCGCCTTGCAGGCGAATCGGCGCCGGTGGAGGCAGGGTCGCGGTGTTTGCGCCAGATCGACGGTTTTGCACCCGGCTCGGGCGGTTTTGCACCCGGCTCGGGCGGGCTTGCAGCCGGCTCGGGCGGGCTTGCAGCCGGCTCGGGCGGGCTTGCAGCCGGCTCGGGCGGGCTTGCAGCCAGGCCCGGCGTCTACTGGCCGGCCAAGCCGCCGTAGCCCCGGTTGATCGGCTGGACCGACGAGGATCCGCTATCGCTGCTGGTTCCCGTCTGGGCGCCGCCGCCGTTCAGGACGGTTGGGGTCGAGATGCTCGGATCCGACCCGCCCGGACCCGCGGGGCTCCCCGGGGTGCCGCCCTGGCTCGGGGATCCGCTCGGGGTGGAAGAGCCGCCTTGGCCGGCCTGGTTGGTGGAGCCTGTCTGGCCGGAGGAGCCGGTCTGGCCGGAGGACCCGGTTTGGCCGGAAGAGCCGGTCTGGCCGGAAGAGTCGCCCTGAGAGGTGTTGCCCTGGCCCGGGCTGGTCTGCCCATTTGAACCGCCGTCGCCACGCCCGACCCCTGATCCGCCGCTCGCCCCCGAGCCGCTGCCGGAGCCTGCGGCACCGCCCGAGCCGGACCCGCCCGGTGTCGGAGCGCCGCCCCCGGAGGCGGGCTGAGTGCCGCGGTCACCGCCGGCTGACAGGCCGCTCGTGGCGGAGCCGCTGCCGGAGCCGCTCTGGCCGTCGTGAGACCAGGTCGCGCCCTGGCCGACGCCGGTCGCCGAGCCGCCGCCGCGATGCGAGCCCGTGCCCGACGTGGTCGTGGTGCCGGTAGCGACGGGAACTGACCCTTGCGAGATCGCGGGAGCCGTCGGCACCGGTGCGGGGGTCGCCACCGGTACGGGGGTGCTGCCTCCGGTCGCGGGCGTCTTGGCGCCCTGGCGAGGGCCGCTCGGCACGATCCGCAGACGCAGCGAGGCGCTCGTCTGCACACCGACGCCGAGCGGGTAGACCGGCGCGCCGCCGGTGGCGTTGCCATGGACGGGAGCTGTCACGGCCAGGGCTCGGGCCTTGGCGCCGGCAAGCTGAGTGGCGGCGGTTGTGCCGGCGACGCTGTTCTGGGCGAAGCTCGGGGCCGTCCCGTTCAACGCTCCCGGCGCGGACTGGCCCGCGGGATGATTCGGCTGCAGACGACCGCGATTGTGGTGAGCCGCTTGTAGGGCGCCGGTGCGTGCCGGGATCCGTAGCTCGCGCACGGCGACGATCGTGCCGGCGGTGCCGACTCCCGCCAGCGCTGCTCCGATCAACGCCTTGACGAGGCCCGCCTTCAGCGCGGAGGACGCGATCACGCCGCCGCTGGCAGCGCCCAGCCCAGCCCCGCCTCCGACGATCGCGGTCAACACACCTTCTTTCAGCGCCAGGGTCGGCGCGACCGGCAGCACGAGCGCAAGGCGCCTGCGCTGCTGGTCGATCTCCTTGCGGAAATCGCGGCAGCCCGAGCACACGCGCAGGTGGCGTCGGATGTGCGCCCGCCTGAGTCCGGCGCCGCGCAGGTTCGCGAGCTGCTGGCGGATCTCCGTGCAGTCGGTCTCGCGCGCCGCGCGGCTCGCGACGAGCGACTCACGCGCCTGGAAGACGAGCGCCTTGACCTTCTCCCTGGGGACACCGAGCACATCACCGATCTGCTCGTGGCTGAGCGCATCGAGCTCGGCGAGGACCAGCGCCGCGCGCTGGTCGTCCGGAAGCCGGCGCATGTCCACGACCAGGTCGCGCAGGTCCTGACGTCGCTGCACCTGGACGGCCAGGCCCTCGGTGGCCGTCTCCGCAAGCTCGCCCGAGGGTTGTTCCCGCCGCGCGCGCAAGACCGAGTAGCAGCGGTTGCGCGCGATCGCAAACAGCCAAGCGCGGAGGTGGATCGGCTTCTCCGAGCTCATCAAATCGTTGTACGCCGCCAGGAACGTGTGCTGGACCGCGTCCTCGGCCTCCTCGGGCTGACCCAGCATATGCCTGCAAAACGACAGGATCGCCCGGTGGTGCCGGTCATAGACTGCTTCGAACGCAGTCATGCGTCCTTGCCGTATCAGCGCGACGAGGTGAGCGTCCGAGGCGAGCCGCAGCAGCCTCGGTGACGGAATCCCCGACACCCTTGCTGGCACCAGACGCGGTGCCGCACTGGCTTCCATGAACGCATTATCGGTCGTTGGGTCTCCTAAAAGCAAACGCGATGGACGCATTTCTCGGTCGCCGCGACAAACCGAGTACCGGTGCTTTGGCCGCCACGGCTGGCTGACCAGCCAGGCGAGCCCGGGACTATGCTCCCGCCAATGGCGTACTTCCGCTTCGACGGGCAACGTCTGGCCTACACGAGCTACGGACGGGGGCCGCACGCGACGATCCTGATGCCGGCATTGCTGCTTTCGCAGAAGATGCAGACGCCACTCGCGCGCGAGCTCGCCGCCCGGGGAAACCGCGTGATCACCTTTGACCCGCTCGGCCACGGCGAGTCCGACCGGCCTCGGGACATGTGGCGCTATTCGATGCCGGCGTTCGCACGACAGGCGGTCGCGCTGCTCGATCATCTCGGCCTCGACGAGGCAGTGATCGGCGGTACTTCGCTGGGCGCCAACATCACCCTCGAGGTCGCCTCGCTCGCCCCCGCCCGCGTGCGCGGAATGATCATCGAGATGCCGGTCCTGGACAACGCGATCCCGGCATGTGCGGCGGCGTTCGCACCTTTGCTGTTCGCGCTGACGTTCGGCGAACCGGTGATGCGGGCGCTCGCGCGCGGGGCCCGGGCGATACCGCGCGACCGGGTGCCGGTCCTGGCCCAACTCTGGCTCGACTCGATCGCCCAGGAGCCGGGCCCCAGCGGCAGCGTGCTCCAGGGCATCATCTTCGGTCGCACCGCGCCCCACCGCGCCGAGCGGCAGCTGATCGAGGCGCCTGCGCTCGTGATCGGCCATCCCCGCGACCCGGTGCATCCGTTCTCCGACGCGGACATGCTCGCTGCCGAGCTCCCAAACGCCCGGCTCGTCAGCGCGAGCTCGATCATCGAGCTGCGGGTGCGGCCGGCCCGCCTGACGGGCGAGATCGGCGGCTTCGTCGAGGATTGCTGGCGTGCCGAGGAGGATGCTGCGTCCGGGAGGAGTGCGGCGAGCGCGTAGGGCTCAATCGCGAGCGCGCAGCCGGCGATCGCGAGCGCGCAGCGGGCGATCGCGAGCGCGTAGCGGCGATCGAGGGCGCCGCGCCCCTCGCCCGATGTCAGCACTCTGACAATTTCGCCTGCATAAGGGGACAAATGCGCGCGCCTGCTGGACCTTGGCTACATAAGCATGTGGGGCATGCTTATGTAACCAAGGTCGGCCGCGGGCGTGCGACTTTGGGCCGTTAAGCATGCTGCGGGGGCGGATTTCGGCCCGCTCCGGCCCCACTTTCTCGCCACCGTTCGCCGGCGCCGTTCCCCAGAGCCGAACACCGACGGCAGCCCCGCCGAGTAACCGCGGCCCGCACCGGCGGCCCCGGCGGCCCCGAGCGGCCCGCCCCGCACGACTACCGCGGCCCCGGCGGCCCCGGCGGCTCGACGATATCCCGCCCCGTCGGTCGCAGGTGCGGATCGAGCTCGAGCTGCCAGTAGTACCGGGTGAACGTGATCCCGGCCCGGAACTCGCCGACGTGCGGCTCGATCTCCTCCCCCCGCGCCATCCGCACGATCAGCTCGGGATAGGTGCGGCCGGCCGACGCGGCGTACATCGGCGCCGGAAACGCCCCGCCGAAGCGGGTGTTGACGTCGGTGATCCCAAGGCCGATCTCGCGGTCGCGGAAGACCTGGACCGTGCACGGCCCCCGGACGCCGAGCGCCTCGACGACCCGCCGTCCGAGCGACGACCAGCTCGCGGTCGTCGATCACCGTGCCCTTGATCGACTCGCCGCCGCGCGACTCGATCATCGTCCGCGGGATCGCGTTGAGGCACCGGCCGTCGCAGGTCCGACAGGCAGTCGATCGAGAACTCCGGACCGTCCATCAGCCACTGCACCATCGTCGGCTCCTTGACGTAGGAGACGAAGAACTCGGCCGCGGCGGGATCGTCGGCGCGATGGATCGAGCGCGCGCCCAGAGCCCTGGCGTGGCTTGACCATCACCGGGAAGTGGTCGACCGGCTCGCCGCGGCAGCGCCGTCGGCGGCGAGGGCAATCCGAGACGCGAGAGCAGCAGGTGGGCCTCGTACTTGTCGAACGTGGCGCGCGCGATCTCGGGATCGGGGACGAACGCCGGCAGCTCGCCGGCAGCGCGCGCGTGCGCGAGCACCTCGATGTCGAGATCGGTGAGCGGCACGACCGCGCCGAGGTTGTGGCGCTCACACAACTCGCGCAGCGCCGGAACGTAGGCCGGGTCGTCGATTCGCGGCACGGCGGCGCGATGGTGGGCGGCGTATTGGGCCGGAGCGAGCGGATTGGGGTCGGCCGCCACTACGGTCGCGTGCTGGGCAAACGCCGAGACGATGTCGTAGCGCTTGCCGACGCCGGTGAGCAGGACGCCTACGTCGCTGCCGGGGGATGCCATCCGCCCTTCTCTCCCTTGTAGAGACCTTGGCCGGTGAGCACCATCCGACCGTCCGGGCGAGGATCCGCAGATCGAGCGCCAGCGAGCGGTGCTCGACGTACCACAGATCGAGCTCGATCCGCTCGGGCCAGGGCAGCGACGCTCGCCCGTTGACCTGGGCCCAGCCGGTGATCCCGGGCTTGACGGCGAGCCGGCCGCGCTGGCGTTCGGTGTACTGCTCGACCTGGACCGGCACCGTCGGGCGCGGACCGACGATCGACATCTCCCCCCGCAGGACGTTCCACAGGTTGGGCAACTCGTCGAGCGAGTAACGGCGCAGTAGAGCGCCCAGACGCGTGATCCGGTCGTCGCCTTCCTGGATCGCGAGCCCAGCGCCGGTGAACTCGGCGCCGCGGACCATCGTCCGCAGCTTGTAGATCGAGAACAGAGCGCCGTCCTTGCCGACCCGCGCCTGGCGATAGACCGGATGGCCGGGCGATTCGAGCCGCACCGCGACCGCGAGCAGCGCGACCAGCGGCGCCGTCACGAGCGAGCCACAGGCGGCGATCGCGAGATCAAGGCCGCGCTTGATCATCATCGGGTCCCCTCGGCGGGCTCCCACCCCGCCGCGGTGCCCTGGGCCAGCCAATCCCACAGCCCGGCCGCGAGCGAGGCGGTGGTCAGGACGTAGTAGCGGGCGATCAGCAGCGGCCGCGCGGGCAGCACCGACGGCGAGCGCCGCGGCCGCAAGCACCGCGGCCTGGATCGCCACCGCAACGACGTACACCCACCCGTGCCCGAGCAGGGCGATGCTCGTGCCGAGCGCGATCAGGTGCAGGAACGGAGACAGGTAGCGCAGCACGCGGTGCGAGAAGATCATCAGCGCGTAGAGCGGGTCATAGCCGCGTGGCGAGAGCATGCCGCCGCGCACGACGATCGGCCAGCCGTGGCTCATCATCCGCCGCTTGCGTGCGAATTCCCCCTCGATCGTCGGCACCATCTTCTCGCTCGCGCGCGCCGCGGGAGCGTAGACGCGCGAGCCACCCGCGCTTGACCATGTTGAACGGGAACGAGAGATCGTGACCCATGATCGGGTCGACGACAGGTAGGCGTCGCGTCGCGTCGCATAGATCGCGCCGTTGCCGCCCGGTGACCGACCGCACGCGCGACTCGAGCGAGCGCAGCGCCATCTCATAGCGCCAGTACAACCCCTCCTGGTTGGTGCCGCGCTCGTTGACGAACCGCACGTCACCGCAGACGTAGCCCACGCGCGGGTCGGCGAACGGGGCGACGAGCGCGCGCAGCGCGCCCGGCTCCCAGCTCACGTTCGCGTCGGAGAACGCCAGCACTCGCCTCGCGCCCGCTCGACGCCGGCGTCCTGGGCCCGGATCTTGCCTCCCCGCGGCAGTTCCAGCACGAGGTCCGCGCCGGCGCCACGGGCGCGCGGCGCGGTCGCGTCGGGCGAGCCGTCGCAGGAGACGATCACCTCGAGCCGGTCGGCCGGATACTCGAGGGCGCGCAGGTTGGCCACCCGGTCGGCGATCACGTCCTGCTCGGCGTACGCGGCCACGATCACCGAAACGCTCGGCAGCTCGGGGGCGGCGTCTGCTCCCGCCCCGCGCGGCAGCTCGGCGGCGGCGCCTGCTCGCGCCCCGCTCGGCAGCTCGGGGGCGGCGCCCGAACCCGCCCCGCGCGGCCGCCGTAGACGCGCGAGCACCGCCAGCAGGGCGCCATATCCGGCCTGCGTGTAGATCAGCAGGCCGGCCGAGACCCAGAAGACGATTGCGAGCACTGTCAAAGCGGGCGGATTGTGGCGTACACGGCGTATACGGCCCCAGGACGTGCTGGTAGTTGTGCAGGCAACTATCCTGCTAGCATGGGGCCAAGATGGAACTCGGACTTGCAACCTTTGCCGATCTCGGCCCCGGTGTCACCCCAGAGCAGCGCATGCACGAGCTGCTCGAGGAGGCCGAGCTGGCCGACCAGCTCGGGCTCGATCTGTTTGCGGTTGGCGAGCACCATCGACAGGACTACCTCGTGTCGGCGCCCACCGTCGTACTGGCAGCGATCGCCGTCAAAACCCAACAGATTCGCCTCTCGTCTGCCGTCACCGTGCTCAGCTCGGAGGACCCCGTGCGCGTGTTCGAGCAGTTCGCACACGTGGACCTGTTGTCCGGGGGCCGCGCCGAAATCATGGCGGGACGGGGATCGTTCGTCGAGTCGTTCCCGCTGTTCGGCTATGACCTCGACGACTATGACGAGCTGTTCGCCGAGAAGCTCGAGCTGCTGCTCCAGATCCGCGACTCGGACCGCGTCAACTGGTCGGGCAAGCACCGGGCGCCACTGAACGACGCGCTCGTCTGGCCGCGGCCGGCGCAGGACCGGCTGCCGATCTGGATCGCCGTCGGCGGGACGCCGCAGTCGGTCGTGCGGGCGGGTGCTCTCGGGCTGCCGCTGACGGTCGCGATCATCGGTGGCCAGCCGGAGCGGTTCGTGCCGCTGGTCGACCTGTACCGCCGGGCATACGAGACCTCTGAGCACGACCCGGCCTGCGCCCGCGTCGCAATCAACACGCACGCATTCGTTGCTCCTACCGCCAAGCAGGCCGACGCGGCCTTCGCGCCCTCATATCTGTCGATGATGAACCGCATCGGCCGCGAGCGAGGGTGGCCCCCGGCGGGCCGGGAGCAGTACGAGGCGCTGCGCTCGCCCCGCGGAGCGCTAGCGGTCGGCTCCCCGGAGCAGGTCGCCGAGAAGCTCCTGTTCGAGCACGAGCTATTCGGCCACCAGCGCTACGTCGCGCAGATGAGCGTCGGGGCGGTCGCGCACGCGGACGTGATGCGGTCGATCGAGCTGTTCGGAACCGAGGTCGCACCGGTCGTCAGAGCGGAGGTCGCGCGGCGCGAGCTCGCCGGCGTGTCGACCGCGTCCGCTGTGGGCAGCTAGCGAGCCCCACCGGCAACGTCGCAACCGGCCACAGACCAAGGCTGCGGCCGCGAGTTCATTCAAACTCCGGGGCGCTCGCTCCCGGCATGATCTCCGGCAGGCCGTCACTGACTCGGTCGCTGAAGTTCGCTGGGCGCTTCTCCAGGAACGAGGTCACGCCCTCGGCCGCGTCGGCCGACTGCCCGCGGTAGAACATCGCGCGGGAATCGGCCCGGTGCGCGATCATCGGATGCTCGGCGCCGAGCATCGTCCACATCATCCGGCGAGCGAGAGCGACTGACACCGGCGCGGCATTCTCGGCGATCTCGCGGGCCAGCTCGCGAGCCGCACCGAGCAGCTCCGAGGCGGGGTGGAGGCTGCGGACCAGACCGGCCTCGTGCGCCTCCTGCGCCGAGAACACGCGGCCGGTCGCGACCCATTCCATCGCCTGGCTGATGCCCACGACCCGCGGCAGAAACCAGCTCGAGCACGCCTCGGGGGTGATCCCGCGGCGGGCGAACACGAACCCGATCCGGGCATCGTCGGCCGCCAGACGGATGTCCATCGGCAGCGTCATCGTCGCGCCGATGCCGACCGCAGGGCCGTTGATCGCCGCAATCACCGGCTTGCGCGACTCGAACACGCGCAGTGTGAACGTTCCGCCGCTGTCGCGTGGAACCGCCCCGGCCGGCACCTCCCCGGCGACGATCACGCCGGCGCGCTCGCGCGCGCGGTAATCGAACGTCTCGCCGCCGGCCGCGAGGTCGGCGCCCGCGCAAAAGCCGCGGCCGGCACCGGTCACGATCACAGCCCGCACGTCGTCGTCCAAGTCGGCCTGGTCGAACGCGTCGAGCAACTCGCGGCACATCACCGCGGTCCAGGCGTTGAGCCGATCGGGTCGGTTCAGCGTGATCGTGAGGACGTTGTCCGCGAGCTCAGTCGTGATCTGCACATAGGTCATAGCGCACGCATCCTTTCAGACGAGCGCCCGATACAGAGCCAGGGTCAGCCGCGCGGCCTCGTCCCATGAGTACGGTCCGGCAGCCGCCGCGCGAGCTGCGTCGGCCAGGCGCCCGCGCTCCCCTCGATCGGCGAGCAAGGTGCTCAAGGCCTGGCGCAGCGCTTGCGGATCATCGGGTGCGACCAGCCTCGCCGCGCCCGCCGCCGCAACCTCGGGGAAGCCGCCGATGTCGCTGAGGATGGCCGGCTTGCCGAACGCGAGCGCGGTCGCCAGCACCCCGGACTGATCGAAGCGCTCGGTACGTGCGTACGGCAGCACGACGACATCGGCGCGGCGAAAATAGGCCGGTAGCTCATCGTCGGCGACAAACCTGGGGACGAAGCGGACCCCCGGCGGCGCGAGGCGACGCAGCGGCTCGATCGGCATCCGCGGCCGACCCACGATCCACAGCTCGGCGCCTTCGACAGCGACCCCGCGCCACGCCGAGATCAACGTCTCGATCCCCTTGTAGGGCCGCAGCAGACCGAAGAACAGAGCCACCGGTCCCTCCACCGCTAGGAGATCGTGCGGCAGCGGCCGCTCCGCCGGCAGCCTGGTCAGATGATCGAACGCGCCATGGTGGATCACGTGCACCTTGTGCGGATCGACTCCCAGCCGGTCGACCAGCTGCGAGCGGCCGTACTGCGAATGCACGACGAGCGCGTCGAGCGCGTCGTAGAGCCGCCGCTGTGCTCGCACCTGCCCCGGCCGAGGCTCGCGCGGCAGGAGGTCGTGCGCGGTCAACACAACGGGGTGGCCCGGGAGCAAGAACTGGTCGAGCCACGGTAGATCGAGCCATTGGAAGTGGACGACGTCCGCCGCCCGTGCAAGCTGCCGGTAGCGGACCATCTCCGGGAGGTGAGCGAGCAGCTTGGACAGCTGCCGGACCCGCGACCCGGGAGCGCCGGCAGCGTGGCGGTAGAACAGCTCGCGGACAAGGTAGCCATCGGGAACCGGAACCGCGCCGTAGGCAAACCGGCTCGTGATCAACTCGACGCCCGCGCCGGCACGCGCCAGGGCGGCACACAGGGCGTGGTCGTAAGGCGGCGTGAACGCCGAGGGATCGACCACCTGTACGCGCATCACGGCCGTCGGGAAGCGAGCCCTCGCCCAGCGAGCTTCCCGAGCCGCCGGGCCGTGGCACCGACGTGATCCCCGCCCAGCGCGTGCACGCGCGCGTCACGATCGTGGATCAGCCGGATCGCGGCCGGCGCGAGCTCGGACAGCTTGGTCTCGCCGGGGAGGCGGCGAGCCACATCCATCAGGCACCGCACAGGATGGCGCACGACCAACCGCGCGAGCGCGGCGAGGCGGGCCGCGCCGCCATCGTCTTCGCGGTAGTCGACCGTCACCGTCCGCGCGAGGACGACGTCGACATTCTCCGGCCGTGCCGCGGCCTCGACCCGGGCCCGCTCCAGCGTCCGGGCGAAGTCGGTGAGCGGATCGGCGAGCGATGGAAAACGGTCGGCGACGAGCACGACCCGCGCGCCGGAGCGATGGCCGTCCGCCGCCGCCGGCCGGTTGGACAGTGTGAACCCGGCGAGCTCCTCGACCCCGAGCATTGCGTCCAATGCGGCGAAGCGAGCGCGGTCGAGTCGTCCGGTTCGGATGCCGGCGCCTCCGCCCGGTCCGGTCGGGGGGAGTACGCGGGGCGCGGACGGCGCGCCACCCGCGCACGACCGCTCGCGTCGCCGCGGGCTCGGGCTTGAAGCCCTTATAGCGCCGGCCCAACCACGCTCGCCCGGCCGCGTACCCGCGCCATTGCCGGCGCAGTTCCCTGACCGTCGTCCGGTAGTGATGCTCGACGCGCGCCCCCGGCCGCAGCGCGAGCCGCCACCCGGCCTCCTGCAGTCGCCAGCTGAAGTCGGTGTCCTCGGCCGCGCGCACGCCCTCGTAGAACCCGCCGATCTGTTCGAACGCGACGCGACGCACGAGCAGGTTCGCGGCGACCGCGCGAGGACGGTAGGGGTGGGCAATGTGGGACTGCTGGCTGAGGAAGCTCCGCGCGGCGCCGTAGCGTGCGGCGACCGTGCTGCGATCCGGCGCCGGGACCACCTCGCCTGCGAGCGCGCCGAGGTCGGGATCGGTCGGCTCGGCGAAATACGCGTCGAGCAGCCAATGAGGCGCGTGGCAATCGGAATCCAGAAACAGAATCCAATCGCCCCGGGCTCTGGCCGCGCCGACGTTACGAGCATAGGCGGGTGAGCGCTCGCCGGCTGCTTGCACAACCTCGATCCCCTCGAGGGTCGGGGCGCTGCCGGAGTTGTCAGCGAGGATCAGCTGATCGCCCGGCCTGGTGTCGAGCGCTCGGAGCACGTCGGCCGCGGCCTGCGCGGCGGCCAGATCGCCCGCGAACGGCATCACGACACTGACCGCCGGCCTCCTCACGACCCTGTCCGTGCCGGCGACGCGATCAAGGTGCGCACGCGCCGCGCGAGGGCCCGGGCTTGCCCGAGCTCCTGCGGGTGGGCGAACCCCGTCACCAGTAGGAGCGGCGGAATCGCCGCGAACACGAGCGCCCGGGTCACGAAGCCGACCAGCCCGTGCGTCGGCAGGAGCAGATCTCCCGCGGTCGCCAGGGCACCGATCACCAGCCAGAGGTGCACCAGTCGCCGCCACTCGAACGCGACCGCGAACGCCCGCCGCGTGAGCAGGTGCATGACGGTCAGCATCACCACGTAGGCACCGCACAGGGCTATCCCTGCTCCGGCGATCCCAAACGGTGGAACGAGCGCGATCAGCATCAGGACATTTGCCGCCAGGCCGGCGATCGCCGCCGGGAAATTGCGCGTCGTGACCTTCGCCCGGCCGGCTATCACGAGGAACACGACCCACAGACCGTACAGCGCCCACCCCAGCGCGACCCATGGCAGGGCCCGGTAGGCACCGAAGTAGGCAGGTGCGGCCAGGATCCTAAGCACCCAGCGCCCGAGCAGCGCAAGCCCGGCCACGACCCAGCCACTGACGAGCACATAGTAGGTGGCGACCAAGCCGTATAGCCGCGCAGCCTCGTCATCGTCGCTGACCGAATACGCCAGTGGCGGCCAGGCGTATTGGAACGCGCGCACGATGAACGCGACCGCGCCGGCCAGCTTGATCGCGATCGAGTAGAGCCCGGCGACAGCCGGACTTCGATGGTGGTAGAGGTAGTAGCGGTCGATGATGCTAAGCGCGTACACCGAGGCTTCGGCCGGGACCGTGGGGAGGCCGAAGCGAAGCAGCGTCGCCATCCGCTCGGGCCTCGCACGGCGTGCGATCAGCCGGTGGCGCATCGTCCACCACAGCGCGATCAGCACGACCGTCGAGGCGCCGTAGTTGCCGAGCAGCAGCCCGCGGACGCCGTCGCCGAGCACAACCACGAGCACCACCGAGGCCACCACCGTCATCCCGACGTTGGCCAGCGACGCCGCCGCGTAAAGACGCAGGCGCTCCTCGACGCGCAGCAGACCGTAGGCCAGCTCGAGGTTCGTGAACGTCCACAGGCCGAGCACCGCGATCCGGAACGTGGTCGGATCGCGATACGAGAGCACCACCTTGGACAGGGGCCCCGCAGCGAGCGCGAGCGGGATCGAGACGATCGTGGTGCTGAGGAGCAGGAACCCCGTAGCCCGACGCGCGAGCGCGTCGCGCGTAGCCTGGTCGGCTTGGGCGAAATGGAAGCGCAGGAACGCCTCGATCATCCCGAACCGAGCCAGAATGCTGATGAAGATCACGCCGTTGGCGAGCAGTTCGACGACCCCGTAGCCGGCCGGCGAGATGTAGCGCGTGTACACCGGCAGCAGCAGCACAGCGATGAACTTGGAGACCACATCCGCGACCTGGTAAGCCGCGAGCGAGGAGACCAATCGCTTCAGGTATGACGTCACGGCGGCAAACGGTACGGGGCGCGCCGCAACTATCTCACTGGACGGTGACGTCAGCCTGCGGGAACGCTGCGGCGGGTGCAGGCATGACCGGCGGGAAGTGGCCCGTGTTGCAGGCCGCGTCGGTGACGTCGAGACCGATCAAGTAGGTACCGGGGTGTGCGCGGCGGTTGTTGATCCTGCCGTTCCAGATCGCGCTTTGGCCACCCCATGGCGTTGGAAAGCTCTTCACCAGTGGAGTCCGCGGCAGGTCGGTGCGATAGATGCGAATCGTCCCGCCTCGACTCTCGTTGCCGGTGTAGCGGATCGTGACGGACCCCCCGCTGTGGGGGATCACCGATGGTGTCACGCTCGTGATCACGGGATGCGGCGGCACCGTCCTGACCGTGATCGGGAGCGCTTGGCCACCGTTGCTCGAGATCATCAGCGTGCGCCGCTGCTGCCGCAGACGGATGCGGAAGTAATAGGTTCCGTCCGGAGCCAGCGAGCCACCGTTCTCACGGCCGTTCCAAACGAACCCGACACGGTCACGAACGGCCATGTGAGTGCCGGTCGCGATCGTTGCCACGACCTTCCCCTTCGGGTCCACCACCCAGACGTCGACATCGTCTGCCTGGTGCAGGAGATAGAACGACATCGTCGTGTACCGATGGCTGACGTAGCGGGGAGGATTGGCGCCCGGGTCGTAGCACCTACTGCCGGCGACTGGGTTGATCGAGGCGGGGAACGGCGCCGGGGTGCCGGCGATCAGAGGAGTCGACACCTTGAGATGCTGAGTGATGAAGAACGCCGCCACGGTCGCGACGACCAACGCCGCAAACGCCCCGATCGGCAGCCGACTCACAACGGCACCAGCGCCACGTTCGGAATCGTGAAGTCGTGGAACGCGTCGAGCCCGCGCGGGTCGCGGCGGCACAGCATCACCCGGATCGAGCCGCCGTGGCAGACGACCAGAGCCGGTAGCTGCCCGGTCTGGCGGACGTCATCAAGTGCTGCCGAGACGCGCTCGGAGTGCTCGCGCAACGACTCCCCCCCGGGAAACCGCCAGGTTTCGCCCGCCCGGCGCCAGGCAGCGTAGCGCTCGGGCTCAGCGCTCTCGATCTCGGTGAACAGGTACCCCTCCCAGTCGCCCCGGTCTCCCTCCCGCAAGCGGGCGTCGAGCCGAGGGCGCAGACCGATGCGGTCGCCGACGATCTCGGCCGTCTCGGCCGCACGACTCAGGTCCGAGGACCACAGCGAGCAGATCCCATCACCCGCTACCCGCTCGGCGAGCTCATGCGCCTGGCCGCGACCGGTCGCGTTCAGTGGCGTGTCCCTGAAGCCCTGGAATCGCTGCGGCGGCAAGTTGTCGTTCGTCTCGCCGTGGCGAGCGAGGATGATGCCGCCGGTCACTGCGATTGATAAGCCCCGGCACCCGCGGTGTCCGAGCGCAGGCCGAGTCTGATCGTCTCGAGCGACAGGACGTCCTCCGGCGCGATGTTGCCGAGGTTGACGTCGGGCCCGAAGCGGCGCACGAACCACACCTGCTGGTCCTTTCGCGGCGCCTCGAACAGGATCTTGTCGGGCGCGACGGCGTGCGCGATCTCGTCGATCAGCCCCATCCGGACCTCGCCGTCGTGACGGAATATCCCGACTGTCCCGCTTTCCCGAGCCTCGGCGATCACCTTCCACGCGCCCGCCGAGAGCTCCTGCTCGATCTGCTCGACCCACCGGTATGGCGCCATGATCCGCGTGTCGTCCTTGGAACCCACCTCGGAGAGCACAATGAACTCCAGCGCAAGCTGCTCGATCAGCTCGAGCTTGTGGTTGTGATCGAGCTCGATCGTGCCGTCGGAGATCTCGATGTGGCTGATGCCAAGCTCGTGCAGCCACGCAACCAGCGCCTCGAGCCGGTCCTGGGCGATCGCGAGCTCGGTCAGCGTCCCGCCCAGCACAACCGGGATGTCGTGTGCGCGGTACAGCTCGAGCTTACGCTCGAGGTTCCCGGTCGCCAGCGCCGTCCCCCAGCCGAGCTTGACGAGATCGATGTAACCGCCCGCGACCTCGATCAGGCCCTCGATGTCCCCGACCGAGAGTCCGCGATCGAGAACGTGCGTTATCCCCTGCTGGCGGGGCTTGTCGCACCGCGTCGGGAGGTCGAGCAAATCCTTCATCGATCGCGAGGCTTGCCGGGGGGCGTCAGGTGGTCGAGGCCAAGTCGGTGCCGACCGTCACGACCACATTGGCCGTACACGGGGTGCTCGACGGACAGGCGATCGCCTGGGCGGTCGAGCCGATCGCCTGTACCGACGACGGCTGGAGCTTGAGCGACGCGGCGACCTCCTGCGCATCCTTGCGCGCGGCGGGATTCATGTACGCCACGACCGTCGAGCCCTGCGTCTGATTGGGGAAGTTGGTCACCGCGCCCTGCTTGTAGCCGGCAGCGACGAGCTTGGCTGCGACGCGACCCGCCAACCCGGACGTCGAGGTTCCGTTGAGGACCGACACCGTGACGGACGACGGCTTGAACGCCGGCTGTGCGGGCGCTGCCTTTTGGTGACGCTTCGCGGCGGGCGCGTTGCTGTTGCTCGCGGCGCTTTGAGTCGGGACGTTGGCGTTGTTGGAGGAGGTGATGATCAGCAGCGCGGCGATCGCGCCGCCGACGGCTAGCACCCCGACCACCGCGAACAGCACGCGCAGCGAACGCGACGTCGATTCCCGCTGGGGCGGGAGCGAGCGTGGCGGTGGGCCCGGCCTGCGGCCCGGAGGGCCACCGCTCCCTGGCCGGATCTGGACTCGGGGAGGAGCAGCGGAACCGGCGCCGGCCGGGGGCGGCGAGGCTCCGCGACCACCCCCGTTGGCGGCCGCGGTTGCCGGTGGCAACGAGCCGATTTCGGTGGCGTCGATTGGACGATCGGCAAGGGCGGTCGCCGAAATTGCGGCGACGGGTTGAGCGGCGACCGGCGCGTGGACCGGCTCGGAAGGCGGCTCCGGCTCTGCCAGACCTGCAGACAGCGGCGCCGCCGTGGGCGTCGGAATCAGCTTGGTCGCGGCCGCCAGCGCCGGGGCCGCAACTCCCGCCGGGGCGATCGGAACCAGTGGCTGCGCCCCCGGGGCGGAGCCGGGGCGGCCTGGAGCCGAGGCTGCGGCCGCCGCGGCCTGACCGGCGGGGGTCGCTGACGGAACCCGGTTCGCAAGCTGTCGGGCGACTCCGGGCGGAGGCGGCGCGGGCGGCACCGTCGACTGGGGTCCGGTTGCCTGTGGGCGAGATAGCAGCTGCGCCAGCCGTGCCTCGAGCTGCTGCACTCGCTGAGCCGACTCATATGCCTGTTCGCGCAGTGTCGAGGTCTCCCGCGCCTGCGCGAAGAACAGCAGCACGAGGAGCGCGAGACCGATGATCGCGGCGAAGCCTGCGTCAGCCCCAACGGAGGTTATGAAGTGATGAACCGAAAACGCGAAGGGAATAGATCCCATGAGCCCCCGCAGTCTACGTGCCGACCCGGGCGTTAGAGACTCCAGCCCCGGCCGCCCGCGCGCGGGACAGCTGGCCGACCTGGTCGGCGAGCGCCGCCGGATCGCCCTCGAGCACGAGCAGGTTGATGTCGGCGAACGTCTGCTCAACCCATGCCGGGTCCAGCGGGTCGCGGTCGGCCCGCAGGATCTTCTGCGCCGGCGTCGGTTGCGCCCGCTCGTACGGGTTGAACAGATCCTCGTGGAACTTCTCCCCGGGACGGGCGCCGACGATCTCGATCGCGATATCACGCTCGGGCTCCAGCCCGGAAAGCCGGATCATCGTCTCGGCGAGATCGATGATCCTGATCGGGTCACCCATCTCGAGCACGAACACCTCGCCGGTGGTGTCGCTCAGCGACCCGGCACGGATCACGAGCTGGACGGCCTCCGGGATCGTCATGAAGTACCGCGTCATCCTCGGATCGGTGACCGTGACCGGGCCGCCGGCCGCGATCTGGCGACGGAAGATCGGGACGACGGATCCGGACGAGGCGAGCACGTTGCCAAACCGCACCGTCGCGTACACGGTCAACGGATACCTCGCCCCCGCCGCCTCGACCGCCCACTCGGCAAGCGCCTTCGATGCGCCCATCACGGTGGCCGGCTTGACCGCCTTGTCGGTCGAGACGAGCACGAACGTCCCCACTCCGGTTTCTCCCGCGATCCGGGCGACTAGGCGCGTGGCGAGCGCGTTGTTGCGAACCGCCTCGACCGGGTTGAGCTCCATCATCGTGACGTGCTTGTAAGCCGCCGCGTGGAACAGGACCGACGGCCGGTGCTCGCTGAGCACCTCGCGCATCCGCTCCTCCTCCTTGCAGTCCGCAAGCACCGACACGGCCGAGTTGAAGTGGCGATCCTCGGAGAGCTCGCGGCTGATTTCGAACAGGTTGTCCTCGGCATGGTCGAGCAGCACCAGCCGGCGGGGACCGACGCGGGAGATCTGGCGGCAAAGCTCTGAGCCGATCGAGCCGCCGGCGCCGGTGACCATCACGACCTGGTTCGCCAGATACGCGCCCACGCGCTCGAGCTCCTCGCGCAGCTCGTCGCGGCCGAGCATGTCCTCGACCCGCACCTCGCGCAACTGGCGGGCGAATCTGACCTGACCCGAGCCGTCCCTGAGCATCTCGAACACGGTCGGCGTGGTCCGAACGGGGATCGAGCGCTCGCGGCACGCGGTCACGACGCGCGCGCGCAGCGTGCCCGGCGCGGAGGGGATCGCGATCACGACCTCGTGGGGCTCGAGCTCGTCGAGGATCCGCACGAGGTCCTCGGTCGAGGTCGTCCCATGCACCTTCAAGCCGTACTCATCCTTGACGCCCTGCTTGCGCGGGTCGTCGTCGACGAACCCGACGGGACGTAGGCCGAGCTGAGGGTTGCGGATCAGCTCGCGCACAACCAGCCGCCCGCCGTCGCCGCCACCCACGATCAGCACGTCCCGGGCGGCCTTGCCGACCTTGAAGCTGCTGACGCGACCCTCGACGACAAAGTGAACGAGGAACCGCGAGCCGCCCAGGAACGCCACCGAGAGCAGGAAGAACAGCGCGATCACGCTCGCCGGCAGATTGACCGGCGAAGACGGGAATATGTGTGTCTCGATCTTCGGCGCGGTCTGGATCGGGTGGAGCAGCACGACGGCGCCGACCAGCGCCACGGTCGCGATCAAGATCGCTTTGACGACCGCCTCGTAGTCGCGCTGGCCAACGTATGTCCACAGGCGCTGGTAGAGGCCGAACCCCGCCAGCGAGATCAACGACAGCGGCACGATCCAGAGGATCGTCGTCTCGAACAGGTCCTCATACCGTTGCGGAACGGCATCGTCGAACCTCAGCCGGAAGGCGAGGAAATAGGCGAGCGCGACCAACAGCCCGTCCACAACCAGCTGGGGCAGAGAGTGGCGATGGACAGGAAAGGCCGCGGATCTGATCCGCCGGCTCATGCGGGCGGAGATTTTAGTGACGATTGTGTTAGCTGCGGGTAAGCGAGCCGCCCGCGGCCCGTCATCGGAGCCTGGTCAAGGCGCGGCCGATTGCGTCGTCGTCGCCATCGTGTCCGAGGTCGTGCTCGCCGTACTCGTCGTACTGGTGGTGCTCGTCGTACTGGCCGTCGTGGTCGCAGTGGTGGTCGTCGTGGTGGTCGTTGTCGAGATTGGCGGGGCGCCGCCGGTGGCGATCGCCGGCGAGCCGGCGGCCGGGACTCCGGCCGTCGGCGCATCGGCCGCCGCGTCCGTCGTTGACGCGGTCCCGACGACCGAGACCGAGGTGGTCGTATCGGGCGCCGCAGCCCGCTGCGAGGACGTACTCAGCGACGTCGTCGTTGTCGTGGTCGTCGTCGATGTGGCCGTCGGCGCCGGCGCCGTCAGCGCGGCAGTCAGGTCTCGCGACGGCGCCCCCGTGGTCGCGGCCCGCAACTGCGAGCGGCGCCCCTCGGACGGACGCTCGACCGGCGCCAACGCAACCGCGGTGCCGGTCTGTGCCGCGGCCTCGTCGCCGCCCGCGGCCGAGGCGGCCACCGGCGCCGGGTCAGAAGGCCGGCGATGCGCGGTGCCACCGTTGTCGACGGCGACGGCGCCGGCGGTCACCAGCGCCGCCGCGGCGAGTCCGGCCGCGGCCTTCGTCGCGATCGCACCGAGGCCGGCCGACAGCAGTGGAGCGGCTGAGGACCCGGCGATCGCCGCCGAGCCGGCGATCCCGGCTCCGGTCGCGGTGGCGCCGGCACCACCGGACTGCCCGAGATGACCGAGGCCGAGCTTCTTCAACAAGACCACCAGGGGCCCGAACGGAGCCAGTGCGGCGGGCCGGACGCCGGTGTGCGCCTCTGTGCCGATCTCCTCGGCGGACACAGCTCTCGCCTCCGCCGCGGCCGTCAACGAGCGCCTGGCTCGCACGAGCAGCGACTTGACGCTCGGCACGCTCTTTTCCATCGTCTCGGCGATCTGTTCATAGGAGAGCGCGCCCATCTCCCGTAACACCAAGGCGCTCCGCTGCGCCTCGGGCAGTTCGTTGATGTCGCCGACCAGCAGGCGGAGCTCTTCGCGACCGTGCACGGCGTCGGCGGTGCTGGCGCCGTTGTCGGAGAGCTGCTCGTCGATCGTGTCGATCGCAACGGACTTGGCGCGGCGAAGATGATTCAGGCTTCGGTTGCGAGTGATCTTGTACAACCACGGGCGCACCTGGATCGGGCGCTCGTCGGCGAGCATCGCCTTGTAGGCCGAGGCGAACACGTCCTGGACGAGATCCTCGGCGTCCTCCCGAGATCTGACCAGCTGGCGGCAGATCGCCAGCAACCACGGCCGATATCGCCGCACCAGCTCGGCGAACGCGGCGTCGTTTCCGCTCCGCACCGACGCCACGAGGCGCTCGTCGGACTGCAGCCGCGTCCAGCGCATCCGCCGGCGCGGACCGGCGCCGTTGTGCTTTGTAACTGGACGTTCGATCCGGTTCATTTGCGGGCCATTCATCTGCCGGGCGCCAGTAGCTTTAGCTGGCGCGAAGTAAGCTCGGCGTAAGCACTCCGAGCGTGCCGGATCGAGGATAGGCCCTCGCGGGCTTTCAGTCGATCAGCAGATCGCACAGAAGCCCCGGATCGCGCCGTACGCGAGCATCCGCGCCGGCGGCGCGATCGCGCTTGACGAGCGTGATGTCCTGGGCACGCGCGAGCCGTCGCAGCCGCCCCTCATCGATCAGGAGCTCGTCGACCGCCCCGAGCCGCCCCTCGAAGACGGTGAACACCGGGGTGCCGAGCGCGACCGCCTCGCGGTTCATCGTCCCGCCGGCCGAGACGACGAGATCGGCGTAGGCGATCAGCGACTGGGCGTCGATCGCCCGTTCGGGAACGATGAAGCCGCCGGTGCGCTTCAGCTCCGCGCGCTGCTCACCGGTGCGCGGGAGCACGACCGCCTGCGCCCCTCGAAGGCGCTCGAGCACCTCGGCGAACAGGTCGTTCTCGAACCGGTGGTAGAGCGAGACCTCGGGCGGCGTGCGGACCACCGCGATCGGCCGCCCGCGATCGAGGCCAAGCTCGCCGAGCACGGCCGGATCGGGCTCGAAGTCGGCCAGGTAGTACTCCTCCTTGAGCCCCGGGTAGGAGCGGATCTTGCCGCGCGCGCCGTAGCGATAGAGTCGCTCGGGCGGGATCGCGTCGGGCACGACGACCGCGCGGGCGAGGCGACAGTTGACGTTGTGCTGGACGGTCGCCCATTCGTAGTCGAACGATCGTCGAGCAGGGGATCCGCAGCACGCGCGGCGGCGACGGTGATGTCGTTGGAGCCGTGGCCGAGCGCCAGGTCGAAGCTGCGTGACCGCGCCCAGCGGGTCAGCGCGAGCGAGCGGGCCGCCAGCCCGCGCGCCTTGGCGACCAGGCCGCCGCCGCGGTGGCGGCCGATCGCGGTGTGCTCGATCCCGAACCGCTCGCACAGCTCGAGCGTCTGGGCGAAGTCTCGCGCCGTGACCTCGACCTCGTGGCCGCGCGCTCGCAAGCGTCGCGATCACCGGCCGCATCACGAGCACGTGAGGCGAGTTCGTCAGGTCGATCCAGATCTTCACTGACTGCAACGCGGCCGCGACCGCGGCCACCACCTCGTCCACCTGCTCGGCGTCCAGCACCGGGCTGATCGGCAGTGCGAGGTTGGTGCGCGCGAGCTCGTCGGTGACCGGCAGCGACAGGCCGTCGGGCACGTATGGCGCCATCGCCGGCTGGCGGTGAAGCGGCACGCGGTAGTAGCCGCGCGCCTGGACGCCGCGCTCCCGCAGCGTCGCCTCGCAGCTCGTCGGCGCGGGCATGGGTCACGACGTACAGGTGCCACGCGGGCTCCGCGCCATCCGGGACCTGCGGCAGATCGACGTGCTCGCCCAAGCCGGCGTCCGTGTACGCGCGGGCCGCCGCGCGACGGCCCGCGGACCAGTCGTCGAGCTCCGGCAGCAGCGACCCGCAGGACCGCCGCCTGGAGCTCGTCGAGTCGCGAGTTGTAGCCGACGTATTCGAATGAGCGCTTGTCCCGCGAGCCGTGGAAGCGCAGCGTGCGAGCCAGCTCCGCCACGTCGTCGTCGTCGGTCGCGATCGCGCCGCCGTCGCCGAGACAGGCGAGATTCTTGGACGGATAGAACGAGAACGTCGCCGCGTCGCCGAGCGCGCCGGCGCGCCGGCCGTCGAGGCTGGCCCCGGCCGCCTGCGCGGCGTCCTCGAGCATGGGAAGTCCCAGCGCGCGGAGCTCGGGCACCGGCACCGGGCAGCCGAACAGGTCGACGGCGACGATCGCGGTCGTGGCCGGGGTGAGCGCTGCCCGCACGGTCTCGGGCGTGACGTTGCGCGTGTCGAGATCGACGTCGCAGAAGACCGGACGCGCACCGGCGTTCACGACCGCCTCGGCTGTGGCATAGAACGTGAACGAAGGTACGACGACGTCGTCGCCCGGTTGCACGCCCAGCGCCCGAGCGCGATCGTGATCGCATCGGTGCCGTTCGCGACGCCGACCACGTGCTTGACGCCGAGGTAGTCCGCGAACTCCCGCTCGAACGCCTGCACCTCGGGCCCGAGGATGTAGATGCCGCGCTCCAGGACCTCGGCGACCTTCGCCTGGATCTGCGCTTGCAACGGCGCGAGCGGCGTTGCGGTGTCGAACAGGGGGACGGCCATGGGAGCAGGCTATCGCTACGCTTGGCGCGCGTGCTGCTTGCAGCCTCCGTAACCGATTCGCTCGTCACGCTGGCGACGCATGTGATCCGGGACCTCGGCTACGCCGGGGTCGCGCTGTTGAACGTGACCTCAGCCGTGATCGGGGTGCCTGGGACCGAGCCGACGATGCTGTTCGCCGGCTTCAACGTCTATCAGGGCCATCTGACGCTGCTCGGGATCATCGTCGTTCGGCGTTCTCGGCGACGTCGTCGGTGCCTCGATCGCGTACGCCATCGGCTTCTACGGACGGCGCGAGCTGCTCGAGCGCCACGGCAACAAGCTGCACGTCAGCGCCCGACGATTGCAGCTCGCCCACCGCTGGTTCGAGCGCTACGGCTCGCCCGTGATCTTCGTCTCGCGCATGATCCCGTTCGTCCGGGCGGTGTTCCCATACGCGGCCGGTGTCTCGGAGATGCCATACACACGCTTCATCACGTTCGCGACGCTCGGCTCGATCCCCTGGATCACCGGCCTGGCGCTGCTCGGTCGCGCGGTTGGCAGCAACTGGACGCACTGGCGCAAGTACCTCGAGTACGTCGATTACGTCGCGATCGTGCTGCTGCTGGCGCTGATCGCCTACGTGATCGTGCGCCGGAACCGCGGGAGAAGCGAGCCGCCCGCCGCGGATGCCGTGCCCAAGTAGAGCCCGGCTCTCAGTCGCCCAGGCGGTCGCGCTCGGCGCGCTCCACGGGCCGGCCGAGCTGCTGCCGATCTCCTCCTCCGGCCACATCGCGCTGGTGCCCTGGCTGCTCGAGTGGGATTACGACCAGCTCGACAACGAGCTGCGCAAGTCGTTCGAGGTCGCGCTGCACGCCGGGACCGCGCTCGCGCTTGCTGATCACGCTGCGAGACGAGGTCGGCGGGGCCCTGCGCACCCTGAACGGTAGGACCGTGATGCTGATCGCGGTCTCCTTCGCCCCGGCCGCGCTCGTCGGCTACGCGCTCGAGCGGCAGATCGAGGCGCACCTCGGGACGCCTCCGACGATCGCCGCGGGCCTGCTCGCGGGTTCGCTCGCGATGGCGTGGGCGGACCGCAGTCCGCAGCTGCGCCACAGCGAGGACGCCGGATTCACCGACGCGCTGGCTCTCGGCCTGGCTCAGGCGTGCGCGCTGATCCCGGGCGTCTCGCGCAACGGCGCGACGCTGGCGGCCGCGCGGCTGCGGCGCTTCACGCGCGAGGACGCCAACCGGCTCTCGCGCCACGTCGCGCTGCCCGTGATCGCCGGGGCGACGCTGTTGAAGGGGGCCCGGTTGCGCCGGCGTGGGCTTCCGCCCGGGACCGCCGCCGCGTTCGCGGCTGGCGCCGGGGCGTCGTTCGCCTCCACGCTGGCGTCGACCTGGCTGATCCGGCAGGTCGAGCGGGATCGGTCGCTGCTGCCCTACGCCCTGTATCGGGCCGGGTTGGGGGCGGTGGTCCTGTTTCGGCTGCGGCGGCGTGGTGGGGCCGGGGGCGAAATCCGCCCCGCGCGCGGCAGTGCTTAAAGGCCCAAAGTCCCCACCGAAAACCCTCCTTGGTTACATAAGCATGCCCCACATGCATAACTGACCAAGGCCCGGCAGGGGCGGGCGATTTGTGCCTGTATGCAGGCGAACATGCCGAATTCTTGCTCACCCCGCGCCAGTCACCCGCCGCAAGCCACCCCGCACCAGCGCCGTTTCCCGGGCACACCCCGCCCTCGCGGCAGAACACGCCTAAGCCAGGGTCCACAGCTCCCCGCTCCCGAGCCGCTCGGGCTTGACCGCCCACTCGCTCGCGAGCCCCCACAGCTCCGCCGGCGCCCGCGGCCCGGGCAGCCCGCACACGGCGGCTACCTCGACGGTCGCCAGCGGTCCGAGCCGGCGCAAAGCCTCGAGGACCGTCGGCGGCGCGGTGCCCGTGGGAGCCGCGCCGGCGGCGATCGCCGCGTCGCGGAGCTCCTCGTAAGAGGCGTAGCCGTAGACGCCGTGAACGACGCCGTCGGAGCCGCTGAACTCCAGTGACGGCAGCTTGACCCGCGCGCTTCCCGGCCCGTGGCGCTCGGGCGCAACCGCCCCGGCCAGCTCCAGGTCTGCGCCGAACGCCTCCAGGATCGCGTGCGAGCCCAGATCGACCCGGAAGTGCTCGATGTCGAGCCGCCCGCCCAGGCGCGCCTCCTCGATCAACGCGTCGGCCGAGTCGAGCTTTCGCCGCCGGCACATCAGCCCCTCGCGCAACCTGCGCAGGTAGGGGGCTGGATCGCCCTGCTCGGCGGCGGCCTTGACCGCGATGCACGCGGGGTATGAGCTACGCGGCGGGGCCTGCAGCCAGAGCCTCGGATCGACGGGCATTCCGCTCTCTGACCCGGCCGCCAGCGACTCGCCGACGAGCGGCTCGACGGCGCCGAACTCCCTTGCCATCCCCCCCATTACGTAGGTAAATCGCAGGCCGTCACCGAAATCATGTACCAACCTGCGCAGTGCCGGCTCGAGCGCCCAGGACCAGGGGCAGAAAGGATCTGTGTAATACCGAACGTGAATTGCGCTCATGTGCCGCAAAATAGGGGCAACGGATGAGCACTCTGCTGGGCACCACGCTCAATGGCCGCTACCGGTTGGAGGCTCGGATCGGCGCCGGAGGGATGTCGACGGTCTACCGAGCGCTGGACGAGACGCTGCAACGGCCCGTCGCGATCAAATTGATGAACCGCGAGGTCGCGACCGACTCCGACCAGCTCGAGCGGTTCCGGCGCGAGGCGCGCGCAGTGGCGCAGTTGTCGCATCCCCACGTCGTCGGCGTGATCGACGCCGGCGAGGACGAGGGGCGCCCGTACATCGTGTTCGAGTTTGTCGAGGGCGAGACGCTGAAGGAGCGGATCCGCCGGCTCGGGCGGTTGCCGATCACCGAGGCGGTGGCGTACGCGATCGAGATCGCGCGCGCGCTCGGAGCCGCCCACGCTCGCCACATCGTCCACCGCGACGTCAAGCCTCAGAACGTGCTGATCGACGAAGAGGGGTCGGCGAAGGTGACCGATTTCGGGATCGCCCGGACGCTCGACGAGGAGGGATTGACCGCCGACGGTCGCGTGCTCGGGACGACCGACTACGTCTCGCCCGAGCAGGCCCTGGGACAACCGGTCACGGGACAGTCCGATCTGTATTCGCTCGGCGTCGTGCTGTACGAGATGCTGACCGGGGAGGTGCCATTCAAGGGCGAGAACCAGGTGGCGGTCGCGATGAAGCATGTGCGCGAGATGCTCCCCGATGTGCAGTCGCGCCGTCCGGAGGTCTCGGCCGCGCTCGCGGCGGTGATCGACAACGCCACCGCCAAGCGGGTCGAGGATCGCTACGCCGACGATGCCGAGTTGATCGCCGACCTCGAGGACGTGCTCGCGATCGAGACCGCGCGCGCCGGGAGTGCGACGGGCGAGGTGACCTCGGTGCTCCGCACGCTGCCCTCCCAGACGCAGCGCCGGGTGCCGTTCCGGATCCGCCATCGGCTCGCAGCGATCGCGATCGCTGTGCTCGTGCTCGCGGCGATCGGGGGCGGCGCATACTGGCTCGCGACACGGGCGCATCACGGTGCGCCGACGCTCGCCGTGAAGCCCCCGGCACAACACGGTCTGCAGCAGGTTCATCTCTGCTCCACGTGCGCGTACGGGTTCAACCCGCTCGGCGATCCCCAGGACGAGACCCCCAACGCCAGCCTTGCGATCGACGGTCTGCTCGGGACCTACTGGGACACGCAGCAGTACTACGACCACCTGCTGCACAAGGCGGGCGTCGGGCTGTTCGTCGACGCGAAGCCCGGCACGACCGCTCAGGTCCTCCGGATCATCGACAACTCGCCGGGTTTCACCGCGACCATCTACGCGCGCACCAACGCGCCGCCGATGCCCTACAAGTGGCCGGACCCCGGCTGGACGAAGGTCTCCGCGCCGGTCACGGTCGGCACGAGCACCGACATCCGCCTCACGAGCGGCAGCGCCCCCTACCGGTACTTCCTGGTCTGGATCACGAGCCTCGGCGGCCACGAGTTCCTGCAGATCGCCGAAGTGACGCTCTACAAGTATTCGTAGAAGCCCCGTCCCGACTTCCGCCCGAACCGTCCGCTGGCGACCATCCGCTTCAGCAGCGGCGGCGGCGCGTACTCGTCGCGCTTGAACTCCTCGTACAGCGAGTCGCACACCGCGTACAGGACATCGAGGCCGATCAGGTCGCACAGCGCGAGCGGACCCATCGGGTGCCCGCAACCGAGCTTCATCCCGGTGTCGATGTCCTCACGCGAGGCGAACCCGTCCTCGTACATCCGCACGGCGGCCATCAGATACGGGACCAGCAGCATGTTGACGATGAACCCCGACCTGTCTTTGGTCTCGATCGGGGTCTTCCCGATCTGGTTCGCGAATGCCTTGGCCCGCGCGACGGTTTGCTCGCTCGTGTCGAGCGCGACCACGATCTCGACCAGCGTCATAACGGGAACCGGCGAGAAGAAGTGCAGCCCCAGCACCCGCTCGGACGCCTGCATGACCTGCGCAAGCTCGGCGATCGGAATCGAGGACGTGTTCGAGGCGACGATCGCCTGCGGCGCCACCGCGGCGTCGAGCGCCCGCATCACTTCGAGCTTCAACGTCCGGTCCTCCGGCACCGCCTCGATCACCAGGTCGGCATTCGCGACCGCGGACAGCTCGGTGGTGAGCTCGATCCGCCCGAGGGTCTCCTCGGCGGCGGCGGCGTCCAATTTGCCGCCCTTCACGGCCCGCCCCAGCGAGGCTTCGATCCTCCCCCGGGCGCGGACGACGCTGGCGTCGTCCACGTCGCGCAGGACGACCGGCAGTCCGGCGACGGCGACTGACTCGGCGATCCCGGTGCCCATGAATCCAGCCCCGACGACCGCCACTGATTCGATTGTCTTTGTCGTGCTCATGACCTAGAAACTATGGCGTCGCTCGGCCGCGTGTCGCTCGAGGCCGAGCGCCAGCAGCCGGTCGAGCAGTTCAGAGTACGGAATCCCGCTGGCCTCGAACAGCGCGCCGAAGACGCTCGTGCGCGTGAACCCGGGCATCGTATTGAGCTCGTTGACGAGCACCCCCTCGTCGGTCACGAAGAAATCCACCCGGGCCAGGCCGCTGCAGCCGGCCGCCAGGAACACCGTCACGGCGAGCTCGCGGATCCGCTCGCGGACGGCCGGCGCGACGCGCGCGGGCACGATCAGCTCCATCCCCCCGGGGGTGTATTTGGCCTCGTAGTCGTACCACCCGGCCTCGCCCGCAGCGAGCACGATCTCCCCCGGCTCGGATGCGATCGGCTGCTCGTTGCCGATCACCGAGCACTCGACCTCGAGTCCACGAGCGTTCGCCTCGACGATCACGAGTGGATCGTGCTCGAATGCGGCCTCGAGCGCAGCCGGCAGGCAGGCCGGATCCCCGACCCTGGCAATGCCGACCGAGGATCCAAGTCGCGCGGGCTTGACGAACACCGGGGCGGCGAGCGGCGTGAGCCGGGCGAGCTCAGCCTGCGGGGCGGCGCGGTAGCGCTCTAGCCGGACCGCCCGGTAGTCGACCTGGGGTAGACCCGCGTGAGCCATCAGGTCCTTGAACTTGATCTTGTCCATGCACAGCGCCGAGGCGAGGACGCCGGCGCCGACGTAGGGCACATCCAGGCATTCGAGCAGCCCCTGGACGGTGCCGTCCTCCCCGAACGGCCCGTGCAGGACCGGAAACGCGATGTCGACATCGTCCAGACCGCGTCCGGGCTGGATCGACAGCTCCCGCCCGTCTCGGCGCCAGATGCCGTCGCGACCGATCTCGATCGCAACCGCGGTGTGGCCCGCAGCGTCGAGCCCGGCCCGGACGGACGCGGCCGAGGCGAGCGAGACCTCATGCTCTGAGGACCGGCCGCCCCCGAGCACCGCTACACGCAGTGATTTCACGTGCTGTGCGAGGACGTGGTCGTCGTCGTCTTGCTGGTCGAGGTCGTCGTCGTCGAGGTGCTGGTCGTGGTCGTGGTGGTGGGCGCCTTGTACTTACCGACGACGACCGTGACGGTGGAGCCCTTGTTCAGCGTGGTCCCCGCCCCCGGGCTCTGCGAGAGCACGATGCCGTCCTGGTTCTGCTGACTGACGGTCTTGGCCACACTCGCGACTTTGAATCCCGCAGCGGCCAGTGAGTTGGTGGCGCCGTTCAGCGTGTCCCCGATCACGTTCGCCACGCTCGCGGTGGTGACAGGTGCCTTGGTCGCGATCACGAGTGTCACGGTTGCCCCTGACGCGGCCTTCGAGCCGCCGCTCGGGCTCTGGCTGATCACGTTACCGGCTTGCACGGTGGTCGATGGCTGGTTGCTCGCCTGGACCTGGAAGCCGTCGTTCGTGAGCTGCGATTTGGCATCCGCCTCGGCCAGACCGGTGACGTCGGGCACCGTCACCTGGGGCTTACCCGATGACACGAACAGGGTCACGCCGCTGTTGAACGGCAGCGGCGTGCCGGCCACCGGTTCCGTGCGTGTGGCACTCCCGGCCGGGGTCGAGTCCGACGACTCGGACTCGATCCGGGTGACGTTCAGATGGGCCGCCTTGAGCATCTCTAGAGCCTGCGCTTGACTGAGGCCGGCAACCGATGGCACGATCGTGTTACCTGGTCCCTGTGACACCGTCAGGGTGACGGTCGAGCCTTGGTCGACCTTGGCGCCGGCGAGGGGGTTCTGGGCGATCACGGTGCCCGACGGGTGGCTGTCGTTCTGGTAGATCAGATTCGGCGTCAGCCCGACATTCTCGATCTCGGTGCGAGCGATGTTGACCTGTAGCCTGACGACGTTCGGCACGAGCCTGGTCGCGGGTCTGGTCAGGAGGTATGCGGCCGCGCCGCCGCCCCCGATCAGCAGCACGGCGAGCAGCGCCCACCAGATCCACCGGCGGTTCCCGTGATGTTCGGAAACCGGCGGCTCATGGGGGCCGTACGGGCTGCCGTTCTCTCCGGTCAGCTGGATCGCGGTCGGAGGCGGCTGGCCCGTTGCCGCCCCCGCGCCGTAGGCCGCCATCGCGCCCGCGATCCCGGCTGCGCCCCCCGCTGCAACCGCTCCGGCGCCGCCGAGCGCCGCCATGCTCGCGGTGTGCTGGCCGCCGGCGTGGCCCACGATCGCCGCCCTCGCCTGCTCGAGCGCGACGACGAACTGGTCGGCGTCTGTCGGGCGGTCCGCGGGGTCCTTGTTCAGCGACCACAGCACCACCTGCTCGAGCTCGGGCGGGACGCTCGGATTGATCACGCTGGGAGGCAGCGGCGACTCAGAGACATGCTTGAGCGCGATCGTCACGGCGGCCTCGGCATCGAATGGCACCCGGCCCGTCACCAGCTCATACAGCACGACGCCGATCGAGTACAGGTCCGATCCGGCGCTGACAGCGTGGCCCTGCGCCTGCTCGGGAGACAGGTACTGAGCCGTGCCCATGATCGAGCCGGTCTCGGTCATGTCCGAGGCGCCGGCGCGCGCGATCCCGAAGTCGGTCACCTTGGCATGGTCGGCGTCGTCGATGATCACGTTGTGTGGCTTGAGGTCGCGGTGGATGACCCCCCGGCGATGGGCAAAGCGCGCCGCCTTCAGGATCTGGATCGTGATGTCGATCGCGCGGACCGGGTCGAGCGGTGCCTCCTGGCGGATCAGCTGCTTGAGCGTCCGCCCCGGGAGGTACTCCATCGCGATGTAGTACGTACCGTCGAACGCTCCGCGGTCGTACACGCTGACGACGTTCGGGTGCTGGAGCCCGGCTGCGGCCTGCGCCTCCCGCCGGAAGCGCTCGACGAAGCCCGGGTCCTCGGCGAAGCGGCGGTGCAGCAGCTTCAGCGCCACCTTGCGCCCCAACTGCTGATCCTCGGCCAGGAACACGTCCGCCATGCCACCGCTGCCGAGCCGGGAGACCACCTTGTAGCGCCCGTCGATCAGCGTGCCGGAGGCGATTTCGGCCATCGGTCAGCCGCCCTCGGAGAGCAGCGTCTGAATCACCTGTGCCGCGATCGGCGCGGCGACGGTGCCGCCGAATCCGCCCTGGGTCTTCTCGATCGTCACCGCGACGGCGATCTTTGGATTCTGGATCGGCGCGAAGCCGATGAACCACGGCTGTGTCTCGCCCGAGCCCGCCGGGCCGATCTCGGCCGTGCCGGTCTTGCCCGCGACGCCCGCCGGCAACTGTGCCGCCGTGCCCGTGCCCTCCTCGACCACCTTGGTCATCATCTGGGTCAGCTCCTGCGCCGTCGAGGCTTTCATCACCTGGCTATATACCGTGGGTTTGATCGTCTCGACAGTCCGCCCCGTCTGATCGACGACGCGATCGGTGAGACGGGGGGCCATCAGCGTGCCGCCGTTGGCCACGGCGGCGGCCACCATCGCCATCTGCAGTGGGGTGACGAGCAGGCCGCCCTGACCGATCCCGATCCGGCCGATGTCCTCGTTAGGACTGCCCGGCGGGTAGGGCTTTCCGGGGCTCATGTACGGCTGGCTGGCGTTCAGTTCCGACCGGGGGAGGTCGATCGGCGGCTTGGAGTAGAAGCCGAACCGCTGCATGTAGTTGGTCATCGTCGCCCGCCCCAGGGACTCCGCCACCTGCGCCCAGACGGTGTTGACCGAGTATGTCAGCGCCGTCGTCAGGTCGATGTTGCCCCAGCTCTGGTTGCCGTCGTTTGCCAGCGGCACGCCGGAGACGTTGATCGGCGAGTTACCGTTGACCACCGAGTTGGGGGTGTACTTGCCGCTGTCCAACGCGGCGGCAGCGGTCACGACCTTGAACGTCGAGCCGGGCGGGTAGCTGGACTGCGTCGAGTTGTTGAACTCGCTGCCCGGGCCCTTGGGCGGGAGATTGTTGTCGTCGTAGGTCGGGTTCGCGTACATGACCTTGACCGCGCCCGTCTGCGGATCGATCGCCACCACCGACCCGGCCCGTCCTTGCAGCTGTTGGACCGCCACCCGCTGGGCCTTGGGGTCAAGCGTCGTGTAGACTCGTCGCCGACCCGGTGCGGGGTCAGCTGGCCGAAGACGGAGTCCAGCCCGGTCTGCACGCCCTGGAGCTCCGGTCCGCGCGATCGCTCCAGGCCGGCCTCGCGGCCTTCGATCGCGATCAGGTAGCCGACCGACTGCGAGAACAGCGACCCGGTCGGGTATGTGCGCGTCCACGTACCCGCCGGTGCCGGCACGGACCGCGCCAGCACAGTGCCGTCGTCGGCGATGATCCGGCCGCGCTTGATCTCGAGTTGATCCACCAACGTGCGCGAGTTGAGCGGGTTGTTGTTGAGCGAGGAAGCCTCGAACACTGTCCAGCGCGAGGTCCACACGACCAGCAGCGCAAACAGGAGCACAACCACGGCAAACAAGCGAACGATCGCCTTGTTCATCAGCGTCCCACCCCTCTCAGTCCGCTCGCCGGGCCCGGTCGGAGACCAGCAGCAGCAGGGCGAGCAGCACGAAGTTGGCGATCATCGAGGAGCCGCCGTAGGAGATGAACGGCAAGGTCACGCCGGTCAGCGGGATCACCCGCGTGACTCCGCCGACGATCACGAACACCTGCAGCGCGAACATCGCCGTCAGCCCGGTCGCCAGCAGCTTCGAGAACGAGTCCCGGGCCAGCATCGCGACCTTGAATCCGCGGGCGATGAACAGCAGGTAGGTGACCAGCACCGCGGTCGCGCCGAACAGGCCGAGCTCGTCGGTGATCACGGCGTAGATCATGTCCGTCTGCGGGAACGGCAGCAGGCTGGACGTGGTGCCCGGAAAGGTGAGCACGGCCTGGCCAAAGCCCTGGCCGAACATCCCGCCGGCGGCCTGCGCGAACATCGAGTTCGCGATCTGGTAGCTGCCCAAGGTCTTGTTGTAGAGGCTCGGCTGGAGCGGGTGCAGCCAGGTCTCGACGCGGGCGTGAACGTGAGGAATGTGGGTGCCGAGGTACCAAAAGCCGATCGCCGCGGCGATCAGGCCGATGACCACGAACGACAGCCGGTTGGTGGCGACGTACAGCACCGCCAGCAGCCCTCCGTAGAACATCAGCGAGGAGCCGATGTCGCTGAGCAGGACCAGGATCACCATCGCCAGCCCCCAGATCACGACCACGGGACCGAAGTGCTTCAGCGGCGGGAACGTGAAACCGAGGATCCGGCGCCCACCGGTGGCCAGCACCTGGCGCGTGTCGCGCAGGTAGCTGGCGAGGAAGATGACCAGTCCGATCTTGGCGAACTCGGCCGGCTGGAACACGAACAGGCCGGGAATGTGCACGCCGAGATACGCACCGTTGGCGGCGTAGCCGATCCCGGGCAGGCGCGGAAGCACAAGCAACCCGAGCGAGATGATCATGATCATGTAGCGGTAGCGCTCGAGCTTGCGGTAGTCGCGGAACAGCACGATCGTCGCCGCGAACAGAATCAGCCCGAGCACGAACCACTGCGCCTGCTGCCGCGCGTCGGTGGGCTCGATCCGGTACACCATCACGATCCCGAAGCTCGCCAGCACGGCGACGAGCGGGAACATGTACGGGTCGGCGTGCGGAAGCGTGATCCGGATGAACACGTGCCCGGCGAGGCACAATCCCAGGAAGATCGGTCCGTAGGTGAGTGAGAGGCTCGGGAGGTGATTCGAGCGCTGGATGAACACGCCGGCGAACCCGGCCGTCACGAGCAGCGACGCGGGCATCAGGCCGAGCAACTCCCGGTTGCGAACCCTCATTGGTTCAGCTGCCCCAGCTCCAGCTCGCGGACCAGATTGGACGCGTCGGTCTGCGACCGCAGCTGGTGGTTGAGCAGCGTCCGCCGGCGGTCGGATGGGACCAGTGTCGCCGGAACGCCGGACACATAGAAGGTCTCGTACAGGTGGATGCCCGCCGGCAGGTCGTACGGCAGGCCGCGGTAGATCGTCACGATCCCCTGTGCGTTCGTGCCGATGAAGTACAGCTGGCGGCTCGCCAGGTAGCCGCCGCCGCCGACCAGCGCCAGGACGATCACAATCGCGGTCAGGGCAGCCAGCGGCTTCGCGTAGCGCACCCGGCGCGAGGACCGTTGTTCCTTTGCCCGGCGGCCCTGAGTGCGGGCAAGGGGCACCCGCGCAGCGGGGCGGGCGCTCGCGGGCGAGGTGGGCGGCCCGGCGGCTCGCGCCGACGGGGCCGGGGCCGTCGCCGTGGGCGGGGTGCCGGGGCCGTCCTTGACCGCGGCGCCGACCGCCGGCACCCCCACCATCGTCGCCTCGGCGTCCGCACCCGTCGCGCCCACGTCCTCGAAGCGCAACAGGACGACCGTGATGTTGTCCCGTCCGCCGGCCTTGTTGGCCTCGTCGATCAGGCGCGCGGCGCTTCCTCGAGTGTCGAGGCGGAACGCAGGATCTCGGCCACGCGGTCCTCGGAGATCATCGAGGTCAGGCCGTCGCTGCACAGCAGCAGCACGTCGCCGGCGCGGACCGGGTAGGTCCAGGTGTCGACCTCGACCGTCGGCTCTGGCCCCAAGGCGCGGGTGATGATCGACCGCTGGGGATGCTCGGCGGCCTGCTCCTCGGTCAGCTTGCCGCGCCGGACCAGCTCGTCGACGAGCGAGTGGTCCTGGGTCAGCCGCTTCAGCGATCCGTCGCGGAACAGATACGCGCGGCTGTCGCCGACGTGGGCGATCGCCAGGTTGGAGTCGTCGAGGTAGGCGGCGGTCAGCGTCGTTCCCATCCCGGCCCGCTCGTGCTCGGCTCGCGAGAGCTCGTGGATCCGCCGGTTGGCCTCCTGAGCTCGGCTGGCCAGCCGCTCCTCGGGGCTGCCCGACGTCGGGCAGTCCCTGCTCGAACGCTTCGACCGCGATCCGCGAGGCGACCTCGCCGGCCTGCGCGCCGCCCATCCCGTCGGCGACGACGAACACCGGCGCGCGCGCGTACGCGGAGTCCTCGTTGTCCCGGCGCTGGCGGCCGGTGTACGGTCTTTGTGATCGTGTCGACTGCGCCGAGCATCGAGTGTCTTTATTGCAGGTAGGAGAACTCGCAGTCGCCGATCCGGATCCGGTCGCCGTCGTGCAGCGGCTGCGGGTCCGGTCAGCGGCTCTTCGTTCAGATATGTGCCGTTGGTCGAGCCGAGATCCTCGATCACGACCACGTGCCCTTGCGCGAGATCCGGCGTGGCGCGAGGACGCGAACGGATCGTCGAGCCGGATCTCGACGTCTCCGCGGCCGAGCGTAGCGCCGTCCGGTCAGGTCGTAAGCGATGCCCGACTCGTGGCCCGGCGGCGTGCTCGACCAGCAGCCGGGGCTCGAACTCGTCGTCGATCTCGCCAAGGCCGTCGGACGCCGAGTACAGCCCAGTGCCGTCGCGTCGGGCCGACGTCGCGATCGGACGCCGACCGCCTCGCGGCCGCGGCGCAGGTCGCGCAGCGCGCTCCACGCGACCCACATCAGGAACAGGTAGAGCACGATCAGGAAGCCGAACTTGAGAGCCGACCGAGACGGCTGCGAGCATCGGCTTACTCCAGCTCGAACGTGATCACCGACGTGCCGAGCTCGATCTCGTCCCCGGGCTTGACGACCTCCGGCCCCTCGATCCGGCGGCCGTTGAGAGCTGAGCCGTTCGTCGAGCCGAGATCGGTCAGCACCCACGACCCGCCGCGCGGGCGGATCTCGGCGTGCTGGCGCGAGACGTTCGGGTCGTCGAGCACGACGTCGCACTGCGCGGCTGCGCCCGAGCGTGACGCCGGCCGGACCGACCACCAGCCGCTTGCCGTCGATCAGCAGCAGCGCCGGTCTGGCTGCGGCCGCGGGCGCGCTCCTCGAGCGGCTCGGCGACGCGGTCCGGCGGTGCTGTAGATCATCGTGCGGCCCGACTCCTCCTCGGCGGCTTGCTCGCTCGGCCTCGTCGGTCAGGTTGGACCACCCGGGTCTGGATCCCGAACTCGCCGAGACCGAGCCGGTCGTCGGTCTCGAACTCGATCACCGGCCGCGACAGCAGCGCGAGCCGCTCGCGCCGCGCGTGCTCCAGCAGGTAGCCGGCGAGCTCCTCCGCCAGCGCGTCCTCGTAGTCGGCGAACCGCTCGCGGTCCCGCGGCGAGAGGAACACCCGGTACTCGTTCGGGACGTAGGTGCGGGAGACCGACAGCGATTTGTGCTCCTCCATCTCGCGCGCCAGCTTGCGCGCGATCTCGACCGGCCGCACCTCGGACCGGAAGGCACGGCTGAACGTGCCTTCGACGAGGCCGGCAATCTTGCTCTCGAGGCTTCTGAGGACGCTCATGGCATGGCCCTGTCGCGGTGTTGTTACTGCCTCAGGGCAATTCCATGCTACGCACTTCTGGTCCGAGGGCACGCCTGAACACGGGCTGCTGCGACGATCGACGGCACGAGCGCGACAAGCGCACCGGCCGCGGCGCCGACGACCGCGGCGTGGATGGGTCCGCGGATAGTGAACGGCGTTCAGCACCGCGACCGTGCTCGCGACGACGAGCGCGGCCCAGACCACCGCCCGGACGATGTCAGCTGCGGGCGAGCGGCCTCGCACGAGCCAGGGAAGGACGACCGCGGCCAGCGCCCACACCAGCGGCGGGGGCAAAGGCACCGCTGGAGAACAGGGGACCGAGCACATCGTGGACGGCCACGTGCAGCGACCTGTCCAGATCGCGACTGACGGCGACGGCTGCGGGCGCCCCAGATACACAGCCTTGCCGGCCAGCGGCGACGGCGAGCACGAGCCAGCACCAGCCGATCGCGCCGAGCGCCGCCCGCCGCCAGGCGGTGCCGCCCGCGCGGCGAGCGCCGGCCACGCGCCGGCCAGCCCGATCGAGCCCAGCCCGGGAGCCCCGCCGCCAGCGGCCACAGCGGCCCCGTCGAAGGGAAGCAGTGCGACCGGCACGAGGCCCGCGATCAGGATCGCGAGCGCGCCGCCCGGGAGCTGCTCTGAGGCGGCGGCGATCGCCAAGCGCCGCGGTCACCGCGAGCCAGCCGACCCGCGGGAGCACCGTGACGAGCGCCGCCGCCAGCAGCGCCGCGATCACCGGCGCCGCCGGCGAGGATGCCAACAGGTGCGCCGAGATCCAGCCCGTCGCAAACGCGCTCGCGACCCCGGCGATCGCGCGTGCGGGCCAGGGGTACGCAGGTCTCGCATGCCACGGATACGGGAAGCCGGCGCGCTCGGGGACGAGAGGCTCTTCGCTGACCGGGTCGGCGGCATGTGCAGCGGGGGCGTTCGTGTCCGGCAGGGGCCGATCGAAGCGCACCGGCGGCGGCTGTCGCTCGGGGGCCGAGCGCAGCGATCTCGCCCGCCACGGAGCGGCGACGACACCGGGCAGGTCCTCGAGGCGCTCGAGAGATCCGCTCAGGGCATCCCGGAGCTCTTCGACGGTGCCGCGCTCGCGCGGGCGGGGCGCAGCGCGAGGTCGATTCCCACGCCCAGCTCGCGGGGCAGATCGCGGCGCTGGCGGCGCAGCGGGCGGCAGATATGCGCCGAGCCGTCGGGCCCGTTGTGCGGCCGTGCCGGTCCGCACGGGTTGACGCCGGTCAGCGCCTCGTAGACCACGAGCGCGAGCGAGTACAGGTCCGCGGCGGCGCCGGCCTCGAGGCCCTCGGCCTGCTCGGGCGCCATGTAGGCGGCGGTGCCGATCACGTCGCCGGTCCGCGTCAGCGAGTCGCCGCCGACCACCCGCGCGACGCCGAAGTCGGTCAGCTTGGCGAGCTGCGCCGGGGTCGCGGGACGGTCCGGAACGAGCACGTTGGACGGCTTGACGTCGCGGTGCACGACCCCTTGCGCGTGGGCGTGGATCAGCGCGTCGCACAGCGCGATCCCGATCGCCGACGATGTCCCGGTCCGACAGCCGGCCGGCGTCGAGCAGCTGGGCGAGCGTCTCGCCCCGGACGAGCTCGGAGACCAGGTAGGCGCCGTCGTCGTCGACCGCCGCCTCGTACAGGGTCACGATCCCGGGATGCGACAGCCGCGCGGCGGCCCGCGCCTCGCGCTCGAAGCGCCCGCCGACGACCCGCTCGCGGGGCAGGATCTTGACCGCGACGTCGCGGTCGAGCCGCTCGTCGCGGGCCATCCAGACGGTCCCGAACGCGCCGCTGCCCGAGCGGCGATGCAGCCGGTAGCGCTCGAGCACGAGCGTCGCCGCGCTCCCGCCGAGCGGCGCGTCCGACACGTGCGGCGCCCGACGCGATCGTCGGCAACTGGCTCGTGTTCATCGCGCGGCTTTTCCACGCCGCGCGGCCCGTCCCTTCGATCCGGCCCGCTCAGACCTGCATGACCGCTTGCGTTCTTGCATAGTTCGCCGATTCCCGGTGGTCATACTGGAGCTTTCACGAATCCCCGAAGGAGCGAGGAACTTGTCGTTCTTCGACGAGGTCGACGAGCCCTCGACCAGAGCCTCGCAGCCGCGACCGCGTCGACGTCGGCCGTCGGGCAGTCCGGTCGACGGCCGCCGAACGACCAGCAGGCGATCCAGGTTCGCCGCGTCGTCGCGGCGGTCGTGCTGCTGGTCGTGGTCATCCTGATCGTGCTGGGGGTCCACAGCTGCCAGGTCAGCGCACGCAACAGCGCGCTGCGGACTACACAACAACGTCGCCACGCTGATCCAGCAGTCGGACGCCGTCGGGCGGCAGCTCTTCAGCGACCTCTCGACAGCGGTCGGCCGCCGAGCAACGCCACGAACCTCCAGAACCAGATCAACGAACTGCGGCTGACGGCGACCAACCAGCTGCACAGCGCCCAGAGCCTGAGCGTCCCCGACGCAGAGTCGGCCGCCCAGACGAACTTCGTGCTCACGCTGCAGATGCGAGCCGACGGGATCGCCAACATCGCCCAGCAGATCCAGCCGGCGCTCGGGACTACCACCAGCAAGGACGCGATCAACTCGATCGCGGCCGAGATGGCGCGCCTGTACGCCTCCGACGTCGTCTACAAGGACTACACGCACCGCTGATCGTCAGGGGCCCTGCACGGCGGCCGGGATCGCGCAGCGGCGAGACCATCGCGGAGGGCCAGTTCGTGCCCGACATCCAGTGGCTGACAGCCGTCGTTCGTCGCCACGGAGCTGCACGCCTCGACGCCCGCGCCCACGGGCGGCAAGATCGCCCCCGGGCTTCACGGCCATTCGTTGAACTCGGTCAGCGTCGGCGGCACCACGCTCCAGACCGGCTCGACGAACACGATCCCGGCCAGACCGCCACCCGTGTTCACGCTCAACTTCACCAACGGCGGCACCAACAACGAGACCAACGTCGTCTGCAAGGTGCACGCTCAGCAACTCGGGCATCAGCGGGCAGACGACCGTTCCCCAGACGATCGCCGGCCAGTCGACGACGGCCAACGTGACGCTCAGCTCCTCGCCCCCGGCCGGCTCGTCGACGGTCACCTGCGACGATCGAGCCGGTGCCGGGCGAGACGAACCTGCGAACAACACGCTCTCGTTCCCGGTCACGTTCCAGTAGCTCGGCGGCGAGTCGGTTCCGGGCCGGGTTGGCGGGCGGCATCGACGTCCGGAGACGCCGGAGCAGCCGGGCAGCCCTCCCCCAAACCGGCCGGAGCAGCCGGGCAGCCCTCCCCCCAAACCGGCCGGAGCAGCCGGGCAGCCCTCGCCGCCCAGAACCGCGGTCGCGGGGCTCGGGCGCCTATCCTTGCGGGGTGCACGACCTGACCAGCACGGCGGGGATCGTCGCGATCGCCGCCGCCGCGGTGGCGGTCGTCGCGCTGCTGCCTCAGCGTCGTCCTGGCGGTGCAGCTGCGCCGCGTCCGCGCCGACCAGCGGACGGTGCTCGGGAGATCGGCAGCAGGACCTCGTCGCCCACGCCGCGACGCTCCAGAGCGCAGTTCGAGGCGCTGCACCACTACGTCGAGGACGCGGCGGCGGGGCTCGATCAGCGGATGGAGGCCGCCGAGCAGCGCCTCGACGGCGGCGATCGCCTACCGCTCGCTGGTCCGCTACGACGCCTACGGCGAGATGTCCGGGCGCCAGTCGACCTCGATCGCGCTGCTCGACGCAACCCGCTCGGGCGTCGTGCTCTCCTCGATCCACCACCGCGACCAGGCGCGCCTGTACGCCAAGCAGGTCCGCGACGGCCAGGCAGAGCTCGAGCTCTCGCCCGAGGAGAACGAGGCGATCCGGCTCGCGCTCGAGGGCGAGCGGCACCGGTCCGGCCCCGAGCGTGAGCCGACGCCCGTTGCGCGTCGGCTACTTCGGCCCCGAGGGCACGTTCACGCAGGAGGCGCTGATCGCCGCCACGGCCGGCGCGCCTGCCGGCAGGCTCGAGCCGGTGCCGCTCGCCGACCATCTACGACACGGTGATGGCGGTGCACGACGGGACGCGTCGAGCGGGCGCTGGTCCCGATCGAGAACTCGCTCGAGGGCTCGGTCAACGCCACCCTCGACGCGCTGGCGATGGAGACCGAGGACGTCGCGATCGTCGGCGAGGTGGTGCACCCGATCCGCCACTGCCTGATCGCCCGGACCGAGCTCGAGCTCGAGGAGATCGAGGTCGTCGTCTCGCACCCGCAGGCCAACGCCCAGTGCGCCCGCTTCATCCGCACGCGCCTGCCGGCAGCGCAGCGTCCTGGCCGGCAGCTCGACCGCCGAGGCGGTGCGGATGGTCGCCGAGCACGACGGCCCCTGGGCGGCGCTCGGCAACCGGCTGGCGGCCGAGCGCTACGGCTGCGTGGTGCTGCGCGCCGGCGTCGAGGACGTCGCCGACAACGAGACCCGCTTCGTGTGGCTCGGGCCGGTCGGCGCGCCGCCGGGCGTGCCCGGCGCCCGGTCCGCGGAGCCGGCCGGGTCCGTGGAAGACCGCGATCGTGTTCTGGGGCGTCGGCTCGGAGGCGCCCGGGTGGCTCGTCAGCTGCCTGTCGGAGTTCGCCGCGCGCGACGTCAACCTCACCCGGATCGAGTCGCGGCCGCGCAAGCAGGGTCTCGGCCGCTACATGTTCTTCGCCGACCTCGAGGGGCGCGCAGACGAGCCGCACGTCGCCGACGCGCTCGAGGCGACTGCGCGCGCACGTCGAGGTGCTGCGGGTGCTCGGTTCGTTTCCCGGTCGCGGCGTGAGCGCCAGCTCGCCTGGCGAGCGGCGCATCCACGTGCCCGGATCCAGCGAGGGTCCTCGCTACACTGGCGCCAGCCATGGCCACCTCAGTACCAGCGCCAGTGTGGTCCGCGCCGCCTTCAGAGCACCAGCGGCGCGGGCGTGAGGTTGGCCGGGTGCTCGTCCTGAACGCGACGTACGAGCCGATCAACGTCTGCACGGTCCGGCGCGCGGTCGTGCTGCTGCTCAAGGAGAAGGCCGAGGTGATCGAGCACGCCGAGTGGGAGCTCCATTCGGCCACTCGCACGATCGCGCGGCCGGTCGTGATCCGTCTCGTCACCTACGTCCGGATCCCGCGCGACACCCACCGCCGCAAGATCACCCGCCGCGCCGTGTTCGCCCGCGACGACTGGACCTGCCAGTACTGCGGCGCCCGCTCGAACCTCACCGTCGACCACGTCGTCCCGCGCTCCAAGGGCGGCTCCTCGAGCTGGGAGAACATCGTCGCCTCGTGCGCGCCGTGCAACCGCCGCAAGGGCAACGCGCTGCCGCGCCAGGCCGGGATGCGGCTGCGCAAGCAGCCCCGCACCCCGAGCCCGCACGTCTTCATCCAGGTCGCCAGCCCGACGATCCCGGCGGCCTGGCGCGCCTACCTGATTGCCTGAGGCGGGCGCGCGGGGCCGCATCAGGCCTGGGGGGCGGCGCCGGTGAGGGTGCGGCCGGGCCTGATGGTGTCAGCGATCTGACAATTTCACCTGCATACAGGACCAGGCACAAAGCGCGCGCGCCTGCTGGGCCTTGGTTACATAAGCATGTGGGGCATGCATATGTAACCAAGGTCGGCCGAGGGTGCGGACTTTGGGCCTGTATGCATGTCGCCGCACCCGGATTTCGGCATGCGCGGGCCTCGCCGGGTGTCGACCGCGCCGCCCGAGCCGGCTGCTTCCCCCGCCGGAGCGGGGCGCGCGGGCGGATTTCGGACCGGCCGGGTCAGTGACCCCGCCCGGGCGGAACCTAGGGCCGCCCGTTATCCACCAGAGGCGGTCCGGAAGGACGCGGTAAAGATCAAGTCCATCACCACACCGCCGACCAGCAGCCGCCCTCCGATCTCGCGATCAGGGCCGGTTACGCCGCGTAGCGCTGCGCGGACCGGGCGCGGGCCTTGGCGGCCTCGACCTCGCGGTTCTTTGGCGGCGCGGCGGTGCTCAGGGCAGCGAGCAGCTCGCTCGACGCCTGGGCGACCGCCTCGATCGCCCGCGTCGAACGCCTCCTCGTTGGCCTGGGAGGGCTTGGTGAAGCCGCTGATCTTGCGCACGTACTGGAGCGCCGCGGCTTGGACCTCGTCCTCGGTCGCCGGCGGCTCGAAGTTGTAGAGGGTTCGGATGTTTCGGCACATGCCCCAAGCGTAACGACGCGCGCCGCCCCGATCGCTTAACAAGCGAAGGGCGCCGTTCGACGACGGCGCCCTTCGCGTTACAACTGGCTGACTGAATCCGAGGCGGGCTGTTTGCGGCCGGAGGGACTAATCCCGGCGCCCACCAAGGCGGTGTCGCGGGGGGACTCCGCTAAGCGGGGTCAGCCTCCGACCTAGCGGCCGGACACCTCCAGGGTCCCGCAAGAACTGTCAGACAAGCGGACCACCTCCTTTCTCTGGTATCCCAGAGGATAACGAACGCGGCGGAGGACTACTGATCAGGTTCTTCGTCGATCGGCGAATCGGGATCCTGGCGGTCCTCGTCTGGATCCTCAATGTCCGCCGGGTCGGCATCCTCGGGCTCGGTCTCGGCCGGATCGGCGAGCATCGCCAGGTCGGTATCCGGGCCGGTGCCGGGCTCGTCATCGGCCACCGGTGCCGCCGTCGCGGCCTCGGACTCGACCACCAGCGCGACCGCGCTGACCTGATCGTCGTCGCGGATGTTCATCACCCGGACGCCCTGGGAGGCGCGGCCGTAGCGGTTGATCCCGCGCACCGAGGTCCGCTGGACCATGCCGTTCTGGGAGATGAACACGAGCTCCTGGTGCTCGCGCACGACCAGCGCGCCGGCCAGCTGGCCCTTGTTCTCGGTCAGCGTGATCGTCTTGACGCCCATCGTGCCGCGGCCCTTGACCGGGTAGTCGGAGATCGGGGTCCGCTTGCCGTAGCCGTTCTCGGTCACGACGAGCAGCTCCTGGTCGTCGCGGGCGACGTCCATCGCCAGCACCGCGTTGCCCTTCTGGGAGACGTTCATCCCGCGTACGCCGCTGGTGTCGCGGCCCATCGAGCGCACCGGCGTCCTCGCTGAAGCGGGCCGCCTGGCCGGAGCGCGAGACCATGATGATGTCGTCGTGGCCGCTCGTCCGCCGGACGGCGATCAGCTCGTCGTCGTCGCGGATGTTGATCGCGATGATCCCGTCGGCCTTGATCGGCGTGTTGTAGGCGCCGAACTCGGTCTTCTTGATCATCCCCTTGCGGGTCGCGAACACGAGGTACTTGCCCTCGGTGAAGTCGCGGGTCGACGAGCACCGACTGGACCCGCTCGCCCTCGCGCAGCGGCAGCAGGTTGACGAGCGCCCGGCCCCGAGCCGTGCGCGAGGCCTCGGGCAGCTCGTAGACCTTCAGCCGGTAGACCTTGCCGCGGTTGGTGAAGAACAGCAGGTAGTCGTGCGTCGAGGAGACGAACAGGTGCTCGATGTAGTCGTCGTCCTTCATGTCCATCCCGGTGACGCCGACGCCGCCGCGGCGCTGCTGGCGGTAGGTGGAGAGCGGCAGCGACTTGATGTAGCCGGAGTGGGTGATCGAGATCACCATCTGCTGGTCGGCGATCAGGTCCTCGATGTCGATCTCGCCCTCGGCGTGCGTGATCTCGGTCCGCCGCTCGTCGCCGTACGCGTCGGCGATCTCCTGCAGCTCGTCCTTGATCAGGCCGTTGATCCGGCTCTCGTCGCCGAGGATCTCGCGCAGCTCCTTGATCCGCTCGATCAGGTCGGCGTGCTCCTGCTTGATCTTGTCGGCCTCGAGCGCGGTCAGGCGGCTGAGCGTCAGCTGGAGGATCGCCTGCGCCTGGATCAGCGTCAGCTCGAAGCGGTCGACCAGCCCGGTGCGGGCGGTCTCCGGATCGCGCGAGGCGCGGATCAGCGCGATCACCTCGTCGAGGTTGGCGAGCGCGATCAGCAGCCCCTCGAGCACGTGCGCGCGCTCCTCGGCGCGGCGCAGCTCGTACTTGGTGCGGCGGACGACGACCTCGCGCTGGTGGTCGACGTAGTGGCCGATCACCTCGCGCAGCGAGAGCGTGCGCGGGACGTTGTCGACGAGCGCGACCATGTTCACGCCGAACGTCGTCTGCATCGGCGTGTGCTTGTAAAGCTTGTTGAGGACGACCTTGGGGATCGCGTCGCGCTTGAGCTCGATCACGAGCCGCATGCCCTTGTCGCTCGAGTCGTCCTCGAGGTCGCTGATCTCGGGGATCTTCTTCTCGCGGACGAGGTCGGCGATCTTCTCGATCAGGCCGCCGTCGCCACCCTTCCGGACCTGGTAGGGCAGCTCGGTGACGATGATCGCCTCCTTGCCCTGGCCGATCGGCTCGATGTGCGCCCGCGCCTGCACGCGCACGCGGCCGCGGCCGGTGGCGTAGGCGTCGCGGATCCCGGCGGTCCCGAGGATGATCCCGCCGGTCGGGAAGTCCGGGCCCTTGATGTAGCTGCATCAGCCCCTCGACGTCGATCGCCGGATCGTCGATGTAGGCGATCGCGCGCCTTGATCACCTCGCGCAGGTTGTGCGGCGGGATGTTGGTCGCCATCCCGACCGCGATCCCCGAGGACGCCGTTGACGAGCAGGTTCGGGAACCGCGCCGGCAGCACCAGCGGCTCCTGGTTCTTGCCGTCGTAGTTGGGGACGAAGTCGACCGTGTCCTGGTCGAGGTCGCGCAGCATCTCGGTCGCGATCCGCGCCAGACGGGCCTCGGTGTACCGCATCGCCGCCGCCGGGTCGCCGTCGATGGTGCCGAAGTTGCCGTGGCCGTCGACGAGCGGGTAGCGCATCGAGAAGTCCTGCGCGAGCCGCACGAGCGTGTCGTAGATCGGCGCGTCGCCGTGGGGGTGGTACTTGCCCATCACCTCGCCGACGATCCGGGCGCACTTGGACGTGCGTGCGGTTGGGCTGCAGGCCGAGCTCGCTCATCGCGTACAGGACGCGGCGGTGGACGGGCTTCAGGCCGTCGCGCACGTCGGGCAGCGCGCGCCCGACGATGACCGACATCGCGTAGTCGAGATACGCAGAGCGCATCTCCTCCTCGAGCCCGCGAGGCTCGATGTTGCCGCCGCCGATGGTGTCGATCGGTCGACATCGCGTCTACACGTCCAGGTTGCTCACGAGCCGGGCGTTCTCCTCGATGAACGCGCGGCGCGGCTCGACCTGATCGCCCATCAGCATCGAGAACACCTTGTCCGCCTGGGCGGCGTCCTCGATCGTCACCCGCACGAGCGTCCGGTGCGCCGGATCCATCGTCGTCTCGCGCAGCTCCTCCGGGTCCATCTCGCCGAGGCCCTTGAAGCGGTAGTACTCGACGCCGCGCCGGGCGAGCTCGAGGACCTGCTCGCGCAGGTCGTCGAAGGTCAGCGCGCGAGCGCTCTGATCGCCGAGCCTGACCGTGAACGGCGGCGTGCCCGCGGTCGCGACGAGCTCCTGGTGGACGCGCAGGAGGTGGCGGTACTCGTTGGCCTCGAGCAGCGCCCGGCGGAGGTGGTGGGTACGTGCGAGGCCGCTGTCGCTCTCGATCGTCCGCACGACGATCTCGAGCTGATCCTCCGACAGGACCTCGGTGCTGTATGCATGACCGTTGGAGCGAGGGCTGGCGCATCAGCGTCAACAGCGCGTCGGCGTCGTGGACGCGCTCCTCGAGGAGCCGCGCCTGCTCGATGAACGCGACCGGCTCCGTGGCCGAAGCTGCGCCGCAGCGCCGATGCCCAGCCCTCGTACTGCTTGAGCAGCCTGCTGAAGCGCTTCCAGCGCGCCTCGGTGAGCTTGAACTGCGTGTTGTAGCGGTCGAAGATCTCGAAGCTTCTCGAACTTGTCGCCGAGCAGGATCTCCTCGAGCTCGGACTCCCGCTCGATGTAGCGGTGCTCCTGCCCCGCTTCAGCCGGTACAGCGGCGGCTTGGCGATGTACACGTAGCCGGCCTCGATCAGCGGCTGCATCTCGCGGAACAGCAGCGTCAGCACGAGCGTCCGGATGTGGGCGCCGTCGACGTCGGCGTCGGTCAGCACGATCACCTTGTGGTAGCGCGCCTTGTCGATGTCGAACTCGTCGCGCACGCCGGTGCCGATCGCGGTGATCAGCGCCTGGATCTCGGTGTTCGCGAGGACCTTGTCGATCCGGCTCTTCTCGACGTTGAGGATCTTGCCGCGCAGCGGCAGGATCGCCTGGGTGTTGCGGTCACGGCCCTGCTTGGCCGAGCCGCCGGCCGAGTCGCCCTCGACCACGAACAGCTCGGCCAGCGACGGGATCCTTGACCGAGCAGTCGGCGAGCTTGCCCGGCAGGCGTCGAGTTCTCGAGCGCCGACTTGCGGCGCGTGAGGTCGCGGGCCTTGCGGGCGGCGGCGCGGGCCTGCGCGGCCTGGACCGCCTTGCGGATCACCGCGCGGGCGTCCTGCGGGTTCTCCTCGAGGAACTCCGCCAGCCGCGCGTTGACGATCGAGTGCACGAAGCCCTGCATCCCCGGGTTGCCGAGCTTGGTCTTCGTCTGGCCCTCGAACTGGGGATCGGTGAGCTTGGCCGAGATCACCGCCGTGAGCCCCTCGCGGACATCCTCGCCGGTGAGGTTCTCGTCCTTCTCCTTGAGCTCGCCCTTGTCGCGCGCGTACTTGTTCAGCGCGCTGGTCAGCGCCGAGCGGAAGCCGCTGAGATGCGAGCCGCCCTCGATGCGTGTTGATGTTGTTGGCGAACGAGAACACCGACTCCTGGTAGGAGGAGTTCCACTGCATCGCGACCTCGACGGCGCCCTCCTCGCTCTCGCCGGCGAACGAGATCACCTTCTTGTGGATCGGCTCCTTGTTCTCGTTCAGGTAGGCGACGAAGTCGACGATCCCGCCCTCGTACTGGAACTCGACCCGGTGGCCCTCGCCGCGCTCGTCGATCGATCGTGATGTGCAGACCACGGGTCAGGAACGCGGTGTCGCGCATCCGCTCCTCGATCGTCGTGAAGTCGAAGTCGAGCGTCTCGAACATGTCGGCGTCGGGCAGGAAGGTGATCGTCGTGCCGGTCTCCTCGGTCGGCTCGCCCCTCTGCGAGCTCGCCCAGCGGCTTGCCGCGCTCGTAGGACTGCGTCCAGGTGAAGCCGTCGCGACGGACCTCGACGTCGAGGCGCTCGGACAGCGCGTTGACGACCGAGACGCCGACGCCGTGCAGACCGCCGGAGACCTTGTAGCCGCCGCCCTCGCCGAACTTGCCGCCGGCGTGCAGCACGGTCAGCACGACCTCGACGCGCCGGCCGCTGCTCCTTCTCCATGATCGCGACGGGGATGCCGCGGCCGTCGTCGGCGACGGTGACCGAGTTGTCGGGGTGGATCGTGACCGAGACCTGCGTCGCAGTAGCCGGCGAGCGCCTCGTCAACGGAGTTGTCGACGACCTCGTAGACGAGGTGGTGCAGACCGCGCGGCCCGGTCGAGCCGATGTACATGCCGGGACGGCGTGCGGACCGCCTCGAGCCCCTCGAGGACGGTGATGTCCTGCGCGTCGTAAGCTGGATTCTCGTTCTGGGCGCCCGTGCGGCGCCGTCGTCGTTCGCCAACGATCCTCCGATGACGTTGAGACGCCCCGGTCCCGCGCAATGCATGGCGCGCCGGGGCGTCGAAAGCTGGTGTACAGAAGAATAGCACAGAGGACGCCCGAATCGGCCCCTCCGACGGCCAGTGATTTTGCCTGCAAAACTGCAACAAATCGAGCGTTGATCGGGAGCTGCGAAGGCGTCGGCGCCGGTGATCGCGCCGGGCGGTCCAAATCGCTGCGGCACGGGTCGCTAACCGCCGAACGGCGGCAGCGCGACGCACCGCAGCCGAGCGATCTGGCCGCGCTGCAGGAGCCGTTCAGGCGCTCGAGGATCGTCGGCGACATCAGGTCGAGCTCCTGCGCCCAGACCGACGCCGAGCACGAGACCGTCACCACGCCGCCCCGCTCGGCGGTCGGCTGGGCCTCGGCGGCGATCGCCGCGCCGACCGCCTCCGGCCAGGCCCGCTGCACATCCGCGAGCAGCGTCTGCGGGGCCAGCTCGTCGCGAAGCCCGTCGAGCGCGAGTGCCGAGCGGGCGGGGGCTGCGGCGCTGCCGGCTCACCGCGGCCGCCGCCTCCTGCAGCAGCCGGCCCTGCTCGACGACCGCGATCCGCGTGACACCGGCATCGTCGGCGCCCGGCACGTGCTCGAGGTCGGTCGTCGTGATCACCGACTGCCCATCCGTGTCGCGCAGCAGCTCGACCAGCGCCTCGCCGGCGATCGCGGTCGAGCTCGCTCATCACGTCGTCGAGCAGCATCAGCGGCGGGGCGTCGCGGGTGGCGGCGAGCGCCTCGCGCTCGGCCAGCAGCAGCGCGAGCAGTGCCAGCCGCTGCTGGCCCTGCGAGCCGTAGGCGCGCAGCTCGCGCCCGTGCGCGCGAGCGTCGCGAGGTCGTCGCGGTGGGGGCCGTGGCCGGTGAAGCCGCGCTCGAGGTCGCCCGTCGATCCGCTCGGCGAGCTCGGCCGCGAGCTGCGTCGGCGCTCGGCGGCTTGCGAGCGCGGCCGGTAGGCGACGGCAGGGTCGCCGTCGAGTCCCGAGCTCGCGCGGCCAGGCGCGTGAACGGCTCTGCGATCGCGTCGACCGCGGCGCGCCGGTCGGCCATCAGCGCGATGCCCTGGCGCGGCGAGCTGCGGCGTCCCAGCTCGCGCAGCGACGCCCGGCAGCCGCGCGCCGGCCCGGATCCGCGCGATCAGCGCGTTGCGCTGGGCCAGCGTCTGGGCGTAGGCGCGCCGCGTCGCAGCCCGCGCCGGCCACAGCGCGGCGACGAACTGGTCGAGGTGGGCGCGGCGCAGCGCCGGCGCGCCCTTGATCAGCTCGAGCCGGTCGGGCAGGAACACGCTGACCAGCGGCCGGTCGGCGACCTCGAGCAGCCGCTCGACGGCGGCGCCGTCGACCCGCATCCGCTTCGGCTCGCCGGGCGCGAAGCCGACCGACAGCTCGTGCGGGCCGTCCTCGCCCTCGGCGCGCGACCACCACGCGCGCGGTCTGCGGCGCCGAAGCGGACCACCTCACGCTCGTTGGTGGTGCGGCACGAGCGGCCCGTGCAGCCGAAGTACAGCGCCTCGAGCAGGTTCGTCTTGCCGGCGCCGTTGGGGCCGGAGATGACGGTCAGCCCGGGCCCGAGTGCGGCCTCGGCGGCGTCGTAGCCGCGGAAGTCGCGGACCGTGACCGCGAGCACCCGCACGCCGACCTCGTTGCACTCAGACGTTCAGCCTGATCGGCATGATCAGGTACCGGAAGCCGCTCTCGTCGCCGGCCTCGATCAGTCCCGGGCGCAGCGGGCTGATCAGCTTCAGCAGCACGTCGCCCTCCTCGATCGCCTCGAGGCCCGCCGCGCAGGAACTCGGGGTTGAAGCCGATCTCGAGCGGCTCGCCCTGGAACGCCACCGGCAGCGACTCGCGGCGCCTCGCCGACGTCCGGCGTCTGCGCCGAGACGGTCAGCTCGCCGGGGGCGAAGGCCAGCCGCAGCGGCGCGTTCTTCTGGGCCAGCAGGCTGATCCGGCGCACGACGTCGGTGAACTCCGCGGCCGGCGAGCCGGAGCTCGTGCTCGAAGCTCTCGGGCAGCAGCTGGCGGTAGTTGGGGAACTGGCCGTCGATCAGCCGCGAGGAGAGGATCACGCCGACCGACCACGAACAGGACCTGGTTCTGGCGCACGCTGACGGTGAGCTGCCTCGCTCCTCGGCGTGCGCGGCCAGGCGCGCCAGCTCCTGCAGCGCTCGCGCCGGCACGTTGACCTCGAACGCGCGAGGCCAGCGGCGCCTCGAGCGTGGTCTCCTTGACGCTGAGGCGGTAGGAGTCGGTCGCGACCATGCGCAGCTCGCGCTCCGATGCCGAGACGAGGATTCCGGTCAGGACCGGCCGGGTCTCGTCGCGCGAGGCCGAGCCGGCCACCTTCAGCGCCGTTGAGACGAATGCCTCGGCGGGCACGCGAGACCGCGCGTCTCGGGATCCGGCTCGGGAAACGGCGGGAAGTCCTCGGCGCGCAGCGTCCGGATGTGGAACGTGGCGTTGCCGGAGACGAGCTCGACGTCCTGCTCGGCCGGCGCGGAGCTCGAGCGACACCTGCTCGGCGGGCAGCGAGCGGACGACGTCGAGCAGCAGCCGCGCCGGGAGCACGACGACTCCCTCGCGCGACGACCTCCGCCTCGAGCGGAACCCGCAGGCCGACGTCCATGTCGGTCGCGCGGAGCTCGCAGCCGATCGGCCGACGCGGCAGAGCTGGACGCCGGACAGCGCCTGGATCGCGCTGCGGGTGGAGGCGACTCTGCTGACGGTCTGCAGCTGCGCGAGCAGAGCGTCGCGCTCGAGGGAGATCTTCACGATGAATACCTCAGAAGGAAGGTAGAAGTCATAGGGCGAATAGAAGCTGTGGAGAAGTGCGCGATCGTCCGCAACGAGCGGGGAAGTTGTCTGCTCGAAGTGGACAGGCAAGTCTGTCAATAGCCGGCGGTCGGCATGGCTGACTCGCGATCAGAGCCGACGAGCTCGTCGATCTGGCGCTGAGCGTCGTCGATCGGCGCTGAGCTGCTCGGAGACGCGCTTGCAGGCGTGGAGCACGGTCGCGTGGTTGCGGCCGCCGAACGCCTGGCCGATCGCCTGCAGGGAGGCGTCCGTGAGGTCGCGAGCCAGGTGGATCGCGACCTGGCGGGCCAGGCCACGCGCGCTGTCCGACTCGGCGAGACGAGCTCGTCGACGGTGAGCTCGTAGTGGGCGGCGACGGTCGCCTGGATGTCGGCGATCGTCGGGCCGGCGTGACCGCGTGCTCGGGTGGATTGCGTCGAGCACGCTCGGTCGCGAACGGGACGTCGATCGGTGGCGGGTGAGGGAGTGGTAGGCGACGACGCGGATCAGGGCGCCCTCGAGCGCGCGGACGTTGTCGGTGACCCGCTCGGCGATCAGTTCGAGGACCGCCGGATCGGCGAGCTCGATGTCGTCGAGCGCGGCGCGCTTGCGCAGGATCGCGACGCGGGTCGCGAAGTCGGGAGGCGGATGTCGGCCACGAGGCCGGACTCGAAGCGCTCGCGCAGGCGCTCCTCGACAGCTGAGCGAGCTGCCGGGGGAGGCGGTCGCAGGTGAGGACGAGCTGGCGCCCGGTCTCGTAGAGGGCGTTGAAGGTGTGGAAGAACTCCTCCTCGGTCTTGGCCTTGCTGGCGAGGAACTGGACGTCGTCGATCAGCAGCACGTCGGCGTCGCGGTAGGCGTGCTTGAAGCGGTCGATCGAGCGGGTGCCGAGCGCGGTGATGAAGTGGTTGGTGAACGCCTCGGCGGTCGTGTAGCGGACGGTGGCGCCGCCGCCGAAGGCGAGCACGTAGTTGCCGATCGCGTGCAGGAGGTGGGTCTTGCCGAGCCCCGGCGGGGCGTGGAGGAAGAGCGGGTTGTAGGCCTGGCCCGGAAGCTCGGCGACGGCGAGGGCGGCCGCGTGGGCGAGGCGGTTGCCGTCGCCGATGATGAACTGCTCGAAGCGGTAGCGGGGGTTGAACGGAATTCCGTGCGCCTCGACTTGGGATCGATCGGAGCGCTCTGGCTGCGCGGCGACCCGGAAGCGAGATCGCCTGCGAACGTCAACTGCGGCTTCGTCGCCGAGGATCGTGCGCAGCAGAGGCTCGAGCACGCGGCCGTAGCGCTTGGCGACCCACGCCCGGGTGTCGGCCGGCGCGCACGAGCATCGAGCGTGCTGCCGTCCCAGGAGCTCGAGCTCGAGCGGGGCGAGCCAGATGTCGTAGGTGGAGTCGCCGACGAGCCGGCGGAGCTCGGCGCGGATCGTCGCGCCAGGCAGGGGTGAGCTCGAGGTGCGCAGGCAGCGTCCAAGCGACTCCTCCCGGGAGCGTTCGGGGGACCAATTGGTGAGGACCGGGCGGAGTTCGCCCGAGGCGGGCGAATATATCAGCGGCGCTCGGGCTCGGACGACGGTGCCGGGCGGGCGTTGGCGCAAAGCGCGGGAAAAAGCGCGCACGGCGTCCGATCGGTCGCAGTCGAGCGTACCGCAGGGCGCCTGCGTATACTGAAACGCTCCCCCGCCTCGGGCTCTTGAGCCATGAAACGCACCTATCAGCCGAAGAAGCGCAAGCGCGCGCGCACCCACGGGTTCCGCGCACGCATGCACACGCGCGCCGGCCGCCTGACGCTCAAGCGGCGGCGCGCCAAGGGCCGCAAGCGCCTGACGGTCTGATGGACAGACAGGCGTGGGCGTCGCGGGATTTCCCGGCGCCGGCCGTAGCCGGCAGCGCTCCGGGCGGGACGGCTGTCGCGCAGCGCAGACTTCGACCGCGTGTTCCGCCAGGGCCGCTCGCACGCCGGCCGCGAGCTCGTGCTGTACGTGTTCCCGCGCGGCGAGGAGGCGACCGGCGCGCCTGGGGCTGTCGGTGTCGCGCAAGGTCGGCGGCGCGGTCGAGCGCAACCGGGTCAAGCGGCTGCTGCGCGAGGCGTTTGCGCTCGGAGGGTCCAGCGGCTGCCGGCCGGCACCGACGCGGTGGTGGTCGCGCGGCCTGATGCTCGGGCTCTAGCCGAGCGTGAGGGTCTGGCCGGAATGCGCCGTGCGCTGGGAGAATTGGTCACGCGTGCGAGCGGTACCGACGGGGACGCATCCGACGCCGCCGGAGAGGGACGCTTCGGACGCGCCGGACGCCGACGAGGTGACGGGGTGAGGGCGCTGATGCGGTCAGTCGCGATCGCGCCGATCCGGCTGTACCAGCTGCTGCTCTCGCCGGCGCTCGGCGCGCGCTGCAAGTACTACCCGTCGTGCTCGGAGTACGCCGCGCAGGCGATTCGGCAGATTCGGCATACTGCGCGGCCTCATCCTGGCCGGCTGGCGGTTGCTGCGCTGCAACCCATGGAGCCACGGTGGGTTTGACCCTGTTGAGGAGCAGCGGCTGTTCAAGCCCCAAGCGCCGGCCCCAAGCGCCTGACCATGCTCGTCTCCGCGAACATCTTCCAGCCGCTGATCGACGTCTTCGAGTCGGTCCTGAAGTTCTTCCACAACAGCCTCGGCGTGCAGTGGGGCTGGTCGATCGTGCTGCTGACGATCGTGATCCGGGCGCTGCTGATCCCGCTGACGCTCAAGCAGTTCCGCTCGATGCAGCGGATGCAGCAGCTCATGCCCGAGCTGAAGGAGATCCAGGCCAAGTACAAGGACGACAAGCAGCGCCAGCAGCAGGAGATGATGAAGTTCTACAAGGAGAACCACGTCAACCCGCTGGGCTCCTGCCTGCCGCTGGTCGCGCAGCTGCCGGTGTTCATCTCGCTGTTCTACATGCTGCGCACGAGCCTGCGCGAGGACATCTGCCCGGGGATCCAGGCGGCCTATCAGGCAGCGCATCATCTGAGCGCTTCGTCGGCCCACACGATTCCGTGCGGACCCCACGGCGGCGCCGAGCTTCCTGTTCATCCGCGACCTGACGAACAAGGCGACGGGGCTGACGCTGATCGTGTTGCTCGATCCTCTACGTCGGGACCCAGCTCGCCTCGAGCCTGATGATGTCGAGCCGCGACGATGGACAAGACGCAGCGGCAGATGATGCTGTTCATGCCGCTGATCTTCGTCGTCGTGATCATCAACTTCCCGGCCGGCGTGCTCGTCTACTGGATCACCACGAACACGTGGACGATGGGCCAGCAGTACGTCATCGCAAGCGCGTCGGGCCGGCGGCCGGCTGCCCGCCGGGGCCGGGCGGATCGGGTGGTGCGGGCCCCGGAGGCGGCCCGAATGGCGGCGGCCCGAATGGGTCGGGCAGCGGCGGCATCGACCGGTCTTCTGCGCGGTCGGCTGAAGCCCGCCACCGAGCCGGAAAAGGTCGGGGCGGGCGCCTCGCGCACCAGCCGAGGAGCTCCACCACCACCGCCGCCCCGCAAGAAGAAGAAGCGCTCCGGGCGGCGGAGATAGCGTGTCAGCTTCGGTCAGCGAAGCCAGCTCGCGGTCCGGGAGCTGCTGGAGCGGATTGCCTCCGAGGCCGGCGTCGACGCGTCAGTCGAGGTCAGGGAGGACGGCGAAGGCGTCACGGCCGAGTACATCGGCGACGACCTCGGTCTGCTGATCGGCCATCACGGGCAGACGATCGACGCGATCCAGCACCTCGCCTACCGGATCGCGTTCAAGGGGGTCGAGAACCGGAAGCGGGTCGTGGTCGACGCAGCCGGATATCGCGAGCGGCGCGCGGTGGCACTCCGCGCGGCGGCGGACCAGGCGGCGGAGGCGGCCGTGCACGATCGCCGGCCGGTCGCGCTCGAGGCGATGAGCGCGCTCGAGCGCAAGGTCGTGCACGAGCATCTCAAAGGGCGCCACGACGTCGAGACCTACAGCGAGGGCCAGGAGCCGTCACGGCGGCTCGTCGTCGCCCCGCTGGTCGATTGAACGCGTTTCACGTTTTTCTTGACGGTGAAACAACCGCGGCGGGCGCTACAAATCGTCCGTGAGCTCGCTGAGCGATTTCGATCGCGGGGTCGTGATCGGACTGCTGATCGGCGAGGGGTCGTTTGGCGGCGACGGCAAGCAGCCGCAGGTGACGCTGCGGATGCACACCCGCCACGAGGCGCTGTTCCGCTGGCTGATGGAGCGCTTCCCGGAGGCCCGGCTGTACGGCCCCTACCACCACGGCGGCCGCTCCTACTATCAATGGATGGCCCGTGGTCGCGCGCTCGTTCACGATGTGCTGCCCCTGCTCGAGCAAGAGCTCGATCGAGGCCTCGATGGTTACGCCGCGGAACGGTTGGAGGCGATGTGGCAGCGGTACGCGGGGTTCATCGAACGGGAGCGAGCCCGGATGGGGCGGGGACCCGGCGTGGGGGATCCGGGGGCGGCTGCCGGGGAGGGCGGCGTCGGCGATCCGGGGGATCCGGGGCCGGCGGCTGCCGGGGAGGGCGGCGGGGGCGATCCGGGGGATCCGGGGGGTGCTGGGTGGGAGGTGTGATGAGCACGACGGACGTGCGCCTGGGCATCGGGGAGCTGGCGGCCCGCTTCCGCCTCCCGAGCCTGGCGGCGGATCGGCTCGAGGCATTGCATGGTCTGCTGGTCAGCGATCCGCTCGCCCCGACGACGGTCCGCGACCCCGAGAAGGTCCTGCACGACCATCTCGCAGACGCGCTGGTGGCGCTCGAGTGCGAACCCGTCCGCGCCGCGCACGCGATCGCGGACCTCGGCTCCGGTCCCGGCATCCCGGGGCTCCCGCTGGCGATCGCGCTTCCGGACGCGGAGGTGACGCTGGTCGAGAGCACTGGGCGAAAGTGCGCGTTCCTTGCGCGCGCGATCTCCGCGTGCGGGATTGGCAACGCGCAGGTGGTCCATTCCCGGGCGGAGTCTTGGAACACACGCTTGGGTGGAATCGATCTCGTGACCGCCCGAGCCCTGGCTCCGCTTCCGCTCGTCGCCGAGTATGCCGCGCCGTTGCTGCGGGTTGGCGGCTCACTGCTCGTCTGGCGAGGCGAGCGCGAGGCCAGCGCCGAGGACGCCGCGCGCCGCGCCGCCGACGTGCTGGGCCTCGAGGTTGGAGAACCTGCCCGTGTGCAGCCATATCCCGGGGCCGTGCGGCGTCATCTCCACCTGATGTTGAAGGTTAGGCCGACTCCGAAAAGGTTCCCGCGTCGGCCGGGAGTCGCACGCAAGCGGCCCCTCGGCATGCTCGCGCCAGGGGCGCGGGCGGGCGTCGGTCAGGCGGGCGTGGCTGGGGCGCGGGGGGCCGTCTCTCGGGCGGTCGCGACGCCGCCGACGCCGCCGCCGGGTCAGGCCGCATCTGACCGCGGGCGGCGCTAGCGTGGTCGTGAAGATGGGGACCGTATACGCGATCGCCAACCAGAAGGGCGGGGTCGGCAAGACGACCACGGCCGTGAACCTGGCCGCGTGCGTGGCCGAGGCGGGCTATGACGCGTTGCTGATCGATATCGACCCCCAGTGCAACGCGACCATCGGCCTCGGCCGTGCGAAGGACTCGCCGCAGACCGTCTACGACGTCCTGATCGACGGCACGGCAATCGAAGAGATCGTCTCCCCCACGGACATTGAGCACCTCTGGCTCGCGCCGGCAGGGCCCGACCTGGCCGGCGCAACAGTCGAACTGCCGCGGATCACCGGATCCGAGACCCGCCTGAGGGAGGCGCTCGATTCGGTTCGCGACCGTTATGCGTTCACGCTGTTGGACTGTCCCCCGTCGCTGGGCCCGCTGACCGTCAACGCGCTCGTCGCCGCCGATCGGGTGATCGTCCCGGTTCAGTCCGAGTACTTCGCGCTCGAGGGCCTTGCCGGCCTGCTCGACACGCTGTCGCTGATCCAGCGCGAGCTGAATCCGCGCCTGACGATCGCCGGCATGCTGCTGACCATGCATGACGGGCGGACACGCCTCGCGCAGGACGTCGAGCGCGAGATCCGTACTCATTTCCCCGAACTGGTGTTCGACACCGTGATCCCCCGCAATGTCCGCATTGGCGAGGCGCCGAGCTTCGGTAAGCCGGTCATTCATCACGATCCGCACTGTGCCGGCGCTGATGCCTACTTCGAGTTCGCCAAGGAGGTGGCCGCCCGTGGCTGAGCGCCAGAAAGGTATGGGTCGTGGCCTCGCCGCGATTCTGTCGGTCTCGCCGAAGGAGGGGCTCGATGAAGAGCTTCGCCACATCCCGACCGAGCTGCTCGCCCCGAACCCCAATCAGCCCCGGCGGGCATTTGACGAGGAGACGCTCGTCGCGCTGGCCGAGTCGATCCGCGAACGGGGCGTCCTGCAGCCGGTGCTCGCGCGGCCGTTGCCGGGCGGCAACTACGAGCTGATCGCGGGCGAGCGCCGCTGGCGGGCGGCTCGTCTGGCGGACCTCGACACGATCCCGGCGATCGTCCGCCGCCACGACGACGCCGGTTCGCTTGAGATCGCGCTGATCGAGAACATGGCGCGCGAGGATCTCAATCCCGTCGAGGAGGCGCGTGCATGCGCCGCGCTCGTAGAGGAGCTCGGATTGACGAGGGAGGAAGTGGGCATTCGCGTCGGCCGAAGCCGGGTCGCGGTTTCAAATCTGATCCGGCTGCTTGACCTGCCCGATGAGGCGCTGGTGCTGATTGAGCAGCGCGAGCTCACCGAGGGCCATGGCCGCGCGTTGCTCGTGGCCGAGGATCAGTCCGAGCGCCGCCGCCTTGCCCGGGCCGCGGTCGAAGCCGGGTGGTCTGTGCGCGAGCTCGAGTCTCGCGCGCGCGCCGCTGGGCCCGCCAAGCCCGTTCGGACGGCTAAAACGCCGCGCAGGCGCCAGCTTCACCCGGATCAGGAAGCGGCGATCGAACAGATCGCCGACGCGCTTGGGGAGGCACTCGCCGCCGAGGTCGACGTGACGGCGGGCCCCGGACATGGGTATCGGGTCCAGCTCAGCTTCGACTCGCTTGAGGGGGCGCTCGATCTGGCACGGCGATTGCGGGTGCACGCCGCCGCCTGAGTGCTGGGAGCCCCGGCGCCAGGAGTCAAGGTGCGGGCGGGCAGCGAGGGTGGAAACCCCTCCTAGATCGAGTCCGGGACCGGGCGGCCCGGCTTACGCCCGGCGCGGCGGGATTAGGCGCGCGGGGCGGGGCGGCCCCGATTAGGCGCGCGGGCGGGCGGGATTAGGCGCGCGGGCGGGCGGGACTACGCTCGCGGCGGAGTCGAAGCGTGGACGCTCCCCGCTGGGCACCGCGCAGGGCGGTCGGGGTGCGGTCTGCTCGGGGACCGGCGCCGGTGAGGGTGCGGCCTGGCCCGATGGTGTCAGCAATCTGACAATTTCACCTGCATACGGGGACAAATCGCGCGCGCCTGCTGGCCCTTGGCTACATAAGCATGTGGGGCGTGCACATGTAACCAAGGTCGGCCGCGCACGTGGACTTTGGGGCGTTAAGCATGCCGCGCGGGGGGATTTCGGCCCCCGGCCGTCCGTCGGGGGAATTACCAGCGGTCAGAGCCAGGCCTCCCGCGGCAAGCCACCCTTCACGAGCGCCGTTTGCGGAGCCGAACACCGACCGCGGCTTTGCCGAGTAGCTGGGGCCACCGCCCGCCCCGCGCTGCCCGCGCTGCCCGCGCTGCCCGCCGCGAGCCACCCCGCAGTAGCGCCGCCCTCAGGCGGACCGTGCACACCGCAGTGAACAAGCGCCGGCAACGGGCTACTAGTTGTCGGCACAACTACCCGCTTTAGGGGCCAGTCTGCTGGGAGGCCGTTCGGACCCGGTCGCGGATCCCATGGACACCAGACCGTCCGGCTGCCCAAGCGTGGCCGGGGGCTAGAATCACGCCACGACGGAGGTCGGCGCTCAAGGCCATCTGAGACGCGCGCAGGCGAGTCCCGAGGCGGTGCCGGTTCTGCGGCGCAAACAGAAGGGCGATTAGCTCAGTCGGTTAGAGCGCTTCTCTGATAAGGAAGAGGTCCCAGGTTCGAGTCCTGGATCGCCCACTGAGACGAAAGCCCTGGAAACAGGCAGCTTTGCGTCGGGGGCCAAGGCGACGAAAGGCCGTTGCGAGCAAGTTCAGGGTGCATGAGGGGTGCATCAGGATCGCAGCGGGCACTCGATACCTATGACAGCGCGGTTCGGCGAGGCGGTAACTGCCCGTGAGCGACCGTCGCGCGTGGTTGGCCGAATGGTGCCCTGACTGTCGAGCGGCGCCTGGCTCTCGCTGCCGACGGGATCGGTTTGAATTTTGCAAGCGCGCAAGTCCCACGCAGAGGATGCGCGTTGCGCGTGGGTGGCGGGAGCGACCGTGCCCGACATGCAAGGTGCTGTCTGGCGAGGCGTGTCGCACGCCGTCGGGTCGTCGGGCTTCCCAGCCGCATACGGCCCGGCTGCCTCCTGGGTGTCTGGACTTGGTGGCTCCGCAGGCAGTATGGGAGGAGCTCGAGCGCCGCGGCGCGACGATCGCCGTCGTCCCGTTCTCGGGCCGTGGTGGCGGCGGGGGATCGACGGGAACGATCACGCTCGGTCGTTTGGTAGGTGCCGAGCTCGTCGACGTCGAGCGGTGGAGTGGCCGTGACGAGTTGGCGCTCGCGCTGGAGGGCCCGGTGTGGGATCGGTACGGATCGTTCGCCGCCCATCCTTGGATCCGCGGGACAGTCACGTGGATCCTCGCTGAGCGATGCGTCGTGATCGCTGGTCAGCGCGGGGGCGAGGGGTTCGAGGAAGCGCTGTGAGACCCCGCGTCGGCCGGCGAGCCGCCTACAGCGACCTGTTTAGCAAGCGCCACGGTGCGGGACGTGAGCGGCGCCGCGCGTTGCCCAGACGAGCGCTGCAGTCGCAGCGAACGTCGGGTGTTGCTGGCTCCGAATTCGTCTCCCCGAGCCGAGGACCACCACGGGTGTGTGCTCTCGCAAGCGAGAAAGACCGGCCACGAACCCGGTCTTCCAGAACATAGGCGCCTTCCAGCGCCACACAAACTCAGTGCGGGCAGTGTAGCCGGGCAGCGGACGGATCCGCAACCGTCGCGTAGCTTTACGCCCGCGCGCCTCCGCTGAGCGCTATCGCGAGCCCCGCAGCTGCGGGGTTGGCGATGGCTTTCAGCCACATCAACCTCGATGCGCCCGGCATCCCGCCCGGGCGGGAGGACCCGTGCCCGTGCGGGTCGGGGAAGAAGACCAGGCGCTGCTGTGGAGTGGACCGCTCGCGGTTCTTGCCGTTGCGCGGGCGTCGGCGCGGGGTCGTGCCCGTCGACCTGGCTGAGCGCGTGGATGAGATGGCGGGCGACTTCACGGTCCGGTTCCTCGCGAGAACGTTCCTGCCAGCGCGGCTCGGGGGCCTCTCCCCCGCCGCACTGAGCGACGCGGAACGCGGCGAGCTGCGCGAGCTGTTCAATGACCAACGCGAGCAGCTCGACCAGGCGCTCGAGATCCTCGAACGAGTCGGCTACGCCCGACCACGCGCCCGGCGGCCACGTACCGAACGCGCGTACGGGCAGCGCCGGGGCAAGCGTCTGGACGGGCTGGTCGGCAAGCTTCCCCGCGCGCTCGCGAAGCGGCTGCCGACCTCAGCGGACACCCACCGCCGCGGACCCAACGACGGCCAGGACATCTACGGGCCGGTGGCGTGCTCGCGAACACTCCGCTCCGCGCATCTGGGGATCCTGGCGGCCGCCGGCGGGCTGTGGCACTCGCGCAACCCCGCCGCCTCCCCTTACGTGGAGACGACCGCCGGCGAGCTCGCGCAGCTGATCACCGGCCGCCGGCGCCTCGGCGGCAAGGACATCGGCGAGATCCACCGGCTCCTCGCCGAGCTTGAGCAGCTCGAGCTCTCAGCGACCGTGAATCCGCCACCGGACAGGACCAAGCCGAACCTCGCGCTCGCGATCCCAGGCTCACCGGTCGAGCGCGTCGAGCGGCGTCTGCCTGACGGGCGCTGGGTTGACGCGCACGCCTACCAGGACGCGCTCACCAAACTGTCTGACGACGACGCGCTCGCGACTGCCCAGGCCGACGCTGACGGCGCGGCACGCGAAGCGTTCACGATCCGGATCTACCTCGCGGACTGGGTCCGCGAGCAGATCGCTCACGGCGAGCTCGTCCGCGTCGACTTCCGCGTGTGGGCGCACCTGCGGCCCTTGGGGCAGCGGCTGTACGCGTGGCTTCAGGGAACGCACCGCGACAGCTACGACGACGCGATCGAGTTCTACCTCGCCACGCCGCTGCGCTACACCCTCGGCCTCAAAGGCCGCCAGCACCGTGCAGCCGCGAGCGTTCGCGCCGCTGTGAACCAGCTCTACGCCGCCGATTTGCGCTACCACCGTGCGCCGAAGTGGAGCATCCGAGGTCGCTACGCGAACACGAACATCCCGGCGTTCAGAATCAGCCCGCATCGCCGCGGATCCGCCCCCACCGAGCGTGCTCTGCAGCAGGCGAAGTGCCCGGCTGAGCGCCCCGCCGCCCTCCGCGGTCTCACGCTGCGCGGGGGTCGCGAGCAGATCGAGCTCGTCCGCCAGGTGCTCCAGGAAGCGGCTAAACCCGCCCAGACGATCGAGTACGAGCGCCACCGCAGCCTCAGACCGCTCAACCCCGCGGCCGCGCTACGCGCCGGACCGTAGCCTCACCCGCCGTCCCACGGAAAACCAGCGTCGCTCCCCACCTGGGACGCGTCCTGCCCCCAGCGGGCCGCCGCGCCCTCCACGCGGCCTGAAGCACGGCCCCTGACGTCCTCTTGGCGTTCGGAGCGGCGCGCGGCCGTGCGGATGCTCCCAGAGCTGCCTGAGCGGGGCCGGCGATACGAGTCACGCCGGCGCTGGCATCTCTACCGGCCGGGGAATGGCGGCCAGGCAAACCTGGCTCCCGGGGAATGGCGAGCACCGTGGCGCGGACGTTGGCGCTCGCCGCGGCCGACGGAGGCGCGGGGAATGGCGCGCCTCGTCCAGCCGCCGAGGCCCACCCGAAACATGACGGTGAAGCAGGCGCTTTGGTCGCGTCCGCGGCGCGCGGAAGCTAGGCACGATCCTTGAAGTAAGAACAGACACCAAGAGCGCCGCGCTCGCCTTAGCCGAACCCGCGCCGCACGGCCCGCCGCGGCTGGGATGCCAAGAGCCAGCCTCCTGCTTCCGTTCGGTCAGGCAACGTCGGGCATCGAGAGGGGCACGCGCCCCGTCCGAACGCTGTAGCTGCCGTTCCGGTCTAGGAAACCTTGCAAGTTTGCATGCATGCGTTCATGCGAGCGAGCATGTAAGCTTGCATGGATGCTCGCGACCAAGCCTGCAACAGCTTCCAGCAACGCGGGCAGTCCGGTGCGGGGTGCGATCCTGACGGTCGCCGCTCAGAAAGGCGGGGTCGGGAAGACGACCCTGGCATATGAGCTGGCGGCGGTTCTCGACGGGGTGCTGATCGACCTCGACTTCCATGGCGGCGGCGCGACCAACCTGTGGGGCTTCGATCCGCTGGCTGTCACCCGCGCGCCGCTGTTGGACGCGTTGGAGCGCGGTCCCGACGCGCGGCCACCACGACCAAAGCGCGGGCCGGGACGACCGGATCTCGTCCCGTCGCACCCCGATCTGAGCGCCGCGCGGCTCGATGCTGACGCGGTCGCGGAGGCGCTCGAGGCGTGGGCGATCGCGTGGGGGGGACGCGCGCTGATCGTAGACACGCACCCCGGCGCGCACTGGACCACCGACGGTGCGGTCGGGGTCGCAGATCTCGTCGTGTCGCCGATCCCGCCCGGGAGGCGGGAGGTGGCCGCGACCGAAGCGATGCTGCGCGAGTACGAGGATTACCCGTTCCTGCTCGTCCCGAGCATCGTCCCGCCCTCACCGCCGGCGCGATGGATCGAGTCGCTGCACGCGTTCGCGCAGCGCGAGCACGTCCATCTCGCACCACCGATCTCCGAGCACCGCTGGCTACGCCGGCGGATGCTCACCAGCGCGATCACCCGCCAATCGCACCCCGGTGCTCGAACCAAGCGCGCCGCCGCAGAGTTCGAAGCTGTCGCACGACGCGCGGCCGAGCTATGTCTGACTCCGACGAGAACGTAATCGAGCAGCTGCAAGCCAAACGCAGCCGGCCGCGCCGTCAACCGCCGCCCCGCCGCACCCCGCGCGCAGCGCCCGCCCCGCCGCAGGTCGCGATCGAGGTTCGCGAGATCGATCAACGCTCTCGCGAGCTCGAGCCGACCGGAACACCAATAGCCGGGGGAACGGAACAGCGCGCGTTGAGCGCCGCGAGCGACTCGACAAGGACGCCGGCGTTGCCCGTGCCGAGCGACAAACCAGAAGACAGCCCGAGCATCACGTCCGACAGCCTTCACCGTTCCGCGCCGCCGGAGCCTGTCGCGACAGGATCGCCGCGTCTCGAGGCCGACGAGCCGACCGCAAACTACGCTGTGCGCGTGCGGCGAAGCCTCGACGATCTCGTCGCCTGGCGGCTCGCCGAGCTACGCCGCCACGGCGTCCGCACGAGCAAGGTCGAACTCACCGAAATGCTCCTCTGGGAGCTCGCCGACGCCACTGTCGAGGACATCGCCGCCCGACTCCGGGACTTCCGAAACCACGCACCCCGGTCATAGCGCCGGAACGCGAAGCGGCCCTAGCGTCTTGGGTGGACGGGGCGTCAGGCGGTCTTGCGCGCGGCGGTCTTGCCGCGCTTGGCGCCGCGCTCGAGGTCGATCGCGTCGGCCAGCTCGCGGGCGGCGGCCGCGAGCTCTCCGAACCAGCGGGCGATTTCGGTGATGCTGGTGCCCTCGAGCGATCGGTCCCACGCCAGAAACGCGCGATCGAAGCGCTCCCACAGCTCGGGCGGGCCGACACGGCCGCTGTCGGGGCTGAGCTCGTGGGGCGCTGGGCGGCCTTCGGGCTCGTGCGGGAGGGGATCCCACGCGAGCCGTTCGCCGGCTGCGTACTCGAATGCTGCTTGCTGTTTCTCCGCAGCGTCCGCCATCGCTCGCAGGCGTTGCGCGAATCCCGGGTTGGGCTCGGCGTACAGGTGCGCGTCGAGCGCGTCGGTCCAGTCGGCCTCGGCGAGCCTGAGGCGGTCGATCGCCCGCTCGAGACTCATTGAACGGTCATGCGAGCGGCTGTCGAGGTGAATGGCCGCTTGGAGCGCTGCTGGCGCGGCGGGTCGGGCGTGATCCCCATCATCGCGTTCAGATCGCTGCGAATGACGCGGAACTCGCCGCCGGCGAGCCGGCGGGCGGCGAGCTTCTGCTGGTTGATCCAGCGGCGAACGGTCGCCTCGGTGACCTTCAGCTCGGCGGCGACCTCAGCCACGGTCAGTAGCTCGTCCGGGTTGCTAGTCACGACGGAAACCGCCCGAAACTTGCCATAAATGCCATCGAAACGAATGGTAACATAGCGAAACGCACATGTCCGATCGGGACGAGTCGATCTTACGCGCGGCCGGGATCAAGACGAGGACAACGCGCCTGTCCTGAGTCTCAGACGTCGGACGCCACCGCCGGGAGCCCGGCCACGCAACGGTGCGCATCGCCACCTCGCCGCGCGCGTACAGGTGCCCGTCACGGCACCCGCTGGGCCAGCCGCCACCGCTTCCGCCGCCGCGCTGGCGTGGAACGAACCGCCCGATGCGCCCGAGCTGGCGCCGCAGCCAGCTCTCGAAGCCGACCGCCACGTCCGGCCCAGACTCGATCGAGCCGCGCGCTCCCGGCAGCTCGCACTCGCGTTCGGAACTGTTCTCGTACTCGCGCTGATCACCGCGGTCGCGCTGATCAGCTCCGAAGACCAGAGCGGCGGCGGCCGCACCCGACGGGCGCACGGCGCGAGCATCCACAGCGACAATGCCGTGCTCCCGTTGCCGGCCGCGTCTGCGAGCCGCGCTGGCCAAGCGCTGGCGGTCGAGATCGAGAAGCTCGGCTCACGGGTCAAGCAGGCCGGCACGCCGGCCGGCGTCAAGCACCCGGCTGCCCGTCAGCGTCGCCATGCGGCTCATTCCGTCTCGCGGGCAGCCGCGAGCAGCGGCCGCCAGACCGTCACGCCGACCCCCGCGGCTGACCAGTCGTCCGCGACAACCGCGAGCGGCCAAGCGACGAACAGCACTGGCGATAGCAGCTCAGCTGCGGGCTCGCCGAGCACAGCCGGGACCGCAGGCGGCGGCTCCCGGACCGATGGGTCGGGCTCGAGCGGCGCTGCGAGCGGCGGATCGGGCAGCGGGGAATCGACGACGACCAAGCAGGGGCCGCCGCCGTGCTACCCGGGAACGCTCGGATGCCAGTGACGATGCCCTTGATCGGGGAGAACGGGAGGAGGTAGGGATGTTCGGGAGGTGGGGAGGCAGGGGAGCGGTTGCGCGCGTGGTGGGCGCGGTGATCGCGGCGGTTGCGGTCGGCGTGTCGGGCGCGGCGCCGGCGTACGCCGGGGACTGGATGCAGGCCGTGTGCGTCAATTCGAACGGGTCGCCGGCGGGAGTGTCGGGATGGACCCTGGATCTCGGCGCCTCGGTGTCGCTCGCGAGCTCGTATATCGGTGCGGCGTCGGGCGCGCCGGTCGAGAACGGCGAGCAGGGCTGCCTGTTCTTCGAGCTCGCGTCCTCCGCCCCGTATGACTCAGCACAATTTCAGTACACACCGCCGCCAGGCTCCACGCTCGATGGCGGCTCGTTGAACGTCGAGTCCTACCTTCCGGGCGCACAGTAGTCCGGCGGTGAGCGGAGCAATGGGTGGTTCTTCTGGCCCGCGGCTTCGGCGCCGGGGCCGTTGTCGAGCCCGACGAGCGTGTTCTGGCAGCAGCAGGCGTCCGGACCGTACGGGTGGTGGTCTCCCTACCCGGGTCCGTGGGTGACAGCGACGGTGCCGATCCCGGCGAGCGTGGGTGGCGATCTGTACACCGGGTTGGCGATGACGTGGCCTGTCGCGTCGGCGATCTGCGGGCCGGGGCGTCCTAACCCGCTGCCGTTCTGCACTTTCCAGGTCGACAGCGGCGGGATGCTGCTCGCGAACGACAGCTCCCCTGCCGGCTCGCGGTTCGGCGGGTCGCTGCTCGCGTCCGGCCCCGTGCACGGGACCGCTGATTTGACGTTCACCGCGACGGACCCGGGCGGTCCCGGCGTCTATCGCGTGATCGTCAAGATCGATGGCAGCACCGCCTATCAGGCCACGCCTGACACCAACCGCGGGCGGTGCGTCTCTAACGGCACCGACCCGACGTCCGGTGCGTGGATCTTCGACAGCCAACAGCCCTGCCCGACGACGGTCGATCTCGACGTGCCGGTGAACACGACCACGCTGCGCGACGGCGAGCACGAGCTGCAGGTCCTGGTCGAGGACGCGGCGCAGAACACCTCGACGGTGCTCGACCAACAGGTCACGACCGACAACCTCACCTCGGTCGCGTCGACAACCAGCGAGGGCATCGCCACCTCGCCGGCGACGGCTACGTATGCGTTCAAGCTCGACCGCGGCACCGACGCGCTGACGGGATCGGTTATCCGCCGCCGGTATGAGCGTTCGAGCCTCACACTGTCCGGCACCGTGCTGGACTCCGCCGGCGCGCCCGCGCCCGGCGTGAGCGTGAGCGTCCAGGCCTGGCCGCTATCCGGGACGGGCCCGACGACGGTCGCGCAAGCGCTCACAGACGGCAGCGGCCACTTCGCGCTCGCGGTTCCCCGGGGGAACTCGCGGCAGCTGAAGCTGACCGCCGGCGCGAACGACGTCGTGTTCAAGGAGCTCGTGACGCCGAACGTGAGCCTGACCGTCCGATCGCTCCCCCGCGCGCGGCTCTCATTCACTGGCAATATCGCGATCGACCAAGCCGGGAACCCGCGGCCGCTGGTGGAGCTCGAGGACCACACGCCGACCGGGTGGCTTCCGATCGCGACCACGACCGTCAACAACGCCGGACGGTTCCGTTACCTCTACCGCGTCTCGCCGCTCGCGATCGGCTACAGCTTTCAGTTCCGCGCGGTCACCCCGGCTGTAGGCGGCTACTGGCAGGGCGCCGCCAGCGGCGTTCACGAAGCCACGGTAAAGGCATGACCGCGCGACGGACGGCCACCCGTCTACTGCTGGCGGCGGGAGCGCTGCTCACCCTGGCGCCGGCGGCGTGGGCGACCAATCCGACAGGCGTGCTTCGGATCACCGCGCAGGCGCAGCAGGCCGACGCGACATTCCTCGCCTACGCGCCCCCACCAGCGGCCGGCGCCGGCGCACTATGCCTCGTCGACAGCGGCGTGGACCAGAACCCGGACACCACGGCCGGCCTGATCGGCTCCTACGCAATCGACAACGGCGCCACCACCGACGTCGACCCCGCAGGCCACGGCACCACGATGGCGATGATCGCCGGCGGCGCCGGCAAAGGAATCCTCGGCGCCTGGCCGCAACTGAAAGTCGTCAGCGTCCGCGCCACCAACGTGCCCTCACCCGGACAAGAGCCCACCTACGAGTTCAACGACTACTGGGAGGGCATGCAGTACTGCTATGCGGCGCCGGCCTCGGACCACATCAAGGCGGTCGATCTCGCGCTCGCCTCCCAGATCCCGCCCAGCCCCGACCAAGTCCAGAGCTTTGCTAAGGCCGTTGGTGATCTGGAGGGCGCCAATGTCGCAGTCGTCGCCGCCGCCGGGAACAAACCCGGAGCGGTCGAGGAACCGGGCGGAGAGCCCAACGTATTGGCCGTCGGCGCGGACACCGCACAGCCGGGCACCTACAGCGACACCGCGACCGGGGCAGTGTGCTCGTTCTCGGCCGATCAGGGAGTGGGCCTGTACGCGCCCGGGTGTGGTCTGGACGGCGCTGACCCGTTCAGCGATCAGCCGTTCTGCTGCGAGGACGGCACCTCGCAGGCCTCCGCGTTCACCGCCGCGGTGATCGTCGCCATGATGAGCTACGACCCAACGCTCAGCTACGGCAAGGCCGAGGATTTGCTGACCCAAACCGCCAACGCCGGGGACCTCGACGTCGCCGCCGCCTTCCAAGCCGACGGCCTCGGCCAGATCGTCAGCGAAGGCAACGCCAACACCCCCCAACCAGGCCCCGCGACCCCGTCCACGTCCGGCGCAAGGCCAACGACGCCTAAGCAGACGAAGAAACATTCAACCTACGCTGTGACGGTCCGCTCCGTGCACTGCTGATCAACGGTCAGCCGCTCGCGAACGTCTGCCAGACAAACGTCAGCACAACCAACTGCGACTGCCGAACCAACCTCGACAACACCAGCCCCTGCCAGGTCCTCAACGACCAGGTGCCCCAGGTGCAGAGCGACCTCGCCGCCAGCAGCGTGTTCTTCGGCGTCGCATGCGACCAGGTACAGAACGGAACGCAGTGCTCGCCTGCGTCAAGCGTCTCGCACAACGCGGAGGCCGACCTGTACTCGGCGCAGGTGACGTTGGTCGAGTCGACCGAGCCACAGGTAGAGAACGTGGGCGGCGGCCTATGGGGCGGCGGCCCGGCGTGGGGCACAGTGCCGCTCACGTTCAACGCCATTGATCCGTCCGGGATCGCTCGCGTCGACGTGCTCGACTCCAGCGGCAGCGACATCTACGACGTACAGCAAAGCTGCACGTTCTCCCAGGTGCAGGCCTGTCCCGAACTGCCCTCCGGCGAGGTGCAGGTCAACACGCTCGAGATCCCCGACGGCCACCAGCAGATCAGCCTGAAGCTGACCAACGCCGCCGGCAACACAACCGTCGTCCAGGGCCCGGCCGTGGTAACCGACAACAACGGGCCGCCAGCACCGAGCAGCCTGACCGCGAGCGCGGCGAGCACCAAGTCCGACGTGATCGATCTGGCCTGGTCTGATCCCGCCAACCCGCCCGAGCCCGTCCAGAACGCCTACGCGCAGCTCTGCCAAGCGTCCTGCGAGACCGCGGTGCAGGTCAACGCGTCGGGTGGGGCGCAGATCACCGCCCCTGCGGCGGGCACCTACACGGTGCGGGTGTGGCTGACCGACACCGCCGGGCGCGGCAGCCCAGCGAATGCCGCGACCACGACCGTGCCCGTGCCCGCGCCCACAACCACCACGCCGACGAAGCCGCCGTGTAAGCCGGCGTCGAAGTGCCCGGTATTCAAGGTGAGCAGCGCGACATGGGCCAAGAACCGGCTGCGGTTGATGATCGCAAAGCTGCCGAAAGGCGACCGGCTGCAGATCACGATCTACTACCCGCACAAGCCGATACGGACCATCACCACGACCAAGAGCAAGCTCACGGTCACGACCGCCCTCCCGAAGCGGCTCGTGTTGCGCGCGCTGAAGGGCAAGCGTCAACAGGGCGCGACGGTCACCGTCACCAAGCTGGGGCGGGGATGATCGACAGGATCCGCGGCGATCACAACACTCCCTGGGCGCGCCGGCGCCTGGCGCGACGGTCAACGAACGCCAATCAGCGAGGCGGCCATCTGACCCCAGCCGTCGGTTGCCCGCGACACGGCTCAGCCCGGCTCAGGTCTAACTTCCTTCAATCTGGAGCGTCCCGCGCCACTGGCGCGCGCGACCGCTCCTCGGACGAACAGCACAAGCGCGGTGACGCCTGCCTTGATGGGAGCCGGCATCGCGCAGCCGGCGCCCGGTGGAGCATCCGGGCAGTGGAAGCAGACGTCCGAGAGTTGATCCGAGACGCGCTCGTCGCCGAAAGCAGCGCTCGCGTGGCTGGCTCGAAAGCCGTACATGTGCATAGGTGAGATACCAGCCGGGTCTGCCCGTGCAGTGACGGCGAGAAGTCCGTCGCAACTGCTCAGGACCGAGCGAGTGCCTGCCGCCAAGTTTTGAAAACACCCTCAGATCCGCCAGCCAGTCTCGATAGCTCCTCGACCGTGCCTGTCAGACCATCCCAGTCGCTGCTCACGTCGTCCTCGCTGAGCAATTTCCAGCCGATCTCTTCGAGGAGAAGGTCGGCCTTCGCTGAATTGCAGGCCCAGCAGGCGGCGACCAGGTTCTCGGCCGCCGTCCAGTCGCCGCCGCGTGCTCCGGGGACGACGTGGTCGAGGCTTGTCGAGAGCACGAGCCAGGAGTCGTGGATCTCGCCCGACTTCCAGTTGGGGTGGTACGGGAACTCCTTGGGATAGATCTCTGAGAGGAATCGCAGGACGGGCGGTGCGATCGTCTTCACACCGCGGTAGCGACACGTCCAAGAGTCCCGGCGAAAGATGCCCACAGCCGCACGCGTCGAGACCGTCGGCCGCCGCAGGCGTTCCTCGCGGGGTTGGGCGACGGCCGCGAGCAGTGCCCCACGGTCGACTCCGACCGCCGCCGGCTTGATCGTTGCTGCGATCAGCTCGGCGATGCCCGCCCCGAGTCGCTCGGTTTCAGCGCGTGCCTACCGCGCTTGGCGTCGCTGAGCGGGCTGGACGGTCATCAGCTGCGCTCGAGCTCGGGAAGCGGACCGAAGCGCTTGGCGATCTGTTCAGCGAACCGCGTGTGGGTCATGGCCTGCTGTGTGCGGAAGCCGCGAAGGCGGCGCACGCTCTGGGCCGCGTTGGCCACGGACATCCTAATCGCCGATTCCATCTCATCGGTCAAATCGGTCAGAGTGAAGGCGAGACTGTTGCCTCGCCAGTGGAAGTTGGGAAGCTGGAGCCGTTGATCGCGGTAGGCGTTCTGCACGAAATAGGTCTCTTGCGGATCGCCGACGGCAGCCGCTCGTACCGGTATGAAAGCCATGAAGCCGAGCGTTCCGAGCCATTCGTCGGCGAGGACGCTTGGCTCGCCAAAGACCGCCAGCTCTTGGTTGGCTTCCTGAACGAGCACCCGGAGTTGCTCTTCCAGTGCGTGTCGCCTTGCCTCCTTCGCCGGTGTGTCTGCCTCGAAATCCCCATAGCGCTCAGCGGCGGCACCGACGGCGTGTTCCAGAAACGTCAGCCACTACGGTTGCGTCGGCATCCAGGTTGAGCGTCACCGCGAGCAGGCCCGAGTCGGTCTGAGATGGGCCCGCAGGAAGATCGGCTCGTCCTGCTCAGTTCGCAGGCCGCGCACGCCGTTCGTGATCGCCTGCTGGAGCACCGCCTCCCATGGCGGTCGGCCGCGATTCGGCACGTTGGCAATCTAGAGGTAAAGCAGGCTACGGGACGGCTGGCCGGGCGCCTCAAGCGTCATGTTGACCTGCGCACCCGTGATCGAGACCGTGCTTCCGTCCCCGTGTGTCGGCGGCTCGACGCCGTCCCGGTAGTCCTGGCAACGCTCCTCCGGATAGCCGAAGGTGAAGATCTCCCAGCGCACGATCCAGCCGACGGCGAAGACAAGAGCACGTCGCGCCTCGTCCGTGTCGGGCACCCAGCCCGATGAGGGACGTTCCCGGCCCACGCGTCGGAACCAGATGTACTCGCTCAAGTTGGCCGCGAACGGCTGTACCTCAAGCCAGTCCTCCAGGCTCGCCACGGCCTCGGCGAGATTGCCGGTGGTTTGGGACTCGTCGGATGCGAGTATGGGCTCGATGTAAGTCGGCGAAGTGGAAGGGACGGCTGCGTTGCGCTGCGTCCGCCAGCGCGCTCGGGCGATCTCGAATGCCTCCTCGGAAGCGCTGAGGCTCTGGCGCGTGTCAGCCTCCACGCTGCCCTCCGCTTTCGTAAGGCGCGCTCGCAGCTCCGGATCGCGCACGGCACTCGCGAGTACCATCTTTTTCATCTCCGTGTTGAAGGCAGCGACGCAGAGACTGTTGATGAAGCCGACAGCAGCATCGGCCCAAGCCACGAGCTGTTGCACGTCCGGCGCGACCCCGGCGTGCTGCGCTCCATTCCGTGCCTCGTGCATCTGATTGACACCGGCCCAGCCCTGAAGCGCGCAGTTCGGACGCTGCTCGACGATCGCCGAGTGCAGCGCAGGAACGCCGGAGCGTTGCCCGGACTTGAGTCGCACGCCGTCTTGGCGCACCGCGAGCCAAAGCGTGTGCTCGCAGGCTCCGTCGAGAGCAATGAGCGCTTGATGGCGGCCAGCCTCGGAGATGTCGCCAGCACGACGCTGCGCATCTTCCGTCAGTAAGCGAAGGCGGACGAGCGACTGGATGGTCGGCAGGTCTGTCGCCGGATCGGAGTCGTTATCGGTGCTCATTGGTGCTCGCGACTCTATGGGCAGAACCTGTCGGCAAGTTTCGCGGCCTACCGGCCTTGGCATCGCGTGAAGGATCGCTTTGCGGTCCCGGCGATACCGTGCACGCTCGCCGGAATTCCCCGAAAGCACGGCCAGCCTGGCAGACGTGCGGGATCCCGGCCGTGCGTAGGTAGGTAGGCAGCGCCTACCGACGCAGCCCGGGTCTCCCGGCTGAACGGTTGCCGCGCCCGCGCTCGGAAATTGGGCGAACGCGATCGTCGGCCGCGCCGCCGATCGCAGCCAGCCGGGCGAGTGCCTGGTCGCCAATCCGATCGTGAGCTCGGTGACCGCGCGTCAAAAAAAGCAGTTGTCAGCGGCGGTGCTCAGTCGGGCTAACGTAGGCGACGGCTAGCCGCAGCCTCGCAACAGTTCCGTCGCGAGCGGGTTGGTGGCGGTCACGCGCCTGCCGTTGACCTTCCACTTCGAGGTCCCGTGCAGGCGGCCGATCAGGTTCACCGAGACCGCCCAGCCTCCGAGCGCGGGACCAACCGAGAACGCCCCGGAACGAGGCGTCGTCGTGCCGCAGGCGATCCGGTGGCCACCGATCAACGCCTCGACTTCTTGGGAGGCGACCGCGATGTCGACGCCACCGCGCGCTCCGGCCCTCCCGATCGGCGCCAGCGAGGCGGAGGACTTCGTCACCTGCACCTCGCGGCCGACGCGGACGGTCACAGGACGCACCGATCGGTTCGATGGTGTCACGAGCACCGAGCCGCGCGAGGTGGAGGTCAGTGTGACGCGTGAGCCGGGGTCGTAGAAGACGCTGAAGATCGTCCCGCGCACGCTGGACACGTCGGTTGGCGACTTGATCCGGAAGTCCGACTTGGTCGCCTCGGACTTGTTGACCGTCGCCGCGATCCGGCCCATCGTGAGCAGAATCTCGGTCCGGACGACGCCGCCCTCAGTGAAGAACGAGGCGATCTTCAACTGCGTCGTGTCCCAGACCGTGACGGTCGAATTGTCGGCGAACGCGAGCACGGCGACGCCGTCGGGGTCGCATGTGATCTCGTCGCCCTGCTTGAGCACCGTGTTCTTCTCGAGCGGCAGCCACGCGTCGGCCGGCGTGCCGCCCTTGTGGAACTGAACATCCGGGCAGACCTTGACGACGCGCACTTCGTTGAGCGCGGCCGCGTGCGCGAGCGGCTGCTCGTCGGCCGCCGCGCCATTGCAGGGCGGCGGCCTGAAGGTCGTCGGCGGCAGCTCGGTGGTCGTGGTCGTAGAAGTCGTTGTCGGCGTCTGCACTTCGTACTCGTAGGTGAAGGTCGGGCCGTCCTGGAGCCCGACCCTGAGGAAATATGGACCCCCTCCGGTGGGCGCGAGCTTCACCTCAGCAGAGCCGCTGTTGGGGTTTGGAGTCTGGTAGCCAGGCGAGCACATGCCGCACGCATCGGTCCCGGCCGACACGGAGCCGTTGCTGTTGTTCTGGATCATTGGGCTGCTGACCCCCATCGCCGGCGCGAAGCTGGTATTAAACGGCGCGGTCTGGCGCACATACGCGGTTACTTTGATCGTGAATGAGACCCCGGCCGCTGGGATCGTCGACGGGACCGGGAACGAATAGGTGCCGACATACGTGTCTGTCTGATAGGTCGCGTCCCCGCCAGGGTTCGGCGTGTTGTAGATCCAGGTCGGTGCGTACTGGCTCGGCGGCCCGCTCACCATGACGTTCGTGAGCGTCAGCGTCAACCCCGAATCGGCGCCCGAACCAGCCGGCAACACCGCGACCAGCACGCCGGCGACCAGCGCCGCCGCCACCAGCACTCCCCGCTTGACTCCAACTCGCATCTATGGCCCCTTCGTCGTCGTGGCGAGTCTATGGCGAGGTCGTCTCGGCTGCAATGGCTGACGGGTACGCGCTTTCGCGCCTCGATCACATCAGCCGGGCTGCGGCCTTTCGCAAGGTCCGCCATGGCCGTCGGCGTGACCGTGGCGGCGCCCCTCATCGCGCGGACACCACGCGGCCCGTCTGTCCGCGGATCCGGATTGGACGCACCGGTTGTTAGTCAGGCGCCCATCTGCAAGCACCGGAGCAGCACCTGCCGCCGGTGGTTGCACTGCTGCTGTCGGAGAGCGCCGCGCATCTGCGCGCCCTAGCCGAATCCGAAACTACCCCGTCCACGCAAGGGGGCTGCCGTCGCGGGCCTTGGGGCGGCTTCGGCGGCTGCGCGCGACGATCGCTTCAAGCCGTCCGCGCTCAGAAGCTCACGATTGCGTTGGCGACATCTCGTTCGCCCGACTGCCAGCCCCGCGGCCATTGCAATGCCACGATTCAAGGCGCGCGGCGTGCGCGCCGCCGGAACCAGCAAGGACGCTGCCCGGCCGCGAGCGCGGATCGGGTCGCTCACCAGCGGCAACTCGACGGGAACGGTGCGCCGAGGGGTCTGACCCGCGTTGGCCCACATTGACCCGCGCTGACGCTACCCGTACCAGTCTCGCAACATGAGAGACAGGCTGCTGGCGCCAGCGATCGCCGGAGCCGCCGGTGGAACGCCTGGGGGAACGAGCCCCTACGCGCAATAGGACCGTGTTGGTCTGGCTGGCCCTCGTTGACCCACCGAGCGGGCCCCGGCTGCCCCAAGCTGACAAGAAGAACGGCCCGAACGGGCCTTAAGCAAGCGGAGACGGGGGATTCGAACCCTCGATGGACGAAACCGCCCATACCGGTTTTCGAGACCGGCGCACCGGCTGTGGAAGACCGACGTGCAGGTAGAGAACGTCCCCTGCGTTGTAATCAACGTGATCGAACAGCGGCGGTCCAATCCTGATGTTCACGCTTTCCATTGCTTCGGGTCCTTGCGGTTGGCAGCGCCGTGATGATCCGGGCCGGCTCCTGTTCAGAGCTTACGACCACGAGCAGCCGCCGGCTGGGGCCGGCGTTGCGTCGGTGGAACCGCGTTCGGTCGGGCAGCGAATGGTATCCAGCCGTGTACGCGTGGCGCACCTCGATGCCGGAGACGAACATGCACGCCGCAGGCATGCTCGCCGGCGCCCGCGCGCAGGGCGCCACCGGCGCGCTCGCCGAGCCACCCGAGCTGCTGCTGCAGTGCGCGAGTCTGGCGGTGCGCCCAGGCGGAAACCGCAGACGCCGCACGGGACCTTTACGCGGTCTTGCGAGCACCCTAGCGATCGGGTGGCCCTATGAGCAGGCGCTGGTGCTCGAGGAGCATGCCCGGCTCATCGACGGCGAACCACAGCGCGCGCGAACGGCTCGCGGAGGCCGTCGCGACCTATGACCGCCTCGGCACGCCTCCGGAGGCCAAGCGTGCCAGGAACGCGCCCGGCGCATTCCCCCAGGACACCCAGCCGCACGCCGCCCTGAGCGCTCAGTAGCAACGCGCCCACCACTCGCACGCGCCGTTTGTCCGGGTCATTTGTCCGGGTTCGTCCCTGGACAGCACGCCGCCGCCGATCTAAAGTGCCGGGATCGGCACGCGCGTGCCGGCCGCACCTCCAGAGAAGACGAGGTCGCGACCATTGGGCGCTGGTCGCGCGGCCAAGATTTCGATGGCGGACCGAGAAGGGGTGAAGGCGATGAGTTTCCTCGGGGCACAGGCCAGATCGCGTCTTCGCGCGCGGGTTTGGCTTCTTGCGGTTCGCCGGGCGACCGGGGCGCCGGTCGCGTACCTGCGCGAAGTGGACCCGGGCGGGGTGAGTTATGCGCACGGACCGGCGCGATACGCCTCATAACGATCTCGACGCGGCGGCGATCGACGCTCTGAACGACATGCTCGGAGGCGACGCCGAGTTACTCACGGAGATGGTCGATGCCTTTGTCGCAGAGGTGCCGGCTCGATTGGCCGAGGCACGCACCGGCATTGAAACGACGGAGCCGGATGTTGCCAGCCGAGCGGCGCATACGCTGAAGTCGAACGCCCTCACGTTCGGCGCGCTGGGCATGGCGGACCTCGCACGGCAAATCGAGTCGGCCGCGAGGGCGGGTGACCTCTCGGAGGCAGGCGACCTCCTGCCGGCGCTCGAGGCCGCGTGGGTCGCCGTTCAACCGTCGCTGCTGCAGATCCGGAATGGCGCATGACCGCCAGCCACACAGATTCGCAATGGCGCATGACCGCCACCCACGGACAAGCGGGCACGGCGGGTGAGGAGCGGCGGACTGGCTCGATCCTGGTCGTCGACGACGACCCGATCATGCGGAAGCTCCTGTCGCGTGCGCTCACCGGAGACGGTCACGAGGTTTGCACCGCGGAGAACGGAGAGCAGGCGCTGGAGCTGCTGCGGCGGGCGCCTACTGACGTGGTGCTCCTCGACATCGTCATGCCGGGAATGGACGGGGTCGAGGTGCTGGAGCGGATCAAGGATGATCCGAAGCTTCACGGTCTGCCGGTGATCATGGTCTCCGGGCTGGACGATTACCACAACGTTGTGCGCTGTATCGAGTCGGGCGCCGAGGACTATCTACCCAAGCCATTTGATCCGGTGCTGCTGCGGGCCCGCATCGCCGGCGGCCTAAACAAGCGCCGTATCCAGGAGCTCGAGCGGTCGCGGCTGCGTGACACGTTCGCCCGCTTCCTGCCGGAGTCGATCGTCGACCAGGTCGTCGTCAGCGCCGACGCCGACATCCGTCTGGGTGGCGTGCGGTTGGTCGGGACCGCACTGTTCACAGATCTCAGGGGCTTCACTACGTTTGCCGAGAAGTGCTCGCCAGACGAGGTGATCGAAGTGCTCAACCGGTATCTCGGCGAGATGAGCGACGCCGTCCTCGACAACGGTGGGACGTTGGTCGCTTACATGGGAGACGGGCTGATGGCGGTGTTCGGGGCGCCGGTGCAAAGCGACGACCACGCGGACCGCGCCCTGAGGACGGCCCGCGAGATGATCAGAGGTCGCCTGCCCCGATTCAACGAATGGCTGCGCTCGACCGGCGAACGGAAGCATTTCGCGATGGGCGTGGGCGTCTGCAGCGGCCCGATGATGTCCGGAAACGTCGGCTCGGAACGGCGGCTGGAATATGCCGCGATCGGCGACACCGTCAACACGGCATCGCGACTCGAGTCATTGACTAAGGATTTTCCACATCAGCTGCTGATTGCCGATTCCACGCGGCGGCTGTTGACCGAGGACGTCGAGGATCTGATGTTCGTAGATGAGATCACGCTTCGCGGGCGGACCAGCCCAACTCAGCTCTTCACTCTGTCCGGAATAACCCCATGAGCCTCAGGAGCCGCAAGATGAGGACGTCATTACTTGCTGGTGTGTTACTCGCGATAACCCTGTCGGCTTGTGGCGGCTCCAGCCTAACCACATCGAAGGTCGCTGCGCCGACAGCGAATGCCGCTAACGCTGCGGCCGGCAACCCGGCGACCGACCACCTGGCCGCGATCGAGGCGCGCGGGACCATCATCCTTACCGCGGACCCCGGCTACCCCCCACAGACTATGGCCGTACCGGGAGCGAAGCGCGCACCGGGCACGAAATGCGCTGAGAACCAGATGACCGGCAATCAGATCCAAGGTTACGACGCCGACACGGAGAAGTTGATTGCGCAGGCCTTGGGCGTCGAGCCATGTTTCGTCAATCCCCAGTGGACCCAGATTACAGGCGGCAACTGGGGCGGCCAATGGGACATCGCGTACGAGTCGGGTGCGATCAACACCGACCGTATGCCGCGACTGTGGATGACGACGCCATACCGCGCCGAGCCCCAGCGGTATTTCGTCCGCGCCTCCTCCCCCTATCACACGGCGAGCCAGCTGGACGGCAAGACGATCGGGGTGTGCAACAGCTGCACGGTCGAGTTCTACCTCCAGGGCCATTTGTCGATTCCAGGAGTAAGTACGCCTCTGAATGTCAAAGGTGCGAAGGTCGCGACCTACTCATGGGAGCCGCCCGGCTTGCTGGACGCCTCCAAGGGAAAGATCGACGCCTACCTTTCCGCGGCCGGCGAGGGCGAGCAGGCGATTCTGCAGGGAGAACATCTGCGGGCGCTGCCCGGAGCTGCGTTCACCATGTATGACACCGGTTTCCTCGACAAGAGCTCGCCCCTCAGCCAGGAGGCGCTCGCGGCACGGGTCGATCAGATCATCACTCACCTGCTCCACGACGGACAACTGAGGGCTCTCTCGCTGAAGTACTTCCATGCGGATTACGCAACACCCGCGCTCACATACAACCTCGCTTGGGTGGGTCAGAACATCCCGGCGGTACCGGGCGGCTGATCCGCCGGGACCGCCGCGTCGAAGATGAGGGGATTTCGTCGCAGCTTGATGGCCCGCTTGGTCGGGTCATTTGTGGTGCTGTCGATCGTGATCGTGGCGATCCTTGGCTACATCACCTACGATCGCGCCAAGGTTGCACTGCAATCGTCGGTGTATTTGCGGCTGGGGGCGGTGGCCGACGCCAAGACAGCGGCGCTCGACAATTGGGTCGCCGACCAGCAGCGGAACCTGGTCTTTGTGGGGTTGCTGCCGCAGGTCTATGGCAATGCCGGGGTGGTTCTGTCGCCGACCACACCACCGCGGGCACGGCGCGCGGCAACGCAACGGTTGGAGCAGGAACTGGCGTTGGACGTCCAGGAGACAACCGACTCACAGGAGTTTCTGGTGCTCAACTTCGGCGGAATCGTGGTGGCATCGTCGTTCCCCGGTCGCATCGGCAAGTCGCAGGCAACAGAGTCGTACTTCCGTCAGGGGCTCTCCCACACGACGGTCGAGAACCCTTATTTCTCCTCCCTGACGGGTCAGCCGACAATGACGATCGGGACACCGCTGTTCCTCACGAACGGGCTCGGCCGTGAGGGCGGTGTGCTCGCCGCAAATCTCAACATCGCCCGCATCGATCAGATCATCCTCCCGCCCAACGGCCTCGGTAGGACGGGGGGCGCGTACCTCGTCGGGCGCGATCATCGGCTGGTCGACCGGATTCTCGCCACCGGCAAGTATTCAGGGGCGATCCACTCGGCCGGCATTGACAGCGCGGCTGCGGGAATCTCGGGCCAAGGGCTTTACACCAACTACAAGGGCGTGCCGGTCATCGGTGTATATCGATGGGTTCCGGAGCGGGACGCCGCGCTCGTGGTGGAAGAGTCACAATTTGAGGCGTTCGCCCCGGCGCGAAAGCTCGCGCTCGAGATCCTCGTCATCGGCCTCGCGGTGGTGCTGCTGGCGAGCGTCGGCATCTACGCGCTCGCGCGCCGGATCGCCCGTCCGATCCTGGCGATCACCAAGACCGCGACGGCGGTCACAGCTGGTGACCTTACACGGGTTGCGCCTGTCACCTCGCGCGACGAGATCGGCACGCTTGCGACCGCGTTCAACGACATGACCGGTCAGCTGCGAGAGACCCTGGAGGGATTGGAACAGCGCGTCGCCCAGCGAACCGAGGAGCTAGCCGTGCAGAACGCCGAGCTCGAGGCGCTCCATGAGACGTCCCTCGGTGTGATGCACCGGCTCGACATCGACGACCTACTGCACGAGGTGCTCGCGCGCGCCGTGGAGCTGACCGAGACCAGCCACGGTTACATCTACCTGGCGGGGAGCGATGAGGAGACCCTGGTGAGCCGTGCGGCGCTCGGCGTATTCGATGAGCAGGCGCAACTTTCTGTCGCGCGCGGCGAGGGGCTGGTCGGGCAGGTGATCGAGGCGCTCGAGCCGAGATTGATCAACGACTACGACACGTGGCCTGACCGGGTCCCATCGTTCCCCCGGGGGCGGATCCGCACGATCGTCAGTGTCCCGCTCAAGTCGGCTGACACTGCCGTCGGGGCGCTCGGGGTCGCCCGCGACGCGTCCGATGAGCGATCGTTCACGAAGGCTGAAGTAGAACGGCTGGAGCGCTTCGCTCAGCTGGCGATGATCGCGATGGACAACGCTCGTCTGTACGCCAGTGCGCAGGAGGCGCGTAAGGCCGCAGATACAGCCAACATGGCCAAGAGCACGTTCCTGGCGGCTATGAGCCATGAGATCCGGACGCCGATGAACGCGGTCATCGGCATGAGCGGGCTGTTGCTGCGCAGTGAACTGAACGACGAGCAGCGCGATGAGGCGCAGGTCATCCGGACGTCCAGCGAAGCGCTGCTGACCATCATCAATGACATCCTCGACTTCTCCAAGATCGAGGCGGGACGGATGGAGTTGGAGAGCGCTCCATTCAACCTGCGTGACTGTGTCGACAGCGCGATCGCGCTCATCCGACCGCTGGCCAGCGACAAGGGGCTGATGCTTGGGAGCCAGGTCGCCGACGACGTTCCCCAGGTATTGGTCGGAGACGTCAGCCGGTTGCGCCAGATCCTGCTCAACCTGTTAAGCAACGCGGTGAAGTTCACCCCAACCGGCGCTGTCCGCATCACCGCGGCGACAGCGCCGAAGGCAGCCGAGGACCAGCTGGAGCTGCACATCACGGTCACCGACACGGGCATCGGGATCCCCCCAGAGGCGATGGGGCGCATGTTCCAGTCGTTCAGCCAAGCCGACGCGAGCACGAGCCGCAAGTTCGGAGGCACCGGGCTTGGGCTGGCGATCTCAAAGCGACTGTCGGAGGCGATGGGCGGGACGATGTGGGCCGAGAGCGCCGGCGTTGCCTGCGAAGGCAGCTCGTTCCACGTGACGATCACGACGAGCGCCGCGGCCGATCAGAGCATTCGCGGGTCAGGTGCACAGGCCGCCGAGCTCGATCTCGATCCGGAGCACGGGACCAAGCATCCGCTGACGATCCTGCTCGTCGAGGACAACGTCGTCAACCAGAAGCTCGCCCTTCGACTCCTGTCGAGGATGGGCTACCAGGCAGACATCGCCAGCAACGGGATCGAGGCGATCGAGGCGATCGATCGCCAGCGCTATGACCTGGTATTGATGGACGTGCAGATGCCTGAGATGGACGGCATCGAAGCAACTGAGAAGATCGTTGAGGCGTTCCCACCGAACGAGCGTCCCTGGATCGTCGCAATGACCGCCAACGCGATGGCCGGGGATCGCGAGCAGTGCATCAGCGCGGGGATGAACGACTACATCTCCAAACCGCTCCGCGTCTCGGAGCTGGTCGCCGCTGTCCTCGGCACGCCGGTCGCCAGCGCCAACTGATGTTGTCGCAGCGCGTGACGGCGCTTCGATTTGTGCGCGGTCCGCTCGGAGGCGTCCTGAGCGCATGGCTGCTGGCGTCCACAGCAGGCTGGGCCTTCAGCGTCGCGCTCGCCGTCTACGCGTTCGATCGTTCAGGCGCGGGCGCGGTTGGTCTCGTGACCGCCGTGCGGCTCCTCCCCGCCGTCCTGACCGCCCCAGTGAGCGGGACACTGATCGATCGGCTGGGGCGCAACGCGGTCGTCGCCGGGGCGTGCGCCCTCGAGGCCGTGGCCATCGCGACCAGCGCCGCGATCATCGCCGCCGATGGCGCGCTGTGGGCAATCATCGTCCTGGCCGCCGCCAGCAGCGCCGCTGCGACCGCCCCGCGCCCGGCGCTCGAGGCGATGATGCCCGCGCTGGCCAAGAACCCGGACGAACTCGTCCGAGCCACCGCGGCCTGGAGCGCGCTCGACAACGGCGGCTTCCTGATCGGCGGGGGCGCCGGTGGCGCCGCGATCGCGCTGCTCGGGGCTGGTACCGTAACCGCCATCGCCGGGGGTCTGTTTGGTTTGGCAGCTGTCCTCGCACTCCGCCTTCCGCGGTTGGAGGCGATCGCAGCCGACGAGCAGGAGGACGATCAGGGCGGCCTCGGCGACGCTCTGGCTGGGGTGCGGGCGCTGCGCCACACACCGCTGCTGCGCACGGCGTTCATCCTGCTGGCCGGGCTGCTGCTGATCGAGGGCACGACCGGTGTGCAACTCGTCGTCCTCGCCGTCGGCCACCTCGGGATGGGCAACGGCGGACCAGGCGTGCTCTACGTGTGTTGGGGCCTGGGCGGCGTCCTGGGCAGTGCCGCACTGCTCGCGCTGGTGCGGCGGCGCGGCTACGGCCTGGCGTTGCTGGTCGGCGCGCTCGGTTTCGCCATTGCGATAGGGGTCTCGGGCGCGGACGGGGTCCCGCTTGCAGTCGTGACCATGCTGCCGGCAGGGATCGGCTTCGCCCTGATCGAGGCAGCCGTGATGGCCGTCGTTCCGCGCCTGGCCGACGACGCGATGGCGGGGCGCGTGTACGCGCTCTCGGAGGCGCTGTACGCCAGCGCCGGAGGGGCCGGAGCCCTGATCGCCCCGCTGCTGATCCGAGCGCTCGGGGTGAGCGGGAGCCTGGCCGCCGCGGGCGCGGCGTTTGCCGCACTGGCGATCGTCGTTGCCGGCCAGCTAGCTCGACTCGATGGGGTGACGGTCGTCGCGGTGCTGAGGTTCGAGGATCTGCCAATCGGTTCCACGGCGTCTCGCCGCGCCGTGGTCCGCTGGAGCGACGGCACCGAGAGCGAAGCGGTCCGCTTCTACGCAGACGAAGTCATTCTTCTGCGAAGGGTGATCATGGGAACTCTCGGCTTATGTCCTCTCGGGCTGAGAAGTCCCGCAGGTAGCGTTATTGGGGTTTGAGGGGGTACATAATCTGACGGGTTCGGCCGAGATCGTCTCCGACGGGTTGTTCGCTGAGAGGAGGCGGTCGAGATGGCTGATGTGTCGAGGGTTGGGGTGTCCGGCCCGCTTGACCCGTTCGTGGCCGGGTTCGTTGCCGAGTTGTCGCGGCAGGGATTGCAGCCGGTGACCGCAAGAAAGACACGGCAGGGTTCTATCGCAAGCTCAGACGCAACCACCCATCTGCGTACAGCTCGGTAGATGTCCCGCTTGACGGGAAGGACCGGCGGAGTTAGCCTCGTGCTTCGCTTGCGAAATTGAGGGGGCTGTGCATCGATGGGGCGCTTTCTACGCTTACTTGGGCGAGGCTGAGCGTGCGGGCGTTTCGATCTCGGCAGCGAGGAAACGTGCGCCGGTCGCTGAGTGGGTCGCTCGACCTACTTCGCGACCCGCACGCGACGCCAAGTCTGTGCAGGCCCGAGGGCCTGCGGCGGCGGCCGGTTATCGCGGTGGCCACCGTGCTCACGATGGCGGCGGCGCTACTCGCCACGACTCATGTAGTGATCGCCGGGCCGGCTAGCGCGGCGTCGACGCCGCAGTTCGGCGGGACCTGGAACCTCGACGATACCTGCACGTCCAGCAACTGCGCAGGAGAACACTTCTTCGGGACCCTCCACATCAACCAGTGTCCGGGGTCAGCCAGCTTCAGCGGCGATCTCTCGGGGGTCAACGCGATCGCTGGCACGCAGTCAGGCGGCTCGGTCAAGTTCAGCGACAGCGGCGGCGGCTACGTCGCGCAGTTCCAGGTCGCGCTCTCGGGCGACGGGCAATCGTTCACGGGAAGCTACACCGATAACGGCGGCGGCACCGGCACGACGCAGGGCACTCGAACCGCGAGCACCAGTCAATGCACAGAGTTCAGCATCTCCGGGACCCTCACGAGCCACAACTGCAGCAGCGCCTCATGCTCCACGACGTCGCAGGGCGTGCCCGGTGTCACCGTCGACGTCGCCAGCAACGATGGCGGCGGGATCACGACTTCCGGCATCAGCGATGGGAAGGGCAACTGGTCGGTCAAGGTGCCATCGGGCGGCTACCGCATCACCCCGGCGGGTGACGGCTGGTCCCCCGCCTACCAGGACAAGACGGTGACGAACGGCGACGTCCCAAACGTCAACTTCAGCGAGTGCCAGTCCCAGCAGGCCACCGGCGAGTCCGCCGACACCGTGAGTTGGGGCGGTGCGATCGCCTGGGCCGCGGCGGCCTCGGCTCACTGCACGCACACCGGGGTGACGTGCGGGAGCACGTATTGGCCCGATCCGGTTAGCTGCCTGATCGTCGTCCAGGATATCGTCGTGCCATCGACGGAGCGGACGCGGCCGGCTGGGACTGCGTACCTGGACTTCCTCAACAAGTTTCCCTTCGTGCCGGCCTCGTCTGCCTGCCAGCTGCAGGCGCTACCGGGCCGCACCGATGCCTCCTACTGCACGGTGCAACTGGTGTTGCTGCAGTCCGAGATCAAGGAATGTCAGATCTCAGGGGTCAATTGCAAGGTGGCCGAACCGAAGACCACGCAGTCCTACCAGGTCGCAGCGGCCTACACGACCCCCACCTCCAACCACCTGCCAAGCCAGTCGAAGGAGATCACGATCATGGTCAGGCCCCCGTTTAAGGGGCCGAACAGCATCAAGCAGACTATGCATATCGCGGGCGTGACGTGGTATCGGACTGGGGAGGCCACAGGCATTATTGGCCTCGCCGCGACCCCGCTCGGCGGAGCTGGTGCTCCCGTCGCGACGCTGGGCGCCATCGAGGCGGCAATTGGCGATCTCACCGATTGGCTGTCGTCGTTCCTGAAAGATCCACCTGTTCCCGACTACAAGGTGGTCGCTGTGCCACGCTTGCCGCGAACCCCAGACATCCCGGCTGGGAACACCGCCGTCGATCGCGGTGTCCGCAAACTGCTCGCGAACGCTCTCCAGATCCACGCCGTGGCTGAAACCGCAAAGACCACAATCGACCGAGCGGACACCGCCGCAACAGCGGGTGACTTGAATGCCCGGAACGCGCAGATTATGGCGGCGGCGACGTACCTCAACAGACTCGCCGGACTGTTCTCGTCCGAGATCGCGCTGCAGCGAAGGGTGGCCGCGGCGCTCCGCAGTGCCGGCCTTGGGACCATCTCCGTGTCAACCAGCCAGCTCGATCACGTTCAGGGCGCAACGCAACTACCTCACCCGTTCGCGCGGATCGTCGGCATGCTGACGGTGATACCCAATGAAACCGCCCAGCTGCGCAAGGCCCTGGCCGGCGTGCGGGTGTCGACCCGGGTGAACGTGGCGGCCTTGTTGACCAGCTCGAGACTGATCAAGGACGAAGACGACTTGGTGTCCGTCCTGCGGACATTCGCGAAGGACCCCTCGCCGGCGGCGTTCCCGCTGTCCCTGTCACCGGTCATTCCGTGATAGCGCTCACAGGACCAGGAAAGCGGCGCGATGAAGTGGGAGACAAGTAGCCCGGACGAGTAGATGTCGGGGTGGTCGGACTCAAGCTGCCAGGCCCGGCGCAGCGGACGCATCGCGGCGGTCGGCCGGCAGCGGCCTCCAGCGTCCCCGCGTCCTCGAGGCCCTGGATCGAATCGGGATAGGCCGCGACCAGGAGGGCGAGGGCGGCGTCGAGGTGTGGGCGGGTGATCTGCGGCGAGTTGTCGCCGGACGTTTGCGCCTACGCGGTTCCTGACGCGCGCTGTGACCCTCGCTGGCTGTGCGTCGACGCGAATCAATGCCACTGCAGGTCGCAAGCGTGAGCTTTGGGTAGGCGCTGAGTCGCGTGCCAAAGGGCGCGCCGACGCCCCGTGCGGGTGGCTGAGAAAGCCGCCGCGATCGCTGGCGAGCTACGAGCCTGCCACGGTCTCGGGCGTGTCGCCCGGCCGCATCGCATCGATGCTCGGTGGCTGCCCTCGCGCGAGTTGCGACCTGGCGGCCCACGGTACCCGGTCGCCGCCTGGCAAGCGGGTGACCGCGCGTTCGACATGCCGCTCGCCGGGTTCGACGATCCCGCCGCTGATCTGCTCGCTTGCGCCTATGCGGGTGCATGAGCTCGCCGACGCGGCGCAGCACGTCGCCGACTCTTTCGGTGAGCTGCGTTGAGCAGCGGACGTGCGGTGTGCATGGCTTTAGCAAAACCGGGCAGCGATGTTCGCAGGGCGATCGGTGGCGATGACGCTTAGAAGTGCGACGCGTGCGTTGTTCGGTGCGTCGAGGTGCTCGAGGAGGAGGTCGGCGGCGATCGGAGGTCCCGCAACAGCAGTGAGGAGTCAGGCTCGGAGACCGGGGGTCGACGGCCATCCGCCTGGTTGTGGCGGCTCTGGCCGCTCGCCGTTCGTGGTAGCGCTCGGCGGCGGCGGCGCCGGATTGTCCGCCGGCGTCTCGGTGCGAGCGATGATGGCGCGGACCGTGCCGTGCGCGACTTGGGCCTCGGTCGCGATGTCGCGATGCGCTACGCCAAGGCGTGCGGCGCGCTGCACTGCCTGCTGATACTCCTGCTCGGCTTCGCGTTTGCGCCGGGCGGCGCGGCGCACCTGTCGTAGGACTTCCGTACCGAGCTCTTGGCGGGCGCGGTCTTGGCCGATCCGTTCGGCGTTCGCGATCGCGCCTAACCCAAGGCCGGCTGCGATCGCTGCACTGGCGGCCTGTGCGACCCGGTGCCGCAGTTGCTCGGTCTGGTGTGTGCTGCCGTCAGCGTGAACGCGCAGCCGGTCCGCGGCAGCGGCTGCGATCGACTCAAGCTCTGGCGCGAGCGACTCGTCGGTGATCTGATGTGGTCGCATGTAACTCCGTTCGGTCAAGGTTCTGCGCATGGATGAAGCCTCTTGACCACCCTGCCGGCGCGACGCCGCGCACGAACTGCGCAGCATCTACCCACTGCCAAGCCCCCGGGCCAAGCCAGCAGACCGCTGGTCGACTCCCGGGTTCCGCCGGGCCGGCCGCCAGCTCTTGTGAATGCGTTGAAAGCGATGGGCGGAAGCAATATCCGCGCGGTAAAGATGAGAGATGCACGGTGAACACATCCAAACGGATAATAACAGCTCGGAACAGGGTCAATAGCGGCAAAACGGCTGGGAGCAAGCTATAGACTAAGCACGTGCTTACGCACGCGCTGAGTCGCGGGCGGCGCCAGCGCTGCCGGCGGTCTGGTCCCGCCCTGGAGGGCGGGTCGCTGCGCTGGCTAGGGGCGTCGGCGCTGTGAGCCTCGGCCCGGAGAAGGCGCGGCTGGGGCGAGCGCGGCGCGGTCGGGAACGGCAGCCGCGGCGGGTGTTTCAGCAGGTCAAGCTGACCGAGGCGGAGCGCGATCAGCTGCGTGCGCGGGCCGCGGAGCTGGGGGTGTCGGTGCCGCGGCTGATGGTCGAGTCGGCGCTTGACGGGGGTGGAGACGCCGAGCGAGCGCAGGCGCATGATCGCGGAGCTGTTCGAGGTCCGCCGGCTGCTGGCGACGGTCGCGAACAACGTCAACCAGCTTGCCCGGGCGGCGAACATCACCGGCGAGGTCGGGACGCGCTGGGCGGTTAGCGCGGACACTTGGGGAGGTCGAGGAGCTCGTCGCGAGGCTGCGGTCGTTGACGGGGGCGCGGCGGTGATCCCGAACATCACCCGCGGCGCGAACACGCTCGGGGTGCTGCGCTACCTGCTCGGGGAAGGACGACGCGAGGAGCACCAGGACCCCCACCTGGTGGCTGGATCGCCGGAGGCGAGGTTGCGTGGCTGGCGGGCGGCTGCTCGGGCTGCGCGACGCCGGCGAGCTGGCGAGGTTTCTGGACGAGCCGCGGCGAGCTGTTCGGCACCCGGGTGACGGTCGCCGAGCGCGATCAGAACGGGCGGGTGGTCGGGTCGCGCGACGCGCACGTGTGGCACTGCTCGCTGTCGTTGCATCCCGACGAGCCCGACCTCGACGACGAGCGGTGGGGGCAGATCGCGACGGTTCGTGGAGCAGCTGGGGTTCGCCGGTGAGCGGGTGCGCGCGCAGTGCCGCTGGGTTGCGGTCCGGCACGGCCGCGTCAGCCGGCGGATCAGACCACGCGCACCTCGTCCTCACGCTGGTCGCGGAGGACGGCAGCAAGGCCAGCGTGCACTACGACCGACCGCGCTCGCAGCAGGCCTGCCGCGAGCTTGAGCGCGCAGTTCGGCCTGCGAGCTTTGGAGGCGCGCTCCCGGGGCGCCGGGGAGCGCGGGATCAAAGCCGGCGAGCTCGAGATCGACCGGCGCCGCGGCCGGCCGGTCGGCGCGAGCCGTGAGCATCCTGAGCGCGGGAGCCGCAGGGTGCTCGAGCGGGTCGTGCGGGCGTGCGCGACGGCAGCAGACGATGAGACCGACTTCGTGCTGCGGCTGCGCAGCGAAGGCGTCCTGTGCCGCCCGCGGTTCGCACAGGGCGGCCGCAGCGAGGTCATCGGCTACTCGGTTGCGCTACCGGCGCTGGCGGGGCAGCGACCCGCCTGGTATGGCGGCGGGCGCCTCAGCCGCGAGCTCACGCTCCCCCGCCTGAGGGCGACATGGCCAGCGCTTGACGTCGAGGGGCAGGCTGCGGTCTGGGCGCCTCGCACGACGGCGGGTGTGTCGCGCCGCACGCGCTCGTTGCCGTCGGCCGACGTGCAGGGCCGGTGCGCGCACGAGCTCGTGGAGCTCCGCGAGCGGCTGCGTCAGATACCGGTCGATGACCGCGGGACGTGGGCGCACCTCGCCCGTGACGCCGCCGGAATGCTGGCCGCGTGGTCGCTTCGAACCGAGCCCGAACCCGGTCCGCTCGCCGAGGCATCCAGATCGCTAGCACGCACGGCGCAGCTGCGCCGCCAACACGTCCGCCGACGCCGATGGCGATCGATCCCACCTGCCCGCAACACCGCGCAGCTGCTGCTCGCCGTCGCGGTCGGCTCGACGTCGAACACGAGCCTCATGCGACAGATGATCGAGCTGTCGCAGGCCCTGGGGGAGATGCATGCGGCCGCCGGCGAAGCGGCCCGTGCAGCCCAGCTCGCGCAGACCGCCCGCCACGAACTCCAAGCGCTCGCCATGCGCTCTCAAACGCTCACCGACAAGCAGCTGCCCGGGCTAGCTCCAGGCGCCGCCCTCGATCAGCCCGTGCCTCGGCACCGCGGCGGGGCAGGCCAAGGGCGGGCCGCTGGCCGCTAGTCGCGGGGAGTGTGGAGCGTGGCGCATCAAAAACAGGCGCCAGGTTCGCCCCTGGCGTCCCCTTAACCCCGTAGCACTGGTCTCGAATCTGGCGTCGGCCCGGCTGGGTTGCATGTGTGATCAGCGACCATATGGCTGAGACCGGCGTGTGCCAATGCACGGCTTATTGCTAGACACACGGGCTCCGGGCTCCCACGGTCGGACCGAGGATCGCTCGTCCCCGAACGACGCACTACATGTGGCCGCCGTGGCTCAAGTCTCCGGGCGTTACGGCGTGAAATTCAATTCGATAGACCAGCGTGTCCTCGTCGATCGGCCCGGCGTGCGCGGCGCGCTGGCGCAGCGTCTCGCGGTCGGGCTCGCCGGCTCGGCGGACGTCCTCTCCTGTGACCGCGGCGAACGGGACAAGCTCGACAGCGTCGACCTCGATCTCGCCCGGGCCGACCCGGTAGCGGCCACCCTCCTTGACCCGTGGCTGCTTCCAAAGTCGGACCGAGAGCGTGATGTTTCCGGCCAGGACGTCGTTGCGCAACTCGCGGCTGAACTCCACACCCGGGACCCTAGCTGGGTGATTGCCACGAGACGCCTGGTCAGTGGGCACTGCCGCACGGACTCTCTCAGTAAGAAAGTCAAGGGGTTGCGATCGTCGGGGTGCCCGAGCTGGGACGACTGCCTTCGTGGCGCAGCGCAAGCCAGCCTCGACCGTCTCACACGAGCAGAGCGATCGTCAGCTGTCGGCGGGTACTAGCCGACCGACAGGCCCGCAGCTAACGATGCCAGCGAACGCGCATCTGGCGAGAACCAGGCCGCGGCCGAATTTGGTCCCGAGACCTCTCGGGAGATGAATGCGGGGCCCTGGACGGGCCTCCGGCGCCGGGTCCGCGTGCCCGCGCTAGAAGCAAAGCAGGGCGTTCGGGCCGACCGCGACGACGACGTCCCAGCCGACGGCGTGGGGCGACCTGCAGGTGGCGAAACTCAGGGCCGGCGAGCCGCCCCCGCCCAAGACCTGCTTCGCTATCAGCGCGGTAATGGTGTCGCTCTCCCCCGAACGCGGTGACGTCTCGCCCCGCCGCGATGCTCGGCCAGCGTGCACGTGTGAGCAGATGCCGTCCCAGTCCTCGCGCCCGGGCAGTGGCAAGGCCTTCCGCACGGAATACTTTGAGCTGTGGCGGTCGCTGACGGTGATCGGGTTGCTCCGCTGCTGCGGACGAAGCTCGTTGTCCCCAGCTCTCCTCGCCTCGTAGTCCGTGAAGGCCTGATCGCCGCACTCTCTGCCGGCGTGTCGCGGCCGCTTACGCTGGTCTACGGTCCCGCTGGTAGCGGAAAGACGATGCTCGTGGCGCAGTGGGCGGCGTCCGTCGAGGGAAGAGCGTCGGATTGCCTGGCTCTGGTTGGAGGCGGACGATAACGATCCCGCGAGGTTCTGGATGTACGTCATCGAGGCCCTTCGCTCCGTGGTGCCCGGGATCGGAGAAGCCTCGCTGGCGATGTTGCGTGCGCCTGGCGTCAACCTGGTTGAGGAGGCTTTCCCGGCGCTGATCAACGAGCTCGCGGCCGTCTCGGAGCAGTTCGTCCTTGTGCTGGACGACTATCACTCGATCGAGGACGAGCGGATCCACGAAGGCATGGCTTCGTTCATCGAGCATTTGCCGACCACGCTGCGCATCGTGATGACGTCACGCGTGGAGCCGCCACTGCGGGTGGGAACGCTGCGCGCGCGGGCCCAGCTCAATGAGATCGACGCTGGGCGGCTGCGCTTCTCAGTTTCAGAAGCGGAGTCGATGCTCAATGACGTGCATGGCCTCGACCTGACTCCCGACACTGTCAAACGCTTGCACGACCGTACGGAGGGTTGGGCAGCCGGCCTCTATTTGGCCGTTCTGTCGATGCGCGGGCGCGAGGATGCGAGCAGCTTTGTCGCGTCCTTCACTGGTAGCGATCGACGGGTGGTCGACTATCTCGCAGCCGAGGTGCTCGGTGAGCAGCGCGAGGCGGAGCTGGACTTCCTGCTTCACACGAGCGTGCTCGACCGGTTCTGTGGGGCTCTGTGCGACGCCGTCACGGGCGCGCGAGACAGCAGGGCGATGCTTGACCGGCTCGAGCGCGTGAATTACTTCCTGATTCCCCTCGACCCAGGGCATGAGTGGTACCGCTACCACCACCTGTTCGGCGAGTTGCTGCGCCACGAGCTCGAGCGCAGAGAGCCGCGACGCGCCGCAGAGCTCCATGATCGAGCCGGGCGTTGGTTTCTCGATGCCGGGATGGTGTCCGAGGCGATCGGACACCTGACGGCAGCTGGGGAGCTCGACGCGGCTTCCGAGCTGATTGACAGTCACTGGCTGGCGTTCACGAACGCGGGCCAGCGGGAAACGGTCGCGCGGTGGATGGACCGGCTCCCCCGCGGCTATATCGTGAACGACGGCCGCTTGTGTCTGGTCCAGGCGAGGACCGCGCTAACAGTCGGCGAGCGTGCTGAGGTCCTGAGGTGGGTGGACTTGGCTACGCAGGCGCCGACAAACAACCCGGGTGATGACGCGGAGTTGGGGGAGGAGCTAACCGTCGTCCGCGCGGCGGCATGGCAGCTGCTCGGCGACATGCGTCAGGCTGAGCAGCTGGCTGGGCGACTCGCGCCTCTGGATGGGAGCTCCATCTGGCACTCGCTCGCGGCCTGTGTGTTGGGCACCTCAGCGCGATTTTTCGACGCCAACGACGACGCCCAAGCGCTGTTCGACGCGGCGTTGAAGCTCGGCGGCTCCAGGAACTTCATCGTGTCGATGCTCTCGCTCGGACGGCTCGCCGTCATCGCGGCCGATCGCGGGGACTGGCGGGGATGCTCCGCCAAGATCGAAGCCGCGTTCGATGTGGTCCGCGCGAATGGTCTGGAGGAGTACTGGATCTGCACCTCGGCCCACGTCGCACGCGGGCGGCTCTTTCGTCACAACCGGCGGCCGACCGAGGCACGAGCTGAGCTTGAGCGCGCGGTCGGCCTCGCTCGGCGCGGCGCTGGCCTGGTCGAGTGGTCGTACGCACTGACGACGCTCGCCGAGCTGCTGCGCGAGCTGGGCGATCGCCGCGGAGCACGCGAGCTAGTGCTCGAAGCGCGTGAGCTGCTCGAGCGCTCTCCTGAGCCCGGCACGCTCGCGCCGCGACTGGTCGAGCAGTCGGAAAGCGCGCTGCGACTCGTAGTCGATGTGTCCGGCGCGAGGCCAGTCGTCATCGACGAGCTGACAGCGCGGGAGCAGACGGTGCTTGGCCTCCTCCCAACGGGCCTGTCGGCCAGGGAGATCGCAGATGAGCTGGGCATCTCCCGCGACACGGTCAAGACGCACACCAAGCGCATCTACCAAAAGCTGGGTGTGTCAAGCAGACCCAGCGCCGTCGCGCGCGGCCGAGAGCTAGGACTGCTCTAGACGCGCCTCGCCCCGAGGTGACCGCGGACGGGGTGATGGGAGCTCACCCCAGCTGGCCACATCCTCTTGGCATGGCAGGCTCGTCATCGAAGCTCCCCGTCATCTCGGCCGACCGGGCAGGCGTCCTCCGCCCAAAAACCGGAGGCCTGGCTGCATGACCGTCCTCTCGATCTGCGCGACGTTGTACGGCATCGTTGGGTCGTTCTCGTCTCTTCTGCAGGCAGCCGCTGTTGTGCGCGCTGGCTCGGCACGGGAGATCTCGATCCCGTTCATCGCCATCTTGACCGGCGGCCATGCAATCTGGCTGGCTTACGGCATCGGGATCCCGAATGTGCCGCTCGTCGTGACCGACTCCGTCGGTCTGTGCTGCGGCCTGGTGACGTGGATCACCGCCGTGCGCCTCAGCCGACGCCACGTGCTGCGTGAGGCGATTCATGACGCCGCATAAGGGACTGTTCTCGCCGCGCGTGGCCGTCACACCGGGGTGACTGTGGTCGGGGTGATGTCAGCTCACCCCAGGCGGCCACATCCTCATGACCTGAGACGAACGCGACGCTCGAAGGAGTCGAACTCAGCCATGCAAGCCAATGATCGAATCGAAATCTCCACCAACGTGGGTCCCGCGCTCGAGCGCAACCGCGTCTTCGCTGCCGAAGGCGGGCACCGAGACGCGGTCGTGTTTCCGAGGTTGGGCCTGTTCGTGGTCACGTGCCTCGACCCGCGCGTCGACCCTGCCCACTTTCTCGGCCTCTCCCTCGGCGACGCGGTCGTGGTCCGCAACGTTGGCGGTCGTGTGACTCCGGAGGTGATCAACGACGTCGCGTTCATCGGCCAGATCGCCGAGAACGTGCTACCGGACGGCCCGCTGTTCGAGGTCGCGGTGATCCACCACACGCAGTGCGGAAGCGGAGCGCTCGCCGACGCCACGTTCCGTCGCCGCTACGCCGAGCGCATCGGCGCCGACGAGACGACCCTGCGGGAGCACGCAATTCTCGACCCCGCAGCGACCGTGAGGCGGGACGTTGAGCGCCTCCGCTCGGCCCGCGCGATCCCGGAGCGCGTGGCCGTGTCCGGCCATGTCTACGACGTGGTCACCGGCTTGGTGGAAACCGTCGTGCCCGCATGACGAGGACGCGCGCACATCAGCAGACACGAGAACGAGAGAGGTCATAGCCATGTTCGAAAAGCTCGCGACATTCGCATACTCCAACCGACGCCGCGTGCTGTTCGTCGCGGTGATCGGCGCGGCGATCGCCGCCGTGTTCGGCGCCGGGGTGTCGAAGCACCTGAGTCCGTACGGCGTCGACGACCCGGCCACGCAGAGCGTCCAGGCGAAGAACCGCTTCCAGGCCGCGACCGGGCGCCAGATCGATCCCGGCGTGGTCGCGCTCATCTCGAGCGGTGACGTGCGCAGCCCCGCCGCCCGACAGCGAGTCGAAAGCGTCGCGGCGGAACTCGGGCGCAGCCCGACGTGGCGAGCGTTCAGAGCTTCTACACCACGCACGACCCCGCGATGGTGGCGCGCAACGGGCGCTCGACATACGTGGTCGCGTACTTCAAGGCGCGGTCGGACCTGCAGATATCCAACGACGCCAAGCTGATCGAGAGTCGCTTCTCCTCCCAGCACGACGTCAAGCTGGGCGGCGACGCGATCGCCAACGCGCAGGTAAACACGCAAGTGGGCAACGACTTGGCGCACGCCGAGCTGCTCGCGTTCCCGCTCATCTTCCTGCTCTCGCTGATCTTCTTCCGATCGGTCGTGGCGTCACTGCTGCCGCCGCTGCTCGGCGGACTGGCGATCCTCGGCACGTTCTTCCTCCTGCGGCTCGTCTCGACGTTCACCGACCTGTCGGTGTTCGCGCTGAACCTGACGACCGGGCTGGGACTCGGGTTGGCGATCGACTACAGCCTGTTCATCGTCTCGCGCTACCGCGAGGAGGCCACCCGCGACGGCTTCGGCCTCGACGCGCTGCGCCGCACCCTCCAGACCGCCGGACGCACCGTGCTGTTCAGCTCGGTCACGGTCGCGTTCTCGGTGGCCGCACTCGCGATCTTCCCGCAGCGGTTCCTGTACTCGATGGGGATCGCGGGCGCGATCGTGGCACTGCTGGCGGCGACGCTAGCGCTGACGGTGCTGCCGGCGCTGCTAGCGGTGCTCGGCCCGCGCGTCAACGCGCTCTCACCCCGGCGGCTGCGCCACGCCGCCGAACGCGACGCGCGGCCCGCCCGCAGCGGCGCCTGGTACCGCCTCGCGCAGTTCGTCACCAGGCGGCCGGCGCAGGTCGCGGTCGCGAGCGCGGCGCTGCTGATCGCGCTCGGCATCCCGTTCTTCACGCAGATCAGGTTCATCACCGCCGACGCGCGGGTGCTGCCCCAGAGCGCAAGCGCCCACCAGGTCCAGACTGCGCTCGACGCGCAATTTCCGCCCAACCGCACCACCCCGCTCGAGGTAGTCGTGGGGGCGTCCGCGTCCTCATCGGCAGTGCGGTCGCTCAGCGAGCGGATTGCCGGCCTGCCGGATGTGTCGGCGGTCGCGCCCGCGCAGCCGGCGAGCCGCGGGACGTCGCTGCTCCAGGTCGCGCCGGTGCACGGTCCGCTGACCGGCAGCACTGAGCAGCTCGTGCGCGACGTGCGCGCGATCCACACGCCCTACTACCTGGGCGTGGCCGGAGAGACGGCGTCCTACCTCGATCTGGAGCACAGCCTCGGCGCCCACCTTCCCGCCGTGCTCGCCGTCGTGATCAGCCGCGACGCTGATCGTCCTGTTCCTGATGACGGGCTCGGTCGTCCTGCCCATCAAGGCCGTCCTGATGAACGCGCTCAACCTGAGCGCCGTGTTCGGGATCCTGGTGTTGATCTTCCAGCACGGCAACCTCCAGGGGCTGCTCGGCTACCACAGCGTCGGCGCGCTCGACGCCACCCAGCCGATCCTGCTGTTCGCGATCGGCTTCGGGCTCGCCACCGACTACGGCGTGTTCCTGCTGGCGCGGATCAAGGAAGCGCACGACGCCGGCGCGCCGAACTCGGAGGCGGTCGCGCTGGGGCTCGAACGGAGCGGGCGCATCGTCACCAGCGCCGCCCTGCTGTTCGCCGTCGCCGTCGGGGCGTTCGCGACCTCCCAGATCGTGTTCATCAAGGAACTCGGGATCGGCACCGCACTCGCCGTACTGCTCGACGCCTCAATCGTCCGGGCTCTGCTGGTCCCGTCGCTGATGGAACTGCTGGGATCGGCCAACTGGTGGGCGCCCCGTCCCCTGCGGCGGCTGCACGAACGGATCGCGCTCCGGGAGACCGCGCCGCAAGCGGCGTGAGCGAGGATGCAATGTCGGTGATTGAGAGGACCGGCGACGGTCCGACCACGACGACCGCCGCTCTCGCTGGGACAGGAGCAGATGCCGCCGAGGCCGTGGTCGAGGTCTCCGGGCTGCGCATGTCCTATGACGGCTTCGAGGCGCTCCGGTGCATCGACCTCCGGGTCTCGCGCGGCGAGATCTTCGCGTTCCTCGGTCCCAACGGCGCCGGGAAGACGACCGCCGTCGAAATCCTCGAGGGCCATCGCAAACGCACCGCCGGCGACGTCAAGGTGCTCGGCGAGGACCCTGAGCGCGCCGATCGCTGGTGGCGCTCGCGGGTCGGCGTGGTGCTGCAAATCTCGCGCGTCGAGCCGCAGCTCAGCGTGCGAGAGTGCCTTGAGCTCTACGCCGGGTACTACCCCGCGCCGCGCTCGGTACAGGACGTGATCGAGCTCGTCGGCCTGAAGAATCGCTCGGAGGTGCGCTGTGGGCAGCTGTCCGGTGGCCAGCAGCGGCGGGTCGACGTCGCCCTGGCGTTGATCGGCGACCCCGAGCTGGTGTTCCTCGACGAGCCGACCACGGGGTTTGACCCCTCGGCCAGGCGCTCCGCGTGGGAGATGATCGAAGGCCTCCGCCAGCTCGGCAAGACGATCTTCCTGACAACGCACTACATGGATGAGGCCGAGGCGCTCGCGGACAGGATCGCCGTGCTCAAGGCCGGCGAGATCGTTGCCGAAGGGACGCCGTCCACGCTCGGCGGTCGCGACCGAGCCCCGTACCAGATCACGTTCACCCTGCCCCTGGGGGTCGCGATCGGCGAGCTCCCCACCGAGGCGGGATCGCCGAGTGCGCTCGACGAATCCGGCAAGCTGATCATCGAGAGCGAGCACGTGATGCCGACGCTTCGGGCGCTCTCGGGCTGGGCGATCGAGCACCGGTACCGCATCCCCGACCTCCTGGTGCGCCGCCCAGCGCTCGAGGACGTCTACCTCGGATTGACGGAGCCGCCCCAATGAGCAGCTCGCGTCTCTCGGCGGAACGGGTGCGCGGACCCGTGCAGTTGAGCGACGCCCGGCTGGTCGCGCACCAGTTGCGCTACGACCTGCTGGGCGTCTGGCGCGATCCGCAGAGCCGCTTCTTCACGATCGTGCTGCCGCTGATCTTCCTGGTCTTTTTGACCTCTCTGTTCGGCAACCACACGGTTCACGTCCACGGCCACGCGATCAAGGACTCGACCTACTACGTGCCGGCGATCTGCACCCTGGGGATCATCGCGACCTCGTTCGTGAACCTCGTGATCACGATCACCGGGCAGCGCGAGAGCGGCGTGCTCAAACGGCGCCGGTCGACCCCCGTGCCCGCGTGGGTGCTGATCGCGAGCCGCACCCTCACCTCGGCGATCCTCGCCGGCGCGATGGTCGCGGTGATCGTCGCGATCGGTCGGATCGTCTACGGCGTGCAGCTCCCGAGCTCGACGCTGCCCGCGTTTGTGCTTGGAGTCATCGTCGGTGCCGCGGCGTTCTGCTGCCTGTCCTTTGCCGCGGCGAGCTTCATCCGCAACGAGGACTCGGCACAGCCGTTGATCCAGGCGATCATCCTGCCGCTCTACTTCATCTCGGGCGTGCTCGTCCCCAAGGACCAGCTATCGAGCACGCTGCGCGACATCGCGAGCGTGTTCCCCGTCAGCCACCTCGACAACGCGCTGTTCAAGGCGTTCGACCCGGCCACGACCGGCTCGGGCATCGCCGCAACCGACCTGCTGATCCTCGCGATCTGGGGCGCCGCCGGGCTGCTAATCGCGCTACGGCGCTTCAAATGGTCTCCCCAATCCACCTGACCGAACCTCGCACCCGACCGAAGCATCGACCCGAAAGGACCGAAGATGGCAAGCGCTTTCAACATCGAGCTCTCGATGAGCGAATCTCCAGCCGAGGCCCAAGCCCGCGCCGCTGACGCTCTCACCGAGCCCGCCTCGGCCATCGGACTTCGCCTCACCGAACGTGGCGCCGGTGAGCTCAAATACCGACCCCTCGTTCAGTGGCCGTTTCTCATCGTGCTCTGGCGCAACCTCAACAGGGAGAAGATGGCCGTCAAGTTCGAGCCGGCCGACGGCGGCGGAACGCACGTGACGATCAGCGGCGCCGTGCCTCGCGCTAAGCAGCCGCTGGCCACCGATCCGAGGCACTGGACGGACGCACTCGACGGCTCAGCGATCTGAACCGTCGACGCTCGCGCTGCTGACCCAACGCGTTCGCTCAGCGGCGCGAGCGCGCACTGGCGATCGGCCTTTTGGTCGGGCCCGGACGGCTGGGCCTGTTCTGACCGCGTCAACCCTCACACCGGGGTGACTGTGGTCGGGGTGATGACAGCTCACCCCAGCGGGCCACATCCTCGTGACCTGCCACGAACGCGACTCCCGAAGCGAGGACATCACGATGAGCCCCACCACACTCAACAGAACGGTCCGGGAGCTGGATTGCCGGACGAACGACCACACCGAAGTCCGTCTGCTCTGGAACTCGCTGACCGATTCCGTGTCGGTCAGCGTGCACGACACGCGCTACGGCGAATCGTTCCAGTTCGATGTCGCGCCAGCGCACGCGCTCGAAGCCTTCCGCCACCCATTCGCGTACGCCGGCAACACCACGACCCCCGGTCACGACGGCCCGAGCATCTACCCGCCGGCCGCCAGCGACGAAAGGACAACCGATGATCAGCCCTGATCTCACCTATCGAGTGGCTCTCGAGCGGGATCGCTGATCTGCGGCGGGAAGCCAAAGCGTGGCGCTGGGTCAAGCTCGCGCGCGCTGAGCTGAACCCGTCGCCCTCGAGGACAAAGAAAGAGAGGCACGTATGTCCCGCGCCGCCACCCAGCCAGCAGCAGGAGAGCATGACCAACCGTGGGAAGGGGCAACCGAGCACTGTGCGACCGCCTTTGCGTGGTTCGCGTCCGGAGCCCGCCGGCCCTATGACCCGATCGCAAAGACCCTGCCATGTCCGCCGATGGATATGAACCGTTACGTATCCCCGAGATAAATCGCGTCGTCGCTCCTTGAAGAATCCGCTGGCTACCGAGCCGGAACACTGGACGTACGCGCTCGGCGCCCTGAGCGGTGTGACCGTCGGCGCTCACACTGCTGACTAACACGTTCACCTCGCGGCGCAGCGCGCACTGGCGGATCGACTTGGGGTCGGAGTCCGACAGCTGGGCCTGTTCTAGCCGCGCGTCGCTCCTCACACCGGGGTGACGGTGGTCGGGGTGATGACGGCTCACCCCAGCTGGCCACATCCTCCTGCCAGTGGTCGCCCCGCAGACACAAACATCAAACCAAGAAACACCTAGCCACAGAGCACCGCAGCCGAGAGGAGCACATGATGCAGTCTCACCTCACCCACCTCCTTGCCCGACAGCGCCAACAGGAGTTGAACGCCGCCGCCCGCGGCCGGATCCGTGAGACCCCCTTGCGACCGTTGTTCGCGTCGATTGCGGTACGGCCCGCCACGGCGAACGACCGGGAGGCGCTCGAGCGGCTGGCTGCGCTCGACTCGACCGAGCCACCGAGCGGGTCGACGCTGGTGGGCGAACTTCTCCAACGCCCGGTCGCAGCGCTGTCGCTCAGCGACGGCCGGGTCATCGCCGACCCGTTTGTGGCGACAGCAGACATCGTCGCCCTGTTGCGCCTCAGAGCGCGGCAGCTCGGAGCCAGGCGCCCTCGACGATGGAGAAAGAGAGGCCGCGCCACCCAGCCAACCCCGGCGCGCTACATCCTCGTACGAGCGGTCCCCCAGAGGCCCGAAGCATCAAACCAACCGACTAACGCAAGGAGACAACGCATCATGAAAACCGCCAACGCCCCGAACGTCCAGCCGGACCGCTACGACAGCGAAAAGTGGCCGGCGCTCGTCCCAGACATGCCCGACGGAGCCCGCGAAGCGACCGACGCTCGCCCGCTCGACCCGACGCAAGGAAGAAAGATCGGCTCCGAGCCATACGACGATCCCACGCAAGGACGCCAAATCGGATCGGATCCGTACGACGACCCGGCCCAGGGACGCAAGGTCGGGGCAGACCCCTACGAGGATCCCACCCAAGGACGCAAAGTCGGGGCTGACCCCTACACGATCCCACCCAGTCAAAAGATCGATCTGATCCCCACGACGACCCAACCAGAGGCCGGTAGCACCGGCCGGCGTGACCTCGAGCCGGTGAGCTCCATCGACTTCGCGCACCCGGGACCGGGCGGACCGAACAGGAGAAGCAATGGATGATCTTGAGCATTTTGAGGCGCTCTACGAGGCGTTCAACAGCCGCGATATCGATGCCGTCCTCGCGATGATGAGCGAGGAGGTGAACTGGCCTAACGCTTGGAAAGGCGGTCGCCTGACCGGCCGGGAGGCCGTACGGGACTACTGGACCGCGCAGTGGGCCGAGATCGATCCCCACGTCGAACCGCTCTCGGTCACTGAGCGTGCCGATGGTTCGCTGGCCGTCAGAGTCAGCCAGGTGGTGCGCTCGTCAGACGGGGATCTCGTCGGGGAAGGTCAGGTGATGCACGTCTACCGGATCCGCGACGGACTAATCGACCGCATGGATGTGGAGGGGCCCGAGCAATGACCCCCCTCGTGCTGCGCCACGAGTTCCAGCGCACGGGCGTGTACCTGGACTCGGCCACCTACGGCCTGCCGCCCAAGGTGGCGCTCCAAGCGCTCTCGGCGGTGACTGCCGCCTACACAGTTAGCGGGACGCTCTCGCGACTGTGTTGTCTTTATGCAGTGCAGGTAAACCCCGATCAAGGAGTTCATGATGAGAGTGTTTGTGGCAGGAGCGACGGGAGCAATTGGACAGCAGTTGGTGCCGCGTCTGGTTGCCGCTGGTCATGAGGTTCATGGCATGACGCGCAGCGAGTCAAAGCAGGCGATGCTCGTCGAGCTGGGGGCCGTGCCGGTGGTCGCGGACGCGCTTGATCCGGATCACGTCGCGGAGGCCGTGGCCGGGGCGAGGCCGGACGTGATCGTCGATCAGTTGACCGCGATTCCCGAGGCGTTGGACATGCGTCACTTCGATCGCGACTTCGCGCCGACGAACCGTCTGCGGACCGACGGGACTGACCACCTGCTCTCGGCCGGCCAGGCGGTCGGGGTGCGGCGGTTCGTGGCACAGGGGGTGAGCGGCTATGCGGCGTACGGGCGCGGCGGCGGTCCGGTGAAGAGCGAGGAGGATCCGCTCGAAACGACCCCTCCGCGCGAGATGCGCGAGACCCTGGCGGCGATCCGTCATCTCGAGGAGGCCGTCCTGGGGGCGGAGTGGACGGAGGGGATTGTGCTGCGCTATGGCGCGTTCTACGGGCCGGGCACATCTATGGCGCCGGGCGAGGAGCAGTTCGAGCTGGTCCGCAAGCGCAAGTTCCCGCTCGTCGGCGACGGTGGCGGCGTGTGGTCCTTCATCCACATCGCCGATGCTGCCGAGGCGACGGTGGCGGCGATCGAGCACGGCGACCGTGGTGTCTACAACGTGGTCGACGATGATCCCGCTCCGGTCGCGGAGTGGCTGCCGGCGCTGGCTCATGAGCTCGGCGCCAAGAAGCCGATGCGCGTCCCGCGTTTCATCGGGCGGCTGTTCGCCGGAGAGACCGGCGTGGTGATGATGACCGACGTCCGCGGCGCGTCGAACGCGAAGGCCAAGCGCGAGCTGGCTTGGCGCCCGGCGCATCCGAGCTGGCGGCAGGGGTTCGCGGCGGCATGAGCGATCGCGAGCGCGCTGCTCGACGAGCTACGGCCGGTCGCGGTCGCGATCGCCTACCGGATGCTCGGCAGCGTCTCCGATGCCGAGGACGTGGTGCAGGAAGCACTGCTGCGCGTGCATCAGGCGCTTGACGGGCGAGCAGATCGCTCCTCAACAACGGGCAAGTGCCGGACGATTCGAAAGAGCGGCCAGCGAGCCGAAGACCGCGACACTGCCGCTGCTTGTCGCCTGCTCGTAGACAGGACGGGTATCGGACGAGGACTTGCCACTTCGAGACACCTGCTCTTGCGTTCAGACGCGCCTCTCGCTGATCGCGCCGACAGACCCGCTACGCGCGGATAAAGCAACTGGCGAATGTCATGGCTTGCACGTGGTCGCCGGTCGAGACCTCGTTGGCATTAGCGCAGTAATCCACCGACACTCCAATCGAGACGAGATCTTCTGGTCCGCCCCTGGGAGCATCGGTCAGCTCGGGAGCAAAGTTATATGCCTATAATGAAGTTATGCCTCTAACTACATTCTCGTCAGAGGACACACGTCCATGACCCAGCTCAGCTCGATGCGCGCGCTCGTGACCGGCGCCACCAGTGGGCTCGGGCGGGCGATGGCCGCCGCGCTGACGGCAGCCGGCGCGCGCGTCGCGATCACCAGCCGCGACGCGGATCGGGCTGCGGCGGTCGCCTCCGATCTGGGCCCGCGGGCGTTCGGTCTCGCGCTGGATGTGCGCGACGAGTCCTCGGTGCGCGTGGGCGTCGATCAGGTCTACGAGCGGCTCGGCGGCATCGACCTGCTGGTCGCGAACGCAGGGATCGGGATGCGGACCGTCAACCCGCGTTTCATGACCGACCCGCAACCGTTCTGGGACGTCTCCCCAGAAGGGTTTCGCGACGTGGTCGCGACGAAGGTGACCGGGTCGTTCCTGATCGCCCGCGAGGTGGCGCCGCGGATGCTCGCGGAAGGCGGCGGGCGGATTGTCATGATCTCGATGAACACACAGACTATGACGCGGCGCGGCTTCGTGCCCTACGGCCCGTCGGGCGCGGCCGTCGAGGCGCTCGCACGCGTGATCGCCGCCGATCTCGAGGGCACTCGGGTGACCGTCAACATCCTTCTGCCGGGCGGCGCCACAGCGACCGGGATGCTCCCCGACGAGGTTCCCGACGAGCTGCGCGAGCGGCTGCTCGACCCGGCGATCATGGGGCCCGCGATCGTCTGGCTTGCGTCCGAGGCCGCCGCCGGAATCCACGACCAGCGGATCGTCGCGGACGAGTTCGAGGACTGGCTGGCCCGGCGCTGAGATTGTCGTGCGGCGCCCGTGCCACGATGGACGCGTGGCGACGACCGAGACACCCCACGACCCTGCCGCGGACGCGCCTGCACGGCGGCGTTTGCTGACGGCCGACGATCGCACGCGCTTTCACAACGGGCAACTGACAAACACGGAGCGGACTAGAGCGCGGCGACAGAAAGAGCCGCGGAGACCCTGATGGCCCGTGCAGAGACAGACCTCGCGCGGCGCGCCTGGCGCGCGATGTCGGACATGGTGCTCGATCACGACCGCAAGGACGCGGTGTCACAGGCGCTCGATCTGAGCTGGGCACGCGTTCGAGCGCTGCAGCGGCTCGCCGCACAGCCCCAAACTCTGCGCGCGCTCGCCGACCTGCTCGTAGCTGACCCGCCATACGTCACGTTAATCGTCGACGACCTGGAGAAGCGCGGACTGGCGCAACGGATCCCTCACCCCGAGGACCGGCGAGCGAAGCTCGTGCGGCTGACCGCAGCTGGCCGCGCCAGCGCCGCCCGCGCCCAGGCGATGCTCGATGAACCGCCCGCCGCGCTGCTAGACCTCCCTCCCAAGGACCTCGCAGCCCTCGTTCGCACTCTCGAACTCCTACAGCAGCACGACGCCGACCCGCGCAGCGCATGACCTGCGCGAACACGCTGCCAGGCGGCAGCTCGCAGCCGGCCCCCGCCGGGCGAATGCAGAAGAGCTGTCGCCGTGACTCGCGCCGCGACCACAGTGCGCACCTCCTTTCGCGCCACGTCGCGCATCTCGCCGGAATTGACGAGCGACCCCCTCCGCGCGGACTGCAGGAAAGCTGGCGCCCTCCGGTCGGACCGGCGCCGAGCATCCGCCCGCCGGTGGGGTTGCGGCTCTCGATTGCGCGGCGGAAGGGACGAGCGGGATGTGCCTGCCGCCATCGATGTGGCCATGCCGGCGCCGAAGCTTGATGTCGGGGGTCTCGAGTTATGCCGGAGTTCCTGCGGCGATCCAGCGGTCGAAGACCTCGATGCGCTCGGGCGGCCAGGCCCCGTCGCATGGCATTGTCCCGGCGTGTAGCCGGTCGAGGATCGAGTCGGCGTGCGCGCTGACGTCCTGGCAGGACCATAGGTCGAATGCGAAGCTCATCGAGTCGCGGTCGCGTTGGCGGAACAGGGGTCTGATGTGGGTCGCGTAGGAGAGCGGCACGTCGGGTCCTGGAAGCTCTGGCGGTGCCTCGTCCTTGATCTCGTCGGTGCTCGCGTGGACGCGTGACCAGGGTTCGGCGTTGCACACCCACCACCATCGCGGGACGGGCATGTGAGGTGGTGGGTGCACGCCGGGCTTGGAGTTCTCAACGGCGATCCGTGATCCCCATTCCAGGTACGCGGTCAACGCGGCGCGGAACTCGGCGTCGGCGGGCAGCCCGACCTCGTCGGCCGATTGGCTGAGCAGTGTGACCCAGCGGGCGCGCTGATCGAGCGTGATGCCCTTGGCGAGGTGCTGGCTGATCATTCGGTCGTACCCGCCGTAGCGGTCGCTGTAGGCCGGCGGGCCGCCGAACACCTGCCCGAGCCATGCGGCTACGCGCTCGGGGTGGTCGGGCGACATCTGCGAGAAGAGACCGGCCAGCAGTGGATCCTCGGGGACGTGGCGCTCGTAGAAGCGCCGGGTGAGGCGCAGCAGCGCGGGGAAACCGCCGGCCCATTGGAAGAGCGTCGCCTGGGCGGGGAGCGGCGGGTCGTGGAAGTCCGCGTACCAGTGCATGCCGCTGCAGAACGGCTTGTTCTGCGACTTGCCGCAGCGACACAGGCTGTAATGCTCGATTGACGCGCCCTCGTTGCGCGGTTCGGGGTTACCGTCGCCGTCGAGAAGTGTCACCCCGCCGGTGACGCGATACGGGCCGTCGCCGGAGACTTCGATCGCCGGCGCCCGCTGCTGGTCGGAGCGCCCCACCGGGTCCTCGCCGTCGATCGTGGCGCTCAACGCGCCGGAGGGACACTCACGCGCCGCTCGGATGATCTCGTCGACGCGTCCGCCCGCCGGCGCGACGAACGGCTCCCGGTCAGATCTAAACGCTGAAGGCAGGCGGTCGGTGCAGAAGCCCGAGTGCGCGCACGTACCGCGGTTGTCGCCGACGGTGATGCCGATGCCCTGATATCGGTCCAGCCGGTCGGCGACGCGGTCCTCAGCCTTGACGGCGTGGAAGCCGATCTGCGCGTGCGAGCCGTCGCACCACGGCTTGAGCTCCGAGGCGCCGCAGCGGCACAGCGCTGCCTGCGGTGTCGCAGCCAGCGGCACGCCGAGGTAGTCGGTGAGCCCGGCGACGTTGGTGATCAAGTAGGGACCGTCGGGAGCTGACTGGATCGTTGGCGGCAGCGTCTCGAGCAGCGCGGCCAGTTCGGCTTGGCGTGCCTGCAGACGCTCGTCGTCGCCGGCGACCGCCTGGCAGGCGAGGTCCTGCAGTGCAGCCGTTGCCTCCTGCAGCGACGGTGCGCCGGCCCGTACGCGCAGGCGGGTGGCGTCGAGCGCGAGCTCGAGTAAGGCGTCGGCGAGGTCCGCCTCGCCGACCGGCGCCGGACTCTCGACGACGTCCGGCACGCCTACCACCGAGGTGCTCAGCGGACGTACGACGGACGTGTTCAGCCGGCCGGACGTGCGCGCGAGGGTCGCCCGGGTCGCCTCGTCCTGCGCGAGGCCGGCCAGCGTCTCGCACTGGCGCCCGAGCGCGTCCGCGCGCGCCGTCAGGCGACGCACAGCGGCGGCGATTCCCGAGATCGTGCTCATCCTCGTCTGTCCTCGATTCTCAACGATCGACGCATTCCGTGCTCTAGCTCTCGTAGTTTGGGGGCCGGGGGATAGGCCGGCCCATCCGTACGGCCTCCGCGACCGCTTCCGCGGCGGCCCGGTGATACTCCTCTCCGTACACCGCTCCGTCGCGGCGCGGTGCCTCCATCGCGGCCGCGTCGGCGGTGCCGCCGAGGTCGACGGCGGAGAACCCGGCGTCCTCGATCAGTCCTGCCACGATGTCCTTTGCCTCCGCGTCGTCGCCGCAGAGGAACAGGACGACACGACCTTCGCCGGTGCGGCCGGCGGCCGCGGCCTGAAACCCTGACGTGAGGGTGTTGAAGGCCTTCGTGTAGCGCGCGCCAGTCATCCGGGCGGCGTTGAACGCCGCGGCGGTCTGGCCTTCGGCCGGCATCTCGCCGGAGCCGAACTGGTTTGTTGTGTCGATGATGATCCTGCCGTCCAGCGATCCGGCCGATGCCAGCGCCTCCGGAATCGCGCCCCACGGCACCGAGAGCAGCACCACCGAGCCGAACGCCGCCGCCTCGGCCGGCGACCCGGTCGAGGCGCGAGCTCCGATCTCACGTGAGAGGGTCTCCAGCTTCGCCGGGTCACGCGAGAAGGAAAGCTTCACCTCGTGACCTGCGTTGGCAAACAGGCGGGCGGTGTTCCCGCCCATTCGGCCAGCTCCGATGATCCCGATGCGCATCCTCAAACGCCTAGGGCTTGCACGACGAGCTCGGCCACCTTGGCGCCCGAGTACTGCTGCTGGCCGGTAATCAGGTTTCCGTCGCGGACGGCAAAGGCGCGGAACAGCCCCCCGGCGATGAAGTTGGCGCCGCGCTGGCACGCCTCATCCTCGATCCGGAACGGCATCACCGTTTGCCCGACAGCCTGGTCGGAGTAGTCCTCCTCGACGTTCGCGAACCCGGTCATCGTCTTGCCCTCGATCAAGGACTTGCCATCGGAGGTCCTGATGTCGAGCAATGCGCACGTGCCGTGGCAGAGCGCGGCGGTCGGTTTCTCGGCCTCGTAGAACGTCAGGATCGCTGCTTTCACGTCGTCGCGGCCGGGGTAGGTGAACATCGGCGATTGACCGCCACACACGACGATCGCGTCGAACCCGCCGAGATCGAGGTCGGCGAGCTTCGGCGTGTCATCGAGTAGCGCCATCAGCTCGGGCGTGTTGATGAACCCCATCGAGATCAGATCGTCAGCTGACCACTTGCTCTCGTCCCGCGGGTCTGAGAACGCGTCCATCTGTACCTTGCCCCCGTCAGGACTGGCGATCGTCATGTCGTAGCGGGCCTTGACGAACTCGTAATACGGGTGCGTCAGCTCAGCCGCCCAGAACCCAACCGGCCAGCCGGTCGTACTCGCGGTCGACGGATTCGCGACGACGAGCAAGACATGCGGCCGCGCGGTCGACGTGACGTCGACAATCTCGTGGTGCTCTTGCGAGCCGGTAATTTCCATGCCGTCTCCTCCGGGGAATTGCTCAAAGCCGATGCGTCACCGTAGACGGACGGTCTGCAACCAACAAGCGCAGCTTGTTGTCGGTCGACAAGCAGCCGTTGTGGACGTGCGTGGCCGCATGCATAGACTGCGTGAACCGTGATCGCGGACTCCGGACTCAACTTGCGCCAGCTGCGCGCCTTCGCCACCGTCGCCGAGCGGCGCAGCTTCACCAGCGCCGCCGACGACCTCCAGATCGCTCAACAGGCCGTCAGCCAACAAGTCAAAGCGCTCGAACGATCGCTCGGCGTCACCCTCCTGAAACGAAGCTCACGGCGCGTCGAGCTCACGCCCGAGGGAACGGTGTTTCTGACCGACTGCCGTCGGGTCCTGTCCGCTGCCGACCGCGCCGCGCGCAGAGTCAAAGCCGCGGCCCGTGGTGAGGCCGGAATGTTGCGTCTGGCCTACACGCTGACGAACGTGTGGGACACGATCCCGGTGCTGCTCGCCTATCTCGGAGACGTCTATCCGCAGCTGACCGTCGATGCCCGCGAAGTGTTCGGCGGTGACATTCCCGAGCTTCTGCAACACGAACGCTACGACTTGGCGATCGCTCCGATGACGTCCTACCCGCGAGGGTTCAGACAGCGGACCGTCCGACGCGAGCGCCTGCGCCTCGCGCTGGGCGACGGTCACCCGCTCGCGGGCGCCAGCAGCATCGAGCTGTCCGAGCTACGCGACCAGCGCTTCGAGATCTGGCCGCGCGAGATGGCTCCCGGCTTCTACGACGCGGTCGTCGGAGCCTGCCGAGCCGCGGGATTTGAACCGGACCTCGATGAGCGCGCGGCCGGCAACACCGTCTGGGGTTACATCGCTCGCCGACGCGGGGTGGGACTGATCAACGCCTCGCTCGCCGAGCAACTACCACGCGGCATCACACTCGTCGACGTGATCGCCCCGCAAGCGACGCTGACGGTCGATGCCGTCTGGAATGCGAACCACCTGCCAATCGTCGGCCGGACTCTGGATGCTGCTGCCGCGCTGGCATCAGCGCGCGCCTGGCTCTAGCGACTGGCTCTAGCGGAAACGGCCAGATCAGAGAGCTCGAGCCGCCGCGTCGATGATTTTGGTCGGCGATGTCCTTTCTCCGATGTTCGCGTTCGTCTTAGAGACGAACAGCAGTTCAACCGTTACCGATAGGAGTCGCAATGTCGTCTCAGCAGGAATCAGCAGCTGTTGCAGTTGCCCGCGCGCATGTCGATGCGTGGGGCGGTCATGACTACAACCAGGCCCGGGGCGCCCTCGCGCCGGAGGTGCACGTGGTCGTGACGAGCGTCGACCCTCACACGCCGAGCGTTGATACGACCGGCATCGAGGACTACATGGACGGTCTGGTTCAGTTCGGCCAGGCGGTGCTGCCAGGCACTAGCCGCGTGATCTCGGCGTCCGGCGATGACGCGCGCGCGATGTTGCAGGTCACCTCGCGCGTGAAGTTCGGTCCGGATGCGCCGGAGATGTCGCTGCACGGCGCGCGTCTATACCGGCTCGATGAGAGCCAGAAGATTGTCGAGGAGCGGGTGATCTTCTTCGTCTCACCGGAGTGAGGTCGCGACCAGAGACCTGGGATCTATCAGAAGCTCCCGGGCCTCCCGCGGCCCACCGACGACTTGCAAATGAACCACAACTATGAAGGAGTCAGGAAATGGCGAATTACATGTTCGCGTACAGCGGCGGAAAAGGTGTGGCCGCCGACGAGGCCGAGCGCAATGAGCAGTATGCCAAGTGGAGTCAGTGGTTCGGAGAGCTCGGTTCGGCCGTCGTCGAGGGCGGCGCCGCGATGGGGACCGCGAAGACGGTCGGCCCCGGCGGCTCGGTCAGCGATGGCGGCTCGCGTGGCCTGACCGGCTACTCGATCGTGTCAGCCGACAGCCTCGATTCGGCGGTCGAGCTCGCGAAGGGATGCCCGGTCCTCGAGATCGGCGGCGCGGTCGACGTCTACGAAGCGATCGCGATGTAGCAGTCGCACGGGGGCGCCGGGTCAGCGAGGACCTCAGGTCCCGAACCCGACCCAGTGCTCCCCGTGATCGACCGCACATAGAACGAACGAACGAACGAGGAGACGGGCTGATGCGCTACGCGCTGCTGGTCTGCGTCGAAGAGGGCGGAGAACTAAACGAGGCCGATGCCGGGCGGCAATACGGCGAGTTCATGGCCTTTCAGGACGAGATGGAAGGGCGCGGCGTCTTGGTCGCCCGTGAGCGACTGCGGCCGACGGCGCTGGCGACGACGGTCCGGGTCCGTGACGAGGGCCTGGTGGTGGCGGATGGACCGTTCGCCGAGACTAAGGAGCAAATCGCTGGCTTCTACATCATCGAGTGCGCCGATCTGGACGAGGCGATCGAGATCGCCTCGCGCAATCCTGGCGCCAGGCACGGGACGATCGAGGTCAGGCCGGTGTGGGAGATCTAGCTGCCGCACAAGCAGCCGTCGCCGAAGCGTTCCGCTCGGACTGGGGCCGCGTCGTTGCGTACCTGATCCGGGTCACGGGCAACTGGGACCTGGCCGAGGAGTGCGCCCAGGCCGCGTTCGAGCGCGCGCTCGAGCGCTGGCCGCGCGACGGGATCCCCTCGAGCCCAGCCGCCTGGCTGAAGACAACCGCACGAAACGGCGCGCTCGACAGACTACGCCGCGCGACGGTGGGCGACGCAAAGCTCAAGGAACTGATGATGCTGCAACCGAGCGACGAAGCGACCGACGGCGATGAAAGCGGGATCGAGGACGACCGGCTCCGGCTGATGTTCACATGCTGCCACCCGGCCCTCCCCGTCGAGGCACAGGTGGCGCTGACACTGCGCACGCTCGCCGGGCTGACCACACCAGAGATAGCCCGGGCGTTCCTGGTTACCCACGAGACGATGGCGAAGCGGCTGACCCGCGCGAAGCGCAAGATCGCCGAGGCGCGAATCCCATACCGGGTGCCCGCCGCACACCGTCTCGGCGAGCGGCTCCGCGCCGTGCTCGCGGTGATCTACGCCCTGTTCAACGAGGGCTACGGCGCCAGCGCGGGAGACGAGCTGATCCGCAAGGACCTGTGCGCCGAGGCGATCCGGCTCGGACGACTATTGGCCGAGCTGATGCCCGACGAGCCAGAGGCCCTCGGGCTGCTCAGCCTCATGCTCCTACAGGACTCACGACGAGCCGCCCGCGTCGAGACCACCGGCGAGCTCGTGACGCTCGAGGACCAGGACCGGGGCCTGTGGGACAAGCCCGCAATCGAGGACGCATGCACAGTGCTCGACCGCGCCGTACGACTTCGACGGCCTGGGCCCTACCAGTTGCAGGCCGCGATCGCTGCCTGCCATGCGCAGGCTCTGAGCGCCGGTGAAACCGACTGGCAGGAGATCGCCGTTCTGTACAACCGGCTCAGCGAGATCGTGCCGACGCCGGTTGTGCTGCTCAACCGGGCGGTCGCTGTCGCCATGGCCGACGGGCCGGCCTCAGGGCTGGCACTCGTCGACGAGCTGGACAGAGCCGGAGCACTCGCCGGCTACTACCTCCTGCCGGCGACCCGCGCCGATCTGCTCAGACGCCTCAACCGACATGGCGAGGCCGCGAAGGCGTACCGCCGCGCGCTCGAGCTCGCGCCGACCGATACCGAGCGGCGGTTCCTACGGCGACGACTGGCCGAGGCGTCGGGACAGCTTCACGACTGAGGTGTCCATCTGAGCCTGCGCCCGTTCGTCTAAGCGAAAACGCCGCGATGAACGTGGCCGAACCAGGAGGCTCACATGCAAACCTCAACCAACCACTCCGCGTTTCTCTCGACCCGCCGCGGCAAGCTCACGCTCGCGCTGGTCTGCCTCGCCGGGTTCCTCGATTTCGTCGACACGACGATCGTCAATGTCGCGCTGCCGTCGATCCGCCACGGCCTCGGGTTCTCCGTCGCGAACCTGCAATGGGTCATCAGCGGATACCTGCTGACCTACGGCGGACTGCTGCTGCTCGGCGGCCGCGCCGCCGACCTGCTCGGCCGCCGCCGGCTGCTGATCACGGGAACCTCGCTGTTCGCCCTGTCCTCCCTCACCGCCGGACTCGCCGGCAGCGATGCCGTGATGATCGCGGCGCGGCTCGCCCAAGGACTCGGCGCGGCGATGATGACCCCCGCCGCATTGTCGATCCTGACCACCTCATTCACCGACGGCAGCGACCGCGTCAAGGCGCTCGGCATCTGGAGCGCGACGGTCCCGCTCGCTTCCGCCCTCGGCGTCACGCTTGGCGGAGTCCTGTCCCAGGGACCCGGCTGGCGCGCCGTGTTCCTCGTCAACGTGCCAGTCGCCGTCCTGGTCGTCATCGGCGCGATGCGCCTGCTCGACGACGATCGTAACCACGCCGTCGGCCGCGAGTTCGACCTCCCCGGCGCGGCGCTCGGCACCGGCGGCCTGCTGCTCCTCGTCTACGCGCTGGTCAACGCACCGCACGCCGGCTGGGGAGCACCGCGGACGATCGCGGAGCTCGCCGCGGCTGCCGTACTACTGATTGCCTTCATTGTCGTCGAGCGGCGCCAGCGCACCCCGCTCGTGCCGTTCTCGATCTTCCGGATCGAAGGTCTCGCGGCCGCCGACACGACCCAAGTCATTGCCCAGGCCGGCTTCATCTCGATGTTCTTCTTCATCACCCTCTACATGCAGAACGTGCTCGGGTTCTCCCCGATCGCCGCAGGAACGGCCTACCTACCCGTCACCGTCGGGGTCGGCATCGCGGCCGGCGTCTCGACCGGACTCGTGGCACGGATCGGCACCCGCCCGATCATCGTCGCCGGAGCCGTCATCGGAGCCGGCGGCGTCTACTGGCTCTCACGAATCCCCGTTCACGGGTCCTACCTGACCGACCTGCTCCCCGGGCTTGTCGTGATGGCGCTCGGACTCGGCGCGGTCATGGTCGGCGTCCAGAACGCCGCCAACGCCGGCGTCCCAGCAGACAAGGCCGGCCTCGCGGCCGCGCTCATCACGACGTCATCGACCGTCGGGGCCGCGCTCGGCCTAGCGATCCTGACCGCGATCGCGACCAGCCGAACCAGTCACCTGATCGCCGCCCACGCAGACCCGGCACACGCCCTCACCGGCGGGTTCCACTCGGCACTGGTCACCTGCAGCGCCTTCCTCGTCGCCGCGGCAGTCATCGCCGCTCGCGCCACCAACACCCGCGGGCAGCAGGCGACAGGCGCCGCGCCGGCGGCAGCGCGGGTGCCGATTCCCGAAGCCGCGTGACGGCTGTCCCGCGCAGGCGGGTGCCTCCACACGACGTCCACCGGCGCGCGTCGCCGGTGGACGTCACCCGCATGACGGCACCCGGGCCACCCACATCACACTCCGACGAACCAGCCGAAGCTTTCGCGCCGGCAACGAGACTCAGCAACGACACTCACCACCGACCCGTCAAGGCGCGTCGGTCCGGAGCCTTGCGGCGGCGACGCTTCGCCGCTGCCGCGAGGTTGACCCCGCTGGCGAACTCACTGAGGTGCGGAGCACTCACGCGCTCGTGCCTGGGAAGACCTGCAATTCTCCCGCGGCGAGTCTCCAAGGTCATCGCTCGGAAGACCTGCTTGCGCGGATCTCGAGCATCTCGCGGCCGTCGTCGAAGCCGAGACTCGGCGCGCGGCGCCCGAGACGCGCCTGCCGCGCGAAGCGCGTCGCTCATCGACCGCGGGGTGATGCCCGCGGCGATGCAAAAGCGGGTCCCTACGCAGAGCGTGCGGTTGTGAGGGCGGGTGAGACCCGCGACCAGTAGCCCGGGAGGCGGGATCGCGAGTTTGCCGATGGTTCTGTCGATGGCGAGTCTTGTCGCGTCGCGACCGATGAGTTTCGCGGCGCTCGCCGGTCCTAATCCGCGCAGCTCGTGTCAATCCATCTGTAAGGAAGCGGCGTATGGCCTCACTGGTCCTGAAGATGTCCGTCTCGCTCGACGGCTATGTCGCGTCAGTCGAAAGTAGCGCCGACTGGAAAGCAGCGGGACGCTCCCATGACTCGCACGCAGTTGGGCCCTCGAGACCGTGAGCAATGCCCGCGCGCACCTCATGGGTGCGGCCACCTACGTGGGGTGGGCCGGCTTCTGGCCGGGTGCCTCCGGGCCGTTCGCCAAGGCGATGAACGAGATCCCCAAGGTCGTGTTCTCGAACTCGCTCGCGTCCGCCGACTGGGGCGAGACCGAGCTCGCCGCCGGAGACCTGGCCGAAGCCATCACGCGGATCAAGCGGGAGCGCCCCGACGGATACCTGCTCGCCCAGGGCGGGGCACGCTTCGCCCGCTCGCTGGTCCAGACCGGCCTGATCGACGAGTACCGCCTTGTTGTCCATCCGGTCGTCCTCGGCGCGGGCGAGCGGCTCTTCAGCGCACCGCACACGATCGAGTCGATGAGCACCACGACGTTCAGCGGCGGAGCCGTTGCTTATGTCTTCGCGGCGCGTCTGTGATCGAGCCCTATCGGCGACTGCCCTGGTGTCCGCGCATAGGGGGGCATCTGGTTGGACGGCGGGGGAGCACCGCGGCGCGAGTGAAGCGGATCTCACCAAGCCGCTGCACGGGGCGCTACCGCTCCTAGTGTCAAGGCCGGGCGAAAAGTGGACCGCTGCTGCTTCTCTCGCAGCAGCTATGAGCACAGGATCACGTCGCTTGTTGCTCGGACGGGCGGAGCAGGCGCCAGTTCGGCGTGACTCAGGTGCGCGTCTTGCCCTCAGGGGAATGATGGTGCTGTGACTGCCGCGGTTGCTGTGGCCCGTGGTGGGGTGATTGAGGCCGAGCGTGCTCCTGCGCAGTTCGCCTGGGGATCGCTCACGATCGCGGGGTGCGTGTTCGCGATCCTCCTCGCGTTCGCTGGGCGGTATGGCTATCACCGCGACGAGCTGTATTTCCTCGAAGCGGGGCGGCACCTCGCCTGGGGCTATCCCGATCAGCCTCCGTTCGTGCCGCTGCTGGCACGGCTGATGGACGATCTCGCGCCTGGGTCAGTGACCGTCCTGCGGCTGCCATCGGCGATCGCGGCGGCGGCGATCGCGCCCCTGACCGCGGCACTCACCCGTCAGTTCGGTGGCGAGCGCAACGCACAGCTGCTTGCGGCCGGGTCGATCGCGGTCTCGGTGGTGTTGCTCGGGGCCGGCCACACGCTGAACACGACGACCTTCGACCTGCTCGCGTGGGTGTTGATATTGCTGCTCGTCGTCGCGATCCTCCGCGGCGGGGACGAGCGCATGTGGCTCGCCGTCGGTCTCCTCGCCGGCGCGGGGCTGCTCGACAGTGACCTCGTCGCCTTCCTGCTCGCGGCGCTGCTCGGCGGGATCGCGATCGCCGGTCCCAGGCGCACGTTCCGCTCGCCTTGGCTTTGGGCCGGCGGAATTGTCGCCGCGGCGATGTGGGCGCCCTACCTTGTATGGCAGGCCCGTCACGGCTGGCCCGAGCTGACGGTCAGCCGCGGGATCGCCAACGGCGCGTCCGGCACCTCGACGCCACGGTGGCTGTTTCTGCCCGAGCAACTCGCGATCGTCAGCGTGTTTCTCGCGCCCGTGTGGATCGCCGGACTCGTGCGGTTATTCCGCGCCCCGCCGTTGCGCTTCGCTCGTGCGATCGGGTGGGCCTACGTGCTGCTCGCCGTGGTGTTCGTGATCGCGGGCGGCAAGGTGTATTACATCGCTGGGATCTACCCGCTGCTGCTCGCGGCGGGGGCGCAGCCCACGCTGAGCTGGATGCGGCGCGGCCGCCGGAGGTTGCGCCGGGGCGCGCTGGCTCTCGCGCTCTCGTTATCGGCGCTGGCCTCGGTGGTGATCGAGCTGCCCGTCACTCCGATTCGCGACCTGCACAACACCTCGTTTGAGTACGACATCGGCGAGACCGTCGCGTGGCCTACATACGTGCGCGAGATCGCCACCGCTTGGAACGGGCTGCCCGCCTCGGTGCGCGCTCACGCCGCGATCCTGACGAGCAACTACGGCGAGGCTGGCGCCGTCGATCGCTACGGTCCGGCGCTCGCGCTGCCACCCGCCTATAGCGGCCACATGGGCTTCTGGTACTGGGGGCCGCCCCCCGCGAGCGCGACCTCCGTGCTCGGCGTCGGTTTAACCCTGGATATCTCGAGCGCTTCTTCGCCCGCGTGCGGCTTCTCTCGCGGCTCGACAACCACCTCCAGGTGAACAACGACGAGCAGCACGCGCCGCTGTGGCTCGCCACCGGGCTACGCGCAAGCTGGACGCAGGTCTGGCCGCAGTTCAAGAACCTGGGCTGAGGCGGAACGAGCTGCTCCCCGGGTCCGACGACGGCGACCGACCCTCCTGTCCGCGCGATGGTGGGAACGCTGGCGAGGCAGGTCGCGTCCAGTTACCGCTGTAAATTCGAGCGCGGTTTAGGTTCCTGCTAGTGAGTCTAGGCGGCTGTGACCTCCTCGTCGAGGGTGTCTGGGTCAGCTTGCCGGTATTTGATGCGGTATAGGTGTTGGCGGTCGACGTCGGTGAACGTCGCGCCGTTGCTGGCGTGGCTGAAGAACAGGTCGAGCACGGCCCAGACGAGGGAGAGGCAGCTGCTCTCACCGGGGAAGCGGCCCATCACTTTGGTGCGCCGGCGGACCTCCCCGAGCGAGCGTTCGAGGAGGTTCGTTGATCGCCAGCGTTCGCGGTGTCTGAGCGGGTAGCGCAGGTGCACGACGAGCGCGTCGAGGTCCTCGGCGAGGCAGCGGGCGGCAGCGTCATAGCCGCCATGCTCGAGCTCTGAGATCAGGACCTGGAGGCGGAGCTTGCCGTCCTTGACCGAGGTCGCGTCGGTGAGCGCGCTCCAGTAGTTGAATCGGATCCGATCGTGTTCTGACTTGGGCAGCTTGGCTATGAGATTGCGCAGGCGGTGAACGGCGCAGTGCTGACGATCGGCGCGCGGCCAGATCTCCTCGACCGCTGCGATCAGCCCGGGCGCGGCGTCGGTGACTACCAGGCGTGGGGCGGCGAGCCCGCGGGTGGTGAGGTCGCGGCCGAGCTCGAGCCAGTCCTCCTTGGATTCGCGCATCCCCAACCTGACCGAAACCAGCTCCCGGTGGCCGTTTTCGGTGATTCCCCAGGCGCAGATGACGCCTTCCTTCGGGCCGCTCGGGCGGACGGGCAGGTAGATCGCGTCGAGGAACAGGACCACCAGATGGACGTCGTAGAGCGAGCGGCGACAGAACGCTTCGAATCGCTCGCGAAGCTCCGCGCAGATCGTGGCCACCGTCGACTTCGATGTCTTCCCGAGCCCGGCCTCCTCGCACAGCGACTCGACGTCGCGCATCGACAGGCCGCGGACGAACCCGCCGATGATCAGCGCCTTCAGCGGGTCGGTCCGCAGCAGCCGCTTGCAGTGCCACTTCGGGAACAGCTTCGAGAAGAACGGGATCGTCGCCTCGCGGACCTGCGGGATCTCGATCCGTAACTCACCCTCCGCGGTCTGCAGATGGCGAGGACGGAAACCGTTGCGCTTCCCGGGCCCGGCGTCGGGCTTGCGCTCGTAGCGGGCCCGGCCGAGCCACGTGTCGAACTCGTCCTCAACCGCTCGCTGGATGATCAACCGGGCGCCGAGCCGGGCGAGCTCGGACAGCATCTTCTGCGGGTCATCGACCATCCCCTTCGACAGCAGCTTGTCGATGCTCGCTTGTATCTCCGACGATGGCGGTACGGTGCGTCTCACGGGTCGCGGTAGGGACGGCCATTGCTGGCCGCCCCCCGCGCAGATCCCAGCGTGCGGAACTACCGCACTGGGCTCCTCGCTCGGGTCTTGGCGTTGAATCGCGCTTCAGGCCAGGGATGCACGATCCGGGCCGGTGGGAGCCATCGAGATGCCAGGCGGCTTCGTCGTTCCCAGGCCAGGTTCGTGCGTTGGCTGCGGCGACGAAGTGCCGTGAACCAGTGGCGCTGAACTTGATCGTGGAACGTGCTGACCGCCCTGATGTTGCCAGGCACGGCGTAGTAGCGGTAGTGCCCTTGCACCACGCGCTCTAGCCACCGTCCCTGCTCGGGGATGGGCAGGTGTCGGCGTCGCTTCTGCTCTTCCTTGATCGCCTTTAGCTTCGCCCGCATCCGCTTCTTCTCCGTCACGCGTCGAAGCGCGAAGCGCCCGTGCCTGTCCTTCGCGCACATGTGCGTGAAGCCCAGGAACGTGAACGTCTCCGGCTTGCCGAGCCCCCGCTTCTGTCGGCGTTCGGCGGCGAACCGGCCGAACTCGATCAGGCGCGTCTTCTCGGCCGCCAGCTCCAAGTTGAACCGCGCAAGCCTTCCGCGCAGCTCAGCCAGGAACCGCTCAGCGTCGTCTCGATGTTGAAAGCCCACGATGTAGTCGTCCGCAAACCGCATGACGATCACCTCGCCACGCGCCTGCCGGCGCCTCCACCGCTCGGCCCACAGGTCGAACACATAGTGCAGGTAGACGTTGGAAAGCAACGGTGAAACCGATGCCCCATATGAGCAGCGCTGGGTTATGCGCAGCGCTGGCCTGTTCGCCCTGTTGCGACCGGGGTTGACGGCTCGAACGCTGCGCATAACGCGGAGGCTCTGGTCACGCGGCTCGGGCGTGGTGCCCGGTCGTTTCGTGATCGGAGGGACCGTGATGGCTGCTGTTTCTGAGCTGGTGTCCGCGCTGGATGCCGAGTTGGTGCGTCTGGGCTACCAGCCGTCGACGCTGAAGTGGTATCGCGGGTACTGGCGGCGTCTGGAGCGGTGGTTCGCGGCCGCAGGGCGTGCGGGAGTTCTCGCTGGATGTCGCGATGGCGTGGGTCGATGAGGCGTGCGGCGGTTTCTTTGCGAAGGAGCAGGCCGGGACGCTGAAGCAGACCGACGTCTACGTGTTCCGGGTCGCGGCGATGCTGGACGACTTCGCGGTTCACGGGTCGGTGCTGCGCCGCTATTCCCGGAGCGTGAGCAAGCTGAGCGGCGAGCACGCCGAGGTCCTGGCCGGGTTTCGGGCGTGGCTGCGGGCGGAGGGTTGCGCGGTCTCGACGGTCCGGGTGTATGGCACGGTCGCGGGGGAGTTCCTCGCGTTCACCGCTGGCCGCGGCGGGCTGGCCGCGCTGGACGGTGCGGTGATCGGCGCGTTCGTTGTGACGCTGGCCGGCTATGCGCCGAAGACGGTGGAGCACAAGCTGTGCGCGGTCAGGTCGCTGTTGCGGTTCGCCGCGGCCGGCGGGCTGACCGACCTGGGTGTGCTGGAGACGGTCCCGGCGGTCAAGTCGAGCAGGCAGGCGAGGGTGCCGTCGGTCTGGGACCCGGCCGACGTCGCGAAGGTCTTGGAGGCGATCGATCGCGGTAACCCGTCCGGGAAGCGTGATTACGCGATCGTCCTGTTGATCTGCCGGCTCGGGCTGCGTGCCGTCGATGTCAAACGATTGCGGTTCGGTGATCTCGACTGGCCCGGGAACCGGGTCTCGGTGGTGCAGGCCAAGACCGGCCGGCGGGTGTGGCTGCCGTTGCTCAAGGATGTCGGCTGGGCGATCATCGACTACGTCCGCGACGGCCGCCCGGCGAGCGATTGCCCGGAGGTGTTTCTGCGGCATACCGCTCCGATCGGCCCGTTCTCCGATCAGGACCATCTGCACCAGATCCTGGTCAAGCACGCCCGCGTCGCGCGCGTGTCGGTGAGTGAGAAGCGTCGCCGTGGGATGCACTCGCTCAGGCACACGCTCGCGACCCGGTTGATGGAGGACGGCACGCCGGTCGAGCAGATCGCCGACATCCTCGGCCACCAGTCCGTCGAGTCGACCGGCGTCTACCTGAAGTCCTCGCTCGGCCTGTTGGCCAAGTGCGCGCTGGACCCGGACCGGCCAACGCGAGAGGAGGTGACCCAGTGAGCTCGGTGATCTCGCTCGCTGACGCGATCGCGGGGCTGGTCGCGGAGAAACGCTCGGTTGGCTACAAGTACGTGAGCGAGGAGCGAGTGCTGGCCCGATTCGAGGCGTTCTGCGCCAGCGAGTTTCCCGGTCTGGAGACGGTCACGCAAGCGTCGGTGCACGCGTGGATCGCCGCGGCAAGGGAGCGGTCGGTGACGCCCGCGACCGTGCAAGGTCTGGCGGCGCCGGTCCGCGAGCTCGCCCGGTGGTTTCACCGCCGCGGCGTTGACGCGTACGTGCTGCCAGCCGGCACGCTGCCCAAGCCCGCTCGGTACGTCCCGCACATCTACACCGATCAGGAATTGGCGGCTTTGTTCGCGCAGACCGACCGGTGCCGCTACTGCTCGGAGGTGCCGTTCCGGCACTTGGTGATGCCGGTCCTGTTCCGCACGATCTACGCGTGCGGGCTGCGCTGCTCGGAAGCCCGGCTGCTGCGCGTCGCCGATGTCGACATCGACGCGGGTGTCCTGCAGATCCGGGATGCGAAAGGCGGCAAGGACCGGCAACTGCCCGTCTCAGAGCCGTTGCGCGAACGGCTCGCCGGCTACCACGCCAAGCTCGCCGGACAGCCAGGCTGGGAGTGGTTCTTCCCCGGCGCCACGCCCGGCGTGCCGTTGACGCTGGGCAACGTCAACCACAACTTCCGGCGGTTTCTATGGCAGGCACGGATCCCGCACGGCGGCCGCGGACACGGCCCGCGCGTTCATGACCTGCGTCACACGGCGGCGGTGAACAACCTGCGCGCCTGGTTTGCGCGTGGCGAGAGCGTTGATGCGCTGCTGCCGGTCCTGCAAACGTACCTGGGGCACTCGTCGATCGGCGACACCGCTTATTACCTGCGCTTGACCGCGGAGTCCTACCCGGACATCACCGCCCGCGTCAAGCAGACGTTCGGCGACATCGTCCCCTCGACGACAGGAGGGGTGGATCATGGCGACTGACTTCGCCGTTCACCTGCGCCGCTATCTGACCGATCACATGGCCGGGCTGCGCGGCTGCTCACCGAACACGATCGCCTCCTACCGTGACGCGTTCAAGCTGCTGATCATCTACTTCCGTGACGAGCGGTCGATCCCACCCGAGCGGCTCACCCTCGAACACGTCGACGTCGCCGCGGTCACCGCCTTCCTCGCCTGGCTGCGCGCTGAGCGGCACAACAGTCCCTCGACCTGCAACCAGCGGCTGGTCGCGATCAGCTCGTTCTACCGCTGGCTACAAACCCAGGACCCGACGCGGATGGCGTGCTGCCAGGACATCCTCCAGATCCCCTCAAGCAAACACGACCAGCCGACGATCGCGCACCTGACCGTCGAGCAGACCCGGCAACTGCTCGCCCTACCCGACCGCACCACCCGCCAAGGCCGGCGTGACGCGACCCTGCTGGCCACCCTCTACGACACCGCCGCCCGCGTCCAAGAGACCGCCGACCTGACAGTCCGGGACATCCGGCTCGAGGACCCTCGCGATCGTCGCGCTGACCGGCAAAGGCCGCAAAACCAGGCACGTCCCGATCGACACCAACACGACGGCGCTGCTCGCCGCCTACCTCGCCGAGCGCCACCTCGACCGCCCCGGCCGTGACGACCGCCCGGTGTTCTTCAACCAACACCGAGCGAAACTCAGCCGCGGCGGGATCGCCTGGATCCTGCACAAATACCAGGCCCAAGCAGCCGACCCGACGCTCGCCGGCGCGCAACTGCACCCGCACGTCCTGCGCCACAGCCGGGCGATGCATCTCTACGACGCAGGCGTGCCCCTGCCCTACATCCGCGACATCCTCGGCCACGTCGACCTCTCCACCACCGAGATCTACGCGCGCGCCTCAACCGAAGCGAAACGCAAAGCCCTCGAAGCCGTCTACGACCAAGTCGTCAGCGCCGACCTGGCCGAATGGAACCAAGACCCCGACCTGCTCAACTGGCTCACCAGCCTCTAACCGACCGATCACCAGCCCGCGTTATGCGCAGCGCTCGACCGTCAACCCCGCTCGCAGCAGGCGATCCAAGCCAGCGCTGCGCATAACCCAGCGCTGCTCATATGGGGCGATCCTCTCGCCGCTTCTGGCGAACATTGCCCTCTCGGTACTCGACCGCCACTTCGAGGCGGCATGGGCGGCACGCACGCAACTCAGCGCTGGCGGGACCGGGCCAAGGGCCTGCCCAGCTACCGGATGATCCGCTTTGCGGACGATTTCGTGGTGCTGGTGCGCGGCACCGAAGCCCAGCCCATGCCGATCAAGGAGCAGACGGCCGAGTTCATGGCGGAGCAGATGCGCTTGACGCTCTCGCCCGAGAAAACGCACATCACCCATGTCGACGACGGCTTTGACCTGCTCGGGTTCCGCATCGTGCGAGCACCGTGGCAGGGCAACAAGCGCGTCGCCTACGCGTTCCCAAGCAAACGAGCGCTGCGCGATGTCATACACCGCATCAAGACGCTGACCAACCGCAGCACGCTAAACCTCTCGCTCGATCAACTGATCCACGCGCTCAACCCAATCCTCAGGGGTTGGACCAACTACCACCGTCATAACGCGAGTAAGCGCTGCTTCGCGTATCTCAGCTACTACCTGTGGTGGCGAGTGATCCGCTGGCTACGCAAGAAATACCCGCGACTGACCTGGAAACAGATCAGGCGACGGTGCTGGGGGCGCCACTGGACCAGCCGCGAAGGCACGAGGCTCGCGTGGCCCGCCGAGGTGCCGGTGACCCGATACCGCTATCGCGGCCACCAGATCCCCTCACCGTGGGCGACGGCCACCGGAACAGGACGGGCCACCACCCCGCCAGAGACCGCCAATGCCTAAACCAGCGTCACGATCGGCCAGCGCATGTCCTGTGGAGAGCCCGGTGCTCAGGAATAGGCACGTCCGGTTCGGCGGGCGGGTCGGGAAACGGACCGGCGTAACGCGGCCACCGCGCCCCGACCCGACCCAGCTGCCTGAAGCCGAATCTCCAGAAGACGCAAAGGCCCGTCCGTCGGAAAGGCACCCGAGACCGGCGCCATGCTCTGCGGCGGCATCGTAGAAAGGTCGCTGCAACCTTTGGAGCGTGGAGCGTTGCCCAGTGAGGGCAATCAAGGAGATGAATCGGACGCCTAAGTCACGCTCGGACGTACGACAGGGACGAACGCGGGATCAACCCTCGGGGCGCGAGCCCCAGGGTGACGGAGTGCCCATAGTAGTCGTGCGATTCACGCCGCACCAAGGAGGACGGGAGAGCCGTCCACAGGGCGAAGGGGCACAGGTGACTGGACATCCGAGAACCGGGAGGTATGCGTAATGCAGAACGCCGAAACGGTATTGAGTGTCCTCCGTGAACGCGGCAGGCGCGGCCTGCCGTTGGATGAGCTGTATCGACAGTTGTTCAACCCGCAGCTGTACTTGCTGGCCTACGGGCGCATCTACTCCAACAAGGGAGCGATGACCCCCGGACCCGACGCGGAAACCGCGGACGGCATGACGCTGGGCAAGATCGCGCGCATCATCGACGCGTTGCGTCACGAGCGCTACCGGTTCAAGCCCGTCAGGCGTCTCTACATCCCGAAGAAGGACGGGAAGCAGAGGCCGCTTGGTCTGCCTTCATGGTCGGACAAGCTGCTCGGCGAAGTCGTGCGTCTTCTCTTGGAGGCGTACTACGAGCCGCAGTTCTCCGATCATTCCCACGGCTACCGTCCTGGTCGTGGCTGTCACACCGCGTTGCGCGACGTGGCCGTCGCTTGGACTGGGACGACCTGGTTTATCGAGGGCGACATCTCCCGCTGCTTCGACCAACTCGACCACTCGGTCATGTTGGCGACGCTCGGGGAGAAGATCCACGATAACCGGCTGCTTCGGCTGGTCGGCCAGATGCTGCGAGCTGGGTACTTGGAGGACTGGGTGTGGAACGCCACGCTCAGCGGCGCGCCGCAGGGTGGGGTTCTCTCCCCGTGCCTGTCCTCGATCTACCTGCACAGGTTGGACCGCTTCGTCGAGACGGTTCTGATGCCGGGATACACCCGAGGAGTGCTCAGGAGTTCCAATCCTGAGTACAGCAGGGTCAGAAGCGCACTTCATCGTGCCCGTAAACGCGGTGATCATGCCGCGGTACGAGCGTTGCGCAAGCAACAGCGCAGCCTTCCGACAGGGGATCCATGTGATCCTGGTTATCGGCGGTTGCGTTACGTCAGGTACGCGGATGACATCCTGCTCGGGTTCGCTGGACCGAAGGACGAAGCTGAGGAGATCAAACGTCGCCTCGCTCAGTTCCTGCAAGAGGATCTCAAGCTCGAGCTGTCCGAGACCAAGACGCTGATCACCCACGCCCGCACCAGCGCGGCGCGGTTCCTCGGCTACGAGATCACCACCCAGCACGCCAACCAGATCATCACCGACGGCCGACGCAAGGCCAACGGCAGTATCCGGCTGCGCGTCCCTGGCGACGTGATCAAGGCCAAATGCGCCCGATACATGTCTCGGGGCAAGCCCGAGCGCCGGCCCGAGCTGCTGAATGACGAGGACCACTCGATCATCAGCCGCTACGGGGCCGAGTACCGGGGCATCGTCCAGTACTACCTGCTCGCCGGCGATGTCCATCGACTCGACCGGCTGCACTGGGTCATGGTGACCTCGCTACTGAAAACGCTGGCCGCCAAGTACGACTCGTCGGTGTCGAAGATGGCCCGCAAGTATGGGGCCATGATCGAGACGCCGCACGGGCCGCGCAGGTGCATCCAGGTCAGCGTCGACCGTGGTGAGGGCAGGAAGCCGCTGGTCGCCACCTTCGGTGGTATCCCGCTACGACGACAGAAGAACGCGATCCTGCGGGACCGCGAACCAGTCCAGGCAACGCCCCGCCGCACAGAGCTGGTCCACCGGCTCCTGGCGGGACGGTGCGAGCTCTGCGGGAAAACGGACCAGGTGCGCGTGCACCAAATCCGCAAGCTCTCAGATCTCGGTCGGCCGGGACAGCCAGACAAGCCCGAATGGGTGCAAATCATGGCTACGCGGCGCCGCAAGACCCTCGTGGTCTGCAAAGCCTGCCACGCCAGCATCCACGGGAGGCCAACCGCGTCAAACACGAAGTAGTCACTGGAGAGCCCGGTGATCAGAAATGGTCACGCCGGGTTCGGGAGGGGGGTCTCGGAAAAGGACCACAAGGCACCTCGCCGAGGCCCTACCTCAGCCGAC
>CAVYMX010000010.1:0-92340 GCA_963769695.1 uncultured Solirubrobacterales bacterium | reverse complement strand
GGCGGTCGGACCCGTCCTCGAGGGGGGCGGGGGGGCGAGCCCGTCATTGCGGCTAAGATTTGCAACGAAACCGTTGGGGTGTTGGACTGAGGACAAGGGGCGTGATGCGGATCTCCGGAGAGCAAGTCGAGGACACCTGCGATCAGCCGCCGTCGTCCGCGGAGACGTCGAAGTTGGCGGATTGCGTGGTTGGCCGTACTGTTCACGGCAGGAACGCTGGTTCTGGCGGCCGTTGCGCTCGCGGCGACCTCCGGCCAGTACGGTGGCACGACGAGTCAGACGGTGGCGGGCGGCGGCGAGCGGATCAGCTTCATCGTCAGCCATGGGGCCGTTTCCAGCCTGCAGGTCAACGCGATCGTTGCCAAGGGAGGCGGGAACTGTGCGGTGCTTGATCAGGCGGGGAGCGGCTTCCAGTTCAAGGGCAGCCTCCAGATCAGACACAACACGTTCAGCGGAAAGCTGCGGGACAGTCTGCAGGATTCGATCGCGATCCAGGGGCGCTTCGAGGGCACAACGGCCTCCGGGTCGTTCGTGGTCACCGGGGACGACGGCATCGTTCAGCCGCTGATCTGCAATTCCGGCACGATCAAGTTCACAGCCAAATTGGCCGGCGGCGAGGTCAAGGACCTCAAGTACTCCGGCTCAAGTGGGCCCGGCTTCCCGCTCAGCTTCAGCGTATCCGGAAGCGGCAAGTTCGTGGACCACCTCGTCGTGTTGTTCGACGAGACGTGCACGCCTGGCGCCGGAAACTCCGACGCGACCTTCAAGTTCGGGCCCGTGAAGATCGTTTCGGGAGTCTTCTCGACCCCGCTCGACGTCGAGAGCGGCGGGGGGGTCTCCGAGTCGCTGCGCGTCACGGGCGAGTTTTTCGGCCGCACCGCGGTCGGGACGGTCAGCGACCACGTGACGATTACGAGCCTGTCGCCATGCACCGAGACCGTGCCGTTCATGACGACCGGTAAGTAGCCAGGGCACCGGCGCCCCAGCCAGGAGTACGCTCCGGTACGCCGAGTCGCTTGTGAGCGAAGGATGGGTCGAGTGAGGAAGAGACTTCGTTGCCTCGCGTTGGGCTCTGTCCTCGCGGCGGTCTTGCTCGCCGCTGCCGCCGCCACGGGGAGCGCGCTCGCCCCCGGATCAGCGCAAGTCGCCGGCGTCGCGTCGGCGACCGCGGTGAGCACGGCTGAGGACCATGCGTGCGCGCTTTTCACAGGCGGAACCGTCCGGTGCTGGGGTAAGAACGATCAGGGTCAGCTGGGAGATGGCACAAGAACCAGCCGTCTGACACCCGTCGCGGTGCGCGGTCTGAGCGGCGTGATCCAGGTCAGCGCCGCCCCGGGTTACACGTGCGCGTTGGTGGAGGCCGGCGGTGGCAGCGGCCCCGTGAAGTGCTGGGGCGCTCCCAGTAGCTGGTCCGGAGTCGGCCCAAGCCATGGCACCCTCGTCCCGGTAACGATCGACGGGGTTACCGATGCCATCGCCGTCAGCGCGAGTAGCGGAATCGCGTGCGCGCTGCTTTCGGACCGCACGGTCGAGTGCTGGGGAGACAACTCCCGAGGCGAACTCGGGAACGGAACGAGAGCAAGCAGCTCGACGCCAGCCATCGTTCCGGGCCTGAATGGCGTTCAAGCCGTCGACGCCGGCGAGGGCACCGTCTGCGTGATCATGCAGGCCGACGGTGCCGTGAGGTGCTGGGGCTCAGCCGGCGAATACGTGCCGGACGTCCCTCGGGACACGCTGACCCCGACCGCGGTGCCCGGAGTGAGCGGTGCGGTCTCGCTCACCGCCAGCCCGTACAACGCGTGCGCACTCCTCCAGGCTGGCACCGTCGAGTGTTGGACGATGAACAGCCATCCGTTCACGCCGGCAGCGCTCCCGCGTCTCAGCGGCGTGAAGGTGTTCGCGTTCAGCTTCGACGGCCAGCAGACGGACCACACTTGCGTGCTTTTCGCCAGCGGTGGCGTCGAGTGCCGCAGCCCGAATCCCTACGTCGGCCAGGATGGCAACGGCAGCACGAGCACGAATGGCGACAAGCTGGTCGCCGTGCGCGGCCTGAGTGCTACGACGATCAGCGCCGCGGACTTCTACACCTGCGCTGTGACCTCCGCCGGCAGCGTCGAGTGCTGGGGGTTGAACGAATATGGTCAGCTCGGGAACGGGACCACCACCAACAGCTCAACACCGGTCACCGCGGGCAGTAGCGGTGTGATGTGTGCGATGACCACAGCGGTGGTCTCATGCCAGAGCGCGACGTCATCCCGAGCCGTATCGGCGAGCCTGACGCCCGACGGCAAGGTTACGACTTGCGACCTGCCGCTGGACTCCTCACCGGGATGCATCCCGCGGCCGGGGGCCGTGTACGCAAGCCTGTTCGGAAGCAACCCGGAGCCGCACGTGGGCCCGTTTGCATGCATCCCGATCGCGCGGCTGCTGTTCGCGACCCCACCAATCGGCGCGGTGTGCACCGTGGTCTCGAGTGGGAAGGGTTTCCGGATCACGGCTGGAAACATCTCGCAGATCAGCCAGATCTCACCCGGACCGCATCCGCCGTGCACTCGTGCGGCGCTGACCGTCGCGCTCGAGCGCGCCTACCACAGGCGGTCGCTGACCCCCAGCTACCTCGCAAGGGGCTGGCAATGTGTCGGGAGCTTCGCTCGCGGGGACTACATCGACGTGCACGGAGGCACGGGTGACGACGTTACCGTCGTGTTCCGCGCGGCCCGACGAACGTGGAGGCTCATCGGCCGCGGCAAGGTCTGCGAGGACGGCGAGATCCCAGCGCGCATCTGGTACTTCGCCTGCGCGGTCAATTGATGCATGACCTGATACAGCGCCTGATCCTTACCGTTTTCCGGTTAGGCCATGCGGCGTGCGAGCTCGGTCCGCGACCTCACTCCGAGCTTGCGGAACGCCTTGTGGAGGTGGTATTCGACGGTGCTTGGGCTGATGAACAGCTGAGCGGCGATCTCTCGATTGGTGTCCCCGTTCGCGGCAAGGTGCGAGATCTGGGTCTCCTGGGGCGTGAGTTGGTCGAGTGTCTCCACGGTCCGTTTGCGGGCACGCTCGCCGGTCGCCAGGAGCTCGCGTTCGGCGCGGCCGGCGAACGCAGAACCTCGGCTTCTCGCCGCTCAAGACCGGCCTCGCGTTCCTGCCTTTGAGCGTCGTGCTGATCATCACCTCAACCACCGTCCAGACCCGCGTGATTCAGCGCACGGGCGTCAAACCGCTGGTGCTCCTCGGGATGGCGCTCGGGGCGGTCGGGATGCTGCTGCTCACCCAGCTGACGCCCACCTCCAGCTACGGCACCGGCGTCCTGCCCGGCCTGCTCGTCATCGGTGTCGGGATGGGCTGCATCTTCGCCCCGGCGTTCTCGGCCGGGACACTCGGCGTGGCGCCAACCGAAGCCGGCATCGCCTCGGCGATGGTCAACACGTCCCAGCAGGTAGGCGGCTCGATCGGCACCTCGCTGCTCTCGACGATCTACGCCAGCGCCGTCACCGGCTACCTCGCGACCCATCTCCACCTCAGAGGCCTTGCCTCCGCCGCCCAGGTCCACGGCGAAACCACCGCGTTCTGGTGGGCCGCCGGGATCTTTGCCCTGGGGTTTGTGCTCGCGCTGGTGATCCTGCCCAGCCGATGCGAGGCCCGCACCGCGACCACCCTGACCGCTCTGGCCCGACACGCAATCGGCAACTGCAACCACGACCACTCGGCGGACGGCGCGGCCGTCACAGACCGCGCCGGCTCCCCAGAGCCAGCCTTGGCGCCCTAGGCTTTCGCTTCCAAGCCGGCATCGCACGGGCTCTCGCCGCGGCAGTCGGCGCGCGGCGCACGAGCGGATTCGACCATGAGGAGCCGTCCATGCGCTGTTTCCTTTCCTGGGATGGATGACACGAGGACCCTATGGTCCCAGGGGCGATGTGGAACGCGCGTGCAAGCTCGTGCTTCATCGGGCTGGCCGGGTTTCTTGCAGGCCCAGGTGGTCAGCCAGCCACGGGCCTGTCACGCTGCCCGGGCCGCGCGCAACCTCCTCCGGCGTGCCCGCCGCGACGATGTGACCGCCGTCCGGACCGCCGCCGGGCCCCATGTCGATGAGGTGGTCCGCCGCGGCAAGTAGGTCCAAGTCGTGATCGATGACGATGATCGTGGCACCGGCGTCCAGCAGCCGGTCGAACACGCCGACGAGCGTGGCAACGTCGAGCGGGTGCAGGCCGGTGGACGGCTCGTCAAAGACGTAGAGCGCGCCGCGCTGGCTGCTACGCAGCCGGGTGGCGATCCGCAGCCGCTGCGACTCGCCGCCGGAAAGGGACGGCGTTGGCTCGCCGAGCCGCAGGTAACCCAGGCCGACCTCGCTCACGGGCCGCAGCGCCGCGATGACCGGCGCCGGGTGAGCGAACCGCTGCAAAGCGTCATCCAGGCTCAGGTCGAGCACGTCGGCGATAGTCAGGCCGTCTACCCTCACCGCCAGAGTTGCGTCGTTGAAACGACCGCCGTGACAGGTCGGGCACTGGACTGTGATGTCAGGCAGGTACTGAACGTCGAGGTCGATGTCCCCAAGCCCACGGCAGGTCGGGCACTGGCCCTCGCGGGTGTTAAACGAGAAGTGACCGGGCTTCCAGCGCCGCCGCCGCGCGTACCCAGAGTCGGCGAATACGCGGCGGATCTGGTCGAACGCCCCGCTGTAGGTCGCTGGCGTTGAACGCGAGTTCTGGCCGATCGGCGAGGCATCGACCTGGACGACCTGGCGGATGCCGTCCAGGTCTAGGCGGCGGATGTGTGGGGGCGGCTCCGAGCCGCTCAGGGCGGCCCGGGCAGCCGGGATGAGGCTTTCCAGGATGAGTGCGGTCTTTCCCGCACCGGACGGCCCTGCGAGCGCGGTCAGCCGGCCCACCGGGAAGTCGGCGGTAACGTCGTGCAGGTTGTACAGGTCGCCGACCTGAAGGGTGACCTGGCCGCCGAGTCCGCGCCGCCGCGCCCGGTCACCCGGCACGGCCCGAGCGCCGGCCAGGAACGGGCCCATAATCGAGCTTGGGTCCCTTTCCAGCTGTCCGGGAGACCCTTCGGCGATCACCCTGCCGCCTTTGGCGCCTGCGGCAGGACCCAGTTCGATGACCCAATCCGCGGTCCGGACGATCTCACGCTCGTGCTCCACCACCACGACGGAGTTGCCGTTCCCGGCCAGCGCGGTGATCGTATTGTGCAGCCCCTGGATGTTGGTGGGGTGGAGCCCGACAGACGGCTCGTCCAGCACATACAGCATTCCCGTGGTGCTCGCGCGTACCGTCGAGGTGAGCTCGATCCGTTGCCGCTCACCGGTCGACAGTGAGGCGCCGGACCGGTCGAGTGTCAGGTAGCTGAGACCCACGTCGAGCAGCGGGGTGAGCGTGCCGTTCAATTCCACGAGCAAACCGGTGGTCATTCGGCTGAGCTCGGCCGGAAGCCCGGCGGGCAGCGCAGCGGCGAATCCGCGCAGCTCCTCCAGGCCTAGGGCGCTGATCTCGGCGATGTTGCGGCCGCCGAGCTGCGAGCTCAGTGCCTCGGGCCGCAGCCGGGTGCCGTGGCATACCGAGCAGACACGGGTGATGAGAAACCGCTGCACCAGGCGGCGCGTGCGCTCGTTGTCGCTGCGTAGCGAGCGTTCCACCGCGGCGACGGCGTTGTCATAGTTCACTGACAGCTGCACGGACCGTCCGGTCCGCCCGGACTCAAGCGTCACCCGGCGCTGAACCGGTTCACCGTGCAGCACGATGTCGCGCTCGCGCTTGGTCAGCGACCGGTACGGGACATTAAGCCGGACCCCCTGCTCGCCGGCGGCGTACATCGACAGCCGCCGACCGCCGGAATTCCACGGCAGCACGGCGCCCTCCTCGATCGTCTTGCCCGGATCGGGAACCAGCGTGCTGACGTCAACCTCGGAGCGTACGCCCAGGCCCTGGCAGGCTGGGCACGCGCCGTAGGAGTTAAACGAGAAGGATTCGGCGCTGGGGTGCTGAAAATGCGCGCCGCACACTGGGCAGATGATCTCCTCCCCCTGTGTAGCGATCGACGGAGCCACGCGATGGCCGTTCGGGCACAGATGCGAGCCCAGCCGCGAGATCATCAGGCGGAGCACGTTGAGCACCTCGGACATCGTCCCGACCGTGCTGCGCGGCCCTGGTATCGGCGGGCGCTGCCGCAGCGCCAGCGCGGGCGGCAGGTAGTCGATCCGGTCCACGTCCGGTCGTTGCGCCTGGGTCAGCCGCCGTCGGCTGTACGTGCTCAGGCCTTCCAGGAACCGGTGCATGCCCTCGGCGTACAGCGTCCCGATGGCCAGCGACGTCTTGCCCGAACCGGACACTCCGACGACGGCGACCGTACGCCACAGCGGCACATCGACGTCGACGTCCCGCAGGTTGTTATGCCGTGCCCCGCGCACGGCGATGACCCGAGGCAGCGTTCGCGGCACCCCCAGATCACCAGCAGCTGGTCCAAGCAAGATATGGCCATTGTCTCAATGGCCTGAGCGAGAACCGGCGCTCAAGCGCGGGCTGACCGGCTGCTCGAACGGATTCCGCGCAACGAGTGCGGGTCGGCTCTCCGCTTGCGCCCGGGCGGGGATACCTGAAAGAGTGAACCCGTGCTGACTCAGGTGGCCGACGGTGTCTGGGTCCGGCAGAGCGAGTGGGTCTGGAGCAATGCCATCGCGGTGCGCGGGGAGCGTGGGTTGATCCTGGTCGACCCCGGCATCGCTGGTTCCGATCTGAACCAGCTCGCCGATGACCTGGACCGGCTCGCCATTCCGGTCGTCGCCGGGTTCTCCACCCATCCCCACTGGGACCACCTGCTCTGGCATCGCCGGTTCGGCGACGTGCCGCGCTACGCCACCGTCGCCGGTGCCCACGCTGCCAGTGAAGGCCGAGAGCGGGGGCGGGCGATGGCGGCGGAGAGCGCGTCGGGCATCCCTCTCGAGCTGTTCGGGCTCGTCACCCCGCTGCCCGCGGACGGCGGACCCGTGCCGGGCGAGATCATCGAACATCGGGCGCACGCCATCGGCCACGCCGCGGTCCTCCTCGCGGACCGTGGCGTCCTGCTCGCCGGCGACATGCTCTCCGACGTCCTGATCCCGCTCCTCGACCCTCGCCAGCCCGATCAGGTGGGCGCCTATGAGACGGCACTCGACCGGCTGGGCGAGGTCGTCAGGCACGTCGATGTTGTTGTCCCGGGCCACGGCGCCGTTGCCGAGGGTCCCGAGGTGGCGGCCCGTCTCGCCGCCGATCATGCCTACGTCGACGCGCTGCGGCGAGGAGAGGAACCGGTCGACGCGCGCCTGGGGCCGGATGCGGACTGGCTTTCCGGCCCCCACCAGTCGAATCTGGAGCAGGCCCGAGGGAGGTAGGGTCTTCTGATGGCTCGGGGGCCGAGGGAGGCGATCGCCGCATAGGTCAGCTGCGATGAGTCGTGACCGCTACGGGGCCGGAGTCCGTTGGCCTTCGCCGAGCGGCGCGCGTCGGGTCCGGGAAGCCGCTGACGTCGTGGGCGCGCATGCACTTCGACATCGCCGGCATCTGTTCCGTGAACTGCTTCGACGCAGTCTCGAGCCGCCCCGGCTCACCACCCGGCAGCAGCTTCGCGCACTTCGCCTGCGCGGCCTTGAACGACGGAGCAGGACCACGCGGACGGGGCCGGGCATGACGTTCACTTGTACCGCCGCGCCGGTAACACCGCCGTAACGCTGTCAGGGCTGGGCGACGAACCCGCCAGCAGGGTTCGAGCGGCAGCCCAGACATGACCCCTCTTTGCGACTCGGCGGCGAGCTTGCACCAAACGCAAGCCCACGGCCGCGACAGAGCGTATCCGAGCGCTCGTGAGCGGACCGTAATCGAGCCGTAGGTGCACCGATATCGCTCGGTGCAACGCTCGCCTGGTGGCAAACCCGGACGCAAGGAGACACGATGAGCGCGACCAACCCTGTCGAGCAATCCCGCATCGCCACCGTCGCATCAAGCGGAGGGCCGGGACGCCTCGCTGAGGGCGCGTCGAATGCGGAGCTGCTGCGCCTGATCTGGGGGATCCACGTCTCGCGCTGCCTGTACGCGGTCGCGGAGCTCGGGATCGCCGATCTGCTCGCCGACGGGCCCCTCAGCACGCAGCAACTTGCCGAGACGACAGGCACTCACGAGCCCTCGCTGTATCGAGTGCTGCGCGTCCTCGCAGTACTCGAGCTGTTCGACGAGCACCACGGCCGCTCGTTCGGCCTGACCGCAATTGGGGAGCGCCTTCGTTCCGGCGCTCCCGAGGGGATGCGCCGCTGGGCCACGTTCCTCGAGGCACTCGGCGGCGTGCGCCCGTTCGCGCACATCTTGCAGTCGGTCAAGACAGGCAAGCCGGGACTGGAGATCGAGTTCGGAGAGCCCGTGTTCGAGTTCCTCGCCCACCATCCGGAGAACGCCGCCGTCTTCGATGCGGCGATGTCCGAGCGGACGGCCGCGTTCGCGGCCAGCGTCGCCCTCAGCTACGACTTCTCGGACATTCGCGGCGTGGTCGACGTCGGGGGCGGCAACGGGACGCTGCTGGTCGAGATCCTGCGCAAGCACGCCCACCTGCACGGCGTGTTGCTCGAGACTGCGGATGTCGCCGCGCGCGCCGACGCGATCCTCGACGCGGTCGACATCGGCAATCGCTGCGAAATACAGTCAGGAGACTTCTTCGACCGCGTTCCTGCCGGCGCGGACTGCTATCTGCTCGCGAACGTCCTACACGACTGGGACGACCCGCACGCAATCGAGATCCTGGGCGCCTGCGGGCGATCGATGGCGGGCGGCGGGAGGGTCTTGATCGTCGAGCGGCTGATCCCTGAGGACGGCGGCGATCCGCTGCCGACGCTGCTTAGCGACATCAACATGCTCGTGCTCACCGGCGGGCGGGAGCGAACGAATGCCGAATACGGCGCGCTGCTCGACGCCGCGGGAATGACGCTCGGCGACGTCCAGCCCGTTGCGTTCCCCTACGGCGTGATCGAGGGGCTCGCAGCATCAACACGCGGTGCGCGCAAACCGGTGCGCCGGCCGACTCGTAGCGGGCGTTGAGAACTCGACCGCGCCCGTGAGCCTACGCGCCCTCATGCCTGCCCTCGCCGGCCGCCCGGGCCGCACTTCGCGGCGCGAGCGCTCGGCGGTCGACACGCGCGTCAGGGCGCGGTTCCGCGACGGCGACCCCGACGCCGTCCGAGCGGTCTACCGAGAGTACGGCCGGCTCGTGTACGCGATCGCTTTCAAGGTACTGGGAGACCGGGGCCTATGCGAGGAGGCCACGCAGCACACGTTCCTGAAGGCGTGGCGAGCGTCGGCCACCATTGACGTGCAGCGGGAACTGGGGCCGTGGCTGGTGGCGATCGCCAAGCGGGTCGCGATCGACCTCTACCGCCGCGAGGCCCACCGCGCCACCAGCCCGCTCGCGGCCGTCCCGCCGGACCACCCGGGTCTGGCGGCCATACCTCCAACCGCCGCGGACCTCTACGACGTGTGGGAGGTTCGTCGCACCGTCTCCGAGCTGCCCGAAGACGAGCGCGAGATCGTGCGTCTGCAGCACTTCGACGGGCTCACCCACACGCAGATCGCGGACCGGCTCGGAGTACCGGTCGGGACAGTCAAGTCGCGCTCCTTCCGAGCCCACAAACGCCTCGCCGCCGCGCTCGGACACCTGCGCGACGAGGACCAACCCGCCCTTGACGATCGTTATCAGCTGCACGAAGCCCAACAGTGAGCAGCCCAAACGACCAGCGGATCGCATACCTCGCCGGCGAAGACGGCGCCTCAGTGCCCGCCCAAGAGCGCACAAGCCTCGACGAGCTCCGCCTCGCGCTCAGCACGCGAGCCGTGTGGGAGGAGCCGCCGCCGGCGCTCGAGAGCTCGATCCTCGCTGCGATCGCAGAGCAGTCTCGAGCCGAGGTGTCAGGCACGATCTCCACCCCGGCTCGATGGCGGCGGTGGTCGAGCCGGCCTGCACTCGCGCTCGCGGTACTCGCGTCCGCGGCAATCGCGATCGTGGTCGGTGTTCGCGGCGCTCGTCAGCCGGCCCATCGGTTCGCGAGTGGTCCGGCGTGCCCATCACCCAGTTTCCGACCCTCACCGTCACCGTGCAGCGCACCGGCGCCGGACCCGCGTCGTCGGGGAAGCGCGTCCTGGTCGGAACCCTCCGGCGCTGAATGAGCGGTCCACCACAAGAATGGGGGGCTATACGAGGCCCGCGACGTCCTGCTGAGCTCGTTCCACGCGCGCAACACCCTTGACCCCGACACCGGGACCGTGGCCGTCGGCGCCTCCTCTACAAACGGCAACCACCAGGGTCTCAGCTCGCCTCTCGCGCGGACTACCCGGCGCATATGTTCCGCGTCCTCGGGGGAGACCAGAAGCTCAGCGTCGGCGTGGTGGTGCTGTCGTTGCGCGCGCGAGCGGCGGCGGCGCTGCGGGAGCTGACGTCGAGTTTGGCGTAGATGTTGTCGAGATGTTTCTTGACCGTTGCGGGGCTGACAACGAGTGCTTCGGCGACGGCGGCGTTAGTCGCGCCGGCGGCGACGAGCTCGAGCACCTCGCGCTCGCGGTGGGTCAGGCGGGCGCGGGCGACGGCGCGTTTGGCCGCCAGCTCGCCTGTCTGCAGCTTGGCGCGCAGGAGCTCGGCGAGCAGTAGCTCGTCGTCGGAGAAGTCGCGCCGGGCGCGGTTGACCCAGATGCCGACCAGAGGCCCCGGTGGGCCGTCGAGCCCGAGCGAGAGTTGGTGCTCGAGCGCGGCTGGGGCGAAGAACTCGCCGTAAAGGGCAATGCGCCGGAAGCCGCGCAGACGGGTCACGTCCGAGAGGCGGTGGGCGCAGCGGTCGCCGGCGGCGTGTAGGCGGATCAGCGGGTGCTGCGGCATGTTGCGCACGAACGCGCCCAGCAGGTCTGGAGTGATCGCGCCCGCCGGCTCGATTGGGGGCGAGGTCGAGCAGGTAACGGCTGGAGCCACGGGCGCTTGCTGCTGGGGAGCGAGGCGAAACTCATTGAAGTTCACGACCTCGCAAGGGAACACGGCAGCCATCGCGGCCAACAGCTCTGCGTGGTAGCTCTCGACCGACCCGGCGGATCTGGCGTCGGAGATCACGCCGAGCATCGCTCTGACGGCCTTCGTGTTCACGTCCGGACAAGAAAGATACGCCGAACGGCGTATCGACGGGGGCGCGAGAGTGCGCTCTCATCCGCGCAAATCGCGACCGTCATAACCAAGCGATAGACCACTCAAAGGGGGTCGCAGGATGAGACGTGTCAAAACACGATCGGCGCGCCCGCGCGCGCTGGGTTGGGTTGTGGGCCTGTGTGCGCTCGCGGCGATTGGCGTATGTTCGGCGCCGGCGCAGGCGATCACCTATTCGCAGCAGACTGTGCCGTTCAGCTTCGACCCGACCGCCATCGCCGTCGACGGCTCGGGCAACCTGTTCGCTACCGACGCCAACACAAACTCTGTCTCAGAGCTCCTGGTCGGCGGCGCGCAGAAGCAGCTCTCCTTCTCCGGGCTGGGCTTCCCGCTCGGCGTGGCGGTCGACGGCTCAGACGACGTGTTCGTCGTCGACCACTCCAACCAGCGTGTGGTGGAGCTGCCCCCTGCCGCCTTCAACACCTTCGGCTCGCAGCAGACGCTCCCGTTCACCGGCCTGCTCGACCCGCGTGGTGTGGCGGTTGACAGCTCCGGCGATGTGTTCGTCACCGATGCGAGCAACAATCAGGTGCTCGAGCTGCCCGCCGGCGGCTCACAGCGGACGCTCCCATTTACCGGGCTGGACACGCCGATTGGTGTCGCGGTGGACGGCTCCGGCGACGTGTTCGTGGTCGACAGCGACAACAATCGGGTGCTCGAGCTGCCCGCCGGCGGCTCGCAGCGGACGCTCCCGTTCACCGTGTTGACCCAGCCGCTGGGCGTGGCGGTCGACGGCTCCGGTGACGTGTTCGTCAGCGACGGTCAGGGCAACCGGGTGCTCGAGCTGCCCGCCGGCGGCGCGCAGGTGGCGCTTCCGTTCGCCGGGATGAACTTCCCGAGTTTCCTCGCGGTCGACGGCTCCGGCGACGTGTTCGTGACCAGTAACCTTTCCACCCAGCCGACGGTCGAGCTGACCCCGTCGATCCCGTCCGGGTCGCTGGCGTTCTCCCCGGGCACGGCCCCGGCCGGCTCGACGATCGGCGTCGGCTCGGTCACCCCGTGCCCGCAGGGCGGCGGTCAGCTGGCGTCGACGACGGCGAAGGTGTCGCTCAACTCCTCGGCCGGCACCGCCCTGGCCACGGCCAGCCCGTCGCTCGACGGCTCGGGCGACTGGTCCGCGACGCTTACGGTACCGGCGAGCGCCGCCAACGGGTCGTATTTCATCGCGGCCAAGTGCGTCGCCGCCAGCGGCCTGGTGACGCAGAACTACGCCTCCGGCGAGGCCACCGTCGCGCCCGCCAGCGGTGGCACTCAAGGCCCACCTGGCCCGGCGGGCCCTGCCGGCCCTGCCGGCGCGACCGGTCCGGCTGGCGCGACCGGCTCACAGGGACCGTCGGGTCCGCAGGGGGCCACCGGCGCGCCCGCGCCCAAGCCGATCGGGCAATCGAGCACCTGCACGACGACGTTGTCCTTCAACAAGTCCACGACCACGTGCACGTACACGTTCACGTACGCGGCCGGGGCAGCGAAGGACGGCCCGGTGATCGCCACGGCGAGGGTACACGGCCGCACGCGGGTGATCGCGCGCGGCCGGATCCGCCGCCACAAGCTCGGGCTGACGTTCCGGCACCTGCATCGCGGACGCTACGGCGTGACGCTGCTGGCGCTCGGGTCACACGGAGCGCGGGTGCCGATCGGGTACACCACAATCGTCGTCACCTGACCGACAGGCTCGCCGCGGGCCCAAACGCTCGCGGCGAGCCACCGTGCGATAGTCGATGCTCGAGCATGCCCGCAACGGTAGTCTCGGGGCGATGTTCGACCACGTGGGGATCGCCGTGTCCGACCTCGCCGCGTCCGAGCGCTTCTACCGCACCGTGCTCTCCGTGCTCGGCGTCGAGCCGAGCCACGCGGACGCCGAGCTTGTCGAGTGGGAGGACTGGGCCATCGGCCCGATGGACCGCGAGCACCCTGTGACCCGGGGCCTGCACGTCGGCTTCCGCGCGCCGGACCGCGCTGCCGTCGACGCCTTCTGGCAGGCGGGGATCGACGCCGGTCACCCGCACGACGGCGCGCCCGGGCCGCGCGCGGTCTACGGCCCCGACTACTACGGCGGCTTCCTGCTCGACCCGGACAGCAACAGCGTCGAGGCGGTCCACGGCGACCGCGAGCGCCCCGTGCCCGACGGCCGCATCGACCACCTGTGGCTCCGCGTCCGCGACCCGCAAGCGTCGCGGCGCTTCTACACGACGGTCGCGCCGTACGCCGGGCTCCGCCTGGGGCACGACGCGCCGGATCGCGTGCAGCTCACCGGCCCCGACTTCTCCTTCTCGCTCGTGCGTGACGAGCGCCCGCTCACCGAGCACGTCCACCTCGCCTTCCCCGCGGACGCGGACGCCACGGTGCGGGCCTTCCACGCCGCCGCGCTCGCCGCGGGCTACGAGGACCACGGCACCCCCGGCGAGCGCGCCGTGTACCACCCCGGCTACTACGCCGCCTTCGTGCTCGACCCGGACGGCCACAACGTCGAGGTCGTCAACCACAACCGCTGAGCCGACCGCCGTCGGCCGCGTGGCGGTCGCGGAACCCGCGCATTCCGAAGCTGTCGGCGTGGAGTCCAGGATGCCCGTGCGAAGACGGATGCAGGGCTGACCGGTTGGCGTGCCAATCGGTGACCTGCTGCTGCGCCACGACGGAGCGGTCAGGTCTGCTGACCGCGGACGCCTGGCGTGTCCAGCGAGGGCTCGGGATACTGGGTGAGATGGCGCTCGACCGGACGATCGCGAGTCGGCTTGCCTCTGGCAGCGAGGAGTTGCTCGCTGCGTTGCTCAACAGCACGGTGGAGGGGGTTTATGCGGTCGACGGGGCGGGACAGGTGCTGTTCACCAATCGGGCTGCTCTGGTGACGCTCGGCTACGAGCATGAGGACGAACTGCTTGCGCGCGACAGCCACGCCACGATCCATTCCCGGCATCGGGATGGAACACCGTTCCCGGAGTCCGACTGCCCGCTGTTGCGGCCGCGTTCGACCGGGGAGGCGGTGCAGGTGGAGCAGGACTGGTTCGTGCGCCGAGACGGCACATTCGTGCCGGTCGCGTATTCGTCGGCGCCGGTCATGGTGGATGGCGCACGCGGCGCTGTGGTGGTGTTCCGGGACATCAGTGAGCGGCAGCTCGCCGAGGCCGAGCGCCACCGGGCCCAGGCGATCCATGCGTCGCGGGCGCGGCTGGTCGAGGCCGAGCTTGAGGAGCGCAGGCGGTTGGGCAGGGATCTCCATGACGGTGCGCAGCAACGGTTGGTCAACGTGATCGTTGCTCTCCAACTCGTCGGGCGGCGCGCCTCCGACGAGGAGGCGAGAGGCTTGATCGCCGAGGCCTTGGCGGAGACCCGGCAGGCGATCGAGGACCTTCGAGATCTCGGCTCGGGACTTCATCCGTCGGTGCTCAGCCATCGCGGGCTGCGAGCCGCGATCGGCTCGCTGACAGCGCGGATGCCGGTACCGGTGACCCTCGATCTGCCGGCGGATCGCTTCCCAGCGATGATCGAGGGAACGGCGTACTTCGTCATCGCAGAGGCGCTGGCCAATATCGCCAAACATTCCCAGGCATCAGAGGCGAGCGTGAGCATCGCCGTCGAAGGAGACTGGCTTCGGGTCGAGGTCGCGGACGATGGCCAAGGCGGCGCTACGTTTGCTCGCGCGCGCGGTTCCGGCCTCGCAGGCCTCGAGGATCGCGTGGCCGCCGTCGGTGGGACCCTGGCGGTGCAGTCACCGCCGGGAGCCGGGACTCGCCTGATCGCGTCCCTCCCGTTGCCGCCGGCGGTCAGCTCGCCCGCAGGAGCGTGAGCACTGCCAGAACGCGCCGGTGCTCCAGCGGCTCGTCCCGCAACCCGAGCTTCGCGAAGAGCCGGCTGACATGCTTCTCGACTGCGGCCAGAGTGACGCCGAGCGCCTCGGCGATCCCGAGGTTCGACTTGCCCTCGGCCATCAGCGTCAGGACCTGGCGCTCGCGTGGGGTCAGCTCCTCGAGCGGGTCGTGCTTGCGGCGGCGGCCCACCATCAGCGCGACGATCTCTGGATCCAGCGCCGATCCACCGGCCGCCACCCGGCGGACGGCATCGGCGAACGAGTCGAGATCCCCGATCCGGTCCTTGAGGAGATAGCCAACGCCTCGTGCGTCCTCGCCGATCAGGTCCATCGCGTACGCCTCGTCCCGAAATTGGGAGAGCACGAGGACCCCGACCTCCGGATGGTCCCGCCGAATCTCGATGGCCGCGCGGAGCCCGTCGTCGGTGTTCTGCGGCGGCATCTGCACGTCCACGATCGCGACATTTGGATGATGGGCGGAGACCTTCCGCAACAGCTCGGGCGCATCAGCTGCCGACGCCACGACTTCGAATCCGCTCTCGTTGAGCAACCGGCTGAGACCCTCTCGCAGTAGGAGCTGATCCTCGGCTACAACGATTCTCAGAGGCGGCATCTGTCTGCAACGCTAGTAGGGCTAACCGGACATTCAAGGTCAGCAGACCGGATCTTGTCGGGCTGCTCACCGGGTCGACGCCGATCCCGACGGACACGATCCTCTCCTATGGGCACGAACAGCGGCCCAGAAAACGAAGCAACCTGGAGCAGACCATGTCCGAATCGAATTCGAATACCGCGACCCAGCCGACGGGGAGCCCGCTTCGCGTCTCAGTCCTGCTTTGGGCTGTGCGATACGGGATCGGGATCACGATGGTGGCGGGCGGGATCGTGGTGCTCGCGATAAATCCCGCCGGCCTGGGCGTCGACGGCTTTGCGATGGCCGTTGGCGGAGGACTTTCCGTGCTGATGCTCAACGCCCTCTACCGCCTTGGCGTCTCCGGCGATGCGGAACGCGCCCGGCACGAGGAGGCGTGGCGCTACTTCGAGGAGCACGGCGAGTGGCCTGATGATCCGCCGCCGAGACAGCGGCAGTGGGTCCTACCAGCTGGGGTCGTGACCCTCGAAGCCGAGGCGGCCCAGCAAGCACGCCAAGACGCGGACCGTGCTCGCCCGACAACCGCCGTCAGGGCTTAGGAGCTCCTGGCCGGGCGCGATCGCCCGTTACCCTGCGGACGCCCTGATCGGGCCTCGGGCCGGTCGAACGACACACGCGATCGCGCGCACCGCTCCGGCTGGCTTCTGCGCGACGCCGCGTCCCAGCTGGACGAAAGTTTCGACGACGCTTGCGCGTTTGACGCCTGGCCACCGATTCCGATCCACGTCGTGGCCGGGCGTGATGACCGGTTCTTTCCGCTCGAGCTTCAGCAGCGCATCGCCGGTGAACGGCTCGGCGTCGATCCCGTCATTGTGCCGGGCGGTCACCTCGCCGCGCTCAGTCACCCAGAAGAGCTGGCCGCCGTCCTCGCCGGACTCCTCGGGCCCACGTGACCCCCAACCGGCTGGCGCCGGTCACGGCGCCGGGCTCAGCCGGCCTGCGTCGTCGCGGGCCACGGGTGCTCAGTGCGCCAGGGATCGCCACGAGCCTGGCGATCAAGCCACGCCTGGGCGTCACACCGGCCGAGCTCGATCAGCGGCCGGATGAACTCCGGAGCGAAGAACAAGTAGCTCAGCAGATCGCCGCGGACCGGGTTGCGGCCGGCGTCCAGCAGCCGCCCGAGCACCGCCAGCTCGCGGTTGCGGTGCAGTCCACGCGGGCCCGCGTAGTGGCGGTTGAAGACGTCGGCCGCGAGCCGCCCGATCGCAAGCCGGTCTGTCGGCGCGACGAAGATATACGGCACGAGCCGGTGCGCGATCGGGGTGCGGCTCTCCTTCACGTCGTCGTTGATCGTGCTCAACGTGTCGACGTCGTGCGCGAGCTGATCAGCGAGCAGCGACTGCGCGACGGCTGCGGCGCCGTCAAAGACGTCTGGGCGACGATCGTCGTACTCGAGCGGCGGCCCAGCGACCGAGTTGAGTCCGATCACCACCAGTCGCCCGGCATTCAGCTTGAGGGCTGGCTTCAGCGGCGTGTTGAGCCGCACGCCGCCGTCGCCGTACCAGCGCTCACCGACCAGCACGGCGGGGAACAGCGCCTGAATCGCGCTAGAGGCCTGGACGTGCTCGACCGCAGAGCCGAGTCGCGAGATAGTCGATGCCGCGCCGGTCATCGCGCGGCGGTGACTCGCCGCCGTCGTGGAACACCACGCTTCGCGCTGTCGCGTAGGCGGTGGCGACGACGGCGGCCGTGGCCAGCGTCCCATCCTCGACATTGCGGGCCAGCTGCTCGAAGTCGATTAGCGCCGCGATCGTCTCCGACTGCGGGGTGGTGTCGAGCAGGCTCGGCGGGGCCGGCGCGCGGATGCCCAGCAGCTCGAGCCCGTACTGCAGAAGACGGGCAAGCTCACGCGGCGAACACAGCGGACCGATGACGTCACCGATCTCGACCTCGAGCCACTTCTCCCCGCCAGAGCGCGCGGCCGCCTCGAGCCCATCCTGCGCGTTCGCAGCCAGATACGCGGCACCCAGCCCACCGGCGCTCGTGCCGACGATGATCCGCGGCGGATCGTCCAGAACAGGCGCCAACACCTCCAGTGCACCGAACTCGTAGGCCCCCCGCGCGCCGCCGCCCGACAGCACCAAGCCGGTCGTCCCGTTCATCGCCCTCAACCCTGTCACACCCTGACATCGCGCGTGCGACCCAATGCAGCGGTCTCCGCGATTGGGGGGGCGAAGTCGCACCCAGAGGGTATTGCTCGGCTTAGCCGCTCTGGCTTTCTGGTAGAAGACGTAGAGGTCGTGAGGAATGTCGTAGGGGTCGTACGGGAACAGGGCTCTCGCCTCCGCGGCGACGCCCTCCTGGTCAGTGGTGACGTACGCACATGCCCGATGAGCGGGCGCGACCCAACTGTGGGTGGCGCTGGCCATATCGCTGTTCACGCCGTCCTAGTGGTGTGTAATTGAATTAAGTGGTGGTTGTGGGTATGATGAATCATGCGCGCTCCTACCCCTCCCTTGCAGGTCTCCGAGCCTCAACGCGAAGTGCTCGAGACGTTGTCTCGCTCCCAGACCGCGGCTCACCGTGATGTCCAGCGAGCGAAGGTGCTGTTGATGGCCTCGGACGGTTTCGCGACGACACGGATCGCGAGGGAGATCGGGGTGTCGCCGGCGACGGTCACGAGGTGGCGGGAGTGCTTTGAACGGGACGGCCTCAAGGCGTCGGTGAAGGTCCGACCCGGCCGGGGTCGCAAGCCGTCGATCGGACCGGAGAAGGTGCAGGAGATCGTTCACGCGACGCTGCACGAGAAGCCGCCGGGCGAGACGCATTGGAGTTGCCGGTCGATGGCCCGCGCGCATGGGGTTTCGCACACCACGGTGCAGAAGATCTGGGCCGCTCGCGGCCTGAAGCCGCACCGAGTCGAGACGTTCAAGCTGTCCACCGACCCGCGCTTTGAGGAGAAGCTCGCTGATGTCGTCGGCCTGTATCTCAATCCGCCCGAGCGCGCGATCGTGCTGAGCATGGACGAGAAGTCCCAGATTCAAGCGTTGGATCGCACGCAGCCGTCGTTGCCGATGAAGCCCGGGCGGGCGGGGACGATGACCCACGACTACAAGCGCAACGGGACCACGACGCTGTTCGCCGCGCTCAATGTCTTGACCGGCTCGGTGATCGGCCAATGCCTCCCACGCCACCGTCACACTGAGTTCCTGACGTTCCTGCGCACGATCGATCGTGAGGTCCCCAAGGGCCTGCAGATCCATCTGATCCTCGATAACTACGCGACCCACAAGCACCCCAGCGTCAAGGCCTGGCTCAAGAAGCACCCTCGCTTCCACCTCCACTTCACGCCGACCTCCTCAAGCTGGGTGAACATGGTCGAGGGGTTCTTCTCCAAGCTCACCAACAAGGCGATCCGCCGCGGCGCTTTCGCCTCCGTTCCGGACCTGATCGCAGCGATCGATGCCTACCTCGCTGCGCACAACACCAACCCCACGCCGTTCACCTGGACCAAGACCGCCGACCAGATCGTCGACAAGGTCCAACGAGGACGCGTGACACTCGATGCAATCACCAACTAAAACACTGACGCACCACTAGGGGGAGGCACCGGGCTCGATCAGCCCGCTTTCGTAGGCGAAGATCGCGGCCTGCACCCGGTCGCGGAGCGTCAGCTTCGGGAGGACCTTCGATACGTGCGTCTTGACCGTCGCTTCGCTGACCACCAGCGCGTTGGCGATCCGGAGTTGCTGAGGCCGGCGCCGAGCATCCGCAATACCGCGAGCTCCCGATCGGTGAGCTCGATCGCGATCAGCGGCGCGGACCCGGGCCGGCTGCTGTCTACCGGAGGCACGTGTGAGCGACGCTTCGGGTCGAACCGCCGTGGACCTGCGCCCGCCGGTCGCGGAATTCTCGCTGGATCCGCTAGCCCCCGGCGGGGGTGTGGACCAGGGGGAACGCACAGCTGTCGAGCTGTCTCCCGTCGCTCGTGGTCGGGTCGGGATAGATACCAAACCCATAAAAGAGAAATTCACTCTCGGGATAATAAGGTACGTCTGTGGCGGGGAACAGGGTGGCCAGGGCCGGCAGGGAGGGTGTGAGCGGTCCGGATCCGAAGATTGCCGTGGCCTCCGTCGTGTCGAGCCCCGGCTGGTCGTCGATGTTCGGTCCAGTCTTCAGTCCAAAGTAGATCGCGAAGTCGTCGGGAGCGACGAGGCCGACCGGGTGACCATCGATCGGTCCGAACGGTGGATAGGCTCCCCGCGAGCGCGTTACCGCCTCGGTGAGCCAGTCGAGCAGGTCGGTCTGGTTCGTTAGCTCGCTGCTGGTCAGCTGCGGAAGAGGCGTGACGTGGGTGGCGAGGTTGCGCAGTCCATCAGGTCGGGACGGTGATTCCGCCCGTCGGTCGGCTGTTGGCGAACTTGTAGCTGCGGAGCCAGAGGATCCCCGACGGCTGCACGAACCCTGGCAGCGGAGTCGCGTCGGCGATGTCGGTGACCGTGAGGCGAAGCTCCGGGCCTATCTCTGCTTGGTCGACGGTGATCGGCTTGCTGGCGTTAGTGCCGACGAACAGCCTGAAGCGAACCTGGCCGTGCGCGTCAGTCGCATACTGGGCCGCGAGCTTAGCTTGACCCAAGAGACGGTCTCCCGCGCACGCGACGACGGCAGGACCATCAAGCCCCATTGGAGGCGCGTATTGGTCAAGCTCCGCTACGCTCGTGAAGGTGGGCGGAGCGGCTGGCTTGCCCGCTGTGAACTCGGCGGCGGCGTCCGCGACGCCCGACAGTACATGGTCGACCACGGGCTGGCCGTCAACGGTCAGGCCGATGGTAACGTCGCTCGCGCCGCGACCGTCGCCCGTCACGGTGTCCGGGTTGAATCTGATCTTGACGTCGGGGCGCCCGAGACGGAAGTCCGCGACCAGGTTCTTGCCGTTGTGCAGGTCGGCGTCGCAGTCCCAGGCGCTGACGTCGCCGACCTTGCAGTGCAGCACCTTGTAGTGCAGGAAGTGGTCGTCGAGCGGGAAGCGCGCCCCCACCGTGTAGTGGCCGGGCCGTACGTGGACCGGGCCGTAGTCGCCCTGCGCGTCGGTCGTGACCTGTGTCCGGGTGGGGCCGCTGATGTCGATCTGCGAGTCGGCGATCGGCTTGCCGTCGGCGTCGGTCGCCTGGCCACTGATCGTGTCGGTGTGAAGCACGAAATCCTGGTTGTAGAAGTCGTGATCGACGAACAGGACGCGCCGCATGGGCTTCGGGTCTTCCTCGGGCGAAACGAGCGGGACGATCGTGCACGGCCCGCGGTCCAGGAGAAAGTGGTATTCGCCGTTGGGGTCTGTGGCCAACCTGTCGCCGCTCGGGCAGCGCGCCTGGATGTCCACATCGTGAACGGGCACGCCGTGCTGGTCGGTGACCCGGCCCGTGACCAGATACTGGTTGGCGATGATCCCCCATGCGGCGTACCCCAGGGTTCCGGGCGGTGGGCCGGGGCAGTTGCCGGCCGCGCTGGCGCCGCCTCCGACCGACCAGGCGGCGTAGCCTTTGGGGACCGGGTAGCTGTCGCCGCCCTCGCCCATCACGGTGTCGGGCCCGATGGTGGCCAGCGAGCCGGGGAATCATCTGGTCCCGTCAAAGCCGTTATACCAGTACCAGACCGCCTCGAAGTTCCGCAGGCCCTTGACCAGCTTGACCTTGAGGTAGTCGTTCCCGACGCAGCCACCGCCAGCCGGCTTCGCCACTTGGACCACGAGCGTCGGCGTCTGAAGCGGAACGCAACGAAGCGGAGCGACGACAACCTCCACGCCCGCCACCGGGCAATCCGTCTTGCGGTCCACCAGACAATCAGTACTCGGCAGGGGCGCGCCCGGGCAGGCCGCCACCCGCGCGACCGGCCCCCGCGCAGCACCAGCCGAACCCGCGTGCGACACCACCACCGACCCCTATGCGAACAGCGGCGACCCAAGCGCCCCGGCGGCCAGCGGCAGAGCGACCACCGCCGCCACCACCAACCCGATCACACCCCTGATCCTCATCGAACCTAACCCTCGGCGCATCGCTCCACACAGCCGGACCGACGACAGAGCCTAACGCCGACCAGCACCGCATGCAACAAGCCCCCACAGCGTCGACAGCAGGGGACGACGGATACCAACTGGTCCGCGCGAAACCCGGAAAGGAGGGCTGCGCGGGAAGCAGGGTCGCGTCCATTTACCGCTGTAAATTCGCGCGCGGTTCAGGTTCCCGTGGTTGAGTCTAGGCGGCTGTGACCTCCTCGTCGAGGTGTCGGGGTCGGCTTGCTGGTATTTGATGCGGTAGAGGTGTTGGCGGTCGACGTCGGTGAACGTGGCGCCGTTGCTGGCGTGGCTGAAGAACAGGTCGAGCACCGCCCAGACGAGTGACAGGCAGCTGGTCTCGCCGGGGAAGCGGCCCATCACCTTGGTGCGCCGGCGGACCTCGCCGAGCGACCGTTCGAGGAGATTCGTGCTATCGCCACCGTTCGCGGTGTCTGAGCGGGTAGCGCAGGTGCACGACGAGCGCGTCGAGGTCGTCGGAGAGGCAGCGGGCGGCCGACTCGTAGCCGCCGTGCTCGAGCTCTGAGATCAGGACCTGGAGGCGGAGCTTGCCGTCCTTGACGCTGGTGGCGTCGGTGAGCGCTGACCAGTAGTTGAACCGGACACGGTCCTGCTCTGACTTCGGGAGCTTCGCCAAGAGGTTCCGCAGGCGGTGAACGGCGCAGTGCTGCCGATCGGCGCGCGGCCAGATCTCCTCGACTGCGCTGATCAGCCCGGGCGCACCGTCGGCCACGACCAGGCGCGGCGCGGCGAGCCCGCGGCTGATGAGATCGCGGCCGAGCTCGACCCAGTCCTCCTTGGCCTCCCGCGCTCCCAGCCGCACCGAAACCAGCTCTCTGGCGCCGTTCTCGGTGATTCCCCAGGCGCAGATCACGCCCTCCTTCGGGCCGCTCGGCCGGACCGGGAGGTAGATCGCGTCGAGGAACAGCACGACCAGGTTGACGTCGTAGAGCGAGCGGCGACAGAACGCCTCGAACCGCTCGTGCAGCTCCGCGCAGATCGTCGCGACGGTCGACTTCGACGTCCGCCCGAGCCCGGCCTCCTCGCACAGCGACTCGACGTCGCGCATCGACAGGCCGCGAACGAACCCGCCGATCACCAGCGCCTTCAGCGGGTCCGTCCGCAACAGCCGCTTGCAGTGCCACTTCGGGAACAGCTTCGAGACGAACGGCATCACCGCCTCGCGGACCTGCGGGATCTCGATCCGCAGCTCACCCTCCCCGGTCTGCAGGTGCCGAGGCCGGAACCCGTTGCGCTTCCCCGGCCCCGGCGCTCGGGCCGGCGCTCATAGCGAGCCCGGCCGAGCCACGTGATCGAACTCCTCCTCGACCGCCCGCTGGATGATCAACCGGGCGCCGAGCCGGGCGAGCTCGGACAGCATCTTCTGCGGGTCATCGACCATCCCCTTCGACAGCAGCTTGTCGATGCTCGCTTGTATCTCCGCCGACGGCGGTACGGTGCGTCTCACGGCGTAGGCCTCCTTCATCGTCTGTCAGGACTTGAGGGAACCTACGCCGTCGCTCTGACAGCACCCGTCGCACTATTTACAGCAGTCTTTGGACGCGACCCCCTAAGCAGGGCAATCGACCTGCTCGTCGCCAATCTCGCAACTCTCGTCGTCGACGGCCGTCGACAGCTGCAGCGGCATCAGCCCGCGGACCTACTTTCCCGCGACAGCAGGGCGGACGACTCTCTTCCCTGGTTTGCCCTCAACTGAGGGAAGACACCGACGCCATCGGACGCCCGGAGCTTCCCCCCGTTTCGCCAACAGCAGGGCGGACCGGATCGCTAGCTGGAATCCGTGCGGCTGCAAGCACCGGGCGCTGAAAGCAGCAGTCGGCCGCGGACCGCCGGCGGCGCCCTCCGACTTGCGGAATCGCCCAAATGCGATCGCACGAGTCCAGAGCGCTCAGGGCGCGCTCCGGACCACAACCGCGTGTCGAGATGCAGCAGGCTGCGCCACCGCTCGCGGCCACGCGCAAGCCATCGCCTGACACGGATCGAGGCGACTGTCCGCTGATCCTTGGCCGTGATTGCTATCGCCGAGATGTTCGGGAGTCCGGGCTTTCCGGCGTCGGCGGCGTCGCCTTCGACGCTGCGGACACCCCGAGCCTGGTGCCCGCTCGTTCTCGGCGGAGGTCGAAGCGCGCGTTAGGGGGCGTGGCCGTCGCGGCCTAGCACCAACCGCGGTCGGGCTTCAGCTGAATCCTCGTGTGGGCGATCAAGGGATCGGGAAGGGACCCTGGGCGAGGCGCGCCTCAGCCAGTTTCTCGTGCGCCGCTCGGAGCAAATCGTGCGTTCCCGGCGTAGCGGACCGCGATGCGGGCTTTGCGGCGCAGGGGCGTGGGCGCGCTGAGCGTGGCGTTGCCGGCTTTCTGGTTGAGGAACGCGCGTGCGACCACTCGCGCGTTGACGGTCAGTTCGACGAGGCCGATGGGGTGACCTTGGCCGGCGCGGGCGCGCACGCCGATGACGGTGTCGGGGCCGCGGGTTCGCAGACCGGTGATGTTCACGGTCGTGGGCGTTCGCCGCAGGTTGGGGCAGCGCAGCGTGAGGTGAAGGTTGGTCACGGGCGGGGGCACGGGACGGCGTTTCGACGTCGCTGTGCCGACACAGCTGTGGCGGGTGGCGATTACGCGATAGAAGCCCGGGAACACGTCCCAGCCGAAGTGCCCATCGATGTCGGTCTGATCGGGATTTCGTCGGTTGGCCGGCGACATGAAGACGCTGCGGTTGGGGACGGGCCGGAACGGCCCGGTGGCGGTCGCCGAGCGCTCTTGGACGACCCGGGCACCCTCGATGGGGACCCCGCGTATGGTTGTGACCGGCCCGCTGGGATCGGTGTACAAGTCGCCGGTGTTCGTGCAGCCCGTGCTTTCGGCGAGGAAGACGTCGCATGGAGGCGCGGGAGGCGAGGTCGGCTCCTCCGGGCACACACTCTGTTCAGCATCCTCGGCGTCGAGCTCTGCTTGGGCGGCGCGGACTTCCGCGTCATGGGCCGCGTGCACCTCGTCCGCGAGGCGTATGAGTTCCGAGTTGTCGCCGCCGTGGTAGGCGGCAAGAGTTTTTAGGGCCGCCTGCAAGGCCTCCATGGCTTTGTAGCTGTCGGACTCCGCGGCATCGAGCGCGTCCTCGGCGTCGAGGCAGGCGTCAGCCGCGCTTGCGACGGGCCGCGCTCGTCGTGCGGCGGCGCTGCTCGTGGTCGCGCCGGTGCGCAGACCGACGATGTGCAGGGTCATCGCGCCGTGGGCGAGCTGCTGCAGCCCCGTGCTCTGGGCGCTGACCTGGGTCGCGGCGGCGAGGCTGGAACGGACCGTTTCAGATCGACCTGCCGGCCATAAGGCCGCTGCCCGCCCACGGCACGCCGGACAGCAGTATCGCGACGCTGATCGTCGTCGAGCTCACGACCGCCGGCACCGACCAGACCGTGCTCGGATCGACCCTCTCGTACCTTCAGAGCTACGACCACGCGGGCGACCCGTCAGCGCTGCCCAGCCCGCTGGTGATCCCGACCGCCGCCGGGAGCGGGACGTTGTGGACGAGGACAATGAGGGCGTCGGTCGTCTGGCCGCGGAGGACGTCGGCGACACGCGAGCCCTGCGACAGCGTCGATCCGCTCGGGGGTTGATCGTGACCTCGTAGCGCCCGGGCCCGAGGCCATCCAGTTGGTAGCGCCCGCCGGCGTCGGTGAACACACCCGCGCAGCCTGTGAGGTTCGAATGACAGATCTCCACCGCCGCGCGCGCCCCCCGTCGCCGGGCCGCTCACGGTCGCTTGCGCGGGATGCAGCGCAGCGGAGCCCGTGTTCGAGAATGTCACGCTGAGCGGCCCGCTCGGCGCACCGACTCCGAGCGAACCGAAATCGAGGCTGGTCGCGCTGAGGGCAACCGCGGGCGCGGGCGCGTTCGTCACCACTACCTTCCGCGACGTCTGGGCGCTCGGGCCGCCGACCGACGCCGCGCTTTGGCCGGTGTAGACCTCTCCCGACACCGACGTGCCGTCGCTGTCGGTCTCGGTCACAGTCGCCTGGTAGCTGCCGGGCGCCGGGTACACGTGCGTTGTCGTCGGCGACGATGTGGTATCCGTCTGACCGTCGCCGAAGTTCCAGGCGTAGGACGCGATCGTGCCGAAGCGGACCGTTGAGGAGCTCGCATCGAACGCGGTCGCGACACCGGGCGACGTCGCGCCGACCGTGAACGCCGCCACCGGTGCCTGATCGGGGGTGATGGCGATCCCGCGCGGCGTCGACCCACAGTAATGGGGGTCCCGGCGCTGCCGCTGGCAACGTCGATCGGGGTCACCGTCCCGCCGGTGTCGTTGGTCACATACACGGTCCGGCAGTCAGGCGTCGCCGCCACCGCAAACGCGCCCCCGGTCATCGCGATCGCCGAGCCGCTGGTCAGGCTTGCCAACGCGATCGGCGTGACGGAGCTCCCGTTCGCTGCGTAGGCGGCCGACCCGTCGGGCAGACCGGGCGATTCCATGGACGCTACCGCCGATCGCGATCGGCGTCCCGACCGCGCCGCTCGGCAGCGAGACCGGATAGACGTCCCCGTTACTCGAGTCCCCAACGAGCGCCAGCTGCCCGTCCGGGGTTACCGCGATCGAGAACGGATGGGGACCCAGGTCGGTGATCGGGGTCCCCACGGCGCCGGTCGCCACGGTGATCGGAATGAGCTCCGCGCTGCCTCCCGTGTTCGCGTTCTCGGCGACATAGGCGGTCGCGCCGTCGGGAGCGAAGGCGACACCCTCGGGGTTTCCCCCCACCGACAGCGCCGCCCCGACGGTCGCCGGCGAGGTCGTCAGGTCGACCGGGAAGACCTTCCCGTCCTGTGGATCGGTGACGTACGCGAGCCGTCCGTCGGGTGAGACAGCGACGAAGTTCCCCGGGGGGTTTGGGATATCAATGGACGGCTCGGCAACGCCGAGCCGCTCGACATATCGACCGGGGTGACCTGCCCCGTCGCACCCGTCGCGGCGGCGTCGACGATCAGCGCCGTGTTTGCATCCGGTGCAAACGCCAGTTCGACCCCAGGGAAGCATCGCTCACCACGGCCTGCCACGAGCCAGCCCACGCCGCCGGCGCGAAAGCCAATGCACCCACAACCATCATCGCTGCAAGCGCCACGCGCCCCCAACTCCGACCCGGATCGCGAGCCCGGTCGCCTCGGCGAGGCGTTGCAGCCCGGCCTTCCATGGGCGGGTTCGGTAGCCGTCTAACCCACCGCACTCAGCGGTAGTCATCAGCGTGCTCGCGTCAGGAGCACTCGGCCGGTCCTCGAGGTCTGACTCCTGCATAAGGAGCGCCCTGCGCGGCGTCGCGCCGAACCGGCTGTCGCAATCGCATGCAAGCAGCCACGATTCGACGCGGTCGGTGCCGCCGCTGCCTGCTGCAACCGGACAGCCTGAGCCACGCCATCGCCTGACGCCGGCGTGGCTGCTCTCCCAGGCCGGCGGTAGCGCCGGGCCCGCCAAGGCTACGGATGCGAAATGTCGCCTATGCGCTCGTCTGCAATTTGAAGGCCAGAACACGAGAGCGATCGCCCCAGGCTGGCTGCCTGGGCCTGCGTCTGACCTGACAGCCCCGACGAGCCGTCCGGGCGACATCGGGAAATGTGTTCGAGGTCTGCGGCAACCCAAAGGAGCCCCCACTGACCGTGACCATCACGTGGCACGACAACAAGCTCAGATGGTTCCTCAACCACGCAGTCAAGCGAGTTACGTTGGATGCGACGGAGCGGGTCGAACGCGCGGTCCTCGACGGCTCGGGTTCGGCCGCGGCGAGCAGCGCCGTCTACCCGACACGATGGGTAGCGACGTTGGACGAGCCACTCCTCATTCTGTTGGGAGACCGGAGCGCCAGCGAGGCGGATCACGGCAGCATCGTGAGGAAAACGGTTGGACGCCTCCGGTGCGGTCCGCCCGCAGAGGCCGACGATGTCGGTCCGGCGCCCAAACTCGCCGGCCTGCTCAACGCCTCACGAGAAGCCGAGCGACGTCGTCAACTAGCCGCATTCCAGTTCTACATGCGCGATGCGATCCAAGCGGCGGAGGGGCGCTCCCGGCGTGGCTACGTCAGCTACGAACAAACGGCGGGGCCGATACGAGGGCGGGGGGCGTCAGAAGAAGCCCCTGTCGTGCTTCAGAATCGTGGCCATCAGGTTCGCCGTGGTGGAAGAACTCGCGTTCATGATCGCGACCATGAGGACGTTATGCCGCTTGGTCAGGACGGTCACGTAGTACAGGTGGGCCGGGAATCCGGACCCTGTCGTGTAGCCGTCGGCGGCGAGATTGACCGTGTCTTCAAACGCCTGGGCCGCACTCGCGATTCTCACCGCGCTCGCCGGGGCGTGCTGGAAGTCAGCTCCCAAGCTCCCACCGCCCGCCCCCCAGACCTGGCGTAGTTTGCGAAAATTTCTCGTCGACTCGCCGTAGCCTACGGCGACATACGCCGTGTTTGTCAGCTCCTGCGCGAACGGTTCTGGTGGGTTCACGTCCAAGAAGAAACAATCCGAACCGGGGATATTTCCCTGGGCAGGGACGCCACCCGGGGTCCACCTGAAGAAGAAACCTTCCGCTGCGGTAAAGGTTTGCGGATGTACCTCCGTAGCGAGACCAGAGATCGCGGTTACCTGACTCTTCGAGACGAACGACGTACACACGGGATGCTTGCTCCCGGCCGTAGACGCCAGTCGTGGCGACGCGAGGGCCGCGACAGCTGTCACGGCCGATGTCGCCCCGACCGCAGCGGCGATCGATAGGCCGCCCACCCACGTGAAGCGTCTCATCGCGCCACGTCCCGAGACCTTGCCACTCACCTGTCTCTCCTTCAGATCGACCGCACCCGAATCGCCGGCGATGTCGGCAGCGAAACCACCGCACGACTCGCTCTGACGCGAGCCTACCCGATCGTGCGCTCGCTACGGCCAACACCCGGCTCCGGGGCCTGCGAGGGAACAGAACTCGTGAGCTTTGGCCTGCGCTTACAACGCGGAGCGCTCGGATTTGGGCCGGGCGAAAGTGGCCTATCACACCGACCTGGCCTGGGACGATTCCTTGATCGCCTCGCCGCGCCCCGGCGCACGATCGCATCGGCGCACCAGTCGTCCGGATCCAACCCAATCTGCGGCTGCGGGGCACGATCGCATCCGCTGCAGCAAGGATCCCGGAACGCCGCCAGGGCGGCGCAGATGCTCCGGACGTGGAGCGCCGGATGCGGTCCGCGGCGCTGATTACCGAGCGAGAGGCCGCGCCACCTGGGCGTCCGCATGTCGTTGGGTTGTGGACGCCCTCGGCGCTACGGCCGGGAAAGGCTTCAGCGGACGGTTGGAAGCGTTCGATGAGCCCCTTGGGCCGTGAGATCCTGCGCGCGACAAACCCTGACACCGTGAGCGAGCGCGCGGACGCTCGCCGCCCACGGCGAGCGTGCCCCAGGAGCGAGCCGCGAAGCACGCCGCGTAGTATCCGTCGCGATGGCGACCAAACCGCTGCCGCCCTATGTCAGCCGGGGACGCTTGGCCCGCCGCCGGCGACAGTTCGCCGTCTACCGAGTCGCGAGGCTTGCCCTGGTGATGCTCGGCGTCATCGGCGCCCTGGCCATCGCCTTGCTTGTCCTTGGGCTCCTGGGCCTACGCGCCGTCACCGAGCACTTCAGCATTCACTAAGAGCGACGGTCGCGCGGGCGGCGATCGAACCCCAGCGCACGCGCCACGGCGTCCGCTCGTCGAGCTGTCCTGACGCTCCGCGCGCTCGCGGCGCTTGACCCCCGCCAGCGCTCAGCACCCGCACGCAAGCCGGCGAGGTCACAGCCGACCGCCAAACCGGCCGCCACGACGCCGACCGCTGCGACGCCGGTGGGGACGTCAGACCAACGCGGCCCATGATGCTGTCGAACTCGGTGCGGAGCTTGCTCCAACGGGTGAAGCGCCGACCGCGGATCACGACGACGATCATCTATTCGCGCGCGTAAGACCGTACCGTGATCGAGCCGCGACCGTACTGCTCGCGCAGCAAGCCGGCGATCGAAGTGGCGAGCGCCGCTAGCTGTGGTCCGCCAACCCAGGCTCGAAGATGCTCATTTCAACCTCCGTCTCCAACTCTTCTCCCAGGGAGAATGTCTGGCTGAGAGTGCCATCGCGCAGAGGCTGAGCATCACCACGCGCTTGGGTATCCGTCCGCGAGAACGTCCTGCTGCAGACCCTGCGGTCTCGGTGATGCCGAGGGTGTCATCTACGATCTGTTCGCCAGGGTTGGATATCTACAGCAGCGTTGCTTCGACCACAGCGCCGGCCTCGTGGACGAGCCATCGAACGGTGTGGGTTGGCCCGTCTCGGTACGTGAATACGAGCCCGGAGTCGATCGGCGGTAGTGTGACCTGCTGGTGCTCACGTTCGCGCCGATGGTCAAGTTCATCGTGGACCGCAAGTTGCGAGAGCTCCCAGCGCACGCCGAGGCGGAGGACTTCATCTCCTGCGGCGTGGTTGCGTTGATCGGCTCGATCGATCGCTACGACCCCGAGAAGGGTGCGACGCTCGAGCAGTACGCCTGGACGTGCCTCCACGGCGCAGTACTGGACGAGCTGCGCCGCAACGACTGGGCGCCGAGGTCGCTGCGCCGCTGGGACCGCGACATCAACAAGGCCCGCGACCAATTCGTCTCGCTTTACCCTCGCGCGCCGACCCCTGCCGAGTTGAGCGAGTCTGTCGGGATCTCACTCGACGAGCTGATCCAGCACCGGGAGGACATCAACCGCAACGACGTCGGCTCGCTGAACACGCTCGAGCTCAACGAGGACCAGACCCAGATCGAGATGATCGACACGCTCCCAAGCGACGACCGCCACACGGACCCTGATCTCGCGGCCACTCGAAACGACGCGAGGGAGCGGCTCCTCGCCACGCTCAAGCGCCTTCCCGAACGCGACCGGAAAGTCGCCGTGCTGTACCACGTGCACAACCTCAAGCGCAGCGAGATCGGCGAAATTCTCGGCGTGAGCGACAGCCGCGTATCCCAACTTCACACCGCCCTGACGAAGACGCTGCGCGAGCAGCTGCACTCGGACGAGCAACTATTCGCCGCCGTCACGCCCTGACAGGCCGGCGACGATGACGCTTCGCCACCCCCAGCTCGCTGCGTGTGGTGCGGTCGGCGCGAGTGACCAGTGATGCCGTACTGCTGCTTTCTTTGCTGTTATGGGGGTGATGGTGTTAGGCTCGCTGGGGCTAAGAGCCCAGTTGGACGTCCTGGTTTCGGCCTGGCGGCCGTTCCCGGAGTTGCGGCCTTCTGATCCTCTGACCTAGCACGGCCTCGCGGAACGCCACACGGCGGGCTGTGAGACGGGCTCCATGGAGGTTGTCCTATGAAATCGCAGTCCGATCCGGCAGAGGCCCTTTCGATTTCACGGTGGGCGAGCGGTGGGCGGGTTGATGGACGGTGAGGCTCGCAGCTTGCTGAGCATCGCTAGCAGCGTGCTGGGCGAGTTGGACTCGGAGCTGGTGGTCGGCAGGGTGCTGGAGTCAGCGTGTGAGCTGACGGGCGCGCGGTACGCGGCGCTTGGTGTGCTGGACGACTCGGGGACGGAGCTTGAGCGGTTCATCACGGTCGGGATCGACGAGCACGTCCGCGCGCAGATCGGCGAGCCGCCGCGAGGGCGTGGCGTGCTGGGAGAGCTGATCCGCGAGCCGGTTGCGTTGCGGCTTGCGGAGGTTGGCGAGCATCCCCGCTCGTACGGGTTCCCGCTCGGGCATCCGCCGATGCACTCGTTCCTCGGGGTTCCGATTCTTGTTGGCGAGGTGCCGTTCGGGAGTCTGTATCTCACCGAGAAACAGGACGGCAGCGAGTTCACCGAGGGAGATGAGGAATCGGCGACGATGCTCGCCAAGTTCGCCGGCTTCGCGATCGATCACGCGCGACGCTACGCCGGCGCCGCGACCCGTGGCGAGGAGCTCGCGCGCACGGTCGTGGCGCTGCGGGCGACGACGGAGGTCACCCACGCCGTGGGCGGCGAGACCGACGTCGATGTGATCCTTGAGCTGGTTGCCAAGCGCGGGCGGGCGCTGGTCTCCGCGCGATCGCTGTTGATCGAGCTCGTCGACGGCCGCGAGCTGACAGTTGCCGCAGCGGCCGGTGACCGGCCCGCTGGTCTGGTCGGAAAGCGGATCGCGCTCGCCGATACGCTCGCCAGTGCGGCGCTGCGCACGCGCACCACGCACCGGCTGGAGGACGAGCTCAACCACGCGCACTTTGACCAGTACGGCCTCGGCCGGCTCGGAGTCAGCGCCGACGCCGGCCTGGTCGTCCCGCTCGTGTTCCACAACCGGACCTACGGCGTTCTGATCGCGCTGGACCGGCTGCACGATGGACCCGTGTTCACAGTCGAGGACCAAGAGCTCTTGGAGGCGTTCGCGACCAGCGCGGCGATCGCTGTCGCGACCGCTCGCAGCACGGCATCTGAACTGCACCGCCAGCGGCTCGCGGCCGCGGAAGGCGAGCGCGGGCGGTGGGCGCGGGAGCTGCACGACGAAACCTTGCAGAGCCTGGCGGGCTGCGGATGAGCCTGTCAGCGGCTCGGCGCAAGGGCAACCCGGAGATTCTGGAGCAAGCCGTCGCCCAAGCGATCGAGAATCTCGAACACGGGATCTCCAACCTCCGCGCGCTCGTTACCGATCTGCGCCCTCCCGCGCTGGATCAGCTCGGCCTCGCGGCGGCGCTCGAGGCGCTGTGCGAACGCGCGAGCCGCCACGGGCTGGAGATCGACAGCTCAGTCGAGCTGGCATACGAGCAGGGCCGCGAGCCGGCGCGGCACACCGCCGAGCTTGAGACCGGGATCTACCGGATCATCCAGGAAGCACTCACGAACGCCACCAAACACGGCCACGCCAAACGAGCCGTAATCGAAGTCGCGGGAAAACGCAGAGCACCGTCACGGTCACCGTCCGCGACGACGGCGACGGGTTTGATCCGGCCACCGGCACCGCCGGCTTCGGCCTGCTCGGGATCCGCGAGCGCGTCCAACTGCTCCACGGAGCCATCCAGATCGAATCCTCCCCGTCAAACGGCACCACCGTCACAGCAAGCTTTCCCGCCCAGCGCATCGCCGCTAGCGCCGCCGCGTCGCCAGATCCGATCCCCGCCCGCGCGAGGTCCTGACCCGCCACGTGAGACTCTGACCCGGGCCTGGACTGCCGCGGCTAACGCTCGTTCTCACCCGCGGCGAGCTGCTCAGGATCCGAGCGGACGACCCGTGTCATCGTCGACCCCCGATCGCTGACGCCCGACTGCGCCACATAGTCCGCGATCCGCGACCCCGAGCTGACCGTCTCCCGGTCAAGTTCCGAGCGCGCTACCGGCCTCTTGCAGCGCAACGCGATCCGCGGGAACCCACCACCCCAGCGTTACCGCAAGAAGAAACCTGCAGCGTCGAGCACGGCGCGCTGGTCGAGGCGTTGGAAGCCCTCGCGCAGCTGCCTTCTTCTCAACGAATTCCCAGATCGCGACCGCGCCCTGCGGGTCGCGATGGCTCTCCCGCAGTGGGGGGGTCGACCCCCGTAAGCGCGATTCGCTGGCCGAACGCTTCGACGCCGACCTCGATCGCCCCATCCGACAGCTGTCGACTGGCAACCGGCAGAAGCTCGGACTATCCAGCCCTTCATCCACGAACCCGAAGTGCTGATCCTGGAGTGCGACCCCATTGCCGCTCGCCGGCGTCCGCCGAGCGTTACCCTGCGGACGCCCTGAATCGGGGCTCGGGTCGCACCGAGCGAGGCCTCGGCGGGTCTCCCAAAACCTGAAGGCCAAGATCGCCGTTTGAGGCCTCCGCGGTTCGATCTGCTCGCGGACACGCTGAGCGCCGATGAGGTCCTTCGCGTCTTCTGCCCCGCCGAGATCCGGGGTTCCGCGGAGCAGGCCCGTGCGGCGTGGAGCTCGGAAGCTTTCGCCGGCATGGAAGCAGGAGCCTGGGTCATCAAAGCTCAAGGAGGCGCCCTCGGCAGCGCGTTACGTGTGCTGCAGACGCAAGGGCCGGCGTCACGCCGCGGTTCGAATCGACAAGCTAGTCGTGATAGCGTCGTGCTCGACGCTAGTCGTGTTGCCAAAGCACTGGTACGGCGAGCGCCCGAGCACGAAGTACGGAGCTATGCCGAGTAAGACGGCGAAAGTGCGGAGGAGCAGCAGAGGCGCGCCGACGCGGCGTCCGGCGCTTCGGCGCGCGACTGTGCGGGCGGCAAAGCCTGTTGCGAAGCTTGGATGGCGTGTTGGCAGGATCGTCGTCAGGCGCAAGGCACGTGCCCGAATCGAGCGGGTTGGCGCCGCCAGCAGGACGGTCGCTACGTTCGCTGTCATCTACGGTCCGATGGCAGCCGAGGTATTTGGCCTCGTCGAGGCGCCCAAGCCCAAGCGACGGGCCCCGGCATTCGCGGCGGGAGTCGTGATCGGAGCTGGCGCCATGTACCTCGTCCGGCGCAACAGCCGCGGCTGAGCCCTCCTCGGCGGGGCTTCTGAGCTTTGCCGGCCGCATCGTCGTTCGAAGCGCCGCTTCTGCATGCATTACCGGTCGACCGAGACGGGGCTACTCGGAAGGGCTCGGCGGGTTCTCGGCGCGGCCCGAGTTCGTTGACGACCAGGCGCTCGTCCAAGCGCTCTACACGTTGTCATCGGGGCCGAACCGCCAGACCGGTGGCAGCGCGCCGGGTGTCGGCCCGAAGGTCGGTTGCGGTGTAGGCCTCGAGGCGCGGCTCGGGGGCAATAGGTGGCCGCGTCGCTCACGCGGCTCTGAGGTCTCGGGGTCGTTGATCACCCGACGTTGGAACGTTTTCGTCTCGCATCGGCGCCGATTCGTGGCCGCCAAGCGGCATGCGCCGTGCTCGCTGCCTGAACGTCGGAGCGCATCGCGCTGGAGCGGCGCGCCATCTGTGGCCGCGAATGCCACGGCGCACCGAGATCCGCCTGCGCGCTCGCCGGCGGCGCCGGAACCCTCGCCGGCGTCCTGATCACCGCCGGCTACGCCCACGCCCCAGTGGAGCACCGCGATCCCGCCCGGCTGCTACCCGGCACGCTCGCGGCCGCTCCCGGCTTCGGCCTGATCGCACGTCTGTACCCCGCTGCGCGCGCCGCCCGCCTGGCAGCAACAGATGCCCTCCGAGGCACCACGTGAACCCCAAGACACCGCACTGGGGCAGTCAGCCCCCTAACCGTCCACTCACAGGTCGCGGGCATGAGCCGCACGGCGGGCTGCGATGTCCAGCCCGGGCCTCCTGTGCGGACCCGCCAGCACGCGCGCTTTTCTAGCGTCGCGTCACACCAATTAGGTGTGCGTGGTCAGGGGCACGCCTGCTTGGACGAAGTTCTACTTAACGCCCTCCGGTCAATGCGCCAGCGGACGAGATGACTACCGTGCTGGCGCAATCAATTCCCGGTGCCGGGGCTGGGGAGGCCCCGATTAACGTCCTAACCGTCGCTCTCATCGCGGCCGGAGTCTGGCTTGGTGCACTCGTCTTGGCGATCGCTGTGTGTAAGGCCGCGGCGCACGCCGAACGCGAGTCAGAATGGCTTTACGCCTCGCACGTGGAGGATGCTCGGCGTGAACAACCGATCACGATCGATCCCGCCGTCGGCCGGGCGGCGGGTCGAGCAGCTCGCGGTGAGCATCCACGCAAGCGCCGACATCGGCTCGCCGGGGGGCGGGGAGCCGCCGCGGCCAAGACGCGACCACGAGTCTGATGCCGATCACTCGCGACGCTGAGCTGTCCATCGCAATGGATCGGTCGCCCGGTCCTTCGGTCGCTGGGCGATCAGCGACCGGTTCCGCGGTCGCCCGCGCCACCAGGGCCACTCCCAAACCAGCACTGGCAGGCCACGCGGTCGACGATCGGTTCCCTGAGCGCGCCAAGCGACGAGACCCGCCGCAGCAGGTGGCCAGATTCGCGGATCGGGGCGCGGCACCGGAGCCGGCGGATCCGACGCCCACGATCTCCTCACGTCAGCGCCATCGTCTGCCTCCCACGAGAGCTCCGGCGTTCACGGGATGCGTGCTGAGTGCCAGTGAATTACAGACGGTGCGGCAAATGGCCCGTGGACACAGCTACGCCAGCGCGGCGCACGAGTCCCACCGGGCCACCAGCACCGTGCGTTCGCTGCTGCACACCGCCTACGCCCGATTGGGCGTGGTATCAATCGCCCAAGCCCTGGCCGTGTGCACACAGGTGGGCTGGCTCGACGAGGTTCCACACGACGGATCCATCGTCGAGCGCGCCGATCGACGCGTGACCTGGGCACAACGCCTGTACATCGAAGCGTTCGACCAGTCGTTACGAGCGGGCGAGGATCCCGACGAACAGCAACGCACGCGGCAGCTGCGCGAAGCGGCGCTCACCGGCATGTACAGGGAAGCAGGGAAGAACGCACCCTGGAGGCAGGAAAGACGCGACCCAATCGAGCGCCTAGCTCAGGACATGCAACGGCTCAACCCGCCGCCCGACGCACCCTCGGCGCAGCCTTCACGTCCCGCAGGACACCCAGCGCGGGCTGCGACACCGATGTGACGCAGCACGACCGACTCCGAAAAAGGTTAACGCCGCATCCGCTGCCGAGCTCGGTGAGGTCGAACTCCTTGATCGTCATCGTTTCGCACCATACGTCGCGGCCGACCTTTGAACCCATCAGCCTCAGGTACGCCGACATCAGCGGCGTCGCCGGCGCAATGTTCAACAGCCACGCGCCGGCGAGTTCTTCCTGACAGGTGTTGATGATCTCGTCGCGCCAGACGAAGAACGACCACAGTGGATGCTCGCCAGGCTGGTAGCGGCCGATGATCAGCCATTTGATCGCGACGGTTAGCGCGACCGCTGCGAGCCCGGCCGCGAGCAGCGCCACGGGCGTGACGGGCGCGACGGGCGCGACGGCGGCCATTGTCCAGATCCGGCGCCTGCGCCGATCGCGTCGAACAACCAGAACACGAGCGACGCGAGCATCACTGAGATCGTGCTCGGGAGCAGCATCTGCACGACCTCCATCGCCCCGCGGGCGAGCACCAGGCGTTTGGGGGGGTGGGTCGTCCGCGACGGGTCCTGGCAGGCGGCACGTCGGAGAAGCTCGGGCGGTGGAGACCCGAGCCACGAGCTTCCGTTGGCGCTCGCGCGCGGGCCGTCGTGAGGAGGCCGATCAGGCTGTCGTCGCCGACACTGGTCGCGCTGCCGAGGATCGCGCCGTTGCCGAGGAACCTGCGGCAGCCGACTTCGATCGGTCCGACGTGCAGCCACCTGCCGCGCGCCCGCGCGGCCGCGAACACGACGTCGTCGGTCCGAAGCTGCCGTCAGCGGGGCTCGTCAGCCGGTTCAAACCGACCGCCGTCGACACCTCCATGCGCTTCCCGACACGCACACCCGCAAGCCGCAGCCATGAACGGGTATAGACACTCGGGTAGAGCGGGAACAGAGCATCGCGCGTGTCCGCCATCAAGGCCTCGGTGAACCACAACGCCGACCCGGTCGCCCCTTCATCTGCATGCCAGCCGGGTTGCACGAGCCGCGAGACCGCCCTGGCCAGCAACGCGACCAGCAGCGCGTAAGTGACGAGGAAGCTCGCGGCGATCAGCGGGCACGATCATTGTCCGGACAACCGTCTGCGCTGTCCAATCAGCAGGCGCGGCCTGCACTACCAACACGATCCCCGGCATCGCGGCCGCGAGCGGCAGCACGCTCCGCGCCGACAGGCCGACGCCGAACATCGCCCTCCACAAACGGCGCCGACGCGGACGTCCAGCCGCCGCCGCGGGCCAGCCGTCACCCGCCTGCAGGACGCTCGACGAACCACATCCGGTACGTCAGCCAGCTGCCCGGGCTTGATCGGCGCCGCCGTCGCCACAAGTGCACCGTCGGAGCATGCGGACCGGCCGGCTGAGCGCCGGCCGGTCCGCATCTCCGGGTGTTGATGGAGCGAGGTCTTCGAGCCGTGTACCAGGGGTCGGGACTAGTGCAGGAGATGCCCGAAGCCTTGACCTCCATCGGGTCCGCCGGCCCATGTGCGCTGGATCAGCGCATCAATCCGGCTGGAGAGGTTGGTCAGGCGCTGCTGTTCCTGTTGACTGGTGATCTGACCGTCGGACACGGCTTTGTCGAGCCGCGTCGTGGCGGCCGCGATGATCGCCGCCTTCAGTCCGCCGACAGACTTCCCGGGGGTCGACGACGTGATCTGGGCCAGCGACTTGCCCGACTGAAGGTCACTGCGGAGCGTCGCCTCGCTGATGCCGAGGTATTGAGCCGCGGCGGCGCTGCGGGCACCGAAACGCCCGCGACCGAATCGGTGGCCGAAGAACGGCACGCCGGTGCTCTGCTGGATCCGCTGCTTGAGTGCGTTCGCTTGGGCCTGAGTCAGGCGACCGGCGCTAACCGCCGCGTCGATCCGATCGTAGTCTGCAGCCTTGATCGCGGCGGTGAGCGTGCTCGGGGTGACGTTGAGGTGCTTAGCTAGGTCGTTGACATACGCCTGAGCGCCCGAGCCGCCGGAGATCTGCGTCGCGGCCAGCGCGCCGGCGCCGCTGCCGAGCAGCACCAGACCGCTTGCGCCGATCACAAGCTTCCTACTCAAGAATGACTTCACGCTAATTCCTCTAACGGTTGGGGCCGGGATCGCAGTGAACCGATGCCTCTTGAGGGCGAGATTCACCGTTTCGAAGAACCAGGTAAGCAGTCCCTGAGGGCACGCAGTCGCTGCAAAGCATCCCGCCCCGGGCCGCGGGTCGGGTCTTCGCCTTGGTCGCGACCACGGCTACCCCCGTCTCATGGCTTCCGATCGCGCCGGCTGACGCGATGAGACTTGACAGACCGCCGCCGTTGCATCATGTCAGCTACGCGACACGGTTTCGCTCAGCTGCCTTCCGCTTCACCAAATGTTTCGTCCCGTCTGCACAGTAACAACGAAGGAGCATCGATAATGCGTCGGTCGTTCGCCGTTCCGGCCATACGTACTTTTCCGCGGGCGGCCGCGTCTTTCTCCGGATGCATCCGGGCGGCTATACGACATGATGGGTGTGTCCGGTTGTCCTACCTCGAAGGAGGTGAACTCAGATGGCGAAGAAGGCCAAGGATAAGGATCCGAAGGAGAAGAAGAAGGACACCAAGCGCGAGAAGTAGTCACGTGCCGGTGGAGGCCAGGCGCGCGTTGCACTGGGTCGGCGTGCGGCGCGAGTAGCGTCGGTGTAGTACGAGAACGATGCGCGCCTGGATGGGGGCGGAGGTGGGTGGATGATCCCGACCCGGAGGACTCGATGGCTCACGTGCGCGAATCAGATGACCGTCCGGCGCCGCTTCCGTGGCGGCGGCTGGCCGGTCTGCTGCGACCGATTCGCGGCGGGCTCGCGGCGATGGTCGCGCTGAGCACCAGCGGTGTGCTGGTCGGTCTTGTGCCACCGCTGGCGCTCGGGGTTTTGGTCAATGCGTTGGTCGATAGTAACGACACGACCGAGGCTGGGCTGCTCGCGGGTTTGATCGCGCTGGCGATCAGCGTCGAGGCCGTCGCCTACGTGCTCTCGGACGGGATGGCGACCCGCAATGAGGGTCGTCTGTACCGCAACGTGCGCTTACAGATGTTCGCCGGCGCTCGCCGCCGCTCGCCGATCGACGAGGACGAGAAGAGCGGGCTGCCGTCGCTGTTCATCTCAGACGCGGAGACGGTCGGGGTCACGGTGTCGGTGCTGGACCGCGGATCGATGCTTCTCGTCGAGTTCGCGAGCGCGGCGGTGGCACTCGCGCTGATGTCACCGTGGACGATCCCGGTGGTCGTGCCGGAGCTCGCGCTGACCTGGGTCGTGACCAGGCGGATGCAGGAACCCGCCGCGTCGGCCTCCGAGCGTCGCCAAGAAGAGCTCGAGCACCTGACCCGGTCGATCTCACGCGAGCTGGATCGCCACGCGGAACCGGAGTCGACGAACAGGTTCCGCGTCGCGACCGACCGCGTGCTGGCGGCCGAGATCCGCCTCGGCTGGCTCCAAGCCATGAATCTGCAGGGCTCCGGCGGCCTCGCGAAGCTCGGGCCGATCGCCGCCGTCGTCGTCGCGGCGTTCGCCGGCACGAACCACATCGGCACGCTGATCGCGGTGTACCTGCTCGCACAACGCGCCTTTTGGGGCTTCGACGGGCTCGTTGACCTCAGCCTGGGTTTGCAAACCGTCCGCGGCGCCGTGGCTCGCTGCTTCGCGCTGATCGACTCCCAGTCCCCGACTGCCGAACACTCACCGCAGCTACCAGCCGCGGCCTAGAGAGAACGAGCGAGACATGAGCACCCCGACCGTGCCCCACGACACCCACAGACGCCAAAGAGATGAGCAACGCGCGTCATCAACGCGCCAGCCGAACGAACCGCGGCCCGTCCCGCGAGAACATCAACAGCACGGCCTGCGGCCGGCTGGACAACAGCCCGTGCTCTCGACCCGCGCGTGCGTGCGTGAGAGCGACAGCGCCCACTTCATCCAGGACGCCCTCGAAGACATCCGGGCCTACATGCAGGAGCACCACATCCACCCGGCCGGCCCGCCGTTCGCGCGCTGTAGGTCAACCGGCGCGGGCACACTCGACATCGAGACCGGCTGGCTGCTCGAGCGGCCTGTGCAGGGCAGCGGCCGGATCCACGCAGCCTCGCTGCCAACCACACTGATCAGACACGACACCGCGCGCCGCCCCCGAAACCGCGAATCCGCCCCAATCACGCTCTGAACATCCACGACGAATATGCCGCTCGTGTGGCCGACTCGATTTCAGCAGCACAGGATCCCGGACCTCAAGGTCGATGCGTATGCGGCCAGAACGTCACGTTGCGGACGCGGGCGGCCGTTGGCGGGTCGTTCAAGTGGCCACACAGCGCCGGCACACGCGCGCCGCGCCTCTCGGCGGCTCACTGGGCGCCAGCAGCAAGGCGTCTCACCACCCAAGATCGCCGTTTGCGGCGCTCGCTGGTGGATCGGTGCCCGGACGCACGCGCGTGACCCTTTGGCGGCCCGGTTCCGGACCTGGTTTTGGCGGCCCGGTTCCGGACCTGGTGCCAGGCCCAGCAACGGGTCGGCTTCGTCCTTTGTCCCGCGTTACCTGACCGGCCTCGATCAGTTCGATTCATGCTTACCGCATTGGAATTTCTCCCACCGGCTAGGAGCGGTTATCCCAACGACTCCGGCAGCAGCGCGATCCTCGCCGAGCACCGGCAGAGGAGGAGCGGCCGGCTCCCGCGTTCGCTCTGGCGATTTGCCTAGAGCCCCCAATCATTGTCGTTGCACGAGCCCAAGCTCGGTGATCAGGACTGGAGGGGCGCTGACGGCGTGGCGCCGACGGTCTCGGCGGTGTTGGCCGAGACCGTCGACCGGGATCGCTGACGCCACCGTGTGGCGCCGACTACGCGAATCTGCGCATGAGGCCGTAGCGAGCCTCCGCCTCGACGCGGTTCTTCCAGCGCTCCGTCATCCGCTCGGGCACCACAGCGTCTGTATGGGCGCCGGTGGCCGCGGCGGGGTTGCTCGTCCGCATCGGGGTGACCTCAACCGTGCGGCGTCTCGAGAGGGTGCGTGTGTTGTGGGCGACTTTGAGCATGGCGACTGCTTCCTTGACTCAGGCGGTGCGGAGGGTCTGACGGGGGTTCTTCGTCAATTTGGTTAGCGTCTGGATCAAGTTTGCCTCGGAGCGCTCGTCGTGGGAATGGGGCCGAGCCCTCATCTTTCGTGCCCGGACTCGAGCCGAGGCGGACGCGTTGGACTACGACACGCCTACTATCTGGATCTCGCAATGGTTCGTGTCTCGGTGCAAGCTCTGGTGTTTCCCCAATGAGTGAACGTACTGGCCGCATCGTCACCACCAGCGATCGTTCGACGCGAACGCGGCGGCGAGCGTACGTGCCCCTGTTCCAACGGGTCGCGGCTACCAACGCGCTGCTCTTGATCGCTGCGTGCCTGGTGACGATCCTGGTGCTTTCGCCACGCAAGCTCTCCTCTTTCGCGGTCGACGAAGCATTTGTACTCGTCGGCGCTCTCGGGTTGGTCGCACTTGTGAATCTGTTCCTGCTGCGCCGTGTTGTCGGTCCGTTGCAGCAGCTGACAACGCTGGCGCGGCAGGTCGACCTCACCCGGCCGGGTCAGCGGATGCCTACGCCGGCGCCGACCTCGGAGGCCGGTGAGCTGGCGCTCACGTTCAACGAGATGCTCGCCCGCTTAGAGGAAGAGCGTCGCGAATCCTCGCGTCTGGTACTGGCCGCTCAGGAGGCCGAGCGGTTGAGGATCGCCCAGGAGTTGCATGACCAGGTTGGGCAGACCCTGACCGCCGTGCTGCTCCAGCTTTCCAGAATTCATGCGCGCGTTCCGGCCGCGCTGCGGTCCGATGTCGACGAAGTGCAGGACGCAGCGCGCGCGAGCCTCGAGGACGTTCAACGGATCGCGATCGAGCTGCGCCCCGAAGCGCTCGACGACCTTGGCCTGTCGAGCGCGCTCGAGGCGCTTGCCGACAGTTTCGGCAAGCGGTCCGGCCTGCGCGTGAGCCGCCGGATCCAGACCGATCTACCGCCCATCTCGCGCGAAACTGAGCTGGTCGTCTACCGGGTCGCTCAAGAGGCACTCACGAACGTCGCGCGTCATGCCGGCACCGACCGCGCTGAGCTGAAACTCAACACCGCCGCCGGCCGATTGACGCTCGCGGTGAGCGATCGTGGCCGTGGGTTGCGAGACGGTCAAGCTGAGGGCACCGGCATGCGGGGTATGCGAGAGCGCGCGACGCTGATCGGCGCTCGGCTGCGGATCGACCGCGACCCGTCCGGCGGCGGCACCCGCCTGCGGCTCGAAGTCCCGGTCGAGAACGCACCGTGACACCGCTCAAGACCCGGATCCTGCTCGCGGACGATCACGCGATGGTCCGCCGCGGGCTACGTATGGTCCTCGACGCGGAACCCGACCTACGCGTGGTCGCGGAAACCGGTGACGGTGCCGACGCCGTCACGCGCGCTCTCCAGGACGACGTCGATCTCGCGATCCTCGACATCACGATGCCACGGATGACTGGCCTACAGGCAACGCGGGAGCTTCACCGCCGCCGCCCCGAGTTACGAATCCTGATCCTCTCGATGCACGAGAACGAGCAGTACCTATACGAGGCGCTCAAGGCCGGCGCCTCCGGATACGTTGTCAAGAAGCTCGCCGACCGGGACCTTGTCGAGGCGTGCCGCGCGACGATGCGTGGCGAAGCGTTTCTTTATCCAGCCGAGGTCAATGCAGTGATTCGCGATCACTTCCGTAACGCGCTCGACGATCAGCATCTCCGAGACCCCCTCACGCCACGCGAGACCGAAGTGATCAAGCTCGTCGCTGAGAGCTATACCAACCGGCAGATCGCCGACGCGCTCGTGATCAGCGAAAAGACGGTCGAGCGTCATCGCGCGAACATCCTGGAGAAACTTGGGATGCATGACCGCGTGCAGCTGACGCGCTATGCCATCCGCCGCGGGTTGCTCGAACCCTGACGCCCAAGCAAGCTCTGCAACGACGCGTTTCGCGGCGGACTTGAGGCTGCCCGGACGTCGGCGTGACCGCAGTAGGCGTGCTGCGGGGTTCTACGGCAACGTTGTTGGCGTGATTACGGATGCGCTCTCGGTCGTGTCGGGGGATGCTGGGGGCATGGCTTCGGCTCAGGCGTCGTCGGCTGCCGTGGCGGTTGCTCGCAGGCCGCGGGATCGCGGGACGGCTGGGCGTGTGTTTGGCTGGCTGGTGGAGCATCGGGCGCGCGTCCTAGCGGTGATTGCTGCGCTGTCGATTGTGCTCGGCGGGGCTTTGTATGTGGCCGGGGAGCAGGCTGCGGGGCGTGATGTGTGGGGGGCTGCGGTCGCGGTGCTGGCTGCCGAGCTCGCGTTTGAGGTTGGGCGCACGGTGATCGTTGATCATCACATGGGTGTCGACACGATCGCGCTGGTCGCGATGGTCGGGGCGTTGGCGCTCGGGCAGGAGTTCGCGGGGGTGATCGTCGGTCTGATGTTCTCCGGCGGCGCGGCGCTAGAGGACATCGCCTCGGCCCGCGCGCGTCGGGAGCTGACGGCGCTGATTCAGCGCGCCCCGAAGGTCGCGCAGCTGCGGGTCGGAGACCAGCTTGAGCAGGTGCCGGTCGCCGAGGTCAAGACAGGCGATGTCGTGGTCGTGAGAACCGGGGAGGTCGTGCCGGTCGACGGGACCGTGGTTGGGGCCGAGGCTGTGGTCGACACGAGCACGCTGAGCGGCGAGCCGCTGCCGGTCACGATCGGAGCGGGAATGGCGGTGCTGAGCGGGTCGGCGAACGCCGGCTCCCCGTTTGACGTGCGCGCCGATCGGCCGGCGGCCGAGAGCGCGTACGCGGCGCTCGTGCGCTTGGTCGAGCAGGCGCAGGCGCACCGGGCGCCGTTCGTGCGGATGGCCGACCGGTACGCCGGGTTCTTCCTCCCCGCGACGATGATCATCGCCGGGCTCGCGTGGGCGATCAGCGGCGATCCGGTCCGGGCGCTCGCGGTCGTGGTGGTGGCGACGCCGTGCCCGTTGATCCTCGCGGCGCCGATCGCGCTCGTGTCCGGCCTCTCGCGTGCCGCCCGCTACGGGGTGATCGTCAAGGGCGCCGGGGCGATCGAGACGCTCGGGCAAGCGCGCACCGTGCTGTTCGACAAGACGGGCACCCTCACGGTCGGAACGCCCGAGGTTCGCGACGTCGTCCCGTACCGAGGTCACCAGCCCGCGGAGCTGCTGGCGCTCGCGGCCTCGGTCGACCGCATGTCCGCGCACGTACTCGGCGAGGCGCTCGTGCGTGCCGCGACCGACGCGGGGCTGACGCTGGAGACTCCCACCCAGGTTCGCGAGGAGCCCGGCCAAGGCATCCACGGAGTCATCGACGGTCGCTCGGTGGCGGTCGGGAGCCGCGCGTTCCTGCGCTCGATGGGGATCCCCGCTAACGAGATCGCGTCCGCGGTCGTTCTGCGCGGCCACGGCTCAGGGGAGGCGCACGTCCTCGTCGGTATCGACGGCCACGTCGGGGGCGTGATCGTCATGGCCGACGAGCTGCGACCCGACGCCGAGCGGATCGTCGAGCGCCTCCGCGCCGAAGGCATCCGCCATGTCGCGATGGCATCAGGGGACCGCCGCTCCGTCGCCGAGCGGGTCGGCCGCGAACTCGGAGTCGACCGCGTGTACGCCGAGCAATCCCCTGAGGAGAAGCTCGAAGTCGTCCGCCGCCTCCGTGAGGACCCCGAGCTGCGCCCGGTGATCATGGTCGGCGATGGGGTCAACGACGCGCCCGCGCTCGCGCTCGCTGACCTCGGCATCGCGATGGGCGTCGCCGGCGCGACGGTGTCCTCCGAGACCGCCGACGCGGTCATCACGATCGACCGGATCGACCGCGTCGCCGACGCGATCCACACCGGCCGTCGCTCGCTACACATCGCGCGCCAGAGCGTCCTCGCGGGCATGGGCCTCAGCCTCGCCGCGATGGCGGTCGCAGCCGCCGGCTACCTCCCCCCCGTCGCCGGCGCTCTGTTCCAAGAGGCGATCGATCTCGCTGTGATCCTCAACGCGCTACGCGCGCTGCGAGGCTGAACCACAGCCGCCCGCTCTCCGCAGCGTCGAAGTGAGGGAGTCGGCGGGGCGGTACGTCGTCGTCATGCGCTGCGAGGCCGGTGGCGCGCAGCAGCCGCGGAGGTGGGGCGTGCGCCCGTGTGGGGAGCGGAGCGGGCGACCGGGTCGTAGATGACCTCGGTGGCGGTCATGCGGTCGGCCCATGCGTGCCGTCGCGGATCTCGCAGGATCGCCAGGTATCCGAGACCGAGCGGGAGGAGGCTGAGGATGACCGCGGGCACGCGCCGAACCGCGCAGCGGAACGGGATCTCGTGCGAGCCGTCGTGTGTGAGGCGGATGGCCAACAAGCGCATCCCCGGCGTCTGTCCCGCCAGCGCCCAGAAGCCTGCGAAGATGGCTCCCACGGTGATGACGCCGAGCGCGGAGAGGACGATGACGGAAACGAGCGACAGGGGTTCCGCGACGATGGCCGAGATCAGTGACCCAAGCGGGCCAGAAACGAGCGAATAGCCCGCGAAAACAAGCGCCAGGTCGATGCTCGCCGCCACGGTCCGAGTGGCGAGTCCAGCCTCGTCGGTTTCGGAATGGGGATCGCGCGGGCGGACGACCCGCTCCAGGGCATCGTCGAACCCCTCAGTAATGATCGTGAGGCGGACACCGATGTCGGTGATCAGGCCAGCGCTCTGCGACGCGATCGCAGCCCGGATCTCAGGAGCGCCCGCAATTCGCTCCACCAGCATCTGGGCCTGCTCGCTCTCGAGAATCTCTGACCATGCCTGTTCAGCGGCGTCCGATTCCAGGACCCGCTTGACGATCTGCGCGATCTCCTCGCCGCCCCACTCCGCCGTTTCCGGATGGCTCTCGATCGCGCGCTCGAGCGCTCGGATCACCGAGGGACTGCGCAGCGCGCGGACAATCGCTTCCTCGACCGCGTCACCCAGCACACGATCAACGCCCGCCGCACGCGCCGCGCGCTCAGCACCCCTCGCCCCAGCCGTCAGCACCCGAGCCGCCGGCGTGGCCGCATCGCGCTGCAATTCACTCATCGCACCATCGTGCTCCCATCCGAGCCGGCGGAACATCGGACACACCACCGATCCGTGTCAGGGGGAATCACGCACCACGACCGTCCGACTCGCGGCGGGAACCGTCAGCTTCCGGTGTGAGCCGCGGCCGGTCGCGAGCTCTGGTGCGCGCCGCGCATGGTTGCCGTTCTCATGGGGTTCCCATTCGCGCCCTGCGATCTCATTGTCGTCTCATCTGACGCGGTTACCTTCGTTCGCAGTTGATCGAACGCCAATCACTCGTACAAAGGAGAACTCGATGATCAATTTCAAGAACAAGCGGCTCGCAGCGTTGACCGCGATCGCAGGACTCGGGATCGGTGCGGTGGCCACACCGGCCGTCGCCTTGGCAGCATCACATCCGGCTCATGCAAAGGTCGTCCAGAGCGACCCGGCGAGCCCGGACAAGCCCGGCACGAAGGACGGCACGAGCCGTGATCCCAAGCTCGACAAGACCTCGAGCATCGACAAGAGCACGAGCGTCGACAAGAGCACGAGCGTCGACCCCAAAACCGACCACTAAGCGCGGCCGCTTCAGGAGCGGTCGCCCGCGGCGGCTCGCACGAGCCGCCGCGCGTGTGAAGACCAACAGACCTGCGTGGCGCCAGCCGATCCGCCGCCATGTCGATGCCGCCAGAACCGCTGCGAGTACCGCAGCGTTAGGAGCGGCTATCGCTCCCGCTCAGGTTCCAGCTAGATGCTCGGCGTCTTCGCGGACAACGTCGAGCAGGCCGTGGACGAGGATGTGCGCTCCCGAGCCGACCCCGAGCGTCCAGTAACGGCGAAACCAGCGCTTGGCGTGCTCGTCGGTGGTCGCGGTGCGCATCATCCCCCAAAGGAGAGTCTGGCGGTGCTCGAGCGGGCGCACTCCGAGTGCGTAGACCGTCTTGGCGTAACCGGGCTGCGCGAACTGCGTGAACTTGGCGGTGTCGAGCTCGGCGTACTCGATCACGGGCCGCCAGAACTTGCCAACAAGACCGAGCGCGATTTCTTCGCCCGGGCGTTCACCGAGCAGGATCCAGCCCCCGGCGGTCGCTGGAAGCTCTGTCAGGTCGCGCAATCGGAGCTTCTGCGGGACTGCCGGCGGGCGTTCGCCATGCAACAGCTCGCTCGCCATTTGCGGTAGGGCGCGGAGCGCCCCGAGCATCCGCGTTGCTCGGCAGCGTGTTCTCCGCGGTGATCGCGCACGCCAACGAGCGTCTTGGTCGGCCCGGCTCACTCGGCCGCCGGCGCCGGACCTGGTCGCAGTGAGTAGCCGCAGAGGGCGAGCGCGCCGATCGACACCGCGCTGGCCAGCACCGCGGTCGCGATCATGCCCGCAGTCGGGCACGGTCAGCTCGAAGAAGCTGCGCGTGCGCCGGGAGCAGCCAGCGCCAGGACGTAGAGCGCCGCCCATCACCGCGCACATCGCCGCCGACCAGCGCCGAGCGCTTGCGCGAGCCGCCCGCCTCGAGCGCCATCACCAGGTACAGGCCGCTGATGACGAGCGTCGTCAGCGCGACCGTGCGCGCGTCCGCCGACCGACAGATCGAGGTCGTGGAGCGCGAACAGATAGCCGGCGACGACCCCGGTGCCGATCACCACGCCCGCCGGCACGGCGAACCGCGCCACCCCGCGCACGAACCGCTCGGGCCGCCACGGGCCCGGTGCTCGGCGCCAGCGCGAGGAAGAAGGTCGGGATCCCGATCGTCAGGCTCGCCGCGAGCGACAGGTGGCGCGGCAGCAGTGGGTAGGCGTCGGAGCTCGATGCCGATCGTCAGGATCAGGAACGCCGCGAACGCCGACTTGGTCACGTACAGCTTGGTCACGCGCTGGAGGTTGCGCAGCGCCCGGCGGCCCTCGGCGACGAGCGGCGGCACGCTCGCGAAGTCGCCGGTGATCAGCACGAGATCGGAGACGCTGCGTGCCATCTGCGTGCCGCTGCCCTGCGCGATCGCCAGCCGCGAGCTCTTCAGCGCGGGGACGTCGTTGACGCCGTCGCCGACCATCGCGACGTAGCGGCCCTCGTCCCGCAGGGCCTGGACGATCGCCTGCTTGCCCTCCGGCGAGATCCGCCCGACGACCGTCGCCTCGACGGCGAATCGCTGCCGCGCCGCGGGATCGTCGGGGATCGCCGCACCCTCGTGACGCCGCCGACCGGGATGCCGACGTCGCGGGCGATCGCCGCCACGGTCTCCGGCGCGTCGCCGGAGAGCACCTTGATCTCGATGCCCTGCTCGTGCAGGAACGCGATCGTCTCGCGGATGTTCGGCCGCAGCTCCTCGGCGAGCACGACCAGGCCGAGCGGCTGCAGCCCATCGGGCGGCAGACTCGCCGGCCTGCGTCGGGCAGCGGCCTCGTCGGCGCCGGCGAGGGCGAGCACGCGCCGGCCCTCGCGCTGGCGCTGCTCGGCGATCACGCGCGAGCTCGCCGACCGGCACGCGGCCGGGCGCGCCGAGGTAGAAGCTTCCGCCGGCGACCTGGACCGCGCTCCAGCGGCGCCGGCTCGAGAACGGGACCTCGCCGATCACCGGCTGGGCGTCGGCCGGGTAGGCGTCGGCGATCGCCTGCAAGCGTGATATTGCGCGCCGAGGCGCTGGCGGCGAGCGTCGCCAGCGCCGTGCGACGCGTCGTCCGTCGTCGATGCCGGGCGCCGGGCACCACCTCGACGACGCGCAGCGTCGCCTCGGTCAGCGTGCCGGTCTTGTCGACGCAGATCGTGTCCACCGAGGCGAGCGACTCGATCGCGTTGAGCTGCTGCGCCAGCACGCCGCGGCGCGACATCCGCACCGCGGCCGCGGCGTAGGTGAGGCTGACGAGCAGCATCAGCCCCTCCGGGATCATCGTCACGACGCCGGCCGTCGACGGTGGCGACCGCCGTGTGGACCGCCACGTGGCGGTGGTAGAGCGAGTAGCCGAGCAGGGCGCCGAGCACGACCACGAGCCCGACCAGCGCGTACAGCAGCCGGTTGATCGCCCGCTCGAGCGGCGAGCGCGGGTGGCGGAAGGAACGCGCCTCGCCGGTGATGCGGGCGGCGAAGCTGTCGTCGCCGACCGCGGTCACCTGGTAGGCGCCGGTGCCCTCGACGACGAACGCCCCCGAGCGAACCTCCTCGCCGCGCGCGCGGCGGGCGGGCTCGGATTCACCGGTGAGGATCGATTCGTCGAGCCGCAGATCGGCGGCGGCAGCACCGTCGCCGTCGGCGATCAGCTGATCGCCGGGCGCGAGCAGCACGAGGTCGCCGACCACCACCTGCTCGACCGGGATCGTGCGGACCGTCGCCGTCGCGCCTGACGTTCGCGTGCGGCGCGACGAGCAGCGAGAGGCGGTCGAGCGCCCGCTTGGCCCGCACCTCCTGAATGATCCCGATCGCCGAGTTGGCGACGATGATGCCCAGGAACAGGGCGTCGTGTGGGTCGCCGAAGATCAGCGTGATCACCCCGAACCCGGCCAGGATCAGGTTGAACACCGTGAGGACGTTGGCGCGGACGATGCTCGCGTAGGAGCGGCTCGTCGTCTGGCGCGCCGGACGGCCCGCGAGCGCCAGGCGCCGGGACGCCTCGGCCTCGGTCAGCCCGGCGGCCGAGCGCATGGGCGGCGACCTGCGTCGGGCTCAGCCACGTCTACGAGGCTCAAAACCGCCGCCGAATCGCGACATCCAGGCCGCCGCCGCTCAGTGCGATGAGCAGGATTCCCCCGCCGAGACCCCCGAGCACCACCGCTGCAAGACGGCCAGGTCCCCCGGGGCCAAACGCGGCTCCGCGGGTCCGGCCGCGGGAGGCTGGCTCGCACTCGGTCGAGGCGGCGACACGGTCAGCGTTCCGTTCGGCTCGTCCTCACCCGGGTCGACCCGGAACGGCGGGTACTCCGGGGTCATCACCGCGGCGTAGGCCACGACTCGCAGCACCCAGCGGTTCAGGCCGAGCACGAAATCGAAAATCGAGCGCGGGTACTCGCCACGGACCAGCAGCACCACGACAGCGACGACGACGCCAGCACGCCGATCAGCCCGAACCACGTCGCTCCACCCCAGAAGCGGTCGAGACCGTCCAGCCGCGACGCCGCCGCCACCGATGAACACGCCGGCCACGATGTAATGCGAAATCACTAGCCGCTTGACCAACCACAGCCACCGTGACCGACGCTCGCGATGCCCCTCCAAGCGCGCCGGATAGGACCAAATAGGCCTTGACAGAGCTGTCTCCATGACGGCTCACCTCTTCCAGTTCGAGCTCTTGCGAGGATCAACTCCTGCCACGGAGGGTGGCGTAGTCGGCTTCAGCAAACATCCGGGAAGGGCCCGCAGCCACCTGCCGGGAACTACCGAACGCCACTAGCCTCCAATGTGAGCCGCACCCCGCCGGAGCGGTTTCGTGCATCTAAGCCCCGCCGGAGAACCTGACGCGCTCGCCCTCGTCGCGGCAGCCGAGCTCGCTGGCGGTTCTGGCGCCACCGCCCCCGGCGGCACAGCCAGAACCGGCACGGAGCGACTTGAAGCAGACGCTGCGCAACGCTGCCAGCGAAGACTCCTCCAACCGGCGAGTGGCCTCGCGTTCCTACCACGATCATGTCCGCCTCGACCTCGGTGGCGACATCCGCAATGCACTGCGCGGGCTGCATGCCCGGGAAGTCCACCACGCGGAGAACCGCCCTGATGCCTCTCTCCGTGACGTCGCTGACCACTCTCGCGTACCTCTTCAACCAGCCTGGTGTCATCCCGGTCAGCGGCTGTGATATCACGGTTCTCGCTCGAGTTCTCCTGCCCGACGTGCACCGCGATCAGCAGCGATCCCTCACCGTCCAAGAGAGCCGTCGCATGGTTAACGCACTCGCCGCTTTACCGCTCCTTTTTACCTTTTTTATCTACACAAGCCAACTCAATCAGATCGTTTAACACACTTCTCCCTCCTCCCTTGGCTCTGCAGCATAGATCAGTAGCAGCTACGAGCATTTCCGCGGTGCCTTCCGGATGCCCTCTCGATCCCGACACGGGAGGCTTGAGGTCACACGTGATGCTCAGACGCTCGTTGATTCGCATTGCGCGGATCGTTTCCGCGCTGTCGGTTGGGACACTCTTGATCGCTGGCTGCGCTGGCGGCGGCAACGCACCGTCGAGCACCACCTTACGGCATACAGTTCCCCGTCGTCTCCGACATCGCTCGAGCAGCAATTCGTGGCCGTCGTCAAGCAGACCCAGCCGTCGGTCGCGCAGATCCAGACCGACCAGGGCCTCGGATCAGGCGTGCTCTTCGACGCGAACGGCGACATCGTCACCAACGCGCATGTCGTCTCCGGCGCCGAGCAGCATGCGGGTGACGCTCGCCGACGGCCGCCAGTATCCGGCGCGACTCGTCGGCTATTACACACCCGACGACCTGGCGGTCGTCTCGATCGGCGCGGGCACGCGCTCAAGCCTGCCCGATTCGCTGATTCATCGAAGGTCGAGGTCGGCGACATCGTGCTCGCCGCCGGCAACCCGCTCGGGCCTGCAGAGCAGCATCACCGACGGGATCGTGAGCGCGCGTCGGTCGCAACGTCAGCGAAGGACAGGGCGTCGTCCTCCCCGACGCGATCCAGACCAGCGCCCCGATCAACCCCGGCAACAGCGGCGGAGCGCTCGTCGACCTCCAGGCTCAGGTGATCGGTATCCCCACGCTCGCGGCCGGTAACCCACAGAGCGGCGGCGCAGCCGCCGGGATCGGATTCGCGATCCCCAGCAACCTCGTGCGCGACATCGCCGGTCAGCTCGTCCGCTACGGCCACGTCGTCAAGTCGCATCGCGCCGCCCTCGGTGTCAGCCTCGCCGACAACCCGGATCGCCCGGGCGCGCTGGTCGTCGCAGTGCAGGCCGGCGGCCCCGCCGACAAAGCTCGGCATCGTCCCCGGAGACTCGATCGACGCGATCGACGGCAAGACCGTCCAGAGCTCAGATGACTTCGCCACGCTCCTGGCCACGCTCGAGCCTGGGCGGACCGTGAAGGTGACGGTCACGCGACAAGACGGTCAAAGCACGACCGTAACAACGATCCTCGGCACGCTCGCGGGGGGTTGAGCATCCCGCGCCTGCGGGTCGCTCCGTCCGTGCGACCCAATGATCGCGAGATGAGCCCGCCGCTCGAAGCCTTTGCCGGAGCGTACGTAGGGTTGTTCGTCGTGATGCTGCTCGCCTGGGCCGGTCTTCCGATCGCCGGCCAGGCCGCGCTGCTCGCCGCCGGAGTGCTGGCGGGTGATGGTGACCTCGCGATCGAGTGGGTGCTCGTGTCGGCGACGCTCGGCTCCGCCGCGGGAGGCGCCGTCGGATACTGGATCGGGTTACGTGGCGGCAGTGGACTTCGCGCGGACGGCGGGCCGCTGCGCGCCCTACGGCAGAACGAGCTCGCTCGCGGCACCAAGCTGGTTAAGCGCCACGTCCCGCTCGCCGTGCTGTTCGCGCCGACATGGATCGCCGGCGTCTACGACGTGACCTGGCGCACGTTCCTGCCTTGGAACCTCATCGCAGCGGTCGCCTGGACGCTCATCACTGCGCTCGGCGGCTACTGGATCGGACCCGAGATGGGGCATGCGCTCGGCGTCGCCAACGCGGCCGTCGTCGCCGTAGGCGTGATCCTCGTGGGTGCGGCAGTCTTCTCTGTGTGCGCCGCGCTCACGCGAAGCGCGATCGCCCGCCGCATAGCGAGCATCCTGGATCCCGCTGCTTGACCTCACTTCGACTGGATCGATCCGACACGCCGAGACCGCGCAGGCATGCCCCCGCCGAGGAGAAACCGCTGGTCGACAGGGCTCTGGCGAGGTCACCCGGTGACGGCAGTCACCAGATGACCGATCCCAAAGCCCACGGCGGCGCTGGCAGAACCGATCAGCATCACCTGCATGCCAGCACGCTGCCAAGCCTGCCGAGCGATCCTACCCTTCGCGACTCCGAGTGCGAACAGCGCGACCAGGGTGCAGAGGATGCTCGTGATGAGCGCTGGCGCCATCAGCGGCAGCAGCACGCAGGGCCAGAGTGGAATCACGGCGGCGCCCATTTAGGTCAGGCCCACGACCAGCGCGTCGCCCATTGCCGCGCCGCCGACATCGGGGGAGAGGCCGAGCTCCTTCTGGACCTTCGTGCGGAGGAACACCCTCGGGGTTGGCAGCTAGGCCGTGGGCGACGCGCTCGGCTGCCTCGCGCGGCAGCCCCTCGTCCTCGAGCACGAGCGCGAGCTCGGCGATCTCTCGCTGCGGTTCCTCGTCGATCTCACGGCCTTCGTGGGCTATCTCGGCGGCGTACAGCCCCTCCTCCGCTTCGCTTGCGAGGTAGGAGCCGCCGCCCATCGCGATGCACCCGGCGAGCCCTCGGCGATCCCCGCGACAAGGATCGCGCTGCGGCCCGGGTTGGCGGCGGCCATGCCCGTAACGACCCCGAGCGGCACAAGCAGGCCATCCTGCGCGCCGAGCACGAATTCGCGTACGCGCGAGAGCTTGTCGATCCGAGCGGCCTCCTTGCGCGCGTGGTCACGGATGTGCGCTCGCGTTTCGTCACGCGCCGCGTGGCTGACGGGTCCTTCGGTCGAAGCCAATGTCGTATCGCCGTTCACGGCAAGGAAGCTAAGGACCGTGGACGCTGCAGCCATCCGCGTAAAGCCGCTTCGACTCTCCGTCGTGACCGCTCCAACGGATTCGTCGCTATCAGTGCAGGACGTCGCGGCGCTCGAACAGAATGGCGCCCAGCATCATGCAGCAGCATTCCAGCGACGGCGAGTCCGATGAACGAGGCCGGGTCGATCCCGTCCTGCATCGGCGCACCGTAGTAACGGAAGGCCGAGATCCACCGGAGCGGGTCGAGGGCGTGCGCCAGGCGCCCGGCGAGGTCGAGGGCGTACATCGCCACGAGTGTTCCCGATCGCTGCGCCGCTGACGGTCAGCGAGCTGCGAAGCGTCCCTGAGGCGAGCGCCGCGAGCCCCCCGGCGAACAATGCGAGCGGGAGTACACCCGCGACGCCGGCCGCGACCAGTCCGAGCGATATGTGGGTCCCGGCAATTCGGCCGACGATGAACGTCGATGCGCCGAGCAGAGCGAGGATGGCGGCGGAGCTGACCGCCGCGACGATGCACGACCCGGCGACCAGGATTGTCCTGGGGAGCGGGAGCGAGAGGATCGTGTCGAGATAGCCGCGCTCTTCGGCGCCGACGATCGGTGTGGCGACCGCGCGCACGGCGTAGTAGCCGATCGCGAGCGGCACGATCAAGCTGAACAGCTCGGCGTGGATGTAGCCTTCGACGGTGTTCATCGCCTGGACTCCGAACGCCTCCTTCAAGCCGGCCGGGTAGCTCTTGGCGACCTGTTCGATCGAGCTCTGGATGGTGGGGTAGATCGCGGCCATGAACGCCCCGAGCGCGCCCAGCGACCCGCCCCAGATCAGGACGGATCGCCGTCGGTCGAGCAGTCCGCGTCTGACCACCGCCGACAGCGACACCCACCAGCCGGGCGCCGGCCTGCGCGCCCCGGGTGACGCGACCGCCGGCTCGGCTGCACCTGGACGCTCATGACGGGCCGGTGCCCGGCCGTAGAAGGTGAGGAAGATCTCCTCGAGCGTCGGCTCGGTGAGCTCCATATCCTCGACGGTGTGGCGGGCCGCCGCCTTGACGACCGGGTCCAGATCGCCGAACGCCTTGAACGACACGCGACTGCCGTCGACCTCGAGCCCGATGACGCCGGGAATGCTCATGAACTCGGCGTCGTCGACCGGCGAGTCGAACTCGATCGAAACATGGTGGTACGCACGGCCGCGCAACTCGGCGACGTTCTCGACAGCCGCGATCCGTCCGTCACGGACGATCGCGACCGCATCGCACACGCGCTCGACCTCGTCGAGATCGTGAGAGGAGAGGAAGACCGTGCCGCCGCGGTCGCGGTACTCGCCGATCACCGTGACGAACTCCTCCTGCATCAGCGGGTCAAGCCCGGTCGTCGGCTCGTCGAGCACGAGCAGTTCGGGGTCGTGGAAGACGGCCTGAATCAGCCCGACCTTCTGTCGATTCCCCCGCGAGAGATCGCCTATCCGACGACCAAGGTCAGCTTCGAACCGCTGCGCCAAGCACCGATCCTGACCCGATGTCGTCCATGCCGCGCCCGGCGGCGCAGAACTCCAGAAACTCGCGGCCGGTCAGCCGCGGATCGCACGGTGAAGTCCCCTGGGAGGTTGCCCAGCCGCGCTCTGATCTCGCGGCTCGCGCGGCGGCTGTCGAGTCCGAAGACGAGCGCGCGGCCGCTGGTCGGATGTAGCAAGTCCAACAGCGTGCGAATCGTCGTCGTCTTGCCGGCACCATTCGGGCCCGAGGAAGCCGATAGATCTCCCCGCGCTCGCACGGAGATCGAGACGTCGTCGATCCCCGCGCGGTCCCGTACCGCTTCGTCAAGCCGTGTCGTTTCGATCACCGCCGTCATTTGGCGTGTACAGCCTCGAGCGTCTCGGACCAGGGCTCGGTTGCGGCTGATGAGGCGGGTCGAGCCATTGTGCGGGCGAGCGTGAGCGACCAGACCCATGCGCCGTCCTCCGAACGGGCGGACATCGCGCGCTCGGGCTCGAGCACCTCGACGCGCATGAAGCTGGCGACCACGGACAGGAATGGTTCCGCGTCGCTGACAGCGACGCCATGGTCTTCGATCTCGACCATAGCTCCAGTCAAGCCCGATCCCTCATTGCTGGCATCGGTGCGGGCCCGCATTCACACACCGTGCTTTATCCGGACCGCGGAAGTCGCGCGAGAGACGAGCACGTCGGCGGGTCGCTGCCTGGCGGCTAAACGCGCAATCCTTGTGAGCTGCCGTGACGGTGCTGCCGTGCGCGAGTCGTGCGCTCGGACGATAGCCGCGAGCGCCGACGATCAGCAGGTCAACGGTTCCGCTGAACCAGGCAAGTTCTTCCGCAGGCGCTCCGTAGGCGACGTGCGGCTCGACCGCTTCCAGTTGTGCAATTCCCGCCCGTGCTTGGCGAAGGAGCGTATCCATCGCGTCGTTGTGCGGGACCCGTCCCGGCCCGAAGGATGCGGGCGGAACCGACGAGAGCGCACACGCTCTCGAGGTGGGCAGCCAGCTCGCCGGCCCGTACCCGTCCGAGCTCGCGGCTTTCACAGCGACCAACGGCGGCTGGGAGTAGCCAGCGGGCGCAACTGCGACAGCGCACGGCGCTCGGTTCAGTGCTAGGTATATCGCTTCCGTGGCGTTATGCCAGGGCCGCTCAGAGAGTGGCTGCGAGGGGTAGCGGATCGCCCCGATTCGGGCCGGGTGAGGAGTCCCGGGCATCGCGGCCGCTCAAGGAGACCGCCAACAGAAGCAGGCCGACGACAGCCAGGGTTGCGCCGATCCCTTCTCGACGCGCCCGGCGACTGCCCCGTGCTCGCGCAGGTAGGAAGACTGATGCAGTACCGTCGATCCGAACGCAACGACATAGGGCTACCAGCCCGCCCTGGTGACATCCGAATCGCTGGAGTGTTGACCGTACTGCTCGGGTGCCTGGCGGCTAGCGGCGGCGAGCTGCTCGGCACGCCGCTTGATACCGAGCAGCATCTTGCGCTCCATGACCAGCGAGGCTGGCTCCATCGCAGCATCCCAGACGGGCGAAGAGTGTTGGAGGCGAAAGCGATTGCCGCTGATTACCTCGTCGTGCTGCCGCCGTTGTCTCTCCAATTTCGGGATGCTGGAACTCTGCTAGGACGCTGTTGGTGCTGTGCATGTTGAGACCGAGCAGGTTCTCGATCCAGTCGTACGTGTATGCGCCGCCCGCGTGGGCCAGGTCCCATCTGCACGAGCCATGGCCATACCGCGGACGCGGGTGCCGAGATCTCGATCGCGCGTGTCGTCACGCCGTCGGCGCCCTCGAGCAGTTCATCTCCCGCCAGCCGTGAACCCGCCTCGCGTCCGTGGCGCCCCATGTGAGGATTGGACGGCGCAATCGCAGCCCGTAGACCACGCAGGCCGTTGCCGCAGCAGGCACGATTCGTGCGCCGTCATGAGCCAAGTGTGCTGATGCCGTCGACAGCTCACATCCGCGCCAGCCCGAACCGCCTGCCAGGAAAACCACGGACAGCCGACGGCGTCCCACCATGAGCGAACGGATCCTGGGAGACGGACGTTCTGCTCAGCACGGACCGCGCGGCATCCATGAGCGCGGCCCATGTGGCGGCGCTATCGGCGTCGACGAGCACCGCGAGCTCGTCGGACACATCGAAGATCGGCAGAAAGTCGTCGGACAGCATCACGTCAGCGCCGCGCCGGCGGGCGCCGCGAGGACTCTCGACTGATCGCCGGGTGCCGGCCTGCCCGGCTCAGCGCGTCGTTTGAGGTTCGCGAACCTCGCGAGTCAGAGGCGCGGGTCCTCACGGCGTCACGGCCGAGCGATCGTCCTCCGCCAGCTGAAGGGTCTGGGCGACGCGAGCGGCGCGGGGCAACACCAGGAGCGGGCAGCGGGCGGTGTGCGTCAGCAGCCCAGACGTGCTGCCGTGGATCAGCCGTCCGATTGGGCCGTAGCCGCGGGAGCCCACGACGAGTAGGTCGAGCGATGCGCTGTAGACCGCGAGCTCCTCCGCGGCGTGGCCGTGGCTGGCGTGAGGCTCTACGCCGCCGAGAGCTGCAATCTGGCCGCGAGCTTTGTCGACGAGCGCCTCGATCGAGTCGCTCAACTGCGACCGGCCCCGGGCTGACTGGGTCCTCGAAAGCGCGACGACCCGGAACGCTGACAACCTTGCGCCGTGCTCGTTTGCAATCCGGCGCGCGAGCTCTAGCGCGTGCTCGCTCTCGGGCGATCCGTCATACCCAACTCCAATCTTCCGCATCACGTGCGGCTGATTCGCATATCCGGCGGGGGCGATCGCGACAGCGCATGGCGCGCCGTTGAGCGCGGCGCGAGTTGGATCTCCAACCATGACGCCTTCCAGCAGGCTTCGCCGGCGCGAGCCGAGAACGACCAAGTCGGCGCCGTGGCGCACGGCGAGCTCCCGCAGACCGCGGGCCACCGAAGAAGAGCCGATGCCGTGCAACCTGGCATCAAGCCTCGCGTCCCGACGCGCGCAGTCAAGAAGCCCCAGCCCGCGGTCGCGCCCAACCGCGTTGTACGGCCCGGTCACGCTGTGATCGATACCTGAGCCACCGACATAAACGTAGGCAAGCGTCAGCTCGCCATCGCGCGCGAGTTTCTGGGCCAGAGCGATCGCATCCCGGCCACGCCCGTGCTCGGAGATCCCGACGACGACCTGCCTGAACATGCCGGACTCCTCCTAGCTTTGACAGAACGAGCGTACGGCGCCGCGCTACCTCCCCCATCGGGACAAACCCCGCTTCGCTGCGCGGGTTGTTACGTGTTCCGGACGCACCCGATCGCTTGAACTGAACCGCGGTGGATCTCGGTCTGGCCAGCGCTTCCACCAGTCGCACAAACCTCGCGCACGGTCGCGTTGACGACGCGTGCTCTTGCTCGTGTTACGCGCGAGCCACGCCGGACGTGGATATCCGTGGTTTGCCGGGGTGCGCGGGTGTTTTCCCCCGATGTCGGGTGAGGCGGACCGGTGCTGAAGTGCTTGCAGCCAGCCGTCCCCGTCCGTTCACCGAGGAGTCCACGATGTCGATTGTCGAGTCAACCGCTTATGACGCGCCGGGGGAGCCCGGCAGCCCGGTAGAGCTCAAGGAGCGCTACGAGAACTTCATCGGCGGACAGTGGATCGCCCCGACCACCGGCGAGTATCGAGAGAACTTGACGCCGTCGACGGGCGAGCCGTTCTGCCAGGTCGCGCACTCGGGTGCGCAGGACATCGAGCTGGCGCTCGATGCCGCGCACGCCGCCAAGGAAGGTTGGGGCAGCCGCTCACCGGCTGACCGCGCCGCGGTGCTGAACGGCGTCGCGGACGCGATCGAGCAGAACCTCGAGATGCTCGCCGTAGCGGAGAGCTACGAGAACGGCAAGCCGGTGCGCGAGACGCTCGCCGCGGACATCCCGCTCGCGGTCGACCACTTCCGCTACTTCGCCGGTGCGATCCGCTCCGAGGAGGGCCGGATCTCCGAGATCGACGAGCAGACCTACGCGCATCACTTCCACGAACCGCTGGGAGTGGTCGGGCAGATCATCCCGTTCAATTTCCCGCTGTTGATGGCGGCGTGGAAGATCGCGCCGGCGCTCGCGGCCGGCAACTGCACGGTGCTCAAGCCTGCCAGCCCGACGCCGTGGTCGATCCTCAAGCTCGCCGAGGTGATCGCCGAGGTCCTCCCGCCGGGCGTGTTGAACATCGTCAACGGTCCGGGCGCGGAGATCGGCAAGGCGCTGGCCTCGAACAAGCGGATCGCGAAGATCGCGTTCACGGGCGAGACGGTCACCGGCCGGCTGATCATGTCCTACGCCGCCCAGAACCTGATCCCGTCGACGACCGAGCTCGGCGGCAAGTCGCCCAACATCTTCTTCGAGGATGTGATGGCGGCAGACGATGCGTTCCTGGACAAGGCGATCGAGGGCTTGGTGCTGTACGCGTTTAACAAGGGTGAGGTCTGCACCTGTCCGTCGCGGGCGCTGATCCACGAATCGATCTACGACGAGTTCATCGAGCGTTGCCTGCAGCGGATCGGCGCGATCAAGCAGGGCGATCCGCTCGATCGCGAGACGATGATCGGCGCGCAGGTCTCCACCGCGCAACTGGAGAAGATCGAGGGCTACGTGAAGATCGGTCGCGATGAGGGCGCCGAAGTGCTGATCGGCGGCCAGCGACCGGGGCTGAACGGGCGCCTCTCCGGCGGTTACTACTACGAGCCGACGGTGCTCAAAGGACACAACAAGATGCGGGTCTTCCAGGAGGAGATCTTCGGGCCGGTGCTGGCGGTGACGACGTTCCGCAACGAGCAAGAGGCGCTCGAGATCGCCAACGACACGCTCTACGGCCTCGGAGCAGGCGTGTGGACCCGAGACGGCAGCCGCGCGTTCCGGATGGGCCGCGCGATCAAGGCCGGGCGTGTATGGACCAACTGCTACCACCAGTATCCAGCGCACGCGGCGTTCGGCGGCTACAAGGCATCGGGCGTCGGCCGCGAGAACCACAGAATGATGCTCGATCACTACTCGCAGACCAAGTGCCTGCTCGTCAGCTACGACCCCAACCCCCTCGGGTTCTTCTGATCATGGCGCAGCCCGCCCACGCGGCGGTCGCGGCGACCCCGGCGGCCCTCGAGGTGATACGCCGTCTCGAGGCCGCCCACGGGCCGCTCGCGTTCTTCCAGTCGGGAGGGTGCTGCGATGGCACCTCCCCGATCTGCCTCAAGGACGGTGAGCTTCCCGCCGGGCCCCACGACCTGTGCCTGGGCGAGATCGGAGGCGCACCGTTCTACATCGACTCAGACCAGTACCAGCGCTGGGGCAGGCCGGCGTTCCTCGTCGACGTCACCCCGGGCGCCGCCGAGGGCTTCTCGCTCGAGGGACTCGTCGGCGTTCACTTCGTGACCCGAAGCCCGCAGGGCGCAACGTGATGACCGCCTGATCTTGCACGCATTCCGACAGTTTCGGACGTCGATTTCGGGGCTGCTCATCACGATCTGCTTCAGTGACCGCGTTCACGAACGGGAGAGGCCCCGGCAAGACCGCACCGCCAAGCGATGAGGGAGTCTGAGCGGCGCCGCTTGCCACGACCCGGACCGTGATACGCAACACGTCGGGCGGCCGTCGATGGCACGTGGGTGGTCGACCCATCGCGCTGGTCGCGATGGTCGGCATCAGCGCTCGGGGCGGAGTTCGCGGGAGAGATCGCATCGCCCGGACGTACGCTGCGGGACGAGGGCCGCTGCCCATTGGTTATGTCACCCGACTACCGAGGTGCAACTAAGACTCACTGAGGCGCGCAGCTCGTCGTCGAGCCTGAACGCTCGCCGCGTTCCATCGCCTCCACGGCGCGGATATGCCTGGCGAGTGCGGCAGGATCCACCGGACCGGCCGGGAGTTCGACCACAAACGCAGTCGTGCTCGGCAGGGCGTGCATCTGCCACCTCACGGCAGTCCCAGGCAGCCAGGGCAAGCAGGTGGCCGTCAGGCCTGCGAGCTGTGCGTAGCGTCTCGCAACGCCGTGGTCCCCGCCAGGCATGTCGACGAGGTCTTGGTGCTGGTGGTACCAGATCGTGACGGCGGGCTTGATCCGACCGATGAACCTCATCGCGGCACGCGTTTCCGGCTCAGACGCCGCTGACGGCCCCGAGTCGTACGTCGGGTCGCTGCTGGGCTGCCATTGAAACGGGAAGTTGCGGTTCAGATCGACGCCGTGCGCGTTCTGTCGGGAGTCGGCCGCTGTGCCGTCAGGATTCATTTCCGGCACGATCCAAAGCTGAACGCCTGCGGGAAGGGGTGCCGCCCGGAGCGCAGATGTGATCGCCAATCCCGCACACTCGTTGCCGTGTATGCAGCCAACAACGAGAACCTTTCGCCTCGCGTGATCAGGACCGACTGACCACGCGACGATCGGTCGACCCTGCACCGAGGTACCAATCACGAGCCGCTTCGCGACTGCAACACCACCAACGGCCCCAAGCGCACACAACGTCGTCACGAAGACCCCGAGCAGGCGGAGCAATACTCGGAGGTACTGGCTCGCGTGCAGGATTCGTGACTGTCTCATCGCAACACATCCCACGCGCCCTGCTAGAGGGCGGAATCTGAATGCAGCGTAACCACAACCACTGTCTCGTCGCGTCGATGGCTCGGAGAGCGCGCCCGACTATGCCAATACGGGATCGGCGGACGCTCTTCGCTGCTCCTCCTCGGTTTCGTGGGGGACGAGGAAGAAGCGATCGTCAAGGGTGAAAGGCCTGCGCTGCCGCCACCGCCGTACTCCACGGTAGGCGCCGGCGGGCCTTTCAGGTCGCAGCGGTGGATGGCGCTCGCGGACGAGAGGGTGGCGGCGCGATGACCAGTCCGGCAGCCGAATAGAAGTGACCGCAGCGTGCGGGGAACGGACTGAAATCGGCGCTGTTCGATGTGCCGCTCAGCCTACGCGCGAAGTTCCTCATCGATAATAGTCACGAGCCGCTGTGCGCCGGGTCCGGCTCACGCCTTGGCCGCGAGGACGGTCCGGTGGGGGTCAAAATCACGCCGCGCGCTAGCTCGTGGCAGGACGAGGAGCGCGCAGCGCGCCGTGCGTGTGAGCCGCGCCGAAGTGCTTCCGTGGATCAAGCGACCGATCGGTCCGTATCCGCGAGAACCGACAACGAGAAGATCCAGTGACGCGCTGTACAACGTGAGCTCCTCGACCGCAGCTCCGTAGGCCGTGTGAGGTTCCACCCCGCCAAGCGCCTCGATCCGTTCGTGGGCGTCGCGCACGAGCGCGTCGATCGCATCGCCGAGCGGTCCCCCGCTGAGGCCAAACGCAGCTGTCGGCACCGAGACTGCGGTGAGCGCCGAAAGCTTCACACCCCGGTCGCAAGCGAGTTCACGAGCCACTTCCAGCGCGTGTGCGCTCTCGATCGACCCGTCGTAGCCCACCCCGATCTCCCGCATTGGCACAGGGTGCTCGGAGAAGCCGCCCGGCGCGATCGCCACCGCACACGGCGCGCCGTTCAGCGCCGCATGCGTGTCATTGCCGATCCACACGCGCCCGAGGACGCTCTCGCGAGAGGACCCCAGGACAAGCAGATCCGCTCCTTCGACCTCAGCGAGTTCGCGCAGGCCGCGCCCGACCGAAGCCGACCTGACGCAACGCAGCGTGCACTCGCAACGTTCGTCAGCAAGGCTCGCTTGGTCTCTGGCATTCGCCAGCAGCGCAAGCGCGTGCTCCTCTTCCCGTCGCTCAAGCGCGAGCGCCTGCTCGGCGGTCGCGTACCGAGCCGCAGCCCCGCGATAGACGTACGGCTCGGTCGTGAGGACGTGAGCCAGCGTGAACCGCGCATCCTCGCCGACCAGACGCTTGGCCAGGGCGATCGGGTCACGGCCCTGCTCAAGGTCATCCACACCGACGATGATCTCGTTGAACATATAGGCCTCCTGACGGGTCCGAACCCCTACTGTACGCCCCTGTCGTCGCTTCGCCATCGGTACCCGACCCGGCTCGTGGCTGCGGAGCTCTACGGTTCGCAGACACTCGGCGATCGTGGCACTCAGCTCGACCGCGTCCCCACGGCCACCTTGTCATCCGCGACACCTTCGGGACGAGCCGCGAGCCTCCCAGCCAATCATGGCCATGCTCGTGCGGCGCTCGCCTCCCCGCGATCTGTCTGCTTGGGGCGTCGGCACGTCCGCCGGCAGGTTCGGCATGCTCGCTGGGATCCGGGCGCGGACGGAGCACCCGCCTCACCTCGGCCACAGCCGCGCGGTCGTTTGACCGCACGATCGCTCGATCGTCGATGACGGTCGAGCAGTTCATCTGCGATCTCGACGAGTTGGTCGACGGCGTCTGCCAGCGCCTCGGCAAGACCAAGGTGGCGATCTTCGGGCACTCCTGGGGCTCTGCGCTCGGCGTGCTGTACGCGGCGCGGTTCCCCGAGAAGGTCGCGGCGTATGTGGGCTGCGGGCAGATCGGCGACTGGACGGCGGCCGAGGCTGGCTCCTACGAGTTCTCGCTCGCCGAAGCCCGGCGCGTCGGCAACCGCAGGGCAGTGAGGAAGCTGCGGGCAACCGGCCCGCCGCCGTACGCGGCCGCGGCCGTGTTCACCGAGCGCACCTGGGTGTCGCGCTTCGAAGGTCAGATGCGCCCTCGGGCCCTGTGGAACGTGACACGAGCCGTGCGCGGCGGACAGGAGTCCTCGCTCTTCGAGCTGCCCAGCACCTGGCGCGGCTTCCGGTTCTCCATGAACGCGATGTGGGCGGACGTCTCGCGCCTGAACCTCATCGACCTGGTGCCCGCGTTGCAGATGCCCGTGTTCTTCTTCCTCGGTCGCAAGGACCACTTCGTCCCGCCCGAGACCAGCGTGGCATATTTCGACGCACTGATCGCGCCCTCGAAGAAGCTCGCCTGGTTCGAGCGCTCCGGCCACGAGCCGTTCGTCGACGAGCCAGACAAGTTCAATGCCGCGATGGCCGAGTTCGTTCAGCCACTCCTGCCATCCGATCAGCCGACACGCGGAACGTGACGGGCGAGCAGGTCCCTCGGGCCGCAACGTCTCGGCGACGCGGCGGTCGCACCCAGGCCGGCGCGCCTGCGATCACGAGAGGAACCCGCATTCATGCGGCGACGAGTATTACCACGGCGTCGCCGCCTTCCCTCGTGTTCAGGATTGGGGGGAATACGCCGGGCAGCATTCAGCCGCGATGCGCGGAGCGAGCGCCGGGGCGCGCTTGCCGCGCGCAGCAGGACGGGCGACGTCGGCGACGAGATGCGCGTCCGAACACGAAGGCGGGTCTGGGAGCTGGTCGTAATGTGCCGGGCAGAGTGTGGCTGCTTCACGCTGAAGGAGTAGCGGCCGTCCAGCGTCCTCGCGGCCGGGAGCCGGGGCGATGTTCGTATGCGCTGCCCAGGCGCCGCGTGGTTGCCCGTCAGTGTCGCGTCCGTTCCTGCGAGAGGCTGACTGGCCTCGAACTGGCGTCTAGATGACTTGACGCAGCTGCGGCCGGCCTTGCGACCCGACGTCTTGCGCTCGATCGTGAATGTGACGGTGGCCGGCTCAGACAGCTTAAATGTCACCCGCGCGCCGCGCTTGCGGCTCGTGGTCGCGCTCGGCCCCGAGCCGCGCTCGGGCACGAGCGCACTGGGTGAGATGTTCTCGCCACTTATGGTCGGCAGCCGGGGCGCGCGGACCGCTACCAACGTCGTGCCCCGGCTCGCAACGTGACCGGCGTCTCCGCGGTAGCTGGCGGTGATCGTGTGCGTCGCCGATCCGACCTTCGCGGGCGTGTAGCTCGCCTGGCACGACGCGACACCGGCGGTCGCCGTCGGTGCCAGCGTGCACAACCCGTTAGCACCGAACGACCCACTCGAATCGGTCGTGAAACGCACCGAGCCCCCCGGCGTGTCGCCCCCTGAACTCGTGTCGGTGACCGTAGCCGTGCACGAACTCGCGCTCCCGACCAGCACCGACAGCGGCTGACAGCTCAACGACGTCGACGTCGACGCCCCGCGGACCGCCACCGGAGTGGTGCCGTGGCTGGCGGAGTGATCCGGTCCGCCGCTGTAGCTGGCGGTGATCGTGTGCGTCCCGGACCCGACGGCCGACGGCGTGTAGCTGTCCTGGCACGACGCGACAGCGGCGGTCGTCGCAGGCACGAGCGTGCACGCTCCGCCGGCGCCGAACGACCCGCCACCGGTGGTCGTGAACCTGACCGAGCCGGCCGGCGTCACGGTCCCCGAGGCGATGTTAGTAACGGTCGCCGTGCACGTGCTGGCGAGCCCGACGATCACCGACGGCGGCTTGCAAGCCACGGATGTCGACGCCGAGGCTGCCATGACTGTCACTGGGATGGCACCCTGGCTGGCCAAATGATCTACGTCGCCGCCGTAGGTGGCCGTAATCCCGTGGGTCCCAGAGCCCACGGCCGACGGCGTGTAGCTTGTCTGGCAGGACGCGACTGCGGTGGTCGCGGTCGGCGCCAGCGTGCATGACCCGCCCCAGCCGAACGTTCCGCTCGCGCCGGTCGTGAAGCCGACCGAGCCTGTGGGCATGACGGTCCCCGGGCCAGTGTCGGTGACGGTCGCGGTGCACGAGCTCGGAAGTCCCAAGACGACAGGGTTAGGCTGACAACCGACCGACGTCGACGTCGAAGCCGGGAGAAGATAGACGGCGCCCTCGTGCATGATCATGCCGATCTGCGCGTTGGGGGCGCCTGCGAAGGTAGTCGAGCCGTTGCCGGAGATCGCCGCCGAAGCCCCCAGCGCGTCGCCCGGGGCTCCGTCCGGAGCGGTCAACTTGGCGACCTCATTGCGGTTCGCCCAACCGGTGGAGGGGCGCTCGAACCCATACACCGCTCCCTGGCCAACGTTCGGGCCGACATTGGCGCCGGGGTCGCCCGCGACGACGACCGACCCATCGGCGGACACCCCCACCGAGGAGCCCAACCGGGCGCCGTCTGACGTAGTCAGCCTCGCCCGCTCGGTGGTATTCGACCAGCGGGGCATGAAGTGGAACAGGGGCTCGAGAAACACGTACGCCGCCCCCTGGCCCGCGTTGCCCGCAACGATCGTTCCCCCGCTGTCGATCGCCACAGAGGAGCCCAAGAGGTCGTTCTGGGCACCGTTTGAGGCGGTCAGTGCGGCCGCGCTCGTGCTACTTGCCCAACAAGACGCCATCCCGACGGTGCACAGCGGCTCAGTGAACACATAGACGGCGCCCTGGGAGTAGTTGGTACCAATCTTGGCATACGGGGCGCCGACAGCGGCGATCGCCCCGCCGCCCGACAGCGCCACCGCCGAACCCATTTGGCCGTTTGCGGCGGTGTCCGTGATTGTCAGCTTTGCGGCCTGGGTGGTGTCCGCCCACGACCCGCCTGGCCGTTGGAACACATATGCGGCCCCCGCGGCGTTGGTCACGCTGATTCCGGGCCCGATGGCGCCGGCGAGGACGGTCGACCCGTCGTTGGAGACGGCCACCGCGGAGCCCAGGAAGTCCTGCTTTGCCCCGGGCGTGACGGTCAGCTTGGCGTTCTGGGTCTCGTCGGTCCAGCCGCCGCCGGGCCGGACGAACACGTATACAGCCCCTTGCTGTGTGTTCGCCCCCACGGCGGCCCCTGGCGTGCCTGCGACGACCGTCGATCCGTCGCCGGACACCGCCACCGACGCCACCCCGTCGGTCCCGTTCAGAACAGTGAGCTTGGCGGTCTGGGTGGCGTTCGTCCGGCCGGCGGCGGGGCGCACGAATACATACACAGCCGTCGCGGCGCGGGCGACCACGACCGACCCATCGCCCGACACCGCGAGCAAGGAACCCACCTGGCTATACGTGCTGGCGTCTGAGGCGGTCAGCTTCGCCCCCTGCACGAGCGGGTCAACGCGCAACGGATAGCGCGCGCCACGATCGTCCACTCGCACCAGCAGCCGGCCCGCGGTCGCCTGCAACCAAGCCGGGAGGCTACGCCCGCGCGCGTCCACGGCGACCAACCCCGCGTAACGCAGCAGCGCGGTGCCCGACCGCTCCAGCACAAGATCGCCGCCGGCATTCGCGAGCCTCGGGCTCACACCCGCCGGCAGCCCGAGCGCCAACGTCAACGGCCCACCGCCGCCCAGCGGCGGACGGCCGGTGAGCGAAAACCCCTGCTCGAGCCCCAGCGGCCCGTTCGCGTACCACTCCCGTAGCCCACCGCGAACGAATGCCACCCTGTTCAGGCGAACCTCGGGGAGGACCGCTGGCACCGCCCTGAGCCGCGAGCCATAACCAACCGCCCTCAACCCCAGCGACCACGAGAAGCCACGCAAGCGCACCACCACTCCCGCGCGCCCGAACGATGCATCGAGCCCCTGAGCCGGATTGCGCACAACCCACCCAGCCCCGAGCCGGCGCACCCCGAAGCGCGGATCGGCACGCCCCAACGTGTCCGAAATCAACCCGCGCGCCCCGAACGGCAGCGCGTCAAGCCCCCGGCGGCCCGCATGCCCCGAGCGCAACCCAGCACCCGCCAGCCCAACCGCAGCCGCGCCAGCGACCACAACCGCCACGGCCACCGTCGACACCCATCGCCGTCTCACACCGCCCTCCGGGCCTCCGAACCTCAGCCTCAACCCACGCTAATCCGTGCGGCCGCGAACGATGCTAGCGCCACCGCGATTCCGCCGTCAAACTGAGCAGGCCCGGCACTTCTTGCGCGACCGGCGACTCAGCGACACCACGGGCTACCCGGGCTCGGATCGCGCTCGTCGCACGCTCGCGCTGGACGGGGAGGAGCAGCACCGGCGCGCGATCAGTGGACTGCCGGTTCGCCCGCGCACAGCAGCGGTGACTCGCAGCCGTGCAGGGTGTGAGCAGGCTGAGCAGTGGCGGCGCGGCCCGCGGGCCGCGGCCGTGCATATGCAACCTGTCGGGTCCCGGGGAGCCGATATAGGCACGGACGGGGCAACCGCTCCCGGGCACAACCAGCCACGACGACGGGGGCCGGGTGCACGCGCCAGAACGAAAGCGGGACGCGACCCGCGCGCGGGCCGCGCACCTGCTGCTCGCCAGCAGCGAGGCTCGGCGCCCCGTCGACCCTCCGCCGCAGCAACCGAGCGGCCCGAAGGCCCTGGTTTCCTGAAAACGCGGGTACACGCCAACCTCCGCCGCAGGCCCGATCCGCGGCCCCGCTTCCATGCCGCGAGAGGTCCGTTGGCCGCGAACGCCAGCCCCCCCCTCGCCAACAGCAGGGCGCTCGAGCGCCCGGGCGCACCGTCCACTGATCCTTACCCTGCGGACGCCCTGATTCGGCCTCGGGACGCACCGGGCGAGACCTCGGTGGGCCTCCCGAGCCTGTAGCGCCAAGATCGCCATTTGAGGCGCTCGCTGCTCGATCCCCACTGCGACGCTGCGACGGGCCCGTGGAGAGCCCATAAACCGAGACCAAATCGCAGCAGACCCTCGTGTTGTCGGCGTCGAGTGTGTGTGCGATCGCGTTCGCGGGGAAGGAGTCGTCGGACCTCGACGATCCGCACGATCACTCGGTCGCCCTTGCAATCGTGAGGGTTACGACGACCGTGCGAGGAAAGCGATCGCGCCGTCGAGCTGGCGTTGGCTGCTCCCGGCGAGCACCAGCCATCTCGCCGCCGAGCACCAGGTGACCGAAACAGCGGCGAAGCAGCCACCGGAGGCCGCCGTCCTTGGATAGCCGCTTCCGGCTGACAGCAGCCAGCTCGAGTTCGGCGTCGGCTGCTCGGCACACCCCGATCGCATGCAGAACGGCAGCAAACACCGGATGAGCGCTTGTGGCGAAAACCGGGGAAGCTTCGGCCGCCGTATGACGTCGGCGTCTTCCCTCATATGACCGCGAAGCAGGGCGCGCAGCGAGGCCAATCTGAGGTTTGCCCGCCCCTGCTCCCGCGAAATTGCAGGTCGTCGGCGACGTCGGCCTCGAGGACGAGCAGGTCGACCAGGTGGAGAGACGCGCTGATGGCGAATTGCGTGTCTCCTGCCGCTGTGCGGGGTCTTCCCTGCTCTGGTGTTGGCGCGGTGCTCGTGCCGATGCCGGGACGGTACGACAATCGGCTTGGGTGCGGATCGCCGCCACGGCCCATCCCCGTCCCGGGAAGTCAGCGGGGTTGGTGAGCAGGACGCCCGCCTCGATGACGTCGTCGAGGTCGGCACCGCCAGCCTCGAGGATTGCCCTGCAATCCGTGAGCGTCTGTCGGGCCTGATGTTGGATCGTGTCTCCGGCCAGCTTGCCGGTTCTTGGATCAATACCGGCGATGCCCGAAACAACCAATATCGGGCCGGCCTTGACCCCTGGCTGTGGAGCGGCGAACCTGGGTGCGTTCGCGGTTGTGATGGTCTGCCGTGGCATGCCGGTCCTCCTGTTCGACCGCTTTCAAGGTGCGACATCAGAATCGCCCACGTTTGGCTGATCACCGGGCGCAGCGCATCGCGCTGTTCTGAACGAGTCCTCGCGTCACATTGCGAGTCCGCGTTCGTTCCCCCGTGTGTCGCGATCGGGTGAACGGGGGGCGCCGTCAGTTGGTCTGGATTCGCTGCTGAACTGCGTGGCGTGCGCGTTCGAAGACGGCTGCGTCGCCGTGGAGGATGAAGGTGGTGTTGGCGGCGGCAAGGAGGGCTTGGAGCTCGAATGCGAGCTGGGCGGGATCGAGCTTCCGGTCGAGCTCGTCGAGTTGTTGGGCCTCGCGCGCGAGCCGCTCGAGCACCTCCAGCCAGTCCCGTCGTTGTGCGGCGATCGAGTCACGGACGGGGCCGGGCCAGGAGCCGACGTCTGCCGCGGCTGCGGAGAAGAAGCAGCCGCCGGGAAAGACGCGGCGCTCGATATGGGAGAGGTAGGTCTCGCAGGCGGCGAGTAGGCGTTGGATTCCCTTCCGTGCTCCGAGCGCGGGTCGGAGCACCTCCGCGACGAAGGTTTCTCGGGCCGCATCGACCGTGGCCAGCTGCAGTTCCTGTTTGGAGCCGAAGTGGGCGTACAGGCCGCTCTTGCTCATCCCGGTGGCGTTGGCGAGCCCGCCGATCGTGAGCCCGTCGAGCCCGACGATGGTCGCCAGTCGTGCGGCCTCGTCGAGGATCGTTGCTCGGGTGCGCTCGCCCTTTGTACGCGTCGCGGTGTCTGTTGTCACCATTGAAAAGTAAAGCACGGTCGTGCTATTCTCGCCCGGCTGAATAGAACGACCGTGCTTTTCAACTGGCGGGGAGCCGTGATCGAGACCGATTATCTTGTCGTGGGAGCGGGGGCGAGCGGCCTTGCGTTCGCTGACACGCTGGTCACTGAGACGGACGTCGAGGTGACGCTGATAGATCGCAGGCCGGCGCCCGGCGGCCACTGGTTGCACGCGTACCCGTTCGTCCGCCTGCACACCCCGTCGGCGTACTACGGGGTGAACTCGCTGCCGCTTGGCGAGGACCGCATCGACCGCCGCGGCGAGAATGCTGGCTTCTACGAGCGCGCGACCGGCGCGGAGGTCCGCGACTATTTCGCCGCGGTGGCCGCACGGCTCACCGGCACGGGGCAGGTCCGCATCCTCACCGGACACGAGCACGTCGGGCATAACGCTAACGGTGAGCTTGTCCGGGACGTGCACAGCGGCGTGCTCCACCATGTCACGGTCCGTCGCAAGCTCGTCGACGCCCGATACCTCGAGGCCTCGATTCCGGCCACGCACTCGCCGATGTTCAAGGTCGCGGTGGGCGCCCGCTCCGTGCCGGTCAATGATCTGCCGGCCGTCGCGGATTCGGCCGCGCTCTACGCCGTGCTCGGGTCCGGCAAGACGGCGGTCGATGCCTGCATGTGGCTCTTGGACCACGACGTCGACCCGGGCCGGATCCGCTGGGTTCGACCCCGCGACGCCTGGTTTCACGACCGCGCCGACTTCCAGCCGCTGGAGCAGGTTGGCGCGATCATCGCGAGCATCGCACTCGACGCCGAGGCAGGCGCCCGGGCGGCAGACGTCGATGAACTCTTCCAGCGTCTCGAGGAATCCGGTCGGCTTGCCCGCATCGACCCGTCAGAGCCGGCGACGATGTACCGGTCAACGATGCTGAGCGCGCGCGAGCTGCAGGCGTTGCGTCAGATCGAAGATGTCGTCAGGCTCGGTCGCGCGCGGCTAATCGAAGCTGATCGGATCGTCCTCGAGCGGGGGGAGGTCGAGACGGGCCGTGAGGTCCTGCACGTGGACTGCACAGCATGCGGTCTGCGCGACGCCCCTGCCACGCCGATCTTCGGACCCGGCCGGATCGTGCTCCAGCAGGTGCGGCACAACTCGCCAACGTTCAACGCCGCGCTCACCGGCTTTGTCGAGGCCCACATCGACAACGACGATGACAAGAACCGACTCTGCCCCCCCAATCCCTACCCCCACAGCACTGGCGAATGGCCACGGATGATGTCCCGTACCTGGAGAACGGAGCGGCGGTGGCGGCACTCCCCTGAGCTCCATGCATGGGTGCGGAAGAGCCGGCTGAACCTGCTGCGAGCGCTACCCGACCACGCTGCCGAACCGGACGTCCAGGCCGCGCTCAAGCGATACCAAACCCACGTTGACGCGGCGATCGAGCGACTGACCGACCTAGCAGGCGAGACGAGCCGTCGCGCCCCGAAACCGTCGCCAGCAAAGCCAGGAGACCGACGACCCGGACGCGGGAAGTGATAGCCGTCGAATCTCAAGCACACAGCCAACCCAACAAAAGGAGGAGCGCGATGCCGCTCATCAACGTCAAGCTGATCGAGGACGTCTTCACGCCCGAGCAGAAGAGCCAGATCGTGGAGCGCCTGACCGACGCAATGGTCTCCATCGAGGGAGAGAACATGCGCGGCGTGACCTGGGTCGTCGTCGAAGAGGTCCGCAGCGGCGACTGGGGGATCGGCGGCAAGCCGCTGCACACCGAGGACGTCAAAGCGCTCGCCGCGGGCGCCTAGCTGCCACCCCCCAGAGAGATAGACGAATAGGACTGACACGGCCGCGCCGGGATGGTGCGGCCGCGTCAGGCCCACACCAAAGCGCTGGCCGGATGGCGAGCGCCAACAAGCACGCGAGCGGCCACGCCGTCGTCATCGACGCCGCTGCAGTCCAGGCATGGACCGGTAGCGCCATGCCCCTCCGGGAGACCTGCTCCGCGGCTGCGACAGGTTTGTAAGAGAGGCCGACGCACTGCCCTCCCTTGCGCGGAACTCAGGGCTGGCCGAACCGCTAGCTGGGATCCGCACGACTGCAAGCACGAGCGCCGAAAGCAGCCATATCCGCTCGGCCACTGAGACCACCGCACCGCCGCTGTGCAGTCGGTTGGCCAGGTGACTGCTTTGGGCCCGGCGTGCCGCAAAGCGGCCACGCCGGCTCGCGCGCTGCTCTTGGCTCAGACGCGGATGACCTCGACGTCCTCGAAGGCGCCGAAGTCTGTGTCTTGGGTGACGACGGCCGCGTCGTGGCGCATCGCTGTTGCCGCGATCCACGCGTCATGTCGACGTAGCTTGCGGCCGGCCCGGAGCTCCGAATCGGCGATCCGCGCAAAGCATGAGGCGGTCGCGTCGTCGATCACCAGCAGCGGATACTCCGCCCGTACTCGTGACAACGTTCGAAGTCGAGTCGCGCGGGCCCCGGGGTCTGTCGCGCGTAGCACGCCGAGCTCGAGCTCGGCCGCGGTCACGACCGAGACCGCGATCTCGTCCGGCAGGTCACCGAGCGGCCGTCCGGTCTCGCGCGCGATGAACACGGAGGTGTCGGCGACCGCGCGGCTCACGACTCCTCGACGAGCGATCCGCGGACCTCAGCGAGGTCGGACAGGAGCGCCTTGTCGGCGCCGGCCTCGTTGACGAGCGCTCGGAGTCGCTGCGATGGGATCCACGGGCTGCGCTGAGGTTCGTGCGGGACGATGTCCGCCACCGGCATCCTGTTGACGGTCAGCGACAACCGCTCGCCGGCTTTGACGGCCGCGACCACGTCCGCGGTGTGGTTGCGCAAGTCCCTCACTGAGATCTCGCGGCTCATTGTCGAAGCGTAGCATTGCGTGTCTACAGAGTGCTACAGGTCGCGCAAAGAGCCGGGTATCCGCTCTCAGGGACAGGCACTTCGCTCGTTCGCCGCCGGGTCAGCGATCGTGCGGGGTCGCCGTTCTCGGATCGGCGCAGCCGGAAGCGGCCATGAGCCTCGGGCACCGCGTCGCTTGGGCGCGGCGCGCGGTGGCTTACCGGCCGAGCGCTGCGCTGGCGGGCATCATCGGCGGCCTGCGCGAGTGGACCGCGTTGACGATCTCGCTCGGATCGATCCCCTGCAGATAAGTCGAGGTCGTACCGAGGTCGTATGCCCGAGCTGGCGCTGGATAATTTTGATCGGCACCCCCTCACGGGCAAGCTCGACGGCGTGCGCATGCCTCAACTGATGGGGCGCGAACCGACGGCGGACGCCGGCCTGAGCGGCGAGCGTGCGGAGCTCACCGCGGACGGCGGTCGACGGCCACGCGCGACCGCGGGTCGGGCCGTCGATGATGCAGAACAGCGGCCCGACGGGAAGTTCGCCGCGGTGCTCGAGCCAGCGCTCAAGGTGCTCGAACCCCCAGTCGTCCATCCCCACCTCGCGACGTCGATCGCCCTTGCCGTGCCGGATCAGCACCGACCCGCGCCCCGGCTCGACATCAGTCTCGCCCAGTGCCAAAGCCTCGGAGATCCGCAGCCCGCCGCGCCAGAGCACCGCGATCACCGCCCGGACGCGGAGACCATGGCGATCCTCGCCGGCGTGGCGCATCACCGCGATGATCTCCTCGACCCGCGGCGGATCGGCCGGATAGCTCATCCCCTTGTTGCGCGGGGCGCGCCCCGCCAGATAGCCGGGCAGCGTGACCTTCGAGCGCCGCCGACCGATCGCGTCGATCAAGACCGCATCTGACATGACCTCCTCCTCTCAGGAGCAATCCACGGCCCGGACCACCCGGACCACCTCTCAGATCGTCCCGCCGAGCAACCCGCCGGTCGAGTGGATGCAATGCTGGAGATAGCTGCTTCTCGCCTGAGCCCCCGAGCCGCGGAAGCAGCCACCCGCGCAGAGCGCTGGTCGAGCGGCGGAGCGGGCACCGAAGGCATCTGGCCCCGGATAGCCGCTTCCGAGGAACAGGAGCCATCTCGAGCTCGTTGCCGGATCGCGAGTCAGGCCGGAACGCTTGCTGGAATCCTGTTAACAACAGCCACCAGGCGTGCCCCCAATCGTCATACCGGTCACCTCAACCCGTTGGCCGCTTGGGACGAAGCGGAAGCGAGCGAGCCGGCGGCTGCTGGCCGCTGCGCTATCTGAGCGGGACCTGGGCGCAACTCGTCCCACCGAGGCGCTGTCCCGGGCGTCGCCGCGCGCGCCGCTCGGCGTGTGGGTTGGCCTGCTCGCCTACTTGTCACTCGGCGTCGAGGTCAGCTCTTGCCGGGCAGCTGATCGGCGAGGCGTAGTGCCGTGGCGAGCGCGGGGAGGTCGTCGTCGAGCGGTCGGCCGCGGAGATCCGCGGCGCGCTGGAGGTGGTAGCGCACGGTGCGCTCTGACAGGTGCAGGCGCCGCGCGGTTTCCGCAGCGCTGCAGGCGCAGTCCAGCCAGGCGCCGAGCGTTTCACGCACTCTGCCGACACGTCCGCCGGGTCCGGCAAGGCTGCCGAGCGAGTGTGCGACGAGCTGTTCGGCGGCGGCCGGGCCGCCCCAGACGAGGGCCTGCACGGCCACGTCCTCGTAGCGGACTGTCCCGACGGGCCCGCGAAGTGCGACCTCGAGGGCCAGCACCGCCTGTTGGTGGCTGGCGATGAAGCCGGGGATTCCGACGGCCGGCTGGCCGACGCCGACCCATCCGCCGAGGCCGCTGAGGGCCTCGAGCCGTAGGCGCTCTGCCGTCACACCATGCCCAGCTTGTGTGCGGCATCGGGGCGGCGAGCGAGCACGGCACCGACGTTCGCCGCGCGCAGGATGGCCCCGAGCCGGTCGGTGCCGGGACCGTTTGCGGACACCGCGACGTGCGACCGTGCCGCGCGGATCCCGAGGCGCGCCTCGTCGAACGGCCCGCCGGCGAGGACGTTGCGGATGGCGGTCAGGCGCGTCGCCTCGAGCGTCTCGGCCCGGCGGCGGGCTCCGGCGGCGTGGGCGTTGGTCACGTGCGGAATCAGCGCCTCGGAGAAGGAGGACATCAGGGCCAACCCCTCGGCGGTCTCCGCCGCGGTGTTGGCCCAGTCCTCGCTGCGGGCGACAAGCATTTGCTGTAGGCGCGCGAGCGCGATCCGGTGGCCGGCGAGCAGGTCGGCGAGCGGCACCCCGTTGCGGCCGGTGAGGTCGCCGGTCGCCTGGCTCCACGCCATCTCGGCGTCGGCCATCTCCGACCGCGGGTCGACCATCCACCCAGCGAGCGCCTGGATCAGCCCAGCCGTCGTCCGCATCATCTGCTTGACCTGCTCGGGCCGGTTGAACATCTGCGGGGCGTCCACTCGCTGCGCGACGGTGGCGATCATGCTCGCGGCGAGGTCGTCGGCATCGGCGAGCAGACATTCGGCCAAGCGCGTTCTCCACATCGGCATATGATCGCTGGTTTGCCGGATTGCGGCAAGTGGGCTCTCAGTTATGCCGCTGTCCGTCATTTGCGGATGGCCGGACGGGAGCGATCCTGACAGCCACGAACGACTTCGCCAGCACGAAGGCCGGCTGGCGATAGCGACATGGACCAGGCAAATCGAAGGAGAGGGCGTATGAAGGCAGTTCGAAGCAGGCTGATCGGCCACGGCATGGTGCTGATCGTGGCGATCGTCGCGATCCCGGTGTCCGCATCTGCGTTCGCGCGGACGGCGGGCGCTGTCGTCAACACGCGTTCGGGCGCTGTGGGCGGGGTCGTGCGCGGCGCGTACCGCGTGTTTCAAGGCATCCCATACGCGGCGCCGCCCGTCGGGCCGCTGCGTTGGCGTGCACCCGAGCCCGCGCGCGCCCTGGAAGGGCGTGCGTGACGCCACCCGGCCTGCCAGTCCGTGCGCGCAGCTGCCGCTGACGGTGCTTCCGGGCGGCAAGGCGATCCTGCCGGGCGCGTCAAATCTCACCGGCAGCACTTCCGAGGACTGCCTCTACCTGAACGTCTGGACGCCCGCTCGCCCTGTTCACCCGCGGCCGGTCTTCGTCTGGTTCCACGGCGGGAACAACATCTTCGGCGCCGGGAGCGACTATGACGGCTCAAAGCTCGCCGTCAAGGGCGGGGTGGTGGTCGTGACCGTCAACTATCGTCTCGGCCCGCTCGGCTACCTCGCGCTGCCGGCGCTTTCGGCCCACAGCGCCGATCACACCTCGGGCGACTACGGGTTGATGGATCAGCTGGCGGCGCTGCGGTGGGTCCGCGCGAACATCGCGGCGTTCGGAGGCGACCCCGAGTCAGGTGACGGTCGGCGGCCAGTCGGCCGGCGCCTGGGCGACCTGTGACCTGATCGCGTCCCCGGCTGCGCGTGGCTTGTTCGAGCGCGCGATCCTGCGAGAGCGGCACCTGCGCAGCCGGCGGCTCGGGGAGTAACGCGACGGCGCCGATTCCGACGCTGGCGGGCGGCCAGGCCGCCGGCCAGACCTTCGCCACTTCGGTCGGATGCAGCGATGCGGCAACGCAGCTGAGCTGCCTACGCGCGCTACCCGCCTCGAAGTTGATCTCGGGCGAACTGGCGGCGACGTGGGGAGCGAACACCGGCCCTGCCGTGCTCCCGATCTCGCCGGCGGCAGCGTGGGCGAAGGGCCTGATCAATCGCGTTCCCGTGCTGGTCGGCACCACCCATGACGAGTATCGCTTCCGCACCTTCGTCAACGTCGACTTGCTCGGAGGCGGCCCGCTGACTCCGGCCACCTATGTGACGCGCGTCCAGCAGGAGAATCCCGGCAGCGCGAGCGCGATCCTTGCCAACTATCCGGCAAGCGCCTACCCCTCGCCGGACCTTGCCTACGCCACGGAGAAGACCGACTCGCTCTACTCCTGCCCGGCCCACGCCGACGACCTGCTCTACTCGACTCGCGTCCCGGTGTATGCGTACGAGTTCGACGACCAGCACGCACCACCGTTCTTCGACGCTCCGCAACAGCATTCCCCAGGGCGCATTCCACGCCTCTGAGGTCGCCTACCTGTTTCCGTTCCACGAATCTCGCGCCGCTGACCACAAGCCAGCAGCGGCTCTCGAGCGTGATGGTCGGCTACTGGTCGCACTTCATCGCCTCAGGCAACCCGAACGCTCCCGGCCTGCCGTCCTGGCCGCGTTTCGGCGGGCCCACCCCCAGTGGCGGCGCATCCGGCGACAAATCTCATCCAGGAGCTGAAGCCCGGAGCGGTCAGGCCGTCCGGATCGTTCGTCACTGACCACCGTTGCGGCTTCTGGCAGCAGCAACTCGGAATCCCGGTGCGGTGAGGTGGGTGGCGGACGTGCCGCTCGGCGACCTGAGTCCGGGCTCTGTGTGTGACCGACGATCTCGCGATCGGATAACGACAAGGAGAGTGATGTGATGAGCGCAGACGTACACGAGGAGCAGACCGATCCGGGCACCACGCCGCGGGCAACGGTCGAACGGAGGGATCTCCCGTCGTCAGGCCTTGGGCTCGGCGGTCGCCGGGGCCGCCGGCGTTGCCCTCGGTCCGTTGGCGCGCGCGCAGCGGCCGCTTCGCCGGGCCAGCGCACGGGGCGGCGCCCGTCTGGGGCGACGGTTGACGTGCTCGTGGTTGGTGGTGGTATCTCTGGTCTGACGGCCGCTTATCGCCTGCTCCGGCATTCGAATCTGTCGGTGCGGGTGCTCGAGGCGAACGACCGCGTCGGTGGTCGCACGGTCAACCTGCCGCTCCCTGGCAGGAACATCACCGAGGGCGGCGGCCAGTGGACCGGACCCGGACAGGATCGGGTGCAGGCGCTCGCGCGCGAGTTGGGGATCGGGATGTTCGACACCTATGTCACCGGCGAGTCGGTCTACGTCTACCGAGGGTAACCGTCAACCCCATACCGGCACGCTCCCGCCTCTGGGTCCCGCCGCGCTGGCTGATCTCGTCCAGAACCTGACGCGGCTCGATCAGATGGCCAGCACCGTTCCGCTCGACGCGCCGTGGCAGGCGCCGAACGCATTGCAGTGGGACGCGATGACGTTTGGCCAGTGGCTGGATGCGAACGTCGGCCACGGCGGAGGCGAGATCGCTGTACACGCTCGTGTTTTCGATCATCAATGGCCAGGACCCGCACGCCACCTCGTTGTTGTTCGCGCTGTTCGTGATCCACTCAGGGGGCGGGATCGCCCGTCTGATCGGTACCTCGGGCGGCGCGCAGAACTCGCGCTTCGTCGGTGGCTCGCAGGAGATCTCGCTCCGAATGGCCCGCCGGCTCGGATCGCGCGTGATGCTCCAGACACCGGTCGATCACATCGACCAGACCAGCAGCAACCACGTGGTGGTGCGCAGCGGCACCCAGGAGTTCGTCGCGCGACGCGTGATCGTCGCGATGACCCCGCAGGACGCAAACCGCGTCCGTTACGCCCCGACGCTGACCACCCAACGCATCATGTTGCAGAAGATGTGGCCGATCGGCGGCGGCTGGAAGACGTTCGCGGTCTACAAGAAGCCGTTCTGGCGCGCCCAGGGCCTCAACGGGCGAGGCGATCACCGATCTCCCGGCCGCGTTGTACACCTCCGACAACTCGCCGCCGGACGGCAGCCTCGGAGTGCTCCTGTCGTTCTTTGGAACCGCCAATCAGAAGTTCGAGTTCGGTGGCTCACCACGGCAACTGAACGATCCAGGGGCCAGACGCAGTGCGGTGCTCGACGCGTTCGCGACGATCTTCGGCGAGCAGGCACTACACCCGATCGAGTACATCGAGAAAGACTGGATGCGCGAACCCTGGATCGCTGGCTGCAAGAGCCCCCGTACCCCCGGGGATGCTCACGATGTACACATCCGCGCTGTCCGATCCCGTTGGCCTGATCCATTGGGCGGGCACCGAGACGGCCCCGATCAACGTCGGCGCGATGGACGGGGCGGTGCGCGCAGGCGAACGCGCGGCGCGCGAAGTCGCCGCGGCCCTCGGCCGCAACCCGTCCTCGATCCCCGCTTGAGATCTGAAAGCCCGGCGTGCACTGATCTCGATCGCTGCGCAGAGCTAGCCACGGCGAACGGGCCGCCGCCCGCCGACCACGACGGCACCACAACCCGCAACACAATCCCCGGCAAACCCCACGCAACGAAAGGCACACATGTTCAGCGGACTTGAGAACCCAACACACCTACTACTCGTATTCCTCGTCGTCCTGCTCGTGTTCGGCGCCAAACGCCTACCTGAGATCGGACGCGGGATCGGGAGCGGAATGCGCGGATTCAAGGACGCGCTCACGGCACCCGAACCGCCAAACACCATGCTCAACACCGCGCAAGCGCCACGCGACGAGCAGCTTTCGCGCGGTGCCGAAGCTCCACACACGCACGAACCATCCTTGCACAACGCACCCCGAGCGACCTCATGTTGATACCGAGACGACCGCGCATGGCGCGGGTAATCGTCCGCTGAGGAGTCCCTTCATGTCCACAACTGTCCAGTCCGTGCCCGGCGCGGCCGCGGCCGCGCGTCATCCGCTCCCAGATCCCGGCGAGGCGGCGCCGCGGCTGGCGTGGCCGATCGTTGGCATCTTCACCGGCGCGCTGTCGCTGTTCGTCGCCTCGAGCTGTGGCGGCTGTCGGCCACGACGCGCCGCGGGTAGTGACGCTCGCTCTGAACGCGGTTGCGATCTTCGTGATGTTCACGGTGCTGCACGATGCGTCGCACTACTCGATCAGCTCCAAACGGTGGGTGAACGGCGCGTTCGGCCGGGCAGCGATGCTGTTCGTCTCGCCGCTGATCGCGTTCCCGGCGTGGGGGTTCATCCACATCGAGCACCACCGTCATACCAACGACGATGAGCGCGACCCCGATCATTTCGCCAGTCATGGCCCTTGGTGGCAGCTACCGGTCCGCTTCGCGGCGATGGACGCGCCCGTACCTTGCGTTCTATCTCCGCAACCTGCAGGCGCCGTCCCCGGGCGGAGGTCGCCGAGAGCGGGGCGCTGATTCTGCTCGCGATCGCAGTGCTCGCGACGACGCTGATCACCGGCAGCTTCTGGCTGCTGGCGGTCGTCTACCTGATCCCGGAGCGGATCGCGATCATCGTGCTGGCCTGGTGGTTTGACTGGCTGCCACACCACGGACTAGAGGACACCCAGAGCCAGAACCGTTATCGCGCGACCCGCAACCGTGTCGGGCTGGAATGGCTGTTGACCCCGCTGATGCTGTCTCAGAACTACCACTTAGTGCACCACCTGCATCCGTCGATCCCGTTCTACCGCTACCTCCGCACCTGGCGGCGCAACGAGGACGCCTATCTGGAGCGCGACGCTGCGATCTCCACCGCGTTCGGCAGATCGCTCAACCCCCAGGAGTTCCGAGAGTGGAAGCAGCTCAACCGCAAGCTGCTGAAGGTGCTACCGATGAGGATGCCGACCGGCTCGAGCGCTCCACACGCCGTCTTTCATCGCATGCCGGTGGCGGCTGTCGACCCGATCACGCCCGACAGCACGCTGGTTACGTTCGCGGTCCCCGAGGCGCTGCGCGAACAGTTCCGCTTCGAGCCCGGGCAGCACGTGACGGTCAAGACCGATCTCGGGGGTGAGGGGGTCAGGCGCAACTACTCGATCTGCGCGCCCGCGACCCGTGCGATGCTGCGGATCGCGGTCAAGCACCTCCCCGGCGGCGCGTTTTCGACGTTCGTCGCCGAGCAACTGAAGGCCGGCGACGTGCTCGAGGTGATGACCCCCACCGGCCGGTTCGGCGCGCGGCTCGATCCACTGAACCAAAAGCACTACGCGGCGATCGCGGTCGGCAGCGGTATCACCCCGATCCTGTCGATGCTCCAGACCACGCTGGAACTCGAATCCGACAGCCGGTTCACCCTGATCTACGGCAACCGGACCAAGGAGTCGACGATGTTCCGCGGTGAGCTCGACGAGCTCGAGTCCCGCTACAGCGACCGGCTCGAGATCCTGCACGTCCTCTCCCGGGACCCACACCACACCCCGAACCTGACCGGGCGAATCGATCGCGACAAGCTCGAGCGATGGCTGGCCACGACGCTCGCGCCCCAAATGGTCGACGAGTGGTTCCTGTGCGGCCCGACCGAGCTCACCACCACGACGCGCGACACACTGATCGAGCATGGCGCCAGCACAGATCATATCCACCTCGAGCTGTTCTTCGGCTACGACACCGACAGCCACACCCGAGCCGACGACTACCCAGCCGCGACCGTCACGATCACGCTCTCCGGCCGCCAAGAAACGGTCGACCTCCACCCCGGTGACTCGATCCTTGACGCCGCGCTCCAGGCCCGCCCGGACGCACCATACGCCTGCATGGGCGGCGCCTGCGGCACCTGCCGCGCGAGACTGATCCACGGCACTGTCGAGATGGACCACAACTTCGCACTCAGCCAAGCCGACCTCGACGCCGGCTACATACTCACCTGCCAGACACACCCCACGAGCCCGACCGTTGCCGTCAACTACGACGCCTAATCCTGATGGGCGTCTCTGCTTTCTGAAGTCCGTCGACGATGCACAGAAGCTGGCCGACTCGGGCCATCCGCCGACCGGAGCCTCGTTCGGTGGTGCAGCAAGCAAGCACATCGATGCTCGCAACATTCTCTCCAAGGCGCGTGTAGCACACACACACATACCGCCCGCAATCTATTCGCAGCTCGCCGCGACGAAGCGGTCCCCGGGTCGAGGCGTGCCGTGCTACCCGAATGCCAGCCAGGGCCAAGTCTGAGCGTCATGTCCGGCTCAGCCGGACGGAACACGCTGCGGCTTGCGGACAGGTGGGGCCAGCGAGCCGCCCCCGCCACACGCACCTGCGGAAGCACGAACGCAGGTCTCGACCTCGCGAGGGACGCGATGCACCCGCTTGTCGCCTCAGTGAGAACCTGACGGCCCGGCGGTCGGTGTTGTCCGGCTCGTCGGTTTGGCTCTCGGACGGCGGCGGGCTGACTCTCTTTTCGCCTGTCGGCCTTGTGGTCTGACCGGCTTTTGCCGTGTCGCCCGCCGCCGCCGAGGATCACCGGCGTGACTTGATAGGAGCGTGGCATCGCCCCAACTGAGGTGTGTCCGCCGGGGATCCGCTCCGTCGGCCACAACCAACGAAGGGACGGTGTACATGATTGTGATCGGGGTGGACACGCACAAGCGGTCGCACACGATGGTGGCGCTCGATGCGGCAACCGGTGCAACGCGCGGGCAGCTGACGATCCCCGCCAGCGACGAAGGCACGCTCGATGCGTTGCGGTTCGCGGGCGAGCTCGACGACGAGCGCGTGTGGGCACTGGAGGACTGCCGGCATGTTTCCGGCCGCCTCGAACGCGGCCTGGTCGCCAGCGGCGACCGGGTCGTGCGGGTCGCGCCGGGGCTGACGGAGACCTCGCGCCGGTCGGTGCGCGAGCCGGGGAAGTCCGACCCGATCGACGCGATCGCGATCGCACGTGCCGCGCTCAGAGAAGGGATCGACACGCTTCCGGTCGTGTTCCTCGACGAGCAGGCGCACGAGATCAGGGTCCTGACCGACTACCGCGACCAGCTGATCAACGAGCGGGTCCGTCTCGTCTGCCGGCTGCGGTGGCATCTGGTGCAGATCGCCCCCGAGCTCGAGGCGCAGATCCGGCCCGCCGGCCTGGAAGGCCCACGAATCCGGGCGAGACTCACCCGCCAGCTCGGGCGACTGCCCCACAGCCCGCAGCTCCGGGTCGCAAAGGCGATGCTCAAGCGGATCTGCGACATCTACCGCGAGGACATTGCGCTGCTCGCCGAGATCAAGACGCTGATCGAAGCCCACAGCCCGCAGCTGCTCGCCGAACGCGGCTGCGGGACAGTGACCGCCGCGATCATCATCGGTCACACAGCCGGCGCCAAAAGGTTCCCGACCGACGCGTGCTTCGCCAGGCACGCCGGCACCGCCCCGATCCCGGCCAGCTCCGGCAACACCAAACGCCACCGACTGCACCGCGGCGGCGACCGCCAGCTCAACCGCGCGCTCCACATCATCGCGCTGTCCCGCGCGCGCACCGACCCAGCCACCCGCGTCTACCTCGACCGCCGACACGCAGAAGGCAAAACCAAGAAGGAAGCGATCCGCTGTCTCAAACGCCACCTCGCTCGCCGGATCTGGCGACTGCTCTACACCGCGCAGACCCCGACACCCCAACCGCCACAACTGCCGCCGCCACGCAGAAGACCCATCAGCTCAATCGTTGGCGCCGCCCCCGTTCTCATGCCGTGCACCCGCTGAAACCCGCAAATAGCGACCCGCACTTGACATAGGAGAGGCATAAGCAGCGGTCGAACGCGCCGATGACGCGTCGCTCCTTTGCCGCTGACGAGTCGTGTGGGTACGTGCCTGCTTCGATCGGTCGGGTAGCGGATGCGGCCATGAGCCTTGAGCGCCGTGCGGTTGAGCACGGCGCCCGGTTGCTCACTGGACGAGGGCTGCGCTGGCGGGCATCATCGGCGGCCGCCGCGAGTGGACCGCGTTTACGATCTCGCTCGGATCGATCCCCTGCAAGTAGGTGCTGGTGGTGCCCAGGTCGGTATGCCCGAGCTGGCGCTGGATAATGTTGATCGGCACCCCCTCACGGGCAAGCTCGACGGCGTGTGCGTGCCTGAGTTGGTGCGGCGCGAACCGACGACGAACACCGGCCTGGGCGGCGAGCTTTCGGAGCTCTCCGCCGACGGCGGTCGACGGCCAGGCGCGACCGCGGGTCCGGCCGTCGATGATGCAGAACAGCGGCCCGACCGGTAGCTCGACGCGGTGCTCGAGCCAGCGGTTCAGGTGCTCAAACCCCCAGTCGTCCATCCCCACCTCGCGACGCCGATCGCCTTTGCCGTGCCGGATCAACACCGAACCTCGGGCCGGGTCGACGTCGGTCTCGCCGAGCGCCAACGCTTCGGAGATCCGCAGGCCGCCGCGCCAGAGCACCGCGATCACCGCCCGGGCGCGCAGACCGTGGCGGTCCTCGCCGGCCTGGCGCATGATCGCGATGATCTCCTCGACCCGTGGAGGGTCAGCGGGGTAGCGCATCCCTTTGTTGTGCGGGGCGCGCCCGGCCAGATAGCCGGGCAGCGTGACCTTCGACCGTCGCCGGCCGATCGCGTCGATCATGACTGTGTCTGGCATGACCTCCTCCTCTCAGGAGCGATCCTCGGTGCGGACGTCCCGGACTCGTTGCGCGGATCGTCCCTCTCGCCGACGATCCAGTCGACCCGCTGGGTCCAGCTCCGTCGCCTCCTGCCGCTACGGTCAACGGACCATGACCGACCCCGTTCGGCTTCCACGCGCCCGAGATGCCACGATCCCGACGGCAAAGCTCGTCAGCTACGCACTGAGCACCACGCATGAGCGCGGCCGGCACAAAGCGCGGGTGTTCGCCTCAGCGCTGAGGATCACCGCCAGCGATTGGCGATACCTCCACGATCAGATCTTGGCCGCGCTCCCCGACGGCGAAGTGCGCTCCACGCACGTCACCCCGTTCGGCATCGCCTACGAGGTGATCGTGATGATCGACGGGCTCAACGGCAGAACCGTGCCGGTCGTCACGACCTGGATCGTCGCGTCCACCGCCGCGCCGCGCCTAACCTCCACCTGGGTAGACATCCCATGACCGACTGCGACAATCCCAACATGGCGACCGTCCCACACCAGATGCTGGAAGTCGTCGAGCTCAAGGTCGACTCAGGCCGATGGCCTGCCGGAACGATCGGAACCGTGGTCGAAACCGACGCCGTCAACGCGCTCGTTGAGATCAGCGACGACCGCGGCCACGGACTCGACTTCGTCTCCCTACCGCACGACGCGCTCGCGACCCACCAACCATCCGGCCAACAACTCGCTTCCTGACCAACCAGGCCGGGGACGCTGGACCCCTGACGCGGTCAGATGTCGCCGCTTTCGTAACGGAAGCAGGCACCACGCCACGTGCCTGGCCGAGCGGCGATGCAGGCACCCGAGGCGGATGGCCCCGCATAGCCGCTTCCGGCGAACAACAGCCAGGTCGAGCTCGGAGCCGGCTGCTCGCCGCACCCGATCGCTTGCTGATTGACAGCGAGCACGTGATGCGCGCTTCTGGCGAATGGGAGGTGCGCGGCGACGCGCGGGCCGAGACTCGCTTTCATTTCCGCACGGGTATCACGAGCGTGGTGCCGTGGCGGGTTGTGTCCGAGCGCGGCAGTCTCGAGCGCCGCCGCACCGGTCTCCAGACTGCCCATGCTTCTGTAGTCAGCAGTGTCGCCTGCCCCCGCTGCAGGCGAACTCTCCGGCGGGAGGAGTCGCCTGCCGTCCGGCGCGCCAACGGCTGCTTACGCTGGCCGAGCAGGAGCCCGCTGCCGTCTGCGGTTCGCTGCTCCTGGTCGTCCCGTGCGACAACGAGCCTCAGGATCGGTGCCAGTGCTGCTCGCAGATTGGCTTCCGGAAGCGCCCGCGGTCCGCGACTCGTATCCCGAGCCGGCGTTTGCGGGATCGCCGCACGGATCAGGTCGCTCTGCGAGCACGAGGCGCGAACCAGCGACGGCCGACGGCGTTGGCTGGTCGGCGCCTAGGCTGCGACTGGCGCGTCGGATTACTGCCGCAGTCGTGGTAGAGCGACACGCTGGTGATGATGCCCGACCGCCAGTTGCGTCCGTCGTGTATACAGCGGGAGCGACGCGAGCGGGCGATGGATTCGACCCCTCGTCGCGCGGGATTCCAGGGTTAGCGATCGACGCGCAGAGAGTCGCGTGGCGAGTGGAATCGCGAGGCTCGTACTCGAGATCCGCCGCGGCCGGCCGGCGCCGGGCTGTCGGCTACCACGTCAGCGTGCAGTTCTCGGCGCTGAGCAGCGACGCGAAGGTGCAGATCGCATCGAACTCCTGCGGCGATCGCCGCGCCAGCCATCGTACCGTCGTCGGTGGCAGGACTCGCGGACCATCCGCGTGTTGTCCTGAGGTTGAACGGGGCGACGGCGCGCCGCGCTACGGGACCTTCAACTGGGGCCACCGCTGGGAGTGGCCACGCCTCAACGCCCCGCCGACGACGGTGACGCATGACTGGCCCCCGGTGTCGCAACCAGTGACATCCGGCTGTCGCTCAACATATAGCTGTTAGCGCGAGCCACACGAGCGACGACCGATCACGTGTGCGGGCGCGCGGCCGCGCGGGCGGCCATCTGTAGCTGGCGCGCAGACACGCCGTACCGCTCACGGAACAGGCGACTGAAGAACGATATGTTGCGGAAGCCCCATCGGTAGCTGATCGCGGTGACCGACTCGTCCGTGCCGCATAGCAGTTCGGTGTGGCAGCGGCTGAGCCTGCGCTCGCGAATGAGCGCGCTGACGCTGTCGTCTGTGGCCTCGAACAATCGGTGCAGGGTGCGGAGCGAGATGGCGTTCGCCTTGGCGATCGTCGCCGGGGAGAGGCTTGGGTCGCGGAGGTTCGCATCGATGTATAGCCGCACGGCCATGAGCTGCGCCGGAGTCTGGTATCGCGGTTGAGGGTCGTCGCGCGTCGCGACGACGGCTCGCGCGATATCCAACGCGGCATCGGCCACCGCGTCGCGCGCCGCGACGTCGAGGTTGCTGACGACCGGCATGAGGGAGCCCAAGAAGCTTCCCATCAGCCTGGCGGCGGGATGGTCGGAGCGGAACGGCTGGCCGAACATCGCCTCGTAGCCTGGGGCCTCCATCGCCATACGCTCCCGCGGGACGACGAGGGTTTGGTTATCGACCCTGCCGAACGTCGTAAAGCTTCCGCGGCGCGCGGTGTCCCACATCACGAGCTCGCCTGCGCGAAGCATGACCGGCTTGCCCTCGAAGTCCAGGCCGATCGTGCCGCGGCGCATGTACAGCAAGCCGAGGAGGTCAGGGTCGTTGGCGGCGATCTCGGCTCGGCCTCTGCGGCCGTCGCCGCGGTCGTGCACGGTCTGGACCAGCGCAAGGCTGCCGAGCTGCCACCGCGACGTGCTGGCGGAGAACGCCTCGCCGGACGCCGGGACGGCCTCGACCGAGAACCCGAAGGTGTAGGTCCGCGCAAGCACCTCGCGCCAACCCTCTGTGAGGTTCGATGTCTCGACGTCGCGCAGGTCGCACGACACGTCGCCTAAAGCCGGCTGCATGGCCATCCACTCCGCCTTCCCCCGGATAACGTTAGCCCCGACCCTGACCGCATGCAAGGCGACGCCGGCGCGACCTGAGGCGAGGATCAGCGCCGAACACACGCCGGGCCCGGGAAGAGCTAAGCGCGCTGAGTTGGCCCGTCGTCGTAGGCGGCGCAACCCTGCCGGCACTGTCCGAAGCCCATCCTTCTGCCGCAGGACGCTGCGCGCGCAGGTAGGCGAACTCTTTTCGCTCCGTGCCGACCCGTTTTCTGCCCGTGCCAGATGCCTCCCGCAGCGGTTGGCGTCGAGGTCAGTTCGATGTATACGAGGGCCATTACCCCCGGCAGGGGGCTTCGCCGTAGGAGATAAGGCGCGTGTCTGGACCACGTCGAAGACTGTCCTGGTTGTGTTTGGCGCGATCGCGTGCTTGTAGCGGGCCGCTGTGGCGGGGGCGTTGGTGCCGAGCGTCACGGCCCGCTGCCGTCGACGGCGACGTCGTATCCATTCGGCGGAGTCAGTACATCGGGGCCGTTGACATTGTCGAACTTCGTGCGACAATGACCGACGGCTTATGTAGCGTCTGAGTGCACCTTGAGGGGAGGTGGCTGGTGACTGCAAGCACGGTCAGGTTTACGTCCGGAAACGCCGATCTGCGAAGTCGGCGGCGGGGCATGCGCAGGCTTCCCTTGCGTGGACGGCACCGATCGGCGATGGTCGCGCTCCTGGCCCTTGCGGGCATGGCGGCCTTTGCCACGAGCGCGGCGGCAGACGGCAGACACGATCAGCAGGCGCCGAGGATGCACTTCGGCGACCGGGTGAAGCTGACCACCGTCTGTTTTAGCGTGACCAACCCGGCTGGCGGTCAGAGCACGCTGTACGGGTTGCGCTACATCGACCGGGGCGCCCGGGTCGATCCGCGGACGCCGGCGATCGTGCTGGTACACGGGATCGCGTCGTCGACCGAGAACTGGGATTTCTCGCCGACCTGGTCGGTGGCGAGGGCCTTAGCCGCGGCGGGCTATGTGGTGTATTCCTACGACCGTCTCGGCTACGCCGCGAGCAGTTACTTCAACCAGCCCAACAGTGCCCAGCCCACCGGCGGGAACACGCTGACTACCGCGGCCCATCGTGCGGAGCTGCACCAGGTCGTCGACGAGGTCGAGTCGGGCAGTTACACGACGACCCACGGCAGCGATTGCTCGGCTCCCCAGCGGCCCGGCAGGCTCGCGAGCCCCAGGGTGGTCATCATCGGTCACAGCGCGGGTGGTTGGATCGTCTCCGGCTATCCCGGGACCTACCACGACGTCGCGGCGATGATCCAGGCCGACATCGACGGTTCGAACGCGCAGCCGCCACCGGGAACGCCGGTTCCACCGGGTCCGACAGTCTCGATCATCCCGGATCCCAACCATCCCGACTACTTCGAGTTCTTCCAGACCCGCCAGGATTGCGAGAACTTCAACGTGTATCCGCCAGGGGAGGTCGCGTACGTCGTTCAGATCGCGTGTGCTCCACCGTTTCTCGATTCTCCGTTCGGCGAGTTCCTGGACTTCGGGGTCAAGTTCGCGCAGAACGACGCGGCGATAAGCACGATCGGCCCGTCGATCCCGGTGCTCTTGACCTCCGGTGATCACGACGGGGTCGATCCGCCGGTCGACGCGCAGGCCGACTACGCGTACTACCAGCAGCATTGCGGCTGCGATGTGACGAAGTTGTTGCTGCCTAACACGGCCCACCTGTTCATGGTGCATCAGTCGCTGCCGCTGTGGGTCAACTACGTCGTTGGCTGGCTGAGCGCGAAGGGCTTGACGCCTGCCCGACCGAGACCGCCCGTGCCCTGCACGGACTGCGTGGTGCCGTTCGTCAGCTGACGCCTGCGATCTCCTTTGCCAGTGGCCCGACAGGCAACATCGGAATCGCACGTGCGCGGGGCAGCCGCCGGTCCGAGGTTAAGGACCCTGACGGGCGGCGGGGTCGGCGGGAATTTGCCGGGTCGCGCGGCTGCAAGGAGACTAGCCAGACCGCGGTAGTAACCTACAAACGATTCGGCCGCTCCGCCGTGAGAGTGGCCACCGAAGGAGGTAGAAGAGTGTCTATGGTACGTTCACTGCGACGGCTGGTCTATGCCGTCGTTTTATCCTTGGGCGCCGCGGGCGCCCTAGTCGTCACTCTCGGTACGCAGGCATCCGCGTCACCAAGCAAGGCGACAGCTCGAGTCACATCCGCGGCCACCTCTCAGACGGTGGTCAATTCGGCAACGCCGACAACTGGGCCGGTTCCGACCACGTGCGCTGGGCCGACGGTCAACTCCGACGGGACCATCACCTTCTGCCTGACCGCGCCGCAGGCCACCAGCGTGCAGTTGAACTTCCAGAACATGTTTGGGCTCTCGCCCGCGGCCGACGCGTTCCCGATGACCGAAGGATCGGGCGGACTCTGGTACATCACGGTTGAGCCGCCCGCCGGCGCGAACTGGTACGGGTACAACTTCACCGTCGACGGCGCGCACGTCGCCGATCCAAACAACCGCGACATCTGGACCGGTACGCCCGGCTCCTTCAGCTCCATCGGAGCCTGGAGCATGGTGATGGTGCCCGGAGACGCATCGCAGTACATGGCGAACACGAATGTTCCGCACGGCGCCGTCGCGACGGTCAATTACTACTCGACGCTCGGCCAGACCGAGCGACGGATGACGGTCTACACGCCGCCGAACTACAACAGCCACCGCGGCTATCCCGTTCTGTACCTCATGCACGGTGCCGGAGGGAACGACACCGACTGGGTCGTGAACATGCGCACCAACTTCATCCTCGACAACCTGATCGCGCAGCACAAGGTTAAGCCGATGATCGTCGTCATGCCCGATACGAACGTCGGGACCGGCAACGGGCTAGGCGGGTCGGTCACCCAGGATCAGTTCATCCAGCAGGAGCTGCTCGGCACCATCGTCCCGTACATCGAGCAGAACTACCAGACCCTCCCAGGAGCGCGCAACCGGGCTCTCGCCGGGCTGTCTCTGGGCAGCCTCCATACGCGGGACGGCCTGTTCACGAACCCGACCGACTTCAGCTACTACGGCCTGTTCAGCAACGGAGCCCTGTTCCCCGCCCAGATCACCGACCTCACACAGAACCATCCCGACCTGATCAGCGGCGTGGCCCGCGCAGAGAGAAAGGGCGTGATCAAGGAGATCTGGATCAGTCAGGGCGACGAGGAGCCACAGGCGCTCCCGTTCTTTGCGAACGCGCTGCAACCCACGCTGACGTTCTTCGACCAGAACGGGATCACGTACACCTACGTGCCCGGCGCCAGCATCGGAGCGATCTACGGCCACGTCTGGGACACGTGGCGTAAAGACCTCGCTGCGTTTGCGCCGACCCTGTTCCGCGAGTCGAGGAGGCATACACGCTGACCGCGTGAAAAGACGGTCCCTGCCGGTCCCCGAGTCGACGCTGAGTCCTCACCGCCGACTCGGGACCGGCACCGGCCTGAAGGAACGGCCTTTACCGAGGCGGCGATGACACGATCGCGCTCAGGCCGATCGGAGCGAAAGAATCCCGAGTACGTGCGCGTTGGTCGGCAATTGGCCGGGGGCAGCGCTTGGCTGGTGAGGTCGCAGCCACATCGCACGTTAGAGCAGGGCGAATGCTCCGAGGCGGATACGGTGGTGGAGGGCCGGCTTTGCCCGCGCCACGGCCGGGGCACTGTAGACCGTGTCCTTCCAGGTAGATGGGTTCGCGATCGACGGCTTGAGAGCCGCCCGACGCAAGAGCCGAGACGCGTCGGTGCTCGCCTTCCCGGTGACGGCTGGCACTTGAACGGTCACGGCACGATGATCACGCCGTGTCTCAGCATGAGCCGCGATCGGCAGCCAGCCAGCAAGGGCAAGGAGTCCATCGACATGGCACCGCAGCCTCTATACGAGGAAGGGCGCCGGCACACGGTCAAGGTCGCGTGGCCCCGGACCGCCGGTCTGCTCGACCAGCAGCAGTGACGTCGCCGTGACCATATACGCGTAATCCGGCGGCGCGCGCCCAGTCGTCCGACACCTGCTCTGCCTTCGTCAGGAGTATCTCGGTCGCGACGCCGACTTCCCCGCTGCGCGCGGATAGCGCGTTTGGGGGTTAGCCCCAGCCCAGGGGCCGTTCACGCACGACGGTCTGGAAAGCAGCCACGTTGCCGACGGCGAGACGGTCCGCTGCTTCGCCGCTGTTTCGGTCACCTGGTGCTCGGCGGCGAGATGGCTGGTGCTCGCCGGGAGCAGCCAACGCCAGCTCGACGGCGCGATCGCTTTCCTCGCACGGTCGTCGTAACCCTCACGATTGCAAGGGCGACCGAGTGATCGTGCGGATCGTCGAGGTCCGACGACTCCTTCGCGACGAATCCGATCGCCCGCGTCGCAGTCAACCTTGGATCATCGAGAGCCGCGGGCGGCCCGGCTCGCCTCCGGTCCCGTTTCTGGTTTTCGCGGCCCGCTGGTTCGAAGTCGGATGATGCCCGCATGTCGTTCGAAGCGATCCCGGTAGGTCTTCGCAGCGGCTCGTGCGTGGATCTGGTTCGCGTCGACTGGGCTGTGGTCGGCTTTGGTGTATAGGCCGCGGTCGTTGATCTCCCTGGCGAGGTCCTGTATCCGCATCTCGCCGCCGACCTCCTCGAGCACTTGCTCCATCGCCTCGTGCAGTTTCAGAGGGGGTGGTTCGTCGTCGGGGGCCGGCACGTCGAGCTCCCCGAGCGCCGCCTTGGCGCGGACGATCAGCGCGCGCAGCTCGAGCCGCCTCTTGTCGAGTTCCTCGAGCTCGCGTTCAGCGTCGTAGAGTCCTGCCTCAAGTGCAGGGCGGCTGTCCTCCAGCACCCGTTCTAGATCGCTCATCGCCGAAAACGTTGCGGGTCGTGGACGTCGGCGCTCG
>CAVYMX010000009.1:0-1468804 GCA_963769695.1 uncultured Solirubrobacterales bacterium | reverse complement strand
AGTCGTAGGCCGTCCGGCGGGTCGGAGATGAACGCGATCGTCGCGGCGGGCTCGCTGGGGGCTGCCGATCGGCGACACGTGCGTAAGGTGACGTGACTGGATCGGGCGCTGAGGTCCTGTGGAGTCGGCCGGAACGGGGCCGGCCGTGACTGAGCGCACGGGTTCGGGGCTTGGCGCGTGCCATTCCGAGCTTCGTCAGAGGCCCGGATGAATAGCCTTGTCGGGCGTTAGAGCGACGCGAGCTGGCGGACCGGGTCTACTCCTTGCTTTTACGCTGTCCCGATCGTATGCTCGTCTCTGAGATGGACGATGACCCAGCTGTCGCCGGGGCGCGGCCGGTTGCGGACTAGTGGCGAGCGATGATTAGGCGGCTTGTGCCGTCGGTGTGTGTGCTGGGCCTGTTCTGCGGGGTCGCGAATGCCCAGGCCGCGACCCTGTATGCCTACGCGAACGGGACCGGAACCCCGGCCGGTTGCGGTACGGAAAGCATGAGCTCGAGTGGGTGCTCGCTGGCGACCGCGCTTTCGGATGCGGCCGCCGGCGACACCGTGATGCTCGCGACCCCGGGCGCGAGCGCGGGCGGCAGCAATTACGTGGGCAACTGGTCGATCGGCACGACTGGGACTTCGTCGGGAGCCCCCGTCACGATCGACGGCAGTGGGGTCAGCGACGCGACCTTGGACGGCAACCTTGGCAGCGCGACCGGGTGCACCACGACCGCGTGCAACGGCCCGGTGCTGACCGTCACCAACAGCATGTTCCTGGTGATCAAGGATCTGACGATCCAGAACGGGGATAACATTTCGATTAGCGTCGGCGTCGGGGGTGGCGGGATCCAGAACGACAACGGCGGGACGGTCACGATCACCGGCTCGACGTTCAGCGGCAACACCGCCGCCAACGGGGGGGCGGTCGACAGCGGCGACGATGGGGGGTTGGGCACGGTCAAGATCACCGGCTCGACGTTCACCGGCAACACCGCCGGCTCCGACGGGGGGGCGGTCGACAACGGCGACGACGGGGGGTCGGGCACGGCCACGATCACCGGCTCGACGTTCACCGGCAACACCGCCGACTTTGGCGGGGCGGTCGACAACGGCGACGGGCGGCCTGGGTCGGGGACGGCCACGATCACCGGCTCGACGTTCACCGGCAACACCGCCGCCAACGGGGGGGCGGTCGACAGCGGCGACAACAGCGGGTCGGGCACGGCCACGATCACCGGCTCGACGTTCACCGGCAACACCGCGACCAACGATGGTGGGGCGGTCGACAACGGCGACGAACAGGGGTCGGGCACGGCCACGATCACCGATTCGACGTTTAGCGGTGGCAGCGCAACAGATGGTGGGGAGATCGATACGAGCGACGGCTTCGGTGACGCGACGCTGGTGCTTGCTGGGTCGACGCTGGCGGCCAAGGCCGCCAGTCCGGATGTCACCGGGGGCAGCAACAGCGGTTCGGGGAGCGTGTACGTGGCCGGGGACGTGTTCGCGTCCGGCTGCCAGCAAACCGCCGGCACCTGGACCGACGAGGGGTATAACGCCGGCGCCGACACAAGCTGCTTCAAGAGCGGTCCGGGGGATGTGAATGCGGGGTCGGCGGCGGCGCTGAATCTTGGGTCGCTGGCGGCCAACGGCGGGTTGACGGAGACGCTGGCGCTGGGGTCCGGGAGCAAGGCACTCGGGATCATCCCGAGCCCGACGCAGGTCACGTTGAACTCCCAGCAAGTGGAGTTGTGCAACGGTGCCGGGAGCGATCAGCGTGGTGATCCGCGGCCCGGGACGGGGAAGGCGGCGTGTGATGCGGGCGCGTTCGAGACGCAGCTGCCGACCCTGTACGCATATGCGGGAGGAGCGTCGACCAGCTCGGGCTGCCCGCAGACATCGACCGCGGGTGAGCAGTGCTCGCTTGGCCGCGCGCTGAGCCTGGCGGCTGCGGGTGACACCGTCGAGCTCGCGACCCCGGCCGCGAGCTCAGCTGGCAGCAACTATGTCGGCAACTGGTCGATCGGCACGACCGGGACCTCGTCGGGAGCGCCGGTGACAATCGACGGCAGCGGGGTGAGCGACGCGACCTTGGACGGCAACATGGGCAGCGCGACCGGGTGCACCACGACCGCGTGCGATGGGCCGGTGTTGACGGTCGCAAACAGCATGTTCCTGGTGATCAAGGACCTCACGATCCAGAATGGGGACAACACGGCCTCCGGGCAGGGTGGTGCGATCCAGAACCTCCACGGAGGGACAGCCACGATCACCGGCTCGACCTTTACCGACAACAGCGCGTCTGGGCCCAAGTCTGATGGTGGCGCGATCGACAACGCGGACGCCGGGTCTGGCACGGTGTCGATCAGCGCCTCGACGTTCAGCGGCGACAGCGCCACCGATGGCGGGGAGATCGACACGAGCGACAACAACGGCACCGGGACGCTCGTGGTATCGGGGTCGACGTTCTCGGCCGGCAGTGGCCCGGACCTCACGGCGGGACGCAACAGCGGCTCGGGCAGCGTCTACGTCGCCGGCGACGTGTTTGCGGCCGGCTGCCAGCAGAACGGCGGTACTTGGAACGATGAGGGTCACAACGCCGGCGCCGACGCAAGCTGCTTCAACAGCGGTACCGGGGACGTCAATGCCGGGTCCGCGGCGGCGCTGAATCTTGGGTCGCTGGCGGCCAATGGCGGGCCGACGGAGACGATCGCGCTGGGTGGCGACAGCCCGGCGGCGGAGATCATCCCGAACCCGACCATGGTCACTTTGAATGGATCCCAGGTGGCGCTGTGCCCGGGCAGCGATCAGCGCGGCGTTGCGCGGCCCCAGGCCGGGGTGCGGGATTGCGACGCGGGCGCGTACGAGACGCAGCCGGTCGCTCCCTCGGTGCGGATCACCGCTCCGGGCGACGGGGACAGCTACGGGCAGGGTTCGAAGATTATGGCTGACTACTCCTGCGCGGAGGGCAACAACGGGCCAGAACTGGTGACCGGCTCTGCCGGCTGCCAGGGCACGGTCGCCAACGGCGCCTCGATCGACACGGGGACGGCGGGCGCTCACGCGTTCAGGGTCACCGCCGCGAGCCGCGATGGGCTCACGACCACCATCACGGTGCACTACGCGGTGATCGGACCGCCGGTCAACCGGGTGTTGCCGGAGATCTCTGGGACCGCGCTTCCGGGCGACAAGCTGAGCTGCTCTCAGGGGAGCTGGACCAACAGCCCGACCGGCTTCAGCTATCAGTGGAGCTCGGGCGGCGAGCCGATCGCTGGCGCGACCAACAGCAGCTACATCGTGCGGATCGCCGATGAGACCCACACGCTGACGTGCACGGTGATCGCGTCGAGCACGTCCGGCAAGAGCCAGCCCGCGGTCAGCGAGGGGGTGTTGGTCGCCAACACGCACGAGCTCAGCTGCGCACGCCCGAGCGGCGCGATCGCGGGCACGCGGCTGGGGCCGCTGGTGCTAGGGATGACGCTCAAGCAGGCCGAGCGGATCCTGCCGCGGTTTGTCAAGATCGGGTTCGGCTACACGAACTTCTGCCTGTACGCTGGGTTCGGGATCCGGGTCGCGCTGCCGTCCTCGCTGCTGCTCTCAGAGCTGCCCGCGGTCCAGCGCAACCGCGTCAACCGTCGAATCATCATCGCGCTGACCGCGAACAAGTTCTACGCGCTCGACGGGATCGTGCCAGGCGAGCTGATCACGAAGGTGCCGCGCAAGCTGCATCTCGAGAAGCCGTTCCAGGGCGGGGCGAACACCTGGTACTTCGTGCCCGGCAAGCTCGCGACCGGCGTGCTCAAGGTCCGCCACGGTCTGATCTACGAGATCGGGATCGCCGACAAGGCGCTCACCAGCGGCTCACGCGCGAGCCAGCGGAAGTTCTTCACCGGGTAACCACTCGCCGGATAGCGAGGATCGCATGAACCCAGTTCGACGGTGGGTCCCACCGCCGGTCACGACAGCCGTGGGCATGACCTTGGTCCCGCCCGCGGTGCAGGCAGCAACCCGGTTACGGCGATGCGGACGCCCTCAGCTCAGGCCCTCACCACCCGGTGGCAGGTCAGGGGCGGGATAGTTGAGGAGATCGGGATCGGCTTCCTGCCCCTGACCACAACACGCGAACCGCAACTGACGCTCCTCACCTCGTTCTCGCAGCTCACAAGAACGCTCTGCACGCCACCGCGTCAGCCTTGCTTTCGGCGACTGGCGCGATTCCGCTGGCCGGTGGGACGGGGCTGCGTGGCCGGGTTTGTCCGACAGCGGTCGCGCTGAGCGGCGGTCCAGATCAGGCCCACGATGTTCGTTCCGCTGGTCAGAAAGAACAGCGCGCTCGAGCTCTCAACAATCCTCTCGGTCGACATTCCGGCTTCGCGAAGCAGCCATCCTCCGATTGCCAGAGCGCCGAGACCGCCGGTCGGCAGCAACGCGCCAGAGCCCTCTTCGGTCAATGCGACCCGACGAGCGAGGTCGGCGGGAACCTCCGCGAAGAACAGGCGGAAAATCACCACATAGGCGGCACAGGACGCGATCTCGAGCATCACGGCAACCCCGATCCAAGCGAGGCTCATACGAGATATCTGCTCGCCGACCCTACGTAACGGCGGCAGCGCCAAAACCACCGTGACCACAGCCGTGGCGAGCACGAACGCAATCACAATCCTCCGGGCGATGCCGCCCGAGGAACGCGGCTCAGAAACGTCCCGACGAGGTGCGCGGCTCTCGCTGCGCCTCGCGGGACAAACGGGTCTGCGTGCCCGCCGCGCAGGGGCTGCGGCGTCCGTGCGTTGACCGGCTACCGAGTTCTTGTTGGGACACGCTGACGGCATCGGTGTAGCTTGAGCACTCAACTAATTGCCCGTATCTTAAGGGGTCACTTGACAGCGATCACGTCCACCGGTCGGACGTCTGGATCCTTCGCGAGCAGTTCCGGCGCGGCCGCCATCAACGCCTTGGAGATCTCGCCCGCCTGATGCGCCTCACGGCCCGCTTCGGCCTCAAACGTGTCGAAGATCCCATAGGTGACCTGATCGACGCGGAACGCGTACCAGTCGACGGTCAGCGGCTCGGCGAGCGCCAGCTCACGTCCCTGCTCCAAGAACGCCGCCAGTTCGTCTGCCTTATCCGGCTTTGCCTCGAGCAGGGCGAGGAACCCCACGGTCACGGACATGCGTCTCTCCTTCGCGTCGGGGGCGGGCTGCGTTGAAAGTACGGCGGGCGGTCTGGGTCGAACGTCTCAGGCGTTGTGAGCAGCGCGAGGAGACCGCGGAGGTCCTCGGCGCAGGCCCGGCAGGCGGCGAGGTGGGCGGCGATGCCCGCGTAGTGGTCAGCCGCATCGCGGTCGTCGAGCTCGCGTTCGGCATAGAGATGCAGCAGCGTGAGCGAGTGCTGGCAGCCGACGTCGGCCGGGTCGGTGTGGAGGAACCGCTGGATGTTGGATATGCCGCTCACTGGTACGCCATCTAGCCATTTGCGACCTGGGCTTGCGCTGACTCGAGCAAGCCACGCTCCTTCAGGAAGTCACGGTTCGACTGGCCGACCTCGATCAGGTGGCCATCGGGATCGTGCAGGTAGCAACGCAGCTCGACGCCGTGGTCGACGGGCGGGGTCAAGAACTGGGCTCCCTTGGCGCTCCAGTCCTCATAGACCTCCTGGATGTTGGCGACTCGGATGTTCAGGAAGCTGCTTGTCGTGTCGGGATCGGGTGCAGTCAGCGTCACAGCTGGCTTGTCGTCGGTCGGGCCACCGCCCGAGTTGATGATGATCCAGCTGTTCGCGAGCGCGACGACCGCGGGGCTTTCGGAGACGACTTCACCGCCGGGGACATGTGCGTAGAAGTCTCGGCGAGCGAGCGATGTCCTCCGACACGACGAAGTGGGTGAGCAGGATGCCCGTTTCGGGGGCAGGGAACGGCGCCATATCAGTTCTCCCTTGACCGCTGAAGGCGGTACCACGCGAACCGTATGGGAGGCGTGGTGACCTCAGCGGTGAGTAGTTTCATCTGTGTCTGCGGAACCAGTCGGTCAGGTGTTCGCGACTGTCCTTTGGGTGATGAAGCGGTGGATGGCTTCGTTGGCGTTGTCCTGAAATGATGGGTTGGCCAGATCGGGCAAGAAGTCGGCTTGGTTGAACAAGGGACCTTTCAGCGTGTTGGCCGCGCTGGCGTAAAACGTGCCGCTGGACAGGGTCGGGTCGGTGACGCCGTCGACGAGCCGCTTCGCTCCCACGTCGAGTTTGTGGGCGAGACCTAGGGCGGGCATGACGTACTTGGCGGCTACCTGCATCGGTAGGGGAAGGCCGTTGGGGGCGCCGGTGCCGGTGGTGTTCCCGGGGCTCACGGTGACGAAGCGGCGGTCGGGGTGTTGGCGAGCCAGGTAGGCCATCCAGAGGGCCCCGATGTACTTGGCCTGCGCGAACGCTAGGTTGAAGTCAGCTTTTTTGCCGGCGAAGTAGCTGCCGTCGATGACGGTGGCGAGCTCATCGGCAGAGGTTGAGTCGAAGGATGGCCCTTTCATCCGCAACTTCGGAACTCCGCGGACTGCTTCACTTCCGGCGAGGACCGCAACCTCGCCAAGTCGATCCTCGGCCAGGAGCCCTTCGAGGAGGACGACGTGGCCAAGGACGTTCGTCGCGAACACGGTGGTGACCCCGTCAACGGTCAAGTCCATCGTCTTCGGGCCAATGACGCCGGCGTTCATGACCAGCGCGTCGACGGATCCGCTGATGCCGACCAGGCCGGCGCGGACCGAATCCAGATTGGCGACGTCCATGACAACGATGTCGAAGATGCGCCGGCCGGTCGCCGCTTCGAGCTCGGCCTTCGCCGTTGTCGCCTTGTCTCGGTTCCGGCACGCCAGGTAGATGCGGGCGATCTCCGGACGAGACGCCAGTTGCCGGGCCACCTCCTTGCCGATTCCGGCGTTCGCGCCCGTGATCAATACGGTCTTTTCCGGGGTTGTGCTCATCGAGTTCCTCTCACGTTTGAAGGTCCAGCCAGGGTTCGCTGAATGGTGTGCTCAGGCCGCCGGGCAGATATGGCGGCTACACCCTGCTCGGCCTGTCCCTGCAACAGCGGCTTTGCTGCTTTCCCGGCGCTAGCAGCCCCGGGGTTCTTTGCTTGACTGGATTTGTTGATCCACTATGCCAGGCCCAAATTGGAATGTCAAAGCCATTCTAATCGCTATACTTCTGCCGATGTCTTCAAAGAGTTCTGATCGGCCGCGGTTGACGCGCAAGGGTGAGGCGACGCGCGCGCGGATCGTCGACGCTGCGGCGGCGCTGATCTTTCAGCAGGGCGTTGCCGGCACGACGGTCGAGGAAGTGCGCGACGGTGCACACGTGAGCAGCTCGCAGCTCTACCACTACTTCGAGGACAAGCCGGCGCTGGTCCGCGCTGTCATCGAGCGCCAGGCCGACAGGGCCATCGGCACGCAGGAGCAGTTTGACCTCAGCACCCTCGACGGCCTACGGGAGTGGCGCGATTTCGTGGTCGATCACGCCCGTGACACGGACGGGCGCGGCGGTTGTCCGGTCGGGTCGCTCGGTTCGGCGCTCGCCGAGACGGAGCCCGAAGCCAGGGAAGTGGTGGCGGCGTCCTTCAAACGTTGGGAGGCCAGCATCATGGCTGGTTTTCTGCGGATGCACGCGCTTGGCCGACTCAGGCCGGAGGCCGATCCGCGCCAGCTCGCGCTGGCCACGCTTGCCGCGCTTCAGGGCGGCCTCCTGCTCACTCAGGTCCGGCGCGACCCCGAACCGCTCGCGGCCGCGCTCGACGCGATGGTCGCGCACATCGCCACGCTCAGCAGCACCACGAGCACTTCGCTCAACCGCTGAGCCGACGGACCGACGTCAGGCGGTGCGCGGTGCGCACCAGCACGGCCTAGAGGTAAATCAGCGAAGGCGGCCGCGCGGGCGGGTGATCGAGGTTCTGGGTGGGCCTGTGTCCCGGTGACCACGGTCGTGGTGCACGCAGCCCGCACCAACTCTTCAGAACACGAGCCTGGCCCGGCCGCCAACCTCGCTGGCCGTACCCGAAGGCGAGCGCGGAGTCGGCGATCAGACCGTCGAGGCTGTCCTCTGGGAAGAAGCACGTACTGACAGACCGCCCAGTATTGGATTCTACGAGCCAGTCTGTTACAGTCGGCGTCAGCAAGAGTGGATTGCTTGTTCCAACTATCAAAGGGATGTCGACTATGGATCTGCAAGACAAGAAGGCGCTGATCACCGGTGGCACCTCCGGGATGGGTATCGCCGTCGCACTCTCGATGGCCGAGAAGGGCGCGGCAGTGGTCATCACCGGTCGCGATGAGACCCGCGGCGCGAGCACCGCGGAGAAGATCCGGGCGGGTGGGCACGATGCGGAGTTCATCGCCGCTGATTTCTCGGAGATGTCCGAGGTGCGGCGCGTCGCCGACGCGGCAGGCGAGATCGATGTTCTGGTCAACTGTGCCGGCGTTGCCGTCCGGGCGTCGACGGCTGACACCGACGAGCCGGGGTTCGACGGTACGTTCCAGATCAACGTCAAGGCGCCGTTCTTCCTAGTCGCCGCGCTCGCCCCGAAGATCGCCGCCCGCGGCGGCGGATCGATCGTCAACGTCTCCACGATGGTCGCGAGCTACGGCCAGCCAGGCTTGGTTGCCTACGGCGCGTCGCGCGCCGCGATCGAACTGCTCACCAAGGCGTGGGCTGCCGAATACGGGCCGCAGAACGTCCGCGTCAACGCGGTCGCTCCCGGACCGACGCGGACCCCGGCCATAGAGCCGATGATGGCGCTGGCCACTGAGTTCGCCAAGACGATTCCACTCGGTCGGGTCGCTGACGTGCACGAGCTGTCTGACGTCATCACGTTCCTCGCGACCCCGTCGGCCGGCTACATCAACGGCGCGATCATCCACGTCGACGGCGGCCGCACCGCGATCTGAGAGCAGACGAAATGGTCCCGGTCACCACCCCCGGCAACGTCGGACACGAAGCCCCGCGGCTGCTGGCTCACGATCCTGCCCGCCCCCAACCCGGACTAGGCCTCCGGGTTGCCGGCCGGTGGCGGAGATCCCAGCCCCGATTGACGCCGGCGAACTGCGCTGGGACACCAGCGAGCGCGGGCTTCTCACCGACACCGCGGCGATCCACGACGGCCCCGAAGCGGCCAGCTTCGCGGCCGCGCCGTCTTGATTCCGGAGGGCTGAGCTATGGCTACGACAACACCGATCCCGCCGGGACGCGTCCCCACACCTCCACCCGCTGAGCACGAGCACGAACACGAGCATCCGAACATCGTTCTCGCAACATCGTGACCTGAAACCGGTCGCGGCATCGAAGTGTGAAGACCCAGATTGTTGATGCAAACCAACTAATGAGGAGTATCCACATGAGCGCATACGTAGTTGTCGAATTCACCGTCAAGGACCCGGATGTTTATCGTGAGAAATACGCCCCCAACGCTAGGCGGACGGCCAAAGAGTACGGAGGCGAGGCTCTCGCCAACAGTAACTGGGAGATCCTGCACGGCGATGGGTCGCTCACTTCAGGGGCACTCATGCGGTTTCCCGACCATGAGACGGTCATCAAGTGGTACAAGTCGCCTGAATATCAGCAGCTGATCGATGTCCGAAGTGCCGCGATGGATGCCCGCTTCAGCTTGCTCGACGGCCTCCCTAGCTGATCGAGGTGGCTCCAGATTCCGCCTCCTCACCGTCGACCGGAGCCACCTCGTGACCGGCGGCCATCCGCTCGCGCTGCCCGGAACGCACAACTCTCGCGGGCGATCGCTTCCACCTTAATGGCTGCTCAGATCGCGTGATCGGATTGGCGACGTCGTGATCGCGCCGGCTAGCGTCGACGGCGCGAGCGCTTTGCGCGGGAAGCAATCGCGCGGCGTCCGGCGCCGCGACGATCGCTTCTCTCCCTCAGTCGACCCCGGTGGACGCGATCGCAAAGGCGACGATCCACAGGTCCAGCTGCCGGCCGGCTGGCGTTCCGGCTGACGATCGCATCCGCCCACGACCGGCGTCTGCTCGTGGGGGGCCCGGCGTGACGGCCCCACAGGCTTTGCGTAGGTAGGCATTCGCGCGATTCTGCACCTCGCCTCGCTGGCCCTGCTTACGGCGAGAAGCACGGCCCGCGACCCACCGCGGACGACCCCTCTCACGACCTGTCCGCGGACTCCGGAGCCCTCCTCGTAGCGGCACTGGCGTCCGTGCCGGGCAGCCGACCCGCTTGGCCTATCGCCCAGTAGCGAGCGCCGGTGCGCCGCTGCGCACGACTGCTTTGGATCGCGCGCCGGCGCGGCAGCGGACGATTGCAGGGGCGACGCCTCGATCGTGCCAATCGCCGGCGTCGGGCGAGCGCTTCGCCACGCTTGGGAGCACACGCTCGCCGTCGATCACGCAGCCGCTCCAGCTGCGACAGCAGCTCCCGGCACGAGCGCCGCAGGTTGCTGGCTGGCTCGGCCTGGAACCGACTTCCAGTGACCACCTCGTCAGCGGCAACCTACCTGCCGGAGTCAGCGTGGAAACGGTACACAGACGGTACAAGGTCCACTCGATGGGCAAGCTGTCGGGCCAAACAAAAACCCCGCCTGAGCGGGGCTTTCCACGAAATCGGGGAGACAGGATTTGAACCTGCGACCGCCCGGCCCCCAGCCTGAGGGATCGGGTGCGCCTCAGTCAGATGCGCCCATATCCGCTGGGATTTCGGCCGCTGGGTTGCTGTCAGTTTCGCTCAGTTTGTTCCCCGCCTTGTTCCCCGTCGGCGCGAACGCTTCGTTGACCATCGCGACCTCGCGCTCTGACGGGGCGTAATGCATGTAGATCTGGGTGGTCTTGACGTCGGCGTGGCCGAGGAACTCCTGGATCGAGCGGATCGGCTGCCCGCTGGCGGCCATGCGCGTACCAAATGTGTGCCGGAGATCGTGGAATCGGATCGGGGGGACTCCGGCAGCCCGACATGCTGCCTTGAATCGCTTGGTCACCTTCGAGCGGTCGAGCGGGTTGCCGGTCTCCGGATGGGCGAACACGAGGTCCTCGTCCGCCGAGTAGTTGCTGCGACGTGACCACCGGTCGAGCTCGCCGGCGATCCGATCAGCCATCGGCACCGATCGTCTCGTCGAGAGATCGGACTTGCCGTCGGTCGAGTGCTGGCCGCGGACGAAGGCGTTGCGAACGCGAATGCGCTGCGACGTTCCAGTCGACGTCGCGCCATCGCAGTCCGAGCAGCTCGGACTGCCGCAACCCGGTCATGGCAGCGGTGAGGACCAGAACCCGGAGCACCGGACCCGAGACGTCGGGCGGTGGCGGCGGGGCGGGGCCCGGGCGGCCCTTGCGGGTCGGCGCCGGTGCTCGGACAACGACCTCGTCGGGGATCGGCCCGAATCACCGCTTCGAGCTCCTCGACGGTCAAGAACCGGAGGTCCGGACTGACGTCGCCCTGACGACGTCGCCCCGGGCGAGTGACGTGGCGGACGGGATTCGCGCTGACGAGTCCGCGCTCGATCGCATACTCGAACACCGAGTAGACGTAGGTCAGGACGTTGCGGACGGTTTTCGGAGACAGGCCGTTACTGAGCATCGGCTGGGCGACGGCTTCGATGTCCGCCGGCCCGATGTCCGCGACCGGCATCGTCCCCACCACGGGGGAGATGTGGATCCGGTCCATCGATTCGCAATTTTCGAGATATGACGGCCGTGAGCCTCGGAGCTGCAGCTGGCGCCGCAGCGCCGCGGAGACTTCGCCGAAGGTCGGAGCGGGCGCCGATCGGTTACGCGGCGGCGCTTGTTCCTCGGCAGCCTGCATGTGCCGAAACTCCTTCTCGGCCTCACTGCGTGTGAGACCGTCGCGGGCGCCCGCCGCCCTGACTGGACCAACCTTGCGGTTCAGGAGCCGCCCGTCAGTCGTGCGCCAGCGCGCGTAGTAGGAGCCGTGCTTCTCGTACAGATGACCGGTTCCCCATACGCGCCGAGGCATACGAGGATTTATACGGCGGCTCGCGGATCGACCGCACGAACCGCGTCGCTCGAGGGACGAGGGGAAGCCGCGGGAAAGATCAGGCGGACCTGAGCGGTGCGTGTCGGTTCGATCGCCGCGGCGAACACTCGGCCTCGAGCTCGCAAAGCCAGGCTTCAACCGCGCTCTCACGAAAGCGGCGGTAACGGCCGAGGCGAACGTGGGGAATGAGCCCGGCGCGCGCCTGCGCCCAGACCCATTGCGGGGTCACGCCCAGCTGCTCGGCGATCTCCTCTGCGGTCAGCAACCTATCCATCGCGCCCGGCCCGCCGCTGCCCAGTTTGCGGGATCTGCTCGATCGTGTTCGTCTCGTGGGGCAGCATGGCGAGTGGTCTCTGATGTAGGATAATACAATCATACTCTTTGCACTACATGCGTTGGTCGGTCACGCTCGTGCCTGACGATGAGCGGTCCGAGCCGGACGATCCTTGGCTGACCCCGGCCGAGATCGCTACTGAGATCAGGGTCAACGCGGCGACGATCAGGCTCTGGATCTCGAAGGGAATGCTGCCGGCCACGAGAGTCGGCCAGCGCAAGCTGTTCGTCCGGCGGTCCGACGTCCTGCGCCTCCTGGCCGAGAACAGCACCGTCGGCGGCTCCCATCCGCACCGGCGCTCACCGCCCCCACCAGACGCACCTCCCGCGAGGGGTGGCTGGTCGACCAGCAGCCTCTTCGTCCGGCAAACGGAAAGCCGCGACGAGCTGCACGCGGCGGCAGAAGGTCTCCAGCACGCGGACATGGCGTGGGAGGCGGCCCAGTCCGCAAGCGCGAACCCTCCTCCAGCTCCTGGGTTTGGCGAGCGCGTCCGCGATCTCGCCCGAGCATGCGCACAGCAGGCCGAGGCGCTTGAGACTGCGGCGCATGTGTCGGGTTTTGTCTGGAACCCCGAAGCCAACGCGCGCGAGATGGTGCTCTCGTACGAGCTCCGACCGGGCGCCAACCGGCCTGGCCCTTCTGGTCTCTGGCAAGAGTTCGACGGGGCCGTCCGTCGGTTGGGCAGGGCGATGGAGGGCTCGTTCATGAGCGTCGTCGGTTCGGCGTACGCGGAGCTCGCGGTCGTCATGGACCAGATCGCCGACGCTCTTGAGGCTACGGCTCACGAGCAGGGCACTCGAAGCGCCAGGCACCGCAAGGCGAGCTGATGGCGTGGCGCGAGTTCCGCGCGTCACGCCGCCGAAACCGGCTGCGGGGCGAGGCGATCGCTCGATCCCGAACGGCGTCGGGGTGGACCGCCGGGCTGGTCCGCAATTCATGGACCTCTCCGGTCTGGACCGCGGACCGGGCACGATCGCCGTCCGCCCCGCCACCGTTGGTGTCGCGTAGACCCCCGGCCCTCTTGGTGGCAGCTGACTACCCGCCCTCCACGTGGTCGTTCGGTTAGTCAGCTGCCAGTCGAGGACCGGGGGTTCATGTTCGTGCGGGCGGGGCGGACGGCGGTGAGTCTGGAGGAATGTCGGACAGGAGTTCTGTGGTGAGTCAGCGAGTTGTTCTGGGACCTGGGACTGTGAGGGTAGGGCGGTTCATCGGAAGGCTGGGAGTCGTGTCGCTACCAGCGGTGGGGGTCGGGCTGGATCTGGATCAGCGGGTGGTTCGGCGGCATGTTGCGAAGCTAGAGGCGGCGGGCTGGCTGGCTCGGGAGCCGTGGATCTGGGGTGAGGGATCCGTCGTGTGGCTCACCGGTGCCGGCATCGAAAGCGCTGGGCTTGGCGGTGTGCGTCCGGTCAAGTCGCCGCCTGGGGCGACCACGATTGCGCAGGGCGTGCTCGTCGGCTGGTCGGCGGCGCGCGTGGAGCACCGCGGCCGCGTGTGGAAGTCCGCGCGCGAGCTCGCGGTCGAGCGCGAGCGGTGGGCCGTCAAGGCGCGCTGCGAGCGCGGCTACACCGAGATGCTGCCCGACCTCGCGGTCTGGCTCGAACGCTCAGAGCCACCCGTAGCGGTGATCGCCGAGAGCGGCGGCCGGCGCGAGGACCGCCAGAAGATGATCCTCGAGGCATGGCGTGACGCGATCCTTTCCGGCCGCTACTCGGCCGTCCACTACCACTGCAGCAGCGCGTCCGTCGAGCACTGGATCAGGCGCCTGGCACGGAAGGTCGGGCTGGCCGGTCGGGGGTTCGCCGCAGCCGTACAGATGAGCGCGGAGGAGATCGCCGCCCTCGTCCCCGCCGCCGACGGCGAGCCGGGCACCAGCGAGGCCCAGCCGCACCCGGAGACCGCGTCTCCGCCTGAGGACCCGGCTCTGATCGCACCGCCTCGTGCGCTACCAGACCCGACGCCAGCTGCGACGGAGCAGCTCCAGCCACCAGCGCCGCCGCAGGTCGAGCCGATGGGTGACGCCGCGCAGCACCCTTTGTACCAAGAGGTCTTCGGAACTGAACCTAAGCCGCGCCGGCGATGGCGACGCTAGGCGAGCGTCGCGCTGTTGGCGAATACCGGGGCGCGAGCCGGGCACCTGGTCCTGCCCTGCTCTCCTCTCCCGACAGGCATCCTCACCCTCTCGGTCGTCGCCCCTCGGGAAGCGCTACTGCGCGACTGCCTCCCCGCGCGTGGGCAGCCACGCGTTTGGAGAAAGCGACAATTCAGCCGTCGACGGCGGTCGTGCTGCTCTCGTCGACGCGGGTCTCCCAATCATGTGTAAGCAGGGCCGCCGACGAGGGCGCGCCGCGGGTCGACGTGTCGACGCGGCCGGGATGCACAGGTTTGGCGAGGAGCAGGTGCGCGGGCTCGACGCGGGCTCGACGCGCATCCGTGCTCGCACAGGTGTGGGAGCCGGAACGCTTCGTGACTGCCTAGTCAGAGAGCGGGAGCGCGCTGGTCCGAATTCGGGACCAGGCTGATGCTGCTCAGGGCTCGATGCGAGGGCCCGGTCCGACCTCCAAGACCAAACCTGCTGCGGTGTGAGGCGCCCAAATAATGCAACCAGGCAAGCCCAACTGCCGGTACCACTCAGACCGCTGTAGGAGCACTTCCTTGTGCTTCACGGCGTGGGCGACAAGCAGCCGAACTAGCGAGTCCGACGATCTCCGCTCAGCACGCGCTGCGTGAACACTCGCGACGGCGGGACGACGTTCAAATAGATGTGGATCATGGAGGGCGAACGGTCGATGTCGCTCACCGGCGACCCGACGACTTCGCGTGTCCGACCATCTGAGGTTCCACTCTTCCCAGAGGACGTATGCCGTCCTCTCGGTCTACGGGGTTGGTCTTGCGCTCCCGAATGTCCACACGTTGCCCTCGAGGTCACGGGCGCTATAGCCGCGCATTCCGGCCGGTCCTCGGTGCGGCTCGTTGAGCACCGCGACGCCGGCCGCCTTCGTCCGCTCGTAATGGTCGTCGAGGTCATCGACGGCGAGGTACACCCACCCTTTGCCGGTGTGGCTGCCATGGAGATTCTCGGGACGCTCGGCCGCGATCAACACCAGGCCGTCACGGTGTGCCACTGCAGCATTCTCGATCGCCTCGTGCCCTTCGTTGTCGGACGCCAGAGGATTTACGCCGAATGCATCGGCGAGCCATTTCAGCGCGGCGCGAACGTCGCGATAAGTGAAGCACGGGTAGACATCCACGGGCACAGCCCTCCTTGGTGAGTTTGCTGGTTGCGATCCTGGTCAGAATGTCGTTTGTGACTGGCCCGGCTCGAGCGTCAGGGGAGCAGGCTCACAGCGGAGAGGCGCTATCGCTTGCGGTCGCGGATGCCTGCGGGAGATCACTCGGGTGTCGGCTCAATTACCGGCGTGACCGAGGCTGGTTCGCGGATGTAGTCGATGTTGAAGTCGTGCTCCCACGTCGCGCCGTTGTCGGTGGATTTCTCCCAACGGCCCCGGATCATGTGCGCTTCGGGGTCCAGTTGTGCGTGGAAGCGTTGAGTGAAGTCAGGGGTGTCTCGCCAGATCTCCCAGTGATTGTCCTCGAAGCTCATCTGATAGACGCGTGATACGCCGCGATCGTCCGCGTAGAGCACCGAGTACTCGGGTTCGCGCTCGTCGCGACCGATGATCCAGACGGCAGCTGGAGGGGCCGCCGCGTCGCCTTTGTCGCACCCGGAGTGTGGAGCCATCCTCGATCCAGTCGATCTCCACCGACCCGGTGGCTCGAGCGTCTGGGGCCGGCAGAAAGGTCGCGTTGTACTGCTCCATCCGCCACTGGCCGACGAGTGGGCGGAGGTCAGCGAGGGCCGGATTGATGAGCATGTTCCAGTTCCTCCGTCAGTGCCGGCTGGGGACGATGTTGTGGTTGAGGTGAAAGACATTGTTCGGGTCGTAGGCGTCCTTGACCGCGGTCAGGCGCTTGCGCTTGGCCTCGGAGTAGGCGCGGCGCACGCCGGAAACGCCCTCATCTGTGAGGGTGTTGACGTAGGCGCCGGTGGCGAACGGTTCCAGCTTCGCCGCGGTTGTGCGCGCGGCCCCGATGCGGGGGTTGTCCTCGTCGGGATCGGTCCACTTCGCGGCGGCGACGTACTCAAACCGCGTGTGCCGGTGGCTGAACGGGGTGGCGTCGTCATCGACGTCAGCGATCGCGCCGCCGTATGACTGGAGGCTGACGGCGGGCAGGATGGGGCTTGCCGGATCGCGGTCCAGCAGCGCCCCGATGGCGCGATCGGACAGCTCCGGAAGGTAGTGGCCCTTCCAGTAGCGCCGGAAAAAATGGCCCTCGATGTCGTCTTCGCGGGTCTGGAGCGTCACGTAGGAGAGCTCGCGTATCTCCTCGACGTTCGGCTGGCCGATTGAGCGCAGCGCCGGCAGCAGCGCCCGGCCCGCGTCCGGGTTGCCAATCCATACGTAGCCAAGCGCGACGCTGTCACCAGCAATCCCGGCCGTCAGGGTGGCCTGCCGCGGGGCCTCCTCTGCCAGGTCACGCCAGCCGCGCAGCGCGCGGGCGGCCCGATCGAGCGGGAAGGTCAGCTCCGCGACCAGGGTCCGTGTGCCGACGTGGTGCAGGCGGAACTCGAACTCGACGACGATCCCGAAGTTGCCGCCGCCACCGCGCAGGCCCCAGAACAGGTCGGGGTGCTCGTGCGCAGATGCGCGCACGACATCGCCATCCGCGGTGACGACGGTGAAGGACATCACGTTGTCGCAGGAGAGTCCGTGCAGGCGGGCCAGCCAGCCCATGCCGCCGCCCAGCACCAGCCCGCCGACGCCCGTGTGTGACACGTTGCCAGCTGTCGTGGCGAGGCCGAAGGGCTGGGTAGCGCGGTCCAGCGCGCCGAGCAGTGCGCCGCCTTGGACTCGGGCACGGCGGGCGACCGGATCGACGGTGACGCGGTCTAGCCCGGTGAGGTCGATCATGAGCCCGGCATCCGGGACCGCGAGGCCCGTGATGTTATGGCCGCCGCAACGCACGCCGATCTCCAGGTCTCGCTCGCGGGCAATGCGCACGGCGCTGACGACGTCATCGACGGAGGCGCACTGGACGATCAGCCTTGGGCGATGGTCGACCATCCGTTCCAGACCGACCTGGCGGAGTCGTACTCGGGGGACCCCGGGGTGAGAATCTGACCGTCGAGGTGCGAACCGCGAGCGGTAGTGGTGGGGAACTTGGTTGTCGGTGGTCGATGGGTGCAGCCTCGGTTCGGGTCAGAAGGACCCGGTAGGAGAGGTGGGTGACGCCGTTCCCTTCGCTGACCACCGGTTGGTCGAGCTCGATCGGTGCGGTGGCGAGGTTCTCGAAGAACCGGATACCCTTGCCCGCAGGAGCAGCGGCGCGAGACTGACCTGGAGTCGGTCGACAAGCCCGCGGTCGAGGCATTGCTGGGTGATCTTCGGGCTGCCCAGGGCGATGTCCTTGCCGGCGGCGATCTCCCGGCCTGCTCGATGGCGCTGTCGATCCCTTCGGTGTTGAACAGCACGGCCGGAGTCCGGCCGCGGCCAGCCATCCGGGACGCTGTGGGTGACGACGATCACCGGCGCGCCCGTGGGGTGGTTACCGCCCCAGCCCTTTGCGACTTCGAAGGTACGGCGGCCGTAGACGATCGACGCCGAGTCCCGCGAGTCTCGATCGGCGCTGTCCGCGGCGCGACGCGGCGGCTGGGGCCTGCTGTACCAGGCGAACACTCGGTCCACGCCGCCGCTCGGGGTCAGCGACGAAGCCGTCGAGCGACATCGACATGTCCGCGACCACCGTCGCCCGGGGGGCCTGCTCGGGCTGCTCGGGCGAGTTCTGACTGAGCGGTGGTGGTGCTCATTCGCGGACTCCTTCTGTGGTGGCTCGCCGTGCTGGTCTGACGGTTCCACGCGAGCCCGGCCGGAAACCTCTGCCAGGTGGCCGATCTTGCGACCCGGGTGGCCGATACTGCGCGCGTCGAGCGCGGATAATCGGCTGATGGCGGACCCAGCGAGCGGATCGCGGAGGTCATACCAAGTCTGGCTCCGGCTCGGCCAGGCGCGCGAGCCGGCGGCAGCCCGCCATCTGGCTGACCCGGCTTCGTCGGCCGCCGGCCGAGCTGGAGGCGGCTGGCGAGTTCTTGCGCAGCACGCGCTGCTGACACTCACCGGCGCTGGCGGCAGCGGCAAGACGCGTCTCGCCGCGCAGCTCGCCACCATGCGACGCGCGATCGGTTCGTCGATGGCGCTCTGCTGGGTCGACCTGGGACCGTCAGCGATCCCGGCACAGGTCGCGGCGCAGGTCGCGATGGCGGCGGGCTCGTCACCCGGCCCGGCCAGGGCATGCTCGGCTCTCGCCGCCCAGCTCGCCGACCGATCGATGTTGCTGTGCCTGGACAACTGCGAGCACGTGCTCGACGGGCCGCGGTCCTCGGCCGAACTGCTGCAGTGTGCCCTGGCGGTCTGCGTGCTGGCCACCAGCCGCGAGCCGCTGCGCCTGGCGGGAGAAACCGTCTGGACGGTGCCCACCCTTTCTGCTGACGACGCGTTCTCGCTGTTTGTCGAGCGCGGGCGCGAAGGCGTCCCGGCTTCGACGCGATCCAGGCCGCGTCGCGGTCCGCGACGATGTGCGCCCGCCTCGATGGTCTCCCCCTGGCGCTCGAGCTTGCGGCGGCATGGCTGCGGACCCTCAGCGCACGGCAGATCGAGGCCGGCCTCGATGACCGCTTCGCGCTGCTCGTCCGCGGGCCCCGAGGGGTGGTCGCGCGCCACGAGACGCTGCACGCATCGATGAGCTGGAGCCACGACCTGCTGGACCGAGCAGATCAGGCGGTGTTTCGACGGCTCGGCGTGTTCGCCGGCAGTTTCACCTTGGACGCTGCGCGCCTTCTGTGCTCTGATCTCGGCCGGAAGTCCGGATGTGCGTCCTCGCCGCTGCTGGCGGCTGGTCGACAAGTCGCTCGCTGGTCGCCGAGCCCAGAGGCGGCGACATGCGCTACCGGCCACTCGAGACCGTCCGCGAATACGCCCGCGGCCGGCTCGCCAAAGCCGAGGAGACCGCCGCTGCGCGCGACCGGCACCTCGACTACTTCCTCGGGCTGATCGAGGACGCCGAGCCGGAGTTGCACGCCGACACAGACGCTTGGCGGCTCCGGCTCGAAGCTGAGCACGACAATCTGCGCGAAGCGCTCGAATGGGGGCTAGCCGCGCATGACCCAGAACGCGGCCGCCGGCTCGCGGCCGGACTGGCGTGGCTGTGGCAGCTGCACGGTCACGCGCGCGAAGGTTTTGCGTTCCTGCGGCGCGCGATCGCGCGGGATCCCGACGCCCGTTCGCTCGTGCAGGCGCGGCTCCTGGCCGGCAGTCGCGATTGTCGCCGACACAGCGGACCCGCTGGATCTCGAGTTCGACACGGCGCAGAGGGCGGCCTGAGCTTGCCGCCGAGCACGGTGATCAGCGACTGCAGTCGTTGTGCCTTCAGCTCGCGGCCATCGGTCAGCTCTACACCGATTTCGACGCCGCCTGGCAGCTGAACCTCGAGGCTCAGCAAGCTGCCCAAGAGGCCGGCGACACCTCGTCAGCGACGGCTCACGAACGCTGCAAGGAGCGATCCTGCATCTGCGCGATCGTCACGACGAGGCGGAGCCGCTGCTGCAGGCCGCAGCCGAGGGGTTGCTGGCCCGCGGGGATCGCCACATCGCCGCGACGACCCTCGCATTTGAGGCCGCCGGCGAGGCGAGACAGGCCGCCTTCCGCAGCGCTGTGCACCGCCCAGCGCGCGGTCGCGCTCGCGGAGCCGCTCGGCGACTACCACCGCGTTGGCACAACCCGCAGCATGCTCGCCGTTATCCAGGGCCTGCCGGCGACCTTGAGGCGATGCCGCCGCGCTCTCCCCCGTGCTGAGCCTCATCGAGGACACAGATGACGGCGCTGTTCGTGCCCTGGCTGGCGCTCACGGTCGGCCGGCTGCATCTGTGGCAAGGCGACCCGCTCCAAGCTCTGCCGTGGCTCGAGCGCGAAGCACGGTCGACCGATCGCGGCCGCGCGACCTACCTCGCTGCACAAGCCCTTCCGGCGCTCGGCGCCGCGCTTCGCCACCTTGGAGAACGCGACGCAGCTCACGAGATCGAGCCGTGCAGTCGAGCTCGCCCGCCGGCTGACCATGCCACGGATCCTCGCCGACGCTTTCGAACAGCAGGCGTCCATCGCCGCACCTGAAGACCCCGAGCGGGCACTCGAGCTCCACCACGCCGCCGCTGAGCATCCGACTCGAGCACGGACTCAGCACCTACTACCCCGACAACCTCGACAGGCTGGGCTCGCTGGCCGCCATCACCAGCGCCCAGACCGCGCCACCCGATTGCTCTCAGCCAGCCACCAGGCCCGCGCAGCGATCGGCTACCCCCGGCCGCCGATCGACCAGCCATCACAACCGACTGCTGTCCGATGTACGTGCCGCGCTCGGCGCCGGCGTTCAACGCGAACTGGAGCCGCCGGCGAGCACTCCCCATCGACACCGCCCTCGCCTACGCCCGCCGCCGCCCGCGGATCACGCGAACGGCCATCAACAGGCTGGGCAAGCCTCACCCCCACCGAGCGCGAGGTCGCAGAGCTGGCCGCCCGCGGTGCCACCAACCCAGACATCGCCAGCCGACTCTTCATGAGCCGCGGCACCGTCAAGACTCACCTCTCCCACGTCTACGCCAAGCTCGGCATCTCCAACCGCACCGAACTCGCCGCACACGCCCAGCCAAGCGAACCTAGATCCACTCGCCCCTCGACTCACCCACTGGACTGGCGTAATCGAGACGGTGCGGGGGCGGTTGTCGGTGAACCAGCGCTCCTGGCGCGACGTCAGCGGGACGCGGCTGGATGAGCCCTTGGCGCCCCCTTTGACGTTCGCGTGGCGGGTCTTGTGTAGGCGTGACGTGTCGGCGGTGCTCGCCGGATCGATCGGTCACGGGGTGCCTCGTGTTGACGTATCGCCTGGCTGGGACCGGTTGAAGGCCCCGCTGTTCAGGCAGGATGGGGCTGGCGGGGTCGTCTCGCCGAACAGCAGCGTGACTTGACCTGACTCGGTCCGGCTAGCTCCGAGCACTCCGATGTCTCCGCTAGGGATCTGGCTGGGATCGATCGTGACCAGGTCTGGGGTCTCTCGACGGGCTTGGGTGCTGGGCATGCCCTCGCCGGAGGGGTTGGTGATCGCTCCCGTAGCCGAGCAGGTGGTGCTGATCGGGACGGCGGTGACAGGAACCCCGTCTTGGGCGAGCTTCTGGTTGAGCGCGGGAAGGTCGGAAAGGTCGCTCAGGGTGATGGCGACCGTCCCGTCGGGGTTCTTTGTGACCGCGAACGCTGGCGAAGCGCTGGTGAGTGCGAGCACGCCGGCGGTCGCCAGTCCGGCGATGCCAAGCGCGGACCCGGTGAGCAGCGCCGGACGGCGCAAGCGGGAAGCGCGTGGAGTAGCGGGCCTGGTGGCCGTCACAGATGACGCGAGTGCTGCTGTGGCTCGCGGGGCGGCGCGCATCTGCTCCCCGCGCTCGCGGGCCAGCTGTGACCAGAGTTGATCTTCAAAGTTGCTCATCGGTTCTCCTGTGGTTTGCCAAGTCGCTTTCGTGCGCGGAAGAGCCGGACGCGCAGCGCGCCCGCTGAGATACCCAGCACGCTCGCCGCCTCCCGTGGCTCAAGTCCGGTCAGATCGACCAGCTCAACCGCAGCCCGCTCCAGGTCTGAGAGCCCCTCGCGCGGCGAGCAGCTCCCGGGCCGTCCGTTGCGCGTCGATCCTTATCGCAATGTCCTCGATCTCATCGTCACCCAGCTGACGGTGGGCCGCCAGCGCAGTGATCGCCTCACGACCCCTGGCCGCTCGCTGGCAGTGCTGCGCCCAGACCAGCCGCACGATGCCGAACAGCCAGCGTCGGGCGCTTCCCCGATCAGGTCGTAGCTGTCCAGCGACGCCAGCGCCTGCAAGAACACCTCTGAGGTGAGATCAGCCACCAGCTGCGGCTCCGAGCAGCGGCGAGCGAAGAACGCGGTCACACCCCTCACGTTCGCCCGGTAGAAGACCTCGAACTCCGCCGCCGCATCCGACTCGACCGAGCCCCCAACAGTCGAGGGAATCGAACCAATCGAATGACGAATGCCGCTCACACTCACTACTTGGCCAAAACCGTCGACGTCGTTACACACGCCACCTCCGGCGGGCCCGCTTCGCATCAGGCCACAGCGCCGCAAAGATCATGGAGCGGCACTCTGGCCGCGGACAGCATCGCCCTGCCTTCCGCTGTGGTACGTGCATGTCGCCGGCGTCGTCGAAAGACCCGTCTTGCGCGGCTGCGGGGAAGCGCCGGGCGATGCTGGCGTCGTGGATCGCCACGTCGACGGCGAACACGCTCGTGGCGAGGAGGAGGGTAGACGCGGAATCCCCCTCCCGTCTTGCTTTCGTGGCCGCGCGAGTCCCGCGACAGTGTCGAGATCAGGCGAAAGCGGCAGGTCTGACCACGCCGACGGTGATAGGCAGTTCAGGGGCGCAGAGGAGCTAGGAGCGACGACTTCGGCCAGCGTCCCGCGATGACCTCTGAGCGCCTACGTGGCTGGTTCGACGACCTTGGTGACGACCCAGCGGTGCTTTCCGATCTTGCGGTCGCGGACGAACCCGAGCGCCTCGTATGTGGACAGGGCGCCGTTGAAGAGGAAACCGGCAGCCACCGAATCCGCCGCTTCGGGATAGCCCTCTACCTTCCCGCCGCCGAGACCTGCGATCAGATCGAGCGCCCCATGGAGCGCCGCCGTGGCGACGCCTTGGCGCCGGTACCCTTTCCCGACGAAGTTGCAGGCGATCCGCCAGTCCGGCAAGGTCGTGAGGCTCTTCTCGTAGGCGGCCCGGTTCTTGATCTTCGGCACCTCGTCCGGCGCGCCGAACTGGCACCAACCCACACAGTCGCCGCCATCGAACACCAAGGCCGCATGCGCCGTGCCTGCCCGCACCCGTGCGAGCTTGCGTTCCCGGTTCAACGCCGGCTCGCGGGTGTCATCGGGGTGAAAGCCCATGCACCAGCAACCCCCGAAGACGCCGTTATTCGCCTCGACCAGTCCGGCGAACGCATCCCAGGTCGACATGTCGAGAGCCTTGATCGTGTACCCCGACCACACGTCGACTCAGCCTACGGCTTGCGAGCCGGAGGCGCTTCCGCTCGAGCCAAATTTGGTAGCGCCGTGCGAGCCACGGCGCAAACCCGACCTGCTTTCGCTCGGTGAGGAGGATCCGACCCGGTGCCGCCAGCGCCCTCCCTTGCGCGGCAAGCACAACTCAAGACTCCTGCTTGGTCGCCGGTCGCAATGGCCATGTCTGCTGGATCGGCGGTATCGTGAGCGTGTGTCCCGGCTTGAGCGCATCACGTCCGACCCCACGGTCTGCCACGGCCAACCGACGATCAGAGGGCTGCGCTACACCGTTGAGAGCGTGCTCGACCTGCTGTCGGCAGGCATGACGATCGACGAGGTGCTCGCCGATTACGCGGACTTGGAGCGCGACGACGTCCTCGCCGCGCTGGAGTTCGCCGCCCGCGCGGTCGGCGGCCGCGTGGTACCGCTGTCCGCGGCGTGAAGTTCCTGATCGACGCGCAGCTGCCGGCCCGGCTCGCGGAGTTCCTGAACCGAGTTGGGCATGACGCCGTGCACACGATCGGGCTGCCCGACGGGAACCGGTCGACCGACAGCCAGATCGCGCAGCGCGCAGATACCGACGGCCGCATCGTGGTGACGAAGGATCACGACTTCCGCGACGGGCACCTGCTCGGGCGGTCGCCACGGAAGCTACTCGTCGTCGCAACGGGAAACATCACGAACGACGCCCTCCTCTCGCTCTTCGAGCTCCACCTCGACGCCATCGTCTCGGCGCTCGGTGAGGCCGACTTCGTCGAGCTGACCCAAGACGCTCTCGCGCTGGGCCGGCGCCCGCAACGACGCCGCCATCTGACCCCGCGCACACCGACCTACACGTTTCCGTCCGGCAGCTGACGCATCGGTTCCCGATGTTGCCGAGAGCGAGAGCTTGTTCCCCGTTTGTTCCCCGTCGCTAGCGGCATCGCGGTTGCGGATGCAGCAAAATCCCAGCAATTCCAGCGGTTTGAAGTAATCGGGGAGACAGGATTTGAACCTGCGACCGCCCGGCCCCCAGCCGGGCTCTGGGAGCCGCCGCCAGGAGAAAACCCTTATTCCACGGGGGTTTTCTTGTCTGGCGAAGCGCGCAGTTGTGCTCAGTTTGATGCCCCCGTTGATGCCCTTGGCGCCAGGGAGTCGACTACCACGCATGTAATGCTTGCATTACATGCAACGCATGTAACACTTGCGTCCAGTGCAATACTATTGGTATGTCGATCAACGCCGTCTCGCGTGCCGAACATGTTCGCGCGCTCCCGACCTTCGCCGAGACGGCTTCGCTGATCGGGCTGGATCCGTCTGGGGTCAGCCGTGCTGTCCGGAAGCTCGGGATCGAGCCGCTGCCCTGGGGGAACCGGGAGAAGCACCTGACGGTCGCCGACGTGTTCCGGATCGCGATCGACGCGAACAGGCTTGCGCTGGAGGAAGTCGGTGGGGGTCTCCTCGATTGGGCCCAACGGAAGCATCCGGAGCAGGCGGAAGCGATCCAGGCGGAGATCGATGCGTTCTTCGCCTCGCTGCCCGAGCCGCAGGCGATCCCTCGCGATCAATTCATCGCTGAGCTTCGGGCCGGGTTGCCGCCTGAGGCGGCGGAGCGGGCGATCGAGATCTACCTCGACCTCGCCTCGAAGACGAAGTAGTCACCTCGGTACCCGCCGCGCGTCGAGCTGCGAACCAGACCGAGGCTCATCAACTCACCCGGGGTTAGTTCGATGGCGTTGTCGAGGACCAGGCCGATCTGCCCCCGCTCGATGGTCAGCTGGTCGATCGCGAGGCCGACGCATAACAGGAGCCACAGCGCCACGAGGTAGTCGGCACGGACGTCCTCGGGCACGGCTGATCGCACGGCAGCAGAGGTCACAAGGTGCGGCCGCCGCCGCCCCGGCTCGAAGTGCCAGCTGAGAAGTGCAGCGACGCGCCGCTCGGCCGCGAGGTCGGCCACGAGTAGGCGGCGTCCCTTCGGACCGTCGGCGGCGTGCCACGCCCGCAGCGGTTCGCGTGAAACCGGGCGGCGGGTAGAGATGTCGCTGACTCGTCGAGAGGCGCCAGCGAGCTGGACCCGAGCCCAGAGCATCCGGTGACGGCATCAGATGGTCAAGTTGGATCCGCGTCTCGGGGTCGCCGGCGCGACGGCCGCCGGTGACCGTGATCACCGCGGCGAGCCGGTCCACCAGCTCCGCCGCCCTGCCGCCTCGACTCACCTGGCGCGATGGCTCTCGGTGTTCGCGGCGGCCGGAGGAACCGCGCCCCGCTCGGCCGCTGCCGTACCCGGGTCGAGCCGTGCGCCGGGCGCACCGAACACGCCGTTGACTAGCTCCGCCTCGTTCGCTCCAGGCACATAGTGCGTGTAGACCATCGTCGTCTTGATATCCGCGTGGCCCATCCACGCCTGCAATGTCCGCAACGGCACACCGGCGGCAGCGCAGCGGGTACCGAACGTGTGCCTCAAGTCATGGAACCGGACTTCGCGGACTCCGGCCCGCTTCAACGTCCGTTTGAATCGTTTGCTGACCTGGCTGCGATCGAGCGGATGGCCGGTGTGCGGGTGGGCAAACACGAGGTCATCCTCAGCCTGATACGCCGACGCTTGGAACAGCAACTCAAGCTCCTGGCCAACCCGGTCGGCCATCGGGACCGCCCGCGACGACATCCGCGACTTGGGCGTGCGGAACTTGCCTCTGACGTACGGCCGGACCACTCGGACCTTCTGCGCGGCCCAATCGACGTCCCGCCAACGTAGGCCGAGAAGCTCGCCCTGGCGCAGCCCGGTCATCGCCGCAGTGAGGTACAGCGCGCGGTCGACGCGCGCCAGGTCGTCCTCAAGGACCGCATCGGGCGTCGCGCGGTACAGATAGATCGCGGTCGCAGCCGAGCAGCCGATGCGCTCACCCACGGCTTGCCACTCGAGTCTCTCGACATCGCGCAGCGCTCGGGCCTGCGCCGCCCTGGCGAGCGTGGCGGGCGTGTGACGGCACACCGGTGTGGTCGCAGCGTCGAGGAGGGCATCGAGCTCAGCCTGGTCCAGGAAGCGGATCTCACTGTCGTCGTGCTCCGGCGACGCCGGCTTGTCGACTCCGCGGCACGGGTTCGCGTGGGCCCAGCCCCTCGAGACGGCGAACTCGAAGATCCCGTTCAGATGGACATACAGGTTGCGAACGGTCTTCACTGACAGTTCGCTGAGGCCGCGGTCGATGCGGTCCTGCGCGTCGAGGCAAGCGTCGATGAACTCCTCGACGTCGTCGGCGCTGATCTCGTCGACGGCCGTCTCACCGAAGTGCGGCGCGAAGTGGATGCGGATCTCCGACTCGTAGTTGGCGAGCGTCGTGTCTGGCTTGCGGCCGCCACGGACGAGGTGCTTGATGCGGCGATCACCGACCTGGGCGATGGACATCTGTTCAGTCACCGGCGGAGGCGCCGTGTTCGTCTCCAGCATCAGCTCGCGCAGCCGCGCCTCAGCCTGCGTTCGGGTGAGGCCGTCGCGGCTCCCTGGCTGGCGCATCGGACCGAGTGAGCGCTTCACCAGCTTGCCGCGGAGGTACCACTGGCCGTACCAACGATTGCCCTTCTCGAAAACGGCCCCGGTGCCGCGGGGGCGCCGTTGACGCTGTCGCGATGCTCGGGGCTTGGCAGGCTGCTCATCACTCACGACCTGAGCGACGCTATCGGGCGGTCCGGCGTCAGCCTTTCCCAGGAGGGAGAGCTGGTCTGCGTCATGTAGCGACGGACGGTTCACGGCCGGCGGCGGACGGGCATTCCACGCTCGCGGGAGTCGATCCACGCTTCGATCGATTCGCGTCGGAACCTGACAGCGCGTCCCAGGCGGATGTGCGGAAGGCGGCCCGCGCGCACCTCGCGGTACACCCAGTCGGTGCGGACGCCAAGGTAGTTCGCGACGTCCTCTGCCGCAAGCAGCCGTGATGCCGAGTCGACCCCGAGACTGGCGCCCCCGCCGCCGACGCGCTCCGGCAAGTCACGCATGGTGCATCGCCTCGAGCGTCAGGATCGGGGCCATCGCTCGCTCTTCGGAGCGTCATGACGATCGGTGGAGTGGCGCGACGGCGCAAGCACTTGTGTCTTCCGTCCCTTCGAGGATTCCGGTCTGGAGCGGCGAAGATGACGATAACGGACTTACGTGGATTACGCTATAGTACATGACGAGGAGGATCCCATTCGTGACTGACGAGAACCAGTCAGACCCCGCCGACGACCCATGGCTCACGCTCGCCGAGATCGCCGAGGAGCTGCGCGTGAACCCGGCGACCGTGAGGTTGTGGGTCAGGCGCGGTCGGCTGAAGGCGATGCGGGCCGGACAGCGCAAGCTCTTGGTCCGACGGTCCGAGCTCGACCGGATGCTCGCCCTGACAGATCCGTCGAGGACCGCACCTGCGCAGCCGCGGATTCCGGAACCGCTGCGTCCTGTGTTCTCCCGCCCATTGATGGGACAGGTCGCCAGGGCGAGAGCAGACATGGACCCGGGCGTCATCCGCGACGCGATCAAGGCGATGCAGGAGGCCGAGGCCGTGTTTGAAAGCGCGGTCGAGGCGAGCGACAACGCGCCCCCCGACCCCGGCTTCGCACAGCGAATCCGTGCCGTCGCGGAGGCTAGCCTGAAGCGAGCCGATGCGCTCGGCCAGGCGGACCTAATCCCGGGATTCAGGTGGACGCCGGTGACAGATCCGCAGCCGGTGATCGGGTCCCACGAGCTGCGGCCGGGCGGGAACCGTCCAGGGCCTGCGCACATGTGGCAGAGCTACGACATGGCCGTCGAGCGCCTGGCCATCCACGTGCAGGGCAACGTGCTCAGCTTCGTCGCCCACGAGTTCCGAGAGATCGGCTGGGTGCTCAACGAGATCGCCGACGAGCTGGACCCAAGTGCTCCCAAGCGCGAGAAGTCATCGGACACCGGTCAAGCGCCTGACGCGAACGGGGAGCGCTGATGAGCCCGGTGACGCGGTCCGCGAGCCGGTCCGCAGTTCCTGGACCTCGGCGGGCTGATTTGCGGACCACGGGTGACTGCCGTCCGCCCCGCCAGCACACGGATTGGTCAGGCGCCCGGCGCTCTTTGTGGCAGCTGACTACCCGCCCCCCACGTGCAAGCACAAATGGATGGGGTTCGGGTAGTCAGCTGCCAGTCGAGAACCGGGGTGCATGCGTGCGGGCGGGGCGGACGGCGGTGAGGGTGCGGGGACATCAGGTGGTGGGTGAGTGATAAGCAAACAGGCGAGACCGGGTCCTGGGACTCTGCGGGTGGGGCGGTTCATCGGAAGGCTGGGAGTGGTGTCGATACCAGCCGTCGAGGTCGGGCTTGATCTCGATCAGCGTGTCGTTCGGCGGCATGTGGCCAAGCTCGAGGCGGCGGGCTGGCTGGTTCGGGAGCCGTGGGTCTGGGGCGAAGGTTCCGTCGTGTGGCTCACCGGCGCCGGCATCGAAGGCGTTCGGCTCGGCGGTGTGCGCCCGGTCAAGACGCCGCCTGGCGCGACCACGATCGCGCACGGCGTGCTCGTCGGGTGGTCCGCCGCGCGGGTCGAGCACCGAGGCCGCGTCTGGAAATCGTCACGCGAGCTTGCCGTCGAACGCGAGAGATGGGCTGTCAAGGCCCGCTGCGAGCGCGGCTACACCGAGCTCCTACCCGACCTGGCGGTCTGGTTCAACAGCTCCGAACCACCCGTCGCGGTGATCACCGAGAGCGGCGGCCGCCGAGAGGATCGCCAGAAGCAGATCCTCGAAGGGTGGCGCGACGCGATCCTGTCCGGCCGCTACTCCGACGTCCACTACTACTGCTCCGATGCCTCCGTCGCGCACTGGATCACCCGCCTGGCAAAGAAGGTCGGGCTGACCGGCCCCACGTTCGTTGCAGAGGCACAGATGGGCGCTGAGGAGATCGCCGCCCTCTCTCCCGCCGCCGAGGACGAACCGGACACCAGTGAGCCCCAGCCGCTGCTGGAGACCGCATCTAGGCCTGCGGCCCCAGCGCCGGTCGCACATCTGCGTGCGCTACCAGATCCGACGCCGGTTGCGACCGAGCCGCCCGATCCACCGGCGCCGCCCCAGGTCGAGCTGCCCGATGACGCAGCGCAGCACCCTCTGTACCAAGAGGTCTTCGGAACCGAACCTAAGCCGCGCCGGCGATGGCGACGTTGACGCGTTCCAGGCCCGCCTGGACGAGCCCGGCGCGCCGTCCCGGGCGATTCGCGGTGTTCGTATAGCGCCCCCTTGTGAGAAATTTGTGCGCACACGGTATGTGAGACGCGGTCAAATCCGGCGGCGCTGCGGGCCCTGACCGCGGTGAGTGGCGGCTGTGCGGTGGTGGATCCCATTTGAGACGAGGGCGTCCGGGCTCGTCGCGCAGCGCCGAGTGCTGATCACAGCCCATTCGGGAAGCCGAGGTGCGGTCGAGCGGACTTCTGAAATCAAGGATCACCTAGCGATGACGATTGCGAGTCGGGTCGCTGGGCCAGCCGTCCGGCAAGACACGAGTGGGCCCCGTCGCCTTCTCGCTCAGTGTCAAGGCGAGATCGCGGGTGCTTGGCGGATTGCGCCGTCAGCGATTGTCGGCTGGCGTCACGGGTGTACGGCGGTCGGGACGGACTCCGGCAGCGAACTGCTGCGTCTGAGCGCGGCTACGATGCGGCCATGCCGGATGTGTCGATGCCGCCGGAGGCGGCGTCCTTCCCAGACCCGGGAGAGAGGCTGATCGTGCGGGTGGCGGGCGGCCCCGACCTCGCGTCGTTCTATTGGTCGGGCCGTGAGTCAGTGCGCGGCTCGAACGCACGCTTGCGATCGCGGGGAGGACTCTCGACTCGTTCGAGTCGATCCTTGATTTCGGCTGCGGGTGCGGCCGAATGCTGCTATGGCTGGGCGAGGTTGGGCGGGCGCGGGCACTGCACGGAACCGACATCGACCCCGAGGCGATCGCCTGGTGTCAGGAGCACATCCCGTACGCACGCTGCACCGTCAACGACGCCGACCCGCCGCTCCCGTATCCGGACGCCGCGTTCGATCTGGTGTTCAACCACAGCGTGTTTACGCACATCGACGAGCGCCGTCAGGACCTTTGGCTGTCGGAGTTGCAGCGCGTGACCAAACCCGGCGGCTTCGTCGTGCTGAGCGTGCATGGAGAGCCCGCACTCCCGGACGACGCGTGGGAGATGCGCGACGAGCTTCACCAGAACGGGATCGTGTTTCTGGATCGCAGCGTCGCCAAGGACTTTCCGTTGCCAGACTGGTACCAAAACACCTGGCACGCGCCGTGGTACGTCTTTGAGCATTGGGGCCGCTGGTTTGAGATTCGCGCGTACGTACCCGGTGCGGCGCTTGATTTCCAGGACCACGTCTTGCTCGAGCGTGGCACCGAGGAGGGACCCGCGCGGCGCCCATTGGCGGCAAGACCGCGCGTACCGGTTGAAGGCCTGCCGGAGCATCGGACTGTGAGCGCGTTAGCTGCGGCACGCGCCTATCGGACCCAGCCACCTGTCGGGCGATCGTTCGTGAGCCGCGCCCGAACCCTGCTCCGACAGGCGGTATTCCGGGCGATTCGCCCGTATACCGCGCATGAGGACAGATTTGATGACGCAGTCGTCGCGAGCATTGCCGACCTGTCGCGCACTGCGGACCACCAGGCAGCTGCTCTGAAGGCGATCCGGGAAAGGCTCGACGAACACCGCTAGCCAGGTGCGCACCGCACCCGCCGCTCGGCTCGGCCCTTGGTTGGCGCGGAACGGTCCGTCCGCTGGCCGGCCGATCAACAGGCTCGTCGGCTGCTGTGCGACGTTCGCTGAGCGTTGCCCGGCTGAGATGCCGAGACCGGCGGCCCGCGTACGTCGGAGGTCGGTCTAGTCCGAGCTATGGGTGAGCTCGGCTTGGCGGCTGGTCACGCCGACCGTGATGTGCACATCGGGGACATCGGCGACCTCTCCGCGGTCCCCAGATAGCCAGCATGCGCGGATGGCAGCCGTGTACAGCGTGTCCTCGCCGAACTCCAGATCCTCTGGGCGGCGCTCACTCTCGGCGAGCCGATAACCAGGACCGGCAGCACGGGCGTTCAGCGGCCCCTCATACGTCTGACAAGCCATGTGGTCGTCATCGACCCAGCCCTTCTCTCGGCGCTTTCGCTCAGTGCCGGGTAGGAGCTCGACCGTGGATCGCGTCGATGGTCGCCCGTCCAGGACGAAGCCGACTCGGATGCGCAGGAACACAATCGTCCGTAAGTCGACCTTTTCGCCTAGCCAGCCAGCTCGGCCAAGAGCGTCCCAGACCATCTCTCCGATTCCGCCGGCCCGGTCGCGCAACCGAGCCCGCCCCGAAGCGCCGATCGTTGCCGGACCTCGGTAATCCACCTCCACCACCTCGGGCCTCACCCCGGCCACGATAGCGTCGCGTGTCTGGCGGTCCAATCGCCTCGCCAAGGCGGCCGAAATCGGCCGACCGATCGTGTCCGCAGGAGGTTGGTCAGCGAGACGCTGCTGGCGACCGTGGCAGTATCCACACCGATGCCGGAGAGCCCGCTGGACTGTGTCGTCAACGAGCTGCGTCAACGAAGCGCGGCACCGGCAACGCGGCATCATCGGCCGCACGGGCCGCCATCGGTGCCGAGGCTCAGCGAGCCGGATCCAGCGTCCATTCGCGTCCTTAGCGAGCGTGGAGCCGGTGATCGCCACGCGGTCGCTCTGACCGTTGACGATGCGTCTGGCGAGCGCTACCGACTCATTCGGGAACTTACTCATGACTCCGCAGGCGATGGAGGCTGGAAGACGTGCTCTGGTAGCGAGGGGCCGGACCGCTTCATCCCCGGCAAGCCGGATCCGTATGTGAGCTTCTACGCCTACGCGTCCGACCACTTCTTCGCGGCCGGGCGCGTACAGGACACAGCCGGAAACGCGACCCGCATTCGCCTGACCTGGGACGACGGCTACGCGCTTGAGGGCGAGATCGAGAACGGGACGGTGCTGCTGTTCGGTATGAGAAGCGCGCTCGAGCCGGCCACCGCCGAGTTCCTCGACGACGCCGGTGAGATCGTCGGGGCTCACACCGCGCTCATCGACGAGCGGTAGACCTTGGGATGTGAGACGCCGTCATCGCCAGAGGCGTCTCGAGCACGATCCGGGACATCCGTGGCTTGGTCCACAACGCTACCGGCCTACCGCGGAGCGCGACATTTGATGCCCCTTTGATGCCCTCTGGAGTATCTCGGATCAAAGCAGCACCGATCGAAAGCCGAGATTTGCAGGCACTTCAGTAGTCGGGGAGACAGGATTTGAACCTGCGACCGCCCGGCCCCCAGCCGGGTGCGCTACCAGACTGCGCCACTCCCCGTGGTCCGCCGATGATAACCGGGCCGCTGCGCGCAGGACGATTGGACTTACAAGACTCGGTGCTTCGAGGAGCGGGCGACGGGAATCGAACCCGCCCTAGAAGCTTGGAAGGCTTCTGTGCAACCACAACACTTCGCCCGCGGAACGAATTGATGGTACCCCCACCGCCTGGTCTCAGACGGCCGGCTGGCGCTCTTCCGTGGGTACCTCGCCACCGTGACCGAGTTCGGGGGGCGGCCAGGGGCCGGACCAGTTGTCGAGGGCGCCGTCGAGCGTGACCACCGAGCCGGACAGCGCGGGGCCGATGGGGGATGCCAGCAGCGCGACGAGCCAGCCGTACTCCTCGACCTCACCCAAGCGCTGAAGGGGAACCGTGCCCGCGGCGCGGCGCCAGAGCTCGGCCGGGTACTTGCGCAGCGACTCGGTGGCGAATCGCCCGCCGGCAAGGGCAACCACAGACACTCCGTCGGGCGCCCATGCGGCGGCGAGGTCGCGGCTGACGGCCTCGATGGCGGCACGCGCGGCCCCGGTGTGCGCCATCGCCGGCATCCCGTGGTGGGGCGAGACTGTCACGTTCACGATCATCCCCGCACCTGCCGGCCGCATCGCGAGCGCGAACGCGGCCTGACACATCGCGAGGGTCCCCCCCAGATTCAGCCGCTGCACCGCTCGCCAGCCCTTGGTCGCGATCCCCTCGGCGGGGACGAAGTACTGGCCGCCGGCGTTGTTGAGCAGGAAGTCAAGCCGCCCGTGACGGTCGAGGGCGGCGCGGACGATTGACTCGGCCCCGCCGCTCTCCCGGATATCGCCCGCGACCCACGAGCACGTCTCCCCCAGCTCCTGCGCCGCCTCCGCGAGCACTTCGGCGCGCCGGCCGGCGATCAGCACCGACGCGCCGCACCGCACCAGTTCCGCCGCAGCGGCCTTTCCCAGATTCGTGCCGCCGCCCGTGACGAGTGCAACCTGGCCTGCGAGCGCGCCCTCGGCGAACACGCGCGAGGCGTCCAAGCTACTCCCCGAGCGCCTTGATCACGAGCCGCTTCGGCCGGCCGCCGTCAAACTCGCAATAGAAGATCTGCTGCCAGGGTCCGAGATCGAGCCGTCCGTCCGTGACCGGGACGATCACCTGATGGTGGACGAGCAGGTTCTTCAAATGGGCATCGCCGTTGTCCTCGCCGCCCCGATGGTGGCGGTAGTCGCCGGGATCCGGAAGCAGCGCCCGTGCCACCTCGCCGTCCGGCTCCTGCCAGCTCGGCGGCGCGAGCTTGTCGAGCCACTCGAGCACGTCGGCCTGGAGTCCCGGCTCGTCGTCGTTGATCCAGACGCCGGCGGTGATGTGCATCGCCGACACGAGCACCATCCCCTCGCTGATCCCGGCCTCGCGGACCGCGTTCGCGACGTCTTCGGTGATCCGCACGAATTCGCGGCGGCGCTCGGTGTTGAAGGTGCGGTAGACCGTGTGCGACTTCACGGGCGTGGATCGTACGGCGTTTGCGAGTTTGCGAATCGTGACTCTAGGCTACGATCAAGCGGCCATGGGGCAGTAGCTCAGTTTGGTGGAAGCGCCGGTCTCCAAAACCGGAGGTCCCAGGTTCGAGTCCTGGCTGCCCCGCATCAAGAAGCATCGACTGAGGTCCTTCACATGCGGGCGGAGGGACTTGAACCCCCACGAGCTTTCGCCCACCGGCTCCTAAGGCCGGCGCGTCTACCGTTTCGCCACGCCCGCGGCGATCACGCCGATTCTAGGCCGATGTAGCCCGCCCCACCGTCGCGTTGCGCGGGACCAGCTTGTAAGGTCCGTCACGTGCCGCAGGCCCGTCACATCCCGCCCGGGTACACGATCATTCGCCCCAACCGGGACAAGGCGGTGTGCAAGGCGACGAAGCTCCTGGTTGCCATTATTCTGGTGATCTCGGTGGGACTGATGCTGATCGTCACGATCGGCGGCTGGAGCAAGCTCGAGGGTCTGAAGCCCGTCAACTTCATCTGGTGCATCGTCTACCTGATCATGGCCGCGTACATACTGCGGTGGAGTCGTGGGCTGTTGCCGATCGCGGCCGCCCTGGGGATCCTGCTGCTGATCGTCGCGTTGATCGCTGGAACGGGCATCTCGGGCACGAGCTGGTTCGATCGCAATCAGGCCGGCTTCGCCCCCGCACAGAGCCTGTTCGGCGGCGCCGGGCTGAGCTCGAACACGCTCGGTGTCGTCACGCTGCTGATCGCACCGGTCCAGCTGCTGCTGATCTTCTTTGCGATGCAGGGCTTCGCCCAGGGCTGGAACGTCGAACTCGAGGTGCCGATCGAGGAGGCCGAGCGTCGCCGGCGCGGCGCCTCCGGGCCGCCGCCCCCGGAGCCGGCCGCGGCGTAGCCGGGTCGGGCTTTCCGAGCGCGGGAATCGGGCGGCAATCATGCGGCGGGTGGGATTCGAACCCACACGTCCTTTCGGACAATGCGTTTTGAGCGCATCGAGTCTGCCGTTTCTCCACCGCCGCTCGCGGGTTGAAGTGTAGGTCCCGCGCCACCCCCGGTGGCTTGCGGCGGAAGGCCGGAGCGGGCCCAAAATGTGCCTTCGCGGCATGCATACAGGCCCAAAGCCCGCACATCAAACCTTCCTTGGTTACATAAGCATGCCCCACATGCTTATGTAACCGAGGTCCAAATGGGACGGGGCGATTTGTCCCCGTATGCAGGCTAAATTGTCGGATTGCTGACACCTCCAGCCCCGGCCGTCTCCCAACCCACGCCCCGTCTCCCAACCCACGCCCCGTCTCCCAACCCACGCCCCGTCTCCCAACCCACGCCCCGTCTCCCAACCCACGCCCCGTCTCCCAACCCCCACGGCCCCGTCTCCCAACCCACGCCCCGTGCCCCGCTCACAACCCTAGCCCGAACAGCTCCTCGACCAGCGCCGCCGGCGCAGCCATCAGGCCTGCCGGGACCTCGTCAGTCGCCGCCAGCTTCCGCGTCACCATCCCAGCCCGGGACGCGATCAGCGCCCCCGCGGCGTAGTCCCAGGCATGGAGGCCGCGCTCGTAGTACGCGTCGTAGCGCGCGCAGGCGCACCACGCCAGGTCGAGCGCCGCGGAGCCCGCGCGGCGGATGTCGCGCACACGCGGCAGCACGCGGGTGAGCACCTCGGCCTGCCGGGCGCGGACCGCCGCGTCGTATGCGAAGCCGGTGGCCACCATCGCCGTCGCGAGCTGGTCGCGCCCCGAAGCCTGGATCGGCTCGCCGTTCAGGGTCGCAGAACCGGTCCGCGTGGCGGCGAAGCACTCCTGCCGGATCGGGTCGAGCACCACGCCGACGAGCGCGCCGTCAACGTCCTCGCAGGCGATGCTGACCGCGAACTGGGGGATCCCGAAGAGGAAGTTGATCGTGCCGTCGAGCGGGTCGACGACCCAGCGCAGCTCGCCGCCGGCGGTAGCCCCACCCTCCTCACCGAGGATCGCGTCGCCGGGCCGGTGTTCGGCGAGCATGGCCCTGATCGCAGACTCGGCGGCGACGTCGGCATCGGAGACGAGATCGGTCGGGGTGCTCTTGGCATGCACGCCGCTCTGCCTGTGCCCAAAGCGGCTTCGCAATTGCGTCCCGGCGGCGTAGGCCGCATCGCGCGCGATCGACAGCAGCACCTGCTCTTCCGCCTCGCTCACGGCACCTCGGCTTCCGGCTCGCTCACAGCGCCCCATGTTCCGTGTCGGTCACGGCCCCCGTTCTACCATGCCCGCCTCATGAATCCGCTGCAGACCACGGCCGGGCTCACGGCGTTCGAAGGCCGCGGCCCGGGTACGGACGCCGAGCGCCGCGCCGCACGGTGGCTCGCCGCCGAGCTTCAGAGCGCCGACCGGGACGTGCGTCTCGAGCCGTTCTGGTGCAGGCCGAACTGGGCCCTGGCGCACGCCTGGCATGCTGCGCTCGGGCTCGCGGGGAGCCTCCTGGCGGTCAGCAGCCCGCGGGTCGGCGGCGCGCTCGTGCTGATCGCGTTGCTGTCGGTGATCGCCGACGCGCTCACCGGCCGTTCGCTCGGTCGCCGGCTGACGTTCGAGCGGGCGAGCCAGAACGTCGTCGCGATGCCGCGCATCCCCGGCCACGACGGCAGCCGCATACCCGGCCACGGCGACAGCCGCATACCCGGCCACGGCGACAGCCGCATCCCTGGCCACGACGACAGCCGCGTCAGCGCCAACGCCGAGAGCCCCGTCCACCTGATCCTGACCGCGAACTACGACGCCGGCCGAACCGCCCTCGTGTACCGCTCCGCGCTCCGCAGGCCGGCCGCCCGCCTGGCCGCGATCACGGGCGGTCCTGGCTGGCTCGGGTGGTTCGCGATCGCCCTGACCTGGCTGCTGATCATCGCCATCCTGCGACTGGGCGGCGTCAAGGGCACGGCGATCGGCGCCGCACAACTGCTGCCAACGGTCGGCCTGGTGCTGGCGCTCGCGCTTCTCGTCGAGGCCGGCACAGCCGGCTACGGCCCGGGTGCGGGGGACAACGCGGCGGGCACCGCCGTGGCCGTTGCGCTCGCGCAGGCGCTCGACGCGGCGCCGCTGCGCAATGCCTCGGTCGAGCTCGTCCTCCAGGGAGCGGGCGAGGGCGGTGGGATCGGGCTGCGGCGCCATCTGCGAGCGCACAGGCGGACGCTCACCCAGCCGCGGACCGTCGTTCTGGGGATCGCTCCGTGCGGGTCTGGCCGGCTGCGATGGTGGGTCGGCGACGGCGCGTTCGTCCCGCTGCGCTATCTCGACCGTCTGCGCGCGCTCTGCGCCCGCGTCGCTGCCGCCGAGCCGCATTTCGGGGCGCGCCCCCATCGCGGTCGCGGTCTCACGCCCGGGACACCGGCGCTGCTCGCCCGGCGCCCGGCGATCACGATCGGAACGCTGGACGAGCACGAGCTCGCCGGCCGCTCGCACCAGTCGGGCGACACCGCCGACAGCGTCGACCCCGCCGCGCTCGACGCGACGCTGGCATTCGCGCTGCTGCTCGCCGACGAGATCGACGCCTTCCTCGGGCGCCGGCAGGCGGACGCGAACGCCCCTAGACCGGCGTGACGGGATTTCGCTTCTCGGGCCATTCGCGCTGCTTGCCCGCCGCGAGCGCGAATCGCCGGATCAGTTCGGCGCGGAGGTCCTCGGGTGCGATCACCGCGTCGACCACGAGCTCCGACGCCAGGTGCAGCACGTCGATGTCCTCGGCGTATTCGCGGCGCAGCTCTTCCGTGCGCAGCGCCCGCTCAGCCTCGTCGGAGATTGCCTGGAGCTGGTTGTAGTAGACCGCGTTGATCGCCGCCTGCGGGCCCATCACCGCGATCGACGCCGTCGGCAGCGCTAGGCAGCAGTCCGGATCGAACGCTGGCCCTGCCATCGCGTACAGCCCCGCTCCGTACGCCTTGCGGACGATCACCGAGATCTTCGGCACGGTCGCCTCGGAGACGGCGCTGATCATCTTCGCTCCGTGGCGGATGATCCCCTCGCGCTCGACCTGGGTGCCGATCATGAAGCCTGGGACATCGGCCAGGAACAGCAGTGGGATGTTGAACGCGTTGCAGGTCCAGATGAATCGCGCGCACTTGTCCGAGGAGTCGACGAACAGGACGCCGCCCTTGACCTTCGGCTGGTTGGCGACGATCCCGATCACCCGGCCCTCGAGACGCGCATAGCCGACGATCACCTCGCGCGCCCACCGCGCGTGGATCTCGAGAAGCGAATCGCCGTCGATCAGCCCGTCGATCAGCTCGCGGATGTCGAATGGCTTGTTCTCATCCAACGGAATCACGTCGCGGATCGGGCGATCTGAAGCCGGCGGCAGCCATGGTTGGGGTGCGGGAGGTGGAGGCTCGGCAAACGAACCGGGGAAGTAGCTCAGATAGCGCCGCGCGAACTCGATCCCCTCCTCGTCGCTCGACACCAACGCGTGCCCGCAGCCAGAGCGCGAGGTGTGCATCCGCGCGCCGCCCATCTCCTCGAGCGTGACCTTCTCGCCGATCACCATCTCGGCCATCCGCGGCGAGCCTAGGTACATCGAGGCGTTGCCGTCGCGCATGATCACGATGTCGCAGAACGCGGGGATGTACGCACCGCCGGCGGCGCTGGGGCCGAACAGGACACAGACCTGTGGCACGACGCCGGACAGCCGCACCTGGTTGAAGAAGATCCGCCCCGCGTGACGACGGCCCGGGAACATCTGCACCTGCTCGTTGATCCGCGCCCCGGCGGAGTCCACGAGATAGACGAGCGGCACGCGCAACAGCAGGGCTCGCTCCTGGATACGGAGGATCTTCTCCACCGTCTTCGGGGCCCAGGAGCCGGCCTTAACGGTCGGATCGTTCGCCATCACCGCCACCGGCCGGCCACCGATGGTGCCGACGCCGGTGATCACCCCTTCGGCGCCGAGCCCCTCCTGCTCCCAGCTCGCGAGCAGCCCATCCTCGGCGAACGAATCCGGATCGAGCAACCGCGCGACACGCTCGCGGACCGGGAGCTTGCCCTGCTCGGCAGCCTTCGCCCGGTGTCGTTCGGGACCGCCGGAGCGGGCGCTGGAAACCGCCGCGTCGAGCGCCGCTGTGTGGTCAACCTCAGTCATGCGAGGCCGGGATTCTCGACCGGCTCTTCACCGGCGTAGTCATAGAACCCGATCCCCGACTTGCGTCCGTACCAGCCGGCGGCGAGCATCTTGCGCAGGATCGGGGGCTGGGCGAATCGGCGCTCGCGGAACTCGTCGAACAGGACATCGCTGATCGACCCGAGCGTGTCGAGACCGACGAAGTCCGACAGCGTCAGCGGCCCCATCGGGTGGCCCGCTCCAGCCTTCATCGCGGTGTCGATCTCGGAGATCGAGCCGACGCCCTCCTCCCATGCGCGGATGCCGTCAAGCAGATATGGGATCAGCAGCCGGTTGACGATGAACCCGCTCTTGTCCTTGGTCGCGACCGTCAGCTTTCCGAGCCGCCGGCCGAACTGCATGCCGATCTCGAATGCCTGATCGGACGTGGTGATACAACGGATCACCTCGAGCAGCTTCATCACCTGCGCCGGATTGAAGAAGTGCAATCCCAGGAACCGATCCGGCCGGCTGGTCGCAGCGGCTTGCGCGATTACCGGCAGCGAGGAGGTGTTGGAAGCGTAGAACGCCGATGCCTTGGCCACACCGTCGACGGCGCTCCACATCTCGAGCTTCAGCGCGAGATCCTCGGTGATCGCCTCGAGCACGAGGTCGCAGTCGGCGAGCGCGCCGTATTCGGTACTTCCCTCGATCCGGGCCCGCACCGCGTCGGCGTCGGACTGACTCGTCTTGCCGCGCTCCACCGCCCGCGCAAGCTGCTTCTCGATTCGCCCGATGCCCTTGGCGAGCGTCGCGTCGTCGACTTCGCGGACCACCACGTCGTACCCGGCCTCGGCCGCCACCTGGACGATCCCGTGTCCCATCAGGCCACATCCGAGCACACCGAGCTTCCCGATTTCCGCCATCCGTCCTCCGCCTTGGTTTGTCGATAGGGGCGCAAATCTAGCGGCGTGCGCGCCACTCGACCGGACCGGCCGAGAGCACGTGGCTCCCCAGCGGGCGACCAAGGACCTCCTGCACGACCCGGGAGGCGTGAAGCAGCGCCTCGAGGTCGATCCCGGTCTTGATCCCCATCTCGTGGACCATCGAGACCAGATCCTCGGTGGCGATGTTTCCGGTTGCGCCGGCCGGAACGGGGCATCCGCCGAGCTCGCCGAACGACGCCTCGAAGCTGTCGACCCCGGCCTCGAGCGCCGCCAGCACGTTGGCGAGACCTTGGCCGCGAGTGTTATGAAAATGGGCCGTCAGCTCCACGGATGGAAGCGCCTCGCGCGCGGCGGCAAAGAACTCCCTCACCTGCACCGGGTTGGCCATCCCGGTCGTGTCGCCGAACCCGACCTCGGCGGCGCCGGCCGCGGCGAGCGCGGCGGCGATCTCGAGCACACGGGCGGGCGGGACACGCCCCTCATAGGGGCAGCCGAACGAGGTCGAGATCACGCCCTCGCAGCGCAGACCGTCGCCGAGCGCCCGCGCGAACGTTCGCGACAACCCCGCCAACGACTCGGCCACCGATCGCCCGACGTTCTTCTGATTGTGGGTCTCCGACGCGGACAGGAAGCCGTTGATCTCCTGGAAGCGATCGCGATGCGCCAGCGCGCGCTCCAGGCCGCGCTCGTTCGGAATCAGGACCGACACCGACACGGAATCGGGCAGCCGAACCGCTCCGAGGACCTCCGAGGCGTCGGCCAGCTGGGGGATCACGTCTGCTCGGACGAAGCTCGTCACCTCGATCCGCCGCAGGCCGGCGGCGCCCAGGAGCTCGATCAGCCTCACCTTGTCGGTGGTCGCAATCACCTCCGGCTCGTTCTGGAATCCGTCACGGGGCCCGACCTCGCGGACGCGGACACGCTCCGGTAGCTCAGTCATCGGACTACTTATAGATGAGCCGATCGCCGAGCATCTGCGTGACTGTCACGAACTGGTAACCACGGGCTCGGAACGTGGCGATCTCGCTCGGCAGCGCCGCAAGCGTTTCCGAGCGGTCGCCGCCGCCGTCGTGCTGAAGGATGATCGATCCGTTCTGCGCCGTTCCGAGGACCGTCGATTCGATCGAGCCGGTGCCCGGTCGCGCCCAGTCACGCGGGTCGACGTCCCACTCGATCGTGGTGAAGCCCATCGAGCGAGCCTCGCCGATCAGGGCGCCACTGACCGCCCCGCCAGGGGCTCGGAACAGGCACGGTGTGAACCCTCCGGTCGCCTGCTCGATCGCGTTTGCGGTCTGGGCGATCTCGCTGTACGCGAACGCTCCCGCTCCGGAGACGTTTGCGTGGTTCCAGGTGTGGTCGCCGACCATGTCCCCATCCGCGAGCATCCGCCGCTCGATCGCCCCGCCCTGACCGTAGGTCGAGATCTGCTCGCCGATCTCGAAGAACGTCGCGACCACATGGTTCTGCTCCAGGATGTCGAGAAACTGCGGCGTGTCGTACCACGGCCCATCGTCGAATGTCAGCGCGATCTCGTGGACATTGCGCGGGCCATTGGTCACGTACGGGGCACCGTTTGGCACGCACCCCACGAGTTGGGGCGTGTGCAGCGCCGCGAGCGCCGGCCGGCGCGGGAACACCGTGTAGCACTTCAGCTTGAGGGAGGGCGTACACACCCGCGAGCCCTCCTTGCTGATCACCTGCCAGCGAAACGGTTGGTAGGGGAGCCCGAAGTTGGTGGGGGTGAACGTGGCCGTCAGCTCGCGCGGTGAGCCGCGGGTGATGGTCGCGCCGGTGTCATAGGCGCGCCCGGGGCCCGCGGCGGTGATGTGCATGAACATGAGCCGCGGACCGGCGCCCGAATGGGCGGGCGGCGCGATGCACATCTGCGCCCCGACCGAGTCGTTGGCGGGCCGCTCGAGCAGCAGGCACACCGAACGGTGATCGTTCTTCAGACCGGTCGGCGAGAACCGCTGGCCAAGCTCAACCGTCCATGTGAGCTGCAGGCCGCTCTGCGTGATGGTCGCGGCGGCGACCCGTAGCGGCTGGACGATGACCTTCTTTGCCCGGGTCTTCGTGATCGCACCCGCCGGAGCCGGAACCGCGGCGCCGAACCCCAGCAGCGCCGACAGACCGACGAAAAGGACGAACCGAACACGCACCCCTCGGCCAATATACCTCCAGCGCGCCAGGCTAGACTCGCGCCCCGGATGGCAGAGCAGCCTGTGAGCAAGCCCGTCGTCGTGCTCGCCGGCGGCACCGGTGGGGCCAAGCTCGCCCGGGGCATGCTCGACGTCGTCGGGCCGGACGAGCTGGTCGTGGTCGTCAACACCGGCGATGACATCGAGATCTACGGTGCCTACGTGTCACCCGACCCGGACCTCGTGACCTTTTGGCTCGCTGACCGAATCGATGAGCGCGGCTGGGGCCTTGAGGGCGACACATTCGCGGTCATGGACGGGCTAAGGGAGCTCGGCGTCGACGTGTGGTTCAACCTCGGCGACCGCGACCTCGCGATCGGGCTCGAGCGCGCCCGCGCGCTGCGTTCCGGCGTACGCCTGACCGACGCCCAGCAGGCGATCTCGGCTGCTTACGGGGTCGGCGCGGCGGTCCTGCCGATGACCGACTCGCCCGTCCGCACCCGGATCAGCGCCAATCGCAGCTGGTGGTCGTTACAGGAATTCATGATCCGAGCGGGATCGCGGGGCCCGATCGACGACCTGGACGTGCGCGGAATCCAGGCTGCGCGGGCGACCCCCGAGGTGCTGAGCGCACTCGCCTCAGCGCGCGCGATCGTGATCGGCCCGTCGAACCCGATCATCTCGATCGGCCCGATCCTCCAGACCCCGGGGCTGAGGGCGGCGTTGCGTGACAGCCCCGCACCGGTCCTCGCCGTCAGCCCGCTCGTCCGGGGCGAGGTGCTCAAGGGCCCGACCGAGACGTGCATGGCTTGGGCGGGACATCCCCTGTCCAGCGACGGCATCGCCGCCGTGTACAGCGGGGTGATCGACGGGCTCGTGGCCGACGAGCGGACGGCAGCGGCGATCCCCGTGCTGCAGACCGATCTGCTGTTGAACTCACCCGACGCTCGCCGCCGCGTGGCCGCGGAAACACTCCGGTTCGCGGCCGCGCTCGCTTAGTGGATAGCGTTCCCGAGCTAATGCGGACGCTCGTGATCCTGCCGGTCAAGAGTTTTATCGGTGCCAAGCAGCGGCTTCAGCAGCTTCTGACCCCCGGCCCTCGCCGCGCGCTCGCGGAGGCGATGTTCTCGGACGTGCTGGTCGCGCTGCGGCGCTCGCCGGCAGTCGACGAGGTCCTCGTCGTGACCGGCGATCTGGCCGCGCAGCGAATCGCTGGCGGCCACGGCGCGACGGTCCTCGACGATCACGACGAGGGGCACAACGCGGCGGCCGCGGCGGGCATCCGGTACGCACTCGAGACCGGAGCCGAGCGCGCGCTGCTGATTCCGGGCGACTGCCCGCTGCTCAACCCAGCGGAACTCGATCAGCTGCTCGCGCGCCCAACCGAGCCGGAATCGGTGCTGATCGTGCCCGATCGGCACGGCACCGGCACCAACGCGCTGCTGCTGACGCCGCCCGACTCGCTCGTGCCGGCGTTCGGCCCGGGCAGCTGCGAGCGGCATGCGGCGCACGCGGAGGCCGGGGGGGTCGCCCACGAGGTCGTCGAGGTTCCGTCCCTGGCGCTCGACATCGACACTCCCGAGGATCTGCAGGCGCTGCAGGAGACGCTGGCGGTGACCCGCGGTAACGCCGCCCACACACGCGGAATGCTGAGTCAGATGGCGAGAAGCCAGGCCTAGTGGCGCGTCATTTGACCAGGACGGCCCGCCGGTGCTGACCGCGGTTGCGCTCGAGGGCCTGCCCGAGATCGCCGAAGGAGACGATCTGGCGGGACTGATCGTCGCCGCGGCCACCGCGCACAGGCTGGACACCGGCGACGTGCTGGTCGTCGCCCACAAGGCGGTTTCCAAAGCCGAGGGCCGGACGAGGGCGCTTGCGGACGTCATCCCGACGACGATCGCCCAGAAGCTCGCCACGGAGCACGACAAGGACCCACGGCACGTCCAGATCGTGCTCGACGAGTCCAAAGCTGTGATCCGCGCGGCCAACGGCGTTCTGATCTGCGAGACCCATCACGGCTTTGTGTGCGCCAACGCCGGCGTCGACGCGTCCAACGCAGCTGCGCCGGACACGGTTGTGCTTCTGCCACGCGACCCGGACACATCCGCGCGAGCATTGCGCCAGGCGATCACCGCCCTGACCGGCGTCAACCCGGCAATCGTCGTCACCGACTCGTTCGGCCGCGCCTGGCGTCACGGCCAGGTCGACGTCGCGATCGGGTGCGCGGGACTGCGGCCGCTCGAGGATTGGCGCGGGCGGCCCGACGCGGCCGGACGCGAGCTGAAGGCCACGTGGATCGCGGTCGCCGACGAGCTGGCGGCGGCGGCCGATCTGGCCCGGACCAAGGACGGGCGCCAGCCGGTGGTTCTGATCCGCGGCGCTGGGCGCCACGTGACCGCCGAGGACGGGCCCGGGGCCGTGGCGCTGATCCGGTGCAAGGAAGAGGACCTGTTCAGGTAGTCGGGGGGGCCCCGATCGCGTGGAAGCCGCCGTCCACGTGCACGATCTCGCCGGTGATCCCCTGCGAGTAATCGGATAGCAAGAAGCAGATCGCCCGCGCGACGGGACCGGGATCGCTGACGTCCCAGCCGAGCGGCGCCTGCGCGGACCACAGCTCCGCCAGACGCTCGAACCCGGGGATTCCGCGGGCGGCGACGGTCCCGAGTGGCCCCGCCGAAACCAGGTTGACGCGGATGCCGCTGGGCCCGAGGTCGCGGGCCAGGTACCGTGAGACCGATTCGAGCGCCGCCTTCGCGACCCCCATCCAGTCGTAGATCGGCCAGGCCACGGTCGCGTCGAAATCGAGGCCGACGATGCTGGCGCCCGACGGCATCAGCGGCACGAGCGCACCCGCGAGCGACTTCAGCGAGAAGGCGCTCGTCTGGAACGCCTGCGCAGCGCTCTCGGCCGGCGCGGTCATGAACTTGCCCCCCAGGGCGTCCTCGGGCGCATACGCGATCGCGTGCAGCACGCCGTCGACCGACTCCCAGCGGGAGCGCAGCGATTCGGTCAACGCCTCCAGATCCTCGACGCGATTGACGTCCAGCTCCAGGACCTCCACCGGCTCGGGCAACCGCTCGGCCGCCCGCTCGGTCAGACGCCGGACGCGCCCGAAGCTCGTCAGCAGGACCGTCGCGCCCTCCCGCTGAGCCCGCTCCGCGGTGTGGAAGGCGATCGAGTCCTTCGTGATAACGCCGGTGATCAGTAGCCGCTTGCCGGCAAGAATCACGCGCCCGCCCCAGCGAGCGTGAGCAGCGCCCAGCCGAGACGCTCGCGCGTGTGAGCCGGCTCGACGATCTCGTCGACGAAGCCGGCGGCGGCAACCGAGTCGGCACGCAGGTGCTCGCGCGCGTAGTCGTCGGCGAGCCGCTGTCGCTCCGCCTCGGGGTCGTCTGCGGCCCCGAGCTCACGACGGTGGACGATCCCGACCGCGGCCCGTGCGCTCATGATCCCGAGCTCGGCGTTGGGCCAGGCGAGAACCAGATCGGCGCCGAGATCGCGCGAGTTCATCGTGATGTAGGCGCCGCCGTAGGACTTGCGCAGGATCACGGTCAGCTTTGGCACGCGAGCGGTCGCGAACGCCCGCACCAGCGAGGCGCCGTGCCGGATCACGCCGGCCTGCTCCTGCCTCGAGCCGGGCATGAACCCGGGGGTGTCGACGACGGCGATCAAGGGCAGCCCGAACGAGTCGCAGAAACCGACGAAGCGGGCGGCCTTTTCAGAGCTTTCGGCGTCCAGCACGCCACCCAAGTGATGCGGCTGGTTGGCGACGATCCCGACCGGGCGGCCGTCGAGCCGAGCGAGCGCAGTCACGACGTTGCGCGCCCACCGCGGGCACAGCTCGAGCAGCGTGTCGCGGTCGACGATCCCGGCGAGGGCGTCGCGGACGTCGTACACGCGCCGTTGCTCGGTCGGCACGACCGTGGCCGGGTCGCTCAGCGCCGGGTCGAGCGGCTGCGCGCGCGGCGGCGCCTCGCCGGCTGCCGAGGGGAGGTAGGAGAGCAGCTCCCGCACGCGCATCGCGGCTGCGGTCTCGTCGGGCTCGACTAGGTGGCAGACGCCGTTTCGATCGTGGACGCGCGGCCCGCCGAGGCCGGCCGCGTCGATCTCCTCGCCGAGTGCCTCGCGGACGACACCCGGGCCGGTTAGGAACATCGCCGCGTCCTCGGTCATCACGATCAGGTCGGTCAGCGCCGGCGAGTAAGCGCCGCCGCCGGCCGAGGAGCCCGAGACGACAGAGATCTGCGGCACCCCGCCGGTGAGCGCGACCGTCTGACGGAAGATCCGTCCGTAGCCGGCGAGGGCAGCTGTCCCCTCCTGCATCCGCGCGCCGCCGGACTCGACGAACCCGACGACCGGGATCCGCGCCTTCCCGGCGAGCTCCAGCACCCGGAGGATCGTCTCGGCGTGGCGCTCGCCGAGCGAGCCGCCGAGGTACTTGCCGTCCTGGGCGTAACAAGCGATCGGCCGCCCAGCGACCAGCCCGGTCGCGCCGACGACCCCGTCCCCGGCGACCGACCGGTCGCCCAGCCGTTGCGAGACGACCCGCGAGCGCAGCACCTGCACGCTGCCGGGATCGCACAGCGCCTCGAGCCGCTCGAGTGGGGTGAGCCGTTTGGCTGCTTCCCTGACGACTGTCGTGCTCACGCTGCGATTGCCCCCCGGATCACGAGCGCCACGTTGTGGCCGCCGAATGCGAACGAGTTCGAGAGCGCGAGCGGCGGGCCGCCGTTTGCGACCAGCAGCGGTCGGGCCTCGCCTGGCACGTAGTCGAGATCGAGCTCCGGGTCGGGGACCTCGTATCCGAGTGTCGGCGGGATCACCCGCGTGGCGAGCGTCTCGACTGTCGCAACCGCCTCGACCGCACCGGCTGCACCGAGCAGGTGCCCGATCGCCGACTTGGTCGAGGAGATCGGGATCTGCTTGGCCCGGTCGGCCCCGAGCGCCCGCTTCACGGCCGCCGTTTCGGCGGCGTCGTTCAGCTGGGTCGAGGTGCCGTGCGCGTTGATGTAGCTGATCTCGGCGGCTGTGACACCGGCGTCGCTGAGCGCCAGCTCGATCGCACGCGCCGCGGGGTTACCGCTCGGGTCGGGAGCCGTGAGGTGGAACGCGTCCGACGTGGAGCCGTAGCCGGCGATCTCGCCGAGGATCGTCGCTCCGCGAGCTTCCGCGGCCGACGCCTCCTCGAGCACGAGCACGCCCGCGCCCTCGCCCATCACGAACCCGTCACGGCGGGCATCGAACGGCCGCGACATCCCCGTCGGAGACAGTGCCTGCATCGAGTTGAAACACGCGTATCCGAACGCGGTCAGGGTCGCTTCGGCCCCGCCGGCGAGGACCGCGTCCGCGTCCCCGTACTGGATCATCCGCATCGCCGAGCCGATCGCGTGTGCACCGCTGGCGCACGCCGACACCACACCGTAGCTCTGGCCCTGGAGCCCGAACTTCATCGTCACGGCCGCCGCCCCGGCGTTCGGCATGTACTGGGGGACGCCGAGCGGCGAGACCAGCTTGGCGCCCCGGTCGCGCATCACGTCGTGCTGGGTCTCGACCGTCTCGATCCCGCCGATCCCGGTCGCCAGCACGCACCCGACTCGCATCGGGTCGTAGGGCAAAGTCCGATCGGTGCCCCAGCCCGCCTGCTCGAGTGCCTCGCCGGCGGCGACCAGCGCGAACTGGGAGAAGCGGTCCAGCCGCCGGGCCTCCTTGATCGACAGGAAGTCCTTGGGCTCGAACTCGCTGCAGGCGCCGGCGCCATCGACGATTCCGCACTCGGCCGCGGCCCAGCGCTCGTGCAACGGGCGCGCGCCGACCCCGAGCGGGGTGACGGCGCCGAGGCCCGTGATCACGACTCTGTGCTTCACGAGGCTTTCTCCACGATCAGGTCGATCGCGTCGCCGACCGTCTTCAGCTCCTTCATGTCTTCGCCCTTGAGGATCACACCGAACTCGTCCTCGACGATCTGCGCCAGCTCGACGAGGTCGAGCGAGTCGATCTCGAGCTCCTCAAAGCTCGCCTCACGCGTGATCTGGCTCTCGTCGGGGCCGAAGCTCGCGAGCGCCTCGACCACACGACTTTCGACTTGCTGAGTGGTGATTGTTGCCATGACTAAGTCCTCCAATCGTTGTAGTTACGCCGCGAGCCCGCCGTCAACGCTAAGGACCGCGCCGGTCACATAGCTCGCCTCATCCGAGGTTAGGAAGCGTACGCAGGCGGCAACCTCCTCGGGCGTTCCGGCGCGGCGCGCCGGAACGGCGGCTAGAAGATCCTTGGACACCTCGGAGGTCATGTCGGTCTCGATCCACCCCGGGGCGACGGCGTTGACGGTGACGCCGCGGCGCGCGACCTCGACCGCTGCCGTCTTCGTCAGCGCGATCAGCCCCGCCTTGGCGGCGGCGTAGTTCGCCTGTCCGGGATTGGCACGCAGCCCGACGACGGAGGAGATGTTGACGATCCGCCCCGTACGCGCCCGCATCATCGGCTTCAATGCACGGCGCGTGAACCGGAATGCCGCCGTCAGGTCCGTGTCGATCACCGCCGACCATTCCTCGTCGCCGAGCGAAGGAGTCAAATCGTCGCGGCTGATCCCGGCGTTGTTGACCAGCACGAGCACCGGCAACCCGAACGCGGATTCCAGCGCGTCGAACACCCGATCCGGGGCGCCGGCGTCGACGACGTCCGCCTGGACCGCGGTCGCGCGTCCACCCTCGGCCTCGATCTGCGCCACCACGGACTCGGCGCCGGAGCGGTCCGAGCGGTAGTTCACGCCGACAGGCCAGCCGTCGGAGGCCAGCGCGCGCGCGATCGCCGCGCCGATTCCACGCGAGGCTCCGGTCACGAGCGCACACCCTTTGCGCTGCGTCGCCTCATCATCCACCGTCGCTTCCCGCCCATTCGAGTACGCCGCCGCCCCACGTGAAGCCGGCACCAAACGCACTCACCAGCACACGTGCCCCGGGCTGCAACCGGCCTTCCTCCTCGGCGACGACCAGCGCCACCGGGAGTGTCGCGGCAGACGCATTGCCGAAGCTCTCGATGCAGTCGACGACCCGCTCGGAGGTGATCCCCAGCTGTTCGCCGATCGCCCGGGTGATCCGCGCGTTCGCCTGGTGAAAGACGAATACGTCGATCTGGTCGAGCGTCAGACCCGCCGCGGCGACCGCCTCGAGCGTCACCTGCGTCATCCGCGCGACAGCGTGCTTGAACACGCCGTGCCCGTCCATCCGCAGCATGCGGTCATGGTGGTCGGCGACGAGCATCGGGGCGCCCACTCCGTCGGCCCCGAGGATGATCGGCCCGATCCCGCCGCGGCCATTCTCGGATACACCAAGCACCGCGGCGCCGGCGGCGTCGGCGAACAGCGGCGCCGTGCTGCGATCGTCGTAGTTGACCAGCCGGGTGATGAAATCGGCCCCGATCAGCAGCACCTTGTCGGCGCGCCCGGTCTCGATCTGCGCCGCGCCCATCGAGAGCCCGGACAGAAACGCGGTGCACGCCGCTCCGATGTCGAACGCGCCGGCGCGGGTCGCACCCAGCGCGTGGGCGACCAGCGGCGCCGTGTTGGGTGTCAATTCGTCCTGGGTCATCGTGCCTACGATTACGAGATCGAGCTCCTCCGCGTCGACGCCGGCGCGGGCCAGTGCCTCGGCGCCGGCGCGGGTGGCGTAGTCGGTCAACCGCTCGTCGGCCGCTGCCCGCCTGCGCTCGCGAATGCCGGTGCGGGCCAGGATCCACTGCTCGGTGATGCCGAGGCGGTCGGCGATCTCGGCGCTCGTCAGCCTGCCGGGCGGTAGGTCGGTCGCGACCGACATGATCGACGCCGTGCGAGCTGGCGCCCGCGCCGGCGCGCGGGCCGGGTCGAGCGTTTGCACCGGGGCCAGTGTTGACTCAAGCATTTACCAACTCCACGTCGCGTAGGGTTCGTTTCGCCAGACCTGTCAGCACCCGCCCCGGGCCGACCTCCACAAAACGCTCGGCGCCGAGTTCGTGCAGCGCGAGCATCGTTTCGCGCCACCGGACCGGCATCGTCAGCGCCTGCACCAGCCGACGCCGCACGTCGTCGAACGGCTCGGCCGTCACCGCCGAGAGCACGGTCACGCGAGCAGGCGCGATCGTGACCCGCTCCAGCGCGGCGGCAAAGTCTGGGGTCGCCGAGGCCATCATCGGCGAGTGAAATGCGCCGGTCACCGGCAGCTCCAGCGCCCGCAGACCGAGCTCCTTGGCAGCCGCCACGGCCTCCGGAAGCGAGTCGCGCGCACCCGAGAGCACGACTTGCTGGGGTGAGTTGTCGTTGGCGATCGCCAGGCCATGGTCAAGGGCGAGATCGGGCGCATGCTCGGCCGCGCCGGCGCCGAGCAGCGCGATCATGCCGCCGTCGCCCCCGAGCTCGCCGGCTGCCTGCATCAGCGCCCCGCGCAACGCCACCAACTCGAGTCCGTCGCGCTCGTCGAGGCTGCCGGCGGCCACCAGCGCCGCGAGCTCGCCGAGCGAGTGCCCGGCCATGAACTCCCCATCAGGCCGGCCGAGCGCCGTCCACCCCGCCAGGCTCGCGCAGAAGATCGCGGGCTGGGCGAACTTGGTGCCATCCTCCGCGCGCAGGAACGGGTCCTCGCCGACGACCTCGAGCGCGAGCGAAAGCAGGTCCGGGCGGACCTGCGCGACGGTGTCGCGCATGTCGTCGGTCTGGCTCCCCTGGCCGGGGAACAGGATCGCTGTCACTGCCATGCACCTCACCGTACGCATGTCGCTGCCCGCGGATACAGGCCCGGGACCGAGTTCCCCCCGTTCGGGGGGACGGCCCCGGGTGTACGCGTGAGTACCCTTACCTCACTCTTGTCCGCGCCCTCATTTCAGCTCCCGCCGCTGGACCGACTCCCCAGCGGACGCCATCGCCTCAGCCGCGAGATGGTCCAGCGATCCCAGCACCGCCGGCTGCTATTCGCGATCGCCCAGGTCGTCGCCGAGAAGGGTTACGCCAACGCGACGGTGGCTGACATCGTCGATCGAGCGAGCGTCTCGCGCAGCACGTTCTACGAGCAGTTCGCGGACAAGGAGAGCTGCTTCCTGGGCGCGTTCAACTACGGCGTCGGGTTCGTGCTCGACCGGATGGAGACGGCTTGGGCAGCGACCCCGGCCGGGGCCGACTGGCGCGTGCGCGTCCGCTCCGACCTGACCACGTTCCTGGATGTGCTCGCCGGCGAGCCCGCATTCGCCCGCACGCTGCACGTGGAAGTGCTGGCGGCCGGCCCGGCGGCGCTCGCGCGCCGGGCCGAGGTGCTCGGGTTGTTCAGCGACCGCACGCGCCGGATCCATCTGGTCGCCCGTGAGCAGGACAAGTCGTTGCAGGAGCTGCCGCTGGGTGTGTTCGCGCTGCACACGGGCGGGATGGACGAGATGATCCGCGAGCAGCTGCGCTGCGGCGGAGCCGCTGAGCTGCCGGAGCTGGCGGAGCCGATGGTCGACGCGACGCTGGCCCTGCTCGGCGATCGCGGAACCCCGCTCGCGTAGCGATCAGCGCGGCCTCCGCGTGACCCGGCTCGGCTGGCGATCACCGCGGCCTGCGCGCCCCCCGGCCCACGCTCACCCCCGCCGCGCCCAAGCAGCGCCGCGTGCCCCCGCCGAATGGCAGCCACTCGTACGTCCCCGGCTTGGCGTCGCGCCACCGCTCGGGCCGGAATGCGAGTGGGTCCGGGTACACGTCCTCGCGGTGGTGCAGCAGCAGGATGCTGATCGCGACCCCGGTGTCGGCCGGGACGCCGTAGTCACCGAGGCGCCACGGAACCGCCACCCGCCGCCCGGTCATCGGGATCACCGGACGCGTTCGCATCGCCTCGGTGATCGTCGCCTCGACGACCGCGCCGGCGGCGCCGTCGTCCGAGCCGCGAACTGCATCGAGCAGCCCTTCATACGCGGACGGCGTTCGCACCAGCCGTTCCCATGCCCAGGCGAGCTGATTGGCGGTCGTCTCGTGGCCCGCGAGGACGAGCGTCATCAGCTCGTCGCGCAGTTCCCGATCGGTCAGCTCCTCGCCATCCTCGGTGCGCGCGCGCATGATCAGCGACATGATGTCCGTCCGTTGTTCGAGATCTGCTTCGCAACGGCGCTTGGCGATGATCGCGTACACGCAGCGGTCGGGCACGAGCAGCGCCAGCCAGGTCATGATCACGTCGAGTGTGAGCGGACGTGATCGGGATGGCAAGTGATCGCGGTGCGCCCCCGGACGTATCCTCGTGCCCCCACACATCGCCGAACTTCCCGCGGTAGTGGAACACGAAGTTCGCTTGGCGCTGGCCGAACCACAGCACCTGGACGGCCCGCGGAAGCCGGGTCGCGGGCGGCGGACTCAGGCCGTCGAGATCGTCGACCGGGCCCGCCGGCGAGGGCGGCGCGCTTCCGACCAACTCGGGGTAGGCTTGCACCGGCGAGACCGGTTTTGTCAGCACGCTCATCGACGCCTCCCAAGGCTTGCTCTGCGGCTCGGCCGCGTATGTTACACGCCTGTAGCTTTAGCGCTCCACTTCGATCCGGGATCCAGTCTTGAGCCTGCCCAGCCCCTCCCCCACCTCGGCCGCGCTCGTCACCGGCGCCTCGGCCGGCATCGGCGGCGCGATCGCGCGCGAGCTCGCCGCCCGCGGGTACGGACTGGTCCTCGTCGCTCGCCGCCAGGACCGTCTCGACGCGCTCGCCGAGGAGCTCTCCTCGCAGCACGGCGTGCGCGCTGAGGCGATCGCATGCGACCTCTCGAAGCCCACCCCGCGCGGTCGCCTGCCGAAGCAGATCGGCGAGCTCGGGCTCGACGTCGAGATCCTCGTCAACAACGCTGGGTTCGCTACCGGCGGTCCGTTCCACGAAGCCGACCCGGCGCGTGAGCTCGAGCAGGTCCGGGTACTCGTCGAGGCGGTCGTCGCGCTGACCTCGGCGTTCGTGCCGGAGATGGTGAACCGCGGCCGCGGCGCGATCTTGAACGTCGCCTCGACCGCCGGCATGCAGCCGATGCCCTATTCGGCCGGGTACTCGGCGGCGAAGGCATACGTGCTCGCGTTTTCGGAGGCGCTGCACCAGGAGCTGCGCGGCAAAGGGGTGACGGTCACGGCGCTCGCACCCGGCCCGGTGCAGACGGACTTCTGGGGGATCGCCGGATGGGAGACGACGACCGGCAAGTCATTTGAGAAGGCGGTCCCGCGCCCCGCGATGATCTCGGCCGAGCAGGCCGCTCGCGCTGGAGTTCAGGGACTTGCCTCCGGACGCCGCGTGGTGGTCCCGGGCCTGCCGATGCGTGCCGCGATCGAAGCCTCGCGCTATATCCCGCACGCGGTCAAGCTGCCGGTGATCGAATGGGCAATGCGGCGTAAATGAGCGAGCTGCTGCCTCGGCCGGTACGGCTGCTGATCGGTGCGACCAGTCCCGGCGTCGGCGACCGCCGGCTACGCGAGGCGGTAAACGGCAAGATCGTGCTCGTCACCGGCGCGTCGTCGGGCGTCGGCCGGGCAACGGCGCTGCGCCTCGGCGCCGCCGGCGCGACCGTCCTGCTCGTTGCGCGGCGCGAGCAACTGCTGGAGGAAGTGCGCGAGAAGATCGAGCAGGGCGGTGGGACCGCCTTCGTACACGCCTGTGACCTCGCGGAGGTGGAGCTAGCCGCGGACCTGGCGGCCCAGATCGTCGCGCAGCATGGCCACGTCGACGTCGTCGTTTCCAACGCCGGGGTGTCGATTCGCCGCTGGGTGTCGGAGTCCTACGATCGCTTCCGCGACGTCGAGCGCACGATCAAGATCAACTACCTCGGGCCGGTGCGCCTGCTGCTCGGCCTGCTGCCCTCGATGCGAGAGCGAGGCTCAGGCCAGATCATCAACGTCTCAACCATGGGCGTGGATTTCCCGGCGCTGCGTTGGAGCGCCTACATCGCGTCGAAGTCGGCGTTCGAGGCGTGGCTCGGAGGCGCAGCGCCCGAGTTGCTCGCCGACGGAGTCAGCACGACCTCGATCCACCTCCAGCTCGTGCGCTCGCCGATGCTCGGACCGTTTCGGATGTGGAGCTACCTGCCGGGAATGAGCACGGCGGAGGCCGCCGGGATCGTCGCGCGGGCGATCGTTGAGCGGCCACGGACGATTTCGCCGTTGTGGGCGCGGCTCGGCGGCACCGCGTACCGACTCGCGCAGGGACCGGTCGAGGCGGTGCTTTCACGGCATGCACGGATCGCGAACCCGGCCAGCGGCGGCACGGAGCGACCGTTCGGCGAGCCCGTGCTGCGCGCGCTCGCCGACGGCTTAGCAGGAGTCGCTGCGCTCGCGTCGATGGGCGTGGTGAAGCCCGTCCGCCCGGACCGGCTCGCGCGGGCGCTGCTCGCACAGCGCCGGTACGGCATCAGCCCCGCGTCGGCAGTCGCGATCGCGGCCGAGCTTTACGGAGATCGACCCGCGATCGCCGACGAGCTCGGATCGCTCACGTTCACTGCCCTCGACGCCGAGGTCCGGGCGCTGGCCGGCGCACTGCACAGCCAGTTCGGTCTGCGATCCGATCAGCGGGCGGCGATCATGTGCCGCAACCATCGCGGGTTCGTTCACGCCGCAGCCGGGGCCTCACGGCTCGGCTGTGACCTGGTGCCACTGAACACCGATTTCGCCGGCCCGCAACTGGCCGACGTGCTCACGCGGGAACGCGTCACCGCGGCCTTCTACGACCAGGAGTTCGACGGCCTGTTCACCGAAGCCGGCTTCGACGGCGTGCGGATCATCGCCTGGCACGACCAGCCCGCCGATCGCCCGACGGTCGCCGGCCTGATCGAGCTGGGGTCCGAGGACCCGCCTGTCCCGAGCGCCCCCGGCCGCACAGTGATGCTCACCTCCGGCACGACCGGGACCCCCAAGGGAGCGGTGCGCAACGTGAACCCGCTGATGCTCGCTCCCCTGGCGATCGCGGGTCTCCTCGATCTGGGGAGGGTCAGGCCGGCGCCCCGCTCGGGCGATCCGTTCCTCGTCGCCCCGCCGCTGTTTCACCTCTACGGCATCATCGGCCTGATCGCGGCGTTCGGCCTCGGTTCGCCGATCGTGATCCGCCGTCGGTTCGATCCGGAGGCGACGCTCGAGCAGATTGAGCACACCCACGCCGGGGTGCTGCTCGCCGTGCCGACGATGTTGAAGCGGATCGTCGACCTCCCCGAGGAGGTCCGCGATCGCTACGACTGCTCGTCGCTGCGAATGATCGTCAGCGGCGCCGCGCCGCTTCCCCCGGAGCTCGCGAAGGCGGTCATGGACCAATTCGGCAATGTGCTCTACAACGGCTATGCGTCGACCGAAGTCGGGATGGCCGCACTCGCCACTCCGCGCGAGCTGCGAATCACGCCGGGCACGGTCGGGCGTCCGGCTGCCGGCGTCAAGGTGAGGATCCTCGACGAGCACGGGATCGAGTTGGAGCCCGGGCAGACGGGCCGGATCTTCGTCGGCAGCCCGATGCTGTTCGACGGCTACACGGGCGGCGGCGGCAAGCAGGTGATCGACGGCCTGATGAGCACCGGCGATGTCGGCCACTTCGACGGCGACGGCCGGCTGTTCATCGACGGGCGCGACGACGACATGATCCTGTCCGGCGGCGAGAACGTCTTCCCGCAGGAGGTCGAGGAGCTGCTGAGCACCCACGATGCGGTCGCCGATGCGGCCGTGTTCGGCGTCCCCGACGAGGACTTCGGGCAGCGCCTGGCCGCGTCGGTGATCCGCAAGCCGGACGCGTCCGTTTCTGCCGAGGAGCTGCAGGCCTACGTCCGCCAGCGCCTCGCCCGTTACAAGGTGCCGCGGGAAATCGAGTTCGTGGACGACCTGCCGCGGACCTCGACGGGCAAGCTTCAGCGGCGCCGGCTGGTCGAGCCCCGCCGGCAGTGAGCTCTCAGCTCAGACGCTGAGCCGCCTACAGACCGGCGAGCTCGCGTGTGCGCTCGGTCGTGGACGCGGCCCGGGCACCACGTTCGGCGACCACCCGGTCGTACTCGGCGATCGCCTCGCCGGCGGTCTTGCCGGCCTGGACCTCCACGAGCCTGGAGGCGAACAGCTGCCGCACGGCGAGCGCCTTCAGGAACCAGGTGGGATAGGCAACTCGCCGGCGGCGGGTCGCGATCGCTGCCACGAGCTGGTCAATCGCCGGGGGCAACGGGTACGTGCGCCCGATCAGGCGCGGCATCTGCCCCCTGCCGCGCTCCATCAGCGGCATCTCCCGCTCTGCGTCCCTGACCATGTCCGTGTCGAGGAACAGGAAGTAGGCGACCCCGACCTGGACACCGAGCGGCCGCATCTCGATCCTCAGACAGTCGCTGAGCGCCTCGACGCCCGCCTTCGCCGCACAATAGGCGCTCATTCCCGGGCCTCGCATGACGGCGGCGGTCGAGGCGATGTTCAGTAGATAGCCACGGCTGCGCTCGAGGTGCGGGAGCGCCGCGCGATCGGTGTGCATGACCCCGAGCAGGTTGACCTCGATCACCCGCTGCCACGAGCGGAGATCCTGCGAGCGCAGCGGCCCGCCGGAGGCGATCCCGGCGTTGGCCACGACGGCATCGAGGCCGCCGAGGGCATCGGCGGCCGCGTCGGTCGCCGACACCACCTGCTCGGCGTTGGAGACGTCCGCTTCGGCCACGAACGTTCCCTCGCCACACTTGGCGGCGGTCGCGGCCAGCAACTCCGGCTCGAGACCCAGGAGCGCCAGTCGGGCGCCACGCGAGGCGAGCTTGACCGCCAGCGCCGCGCCGATTCCGCGCGCCGCACCTGTGATCAGGACGCGCCGGCCGGCAAGGTTGCTGAGGCTGGACTCGGCGCCGGGCATGTCAAAGCAACATACAGTTCGCCGCCGGGCGCCGCAGCAGTTCACGATGACCGCGCCAAAGCGCGTGGAGCGCGCGCTTGCTTGCAGGCCCCATGAGCATCCCCCACATAGCGCAGGGCGGTGGCGGTGCGGTCCGCTCGGGAACGGCGCTGGTGAGGGTGCGGCCGGGGGCCCTGGGTGTCAGCAATCTGACAATTTCTCGTGCATTCAGGGACAAATCGCGCACGCCTGCTGGACCTTGACTACATAAGCATGTGGGGCATGCTTATGTAGCCAAGGTCGCCCGCGGGCGTGCACTTTGGGCCTGTAAGCATGTCGCGGCAGCCGATCCGTGCAGAGTGCTCAGGCCGCCCGGGACGCCGCGCCCCAGCACAGTGCTCAAGCCGCCCGGGACGCCGCGCCCCAGCAGAGTGCTCAGGCCGCCCGGGACGCCGCGCCGGTGCAGAGTGCTCAGGCCGCCCGGGACGCCGCGCCCGAGCTCGCAGCCTGCCCGGTAACGACGTGCCCCTGCGTTCGTCGTGACAGGCGCCGGCCGAGCCAGTCAAGCGCTACCGGCGTGCCGGCGACCGCGCCGCTGATGTGATCGAGCCCCCCGCGGGTCACGTACAGCCGCACGTCGACCCCGAGCGCCCGCCAATCCTCGTACAGTGCGGTGCTCTGCGCGAACGAGACGATCTGGTCGCGGCGGGCGTGGTGCAGAAGAACCGGAGCCTCGGGCGCGATCAGCCCGAGCCGGTTCTCGCGCAGCCGCCGCCGCCACTGCGGCAACTCGAGCACGTTGGGATCGGTCAGATCCGACGCCTTGACAAACCGCGGACCGGCGAGCATCGCGTGCAGGATCGTCGACTGGCGCAGCGCGTCGATCCCGGCTCGTGCGCGCGCAGTCAAGTGCGCGTCGAGGTCGAGCTCCGGGTACGCCGCCGCGTATCCGATCCCGCCGTAGGCGATGAAGAATGAGAAGAACGTTCCGTCGAGGCTCGGTCCCGCGGTTTCGACGTTGGCGGCGGCCGCCCCGGCGGCGACCCCCGCCAGCGGCACGTCGGGGGCATATGCGGGCTGCAGCTGCGCTGCCCACGCCGCGGCCGCTCCCCCCTCGGAATAGCCGATGATCGCGGCCGGGCCCGCGACCGGTAGTTCCACCGGTGCGAGCATCCGCGCGGCGCGCATCGCGTCGAGCACGTTCGGGCCCAGTGCCCTGCCGACCATGTAGGTGTGGTCGCCGGGCGTGCCAAGGCCCTGATAGTCGGTGATCGCGAGCCCCCATCCCCGCGCCAGCGCCATCGCCATCAGCCCCGCCTCCCACTCGAGCCCGCGCGCAAGCAGTCGTGAGGGGGCCGCGATGTCGCCGATCCCGTGGGTGCCGATCGCGTAGCCGACCAGCGGCCGGATGCGGTCCCGGCGTCCCGGCGGCAGCAGCACGGTCCCCGAGACGGCGGTCGGCTCGCCGATCGCACCGCTCGAGCGGTACAGGATCCGCCACGCCCGGGCACGCAGCCGCACGCCCGGGGCCAGATATGGATCAATCGGCTCCGCCCGGATCAGATCGCCGGGCTGACCGACGCCGAGCGGGTCCGGCGGGAGGTAGAACGCGTCGCTGACCTCGGACCGCTGACGGCGTGGCGGGGAGACGAGCGTCAGCTGCGCCGTCGTCCGTCGCGCAGCCTCAATGAAGGGCAACAGGGCTAAATCCTTTCAGCGACCTCGATGGTCCCACTCCGTTTAACAGCTTACCGGACCGGTGTGTTGACTACCCCAGCAGCCCGATCCGCTGCGCCCGTTGGACCGCATCGGCGCGGTTGCGCGCATTCAGCTTGCGATACAGCGCGCTCGTGTGCTCCTTGACGGTGTGCGGGACTCAGGTACAGCGCCTCGGCGATCTCCCGGTTGGTCGAGCCGGCGGCGATCAGGTCGAGCACCTCTCGCTCGCGCCCGGTCAGCAGTGGCGATGGCTGCGCGGCTTTGGGCGCGAACATCGTCATTCCGAGGCCGACCATCCGCACCGCGCGGGCGACGTCGTGTGCCTCCCAGTCCTTTGACACGAACCCGGACGCGCCCGCGGCGCGAGCCGCGGCCGGCGACATCCGGCCCGCGCCGGAGATCAGCAGCACGCGTGTCGACGGTGACGCCTTGCGGATCGAATCGCACAGCTCGGCGCCCGATTCGCCCGCCAGGAACAGGTCGACGAGCGCCACGTGCGGCGTGAATGTCCGCGCCAGCTCCAGCGCCTCGGCGCCGGTCCGCGCCGCGAGGCAACGCTCGACCCATGGCTGCTCGCCGAGCAGGACGCGGAAGCCCCAGTGAACGACGTCGTGATCGTCGACGACGAGCACCCGCAGCCGACGTTCATCGAGGCGGCCGGATGCGGCCGACGCGGTCATTCCGCATCCCGCTCGAGCGGCACCACGAGCCGGACCCGCCAGCGGCCGTCGCCGGCCGAACCGAACTCCACCACGCCCCCGTGCTGGAGCGCCTCGAACGCAGCCAACCGCAGCCCCATGCCGGTGCCACGGCCGTCACGCCGGACGCCGTCGTTGTGAACCTCGAGCGTGAACGTGTCCGCGCCTCGCGACAGGACGACGTCGACCCGCGAGGGTGAGGCGTGCTTGCCGATGTTGCGCAGCGCCTCGGCGAGCACCGACTGGGCCAGGGGCTCGAGGTCCGCCGGCATCGTGACCTCGGGCGGCCACGTGACCGAGACCGGCACCCCGGGCGAGCTCTGGAGCCGCTCGAGCTCGTCGGCGAGCGTCGTGCCGGTCTCCGGCGGCAGCGGCGCAAGCGGCCGCTCGAGCGCGCGCCGCAGATCGGCGACCGCCTCCTGCATCTCGACCCGGCAGCGCTCGCGCTCGGCGCGTTCGAGCGGCTGCTCGGCGCTCAGCGCCAGCGACACGCCGAACAGCCGCTGCAGCACTCGCTCGTGGATCTCCCGGGCGAGGTCGAGACGCTCGCCGAGGCGTCTCGCCCGTTCCTGCTGGCGGGTCGAGTTGCGCGCTGTCGCCACCAGCGCCGCGGTCTTGCCGAGCGTCCACAGCAGGTGCCGCTCCCCGTCGGTCAGCTCGAACCGGCCGCCGCCGCGATCGGCGCAGATAACGCCGTACGCGCGGCCGGCAGCGCTCATCGGCGTGCAGACGAGCGTCGTGATCCCGAGGACGTCGGCGTACGCCGGCGGGACTGCCTCCTCGATCCCCTCGGACACGACCACCACCTCGTCCTGAGCAGCGCCTGCTGCGCGATCGGCGTGTTGACGAGCGTCGGACGCAGCGCCGCCAGTTGCGACAGCGAGGTCCCGTGGGCACCGACGGCGCGGACGCGGCGGCGGCCCGCGTCGGCCATGAAGATCGCCGCGCGCCGCATCGTCGTCAGCCGGCAGATCGCCTCGCAGATGCGGTCGTAGAACTCGGTCGAGGCGGTGTCAGTGGGGATGTCGGCGAGCAGCTCGACGAACACCTCGAGCGGCTCGACTCCGGCAAACAGCGATGGGGCTCTGGCGGTCACGCAGCCATCGACAGCTCGTACCGGCGACGGATCTCGTACAACGTGCTGCGCTCCGCTGCCGGGCGGCCCGCCCGGTGGGCAGCGTCGATCAGGTCCCCGGGCTCCAGGCGCGAGCCGTGATAGCTGCCGGCCATCCGCGAGATCGACTCCTCCATCAGCGTCCCGCCGAGGTCGTTGACCCCCCAGTGCAGCGCCTCGGTGGCGGCGTCGAGTCCCATCTTCACCCAGCTCGCCTGCAGGTTGCGGATCGTGCGCCCGAGCGCGAGGCGGAACACCGCCGTGTGCTTGAGGTTCTCCTCGGAAGAAATCTCCTCGACGCCGTGCGTGCGTCCGAGCAGCGTGTGGAAGGGGATGAACGAGAGCGGCACGAACTCGGTGAAACCGCCGGTTCGCTCCTGCAGCTCGCGCACGACCCGCATGTGCTCGGCGAGCTCCCACGGCTCCTCGATGTGGCCGAACATCACCGTCACGGTCGAGCGGATCCCCTCGGCGTGCGAGGCCTCGATGATCTCGACCCAGCGCGCCACCGGAAGCTTGTTCGGGGAGATCCGCTCGCGCACGCCGTCGTGGAGCACCTCTGCCGCGGTCCCCGGCGTCGAGCCGAGCCCGGCCTCGCGCAGGCGGTCGAACACCGCCCGCGGCGCCAGGCCGCTGACGTCGCACATGTGGGCGACCTCCATCGGCGAGTACGCGTGCAGGTGGAGCTGGGGCGCGAGCTGCTTGGCCAGGCGCAGCCATTTCTCGTAGTCCTCGAGCCTCCAGTCCGGATGGATCCCCGACTGGATGCAGATCTCCGTCGCACCGAACTCGACCGCCTCGTCGACCCGCCGGGCGAACTCCTCCTCCGAGTGCTCGTAGGCGTCCGGCGAGCGCCGCGACTGTCCGAAGCCGCAGAACGCGCACCCGACGATGCAGATGTTGGAGACGTTGATGTTGCGGTTGACGACAAACGTGACCAGGTCGCCCGCGAGCTCGCGCCGCAGCCCGTCCGCCGCCCAGCGGATCTCCTCGATCACCTCCGGCCTCGTCTCCGAGAACAGCGCCGTCAGCTCCTCGGGGCTCAGGGCAAGGCCGTCGCGGCCGCGGCTGACCGCCCGCAGCGCGACGCCGTCGCGGACCGACACCTCCGCCCGCCGCCCTGAGCCTCGACGCGGGATGAACGACCAGAAGCAGCGCTTGATCACATCGAGCACCGGCCGGGACAGCCACGTCGGCTCGATGTACTCCGGATAGACGCACAGGCGCTCGGTCAACGCGAAGCCCTCCGCCGCCAGGCGCTTGCGGGCCAGCGCCGGGGAGGGAAACGGGTGCTCCGGGGAAATGTGGTCGCCGTTGGCGCTCAGCCCACCGAGATCGGTCGCACCGGCGCGCACCAACTCGATCCACCAGTCAGACAGGTTGGGCGGTACCTGGATCCCCACGTCCGGCATCAGCCGCCGCGCCTCGGTCACGAGCCGCTTCATCGCCTCGATTCCGACCGGCGTCGCCCATGCCGGGGCGTCGAGCTGCGGCCCGTTGGAGACACCGGTCCGCCAGTACTCCCGCGTCGCCGCATCGGCGATCTGCGCCGGCTCACGGCCGTAGTAGCTCTGGTGCGGGACGAAGTTCTGGAGGATCACCTCCTGAATGTGGCCGTAGCGCTGATGGACGGCGGCGAGCGCCTCGAGCGCGGCGACCCGCTCGTCCTCGCTCTCGCCGATCCCCACCAGGATCCCGCTCGTGAACGGGATCTTCAGCTCGCCGGCGGCCGCGATGCTCTCCAGCCTGACCGCCGGGTCCTTGGTCGGGGAGCCCTGGTGCACGACGAGGTCCGGGTTGACCGACTCGAGCATCAGGCCCTGCGAGGCGGTCACCTCGCGCAAGCGCTCGAGGTCCTCCCGGCGCAGCACGCCGAGGTTGGTGTGCGGGAGCAGTCCGCGCTCGAGCGCCTGCTCGCAGGTCCAGACCACATAGGAGACGAAGTCGCCGAAGCCATATTCGGCCAGCCGCGCCGCGACACCGGCATTGACCTCGGGCTTCTCGCCGGTCAGCACGAGTAGCTCCTTGACGCGGTGCCGGGTGGCGGCGTCGTCGAGGATCCGCCGCACCTCCTCGGGCGCGTACAGGTGTGGCTTGTGGGTCGCGAACGCGCAGTACTTGCAGTAGCAGCGGCATGTCCGCGAGAGCGACAGCGTGAGATTGCGGCTGAACGTGACGCGGCGTCGCATGCCCCAGCGAATTCTACGTAGTGTGGCGGGCGCGGGCGATCGAGGCCCGTATTGTCCCGCCGCGATGCGTCCCGGAATGGCTGCGATCCTCATCGCCGCCGCGCTCGCGCTCACGGGCTGCGGCGGAGGCGGTGCGACCGGCACGCGAGCGCCGACCGACGCCACGCTGGTGCTCGACTTCACGCCCAACGCGATCCATACGGGGATCTACACGGCGCTCGCCCATCGCTACGACCTCGATGAAGGGGTCCGGCTTCAGATCGTCGCGCCGTCGGCGTCGACCGATTCGGTCAAGCTGCTGGAGACGGGCCGCGCAAACTTCGCGATCCTCGACATCCACGACCTGGCGATCGCGCGCGAGCGGGGCGCGGACCTGGTTGGGATCATGGCGATCGTGCAGCGGCCGCTGGCCGCGGTGATTGCCGTGCCCGGCGTGGGCAGCCCCCGGGCTCTCGCCGGGAAGACCGTCGGCATCACCGGTGACCCGAGCGACACCGCCGTCCTGCACTCGATCGTCGCCGGCGCTCACGGCAACCCGCGCTCGATCAAGACGATCACGATCGGCTTCAACGCGGTCCCCGCGCTGCTCAGTGGGAGGGTCGCGGCGGCGACCGCGTTCTGGAACGACGAGGGCGTCACGCTCCAGCAGAATCGGCCGGGATTTCACATTTTCCGCGTCGAGCAGTACGGCGCGCCGGCGTACCCGGAGCTCATCTTGTGCGCCACCCAGACCGGGCTGGCGCAGCACTCCGGCCTCGCCCGCGCGGTGGTGGCGGCGCTCGTCCACGGCTACCGGACGATGCTGAGCGACCCCGCGGCCGGCGAGAAGGACCTCGAGTCGCTGGTCCCGGGGCTCGATCCGAAGCTGGTGTCCGCGCAGTTGTCCGCGGAGCTGCCGGCGTTCGTGCCCGTCGGCGAGCTGAACCTGACGCGCCTCGACGCCTGGGCCAGGTGGGAGGCGCGGTTCGGGATCGTGTCCGAGGTGCCCGACGTGCGCGCGATGTTCGACCCCGGGTTCGTCACCGCTGGGCGAGCCGGCTGACAGGCGCCGGACCCTCCGCCGGCGGCCCACGCCGCGCTCCGGTTACAGCGCTCGCAGCCGCTTGAACTCCTGGCGTACGGACTCGGTACGTCCCCACATCTGCATGACCTCGGCGCGGCCGGTCCGTTCCTCGCGTACCGCCAGCTCGCCATCGATCCCGGCTTCGTCCAGCAGCCGGAGCGCGGCGTGGGCCGCCGGCACGGACGCCGCGTGGCCAAAACGGTGCGCGACGAGCAGCCGCCAGTGCCAGTCGCTCTTGGAGTACGGCTGAGCGTTGCACGTCACCAGCAGCACCGCCGCGTCGACGTAGCGACGCTCGTCGAAGATCCGCAGGTCGAGCTCCAGGTCGGTCCAATCGTCGGGCAGCGAGTCGACGATCTGCTGGAAGGTGTCAGCGAGCGGCATCAGCGAGAGATTATCCCAAAACTAGGTTTTGATGTGCCAAAATACCTTTGATGGCATCGTCAGATTCAGTTTCCGCCTCGATCCAGGATTATGCGAAGGCGGTCTACGCGCTCGAGGCCCGCGCGGGAACGGCAGTTTCGACCAATGACCTCGCCGAGCGGCTGGGTGTCACTCCCGGCTCCGTTTCGGCGATGGTGCGCAAGCTCTCGGAGCTCGGGCTGGTCGAGTACCAGCGCTACCACGGCGTGCGTCTGACCTCCCATGGGCGACACGTGGCGCTCGAGGTGTTGCGCCATCACCGCCTGCTCGAACTGTTCCTCGCCGAGGAGCTCGGGATGTCGTGGGACCGGGTCCATGCTGAGGCCGAGGTGCTGGAGCACGTGATCTCCGAGGACCTCGAGCAGCTGATCGCCGCCCGGCTCGGAAATCCGACCGTCGACCCTCACGGCGACCCGATCCCAAGCGCCGCGTTCGAAATCAACGAGGGCGACACGCACAGCCTCGATGAGCTGCCGCTCGGGGCTGTCGGGCGGTTCGTCCGGGTATCGGATTCCGATCCCGAGATGCTGCGCTACCTGGCTGAGCAAGGGATCTCGCTCGGTGATCGTTTCGAGGTGACCGATCGGCAGCCATTCGGTGGGCCGGTGTTCGCGCGCTTCGAGAACCGGGAGCTGGCTTTCGGCGGCAAGCTCGCCCACGCGATGCGCGTCGAGGTCGGGGAGGCCGGCGCGTGAGTCCGCGCCCGGGCACGCCCGCCGCCGCCGTCGAGGGCGCCGGCCTGGGCACGTCGGTCGCACTCCCCGAGCCCGCCGCGCTGGGCCCGAGCGCACTCGACCTGCTCCTGGCCAAGGGCCGCCTGCGCGCGACCGTGACGATGCTCGGACCCGCGTTCGTGGCATCGATCGCGTACGTCGACCCTGGCAACTTCGCGACCAACATCCAGGGCGGCGCGCAGTTCGGCTATCTGTTGTTGTGGGTCGTCCTGCTCGCGAACACGATCGCGATGCTGATCCAGTACCTCTCGGCCAAGCTCGGGATCGTCACCGACCACAGCCTGCCGGAAATGTTCCGGCGGCAGCACTCACGCGGGCTCACGGTCGGGATGTGGATCCAGGCCGAGATCATGGCGATGTCCACTGACATCGCAGAATTCCTCGGCGCCGCGCTCGGGCTGAACCTCCTGTTTGGCGTGCCGATGCTGCCCGCGGGTCTGCTGACGGGCGTGATCGCGTTCGCGATCCTCGAGCTGCAGCGACGGGGCGTTCGCCGCTTCGAGCTCGCGATCACGGCCCTGCTCGGAATCATCTTTGCCGGATTCCTGTACGAGACGCTCCGGATCGGCCCCTCGGCGCGCGAATCTCTGGGCGGCCTGATCCCGCATCTGAGCGGCTCGAGCGCGCTGTATTTGTCGGTCGGGATCATCGGCGCGACGGTCATGCCGCACGCGATCTATCTCCACTCGGCACTCACCAACGGCCGGATGCCGGTCCGCAACCAGCGCGAGCGCGGGCGCGTGCTGCGGTTCGAGCGCCTCGACGTGATCATCGCGCTCGGGCTGGCAGGGATCGTGAATCTGGCGATGCTGGCCGTCGCCGCGAAGCTGTTTCACACCCCGGGACTCTCGGGGCTGAGCACGATCCCGCAGGCACATCTGGAGTTTGGCCGGCTCGTCGGCGGGACGGCGGCGATCGCCTTCGCGGTCGCGCTGCTCGCATCGGGCGCCTCGTCGTCGAGCGTCGGCACCTACGCGGGGCAGGTGGTGATGGCCGGCTTCGTCAACATCCGGATCCCGCTCGTGGTCAGGCGCGCGGTCACGATGATCCCGGCGCTCGTCGTGCTCGCAATCGGCGTCAGCCCGACGAGCGCGCTTGTGCTGAGCCAGGTCGTGCTCTCGTTCGGGATCCCCTTCGCGCTGATCCCGCTCGTAATGATGACGAGCAACCGGGAGGTCATGGGCAGGCATGTCAACCGGCGCGTGACGACCATCCTCGCGTGGAGCTGCGCCGGGCTGATCACGGCACTGAACATGTTCCTGATCGTCCAGCAGTTCGTCGGCTGAGCTCCTTCTCGCGGGGCCGGGTTCCCACGGTTCCTATCCTGTGGTGCAGGATGGCCTCCCTGTCGATCCCGAGCTCCGAGTACGTCGCCCTGACCGAGACCTGCGGCCTGCTCGATCGGTCCGAGCGGGGCAAGCTCGCGCTGGCTGGGTCCGGTGCCAAGGAGTTCCTCCAGGGCCAGGTCAGCAACGACGTCGAGGCCCTGGTGAGCGGGACCGGGTGCTATGCCGCGTTCCTGACACCGAAGGGGAAGATGCTCGGCGACTTGCGGATCCTCGACACCGGTGATGAGTTGCTGCTCGATACCGAGCGCGTCGCGCTCCAGCCGCTGTTCAACATGATCCGGCGGTTCAGCATCGGCTACGACGTCGAACTCCACAAGCGGACGCTGGAGTCGGGGCTGCTGTCCCTGATCGGACCCTCGTCGGCCTCGGTCGCAGACGTCGCGGAGCTGGCTTGCGCCGAGCACTCCCACCAGCTGGGCTCGCTCGGCGGTGTGACAGTCCGCGTGATCCGGACTTCGGTCGGGGTCGACGTCCTGTGCGACGCCGCGGATCTCGGTGCGGTCCGAGCCGCTTTGGACGATGCCGGCGCTGTGCCGGTCTCCGACGCGGTCGCGGAGTGCCGGCGGATCGAGCTGGGCCGCCCGCGCTACGGCCTCGATCTGGACGACACAGTGATCCCGCAGGAAGCCGGGATCAACGACCGCGCGGTGTCATTCACGAAGGGTTGCTACGTCGGTCAGGAGACGGTCGCTCGCCTGCACTATCGCGGCAAGCCCAACCGGCACCTGCGCGGCCTGCGCTTGTCCGACCCGGCTCAGACCGGCGAGGCGATCGAGTTCGAGGGCCGTACGGTCGGCACCGTCGGCAGCGTTTCGGTGTCTCCGCGGTTCGGGGCGATCGGGCTGGCGCTGGTTCGCCGAGAGGCCCCGCCGGGGTCAACGGTCCGCGTCGGCGATCGGGCCATCACGGCCGAAGTGGTGGAGCTCCCGTTCGCCTGAACCGGCCGGGCGGGCTGCTCCTGACTGCCATATAGCCAGGTGAGCGCGTCCAGAGCCGCGCGCGGGGGCGGCGGGTCGAGCAGCATCTGCGGCGCGTCGGCATGCGCTGCCAGCCACAGCCCCACGATCCGCACCTCGTCGACCTCCTCAGGCGGCAGATGCGCGCCGAGCTCGCCGAGGCGACCGCCGCGACGGAGCGCCCTACTCGTCCGCTGCGCGAGCTCGTCGGCCACGGCCGGCAAAGGACCCCAATCGACGAGCCGGCCGCCGACGAGCCAGAACGCGTCGAACCGGCGCTCCTGCGCCGGGTGCGGCGCCAGCACGAGGCGCGGCCGCGCATGCGTCGCCTCGAGCACCCCACCAAGGCGGTCCAGGATCGAACCCAGCCGGCGGCGGCGGCGGCGCAGCCACGCGGCTCGCTCGTAGTGCAATGCCGCCGCGGCGACCCGCATCTGCGCCTCGACGTGCGCGAGCAGCCGGTCGCGGCCATCAGCGCCGGAAACGAACAGCCGCAGTGCCTCGTCCAGCCGCCGGCGATAGAGGTTCGGGTCGAGGTCACCGAGACACGGCGACAGGCAGCGACCCATCTGACCGTAGGCCGACGGATGATCACGGCTCGGCAGGCGCCGTCCGCAGTGGCGCAGGCCAAACAACGAGTTCAGCTGCTCGACCAGTTCGTGCGCGAGCCGCGCTCCCCGCAGCGGCCCGATCGTGACCGCGTGGCCGGCGGCCGGCTCGGGCGCGACCTCGAGAATCGGGAACGCGATGTCCAGCCGTGAGCGGATGTAGACGAGCCGGTCATCGCGACGCGCGAGGCGGATGTTGCCCGGCGGCCGCAACTGCTTGATCAGGCGGTTCTCGAGCACCAATGCGCCGAGCTCCGAGCTGGTTGGGTGGTAGTCGACGATCGCGGCGTGAGCGGTCCAGTCCGCCGGTGGGGTCGAGGGCGCAAAGTGGGCGCGCGCGCGGCTGCGAATCGAGACCGACTTGCCGACGTACAGCGGCTCGCCGGCGTGATCGCGAAACAGATACACGCCCGGGTCGCGCGGGAGCTCCCCGAAGTCGAGCTCGGGACGCTTGTCGAGCGCGCTCGGGCGACGGTGCGCCAAACTCGAACGGGGCGTGCTTCCCGAGCCGCCTGGGCCGCCGCGGCTTCAGCAGCGCAACCGCGTCGGCGACCGTGCCGGCGTTAGCGCACAGGCGCGGGAACAGCGCGCAGAGCACGCGCGCGCAGGTCTCGGCGTCGGCGAGCGCCCGATGCGCCTGTTCGACCTCGATGCCCGAGCGCGCCGGCCAGCGCCGTCAGCCGCCGCTCGCTCTGGAGCGGCAGCATCACCCGCGCCAGCGCGGCCGTGCAAAGGACAGGAGGGTTGGGCCAGTCGCAGCCCGGCCCGCTCGTACGCCTGACGCAGCACTCGGCGATCGAACGGGGCGTTGTGGGCGACCAGCACCCGATCCTTCAGCCGCTGCTCGAGCAGCGGCACGACCGCGTCGAGCGGCGGGGCGCCGTCGACCATCGCCTGGGTGATCCCGGTGAAGCGCTGGATCCCCCGCCGCAGCGGCATGTTCGTGCGCACCAGCGATGCCCACCGCTCATGCAGCTCACCACCGCCGACCAGCACCGCACCGACCTCGGTCAGCTCGCAAGCGTCGCCGGCAAGACCGTTGGTCTCGGTGTCGACGACGAGGAACTCGGCGCCGGCGATCGGCTGCTCCAGCATCTCCACTACCCGGCGTGATACGCCCGGCGCCGGACGGCACGAATGACCGCTTGCACGCGGCATCGGCAAATCCGATGCCATCCGGGGCTTGACCGACCGGGTAGCCGGGTAGCATCGTCTGCGCTGAGCCAGACAAGGAGTCGCGACAGTGACCGCAATCGCACCCGACACTGAGCAGCTTCGTCAGCTCGACGCCGACACCCGCCGAGCCTGGCGAGCCTACAGCGAGCAACTACGCCCGCTGACCGGAGACGAGTACGAACTCGCCGAGCGCGAATCGTGGGTGGAGCTTCAGACCGAGCTCCGTCGTCTCGAGCGCCGGCGTGAATCACTCAACCAAACCACGACCTGAGAAAAACCACACGCATCCTCGCGCTTTTCTTTCCGGTCGGTTAGGGTTTTCGCCGGATCGAGGCGCCTAGACGACGCGGGACGTCATCAAGGCAGTTCGGAGAGGAGCGGTCCGGAAATGCGCAGGACGGCGATTGGGATTCTTGTGGCGAGTGTCCTCGGCGCCGCGGGATGCGGCAGCGGGACCCAGTTCGCCAACAAACCCAGACCGCCGGTGCCGGTCGACCTAAGCGTCTACATCGACAACGGCAGGGTGTCGGTGTCGCCAACCTCGGTCGGAGCGGGACCGATCATCTTCATCGTCACCAACCAGGCCCGCCGGACCGAATCGCTGACGATCGCGCCGGCGGGCACGGGCTCCTCGCCGCTGGCGAGCACAGGGCCAATCAACCCCCAGGCGACCGCCCAGGTAACAGTCAACCTGAGCTCGCCAGGCGACTACAAGGTCGCCACTGCCGCGCCCGGCCCAGGCGGGAGGCGTACCGACGCGCAGCTCGCGACCCAGGTGCAGGCGCAGGCGCAGTCGGGGATCCGCTCGGCGGCGCTGCATATCGGACCGGCCAGGGAGAACGGCAGTAGCGCTCTGCTTCAGCCTTAGGCGGGGTAGGCTCGGGTGGGCGGGTAGCCGCGGTGGGTGGGGCTAGCGGGGTGGGCGGGTGATGGATGGGGTGCTTGGTGGCTCGGCTGAGCTGTCGGTAGCGCTCGGCTCCATGAACGGCGCCGGTGAAGAATGGCGAGGCGAGGGTGACCGGGGCGGGGCGGTGGCAGAAGATCGCTGCAAGCCCCGGGGGCGACCGTTTCGATTCAGCAGACCGCGCCCCTTGTCGCTGCACGCGGGTCCGCTCCGGCCCAAATCCTGCCCGCCGGGGGGCCACATCCGGCCTTCCCGGGGGGCCACATCCGGCCGTCCCGGGGGGCTACATCCGGCCGTCCCGGGGGGCGAGATTCCGCCGCAGCGGCGTAACCCGATCCGACCCGGCCCGGCAGGCGCGAAATTTCGGCTCGGGCGACGCGGTCGACACCCCCCGAGGCCGGCGCGGGCCGAAATCCGCTGCGGCGACATGCATACAGGCCCAAAGTCCGCTCCCGCGGGGCGACCTTGGTTACATAAGCATGCCCCACATGCTTATCTAACCAAGGACCAGCAGGCGCGTGCGATTTGTGCCCGTATGCAGGCGAAATTGTCAGATTACTGACACCATCCGGCCCTGGCGCACCGTCACTAGAGCCCTTCGCCGAGCGGACCGCACCGCTTGCCACCGCCACTGCCCTCCGCGGCACCCGCCCGCCCTGCCCCGCGGGCCTAATCCCGCCCGCCCGGGGCGAAATGCGAGCTCGGGCGGGCACGCCGTCCCGGCCCGCCTCCGACCCCGCCCCGCTGCGACCCCGGCCCGCCCCCGACCCCGACCGCCGCGCCCGATCCACCGCCCCGGTTCCGCGTCCCCCCAACGCTTGCTCGCACGCAATCACAACTTTTTGTGCAATACTTGCGTGCGTGCAAGCAACTACCTCCGCCTCCTCCGGGGCCGGCGTCACAGCCGCCGGGGCCGGCATCACAGCGCCCCCCGGAACCGACCTCGCCACCGACCTGTACGCAGTCGTCGTGTTCCTGCACAAGAACTGCAACTCGGACCTGTTCGAGGCGGTCGGGGCGCTTGAGCTGACGTTGACGCAGATCAAGCTGCTGCACCACCTCGAGGACGCCGCGCGACCGCTGACGCTGAAGGATGCCGCGGAGCTCGTGCTCGTCTCGCTGCCCGCCGCCAGCCGGACGGTCGACGACCTGGTCCGGCGCGGCTTTGTCGAGCGCCATGAGGATGCCGAGGACCGGCGGATGAAGCGGGTGGAGCTGACCGACGACGGGCGGTCGGTGATCCGCCGCCTGAACGCCGCTCGCCTGAGCGGCCTGCGGACCGTTTACTGAGACTTTGACCGATGCCGAACAACGCGCGCTTGCGCCGGAGCGCTTGGAACGCTGCTCGAGCGCGTGGATGTTGCGGCCTGCCGACCGGAAGGACTGGAAGCGTGACTGGCCGACTACTTGCCCACCGACACCGCCTGATAACTGACGAGAACAGTCGCTGGTGGACGCTCGGCGCGATGTGCTTCGCGCTGTTCATGATCATGCTGGACAACACGGTCGTGAACGTCGCGCTGCCGTCGATCCAGCGTGATCTGCATGCGTCGCTGTCGGCGCTGGAATGGACCGTCAACGCGTACACGTTGACGTTCGCGGTGCTGCTCGTCACCGGCGGCCGGCTGGGCGACATCTTCGGTCGGCGGAGGATGTTCCTGTTCGGCGTGGTCGTGTTCGGCTTCGCGAGCGCCGCGATCGGCGTCGCGCCCAACGACACGGTGCTGGTCGCCTTCCGCGCCGTGCAGGGCATCGGCGCCGCGTTCATGATGCCGGCGCACGCTGTCGATCATCACCCAGGCGTTCCCGCCCGAGCAGCGCGGGCACGGCGATCGGCACCTGGGCCGGCGTGAGCGCGCTGGCGCTCGCGATCGGACCTGTCGTCGGCGGCTTCCTGACCCAGGCCGTGAGCTGGCGGGCGATCTTCTTCATCAACCCGCCGATCGCCGTTCGGCGCGGTCGCGGTGACGCTGTTCGCCGCCCGCGAGAGCCGCGACGAGACCGTCAGCCGGACAGTCGACATCCCAGGAATCGCGACTATCACGATCGGCCTGACGGCGCTGGTGCTGGCGCTCGTCGAGGGCAACGCTGGCACTGGGGCTCAGCCCGGGTCCTGTCGCTGTTCGCGATCGCGCCGTGTCGGGCTGGCGGCTTTCGTGATCGGATCGAGCTGCGCGTCAAGGCGCCGATGGTCGACTTCAGCTTCTTCCGCTCGCGCACCTCGTCGGCGCGAACCTGGTCGCGTTCATCGTCTCGTTCGCGATGCTCGCCCAGTTCTTCTTCCTGACCCTCTACATGCAGAACATCCTTCACTACTCGCCGCTCGCAGACTGGCTTGCGGTTCCTGCCCTCGACGCTCGTGATCATCGTCATGGGCCCGCTCGCTGGGCGGCTGACCGACCGGGTCGGCCCCCGGCCGCTGATGACGCTCGGCCTCGTGGTCGTCGGCGCCGCGCTGTTCATCCAGTCGCGGCTGACGGTCCACAGCGGCTACGGGCTGCTGCTGCCCGGGTTCGTGCTGATGGGCTTCGGGATGGGACTCGTCGATGTCGCCGATGAGCACCGCGGCGATGAACGCAGTCGACCGGACCAAGGCCGGCGTCGGCATCCGGCGTGCTGTCGATGAACCGGATGGTCGGCGGCACCTTCGGCGTCGCGGTGATGGGCGCGCTGGTGACGACCATCGGCCGCTCGAAGCTCGAACTCGAGCCTCCCCCACGTCCCCGCGGCCACCCGGGCCGCGATCGCCAACGCGCTCGGCAGCGGTGGCTCAGTCACCGGCCAGCACGTGTCAGCCCAGATCATCGCCGCGACCCGCGAAGCGTTCGTCTCGGCGCTCGGCACCGGCCTGCGGTCGGCGCGGATCGCGACGCTCAGTCGGCGCGGTGCGTCGCGTGGGTCCTGATCCAGCGGCTCCGGCCAGGACGCAGCCGCATCCGGCTGTCGAGGAGCCCGCACCAGAGGCGGTCGCGGCCGAGGTCGGTGTGGCGGCCTAAGAGGTCCTCCGCCCGCCGGGGTCAGATCCTCCGCCCGCACACGCCCGCAGTGCGACCATCGCCGCCCCCGGACCCTCACGCGGTCCCGTGAGCGCCGGTTGACGAGGCGCGAGGCAGCTGCGGTCCTCTACGATCTCAGCTCTTCCAGGTACCCACCACGAGCGAGGAACTAGTGGCCGTCGATCTGAGCCAAGTCGCGACACGTCGAGACCGAGCCGGGCGAGCTCCCGCCGACGATGGCCGCGTGGGTCATCCGCGAGGAGCGCTACGGCGAGCCGACCGACGCCTTCCAGCTCGAGGAGATCGAGGTACCCGAGCCCGGCGCGTTCGAGGTGATCGTGCGCGTGATGGCGGCCGGCGTGAACTTCAACAACGTATGGGCGGCGCTCGGCGAGCCCGTGTCGGTGTTCCGCTACCACCCCAACGAGGACCACCACATCGGCGGCTCGGACGCCTCCGGGATCGTCTGGAAGGTCGGCGAGGGCGTGACCCGCTGGAAGCCCGGCGACGAGGTCGTGATCCACTGCAACCAGGCCTCCTACGAGGACCCCGAGGTCCACGGCCTCGACCCGCTCGCCGCCCCGAGCCAGCAGATCTGGGGCTATGAGACGAGCTGGGGCTCGTTCGCCCAGTTCTGCAAGGTCCAGGCCCAGCAGCTGCTGCCACAAGCCCAAGCACCTCGCCTGGGAGGAGGCCGCGTCCTACGGGCTGACCTACTTCACCGCCTACCGGATGCTGATCGACCGCTGCCAGCTCCAGGCCGGCCACCGGGTGCTGATCTGGGGCGCCGCCGGCGGGCCTCGGCGTGTTCGCGACCCAGCTGTGCGCGATGACCGGCGCCGACGCGGTCGGCGTCGTCTCCAGCGACGAGAAGGGCAAGCTGATCGAGCAGCTCGGCGCGGTCGGCCACATCAACCGCTCCGAGTTCGCCGGGATGATGCGCCGCGGCGGCGAGACGCGCCGACGAGGAGAGGGCGCGCTTCAAGGAGTCGCGGCGGTTCTGCAAGGCGGTCGAGGAGCTGCTCGGCGGCGCCGCCGGACATCGTCTTCGAGCACGTCGGCAAGGCCACGTTCCCGACCTCGGTGCTCGTGCGTCAAGCCGTTCGGCAAGGTCGTGATCTGCGGCGCCACATCGGGCTATCAGCTCGACTTCGACGTCCGCTACCTGTGGATGCGCCAGAAGGAGATCCTCGGCTCGCACTTCGCCAACGCGTGGGAGGCGACCAAGGCCAACGAGCTGATCGAGGAGTCCAAGATCCGCCCCGTGCTGTGGCAGACGATGGGCTTCGAGGGGGTCGCCGAGGCGCACCAGCTGCTGCGCGACAACAAGCATCTGGGCAAGATCGCGATCCTCGTCGGCGCGACCGAAGAGGGCCAGGGCAAGACCGCCGACGGACCCGGCGCGATCCGCGCCGAGGTGGGAGCCTAGCGATGGCCGAGCGTCGTCTGGATTCCGTGGTACGCGACCGTGCTCCGCACAGGACTCGTTCGCCGAGGACGGTGGCCGAGATCGCCCCGCTCGCGCTGCGCTACGGCGCCACCGCAGTACTCAGTCCACCGCTCGCAGCGACGACCGCTACAAGATCACCCAGATGGCCTGGTTCGAGCTCCAAGAGCGACTGGTACCGCTACTGGGACGGGCCCGAGATGATCGAGTTCCGCGCGCCGCAACATGGGCCACTACCAGATCCCGGTCACCTACGTCTGGCACGACGAGCTCGCCGCCGGCGCGCTCGGGCCCGGAGGTGCCCGCGACGAGGCCGCGAACCGGAGCCCGAGCCACAGCCCAGCGCAGCGACCTCAGCGCACTGCTGCGCGCGCTAGGTCAGCGCGACGTCAGCGCCGCTCCCGACCCGCAGCGCCAGCTCCAGCCAGAACCGCGCCTCGGGGTCATCGAGCGCGTCGCCGAACAGCTCGCGCAGCCGCGCCAGCCGGTAGCGCGCGGTCTGCGGGTGGATGCCGAGCCGCTGGGCGACCTGCACCGAGGCGCCCCTGCTCGGCCAGCCACACCCGCAGCGTCTCGCGTCAGCCGCGCTCCGCGAGCCCGCCGGGCAAGCCCGTCCAGCGGCGCCAGCCGGTCGGCGGCGAGCTCCGCCGCGAGCCGCGGGTCGCTGCGCAACAGCAGCTCGCCGGCCCGCTCGCGCGCGACCACCAGCGCCGGCGACCCGTCCGCGAGCCCCAGCGCCGCCGCGCGCGCGTGCGAAGCTGACGCTCGCCTCGTGGCCACTCGACGGTCGTCCCGAGCCCGGCCGGCGCGCCGGCGTCGACGACGGCGCGCTCGATCGCGCTCCGCCGCCGCGGCCCGTCGGGATCGGGCACCACGGCGCAGATCAGCTCGCCGATCGCCTCGCCGATCGCGTCCGCCGGGCAGCCGCGATGCGGCCGCCTCGCGCCGCCGCGCCGCCGATCGCCAGCACGCCGCCAGCGTCCGCGGCAGCGGCCAGCCGGCGTCGCTGGCGGCGGCCTCGCACGGCGGTCGGATCGGCGGCGGGGTCGCGGACCAGCATCCGCACCAGCCGCCGCCGGCGCAGCTCAGCCTCGCCGGCGGCGGCCGACTGCTCGAGCGCGTGGCCCTCGGCCGATTCGGCCGACAGGACGTCGATGTAGGCGAAGATCGACTCCGCCAGCAGATACAGCGTCTCGGGCTCCAGCCCGGCCTCCACGCCGGCCGCCGCGAACCGCCGCCACGCGACCCGCGCGCCGATCCGGTAGGCGCTCAGCAGCGACTCGAGGCTGCGCCCGGCGCGCATCTCGCCCCGGCCGAGCGCCGGTAGACATCCGGGCGCGCGACCTGGCCGCCCGCCTCGATCTCGGCCAGGAAGTGGCGTAGCGCCTCCTGGACCCCGGCGCGCACGCCGTCGCCGAACGGTCCCTCCAGCGGCCGCGAATACGCCGGGACCGTCGCACCGCCTCGATCATCTCGTCGGCGACCTCGGCGAGCACGGGACGCAGGACCGAGGCGATCTCGGGGGGAAGCTCGTGCCACGGCTGATCGGCCATAACTTGTATGGAAGGCTACAACTTCGCGGTGCTCGCTCGTGCCAAGAAGCAGAGAAACATCGCCTGGATCGACGTATCCTTGTCCCGGCCTGTGACGCGAGCCCACAAGATCGCCAACCTGATCGGCGTGCCGCTGCCGCTGATCGGCGTCGTCGTCGCGATCGTGCTGCTGTGGAACCGCGCGATCGGGCCACTCGAGCTCGCGCTGCTGATCGGCTTCTACGTGTTCACCGCCTCGGCGTGACGCTCGGCTACCACCGCATGTTCACGCATCGCGCGTTCGAGTCCTCGCGGGCGTTCCGCGCGATCATCGCCGTGCTCGGCTCGATGGCCGTCGAAGGGTCGGTGATCACCTGGGTCGCCGACCACCGCAAGCACCACGCGTTCACCGACCAGGAGGGCGACCCCCACTCACCCCACCTCAGCGGCCCCGGCTTCTGGGGCGCCGTCAAGGGCCTGTGGCACGCGCACATCGGGCTGGCTGTTCGAGACGCGTCGGCACCGCCGAGCGCGAGCGGTTCGCGCCCGACCTCGTCAAGGACCGCGTCGTGCGGGTCATGGACAAGCTGTTCTGGCTGTGGGTCGTGCTCGGGCTTCGCGATCCCGTTCGCGCTCGGCTGGATCGTCGGCGGCGGGCTTGGCACGGCGCTCACCGCGCTGCTGTGGGGCGGGTTCGTGCGCGTGTTCCTGCTGCACCACGTGACCTGGTCGATCAACTCGGTCTGCCACTTCTTCGGCCGCAAGCGGTTCGACATCGAGGACGAGTCGCGCAACGTGTTCTGGCTCGCGCCGCTTGTCGATGGGCGAGTCCTGGCACCACAACCACCACGCGTTCCCGACCTCGGCCTTCCACGGCCTGCGATTCTGGGAGCGCCTCGCCGATCCGACCGGCCTGGTCATCGTCCTGCTCGAGAGGCTCGGGATCGTCTGGAACGTGGTCCGCGTCAGCCCGGAGCGCCAGGCGGCGAAGTCGCTACCCGGCCGCCAGGCGACAAAAGCCCTGCCGAGCCAGACCTGAGCGAGTCCTACCCGGCCTCGAGCGGCGCCATCGTCAGCCCGGCCGAGTCGAGCTGATCCCAGTAGGACTCGGCGTCCTCCCGAGGCCCGCTCCACACGATCGCACAGCCCGTGTTGTGGATCCTGTCGGCCAGCCGGTAGCCGTCCGCGAGCGTCACGCCCGGGATGATCCGCGCAAGCGTTTCGGCCACGTGATCGAAGGTGTTGAAATCGTCGTTGAGGACAACTACCCGCCAGAGGCCGCCGAGACCGCTGCCGGGTCCGCCTACACGGGGCAGCTCAACCGTCTGGGACATCCGGCTTCAGCATACCGCGAGGCCGCGCTTGCGCCAATAGCGCTCGAGGCCCGCGTAGAGCTGCTCGGGCGCAGCGGCCTGGGTGTAGGCCGGCGCAAGCTCGGGTCCGGTGTTCTCGGCCGACCTCCGCCCGGGTCGCCGCGACGAATTGATCGAGGTCGAGCTCGCGGGCCAGCTCCGCCCATGCGTCAAGCCGTTCCCCGACCTCGGCGAGCTGCGCCTCGACGTCGTCGTACGCTCCGAAATGCGTCATCGCCAGCCGATCCGGCTTCCATGCCGCGACCCGCGCGATCGAATCGTGCCATGCCTCGAGATCGATGTCGGGCGGTGGCGTCGGTGGGATCGTCAGCGTGCCGGACGTGATCCGGACCCCGCCGACGTCGCCGACGAACGCAGTCCCGCCATGAAGGTAGGAGACGTGGTGCGAGGCGTGGCCCGGCGTGTATGCCACCTCGAACCTGCCGCCGAGGAGCTTCTCCCCACCGGTCAGGATCCGGACTTGGGACTCCGGGACCGGCACCATCTCGCCCCACAGCCGGTCCATGTCCTCCCCGTATAGCCGGCGCGCGCTCTCGATCAGCCGCGACGGCGAGACCAGATGGGGCGCGCCGCGCTCGTGAACGTAGACCTCGAGGTCAGGCCACCGCTGTAGGAGTGAGCCGCTCGCCCCGGCGTGATCGAGATGGACGTGGGTCAACAGGAGCGCGCGTGGCCGGTTCTCGCCGAGCGCCGCGAGCAGTGTCGGCAGGCATGAAGTCGGCCCCGGATCGACGAGTACGTCCCCCACCTCCCAGCAGCCGATCACCCGCTCTCGACCGAGATGCATCAGATCGATGACTCGCGTCACGGGAGATCGATTGCCTGGGTCTCTGCCGTCTCGTTCGCCTCGACATCGTAGGGCCGCAGCGGTGGCGCGTCGGCGGGCGGGCCCGGCTCGCCCGCGTGCTCGGAGTGCTGCTGCTCGGGGACTCCGCCGGGCTCAGCGTCTGCCCCGGGCTCGGCCGCTGCCGCATGCTCGGCCGCTCCCGCGGGCTCGGCCTCTCCTGTGTGCTCGGCCTCTCCCGCGTGCTCCTGCTCGTGCTCGTGCTCGTGCGGCCGAGCCTCGCCCTCCTGCTCGCCCGGGAGCTCGAATTCCACCGGCTCCCCCCAATTCTCCGCCACCTCCATCCACGGCTCCGGCTCGCCCGCGCTCTCCGGCTCGCCCCCATCGTCCGGCTGGATCCCACCCTCTGGTTCGATCCCGGCCTCGGGGTTGATTCCGGCCTCGGGGTTGATTCCGGCCTCGGGGTCGATCCCGGCCTGGGCCGCTGCGATCGCCGCCGCCCCAGGCTGGACGGGCTCCTCAGCCGGCGGGAACCGCTCGGTGGCGGCATCTGCAAGCTCGGTCAGCTGCCGCGCAAGCTCGCGCGCGTCATCGACGATCCGGTCACGCTCGGCCCAAATCCGGTCGGTGTCGGAATCGAGCTCCTTCAGCCGCGTGCGCGCGTCGATCGTTATCTGCGCGGCTTCCTCGCGGGCGCGCTCGAGCCGCTCCTCGGCCTCGCGACGCGAGACGGTGGTCAGCTCTTCGGCCGTGTCGTGAGCGCGCTGGAGGATCCCTGAGATCTGCTCGCCGACCCTCTCGAGCGCCCGCCGAACGGCGGCCTCGGGAGAATGGGTGGCGTGCAGCTCGGCGACGAGCTGGCTGGTGCGCTTCACATACGCGTCGACCGCCAAGCGGTCGTAGCCGCGCAGCACGATCGGAAAATCGGGACGAGCGACCAGCCCCATCGGATCGTCGGGCAGGGTCGCGAGCGGCGCGGTGATCTCCTGCAGGATTGCATGCTCTGAGGCAGCTGAGCTTTGGTCGGGCATGACTCCACCATACCCCCCTGCACGGTCAGCCGACCTCACCCGCTCAGACGCCACGCCGCACTCATAGAATGCCTGCTATGTCGCAGACGCCCTTGCCCCGACTGCCCGAGCCCGATCGCCCGTGGATGATGCGAACGTACGCAGGTCACTCGGACGCCACGCGTTCCAACGAGCTGTACCGGCGCAATCTGGAGAAGGGCCAGACCGGGCTGTCGATCGCGTTCGACCTACCGACGCAGACGGGCTATGACGCCGACCACGAGCTCGCTCGCGGAGAGGTGGGGAAGGTGGGCGTCTCGATCGCCCACCGCGGCGACATGCAGGCGCTCCTACACGACATCCCGCTGGATCAGATGAACACCTCGATGACGATCAACGCGACCGCCGCATGGCTGCTGGCGCTCTACATCGTCGCCGCCGAGGAGGAGGGCGTCGCCGAGCGCCAACTCCAGGGCACGACCCAGAACGACATCCTCAAGGAGTACCTGAGCCGCGGCACGTACGCCTTCCCTCCGGGCCCAAGCATGCGGCTGATCGCGGACACGATCGCCTACACGGTGCAGCACGTCCCGAAGTGGAACCCGATCAACATCTGCTCCTACCACCTTCAGGAGGCCGGCGCGACGCCGGTGCAGGAGATCGCCTATGCGCTGAGTAACGCGATCGCGGTACTCGATGCCGTCCGCGAACGAGTTCCGCATGAGCTGATGGGCAGCGTCTTCGGGCGGATCTCGTTCTTCGTCAACGCGGGCGTGCGGTTCATCGAGGAGCACGCCAAGCTCCGCGCGATGGCTCAGCTGTGGGAGGAGCTGGGCCGCGAGCGCTACGACGTCGAGGACGACAAGCTCCGCCGCTTCCGCTACGGCGTGCAGGTCAACTCGCTCGGGCTGACCGAGGCACAGCCCGAGAACAATGTCTACAGGATCGCCCTCGAGGCGCTCGCCGTCACCCTCGGCCGCAGCGTCCGCGCCCGGGCGATCCAGCTCCCGGCTTGGAACGAAGCGCTCGGCCTGCCGCGGCCGTGGGACCAGCAGTGGTCGCTGCGCCTCCAGCAGGTGCTCGCGTACGAGACAGACCTGCTCGAGTATCCGGACATCTTCGAAGGGTCCAAGGTGATGGACGGGCTGGTCGCGGAGCTGGCGCAGGGCGCGCGCGACGAGATGGCGAGGATCGCCGAGCTCGGCGGCGCCGTCGAGGCGGTCGACTACATGAAGGCCGGGCTCGTCGAGTCCCACCGCGAGCGCTGGCGGCGGATCGAGTCGGGCGAGCTGACCGTCGTCGGCATGAACAAGTTCACGTCCACCGAACCATCGCCGCTGACCGCCGACACCGACGGTGGGATCCTGGTCGTAGATCCTGAGGTCGAGTCCACGCAGCGCAAGGCGGTGATCGCGTGGCGTGCGGGCCGCGACCAGGCAGCGGTCGACGAGGCGCTCGCTGAGCTCGCCCGGGTCGCCAAGAGCGATTCCGAGAACATCATGCCGGCGACGATCGCCGCCGCGCGGGCCGGGGCGACGACCGGCGAGTGGGCCGAGACCCTCCGCGAGACATTCGGCGAGTACCGCGCGCCGACCGGGGTCGGCGAGGCGGCTGCCGTGTCCAGCGAGGAGGTCGGCGAGCTCCGCGAGGAGGTCGAGCGGGTAAGTGACGCCCTGGGGCGGCGGTTGAAGTTCCTGGTCGGCAAGCCCGGGCTCGATGGCCATTCCAACGGCGCCGAGCAGATCGCGGTCCGGGCTCGTGACGCGGGCATGGACGTCGTCTACGAGGGGATCCGCCTGACGCCGTTGCAGATCGCGAACTCGGCGTCCCAGGAGGGAGTCCACGTCGTTGGACTGTCGATCCTGTCGGGCTCGCATCGCGAGCTGATCCCTTCGGTGCTCGACGAGCTGCGCATCGCGGGCGTGGAGAACGTGCCCGTGGTGGTCGGGGGAATCATCCCGGAGGCCGATGCCGCGTGGCTGCGCGAAATCGGCGTCGCGGCCGTCTACACCCCCAAGGACTGGGACCTCAACCAGATGATGCGCGACATCGTCGCCCTCGTCGCGGCTAGGCACGGGATCGACGCCGCCGCGCCGGCTTGAGCTCGAGCAACGCTGGCGGCGCTTCCGGGCGCGCACTCGGAGAGCGGCTGCGGGAGACAGATCTGAGCGCCGCACCGGCCGTCCTGAACCTGGTCGAAAGCCGCGCGCCCACGGCGCACGCCGAGTCCGAGGCGCTGCTCGCGGCCGTCTCACCGCAATCGCTAGGGGGCGAGGCACCGGGGCACATCGTCGGCATCACCGGCCCGCCGGGGGTGGGCAAGTCGACGCTGCTCTCACGGCTGGTCGCGGAGTGGCGCGGCCGGGGCCGCTCGGTCGCGGTGCTCGCCGTCGACCCGTCCTCGCGCCGCTCCGGCGGCTCGCTGCTCGGCGATCGCGCGCGGATCGACGTCGACCCATCCGATCGCCGCGTGTTCGTCCGCTCGACCGCGGCTGGAACCAGGCTCGGTGGCCTGGCTCCGGCGACCCGCGCCGCCGCCAGCGCGCTCGCTGCCGCGTTCGACGTGGTCGTGATCGAGACCGTCGGCGTCGGTCAGTCCGAGACCGAGGTGGCGGATGTGGCCGACACGGTTGCGGTCGTTGTGCAGCCGGGCTCGGGGGACGTGCTCCAATTCCTGAAGGCCGGGATCATGGAGGTGCCGGACGTGCTGGTCGTGACGAAGGCCGACCTCGGGCGAGTGGCCGACCGCGCGCTGGCCGACCTTCACAGCGCGCTGCGATCGCTCGGGGCGCCGCAGACAGCCGTCCTCATGGTCACCTCGATCGCGCCGCCGGCTGGAATCCCCGAGCTCGTCGACGCGCTCGACTCCCACCGGGAATCGCTCGACCTGCCCGCCCGCCGGCTGCGTGCGCGCCGGATGCACGCGTTGGCGGATTTCGTCGCCGAGCACGGCGAGCGTGGACTGCGGGCGCTCGGCGGCCGGCGCCAGGCCGAGAAGTGGCTGGCCGAGCAGGACCCGGGTCTCGACGTGCCCGCGCTCGGCCGAGCACTCGCGGCGCGCGCCGAGATCTGAGAACAGCGCCCGCCACACTCGATCGACGGCATCCAGGTCCTCGGTGCTGCTTTCGGCACAATCAGGGCGTGGCGAGCACCCGCAAGATCGTGCTACCCGGCGAGCCGCTCCGCGACGGACCGACCGCGCTGCGCCCGTGGCGGGACTCAGACGTGGCCGGGCTGGTGAGGGCATGCCAGGATCCGGAGATCTCGCGCTGGACACGGGTGCCGTTTCCGTACGGCGAGAGCGACGCCAGGGCTTACCTGATCCAGCGCTACGACGCGATCTACACGGGCCTGTCGGCGCCGTTCGCGATCGTCGAGGCCGCGGACGACCACCGGCTGCTGGGCTCGATCTCGTTGATGCGGCTCGCGTGGATGCATGCCCGGGGAGAAGTTGGCTACTGGCTCGCGCGCGATGCCCGTGGCCAAGGCCACACCACCCGCGCCGTCGGCCTGATCTGCCGGTGGGGATTTGAGACACTCGAGTTGGAGCGAATCGATCTGCTCGCCGCGACCGACAACCTGGCCTCACAGCGAGTCGCGGACCGCGCCGGCTTCACCCGCGAAGCGGTGCTCCGGTCATACATGCGCGCGCGCGACGGGCGCCAGGACATGGTCGCGTTCTCGCTGCTGCGCGACGAGCGGACGGAGACCCGGACCTCCTCGCCGAGTAGCCTGTACGGATGAGGCTCGAACCGCTACGGGACGGTCATGGCCGGCTGATCGGCGATCTGCGGGTGTCCGTGACGGACCGCTGCAACTTCCGTTGCCAGTACTGCATGCCGGCTGAGGGGCTGCCGTGGCTCGAGCGCGAGGAGATCCTGACCTTCGAGGAGATCGTTCGGTTCGTGGCGCTGGTGTCGAGGATGGGCGTCCAGGACATCCGCCTGACCGGCGGCGAGCCGCTCGTGCGGCGCAACTTCGCGAACCTCGCGGCGATGCTCGCGGAACTCCCGACCGTCACCGACTTGTCCGTGACCACCAACGGCTTTCTGCTGGAGCGCGATGCAGAGGCACTGGTCCGGGCCGGAATCGATCGCTTCAACGTGTCAGTCGATTCGCTCCAGGCCGACCGCTTCTATGAGCTGACGCGGCGCGACGCCCTGCCCCAGGTCCTCCGCGGTCTGGAGCATCTCGCGAGTTTCCCCGAGGCGCACCCGATCAAGATCAACGCGGTCGCGATCCGCGGCTTCACCGAGGAGGAGATGCTTCCGTTCGCCAAGTTCGCCCGGGAGACTCCATATGAGGTCCGGTTCATCGAGTACATGCCGCTCGACGCCGACCACGCCTGGTCGCCCGAACAGGTGCTGACCGGCGCGGAGATCCGAGCCGCGATCGACGACGTCTACCCGCTCGAGCCGGCGCCGCGGGAGCCACACGCCACCGCGCGCGTCTACCGGTTCGCCGACGGCCGGGGGAGGATTGGCTTCATCAACCCGGTATCCGAGCCCTTCTGCGGCGACTGCAACCGGATCCGGCTGACGGCCGACGGCCGTCTGCGGACGTGCCTGTTCTCGCTCAACGAGACCGATCTGCGCGGCCCGATGCGCGCCGGCGCCGATGACCACGAGCTCGAGCGGATCATCCGCGAGGCGGTGTGGCGCAAGGAGCTCAAGCACCACGTGGGCGAGCCCGGCTTCATCCAGCCGGCGCGCTCGATGTCCGCAATCGGCGGCTAACCGGCCCGGTCGATCGGCGCGCGATCGGCGGTTAATCCGCTCGCAACCCTTTTGCAGCATCATCATCGGCGCAGATGTTGCTGTTGATGCTGTTCGCGTTGATCGCGGGGGCCGGCACGGCGATCACGCCGTGCGTGCTGCCCGTGCTCCCTGCGCTGCTGTCGGCCAGCGGGCTGGGCGGCCGGCGGCGGCCGCTCGGTATCGTCCTCGGGCTCGGGGTCACGTTCACGATCGCGATCGTCGCGCTCGCGCAGCTCGTCAAAGGGGTCGGCCTGGCGGCCGGCGCCGCCCGCACGCTCGCGATCGTGGTACTGATCGCATTCGGCATCGTGATGCTGATCCCGGAGCTCGCCGAGCGCGTCCAGGCGCCCCTGTCGCGGCTGGCGCGATTCGGCCCCCGCTCGCGCGGCGACGGCTTCTGGTCCGGTGTCGGCGTGGGCGCGGCGCTCGGCTTCGTGTGCGCTCCGTGCGCGGGGCCGATCCTGGCCGCGGTGACGTCGGTCAGCGCCTCGAGCGGTGCATCCGCGAGAGTCGTCGCGGTCGCGATCTCATATTCGGTCGGGCTGAGCGCGGTGCTGCTGCTGTACGCGCTCGGTGGCCGGGCGGTGCTCGAGCGGATCAAGCGCCACGCGCGCGGGCACGTCGTCGAGCGCACGCTCGGGGCGGTCCTGCTGCTGACCGGCGTGTTGATGGTGTTCAACCTCGACGTCCGCTTCGAGGAGACACTCGCCAAGGCCAACCTGCCCGCGATCTTCGTCGACCCGACGCGGGCGCTCGAGAACTCGCACGCGGTCCAGCACCGTCTCGCCTCGCTGCGTCCGCAGTCGCGCTTCGCCGAGCGCCAGGCCCGCGCCCGCGCCACGCCCGTCTCGGAGGTGATCGGGGTGGCGATCCCGGGCGTGAAGACCCCGGCGCTGGGCGACCTCGGCCCGGCGCCGAACTTCACCGACACGCAGGACTGGTTCAACACCCCGGGCAACCGGCCATTGACGATGGCCGGTCTGCGCGGGCACGTGGTGCTGGTCGACTTCTGGACCTACACGTGCATCAACTGCATCCGCACGCTCCCGTTCGTCAAGGGCCTGTACGCGACCTATCACCGGTACGGACTCGAGGTGGTCGGCGTCGAATCGCCGGAGTTCACGTTCGAGCAGGAGGCAAGCAACGTCGAGCAGGCAGTCCGCAGCGACGGCATCAAGTACCCGGTCGTCCAGGACAACAACCTCGGCACCTGGAACGCATACCAGAATGAGTACTGGCCGGCCGAGTACTACATCGACGCGACCGGCGAGGTCCGGCACACCCAGTTCGGCGAGGGCGACTACAAGCAGGACGAGGCCGCGGTCCGCCAGCTGCTGTTCGAGGCCGGGGCCCGGCACCTGCCGCCGCCGATGACCGCGAGCGCGATCGTGCCGTCCGCCAACCTCGGGACGCCCGAGACCTACCTCGACTACCAACGGGCCCAGGGTTTCCAACCGCCGTTGGAGCAGGGGACGCACCCCTACCCCGGGAGCCAGAGTCTGTCGGTGAACGAGTTCGCGCTGCAGGGCACCTGGGACGTGACGTCGGAGTCGGCCACGCCGGCTACCCAGCCCGCCTCGATCGAGGCCGGCTTCGCGGCCCAGCACGTCTATCTGGTGATGACCTCCACCGGCGACGTGCCGCGCCAGGTCCACATCCTGCTCGACGGGAAGCCGATTTCGGCTTCCGAGGCCGGTGCCGACGTCCACAACGGAACCGTCACCGTCCAGGGCCAGCGGCTCTATTCGCTCGTATCGTTGCCCAGCGACCAGCAGCACGCGCTGACCGTCGAGGTACCGACCGGCGTCAGCGCCTACGACTTCACGTTCGGCTAGCCGTCCCGCCGGGCCCTCGCCGCGACCTGCGCTGGTCGAGCATCGCCGCAGCCTGGAGCAGATCATCGGGCGCGTTGACGTTGAACAGCGCATCGGGGTCAGTGACCTCGAGCAAGCGTGGTCCGAGGGCGCGGACCAGGTCCCGCAGCGGCCGCTGGAAGTCGGCCGCGTCTGCGCTCAGCAGCGGCAGCGCGCTCGACTGGTAGCAGCCCAGGAGCGGCTGGAGCCGGCCACCGGATGTCGCGATCACGGCCGGCGCGCCCTGCGGATCGCACCGCGCCAGAGTGGCGATCAGCTCGGCGGTGACGAACGGGAGATCCGCCGCGCACGCGAGCACCGCCCGCCCTTCTGCCAACTCGAGTGCGTTGATCAGTCCGACCAGCGGATGGCGGGGCTGGGCGGGCTCGATCCACACCCTCATGCCCGGCAGGCTCGGCAGCTCCGTGTCGGGCTTAGCGACGATCGCAACGTCCCTCAGGGCTGCGCTCAGCGCGTCCAAGGGGTAGCAGATCAGCGGCCGGCCACCCAGCGCCACGATCGCTTTCGAGCCCCCCATCCGCATTCCCAGGCCCCCGGCGAGCACGACGCCGACCGGTTGGTTTCGGCGACGGACGGGCTCGCGGAGGAGCCTCATCGGAACCCCGTCACCCTTACGACCAAACCTCGGTCACACGGGGATCGTAGAATCAAAACGATGGAGGGCTCAACCGAGGTCAAGAGTTGGTTGCGCTGCTACCGCTGCTGGTCGCAGAATCTGGAGGTGCAGGTCCATTACGAGGGCATCCACCGGATCGATCCTGACAGCGGCGAGCGCGGCGAGGTAGTCGACGAGATGCAGGAAGCGGTCGTGCAGTGCCTGGAGTGCATGCACGATCAGCCCCATCTCGGGTTTCACAACGGTCGCGTCGAGCCGATCGAGGATCGCTGGGAGCGGATGATCGCGGGCACGCCCTGGGTCGCCTCCTGCACCGTGACCGTCGATGCGGACGACGTCGAGACGTGCTCGGGGCCCGAGGCCGGCGACGCCCTCTCCTACGCGGCGTTCGGCGATCACGGGACGCGGGAGTTCTTCACCCACGTGCGCTTCCACAAGCACGACGAGGACCGGATCGTCGTGCACCTGCTGGTGGAGCTCTACGCCCGCTCCTCCGAGGAGGCGACCGAGGTGCTCGAGGACGCTGCCCGGGGGACGCTGGCGATCACCTCGCTGGCCGAGGAGTCGCGGCCGCCGGCTTCGACGGACGACGGCCAGCACTAGGGTCTGCCTCGCCCCTCGCCCCTCACCCTACCGCTGCGGTCGCCGCTAAGCCCGCACCCGCGAGGGCCGCGACCGCCAGCCGTGCACGGCGAACGCCGAGGGCCACCAGCGCCACAACCCCTCCTCGACGATCAGCGCCAGCGCGACCGGCACCGTCGCCGGGAGCTCGCTGAACTGCAGGAACAGCAGGTCGAACAGCGCCGCCAGCACCAAGGTGATCACGGCCGCCCGCAGCTGCCGCCGGCGATTGCTTGCGAGCACAGCCCCGAGCAGCGCCGCCACGAACAGGTCGCCATAGCCCAGCGTGACCGTGCCGAACACCTCGGACTGCAGCTGCGGGAGGCCCGCGGCCGGCTGGGCGGCGCCCAGCACGGCGTTGGGCGCCTGGAGGAGGTCGGTGACGACGAGCCAGACGTCCGCGGCGGCCATCAGGATGATCCCGACCTTGAGCCAGCTCGGCGGCGTCACGGCCGCCAGCAGGACCCCTAGGGTCACGCAGCTGAGCGCGGCGAGCAGCGCTCCCGCGGCCTCGCCCGCGAGCGAGGTCTTGTCCACCCAAGCGATCACGAACAGCACGACGGCGCCGAGCGACGCCGGCGCGCGCGCACCCCGGCCGGCCCATCCGAGTGCCGCGGCCGCGAGCGGCGGCACCGCGACCAGGGCCAGGTAGGTGATCCCGGTGGCGGTGTTGGACACGTACCGGATCGCGAACACGACCAGCACGATCGAGCCGAGCGGCACGAGCGCCCACCACCGGCCGGTGAGCGACCGCAGCCGCTCCACCCCAGGAGGCACGCGTGGCGAGGCGACCACGGCCGCCTGCAGCCCGATCAGAGCCGCGTCGGATGGAATGAACGGGAGCGCCACGTCCGAGTGAGGGTACGTGGCTTGGACTAGAGCTTTCTAAGAAGCGTGAAGTCGCTTCGTCAGCGCGTCGAGCTGCGCGAGCAATTCGTCGGGAAGGCGAGCCCCGAACTTGGCGTAGTGCTCGTGCACCTGGGGAAGCTGATCGATCCAGCACTGTGGATCCACTTCGAGCAGCTTCTCCATCGACTCGCGGCTCAGCTCCAGCCCGGCCGTGTCGATCCCGCCCTCGCCCAGCGGCGGCACGAGGCCGATCGGAGTGTCGTTCGCATCGGCTCGATCCGCGCAGCGGCCGAACACCCAGGCGAGGACACGGGAGTTCTCCCCGAAGCCTGGCCACAGGAACTTGCCGTCGTCGTCCTTGCGGAACCAGTTCACGTAGAAGATCCGCGGGAGCTTGACGTCCTTGCGGGCGCCTACCTTCAGCCAGTGGCCGAAGTAGTCGGCCATGTTGTAGCCGCAGAACGGAAGCATCGCCATCGGGTCGAAGCGCAGCTGGCCGACGGCACCCGCTTGGGCGGCGGTCGTCTCCGAGGACATGATCGAGCCGAGGAACACGCCGTGCTCCCAGTCGCGGGCCTCGTGGACGAGCGGCACGACCGTCGCCCGCCTGCCACCGAACAGGATCGCGTCGATCGGCACACCGGCGGGGTCATCCCACTCGGGCGCGACAGACGGACACTGCTCGGTCTTCACCGTGAAACGCGCATTGGGGTGGGCAGCGGTCTTGTCCGATTCGGACGTCCATTCGTTGCCCCGCCAGTCGGTCAGATGAGCCGGCTTCTGCTCGGTCATCCCCTCCCACCAGATGTCGCCGTCGTCGGTCCTGGCGCAGTTCGTGAACACCGCGTCGTGCTCGAGCATCTTCATCGCGTTCGGATTGGTCTGCCCTCCGGTTCCCGGCGCGACCCCGAAGAAGCCGGCCTCGGGATTGACCGCGTACAGCCGTCCGTCGGAGCCGAACTTCATCCAGGCAATGTCGTCGCCGATCGTCTGCGACCGTCCAGCCCGGGATCGAAGGGATCAGCATCGAGAGGTTCGTCTTGCCGCAGGCGCTGGGGAAGGCGCCGGCGATGTACTTCGACTCGCCTTCGGGAGAGGTCACCTTGAGGATCAGCATGTGCTCGGCCATCCATCCCTCGTCGCGGGCCATGACCGATGCGATCCGCAGCGCGAAGCACTTCTTGCCGAGCAGCGCGTTGCCGCCGTAGCCGGAGCCGTAGGACCAGATCTCGCGCGTCTCGGGGAAGTGCACGATGTACTTGTTCTCGGCGTTGCACGGCCACGGGACGTCGTCGGATGGATCCGACAGCGGCATTCCGACCGAATGCAGGCAGGGGATGAACTCGCCGTCGTTCCCGAGCTCATCGAGTGCGGCCTTGCCCATCCGGGTCATCAGGGCCATCGAAGCAGCCACGTAGGTGGAGTCCGTCAGCTGCACCCCGATATAGGAGATCGGCGACCCGATCGGCCCCATCGAGAAGGGCACCACGTACATCGTGCGGCCACGCATCGCGCCACCGAACAACTCCATCAGCGCCGCCCGCATCTCGGTCGGCTCACGCCAGTTGTTGGTCGGACCCGCGTCCTCCTGCGAGGCCGAGCAGATGAACGTCCGGTCCTCGACCCGCGCCACGTCAGCTGGATCGGAGAGCGCGAGGTAGGAATTGGGACGCTTGGAGTCTGAAAGCCGCTCGAACGTGCCCGATTCGACGAGCGCCTGCGCAAACTGGTCGAACTCCGCCGCGGATCCGTCGCACCAGTGGACTTCTTCGGGTTCAGTGAGCGCCACTACTTCGTCCACCCATGCGAGCAAGCGCTCGTTATTCGTGGACGCCTGATGCCTCGGTGCGGTGTGAGCCATGGGTTTCAAGAACTCCTTAGTACTTTTGCTAGCCCCGCAAGCGTACCCGGGATTGCCGCTGAGCAGCCTCCGGGAGGACTACCCGATGTTCGCTGGCGGACTACTCAACGTTGCTCTCGGCACTGCTCAGCGGGGCCTCTGGATTCCTCCTCGGCACGAGCACGAGCCGCTTGAACTCGGCGACGAGTGTCCCATCCTGATTGAGCACCCGGGTGTGCACCCGGACCGTGCCGCGGTCGGGCTTGGATTGCGAGGGCTTGACCTCGAGCACCTCGGACTCGCAGAACAGGGTGTCGCCGTGGAACACCGGCGCGGGGTGCTTGAGCTCCTCGGTCGCAAGGTTCGCGATCGCCTTGCCGCTCACGTCCGACACGCTCATCCCGAGCGCCAGCGAGTACACCAGGGGGCCGACGACGACATTCCGCCCCTGCTGGGACTGCTTGGCGTACACGTCATTGAGGTGCAGCGGGTGATGGTTCATCGTGATCAGGCAGAAGAGGTGATCGTCGGACTCGGTCACGGTCTTCGCGGGCCAGTGCTTGTAGATGGCCCCGACCTCGAACTCCTCTAGGTAGCGGCCATAGGGATGCGCGCCGCTGGCCTCGCGCACGGCCTGATCGGTATCGACTTCCGTCATCTGAGCTCCTGAATCGCTTGGAAAGCTTGGAAAAGTACGGAGGATGCCAGCCGACCGGGAATTCCGGCGCCAGGAGTGCCGTCACCGTCCCGCAAACCGCAAGCAGGTAGCGTTCACGGTCGAATCGAATAGGAGATCTGCCCGTGCGTAACCCCCGCGACTTCGGAAAGGCCCTCGCGATCGGCGCCCCGGCGCCGGTGCTCGAGATTCCGTTCAAGCCCTCGCGGATGATCCATTTCCTTGACTTCTCCAACGAGAAGATGGTCGCCAAGGTGCCCGACATCGCTCCGTCGGTCGACATCCTGCTCGGGAACCTCGAGGACGCGGTTCCCGTGGACCGCAAAGAGGCCGCGCGCGAAGGGCTGGTCCGAGTCGGCAAGGAGATGGAGCTCGGCGAGACGCAGCTGTGGACCCGGGTCAACAGTCTCGAGTCGCCTTGGGTCCTCGACGACTTCACGACACTCGTGTCGGAGATCGGCGACAAGCTCGACGTGATCATGGTGCCGAAGGTCGAGGGTCCGTGGGACATCCACTATGTCGACCGCCTGCTCGCCCAGCTCGAGGCGAAGGCGGGGTTGGAGAAGCCGATCCTGGTTCACGCGATCCTCGAGACCGGACTCGGGGTCGTGAACCTCGAGGAGATCGCGACCGCCAGCCCGCGGATGCAGGGCATGAGCTTCGGACCCGCCGATCTCGCCGCGTCACGCAGAATGAAGACCACGCGAGTGGGCGGCGGCCACCCCGGCTACCGGGTGATCAACGACCCCGATCCGGACAACCCCGAAGCGCCCAGGCCCACCGCCCAGCAGGACCCGTGGCACTACTCGATCGCGCGGATGGTCGACGCCTGCACGTCCGCCGGGATCCTGCCGTTCTACGGTCCCTACGGCGACATCCGCGATGTCGAGGGGTGCGAGACCCAGTTCCGCGCCGCGTTCCTGCTCGGATGCGTGGGTGCCTGGTCGCTGCATCCGGTTCAGATCGAGATCGCCAAGAAGGTCTTCAGCCCCGACCCCGACGAGGTGCTGTTCGCCAAGAAGGTCCTCGAGGCGATTCCCGACGGCCGCGGCGTGCACATGATCGACGGCAAGATGCAGGACGACGCGACCTGGAAGCAGTGCAAGGTGATGGTGTCGCTCGCCGAGATGCTTGCGCACAAGGATCCCGAGCTCGCCGAGGCGTACGGGTTCGCGCCCGCCGCGGCATAACCGCATGCGGATCTCCGCAAAAGCCGACTACGCCGTGCGCGCGGCAGTCGAGCTCGCCGCCGCTCCCGACGAGAAGCCCGTCAAGGCCGAGCGGATCGCGACAGCCCAGGAGATCCCACTCAACTTCCTGGAGAACATCCTCGGAGAGCTGCGCCACGCCGGCATCGTCCGCAGCCATCGCGGCGCCGAGGGGGGGTTCCGGCTCGCGCGGCCGGCCGACCAGGTGACGATCGCGGACATCATCCGCGCCGTCGAGGGACCGCTGGCCAGCGTCCGCGGCGGACCGCCGGAGGCCGCCGCCTATCCAGGCGTAGCCGAGGCGCTGCCGCGGGTCTGGATCGCGGTACGGGCCAACCTCCGCAAGGTTGTCGAGCACGTGACGGTGGCCGACGTTGCCAGTGGTCAGCTGCCCAAGGGGATCGACAAGCTCGCCGAGGATCCCGAGGCCTGGCACACCCGCTAGGCCGGGCGGACAGCGACCTCTTCAGGGGCCTCGGCGGGGGCCTCGCCAGGGGCCTCGGCGGCACTCCCAAGCGGCGATCGGACGTAGACGATATCCCCCCGCGCCAGCTCGAGCTCCTCGGTCTGCCCGCGGGTCAGCTGCGCCCGGGCCTGTGACCCGTCCGGCAGCTCCAGCTCGATCCGGACCTCGAACCCGAGGTGCACGACCCGCGACACCATCGCCTCAATCGAGTCGTCGTCCTGGATCAGCGACACGGTCACGTCGTGGGGACGCACGAGCTTCCCGTCGATGTTGCTGACCGGCCCCAGGAAGCTCATCACGAACTTGGTCGCCGGCCGGTCGTAGACCTCCCGAGGGGAGCCGACCTGCTCGATCCGCCCCTCGTTCATTACCGCGATCGTGTCCGCGACCTCCATCGCTTCCTCCTGGTCGTGCGTGACCAGCACCGTGGTTACGCCCTGCTCGTCGTGCAGCCGCCGCAGCCAGCGGCGCAGCTCGGCTCGCACGTTTGCGTCCAGCGCGCCGAACGGCTCGTCCAGCAGCAGCACGCGCGGCTCGACAGCCAGCGCCCGCGCGAGCGCCATCCGCTGGCGCTGACCCCCGGAGAGCTGTGAGGGCCGCCGATCGGACCAGGCCGTGAGCCCAACCAGCCCGAGCAGTTCGTCCACCTTCTCCCTGACCTCGTCGCGCGGGCGCTTGCGGATCCGCAGGCCGAAGGCGACGTTCTCGCGCACGCTCATGTGGGTGAACGCCGCGTAGTGCTGGAACACGAACCCGATGCAGCGATCCTGGGGGCGCGCGCCCGTCACGTCCTGGTCGTCGATCACGATCGAGCCCGCGTCGGGATCCTCGAGTCCGGCGATGATCCGCAACAAGGTTGACTTCCCCGAACCGCTCGGTCCGAGCAGCGCGGTCAGCGAACCCTCGGGTACCTCGAGGTTGATCTCGTGCAAAGCGGTGAAATCGCCGAAGTTCTTCGCGACGCCGCGGACATCGATTCTCATCTGAGCCGATCCCCCTTTCTGGGCGCGAGCAACGTCATACCTAGTAGCACCACCAGAGAGATTACGGCGAGTTCGGTGGCGGCGGCATAGGCGCCGGTGATCTCCCCGGCTCCGATCTGCGAGTCGCGCTGGTAGACGAGCAGTGGCAACGTCAGCGTCGAGCCGGCTACGTTCGAGGAGACGACCAGCACCGCGCCGATTTCCCCGAGCGCGCGCGCCGTCGTCAACACGACGCCGTAGGCGACGCCCCAGCGGATCGAGGGCAGCGTCACGCGCCAGAACGTCTGCCAACCGGATGCGCCGAGCGTCGCTGCGGCCTGCTCCTGCTCGTCGCCGATCTCGAGCAGGACCGGGGCGACCTCGCGCACTACGAACGGCAGCGATACGAACACGGTCGCCAGCACGATCCCGGGCACCGCGTAGATGATCTGAACGCCGTGATCGGCAAACCACTTCCCGAACCAGCCGTCCTGTCCGTAGACGAGGATCAGCGCGAGCCCGACGATCACCGGCGAAACCAGGAACGGCAGGTCGATCAACGCGTCGAGCACCTTGCGCCCTCGGCCCCGACCGCGGACCAGGACCAACGCACAGCCGATCCCGAAGATCGTGTTCAGCGGCACCGCGATCGCCGCGACCAGGAGCGTCAGCCAGAGCGCGCTGATCGCCGCGGGCGTCGTGATCCAGGCCCACGCTTCGCTGAAGCCATGGTCGAACGTGCGCGCGAACACGACCCCCAGCGGCAGCAGCAGGAACAGCGCCAGGTAGAACAGCGCGATCGCGCGCAGCGACAGCTTCGTTGGCCGGCTAATGCGCAACGCGCCCTCCCAACCGCCGTATCGCGAACAGGATCAGTAGCGAGATCACGAGCAGCACCACCGACAGCGAGGCGGCGGACTGCGTCGCGTCGCTCTCGATGTCGGCGAAGATCACGATGCTCGCGATCTGGACCTTGCCGACGATCAGCACGAGCGAGCCGATCTCGCCGACCGAGCGCGCGAACGCGAGCGCGGCCCCGGATAGGATCGCCGGGCGCAGCGCGGGCAGGATGATCCGCCGGAACGTCGTCGCGTTGGAGGCGCCGAGCGACGCCGCCGCCTCCTCGACCTCGCGGTCGAGCTCGATCAGCACCGGTTGCACCGAACGGACCACGAACGGGAGCGTCACGAACAAGAGTGCCAGCACGACGGCGGCGCGGGTGTAGGCGAGATGGATCCCGAACGGACTCCCCGGCCCATACAGCGCCAGCAGCGTCAGTCCCGCGACGATCGTCGGCAGCGCAAACGGCAGGTCGATCAACGCGTTGACCAGCCGCTTGCCCGGGAACTGGTCGCGAACCAGAACCCACGCGACGAGCGTCCCCATCACCGCCCCGATCGCGGCGACCAGAAGCGATACCGCCAGCGTCACGCCGATCGCCTCCAGCGCAACGGGGTTCGTGATCGATTCCCAGAAGCTGCTGGGACTCTGCGAAACGGACTTGACCACCACGGCGGCGAGCGGGATCAGGACGACAACGCTGAGGTAGAGCGTGGCAATCCCGACTCCGAGCCCGCCGCGTCGGCGCGCGCGGACACGGCGTCGGCGTCCCGCGCGGGGCGCGGGAGAACGTGCGGCGTAAGCGCTAGCTGGAGGCAGTGGGCACCCCGGCTTCCTGCTCGATCTTGGTGATCGAGCCCGTAGACGGGGCAAAGAACGTCTTGTTGACGCTCGTCCATCCGCCGAGGTATTTGATCGTGAACAGCTGCGGTGGCGTCGGGAACTTGCCGGCGAACTGGCTGGCGACCGACGCGAGCACCGGGCGATAGCCCTGCTGGGCCCAGATTGTCTGGCCCGCGGTCGACCACTGCCAGTTCACGAACGCCTGCGCCTGGGAGGCGTGCGAGCTCTTGCTCGTGACCGCGATCGGAGTCTGGATCAGGATCGTCTGCGTCGGGACGATGTACTGGATCGAGTCTCCGGCCTTCTCGGCCGCGATCGCGTCGGACTCGTAGTCGAGCAGCACATCGCCCTTGCCGCTGGTGAACGTCTGCAGCGCCGCGCTCGCGCTCGAGTCCTGGACGCTCACGTTCTTCGTCAGCAGCGTCTTCACGTATGCCAGCGCCTCGGCGGGCGTCTTGCCCTCCTTGAGCTGGGCACCATAGGCCGCGAGGATGTTCCACCGGGCGCTACCGGAGGTGGCCGGGTTGGGGGTGATGACATCGACGCCGGATTTGATCAGGTCGTCCCAACCGGTGATGCCCTTGGGGTTGCCCTTGCGCACGACGAGCACGACGACCGAATCGCTGGAGAACCCCTTGTCCGCGTTCGCGTCCCAGCTCTTGGAGACGATCCCGGCCTTGACCAGGCGGGTCATATCGGGCGTGGTCGAGAACGCGACCACATCGGCCGGCTGGCCTGAAGCGACCGCGCGGCTCTGCGAGCCCGAAGCGCCGAACGACTGGCCGAACGAAACCCCATTGCCGGCGGAGGTCTGCGCGAATGCCGCCGTGAGCGCGTCGTAGGCCTTCTTCGGGGTGGAATACGCGACGAGCGCGAGTTGGGTGGCACCGCCGCCGCCTCCCGAAGACGTGCTGGCGGCGGTGCTCGTCGTGACGTCCGATGAGCCGCCGCACCCGGCGATCACACCCGCTGTTGCGAGTGCCGCCGCGAGGATGGCCACGTATTTGCGTTCTCGTCTCATGCGCTCCTCTGCCACAAAATCTATTGTCTCGATTATTCCTACAGGCTTGCTTGCAAAAGTTTGTAGCACATAACCGAGCGACTTCATCGGGATTGCGCGGGCCTGGGACGTGACGCCCCCGGGGGCGCAGCCTCGCTAGGCTGACCGCCCGCCGATGCGCTTCTTCGAGTACGAATCACGGGCGATCGTCGCCAAAGCGGGGATCCCCGTCACCAAGCACGGTTTCGCCGACACCCCCGAGGACGCGCGGCAGATCGCGGAGCAGATCGCCGGCCCTGTCGTGGTCAAGTCGCAGGTTCTCACCGGCGGCCGCATGAAGGCCGGCGGAGTGCAGTTCGCGGACACGCCGGACGAGGCGGCGCGGCACGCCGAGCACATCCTCAACCTGGAGATCGGCGGGCATATGCCGCGCGGCGTGCTGGTCGACTCCCGCGCCGCAGTCAAGCACGAGTACTACGCCGGTGTCGTTTGGGACGGGATCCGCAAGCGACCGGTGATGCTGTTCTCGGACATGGGCGGGATCGACATCGAGGAGGTCGCCGAGCAACATCCCGACCACGTCGCCAGGCAGCATTTCTCCACGCTGAAGCCCTTCTCGGACTGGCAGGCAAAGCAACTGATCGCGTCGCTGGGGGTCACGGGCTCGGCGCTCAACCGGCTGACGCCGATCCTCGCGAGACTCGCGCGGTTGTTCCTCCAATACGACATGACGCTGGCCGAGATCAACCCGCTCGGCGAGCTCGAGGACGGCTCGTTCGTGGCGCTCGACGCACACATGGACATGGAGAATGAGGGCCGGCCGCGCCAGCGGGCGCTGCTCCACGAGCTCGGCGTTGGCGACGAGGAGACCCGCCAGGCGCGCGAGGCGACGCCGTTCGAGCTCGCCGGCGAGCAGGTCGACGCGCAGGACCATCGCGGCGTGGCGGGCAACGTGACCGAGTTCGACGGCAACCTGGGGCTGGTGATCGGCGCGGGTGGCGGCTCCTTGACGCTGTTCGATGCCGTCCGCGCGCACGGGGGCAATCCCGCCAACTACTGCGAGATCGGCGGCAACCCATCCGTGCGCAAGGCCTGCGGGCTCGCGAAGCTCGTGCTCCAAAAGCCCGGGGTCGACAAGATCGCGGTGATGATGTCGATCGTCTCCAACACCCGGGTAGACATCGTCGCGCGCGGGGTGATCAAGGCGTGTGTGGAGCTCGGCTATGACCCGGCCGAGAAGATCGCGATCTTCCGGATCCCCGGCGCGTGGGAGGAGGAGGGCTTCAAGATCCTCGAGCACTACGGGGTCCCGTACGCCGACCGCAGCGTCTCGCTCCACGAGGCAGCGAAGCGGGCCGTCGAGAGGATCCAGGGATGAGCATCCTGATCGACGAGAACACGACCTTCATCGTCCAGGGCATCACCGGACGCGAGGCCGTGAACCTGACCCGGGAGTGCCGGGATTACGGCAAGGGCGCGAAGATCGTCGGCGGCGTCACCCCGGGGCGCCTGGGACGCGACGTCCACGGCGTACCGGTGTTCGACACCGTCGCCCAGGCGGTCGAGCACCACGGGTCGCCGATCGACGGCTCGGTTGTCACCGTCCCGCCGGCGTTCACCAAGGACGCCGTGTTCGAGGCGCTCGAGAACGGGGTCAAGCTGGTCGTGATCGTGACCGAGCGGATCCCGCGCGGCGACGTCGCCGAGATGGTCGAGCTCGCCGCCGAGAAGGGCGCCCGCATCATCGGGCCCAACTGCCTCGGGATCATCGTCCCGAACGTGATCAAGATGGGTGGAATCGGCGGTCCGGCCAAGGACGCGGCCAAGTCCTACACCCCCGGTCCGGTCGGTGTGATCTCCCGCAGCGGCGGGATGACGACCGAGATGTCCTCGACGCTGACGGCCGCTGGTCTCGGCCAGTCGACCGCGGTGTCGATCGGTGGTGACGCGATCATCGGCTCCAGCTACGCGGAGCTGATGCCGCTGTTCGACGCCGACGCGCAAACCAAGGCGATCGTGATCTACACCGAGCCGGGCGGCCGGATGGAGGCCGAGCTCGCGCGGTATGTGACCGACACCGGGTGCCGGCTCCCGATCGTCGCCTTCATGGCGGGACGGTTCATGGACGAGATGCCGGGGATGAGCTTCGGCCACGCGGGAACGATCGTCGAGGGCAAGGAAGACACCGCGAGTGAGAAGATCGCCCGGCTCGCCGAGGCGGGGATCGTGGTCGCCGAGGAGATCTCGCAGATCCCTCAGATCGTCAAACAGCGGATCGGGGCGCCCGTATGACCTCCAAGGCGCTGTTCATCGACCTCGAGGTCGACCAGTCGGTCGCGGGCGATCCCCAGCTCGCGGCCAAGCTGACCGAGGTCTGCCCGGTCGACATCTTCGCGCAGAACGAGGACGGCACGTTGAGAATCGTGCCGGAGAACCTCGACGAATGCGTCCTCTGCGAGCTGTGCATAAATGCCACCCCCCCGGGGACGGTGCGCGTGATCAAGCTGTATTCGGGCGAGACGCTGCCGGCTGCGCCGGGTGGTTGACCTAGAACCAGGCGACCGCGATCGGGCGGGGAGCAAGCGTCGCGCTGTGGGGTGTGCCGACGTAGATCATCCAGGCGGCGCTCGAGCGCTGAACGTTGCCGTATAGCCCAACTCCGCCGTTGCACTGATAACCGAGGCGCTGACCGGCGATCTCGTCGGTGGCGCCGCTGATCGACACACAGTTCGTGCCACCGGGGAGCTGAATCGCCCACGGTTGCCCACCCGTCCCCTGGTCTGGCGTGCCCGGCGCGCTCGGCAGCGAGCTCACGTTCACAAGTACCCCGCGATTCGTCCACGGCCCGTCGGTGGGGCACAGCACCTGGGTCTGGTTGACGAAGAAGCACGGGTCGTAGATTTCGTTCTGCGACATACAGCGGTACGCATCCGTGCGCGTGGTGACGTTCGAGCTGCCGAAGCACGAGCCACTCGTGACCTTGGTCACGTTCACCGCGAGGCCGCCGCTGGCATTGGCGGGGCTGAAGATCTGCTTGGCGGTCGGCTGCGCAGCGACGCTCGTCGACGTTTTCGTCGACGCGGCGGTCGTGGAGATGGTCGTGGTCGTGGTCGGAGTCTTCGATCCGCCGCTGCTGAGGGCGATCCCGATCACGGCGCCGATCACGATGATCAGCGCCGCGCCACCGGCCGCCAGTGGCCACCGGCGCGGCGGGCCACCCCGCGGCGGCGGGGCGGTCGCGCCGGACCCCGGCGGGGTGGGGGCGCCAGGCGCCGGCACCCGCGAGATCTCGGTCGCCGCGTGCGCAGCCGGGACTTCGGTCTGCACCGGCACCGTGCCGATCTCGGTCGGCGCCTGAGCGCCGCCGATCGCCGCTGCTCCTACCGCCACCGAGCGACCGCCGGCGGACGCGAGGCGCCCCTCGGCGCCCGCACTCACGGCCCGACCGAAATCCCCGGCCGACACGTATCGATCCTCGGGTCGCTTGGCCATTGCCTTCTCGACCGCGTCCGCGAGGGGCTCGGGAACTCCCGTTAGACGCGGCGGAGGATCGCTGACGTGAGCGAAGATCTTGGCGATGTCGGAGTCGCGCGGGAACGGCACGTTCCCGGAGAGCAACTCGTAGGTAACGCAGCCGAGCGCGTAGACGTCGGCGCGCGCGTCGACCCGGCGACCCTCGACCTGCTCAGGAGCGATGTAGTCGACGGTGCCGACGAACATTCCCGTCTGCGTCATCCCGCGCGAGTCGGTCGTGCGCTTGGTGAGGCCGAAGTCGGTGAGATACACGTGGTCGCCGGAGGCGACAAGGATGTTGCCGGGCTTGACATCTCGATGGACCAGCCCCTGCGCGTGCGCGGCGTCGAGTGCATCGGCCGTCTGCGAAACCAGATGCGCGGCGCGTTCCGGGTCGAGCCGACCGCTCTGCGCCAGCAGGCGGCCGAGGTCGACGCCCTGGACGAAGCGCATCGAGATGAACAGCAACCCGTCGTCCTCACCAACCTCGTAGACGGGGATCACGTTCGGATGCTCGATCTCGGCTGCAGTCGCGGACTCCTGCTCGAAGCGCGCGCGGAACGCCGGATCGGACGCGAGCTCTGGCGCGATCACCTTGATCGCCACGGTCCGATCCGGGCGCCGCTGACGTGCGCGGTAGACCAAACCCATGCCGCCACGGCCCGCCAACGCCTCGATCCGGTAGCCCCCTATCTCTTCGCCCGGCCCCAGCTGTCGCACTCGCGGGAATGTATGACAAACGCCAGCTGCTGTGGCGTCCGAGCGGGAAACGCTCGCGCCGGACGCGCGCGCACACTAGGATCGGAGGCATGGCGCTCAGAAAATGCGAGCACTGCGGCCTTGAGGTCCCCGACAGCCGGTTCTGCATCCGCTGCGGCCACGAGCATGAGGGGGGTCAGACCGCGCTGTCGCGGATCTCCCAGATTCCGGGCGCCTCGACTGTCGGACGGGGCTTGTCGGGGGTCCTCGCGGTCGATCCATCCTCGCTCTCAGGTGTCCGGCGCGCGTTTGCGGCAGCACCGAACGAGAGCGTTCTGCGCCCGACGATCGTCTCGACGATCTTCCCCCAGCTCCCCCGGCCGTCGATGGCGGTGTTTCGCGCGTGCCTCGGGTTCGGTCTGGCCACGGTGCTCGTGCTCGGCTTGGCGGGGCTGTATCCGGTCGCTCTGATCGCGGGGGCCGTGCTCCTGCCGGTGCTGGTCGTCCTCTACATGGTCGACATCAACGTGTTCGAGGAGCAGTCGATGCCGGTGATCGCCGGCACGCTCGTGTGGGGGTTGGTGACCGGAGTCCTGACCGCGCTGCTGGCGAAGAGCCTGTCGGCATCGACCAGCGATGTGTTCGTGAGCGGCCATGGGACCTTCGTGCTCACCCGTGGGGTCCTGATACCGCTCCTGAGCGTGGTGTTGATCCTCCTCGGCCCACTGGCGATGCTCAGGTACCCGCGCTTCTCGACGGTGCTCGACGGGGCCACGTTCGGCGCTGCGAGCGCATCTGCGTTCGTCGGTGCCGAGGTGATCGTGCAGGCGCTTTCGGCGCTCGGCCACGGGCTGCGTCCCCCTGGATCGGTGGTGCCGTGGCTGGTGCAACTGGCGATCATCGCGATCGCGTTGCCGCTCGTCACGATGGCCGCGATGGCCGCAACCGCGGGAGTGATCTGGCTGAAGGTACGCGCGCCGCTGCGGGATCGAAGTGCGCTGGGACGACTCAGCTCGCCGTTCCTCGCGGTCCCACTCGGTGCCGCGCTGGTGGTTGTCGCGGCGATCGTGCAGATCACGGTCGTGAGCGGTCTGGCGCTGGCGATCATCGCGGTGCTGGCCGTGTTGGCGCTCCTCTGGTTGCGGCAGGTGATCCACGTCGGGCTGCTGGAGGAGGCGCTGTTGATCGAGGATGCCCCGATCATCACCTGCGCCAACTGTGGCGAGAGGACGCGGCGCGGCGCCTATTGTGAGAATTGCGGCATCCATCTCGCGGCGCTGCCGGGAAGCCGCTCATCGGTGCGCCCGGCGCCGCGACCATCGGCGGAGCACGACACAGTAAGCTGACGACGGGCGCGAGGCGGAAGCGAGGAACCCCGGGGCGCAAATGACGATAGTGCTGCGGTGCACAGAAGGACCGTGCGCCGGTGAGACGATTACGATTGATTCCGAGCTGGTACTCGGACGTGGAGAGTCCGACCCCGGCCGTCTCGGGGGCGACGTACGGCTGTCGCGACGGCACGCACGCCTGTTCGTCGACGAGCACGGCCGGCCGTTGATCGAGGACCTGGGATCGACGAACGGGACCTGGGTCAACGAACAGCGGCTGACCGAGCCCCACGTCTGCGGCAACGGTGATGTGCTGCGCGTCGGCCAGACGACGTTCGAGGTCGACGTCCCCACCGTGGCGCCGGCGACCGAGCTCGACGCGCCGTTACCCGCGTTCACGCCAACCATCGCCGATGCCCCACCGCCGAGCCCGCGATTGCGCGTGCTCGCGGGTCCAAAGGAGGGCGAGGAGATCCCGGTCGTCGACGAGCTGCTGATCGGGCGGAGCTTCGGCGAGCCTGGCGCGTTGGGTGGCGACCGGCAGTTGTCCCGCCGCCACGCCCGGATCGTCCGCGGGCCCGGCGGAGTGTTCTTCATTGCCGACACGGGGTCATCGAACGGGACGATCGTCAACGGCGCCCCGCTGACCCGCGCGCGACCACTGAACGACGGCGACAAGATCGCGGTCGGCGCAAGCATCCTCGAGGCGCATGGGATGCCGAGCGCTCCGATGGCCGTCGAGCTCGATCGCGAGCCTGCTGCGGCCCCGGTGTTCGCGTCTGCACCGCCGCCACCTCTCGCTCCCCCACCGGGGCCACCTCCAATCATGCCCGCGGCCGAGCTGCGACCACCGCCCCAGGCACCGCACGCCGCGCACCATCTCCCCCACGTTGCTCACTTCGTGCCCCAGGGAGCCGCCCACGCGCGACTGTCATCACACCGTGGGCGGGTGATCGGCTTGTTCGCGGCCGTGTTCCTCGCCGCCGTCGGAGTCGCGGTCGCGGTCGTGGTGATCGCGGCCCCGCCGGGAAGCCGCGCCTGCCCGTCCGGCTTCGTCTGTCACCCGCCTCCGACGGCGCCGCCGCTGGTCGCCTCGACGACCTTCACCGGCTCGCTCGGCTGGCGGCTGGAGTACGACCCGACGCTCGCCATGACGACTTTGGCGAGCCCGGGAGCGAACGCGCTGACGTTGGTCGAGACCGCTCAGTACGACCGGGACATCGGCGCGCCCCCCGGCAGCAACAGCATCGCGGTGCTCGTTCGCGCCTTCAGCAGCAGTCAGGTCTCAGCTCAAACCGCGATGCAGGAGCTCGCCGGCGGACTGAAGGGCAAGCTCGTCGGAACCGTGACGGCGCCGTCGTCCGATCAGATGTTCGGCGTACCGGTGCTCGGCTATCACCCGGCGATCGGCGAGGTGCTGGAGGGAAACACCCAGACCCCCCAGGGTCCGGGAGCGCTCGAGAAAATCGCGATCATGGCCGCGTCCTCAGGCGGTGTCACGGTCGCGTTCGGGACCATCTATCCAATTCAGCGCGGGCAGAATCAGGCCGACAACCCCGATCGCCCGTATGACGAGTTCGGCGATCAGATCCTCGGGACGCTCCGCTTCCCAAGTGACGGTGTCACATGATTGCGTCCAGGCGGCGCAAGGCGACCGCGTTGGTCCTGGCGACAGTGCTGGCCGCAGCCGCGGTCGGTGTCGTGCTCGCCAACAACCGGGGCGGCGGCGATCGTGCTCCTGCGGTCGCCCAACACGCGCGCCTGCTCGGCCCGCTCTCGCGGGGCACGATTCGCTTTGCGCTCAACCTGCGCCTGCGCCAGCGCGCGCTCGACGGCTACCTGCAGCACGTCGACCCGGCCGCGAGGCCCGGCGGCAGGCTCACAGCGTCGATGTTCGGCGCTCGCTTCGGCCAGAGCGACGCCGCCCTGGCACAGCTCCGCGTGGTCCTGAACGGCCTCGGGATTGGGATCGACCGCGTGTACCCGCAGCGCACGGCGATGCTCGTCCGCTCGAGCGTCCCTCTTCTCGAGCGCCTGTTCTCACTTCGGTTCGCCCGTTACGCGTTGCCCGACGGGCGCCAGTACTTCGCCCCAAGCGCTCAGCCTCGCATCCCCGCGGCGCTGCGGCCCTACATCACCGGCCTCGCGGATCTGTCGGATTACCCGCTCGCCTCCGACGATATCCCGGCCCAAGGACTGACTCCCGCGATCGTCGGCAAGGCGTACGACATCGCGCCGCTGTGGAGCGCGGGCATCCAGGGCCAGGGACAGACCCTCGCGATCGCGACCGAGGAGGGGGCGATCAATCCCGCCGACCTGCAGGCCTACGCGAGTCAGACGGGCATCACGCCGTCGCAGATCGAGGTCAAGCAGGTCGACGGGGGCAGCACCTACAACCCCGCCAATGGTTCGGACACCGAGGTCGATCTCGACATGCAGATCGTGCTCGGCCTCCTACCTCAGGCGCACATCATCGACTACCAGGGTCCCGACGGGTCCCGGAGCCCCAATCGAGAGCCTCGGCCACTCGCTCGCCGACATCTACAACCAGATCGAGCAGGACGGGCAGGCGCGGGTCGTGACCACCAGCTACGGCTTGTGCGAGGCGGTGGCAAATCACGACAGCCCCGGCGACCAACAGCTGATCGACAACTCGCTGAAGGCGCTCGAGGCCAGCAGCGTGACGGTATTCGAATCCACCGGCGACTCGGGCGCGTACGCGTGCCTGCAGGCGGCGCAGATCCAGCCGGCCACGACTCTCCCCTCCCAGTACACGCCTCTCTCGGTCCAGACTCCGAGCAGCAGTCCATATGTGGTGGCCGTCGGCGGCACACGTGTCGATCTGCGCTCGGACGGCAGCTACCTGAGCGAGTCGGCGTGGTCGAATCCACTCGAGCGCGAAGGTGACGGTGGCGGGGTCTCGACCTCAGAGCCGCGCCCCGCCTGGCAGCAGGGCCCGGGCGTCACCCAGCCCACGCTCAACCCCCATGGCACCCGGCAGACGCCGGACGTCTCGGGGCCCGCCGATCCGAACAGCGGCTTCTTCGTCTGCCAGACGCAGCCTGGAGCTTCAGCGCCGAGCTGCCATGGCGGCCAGGGCGGCACCAGCGCGGCCGCACCCTTCTGGGCCGCGTCGCTGGTGCTCGTCCAGCAATATGCCGCGGCTCACGGCGCCGGCACGCTCGCACACTGCTTCGCCGCGCCGATCTTGTACGACCTGGCGGCCAAGCCGCAACCCGTACCGCCGTTCCACCAGATCACGAACGGCAACAATGGTTACTACCCAGCGACCCAGGGTTGGAACTTCGCCACCGGGCTGGGCACTCCCGACGTCTTCAACCTGGCTCAGGACTACACCGCGTTCCTGCGCTCGCAATCGCCACAACGGTGCCCGTTCTGAGCCATGGATCCGCCTGACGACGAGCGGACCGTTACCGACAGGACGGTGGGCGAGGGGACCGTGATCGACCCCAGCCCGGTCGACGGCGGGCTCGCGAGCGGCGTGCTCACGGCCGGCACAGAGTTCGCGGGGTATGTGATCGAGGACGTCGCCGGTCGGGGCGGCATGGGAGTGGTCTACCGGGCTCGCCAGCGCCGTCCCTCGAGGATCGTCGCGCTGAAGGTCATCTCGCCCGTGTTCGCCGGCGACGCAGAGTTCCGCACGCGGTTTGCGGACGAGTCGGAGATCGCGGCGTCTATAGAGCACTCGAACGTGATCCCGGTCTACGACGCCGGCGAGAGCTCCGGCCTGCTGTACATCGCGATGCGCTACGTCGAGGGCACGGACCTCCGGACGGTGCTCGGGGCCGAGGGCCGCCTGGCGCCCGACCGCGCGACCGAGATCCTTGCCCAGCTGACCTCCGCGCTAGACGCGGCACACGCGCGCGGCCTCGTCCACCGCGACGTCAAGCCGGGCAACGTGCTGATCGCGCGCGAGGGCCGGCAGGAGCACGTGTACCTCACCGACTTTGGGCTGGCCAAGCTCGCCGCGAGCGGCGGCAAGACGCGCACGGGGATGTTCGTCGGGACACTCGATTACGCCGCCCCGGAGCAACTCGAGGGCGGCCGCGTCGATGCTCGCACCGATGTCTACTCGGCGGGCTGCCTGTTATTCCAGATGTTGACCGGCAGTGTCCCGTTCCCCCAGGAACACGAGGCGGCGATCATGTGGGCCCACATCTCCACCGAACCGCGCTCCGTGCGGGAGCTGGTCCCAGACCTGCCGGCAGGTTTCGACGCCGTCATCGCCCGGGCGATGGCGAAGAACCCCGACGATCGCTATCCCTCGGCGGGCGATCTGGGTCGCGACGCGATCGCGGCCGCGCAGGGTGGGCGAACCACGTTGGTCGAGCGCAGTGTTGCCACCGGCCGGGCGGCTCCGGCAACGCCCGGCCGCTCCGGGCCGCGGCCGAGCCGGAGGCTGGCGGCGCTCGGCGTGGCGGCGGTTCTCGGAGTCGCGATCATCATCCTCGCCGTCGGCGGCGTGTTCGGCGGGTCGAGCAGTCCTCACCCGCCGCCCAGCACCCCCGCGGCCAAGAAGACCGTGCCGGCCCCGACTACCAAGACCTACACCAACGCCTCCCTCGACATCAGCTTCTCTTATCCGGCGAGCTGGCAACCGCTCGTGCTCAAGGGCGCCATCGCCGACTTCGGGATCGAAAACAGCGCCACCGAAACGCGCTGCGCGCTCGTGATCGAGCGCGGTGCCGGACCGGCCGGCAATTCCCAGGAGGCCCAGTTCGAGTTCGTGCGGCAACGCTCGGCGACCGCCGCCCGCGAGGACCATCGCTATCAGCTGCTGGCGATCAACGCCGAGCAAGGCGTGAACATCAGCGGCGTCGGGCTGCTCCGGGTGGCGGGCGGACAGGGTGGGCACCTCGGATTCTTCTTCCGGGGACGTGATGTGTACATCTTCGACTGCATCACCCCGGCAGCGAGTCTGACTGCGGTCGACCGACAGGCGTTCCAGCCGCTGTTCGCAAGCCTGCGCGTCGGCTGAGCCCGTTCGCGTGCGATCAGCTCCCGGCCAGGAGCTTGCGCACGCTCGAGTCGATCTCGGACAGGGCGGTCTTCGTCGCCTGGAGGTCGTTCTGGGCGCCGCTGAAGTTTCGATTGTTGCTGTCCGCCGCCAGAGACCGGAAATCCTGCGCGAGCTGGTCGATGCGGGTCACGAGCGCCTGGTGATCGGAGACCAGAGCGGCGGGTGGCGACAGCTTCTGGACGTTGCCCGCGATCGTCTCGAGGCTCGCAGCAAGCGCGAGCACGGCCTGGCCGAAGGCCGGCGTCCCGAATTGGTTTCCGTTCGGCAGTTGGTTGAACGCGGCATGGATGCGCGGGTTGATCCGCGCAATCTGCGCGTGGTACGCGGCGGCAGGGTCGGTGGCCCTCGACGTCGATGTGCTCACCGTGGTCAACGGCGCCGCGCTCGAGGTGCCCGTCGCGGTGCTCGCAGAGGTTGAGATCGTCGTTGCGACAGTCGAGATCGTCGTCGTGCCGCCGCCGCCCCCACCGCCGCCGACGGCGACGACGATGATCACGGCGATGATCAGGACCGCCACCGCGCCGCCGAGATAGATCGGCCGGCGCCCGCTTAGCAACCCTTGTCGTGGCGGCTCGGCCGCGATCTTCCCAGGCGCGGGAACGCCGACCGCGGTCGGCTCCGATTGGCCTGCACCGCCGGGGCCCGCGGCGACGGCCGCGGCCGCGCGCGCGGCGCGGGCAAATTCTCCCGAGGACCCGTACCGGTCCTCCGGCTTCTTCGCCATCCCGCGGCGAATCACGGCGTCAAGCTCCGGGGAGACGGTCGGCGCGACCGCGGCCGCTGACGGCGGTGGATCCATCACGTGGGCCATCATCTTGGCGACGTCGCTGGGCCGGTCGAATGGGATCGCTCCCGTCACGGCCTGGTAGAGCACGCATGCCAGCGCATACGTGTCGACCCGGCCGTCGACGGTCCCGCCCTGGACCTGCTCGGGGGCCACGTAGTCGAGCGTGCCGACCATCTGGCCAGTCCGGGTCAGGTTCGCGGCGGTGGCGGTGCTCTTGGTCAGGCCGAAGTCGGTCAGGTAGGCGCGCTCCTCCCCATATTCCTCGGCGATCAGGATGTTGCCCGGCTTGACGTCTCGGTGGACCAGGCCACGGCCGTGCGCCGCGTCCAGCGCAGCCGCCACTTGCTCGATGATGCGGATGGCCCGTTCCGGCGCCAGGGCTCGCTCGCGCCGGATCAGGCTGTCCAAGTCGGTGCCGACGACGAACCGCATCGCCAGAAACAGCTGGCCGTCGATCTCGCCCGCTTCATAAACAGGCAGGATGTTGGGGTGGTCCAACGACGCCGCAAGCTGCGCCTCGCGCTTGAAGCGTTCGCGAAATGACTCCTCGTAAGCGAGCTCAGGCGCGACCAGCTTGAGCGCAACGGTCCGCTGCAGGGTCAGCTGCGTCGCCTGGTAGATCACCCCCATCCCGCCTCGCGCGACGTAGGAGTCGATCCGGTAACCACCGAACAGCGTCCCCGGCGTCAGATCGGTTCGCGGGTCAGCCATCGCTCACGTCTTCGGTCCCTGCGCCGATCATGACCTCGCCCGGCTCGCGCTCCAGGAGCCGGCGGCGCGCCGCTTCGGTCAACGGCCGGTAGGTGTCACCCGAGGCGTCGAGGTACCACGCCTGGACGCCGGCGTCGGGGGTCGGGATCCCCGCCGCCCGCAGTGGCGCCGTCACCGGCCTGAACCAGGTCGTCACCGGGATCGACTCCACAACTGCGACGATCGCCGGACGGGCGCCGCGCGGCAGCGTCCGCAGCGCCCTTCCGAGCTCCTTCGCCCCGAGCTCCGCGCCGGCCCGCACGGTCACCGCGGCGACCGCCAGCTCGTGTTCGGTGCCCTCCGGCCTGACGCCGTAAGCCACGGCCAGATCCACGGCCGGCACGTCGCCGAGCGCGTCGCGGATCGGCCCGGTGAAGACCGGCCCTCGCGCGGCGTGAATGACGTCGCCGAGATTGTCGACTCTCCAGAAGTCGCCATCGGCATCTCGCCGGAACAGGTCGCCGGTCAGCAGCCACGCGTCGCCAGGCGCGAATACACCCCGGAGCGGAACCATGCTCAGCGGCTCATCGGGGCGCACGCGGACGATCAGCATCCCGACCGCGTCAACCGCGCATTCGCGCGCATAGCCGTCGGCACCGAGCACCAGGCCACTGGCCTCGACGTCGTACTGCACGACTCGGACTTGGGCGCTTCCGGGCAGCGGCCGCCCCATCGACCCGACCTTGACCCCCCGCAGATTGACGAGAATCGCACCGGCTTCGGTAGATGCGTAGAACTCGAGCACACGCGCCGGCCAGAAGCGCTCCTGCACCCGCCGCCAGAGGCTTCTGGGCATCCCCGACCCGATGAACAGGCGCACCGGATGATGGCGCTCGCCGGGCTGGGCGGGCGCCTCGACGAGGTCATGGAGCAGCGTCCATGTGTACGACGCGACGGTGACGCCGTAGCGCCGCGCCTCCTCCCAGAACCGCGAGGGCTCATAGTGGCTCGCCATCGCCAGCCTCGCGCCGCCGGCGATCGCGCCGCCGACGCTCATCATCAGCCCCGAGGGGTGATACAGCGGCGTGACGCTGTAGACGGTGTCGCTTTCGCCGAGGGCCGCCGAGGATGCCGTGCCAAACGCAGACTGGGCCCAGCGGCCATTCGTGATCCTGCTCAGCCGCGTGCGCGCGCCCTCGCCGGTGAACAGGATGAACGCGAGGTCGCTCGCGCGACCGGGGTTGGGCCGATACCAGCGCGGCAGCCGCACCGAGCGAGGGTCGATCTGCTCCAGGTCGGTGAGCGGAACGCCGAGGTCGCGCGGACCGCCGCCGCCTCCGAGGACAAACGTGTGCGCAGTGCCCAGCCCGGCCGCAAACTCGGCCCGCTCGGGATCGGCGATGATCCTCTGCACCTGTCCGAGCGCGGCCTCGCGCGGCACGTCGCCGTCAGGTCGAAGCAGCACCGACACCGCCCCAAGCCGGCTGATCGCGACCAGCAGTGCAAGTGCACTCGGCCGGCTGCTCATCAGCACGCCGACGTGCTCTCCCCGGCGCACGCCAATCGAGATCAGGCCGCGGACGACGTTGTCGATCCGGGCGTCGACCTGAAGCGCGCTGTAGGCGCGATCCTCGTACAGGAACATGATCTCGCCGGGGTGCTTGCGCCGGCGCTCATCCACCAGTAGCCCCAGGGAGATCCGGGTGCCGGGCTGGATCTGCTCGAGCCTCGCCAGCCGCGGGAGCTGACCAGCAGCCTCGCGCGTCAGCTCGCGGACGCCGCGCAGCGTGCGCCGCGCGGTCCCGACCGCGGACCGGGCCATCCCCGTCCCCACCGCCCCGGTCAGCTCGAGCCCGTAGGTGACGCGGTTGCGGACCTGCGGCGTCGCCTCGAGCGACAGGTCATCGGCGATCCGGACGATGCCCGCAGGCGCCTCGCCCGCGCCCTCGCCCTCGCCCGCGCCCTCGCCCTCGCCCTCGCCCTCGCCCGCGCCCGCGCCCTCGCCCTCGCCCTCGCCGTCGCCCGAGCCCGAGCCCGAGCGCCACCGTACCCAGGCGGCCACCGTCGGCCACGTCACCTCGTGGGCGAGCGAGCCGACCACCAGCCCGAAGTGGCCCGCCTGGAGCGCCAGCTCGTAGATCTCGGCCCCCGGCGCCGCCTGGCGGATCGCCCGCACACCCGCAGCGGGGGCAATCTCGTCGACCGTTCCCACGACCGCGAGGATCGGGCATTCGATGTCGGCGAGCGTCACGAGCCGGTTCTCGATCGCGAACCCGCCCTCGAGCATTCGGTTGTGGGCGATGAACTGGCGCAGGAACTCGGCCATCGCGGGGCCCGGCCACGCAACCCATCCCTCGGCCTCAAGGAACCGGCGCTGGCGCTCGCGCGGGAGCAGCGCCTCGCGGTCGTGGAGCTGCATGATGAACTCGATCCGGCTGCGCAACGACTTGATCGGGTCCAGGAGGCGAAAGCCGGTCCGGCTCGCCCACGCCGGCAGCGCCCAGCCGCCGAACACGCGATCTGCCAGCAGCTCAGCCAGCGACGACGCCAGCTCCTCCGGGAGCCCGAACGGCATTCCGAGGCGCGTATCAACGGGGCTTCCGAATGTGATCAACGAGCCCAGCCCCGCGCCGCGCCGGTAGGCGGCGGTCTGGTAGCAGAACATCCCGCCCTGCGAGTAGCCCGCCAGATGGACGTCGAGGCCGGTCAGCTCGCGGACTCGGTCCACGGCGGCCGACACCGCCACCACATGGTCGGTCAGCGTGCGCTCGAGTCCCCCTTCCTGCTTCTCCGGGGCACCGAAATCGACCACCCACGGATCGACGCCGTGCTGGTGGAGGATCGTGACGGCGCTCGTGACCGGCGATACGTCGTAGATCTCCGCCGCGAGCATCAGCGGTGGCACGAGCACGATCGGCGGCCCCTGCGCAGACTCGGCGTAGTAGCGGCGGAGCTTGTAGACGTGGTCCTCGGCGGCGATTTCATAGGGCGAGGGCTCCTCGTCGGTCGCCAGTCCGCCGAAGCGCGCAACCTCGAGCGCGTTCTGTGCCGCGGCGCCGATTCGGCCGACGGGCCGGGTGAGCGTTCGGGGAAGAAAATCCATGCGCTAGGACATCTTCTCGGAAACGGCTTCGCTGTAGGGTGGGGATGGCCGTGAACCTAGCCACGATCCTCACCGACTCGGCCGCGCGCGACCCTCAGCGTGCCGCATTGAAGCTCGACGATCTAGTGCTCCCGTACGCGTCGCTGGACGGAGCCACGGCCCACTTTGCCGGGCTCCTGCGCGACTACGGCTTCGAGCCCGGCGACCGCGTGGGGATCATGCTCCCGAACGTCCCGCACTTCGCCGTCTGCTACTACGGCACGCTGCGGGCGGGAGGAGTCGTCCTGCCGATGAACGTGCTGCTCAAGCAACGCGAGGTCGGCGTTCTACCTGAGGGACTCCGGGGCCAAGCTGCTGTTCGCGTGGGAGGGTTTCGCCGCCGAGGCCACCACGGGCGCGGCGCAGGCGGGTGCGCAATGCGTGCTCGTCAGCGGGGTCGAGTTTCAGCGCATGGTCGGCGCCGCGACCCCGCACACAGAGGTCGTGGAGGCGGGCGACGAGGACACCGCGGTGATCCTCTACACCTCGGGTACGACGGGCACGCCCAAGGGGGCCGAGCTGACCCACTTCAACCTGAAGCGAAACTGCGAGGTTTCCTGCAGCCTGTTCGATCTCGGCTCGGACGCAGTCACGCTCGGCGCGCTACCGCTGTTTCACTCCTTCGGCCAGACCTGCGGCTTGAACGCGACGATCGCCGCCGGCGGCACGCTCACCCTGATCCCGAGGTTTGACCCGGCGAAGGCGCTCGAGATCATCGGCCGCGATCACGTGAACCTGTTCGAGGGCGTGCCGACGATGTACGGCGCGATGCTCCACTGCGCCGACCGCGAGAGGTTCGACACTTCGGCGCTGCGCTTGTGCGTGTCAGGCGGCTCGGCGATGCCGGTCGAGCTGATGCGCGGCTTCGAGCAGGCGTTCGGTTGCAAGATCCTCGAAGGCTACGGACTGTCCGAGACCTCGCCGGTCGCATCGTTCAACCACCCCGACCGGGAGCGCAAGCCCGGCTCGATCGGAACGCCGATCGAAGGCGTGGAGATGAAGCTGGTCGACGACGAGGACGTGGACGTGCCCGCAGGCGGCGGGATCGGGGAGATCGTGATCCGCGGCCACAACGTGATGAAGGGCTACTGGAACCAGCCGGACGCCACCGCTGAGGCGATGCACGACGGCTGGTTTCACAGCGGCGACCTCGCGCGGATCGACGAGGACGGTTACTTCTTCATCGTCGACCGCAAGAAGGACATGATCCTGCGCGGCGGCTACAACATCTACCCACGCGAGATCGAGGAGATCTTCTACGAGCATCCGGCGGTGCTCGAGGCCGCCGTGATCGGCATTCCCGACGAGGAGCTCGGCGAGGAGGTCGGCGGCGGCCATAGCGATCAAGGACGGCGCGACCGCCACCCCGGACGAGCTCCGCGAGTTCGTCAAGCGGCAGGTTGCCGCCTATAAATACCCCCGCTACGTGTGGCTCGTCGACGAGCTGCCGAAGGGCCCCACGGGGAAGATCCTCAAGCGCGAGATCGAGCGGCCCTGATCATCGGCGGCTGCCGCGGGGTGGCGGGCGCGGGGCGGCGGGGCGCGCACGGCGGCAGAGGTGCGGTCGGCCCGGGGAACAGCGCTGGTGAGGGTGTGGGCAGGGCGGGGCCGGGGCCGGGGCCGGGGCCGGGGCCGGGGCCGGGGCCGGGGCCGGGGCCGGGGCCGGGGCCGGGGCCGGGGCCGGGGCCGGGGCCGGGGCCGGGGCCGGATTGTGTCAGCGATCTGACAATTTTGCGTGCATGCAGGGACAAACCGCGCGCGCCTGCTGGACCTTGGCTACATAAGCACGTGGGGCATGCTTATGTAACCAAGGTCGGCCGAGCGTGCGCACTTTGGGCCTGAAAGCATGCCGCCGCAGCGGATTTCGGCGCGCGCCGGCCTCGCCTGGTGCCGACCGCGTGGCCGAGCTCAGATCTCGGCCGGCGCGGGCCTCGCCTGGTGCCGACCGCGTGGCCGAGCTCAGATCTCGGCCGGCGCGGGCCTCGCCTGGTGCCGACGGCGTCGCCCGCGCGGGCATTTCGCCCCGCTGAGGCCGCATGCAGCCAACCCGGCCCGGGCTCCCGGCGCCAGCCACCCTTCACCAGCGCCGTTTACCGGGCCGCACGCCAGCGAGAGCTCGGCCGAGTAACCGAGCCAGCGGCTCCGACAGCCGCCGGCCGCCAGCCGCGGTTCTCGCCTAGGCCTTCCCGGTCAGCGGCCCGTGTCCTGCGGAGCGTGGCCGCCGAAGCTGATGATCTGCTGGATCCCGCTGGGGCGGTTCGTGTAGGACATCTTGTAGGGCAACAGGCCGGGCACGAACGTGATCTGCTCCGCGGTCGCGCTCGAGTGCCAGTTCGCCGGGCTCGGACCCTGTTTGGCGGCAAGCTCGTTGCCGGCCTGGTTGATCGCGCCCCATAGCAGCGCGCGACAGCGCGTGAGGTTGCCCCCGCCGCAGTAGCGCACCGCGTACTTGCCCTGCACCGGCTCGCCGAGCATCGTTCGCAGATCCTTGTACATGTAGATGTGCCAGCCGTGCTCCTGCCCTGAGGGGGGAGGCTCGTACGGCGCGACGATCGAGGCCAGCTGGGCGCGCAGGTTGGGATCGAGCACCGTGGAGGCCCAGGCGTTTGCGAGCAGCGGCCACGCGGTATCCATGATCGCCGCCCCCGGATCGGTGATCTGCCCGGTGCCGGTGCGGTCCAGTCGGCTGCCGCCGTTCGCGTGCCAGGCATCGAGCAGGGCGAGCATCTGGGCGTCCCGGGCGTTCGGAGCATGGCCACCGTGCAGGAGCTTCGACAGCACGGGTTCGACCGTCTCCTCGCGCACGTCCTGAGTCGCTGCCTCATTCATTGCCGAGACGATCGCGGCCGGCGTCAGGTTCCCGCCGCTACCGAGGTTGTCCAGCAGCAGCTTGACCCGCTGTGCCGCGCCCAGCGACCAGTTGTCGTCAGGAGCCTCGTAGCCGGCCTCAGGTCGGTTGTTCCAGTTGACGATCTCGCCGTTCGGCGGGTTGATCCCCTGCGGATGATTGTTGAACGAGGCAAAGCCCCGCCATTCCTCGCTGCCGCGGCCGTCGATCGGCAGATCCGGATCGACGTTTGACGGGCGGATCGGCACCAGGCCGCTGGTGAACACGCCGATGTCCTTGTCATCGACGTAGAACGAGTTGAACGTCTGCGGCGTCAGATCGGCGGCCCTGAAGAACTGATGCACGTTGTGGATCTGGTTGTCGGCGAGCTGGCGGTAGAAGAGCAGGTCGAGGACGTCCTTGCCGTAGCTCGCGCGCTTGCGCGATAGGGCGACCACTACACCATGCACGCGCGCGTAGCCGATCACCGGTCCATGAATAGTGCGATAGAAGACGATCTCCCTGGCCTTCGACGTGCCCGGGTCGAGCGTCCCGGCGTCGAACCTCTGCATCGTCCGGCAGGTGCCGTCGAACAGGTAACGATGGATGCTGTGACCGCATAGCGTCTCGACGTAGGTGTCGATCTGGTCCAGACCGGCCGAGGTCAGCGACCATGCCGAATCCTGGTTGCGGCCAATGAAGATGTAACCCGGGAACGGAGCCGCCTGCGCGCCGACCTCGTCGATGCCCGGACCCTCCAGCTCCATCTCCTGGGTCAGGCCGGGGTAGTAGTAGCCGATCTGCGGGCCCGCGACCATGATCGGGTGATGCGTCGCCGAGCGTGCGGCGGAAACCAGCAGCGCGTTACTCGCATGCACGTGATAACCGGCCTGACTCGCCAGCGCCTGGTCGGCCGCCGGCGACAGGCTGGACGGGTCGAGCATCACGTTCCCGGTGGTGCTCTTCGGCTTCGGCTGCAGCTCGACGTGGCCGGGAACGCTGACGGGCGCCTCGGGGTCATTTGACTCACGCAGATCGTTCCAAACCTCCATGCCGCGCTTGGCTCCGAGACGGTGCTCGAGTGAGGACAGGAACTCGCCGTCGACGGCTTGCTGGCCGCCACCCTCGCCGACGAACTGATCCTTGAGTGCATTGAAGGCGTAGATGTCGGTTCGCGTGAAGTTGGGAACGTTGCTGAACGCCGCGAGCACATGGTTGTGTGCCGCGAGGAACGCGTTGATCCCCTGAAGGTAGACGTCGATGTCGTGCAGGACGCCGCGACCATTCGGACCAGCGGCCAACAGCGCGCTTGTCTGCTTGGCGACCTCGGTCTCGGTCTGGGCGCTCGGCTTGAAGGACTGCAAGCTTGCGATCATGTGGATGGCACTCAGCCCCGGAGCGTCGACCGCCGCCACGAGCGAGTCGTAGCGGGCTTGCGCAAGCAACAACCCACGATCCTCGGCGACGACCCATCCAGCGCCCCAGGTCACGTCGTCGCGGGTCACCCCGACGACGTGCGGCACGTTGAACGCGTCGCGTGTGATCGTGACTCCGCGATGCGGCATCGTCTCGGTGGTCAGCGGCCCCGGACTCGGAGCTCCGACGGGCTCGGGCTTGAAATCGGCCTGCAGATCGCTTGCCGTGACGTGGTTGAACAACGGCGTCAGTGCGTTGTACATCTGCGCTTGCTGCTCCTCCTTGGGCAGCAGCGACGGCGTCGGAATCGATCCGTACTCGCCTGACGGCATGATGTCGCGCGCAATGATCGCGTAGTCCGTCGCTGCGAATGCGGGCGATGCGGCTAGCGCACACGCAGCAGCAGCAACCGCAGCGGCCAGCAGACGGGGCCTGCGGCTCATAAGACTCCTCCTCCTCCTACATCCGTGTCTCTAGGCCGGAAACACTATCGAACCGCAGTGTTCGGTAGCCTTGGGCGGGTTGACACCCGTCGGCGTCGGCGCGAGCATTCGACCGACGTCAACTGACATCGGAGGGGGGCCTAGGACTTCGTGACCGGGGTGCTTTACCGCATAGGGCAGTTCTGCGCGCGGCGCCGGTTCATCGTCCTCGGTGTCTGGGTCGTGATCACGATTGGGCTGGTCGCGTGGTCGCACGCGATCGGTGAGAACACCAACGACAACCTCTCACTGCCGGGAACCAATAGTCAGCAGGCGACTGACACCCTCAGCAAGTCCTTCCCCAGCCAGGCGAACGGTGCCAGCCCGATCGTGCTGCACGCCAAGAGCGGCAAGCTGACCGATTCCCAGTACTCGAGCGCGGTCAACAATGCGGTCGCCGACGTGGCGAAGAATCCCAACGTGGCGTCGGCGAGCAACCCGCTTTCGCCGCAGGCGGCCTCGACACTGAGCAAGGATCAGACGACGGGCTACATCTCGGTAACGCTGAAGGTCAGCCCCGGGTCGCTGTCGGTCGCCGATGCGCAGCAGATCATCGACGCCGCGGCCAAGCCGGCCGAGGCGGCGGGGCTCGAGGTGGAGACCGGCGGCCCGCTCGGTCAGAAGGTTTCAAAGGCATCGACCGAATCCAGCGAGCTGATCGGGATCATCGCGGCGATGGTGATCCTCACGTTCACGTTCGGGACCGCCGTGGCGATGCTGGTGCCGATCCTGAGCGCGCTCTTCGGCCTGCTCGCGACGCTCTCGATCATCACCCTGCTTAGTCATATCGCGACCGTGCCGACGGTGGCGCCAACGCTCGCGACGATGATCGGGCTGGGCGTCGGCATCGACTACGCGCTGTTCATCGTCACGCGCCACTTCCGTGGTCTCCATGACGGGCTCGAGATGCACGAATCGATCGCGCGCGCGACTGCGACCTCGGGCGGTGCGGTCTTCTTTGCCGGGGGGACCGTCACGATCGCGCTCTGCTCTCTGGCGGTCGCGGCGATTCCACTCGTGACGACGATGGGACTGATGGCAGCGATCGCGGTGGTCGTCGCGGTCGCGGCGGCGTTGACACTGCTGCCGGCTGTGCTCGCGATCCTCGGCCCGCGGATCAACTCGCTACGCGTCCATCATCCGGCAACGGATGAGGAGATCAAGAAGGGGCTGTGGGCCCGCTGGGCCGCGGACATCGCCAAACGCCCCGTGATCGCCGGGATCGCCGCGCTCGCGATCCTGATTCCGTTGACCATTCCACTACTGTCACTGTCGCTCGGCCAACAGGACACCGCGGCCCTGTCGACCTCGACCACCGCGCGACGGGCGTACGACCTGATCTCCAAGTACTTCGGTCCGGGCGTCAATGGCCCGTTGCTGATTGCGATCAAGCTCGGGTCACCGGCTCAGGCGCCGAGCTCGAGCTCCGGGGGGTCGAGCTCTTCGAGCAGCTCGTCGTCGAGCTCCACGAGCGACCCGCGCACAGCTGACCCGCGCCTGCAGACGCTCCAGAAGGACGTTGCCTCCACCGCCGGGGTCGCGGCGGTGACCGCGATCCAACTCGACCAGGCCGGCACGACTGGGTACTTCAACGCGATCTCCAAGAACGGGCCCGCGGAGCAGCCCACCACGACCCTGGTCAACACGCTGCGCTCGACCACGATCCCGAGCGCCGAGAAGGGCACCAACCTGACCGCCTATGTCGGCGGCAGCACGGCGGGCTACGACGACCTGGCGTCCAAGATCTCGAGCAAGCTGCCGCTTCAGATCCTGGTCGTGATCGCACTCAGCTTCGTGCTGCTGATCATCGCCTTCCGCACGGTCGTGGTCCCGCCACAGGCCGCGGTGATGAACCTGCTCTCGATCGGTGCGGCCTACGGGGTACTGACGGCGATCTTCCAGTACGGCTGGCTGAGCGGGCTGATCGGGCTTCCCGGGCCTGTCCCAATCGTCTCCTACGTGCCGTTATTCATGTTCGCGATCCTGTTCGGACTCTCGATGGACTACGAGGTATTCCTCGTCAGCCAGATCGAGGAGCACGTCCATGAGGGCCAGGACAACAAGACCTCGGTCGTCTCGGGCCTCGTCACCAGTGCGCGCGTGATCACCGCCGCGGCGCTGATCATGGTATTCGTGTTCGGAAGCTTCGTGCTCAACGGCGATCCGACCGTCAAGCAGTTCGGGATCGGGCTGGCGGTGGCCGTGATCCTCGACGCAACCGTCGTTCGCTGCCTGCTGGTTCCGGCGCTGATGGTGGTGATGGGCAATGCCAACTGGTACATGCCCCGCTGGCTCGACCGCATCGTGCCGCGTCTGAGCATCGAGGGCGCCGCGTTCTTCGCGGCCCGCGACCATGTGGGCACCCCCGCGCCCGAACCGGTCGCTGCGGCCGCGAGCACACCTACCGGTCCAGACTCCTAAGGCGAGGCTGCTATAGAAAACCCCCGCGATTTGCGGGGGTTTTCCTTAGCAGACCGGTAAGCCGGATTCTGTCGAGAGCAGTCATCCATCTCTGCGGCCTACCCGGACCTTGGCGGGCCACCTACGAACGGTCCTGCTTGGCCTAGCATCGGGTGGGGTTTACCTGGCCGCCGCGTCACCGCGGCGCCGGTGCGCTCTTACCGCACCATTTCACCCTTACCGGCCTGAAGCTCTGCAGCGGCTCCAGGCTTAGGCGGTGTTATTTCTGTGGCACTTTCCCGCGGGTTTCCCCGGGTCGGCGTTACCGACCACCCTGCCCTGTGATGTCCGGACTTTCCTCGAAGGTCATCCTCCGCGACTGCTTGGCCTGCACTCGCGAGCATAGCGCCGACCCGGCGCCGCTACGAAAGCGTCGAATCACACCGCTTGCACCGCCCGCCTACCGGCAGCGCGTGCGCGCCGTACTCGGGCTGCATCTCCAGACTCCCGCCGCACACCGGACAATCCACCGCCGCGCGGGCGGTGAGCCCCTCCCATACGCCGGCGAGTAACTCGTCTAGCGTCGGCTCACCACCCACGACGTCGAACAGCGACGGCGGGGACCATTCGGCCGCGGCGAGGAGTGTCACGCGCCACTCCTCACGACATGCTCCGCATCAGTCCCACCACCCTGCCGAGCACCCGCACCTCGCGGCTGCGAATCGGCTCCATCGCTTCGTTCTCCGGCTGCAGCCGGACATGGTCCGCTTCCTGGAAGAACCGCTTCACGGTCGCCTCCTCACCGATCATCGCGACGACGATGTCGCCATCGTTCGCCACATCCTGCGGTCTCACGACCACCAGATCGCCATCGAGGATCCCCACGTTCTTCATCGACTCACCACGGACACGAAGCAGGTACTCCCCGTCCTCCCCGCCGGCAATCGCCGGTGTCTGGATGTAGTCCTCAATGTTCTCCTCGGCCAGAACGGGCTGCCCGGCGGCGACATGGCCTACAAGCGGAAGCCCGGGCCGTACGAAGCTCCGCACGCCGGCCGCGGCGCGGTCGAGCAACTCGATCGCCCGCGGCTTCGACGGATCCCGCCTCAACAGCCCGATTCGCTCGAGATTCGCGAGGTGCGCGTGGACCGTCGAGGACGAAGCAAGCCCGACCGCCTTGCCAATGTCTCGGACGGTCGGTGGATAGCCGTACTTGGCCGAGTAACGCTTGATGAAGTCGAATATCTCCTGCTGACGCTTGGTCAGGTCCATCCGTCCGCTCCTTGCTCGTTTAGCCCGATCGCACGGGTACGTCGAACATGTGTTCGGAAATGTAGCGCGGCCCCAGGACGGACACAAGCGGCCGCCAGCCGGCCCCAAGGCCACCCCGGCCTGATCGCCACGCACAGGCAGTCACATCGCTCCTGAGTCATTCAGGCTGGTCGAGAAACGCGAGCATATGGGTCGTTTCTCGCCTAGCCTCGGCAGCCGCCTCGGCGCCCACGCGCTCCCGCGATCCGCCCTCCGTGCGATTCGACGCCAGGGCTATACTGGCCGCCCACGCGCCTGTGGCGGAATTGGTAGACGCGCAAGGTTGAGGGCCTTGTGGACTGATTGGTCCGTGGAGGTTCGAGTCCTCTCGGGCGCACTGGGAAAGCCCCGCTTTTGCGGGGTTTTTACTTCGGGCGCCGGTTGCGGCGACGTGCCGCTCGAGCGCTGCGTCGCGCCTGCTTCCGAGTCGCGTCGTGATTCTTGCTCGCAGACATTGTTGAGCGCTCGCGCTCCCAGCTGCCGGGAAGCTCGTCGAGCGCCGCGACGTGGCGTGCCCGATCGTACGGCTCATCCTGGTGCCATGCCGCCCACGCTTGCTCCGTCGGGTCGTCAGATCCTGCGTGACTCAGGCAAACCCTGCCTTATCAAGCAGGGCGATCAGCGTCGGCCGACGACGATACTGCTCCCGCAGCCGAGCGATGTGTGCCGAGAAGACCTCGTCTCGTCCTGCCGCGTGAGCGGCTTTCGCTGCCTTCTTCAGGATCCGGACGCCGTCTGAGTATGCACGCCGATCGGCAGTCTGCAGAACCTCGTCAGCCACCGCCTGGTAAACACGGAGCGCGTCGGCAGGCCGTTCGCGCTCGCGGCTCGCAGCGAGTCGAAGCCACTGCTTGAAATCAAGTGAGTCCGCCGGGACAGCGGCAGCGGTCGTCCAGGCGAGCTCCCCGTCGTCATCGCTGAGCAGCGCGTCGATGAACCCGCGAACATCGCGTTCTTCGAGTGCCGCGCGAGCCGCGGGCCGTTCGACCTCCCAGGCGCCGGCGTGTTCGGCCGCTTCCCGCAGCTCAGCGTACGTCGAAGACGAGGCGATTCGCTCATGCTGGTTGCGACGCAGGCGAAGGACCTCCAGCGGTTGCTCGAGCCGCGTGCGGGTTTCGCACGCGAGGTCGAACAGCCTGCTGATCTGCCACCCGTCGGTCTCCGCGATCCCACGCGCGGTCCACTCCAGCACGAGGTCGTCGCGGCCAAGCTCGGCCATGGCTTCAGCGACGTGGAGGAACTGGAAAGGGTTCGTCAGATCGCCGCCATGGAGCCGCACGATCGCATCGATGTCCTGATCAAGAACCGCAAGCCGCTCGCGCACGTAGCGAAGGGAGAACGAACCAGCGTCGTCGATTTGGTCGATCGCATCCCGGTACGCAGCCGTCCCCGCCTCTCCCAGCGCCGTGGCGTAGCGCACCGGATCAACCTCGAAGAGGTCTTGATCACCGAACCGGAACCGGATCATCCAGGCCGCAAGCTTGGCCGGATCAGCGACTCCCGGGTCACAGGCGCGCGCGTGTAGATCGAGGAGGTCCCGCACTAGATCGCCGATCAGACCTGCCGAGTCGTCTGCGTTCTGAATGACCTTCACGACGTGTCTCAAAGCGCGTTGAAGCAGTTCGACGAGCTCGCGCGACGGCGCAATCCGCAGCGTGGTCTCGAGTTCAGCGACGATCGGACGGGCTGCCTGCGCCCATTCCATGCTCGCCCAGTAATCGAGAAACCGCCGGGTCCGAAGCGCCCGGTCGACCTCCCGACGCAGAACCCCGAGGTCGCCGCCGCTCCGCGCAACCGCCAGCCGCAGTCCTCGCGCCACGTCGTCATGCCGCACAGCCGCATCAAGAACCAGCTCCGCCAATTGCTCGCGCGTGAGGGAATCCACCAGCCGGTCGAGCGGCTCCTGTGCCGGTCGACGTGCCCGTTCAGCCGACATCCTGCTCCCCTCGCTCCGCCTCAACGCGCTCCCGAGCCCAAATCAGGCTCTTCTCTGCCACCTCTACCGCCGGGCCGCGATCAAGGGTCGCGTCGATGTCGTCATAGCGTGTAGCGACGGCCCACGGTGACAATTCCTTCGCGCCGCTGAGCTCGTTGGGGAGCTCGCTTGGGTGGGGGGCGACCAGGCGTGTTAGGAGGTCAAGGTCATGCGTCCGCGGGATCTCGGAGCTGCGCACAGCCAGCACCGCCTTGAGCGATGTTTCGACTGCCTGCTGGACATGGAAGCCGACAACATCGTCGTCTTGATCCAGATCACGGGCGAGAGAACGAGCCGCTGACAGATCGGATGCCGCTTTCCTCAAGAACGGGTGCGCGACCTCGACCTCCTCAGGTGTCGGCAAGAACGCGGCCCTCGCGCAACGCTCGCTCGACCATGGTGCCGCGAACGGACGCCCGCCGGCGGGCGCGGTCACGATCAATGACGACGACGTCAATCGGTACCAACAGGTCCCCCAGCTCGGTACGAAGGCGAACTGACTCACGGGCGGCGTCGGCGACCTCGGGCTCAATCACAAGGATGTCGTAGTCCGGGCCCTCATCCGCGTCCCCCCGAGCGTGTGATCCGAACAGCACGACCCGAGACTCGCTCGGCGTTAAACGAGCCAAGCGAAGTCCGATCTCTTCGATGATCTCGGCCGAAAGCCGCCGCTAGACGGGGCTGGACACACGCGTGAACGAGCGTTCAAAAGGGCGGTTGGGAGGTCCGGTGGCGCGGGCCGCCCGTGCCCCGGGAACGACTCATCCTGGCCGGCCGCTCAGGCCCCACCAGTCGTCGGTGTTAGAGCCCTGTTAGCGAGTTGACGCGTCCGGTGCTGGCCGCGGTTGCCAATGCGCCGTAGTCGAGCTCGTTCTGGTCGGCGTAGAGCTCGGCGAAGTCCGCGAGTGCGCTGTCCATCGCGTCGCTCGAGCCGAGATATGCGCTGATCGAGACGGCATCTCCCGAGCGGGCGTGCGCGCGGGCCAGTGTCCGGCCGCAGATTTCGGCGTAGGCGCTGAGCTCCCTGGGTTTCATCCCCTCGATGATCACCGACCCCTTGTTGTCCCAGAGCTGGCGGAAGTAGAAGTCGCGTTTGACGTCGTCGATGCCGGTCATACGGTGCCAGCCGAGCATGATGTCGCTGGCGGCCTGCATCAGTCGCTGACCCTCGACCACGCGCTGGCCATGGTTCGGGTACTGGCTCTTGCCGAGGAACGGCTCGAGCACCGAGGGCTGTGCCTCCTTGAGCTGTAGGAACAGCGGATCGTCGTTGTCGCGGCCGAGCATCAGCATGATCCACGCGCGCGTGCCGACGCTGCCGACACCGACGACCTTGCGCGCCGCGTGCGCGTAGCGGAAGCGCTCGAGCAGATGTTTGCGGTCGCCCTGCAGTGTGCGTCGGTAGCCGCGGTTCACGCTCCGCGCGAACTCCTCGATATCTCGGCCTTCGGCGAGGTCCTCGATCGGCACGATCAGCGGCGGGTCGCCGACGATCCGCGGCTCACCATCGACGTCGGTCGTCAGCTTTGAGAACGCCCGCAGGCTGTCCTTCGCCCGCGTCTTGGCCAGGTTCTTCTCCATCAGCTTGCGGCGCTTGGCGCTGGCCGTGCTCTGAAACTGTGCGATCAGCGCCTCGGCATCAACGCGCGAATACCACAGATCGAGCGTCTTCATCGACTGCAGCGCCCGCATCGCCTCGCGATAGGAGCGGGTCACCGCCAGATTCACCGCGCGGCGCTCCCCCCGAGCAAACCCGAGGTCACGCCCGGCGACCGCGAAGCTCGCGACCAGCCGCTTGAGATCCCACTCAAACGGCCCCGGCAGCGTCTCATCAAAATCGTTGATGTCAAACACCAGCCGCCGATCCGGCGCGGCGAACCCACCGAAGTTCGACAAATGCGCATCACCGCACAACTGCACGCGCAGACCGGTTCTCTGCGAGCCGGCCAAATCCGCCGCCATCAGATACGCCGCACCGCGATAGAACGTAAACGGCGACACCAGCATCCGCCCGTAACGAATCGGCACCAGCTCCGGCACCCGCGACGCGGCCTGCTCCTCCAACAGCTCAACCGGATCACGACGACCCGACGGCGCCGACCACTCCCCATGCACATCCCGCGCCACCTGAGCCCGCTCCGCCTTACCGCGTTCCGCACGGTCCCTCACCGACAGGTGCGGAGCCTTGGCGTACTCACCGGAGCTATGTGATGCCGGAGCGGCGAGCCCCCGCTCGGCAGCGGCGGTCGATCCGGCACTCCTAGCGCTCATGGCCGGCGCTCCTCGGGATGGCCGCTGTCGGTCTCGGTCGACGGCGATTCAGGACCCCCCAACAGCGACGCGAACCCGGCCGCCGGCTGACCAGCTTGATCGCGACCGAAGAACATCGTTCGCGGATCGTGCAAGCGATCCAGGAGCGACGCATCCTCCCATCCGGGTGACCCAGGCCGCCCCGGCTCCGCCCCGGGGGGACGGCAAATGATCGGCCCGTCGGGACCGGAGGGCGTTCGTCGGCGGGGCGCATGCGGCGGTTTGTAGAGGCCGTGCAGGTGGGGCAGAGGCGCTTTCCGGACGTCGAGCGAACGGACACGGTTGGCGATTATCGCCTGAGGCGGTGTCAGCCGAGCAGCTCGATCAGGCCCTTGGTCATGAGTAGCGCGCCGAGCACCGTCAGCACCGTCACCGCGAATTGATGGCCATGCCGCCCGATCCACGCCTTGGCCCGGTCGATCGCCCCGACGGTCCAGGTCGGGGCGATCGCGAAGCAGAGCAGCGGGACCTCCAGCAGGGCGAGCATGATCAGGTTGAAGACGACGACCAGTAGCACCGTTTCCGCTGTCGAGTAGTCGAGCCTGTCGATCCGGCTGAGCCCGGCTAGGTAGGAGGCGCCGGGCAGCGTCAGCAACGCGCCGACGACGAACGTGCTCCGTGCCGAACCCCGCCCCAGCGCCTGCTGCCATCGTGGCGGACGCTTGCCTTGCTTGCGCGCGCGTCTGCGCTCGGCAACAGTGCGATGACGGCCCGTCGCGAGCACGAACGCCACAGCCAGTGCAATCCCACCGAGCGTCATAGTTGCGGCTGGGCTGAGCGTGTTCTGGGTCGCCTGAACCGCGTTTGAGCCCTCCAGCGAGAAGACGATCACCAGCCCGAGCGTGATGCTCGTCATCAGCGCCCCGAGCAGATACCCGACCATCAGCCGCTTCGGGTTCGGGAGCAGCATCATCACAGTAGACGCGGCAACCAGCGTCGGATTCAACGCCGCGGCAAGCGCGAGAAGGAATACTTGGGTCACGTGGGTAATCATCGGTGACAACGAGCAGCCCAACCAGGGGCCCCGCAAGCGTGTGCGCGACGCGGGCGCCGAGCCGGTCGCCGCGAGAGCGACTTTGGGGCGCGGCTGGGCTGGTGGCGTGCAGCTGGCCGGACACCTGAGGGCTGGACGTGGCTGTTTGATGTCGGAGCGAGGAAGCTCTCGAGATGGCTGAGCAGAAAGCGAGCGCCGGCGGACGCCAGGACGTATCGGGGACCACCGCGCCCGAGGAGGCGGGGACCCCTCGACGGCTGGCGATCTTGCTGGCGATGGCGATGTTCGTGCTCGTGGTGGACACGTCGGTGATGAACGTCTCGATCTCGGCGGTAGTGCACGATCTACACACGACCGTCAGCAGCGTGCAGTCGGCGATCGCGCTCGAGGCGCTGGTGTCCGCGGCGTTTATTCTGATCGGGAGCAAGGTTGGCGACCTGTTCGGCCGCAAGCGTGCCTACGTGCTGGGCCTGCTCGGCTACGCCATCGGTGCTTTGGCGATGGCGCTGGCTCAGAGCCTGACCGCGGTGATCGTGTTCTGGGCAATCATCGGCGGACTTGGTGCATCGCTGCTGCTACCCGCGATGCAATCCCTGATCCATGGCAACTTCGAAGGCGCCGCGCAACGCAAGGCGTACGCTCTCGTCGGGGCGGCTGCCGCGATCGCCGCTGCAGTTGGACCGCTGATCGGGGGCCTCATCACCACGTATCTGTCGTGGCGAGTCGCGTTTCTGCTCGAGGACGTCGTGATCCTGATCGTCCTGTCGGGCATCGGACTCATCCGCGATGCGCCATACACCGGACCGCGAGGCGTCGACCCTGTCGGAGCCGGGCTTTCGGTCCTGGGCATGGGCGGGATCGTGCTCGGCATCCTGGTCTGGCAGGAAGGAGGCGACTACGTCGCCTTGCTGATAGCACTGGGCGCACTCGCGATGGTGGGACTGTTCTACTGGCTCGCGCGCCGCAAGCGGGAGGGCAGACCGATGCTGCTGGACCCGGATCTGTTCAAGTCGGCGGGATACCGATTCGGGATCTCGCAGCAGCTGCTCCAGCAGATCGCGCTGGGTGCAATGATGATCGCGCTGCCGATCTACCTGCAGATCGTGCTCGAATACAACGCCCTGCAGGCGGGCGTCTCGCTCGCACCGCTCTCGCTGACGATGTTCGCGACCGCGGTGCTGGCCGGCAAGAAGGCGGGCAACCGGCGGCCTAGCAGCATCATCCGATTGGGCTTTGGGCTCCTCACCGCCGGTCTGGTGGTGCTGATCCCGATTGTGCCCCGGGCCAGCTCCGGCTGGTACCTCGTCGTGCCGCTGATGATCGCGGGATCGGGGTTGGGATTGCTGGTCTCGCAACTCAACAACTACACGCTGTCCCCGATCTCGGAGGAGCGGGTCAGCGAGGCCGCAGGCGTGAACTCCGCCGGCGGATCATTCGGCCTCTCGTTCGGACTGGCATTCGGCGGCGCGATCCTCCTCGCCACGCTCTCGATCGCTTTCACGAACATGGCCGATGCCAGCGCGGTGCTGTCCCCCAACCAGCAGCAGCAGGTCGCGGACGCGCTCGAGGATGACGCGCAAGTGGTCAGCAACACTCAGCTCGAAGAGCAGCTCGCTGGTCAACCCAAGGACGTGAAGGCCGAGATCATCCGCATCAACACCGACGCCAGGCACACCGCTCTTCAGGTGGCGCTGCTCGTTCCGATCCTCGCGGGGCTCATCGGCCTATTCAACTCATTCCGGATGATGCGCCTACCCGACCCCAAACCGTCGAGCGGGGTCGACGGCATGGCACTCGGCTGACCGCGCAGCCGAACCCTCGTCTACCGGATTCCGGCCTGGGAATCGACCAGGACCACCAGGACATCTAGGATCTCCAGTTTTCCGACCCGAGGGCCGGTTCCCGCGCCTAAGTGGAGGGTCTTGATATGAGCCATGCGAAGCAGAGCAAACAGGACGCGCCCGCGGTCGAGAAGCTTGGCCGGAAGCGCTATGAGAAGGAGCTCGCTCATCTGCAGGGGGAGCTGGTTCGGCTTCAGGAGTGGGTCGTGCGCGACGGGGCCAAGGTCTGCATCGTGTTCGAAGGCCGTGACACCGCCGGGAAGGGCGGGGTGATCAAACGGATCACCGAGCGGGTGAGCCCTCGCGTGTTCCGGGTCATCGCGCTCCCGGCACCGACCGACCGCGAGAAGTCCCAGATGTACATCCAACGCTACCTCCCGCATTTTCCAGCGGGCGGCGAGGTCGTGATCTTCGACCGCAGCTGGTACAACCGCGCCGGCGTGGAGCGGGTGATGGGCTTCTGCTCCGAGGACGAGGCATTCCGCTTCTTGGCACTGGCGCCGCTGGTTGAAAGGGCGATGGTTGACTCCGGAGTCATCCTGCTCAAGTACTGGCTCGAGGTCGGCCAGGAAGAGCAGACGCGGAGAATCGAGTCGCGCATCAACGACGCGCGCAAGGTCTGGAAACTGTCGCCGATGGACCTCAAGTCATACAGCCGCTGGTATCAGTACTCCCGGGCCCGGGACGAGATGTTCGCCGCGACCTCCACCGAGTTCGCCCCCTGGCACGTCGCTGACGCAAACAACAAGAAGCGCGCCCGGCTGAACATCATCAGCCACCTGCTCAAGCAGCTCCCTTACGACTCACCACCCCGGGAGCCGGTCGTCCTCCCAGCTCGCGAGAAGCGAAGCGGCTACCGCGAGCCTGACCACTCCGACCGGTACATCCCGGCCAAGTACTGAGTCGTAGAGAACCAGCGTCGAAATAACCGAACCGAACCCGTGCCGGCGTATCCCGGGCTCAGTCTTCGCCGGCGAGATCCTCCACGTAGTTCTTGGCGTAGTAGTGGAGGAATTCGGCGTGCGCCGCGCGAAGCGCCCCGGCGGCGCGCTGTTTGGCTGCCTCGTCGTCGCGTACGGCTACGCCGACGACGTAGTGACCGGCGCTCAGGTGCTCCTCGTAGCGGCGCACGTGGTCGGCGTCGTCGCTGACCGCGGCTTGAAGTCGTCGCATCATGGTTCCGGCTTTCCCGTGTGCTTCGCCGCCGACGTCGATACGCGCCAGACCCTCGTCACCGTGGAGCACATCGCAACGGTCAGCTCCGAACCCGGCCTGCCCGAGGCGCTGGAGGGCATCCTCGAACGTCACCTCGTCGGTGAGGATCCCTACGACGCTTCCACGCGGATACGGGAAGGAGTCGGATGGATTCGAGCTGCTGGCCACGATGTCAGTCTCCGTTCCGGGGTGCAGTTCAGCGCCCTCGTTGTTTCGTCGGCCGGGGTGGTGAGCAGCGGCCGTCGAGCGCTTAGTTCCGAACAGGTTGCACGCCCACACGGCCTTGTGCCTCACCCAAAACGGACGATAATCCCCAGCCGACCGCGGTCCCGCGCGTCAGGAGGAGCACGCCCGCGCTTAGCGAACTGCAGGAACCATCCCGCTTTCCAACACTCTCACACCCGCATCCGGTCTCCGTGGGAACCTGATCGCGAACAACCACGACGCCTGCGATCAGATCGCGAGTGCTCATCAGTCAACGCGAGGAGGGTATGCCGTAGTGCCCGTGTCGATAGCCGCCGTCGTCTCTCAGCAGGCTGAGCGAGGCTCTGCATGAGCGCGACACCGTCAGCGCAAGCCTCGGGGATAGCGTCCTGGGTCAAGTCGCCGCGCGCGTTCATCGCCCCGCTTGCGCTGGCTCAGTTCATCTGCAGCTTCGCGGGCTCGAACATGAACGTGATGATCAACGACATCAGCCACGACCTGCACACGGACGTGAAGGGCGTGCAGACCACGATCACGCTGTTCCTGCTGATCATGGCGGTACTGATGATCCCCTGCAGCAAGCTGACCGATCGGTGGGGGCGTAAGCGGTGTTTTCTCGGCGGCCTGATTCTGTACGGCATCGGCACTGTCCTGAGCGCGATTGCTCCGAGCCTGGGCGTGCTGATCCTCGGCAACTCGGTGTTCCAGGGTGTCGGCACGGCGTTTCTGATCCCGCCCGTCTACATCCTCACGACGATGGCGTTCACGTCGCTGGAATCGCGCGCAAAGGCCTTCGGCGTGATCAGCGGGCTGGGAGGGATCGGCGCCGCGGCCGGACCGCTGATCGGCGGTGTGATCACCTCCGCGATCAGCTGGCGAGCCGCGTTCGTCTTTCAAGCCCTGGTCGTCGCGACGATCATTGTGCTCGGCCGCCGTGTCGTCGACCCGGTCGCGCCAGATCCCGACCGTCCGTTTGACGCGGTGGGAGCGGTCCTGTCGGCGGTCGGGATGTTCTTCGTGGTGCTCGGGATCCTGCAGGCCGGGGTCAATAACACGTTGCTGGTCGTGTTCCTGATCATCGGCATCGCCTTCCTGGCCGCGTTCATGTTGTTCATCCGCTCCCGCGAACGAGCGGGCAAGGAGCCGCTGTTGTCGATCGAGCTGTTCCGCAACCGAACCTCGAACCTGGGCCTGGTCAGCCAGAACCTGCAGTGGCTGCTGCTGATGGGGGTCTCGTTCACCGTCTCGGTGTTCCTCCAGACCGAACGCCACTACTCAGCGATCAAGACGGGCGTGATCTTCACCGCCGCGACCGTCGGCGTCCTCGTTTCATCCCTTGCTGCCGAGCGGCTGGCCAAGAGGCGTTTGCAGAAGACCTTGATCTCGGCCGGCTTTGCTACGACTGCGGTTGGGATCGGCCTCCTGCTCGGACTGGTCAAGGCGGCCTCATCAAGCGCCTGGGCGTTCGCGCCGGGACTGCTGCTGATCGGACTCGGCCTTGGCGTCATGCTGACCCCGTCGGTCAACCTCGTCCAGTCAGCTTTCCCGGAGGAAAAGCAGGGCGAGATCTCGGGACTGTCGCGCAGTGTCTCCAACCTCGGCTCAACCTTCGGCACAGCGATCGCAGGCACGATCCTGGTCTCCAACCTCGTCTCAGGAAACGGGACCTACGTCGCGGCGATGATCGTCCTCGTCGTGGTCGCCCTCGCCGGACTCGGGATCGCAATCCGCCTCCCCGCCAATCCGCTCCCAAGCGCCGGCGGCGATGTCGCGCCTGGCGTCACGGCATCAGGGGCGCTCGACACGGTCCCCTGACTCGCCTCCGCTGGCCGATCGGACGGTTCCTGCCAGCCCGCCCGAGCCGGCGGGACTTGCCACCGGGCCACGCGAGGTTTAGGTTTGCCCCGTGGAGATAGACGAGCTGTACAGGCGACTGCGAGCGCTCGAGGACGAGCGGTCGATTCTGGACACCCTCTATGCCTATGGTCACTCGATCGACTACGGCTTACGGGACGAATGGCTCGGATGTTGGGATGCGGGCGCGGTCTTGGCCTGGCCCCACCAGACGTTCACCGGAGTTGATGAGATCGCACGTGCGTTCGACGAGCACTCGCACGCCCCGGAGGCGTACCACAAGCACTTGCTGATCGAGCCGCGGATCACCCTTCACGGCGACACCGCGAGCGTCGTCAGCTACTTCGCGCGTCTCAACGACTCGGCCTCCGGACCAGTGATCCGCAGCTTTGGGCGCTACCGCGACATGCTCCGGCGAGGTCCCGATGGCAGATGGCGGTTCACCGAGCGCCTGACCGACCGCGAGTCTCTGATCCCGAACGCCCCGATAACGTGAGCAGATGGCCAGATTCGTGGTCGGGTCCGTGCACTCGCTTCCCCCGGGGGCGCAGCGACGCGTAGTCATCAATCGTCGTCCGGTCGCGATCTTCAACGTCGGCGGGCGGTTCTACGCGCTCAAGGACGCCTGTCCTCACCAGGGTGCGGCGCTGTCGGACGGCGTCGTGAGGCGACAGGTCTCGGCGCAGCGGCCCGGTGCGTACGAGTCTGACCCGGAGCACTGCGTCGTCCGCTGCCCACGTCACGGGTGGGAGTACAGCCTGCAGAGCGGCGAATCAGTTTCCGACTCCGGGCGAGACCGTGTGCGCGCCTTCGAGGCGACCGTGCAGTCGGGCGAGAGCCTGTCGGCCAGCCCGCTCGTCGCCGAGACTGTCGTGATCTCGGTCGAAGATGATTACGTCGTCGTGGAGCTGTAAATGAGCACACCGGTGACCGAGCGGCGCGACTTCGTTGCACCTAAGCCGCCGATCATCGACTGCGATGTGCATAACGCCGTCCGCCAGCCATCCGATCTCCATGCATTCCTGCCCCGGCGCTGGCACACCTACTTCGAGCAGGGCACGCCCTACGGCGGCGCCGGTGTGGGACAGGAGGTCGGTGCGCGCCCACAGGAGGACATCTTCCGGCGAGACAGTGTGGTCGACGGACGGCCTGGTGGGTCCGATCTGAGTCTGATGCAGGAGCAGCTGCTGGATCGACACAACATCTGCAAGGCGATCCTACATCCGGTGATCAGCGTGCTCCGCGCCCCCAAGGAGGGCCCTCTGGCCGCCGCCGTCGCGCGGGCGATCAACGAGTGGATGCAATCCGAATGGCTCGATCGTGACAGCCGCCTGTACGGCGCGATCTCCGTTCCGGTGGAGGACGGCGTCCTGGCGGCCCGCGAGGTTGAGCGCGCGGCGGCGAACCCCCGCATGGTGAAGGTGATGCTGCCCAGCCTCACCAGAGAAGGGCTCGGAAACGGAAAGTACTGGCCCTTGTACGAGGTCGCCGCGGCACATCGGCTGCCGATCGCGATTCACGTGGCGGGATTCAGCGGGACCCACTCCGCCACCGGCTGGCCCACCTACTTCGTCGAACATCACACGGCGCTGGCACAGTCGTTCCAAGCCCATCTTGTGAGCTTGGTGTCCAGCGGAGCGTTCACCCGGTTTCCGGAGCTGCGGATCGTGCTCGAGGAGGGCGGGCTCGGCTGGCTCCCGTCGCTGCTGTGGCGCATGGACCACAGCTGGGAGACGATGCGCTCCCGCGTACCGCACCTGACCGAGCCGCCCTCCGCGATCGTCCGCCGCCACTTTGCGATGACCACCCAACCCCTCGACGAGCCCGAACGCGCACATCAGCTGCTGCAACTGCTCGAGCAGGTCGACATGAACGACCGCATCATGTTCGCCAGCGACTATCCCCACTGGGATTTCGACGACCCGGATCGAGTGCTCCCGGCCTCCCGCATCGGTCAGGAGCTCAGACGGAAGATCTTCTCGGACAACGCCGCAGGGTTCTTCGCGTTCGCATGACTGCGGCGCCGTTGCGGCTCGTCGACTGCGACGTGCACTGTGTCCCGTCGATCCCGCAGCTGTCGCCGTATCTCCCAGAGGTGTGGCGAGACCACTTCGAGGCGACGAAATACGCGGGTCCAGTCCCGGTCCCGCTGACCTATCCGGCGTGGAACCCGGTGACCCGCACCCCAGGCGAAGCGCTGACGCTTGATGCCATCAGGGACGACGTTCTCAGCACTGCATCGGCGGCCGTGCTGGTCTGCTACTACGGAATCGAGTCGTTCACGCATCCTTACCTCGCAAGCGATCTGGCCACCGCGGTGAACCGGTGGCTCCAGGCGCAGTGGCTTGACCGAGAGCCGCGCCTGAGGGCAAGTGCGGTCCTCACCCCCCAGCACGTCGAGTTCGCCGTCGACGAGATCGCGCGGATCGCCGTCGATCCGCGATTCGTCCAGCTCCTGCTTCCGGCGAGGTCGCCCTCCGGGTACGGCAACCAGCGCTACTGGCCGCTGCTGCGGGCGGCCGCTCGCCACGGCCTGCCGGTTGCGATCACCTTCGGTGGCGGCACCGGAACGCCCCCGACCCCGGTGGGGTGGCTCAGCAGCTATTACGAGGAATACAACACGGCGATCCTCAACTTCCAATCGCACATCCTCAGCCTGGTGATGAGCGGCATCTTCCAGGAGTGTCCTGACCTGCACATCGTGTGCACCGAGGGTGGCTGGACCTGGCTGCCGGGCTTCCTGTGGCGGATGGACGCCGAATGGAAGGCGTTCCACCGGGAAGTGCCCTGGGTGCAGGAGCGACCTTCCACGTACGTGCGCCGGCACTTCCGCTTTACAACGCAGCCCTTCGACGCCCCGACGAGCGAGGTGCATCTCAGCCAACTGCTCGAGCAGATCGGCTCGGAGAACATCCTGATGTATGGAAGCGACTACCCGCACCGCTACGCCCACGACAACGAGGAGCTGCTCGCGGCGGTATCGCCCGAACACGCCGACCGCATCCGCTGGCAAAATGCATGCGAGCTCTACGCCTCGCGGGAAGCCGTGCCGGAGGGGCTGTGCGGCTGACGGCGCGGTCCGCTCAGCGGCCGTTACCGAGCCGGCTCCGGGCGACCGTTTCGGCAGCCGCCGAGACGGTGGGGTGCGCGCGCATCGCAGTGAGGAAGGCCTCCCGGCCGACGCGCAGGAGGGTCGTCTCGCTCGTGGCCGCGACCGTGGCGGTGCGCTTGACGGAGTAGATCAGCGCGATCTCCCCAAAGCCCTGCCCCCTCCCCATCTGCCTGACCTCGCGCCCACCGATCGTGACAAGGACCGCGCCGTGAGTGATCGCGTAGTAGCTGTCACCGTCGTCGCCTTCGCTGACGATCGCCGTGCCGCGGTGGACCGTCTCGTAGCTCGCTTCGCGCGCGAGTGTTTCCAGCGACGCGCCGGGAAGGGTGGAGAAGATCTCCAGGTTGCGCAGCACACCCATCTCGACAACCGGGATCGAAGCTTCCTCGTCGATGCGGCGGATCCGCCGCCCGGCCACCAGCACCGCCAGGGGCGCGAAACATGCCATCCCGACAAACGCGAGCTTGGCGCCATCGAACCCGATCAGGAGCGGCACCACGAGCGCACCGAAGGCCATTCCCAGGTCGCGCATCGACTCGATCAGGGCGAACGCGCAGACGATCACATCCAGCGGCGTCGAGCGCTGCAGGAGCGTCTGGGCAGCGACGCTCTGCACACTGCGGGTGGCTCCGACGATCACCAGCAGCACAACCGCGACCAGCACCGTGGACGCCAGCGCCAGAGCACCGAGCGCCACAGCGCCGATCAGCACGGCAGCGACGAGCGGCCCAGCAAGTCGGCGGCCCACGAGCAACACCGCAGCACCCGCGCCGAGCAGGCCACCAGCGCCGAACGCGGCGCTCAGATAGCCGGCAGCGCCCGGTCCGATCGCCAGGATCTGCACGGCTAGCACGACCACCAGCAGGTCGATCGCCCCCTCGATTGCAGCGGCGCCCGCCGGGAACGCGATCAGTGCCCGGGTGTTCGGCCGCGAGGCGATCACCCGCGCGGCGGCCAGGAGACCGCCGAGGACTCCCGCTTCCTCCGCCTCCTCCGCACCGGCGCGCAGCGACCGCACTCGGGCCAGCAGCACGGTCGAAAGGCAGAGCCAGGCGAGCACCGCACACGCCAGCCCGCTGCCGCCCACGCTGATCAGCAAACCCGCGAGCGCTGGCCCCACGAGCGTTCCCACACCTTCGCTCCAGCTCGTCGCGACGTTGGCCGCGGTCAGCTCGTCCGGATGGCGCACGACGAGGGGCATCAGCACGTGGTGCAGAGGCCTGCTGACGCCCAGCGAGAGCGAGAACGCCACCGCCGCGGCGTAGACGACGGCCACGGGCGCACCCGCGAGGATCGCGGCGCCGCAGCAGGCCAGGGTGGCCGTGGCGGCGCCGTTGGCGGCCACCAGCATCCGCCCGGCGCCGATCCGGGACAGGCGGGCGCTGATCAGGGGCGAGAGAAGCATCGAGGGGACCAGCTGCAAGATCGCGACCAGACCGGCCGCGGAGGCGCCACCGCGCGCATAGGCATACACGAGCAGCGCGAGCCACTGCCCGTACTCGGCAACGATCATCGCGGCGTATGCGAGCACGAGCCGGGTGAGCGAGTGGTTGCGGGCCACCGCGCGGGTCACCCGAGTGAATCTGTTCGTCGCGCTCGGCATCGCCCGCGGCACCGTACCCGTCCGATCCGGGAGGAGACGGACAGGACGCGCCGGGCGCCCGCCCATCGTCATACTCGGACGCGGCACGGTCGATGTACCTCCCCGAAACGTGAACGACTGAAGGCTGAGCTGCGCGATGCCCGATCCGCTTGCTGACCGTGAACAGCTCGATGCCGCGCTCGGGCTCGCCGCGACGAGAGCCCGCGAGTATCTGCGGGGCGTGGGCGACGAGCTCGTCCTGGGCCCGGGCGCAGAGCTCGCGATTGGGCGGTGGAGGGATCCGATGCCCGAGGAAGGTGATGGCACGCTCGCCGCAATCGAGGAACTCGCCGACCGCGCGCGCGAGGCGGCCACGCGGTCGAGCGGGCCGCGGTTCTTTCACTTCGTGATGGGCGGTGGCACTCCCGCCGCGCTGGCCGCGGACTGGCTCACCTCGGCCTACGATCAGGTCGCCTACGCGTGGGCGTCCTCGCCGTTCGCGGCCCGGCTGGAGCAGGTGGCGGTCGATTGGCTGCGTGAGCTGTTCGAGCTGCCGGGCGATTTCGGGGGAGTGCTCACGACTGGGGCGACGATGGCGAACTTCGTCGCGCTCGCGGCGGCTCGCAATCGCTGGGCTGAGCGTCACGGCGTAGACGTCGAGGAACGGGGAGTCGCGGGCCTCCCGGCGCCGGTGATCCTGTCGAGCGGCTATCTACATCCGAGCGCCGTGCAGGCGATCGGGATGCTGGGCCTCGGTCGCGCCAACATCCGCCGGCTGGTCAAGGACGATGTTGGGCGGCTCGACCTCGCAGCGCTCGAGCACGTCCTGAGCCACAACCCGGGGACTGCGATCGTGATCGCGAACGCCGGCGAGGTGAACACAGGCGACTTCGACCCGATCGCCGAAATCGCGACGCTCTGCGAGCGACACGACGCGTGGCTTCACGTCGACGGTGCGTTCGGGCTGTTCGCTCGCCTCGCGCCGAGCACGCGGACGCTCACCGAGGGAGTGGAACGGGCGGACTCAGTCATCTGCGACGGCCATAAGTGGCTGAACGTGCCTTACGACTGCGGGGTCGCGTTCGTCCGTGAGCTCGAGCGGGTGCCCCTCGCGCTGAACGTCGGCGCGCCCTACCTGCCAGTCGCCGCAGATCCGCACCCGAACTTCGGCTTTCTCTCGCCTGAGAACTCGCGTCGGGCCCGCGCGCTCGTGGTCTGGGCGACGCTGCGCGCCTATGGACGGGCCGGCTACCGGCAGATGATCGAGCGACATCTCGCGCTCGCGCAGCACCTCGCGGCCCGCGTCGACAGCGCACCCGAGCTCGAGCGACTCGCCGACGCGCCGCTGAACATCGTCTGCTTCAGAGCGCGACCGGCAGGTTTCAGCGGACCGGACCTCAACACGTTCAACGACCGGCTCGGAGACGCGATTCGTGGCGACGGACGCGTGTTCGTCGGCACGACCACGTACGCGGGCAACACCGCGCTGCGGCCGGCGATCGTCAACTGGCAGACCCAGACCCACGACATCGACCTGCTCGTGACCGTCACCCGGGAGCTGACACAAGCGCTCATGGACCGACCGGCACGCTAAACCGGCGCCCCCGGCGATGCCCTCACACACCGGAGTCGATTCTCGGGGCCGATCCGTTAGGCGGGTGCTACGAGGAGGAAGCGGTTGCCGTCGGGGTCGCAGAAGCAGCATTGCGGTGGGAACGGGTCCGCCACACTGACGTCCGCCGACAGGAGTCCCTGTCGGCTGGTGCCCTCGCGGCCGACCTGTTCGACCTCGACTCCCTGGGTGCGCAGCCGCGCGACGATGGCGTCTATGTCGCCGACCAGCAGCGCACATCGGGCCGCCGTGCTCGGTGTCGCGGTCCCCTCCGAGGGGGAGACGAGCGCGAGCGCGATGGCTGAGCCGCTCGGCGCCACCTCGACCCAGCGATTCCCGTCGCCGTACTCAAAATCGGAGCGCTTCTCGAACCCCAGTTGCTCAACATAGAACGCGATCGTCCGGTCCTGATCGGATACCGGCACGAACACGGTGCCGACTTCGGATATCGATGGTGCTGGCGGCGTGGACGTCATTGTGCTCCTTGGCTCGTTCTGGCCCGGTCGTGTCTATGAGACCCGTTGAGGGCCGAAAACTCATCGCCCGGGGCTCGGCCCTACGCAGGGCAAGAATCACGCGCTTATGTAACCAAGGACGCCTGGGGAGGTGGACTTTGGGCCTTTATGCATGGCGCGACCCCCGGACCGGGTCCCCGCCCCTCCGGGGTTCTTCTTCCCGGCCGGCGGCGCCCGCGCCACCGCGAGAGGCGACCTCATCGGCGAGTTCGCGTAGGCGATGAAGCGTCGGCAGATCGTCACCTCGGCGCCACGCGATCGCGATGCCCATCGTCGGCTCGGGCGCCGCGAACCTGCGGTAGACAGCGCCGGAGATCCGGAGGCTGCGAGAGCGCTCGAGCATGATGAAGGAGATCCCGGCGCCCTCCGCCACCGCGGAGACGATTCGTTCCTCCTCGGGCTCGGTGCGGGCGATCGGTGGCCACGGCGGATCGCCGCAGACCTCACGACGGACCTCGCGCCACGCGCCCGGCCCGTGGGCCTCAGGCCACCAGACCAGCGGCTCATCGCGCAGATCAAGCGCTCGGACCGTTGCCCGGCGGGCTAACCGATGACCCTTGGGCAGCACACACACCATCGGCTCGCGAGGGCGACCGCGCGACGGCGGTCCAACTCGCCGACGGCACGCGGATCGGGACCGATCTGGTGATCAGCGACCTCGGGGTGCCGAGCACTGTGCTCGGCCTGCTTCGCGACCTGCGCGTCGAAGGGCGCCTGCAGCGGCGGATCCGCAACATCCACTACGACCGCGGCCAGCTGTTCTGGGCCAACCTCGCGGTCACTGAGCCGCCGCGTTACCTCGCAGAAGCGGACACCCCCGGCGTTGGCGCTCAGCCTCGCGTGTACTGGGGATCGAAGGACCTCTACTACCTCTTGCTTCGCCCACGCGTCGCAGCGCAGCTAGTCGGGAGCAGCAGCGGGCTGCTCTTCCGGGATCGCACCGCTCAAGAACAGCGCGATCAGCGCGAAGATGGCGAGCACCGACAGCGCCGTCGCGCAGCCCGTCGAGGCGCGCTGTCGCGTTCTCTTCGACGATGGCATCTGCGGTCTTGGGTGGCACGTGGGCCTTGTCGAGCGCGGTCTTCAATTGCGCGTCGGAGATGAACGGGACGCCACCGGCGAGCTGGGTCGTGGCCTGCGATTTGACGCGGTCGGGAACGGCGGGATTCTGCTGGACGCCGGTCAGGAACGAGGTGGTCAGCGCGGCGATGACGATCGCGCCCGTGAGCGCGGTGCCGATGGAGATGCCGAGGTTCGTGATCGTGTTCTGCAGCCCGCCGACCTCGCCGCTCTGCTCGTCGGAGACCGATGAGACGGTGACGCTCCCGAGCTGCGAGGCCAGCGCCCCGATCCCCGAGGCCGGCGAGCAGCATCGGCCAGGTCATGATCTCCGGTCCCGCGCCTGCCTCGAGCGGGGCCACCATGACCACCAGCCCGGCGAACAGCGCGATGAAACCGAGCCGGACCACCCGGCGCGGCGATGCGTGGGGGAAGAGCTTCGGGATGCCGGCTGCCGCGAGGATCAGCGTGATCGACAGCGGCAGCAACCGCACGCCCGTCTCGATCGCCGAGAGCCCGAGCGCGACCGAGAGGAACAGCGGCACGGCGAAGAACAGGCCGCCCTGCACGAAGAACTGGAAGAAGAACGAGGTCAGGCCGCCGCGCAGCACGGGGACCCGCAGGATCGCCGGGTCGATCAGCGGCTCGCCGCCGCGGGCGAGCAGCCGATTCTCCCACTGCATGAACAGCCAGATGACGACCCCGCCGCCGAGCATCAGCCAGATCACCGGCGACAGCCCGATCCATTCGGGCGCCCCCGGCTTTGGCTTGACGAACCCCCACGTCCCCGAGCGCAGGATCGCGAACACGATCAGCCCGAGGCCGAGCGCCGACAGCGCGGTCCCCACGAGGTCCAGGTGCACGCCCGTCTCCCGCGGCCCCTCGGCCATGCGGCGGGCGAGGACGAGGATCGCCAGCACGATCAGCGACCTCGCCCGCGAACACCCAGCGCCACGAGAGGTAGGTCGTGAACAGGCCGCCGACGATCGGGCCGACCGCGATCGCGATCGCGGCGGCCGAGGCGACCAGCCCGTACGCGCGCGGCCGTTCGTCGCGCCCGAAGTTCGACGCCACGAGCGCGACGATCGCCGGCAGGATCAGCGCCGCCCCGATGCCCTCGAGGCAGGACCATCCGAGCAGCAGCACCCCGAGGCTCGGCGAGATCGCGGTGATGAACGAGCCGCAGCCGTAGATCACGCAGCCGATCGCGAAGGCGCGCTTGCGGCCGATGATCTGGCCGATCTTCCCGCCGGTGATCATCAACGAGGCCATCACCAGCGTGTACAGCGTGATCGCCGTCTGGATCCCGGTGACGGTCGTGCCGACGTCCTTCGCGACCGTCGCGATCGACACGTTCATCACCGAACTGTCGAGCATCATCAGGAACTGGCCCGCGCACAGCGTCAGCAGAACCGCTGCGGCCGCGCCTGCCTTACGGTCTATTAGCTCACCACCTTCCTGACTATTCACCCAAACCGGGTCGTGTCGCATCACCCGCAACGGATGAGAGGCGTCGTCGGAGTCGGGTTGCGCCGGCCGCGCCGCGCGGGCTCCCCCGAACCGTCCCTCAACCGCCGAGGCCTTCTTGGGATACTTTGTCCCGGTCGCAGCGACGTCGCAGCCAACCGATCTGATGCTTGGGGGCAACCGATTTGAGCAAGCATGTCTTCCATCTGCGCGAGACCGCGCCGCAAGTCTCGACTCCGTACGGCGCTCGCACGCACGTGCGCAGCGACGACTTCCCGATCCTCGAGCGGCTCTCGCTGGCCCGCGTCACGGTGGAAGCTGGTGGGTTTCGTGAGCCGCACTGGCACGCAAACGCGAACGAGCTCGGCTACTGCTTGGCCGGTGAACTGCTTGTAACCATCTTCGGCGACTCCAATCAGCACTCGAGCTTCACGATCTTGCCGCGTCAGATGTTCTTCGTCCCTCCGTCGCGCTCGACGCGCTCGAGAACGTCGGCGACGCGCAGGCAGAGCTGATCATCGTCTTCTCCAACGAGCAGCCCCAGGACTTCGGCCTCTCGGGCTCGGTCGGGATGCTCACGCCCAACGTGATGGGCAACACCTGGGGACTGTCTTGCGATGCGCTCGCCGGCCTGCCCAGGGGGCCCGAGGACATGTTCGCCGGCAAGGTCGACGGGACACCGTGCTCGCGGAATCGGCGAGTTATCCGAACGACCTCAAGCTCGATCTCGAGGGTATGTCGCCGCCGATCGACAACCGCTACGGGAAGCTTAAGACCGCGCGGCTCGACACGTGGCCGGCGCTCGATCAGCTGGCGATGTACTCCCTGCGGATCGAGGGCGACGGGATGCGCGAGCCCCATTGGCACCCGGTCACCGCCGTAGCTCGGGTACGTGCACACGGGACGCGCGCGCATGACGGTCATGAGCGCCGACGGATCAGTCGACACATACAAGCTCGCGGCCGGCGACGTCTATTTCATCCCGCGGGCATTTCCGCATCACATTGAGAATCTCGAACACGAGGAGACGCGCTTCCTCGTCTTCTTCGACCAGGCCGAGGTGCGCGACATCGGCTTCACGGGCGGCGCCGCTGCCTATCCGCGCCCGATCCTCGCGCCGACACTCGGCATCACCGCCACGACATTCCCCCAGTTCCCGCCGATGCCGAGCGATTCGCTGATCGTGGAGAAGCTCAACCCGGTTGATCCGTGATCGAGCTCTAGGAATGGGCTACTTCGACCACCGCTCGTCGGTCTTCGCCTCCGGGGGGATGGTGGCAACGAGCTCGCCGCTCGCGACAGCGGCCGGACTCAGGATCCTCGCCGAGGGCGGGAACGCGGTCGACGCGGCGCTCGCCACCGCGGCGGTCGTCGGCGTCGTTGAGCCGATGATGAACGGGCTGGGCGGAGACATGTGGGCGATGGTGTGGTGGGAGGGTGACCAGCGCGTTCACGGCCTCAACGCCAGCGGCCGTTGCCCGGAGGGGTTGACCGCCGGCCGCTTCGCCGGCCACAGGGCGATGCCGCAGGCCGGGTGGGAGACGGTCACCGTGCCGGGAGCCGCGGACGGCTACGTCGCGCTGCACGAACGATTCGCGACCCGGCCGCTCGCCGAGCTTCTCGCCCCCGCGGTCGCGTTCGCCCGCGACGGCTTTCCCGTCGGCGAATCGATCGCTCGAGTGTGGGCCTACGGCGCGGGCAAGCTCGAACAGTTCGGGGCCCTCGGGTACCTCGTTGAAGGCCGGGCGCCAGGGCCGGGAGAACGGTTCCTGCACCCCGAACTCGCCGACACGTGGGAGATCTTCGGCCGCGAGGGTCGCGAGGGGTTCTACGCGGGTCCGGTCGCCCGGGAGATCGCGCGGGCCAGCGCCGCCGGCGGCGGCGCCCTCACTGAGGCCGACCTTGCGTCGCAACGCGCGGAGTGGGTCGAGCCGATTGGCCTCGGATACCGCGACCGCCGGATCCTGGAGATGCCCCCGAACGGCCAGGGCATCGTCGCGCTGGTGGCGCTCGGCATCCTGTCCTTCGAGGACCTCGCCTCGCTCTCGCCGGCCGATCGGATGCACGTCGAGATCGAGGCGACCCGGATCGGGTTCGAGGAGGCCGCCCTGCGGGTCGGCGACCCGCGCTGCGTCGAGGTCGATGTGGCCTCGCTGCTGACCGAGTCGGCGCTCTCGGATCTGCGCGACCGGATCGATCGCCAGACGGCGCGAAGACGGCCGCTCACCGCGAGCGCCCATGGCGACACGACCTACCTGTGCGTCGTCGACGCGGCCGGCAACGCGGTCTCGTTGATCACGAGCATCTCTGACGTCTTCGGCGCCGGCGTGGTCGGTGGCAGTACCGGTGTGGTCATGCACAACCGCGGCGCCGCGTTCTCACTTGACCCGGAGAGCCCGAACCTGATCGGACCCGGACGCCGACCCCGCCACACCATCCTGCCGGGGATGGCCCTGCGCGACGGCCGACCGGAGATCGTGTTCGGATGCATGGGAGGGAACATGCAGCCGCAGGGCCACATCCAGCTGCTCGTCAACGTCCTCGACCTCGACATGGGCCTCCAGCAGGCGATCGACGCGCCTCGCTACCGGATCCTCGAGGGCGACGACATCGCGTTCGAGCCCACGCTGGATCCGGCGGTGATCGCCGACCTCGAGCGACGCGGTCACCAGCGGGTCACCGGAGACGCCCCGCCGAGCGATTGGAATTCGCCACACGCCTATGTGCGGAGCTTCAAGGGCAGCGCCCAGATGATCCGCTTCCATCGCGATCGCGGCTCGCTGGAAGGCGCCACGGACCCGCGGCTCGACGGCGTCGCGATCGGCCTCTAGACGCCGGCGCGTCGTTCCACAGCGAGTACCGCTGCGGGCATTGTAAACGGGCTCGAGATCAACCAGTCAGCAGCACGGCGTGGGTCACCGATCCTGCCTGAGCGGTGACCGAGAGCCGGGGTGGGTGTGCGTTCGCGAGCGCCTGCAGTGCGGACCTGCCGAGCACGAGCGAAGTGCGCGCCGTGTGGCCGGCCGCAATCGAGAACTGCGCCGAGGCCACCACCGACCGTCCGCGTTTGAGCGTCAGTGTGCCGCTGCAGCGTCCCGAGCTTCGACGGCAGGCAAGCGCAATCGCGACGCGGCCGTGAGACACCGAGGCCTTGGTGCTCAGGATCGCCAGGGTCGGGCTCGGGCTCGGGGCCGGGACTGGGATCAGCAGCGCGGCGCTATCGGCGATCGCGCTGCCGCCGGCGTTGGTGGCGTCGACCTGGCACTGGAGCGCGTGACCAGGGTCGGCCGCCGCGACGACATGGCCGACGCCGTTCGCCGCTGCCAGCTTTGAGCCATCCCGCAGCCAGGAGTACGTGAACGTGGGCGCGCCCGTCCACGTCCCAGGGTCACACGTGAGCGTCGAGCCGACGACGCCGCGACCCGCAATCGAGCTCGGCGTGACCGGGGAGGGCGGTGCAATCGACACCGGAGTGGTCGAAGGCGGGCTCGTCGTCGTGAACGTCGTGTCGGCTCCTACGCCACTCCCGTTCCCGGTGCTCGCGACCAGCCGGAAGTGGTAGGGCACGCCGGGGGCGAGCCCCGAAATCGCGGCGCTGACCGCGACCGGACTTGTGCCCGCGGAGCCCGCCGGCGTGCACGGGGCGCTCGAGCTGTAAAGCGTCGTGGTCCCGTACTCGAACGTACACGCCGTCAGCGCCGGTCCCTCGGGGTCGACTGTCCCGGTCAGCGTGGCAACGGTGGTGCCGACCGCTGTCGCGGGTCCGGTGATCGCGATCGGATAGAGCAGCTGATACGCGCCGATGTCGATCGCGCCCGCCTGGGTTCGCGGCGCGTCCAGGACGTCGCCGGTACCGACGTACTGGTCGATGATCCCGCCGTTGGCGGTCGGCGATGACGGCAGTTCGCGAAAATCGCCGATCGAAGGCGCCCGGAAGGCGGGCGGCTGCGTCGTCTGGTTGTGCCCCTCGTCGGTGAGCGTGCCGGTCGGGTTCGGGATCGACGTCGTCGCGTAATTGGAGTAGCCGACCTGGATCGTCGCGCTGCCGAACATCGTGTCCTCTCCAAGGTCTTCAAGGCCCCCGTGGGCGATCGTGTTCTCCATGACGACCGTTGAGCCGCCAGGGGCGGGGTTGCCGGACACGAACACGCCGGTGAAACCGTAAGCGGTCACGTTCTCGATCCGCGCCGTGCCGGCGGCCGCCATGAACACGGCGGAGTTGCCCGGCGCCCAGGCGACGCTGTCACGCAGCAGCGTTCCGGTTCCGAGCACGATCGCATCGCCTTGCGGGCCGGCGTCCGCGTCGACGACCACCCGCTCGAGCGTCGCTCCACCAGCGAAGTCATCCAGCCCGGACCCGGCGCCGTGCTGCAGAATCTGGAGATCGCTGACGACGGTCCCGGCGCCCCCGTTCAGCGTCAGCAGCGGAGTGTTGCTGCCGGTGTTGCCCTCGATCAGCGGCGGCGCCTCACCGGCCTGACCGTGAATGTCGATCGCCCGGCTCGTCGATAGCGCCGCAAGGCCGACTTCGTAGCTCCCCGGCAGCAGCACGACCTCATCACCGGTCTGCGCCGCGGTTCCGATCACGTAGCCGATCGCACACGGGGTCGCCGGCACCGTGCAGCCCGTCGTGGTCGCGCTGCCCGGTCCTGCGTAGTACGTCGTCGCCGACGCAACGCCGGCGCCGAGGGCCGCGAAGGCGCAGGCCGCGAGCAGCAGTGCGCGAGCTGCTCGGGTCAACCCACCCCGACCGCGGATTTGCGCCCCTTCATGCACCACCGCCCACCCTACCGCACCGTCGATCGCCGGCATGCCCTTGGCACCGCCCAGCCGCAGCCCGGCAAGGAGCATCGGGTATGGTGCGCCGGCCGCGCTGCGGCGGGGCGTGATCGCCTGGGCATGAAGCCTGCGGTCCCCGAGCTCCAGCCAACTGAGCTCCAATCAATCATGAGGTGGTCGATGTGAACAAGCGTGTGGTTGTGCTCGGCGCGGGGTTTGGCGGGTTGGAGCTCAGCACGATGCTGTCGGAGGCGCTCGGAGACGACGTTGACGTGACCTTGATCGACAAGGGCGATGCATTCGTGTTCGGGTTCTCCAAGCTCGATGTGATGTTTGGTCGCACGACTCCGGAGGCGATCAGGCTGCCCTACCGCGAGATCGCCAAGCCCGGTGTGCGCTTCTTGCGGGAGACGATCACGGCGATCGACCCAGAGGCACGACGGGTGACCACGGACGCGGGTGTCCACGAGGCCGACCTCCTCGTGATCGCGCTCGGCGCCGACTACGACATGGACGCCACCCCCGGCCTCGCGCAGGGCGGAAACGAGTTCTACTCCGTGGCCGGGGCCGGAGCGGCTGGCCGGGATCATCCCGACGTTCTCTCGCGGACACGCGGTCATCGGCGTGTGCGGCGCGCCGTTCAAGTGCCCCCCCGCGCCGAGCGAATGCGCCTTGCTGCTACACGACGAGTTGACTGCGCGCGGCGTCCGCGACGCATGTCAGATCTCGTTCGTGATCCCTTTGCCGACGCCGGTTCCACCCTCGCCCGAAACCTCCGCGGCGCTGACGACGGCATTCGCCGAGCGCGACATCACACTGATTCCGGGCCGCCGCGTCAGCGCGCTCGATCCGGCGCGCAGCGTCGCGATCCTGGACGACGGCACCGAGCTGGAGTTCGATCTGTTCCTCGGCGTGCCCAAGCACCGCGCCCCCGACGTGGTGATCGCAAGCGGCATGACCGAGGACGGCTACGTGCCGGTGGACTCCGCCACGCTGCAGACGCGTTTCCCGGGGGTGTACGCGGTCGGCGACGTCGCCACAGCCGGCGTGCCGAAGGCCGGCGTGTTCGCCGAGGGCGCCGCGCGGATCGTGGCGCAGACGCTGATCGCCGAACTGCGAGGCGGTGAGGGTCCGGGGGCCCACCTCGGGCGCGGCACGTGCTACATCGAGTTCGGCGAGGGCCGCGTCGGGAGCGTGGACATCGACTTCCTGTCCGGTCCGACCCGAACCGGGACCTACCACCCGCCGTCCACCGCCCTCGCTGCCGACAAGGCTCATTTCGGCTCTAGCCGTCGCGCGCGCTGGTTCGGCAGTTGACACAGTGAAAGGCGCTGGCACCGTGCGCGGCACCGGCGCGGGCCGAAATCCGCTGCGGCGACACGCTCGCGGCCGTTACGGGTGGGCGGCTGTGAGTGTGGACTTGACGGCAATCGCGTCCAGTAGGACCGCCTTTCCCCCCTTTAGGTGACGGTGTCCGAGCCTTGTTGGTGGATAAGCGTTTGGTGAGCTGTTCGGGTTTTGGGGGTGAAGTAGTCGCCGCCGACGTCCCGGTAGAGCTCGCCGGTTGAGCATGTCCCCGGCTGCAGTGAAGATCATGTCAGACGGCGGTGATCACCATCCGTGGCCGCGCGGCCGCACGCCCTGTATTGCGCAGCGAGGTAGGTGTCCTTGGTGCGGGCGGCGGCGTTGCGCGGCTTCGGTCCAGCGTCGCTCTGAGCCACTTGTGCCTTTGCCGGTCTTCCCGAGCGGCGTTTGCCGGCGGACTCGTCGCTATCGGGCTACCGCCCAGGCGACATGCTAGGGGGTTGGGATGGCGCTCTGTCGACGCCGTCTCGCCGTAGCACCTCGCGGTCCATTGCTTGACGCCGGTCGTGCCTCACCGTCCGCCGGCGGGCGAAAGGGGCGATCTGCTCCTCGATCGCGTCGGAGAGCCGCTCGATCGCTTCTCGAGGAAGTCGATGTCCGCGAGGATCTGCCGCACGATCAGCGCGTGCTCATCCTCGAAGCGGCCCTCCAGCGCCTCGCGCAGCGCCGGGATCTTCTTCGCAGCTGGCCCCGCGCGAGGTCGGCGAGGACGTCGGGGTCGGTGCGTGCCGGCCACGAGCGCGTCGAGCATCGCCCGGCCGTTGTCGCCGAGGATGTCGAGGCGACGCAGTCGAGCTTGATCCGGTGTCCTCGAGGATCTTGTGCAGGCGGTTGGCCTCGCGCTGGCGCTCGGGATCTGCGTCTTGCGATACCGGGTCAGGTTCCGCAGCGTGCGGATCGGCTTGGGCGGCACGAAGCTCGCTGCGCAGCAGCCCCGCCTCCAGCAGCTGGCAGAGCCACTGCGCGTCCTTGACGTCGGTCTTGCGGCCGGGGACCTGCTTGACGTGCCGGCGTTCACGAGCGTCAGCTCGAAGCCGTCCTCCAGGATCGCCCAGACCGGCTTCCAGTACACGCCGGTCGCCTCCATCGCGACCTGCGTGACCCGTAGCGCCTCCAGCCAGTCCGCGCAGCGCCAACAGACCCTGCACGGTCGTTGCGAACTCCGCCATATGCTCGCTCGAGCTCGCGTCCCTCGCCACACGCGAACGCACGCCGTCACGCTCGCCTTATGCACATCCAGCGCGCCCGGGCGCTCAACGATCCTCTCCACCACCAGCCTCCGTTCAGTCGAGATCGACAATCGATCGCCGCCCGCGGAGGCTTCGCATTACAAGCGAGTCTGTAGCTCGTGCTCATGGCAACAATCCGGGGTTCCGGCCAAAGCCCCCACGCCAGACTTTGACGGGCTCATGAGCACCAAGGCGAAGTCGGCGTCGGCGCGCGGCAGGCGGATAGTCAACGACCGCGCCCCAACCTGCCACTCGCGCAACGCCGATTTCATTCACCGCGGGTGGCGAAGCCCCGCCATCACTACTTTGTTGGTCGGACTGCTTTGTGCGGTGGCCATGGCCTTGCCGCTTCGGCCCAGTCCACGCCCGCGGCCGCCGAGGTCGATTTCGCCCGACGCCGGCCTCGCCGAGGACCAAACCGAGTGACCGAGCGTCGGCCCCCAAGCCCGCCTCTCTGCCCTTCTGAGCCGTGCCGCATGCATCGCCCCGCAAGCGAGAAGAGCGTGGGCTCACTGACGCGCACACACGAGTTTACCATATTCCGACCCGTGGACTCGGAATTGTTAGGCTGCCGTCGATCCCGATGACTGGCGGCGCAACCCCTCGGATCACGGTCTACGCCTCGGGCGTGGGGCGCTGCGAAGGACCGCTGATCCGTCGCTCAGGTGCACTGGTCGTCTGCTCGATCAGCCACGGCTGCCTGTACGAAATCGTCGACTCGCAGTCGCGGGTCCTCGCCGACACGTCCGGCGGGCCAGGCGGCCTGACCGAGGCATCGGACGGCACGCTGTACGTCGCCCAGCAGGGCAACTACGGCCACGCCAAGCAGGTTCCGAGAATCTGGGGCGGCATTCAAGCTGTGGACCCTGACGGCCATGTGTCGTGGCTGAGTCAGGATCCCTACTGTCCGAACGACCTCTGTCACGGCCCCGACGGCTTCATCTACGTGACCGACCCCTCGCGCCGGCCGTGGGATGACGGGCGGCTGTGGCGGATCGACCCGACTACGAGCGATGCGGAGCTGCTCACGTCGGTCGATTACTACCCCAACGGCATCGGCTTCGGCCTTGACGACGACGCCCTGTTCGTAGCGTCGACATCGCGAGCCGAGATCCTGCGGTATCCAGTTGCAGGTGGCGGACGGCTTGGAACGCCGGCGGTCTTCGCCACGACGCCCCAGGGTCTCCCGGATGGCTTCGCCTTCGACGTCGACGGAAACCTGCTCGTGTCCGCCGTGTCGCTCGAGCAGCAACCGGCCGAGCTTCAGGTGTTCGATCCCAAGGGGAGATTGCTGGATCGACTCCGCCCGGGCGCGGGCAGCCTCTATACGAACCTCGCGATCGCCGCGGACGGCACCGCTTACGTGACCGACACCGATGGAGAGCAGGTCCTCGAGATCAGCGACTGGGCGCGACCGGGACTGCCGCTTCATCCGTTCCGGCGCTGAGACGCGACGCAGGCCTCACGCAGCCCGCGAACGCGTTCGCTCAGCGCCGCACTGATCAGCGTCGAATCCACACCCGCGACGGTGAAGCAGCCCGGATAGAAGTCCGGGACGAGCTGCTGGAGCGGATCGATCGCAACGCCGACACCGCGCGCTCGGCACGCCGAGTAGACCCGCTCGGCCGCGGCTCGCGCAGCCGCCTGATCAAACCCGACCGCGACGCCATAGTCGCCCCAGCCGAAGATCACGGCGTCCGGCGCCCCGGCCTCAAGGATTTCCTCGATCCCGTCGGCGCCTTCAGGAGTCTCAATCAGGAAGATCGACAAGACGCTCTCGTCGACCGCATCCAGGTACGCCTGCGTGCGTTGCCGCTCCGGCACCGTCCACCGTGTCCGGCGCACATGACTTCCCCCCCAGCCTCGCGTTCCACCCGGCGGGTATCGCAGCGCGGCACGCGCGGCCGCCGCCTGCTTGTCGCTCGCCACCATCGGGAACACGATGCCGCTGACGCCGAGGTCGAGCAGGCGCGCGACGTCGCTCAAGCCACCGCCACCGGGACGGGCGAGCACGGTCATTCCCGCCAACTCCGCGGCGATCGTCATCGCCTCGACCGCTTCGAGGCCGAACGACGCGTGCTCGAGATCGATGATCACGGCATCGAAGCCCGCCGCGCCGGCGATCTCGACGACGTTGGGCGAGCTCAGCGTGATCCACAACACGAGCTGGTCGTCGCGGCCGCTCGCGAGGGCGAGTGCAAGCGCGCTGGGGCGTGGCCACAATGGCTTTGAGCTCGCGTCGTCGGGCAAATCAACTCTCCGCTGGAGCGGGCGCCGGTACAGTAGCGCCGTGTCGGCCGTTGAGTGATGCGGAGCTGTTCTCAGAGGCGTTTAGCGAAGATCCGTATCCGTTCTACGCGGGGTGGCGAACGGCCGCGCCGGTGTGGTGGAGTGAGCGGTTGGGCGGCCACGTGGTGAGCCGATACGCCGGGGTGCGCAAGGGATTCGCCGATGCGCAGGCGTTCCGGCAATCGCAGCAGTTCGAGCGCGGTTTCACCGAGGCACTCGGGGCGCAACCGCTGGTCGCGATCGATCCTCCGGCGCACGACGTGATTCGGAAGGCGTTCAGCGGGCCGTTCAGGCCGCGGGCGCTCGAGGAGCAGATGAGCGCTGCGGTCAAGCGTGTGGTCGAGCAGGTCATCGCCGGGCTGGAGGATTCGGTCGCGTTCGAGCTCAATCGCGATCTCTCAACCCCGGTCGCCATGGCGGTGGTGGCGAGGTTGATCGGCTCAGACGATTCGCCGGAGCTCGGCCGGTTGTACGCCGCGGTGCTCAACTCCCTGCGGCGGGTCCGGATGAACCAGGCCGATGCCGCCGACGCGGAGCTTGGCCGCGATGCCGGGCGGCAGCTGATCGACTATCTCCATGATCTGAGGACGCGTTCGGTCAGGACTGACGGACTTGACCTCGTGAGCACGGTCGAGCTGTCGGATGGGTTGACCACCCGCGACATCGTCACGACGTGTGCGAACCTGCTCGTCGCCGGGGTGGAGACCTCCGTCGGAGGCATCGCCACGACGATCCACGCGCTGCTCACCCATCCGGCGGCACTGGAGGCCGTGCGCGCCGACGCCGGGCTAGCACGTCGCGCTTTCGACGAGGGACTCCGATGGGTGAGCCCGGTCCAGATCATCGGCAAGCAGGTCGCGCAGCCGCTCGGGGTGGACGGCTGCCGGCTCGCCGCCGGCGACGAGGTCTTCCTCCTGGTCGGCAGCGCGAACCGCGATCCGGATCGCTACCACGACCCCGATCGGTATCGGCTCGATCGCGCGAACCGAGATCATCTCGCGTTCGGCTCAGGGCTTCACCTCTGCCTCGGCGCGCCGCTGGCGCGACTCGAGGCCCGCGTTCTGATCGCACAGCTCTTCGCGCGCTTTGCGAACCTCGAGCTCGCCGATCCGGCCGCGGTGCTCGGTTACGGCGGCGCACCGTCCGCGAGAGCACCCACGGAGCTCTGGCTGGTCGGCACGCGAGAATAAGTCCGCGCTGCGCGAGACTGAGTCTGCGCTCTGATCAACGACGGCCCGCTGTTCGCAGGTGCTCGTCGAGCCCAAAGGGCGCAAGCGCGCGCGGCTCGAGGAAGGCCGTCAGCTCTGCAATCTGCTCGCCCCGGAGCGTGAGAACGAGGATGCCGTGCACGGCGAACCGCTCGTCCTCGCCGTCCCACCTGTATTGGGCGAGCGCGACCTGCCCGTTTGCGTGCGTCGGCATCAGCCGCCAGGACCTCTCGCCCGCGAGCACGCGGCGCGCGAGGAAATCGCCCACCGCATCCCGTCCCCGGTACCAGGTCGGGATCGGGGGCATTGCGATCAGTGCGTCCTGCGCCAGCAGCGCGACGACCGCCTCGATATCTGCGCGCTCCCAGGCGTCGACGTAGACGCCGACGAGCTCGGCCAGCCGCTGGTCGCCGAGCGAGCGCAGCGTGGCCTGCTGGCTGCGCGATGGGAGCCGCTCATCGACCGAGCGATGGGCGCGCTGCAGGGCGCTGTCAACCGATGCCGGCGTGGCCCGCAGCGTTTCGGCGACCTCGCGCGCCGAGAAGCCGAGCACGTCGCGGAGGATCAGCACCGCTCGCTGCCTGGCCGGTAGGTGCTGCAGCGCCGCCACGAAAGCCAGCTCGATGCTCTCACGCTGCTCGTAGCGGGCCTCGGGCGCGGCCAGGCGATCCGCAATCGGGAGCTGCTCATCAGGATAGGGCTCGATCCAGACGGATTCGGTCAACGGCTCATCGAGCCCGTCGTGCGGGTCGCCGGGGGGGCCGTAGTCGATCGGAAGGATGCGCTGGGGTCGGCGCTCGATCGCCCGCAAGCAGGAGTTGGTCGCAATCCGGTAGAGCCACGAGCGCAGCGAGCTTCGACCTTCGAATCGCGGCAACCCGCGCCAAGCGCGCACCAGCGCCTCCTGGAGCGCGTCCTCGGCGTCGTGGACTGAGCCGAGCATCCGGTAGCAGTGCGCGTGCAGCTCGGCCCGGTAGGGCGCGAGCAGGGCGTGGAAGGCGCTCTCGTCACCGGCCCGGGCCGACGCCAGCACGTCGAGCTCGTTCACGACTCCGATCCCTTCGGCTGCCAGAACGCGATCTCGCCGCCCGCGGGCACCGACACCACCGCGCGCCACCCCGAGGGGCCCTCGCGCGGCTCGAGCAGCACCGTCGCGCCGAGCTCGCGGGCGCGGGCTGTCGCCGCGCCGATCTCGCCGACATGGACATACGGGAGCCATATCGGGCGCCGCGTGCTGCACTGCACGATCCCCCCTCCGAAGCTCACGCCGAGCCCGAGCGCGAGGTAGGACCCGGTCGGCGTCTTGACCTGCTCCGAGCGCCACCCGCACAGCTCTTCATACGCGCCGCGCGCGCCGGCAAGGTCGCCGGTGTGGAGCTCGAGATGGACGACGGGGTGGGTGACCGAGCGCGTTGGGCCGGCGAGGGAGCTCATTCGAAGAAACGGTAGGAGCCGATCTCGCTGAGCTCGGTCACGACCGGCGCCTCCTCGCAGCGCGCGCCAATCCCCGCTTGGAACTCCGCAAACGCCTTCACTTCGCGTAGTGGGTTGTGGCCGTCGTCGGTCTCAACACTGGCGATGTGGACGAAGCTGACACCGTCCTGGAGCGCGAACGTGGCATAGCGAAGCCCGGCCGGCGCGCCGTCCGCCAGCTCGTCGTAGACGGCGCGCACGAGCTGCTCGTTCTCCGCTGCTCGCTCCGGTTTGACCTTGTAGCGAATCATGACCTTGCTCATGGTGTGACCTCCTGGGCTTGTAGTTTGGGTGCTGCGGCTGTCACGTTGCGCCTGCCGGGCATCACCACGGCAGCCAGCGCACCGGTAATCGCAAGCCCCGCCGAGACCCCGATCGCAGGACCGAAGCCGTCGACGAACGCCTGTGCCGAGGCGTAGCCCCCGGCGCCGGCGAACACGGCGACGGCAACTGCGATTCCGAACACGCCGCCGAGCTCGCGCATCATGCTGTTGACACCCGCCGCCTTGCCGATCGCCTCGGTGGCGACGGAGCCGATGACGGAATTCTGCGCCGACGGGATCGCCATCGAAACGCCGACGCCGGCGAGGATGAACGGCGCGAGCATTTGCGTGTAGGCCAGATCGGGCTTGATGATCAGCGCCAGCCACGCCATCCCCGCGGCCTGCAACGTCAGACCCCCGACGAGCAGCGGCCGCTCGTCGATCCGATCGGCGAGCGCGCCCGCCACCGGGGCGACGGTCATGAACGTGGCCGTGTACGGGAGCAGTCGGATGCCGGCGCCGAGCGGCCCGTACCCAAGTGCGGTCTGCAGCATCTGCGCGTAGAAGAACACGGTCCCGAACAGCGAGGCGAAGGTGAAGAAGATCGCCGCGTTGCCGGCCGAGAACGCGCGCGAGCGGAAGAATGCCATCGGCAGCATCGGTTCGTGGGCCCGCAGCTCCCAGCCGACGAAGGCGGCCAGCAGCAGCACCCCGGCCGTCAGCGATCCCAGCACCTCGGCGCTGCCCCAGCCGGCTTGGTTCCCGCGCACGAGTCCCCAGACGACGCCGAGCGCGCCGAGTGTTACGAGCGTGAGGCCCTGGATGTCAAGGCCGGTCCGAGGCCCATGGCTCTCCCGCATCCGTGTCAGCACGAACGCAATCGCCAGCAGCCCGATCGGGACGTTGACCCAGAAGATCCATTCCCAGTTGAGACCCTGCACGACGGCGCCGCCGACGAGCGGCCCGGAGGTGAAGCCGGATCGTGCTCAGCGCCGTCGAGACCACAAGCGTGTCCAGTGCGGCCATCAGGGACCCGATCCCGGTCAGCGCCAGAACCCATCGCGTCGTCTGTCTGTCCATGTCCATCCCCCTTTTCGCTCGTTTGGACTAGTGATCCGAGCGGGACTAGGAATCCATCGCTGCGCCGGATGCGATCATCCCCGGACGCCACACCCAAGCTTCGACGAAGGGAAACACGATGGCAGAGCGGTTCGGGGCATCGGTCGTGATCGACCGGCCGATCGAGACGGTGTTCGCGTTTCTCGCCGACGGCGAGAACGACAAGAAGTTCAGCCCGCGCGTAGTTGAGATCTCGAAGGCGACCGACGGTCCTCCGGGCAAGGGGACGATCTACAAGAGCACGGTCAAGGATGCCGGCATGAAGACAAAGCGCGAGTTCGAGCTGACCGAGTTCGAACCGCCGACCCGGATGCGATGGACGGAGCGCTCCGAGAACCTGGTCACAGTCCCGGAGGGGGGCTATGACCTCGTCGCGCAGGGCGCAGGCACGCAGCTGTCGTTCTTCAACGAGCTGGAGGGACACGGGCTCGGGAAGCTGTTCGCGGGTTTCGCGTTGGGATCGGCCCGCAAGGGCGCTGAGGACTTCGCGCGCTCGATCAAGCGAGCGGTCGAGGCCGGTTAGACGGCTAGCACGCTCGAGCGTACTTGCGCTGCACCGCCCTAGTCGGGAACGAACAGGCGCCCGCGCATGTTCTCGTCGCTCTGCGGGTTGAGCTCCCACAGCGCCTTCAGCCGTGCGCGCAGGTCGTCGGGCAGGCGGTCGACGCCGTAATGGTCGATTTCGACGAGGTTGCCGGCCGGGTCGCGGACGTAGAGCTGGACCACGTCCCCGGGCAACTGGACGAGGTGGTTGCCGAACGCCGCGCCGTCAAACGCGCCGCGCCGCTCGGCAGCGCGGTAGACAGGCTCGAGGTCGTCCACGGTGATGCCGAGGTGATGGTGGCTCGTCGGCTGCACGTCGCGTTCGAACAGGTGCAGCTGTGTACGGCCAAGCGCAAGCCATTGAACCGGGAGGCCGAAGTTCGGTGTGGGGATTGGCTCCGCGCCGAGCAGCTCGACATAGAACTCGACTGACTCCCGCAAGTCGCGGGCGTTCACGCTGACGTGGTTGATCCGGCTGCTCACGGGCGCGGCTCGAGAATCACGAGTGGGATCTCGCGGTCCGTGCGTTCCTGGTAGCCGCGATACCCCGAGTATGCCGCCACCGCCTTCGGCCACAGGCGCGCGCGCTCCGCGGCCGTCGCGACACGAGCGTGCACAGGCCGGTGCTCAGCGCCGATCTGCACGGTGGTGTCCGGGTGCGCACGGAGGTTGTGATACCACGCGGGGTTTTTGGGATGGCCACCCTTGGAGGCGATCAAGACGATGTCGGCTTGATCCTCGATGTAAGCCAGCGGCGTCGTGCGCTTTTGGCCGGATTTGGCGCCGACGTGGTCGAGCAGCAGCGTTGGTGGCATCCCCGGGACCCGGTGACCGATGAGGCCGTTGGTGGCCCGGTAGATCAGTGTGTGAGCCCCCATCAGGCGGCGTAGTACCGGCCATGCTTGGTCGCCCACCGACCTGACGTCCATGAGGCGATCCTAGAGCAGAGCGGCTCCCACCAGCGAGTAGTGTTCTGCGATGGCTTCGCTCAGCGGGCTGCTCGCCGAACGCGAGGTGCTGCTCGCCGACGGCGCCACGGGGACCAACCTTCAGGACGTGGGGCTCGGGTCTGGCGTGGTGCCTGAGGAGTGGGTGTTCAACGAACCAGACCGGATTCGGGAACTTCACCGCCGGTTCGCCGAGTCGGGCTCGGATCTGGTGCTGACGTGCACCTTCGGGGCGACGGCGCCGCGCCTCGCACGCGGCCCGCTCGGCGGGCGAGCGACGGAGGTGAACATCCGCGCGGCGGAGCTCGCGCGGGATGCAGTCGGTGAGGAGCGACTGGTCGCGGGATCGATGGGGCCGACCGGGCAAATGGTCGAGCCCTACGGCCCCCTCACGCGGGATCTCTGCGTGGACGCGTACGCCGAACAGGCACAGGCGCTGGCCGTCGGCGGGGTTGACCTGCTCGTGCTCGAGACGTTCTTCGCGCTCGAAGAGGCGCTCTGGGCACTCGACGGTGTCCGAACCGTGAGCGACCTCCCGGTCGTCGTCTCGTTCAGCTTCGACCAGGGAACTCACACGATGATGGGCGTCAGCCCTGCGGATGTCGTCGCGGCTTTCGAGCCATTGCCGATCGCGGCGCTGGGGGCGAACTGCGGTCGCTCGCTGAACGACACCAGGACGGTCGTCGAGGAGTTCCTCGCAGCAGCGCCCGGACTCCCGCTGTGGGTCAAACCGAACGCCGGAGCGCCCCAGAGGGTCAAGGGCAGGATCGTGTACGAGTCTGATCCGGCGACGTTCGCGGAGCACCTGCGTGGCTACGCCGACCGCGGCGCTCGGATCGTTGGCGGTTGCTGCGGCTCGACACCCGCCCACGTCGCCGCCCTTGCGCGCGCGCTCGGACGCTAGGCGCAGCTGCCCCCGTTTATTCCGAACCCGGGCAGCGGCCCGTCGACGAAGAAGAACGTGATCGTGATATCGGGTTCGACCTGCACTTGGGAGAGGAACGCGACGACCTTGCGGCCGGTGAGTTCTTCGACCGTGCGCTTGTAGCGCTCGGCCATCACGTTCTGGAACTCCTCGCGCATCGCGACCACGCGCCCAGGCTGTCCGCTGTCCATGATCGTCTGCTCGAGCGTGGTGAAGCCGCTGCCGCGCATCACGACGACGATGATGTCGTCGACGGCATAGGTCTTGGCCTTCATCGGCCCGCGACCGTAGTGCTCGCGCAGAATCGCGACGACGCTGTTAGAGATCTGGGCCAGTAGCCTGCCGCCCGCGAGCGGCGCAACGGGGTGTTCGGCTGGTGAGGAGTCCATCGAGTCGCTCCTTTGTCCGGCAAGGCCCGCGAGGTCTTTACCGTCCGGTGCAAGAACCTATGACCTGGCTGACGGGGCGAAACCCCTCGTCGGACCCTGTCAGCGTCAGAGCGTACTACCGCGGTCGCTTAAGTCCACGTGCGCCGGCTGGCCGTCACCCTCGCCTTGGCCCGGCGTTTCGGGCGCGAGCACAAAGGCCTCAATGGCGGCTGCGCCGTCGTGGTCGGTCCCGCTGATGAAAGTGCGGACCTTGCGATTGGTCAGGCGCTGCACCGCTGCGATCAGCTGCGGACCCATCGCGTGCTGCAGCGCGTCTCGCTGCAGCCGGACGAGCTCGGCCTTGCCGGCGGCCACGAGGTTCTTCTCCGCCCTGGTCGAGCCATCCTCGAAGAAGCACACGACCAGATCCTGGGAGATGAACGCCCGCGAACGGGTCGCGCCCCTGCCGGTGAAGTCCGCAATGATCTTGCCGAGCTCGTTCGCCAGCGCCGCGTTCAGCGCACCCCCCGACAAACGGTCTTCGGATCCCTGCATGGTCGACCTCCACGTCCGCCTCGTCTGTGGTGGAGATCCACGCGGGCTGAGAGAGCGAAGAGCACCCGGGCGAAACACTTCTCAGAACAAGCCTAGCGCCGCATCCGGAGACTGGTCCCCGAGGCGAGACCCAGGTTGACTGTTTTTCGCTTTGGTCAGCGGCTTAGAGGGTATGATGATTCTCACAACGACCTCAGGTCGGGGCCACAGGCCGTGACAGGGGTTGTGCGAGGTAATCGCGGAACGAGCTGGCGGTCGCACGCCCGGCCATCCTCCTCTGGTCCGTCCGAAGAGATTCTTCTGACCACTTGGACCGGGACCGTTCATGCGTCAATCCACGTCTAGGAACACGAGGCGAGCAGAGCAAGCCGTGCCACTGCCATCGCTCGAGGGAGCGCCCTTCCCCGAGTGCGCGACAGGCGACGAGCTTGATTTGAGCACCCGTGACGTCGTGTCCAGGACGAGCGCTCCAGCGGAGCCGCTCGCCGGCTGGAACGCGACGGCGAAGCAACTGGATGGAATCTGCGCATGCGGGACCGCCCCGAGCGAGGACCGCCGATCGCTTCGTGCGAGGCAGTCCAGGTTCGTCGGCCGTGCGCTCGAGTCGGAGCGCACGGCCGGCGAGCCGATAGGGACCCCGCGACGATCGTGGGCGATGATGGCTTGAGCAGCCCAGTCAGCGATCCACCACCTTCCTCAGCACCAATCTCGATGCGGATTCGTGGCGGCACGACCGCGCCGCGTCGGGCTCGCAGGTCCGTGCTGCTGGAGCTCGAGGGGCAGCTCGCGGACACGCGAGCATCGGACGCTGCCCTGATCGTCAGCGAGCTTGTCACTAACAGCGTGCTCCATGCGAACGTCGGTGCTCATCAGACACTCACGATCGAATTGATGAGGCTCGAGGATGCGCTGCGGATCACCGTCATCGATCCCGGGTCGCGACTCGAACCCCGGCTTCGGCGCCCCGATCACCAGACACCGGGCGGGTTCGGCCTGTTCCTCGTCGACGAGCTGTCCTCGGCCTGGGGGTTCGCGCGTGACGACATCGGCGGCACACGCGTCTGGTGCGATCTCCCCCTTGAGCTGTCCCCGCGGCACTAGTGCATCGCCGGGCAACCTGGCCGAATGCGTAGTTCCGACGCACGAGCCGCGGGATCGTCCCGATGCGCCGCGGGCCGTTGGTGTCTAATAATCCATCCGTGATGAGCACCGTGAGCCGAAGGACGGCGACACTGCATGGCCGCACGGTGACCTACATCGAGACCGGTGCCGGCCCGGTTCTGCTCCTGATCCACGGGATGGCCGGCTGCTACGAGAACTGGCAGGAGGTGATCGAGCCGTTGGCGCGCCACCACACGGTAGTCGCACCCGATTTGCCGGGGCACGGTGGGTCGGCCCCCGGTGCCGGCGACTACTCGCTCGGCGCACTCGCCGCCGGCCTGCGCGACCTGCTGGTGATGCGCGGCCACGAGCATGCGACGCTCGTCGGTCACTCGCTCGGCGGTGGGATCGCAATGGAGCTCGCCTACCACTTCCCGGAGCTGGCCGAGCGCCTCGTGTTGGTAGCCAGCGGCGGTCTCGGCCCCGAGGTGAGCGCCGTCCTGCGCGCCGCGGCACTGCCAGGCGCGAATCTGTTCATCGCGGCGACCGCGGGGACCGCAAGCAAAGCGGGATCCGCGATCGGACGCGGGTTGGCGGCGGTCGGGTTGCGACCCACCCCGGACGTCGCCGAGGTCGCTCGCGGCTACGCGTCGCTGACCGATCCCGATCGTCGCGCCGCCTTCCTGGCCACGGTTCGCTCGGTGATCAGCTCGCGTGGCCAGAGCGTCGACGCCAGCGATCGCCTGTACCTCGCGCAGCGCGTCCCGGTACTGATCGTCTGGGGAGCGCGCGACCCGATCATTCCCGTCCGCCACGGCGAGCAGGCCCACAAGGCGATCGCGGGCAGCCGCCTGGAGATCTTCGACGGGGTCGGACATATGCCGCAGCTGGAGGCGCCGGGACGTTTTGTCGCGGTGCTCGAGCGATTCGTCGAGGAGACCGAGCCGGCACGGTTCGATGCCATGGAGTGGCGCGCCCAGTTCCAGACCACCGCCGACGAACTGCAGGCGACGCCGAAGTCGCGGCAGCGGCAAGCCTAATCCAGGGAGACGATGCCACGTGACCGCGCTTCAGATTCTGGGGACCAACCCAGCTATGCGACGCGCATGGCTCGTGCACAACGCGGGGCACTCGCTCGATGCGGCCGCGGACGTGGCGTTCACGCCTGAGGAGGTGCGCGGCAATATCGAGAACCTCGTCGGAGCGGCCCAGGTGCCGCTTGGCGTCGCGGGACCGATTCAGGTCAACGGCGAGCACGCGCAGGGGCTGTACTACGTCCCGTTCGCGACCACCGAGGGGACACTTGTCTCGACCTATCAGTACGGGATGCGAGCGATCACCGAGGCCGGCGGTGCCAACGCGCACGTCCTCGCGGACTCGCTCGACATCACGCCGTGCTTCATGCTCGACAGCCTTCGCGATGCGATCTCGTTCTCCGCATGGCTCGGAGACGAGCTGGACGAGCTGAAGCGGATCGCCGCCGAGCACACCGAGCACGGTCGCCTGACCGAGCTCCACACGATCGTGCTCGGGCGACGAGTGTTCGCCCGCTTCGTCTTCACGACAGGCGACGCGATGGGAATGAACATGGTCAACCTCGCCGTCGATGAGATATGTCGTCACGCGATCGAGAAGACGCGGTGCGAGCGCTACTACCTGAGGTGCAACTACTCGAGCGATAAGAAGCCCGCCGCGATCAGCCTGTTCCGCCCCTACGGAAAGGAAGTCGCGATCGACTTCACGCTCCCGGGCAGCGTCGTCGAGACGCACCTGGGCGTCTCACCCCGCGACCTGCTCGACTTCGCCGCCTCGGCGCGCCACGGCGCCATGCAAGCCGGTTCATTGGGCGCAAATGCGCACTTCGCCAACGGTCTCGCCGCCATCTACATCGCCTGCGGCCAGGACGTCGCGCAGGTGGTCAATGCCAGCATCGGTTTCATCGACGTCGAGGCCGCAGGCGAGGACGACGTCTACGTCTTCGCGAGGCTTCCGAACCTCGTCGTCGGCACCGTCGGGGGCGGAACCATGCTGCCGACTCAAAGCGATTGTCTTGGCCTGCTCGACTGTCGCGGCGAGGGCAAGGCAACGAAGCTCGCAGAGATCGTCGCAGCGACGCTCGTCGCCGGTGACCTCGCAATTGCCGCTGCGCTCGCCAACGGGCGATTCATCGAAGCGCACCGGCAGAACCGCGCCCGAAGCCACCAGCCGGCCGCATAGGCCCCGCCCTTGGCGGGCGGCAGATTGCTCTGCATGCTGTGAGGGACTAGCGTGCGTAGTCGTAATGCCCGAACCTGCGGCCGAGCTAAAGGCCAACGTCGCCGAGGGCGGAATCGCGTTGATCCTCGAGGAGGACCCAGAACTCGCCCAACACCTCCCCGAACCGCATCGACGACATGCGACGGCGCTGTTCGCCGCCCCCGTGATCACAGCCGGGCGCGGCGACTGGGCCCTGCCGCGGCTCGATCCAGCGACCACCCACGGGCTGCTGATACTCGACGGGCTGGTGGCCCGGCGCGTACGCCTCGCGCACGCCACAGCGATGGAGATCCTGGGACCCGGCGACCTTGTGCAGCCATCGGAGGAGCCCCAGCTCCCCGGTGCGGTCACGCTCCAGCCCGACTGGGAGATATTCCATCCGGCCAGGTTCGCGGTGCTCGACGAGCGGATCACGGCCTTGCTCGCGCGCTGGCCGCGGCTCTCGGTGGCACTCTCGGCCCGTGTGCTTCGCCGCACGCAACGCCTCACCTATCTCCTGGCCGTGAGTCATCTCTCACGGATCGAAGACCGGCTACTCGCGACGCTCTGGTACCTCGCCGCATCGTGGGGACGCGTGACCCCGGACGGGATGATGGTCCCGATCACCCTGACCCATCAGGCGCTCGGCGAGATCGCCGGCGCCCAGCGCTCCTCGGTCAGCCTGGCGATGGCGTCGCTGCGTGAGCGTCAACTCGTCCGCCTGGAGGGCGGAACCTACCTCCTGCGAGGCGATCCCCCCTCCTGGAAGCGGTCTTGACCCGCTGACCCGCGGGGAATGGCCGAGGCCTTACCGCGAGCCGGTTGCCGTTTGCGCTCGTCGCGCAGGCGTGGGGGTCGCCGGGCTGGGCGGCAGCTTCGCGCGGGCCCGCGCGAAGCTCACGAGTGCGCCTCGCTCCTCGTCCCACAGCTTGAGCTTGACGGTCTGGAGGGCCTGCCAGAGCGAGAGCGTCGGGACCTGGTGGAAGATCTCGTTCTCGTCGTGCGCGCGCTGGAGGTTGTAGTTGGGAATCCGCGCGTTGAGGTGGTGGACGTGGTGCAAGCCGATGTTTCCAGTGAAGAACTGCAGGACCTTCGGCAGCTTCAGATAGGAGCTGCCACGGAGCGCCGCGTCGTCGTAGCTCCAATCCTCGGGCTTCTGCCAGTAGGCGTCTTCGAACTGGTGCTGGACGTAGAACAGCCAGATCCCGGCCGAACCGGCGAGCATCGCAGCCGGCATCCAGACGAGTAGAAAGTTCCCCAGCCCCATCAACCACCACAGTCCGGCAACGATCGCGACCAGCGCGAGATCAGTGGCGAGGACGCTGTGGCGCATCCGCGGTCGTTGAGCTCTGGTCGCGATCCGCGGCCCGACCATCATCGCGATCACGGGCCCGAGCCCGAACATGACCAGCGGGTGGCGCAATGCCCGGTAGCCGAGCCGGCCTCGCCATGATCGCGCGCGGTACTCGGACACGGTCAGCGTCACGATGTCGCCGACGCCGCGCCGCGCGAGGTCGCCGGAGCTCGCGTGATGGACAGCGTGGTCGTGGCGCCAGCGCCCAAACGGCGACAGAACGAACAACCCCAGGACCCGGCCGACGTAGGCGTTCGCGCGCTTGGAGGGCATCAACGATCCATGCGTACAGTCGTGAAAGACGACAAACGTGCGCACGAGAAACCCGGCCGCGGGCAGCGCGAGCGCAAGCGCCGCCAACTCCGAAACGCCCAGCATCAGGTAAATCAGGACTGACAGCCCCAGGTACGGCACGACGGAAGTCGCGATGTCCAGCACGCTCCGGCCGAGACGGGGTTGGGCGTAGGCAGCGAGCGCTTGGCGCGTGGGCCGACGAGTCGATTGCTCAGACATCTGATGCTCCGGTGCGAGTGGTGAACGTTGCCTTGGGTGCAACGCCCCCCAAGCCGTCTTCCTGGACCGCCGCGAGCGCGGGTTGCCTCCATTGTCGAAGCTATGCCGCCGCACGAACCTGCGCCGCGACCAGTCTCGACGTGATCCAGCTTAGCCGATAGCGGGTCCGCGTGCGGGGTTTCAGCGTGGATCGGGGCGCCGAGCGCTCACGAACGCGGCAGCCTAGCGCCGAGCGCTCACGACCGCGGCGATCTAGCTGGCGCCGCCGCCGGGCTCGGGCGCCATGGGGTCGACGAGCTCGAGCGCTCCGAAGCCCGCAAGCGGGCCGTCCATCAGGAACACCTCGATCGTCAGGTCAGGCTCGACGTGCGCCTGGCTGAGGAACGCGAGCACCTTGCGCCCGGTCAGCTCCTCGACCATCTCGGTGTAGCGCTCTCGCATCAACCGTTGAAAATCGCGGCGCATCTCGAGCACGCGCTGCGGCTCCCCGCCCTGCATCATCGTGCGTTCGATCGCGGTGAAGCCGTCGGAGAGGACGCACACGATCAGGTTGTCGAGCACATAAGTCTTGGCCTTGATCGGGCCGCGCCCGTAGTGCTCGCGCATGAACGCGACGATCCGGTTGGTGATCTCGGACAGCAGCCTGCCGCCGGCGAGCGGGAAAAGGCCAGGTTCATCCGTCCCAGCCTCGCTCATCCCGGGCCTCGTACTGCAGCGCTGAATACCGTCCTGCTCACTGGTCCTAGATGCTTATCCACCATCAGGGTATCCAAAACGCGGCGCTTCATGGGGATCTAGTGCGGCCGCGTCCGGTCGCGCTACACTTCGAGGCTGGTTGAGCGTCCGCTCGGCTTAGTTTGGTGTCATGCGTCTCCGCAGTCGTTGCCTGGCAACGTCCTCCGTGTTTCGCTGTACACATACCCACCGGAGGAAGCAAGATGGCAACAGGAACGGTCAAGTGGTTCAACGATGACAAGGGTTTTGGGTTCATCACACCGGATGACTCAGGCAAAGACCTGTTCGTTCACCACAGCGCAATTCAGGGCAACGGCTTCAAGTCGCTGGCCGAAGGCGCGAAGGTCAGCTACGACGCCGAGCAGGGCCCGAAGGGTCCGGCCGCGGCTAACGTCCAGACGATCTAACGCAAGGCCGTAGGCGACGGGCGTTCCCGCTCACGTCGCTTTGATCATCAGCAGGGCTCGGTTGATCCGAGCCCTGCCGAGCCCTGCCGAGCGCGGATCGGACTGGCGCGCGCGCACAATCGCCGGCGAAACTCGAACAAGTAAGGACGGCAACTATGGCCTCGCGCGGAAAGAAGAAGACGACGATGGCAAAGCTGGCCCGCGAACACAGGCTTCGCGAGCGCCGGATCGACAAACAAGCCAAGAAGGACGCAAGAAAACTGCCGCAGTCGATCGACCCAGCGCCCGTTGGGGAGATGCCGTTTCCCGTTGAGGAGATGCCGGTCAGTAAAGAGGCATAGGCCTCCGGCCGCAACACCGGATCCGCATCGAGTCTGGCCGATGCCGATCGTGACCGCGATCGATCCGGTGCTCAAGCCACGGTTGCGCGGTGTCCTTCACCAATGGGCGTTCCCCGTGTCCGTGGCCGCGGGAGTCATCCTCGTGCTGGAGGCCGGGTCGGCTCGCACGCGGATCGCACTGACCATCTACGCGCTCAGCGTCGCAGCGTTGTTCGGTACCAGCGCGCTGTACCACCGGATCGACTGGGGCACGCTCGCTGCCCGGCGCTGGATGCGCCGGTGCGACCACACGATGATCTTCGTGCTGATCGCCGGCACCTACACCCCGTTCGCGCTGCTCGTCCTGCACGGAACGCTCGGCTCGGCGATCCTGATCGCCGCCTGGTCCGCGGCGCTCGCCGGAGCGGTGTTCAAGCTGCTCTGGATCGACGCCCCCGGTTGGTTGACTGCCGGAATCTACGTCACGGTCGGTTGGATCGCGGTGATCGCGCTGCCCCAGCTCCTGGACCGTCTCGGTGGCGTGGCAGTGGGCGCATTGGCGCTCGGCGGCCTGTTCTACAGCGTCGGCGCCGTCATCTACGCGCGCAAGCGCCCCGACCCGGTGCCCACCGTGTTCGGCTACCACGAGCTGTTCCATCTGCTGGCGATCGTCGCCGCCGCACTGCAATATGCGGTGGTTGCGTTCTGGGTCCTGTAGCCGGCTGGTTCGCAACCGCCGTCGGGAACCTCGCCACCGGCCCCGGAACGGCTGCGACTACTGCAGCGGTTGGACGTTGACCGCCTGGAGGCCCTTGGGCCCCGCCTCAGCGTCGTAGGAGACCCTCGCGCCCTCGGCCAGCGAGCGGTAGCCGTCACCGACCAGTGCCGTCTGATGCACGAACACATCCTTGCCGCCTTCATCGGGCGTGATGAACCCGTAGCCCTTCTGGTCGCTGAACCACTTCACGCTTCCATTGGCCATGGCTGGCTCTCCCTCGATTGCGGGTCGCGATGCGGACCCGGCTAACCGGGGTCAGACTACCAGCCTGACTCGCAGCCCCGCGGCCGCTAGAAATTGAGTGCGCGAAGCATCACCACACACTCGGGATTGATCCCGATGCGCTCGGCCGTCTCGGCTTCGACCAGCCAGGTGAACTCCATAATCGAACCACGGGCGGCATCGAGGATCATCCGCTCGACATCCTTCGCGTCCCCCTCGACGCGGTAGCGCTCGCCGCCGATGACGGTTATCTCCGTTATGCGTGTCACCGGCTGAAGGTCCGAGGTTACTCGCTGACATCGGCGCCTGCAACGCGGAGTGCTACCGTGATGAATGCGGGTTGCATCGCCGCCCGTGAGGTTCTTCTCGCCGACGCAGCGAATCTCCACTGATCAGCTGTCACCGCGCCGGCGCAAGGAAGGAGACGAGGTGATGCAGTGAAGTCTTCACGAGAACGAGCCGAGGAGAAGCGGCTGGCCAAGCTCGACTTGGTCCGCCAGCAAGTCGAGGCCGGCGATTTGGTGATCCGCCAGATGACCGAGGAGGAGCGCCGAAAGTACCCGCCGCGGCCGGTCCCCCCCAGGCGAGCTGGCCGGCGGTGAGCATGCGAGAGCGTGAAGGACTTATTGCGCGGATCCGGCAAATCCGCGGCCCGGCCGTATCTGCTGAATCTGCCAGCGCCTCGACGATCCCCGCAGACGTTGATGAGATTCAGGCCCTAAAGCAGCGGATGGCTCATCTCGAGCAGATGGTCGAAGGGCTGCAGGACTCTGTGCACCGCGAGTCCGAGCGCCAGGCCAGGTTGATTGCCGAACTCGAGGCGCGCATCCAGCCCGCCGCGATGGGCGCAGCCCTCGATAAGGACGCCCGCGATCGCGGGCTGTCGTGACCCCGTTTTTCATCCCGGGAATGAGCGACGACGCGCGCGCCGTCGAGCTCGTGTACGACGACATGTGCAGGCAGATCGAGCTGGACATGGGCCGTCGCCCGCGCGCTCGCCGGATCTTGCGCCTGTGGACGCGCCAGGGAAGCATCGACTGCGTTACGGAGGTTGGCAGGCCCGACCCACTGCGCGGCGGCATCGTGATGGCGATCTTCGACATGGGCCCGCGCCAACCGTTCGTCATTTGGCGCCAGCCGGACGCCGGCGTGCGGGACGGCGCTCGCGAGATCATCGGATGCAGTGCGTACTCGGTGCTGGAGTTCGATTTGTGAGCTCGAGCAGCGAGCTCGAGATGCGCCAAGCCGACGCCCGGTACTACGGCGAGCGCGTCTCGCTACTGCGAGCCAAGCTGTATCGCAAGGGGCTGGAGGGCAACAGCCAGTTGAGAGAGCTCGAGCGCAAGCTGGAGCTCGCCGAGCGGCGGTTGCGCGAGCAGCAGCTGCGCGAGTCGCACTGACACGACCTGCTACGTTGGTGCCAGTGGTCGGCGTCGCCGGCCGCGAGGCAGCTCGCTTGGGTCCCGCAGACAGCGGTTCGGGTCAGCCATAGCCTCCCGAAATCGTTCGCGGCCCCAGCGCCGCCAAGGAGTCTTAGATGTCTATGCAGTCCTTTGCCGATCTCGGCGTTTCGCGCGCCGTCCTCGGCTCACTCTCCCAGCAGGGAATCACACAGCCGTTCGCGATCCAGCGCGACGTGATCGGCGATGTTCTGGCAGGTCGCGACGTACTCGCGAAATCGCCCACCGGCTCGGGCAAGACGCTCGCGTTTGGAATCCCGCTCGTCGAGCGGCTCGAGGCCAACGATCCCCGGCCGTCCGCTCTGGTGCTCGCGCCGACGCGCGAGCTCGCAACCCAAATCGTTGACGACATCCGCGCCATCGCGCACTCCCGCGCGCTCAGGGTGACGGCCGTGTACGGCGGCGTTGGCCTCGTCAAGCAGGCCCAGGATGCGGCGAGATCGCACTTGCTGGTTGCGACTCCGGGGCGCCTGGAGGACCTGTTGGGCCGCGGCGCCTTCACGCTCGCGAGCATCCGGATGCTCGTGCTCGACGAAGCTGACCGGATGCTCGACATGGGGTTTCGCCCAGCCGTCGACCGGATCGTCGCGCTGTGCCCGACTACGCGCCAGACGCTGTTCTTCTCGGCGACGCTCGATGGCGAAGCCGGCCGGGTGGCAAGGGAATACACGCGCGAGCCGGCTGTCCATGAGCACGGTCCGACGGCCCGCCGCGCCGGCCGCTGATATCGAGCACCGCTTCGTGCAGGTCACCCATGAGAGCCGGATCGACGCACTCGTCGGCGAACTGCGCCGCGACCGAGACCTCACGCTGGTGTTCGTGCGCACCAAACACGGCGCCGATCGACTCGTGAAGCGACTCCGTACTCACGGAGTGGAGGCGCTCGCGATGCACGGAAACAAGTCCCAGCGCCAGCGCGAGCAGGCGCTGGCCCGATTCGAATCCGGCGCTGTCGACACGCTCGTCGCCACGGACGTCGCGGCTCGCGGGATCGACGTCAGTGGAATCTCACACGTGATCAACTTCGATCCACCCGCCGACGGCGACACGTATGTTCACCGGATCGGACGGACGGGCCGGGCGGGCGCCAAGGGCATCGGCATCACGCTCGTCGCGCCGGCCGAGCATCACGACGTCAGCCAACTCGCCACCAGACTCGGCCTCGACCACGGACTTGCCGGCACCGCCCGCGAGCACGGACAGCGGCCCGGGCGGCAGGCGAGCCGCGATGGCGGCCGGCCCGGGGCACAGACGAGCCGCGATGGCGGCCGGCCCGGGGCACAGGCCAGCCGCGATGGCACCCGATCGCGTCGCCGGCCCACCCGCCGGCGGGTCTCAGCTCGCTGAACCGCCCAGCCGCCGGCGGACCTCAGCTCGTTGAACCGCCCAGCCGCCGGCGGACCTCAGCTCTCTGAACCGTTCGGCTGCGGCACGATCCTGATATATGGACGCGGGGACTCCCAACCGTCCGGGTAGATCGTGCGGGCCTCCTCGTCGGATACCGATCCGGCGATGATCACGTCGTCGCCCTGCTGCCAGTTGACCGGCGTCGCGACCCGATGCTTCGCGGTCAGCTGCAGCGAGTCGATCACCCGTAGCACCTCGTCGAAGTTGCGCCCCGTGGTCATCGGGTAGACGAGGATCAGCTTGATCTTCTTGTCGGGTCCGATCACGTACACATTCCGGACCGTCTGGTTGTCCGCCGGGGTCCGCGCCGCCGGGTCGCCGGACACGTCCGCCGGCAACATCTCGTATAGCTTCGAGACCGCGAAATCGGCGTCGGCGATGATCGGGTAGTTGGGCGCCTGCCCCTGCGTCTCCTCGATGTCGCGGGCCCATTGCTCATGCTTCTCGCTCGGATCCACCGACAGCCCGATGATCTTGACGTTCCGCCGGTCGAACTCGGGTTTGATCTTCGCCATGTAGCCAAGCTCGGTCGTGCACACCGGCGTGAAGTCCTTCGGGTGCGAGAACAGCACAGCCCAGGAGTCGCCGATCCAGTCGTGAAAATTAATCGGGCCTTCGGTCGTGTTGGCGGTGAAATCCGGCGCGGTGGCGCCAAGTTGCAGGCTCATGTTCTGATTGCCTCCTTCGTGGTTGGGGGGAGGGGGGGATTCTTGGTGGTTCAGCGCCGGGGATTCTTGCTGGTTCAGCGCCACTGTGTCCGCGGGCGAAATGGTGCCTGATCGACCGCCCCGGTGCCGGATTGGGCTCAGCGGCCGAGCCCACCCACGCGCTCAGCGCCCGAACTCGCGCAGGCGCGCACCGCCGGGATCGATCCGATCGCGGATCAACCGAACCTCCGCCGCTGTCGGAACCGCGGTCTGTGGCACGCCGCCCTCAGGTAGCAGGAGCTCGAATCCAGTCGCCTCCTGGGCCTGCGCCACGGTGACTCCCGGGTGGACCGAGACCAGCCGCATCGCCTTGGACTGTGGCTCGAAGTCCATCACGCACAGGTTGCTCACAACGACCTCGGGACCACCCTGCAATCCGGCACGCGCGCGGGCATCGCCGCCATCGAGCCAGCCGGCGCAGGAGATGAAGTCGACGCGATCGACCATCGTGCGAGGGTTGTGGGTGGTCGTCCAGTAGATCAACCGCTTGCCGATCGACCCCATGTCGCCGAGCCCCGCCGACCCGGGCAGACGCACCTTCGGGCGGTGGTAGTCGGACCCGATCACCGAGTTGTTGGCGTTTCCGTGCCGGTCGATCTGGGCGCCGCGCACGCAGAACTTGGTCAGCCAGCGGCCGTTGAGCGCATAGGACCAGAAGTCCTCGTACTGGCGCATGTACATCGCAGATCGGTGCCACAGTGGCGCCTCGAGCGTGGAGGCCGGGATCCGGCGCGGCTCGGCGTCGAGTCCGACTGCGCCCGCGAGCCAGACCAGCTCCGGAGCGTGGGTCGCTCGCGCGAGCAGGAACGACGCCACCGGGATGAACGACGCGGCGCCGTTGACCACCTGATCGCCGTTCTCGAACTGCCGCGCGAGCGTGGCGACCATCAGCTCGTCGATCGTGCACTCGGCTTCGCTCATGCGAGCTCCCGCCAGCTCCGGGTCGCCCTCAGGGCCTCGGGACCGATGAGCTCGATGTACTCCTGCTGGCTGCTGGCCGCGCAGTAGCGATCAATCATCGCGATTGCCGCCTCACCGTCGCGCGGCACGGAGGCGGCGACCCATGCCTCATGAAACGGTTCGTCGTACACGTAGTCCGGGAAGAACGAGGTCGGATGGCAGCCGTGCGGCGCCTCGACGATCGCGTCCACGGCGAAGTGCGGGATCACCGTTTCCTCGGGGCGCGACCGCACCTCCTGCTCGGAGACGATCTCCTCGACGCAGACGATCGTCGTCGCGCACGCCTTGGGGTAGATCTGGACGTCCGGCCAGATCGTCCCGCCGCGGTACTGGACGTTGCCCTTCGGATCGGCGCGGTGGGCATGAACGATGCAGGCATCGGGAGCCAGCGCCTTGACCGCAAGCACTCGCTCTCCGCTGAACGGATCCTCGATCTCACGGATCGTGTCCGGGTGCAGCGCGGGGATGTCGGTGCCGACCATCCCCCGGGTGAGGCCGAACGGGAGATTGCGCGCCCCGGCGCCGAGGCGCGCGAGGATGCCGGTCTCCGAGTACTCCTCGAACTCGATCGCGCCCGCCTCGACGCCGCGGCGAAAGCCCTGGCAGAGGCCGAAGCGCTCCATCGACACGATCGGTCCGCAGAACCGCGACATGCAGCCCTTCCACGCCAGCCAGTCGATCCCGATCCCGGCGACGACGCAGGTGATGGTCAGCTCGCGCTTGTCCTGCCGGATCAACTCCCGCACCATCGTCATCGGGATCCCCTGCGTGCCCATGCTCTGGATCGCGACGTGGTCGCCGTCGCGGATCAGCTCGGCCGCCTGCGCGGCGCTCATCAGCTTGTCGTTCACGCTGTCGCGAATTCTGTCGTTCACGCTGTCGCGAATTCCCGCTTGCGCGCGCCGGTGGGGTCGAGGGTCCTGATCAGCTCGATTTCCTCGGCGCTCGGCGCCGGGGTCGTCGCCACATCCCCCTCGATGATCAGCTCAAAGCCCGTGGCGTCGCGCACCTGATCGACCGTCACACCGGGGTGGACGCTGCGCAGCCGCATCCGCTTGAGCTCCGGATGGAAGTCCATCACGCACAGACCGGTGACACACACGCGCGGGCCCCCGGCGAGCCCCAGCGACTCACGGAAACCCGGTCCGTCGCCGTAGCCGAGCCCGGAGCGGAAGTCGAGCCGTTCCACGAACGTGCGCCGGTCGTGTCGGGTCGCCCACAGGTAGATGCGCGGCACGACGCCACCGAGGTCGGCCATCCCGCCGCCACCGGGAAGCCGGATCTTCGGCCGCTGGTAATCGCCGATCACTGTGTTGTTGACGTTGCCGTAAGCATCGATCTGCGCGCCCCGGAAGCAGAATGAGTTGAGCCTGCCGGCTTCCGCATACGGCCAGAAGTCGCCCGCCGAGCTGTGCAGCATCGTGGCGCCCTTCCACAGCTCCGAGGAGAGCGTCGACGCCGGTATCTCCGACGGATGGGCGTCGACCGCGATCGAGCTTGCGGCCCACACGAGGTTGGGTGCGTGCGTCGCGCGCGCGAGCATCAGCGCGCACACGGGGACGAACGACACCGCCCCGTTGAAGGCGGCCGTGTCGTCGGGGAACTCCCGCGCCAGCGCGGCCACCACCAGTTCATCGAGCTCGTAGTCGCTGCTCATCTCGCCTCCACCGCGGGGCTGGCGACGAGCGGACCCACGTGCTCGGCGAAGAACGCGGCGAACTGCACCGGGTCGCGAGCGGCCTGCTGATAGGAGCTGAAGAACTCGGCGTCGTAGCCATACTCCGGCCATGACGCCGTCGGCCAGGCACCGCGCGGCGCCTGAATGACGTGGTCGACCACATAGCCGGGATAGCTGGTCCGCTCGGGCGCGGCGCGGAATTCGTCGGTGTCGATGATCCGCTCGGCCGTCACGATCACCTTGTCTGCAGCCTTGACCAACTCCGAGTCGAACCACACGAGCTTCGGGTTGACCCGCGCGTTGCCGGCCCGGTCGGCTTCATGCACATGAACCACGGCCACGTCGGGCTTGACCGCCGCACAAGCCAAAAATCGCTGCCCGCTGCGGTCATCGACCATCTCCCAGGTTCGGTCCGGGTGCAGCGCGACCATGTCCGTCCCGAGGCCCGATCGCGTCGGCATGAAGGGCACGCCGGCGGCGGCCGCCTGGAACGCGCAGATCAGCGTGCGCTCGCTCCACTCCTCGACCTCGATCGCGCCCGTCTCGGCCGCGCGGCGGAAGCTCGGCGCGAGCCCGAAGCCCTCGAAGCTTGTCAGCGCCATGACGAGCTTGCGGACGCAGCCGCCCGCGATCAGCCAGTCGGTCGACATGCCCCCGACGGCGGCAATCAGCTCCAGGTCGCGCACCGAGGCGCGCACCAACTCGCGGCAGAAGGCCATCGGCGCGCAGTTCAGCGACAGCCCCCCGATCGCCAGGCTGGACCCATCGGGAACCAGCGATGCCGCAGCGGAGAGATCGACGACCTTGTCCCGGCGAGGCAGCACGCGGGGGGCGACGCTACCACAGCGCGGCCGGACGATCAAACGGACGTTTGGTAGAGAGCCGGGGGCGGGGCGGGAGGCCGGGGGCGGGGCCGGCGCCCGGGCGGGGCGGGGCCCGGGCGGCCGGGGTGGGCCCGGGCCCGGGCGGGGCGGGGCCGGGCGGGGCGCGGTTCGGGCGGGGCGCGGGCGGGGCGGGGCGGGGCCGGGCCCGGGCCCGGGCCCGGGCGGGGCGCGGTTCGGGCGGGGCGCGGGCGGGGCGGGGCCCGGACGGGGCGGGGTTGGGGCGGGGCTGGGTTCGGGCGGGGCGCGGTTCGGGCGGGGCGGGAGCCGGGCCTGGGCGCGGGGCCGGCACGGGGCGGGGGGCGGGGGCGGGCGAAAATAGCGGGCCTGGGGGGACGCGGGCGACGCCAAGCGAGGGCCGCGCAGGCCGAAATCCCGCTGCGGCGACATGCTTAGAGGCCCAAAGTCCCCAGCCCGCGGCCGACCTCGGTTACATAAGCATGCCCCACATGCTTATGTAACCAAGGTCCAGCAGGCGCGCGCGATTTGTCCCTTTATGCAGCCGAAATTGTCGGATTACTGACACCATCCGGCCGGGCCACGCCCTCACCAGCGCCGTTCCCCGTCGGGACCGGACCGCGAACGCCCTGAGCGGTGGGCAATCGAGGGATGGTCCCCGCCTCGACGCTCCGGCTGCGGGCCTAGTCCCGCCCGGACGGGGCGAAATCCGCTGCGGCTACATGCGTACGGGCCCAAAGTCCCCGCCCGCGACCGACCTTGGCTACATAAGCATGCCCCACATGCTCATGTAACCAAGGTCCAGCAGGGGCGCGCGGTTTGTCCCTGTATGCATGAGAAATGCCGGATTTCGCTGACACCCCGCGCTCCCCGCCACCCCTCCCTCTGACCATCACCCCCACCCCCCCGCTCCACCGCGGTCGCCGCGACGGTCCGGGCGCGACGACGGAGACCGACAGCTCTCTGAGCGGTGCCGCGTAGGAGGTTCAGGTCACGAGGTCAGACGGCTCCAAGGCCGTCGTGATCGAGAACTCCAGCTTCACCGTCGGTTCATGACCGGGCGCCGCGACCGCGAACACGATCAAACGACTTCAGCGAGCGCCGATCAGTCGGCGGGAGGCGAGGACCACAATCAGCACGGGGATGATCTGGAGCAGCGGCAGGAAGGCGTGGGCATGGCCGATCAGACCGGTCGCAGCAGCAGCACCGACGACCGCCATGACGAGGATGCCGATGCTGCGAGCCTGCCCCTCGTCCCACCGACGGACCACCAGCGCCTCGAGCAGCGCGGTCATGGTGCTGGTCAGATAGGTCGTCGACATCTGCCCCAACCGCCGGACGGCCGTGCTCTGGACGCCCATCGCGGCTCCGGCGAGCACCAGCAGAAGCGTCTGGGCGGTGCGCCCAGGGCGTCCATCAGCAAGCTCCCAGCCCACGGCGAACACGATCAGGAGTGCGAGGTCGATCGCCAGCGCGACGGTCGCTCCCGCCGGCCAAATCGACCCGCGATCGGTCCCCTCGCCCCGCCTCTCGGCCCTCGCCCCCCTCTCGGCCCTCGCCCCCCTCTCGGCCCTCGCCCCCCTCTCGGCCCTCGCCCCGCTGGGCCCGCTCCCGTCGCCGGGGCGCGGCCACGAGAACGCCAAGCCCGTAACCGACCAGGGCACAGCCGCAGAACAGCGCCAGACGGGCGCTGCCGCGGACAGCGCTCACACCGAGCAACACCAGATTGCCGGTGACGACGCTCGCAAACACGTTGCCCAACCGCTCGAACGCCGTGGCGTCCGTCGCCCCGCTCGTCATCGCCAACAGAATCAGCAGCATGTCTCGAGAGCGCTGTGGTGAGGGCACGCACCGGCCAATACCCTGGTTCTCGGGATTGGTTTCCGGCGTGGTGTGCACGACGCCATGCGCTAATCGGTCAGGCCGGCTTACGGACCCGATATGTTTCGGGGTGGCCAAAACCGAACAGGCGTTTAGAAATGCAAATGAGCGGTGGGGCGTAGATGTGTCCGCTGCATCGGCGCCACAAGCTGATGAAAACCTTGGCGGCGATGGCGGCAACAGCGGCGGTGGATTTCTGAAGCGCCACCGGCGCGCGATCGCGGTTGCGATCGCCATCGTCGCGATTGTCGGCTTCGTGGCCTTCGTGCTGCCCCAGATCCGGGGCCTCTCGGGCACGCTGTCGCGGCTGCGAAACGCCAACCTCGCCTGGATCGGTGTGGGCATCGTGTTCGAGGCGATCTCGCTCGCCGGCTACGTGCTGTTGTTTCGAACCGTGTTCTCGTGTCAGGGGGTGCGGATCGGCTGGCGCGTGAGCTACCAGATCAACATGGCGGGGACAGTCGCCAGCAAGTTGCTCGCGGCTGCAGGTGCGGGTGGCGTGGCGCTGACCGTCTGGGCGCTGCGGGCGTCGGGACTGCAACCACGCGAGATCGCCCGCCGAATGGTGAGCTTTGAGCTGCTGCTCTACCTCGTGTTCGCCGGCGCGCTGCTGATCTTCGGGCTGGGCCTGCGGCTGGGAGTGTTCCCGGGTCGAGCCCCGTGGACACTGACGGTTGTGCCGGCCATCGTGGCGGGGGTCGCGATCGTGCTGACGGTGGCCTTGCGAGGGCTGCCGGCCGATGTGGAGCGCAAGATCGCCACCCGCGCCGATTCATCGGGCCGGGCGCGGCGCCTGCTCTCGCGCCTGAAGGCCGTTCCGGCCACGCTCCGGGAGGCCACGGGGATCATGACGGGGCTCCTGCGCCGGCGACAGTTCGGGGTCCTCGGCGCGGTGATCTACTGGGGATTCGATATCGGCACGCTATGGGCGTCGCTCTACGCGTTCGGTACCCCACCGCCGTTTGCGACGATCGTGATGGCGTACTTCGTCGGGCAGCTCGCAAACGCGCTCCCGCTGCCTGGTGGAATCGGGGGAGTCGAGGGCGGCATGATCGGCGCGCTGATCGCGTTCGGTACCCCCGGAGGCCTCGCGGTGCTCGGCGTGCTGGCGTATCGATTGATCTCGTTCTGGCTGCCGACGCTCCCCGGCGCAATCGCGTACATGCGCTTGCGGCGTACGGTCGGACGCTGGCGCGAGGCTGAACCAGGAGCGCAGGCTCCCTAGTGCTTCGGCTGGACGCGCGGCTCGACGAACGGCTCCTCCTCAGCCGGATGCCCAGCCTCGATCCGCCGCCCGCGCTGGATCTCCGCATTCAACTCCGCGCCGAGCAGCACGGCGATGTTCGAGATCCACAGCCAGACGAGGAAGATGATGATCCCGCCGAGCGCGCCATAGGTCTTGTTGTAGGAGCCGAAGTTGGCGACGTAAAGGGCGAACGCTGCCGAGGCGATCACCCAGACGACGACGGCGAAGATCCCACCCGGCGTGATCCACCTGAAGCCCGGATGGCGCACGTTGGGCGCGGCCCAGTAGAGCAGTGAGAACATGAAGCTGACGACCAACAGCAGCACCGGCCATTTGGCGATGTCCCAAACCGTCACCGCGGTGCTGCCGACGCCGAGCAGGTTCCCCACGTGCCGGGCCAGGCCACCCGTGACAACGACGGCGAAGGCACTGATCGCGAGCAGAACCAACATCACAACGGTGAGGCCCAACTGCACGGGCAGCGTCCTCCAGATCGGCCGGCCCTCCCCGATGTCGTAGATCGCGTTCGAAGCCCGCCTGAACGCCGAGATGTAGCTAGACGCGGACCACACGGCGCCGGCCAGCCCGACGACGACGATCACCCCGGCGGCGCCACGGCTGCGCTGAAGGCCGTGAACCGCGCCGGTGAAGATCTGGCGTGCCGGGCCGGGCGCGAGCTTGTCGAGGTTGCTGATCAGCGGCGCAGTCGCGGAATGGCCGATCAGCCCGAGAATCGAGACGAGTGCGATCAGCGCGGGGAAGATCGCCAGGATCCCGTAGTAGGTCAGCGCCGCCGCGAGATCGCTCAGGTTGTCGGCGCGGTACTCCGAGACGGTCCGCCTGAACACGCCCAGCCACGAGCGCCTCGCGAGTCTTGTGGGCCGATCGGGCGCGCGGCCACTCGCCTCGACATCGGCTTCGCGCGTGCCCTGGTTTACGTCGGTCGCCGTGCCTGCCATCTCCTCGCCCTCCTGTCGGCTGCTTTGTCTGGGGCTTCCCCGTCAACCACGCGGTAAACCCGGCCAGATCAGGTCGCCGTGTCAAGATGCCGGGATGGCGCTGGGACGTCTGGTGCTCGGACCGCCTCGCGCGGGGCCTGCCCTTACCGGCGGGATCGGCGAGCCGGACGGGGTCGAGCTCTACCACCGCACGTACACGACGCTCCTGCGCTCGAGCGGGGAGACGCACCTGCGCGTGCTGGAGCCATCGCACCGCGCGATGCGGGCGAGCCTCCACGCGATGGCCGACGACGAGCGACTCGACCTCGGCGCATTTCTATACGCCATCCGCCGGCTTCCCGAGGGGATCGTCGGCGCGAAGCTGATCCTGATGGGCCAGGAACACGACGTGTTCGAGGCGGCGGGGATCGACCTCAGCGGCTGGCGGGTGCAGGAGGCAATCGCGCGCCGCCGCCACTGGTACGACAGTGGCTCCGGCACGCTCGCGGTGCTGCTGGCGAGCGCTTCCGACGTCGACGACCTGGTGCCGATGCTGGTTGCCTTTCAGATCGAGTGCAACAAGTTGCACGCCCGCGCGCGCGCCTCAGGATTGAGCGAGCTTCCGGATGACGTCGGCCCCCGGGCGCTGGCCGACGCCCTCGGCGGCACCGAGGACGATTGGCTGGCGCTCGAGCGTACGTGGGGCGGGGAGTTCGCGCCGCGCCTGCGAGCGATCGTCGCGCGCAAGCCCGACATCCGCGTGCGGATGCTGGGTGGCACGCACATCGGCTATGCGCGTCTCACCCGCCAGTGGTGGGCGACCGCCAGCGGCTATCTCGAGCACGAGGACCTGACGGGCCGCCCGACCTACTTCGTGTCCTCGAACACGCACTCGCTGGCGAATCTCCTCACGGGGATCGCGCGCGAGCGCGAGGATCAGCTGATCTCGTTCGTGGAGCGCGACGGGACCGCCGAGCTGCGCGATGAGCTCGCAGCCTTCCGGGAAGGCCGCACACCGGGCTCGTGGGAGAACTTTCTGTACTTCGTGGCTCGAGACTATTTCGACAGCGACGAGCAACGGCGGATCGCGCGGCGGACCGAGGAGCGGTCCGCCGGCGTCACCCACCTGCCCTCGACGACCTCGCTCCGAGTGCCCGTCCAGATCATCCCCCTGCAGAGGCTCGAGGCGGAGCGGCTGGACCCGCGACTGGGCAAGATCGACCCTGTCCGTCTGCGCGCAAGCTCAGCGGTGATCGCGAACATCGACTATCCGCTCGGCCTGGCCGCTTACAACATCCTGCGCGAGGTCGCGATCGACGTCGAGCACCTGCGCGGCGTCTACCTGCTCGGCAAGGCTGCGACCCTCAATGCCGACGTGGGCGATGTGATGATCTCCAACGTCGTTTACGACGAGCACTCGAGCACGACGTTCTGGCTCGACAACGCGTTCAGCTTCGATGACATCCAGCCCGACCTGCGCTTCGGTACCGGCCTTGACAACCAGCGCACCGTAAGCGTCAAGTCGACCTTCCTCCAGAATCGGGACTACCTCGACTTCTATTACCGCGAGGCGTTCACCGTCGTCGAGATGGAGGCGGGGCCGTATTGCAGCGCGATCTACGAGATCGCCGACCTCGAGCGACATCCGATCGGCGAGGCGGTGAACTTCTCCAAGTTGCCGATCGACTTCGGGCTCGTCCACTATGCCTCCGACACGCCCTACACCCAGGCGCGCACGCTCGGAGCGCAGGGCCTCAGCTACTACGGCATGGACTCCACCTACGCCGCCTCCTTGGCGATCCTCCGCCGCGTGATGAAGCTGGAGGGAATCTCGGTTCCGCCGGGCCCCTAGGCCCTCGCAGCGGGACCACGCGGCTCCGGGACAGCGTGATTGAATCGCGCCATGAGCGATTCAATGAAGGCTGAGACGGTCCGGATCACGGGCCACGACGGAGACGAGGTCGAGGCCTATCTCGCCCGTCCTGAAGGAGATGCACCTCGTGGCGGCGTCGTGGTGATCCATCACATGCCGGGCTATGACCGGTCCACCAAGGAGATCGTGAGGCGCTTCGCCGAGCTCGGCTACGACGCGATCTGCCCGAACCTGTACTGGCGCGAAGCGCCGGGCGCCGCTCCCGACGACGCCGCGGCGACCGCGCGGGCCCAGGGCGGTATTCCGGACGAGCGTCTGATCGGTGACGTCGGCGGCGCCGCCGCATATCTGCGCTCGCTGCCGAGCTCCAACGGGAAGGTCGGCGTGATCGGCTACTGCTCGGGCGGACGGCAGTCGGTGCTGGCGGCCTGCAACCTCGACCTCGACGCCGCCGTCGATTGTTACGGCGCGTTCGTCATCGGCACCCCCCCGGAGGGCTTCCCACTCCAGGTGACCAACCTCGTGGACCAGCTGCCGAACCTCCGATCGCCGCTGCTGGGGCTGTTCGGTAACGAGGACTCCTACCCCACTCCCGAGCAGGTCGACGAGCTCGACGAGATCCTCACCGCCGAGGGTAAGCCGCACGAGTTCCACCGCTATGACGACGCCGGCCATGCCTTCTTCTCCCCCGACCGTCCGTCCTACCGGGTCGCCGCCGCCAATGACGGCTGGGAGCGAATCGCAACCTTCTACAACACCCATCTCGGAGGCTGACCATGTGCACCTATGCGACCGTCAAGACCGCGATCGACGGCAGTGCCAAAGGCCCGGACAGCAGCTGGTTTCACGTCACCGACGGGACGGTGTACTTCGATCATCCGGTCCACGCAATGGCCGAGCACACGCTCAACATCGACTTCACCGACCCGTCACGCGGGCCTGGGGCGCGGGTCGCCGTCGAGCTGACCGCGGCGTCGGCACGTCAGCTTGTGGCGGCGATCGAAGCGGCGCTCCAATCGGCGCCGGCCGAGCTGCGCGCGTGAGGGTGGCCGAGCTCCGGGCCGCCCGCCAGGTCCCGGGCCCACGCCGGCGCGAGCGACCCCGCTAGCTGCGTAGGGTCGCGACCAGGGCGTTGGGGCTGAGCAGCAGATCCAAAGCCTCCTCGATCGAGCGGCAGACCACGTCCGCCACGCGGACCGCGGCACCGCTTGCGCCCTCTGGACCAAGCACCGCGATCCCCAGCGCGGCGTGCTCGAGCATCGACGCGTCATTGGTCCCGTTACCGATCGCCGCGCACCGCTCCGCCCCGAGGCCGTGCAGATAATCGAGCTTGGCCGCGCCATCGATCACGCGACGGAAGCGGGCGCCGAGCTCGTGCGCGATCGACTCGGCTGTGCCGAATGTGTCGGCACTGAGCAGGTGCACGGCCAGCGCGTCTGCGACCTGCTCGAGACGCCCCCGGGCAGTCTGGATCAGCACGCCGCGATCGGACAGCGTTCCGTTGACGTCGAGCAGGACATTCGCCAGCGACAGCTGTCCGCGACCGGGTATCTCGAGCTCGATCGCCACGGCCTGCCTGCAACCGCCGTCAGCCGAGGCGCACGGTGTCGCCGCCGGCGTAGTGGGCGTCGCTGCCCAGCTCTTCCTCGATCCGCATCAGCTGGTTGTACTTGGCGACCCGCTCTGAGCGGGCCGGCGCGCCGGTCTTGATCTGGCCTACGCCGGTGGCGACGACAAAGTCCGCGATGAACGTGTCCTCGGTCTCCCCGGAGCGATGTGAGACGACCGCGCGGTAGCCGGCGTCGCGGGCGATCTTGATCGTGTCGAGCGTCTCGGTGACGGTCCCGATCTGGTTGAGCTTGATCAGGATCGAGTTCGCGACGCCGCGCTCGATCCCCTCGCGCAGGATCGCCGGATTGGTGACGAACACGTCGTCCCCCACCAGCTGAACCCCGCTGCCGACCCGGTCGGTCAGCTTGCGCCACCCGTCCCAATCTCCCTCCGCCATCCCGTCCTCCAGGAACAGGATTGGGAAGCGGCCGGTGATTGTGGCCCAGAGGTCGACCATCTCATCCGAGGAGAGTGTCCGTCCCTCGTCGGAGAGCACGTAGCTGCCGTCCTTGAAGAACTCGCTCGCCGCCGGATCGAGGCAGATCGCGACGTCGTCCGCGGGGCGGTACCCGGCGCTCTCGATCGCGGACATCAGCAGTTCGAGCGGCGCCTCGTTTGAGTCCAGCGCGGGCGCGAAGCCACCCTCGTCGCCGACAGCCGTGGCCAGGCCGCGGCTCTTGAGCGTGCGCTGAAGCTCGTGGTATACCTCGGCGCCGATCTGCACCGCCTCAGTGAACGATCCCGCGCCGAGCGGAGCGATCATGAATTCCTGGAAGTCGACCGGGTTGTCAGCGTGCACGCCGCCGTTGAGCACGTTCATGCAGGGAACCGGAAGCAGGTTCGTGCCCGGGCCGCCGAGGTAGCGCCACAGCGGCTGGCCATTGTCGGCCGCGGCCGCGCGGGCGGCCGCCATCGAGACGCCGAGGATCGCGTTGGCGCCGAGACGCGACTTCCCCTGCGTGCCGTCGAGCTCGATCATCACCTCGTCGAGCCCGCGCTGATCGTTCGCGTCACGCCCGCGGACGTGCTCCGCAATCTCCCCGTTCACATGTGCCACCGCATGGGTCACGGCCTTGCCACCGAACGCCTTCTCCTTGTCACGCAGCTCCAGCGCCTCGCGGGTGCCGGTCGATGCCCCGGAGGGCACGGCCGCGCGTCCGAAGGCTCCCGACCCCAGACGGACATCGACCTCGACTGTCGGATTGCCCCTGCTGTCGAGGATCTGTCGGGCATGGACCTGCTCGATCGCACTCATCGGTGCCTCCGCTCGTCGCACTCTCGTTCAGCCATCGCGGCCCGACCATACAGACAGCGGCCCGACCAGCGGATCCAAGTAGTCTCGAGGAAGCAGCTCACATGACTGTCGACGAGCCACACCCCGGGGCGCTCGGACCTTCTGCCAGCCAGGATCAACAGAGCGTACGCGTGATCTTCGGGGCGCTGCTGCTGGTGATGTTGCTCGCGGCGCTCGATCAGACGATCGTGTCGACCGCGCTGCCGACGATCGTCGGCGACCTCGGTGGACTCTCCCACCTGTCATGGGTCGTCACCGGCTACCTGCTCGCCTCCACGATCGCCGGACCGCTGTACGGCAAGCTCGGCGACCTCTACGGCCGCAAGACGCTGCTCCAGATCGCGATCGTGCTGTTCCTGATCGGCTCGGTGCTGTGCGGGCTGGCTCAGAGCATGACCGAGCTGATCGCATTCCGCGCCCTGCAGGGCCTCGGCGGCGGCGGGCTGATGGTGACGACGATCGCCGTCGTCGGCGACATCATCGCGCCCCGGGACCGCGGCCGCTACCAGGGATTCTTCGGCGCGGTGTTCGGGATCGCAACGGTGATCGGCCCGCTGCTCGGGGGCTTCTTCGTCGACAACCTGTCGTGGCGTTGGATCTTCTACATCAACGTGCCGCTCGGCATCATCGCGTTTCTCGTGATCGGCGCGACGTTCCATGCGCGGGCCGATCATCATCAACACCGAATCGACTATCTCGGTGCCGCGGTGTTGACGGTCGGGCTGTCGGCGATCGTGTTGTTCACGAGCCTCGGCGGCACCACCTACGCGTGGGGCTCGGCGACGATCGTCGGGCTGATCGCGATCTCGATCGTGATGCTCGCGCTGTTCCCGCTGATCGAGATGCGCGCCGCCGAGCCAATCCTGCCGATGGAGCTGTTTCGCAACCGCACGTTCACCGTCACCAGTGCGGTTGGTTTCATCATCGGCCTCGCGCTGTTCGGCTCGGTCACCTACCTGCCGCTCTACCTCCAGGTCGTGAAGGGGCACAGCCCGACCACGTCGGGGCTGCTGATCACGCCCCTGATGGGTGGTCTGCTGGTGACCTCGATCCTCAGCGGCAACCTGATCTCGAGGTTCGGCCGTTACCGCTTCTTCCCGATTGCCGGGACGGCGATCATGACCGTCGGTCTTTACCTGCTCTCGCTGCTGACCAGCACCACCTCGACCCTGACCGCGGCGCTGTACATGTTGATCCTCGGCCTCGGACTCGGGATGGTGATGCAGGTGCTCGTGCTGGCGGTCCAGAACTCCGTCGACTATCGGCTGCTCGGCGTTGCGACCTCGGGCTCGACCCTGTTCCGGCAGATCGGCGGCTCGATCGGCGTGTCGGTGTTCGGTGCGATCTTCTCCAACCGGCTCGCACACGAACTCGCGATCCGCCTGCCCCGAAGCGCGCACATCCCGGCGGCCGCGAACCCGGCGGCCGTCAAGCACCTCCCCGCGGCCGTTCATGCACCGTACATCGCCGCCTTCACCGCTGCCCTACAGCCGGTGTTCCTCGCCGCTTCCGTGATTACGCTGGTCGGCTTTCTACTGAGCTGGCTTCTGCGCGAGCTGCCGCTGCGCGAGACCACGCGCGCCGACGGCGTCGGCGAGACGTTTGCGTCCCCGCGTCCGAGCAGCTCCGAGCGGGAGCTCGAGCGCATCCTCAGCTCGCTGCTGGAGCATGAGCAGCGCCAGCAGGTCTACGAGCGCATGATCGAGGGCTCGGGACTCGAGATCACGCCGCCTGAGGCCTGGCTGCTCGGCCGGATCGCCGACCGGCCCCACACGCGAGCGAGTGCGCTGGCCGAGCAGCTCCGCGTCCCGCCCGAGCAGTTGGGCGACCCGCTCGCAGCACTTGAGCGCCGCGCCTATGTGCGGGCGGATGGCGAGGACCAGCTCGAGCTCACCGACACCGGGCGCGCGGCCCGTGACCAACTGATCGACTCCGGCCGCCAGCAGCTGTGTGTGCTGCTCGAGGGGTGGCACCCCGAGCAGGACGAGGAGCTGACCCCGGTGCTCCGGCGGCTGGCGAACGCGCTCATCGTCGAGATGCCCGGCCGCTCGATCCCGGCGCTGTAGCAACGCCGTCACGGGCCGGGCCGCCCGCCCGAGCCGACCGACCGCGCATCGCCGCGCTCGGGATCCTGTGGCCGGCCCTGCCGCTCGCCCTGCAGATGCCCCCGGCAGCGCGAGCGTCGTGCCGCGGACCCTCCCCCACTTTCCCACCGCGCAGGGCGATCGCGGTGCGGTCCGCTCGGGGATCGGCGCTGGTGAGGTTGCGGCCGGGCCCGTGGGTGTCAGTAATCTGACAATTTCACCTGCATACAGGGAACAGGGACAAACTGCGCGCGCCCGCTGGACCTTGGCTACATAAGCACGTGGGGATGCTTATGTAACCAAGGTCGCCCCGCGGGAGCGGACTTTGGGCCTGTATGCATGTCGCCGCAGCGGATTTCGGCCCGCGCCGGCCTCGGGGGGTTTCGACCGCGTCGCCCGAGCCGCATTTGCCCTCGGTGAATCGAGTAGACCAGCTGGCCCGAACGGCGTACCGGGCGGCGGTACTGCTAGCCGCTACTATGATGTGTAGTAGTGTATTTGAACCTTAGAGCAAAGCCTCGACTCGCGTGCGCAAGGACGGGCCACGGGCGCAACTGCGGAGACGGTACGCGCGCAAGGATGGCCCCCACGGAATCGGCGGGATCCCTTCCGACGCTCAGGCGCGGGAGGGCCGGCCTTCTGGCCACACCCGGCGTGCGAGCTGCAGGACGATCAGGCTCAAGGCGGCCGGAATCATCGCCAGAACGACGATGCAGGGTCGGCTCGAGAGAAACGGCGCCGCCAGCGTGGCGGAGCCACTCGCGACCTGCCCCGCGAGTACGGCGAACGCGGTGATAAGCGCGAGCACCGACAAGGCGACTAGACACAACAGTGCGGGAAAGCGCCAGTTCGGCGGTTCACCGAGGAGGCTGTCGACCCGCGCGGGGTCGATCCCGACGGTCTCGCCAGACTCTGCCTCATCGCAGAAGCTCAGCATCGCCCGCGCCAGCGCCGAGCGGTTCTCCGCCCCGGCGTTGACCGCGCTTTCGTCGGCGCTCAGCTCCGCGAGCGACTCCTGCCGGCGAGTGAGCTCTCCCAAGCCGGGGATGAAGAAGAGGGCTCGGGCTAGAACACGCCCCGTGGCCAGTCTCAAGGGGTCGCGCCGCCGCGCGTGGTGGCGTTCGTGCAGCACAACGGCGTGAAGCGCCGGCTCATCGAGGATCGCCACGGCGCCGCTCGAAACGTAGACACGAGGCCTCAGGAGCCCCGCGCAGAACGCCCGCGGCCGTTCGTCCGCGAAGACGAAAGCATCCTCGTCGACGAGTCCGGGGTCAGAGGCGCGCATTCGCCGCCCGAAGCGAATCGAGGCCGCGAGCTCCCGCACCGCGCCGAGCATGGTCAGCATCGTCACCGCGAATCCGAGCAGAGCCAGGAAGACCACCGCGACCGCGGCGAAGTTGGCAGTCGGATAGCTCAGTGTCTGGCCGAGGACCGAAATCTTGTGCGAGGTGGCATGGGGCGTCACCCTCCAGGTCTCGGCCAGGCGGACCACTACAAACAACGAGGACGCCAGGCCGAGCGCCCCGATCAGAATCCCGGCGCGAAAGACGCGAGCGGCCGCGACACCGGCGGGCTCGGCTGCGGGCGAACGGCCCCCCTCAAGGGCCGCGTCACGGGCGCTCGTCTGGTCGGCCAGAGCCATCTCCTACGGTACATCGTAAACCACCATGAGCCGCTATCCTGTGTCGTAGATGGCGAACCGCTCGGCAAAGCGGCCCCGACGTGCCGCCGTACCCCCTCGTCTTCACGAGCTCGAGTCCGAAGTGATGGAGCAGCTCTGGAAGACCGGAGAAGCTTCCGTGCGCTCTGTGATGCAGGAGCTCAACAAGGCGGCCGGCAGGGAGCGCGCCTACACGACCTACATGACGATCATGGCCCGTCTGCACAAGAAGGGGCTGCTCATCCGCAGGCGCGAGGGCAAGGCGGATCACTACGCGCCGGCGTACACGCGCGACGAGTACATGGCCCTCCGAGCCAGCGCCGAGGTCGACGAGCTCGTGTCGCAGTACGGGGACGTCGCGCTCAGCAATTTCGCCGAGCAGATGGCGAAGCTCGATCCCGCCCGCCGACGGGCGCTGCAGCGCCTAGCCCGCAAGCCCTGAGCTCATCGGCACGACACCGTTGTCGACCCGCGGCATTTGAACGGGCCGGACCGGCCGCGGCGCACTCGAAGTAGATTCTCATCGACAACGCGATGGTCTCGGTGAACCAGGAGACCGGAGCGCTGGCCTTTCGGGGGCCGCCCGTGGACCACCACTGCTGCCCGAGGCGTGCGACGGGGCCCCTCACGTGAAGCTGTCGCCTCCTCATCGTGAACGCCTCCAGATTGCAAGCCGGGTCGCGCTCAGAGCCAGCAACGAGCTCTCGACGAACAGCGCCGCCATTCCTAGGGTGCACAGCCAGTTGCCGATGTCGGGCGCGTCACCGGGCAAACCGATGGCTCGACTCCACAGGTAGCCCACGAAGGGGCCGGCGGCGAGGCCGGCCGCCGCGAGCCAGGCAAGCGGAGAGGTCGAGTGGAGCAGCAATAGGGCTACCGGGACGGCGGCTACGATGAGCGCCATATACGCCCAAAAAATCCAACGCGTGCTCTGGTACGTAGCGGCGGCGTCGAGAATGTGGATCAGGCCGATCCCGAGTAGGGCTGTGGCGCCGAGTAGTCGCGCTGTGGTTTCGCTGATTGGCGCGACCGGTTGTGGGGCATGCGCCACCGGCGGGGCGAGGGTCAGCACGCGCGCGCCGTTGGTCTGTGAGGTTGCTTCCATAGTCATCTCCTACGAGGCGTAGTTGGTTGGATGCCTCTAGAGACGCGCGTAACGCGCTAATCCTTCCCCTGAGCCGATCTGTCTTGAGAAACCCCCAATCGTCCGGCGCTCGCGCCCTCGACAGATGGCGTCGCCTATCGCCTTACCGAGCGGCGTCTGTGCGACGTTGATGCCGCTCCCAGCGGCGACCTACGGCTGCGCTCTCTTGGCACTCCCGCCACTGACTGCGAGGACGAGAACGAGGACGCCGGCGGTGACGACAGCCAGGCCGACTTGCGCTTCATCGTGTGTGGGCCTGTTGTTTTGGGATTTGATTGGCCGACGCCGTCACCCGCGAAGGATTCGCGGTGCGCCCGGTGTCGGCGGCTGAGGATCGCGTCACTGATGCTGTCCAGCCAGGAATCGACGTCGACTCGACCGTCGTAGACGATCAGGACGGTTGAGGCGAGCGTCGTTGCCAGCACGTCAGTGATGGAGGGAAAGTCGTCGAGCAGTCGGTCGTGAACGGCGCCCCAGTCCGAGCGGACTTCGAGGCCGGGGACCGTGATCATGTAGAGCTGCGGCATCGCTAACCCTCCGTCACCGGACGGTGCCCGGTCGGCTTGCGCGCATCCTCCCGACCGACGGTGACGGCCTGCAGTCTGCGCATCCTGCTGCTGATGGCCAGAAAGACCCCGAGGAAAATGATCGCCGCGGCCTCTGCGGCGATCGCGATCACGATCTCCAGCCGGTAACCGTGCTCCATGAAGCCGAAGAGCGGCCTCTGCTCGCTGATCAGAAGCGCGATCAGCGCGCCGGCTGCGACACCAATGCCCGCAACGGCCGCCAGTGAGTCGAAGATGAGTCGCCAGCGCCAGGGATTGCTGCGTACTGGGATCAGCAGGACCACGCCGAGGATCGTGGCGGCGATGAAATTCACCAAGAACAGCGTCCCGATGGTCGGGATGACAGAGAAGTGCGCGACCGTGTACTGCTCGAGGTGCACGCCACCCACGACGAGCAGCGTGATTGCGCCGCGCAGTCGCGCCCCGCGCAGCAGCAGCTGCCGCTCGCTCCGGACGGAAACACGAGACAAGTGTGCGCGAGCCAGGAATGCACATTTCTTCATTGAGGTCTCCTTGAGCTTGAGTTAGCGCCGGTCTAACTACCACACGTTGTAGTACGGCTCTGACGCTGAAGACTCCAGGCCGGAGCGAACCTTCCCGCGGAGAGACTTGCCAAACACGACGCCCGGTCGTAGAACCAGCCTCATGGACGTCAAACACGGCTCGCGACTCCGCCTCGCCTCGGCGATCTGGAACGTCCGCGACGTCGCATGCGGCCCCGGCGGCCTGACCGTCGCCGGACTCGTCGTCCGCTCGGTGGCCCCCCACCACCGTCTCCGCACGCTAGCGAAGCCCCGGGGGTGCGGCATGCTCCCAGGTCGCACCCCCGCGGGGGCCACGAGCGCGGTGCGCCCTTTCCGCCAGAGGCTACTACAAGGCCTCGTAGCTAGACACACTCTCGCCCCGCGGCGCGTCCTCAGGTGATCGGGCGACAGGGCTCTCGTGGTATCCACTAGCGCACGCCTACTTCCTACGCCACCGACGTCATTGGTCGGTCGCGAGGGCGATGGGTCCGATCAGTCTCGAACGCGGCCGCGGTGACGTGTCGCCTCGCTGGTACGTCATAGCCGACCCTGCGGAGGGCGCCGAGCCAATCGCCGGGCCGCGGGCGGCCCGAACAGACGATGACAAGCGCGTCCGGCCGACCGGTGACGAACACATCGAGGACTTCAGGGAAGCTGAATAGCTCGCTGCGTACTCCATCCACTCGCTCGCGGCCGTTTGAGACATGAATCTGGTGGGTCTGCACGGGATCCTTCCGGTAGCCGCGATCTGCTACGTGGCATAGTACTATGCTCCGTCGCCGACCTCCGCGGTTATAGGTGTCAACTAAGCCGATTCGGACGGCGGTAGTGCTCTAGGTCAGTCGGGCCGATGCGGTGGCTGCACAGAGCGATCGGCGATCGCCGCTGTCTCTGGTGCTGTGTAGTACGATGCCTTGTAGCATTCAGTCGACAGGGAGCACCGTCCAAGAGGCTTGACCATGAGTAACTGTGAAATGCGCTTTCTGGGCTATGACGCCCGCTCCCATCGGGGCTGGATCCGCTGGGAGCTGTTCCTGCACCGCGATGTCAGGGACGTGCTGCTGACTTCGCGAGACGACACGCTCTGCGTGGTCTATCGCGGCGACCCCGATCCTCTCGGGTGGGCCGCGACGTTGAAGGAGGCTGGATTCCCTGCTTCACGCTTCGGTGGCGCGGCGAGAGTCGCAATCACCGAGGGTTCCCGCCGCGACCCGACGGTCCCCGTCATAGAGGATGACCGTTCGTTGATCAACCGGTGAGGGCAAGCGGCCAATCGAGCGGACTGGTCGCGGCGAGGACCTCCCCGAGCCGCTGATGACCCTCGAGCTCGCGGGTCATCGGGCCTTGGCGAAGGCGATGTGGCCCTCGCCGTGCGCGATCGCCGGTCCCTGGGCGACCAGACGGATTCGGTAGCCGGCCCGCGAGGGGCGGATGTCATCAGTAAACGCCCCGCCCTCGGTGCTGACCAGGAGGTCTCCCGGGCGCACACCTGCGTTTCGGAGAGCGTCTGCCCGGATCCGCAGGAGCACGTCGTCACCCGGATGTGGGTTGCCGGGCGTCAGGCGGTCTGCCAGGAGTGCGTCGACGCGGGAGTCGCGGGGAACGAATCCCTCGCTCTCGACGCCGATGTCGTTGCCGTGCGGCAGTTGGGAGTTTGCGACGAGCTCGCTCCTTCCCTGCGACGTGATCGCGAAGATTTGGCCCGAGGTCTCGCTAGGAGCGATCAGGTCGCCGGCGAAGCGTCCGAACGTCGACCGGGCGACAGCGATGCCTCCCTCCACTCTCGGCGCGTTGCGGGTGATCGCGCTTACGACCCCGCGGGCGTCGATCGCCTCGACGGTGGTGTGAGCGCGGGCGTTGATGCTCACCAGCAGCCTGTGAGCGAACTCACCGGTTTGGTCGAACGTGATCCCGTCGATCAACCCGGGGGCCGTCAGCCTGGCAAAGCGGCGGACGCTGCCGCGCGCGCTGATCGCCACCACGCCGCGGCCCGCAGTAAGCCGCAACGCGTAGACGGTTCCGTTCCCGTAGGAACCGCCGGGTGGGAGCGTGATGTACGGCTCCTCTCCGCCGGGGCTGCGGTAGTCACCTGGGCCGGAGGCGAACGGCACGATGCGTCCGCTCGAAGTCAGCAGCGACAGCTGCGCGTCGGCTGCCAGCACAAGCGCTCCGGCCCGCGGCGACCCCGTCAGGTCAAGCGGACACGCACACGAGCGAACTCACTGCACCGCGCGATTCTTGAAGCCCTCGGTGCGGTTACCTGGCCGCTGGCGCTGCTTCCACAGGCGCTGACCATGATGCTCCCGAGCAAAGCGAGCACGATGCCGGCCGGCAATCGCGCGCACGCGGGACGGTTGCAGTCTTGCGCATGCATGTCATTCTCCTTCGAACGTGTGAGGCACTCTGCGCGCGCCGTCGCGGCAAGTGTGTGGCGTTGAGCAATCCTTTAACCGCGTCTGACGCCGGCTCGGCGCCTGGCAATGAGGATGTACCCGAGCAGCGGCAGCAGCAGCGACATCACCACGCACGGCGCTGAGGGGAGCAGCGGAAGGTTGAACGTCGCCTGGGCAGAGGCGAATTCGCTAGTGCGCCAGATCAGGAGAGCGAGGGTTAGGAGGCTGCCAAATGACGCGCTCATCAGCCACCACGGTGGCCGCCAGCGGACTGGATTGCCCAGTAGCACGTCGACGCGCTGCGATGAAATTCCGCTGACGCCGGGAGGAGCTCCGGCGTCGAACACGAGCAGCGCCGAGGCCAGGGGAGCCGGCCTGCCGGCGCTGGCCCGGATCGCGGCGCGGTCGGCGTTGAGCTCGGCCAGATCCGCGTAGCGCTCGCTAAGCGAGCGGAGCACGGGCACGAAGAACAGCGCTTGAGCGAGGATTCGCCCGCAGGCGAACCGCAGCGGATCCCGGACCTGCCGGTGGTGACACTCATGAGCTAGCACGGCATTGAGCTCAGCCTCCGTGAGAAGCTCGAGCGCCCGCCGGGAGATATAGACAGTTGGCCGCAGATATCCCGCGCAGAACGCCTGCGGCCGGGGATCCGCGATGACCTTGACGCTCGGGTGGCCTTCGAGCTGGCCCACGACCTCGAGACGGTCAAAAAAGCCTCTGTACGCGGTCCGCTGGCGCCAGCACGACCGGACCGTGAGGATCGCTGCTGCTGCTCCCAGGAGAGCGAGCCCGAAGAGCAGCCACTCGGCGCGGTTGAAGCTGGGATACGACAACCGGAAACCGACAAGGTCGAGATGACGCGCAGCGGTCGACGAGCGGTGCACCGATCCGATCGCCGCTCCCACCGCGGCGGCTGAGGCGATCACGCCACCGGCGCCGAGGAAAGCCGCCAGGCGAACTACACGGTGGCCATCCGGGCGATTGCCGCGCATGTCATTTCCCGCGGGCAAGGCGCTGCAGGGCGCGACGGCGCTGCGGATCCATGTGAGCCATTTGCCGGGCGAGGTGCGCGAGGGCAAGCTCGCCGAACTGGTCGACGATCGAATCGACCTCGGCTCGGGCGCGCAGGTCCGCGTACTCGTCGCGCGTGTACACCGGCCGGTAGAAATCGGTCTTGCCCGCGCGCCTGCGCTCGAGCATTCCCTTGCTGTCGAGCCGAGCCATGATCGTCATGTAGGTCGTATAGGCTCGCTCCTTCGCAGCAGGCAGGTTCAGCGCCTCCATGATCTCGCGGACCGAGGCCTCGTCCCGGCGCCAGACCTCGTCCATGACCTCCGCCTCGAGCTCGTGCAGGGGCGGCAGACCGTGAAGGTCCTCGTGGGTGTGCCGGGATTGCGCTTTCATGAGGTCTCTCCAGTCTTGGAAATGTCTTCTCCGGCGCCTGTCCGGCCAAAGAGGACCACCCGCGCGTCTGGTGTGCTGCCCGTCGCGATCGTCTTACAGGAGGGCGAGGTTGCTTCACCGGTGAGCATCGGCGAGCCTCTCGGCGCCGTGCGCAGGGATTCTTCGGTCTGCGAGCACGGTACTACAATGAATAGTAGCAGGTTGCCGCGTCTCAAGTAGGGCCCCACTCCCCTCGTGCTGCTATCCGTCATAGTATGATGCTGCGTAGCAGCTGGCTGTTGGGCCCACGGCGGCGAGCCCGCCGTGGTCCCAGAACTGCCTGGCAGTCTTCCTTCCCCATGACCCCGGCCCCTCAACCTCGTACTCCTCGCGCCAAGTACACCGAGGATCGTCTCGTGCCCGGTGCCTTCGCCGGCGAGACGGTAACCCGCCGGCGATTCATGACCGGCAGCGCGGGCACGGCCGGCGCGATCGCGGCCGCGGCGATGACGTTGCCGGCCCTAGGGTTCGCGATCGGCCCCGTATTCGACCGACACCCGGACGTCTGGCAGGACGTCGGCTCGCTGGACCGGTTCACCGAGCTCACCTACGTGCCGGTGGTGATCACGATCGCGCCGGGGATCGGCGAAGCGGGGAATTCGCTTGCCTACGTGCGCAAGCACAACCTCGCGATCGACGGCCCGGTCAAGGACCGCTACGACCGTGTGATCGCGATCTCCTCACGATGCGTGCATGTCGGCTGTCCGGTCCGATTCGTGGCCACGGCAGCGTCGTTCGTGTGTCCATGCCACGCGGGCGTGTACGACTTCCGCGGCGTCCGCGTCGGCGGACCCCCGCCGCGCCCGCTCGACCGCTTCTACACGCTGATTCAAAACGACCGCATGCTGATCGGGCCCCGGTACAGCCTCAACAACGAGCTGCGACGGTTCGCGCCACGAGACCCCGGCGAGCCGCTCGACCGCATCGGACAGTTCCTGTATCCGGCGCGCTTCAGCACGCCACCAGCACCCCCCGGCGCCAAGTCCTAAGCCTGGAACCACCGCGTAGCGAGGGGTTTTCCGTCCGGGCCTGAGGTTTAAATGTCCTCCTGAGCAGGGCTTTTATCAGGCTGTGTGCGCAGCCGGGGCCCTGTCAGGAGGTTCACTCATATGGTGCATGACGCTGCGGACGTTCCCGAGGGCCCTGCGAAGCTCGATCAGGTCGGTGTCAGGTTCGACGAGGAACGGTTGATCAGCGACGCGGGACTGCTGCTGACAGCGTCGCTGGCGGAGCGGTTGGGGCTCGAGGAGCTGGTGAACGAGTCGGTGTGGCTTGATCCCAGGTTGCCGGGGGCGGCGCTGCCGGGGCGCAAGGTGCTCTCGCTGGTGCACGGCATGCTCGCCGGTGCGGACAGCATCGATGATATGAACGTGCTGCGGGCCGGGTCGACCGGGCTGATTCTGGGTCACCGGGTGATGGCTCCCTCGACGCTGGGGACGTTCTTGCGGGCGTTCACGTTCGGGCATGTCCGCCAGCTCGACCGGGTGCTCGACCGGGCGCTCGCGCGCGCGTGGCAGGCCGGGGCGGGGCCGGGTGACGGGCCGTTGGTGATCGATATCGACAGCTTCGTCGGCGAGGTCTACGGCTACCAGAAGCAGGGCGCCAGCTACGGGTACACCCGCAAGCTCGGCTATCACCCGATCACGGCCGTCAGGGCGGACACCGGCGAGGTGCTTCACATCCGCAACCGCAAGGGCAAGGCGAACACCCAGCGCGGGATCGCCCGGTTCCTGGATGAGCTGCTCGCCCGCGTCGGCCGCGCCGGGCACACCGCCAAGATCATCATCCGCGCCGACACCGGGTTTGAGAACCACAAGCTCTTCAAGGAGCTCAACGCCCGCGGGATCGAGTTCTCGATCGGCGTGAAGCTGTCCAAGACGATTCGGGGGCTGATCGAGCAGCTCGACGAGGCCGCCTGGGTGACGGTCGCCGACTACCCGGATGGCGGCGAGGCGCAGCTCGCCGAGACCGAGCTGAAAGGCTTCAGGCTGATCGTGCGCCGCACCCGCCTGAGAGGCGCCCAAGCCGAGCTGTTCCCCAACTGGCGCCATCACTGCTTCGCGACCAACCGCACCATCCCGACGCTCGTCGCTGACAGCGATCACCGCGACCACGCCACCGTCGAACTCGCGATCCGCGACCTGATCGACCAAGCACTGGCGCACTTCCCCTCCGGCCGCATGCACGCCAACAGCGCCTGGACCGTGATCGCCGCCATCGCGCACAACCTCGGGCGCTGGACAACCCAGATCGGCCTCCCGAACCGGCCGGTCCAAACCGCCCGCTCCCGCCGACGACAACTCCTCGCCATCCCCGCCCGGCTGACCCGCACCAGCCGCCAATGGACACTGCGGATGCCCGCGCGGTGGCCCTGGCAACACGACTTCAACACGATCCTCGACGCGATCCGCGCGCTCCCCGTCCTCACCTGACACGGCACCCGCCGCCCACCCAGTGCCAGCCGACCCCACGGCCGCCACCGGCCCGCTGCGCCTGCCAGGAAACAGTCACTCGACACCCATCACTCACGCTCGCGCACAACCACAAGGCGAACTGACCCGTCCACAACGCCCCACCTTCCCGCGAAGAGCCTCGCAACACCCGAAACCGCCGGCCCAACCACCAACCGCGCCGCAATTCGGTGGTTTCAGGCTAAGCGTTGAGAGCGCGGATCCTCAGACTGCGCGCCGACGCGGCTGCGAGCGGTCGCTGCCCCATCTTTGCCAAGCCGACGCACCGACCGGGGCGCGCCGGTCAGACGGCGCGCCCCCGGGCCAGTACGTCTGCCTGGCGGCGATCAGTAACCGCTGGTGTACCCTGGGCTCGGCTGTGTCGACTGGGGTGCCGCAGTGCTCGGCGCCCGGGTGACGGCGTTACCGCTAGGTGACAGGACGTACCAGAGGGCGCCGAACTGGTTCAGGCCCTGGCCGCGCGTATCACCGGGCTTCTGGTCGCCGACGTAATAGTAGAGGGGGTGCCCGTTGTAGGTCACCTGCCTGCTACCGCTGGGTCCGGTGATGGTGCTGATCTGGCTGGAGTTCGCGCCATTCTTGGCTTGCGGCGTTCCGGTGCTCGTGAATGCCGGCCAAATTGCGAGCCCGGCCTGGGATAGGGTGCTGACACCGGGCTTGTCGGCTTGGAAGAGGTACAGCGTGCGGCCGTTGGCGTCGACGATGGTCTTACCGAGCGGCGTCTGCGTGACGGTGATGGCGCTCCCCGCGGCGACCGACGGTTGTGTCTTCTTGGCACTTCCGCCGCTGACGACGAGGACGAGTACTACGATGCCGGCGATGACGACAGCCAGGCCGGCGGAGAGAGGGCGGTTGCGTTTCATCCTGCTTGCTCCTGTTGTTTGGGACTTGAGGTGCCGACGCGGTAGCCCGCGAGGGATCCGTGACGCCGAACCGATCGAACTACGACACGAAGTAGTATGGGTTTAAGGTAGAAGACGCCCGGCCGCGGCAAACCTTCCCGCAGACGTCATCCAGACGGACGCGCGGAGTTGGTCTAGGCCCGCTGGCTCGCGCGGCGGAGTCCGCGCAGCATCGCCGCGAAGATTCCGTGATGCAGGGGGTAGAGGAGGTACCAATACAGCCGGCCGACGTAGCCGCTCGGATCAAAGACGGTCGTCTGGCGTATCTGGGTGCCGTCGCCTCGGTCCTCGACTTCGAACTGCAACCAGAGCCGCCCGGGAATCTTCATCTCGGCCGCGAGCAGCAGACGGCGTCCGGGGTCCAGTCCCTCGGCGCGCCAGAAGTCGACTGTGTCGCCGACGTGTAGATCATCGGGATCGCGTCGCCCTTGCCTCATCCCCGAGCCACCGCGCAACTTGTCGACCCAGCCGCGGAGCTGCCAGAACCAGTCCGTGGCATACCAGCCCGTCAGGCCACCGATCCGCTGAATCGGCGCAAATGCGTGCTCCGGACCGGCCTGCACGCGAACCACGCGTGAGCTCACCAGTCGCCGACCAAACGGAATCCCCCCCACCGCGAGGCGGACGCGGGCGCCAGCGCGTCGGACCACCTTGTCCGCGCGAACTCGTGGTCTTCGGCGACGAGCGCGTTTCGGATCGCCTCGGCCAGATTCCGCGGCTCGATCGAGGAGGCTCGGTGGGCGCCATCCTTCTCGACGACGGTGTCATTCCGGGGGCTGTCGACCATTGCAGGGGCAATTCGCCCATGGCCGGGCACCAGGAACGTGAGGAACGGCCGCGATATCCGCGCGCTGAGCGACGGCATCGGGATTACCGCTCTACACAGTTTCCGCCCGACGAGTCAAAACTCACGATCGAGATGCCTACTATACGGCGTCGTAGAGTTGCCAGCCCCACCACGAGGTTCGGTGTCCAGCAACTACGAATTGGTGTAGTAGATCGAGGGGAAGGGCTGCTACGGGACGTAGTAGAGCGTCTACGAGTTCTTGTGCTTGCGCTCGAGAATCCACGATCTCTCGTCCCATGGACACCGGAGAACTGTGAAATGAGACGCATCTGCATTCCTGGCCGGGCCCGGCGATGACGTCGGCTACTGGAGTCCTGCTCAGCTGCGTCGCCGCTCACGCGGATGAGATCGGCAGCGCAAAGCTTGCCTTGAAGCGCCGCAAGCGCAACCGGATCGCAGCCGCTCGCCGGGTAGTCGAGACGGCGGGGTCACGGTCGTAACGGTCCCGAGTCGATGCTCCACGAAAGCCCCCGTCGCGGAGGTCTCGAGCGAGGATCGAGGCGTTAGGCCGCCGCGACCCGCGCCACGGCGGCCTCGTAGGCAACTGCGGCGTCCTCTTCACGGTCCAGCGCCGCGGAGTAGATCACGAACGTGACCTCCTGATCCGCACGTCCGGCCGCCCGCCAGCGCTCATATGCCACGCCGACCGCGACGCAGGCCTCGCGCCAGCTCACGTAGTGGTCGATCAGCTCGTCGACCTGTCGTCTGCGTCTTGCGCGCGCAAACGGCGAGCCTTGGCTGCGTGTGCTCCCAGGGCTACCTGGCGGAGTGAACTGGTTCATGAGGGTCACCTTCCGTGATCTTGCGCGGTCTACGATGCTGTGTCGTAATTAGCTAGACAGACGTCACAGAGCACCGAACCCTCGTCTTCACCCGTCTACGACTCGGCGGCACATGCTTAGCCACTAGAAGCCGTGGAAGTGGCCCAGGAACGGTGCAACTCCAGGGATCCGAATCACGGGGGCAGCCTCCGCGAGCGGACACGTCTTGTCGATCACGACTCGCAGCTCGCCGCTGGCGACCCGCTCGAGCAGGTCGGCGATCATTTGGTGGACGCGCGGGAACTCGTTCAGCAGCGCGCCGCCGAGGAACACGCCGCGCAGGGCGGTGTTCTCACGCCGGTAGATTGCCCTCATGACGAACATCTACCGGCCCGCGTACGAGGAGCGCGCCGGCGCGCCGAGCGGCTTTCGCAGCAAACGCGCCCGGATTGGCTACGAGCTCGGCAGCGAGCTGATCGGGGTCAGCATGTGGGAGCTGCCGGCGGGCGAGGCGGCCTACCCGTACCACTTTCACTACGCCGACGAGGAGCTCGTGATCGTGATCCGGGGACGGCCGACGCTGCGCGCCCCCGACGGCATCCGCGAGCTCGAGGAGGGCGAGGCGGTGCACTTCCCGCTTGGCGAGCAGGGTGCCCATCAGCTCATCAACCGGACCACCGAGACGATCACGTTCCTGGCCCTCAGCAGTTCAGGCCGTCCCGATGTTGTCGTCTACCCCGACTCGAACAAGATCGGCGTCGCCGAGCGGCTGCCAGGCGATGGCGGGTTGCGCGAGTTCTACCGCCGCGAGGATGACGTCGATTACTGGGACCGGGAGCCGCCGGGCAGCGCGTAGGGCGGGCCGGGTCAGGCCGCCTGAGCGTCTGAGTGGCGGGTCCAGGTGGCGTACATCTCCGCGTAGCGCCCGCGCTGTGCGATGAGCCGATCGTGCGTGCCCTGCTCGACGACGCGGCCCCCCTCGACGACGACGATTCGATCGGCCTTCATCGCCGTCGTCAGCCGGTGCGCGATCAGGACGGCGGTGCGGGCCTGCAGCAGCACGTCGAGCGCGGCTTCGATCTTGGTCTCGGAGAGCAGGTCGAGGTTTGAGGTCGCCTCGTCGAGCACCAGCACCCGCGGGTGGGCGAGGAAGGCGCGCGCGAGCGCGATCAGCTGCCGCTCGCCGGAGGAGAGTGACTGGCCGCGTTCGTGGACGACGGTGTCGAGCCCTTCCGGCATTCGCTCCACGACGTCGGTGAGGCCAACCGCCCGCACGGCCTCCCAGACCTCCTGATCGGATGCTTCGGGACTGGCGAAGGCGATGTTGAAGCGCAGGCTTCCGGCGAACAGGAAAGGCTCCTGCGGGACCACGCCGAGCTGGCGGCGCAGCGAGCCCAGGCTGACGTCGCGCAGATCGTGCCCGTCGATCAGCACGCGCCCGCCGGTCGGGTCGTAGAAGCGAGTGATCAGCTTGGCGATCGTCGACTTGCCCGCTCCGGTCTGCCCGACGAACGCGACTGTCTCGCCGGCACGGATCCGGAGCTCGACGTCGCTGAGCACCGGCACATCCGGGTCGTAGCCGAAGGTCACGTGGTCGAACACGATCTCGCCCTCGAGCGGCCCGAGCTCGACCGCCGCGGCGTCCTCCGGCGTGCTTGGCGCGATCGCGAACAGCGTCCGCAGCTTCACCAGCGACGCCTGGCCCTGCTGAAAGGCGTTGTACTGCTGAACGAGCAGCTGGATCGGGGCGAAGAAGCGATTCAGATAGAGGAAGAAGGCGACCAGGGCACCGATGCTGAGCTCGTGGTGCGCGACCATGTTGCCGCCGATCGCCAGCAGTGCGCCCTGACCGAGGTAGCCGAGCAGCATCGTGCCCGGACCGTAGATCGCGTTGATCTGGGCCGTGTAGTTGTTCGCCCCGCGGTAGTCCCCGACGACGTTACGGTGCTGGACGACGTTGTACTGCTGGCGGTTGTTGGCCGCAACCGTCCGCACACCGTGCAGGCTCTCTGACAGATCGGCGAGCACGTTCGCGATTCCGTCCCTGACACGGTTATAGCCACGCTGCGAAGCGGCACGGAACCACAGCGACGCGAATGTCAGCGCGGGGACCACCAGCGCGAGCGTGATCAGGGTGAGCTTGACGTTCATCGTGAACAGGATCACGGTGATCACGACCATCGTCAGCCCCTGAACGACGAATTGAGCGAGCCCATCCTGCAGCAGCTGCTGCAGGTTCTCGATGTCGCTCGTCATCCGCGTCATGATCACGCCCGACTTCTCGTCGGTGTAGAAGCCGAGCCCGAGGCGCTGGAGGTGGCTGAACACCCTGACGCGCAGATCGTTCATCACCTGCGCCGCCAGCCGCCCCGTCACCTTGGTCTGGCCCCGCTGGGAGAGCGCAGTGACGGCGATCGCGGCCAGGAAGATCCCCGTGACCGCCAGGACGACGCCGAAGTCCTGCTTGAGCATCCCGTGGTTGATCCCGTACTCGATCAGCACCGGTCCTGCCTGGTTGGTGATGCTCACGATCGTCACGAGCAGGACCGCAGCGGCGCCGAGGCGCCAATGGCGGAAGATCAATCCTCTGAGACTGAGACGAGCGCCGGACTCCTCGCCCTCGCGGTAGCTGAACCGCGCCTTCGGCTCGCCGTGATCCGGCTCGCCTGCCAGCAGCCGGTCGACGCCGTCCTGGAGCTCCGGCGGGATTCCGGCGAATGGGAGCCCGCCGCCCGGAGCCGCCGCCGCCCGCGACCCGCCGCTGCGCCCGAACGCACCGCCGCTGACATTGACGCCGCCGAAGCTCATCGTCGCCCTCGCTCCTCGCGGGCCTGCCGCTCGGCCTCCTCCACCTGCGCGAGTACCTCGACGTACAGCGGGCTCGTCGCGAGCAGCTCGGCGTGCGTGCCGTCGGCCGCGATCCGGCCGCCGTCGAGCAGCACCACCCGGTCGGCCAGCCCGATCGTCGAGAGACGATGGGCGACGATCAGGGTCGTCCGTCCCTCCATCAGCACTCGCAGGCTCTCGTGGATCTCCTGTTCCACTTGGACGTCGACGGCACTGGTGGCGTCGTCGAGCACCAGGATCGGCGGGTTGACGAGCAGTGTGCGCGCGATCGCGATTCGCTGGCGCTGGCCTCCGGAGAGGGTGTAACCGCGCTCGCCGACCACTGTTTCGTACCCGCCGGGCAACTCGAGGATGAACCGCTCGGCGCCCGCAGCGCGTGCTGCGGCCTGCACTTCGTCGAGATCGGCATCGGGGCGCCCGTAGGCGATGTTGTCACGGATCGAGGCCGTGAACAGGAACGGCTCGTCGAGCACGACTCCGATCTGGGCCCGCAGGCTCGCGACCGACACGTCGCGCACGTCGTGCCCGTCAACCTTGACAGAGCCGCTGCTGACGTCGTAGAAGCGCGGCAGCAGGCGGGAGACCGTGGTCTTGCCGCTCGCGGTGCGGCCGACCATCGCCACAGTCTCGCCGGGGCGAATATGCAACGAGAAGTCCGACAGGACCGGCGGCCCGTCTGCATAGGCAAACCTGACCGCCTCGAAGGCCACATCCCCCTCGCAGTCCACGAGCTCGATCGCGCCCGGCTTGTCGACCACTGTCGGGCTCTCGTCGAGGATCTCGTAGATCCGCCCCGCCGACGCCTTCGCCCGCTGGCCCAGCATGATCAGCATCCCGAGCAGTTGAAACGGCGCCTGGAGCATCACGATGTAGGCGCTGAACGCGAGGATCGCGCCGACCTGCAGCTGCCCGTGGATGACGAGGTAGCCGCCGAACAGCAGGACCAGCGCCAGGCCCAGCTGCGGCAGGTTCTGCACCGTCGGCGTGAACCGGGCGCGAATGTCGGCATCCTGGATATAGGCCCACTTCAGCCGGTCGGCGGCGCGCGCAAGGGTGCGAAGCTCGCGCGGCTCGGCGACGAACGACTTGACCACACGCACGCCGTTGATGTTCTCGTCGACGATCGTCGCGACGTCGGCGAGCCGGGACTGGATCAGCCACGAGACCGGAAAGATCTGCTTGCGCATCCGCACGCTCGCGAAGTACACGAGCGGAGTCGTCGACATCGCCACGAACGCCAGCGGTACGTTGATCGACAGCATGTAGCCGAACGCGACCAGCGCAACCGCGCACTGCACGAGGATCGACGGGGCGAACGTGAGGTACATCTGCACCGAGCGGATGTCGGAGTTGGCGCGGGAGATGAGCTGGCCCGACTGCACGCGGTCGTAGAACCCGAATGACATCCGCGTCAGGTGCTCGTAGATGATGTTGCGTAGGTCGAACTCAATCGCGTAGGCCGTGCGCAACAGGAACAGCCGCGACACGTAGGCCGAGATCCCCGCCCCGATCGCGAGCGCAAAGACCAGCGTCACGTAGTGGGAGAGCGGCACCGTCGCCTGCTGGAGCGAGTTCGTCACGGCTTGGTTCAGCAGGTTCGGAATCTGGACTTGCAGCACGAGACCGATGAACGACAGTGTCAGCGCCGTGAACAGCGTCCACTTGTGCGAGAGCACAACCGGGAGCGCCCGGGGGATCCAAGACTTGCTGTGGTCGGGATCGATCGTCGCTCTTGGCGGGCGGTAGCGGGATTTGATGCCGGTCGGCAGCGCCCGCGGCGCCGACCGTGGCGGCAGGCGGCTGGGCTCCGCGACCCCGACGCTCACTGCGCCGACCCGCCGCCCGGCCCCGACCGCCGCCCGGTGGCAAACCACCGCCCGGCGCCGACCCACCGCCCGGCGCCGAACCACCGCTCGGCGCCGAACCACCACGTGCGACCGACCCGGCCCGAGGGGCGCCGGCACGGCGGGCGCCGCGATATGCGTCCAGCGCCTCCTTCCACACGCCAAGGCCCTCAAACGCGGTCGCCGCTCGTTCCGGGCGGTAGTCCGCGACGTCGCTGAGGCGCCGCTCCACCTCGGCGTCGGCCGCCGCGAGCAGGCGCCGGCCCTCGTCGGTCACCGTATGCGCGACGCGCCGCCGATCGTCGGCGTCGTGCCCGCGCTGCACGAGTTCCCGAGCTACGAGTCCATCGACGACCCCGGTGACGCTCGGGCGGCTCACAGCGAGCTTGTCAGCGAGTGCCGAGGCCGCCTCCTGGCCCTCGCTCAAGAGGATCAGCACGCGGTATTGCGGGAGCGTCAGATCGACCGTCGCGAGTGCCAGCTCGACCTGCCGCGCCAGCCTGGCGACGACCCTGCCGAGAAAGCGCTGAGATATTTCGCTAGCCACATCATTAGGGTATCGAATCATTATTCCATAGCGCAACTCCTCACGGCACCTCCAGGGGTACGAGCTGCCGAGAACGCCGGGCTCGCCTGCCCGAATGAGCAGCCGAGTCCGTGTCAGCCGGACAGGCGACTGCCGCAGTCCGCGAGGTCGTAACCGGCGAACTGGGCGATGCGCTCGGTGAACGCCGCGCTCGCGAGAAGTTCGCCCAGCGCGTCCGCCGCGGGATGCGCCAGCCAGCGCTCGGCCAGCCAGATCTGCACCGCGTGGTGCTCCAGTGCGATGAACGCGAGGTCGAATGCAGCCGCGGCCGCTTCGGTGCTGACCGCAGCGCAATCGTGGGTCGCCGCGATTCGGGCTGCGTCGATGTGGCCCGCGGCTCGTGGGCCCGCTGGCAGCTGGGCGAACCCTGCTTCGGTGGCGGCCCGCGCAAGAGCCTGCTGGCTGGCGGCGGCCGGGTCACGCTGGGCGATCGGCACCCGGCTCTCGAGCAGCTCCTCAAGAGACTGCTGCTCTTGTCCCCGAGCAACGGCGAGGCCGACCTGCCATCGGGCGAGGTGCAATCGTACGATCGGCACCGGAGGATCGGGGAGCTCGTCCGGCGGTCCGTGGACGACGGCGGCGTGCACAGTGCCGCCGCTCAGAGATTTCAGCGCGGTGCCGGTGGCGGCCGAGAGCGCGAGCAAACTGGAGGGACCGAGGCCCTGGAGCATTGCTTCGGCGACGCCCAGCGCGGGATCACAACCGGCGAGCACGAGCCCGGCCGGGATCGTGCCAGGGAACAATCGCAGCGTGCCGCCGTCGAGGATCCCGTCTGGCTTGGCCCACGCGGAACCGGCGATCCCGTGGTCGGCAAGTTCGGCGGCGACGAGCTGGTCACCGACCGACCCGACCCTCAACGGGACGCGGTCATGCAGCGTGCCGCCGAGCGCTGGGACGACCGGTGTCGGGGGCCGCGAGAACAGCTCCTCGACGCTCGTCGCCAGCGCGCGCGCGAGTCCGAGCGCAGCGTCAACCGCGGGCATGTTCTGGCCGGCTTCGACTGCCGCGACAAGCTGGCGGCTGACTCCGGCACGAGCGGCCAGCTCGGCTTGCGTCAGCCCGGAGGCGACGCGGCGCTGCCGCAGCGAAGAAGATGTGCTCTGCCTGAATTCCATGATCTCGGTAGGCTGCCAGGATTCTGGCACACGGATGAGGAGTGGAGCGTGATTTCGGTTCGGCGCGGCGTGGCAGTGATGATGGCGATCGGGAGTTCGGTGCTTGCCGTCGGATGTGGGAGCAGCAGCAGCTCGTCTAGCTCGAGCGCACAACCGGCGGGCTCGGCGACATCGAGCACAACCGCGGCCGCGAGCGGCGGCGGCTCGCGGCCGACGGTGCTCGCGGCCGCTTCCCTGACGAAGGTGTTCCCGGAGATCTACCCGAACGCCACCTACACGTTCGGAGGTTCGGGCGCGCTTGAGACCGACATCGAGCAGGGCGCACCGGCGGACGTATACGCGGCCGCGAGCCCGAAGCAGCCGGCCGCGCTTTACGCCAAGGGCCTCGTCGAGAAGCCGGTTGAGTTCGCGACAAACACCCTCGTGCTGATCGTGCCGAGCAGCAACCCGGCGCACATCACCTCGGTGGGCGACATCACCAAGCCGGGAGTCAAGCTCGTGATCTGCAACGCGACCGTCCCCTGCGGCGATTACGCCCGCACGGCGTTCACGAACCTCGGGATCACGACCGCGGCGATGAAGAACGTCGTCAGCCAGACAACCGATGTGACCCAGACGGTCGCCGAGGTCGCACTCGGGCAAGCCGATGCCGGCTTTGTCTACATCACTGACGCCAAGGCGGCGAACGGCAAGGTCAGCGTCGTTCGCCTCCCGGCCGAGGCGAAGCCGGGCGCCAAGGACTACATCGCGGTGGTCAAATCGAGCAAGAACCAAGCGGCGGCAACGGCGTACGTGGCGGCCGTCCTGTCGCCCGCGGGTCAGGCGAAGCTAGCCGCCGCCGGGTTCGGGAAACCGTGACCAGCACCGTATCGATCACCGGCCCGAGCCGCGGTGATCACAACCGGCCATGGCTCTCCGCGCTCGGGCGTGTCGGCGTCGTGATCGGCGCGACGGTCGTAGTCGCGGTCGTGCTCGCGTTCTTGCTGCTGCCGATCGTCGCGTTGGTCACGTATCAGCCGCTGCGCGATCTGATCAACGGATTCGGGACCCAAGTCGCGACCGACGCGATCATCGTGTCGCTGAAGACCAACTCGATCGCGTTCGTGTTGATGATCGGGCTCGGGACTCCGTTCGCCTACATCATTGCCCGTTCGGAGTTCCGCGGGCGGAGCGTCGTGACCACCCTCGTCGAGCTACCGCTGGTGATGCCGCCGGCCGTCGCGGGCCTCGGGCTACTGGTGGCGTTTGGTCGCTTTGGGCTGCTTGGCGGCACGCTCAGCGCGTTCGGGATCGACTTAGCGTTCACCCCAGCGGCGGTCGTGATCGCGATCTTGTTCGTCGCGAGTCCGTTCTACCTGCGTGGAGCGATCGCCGCGTTCGAGGCGATCGACCCCACCCTCACCGACGTCGCGCGAACGCTCGGTGCGGGACCCGTCAGGCTCATGCTGCGAGTCGGTATCCCGCTCGCGGCGAGCGGCCTCGGCGCGGCGGCCGCAGTCGCTTTTGCCCGCGGTGTCGGCGAGTTCGGAGCGACGATCCTGTTCGCCGGCAGCTTTCAGGGGACCACGCAGACGCTGCCGCTCGCGGTCTACTCGCTGTTTGACGCAAATCTCGACCAGGCGATCGCTATCGGGGTTCTGCTGATAATCGTCAGCGCTGCCATCCTGCTCACGGCCAAGCTGTTGGCCCGCTCATGGACCCCTTCGTCATCGACATCACCCTCGCGCGGCGGTCGTTCGATGTTTGCGTCGCGCTGAACCTCGGAGCCGCCGAGACGGTCGCGCTTGTTGGTCCGTCGGGCGCCGGCAAGACCTCGCTTCTGAGAGCGGTCGCCGGCCTCGAGCGCCCGCGCGCGGGGCGCGTTGCGCTCGGCGACGAGGTCTGGCTCGACGTCGCGGAGGGCCTCGACCTCAGCCCCGAGCGACGCCGCGTCGGATACCTGCCACAGGATTACGGGCTGTTCCCGCACCTCACCGTCGCCGGGAACGTCCGGTTCGCCGCCAGGCGCAACCGCCCCGACCTGCTCGAGCGCCTCGGGGTAGCTCATCTCGCAACCGCTCGCCCCTCGCAGCTCTCAGGTGGGGAGCGCCAGCGAGTGGCGCTCGCCCGCGCACTGGCGCGCGAGCCGCGCGTACTGCTGCTCGACGAGCCATTCGGCGCACTCGACGCAATCACCCGCCGGCAAGTCCGCGATGAGCTCGCCGAGATCCTCGCGGCTCTTGGGCTGCCGGCTCTGCTGGTGACGCACGCGTTCGATGACGCGACGGCCGTGGCCGATCGGATCGCCGTGATCGACGGCGGCAGGATTGTGCAGCTCGGCTCCGCCGGCGAGCTGTGGCGCAGGCCGGTCACCGCAATGGTGGCCGCGCTCACCGGCGCCAACGTCCTCGATGCGGTCGCAGCACCGTCGGCGACCGGATCGATCGTGCGGCTCGCGGGCGGCGGCGAGTTGCGCAGCACGACCCGCGCCGATGGACCGGTTCAGATCGCGGTGCACCCCTGGGCGCTCGAGCTCAGCGATCCACATTCCAGCCCTGTCACCGATACCGTGCTGAGCATCCGTCCTGACCGAGGCGCACTCGAGGTTCGACTCACGCGCTTCATCGTCCACACTGTCCCGGCGTCGAATGGGCGCACGCAATTGGCGGAGGGATCGATCGTCGGTCTCCGTGCCCTGCCCGCGGACGTCCGGGTGCTGCCGCCCAGCCCCTCGGGAGCTTCGAACGAGTCGCGCTAGCTGGAAGGCGGAGGCCGGCTCAGGCCGACCGTGGATCGCGGATAGGATCCTGGATCGTGCCTTGGCAATGGCCCGTCGGAGCGGCGTGTGCGTTTCTGCTGGCCGTGGTGACGACTCCGGCCGGTGTGTCCGGCGCCGTCCTTCTGCTGCCGATTCAGCTGAGTGTCCTACGGGTCCCAAGCCCGGCTGTCACGCCGACCAATCTGGTCTTCAACCTCGCCGCCACTCCGGGTGCCCTGATGCGGTTCCGGCACGAGGGCCGGGACAAGTCACCGCTGCTGCCGTTGCTCGTCGCCGGGACGCTGCCCGGTGTGGTCGCCGGCGCTGTCATCCGCGTCGAACTGCTCGCCGGCCCGCGCGCGTTCATGCTGATCGCGGCCGGTGTGCTGCTCCCGCTCGGCCTGTGGTTGCTGCTCGGTGGTCAGCGCCGAGCCCGGAATCGGCCGTCGCTGTCGCGAAGAACTCGAGGATTGATCTGGCTGCTCGCGGTGGCCGTCGGCTGCGTGGGCGGCATCTATGGCATCGGTGGTGGCTCACTGCTGGCGCCGGTGCTGTTGCTGGCGGGCTTCTCCGCCTACGAGGTCGCGCCGGCGACGCTCGCGGCTACGTTCCTGACCTCGGTCGCCGGGATCATCACCTATGAAGTACTGCAACTCTCGCACGGTGGGGCGATCGCTCCGGACTGGGCGCTCGGGGCGTGGCTCGGTGCCGGCGGATTCGCGGGCAGCTACGTCGGCGCAGGACTTCAGCGCCGCCTTCCGGAGGCCTCGATCCGCCGGCTGCTCGGATTGATCGCGTGCGTGGTCGCGGTCCGCTACCTGCAGGAGGCCACACAGCCGGCACACCAGCGTCTCCCGGCAGTCACGGCTTCCTAGCAGACCTTGAACTTGACCGTCAGCGTCTTGGTGATGGTGACGGTCGTGTGCCGGTGGTGCTTGATGACTGTCTGCCTGTAGGAGAGGACGACCTTCAGCGTGTGCGTCCCCGACCGCAGGGCGGACAGGTGCAGTGCAGGGGTTGCGGGCAGCCGTTGCACGACCGCATTGGCCGTGAAGAAGGTGACGGTCACCGTCTTCCTGTGACCGTTCTTCAGCCGCTTGGTCTGCTTACGTGTGTGCTTGACACCGCTGTCGAGGTAGAACGCCGCGCTCGTGAACCGTGGCTTGCTGGCGTGGAAGCTGCGGATCGCGGCCACCGTGAGCTTGACGCTCAGCGTCTTCGTCCTCACACTGCATGTCTTCAGGGACGGCGTCGTCAGCGTGATCTGCCAGCCGTCGAAGCTCGCGCTCGTCGACTGGGGGGCCGGGGCCGGCGGCGGCGGAGGCGGGGGCGGGGGGCCGTGGGCGGTCGTGAACGTCTGGGTCGCGCCGGTCACGGTCCCGAAGCCGTTGGTCGCCGAGACGCGGTAATAGATCGTGCTCGCCGCGGGCAACGAGGCGAGCGTCGCGGTCACCGTCGAGGCGTCGCCGCTCGCGGAAAGGGTCGTGGCGAGGATCTGCGACCCGAGCGCGGGCGTGGTGCCGTACTGGAACGAGACGGTCGTCACCGCTCCGAGGGGGTTGACCGAGGCCGAGACGGTCGCAGTCGAAGCCGTCGCGCCGCTGGCCGGGCCGGTGGTCGCGGTCGGCGGCAGCTCGAGCGACACCTTGCCGATCGCCTTTGCGCCGCGGTCGTTGAACCACAGATTCCCGTCTGGACCGATGATCAGGTGATCACCGTCGCTGCCGGCATTGGTCAGCAGGCCGCCGGTGAACTCGCTGATCGTGCCGGAGGGGGTGATCCGCGCGATCCCGCCGGGTGAGGACTGCTCCACCCACACGTTGCCGTCGGGTCCGGTGGTGATGTCGTCCATCAGTCCGGCGCCGAGGCCGCTCGTGAACTCGTTGATCGTGCCCGCGGGCGTGATCCGGCCGACCGCGCGGCTGCCGAAGACGTTGTCCTCGAACCACACGTTCCCATCCGCGCCGAGGGTGACGGCATCCGGAACGGTCGGGCTCTGGAGGCCCATGCTGAACTCGGTCGGGATGTGGCCGGCCGGGGTCACCATGCCCAGCGTGTCGGTGCCCTCGTCGGTGAACCACAGGTTCCCGTCCGAGCCGGCGGTGATCCCGTTCGGCATGCTGGTAAGCGGGTTGAGACCGCCACCGGTGAACTCGGTGATCGTCCCACCGGGGGTCACGCGCCCGATCGCGGGCGTGTTGCCGCGATCGGTGAACCACATGTTTCCGTCCGGGCCGGGCGTCAGCTCCTCGAGGTTGCTGGTCGAGGTCAGCGGCCCGGTGAACTCGGTGATCACCCCGGCGGGCGTGACCCTGCCGATCGCCTTCGGGCTGCCGGCGTCGAGGAACCAGAGGTTTCCGTCGGGGCCGACCGTGATGTTGCTCGGCGCGCTGCCGGAGTCGAGTCCGGGGGCGACGCCCGCCACGTACTCGGTGATGACCCCGGCCGGCGTGATCTTCCCGATTGCGTTCGGCGGTATGCCGTCGGCGGTGAACCACAGATTGCCGTCGGGACCCTCGGTGATGTCGAACGGCGGCGCCAGGCTGACCGTCGGCGGCGTGCCCGTGATCGGGAAATGGGTGATCGTCCCCGCGGGTGAGATGCGGTCGATCTCGTGCGTGGAGGGGCCACCGTTGGTGACCCACACGTTGCCGTCCGGTCCGGGCGCTATCCCGAGCGGATCGCTCGTGCTGCTCAGCGCAAACTCGGTGATCGACGTCGCCTGCGCGGCGCCCGGCGCCGCCGCCCCCACGACGCCCGCGACCACCGTGACCAGAATCGCGATCCGCCTCAATTGATCACTCACGGCTGCACCCTCCCCCGATCGATCACCGCAGTCAGGGCAGGAGCCTAACCTACGATCGCTGCCGCGCAAGGTGCGCGTTGTCACAGTTGTGAGCACGACACCCGCAGGGCGTCGGCGGGACGGCGCGCACCAGCGGCGAGCTCGGTGCGAATCGCGCGGCGACGTCGGCGGGCGCCCAAGTGGGCCTCGGCGGCATGCATAACGGCCCAAAGTCCACGGTCCCGACCGGCCTTGGTTACATAAGCATGCCCCACATGCTCATGTAGCCAAGGACCAGCAGGCGCGCGCGATTTGTCCCCTTATGCAGTCGAAATTGTCAGATTGCTAACACCATCCGGCCCGCCCACCCTGACCAGCGCCGTTCCCCGAGCAGACCGAGCCCCGCCTCCACCATCCGGGACATCACCGTACCATTGCGCACGTGAGCTCGAGCGATCAGAGCAGCCGTACGATCTTGCGCGACGACGCGCTCGAGCAGACCGTCGGCGAGGTCATGATCAAGCGACCGAAGACGCTTCCCGCTGACGCGCTCGTCGAAGATGTTCGCCGTGCGTTTGAGCGGCCGACGGTGCGGACGGTGCTGCTGGCCGACGGGGATCGGTTCATCGGCGCGATCGAGCGCGACGGACTGCCCGCCGAGGCGGCCGCGGACGAGTCGGCGCGGACGTACATCGAGCGCCGGCCGACGACCGTGCCTCCGGACATGCCGATGGCCGCCGCGATCGAGTTGCTCGAGCGACGCGGCGAGCCGCGGCTGATCGTCCTCGACGAAGACGGGATCACGTTGCGCGGCCTGCTGTGCGCCAACAGCAACGCAACCGGCTTCTGCCGGCGTTAGCCGGCGCTCACAAGGCTCGGCGCGCTGGGGCGATTTTGGACGACCTCCCACGCCCAGGCGGGCCGACGCCGGCGCCGGCGGAGTCAGCCCCGCCGGCACCGGCTCACAGCCCGAGCTCTAGAAGATCCGGATCGCCACGTCGGCGGGAGCATCGAACAGGTCGTTGAGCTCGTCGTCGAGCTTTACGAGCGTCACCGAGGCGCCGGCCATGTCGAGCGAGGTGCAGTACTCACCGACATAGCTACGCGTGGCCTTGATGCCGCGATCGGCGAGCTGCTGATGGGCGCGGCCGTAGAGGATGTAGAGCTCCGAGATCGGGGTCCCGCCGAGTCCGTTGATCATCAGCGCGACCTCGTCGCCTGACGAATACGGCAGGTCCGTGACGACCGCTTCCAGGAGCTCGTCGATGATCGCGTTGGCATTGGCGAGCTTCTCACGCCGGCGGCCCGGCTCGCCGTGGATCCCGACTCCCATCTCCATCTCGTCGTCGCCGAGCTCGAACAGCGGCGAGCCCTTGGCGGGCGGAGTGCACGAGGTGAGCGCCATGCCCATCGTGCGCGTGACCGAGTTCACCCGCTCGCCGAGCTTGACGATCTCCTCGAGCGAGGCTCCCCGTTCCGAGGCGGCTCCGACGGCCTTGATCACGAAGAAGTTCCCGGCGACGCCGCGCCGGCCGACGGTGTAGGTCGAGTCCTTCACGGCCACGTCGTCATCGACGATGATCGTCGCGATCTTGATGTCCTCGGCTTCGGCGAGCTCGCGGCCCATGTCGAAGGCCATGCGATCGCCGGTGTAGTTGTTGATGATGTGCAGCACGCCCTTGTCGCTGGCCAGCAGCTTGGTCGTCTCGTACACGTAGTCGGACGGCGGCGCGGCGAACACGTCGCCCGGACAGGCGGCGTCGAGCATGCCCTTGCCGACCGCCATCACGTGCGCCGGCTCATGGCCCGATCCGGACCCCTGCACGATCGAGACCTTGTCGTCGCGGGGCGCGTCGCTCCGCATGATCAGGTTGTACTCCGGCACATAGCGGAGCTTGCCGGGGTTGGCGAGCTCGATGCCTTTCAGCATCTCCGGCACGAACTGCTGGGGGTCATTGACGAACTTCTTCACCACGGCTCCTCTCGAATTTGGTTGGCACGCCGACCGGCCCGGACCGGCGTCAACTGCGTCTCCCGCAGCCCCCGTTCAACTGACCCCGTGAAGCTCAGGCCAGTTCCAGCTTCGACTCCTGCCAGGCCTTGCTCACTGCCTCGAAGATCACCGCGACGCCGATCGCGCCGGCGTCCACCGAATCGCGGCTGCGCTCGCCGGTGTATGCAGCCCGGCCCCTCTGCGCGAGCATGCCCTTGGTCGCCTCGGCGCTCTCGCGCGCCTTCGCGGCAGCTCGCCCAAGCGCTGCCGCGGGCCCGTCGGGGAGCGCCACCTCAAGCTCATCGACGGCGGGAACGAGGGCATCGAGCAGCGTCTTGTCGCCGAGGTCCGTGTTGCCGCGCTGTTTGATTCCCTCGATCGAGGCGCGCATCGCGGCGATGACCTCCTCTCCGGTCGGCTCCGGAGTAGTGGTCAACGCGCCGCCCGCGCGCAGGAACGCCGTGCCCCAGATCGGGCCCGAGGTACCTCCGATGCGCTTGCTGAGGACGATCGCGGTCTTCTTCAACAGGCCGCTGACATCGCTGTACTCCATCGCGTCCCAATCCCCGAGGACGACCTCGAAGCCACGCGCCAGCGAGTACCCGAAGTCACCGTCGCCGACGACGGCATCGAGCTCGCAGAAGTAGGTCTCGTTGTCGACCGCCGTCTGGGCGATCGCCCGGACCACCAGTTCCGCGCGGCTCAGCGCTGTGTCGCTCATACAGCCTCCTTGTGCAGTAGGGGTTGGGTCCGGCACGCATCGAGATCCGTGAGCGTGACCAGATCCCCGGGCTCCGCGGCGCCGCGATTTGCCAGCACCCGCGCGGGGTCGCCGGGGTCGCCGAGGCTGGTGACGACGAGCACCGCTTCGCTGAAGTCCTCCTCGACGGTGTAGTGGCTGACGGTCACGACGCAGCGAAGCCCGGCCGCGACCGCGGCCAGCAGACCGTTGCGTGAATCCTCGATCACGATCGAGTCCTGTGGGCCGATCCCGAGCCGTTCCAGCGTCAGGGTATAGATCGCCGGGTCGGGCTTCTTGGCCGGCACGGCGTCGCCCGCGAACACGTCGAACCGAGAGGCGTTCGCGTCGCCGACGGCATGCTCGAGCACGGCTCTGACCGACTCCTCGGCCGACGTCGAAGCCACGGCGAGCATCCAACCGGCGCCCAGGGCCTCGTTGACGATCCGCGCGATGCCGCTGCGCGCCGGGAGTCGGCCCGCACGCACGATCTCCTTGTAGCGGGCCGTCTTGCGCCGGTGCCAGTCGGCGAGCAGATCCTTCTGGCCTTCCGGATCGGCGGGGAGGCCGTTGCCCCTCACGAACTCGTCGCTAAGCAGCGACGCCATCCGCTCCTTGCCGCCCCCGATCTTGAGCTTGACGCCGTACTCCTCCTCGGACCACCGCACCGGCAATCCTACCTCCGCGAAGGTCTCGTTGAAGGCCGGACGATGACCGTCGCGCTCCGTGTCGGCGAGTACGCCGTCGCAGTCGAAGATCAGCGCCGGCACGCGCTCAACCGGCTGACGCGGATAGTGCCCGGGCCCGCCCCGCGGACCCGAACATGCCGATGTGATACTCGGCCATGCTCTTGACCGCCTCGCGCACGTGGCTCAGCATCGCCGGCGGATCGTGCTTGGCCGGATTGGCGTCGAGGTATTCGCGATGTGCGTCGACGAACGCGATCTTGAGCGCGGTCGAGATGTTCACCTTGGCGCAACCGCGGGAGATCAGGTCGGTGAACTGCTCCTTCGTCAATCCCGTGCCGCCGTGGAGCACCATCGGGATCGGGTGCCGTGCGACGATCTCGGTGACCCGCTCGGGCTTCAGCTCGGGGGCGCTCTTGTACAGGCCATGCGCCGTCCCGATCGCGGGCGCGAACGAGTAGATCCCGGTCTCCTCGATGAACCTCGCAGAGACGTCGACGGGATGAATTTCACCCTCCTCGTCGGAGCCGACGTCGTCCTCGACGCCGTGGACGCTTTCGATCTCGCCCTCGACGCGGGCGCCGTGACGCTCGGCCTCCGCGACGACCTCGATCGTCTGGCGGGTGTTCTCGGCGACGTCGAGCGCCGAGGCGTCAAACAGGACCGAGTTCCAGCCCGCCTCGAGGCACGTCGTGATCCACTGACGGTCGGGACAGTGGTCGAGATGCAGCGACACCGGGATCGGGACCTCGTCCGCCCGTGCGCGCCACATGCTGTACAGAGGCCCGGCGCCGATCGACTTCACGGTCTTCAGCGACGTCTGAATGATCAGCGGCGACTCGAGCTCGGTTGCGGCCGCGAGCACGGCCTCCAGCGTGAGGTCGTCGACGATGTTGATCGCCGCCACCCCGTAGCGCTCGGCGAACGCCGGATCCAAGATCTGGTTGATCGGCACGACCGTCATCGACAACCTCCCTCTTGGCCCCAGCATCGAGCCCCGGCGGCCCAAACGACGCGAAGCCAGGTCGTTCGAGGACACAGTTTACGGCTCAAGCTTTGCCGCCCGGGGACGGCGGCAAGCCCGAAACGGCAGGTGCGCACAGAAATCATGAATCACTTGCGCTGAATGGCGAGTCGCGCGAGGCGCTCGCGGCCCCTGCGCCCCCGGGGACGGGCGCCTGACACAGCGGTTGGAGGCGCTGAAAGCGTGACAGGACGGTCTGTTATGGTGATTTTGATGTCTCCTGACAGCGGAGCGGGGGCCGCGGGTGACGGTCACAGGGTTTCCTACGTCGGGCTGTCCGCCTGGGCGGCGGAAATACCGGCGGTCCGGTCCACCTACGCCGCTGTTAAGCGAGCCAGCCGCGAGCTGTATCGGACGCGGATGGTGCAGCTGCTCGACCGGCACGAGCTCCCGATCCTGTTCAACCGGCGCGGTCTGCTCGGCTGCGGAGTCGAGATCGGTGTGCAACAGGGCCTGTTCTCCGAATCAGTGCTGAGCCGCTGGGAGGGGAAGCACCTGATCTCGGTCGACCCATGGCGAGCGGCCGGGGGCGACTACCACGACGAGGCCAACGTCTCGCAGGAGAGCCACGATTCGTACTACCAGGAGACGGTTGAGCGGCTCGCGCCGTTCGCCGCGCGCAGCACGATTTGGCGGATGTACGGCGACGAAGCCGCGGAGCGTATTCCCCATCACTCGATGGACTTCGTCTACCTCGACGCCCGTCACGACTACGACTCAGTGCTGAGCGACTTGAACACCTGGATAGACAAGGTCCGCCCAGGCGGGGTGTTCTGCGGTCACGATTACATGGACGCAGTTGCCCCGGTCGGCGAGTTCGGCGTCAAGGCAGCCGTCGGCGACTTCTTCGTCGTTCGCCCGGAGAAGGTCAAGGCGACGGTCCGCGATCGCCCCTGGCGCAGCTGGTTCGTGGTGCTCTAAGGCCTGGGCTCCCCTGCCACCCGCTCGCCAGTCAACGAACGTGAGCCAGCGAGGCCTCGGCCTCGCGCAGCTTGAAGCGCTGGACCTTGCCGGTCGCGGTGCGCGGGAAATCCTCCACAAACTCGATCAGGTGCGGGTATTCGTAACGGCGCAGACTGGCCTTGCACCACGCACGCAGCTCTTGGGCGAGGGCGTCCTGGTCGGATGCGGACTCCCTGCGGATCACGAATGCCTTGATCCGCGAGCGGTCGTCAACCGTGACGCCGATGACCGCCGCTTCGGAGACTCCGGGATGCTGGACCAGACACGCCTCGACATCGGCGGGCGAGACCCATAGTCCGCCGACCTTCATCATGTCGTCGGCCCGGCCGAGGTAGGTGAACCGGCCCTCGTCGGTCTCGACGTAGCGATCGCCGCTGTAGAACCACTCGCCGCGCATGCACTCGCGGCTCTTCTCACGCTGGTGCCAATAGAGGGCCGCACAGCTGTCGCCGCGCACGAGCAGGTCGCCGGGAGTGCCGGCGGGGACATCGCTGCCGAGCGGGTCGACGAGCCGCAGCTGATAGCCCGGAACCGGGCGGCCCGAGGTTCCCGGTCCCACGTCGGCGATCGTGTTCGAGCAGTAGATGTGCAGCATCTCGGTGGAGCCGATGCCGTCGAGGATCGGCACGCCGATCGTCTGGAGCCAGCGGTCCAGGACGGCCGCCGGAAGCGCCTCGGCCGCCGACACGCACGCGCGCACGCTGGTGAAGTCCGCAGCTTCGGCGCCGGTCGCCTTGAGCATCGCCGCGTACAGCGCCGGGACCGAGAAGAACAGCGTCGGCCGCACGTTGCGGACCGTGTGGAAGATCCGCTCCGGGGTCGGACGACCGCGCACCAGCACAGCGGATCCGCCCACCGACAGCGGGAACGAGAGCGAGTTGCCCAGCCCGTAGGCGTGAAACGACTTGGTCGTCGAGTAGCAGACGTCGTCGGCGCCGATCCGCAATACGTGGCGCGCATACGTTTCGACTGTCACGCCGATGTCGCGGTGGGTGTGCACGACGCCCTTCGGCCGCCCGGTCGATCCGGAGCTGTAGAGCCAGAACGCCATGTCATCGCGATGGGTGTCGGCCGGTGGCGGCAACTCGCCGGCTCGCGCCGCGGCCGCCGCGTCGAAATTCGCGTGAGGCCCAGCTTCGCCGCCGGCGACAGCGACGTGAACGTCGCCGAGCCTGGCAGTCCATTCCTCGAGCAGACCCGCGTCGATCACGACGACCTTCGCGTAACTGTCGCTCAGGTAATACGGGTAGTTGTCGGGCCGGTCCATCGGGTTGACCGGCACCGGCACGGCGCCGATCCGCATCGCGGCGAGGAACGTGGCGTGGAACGCCGCCGAGTCGTCCATCACCATCAGCACCCGCTGCTCCCGCTCGACCCCGAGCTCGCGCAGGTACGCCGCGACTCCCGCGACGAATGACGCCAGCCGGCCGTACGTCACCTCACCCTCGGCTGTGATCAGCGCGACCTCCTCCGCGCGGCCGGCATCCAGGTTCGCGTCGAGCAGCGTGCTCGCGTTGAGTCGCTCTGACGGTCTCACGATCTCATCCCATCACCCGCGGCCAACCACGATCGACTTCGTCTCCGTGTAGAAGTTCAGCGCCTCCTCGCCGTGCTCCTTGCCGTAGCCGCTTGCCTTCCAGCCGCCGAACGGCAGCTCGTCATACACCTTGGTGCGGGAGTTGATCCACGTGTACCCAGCCTCGATCCGGTCGGCCGCCTGCCGGGCGCGCTCCAGATCGCGGGTCCAGACCGAGGACCCGAGCCCGAAGCGCGAGGCATTGGCCCGCTCGATCGCCTCGTCCAGATCCGCCACCCGCCAGATCGCGAGCGCCGGGCCGAACACCTCCTCGGTCGCCATCGGCGAGTCGTGGGGAGGATCGACGACGACGGTCGGCTGATAGAAGAAGCCGTCCGCCAACTCCGGGTCCGCCGGCGGCCCGCCACCGGCCAGCAGCTGTCCCCCGCCGGCGATGCTGCGCTGCACCTGGGCGGCGAGCTCGGCCCGCCCGGCGGCGGTGTGCATCGGCCCCATCTGCGTCCCCTCGGCGTCGCCGGGGCCGACCTGGAGCCGGTTAGCCTTCGCCACGATCGACTCGACCACCTGATCGGCGACGGCCTCGAACACGTACACCCGCTTGATCGCCAGGCACGCCTGGCCACAGTTGTAGAACCGGCCCATGCTCGCCGCGCTGGCCGCCGCGGCGAGGTCGGCGTCGTCACAGATGATCATCGGATCCGAGCCGCCGAGTTCCAGCGTCACGCGCTTCACGCCGCTGGCGCAACGAGCCATGATCCGCTCCCCCACAGCCGTCGATCCCGTGAACGCGATCTTGCGTACGAGCGGGTGCGAGACCAGCGCCTCGCCCGTGCCGGCGCCAGTTCCGGTGATGACGTTGAAGACGCCGTCGGGTAATCCACCCTCCGACAGCAGCTCGGCGAACCGCAGCGTCGTCAGCGGGGTCGTTCCGGCCGGCTTGGCGACGACCGTGTTACCGGCGATGAGCGCGGGTCCGAGCTTGTTGCACAGCAGCGTGGTGGGGAAGTTCCACGGGACGATCGCGCCGACGACGCCGAGCGGGCGACGGAGAACGAACCCGTCGATTCCTGGATCGAGGCCAGGGGTATGGACGCCGCGGAGCGATTTCGAGAGCCCCGCGTAGTGGAGCAGCGTGTCGAGGGCTTTGGTCAGCTCGATGCGGGAATCGCGCAGGGTCTTGCCCTGCTCGCGGGTCAGCATCGGGATCAGCTCGCCGAGGTGATGCTCGACCTGGCGCGCAGCCCGGCCGAGCTGTTCACCCCGTTTTGAGACCGGGAGCGCCGACCACGGACCGAGCGCAAGGCGCGCCGCCCCGACGGCCGCATCGACATCCTCGTCGCAGGCGCCCGCCACCGACGCGAATACCGCGCCGTCGGCGGGATTGCAGACCGGCAGCGCCCCGCCCTGATTGGAATGCTCCGTCCCGCCGATGAACGACCCGGGATGCGTCCCGACCCCGGAGGAGACTGCCGTCACTCGAGCCCTCCGACCACCACCGATTTGATCTCCACATACGAGTCGAGCGCCTCGATCCCGTGCTCCTTGCCGATGCCCGACGCCTTCACGCCGCCGAACGGCAGCTCGTCGTATCCGTAATGGATCTGGTTGACCCAGGTCATGCCCGCGTCGATCTCCTGCGCGGCGCGATGGATCAGACGTGCGTCGTGCGTCCAGATCGATGACCCGAGTCCGTACGGAGTGTCGTTCGCGCGGCGGAGCGCGTCGTCGAACTCGGTGAAGCGCATCACCGGCAGCACTGGGCCGAAGACCTCCTCGCGCAGCAGCCGCGAATCCTCGCCGGGTTGGGCCACGACTGCCGGCTCGAGGAAGAACCCGTGCTGGTGGCCGCCCGTGCCACCGCCGATCAGCAGCTCGCCGCCGGTGACGACGCCGTCGTCGATCTGCTCGAGCAGCTGATCGCGCCCCGCGCGGGTGTGGATCGGACCCATCCGCAGGCGCGGCTTCTCCGCCTTGACCGTGCCGTCACCCGGTTCGTAGCGGCCGACCCGGTCGACCAGCTGCGAGGTGAAGCTGTCGAAGACCGAGTCGTGCACGAACACGCGCTTGCAGCCGAGGCAGGCCTGCCCGGCATTCCAGTAGCGACCGATGATCACCGCCTTCACGGCGGCGTCGAGATCCGCGTCCGCGCATACGATCACCGGATCGGAGCCGCCCAGCTCCAGGGTCACCCGCTTCAGATCCGGGCCCGCGACGGACATCACGTGGCGACCGACCGCGGTCGAGCCGGTGAACGCGACGCGGCGGACGTCGGGATTGGAAATCAGGGCGTCGCCGATCTCCGCGCCCCGCCCGGTGACGACGTTCAGGACGCCGTCGGGGAGCCCGGCCTCGCTGAACAGGCGCGCGACCTCGAGTGTCGCCAGCGGCGTCGTAGCCGCGGGCTTTGCGACCACGGCGTTGCCCGAGGCCAGCGCCGGCCCGACCTTGGTCCCGAGCAGCGTCAGCGGGAAGTTGTAGGGCATGATCGCCGCGCAGACGCCGATCGGGCGGCGGATCACGAGCCCGTAGGCGGGGCCGAGCGTCGCGGGCAGCTCCTGGTAGGCGCCCCGCACCTTGGTCGCGGCCTCGGCGTAGAAGCGCACGCCGTGCGCGAGATGGGTCACTTCGCCGCGCGCTTCGGCCAGCGGCTTGCCCTGCTCCGAGGTCAGCGTCGCGGCCAGTTCGCCGGCGTGCTGCTCGATCAGGTCGGCGGCCCGGGTGAGAATCGCCGCGCGGTGCTCGGCATCGGTCCGCGACCAGGCCGGGAACGCCCGCTTCGCTTCCGCGACCGCCAGCTCGACGTCCTCGATCGAGCCGCCTGCGACGGTGCCGATTACCTCCTCTGTGGCCGGATTGAGCACTTGCAGGTGCTCGCTTGACCTCATTCGGGGGAGACTATACGCTGGCGAACGTAAGTCAAGTGTCACATACCACCACGCCAATCGAACAGCTCGCGCCGTGGACTGAGGAGCAGGTCCAGGCGCATCTCGCCGCGGGAAAGCTGGTCGAGGGGCTCAGGCACATGTCGCCGAAGTACCTCGAGGGGATGCGCCGGATCCTGACCGTCTCGGCCGACACCGAGCTCGTCAGCGCACCGTCGTATCTGCGCGCCGCGGCGCACGCGCCGGCGCTCAACAACTTCGGCTCGGCGATGTCGATCATCCAGGACGAGCTCGCCCATGCGCACATCGGCTACCGCCTGCTCGGCGATCTCGGTGTGGACATGGACTGGCTGATCTACGAACGGCCCGCCGCGCAGTTCAAGTACCCCTATGCGTTCGACGTCCCGCTCAACTCGTGGGTCGAGCTGGTGTGCGCCAACGCGCTCTACGACCAAGCCGGTTTCGTGCTGCTTTCCGACGTCTACCGGACCAGCACCTTCGGGCCGTGGAAGCGCGCGCTGGCCAAGGTCGACAAGGAGGAGACGTTTCACCTGCGCCACGGTCGCACCTGGCTGCGCAAGCTGTGCAAGTCACCCGACGGCAAGGCCGAGGTGCAGAGTGCACTCGACTGGATGTTCATCCTCACGCTTGAGTGGTTCGGTCTCCCCGACGAGCTCAAGCAGCACTCCGAGCAGCTCGACTACGGCTTCAAGGGCAGGACCAACGACGAGCTCCGCCAGCTATGGATGGCCGAGGTCGTGCCGTTCATGGACGAGATCGGAATCCGGGTCCCGGCGCACCTCGACGAGGGTATGGACCGCTATCTGATCGACTGCCCGTTTCCCGCGCGGTTCGACGAGCACCCGCGGCAGTGGCTGCTCGAGCAGGGGCCGATCGGGTGGGACGAGGTCCAAGCGCGCTGGCGGGCACGCGGGCCGATGAACCGCGACTACGTCCGGACCCTCCAACGCGGCTATCAGACGACCTCGCTGCGCAGCGCCCGATGAGCCTCGAGCCGCTGACCGATGCGGAGCGAGTGCAGGCGCGGCTGTGGGACGCGCTGCGCCGAGTCGAGGATCCCGAGATCCCCGTATCGGTCGTCGGCATGGGCCTGATCGTCGCGCTCGCGTATCACCCCGAGCTCCGTCTCGCCGAGCTGAAGCTCACGTTCACGGCGATGGGCTGCCCGGCGATGGAGTTCATCGAGGACGACATCCGCGCGGCGCTGCTGGGCGATCCGGATGTCGAGACGGTCGAGATCGAGGTCGTGTGGGATCCGGTGTGGACGAAGGACCGAATCCGCGCCGAAGCACGGGAGCAGATGCGCCGGCTCGGGATCGCCGTATGACGCGCGCGGGAGACACCGTCTGGGAGGTGTTCGCGCGCAAGGAGTATGAGCAGCCGCTGCACCACGTCGGCACCGTGACCGAATCGGACCAGGACCTCGCGCTGGTGTCAGCGCGGGCGATCTACGACGAGCAGCCCTGGATCCAGATGATCCTCGTGCCCCGCAGTGCGATTCGTGAGGCGATCAGGGCATGAGCAGCGCTCCGCCCGCGCTCGATGCCGCGACGATCACGATCGTCTCGCTGATCGGCTCGCTGGCCGACAACAAGGGCGCGCTCGGCCGCCGCTACGCGGAATGGGCGGTCAGCGCCCCCACGATCGAGTCCGCTGTGGCCGCGGCGGCGATGGCACAGGACGAGCTCGGGCATGCCCGAGCCACCTACCCGGTGCTCGCGAAGTTCGGGGCGGCGCGCGACGATGACACGCTCGACGCTGGGCACCCGCTGCACGTGCTCGAGCGCGAGCTGCCCGACTGGGCCTCGTTGATCGCCGCCAACCTGGTCGTCGACGGGATCCTGACCACGTTCGTGGCGAGCGCCCGCGACAGCTCGATCGAGCCGCTCGCGAGCCGGGCGCGCAAGATCCTCCAGGAGGAGGGCGCCCACCGGGTCCACGCCGAGGCGTGGGCGAAGCGGATCTGCCGGGCGGGCGGCAGCGACCTGGAGCTCCTGCTGCGCCGAATCGATGGCATGTGGGAACAGGCAGCGCGCTGGCCGGGACCGGACGACCAAGCCGGTTACCGGCAGGCGGTACAGCAGGGGATGCTCAGCGAAGGCCCGGCCGCGATTCGCCGTCGGGTCGGGGACTGGCTCACAGCGGTGATGGGTGCCGAGGGGGTTCGGATCGACTTGGACGACCCGGTTGACTACTCGGCCTGGGACCCGGAGCACCGCCGATGAGGTGCCCGTTCTGCGGCTCTCGGGAGGTCGAGCTTGTCTGCGCGTGGGGTGGGCAGATGATCACCAGCCAATGTCGCTGCCGGAGTTGCGACACGTACTTCGAGGCCGTCCGCGACGACTTCGCCGCGGACGCCGGGGATCGCGTTGAACCGATGCCGGATCGTGGCCCGGCTTGAGCATCGAGCCGATGGACGATCAGCTGCGACGGCGGTCGGTTGGCGTCCCGGCTGCCCGCTCGCTGTTGTTGACAGTGCTCGGCGAGTTCGTCCTGCCCCGGGGGGATGCGGTCTGGCACGAGACGCTGGTCCGAGCGCTCGTCTCGCTCGGGTATTCACAACAGGCCGCGCGACAGGCACTGTCGCGTAGCACCCGCGACGGGTGGCTGACGAGCGAGCGCCACGGACGGCGCACGCGCGTCGATCTGAGTGACCGCGCGGCGGAACTGCTGCGGACGGGCGCCGAACGGATCTACTCGTTCGGCGAGCGGTGGGCGTGGGACGGGCGCTGGCTCGTGCTGATCGTCCGCGTCCCGGAACAGCGACGCGAGGTTCGCCACCAGGTGCGCACTCGTCTCGCGTGGGCGGGGCTCGGCTCGCTCGGCGGCGGCGTCTGGCTCACACCCCACGTTGAGCGCGAGGCCGAACTCGCGGCCGTCGTTGAGGACGAGCCCGCGGCCGAGACGACCTCGTTCATCGCGACGCTCGGGAGCCTCGGCAGCCCGACCGAGGTCGCCGCTGCCGGCTGGGATCTGGCCGGTGTCCGCGAGCACTACAGGGCGTTCGTCGACGAGTTCCGGCGCGCCGCACCGGCGTCGCCGGAGGCGTGCTTCCGGATGCAGACGCTGCTCGTGCACGCGTGGCGCAAGTTCCCGTTCCTCGATCCGGACCTGCCGGCCGAGCTGCTGGCTGCAAGCTGGCCACGTCGGCGGGCGCACGAGTTGTTCGTCCGCCAACACGACGCCTTGGCGGAGCCGGCACGAGCGTTCTTCGTGGATCTCGAAGCCGGTCGCGCCGCCGAGGCTGCGTAGCGGGTGACCCGGTGGGGGCGGTGACGGTGCGCTTGGCGTTGCGTGGCGGTGCGGTCGAGTTGCTCGACCTCCGTCCAGAGCGCGCCGGTGCCGTGCTCGTGCTGCTGCACGAAGGGCTCGGATCGGTCGGCCTGTGGCGCGGGTTTCCGGAACTGCTGGCGGCGGCCACCGGCCTTCGGACGGTGGCGTTCTCACGCTACGGCCACGGCCAGTCCGACCCGCCGCCGGCGCCGCGGACGCCGACATTCATGCATGAGGAGGCGCTGGTCGTGCTGCCCGAGGTGCTCGATGAACTGGGGATCGACGCTCCGGTGCTCGTCGGCCACAGCGACGGCGGCTCGATCGCGCTGATCCACGCCGGGCACTCGCGCACCGTTCGTGGGGTCGTCGCGATCGCCCCGCACGTGTTCGTCGAGGAGCTCGCCCTGGCCGAGATCCGGCTCACCCGCGAGGCCTACCTCGCGGGTGCCCTGCGGGAGCGCATGGGCCGCCACCACCGCGATCCGGATGCCGCCTTCCACGGCTGGAACGACGTCTGGCTCAATCCCGAGTTCGCCGCCTGGAATCTGCTCGCTGAGGTCTCGCGCATCACCTGCCCGCTGCTCCTGATCCAGGGCGAGCAGGACGCCTACGGGACGATGGCCCAACTCGACGCGGTCGAGCGGGCCGCGGTCGGCGCGGCGTCCGTGCAACGGATCGAGCTCCAGTGTGGCCACTCGCCGCCGGTCGAGATGCCGGCGCAGACGGGCGAGGCGATCGCGGGCTGGGTGGCTCAGTTACTCGGCTGAGGTGTCGGAGGGTGGTGCCTCCCCCAAGGCGGTCCGTTAGCCACCAAGGGCGGTCGTAATGGACGCGAGCGCCGTCAAGCCCAACCCCACACGCTCAGCCCCTGGTAGGCGCCCCATAGATTGCCCGCAGCCAGATGTGGTCGAGGATCTCGATCACGTTGCCCTCCCCCACAGCCGGCGACTCCTCGACGAAGATCGCGCGGAACACGCGCTCGTTCATCTGCAGCAGTGCCGTGGCGAGGTCGCGGGCATCCATCCCCGGGGGCGCGGCGCCGCGCTCGCGCTCGGCTTCGATCCTCTCGGTGATGTGGGTGGCCCAGCCGTCCATGATCTGGGACCACAGGGCCCGGGCCTCGGCGTTCGTCGCGCCGAGGTCGGCGGCGGCGCGGATCACCGCTCGGTGCGCGCCGAAGATCTCGTAGAAGATCTCGATGCTCTCCCGCCAGCCCGTGAGCGCGTCCTTGCCGGCGCGCCGCAGCGCTTGATCGCGGGCCGCGGCCGCTTCGCTGACCATCCGGTCGATCAGCGTCAGCACGACGTCATCCTTGGAGGAGAAGTAGAAGTAGAACGTCGGCCGCGAGATTCCCGCGCCCCGGGCCAGATCGTCGACCGAAATCTCGCTCAGCGGGCGTTCCTCCAGCAGCCGTTCGGCGGTCTGCAAAATCGCCCGTTCGCGCTCGTCACCGCTCATCCGCGGTGTGCGCCGGCCACGATTTGACCGCAGACCCTCGGCAGAGACGCTGCTCATCGGTTGCGAGCATACAGCGGCGCACCGCACCGCGTCAACGGCACGTCCACGCTCTCGACACGATGTTGATAAGGTTCCACAGCCGCGATGGACACTGACCACGTAGATGTGCTGATCCTCGGCGCCGGACTGTCCGGAATCGGCGCCGCGTGCCACCTCCGGACGCGCTGCCCGGATAAGACGGTCGCGATCCTCGAGACGCGCGACGCGATCGGAGGGACGTGGGACCTGTTCCGCTATCCCGGCATTCGGTCGGACTCGGACATGTTCACGCTCGGCTACTCGTTCCGGCCGTGGGAGAAGGCCGAGGCGATCGCCGACGGCCCCTCGATCCTCGAGTACATCCGCGATACCGCTCGCGACTACGGGATCGACGAGCAGATCCGCTTCGGGCACCGCGCGGTGCGCGCCGAGTGGTCGAGCGCCGAGGCGAGGTGGACGGTCGAGGCGCAGCGGGGAGAGTCTGGCGAGACGGTCCGGCTGACGTGCGGCTTCCTCTACGCCTGCACCGGCTACTACCGTTACGACGAGGGCTACATGCCGCAGTTCGAGGGCAGCGGCCGATTCGGTGGGCAGATCGTGCACCCTCAGCATTGGCCCGAGGAGCTCAACTGCTCCGGCAAGCGAGTCGTGGTGATCGGGAGCGGCGCTACCGCCGTGACCCTGGTTCCGGCGCTGGCCGAGCACGCCGAGCACGTGACGATGCTCCAGCGTTCTCCGACCTACATCCTCACGATCCCCGCGCGCGATCCGATCGCCGAGCGCCTGCGCCGCAGCCTCTCCTCGGAGCGCGCGTACTCGATCGTGCGCTGGAAGAACGTGCTGCTGACAATGCTCAACTTCCAGCTCTGCCGTCACGCGCCGAGCATGATGAGCAAGCTGATCCGCACGCTCGCCAAGAAGCAACTGCCGCCCGGCTACGACGTCGACACCCACCTCAACCCGACCTACAGCCCCTGGGACCAGCGGCTCTGCCTGGTCCCCGACGGAGACCTGTTCAGGGCGCTGCGCCGCGGCGGCGCCTCGATCGCGACCGGCAAGATCGACACATTCACCGCCGCCGGCGTCAAGCTGAGCACCGGCGAGGAGCTCCCGGCTGATGTGATCGTCACCGCGACGGGCCTCAACCTCCTCGTCATCGGTGGCCTGTCGCTCACCGTCGACGGATCCCCGGTCGATCTTGGCAGCACCGTCGCCTACAAGGGAATGATGCTGTGCGGCGTCCCGAACATGGCGCTCACGCTCGGTTACACGAACGCCTCGTGGACGCTCAAGGCCGATCTCGTGGCGGAGTACGTGTGCCGAATGCTGCAACACATGGACGCCGTCGGCGCGGCCGTCTGCACCCCGCGGGCGCCGGATCCGTCGCTGCCCACGGAGCCGATCATCGACCTGAAATCGGGCTACGTGCTGCGCTCGATCGACGCCCTGCCGCGACAGGGAGCGACGCCGCCGTGGCGGCTGCATCAGAACTACGTCAGGGACGTGCGCCTGCTCAGGCGAGGTCGAATCGACGACGACGCGATGGAGTTCTCGCCCGCCGCCGTCGACGGGCTCCGGGCCGCCACCGCCGACGGGCTCCGGGCCGGCACCGTCGACGGGCTCCCGCCCGGGCCCAACCTGCCAGTGGCGCTACAGACGCTCGCGATGCGAACCCGCCAGCGTCCGTTCCTCGAGCGCGCGCGACGCCGGTACGGGCCGATGTTCACCACCCGCGTGGTCGGCTTCGGAAACACGGTGATCGTCTCGGACCCGGCGTTGATCAAGCAGGTGTTCCGGGCCGACCCGACGGTGCTTCACGCCGGCACCGGAAGCCCACTGCGAGACCTGCTCGGCCCGAACTCGCTGCTCGGCATCGACGAGCAGCAGCACATGGAGCAGCGCAAGCTGCTGCTGCCGCCGTTCAAGGGCCAACGGATGAAGGCGTACGAGGGGATGATCGCCGAGGTCGCCGCAGACGAGATCGACGGCTGGCCCGTGGGTGTCGAGTTCGACACCGCCCCGGCGATGCAGCGCATCACCCTACGGGCGATCCTGCGCGCCGTGTTCGGCGCCGAGGGCGGGCAGCTGCGAGCCCTCGAGGAGCTGCTGCCACCATGGACCGCGCTCGGCACGCGGCTATCGCTCACACCGTGGCTACGACACAACCTCGGCCAGTCGTCACCATGGGCGAAGTTCCTCAGCCTCCGCGCGCAGATCGATGAGGTCCTCGACGAGCTGATCGCGGTGGCCAAGGCTGACCCGTACCTCGAGGACCGGTCGGACGTGCTGGCGCTGATGGTCCAAGCCCGCCACGAGGACGGCAGCCCGATGACCAATCCCGAGATCCGCGACGAACTCGTAACGATGCTCGTAGCCGGCCACGAGACGACCGCCCACACCCTCAGCTGGGCGGTGGAGCGGCTGCGTCGCCACCCCGAGGTTCTGGAGCGCCTGCTCGACGAAGCGCAGCAGGGCGGCAAGGCGCTGCGCGAGGCGACGATCCGCGAGGTCCAGCGGACGCGACCGGTGATCGCGTTTGCGGGCCGGATCGCGCGCAAGCCGTTCGAGCTCGGCGGGTTCCGCCTCCCGGTCGGCACGCGTGTGCTCGTTGCGGGTTGCCTGACCCACTACGACCCGACCCTGTTCCCCCACCCCGAGCGCTTCGACCCGGATCGCTTCCTCGACACGGTGCCGGACACATACACCTGGCTTCCATTCGGAGGCGGCATCCGTCGCTGCATCGGGGCGACGTTCGCGCACATGGAGATGGACGTGGTCCTGCGTGTCCTGCTCGAGCGCGCTGAGCTGCTGCCGACGGACGCGCCCGGAGAGCCATGGGCATTCCGCGGCATCGTGTGGGCCGCGGGTGAAGGCGGTCGGGCCGTGATCCGGCGGCGGGTGCGCGAGCCGGCGGCCCCCGCGCTCGCGGCTGTCTAGTGGCGGCGCCTGCTCAGGTCGTGGGCTGCGCGGCCGGGGCGCGGGCTGCGCGGCCGGGGCGCGGGCTGCGCGGCTGGGGGGCGGTGCCGGGTTGGCCTGGGGCGGTGCCGCGCAGAGCGCTAGCGGTGCGGTCCGCTCGGGGAACGGCGCTGGTGACGGTGTGGCCGGCCCGGAGGGTGTCATTAATCTGACAATTTCGGCTGCATATAGGGATAAACCGCGCGCGCCTGCTGGTCCTTGGCTACATAAGCATGTGGGGCATGCATAGGTGACCAAGGTCGCCCGCGGGCGTGGACTTTGGGCCTGAAAGCACGCCCCCGCAGCGGATTTCGGCGCGCTCCGGCCCTCGGCAGCCGGCGCGCCCCGGACTTCCGCCGCAAGCCACCCTTCCCTCACACCCCCGGCGGGAATGTGTACGACGAATGCGGCGGCACGTACGGGCCGACCTCGAGCACGATCTCCCAGTGCCTCACCAGCGGCACGCCACCCGGCGCGGCCCGCCACCGTCGCCCGTTGACAAACACCGAGACCTCGGTACCGGCGGGCGCCAAGAACGCCGCCAGTCGATGGCGCGACAGCGGTTGGCCCCAGGCGCGGAACAGATCCGACAGCGACCGGCTGGCGCCCGGCCGCACGAGCACGACCCCGGTTGGCTCGACCGTCACGAGGTCGCCGTAGCAGCCGGCGCCAGAGATCCGGCCGGCTGAGAAGCTCCGGGGTGCTCGCGTGCCGATCCCGGCCGCCACGAGCACGACGCGGTTGGCGGCGAACACCTCGACGTGGACTCCGTTGCGCGCCCCCAGCCGACCTCTACAGGGGCCGACGATAGGACCGCTTGCCGGCGGATGGAACTCGGCGCCCCGACCGATCGGGCGCGCCTGGAGAACGAGCGCGTGCGGGATCCCCGAGGTCCCCGAGACCTCCCCGGGAGACCCGGACTCAGAGCGCGGCCCGGACTCAGAGCGCGACCCGGAGCCAGAGCCGCAGCCGGCCAGCAGCGTGACCGCGACCAGCGGGATCGCCAGGCGCCGCCTCAGGCGTATGACTCCCAGGCGCCGGTGTCATCGAACTCATCGCTCGTCGCCGCCGAGCCGTCCGGCTCGGGCTGATCGGCCAGCCGGAAGGCGACCAGGAGCAGGCTCGCACCGCACCCGAGACAGGTGACCGCGGCGACTCTGGCGAGGAACGGGGGCACCGCCGCGAGCACGTAGCCATCGAGGAGCGTCGGGATCAGCTGGACGCCCTCCCAGATCGCGACGAACGAGATCGCGAAGTAGGAGAAGTAGCCCGGCTGCTGCAGCAGCACCCGGCGCAGCCCCCAGGCGACGAACGCGACGATCGCCGCGAATGTGATCAGTTGGAAGACCGACACCGTCGGGCGGCCGTGGAGCTCGTGACCTGCGCCTGCGATCGCGATCGCGATCAGCGCCGCGAGCGCCAGCCCGCGCGCGACGCGCCCACCCAGTTCAGGGCTGCGGACCCGCCATGCCGCGAGCGTGCACGCCAGCAATACGACAATCGGCCAGAACCACACGATCGAGGGATCGGCTGCGTGCCACAGGCCGCCGGTGATCGCGGTCACGGTCCCGTCGACGCGCATCGGGATCGTCCACCGCCCGACGTATGTCGCTCCCGGCGCCAGCGCGACCGTCGCCAGCGCGTGGAGCCGGCCGTCGTGCCAGCCGTAGTCGTGGCCGCCGCTGACACTCGACCAGTGCGGGGGCGTGCCCGCGCCGAGGTTGGCAGGGGGAACCTCGACCGGCGAATGGTTGAGGTAGTACATCGACGAGTTCTCGTTGACGGCCACCCCGGAGCCGGAGAAGCGCAGGTAGGGAGCGCCGCTGTAGTCCAACACGACCACAGTCTCGTGCGCGGTAACGCTGAGCCACATGCGCTGGTCTCCGTCGATGACCTTCGCCTCCAGCCCCGTGGGCACACCGGTCACCCTGGCGAGGTACTTCGAGGCGATTGGCGCGACCGGCCCGTGCGCCTGCGCCGCGCAGGGCAACGCGCCGCTCACTGCCAGCGCTCCGACCAGCAGGAGCGTGAGCGCACCCAGGCGCGGACGCTTCATAGACTCCGCACGAGTCACTTGGCGGACTCTACGGACACTGGACAGCATCATTCCCGCCCGCGCATGCGATCGCTCGTGGCGATCTCGGTCACGCTCGTGGCGCTGGCGTCGGGCTCACTCGCCGAACTGGCGCGTGCGGACGGTGATCCCGCGAGCGACGTGCTCGCGACGCAGACGCTGTTCCTGCCCCAGGATGCCGGGGTTCCCGCCGGCCAGCAGGTGCAGCTCGCGATGCTGCTCGCCGCGGCGACGCGCACTGGCTACCGGCTCCGGGTGGCGATGATCGCCTCGACCGCCTACGGGCTATACAGCGTCCAAGGCCCAACCGGAAGGGAGCGCGCCGCCCTGGCCGGCCTCGGCGCTCCCCGCGACGGACTTGGGTCCGCCACGCTCACGGCGATCGAGCGGCTGGCAGCAGCAGCCGGCCATCCGCTCCCCGCACCAAGCATCGCCGCACCGGCCGGGTCCCGCGCAACCGCGACCCTCCCGTGGATCGTGTTCGCGATCGGTGTCGCGGTGATCCTGCTGGCCTGGATCGCCAGCTTCCGCGCTCGGCCGCTGCACCTGCAGAGGCCGTGAGCCTCAGAGCCAAACCGGGCTCAGACCGCGAAGTCGAGCGCGCCCTGGAACCCCAGCACCAGGTCGCTGAGCGACAGTCGCTTGCCGGGCTCTCGGCGGGAATGCTGGTGGTGCTCGGCGCGCTGTCGGCGTTCGGCCCGCTCTCGACGGACATGTACCTGCCGGGGCTGCCCGCGATGGCGCGCGACCTCGGCGCCACGCCCTCACTCGCCCAGCTGACGCTCTCGTGCTCGTTGATCGGGCTGGCAGCGGGACAGCTGATCGTGGGACCGATCAGCGACGCCCGCGGCCGCCGGCCGCCGCTGCTGATCGGACTCGCGCTGTACGTGGTGGCCTCGGCCGTGTGTGCGCTCTCCCCGACGATCGGGGTGCTGCTGCCGGCCCGCTTCGTTCAGGGCCTTGCGGGCGCGTGCGGGATCGCAATCGCGCGCGCGGTGGTGCGCGACCGGTCGGAGGGGGTTGTGGCCGCTCGGGCCTACTCGACGCTGATGCTCGTCGGCGGCCTCGGCCCGATCGTCGCGCCTGTCGCGGGCGGCCTGCTGCTTCGGATCACGGACTGGCGCGGGATCTTCGTGGCACTTGCGATCATCGGCGCGACACTGCTCGTCGCCGCGGCGATCCTGGTTGACGAGTCCCTCGCGCCCGAGCACCGACACGCGGGTGGCTCCGCCGCCCGCGGCGCGATCCGGTTGCTGTTGCGCGACCGCCGCTACGTCGGTCATGTGCTCGCCGGATCGCTGGCGTTCGGAACACTGATGGCCTATATCGCCGGCTCGCCGTTCGTGTTGGAGCGGATCCACGGTCTCTCGGCCCAGGCGTTCAGTCTCGTGTTCGCCGCGAATGGGTGCGCGATCCTGCTCGCGCGCCAGATCAGCGCCGCCCGGCTCGGGATCGATGGTCCGACGAAGGTGATGCGGGTCGCGCTAACGGTCCAGGCGACTGCCGCGAGCGGAGTGCTGGTCGTCAGCGCGCTCGGTCTCGGCCTGCTGCCGTTGCTCGTGTGCCTGTTCGTAGCTGCCGGGAGCATCGGCGCGATCCTGCCGATGGCCACGGCGCTGGCGATGAACGATCATCCGCAGCGAGCAGGCAGCGCGTCCGGCCTGCTCGGCTTCACGCAATTCGCGCTCGGTTCAGCCGTCGCTCCGCTGGTCGGGATCGCGGGCCCCGGGAGCGCGATTCCGATGGCGGTGGCAATGCCCGCGTGCTCACTCGCGGCGATCGCCGCGCTACGGCTGGCCGATCCGTGAGGCGGGCGTGACCTTGACGCTCAGCAGGGCCGCACTGTAGCGCGGGAGGATGACCGTGTATCGGTGCGCCGTCGGCATCACGATCTGCCGCTTCGGTTTGCCGGTCCAGTTCCCATTCTGGTCCAGTTGCTGACCTCCGAGCGTCACACCGGACAGGGCCTTCGGCGACGGTGCCAGCAGTCGCACGACGGTGGCCGGATCGCCAGCCGGCAGATTCAGCGACACCCGCACCGCCCTCGGCCCCTTGTCGAGCAGCAGAACGTGCAGCGTGTCCTTGCCGACCCTCACGACCCACGCCTTCATGTGCAGGGGGCGCGCGCTCGTCAGGGGCGCGGTGAGGAGTCGCGCGTCCGGCCCGAGCGTGCGCGCGAACAGGATCAGGCCGTACAGCAACGGCCGCGCCCGCATTCCGTTGGGGTCGAAAGTGAACGGGTCGTTGATCGCGTGCTGGCGCGCGTGCAGGTTGGCGCCGACGACGCCGATTCGCATCAGCTCAAAGATCGCATCCGGCGCCCACAGGGCGGTGGCGAACGAGTTACTGACCAGCGGGAGCCCGCCGCAGGTGACCGAGTTGATCTCGGTCAGGCGAAGCGGCAGTCCGGCTCGGTGCGCGAGCTCGACCGCGGGCATCACCGATTGCGCCATGCCGACGGTGGCATTCTCGCTCAGGAGCCGATCGATCGTCGGGTACTGAGAAGACCTCGGGAATGCGCACGCCGAGTACGGATATCGGTGGACGCTGATCGTCCTCAGTCCGGGGTGCGTCCCGGACAAGAGCGTCGCGATCCACGGGTAGTCGAAGTTCGGATATGCCAACGCGGGCGCGTACAGTGGTACGCCCGGCACGGTGTGGGCGAGCACCCTCGAGTAGGCGTTGAAGTCCTGGGCATAGTCGGACGCCGTGATGTCCTTCGGCAGCACCCTCGCATCGAACCGGTCCCGTTCGGTGGCGAGCAGCCAGAACGATTGGTTGTAGAGATCGGGCTCGTTGCCGACCTCGAATCCGATGATGCTCCCCTTGGGCATCACCGCCTCGGCCTCCTGCGCCCAGGCAGCGGCCAGCGCCGGCGTCGCGGTGATCAGGTTGAGATCGAGGATCACGTGCAACTTCATCTCGCGCACGACGCGCGCGGTGCGCGCGACGAACTCGGGCGTCAGGTCGAACACCCAGCGCGGCAGCTTGAGAATCCTCGGGTCGTAGAACGTGTGATCGGAGGAATCACCGCCGATGCGCAATATGAATGGCCCGTCGCCGGGCACGTGCAGCAGCGACAGTAAGCGCCTGTACAGCGCGATGTGCCGCTCGTCGACCGGTAGCGTCCAATACTCGGTCGAGAGGCCGAGAAACGACCGCGGGATCATCCTGGCAGCGGCCAGCGGGGAGACCGTCAGCTGCGCCTGAGGCGAACCGACCCCGAGCGCGGGGGCCGGACCGACGTGCGGGCTGAGAGCGGTCGTCGCGACGGACGGGCTGGGGTGGCGATCGCCCGAGGTCAGGAGCAGCAGCACCACAAGCACGGCGAGCGCCGCCGCGAGGGCGGTGCCGGCGAGGGCCACGACCAGGTTGCGAGGGGCCCGCGGCCGGTCGGTTTCGGCTCCGCTGCTCACGACCCGACCACGAACACGAGCGCGGCAGCGGCCGGGGGATCGGACGCGGCGATGCACCCACCCGCGAGCTCGAGCGTCTCGCCCTGGATGATCACGGTCGGGTTCAGAAGCAATCCCACTCAGACGAGGAATATCGGCACAAATACGACCGACCCGAAGTAGTCGATGCGCTCCAGCAGCCGTCCCTCGTTCGGCATCAGCCGGTTGAGTCCCAATATGCCGGGTCCCCGCGTCGACCAACGACGCGAGACGAGCCCGGTCAGGACGGCTCCGACGACATGCCGAGATTATCCCGGCGCGCTCAGACGAGCCGGGTGTTAGGCGAGCGTGTGCTGGGCGAGTCGTGCGTTGGGTGTCGCGCCCGCTGCGTCGCGGCAATGCAACCCAGCACCGCGATGGCGACGACGGCGCTGCTCCACCCCACCGCCTCGCCGAGGATCAGCGAACTCCAGATCAGGGTCAGGGGGGTTTGCGCGAGCTGGAGCTGGCTGGCGCGGGCGACCCCGGCCCGAGCCAGACCGCCGTACCAGGCAAAGAACCCGAGCAGCATCGAGCCGATGCCGGCGTACAGGAAGCCGCCGATCTCCTCGGCACCGGCCGCGTGGGGGGGAAGGTTCAGCAGCGCGACCGGGAGCGTGATCGGGAGGCACAGCAGCAATGCCCAGCAGATCGTCTGCGGCGCGCCGAGCGAGCGCGCGAGCATCCCCCCCTCGGTGTAGCCGATCGCGCACAGCGCCACTGCGCCGAGCAGGTACAGGTCGCCGATCCGCACGCCGCCGCCGGCGTGCGCGAGCGCGTAGACGGTGACGAGCCCGGCGCCGGCGCCGGCCGCCAGCCAGAACCCGCGGCTCGGGGATTCTCGCGACCGGACCGTCCCGGCGACGGCGGTCGCCGCGGGGAGGATCGCGATCACGACCGCACCGTGGGAGGCGCTCGTGCTCTCGAGTGCCACCGAGGACAGAGCCGGGAACCCGATCACGACGCCGCCGCCGACGATCAACAGCCGCGGCAGCTGGGCGCGCGCCGGCCGTCGCGCGCGCAGCCCGAGCAGCGTCACACCACCGAGCGCGGCGGCCAGCGCAGCGCGCCCGAAGGCGATGAACGACGGATCGTAGGCACGCAGGGCGAGCTTGGTGGCGGGTAACGTGAGCGAGAACACGAGCACGCCCAGAGCGGCCAACAACAGCCCGGCGCTGCGCTCGGAGTTCAGTAACGACCGAGAACCGGTGTCAGTAACGTTACTCTCGCCGTGCACGATGTAGGATAACGCAAATGGCAATCGCTGCGCACGAGCGAGTGCTCGAGGACCTGCGCCGGCGCACGCTCGAGCTGGCGCCCGGAAGCCGCCTGCCGTCCGTGCGCGACCTGTCGCACCGGTACCGCGCAAGCCCGGTGACGGTGTCGGCGGCACTTTCACGGCTGGCCGCCGAAGGACTCACGATTCCGCGGCCCGGTCACGGTACGTTCGTCGCCGAGCGCGGCGAGGTGTCTCGGGAACCGCCCGATTTCGGCTGGCAGTCGGTGGCGCTCGGACCTGCGGCGGTCGATCCCGGCGGCCTCGAGCAGCTGCTGTCGGGCGCAAGTGCAGAGACGATCGCCCTCGGGAGCGGCTTTCCAGAGGAGGAGTTGCTGCCGCTGAAAGCGCTCGCATCCGCGGTGAGCCGCGCGAGCCGGCGTCCGGGCGCATGGGCGCGGCCGCCGGTCGAGGGGATCGAGGAGCTCCGCGCCTGGTTCGCCCGCGATGCCGGCGGCGGGATCGAGCCGCGCGACGTGCTGATCACCTCTGGAGGCCAGGCGGCGCTCGCGACGATCCTCCGGGCGCTCGGAGGTCGCGGCGAGCCGGTCGTGGTCGAGTCTCCCACCTACCTCGGCGCCCTCGCGGCGGCCAGGGCGACGGGCCTGCTGCCGGTACCGGTTCCGGTTGACGATCAGGGTGTCCGCACCGAGATGCTCGAGGCGACGCTCGCGCGCACCGGAGCACGCTTGATGCTGCTCCAGCCGACCTACGCCAATCCCCACGGCGCCGTCCTCACCGATGAGCGCCGGCGGCGGGTGCTCGAGCTGGCCCGTGGTCATGGCGCGTTCGTGATCGAGGACGATTACGCGCGTGATGTGTGGCTCGACCGCCGGCCGCCGCCACCGCCGCTGGTCAGCCGCGACACCGCAGGGCACGTGGTCTACGTCCGCTCGATGACCAAGGCCACCGCGCCCAGCCTCCGGATCGCATGCGTGATCGCCCGCGGGCCGGCGGGCGAGCGGCTCCGGCGCGCGCGAATCGTCGACGACTTCTTCGTCTCGGCCGTGCTCCAGCACGCCGCCGTGGAACTGCTGACGAGCCCCGGATGGGAGCGCCACCTGCGCCGGCTGCGCGGCGCGCTCGGCAGCCGGCGCGACGCGTTGATCACAGCGCTGCACGAGCACCTGCCCGAGTGGCGGCTCTCGCGCATCCCTGCCGGAGGACTCTGCCTCTGGCTGCGGCTACCAGATGGCGTCGAGGAGACCGCGGTGGTGCAGGCGGCGGCCGCCGCGGGCGTGTTGATCCTCCCCGGTGCGCCGTGGTTTCCCGCCGAGCCACCCGCCCCGTATCTGCGTCTCTCCTACGCCACGGCGAACGAGCCACGCCTGGCCGAGGCGTGTGTGCGGCTCGCGGGCGCTTGGCGCGGCCGGGTGTAGTCGGCGGCTATTGGAGCGCCGCGGGTGGCCGCGACTCGGCGCGGCCTGGGCGGGATTGCGCCTGCGCCGGGGCGGGGAAGCCCCGGGGGGCGATCTGCCGGGGGTTGCAGTGAGTGGACCGCCGGGCGGGAAGGTGTCGGCAAAATTCGGCATTACGCGTGCATACAGGGACAAATCGCCCGCGCCTGCCGGACTCTGGCTACTTATGCATGTGGGGCATGCTTATGTAACCAAGGCCGGCCGGGGGGTTGGACTTTGGGCCGTTCTGCACGCTCCGGAGGGGGATTTCGGGCGCGCCGGCCGCCCACCCGGCCAGCGTCGTCGGCCGCCCTCCCCGGGCAGCGCCGCCCACCCCGCCCCGACCTACCCTTGCCTCGCACGCCACCACCGCTCCACGAGGAACCGCGCGATCGAGACGCTCGGCGGCAATCGCAGATCTGCGCCGTTCCCGGCCAACCCGGCGCTCACCGCATCGAACGAGAACCACCGGACATCCTCGAGCTCGCCGTCCTTCGCGACCGGCTCGCCGCCGTCCGAGCGCGCCTCGAATCCCAGCATCAGGGAGGACGGGAATGGCCACGGCTGCGAGGTCACGAAGGTCGGTTCGTAGACCCTGATCCCCGACTCCTCCTCGACCTCGCGCGCGACGGCTTCCTCGACCGACTCTCCGGGTGCGACGAAGCCGGCGAGCACGGAGTACTGCCCCGCCGGCCAGCTCTTCTGCCGGCCGAGCAGCAGTCGCCCGTCACTTTCGACGAGCACGATCACCACCGGGTCGGTGCGCGGGAAGTGCAGGGCGCCGCACTCCGGACACCGCCGCGAGTAGCCGCCCTCTGAGCTGATCGTCCGAGCGCCGCAATTGGCGCAGTGGCGGTGGCGGCGATGCCAATTGACAAGTGCCGCAACGTAGGCCGCGAGGCCGGCTTCGGCATGGGATAGCAATGTGCCGGCCTCCCGCAGGCCGGCGATCCGGCCGCCTTCGCTGAAGCGCGCGAGCGCCTCGGGTGAAAGCGCGTCGAGATCCACCGCGAACAGCGGCGCCCCGCCCTCCAGTCCGAGCAGCACCGGTTCCATCACGTCGGGTGTCAAATCGGGGTGGGCCGGCAGCACGCGGCGCAGCAGCGCGGGCTGCGGCTGGTCGCGGAGCAGCACCCCATCGGCGCTGCTCCCGACGGCGCGGCTCATCGGGTCCTGGAGCTGCTGTGCAACCCAGCCCGGATCGGCTCGCAGCATCGCGGCGCGATCCAGCGCCATCCCCGAGAAGGTCAACACAGTTGCTCCAGTGACTTAGTACAGAGGTGCGCGGGTACCCCGGTCACTATATGACCCTATTGGGCCCGCTCTGCATTGGGCTCGGCGCGGCGGTGGCCGCCGCGCTCCTGATCGAGGCGATCCGCCGGCGCCGCGGGCCGCGCGAGCTGCGGGGGGATTGGTGGACGTCGTTCGAGCGTGAATTCCACCTGTATGCCGGCCGGCAAGGTGGCCATTGAGCAGCCATACTGGCCGGCAGAACAGCCATGAGCACGCAGCAGGCGCGCAACCTCGCCGATGAGCAATTGACCCAAGCCGTCATCGACAGCTTCCGGGGCGCGCGCTCCGAGCGCTTCCGCGAGCTCGCCGAAAGCCTCGTCCGCCACCTCCACGAGTTCGTCGAGGAGGTCCGGTTGACCGAGCCGGAGTGGCACAGGGCAATCGAGTTCCTGACTCGCGCCGGACACATAACCGACGAGCAGCGCCAGGAATTCATCCTGCTCTCGGACGTGCTCGGGGTTTCGATGCTGGTCGTCGGGATCAACAACCGCAAGCCCCCGGGCGCCACCGAAGCGACCGTGTTCGGACCGTTCTTCGTCACGGGCTCGCCCCGCTTCGACAACGGCGACGACTTGGGGCGCGGCGCTCCGGGTGAGCCGTGCCTGATGCGGGGACGGGTACTGGACACGGCCGGCAGGCCGATCGCCGGCGCGCGAATCGAGGTCTGGCAGGCTGATGAGGCGGGCTTCTACGACGTGCAGTACGAGAACCTCGACGAGCCGCGCGGTCGGGGTCATCTGTACTCGGCGGATGACGGCAGCTGGTCGTTCTGGTCGGTGCTGCCGAAGCCGTACCCGATCCCCACCGACGGGCCGGTCGGCGACCTCCTAACCGCCGCCGGACGCAGCCCGATGCGTCCGGCCCACGTCCACTTCATGGTCTCGGCACCAGGTTACGAGACGCTGACCACCCACGTGTTCGCAGCCGGCGACGAATACTTGGACGACGACGCTGTGTTCGGGGTCAAGAATCAGCTGATCGGCGATTTCGAGCGCCACGAGGCGGGGGTTGCACCGGACGGCAGCGAGCGCGCGACCCCGTTCTACGCCCTGCGCTATGACCTCGTGCTTGCCGCTGAAGCTCAGGGCACCCAACTCTGAGCCCGGCCGGTGACAGTCGCGGTCCGGCCCCCCACCGCGTCTCCAAGTCCCTCTTCAACGCTCACCCAACTGAATCGGACTTCAGATTTCGTGCTATAAGAGCGCCCTTCGCAACTGCGCCCCGTGTGCAACGAGTGAGCGACCAGATTCACACAGCGATCGTCACCGGTGGCGCTGGCGGGCTAGGAAGCGCGATTGCCGCGCGGCTGCGCGCCGACGGGATGCGCGTAGCTGTCGCCGACCTGACGGTCAGCGGCGTCCAGGCCGAGTCCGACCAGGCGATGACGGTCGAGGTCGATGTAACGTACTTGTGCACGGTCGAGGCGATGCTGGCTGCCGTGAACGAGCGCTGGGGGCCGGTCGGGGTGGTGATCAACAACGCGGGCATCGCCGGGCCGAGCGCGCCGATCGCGGAATACCCGGTGCGAGAGTGGCAGCAGGTGCTCGACGTCAATCTGAACGGCGTGTTCAACTGCATGCGCGCTTCGCTGCCGGCGATGGTCGCCAACGGCTACGGCCGGATCGTCAACATCGCCTCGGTGGCCGGCAAGGACGGCAACGCGAACATGGCCGCCTACTCGGCATCGAAGGCCGGCGTGATCGCGCTGACCAAGTCGGCGGCGCAGGAGACGGCGACGACCGGTGTGCTGGTCAACTGCGTGGTTCCGGGGGTGATCGAGGCGGGCCTGACGACCAGGGCAACCGACGCCGAGCGCGAACTGTTTGTCTCGCGGGTGCCGATGGGGCGCATGGGCCGGCCCGAGGAGCTTGCGGAGCTCGTCTCGTGGCTCGCCTCACCCCGTTGCTCGTTCAGCACCGGCGCGGCGTATGACCTCACAGGCGGCCGGGCTGTCTATTGAGCCGCCCGCACCGCGTGGAGATTGGCGGGTGCGTTCGCTTGCGCGGGTGTCGCAGGGCGAATCGTATTTGACAACCCACCGATCGGAGATGTGAGTGACGTGACGAGCACACAGGTCGGCATCGTCGGCGCAGGCCCGGCCGGGCTCACGCTCGCGCTGCTGCTGGCGCGCGACGGGATCGAGTCCGTGGTCCTGGAGAGCCGCAGCCGGGATTACGTCGAGCGCCGGGTCCGCGCGGGCCTGCTGGAGCAGAACACCGTGGACCTGCTACATGCGCTCGGCGTCGGAGAGCGGCTCGCGCGCGAGGGGCTCCAGCACGATGGGATCTACTTACGGCGCGAGGGGCGGACCCAGCACATCGAGATCGCGAAGCTGACGGGCCGCCACGTCACGATCTACGGCCAGCAGGAGGTCGTCAAGGACCTGATCGCAGCGTGGCTCGGGTGTGGGGGCGAGCTCCGATTTGAGGTCGCGGATGTCGCCGTGCATGAATTCGACACGGAGCACCCTCGGATCACGTATCGCTTCAACGGACGAGACAGTGCGCTCGAATGCGACTTCATCGCCGGGTGCGACGGCTTTCACGGCGTGTGCCGCCCCTCGATCCCCGAGGGCGTGCTCACCGAGCACGACTTCGTGTACCCGTTCGCGTGGCTGGGGATCCTCGCGCGGGCGGCGCCGGCCACCGATGAGCTGATCTACGCGTGGCACGAGCGCGGCTTTGCCCTCTACACGATGCGCTCCGACGAGATCAGCCGGCTGTACCTTCAGGTGCCGGCCGACGAGCAACTCGACCCCTGGTCTGACGAGCGGATCTGGGACGAGCTCCAGATCCGCCTGGCGAGCGACGGATGGCGGGTGAATGAGGGCGAGATCCTCGAGAAGGGGATCACGCCGATGCGCAGCTTCGTCTGTGAGCCGATGCAGTACGGCCGGCTGCTGCTCGCCGGCGACGCTGCGCACATCGTCCCCCCGACCGGCGCCAAGGGCCTGAACCTCGCCGTCAACGACGTCCGGCTGCTCGCGGCGGCGCTGACGGACTGGTACCGCACCGGCTCGCGCGACGGGCTCGAGAGCTACTCCCGCACCGCCCTGCGCCGGGTGTGGCGCGCGCAGGATTTCTCGAACTACATGACTCAGCTACTCCACAACCTCGATCAAGGCGGGTTCCAGGAGCGCCTTCAGCTCGCCCGGTTCGATTATCTGCAGCGCTCGGTGACGGCGACCACCAGCCTCGCGGAGAACTACGCCGGATTGCCGGCGGCGCCGGATTTCTGACGGCACGCCGACGGGCGTTGACACGGGGTTCACATTTGCCGTGCTGGGGCTGCGTTAGGTTGCCGCGCTCTGGCCACTCTCCGTAGCTATGTCCCGGCGCGGGGCGTGTTCCGCCCCCGCTTGACACCGATCGACATCGGCGTGACCGCGGCCGTGCTGGTCCTTCTGTACGTGGTCGTGCGCGTCGGTCATGGCGCGACCGCGTCGTTCTCCCCCGCCGCGCTCGAGCACGTCAGCACCAGCCCGGCGAGACTGCCCTACGACGCCGCCCGCAGCCTGTTGCGGATGTTCATCGCGTTGTTGTTCTCGTTCGGGTTCACGCTCGTCTACGGCTATGCGGCGGCCTACAGTCGTCGCGCCGAGAAGGTACTCGTGCCAATCCTCGACATCCTTCAGTCGGTCCCCGTGCTCGGATTCCTGACGATCACGGTGACAGCCTTCGTCGCCCTGTTTCCGGGAAGCGTGTTGGGTCTCGAGTGCGCGGCGGTGTTCGCGATCTTCACCGCCCAGGCGTGGAACATGACGTTCTCGTTCTACGCCTCGCTGAAGAACATGCCGCGCGAGCTCGATGAGCTGTCGCTGTCGCTGCGGCTGACACGCTGGCAGCAGTTCTGGAAGATCGCGGTGCCGAGCGGTGCAATCGGGATGGTCTGGAACGGGATGATGAGCTTCGGCGGCAGCTGGTTCTTTCTCGTCGCCGCCGAGGCGATCACGCTGCAGCACCGCACCTACTCGCTGCCCGGGATCGGCTCGTACGTGGGAGCGGCGATCGCCAAGGGCGACCTGGGGGCCGTCGGCCTCGCGATCGTGACGATGATCATCCTGGTGATCGCCGTCAACATCGTGTTCTGGCGGCCGCTGGTGGCCTGGACCGAGCGGTACCGATACGAGACGACCGAGGCGGCCGAGACGCAGCGCTCGCTCGTGCTCGGAATCCTGCAACGCTCGACATGGCCGCGCGTGCTGGCGCGCGCGCGAGCCAAAGCCGCGGAGCCGCTCGATCGCGCGATGCGGGTCCTCGGGCGCTACGAGGAGCCGCCGGTCCTCTCGGCCCGCCGCCGCCGCGCCGGCGACATCACGTTCGGCGTCGTCGTCGGGACGCTGGTTGCGTTCGGCGCCTACGAGGGGCTGCACTACATCGCCACCAGCGCCGGCGTCGGTCTCGGTCAGATCCCCCACTGCTTCGCGCTGGGCGCGGCGACGTTCGCGCGCGTGGTGGTGCTGCTCGTGTTCGCGACCCTGGTATGGGTCCCGACCGGAGTGTGGATCGGCATGAACCCACGTGTCGCGCGGCTGGCGCAGCCGGTTGTACAGGTCCTGGCTAGCTTCCCGGCGAACTTCCTGTTCCCGTTCGCGACGTTCCTGTTCATCAAGCTCGGGGTCAGCATCAACATCGGCGGGATCCTGTTGATGGCCCTCGGCGCCCAGTGGTACATCCTGTTCAACGTGATCGCCGGCGCGTCGGCGATCCCATCGGATCTGCGCGAGGCGCTCGCGGTGCTCGACGTGCATGGCTGGCAGCGATGGAAGCGGCTCATCATCCCGGGGATCCTGTCCTCCTATGTGACCGGCGGGATCACGGCCGCCGGAGGTGCGTGGAACGCGTCGATCGTCGCCGAAGTAGTCACCTACCATCACACGACGCTCACGGCCACCGGACTGGGCGCGTACATCGTGCAGGCCAGCAACGCGGGCAACACGGCGAAGCTGATCTGCGGAGTCGCCGTGATGGCGGTGTTCGTCGTCGTCGTCAACCGCCTGGTGTGGCGCCGCCTGTATCGGCTCGCGGAGAACCGCTACTCGCTGTGAGCGCCGCGCGACGGAAGCGTTCATGATCCCCGGGGTGCCAGGACCGGCAAGTCCCGGGCCGCGGGCCGCCCCCCGCCGGCCACTGATCTCCGTCAGGGAGCTGACCAAGACGTTCCCCACGCGGGATGGGGGCGAGCTGCCGGTTCTCGAAGGGATCACGCTCGATGTTCAGCCCGGCGAGATCGTCGCGCTGCTGGGAAAATCAGGCTCCGGGAAATCGACGCTGCTGCGCTGCATCGCCGGGCTCGCCACACCTTCCAGCGGCACCGTGAGCTACCGCGGCAAGCCGCTGAAGGGCATCAACCCGGGAGTGTCGCTCGTGTTCCAGACGTTCGCGCTACTGCCGTGGCTGACGGTGCAGCAGAACGTCGAGCTCGGGCTGGAAGCACAGGGGCTCGGCACTGAGGAACGCGCGAACCGGGCGCTGCAGGCGATCGACCTGATCGGCCTGGACGGATTTGAGTCGGCGTTCCCAAAGGAGCTCTCAGGCGGGATGCGCCAGCGCGTCGGGTTTGCCCGCGCGCTGGTCGTGGAGCCCGACCTGCTGCTGATGGACGAGCCGTTCAGCGCGCTCGACGTGCTCACGGCCGAGAACCTGCGCACCGAGCTACTCGAGCTCTGGTCGGCCGGCGAGTTCCCGGCCGAAGCGATCCTGATCGTCACCCACAACATCGAGGAGGCGGTCGCGTTCGCCGACCGGGTGATCGTGCTCGGCACCAACCCGGGCCGGATCCGCGCGGAGCTGAATTCCCCGCTCGAGCGCCCGCGTGACCGTCACAACCCCGAGTTCGGCGCGCTCGTGGACGAGATCTACGGGATCATGACCGATCGCCCGCCCGCCGACGCGCCGAGTGGTGCCGCCGAACCGGAAGCCGGCGTTCAGCAGGTGATGCTCCCGCATGCGAGCGTCGATGGGATCGCCGGGCTCGCGGAGCTCGTCCTCGCCTCCGACGAGCCGGCCGACCTCGGTCGGCTCGCCTCGATCGTCGGGTTCGAGATCGATGACCTGTTCCCGATCGTCGACGCGCTCAGAATCCTCGACTTCGCGGATGTGAAAGACGGGCGCATCGAACTCTCGGGGACGGGGAAGCGATTCGCGGCGGCCGACATCCAGGCGTCGAAGGCGATCTTTCGCCAAGCGGCGCTGGAGCGGGTGCCGCTCGTGCGCCGGATCCACCGGGCGTTGCAGCAGACGAGCGACGGGACCCTGCGCGAGGGGTTCTTCCTCGACCTTCTGCAGCACTACTACACCCCCGACGAGGCCCGCGCCCAGCTCGACACTGCGATCGACTGGGCCCGCTACGCCGAGCTGTTCGAGTACGACTCGGCGCACGGCGAGATCAGGCTGCACGACCCCGCCGAGGAATCACTCGCCAGATGACCCCTGGCTCCGGACCGGCACGGACGGCAGCGGGCGAGAGCTGGTGGCAGCTAGACGCCCGCCGGGGGCTTCTCCTCGTGGCCGCCGAACTCCTTGCGCATCGCCGACAGCGCCCGGTCGGCGAAGTCGTCGAGCCCGCGTGAGCTGAACCGCGAGTACAGCGCCGAGGTCAGGACCGGAACGGGCACTCCGATGTCGATCGCCGCCAAGGAGGTCCAGCGGCCCTCGCCGGAATCGGACACCCGCCCGGAGAACTCTTTCAGCTCCGGCGAGAGGAACAGCGCGTGCGCTGTCAGGTCGAGCAGCCAGGACCCGATCACGCTTCCGCGCCGCCAGACCTCCGCGACGTCGGTCGTGTCGATCGCGTACTCGTAGTACTCGGGATGGTCGAGCGGCGCGGTCTCGGCGTCTTCCTCGCGCGGGCGCTTGCCCGCATCGGCATTGCGCAGGATGTTGAGCCCCTCTGCATAGGCGGCCATGATCCCGTACTCGATGCCGTTGTGAACCATCTTCACGAAGTGGCCGGCGCCATTCGGGCCGCAGTGCAGATAGCCCTGCTCGGACGGGCTCGGCCGGCCTTCGCGCCCTGGCGTCCGAGGGGCGGCGTCGACGCCGGGGGCGATCGACGCAAACAGCGGCGAGAGATGCTGTACGACGTTCTGCTCACCGCCGATCATCAGGCAGAAGCCGCGGTCGGCGCCCCATACGCCGCCGCTCGTGCCGCAGTCGACGTGGTGGATGCCCTTCTCGCTCAGCTCTGCCGCGTGGCGGATGTCGTCCCGATAGTGGGTGTTGCCCCCATCGATGATCATGTCGCCCGGCTCGAGCACCGCGGCGAGCTCTCTGATTGTCGCGTTGGTGATCTCGCCCGCCGGGACCATCACCCAAGCGACGCGCGGCTTCTCGAGCTTGGCGGCGAAATCCTGGAGCGAGCCTGATCCGACGACCCCTTCCGGCTCAAGCGACTTGACTGACTCGGGGTTGACGTCATATCCGACGCAGCGATGGCCGTCGGCCATCAGCCGCCGGACGATGCCCCTGCCCATCCTGCCGAGCCCGACCATTCCCAGTTGCATCGGTGTGTCCGTGGCCATCTGTTGTCCTCTCGTTCAGTGTCTTGCCGGTCGGTGTGCGCACCCTAACCGGATCAGCGCATCGCGCGGTACCGGCGGATCAGGGCATTGGTGGAGCTGTCATGGCTCAAATCGGGGCCGGTTTCGCTCTCGAGCTCGGGGATGATTCGCGCCGCCAGCGCCTTCCCCAACTCCACGCCCCACTGGTCGAAGGAATCGATGCCCCAGATCACGCCCTGCGTGAACACGCTGTGCTCGTAGAGCGCCACCAGGGTCCCGAGCGTGTGCGGCGTGAGCTTCTCGGCGAGGATCACGTTCGTCGGGCGGTTGCCCTCCATCACGCGATGGGCTACGACCGCGTCGGGCGTGCCCTCAGCGCGGACCTCCTCCTCGGTCTTGCCAAACGCGAGCGCCTCGGCCTGCGCAAAGACGTTTGACATCAACAGGTCGTGGTGGTCACGGAGCGGGTTCAGGGACTTGGCGAACCCGATCAGATCAATCGGGATCAACTTCGTGCCCTGATGAATCAACTGGTAGAAGCTGTGCTGACCGTTGGTCCCCGGCTCGCCCCAGAAGACGGCGCCGGTCTGGTAGTCGACGTGGACCCCGTCGAGCGTCACGTGCTTGCCGTTGGACTCCATCGTCAACTGCTGGAGATAGGCCGGAAAACGCTTGAGGTACTGCTCGTAGGGCATTACGCCGACCGTCTGCGCCCCGAAGAAGTCCCCGTACCAGACCGCAAGCAGCCCCATCAGCACGGGCAGGTTCTGTTCAGGCCGGGTGGTTCGGAAATGTTCGTCCATCTCGTGGAACCCGGCCAGCATCTCGCGGAACCGGTCGGGCCCGATCGCCACCATCGTCGAGAGACCGATCGCGGAGTCCATCGAGTAGCGGCCGCCGACCCACTCCCAGAAGCCGAACATGTTGTCGGTGTCGATGCCGAACTCCGCGACGCGCTCGGCGTTGGTGGAAACGGCCACGAAGTGCTTGGCGATCGCGGCCTCGTCGCCGAGCGCCGCGAGTACGAAGTCGCGGGCGGAGCGCGCATTGGTCATCGTCTCGAGCGTCGTGAACGTCTTCGAGGAGATGATGAACAGCGTCTCCTCGGCCGACAGGTCGCGGGTCGCCTCGACGAAGTCGGTCGAGTCGACATTGGAGACGAAGCGGAACGTCATCTCCCTCTCGCTGTAGTCCCGCAGCGCCTCGTAGGCCATCACCGGACCGAGGTCGGACCCACCGATCCCGATGTTGATCACGTTGCGAATCCGCTTGCCGGTATGCCCCGTCCAGGCCCCTGAGCGCACCCTGTCGGCGAACGCCGACATCCGGTCGAGCACTTCGTGTACCTGCGCGACGACGTCGACTCCGTCGACGACCAGCGAGGTGCCCTTCGGCATCCGCAACGCGACGTGGAGCACCGAGCGATTCTCGGAGACGTTGATCCTCTCGCCCCGGAACATCGCCTCGGTCCGCTCGGCCAGCCCCGACTGACGCGCAAGGTCGACCAGCAGCGCGACCGTCTTATCATTGATCCGGTTCTTGGAGTAGTCGAGGTAGAGCCCGGCACCTTCGACGACGAGTCGCTCGCCACGGCCCTGATCGCCGCCGAACATGTCGCGCAGGTGCACCTTGCTGATCTCCTCGTAATGCTTCTGCAGCGAGTTCCACGCGGGCCGCTCGCGCAGCGCGGGGATGCCAGCCGTCACACTCGTGCTCATCAAGCCTCCAAAGTCCGGGGGGTCCGGTGCAGTCTCACGCTCTACCGCTCCAAATGGGAGATCAGATCGTTGCAGCACGCTGCCGAGCGCGCCGATGACTACAGTAGGTACCTGCTGTGCTCGCGCTCGAGTGCGGCCTCGCGGACGCTACCGAGATGATCGGACTCACACTGCTCGTTGCATCGATCGGCCTCGCCGACTCGGTGAATCCGTCGACGTTGCTCCCCGCGCTGTGGCTGGCGTCCTCGCCAACGGGGCGCGGACTCGTGAGCTTCACGCTCGGCGTGCTCACGGTCTACCTGATCGGTGGCCTGGTGCTCATGTTCGGGCCCGGACCGGCGTTGATGCATGCGCTGCACCACGTCCGTGGTCCCGTCGAGCACGCGGTCGAGGTTGGGGCCGGGATCGTCGCCCTCGGCTTCGCGGTTGCGATCTGGCGGACCCACACCCGCGAGCCGGAGCGCCGCTGGACGCACCACATCACGACGCGAACGTCGGCCTTCGCGCTCGGAGCGGGGATCATGGCGATCGAGCTGCCGACCGCGTTCATCTACTTCGGCGCGATCACGGCGATCCTCGCGGCACACGTCGCGATTCCGGCGCGTGTCGCTCTGCTGCTGATCTACAACGTGCTGTTCGTCGCCCCGATCCTGGTCCTGATCGTGATCCGCCACGTGGCGGGCAGCCGCACCGACCAGTGGATCGCCACGGCCGAACAGCGGCTGCGGCAAGTGGGCCGGGTCGCACTCACGGGCGCCGCTAGTGCCGGCGGCGCGGCTCTCCTGCTGATCGGCGTCGGCGGGCTGCTCGCGACCTGACCAGCCGCCTCATTCTCGCCGTCTGCTGCGGCGAGACGCGCACCCGATCACATACACTCCTGCGCGCCGTGTATCCAGCATGGCCTCCCTTGGCAGAGGGATCAGGATCAGGGATCAGACAAGTGGCGGGAGGATTCAGATGGCCGATGTCGCTGAGCGCAGCACGCTGCGCGCTGTCCGCGATCGCGCGGGTGAACTGCCGGAGCCGATCGGCGGCCGCGACCACATATCGCGACGCCGGTTTCTCGGCTATCTGATTGCGGCGCCGACGCTCGTCGCCGGCGCCCAACTGGTGACGCAGCCCGCCGCCGCGGCGGTCCCGACCGTCCAGCCGGTCGACGCCTACGACCTCACCGATCTGTTGACCCAGGCCGCCGCGCCGACCTCGGGACTGATCACCGTGACTGTCAACACCGACGGGACGGTGTCGTTCGCGCTGCCGCGCGCCGAGGTCGGCCAGGGAATCACGACCGCGGTGGCGATGACGATCGCCGACGAGATCGGCGTGGCGCTCGAACCAGGTCGACGTTACGCTCGCCGATGCCCGACCTGAGCTGGTCTGGAACCAGTTCACGGGCGGATCCAACTCGATGCACTCGATCTTCACGCCGGTCCGGGTCGCGGCGGCGGTCGCGCGCGGGGCAGCTGTTGCAGGCTGCCGCGGCCGAGCTGGGCGGACTCCGTCGCAGCTCGGCGATCTCGGACGGTGTGATCAGCGCTCCGAACGGCAAGACGGTCACGATCGGCTCGCTCGCCGGCCAGGCGGCTGTCGTCGAAGACGACCGCTGCCACCGCGCAGCTGAAGCCGCAGTCACAGCTCACGCTGATCGGCACCCCGCAGCCCAGGATCGACGCGCTCGACATCGTCACCGGCCGCAAGCAGTTCGCGATGGACCTCGACGTCCCCGGCGCGCTGCCGACGATGGTCTGCCGGCCGCCGACGATCAACGGCACCGCGCTCGCGGTCAACAACCTGCCTCAGGTGCAAGCGATGCCGGGCGATCACCGACGTCGCGATCATTCCGCACACGTCGTTCGTCCCGGGCGGCATCGCCGTCCGGGCCCAGACGTTCGGGCAGTGCATCGACGCGATCGACGCCCTCGACGTCATCTGGGGCCCGGGGACCGTGGACGGAAAGTCCGACGCCGATGTGCTCGCGGACCTCGCGCAGGCCGAGTTGCCGTTGACGCCGGCGTTGCCGCTCGACCACTTCGGTCGAGCAGCGGTTCACGTTCTACTTCCGCCCCGGCGACCCGCTCGAGACCAACTGCGCGGTCGCCGACGTTCGCTCCGGCTGCGGCGGAGATCTGGTCGAGCCTCAAGTCGCCGATCTGGGCCCAGGAGCAGATCGCGACGCTTCTGGGGCTGCCGGTGAGCGCGGTCACCGTGCATGTCGCGCAGGGCGGCGGCTCGTTCGGGCGCCACCTGTTCTCCGACGCCGCCTTCGAGGCCGCGGCGATCTCACGGCAGCTCGGCAAGCCGGTCAAGCTGATGTGGCACCGGACCGACAACTTCCGGCAGGGACGCGCGCACCCGATGTGCACCTCGCGCGTGCGGGTCACCTACGCGGGTTCGAACGTGCTCACCTACGACCAGCGACACACGAGCGTCGCGACGGACTTCAGCATGGGCTTCGGCGAGCTCCTGACCGCGACCCTGGCGACACTCCCGGCCGCGAATTCGCTCGGCTACTCGCAGGCCGTGTTCACCCTGAGCCAGAACGTGCCCTACAACTTCGGCGTCGTCACCCAGCTGCTGAACGAGATCTACAGCTACGACACGTTCAACACCGGGAGCGTGCGCAACATCTACAGCCCCGACGTGTGCACCGCGACCGAGCTGATCGTCGACCAGCTGGCGCGAGCGATGGGCCAGGACCCCTATCGGTTCCGGCGCACGTTCGTGCGCGACAGCCGCGCCGCGGCCGTGCTCGACAAGGTTGCGCAGGTCGGCAACTGGGGGCGGGCGATGGCTCCGGGGACCGCACAGGGGATCGCGATCCACAACGAGTACAAGGGCCGCGCGGCCTGCCTGGTGGAGATCGACTGCACGCCGGCGACGGTCAACCGGAAGGTCGAGAACGGCTACACGGGCCCGCGCGTGACCAAGGTCGTGTACGCCGTCGACGTCGGCCTGCCGATCAACCCGCTCGGACTCGAGGCGCAGATGATCGGCGGGATCATGGACGGCATCGCGCAGGCGCTGAGCTACAGCCTGCACCTCAAGGACGGCCACTTCCTGGAGGGCAGCTGGGACAACGCGTACTACACGCGACAGTGGAACGTGCCGCCCGACGTGAGGTGATCGTGATGCCGCCGACGACGGGCGAGCCCGGCGGCGCCGGCGAGTTCGGCGTCGCGGCGTCGATGGCGGCGGTCGCATGCGCCTATGGCCGCGCGACCGGGACGATGCCGACCAGCTTCCCGATCAACCACAACCTGCCGCTCGGCTTCACCCCGTATCCCACCGTGCCCGCCGACTACCGCCGTCGCCGACCGACGGCCTGCAGTCAAGGAGTCAGCGTGCCTGTTCACACCTTCATCCTCAACGGCCAGCAGGTCACCGTCGACTGCGCCGACGACGTCCGCCTGCTGTGGGTGCTACGCGACCTGCTGGGTGTCCACGGACCTAAGTACGGCTGCGGACTCGACGTCTGCAAGGCGTGCACCTCCCACATCAACGGCAAGGCCTTCAACCCCTGCTCGGTGCCAGTCTCGGACATCCAGGCGACCGACGAGATCACCACGATCGAAGGACTGGCGGCGACTGTCGGCAAACAGCTGCATCCGATGCAGCAGGCATGGCTCGACCTCGACGTGGCCCAGTGCGGATACTGCCAGCCAGGTCAGATCATGGAGGCCGTGGCGCTCGTCAAGCAGGTCCAGTCGGAGGGGCGCTCGATCACCGACGCCGATCTCGACGGGATCCGCAACATCTGCCGCTGCGGGACCTACCCACGGATCCGGCAGGCGATCACCACGGCCGCGGCGGACATGTGAGGAGCTGGTCTGATTCGCCCCGCCGCGCTACTGTCCGGCCATGGTCGATGAGTCGCTGCTGTCCCGGATCGACGCCCTGGTGCAGGAGGAGCATGCGCTGCTCGCCCGCCAGGAGGCGGACGCCAAGGACACCGATGCGCTCGAGCTCGATCGCGGCCGCCTGGCGCAGGTGACTGTCGAGCTCGATCGCTGCTGGGACCTCCTCCGTCAGCGGCGGGCGCGCCGGAGCGTCGGGCAGGATCCTGACGATGCCCACGTCCGCGACGCGAGCACGGTCGGGCATTACCTGCAGTAGCGGCGGGGACCGGCCTTGAGGACCTTGAGCCGCGGGGCGGGCCGCCGTCCCTCGCACGCGACCACGTGGACGACCGCACGCCAGCGGTTGCTGTTCGCCGGGCCGCCCCTCGTGCAGGCCTCCGTCGCGTCAGGCCTGGCGTGGTTCGTGGCCCACAACCTGATCGGTCATGAGACCCCGGTGTTCGCCCCGATCGGCGCGCTGCTGGTGCTGAGCAACGCGCCGGGACGCCGCACGAGCCGCGTGATCGCGACCGCCCTCGGCGCGGTGATCGGAGTTGCGGTCGGCGACCTGTTGATCGCGGCGATCGGCACCGGTGCGGTGCAGGTCGCGGTGGTCGCGTTGCTCACGATGGGACTGGCTACCGCGCTGGGCGCCGACGCGATGTTGATCACGCAAGCGGGGATCGCCGCTGTACTGATCGCGACGATCGAGCCCCCGCGCGGGATCTACAGCCCACTCGCAGGCGAGCGGCTGATCGATGTGCTGGTGGGAGGCGCCTGCGGCCTGGCGGCGACGATCGTCCTTCCGCTCCATCCGCTGCGCCACCCGCGGATCGCCGGCGCCAAGTTCTTCGCCGAGCTGCACGGAGTGCTGGCGGACATGGCCTCCGCGCTCGAGCCCGACGATGCGGCCGCCGCGGACCGCGCACTGGAGCGGGCGCGGACGCTGGACGGCGCCCTGGCCACGTACCGCCTGGCGCTTGACACCGCCGATGAGACGACCCGGATTTCGCCGTTCTACTGGCGGCTGCGCGGGCCGGTCGCGCGGATGGCGCGCTCGGCGTCGAGGCTCGATCTTGCCGTGCGGGACGTGCGCGTGCTCGGCCGCGCCGTGCTGCGGGCGATCGAAATCGAGCCGCCGACGCCGGACGAGCTCGCGGTTGCCGTTCGCGAGCTCGCGAGCGCGGTCCAGGCGGTCGAGGCCGACCTCGAACACGGGGGGCAGGGGGATTCCGGGAGCGCCGACGCGCTCCGCGCTGCCGGCCGGGCGACGCTCGTCGCCCGGGGCGGCGCGAGCATGCCGGTGAGCGCGATCGTCGGGCAGGTGCGCACAACCGCGGCGGATCTGCTCCAGGCGCTCGGGCTTGACCGCGAAGAGGCCGTGGGGCAGATTCGCCGCGATCCGGATCTGCTGCTGAGCGACCGCCAGGAGCCTGGCCGCTGAGCGAGACTGGCCCAGCGGCTCGATATGATCCCCTCACCGATGAAGTTCGCCCGCTTCCTACTACGGGTCGTGGTCGGCGCGCTGTTCTTCGGCCACGGGACTCAGAAGCTGTTCGGCTGGTTCGGAGGTCGCGGCCTCGATGCCACCGCCCAGGGCTTCGAGTCGATGGGGATGCGCCCCGGTCGCCGGAACGCGATCGCGGCGGGGCTCGCCGAAGCCGGCGGCGGGACGGCCCTGGCCCTGGGCGCGGCGACGCCACTGGCTGCATCGGCCTTGGTCGCGACGATGCTCACGGCGATCCACCGCGTTCACCTGAAGAACGGCATCTGGGCCGCCTCCGGCGGCTACGAATACAACCTCGTGCTGATCGTGGTCGTGCTCGCGCTCGTCGAGTACGGACCGGGCGAGCTGTCGATCGACACGCTCCACGGCCACGAGGAGTACGGGACCGGATGGGCGCTCGCAGCACTCGGCGGCGGCGTCGTCGGCGCGGTCGGTGCCCATCTGGCGGCAAACGCGCATGCCGACGCGGCCGCAGTGCAACCAGCGCAGCCGGCCGAAGCGGCCGCATCCAACGGCCAGAGCGCCTAGAAGGACCGCTGGCCTCGCCGCGACCAGCTCTCAGGCTCGGGGCCCGGGAGCAGGCAGCGCGCCGTCCGCGTTCGCGGAGGGCTGCGGCTCCAACGTGAAGACGTGCACCGCGACGTCGTAGTTGGGGTCGATGCCGCCGGCGAACGCCAACGTGCGGCGGCCGAGGATCTGCTCGACGATCGCCCTGAACTCCTGCTCGAGTGCATGCTGAAGGACCAGCCTGGTCTCACGCAACCGCTGGTGCTGACCCGCCTGAGCAAGAGTTCGCTCCGCGACCGTCATGCTGTTCTCCAGCACCACGACGAGCGTGTCCGAGCCCGCGAAATGCGTTCGCGCCTTGGTCGGTCCTCGCCCGTACGCCTCCTTGTAGACCCGAACCATCGCGTTGGATATCTCGAGCATCGGGCTGCGCAAACCGACAGCCCCGGACGCCCGCTCATGCTCCGTCGTTGGCATGGCCAGTTCCATTAGTCGTGACGCATCCGGAAAGCCGAGCAAGGGTAAGCACCTCCACCACCCCGAGCAAGTGGCAACCGTTCCGTGGTTGGAAAGCAACCCTCGTGCGGACGTGCCACCAGTGGCGTCAGACCTGGGCCTCGAGCAGCCGCCTGATCGCGTCGAGCGTCCCGACGACATCTTTGTCGACGTCGTGGTCGTGGGGGGTCGTCAGCTTCAGGACCAGCTTCGACCCTTCGCCGTCGGGCTCGACCACCAGCGAGCCGTGATAGCTGCCGCCCGGGACCCCCCATTCGACTCGCCGCGACTGCTCATCGGTCCGCAGCCACGCCTCGCCATGCTGGGTGTGGCCCTCATACCGTGCCTCCACCTCTACTGTGTCACCTTCAGCCGGGCTGATCGCGGTCAGCTGGGGAACGAACTCGACGAGGTTGTCCCCCTTTCGGAGGACCTCGAATACCGCTTCCGGCGAGGCTGCGACGTGCTCGGCGTGCTCGTACTGCATCACTGCCTCCTTGGAATGCGCGGGAACCGTTGGCTGCACGGCGACTCTACATCCAGGGTCACGCGCTACGCTGGCGCCGTGAGCTGGAGAGGGATGATCGCCCTCGCCATCGCTGGATCGGCGATGGCTGCCATGGGGTTGACAGTCGCCGCGCCTGCCGCCGCCCCGCCGCGCGCCGGCAGCGCCGGCAGCGCCATGGCGTGCCCGCATTTCGGTCGGCCGGCGGTCGCGGCCGATCCGCGGCCCCACGCACTGCGTGTGTTTGCGATCCAGTTCGAGCAACAGCCGGCCGAGATCGTGAGTGCCGAGAGCTACAGCCACGCGATCGACTGCGCGATCCGGCAAGAAGTCGTGCCCCACTTGGCCCGCGGGCGCCCGAACCTGGTCGTGTTCGACGAGGACAGCGGCCTCGAGACGCTGGCAATCGGCCCGCGCGGCGCCGCTGCACGGGCGCTGCTGCACACGGGCGTGCCCGCGTGCTCCGGGCAGCCGTTTCCGTGCGCGACGCTCGCCACCCTGACCGCGCTCGACGGCGGTTACCGCGGCGCACTCGCCTACCTGGGCCACCGCTTTCCCAACCTCCAGTCGTTGCTCGGCAGGGCGTTCGTCGCCGCAACCGACACATTCGTACGGGTGTTCATGACGACGATGGCGACCGAGGCACTGCGCTACGGCGTGTACATCGTCGCGTCGAATACCCAGGCAACGTTTGCCCTCACCCGCGATCCCGCCGCGGTCGCGGCACTCCGCGACCCGGCGACGCCGCACCTGACCGCGGTCTACACACCGACCTCGGGCGTGGCCTACGACCAGACATTTGTGTGGGGCCCGCGGGTCGAGGCTCGTCACGCACCGCCCCCGCTGGCGAACCTGCTCGCGGTCAACCGCAAGATCCCCCTGACCAGCTTCGAGCAGGCACTGGGCTTCGCCACCGGTCCCGCGGGTGGCCCCGCCGCGGTCGCAAACCTGCGGCCGGTCGCGATCCCGGGCACGGGCGCGCGGCTTGGCTTCGCTACCAGCCTCCCCGCGTTCACGTACGGACCCGTCGCGCCGGGACATGAGTGCGACGACGTCGCACTCACCTATATGCGCTGCCTGAGCCACCTCGGCGCGAACATCGTGATCCAGGCCGACGCCAACGACGGGCAGTGGACCGGCACCGACGGGCAGGAACGCTGGCAGCCGCTGTCGTGGATGGGATCGTCCTACCGGGCGGTCAGCGACCCCACGGTCCGCTTCTCCTACGCGGTCAACCCGTTCCTGGTCGGCAACTTGTCCGATACCCCATTTGACGGGCAGACTGCGATCCTGGAACGCGGCCGCCGCGGGGCCGGCTGCGATTATGTCGGCGACCACGCCGCCGTCGCGGGCGACGACCTGGCGCAGTTCGAACCTTACGCCGGGCCCAAGCCACAGTTCCTCGCGCTCGCTCCCTGGGTGGTTCCGGACGGCCCCCGCCCGTCGCTGCGCGCCGTCGGGGCGGCGCTGGCGGCAGACAGCCGACGCTATCACTATGTTCAGAGCGCCGTGATCGCCGACCTGCCGTTCCCCGTCGATCGAGACCGCGCCGGATGCCTGGTGGCAGGTCGATGACGGGTGTCTCCCGTCGTGAGGCGCTCGCGGGGGTTACGGCCGCCACCGCCGGTGCCCTGCTGGGCGAGACGTCGTCGGCGGGCGCGGCCTCGCCGCCGGTACGGACGGCCGACGTCGTCGTGGTCGGCGGCGGCCTGGCGGGACTCACGGCCGCCACCGACCTGGTGCACGATGGCCATTCGGTGGTCGTGCTCGAAGCGCGCGATCGCGTCGGCGGCCGCACGCTCAACCATCCCGTCGGCGGCGGCGAGGTGGTCGAGATCGGCGGTCAGTGGGTCGGCCCCGGCCAGGACCGGATCATCGCCCGTGCCCGGGGGCTCGGGATCTCGACCTTCAAGACGTACACCAACGGCGCGCAGATCTTCGATTACCTCGGTAAACAGATCCACTTCAGCGGCCTGATCCCGCCGCTGCCCGAACCGGACGCGACCGACTTCGCCAAGCTCCTCGGCACGGTCGTCTCGTTGCAGTCGACGGTCCCGACCGCGGAGCCCTGGACGGCGGTGAACGCGGCGGCGCTCGACTCCCAGACCGTCGACACGTTCAAGCGTGCAAACGCCAGCACGGCCGGCGCACAATTCGTGCTCGACCTAGCGATCAAGGCCGTGTTCGCGACCGATCCCCGCGACCTCTCGCTCCTGCACGCACTGTTCTACTTCCACTCCGGCGAGGGGATCATCAACCTAACGAGCACGGCCGGCGGCGCCCAGGACTCGCGCTTTCACGGTGGTTCGCAACTCGTCTCGCTCCGGCTGGCGCAGCGCCTCGGCAGCCGCGTCGTGCTCGGCGCCCCCGTTCGCCGGATCATGCAGGACCACAGCGGCGTCACCATCCTGAGCGATGCCGGCAGCTGGCGGGCCAAGCACGTGATCGTCGCCGTCGCACCGACGCTGGCGGGGCGAATCGACTACGAGCCGGCGCTTCCGGCACTGCGCGATGGGCTCACCCAGCGGATGCCTCAGGGATCGGCGATCAAGTACGAGGCGGTGTACCCGACTCCGTTCTGGCGCTCGGCCGGGCTGAGCGGATACACCAATAGTGACCGGCCGCCGATCCACTTCACGTATGACAACTCGCCACCCAGCGGCAAGCCGGGCGTGATGCTCGGGTTCGTCGTCGGCGAGGACGCGCGCGCGCTCGGACTGCTCAGTGCGGCGCAGCGTCGCCGGCAGGTACTGGTCGCGTTCGAGCGGCTGTTCGGGCCGGCCGCTGGGCGCCCGCGTGACCTGATCGAACAGAACTGGTCAAACGAGCCGTGGACTCGCGGCTGCTACGCCGGCTATATGCCACCCGGCGTCTGGAGTGATTTCGGCGCCGCTCTGCGCGCCCCGATCGGCCGCCTGCACTGGGCCGGGACTGAGACCGCCGAGGTCTTCAACGGGTACATGGACGGCGCCGTCCGCTCGGGCGAGAGCGCGGCAGCCGAGGTCGCGCGGGAGCTGTGATCCGGGGTAGGCGGGGCGCTCTGGCCGCCCTCGGTGCGGCGTCGTTGTGCTGCGCGGTGGGGGGTTGCGGCTCCGATAGCCACACGCGCACTGCGCTGAGCCGCAGGCCCGCCGCCGTCGCCGCCGCCTCGACTGATCACCAGGAGCCCTACCGATGGCTGGTGCGAACCGCGGGCCCACCGCCTTCAGTGGCGGCCGAGAACCGCCATCACGGCACGACCGCGTGGCGCCTGCCCGGTCCGGTGGACGCCGTCGGCGGCCTGGCCTCCGGGACGGTCGCGGGCTATGTGGCCGAGCAGGCAGTCCTGCCCGGCGAGGTCGAGCGGATCTACGTGAGCGCGCCCGGCGCTCGGCTGGTGCGGATCCGGATCTTCCGGATCGGGTGGTACGGCGGCAGCGGCGGTCGCCTGGTGCTCGTATCGGCTGGCTTGCGGCCGGCGCGCCAGCGCCGTTGCACACACCGGTTTCTAACGGGGCTGACGGAGTGCGCCTGGCATCCCACGCTGAGCTTCCGGATCCCTTCCGCGCTCCCAAGCGGCGTCTACATCGCGAAGCTGTCAGCCCGCACGGGCGCGAGCGACTGCCTGTTCGTGGTCCGCTCGCGCCGAGCGCTGCCGCTGCTCGCACAGCTCCCAACCTCGACCTACGAGGCTTACAACGCCTGGGGCGGCGACAGCCTGTACCCGGGCGGCGCCGACCGGGTCGGGCTGACCGGCACCACGCAGGGGATCATGGTCTCCTACGACCGGCCATATGACAGCGTGACCGGGGCGGGACAGTTCTTCGCGCGCGACATCGCGATCGTGCGCTTCCTCGAGCGTTATCGCTACCCGGTGTCGTACACGACGAGCGAGTCCGTCGACCAGGATCCCCGCCAGCTCGCCGGCCACAGGGCCCTGATCGACTTCGGTCACTCCGAGTACTGGTCTGCCCGCCAGGAGCAGGGATTCAGAGTGGCGCTGAAGGCGCGGACGAGCCTGCTGTTTCTCGGCTCCGACACGCTCGCCTGGCGCGTGCGCTATGGGCGCGCGACGCGGGCGTCGAGTGCAGCCGGGCACCCCGACCACATCATCGTCGCCTACAAGCAGCTCGCCTTTCGGGATCCGGATCTCACCGATCCAAGTGGCACGTTCGTGGACCGCGGAGCGGCCCTGACCGGCTCGGCGTACCTCGGCTGCATCACCCCCCGCCTGCGAGTGCTCGGGCCGCCGCAGTACGTCTACTACCCGTGGCAACCGGAGATCCCGCTGCGGCCGCGGTGGCTGTTCGCCGGCACGGGTATCACGGCTGCAACCCGGATCCCGGGCATCGTCGGCTACGAGCTTGACGAACGGACGTTGTACACACCGCCCGCTGCGCACGTGTTCGGTTACGGAGTCGCCCGGTGCATGGCGATCGGAGAGCCGGGCGAGCCGTTCGGTGGACTCGGCTTCCAAACCGCCGAGAGCACTCTGTACACGGCGCCCTCCGGTGCGATCGTGTTCAGCACCGGCACGCTCGGCTGGGAGCTCGGCCTCTCACCTGTACCGTCGGCCTCGCCCGATGCCCCCCGGCAGCCCGACCAGCGCGTGGTGAGGATGACCCGGAACCTGCTGGCGCATGTGCTCGGTACGCGCTGATCGCCGGATCGCGAACCACCTGCTCCCCGCGACTCCACTGCCTGCTGCCCGCGAGCTCCACTACCTGCTGCCCGCGAGCTGTAATACCAGTTCCTCGCGGCTGATGCCTCGGGCGCACGCGAGCCGGTCGAGCCCGCCGAACGCAAGGTTCTGCAGCAGCCCCGCGAGGCCACCGGCCTGTGGCACAGCACCAGGGTGGCAGGCCGAGGTCAGCTCGGGGAGCGATGGCCCGACCTGCGTCGAGGCGACCGCGTAGCCCAGCGGCAGCGCGAGAGTCGACGCCGCGAGCAGGCCTGCCACCTCTCGCCGGCGCGGGGCCCCCAGCAGCGCCGCCGCCAGCAGACCGAGCCCACCGGTGATCAGGAACGCATACCTCAGGCCGTCGGCCGCGACCTGCACGATGATCGCGTCGCCCTGCTTCTGCAGCGACTCGAGCGCTGCTCGATCTGAAGGGCTGAGCCCCGCCTGCTTGGCGGCGACCGTCTGCGACAGCGTCCGGCGAGGGTTCTCGCTGTCCAGCGCGGCCGCGAGCGACGGCGCGAGCGCCACCTTCTGACCCGGGCTGAGCGGCGACTCGAGCAGCGCGGCGACGCCGAGCAGCCGCGCATGGTTCTCGGCACGGCTGAGCTGGCCTGCGATCAGCGGCGCGAGCGCGAGCAGCGTCAGCGCAATGCCGGCGTGGCGCAGCGAGAGCAGGTGGCCGGCCTGATCGGCCGTGCGCTCATCCAACAGCTCTCCGGCCAGCGTCGGCAGCGCCAGGCCCATTCCGACGCCCGCGAGGATCTCCGGCGCGAGCAGCCACCAGACCGACGCGTCTGGGATGAACGCGAGCGCCAAGACGCCGGCGCCCAGCAGCAGACAGCCGATCGCCGCCCGCGTCTGCGCAGGACCGCGAATGCGTGCGGCGGCGACCGCGGTCGCGGGCAGCAACGTGAGCGCGGCGGCCGCCGCCAGGGGCGATAGACCCCAGCCGGTGACCAGTAGCAGCACGAGCAGGAACAGGACAGCCGTGAGCGTCGCGGCGCTCAGCGCGAGTGCGAGCGCAGCTGTGCTTGGGCGTGCTCGTGCTGCTGGGGGCGCGCTCCGCTGCGCAGACGCGGGGCCGAGCGCGACGCCCGGCACCGAGTCCGCGGACACGGACTCGGCGGCAATGTCTTCCCCCTGGGCCGCGGGCGTGTAGTGCAGGCACGCGAGCGCTGCGGCGAACGCGACCGGTGCCCCGGCGATGAAGATCGCGCGCCAACTGAAGGCCTGCGTGAGCGCTCCACCGAGCGCAGGCCCGGCCGCGGTGCCGAAGATCGCGGCCGCGACCCACAGCCGCCGGCCCTCCTGGGTCGGCCCGCTGAGAAGCTCGAACGCGAGCAGCAGGCCGGCCGCTGCACCGATCCCCTGCAAGGCTCGCAGGACGAGCAGCACTGGCAAGGAATCGGCCGCGGCGCACCCCAGCGAGGCGATACCGAACAGCACCAGTCCCGCCACGCCCACTGCCCGTGCGTCCCACCGACGGCGCAGGGGGATGGCGACGAGCAGTGCCACCGCCAGCACTGCGCAGTACACGCCGAGCACCGCGGCGACGCCCTCGACTGTCGTGTGCAGCTGATCGAGCAGTTGCGGCAGCGCCAGCGTGACGATCGAGCCGTCGGCCAGCGCTACCGCGGTGACGGCCGCGATCAGCCACCGCGCGACGCGCGAGCTCACCGCCCCGGCAGGTGATAGATGTCGAGCACCCCGGTGGTCGCGTGATCCTGGTAGTTGCCCTCCGGGACGATCACCCTGCCACCGACGGCGATCGGGCTGTTCCAGTGGCCGGTCCCGACGGGCAGGGAGATCAGCGTCCGCCCGCTGGTCGGCTGCCGAACTACGATCCCCCCGTCGTTGGCGTCGTACACATACAGCAGCCCGCCGGCGATCACCGGGCTGGTCCCGGGAGTGCTGTCCTGCCACGCGACGTGCAACCGGTCGTTCCCGCCCAGGGCGTATGCCGTCGTCCCGGAGCCGTCGGCGACGAACACGTAGGTCCGGCCACCATGTGACCAGACCGCCGGCGCGGTGAACACCTGATCGCTTCCGGGCGAGGGGAGCTGCTGCAGCTCACCTCCGGTGCGCGGACCGGCGCCGCCGGTGGTTCCGTCGAGGCGGTTCAGGTCCAGGAGGTCGATCACGCCGGCCTTGCCACTCTGCACCGCGAGGCTCGTTCCGGGCAGCAGCGCAGGCGCGGTGCTGCCGAGGTCGGTGTCGCCGGCGTTGAGCTGTGCCTGGTCGACTGGCGTCCAGTTGTGCAGCAGCCTGCTCCCGTCCGGCGAGAGCTCGAGCACGCTGTCGCCCCAATCAGTGGACCCGTTGAAGGGGGCGTTGCCGGTCGCGACCAGGATCCGGCCGCTTCCCGGCTCGATCACCGCCCCCTCCCGCGCCCAGATCGCCGCATCGCTGGCCGGGCACGAGCTCGGTGGGTTGATCAGATAGTGGCGGTTGGAGCACAGCGAGTTCCAAACGTTCACGATCCGCCCGCTCGCGCGGTCGATCACGACGACGTGTCCCTGGTATGGCGGGGTGTCGCCGATGTAGCCACCGGTCGTCGCGATCAGCGAGCTGCCGCTGATGTTGAGCGCCGAGGCGATCTTCTCGTGGGTCGCGTCGAACGTGATCTTGACCGGCCAGCGCCCGGAGCGGACCTGGCTCCCGTTCCCGAGCGCGAGCTTGTGGATCAGCCCGTCGGGGCTCGGGGCGTACGCGTACCGTCGGTCCGGGTCGGCGATCGGGGTCGCCGTCGTCACCTGCGCAGAGCCGACATACGATCCGATGTCCGACGGGGTGAACTCCCACAGCTTCGCCCCGGTGCCCGCGTCGAGCGCAATCGTTTTGCCGTACGAGGTCGTCATCACCAGCACGTCTCGGACGCGCCCGCGCACGTTGACCGCGTGCAACTCGATCACCGATGAATCGACGGTCCCGTCGAGCTGCACCGTCCGGCGGCGCAGCAGGCCCACGTCTTTCGCTGTTATTCCAGTGTCCGGCGGCCCGACGCCGCCGCGCTGGGCGTCGTAGTCGAACTCGGGCCAGTCCGCACCTGGAACCACGATCGCCGCGAGCTGCGAGGCAGGCGGCGAGGCCGCCTCCCCGGCAGTGGCCGCGGCGCGCCCGCAGGCCGTCACTGCGACAGCACAGGCAATCAGCGCGCCCGCAGCGGCAGCGAGCCTTCTCATGCCGCCATGGTAGCCGCCGCCCTCCGCGGTCATCCGGGACCGTTTACGCCTACCCCGGCGATACGCTCGCGCCTGCAATGGACGTCGTGGTCGCCATCGCAGGAGCGCTCGGGCTGGTGCTTGTCGGCATCCTGACTCGCACGCAGCATCGAACCGAGGCCGCGCGGCAACGGCTGGAGGCGACGATCGACAGCCTCGGCGACGCGCTGATCGTGACCGAGCCGGGATCGTCCAAGATCGCGACCGCCAACCCACGCGCCACCGAGCTCGTGCCGGGGCTCCGGGTCGGCGCTCTCGTCGATGCCCCCGACAGCCCGCTGCCACCCCTGGACGCCGCGCTGCACGGCGAGGCGATCATCGACCATCAGGGGCGCGAGCTCGCGGTCACCGCGGCGATGCTCGCAAGCCATGGCGACGGCGTCGTGTGGACGGTGCGCGACATGAGCGAGCGCGCTCGCCTGGAGCGCGCCAAGAGCGAGTTCCTGGCGACGGCGTCGCACGAGCTCCGCAGTCCCCTGACCTCGATCAAGGGCTTCGTCGAGCTACTCGAGCGCTCGCCCGAGAACATGTCCGAGCGCCAGCGAGAGTTTGTCGACATCATCCTTCGCTCAACCGACAGGCTCGTCGATCTCGTCAACGACCTGCTGGAGGTGGCGAGAATCGAGGCCGACCGGGTTGAGATCACTCGCCGCCCGATCGATGTCGGCGAGGCTGTACGCGAGGTGACCGAGCTGATGGGGCCGCGGATCGCCGAGAAGGGCCAGCAGCTCGGCGTCTACATCGCACCCACGCTTCCGCTTGCGCTCGCCGATCCGGGCCGCGTTCGTCAGATCGTCGCCAACCTGCTCACGAACGCGCATCTGTACACAGCGCAGGGCGGCCGAATCCACGTCGGCGTCGAGCCTGATCGCGCGTGGGTCCAGATTCTGGTGCAGGACTCTGGGGTTGGAATGACGAACGAACAGGCCAGCCGCGTCTTCGAGCGCTTTTACCGCGGAGCTGACGGCGGCCGCTTGGGTCCCGGCACGGGGCTCGGCCTCTCGATTGTCAAGTCGCTCGTGGAGATGCACGAAGGCCAGATCGACGTGGAAAGTGAACCGGGTCACGGAACTACGTTCCGGGTCCTGCTGCCATGTGCGGTGGCGGGCCCGGAGTCGGGACGAGCGCTCGCGGCCGTGCGTGGGTGCCGCGTGCTGGTCGTCGACGACGAGCGAGAGATCGCCGAGCTGATCGCGGGTCAGCTGGCGCCGCTCGAGGTGCAGACGTCGATTGCCACCGGTGGGGCGCAGGCGCTCGAGATGCTGCGCGGCGCCCGCTACGACGCGATCACGCTCGACGTCCTGATGCCCAGCATGGATGGCCTTGAGGTCCTCCGCGAGATCCGGGCCGACCCCGAGCTCCGGGCCACTCCGATCGTGTTCGTATCGGTGTTCTCGGGTCGCGCAGAGCTGGCCGGCGAGTGGGTCGTGTCCAAGCCGATCGATGCCGACGAGCTCCGCGACGTGCTCGCGGCGGCCGTCAGCGCCGGGCGCTCCCGCGTGCTGGTGGTCGGCCGCGCCGAGGTTCAGCCACTGCTGGAGCCGGCGCTGGATGAGCTCGGGATCGAGCACCAGTGGGAGCTGACCGGCGCCGCGGCCGCGCGAGTGTGCGGTGAGCGGCGGTTCGAGGGCGCGCTCGTCGATGTCGGGATCCGAAACCCGCAGGCGGCGCTCGAGGCGCTGGACGTGCCCGGACGCCGCATGCGCCGCGCCGTGATCCTGTTCTCCGATTCGCAGACGCCGACGCCGGCCGGGATCACCAAGCTCGGCATCGACGTGGTGCCGATCGAACACGCCGCCGACGCGCTGCTATCGGCGCTACGCAGCGAACGGGACCAGTAGGCTGAGCGACCGATGACGGTTCGGAGCGAATCCGACCTGATGCGGGAGCTTGAGCAGCTGCGGGCGGAGCTGGCGCGCCGTGAGCAGGAGGCCGCCGACAAGGAGCGGCAGCTCGAGCGTTACGCCGCCGATCTGCGCGAGACGTACAAGCGCGAGCGCGCCCGCGCGCTGGAGCTGCGCCGGTCCTACATGGCGACGGTTCGCGCGCTCTCCAACGCGGTCGAGGCGCGCGATGCATACACCGGCAAGCACGCCGAGCGCGTCGCCGCGTACGGGATGGAGATCGCCCGTGTCTCAGGGCTCTCGGTGACCGAGATGCCCGAGATGGAGTTCGGGTTCCTGCTGCACGACATCGGCAAGGTCGCGATCCCGGACGCGATCCTCTACAAGCCGGGCGCGCTGGACGATGACGAACGGGCCTTGATGGCCCGCCACCCGGTGATCGGGGCCGAGATCGTGAGCGCGATCGAGTTCCTCGGCGAAGCCACCGACGTGGTCCGCTCCCATCACGAGCGCTGGGACGGCCGCGGCTATCCGGACGGGCTCGCGGGTGAGGAGATCCCGTTCGCGGCACGGGTATTCACGGTCGCCGACGTGCTCGACGCGCTGACCACCGACCGGCCCTACCGTCCTGCATCGAGCTTGGCGCTCGCCCGCGAGATGATCGTCGCGGAGGGCGGGCGGCAGTTCGACCCACTCGTGATCGAGGCTTTCAGGTCGATCGACGATGCGCGGTTCCGGACGATCGCGGCGGACATCCAGTGAGCCGATGGGTGCGACCATGACCCGGGCCGTGCTCGTCGTCGACGATGATCCGTTCATCCGGAAGCTGATCGCTACGACACTCGAGGACGTCGCCGAGTGCCGGCTGCACGAGGCGGCCGATGGTCTGGAGGCGTTGACTGTCGCCCGACGCGAGCGCCCGACGTTGGTGTTCCTTGACGTCGACATGCCCGGCCTCGACGGCATCGAGGCCTGCCGTCGGCTGCGCGCGGACCCGGCCACGAGCGAAACCACGATCGTGATGCTGACGGCGGCGCACGCAGACAGCGTCGGGCGCCGAGCCGAGGACGCGGGCGCGGATCTGTTCCTGACCAAGCCCTTCAGCCCGCTCGAGCTGCTGCGTCTCGTGGACCGACTCGGCGAGCAGCCGGCGGCGTGAGGCTCGTCACCTTCCGGGCGGCGGCCGGCCCGGCCCGGGTCGGCGAGCTGCGCTCCGACTCCACGATCATCGAGCTCCGGTGCTCGGTCACGCGCGCTGAGACCGAGCCGATGCGCTTCTCCTGGCCGGAGCTCGTCGCCCACGCCGGCCGCGCGACGCGTCTTCGTCCCGGTGACGTGCTCGGTTCGGGCACCCTGACCGGCGGCTGCCTGCTCGAGCCCGGCCCGATCGACGGGCATTGGATCGAGCCCGGTGACGAGGTCCGGCTGTACGCCGAAGGTCTCGGGGAGCTGCGCACGCCCGTCGTCTAGGGTCGAGAACGGTTGCACTAGGATCGGCTTGATGAGCGCCGGCGCCGAGCAAAGATTCCGCGGCGTGCTCGCGGCGGCCGATCGAGGCGGCGGCCACTGGGTCGAGATCCCGTTCGATGCGCGAGCGGCATTCGGCCAGGCCCGGCCGCCAGTTGAGGGCTCGGTCAACGGGGTGGCGTTGCGTTCCCGCCTCGCGGTGTACGGCGGCCGGACGTACCTGGGTTTGACCGGCGAGCTGCGCACCGCCGCCGGGATCGAAGTGGGCGATCACGTCGACGTCCTGCTGCGCTACGACGACGCGCCGCGCGAGCTGAAGCTCCCGCCGGAGCTCGAGTCGGCGCTGGCCGCGGCTCCCGATGCCCGGACGCCGTTCGAGGCGCTTGCATTCACCCATCGGCGTGAGTACGTGCGCTGGGTCGGCGAGGCCAAGCGGCCGGCGACGCGTTCCGCTCGGGCCGAGCGGGCGGTGGCGATGCTGCAGGACGGGATCAAGCACCCGTGAATCCGACCGCGCCCACGGCGAGGAGCCTCCGAGCGTGAATCCGACCGCGCCCACGTCGATGAGCCGGCGGGCGTGGATCGCGTTCGCTGCGGCCTCGGTGATCTGGGGGATCCCCTACCTGTTCATCCGGATCGCTGTGCGCGATGGCGTCACGCCCCCGGTGCTCGCGTGGGGGCGGATCACGCTCGCCGCCGTGGTCCTGCTCGGCCTGGCATGGCGCGCCGGTACCTTGGGCACCCTGCGGGGACGGTGGCGATGGCTGCTTGCGTACGCGATCGCCGAGGTGTCGATCCCCTTTCCCCTGATCGCGGCCGGCGAGCAGCACGTGTCCTCGTCGCTCGCCGCGATTGTGATCTCGACGGTTCCGCTGGTCGGCGCCCTGCTGGCACTGCACTTCGACCATTCCGAGCGGCCCACGCCGACACGGGCGTTCGGATTGCTGGTCGGCTTCGGCGGCGTGATCGCGCTCGTCGGGCTCGACATCGCCGGACGCGGGCATGAGTTGCTCGGGGCGAGCGCGATCCTGGTCGCCGCGGTCGGCTACGCGATCGGCCCGATGCTGATCAAGCACCGCCTCGCCGGTCTGGACCCGCGCGCGATGCTCGGCGGCAGCCTCGCGCTCGCATCGCTGCTGCTCACCCCGTTCGCCGCGCTCGACCCACCCCGAACCGTGCCGCCGGCGGGGGCGATCGCGTCGGTGGTGGTGCTCGGGCTGGTCTGCACGGCGGCCGCCTTCGTGATCTTCACCGTCCTGATCCGCGAGGTCGGGACGAGCCGCGCGACCGTGATCACCTACGTCAATCCCGTCGTCGCCGTGGCGCTCGGCGTGACCCTGCTCGGCGAGCGGCCGGGAGCGGGAGCGGTCGCCGGGCTGCTGCTGATCCTGGCCGGGTCGTGGCTCTCAACCGGTGGACGGCTGCCTCCGTGGCTGGCCGTCCCGATCGCGCGGCGGTGGGAGGCGTCGCGGTGGCGGGCGCGGGAGCGTCCGGCCCCGTCCCGCGATCTCGCGCCGTTGGCGGGCCGGGCGCCTGCGCGTGGGCGCTGACCGGGCGCTCGGTGGCTTCGACGGGGCTGGCGGTGCCGCGCGGCTTGGTCACCAGGCTGGGCTCGGCTGGGCTGGGCTGGCCGTGGCGTGCGGCTCGGTCTCCCGGCTGGGCTGGGCTGGTGGTGCCGAGGGGTCAGCGAACGGCGCTGGTGAAGGGTGGCTTGCGGCGGAAGCCGCGGCGCGGGCGCGGGCCGAAACCGTCCCGGCGGGCCGAAATCCGCCTCGGCGGCATGCTTAAGGGCCCAAAGTCCACGCCCCAAACCGACCCTGGTTACATAAGCAGGCCCCACGTGCATAACTGAACAAAGCCCAACAGGCGCGGGCGATTTGTCCCCATATGCAGGCGAAATTGTCAGACTGCTGACACCCTCCAGGCCAGCCACTCCCTCACCAGCACCGTTCCCCGGGCAGACCGCCCCTCGCCAGCCTCCGCGGCAGCGCCCGGGCCCCACGACAACACGACCCCGGGCCCCACGACCCCGCCCACCCGAAGGCCGACTCGCGTCGCCTAACCGAGCTTGATCAGGATGATCGTGTTGACCACGAACGCGATCGCAAAGCCGATCGTCCACCGGTTCAGGTTGCGCTCGACAAGCGAGCCGCCGCCGAACGGCCCCGCACCGGTCCCCACCCCGAACGCGCCCGACAGGCCCGAATCCTTCCCCGAGTGCATCAACACGAGGAAGATCAGCACGCCGCTGATCAATACCTGTACGACGTCAAGAATCGTGGCCATCGGGGCCTGATGGTAGCTCACCGCGGGACCGGTTCTCTCGATCGGCGTCCGGACCTCCGACGTCCCCCGCCCCCGGCTCCGCACCCTCCCCCGCCACAGCACCCTCCCCAGGCACAGCACTCTCCCCAGGCACAGCACCCTCCCCCGGGCCCCGCACCCGATCCAACGCCCTCAGGATCTCCATCGCCTCCGCCCGCAACCCCCGGTCGACCGCCTCGTAGTCGGCGTCGGAGAGCTTGCCGGTGCGGTGGTCAAGGTCCGCGTCGCGGATCTCGCGGTATTTCGCCTCACGCGATGCCTCGAGCTCGGCCACTTCGGCGGAGTAGCCGTCCTCGGTGTCCCCCGCGCCGGGCGGCCCATGAACCGCGGCCCGCCTCAGCGGACCACCGACGATCACCACAACCACGGCCAGGATGGCCAGCACGATCAGGAACTCCACGAGCCGTCAGACAGTCTCGCGGGCGACCGCGGGCGCCGACGCCCGCCGCCGGCCGACGCGCGCGACGGCGTTGCGCCGAAGCCGGACCGCGCTCGGCACCGGCCATAGCGCGATCAGCGCCCCGGTCACGATGATGATGGCGCCGATCCACATCCACATCACGAGCGGCGAGACGATGAACAGGAAGTTCACCGGCCAGGGATGGGTGACGAATCGAGAGGCGAGACCGGAGATCGCCTCCGCGCGGTAGACCTCGATGCCCCGCACCGTCGCCGGATTGCGGGCCTGCGCCGGGGTCAAGCTCGTCATCAGCTTCGTGAACAGGTTGTCGCCCTGGCTGATCAACGGTTGCAGCGGCGTCAGGTCGGGGTTGACCACGGTCCAGATGTCCCGGGTCAACCCGGACTTGAGCCCGACCTGGCTGTCGGCCTGGCCGTTGAACGCCTCGGAGATGGGTCCGACGGTCGGGTCGTTCGGTGCCGGATAAAAGCCGCGAGTGGTGCTCAGCGTGGTCACGTGCTTGCCGTTCTTCGACACGTCGAGCACGGCGCCGAAGGAGACCTTTGCGGCAGTGACCTGCTCGGTCGGGCGGACGTAGCGGATCATGTAGCCGCCGACGGCAGCGCTCTGACCCGGCTTCAAGGTCACGTTGTTGGAGTGCTGGAACGACGATGAGGCGGCCACGCCCACCAACAGCACCGCCAGTCCTGCGTGCACGATGTAGCCGCCGTAGCGGCGCCGGTTTCGCCTGATCACCTGGAGCAGCGCCAGTGGGATTGGATCGCGCGTCATCGCCCGCCGCGCCGCCGCCCCGCGCCATAGCTCCTGAGCCACGCAGGTGACCACGAACGCCGCGAACGCGAACATCGCCAGCGCGAACGGGCGCCTGCCCGCGTCGGTGGCTGCCAGCAGCGCAACACAGGTGGCCGCGCCGACCGCCACCGGGATGGTGAAGTTCCGGCGCAGGTTGGCAGCGGTGACGCGCCGCCAGGCGATCAGCGGGCCGATCCCGGACAGCAGCACCAGCACCAGCGCCATCGGCACGACCCACTGGCGGAACCAAGGCGGCCCGACCGGCGTCTTGGTGCCTGTCAGCGCCTCCGAGATCAGCGGGAAGAACGTGCCCAGGAACACCGCCGCGATGATCGCGACCAGGACCAGGTTCTGGAACAGGAACACGGCCTCACGCGACAGGAGCGAGTCGAGCTGGTGGTCGGATCGCAGCAGGTTGCGCCGCCAGGTCACGAGCCCGACCGACGCGATCACCATCCCGGCGATCAGGACCACGAACGGAATTCCGAGGGTGGAGGCACCGAACGCGTGAATCGAGTCGAGGACCCCCGAGCGAACCAGGAAGGTGCCCAGAATCGCCAGCGTCGAGCTCCCCAGGATCAGGGACGCGTTCCACACCTTCAGCATCCCCCGCTTCTCCTGGATCATGATCGAGTGCAGGAAGGCCGTGCAGCACAGCCACGGCATCAGCGCCGCGTTCTCGACTGGATCCCAGGCCCAGTAACCGCCCCAGCCGAGCTCGGTGTATGACCAGCGCGCGCCGAGCAGGATCCCGACCCCCAGGAACAGCCATGCCGCGAGCGCGAAACGACGCGTGACCGCGATCCACTCGTTGCCGAGCTTCCCCGTCACCAGTGCCCCGACGGCAAACGCAAACGGAATCGTCAGCAGCGTGTAGCCGGAGTACAGCATCGGCGGGTGGATCATCATGCTCGGGTGCAGCAGCAGCGGATCGAGGCCGGCACCCTGCAGCGGCGGGCTCGCGCTGGTGGCGAATGGATTGGCGTAAAACACCGTCAGCGAGATGAAGAACGTGCCGAAGCCGAGCAGGACCGCGGTCGCGTAGGGCGCGATCTCCTTGACCCGATTGCGGGTCAAGAACAGGATCAGGCTCGACCACAGCGAGAGCAGGAACACCCACAGCAGCAGCGATCCCTCCTGCGTGGACCACGCGGCCGCGAGCTTGTAGAACAGCGGCGTGGTCGTCGACGAAGCGTTGGCCACCGCGTTGAACGAGAAGTCACTGCGCACGAACGCGATCTCGAGGATCGCGAACGCGATCGTCATCAGCCCGGCGAGGGCGTACACGGCCCGGCGCCCGGACGCGATCCATTCGGGCCGGCGCCGACGGGCCCCGTACAGCGAGGCGCCGATCCCGTACACGGCGACCACCAGCCCGAGGATCAACAGTGCCCGACCGAGGAGAGCCATCAGCGAATCGCTATGCGGCCGCCGCCGCCTGGTACTTGGATGGACACTTCGTGGTGAGCGAGTTCTGCTGGCCGATGAAGCCCGTGCCCTGCTTCTGGACCGTCACCAGCACGCCGCGCCCGGCCGCGAACGGGTCCGGCACGATCCCCGTGTAGCGGACCGGCACCGACATCTTCAGCTTCGGGTCGCGGACGCGGAACAGCAGCGCGTCGCCCTCGTGCTGGACCGATCCGACGAGCACCGTACCGGCGAGGATGTAGGTCTGGCCGGGCCTGGCACGCGCGAGCAGCTGGCTCGCCGTCAGCTCCGGCTGGCCGGCGGCAAAGCTCGTGTAGAGGAGTGCCGACGCCAGCAGCAGCGCGGCGGTGAGGGCGACGGTGAGGCGGATCGCACGCTTGCGGCTCGGGTCCATGCTCGACGGCCATTCTCCCATAAGCCCGTCCATCCGCTCTCCGGCACGGGGGGTCCGCGGCGATTAGCGTCCTGTTAGGAGCGAGGAAAACCGAGCCAAAGGGCGAAACCAATCGCCACGTGGACCGTTTTCTCTCATGACCGTGTTGACTCGACCCAAGCGAGGCGAGAGCAGCGGCCGGCGGCGCTTGCGGGGCACCTTTCGGGAGACCAGCAAGCCACGCGCCGACGCCGGCTCTCCCGTCCGCGAAAACCAAACCGATGACATCGCTGCGCCGCGGGAGACCCAAGCCCGCGGTGTGACCGCTCCCCGCCGCGCGCCGACCGGCAGCCGGCGCGAGGCCGCGCCCCCGCATGATCACGCCACGTATGCGTGCGAGTGCGGCCTCGTGTTCGAGGCCTCGGTCTCGACCTCGGTCGGTTGCCCGCACTGCGGCACCGCGCAGGCCTGGTAGCGCCCGGACCGCGGCGCCGCAATGCGACGGGGGCGCCCGCAGGCGCCCCCGCACATCGCCTCGATCAACGCCCGTGGCTACAGGTGAAAAACGATTCTCACCGGCTTGTAGCCCTTGATGTCGATGCTGAGCATGTAGCGGCCGTGCAGGCGGCTGCGGCTGTGCAGCACGAGCCGCCTCAGCGACCCCGAGCCGTAGGCGTACACGCGATGGCCGCGGCTGATGCCGACGGTCGCGTTGACCGCGCGACGGATGCTCTGCACCTTGTGATCCTTGGCGACGCCCTCCTCGGTGCACGACACGACGATGTCGTGGTGGTGGACGAACACGCGGCAGCTCACGATCGGCGTCCGCCCGGGAGGACCTTGCGGACCCCGGTCACCCTTTGGCCCCTGGGGCCCCTGCGGGCCGGCCGGACCCTGCGGTCCGGTCGGACCCTGGGAGCCCGTGAGCCCTTGCGGACCCTGTGGGCCGGTCGGACCCTGGGGTCCGGGGGGACCTTGCGGCCCGACGGTGCCGGTGTTGGGATTCGAGCCGCATACCGTGTAGTCCGGCGGTACGTTCATTTGCGACAGCGTGTGCATGTTGCCGATCAGGTCCTCGGCCTGAGTGATCAGCGGCTGCGCCTGGGTGGAACTGATCGCGGTCGTGCCGAAGACTGCGCCATTCAGGATCGGCTTGATCTGGGTGACCAGCGCATCCCGATCGGTCTGGCAGATCGTCAGCTGCTGGTCGAATCCCTTCGCCACAGCGTCATCGGGCGACACGCTCTCTGAGCCGGTCGTCGAGACGGTCTCGCTGTCGTGGCCGAACTGTCCGACCGGCGCGTTGAGCTGCTTGTACGCACCGGCGAGATCCTGGTAGCTCGACTGATCGGCGGCCACGCTCGGCGGCGGGCTCGCCATCAGCTGGGTGATCGCCGCCCCGTCCATCGTGTAGTCGCTCTGGAGGCCGAGGATCGAAAGCATCGTCGGCCGGATGTCGGTGTGGTCGGTCCAGATCGAGCCCGTCTGGCCGAGGTTCTGAACGCCCGGCCCGACCACCCCGAGCCACGTGCGGTCGACCTCGGGCTGGTCGCCGCCGTGATTCCAGGCGAAGCCCGAGCCCACGAACGGGCAGCCCGCATTCGCGCTCGCTGGGAAGCCGCCCTTCCCGCAGGTTCCCGTCTCATAGAAGAAGTTGGGATCTGCGAAGTCGGTGAACGTCGGCGTCCGCAACGGATCCTGGGTGGTCATGTGCAGGATCGTCTGGTCCTCGGCGTCCGCCAGGTGCTGGGTCACCTGCTCGGTTGCGTTGCTCTGCTGGTTGGTCAGCGTCAGGCCGCCCAGATCCTGCTCGAGCTGGCGCACACCCGGGTCATACGGCCCCGGAGGAGCAGTGGAGCCGGCCGCGCCGTGAACGTAGAAGTTCGGCGCGTCGTCGAAGTGGATGTCGAACGGTACGTTGTCGCCGAACTCCTTCGAGAGCGCGTCGTTGATCAGTGTGTCCTGCTCCCCGACGCCGTTTGCCGGGTAGTTACATGCCACGTTGACGCCGTCGCAGCTGCTGTTGGTCGGCGCCGTCCCGGCGAAGTGATCGCCCTCGTCGGCGGTGATCACGAACAACGTGTTGCTCTTGCTGATGCCGTCGGCGGCCAGGCGCTCGAAGAACGCGTTGAACGCCTGATTCTCCTCCTTGAGCTGGGTCACGTACGTGGCGTCGCCCGGCCCGAGCGCCTGGAACGGCGGACTCCAGTTGGCGTGCGCATCCTCGACGTAGGCGAACGTCACCGGAATCCCGGACTCCTGCATCGCCGCGACGTAGCCCAATGTCTGCATCGGGGTCGGGTCGAACCCGGACACGAACCCCGAGTCGCCCGAGTCATCGACGATCGGGTTGGAGTCGATCGGGTTGTCGTTGAAGTCGAGGTTGTGGCCGTTGGCGCAGAACACGCAGCCGGGGGAGCTGTAGTTGTAGACGTCCTTGACCGGCGGCGCGAGATCGTTGACCGGGCCGTTGGCGGCACCGGCCGCATCCTGGGTCGACGGAGTGAACGAACCGGGGCTCGACGTGATCTGGTTGGCGTAGATCGCTCCGAACAGCCCGTTGAAGCCGGTGTAGCCCCCGGGTTCGTCGGGCAGGTTGTCGGCGACACCGCCGTTCTGCGGCGAGCACAGGCCGGTGTGGCTCGGCCCGTTGACGCTGTCGGCCTGCGAGCAGTGGACCGCGATCCCCTCGAAGTCGGCGGACTTCAGCGCGCTGCTCGGCGCGCCCGTCCCGGTCGCGCTCGTGAACGTCTTCTGGGGCGAACCGGCGCCGAATACCGACGTCATGTCGCCGCTTGTGTTCTCGAGCTCCATGTCGGCGATCGAGAACGCCCCCACGTCGCAGCCGGCGCGGGTGTACGGAACCCACGGGGCGGGAGTGTTCTTGCCGCCGTCGGTGATCAGGTTGAAGGCGGTGTCGGTGCTGCTGACCGGGTCGGTCCAGTAGGTGAACGCCGACGGGAACCCGGCCACCTGTCCGCTGTTCGGCGCGTATGTCACGTAGCTGTTCGACACCCCCAGTCCCTGGCGGTCGGGATACAGACCCGTCAACGAGGTCACGATGTCGTCCGTCGTGTGCGCGATCAGTGGCGTGTGCTCGTTATCGAGCAGCGCGCCGTTGCCGCTGAGGAAGTTCTTCAGCGCTGGCACCTGCTCCAGATCCGAGGGGACGTTGGGGTTGTCTCGGGACAAGTGTTGGTTGTCGAATTGGATGTAGACAACGTGGTGGTATTGCGTGTTCGGGATGTTGCAGGTGGACGTCGACAGGCTCGCCGCCGAGGCGCCCGCCGGCATCGCGATCAGGCCAGCCACACCCACGACCATCGCCCCCAATCCCATCGACCATGCTCGCAACCGCCGTCGAGCACGCGTCGCCGACGTCCCTCGAGATCGAGACACGTTCACACGTCCTTTCAGTTGAGTGCAGCTCCGCGGACGCCGCGTGAGCGAGCGCAACCTACGCTCGCGATCAACGGTGCTTGTAGTCAAAATGTGACCGGCCCGTGTTCTCCTTGTGAGACCTGGTTGAATGTCCCATCGGAGCCGCCGAGACCATGGAGGGTGAGGAGTGTTGGGTCGTCTAGTAGCCGTTCTTGTCGCCATCGCGAGCGTGGCCGCGTTCGCGGCGGCGCCCGCGCTCGCGACTCCCGGAGTCGAGGAGTTCAACTTCCACGCCGGGCCGTACCTGATCACCCCCGGCGCTAACCAGATCCTGCTCGACTCCAACAAGGTGCCGACCCCGGGGCAGGACGGCTACATGATCCGGATGGCGCCCAACCTCCGCTACGCGCTGCCGGGCGGAGCGTGCTGCGGCAAGGTCCCGCTGGTGAACGTCATCCACCTGCACCACGGCGTCTGGCTGAGCAACGGCCAGGCCGGACTGGGCGAGGGCAACAGCTACGGGACCGGCCTGTACCCGTTCATGGCCAGCGGCGAGGAGAAGACGATCTACGAGTTGCCGCCCGGCTACGGCTACCCGATCGGCGCTCACGACCAGTGGGTCCTGAATTACATGATCCACAACCTGACCAACAAACCGGCGAAGGTGTACATCACCTACCAGATCGACTTCATCCCGATGACGTCGCCGCTGGCCGCGTCGATCCGGCCGGTGCACCCGATCTGGATGGACGTCGAGTCCCACAACATCTACCCGGTGTTCAACGTCTACAAGGGCAGTGGCGTAAACGGGAAGTTCACGTTCCCGGACATGGCGAAGAATCCCTACGGCGGTGGCGCGCCGCTGAACGAGTTCACGATCGACCATCCGGGCACGCTGGTCGCGACGGCCGGTCACCTGCACCCCGGCGGCTTATACGACGATCTGGACCTGATCCGGGCCGGGACCACGCCGGCCCACGGCACGATCTCCGGCAGCGAACCGAATTCGGTCCGGCTGTTCCGCTCCCTGGCGCACTACTGGGACCCGCGCGGCCCGATTTCATGGGACATGGCAATGACGGCGACTCCGAGCGACTGGCGCCCGGAGGTCAAGGCCGGCGATGTGCTGCGGATTAGCGCAACCTACGAGACCCGGCACGCCTCGTGGTACGAATCGATGGGGATCATGGTCGTCTGGGAGGCGTACGACGACACGACCGGCACCGACCCGTTCGCACACCCGATCGACGAGACCGGCCACATCACCCACGGCCACCTGCCAGAGGACGACGACCACGGCGGCGCGATGCCCCTGGGCATCAGTCTGGTCGCCTACCCGAGCTGCTACACGCACGCCGTGGCGATCTCGAACTTCCACTACACGCCCGGCGGCATCAACTCCCCTCCCGCTGAGCGTTGCGCGCCGACGATCCGCTCCGGCCAGACGCTCACGTTCACCAACTACGACGCGAGCTCGAAGTCGACATTCACGCTGTTCCCGCCGAATCCGTTCTATCTCCAGTCGATCTTCCACACCGTGACCTCGTGCCAGAGCCCGTGCAACCTCGACACCGGGATCTCGTACCCGCTCGCGGACGGTCCGAAGACGTTCGACTCAGGACAGCTCGGGCTCGGAACCCCCGCGGTCGGCACGCTCTCATGGAGCATCCCCAAGAACCTGCCCCCCGGGACCTATACGTTCTTCTGCCGGATCCATCCGTTCATGCGCGGGGTGTTCCGGATCGTCGGCTGACCCGCCTGACGGTGGGGGTGCTCGGTGGCCGCGCCCGGCGACGGGGGCCGCGCGCCGGCGACGGGATTGCTTGGCCGCGCCTGACGGCGCGGCATCCGTGGGGCCGGAAACTCCGGGCGCTCGTCGTGGCCGGCCGGTGCCGCTGCCCCATCCGGCCGGCCAGCACCCCGCAGGAACCGGGGCAGATACCAGTTCGCCTCGCCCAGCACGGTCATCGTCGCGGGCAGCAGCACGCCACGGATGACAGTCGCGTCGACGAGCACCGCGACCGCCAGACCGACCCCGAACTGCTTGAGCTCGAGCTCTGAGAGCGTCGCGAAGATCGCGAACACGGCCACCATCACCACCGCGGCACTTGTGACCACGCCCGCGGTCGCGCCGATGCCGTGTTCGATCGCGTCCCGCGTCGACATGCCGCGGTCGTGCGCCTCCTTGATCCGGCTGAGGATGAACACGTGGTAGTCCATCGAAAGCCCGAACAGGATCACGAACATGAACAGCGGCAGCCAGCTCGTGACGCCTCCGATCGAGGTGAAGTGCAGCAACCCCTCCGCCCAGTGATGCTGGAAGACGAGCGCCATCGCGCCGTAGCCGGCGCCGACCGACAGTAGGTTCAGGACGATCGCGGTGATCGGGATCACGAGCGAGCGGAACGTGGCGAGCAGCAGCAGGAACGCCAGCCCGAGCACGAACGCGAACACCAGCGGCGTGCGCGCTGCGAGCAGATCGTTGAAGTCCTGCGACTGGGCGGTGGTCCCGGTCACATCCGTGGTCGTGCCGGGGATCCTCCCGAGCGTGCTCGGGATCAGCCGCCCTCGGAGCGTTGCCAGCGCCCCATACGACGCGCGGTCGGTTCCGTCGCCGGCGAGCGACAGCTGCACGACGGCGACAGTCCGGGCTCGGTTCTGTGTAACCGACACCGGTCCGCCCAGCTCGCCGCCGCTGCGAAGCGCACCGGCCTGGAGCGCCGCAATCGCCGAGCGGACTGCTGGAGCGCTCACGTCCGGCGCTCGTACGACCACCAGCGCGGGCGTCGGATCACCCGGGAACGCCGCCTGGATCCGGGCGTATGTCTGCATCACCGGCAGGTTCGCGGGGACGCTCTTGACGCCGGGAACGGCGGTGTGCAAGCCAAATGCCGGGACGCACAACACCGCCAGCGCCGCGAGCGCTGCAAGTGCTCCCGCACGCGGGTGGCGCAGCACCGGCCGCAGGAGCGCCGGCCAGACCCCGGAGCCTCGCCGGCGGCGAGCCAGCAGCGGAATCCGGCCCTTGTCGATCCGGTCTCCCAGCGACGCGAGGACCGCGGGTAGGAAGGTAACCGAGCCGACCATCGCGACCGCGACCACGATCATCGTTCCGATCGCAAACGACGTGAACGTCGCGTTTGCAGTCAGGAACATCCCCGCCATCGCGATCATCACCGTCATGCCGGAGATCAGCACCGCGCGACCCGACGTCTCGGCGGCCCGCTCCAGGGCCCGTTCGCTTGATTGTCCGGCGGCGCGCTCCTCACGCTCGCGGCGGACATAGAACAGCGCGTAGTCGATTCCGACCGCCATCCCGATCAGCACGATCACCGACGCGGCCGAGCCGTCGAAAGCCACCAGCTGGCTTGGGAGGGCGACCAGCCCGAGCGTCGCCGCGACAGCCGAGGCCGCGAGCAGCACCGGCACCGCAGCGGCGACGAGCGCTCCGAAGACGATCACGAGAATCAGCAGCGTCAGCGGCAGCGACAGTGTTTCGGCCTGGTGCAGATCGCTGCCAAGGGCGGCGTTCAGGGCCTGGTTCGCGCTCGCGGCGCCGAACTCCTCGATTCGCAGCTCGGGATTGGCGCGCTGAGCTCGTGCCACGGCCGCCAGCGCAGGTCCGACGCGGTCCGATGCGCTGTTCGCATCGCCGCGGAGATCAAACCTGATCAGCGCCGAGCGTCGATCATGCGCCAGCTGGCCACCGTGCCCGGGTCCATACGGCGAGCTGATGTCCCCCACCGCGGGCAAGGCTCTCAACCTCCGGACAACGTCGGCGACCGCGGCATGGAACTCCTGGCTGTGCACGCCGCCCGCTCCGGCGCGGGCCTGGACCAGCACGTCCTCCTGCGCCGGCTGCTTGAACTCCTGCGCCAGCGTCGCGTTGGCCCTGCCGGAGCTCCCTGTCCCTCCCTGATCGTTGCTGAGCTGCTTGGTTCCAACCGCCCCGCCCACAACCACCGACCCGATCACGAACACGATCCACAACAGGATCGCCTGCTTGCGATGCCGCGCGCTCCAGCTTCCCGCGCGGGCCGCGAACCCTCGACGTCTCATCGTCTACGCCCTCCAAATCGTTGCGAAATGACCTGGTTGGAACTTGGCACCGGAGCACCGGATCGGCCATCCCCTGGGCGTGCGGATCGGCTGTCGGGCGCTCACCCGAAGCGGGGGTGGGGTTAGCCGTACTGTGAGACGGCCGCTCGCCGTCTCACGAGCATCAGCAGCGTCGCTGCGCACAGCGCAGCGGAGGCGCCGATCGGGACCGCGTCGCCGGCGACCTTGGCAGCGGCGCCGCCGGCTCCCGCGCCCACGATCTGGCCCGCCGCCCACGCCAGGTTCATCAGCGCCGCGGCGAGTCCCTGCTCGAGCCGCTGCGCCTCGGCCGCCTCGGACAGCATCGCCATCGCAGGCGCCCAGAACACGCCGAGCGTCGACAGCGCGACAACGAGTGTGACCGCCAGCGGCCCGGCGCTCGTGGGCAACAGAAACAGGAGCAGCGCCCCGGTCGTGGCCGCGAGCCCCAGCCGCAACGGGAGGAGCCGGCCGCGCCGGTCCGAGAATCGACCGATCGCCGGGGTGAGTGCCGCTTCGATCGCCGCCCCCGTCAAGAACGTCGCCCCGATCAGCACCGCGTCGGCGCCGAAACTGTGCATCCGCAGGGGCCCGAGCACGCCAAGCATCCCGGACGCGATCGCGGGCAGCGCGACCAGCCACATCCCCACGATCACGATCGGGTGGCGCAGCGCGGCACCTAGCTGGCGCAGGCCCTGCCCGGGGCCAAGCTCCGGCGAGCGCAGCCGGCGCGCGGCGAGGATCAGGAGCACTGCGATCACCCCGACGGCGCTGAACGTCGCCGCCCGGCCGACGGCGTTGGCGATGGTTCCGATCACCGGCCCGAACAGCGCCCCCGCGATCCCAGCGCCGAGCGTACCGCCCAGCACTCCGCCGCGGCGGTCCGAGGCCGTCTCGGCGACGAGCCACGCCAGCCCGCCGGCCCACGAGCACGCGCCCCCGACCCCCTCGACGAACCGTGCGGCGTCAAGGGCGGCGACGTCGTTCAGGAAGCCGAACGCCAGCGTCGAGCACGCGAGCAGCGTCAATCCGATGCAGACGGTGAGCTTCGGGCCGACGCGGACAGCGAGCATCCCCCCGGGAATCGCGGCGGCGAGCGTGCCGGCGGGATAGCTCGCGGTCATCACCCCGGCCGACAGCTTCGTCAGGTGCAGTTCGTGCGCGAGCGCGGGCAGCAGCGGCGCGATCGCGGCATAGAACATCGTGTCGACGAACACGATCGCGCCGACAACCAGCACCAGGCGCCGCTCGTTGCCTGCTGACTGCACCCTCCGGCACCGTAGAGCACCGTCGCGATGCGGTGTACTACCCCCGCCGATAGCGAGCGATCGCCAGCGGAGCTGCCACCGCGAGGATCGCGACCGTCCAGACCGCCGCGCGCAGCACGAAATACGCAATCGAGTGGCCGAGCAGCAGATGCGCGTGCGGTCCGAGTGTCAGCGACCGCACCGCGTCGACCATGTATGTCAGCGGCTGGTGATTGGCGAACACCTGCAGCCAGCTCGGCATCGTGCTGACGGGGATGTAGGCGCTCGAGATGAACGCGAACGGGAACACGATCATCCCCATTCCCTGCGCCGCCTGCGCGTTGCCGGCGAACAGCCCCAGCGCGATGAACAACCATTCGAATGCGAATCCGAACGCGACCACGAGGCCGAACGCCGCCAGTCCCTGAAGCACAGTGCCGTGAAGGCTGAAGCCGACCGCGAACGCGATCGCGGCGGTGAACGCGGCGCTCCAGGCGAAGATCGCCGTGTCTGCCAGAGCTCGCGCCGCGAGCACGGAACCGCGTGGTATCGGCAGCGAGCGCAGCCGGTCGACGAACCCCTGCTCGACGTCCTCGGCCATCGCGGTCGCTGAGCCGATTCCGCTGAACAGAACCCCGGTGGCGATGAACCCGGGGACGAGGAAGTCCACGTACGGGAACCCGACCGAGCGGACCGCACCGCCGAACATGTACCGGTAGATCAGGAAGAACATCGACATCTGCACGGTCGCGAGCACAATCAGCTGCGGCGTGCGCAGATAGCGCAGCAGCGCGCGGCGGGTGACGATCAGCGTGCTGGCCGGCAGCCCGGCCGTGCCGCGATCGAAGCCGGATGCGATCGCCGTCATCAGGATGCTCCTTCGCCTGTCAGGGACAGGAACACTTCGTCGAGATTGGGCTGGCGCACGCCGATGTCATCGACCTCGACCCCGGCCGCGTGGACCGACTGCAGTGCTCCGATCAGCTGCTCGCCACCGGACTCGACGCTGACGCTGACGCGGCGGGTCGACTCGTCGACCCTCACATCCCCATCAAGGCGCCGGAGAGCCGCCGCGACTCTCGGGAGATCATCCCCGTGGCGCACATGAAGCTCGATCACCTCGCCGCCGATCCGTTGCTTGAGCTCGGCGGGCGTCCCGGCCGCGACAGTCCGCCCGTGGTCGATGATCACGATCTGGCGGGCGAGGTGGTCCGCCTCGTCCAGGTACTGAGTGGTCAGCAGCACGTCGGTCCCGGCGGCGACGAGTGTCCGGATCGCATCCCAGAGCTCGAGCCTGCTGCGCGGGTCCAGTCCGGTTGTCGGCTCGTCGAGCAGCAGCAGGCGCGGGGCGCCGACAAGGCTCGCTCCGAGATCGAGCTTGCGGCGCATGCCTCCGGAATACGTCCGCGCGAGGCGGTCGCCGTCGGCGGCCAGGCCGAGTTGCTCGAGCACGGCCTCGGCGCCGGCGCGGGCGCCACGGCGATCCTGACCGAACAGCCGCGCCACCATCTCGAGGTTCTCGCGGCCGGTCATCGCCGGTTCGACGGCCGCGAACTGGCCCGCGAGGCCGATCGCCCGCCGGACCGCGTTCGGCTCCCGGCCGACATCGTGGCCGGCGACACGCAGGGTGCCCTCGTCGAGCGCCAGCAGCGTCGCCACCGCCCGCACGAAGGTCGTCTTCCCGGCTCCGTTCGGGCCCAGCACTGCGACCACCTGCCCGCGCTCGGCGACCAGTTCCAGACCGTCGAGCGCGCGTGTCGCTCCGTAACGCTTGACCAGCCCGTGGGCTTCGATCGTCGGGGTCATCTCAGTTCCTCCCGTTGTTCTTGTGGCAGGCCGATCCGACTCGCGATCTGCAACAACCACTGCTCGCTCCAGGTGAGCCGCCGCTCGCGCAGATCCTCGACCAGCCCGCGGATCCACGACAGCTGCGCGGTCAGGACGGCCTTCCGGTATTCCTCCTCCAGCAGGAACAGCCTCGGGAGATCGGGGTAGGAGGAGAGCTCGGCCTCGGTGTCGGCGAGCTCGGCCTCGATCCGACCGGCCCGGAGCTCGAGCTGCTCGCGCGCGTCATCGGGCTCGAGCCCGAACAGCACCGAGACGGCGGCGACGAACTCCGGATACTCGCCGCCGGTGCCGCGCAGCATCTCCCGGAGCCACTCTTGGGCCGCCTCGCGGCCGGCGTCCGTGATCGTATAGACGATCCGGTCGGGGAGGCCGTCGTTGTGGACAGTCTCCCGAACCGCGACGAGGCCGAGGCGGACGAGCCGTTCGATCGCCTGGTACAGGCTCGCGCGCGAGCGCACGTTGACGACGCGGTCCTTGCCCTGGTGCTCGATCAGCTTTTGCATCCGATACACGTGCATCGGCTCTCGAAACAGCAGCCAGAGCACGATCAGGCCGAGAGAAGAACGGTGGCCAGATCCTGGTTTCATAGTCACCACCCTACTAGTCACCTCATTTCTAGTCAACTCATGACCAGGTGGGGTCTGCCCGACCCTCGAGCGGCACGCTGGCTGGCTGGGCGGCGCGGTCTGCAACGCGTACCGTTGCTGGCGTGGAACTAACCCCTTGGCGCACCGCGATCCGCCGCGCCCTGCGCGACTTCCTCTATGTCGTGCTCGGGCTCCCGCTCGGGCTGGCGTGGTTCGTCGTGCTGGTCCCGGCACTGGCTGTCGGGATCGCCACCTCGGTAGTGATCGTGGGCGTGCCGCTGCTGGCGCTCACGCTGATGTTCTGGCGCTGGGGTGCCAACACCGAGCGCGAGCGCGCCGCGCTCGTGCTCGGTGCGCCGATCCCGCGGCCGCCGCGATCGGCTGTGCCCGGGGGGCTGCTTGCGCGCTGGCGCGCCCGCACCACCGACCGCGCGACCTGGAAGGAGCTTTCCTACATGCTCCTGCTCGGGCCGGTCGGCATCGGCGCGGGGGCTGTCGTCGTGTGTCTGTGGTCGGCTGCGATTGCAGCCCTCGCGGCGCCGGCGTTCGCATCCTCGGTCTCCAGCCAGTCGTTCCTCGGCGGCTTGGACGCGCTCGAGTTCGTTGGCGTGGCCGTCGGCGGGCTCCTGCTCGCTGGGATCTCGGTGTTGGTGACCCGCGGCTTGGCCACCGGCTGCGTCGCACTTGCGTCCGGGCTGCTCGCGCCCGATGAGCGAGCGGTCCTGGCGGCCCGGGTCGAGAGCCTGGAGTCGACGCGGGCCGGCGCGGTCGAGTCCGCGGACGCGAGGCTGCGACGGCTGGAGCGAGACCTTCACGACGGCGCTCAGCACCGGCTCGCTTACATCGCGATGGAGCTCGATCGGGCGCGCGCCCGGCTCGCCGAGGACCCCGACGGCGCCTCGGACCTACTCGACCGGGCGCACGAGGAATCAAAGAAGGCGATGGTCGAGCTGCGCGATCTGGTCCGCGGAATCCATCCCTCGGTGCTCGCCGATCGGGGCCTCGACGCGGCGATCTCCGGCCTGGCGGACCGGTGCCCGGTACCGGTTGACGTGGTCGTCTCCCTCGATCGACGGCCGCCGCCCGCGGTCGAGGCGGCGGCCTACTACGTCGTCGCGGAAGCACTGACGAACGTCGGCAAGCACGCGGAGGCGAGCGGCGCCGCCGTCGACGTTCGCGATCACGGCTCGCAATTGCTGATCGAGGTGCGCGACGACGGGCGCGGGAGCGCCGCGCGCCTACCGGGGTCCGGCCTCGAGGGGCTTGCGCAGCGCGTCGAAGCGCTCGACGGCGAGCTCTCGATCGACAGCCCCGCCGGCGGTCCCACGACGATCCGAGCGGAGTTCCCGTGCGAGTTGTGATTGCCGAGGATCTGGCGCTCCTGCGCGGGGGGATCGCCTCGCTGCTCAAAGACGACGGTCACGAGGTGCTCGCAGCGGTCGGCGACGCGGAGGCGCTGCTCGCGGCGGCCGCCGACCACGAGCCCGACCTCGCGATCATCGACGTGAGGATGCCTCCGACACAGACCGACGAGGGCATCCGCGCCGCGGTGCAGCTTCGCCGCCGCCAGCCCGAGATCGCAATCCTGATCCTCAGCCAGTACGTCGAGGAGCGCTACGCGACCGACCTCTTGAGCGGCGGTAGCCGAGGGGTCGGCTACCTACTCAAGGATCGCGTCGCCGACGTCAGCGAGTTCCTGTCGGCCGCGCGCCGCGTCGGCGCGGGCGGAACCGCCATCGACCCCGAGGTCGTCTCGCAGTTGCTGAGCAGGCGCCACCGCTCCGACATGCTCGAGGACCTGACGCCACGTGAGCACGAAGTGCTCGCGCTGATGGCCGAGGGCCACACGAACTCGGCGATCGCCGAGCGGCTCGTCGTCACCGGCGGCGCCGTCGAAAAGCACGTACGGAATGTGTTCCTCAAGCTCGGGCTGCCGCCGACGGACCAGCAGCACCGCCGGGTCCTCGCCGTCCTCACCTACCTGGGGGTGTGAAGCGATGAGCACCGCAGCGCCGATTCTCGATCGTCAACCGCGCACCCCGGCAACGCTGCGCGCTGTGCTGACGCTGATCGGCGCGCTCGTGGCGGCTGGGCTCGTGGCCGCGGGGTCGGTGACGCTGCTCGATCTCGCCGCCCGCCACACGTTCACGACCCGGGCTGCCTACACCGCCGTGCGCTCGCTGGTGGTGAACGCGAGCGGGGGTGATGTGCGCCTGACCAGCGCTCCAGCCGGCACGCTGCTGACCGTGATCGAGCATGTGACCGAGGGCCTGCAGGACCCCAGTCGCGAGGCGAAGCTCGACGGCGCCGGGACGCTCACGCTCAAGGACGGCTGTTCGCTGGACATCGGGCCAGAGTGCGACGTCAGCTACGAGATCGCCGTGCCCGCCGGGGTCGGCGCTGTCGTCCAGTCGGGCGCGGGTAACGTCACCGCCAGCCAGCTGATCATGACCACGCCCCTGCGCCTGAGCTCCGGTGCCGGCGACGTCACGGCCGTGCACGTCAGCGCGCCGCAGTTGCAGCTCGACAGCGGCGCCGGAGACGTGACCGCCAGCTTGACTGCACCGGCGCAGCGGCTCGAGGCGAGCTCCGGCGCCGGCGACGTGACCCTGATGGTCCCAAACGTCACCTACAACCTCCACGCGAGCTCGGGCGCCGGTACGGTCAGCGACTCCAGCGTCCAGACTGACCCGTCCGCGCCACGGCGAATCGACGCGAGCTCGGGCGCCGGCGACGTGACGATCGTGCCGACCCGTGGCGGCTAGAGGAGCCGGACGATCGCCGCGATCCCGACCACCACGATCACCGCCCGCAGCGCCGGGTCCGGAAGACGCCGGCCGCCCCGGGCCCCGATCACGCCACCGATGATCGAGCCGACCGCGATCAGCAGCGCCGGCACCCAGGCGACGTGGGCGGCGAACACGAAGATCACCCCCGCGACCAGATTCACCAGACCCGCGAGCACGACCTTCAGCGCGTTGATTCGCTGCAGGTCGTCGTCGAACGCGAGACCGAGGATCGAGAGCAGCAGGATCCCCTGTGCGGCACCGAAATAGCCGCCGTAGACGCCGCTCGCGTAGACCGCGGCCGTCGCCACGGGGCCGGCTCGATCGTGGCCGCTGCCGCGATGCTTGGCGAGCGCCCGGGCGAGTCGCGGTTGGGCGATGATCAGCACCAGCGCAATCGCGATGAACGCCGGGACGATCGCCTTGAAGGCCGATGCCGGCAGGCTCAGCAGCAACACCGCGCCGGTCACGCCGCCGAGCACCGAGGCGCTCGCCAGCGGCACCGCCCGCCGCTTCTGGCCGTGCAGCTCACGCCGGTAGCCATACGCCCCGGCCGCGGAGCCCGGCACGAGCCCGATCGTGTTGGACACGTTCGCGACCACCGGCGGGTAACCGAACGCCAGTAGCACCGGGAACGTGAACAGCGTGCCGCTGCCGACGACCGTGTTGATCGTGCCGGCCACGATCCCCGCCGCGAAGATCGCCAACCCCTGGAGCGCAGTCAGGTGGTTGATCATCATCAAGCCCGCGCGGTCCGATCTCGTAGCTTCACCGTGGCCCGAATCTAGCGCCGGGAGGACTATCCGTCTTGCGGGTCCGGCCCGGCGCTGCGCTGCTGCGGGTCCATGCCCCGGCACACCACGGCAAAATACCGATGGCAGCCATTATTTGAGTGTTACTATCAAATGCATGACACCCTCACAATCTTCTATGAGCTCGCGCCGGTGGTGGGCGTTGGGCGCGATCAACCTGGCCGTGCTCGCCGTCGGCCTGGACGGCACAGTCCTGAGCGTGGCGCTCCCGACTTTGGCCAGGGAGTTGCACGCGTCGGAGTCCAACCTGCAGTGGTTCTCGTCTTCCTATCTCCTGGTCCTGGCCGCGGCGATGCTGCCCGCGGGCCTGCTCGGCGATCGATTCGGCCGCAAGAAGGTGATGCTGATCTCGCTGATGCTGTTCGCGCTCGGCTCGGCCGCCTGTGCGACGGCAACCACGGGTGGCGCATTCATCGTCGCTCGGGTGCTGCTCGGTGTCGCCGGTGCCGGGATCATCGTGATGGCGCTGTCCGCGCTCACGGTCCTGTTCTCCGAACAGGAGCGGCCGCGGGCGGTGGGGATTTGGGCGGCCGCGAATTTCCTGGCGCTGCCGATTGGGCCGATCCTCGGCGGTTGGCTGCTCTCGCACGTGTGGTGGGGCTGGGTGTTTCTGATCAACATCCCGGTAGTGGTCGTAGGCCTGATCGCGACCTCGATCCTGGTGCCGGAGTCGCGTGCCGCCGAGCGGCCGGGGCTGGACCCGGTTGGCTTCGTATCCTCGATCGTCGGCCTGGTCGCGGTCACCTATGGGTTGATCGAGGCCGGCCAGCACGGTTGGGGCAATCCGGTCGCGCTAGCATCGATCGCCGCCGGCGTTGCCATGCTCGTCGGCTTCTTCGCCTGGGAGCGCAAGCTGACAGAACGCCCGGGCGGCCAGCCGCTCGTCGACCTCGGGCTGTTCAGCTCCGCGTCCTACACCTGGGGGGTGATCCTGATCGCCGTCGCGGTGCTGGCGATGATGGGCGTGCTGTTCACGCTCCCGCAGTACTTCCAGGGCGTGGTCGGCACCAACCCGATGGGCTCCGGCCTCAGGCTGCTGCCGCTGATCGGTGGGCTCGTGCTTGGCGCCCTCCCAGCCGACAGGATCGCGCGCCGGATCGGCGCCAAGGCGGCTGTCGCGATCGGGTTCGCGGTGCTGGCCGGCGGTTTGGCGGCCGGGGCGACGACCCCCCTGACCGCGAGCGGTGGTTTCGTTGCCGGCTGGATGGCGCTCGTCGGGGCAGGCATGGGGCTCGCGATGGCGACAGCTTCCTCCGCAGCGCTTTCAGAGCTCTCGCAAGAGCAGAGTGGGATCGGTTCGGCGGTGCTGCAGGCGGTCAATAAGACCGGCGGTCCGTTCGGGACGGCTGTCCTCGGTAGCGTCCTCAGCTCGGCCTACCTCAGCCACCTGGCGCTCTCCGGTCTACCGGCGCCCGCCGCGCAGGCCGCGCGCCAGAGCGTGTTTCTCGGCGTCGCGACCGCCCAGCAGCTGCACTCCTCCGCGCTGTTGCACTCGGTGCGGGCGGCGTTCGTGCACGGAATGGATCTCTCGCTGCTGGTGTCGACCGGCTTCGCGGCGACCGGCGTGGTGCTGGCCGTGCTATTCCTTCCCGGTGTCGCCGCAGCCAGGAAAGCCGGGCGCTCGAGCCAGGCAGCCGACGTTGCAGCTATTACGTGACCAGCAGCCTCCGGCGGGGTTGCGCGAACGCAAGAAGGCCAAGACGCGGGCAGCGATCCAGGCCCACGCCCTGAGGCTGTTCGAGCTGCAGGGCTACGACGCGACCACCGTGGATCAGATCGCGGAGGCAGCCGAGGTTTCCCAAAGCACGTTCTTCCGGTATTTCCCGACCAAGGAGGACGTCGTCCTGCACGATCGCTTCGACCCGCTGCTGCTCGCGGCATTCCGCGCCCAGGCGCCCGAGCTGAGGCCGATCGCAGCGCTACGGGCGACGATGCGCGAGGTGTTCGGCGGGCTCCCGGCGGACGAGATCCAACGGGAGCGCCAGCGCGCCGACCTGATCGTCTCGGTGCCCGAGTTGCGCGCGCGGGCCCTGGACGAGATGGCGGGCACGCTGGCGCCGTTCACCGAAGCTGTCGCCGAACGAGTCGGCAGGCGGCGCGATGACCCCGCTGTGCGCACCTTCACCGGCGCCCTGATGGGGGTCTCGATCGTCGCGATGCTCGCCGCCGCCGAGGATCCGAGCGCCGACTACTTTTATCTACTGGATGACGCGCTCGCTCGCCTCGAGGCGGGCTTGCCGCTCTGACCAGCCGTCAGCGCATCTGCACGGCCGCGGCAGCGTGGTGAACAGACGCGGAATGTGGAACCGTGTGTGTCAGGACCACGATCGCCAGCGTGATCGCGACCGCCCACATCAGCTTCGTGAAGACGCTGTTGACCGCGCGCCAGTTGACGAATAGCAATGGATTCATGATCGGTTCTTCTTAGAGCAGTCTTCGTGAGCGCGAGATGCGCCCGGGTACGTTGGAGACATCGGACGAAACCAAGGTCTCTTTAGCGGAGCTACCCGGGGCTGTAGGAGTGCAAGCGCCTCAACTGCGCGCCGAGCCCAGCGCGTCCTGCACGACGACCTGCGCGTCGCCGAGAATCTGGTCGAGGTGCTCCTCGCCGAGAAAGCTCTCCGCGTAAACCTTGTACACGTCCTCGGTGCCCGACGGCCGGGCGGCAAACCATCCATGTTCGGCAATCACCTTGATGCCGCCGATCGGGGCGCCGTTGCCGGGCGCGTTAGTCTCGACCGATTGGATCGGCTCCCCGGCGAGCGAGTCCGCGGTGAGTTGATCGGCAGACAGCCGCGCAAGTGCGGCCTTCTCCTCGGGGGTCGTGGCGACATCCACGCGGCGATATTCCGGAGCGCCGAGCCGGTCGGCGCTTCGAGCGTAGATAGCGCCGGGATCGGATCCGGTCCGCGCGGTCATTTCGGCGGCCAAGAGGCACGCGATCAGCCCGTCCTTGTCGGTCGTCCAGGTCGTTCCGTCGTGGCGCAGGAATGATGCCCCGGCGCTCTCCTCGCCGCCGAACCCCAGCTTCCCGGCGAGCAGGCCGTCGACGAACCACTTGAAACCCACCGGAACCTCGACCACGCTCCGGTGCAGCTCGGCCGCGATGCGGTCGATCATGCTGCTCGACACCACCGTCTTGCCGACCGCGACATCGGCGGCCCATGCGCGATTGCCGCCGAACAGGTACGCCACGCACGCTGACAGGTGATGATTGGGGGGGAGCAGCCCCGCCGAGGGTGTGACGATGCCGTGACGGTCTGCGTCGGGGTCGTTTGCGAACGCGACGTCGAAGCGGTCGCGCAACTCGGTGAGGCGTGACATCGCGTAGGGCGAGGAGCAGTCCATTCGCACCTTGCCGTCCCAATCCCGCGGGACGAACCGGAACGTCGGATCGATCAGGTCGTTGACGACCGCGAGATCGAGATGATGGCGCTCGGCGATCGCCTGCCAGTAGGCGAGGGACGAGCCGCCGAGGGGATCGGCGCCGAGCCGCAGCCCGGCGTTGCGGATCAGCTCCAGGTCGATCACCGCCGGCAGATCGTCGACATACGCCGAGACGTAGTCGTGGCGATGGGTGCTCGGAGCCTCGAGCGCCTGTTCGTAGGGCATCCGCCTGACCCCGCTCGGGCCCGCCGCGAGCAGCCGGTTGGCCTCCTGTTCGATCGCGGAGGTTACCTCGGTGGAGGCCGGACCCCCTGAGGGCGGGTTGTACTTCAAGCCGCCGTCCTCAGGTGGGTTGTGTGACGGCGTCAGCACGATCCCGTCCGCCCGCCGTCCCCCTCCTGCGCGGTTATAGGCGAGGATCTGGTGCGAGATCGCAGGCGTGGGCGTGTAGCCGCCGTCGGCATCGATCATCACCTCAACGCCGTGCCGGCACAGGACCTCGAGCGTTGTCCGGAATGCCGGCTCGGACAGCGCGTGCGTGTCGCGACCGATGAACAGGGGCCCATCGATGCCCTGCGCCGTTCGGTGGTGGAAGATCGCCTCGGTGATCGCCAGCACATGGAGCTCGTTGAAGGTGCACTCGAGCGAGCTGCCGCGATGGCCGGAGGTCCCGAAGGCGACCCGCTGCTGCACCACGGCGGGATCCGGGACCCGCTCGTAGTAGGCGTCGAGTAGCTTTCCGACGTCGATCAGGCTGTCTTGGTCAGGTAGCAGGCCGGCAGCCGGGCTTAGTTCCTGCAGCGTCTCGGACACGCAGTCATCCTAGGTCGTCCGCAGCTCGGCCCGAACCGATTCGGCGAGTCCGCGCAGAAGACGCACCTCGCGCTCGCCGAGGTTGGGCCTCGTCTCGCGCGCCAGGCAGCAGAGCATGTACAGCTGGACATCTGACGGCTCGATCGGCACACCGATCCACGCCGCGGCTCCGAGCTCAGTCACCGGCGGTAGATGACGCAGCCCCGGGTCGGCCCGAAGGTCGCCGATCACATTGCCGATCCGGCCCTCGAGCAACTGCTGACAGATCGTCTCGTGCAGCGGCAACGAGGCTCCCGGTTCCAGCCCTGGAACTGGCCATTCGCCGGCCGCGTACCGGACCACCTCCCGCCCGCTCGTGATCTCGCTGAGCATCGCGAAGTCGGCGTCGAGCAGCTCTCTGGTCAGCCGCAGCAACGCGTCGAGCCGCCGCTCGTGGCCAGCCCCTCCCTCGGAGTCGTTACCGCTCACGGATCGCCCGCCGTCAACGAGTGATCGACCACCCGATCGACAGTACCACGCGCGCTGCCGGCAACCTCCGACCGCAGGTGCAATTGCATCACGGCGCGAGGCGCTCGATCTGCCAACGGCCGTCGGCCTCACGCACGTAGCGGAGCCGATCGTGCAGGCGGTCCTCCCGATGCTGCCAAAACTCCAAGCTATCGGGCCACAGCCTGAACCCGCCCCAGGTCTCTGGCAAGGGCAGCTCGGCTCCTTGATACCGGGCCGCCAGCTCCGCTACCCGGCGCTCGAGCGCGTCACGACCGTCGACCGGCCGACTCTGCGGGGATGCGAGCGCGCTGATCTGGCTGCCGCGCGGACGGCTGCGCACATATGCCGCGGACTCCGCCGGACTGGTGCGCTGCACCGCCCCGTCGATCCTGACCTGCCTGCCGAGCGGGTCCCAGTAGAACATCAGCGCAGCGTGCGGATTGCCGGCCAGCTCCTCGCCTTTGCGGCTCTCATAATTGGTGAAGAACACGAACCCCTGCTCGTCGCACTGCTTGACGAGCACCATCCGCACCGATGGGACAGCATCGCGGGACGCGGTGGCTACCGCCGCTGCCTCGGGAGCACGGACACCGGCGCGGCCCGCGTCGGCAAACCAGGCCGCAAACTGGCGCAGCGGGTCCGGATCGAGATCCTGCTCACGCAACGGCTGGTCGAACTCCGGCATGACTCAATTATCGTGTCCTGGCGCGCAATCAACGCGAGACGAGGAGAAGACGATGGGACAGCCGGTGGTTCACTTCGAGGTGATCGGGAAGGATCCGGACAAGCTGCGGGGCTTTTACTCGGAGCTGTTCGATTGGGAGTTCGGCACTCCGATGGGCCCGACGGACTACACGGTGCTGCCGCGCTACACCAACCCTGAGGGGATCGGGATCGGCGGCGGCGTCGGTGGTGTGCCCGAGGGATACGACGGCCACGTGACCTTCTACGTCGAGGTTCCGGACGTGGAGGCGGCCCTGGCAGCGGCCGAGAAGCTGGGAGCCACGCGTCTGATGGGCCCCGATCAGGTTCCCGGCGGTCCGACGATCGGGCTGTTTGCTGACCCCCAGTCGCACGTCGTCGGTCTCGTGGCAGCCGCGTCGTAGCCGCGCCGGGGCCGCGACCAACGGTCTCGCGACCGAACGAGATCGGAGCCCGACCTGAGCGAACTTGAATTCATCGGCGCGCTGCACATCGAGCTGCTCCGTCATCGCGAGCTGCACCAACCGCAGCACGACCACGAGTTGTTTCAGACCTCGACCGTGGAGGCGCTGCTGGCGGGCGCTTACGAGGGCGACGTGACGCTCGCGGAGCTGCTCGAGCAGGGTGACCTGGGTGTGGGCACGCTCGAAGGATTGGACGGCGAGCTGATCGTGGTCGACGGCCAGGCCTGGAAGGCCAACCTCGATGGGACGCTCGCACGGCCGGCCACCTCGACGACCACGCCGTACGCGGTCGTGGTGCGATTCTCGCCGGGGGCGCCGGTACCGCTGAGAGGACCGTTTGTTGACCGCGACCTCGAGCGGCACCTGTGGCACCCGGTCAAGGAAGCGACCCGGCCGATCGCCATTCGGATCGACGGCAGCTTCGAAGTTGTGCGGGTTCGCTCGGTCCCCAAGCAGGCGCGCCCATATCCCCCGCTTGCGGAGGTGATCGCGCAGCAACACATCACCGAGCTCGTCGACGTCCGCGGAACGATGGTCGGCTTCTGCTTTCCGGACCCGCTCGAGGGCATCGAGATGGTCGGCTGGCACCTGCATTTCGTCACCCACGATCGCTCGCTCGGCGGGCACGTGCTCAGCTACACGCTGCTCGATGCGACGGCTCTGCTCGACGATCTGGCTGACCTGCACATCGAGCTGCCACCGGCAGTTGGCGTGCATCACGATGCGGTGCTCGATCAGGACGCACTGCACCGGCTCGAGAGCGACTAGCGCAGCGTCCCGAAACGCCTTGCCCTACGCCGCGGTCGACGCGAGCTGCGGTGCACGCCGGGCCGATGCCCGCGCGAAAGCTTCGACGACGGCGGCGTCGAACTGCGTGCCGGCGAAGCCCTCGAGCTCCGTGATCGCATCGTCATGATCACGTACCGGCCGATGCGCGCGATCGCTGGTCATCGACACATACGCTTCGACGACGGCGAGAATCCGAGCCTCGAGCGGGATCTTCTCGCCCCGGAGGCCCCGAGGGTATCCGCGGCCATCGGGACGCTCGCGGCGAGTCAGGACCCAATCCCGGATGTCGTCAAAGCTGGCGTCGCTGAGGACGGCGGCGCCGAGCTCGGGCTGGCGGCGGACCTCGATCCACTCCTCAGCTGTCAGTGGGCCGCGTTTTTCCAGGATCTCCGCGGGGATCTGATCGCGTCCGACGTCGCAGACCATCGCTGCCAGCCTGACCCGGGCGATTTGTCCGTCCCCGAGCTCGAGCTCGCGAGCCGTCAGCTCGGCGAGATGCCCGACGAACCGTCGCGCGCGGGGGCGGTAACCGACGCTCCCCATCTCGCCGCGCTCCGCGCCACATGTATCGCAGACCAACACCAGGCGCAGCGTGCCCGAGCCCCGCAGATACCGGGACGCGCCGCTGTGCGGCCCTGAGTGATCACACACCACGGGGCCTCCATCGCGCAGCCACGTGTTCGCCTTCTGGAAAGGGACGCAAACCTGGACGGATAGGCAGCGGGCGCCGGGACGATGCGAACTAGGCCGCGGCCGCCCCGAGCTCGCCGAACAGGGCATCGGCAGCGCCGCTGGCCCACATCAGCGATTCGAAGTACAGCTCGGCGGCGCGGGAGACGATCGTCTTGGCGCGGTCGAGCTCGCCGGTCTCGAGCGTCGCGACGCAATCGAGCAGCAGTCCCTTCTCGCCGCGGCGGTGAATCAGCGCTTCGCGCATATCACCTGGAAATGGGAGCGACTCCAGGACGACGTGCATCGGCGCATCCATCAGCGCATCGATCACCGAGAACAGACCGAGCGTAAACAGCTCTGCGGGCCTGACCAGCCCGAGCTGCTCGCCCGCTCGCTCGCAGAAGTTCGCGCGGATCAGCGCGGTGAGTGTGAGCTCGCTGGGTTTGTCGTCGATGCTGGCCAGCACGCTCAGTGTCGCCCAGCGTCTGACGTTCTCCACACCGAGCAGCGCGAGCGCCTGGCTGACCGATCGGACCTCGCCGCGCAGGCCGAAGAACGCCGAGTTGATGTAGCGCAGCAACCGGAAGCTGAGCGCGACGTCGCGTGCGATCAGATGCTCGACATCCGCAAGCTCGATATCCGGGTCGTGCAGCGCGGCGACGAGCTGCAGCAGCGCCATCCGATTGGCGGCGATCCCCCGGTGACGCATCACCACGGGCCGGCAGAAGAAGTAGCCCTGGAACAGATCACAACCGTTGCCTGCGCAGAACGCGTGATCCGCGCGCGTCTCGAGCTTCTCGGCGAGCAACTTGACCCCGTATGGCTTCAACAGCTCTACCTGCTCGCGGAGCCGCTCCCTCCCAAGCGCCAGCATGTCGAGCTTGACCAGGTCGACGAGCCCCAGCAACGGCTCAGCGCTTGGGCTGTACTGGAAATCGTCGAACGCCAGCCGGTATCCCTGACGCTTGAGCCCTCGCAGCGCCGTGATCATCTGATCATCGAGCAGCTGGTCCTCGAGGATCTCGAGCCCGATCAGGCCAGGCGGCACGGCCGGCGCAAGCCCACTCAGCACGAACTCGCGCGAGACGTTGACCCATGCGGTCTTGTTGCCGACGAGCCGATCGAGCCCGATCTCGGTGAACGAGTTGACCACGACCGTTGCGGTCGCACCCTCGGGGCTGGCGATCAGTGCATGGTTGGCGCAGCCACCGCGGAACAGCAGCTCGTAGCCGACCACGTCGAGTTTGTGGTTGAAGATGGGTTGGCGAGCGACGAATACATCTGGCATATAGAGACCCCTGCGAAACGGCCTACTAGATAAGTCGGCCACCGGCGGCGTACCTCAAACGCCAGCTCGGGACGTGGACGGTTCAGCCCCTCGCCAGCGAGTAGTCTTCGCCGAAGACCAGGAGGATCGCATGGCGCCGGGGCGCCCTGAGCCAATTAGTACAACGATCGTCGAGCTGGGGCGGGAGCGATGAGGTTGGTGATCGCCCTGTTCGTCTGGGTCGCCGCCGCCGCGGGGGCGGTCTTGCTCTCCAGCGCGGTCGCCAGCGGGATCCACAGCTCGCCTGCGAGCGGGAGCGGGAGCGGGAGCGCCAGCGGGAGCGGATCGGGTAGCTCGTCGTTCGATGCGAGCTCGGTCAAAGCGACCGACGCCGATTCGCTGTTTCGCACCAACAACTTCACGCGGGCGCTCGCGATCGCCCGCGCCCACCTGGGTGCGGGCGCCCAACTCGACGACGCCGCCGTCTACCCGGGCTATCTGGACCTGATCGCGGTCAAGGGCGGCAGCGAGCTCGACTTCTACGTCAACGCCGCCGGCGCATTCCAGACGGACGACACCGGCGGCAGCCCCGGCGCCACCACGCTGTTCTCGCTTGCGAAGATCAAGCCCGGCGTGCCGCAGGCGCTCGCACGGCGGATCGCCGGCGAGGGCCACGTGCCCGAGTCGCAGCTCAATTACATGGTGCCGGAGGTCGACCCGATCTCCAATCAGTTCCGATGGCTCGTGTATCCGCTCCAGGGCAACCGGGTCGAGTACTTTGAGGCCCCAGGGGCGACCGGTCAGATGCTCGAGCTGCTCTCCAACAGCTCGAGCGGGCCGCAGCCGGTCGGCAGCTGAGCTTCGGTCGACATCCCGGCGCCCGTAGGATCTCGATTGTGAGCGTCGTCAAGATCAACGCGATCACGGTGCCGCGCGAGCGGTTCGAAGAGTTCGCGCGCCGGTTCGCTTCTCGGGCCGGAAGGGTCTCGGCCGCGCCCGGCTTTGAAAGCTTCGAGCTGCTTCGGCCAAACGACGACCGCGAGGTATGCCTTGTGATCACGCGCTGGCGCTCGGAGGAGGACTTCCAGGCCTGGGCCTCCAGCCCCGATTTTGCCGCCGGCCACTCGCAGCATCGTCGCGAAGGTCCCGTCGGCACCGCGAGCGAACTGTGGTCGTTCGACCTGCTCGAGCGCGAGACGTCGTGAAGATCGATGCAGTCACTAGACGCCGTGAACATCGATGCAGTCGTGTTCGACGTCGGTGGCGTGCTGCTGGATTGGGACCCCCGGCACCTATATAGAAAGCTGTTCGACGACGACGCGTCGATGAACCGGTTCCTGGAGGAGATCTGCACGCTGGATTGGCACGCGGACCACGATCGGGGAACGCCGGCCGCGCAATCGTGCGCTCAGCTCGCCGCCAGCCACCCGGAACACGCCGAGCTGATCTGGGCGTGGACGCGGCGCAGCGAGGAGATGGTCGCGGGACCGATCGCCGGGACCGTCGAGATCCTGCGCGAGCTGAAGGCCCGGGGAACCCCCTGCTATGCGCTCACCAACATGGAGGCCGAGACCTACCCCCGTCGGCGCCGGCGCTTCGAGTTCATGGGATGGTTCGACGGGACCGTCGTCTCCGCTTACGAAGGCACCGCCAAACCGGATCTCGCGATCTTCCGGCGCCTGCTCGATCGCTTCGCGCTGACCGCGTCTAAGACCGTGATGATCGACGATTCACAAACGAACCTCGAGGCCGCGCACAGGCTCGGGATCAGGACCGTGCTGTTCGAGTCCGTCGACCAGCTCCGGCATGAGCTCGAGGAGCTGGGGCTGCTCGATCCATGATGACGACGGAGTTGACGGACTCCTCTCCGCAGCTGATTGACGTCCTGAAGGCGCGTCGAGTGATCGCCCCGCACCTCGATCCCACGCCGCTGCGCCGTTACCCGCTGCTTGACCAACTGCTTGGCGCGGAGGTGTTCGTCAAGCACGAGAATCACCTGCCGACCGGAGCGTTCAAGGTCCGAGGCGGGATCAATCTGCTCGCGCACCTCGACGCGGACATGCGATCCGTGGGCGTGTGCGCGGCGTCGACCGGGAATCACGGTCAGTCGGTCGCGTATGCGGCCAACCTGTTCGGGGTTCAGGCGACGATCTTCGTGCCGCGTGGCGCCAACCCGGTGAAGGTGGCAGCGATGCAGGCGCTGGGCGCGAACGTCATCGAGCACGGCGCAGATTTCGACGAAGCCCGCGAGCAGTGCGCCGAGGTGGCGAGCACGAGCGGTGCGAGATACGTGCACTCTGGGGATGAGCCGCTGCTGATCGCCGGCGTCGCGACAGCAACGGTTGAGATGCTCGAACGCGAGCCCGCGATCGAGGCGATACTCGTGCCGGTCGGCGGTGGCAGCGGCGCCGCCGGAGCCTGCATCGTGGCGAAGGCGATCCGCCAGGGCCTGGAGGTGATCGCCGTGCAATCTGAGGCCGCCCCCGCCGCCTATCGCGCCTGGCGGGAACGCAGGCCGGTGGCGGATGTGATGGGGACCTTTGCCGAAGGCCTGCAAACGCGGGTCGCGTTCGCGCTGCCCCAACGGATCCTGGCCGAGCACCTGGACGACTTCATCCTCGTTTCGGACGACGAGCTGCGTGCCGCGACGTTGCTGCTGATCGAGCTCACGCGCAACCTGGTCGAACCGGCCGGCGCCGCGGCGCTCGCCGCCGCGCTCAAATTGCGCGAGCGGCTTACAGGCCGGCGGATCGCGCTCGTCTGCAGCGGCGGCAACATCAGCCCCCAACAGCTTCGCGAGCTGCTCGCTTGGGGCGCGGCTTCGTGAGCGCGGCGTCGTGAGCGCGGCTTCGTGAGCGCGGCTTCGTGAGCGCGGCTTCGTGAGCGCGGCTATGTGTCGCGCCGGATCATCAGAATCGCTGCGACCGCGATCGCGGCCAGGGCATAGGCGCAGAACACCGCGAATCCGCTCCACGGCGCGAGCGTGTTCGGATCGGGGTTGATCGTCCAGATCGCGCCTCCGGCGTTGCTCGGCAGGTAGGGGTCGACGGAGTTCGAGAAGCTCGCGGGGAATAGCCCGATGATCGGTGGCAGGACGAACACGATCGCTGCCAGCGCCGAGATTCCGCCCGCCGTGCTGCGGATGATCGCGCCGAGGCCGAACCCGAACAGCCCCATCACGGTCAGATACAGCGGAGCGCCGAACAGCGCTCTGACCACGCCCGGATGCGAGATCGAGATGTTGATGTGCTGGCCCGAGAGGATCGCTTGCCCCGCGAAGAAGACGATGAACACCGCCGGGAGGCTGACAATGAACGCGACCGCTCCGAACACCAGCGCCTTGCCCCACAGAACCGGAAGACGTTTGGGGACCGCGGACAGACTGGCCCGAATCATGCCGGTCGAATACTCGGCGGTGATGGACAGCACCCCGAGGACGCCGATCGACAGTTGGGCGAAATTGACGCCGGCGAGGTTCACCCTGAGCGGATGGAACCGCGCCCGATCGTCGGGACTCAGGTGAGGCCAGCGCGATTCGAAGATCGTGCAGACGAGGATCCCGATCCCGATGATCAGCAGCAGCGTGATCAGCAGCGACCAGCGCGTCGAGCGGACCGACCGGAGCTTCGTCCACTCCGAGCGCGCGACTCGAGTCTGTGTGACCCGCCCGACGATCGCTCTCGGAGCGTTCACCGCGCTCATCCCGCGACCTCCTGCGTCGCTGCCGCCCCGGTCCGCCCGTCGCCGTGGAACTCAACCTCATCGCGGGTCAGCTCCATGAACGCCTCCTCGAGCGAGGCATGCACCGGCGTGAGCTCGTGGAGCACGATGCCGCTGGCAGCGGCGGCCTCGCCGATCTGCGCCGACTCGAGGCCTCGGACCTCGGCGACGGCCGGCTCCAACGGCTCGATCGTGACCTCGGGGCCCGCGATCAGCTCGGTCAGCCTCGAGAGCTGGGGGGACCGGACCCGCACCGACTGCTTCGATGCGCTGCGGACGAACTCGTCGACCCCCATGTCGGCCAGCAACTGACCGCGCCCGATCACGATCAGATGCTCGGCGGTCTGCGCCATTTCACTCATCAGATGTGAGGAGACGAACACGGTCCGGCCCTCAAGGGCGAGCTGTCTCAGCAACCCCCGGACCCACTGGATTCCCTCGGGGTCGAGGCCGTTCACCGGCTCGTCGAACATCACCGTGCGTGGGTCGCCGAGCAACGCCGAGGCGATTCCCAAGCGCTGTCCCATGCCGAGCGAGAACGTCCCGGCGCGCTTCCGTGCGACTTTGGTCAGCCCGACCATGTCGATCAAATCGGTCACCCGGGAGCGGCTGATCCCATGGGTCTGCGCGAGCGAGAGCAGATGGTTATAGGCCGAGCGTCCTGGGTGCACCGAGCGCGCCTCCAGCAGCGCCCCGACCTCCGCCAGCGGAGCCGCGTGCTCACGATAGGGCTTGCCGTTGACAAGCGCGTGGCCCGAGTCGGGCGCGTCGAGGCCCAGGATCAGCCGCATCGTGGTCGACTTGCCGGCGCCGTTGGGCCCCAGGAAGCCGGTGACGATCCCGGGCTGTACCTCGAACGTGAGATTGCGCACCGCGACCGTCGCGCCATAGCGCTTCGACACATCGGCCACCTGGATCAAGGCATGCGCTCCTGTCGCTAGCTTGCGAGAGCGATGGATCAAAGCAAAGGTTTCTGAAAGGTGCTTGACAATGGCAAGCGCACCCGCAGAAAGCTGCGCAGCGAGGCCCGCGTCGCGCTAGGAAGCGAGGCCCTTGTCGCGGAGCTCGGCGTTGGCTGACGCGGTCTTCTCGAGCCCGTCAAGCCCCATCCCGCGAAGCACCGACGGCGCCTTGGTGAACTGGATCTCGCGGTAGTCCACGATCTGGAAGTGATTGCCCCAGGGATCGCTTACGTCGAGCGATCCCGAGGGCTGGACGTCGATGCCCGCATCCTGGAAGGCCCGCCGGACCGCCTCCTTGTCATCGACCACGAGCCCGAAGTGGCGCGCGCCATCCGGTGGCTGAGTGCGCCCAGCCGCAACCGCGATGAACTGGTCGCCGATGTCGATGAAGGCCATCCTCCTGCCGGCACGCCCACGCAACTGGAACTCGAAGAACCGCCCGTACCACTCGAGCGCCTGCTCGAGGTCGCCGACCTCGAGTGCTATGTGGTTGATGCCGACGAGTCGGGCCATCGTCTCATTCGTGCGTCTCGGCCCCGTAGCCCTGCTCACGGAGCCACGCGATCGTCCGGTGTAGACCCTCGTCCACTCCAATCCGGGGTTCCCATCCGAGCACGCGCCGCGCCTTGGCATTCGAGTATGTGCCCGTGCGCAGCAGATACCGAGCCGAGCCGGGATTGATCTCGTTGTCTCCCGGCGCCAGCTGCGCGATCCGCCGGATCACCGCCGCGCTACCGAGCGCGACCGGCGCGGGCAGCATGATCAGACGCCTGCCGACCAGCTCGGCGTAGGGCGCGAAGAACTCGCGGTACGGCACCCCGATCCCGTCCGAGAGCGTGAAGACGTGGCCGACCCCATCGGGGCTGGCGGCCGCCAGCATCACGCCGTCGACGAGATTGTCGATGTAAACAGGCGAATGGATCCCGCGCCCGCCACCGGGAAGGGTGAACCTCCGCGCCTTGATCAACTCCGCCGGGATCACCGCCCACACGCGCGAACGGGGCCCGTAGACGTCGCCGGGTCGCACCACCGTGCAGGGCACACGGCCCTCCAGATGCGCCTGCAGCACCACCTGCTCGGAGGCGATCTTGCTGTCGGGGTAGGGCACGTACGTGTTGCGCACCGGATGCCGCTCATCCACGCCGTCGGGGAACTCGAACCCGAACACGGTCACCGACGAGAAGTGGACGAACCGCTGCGCGCCGGCCCGCTGCGCCGCCGCGAGCGCGTTGGCCGTGCCGAGGACGTTTGAGCGCCACATCTTCTCGCGGCGCTCGAGACGAAACGACACGTCCGCGGCGGTATGGATCAACAGCTCGCAACCGGTCGCGTGCTCCTGCCAGGCACCCGGTTCGGAGACATCGCCGGCGACGACCTGCCGTTGGCCATCGGCCACCAGGTCGCAGCCAACCACATCATGCCCGTCGGCCGAGTAGCGCTCGGCTAACGCTCGGCCGATGAACCCAGAGGCTCCGGTGATGAACACCCGCATCGCGGCGCCACTCTATCGGTGCGCCTTCCGATGGTCCTCGCCGCAATCGCACGGGTCGCGATGCTGGGGAATCGCTCCGCGCGTCCGATCCTCCCGGCCGGAAGGAGCCGTGATGAAATCGATCCGTGCCGCGTCCAAACGCTCTAACAACCTGTCGATCGCCAAGAAGCTCTCGCTCTGCTTCGCTCTCATGGCTGTCGGCCTCGTGGCTGTGGTGATCGTGAGCTTGAACAACTCGACTGCATCTTCGGCGAAGCTGACGATGGTCATCGTCGGCGGCCTCGCGCTGCTGCTCGGCTCCGCCGCGGCGCTCCTACTCACTCGCTCGATCGCCAGCCGCCTGAGGAAGATGCTGACCGCGGCCGACGGGATCGCCGATGGAGACGTCAACCAGCACATCGACGCGCCCTGCACTGACGAGGTCGGCGCTACCGCCGCGGCGTTCCAGCGCATGATCGACTACTTGAACTCGATGGTCGGGGCGGCCGAGCGGATCGCCGCCGGCGACCTCAGCGTCACGGTCGAGCCGCGCTCGAGCCGGGACGCCCTGGGTAACTCGTTCGCCGCGATGGTCGCCCACCTCCGCGAGCTCGCGACGAACCTGTCCGAGGCGGCGGACAGCATCGGCAGCGCCTGGCGCGCGGGGTCGCCCAGCACGGCGTCGGCGCGGCAGAGAAGGCCAACGAAGCGATGCGCTCGGTCCGCGACTCCTCCCAGGACGTCAGCGAGGCGATCCGCGCGCTGGCCACCAAATCAGACCAGATCGGTCAGATCGTGCAGACGATCACCGCAATCTCCGAACAGACCAACCTGCTGGCACTGCACGCCGCGATCGAGGCCGCCCGCGGCGCGATCCGATCCGAGACCAACCAAGCCGTCGAGGTCGTGCAGAACGGAGCCAAGCGGACCGAGGATGGGGCTGCAGTCGTCGCCCAAACCCGCGAGGCCTTCCAGCAGATCGACGCTTCCGTCGAGGACATTACCGCCCGGGTCGAACAGATCGCGGCCGGCTCTCAACAGATCGCCGCCGGCGCTCAGAGCATGCAAGAGAACATCGGCGAAGTCGCGATCGTCGCCGAGGAATCCTCGGCCTCAACCGAACAGGTCTCAGCCTCGACCGAGGAAACCTCGGCAGCCGCCGAGCAGATCGCCGCCTCCGCACAGGAGCTATCCGGCAACGCCGACGCCCTCAACCGCCTCGTCGGGCAGTTCGGGCTCGGCGTCTGAGGCCCTGCGGAGGCGCCCGCGCCTTGCGGCAAGGCGCCCGCGCCTTGCGGCGCGGAACGCCGGGGCGGGCCGGCCGAAGCGAGGCCGGAACGGGCTTGCTTGAACCAAGGCCGGGGCGGGCCGCAATCGCTGCGGCGTCATGCTTAACGGCCCAAAGTCCACGCCCGCGGCCGACCTTAGCTACATAAGCATGCCCCACATGCTTATGTAACCAAGGCCCAGCAAGCCCGGGCGATTTGTCCCTGTATGCAGCGAATCCGCCCCTGATCGCAACTCTGGGCGTCCCGGGTGGTTCCGTTCTTATGGCGAACGCACACCCGTCAGACCCGGAGACTACGAACGGAGCGCTCACATGATCTCGATCCTCGTCCAGCACGCCCGCCGCCACGTGATCGCGTACCTGGCACTTGCCTGCTCGATGCTGGCGCTTGGCGGCGCGGCGTATGCGCAGCTTCAGATCCCGCCCGGCGCTGTGGGTGAGCGCCAGATCAAGAACTCGGCGATCGATCCGGTCAAGTGGGACGCGAACTACACAACCGGGTTCTTGCGCCGCTGGGCGACTGTAAACGCTGCCGGCACGACAGTGTCGTCGAGTCCAGGCGGCCAGAGCAAGGCGATTGGCACCGGAGACGTTGTCGTGACCTGGGGTGACGCGTTCGCTGGATGGTGCGCCCCGATCGCGACCGTGCTGGGTGGATCGGCCACGCCGCCGAGCACCACGACCACCACTACGTCTACATCGACATCCCCATCCACCTCGACCTCAACTTCGACCCAGACGAGCACAACCTCGTCGGCGACACCGTCCGGTGGCGCCTACGCCGACGCGTCGGTCGTGCCGCGTAGCGGACAGTCGACCTTGGTCGCTGTCGCGACGTACAACTCGCTGGGACAGCCGACAGCCGAGCCGTTCTCGATCGCCGTGGTCTGCGGGCCGGGAGCGGGGTCGGGCCAGTCGTTCCCGACGAATCTGCCCTAGCGCCGGAACGCCGGTAGTTGGTTCGGGCGGCGCCGTCCCGCTCAAGCGCCAGTTCGAGGCGGCGCCGTCCCAATCAAGCGTGGCCGAAGATCATCGCGACGTGGGGATCGTCGGGGTCGACCTTGATCTTGACGTTCTCGCCTGCCGTGAACGGATTCGACGGGTAGATGTACTGGTTCATCGTGACCTGGTAGGGGTCGCCCGAAGCCGGCGTGATCGTGAGCTCGATGTCGTACTCGGTCCCGCCCGGTGTGTCAGTGTTCCCGGTCGGACTCATCGAGTCGATATGCGCCGGTGTGTCGATCCCGACCTTCGTCAGCTTCTGCGCACGGTTGGCAAGCGCGATCTGCCCTCCTGACGCGCCAACGCCGAACTTGCTCGTCGCGGCTTGCGCCGATTCAGCCGCTCCCTTGACTCGGTCCAAGAATCCCATGACTTGCCCTCCTGTCGCTGTCTCGGCCGCGATCCTCTCGACGGCCCATTTTCGATCGCTCAACAAGCGAGATCCACTGCCGGGCACGGTAGAGCCGCTGCCTCGGCATGTCAGTACCAGCCGGGTCTCGCCTATGTCTCAGGCCTCGGGGGCGGCGCCGGGGGGTCCGAGCCTCAGAATGCGGCCAGTGGTGCGAAGTGGCGCTCGAGTTCGTTCGCATACGAGCGGCCGATCGAGCTGCTGTGCTCGGTGAGCCAGTCGCTGAAGGCAATCTGTCCGAGCGGTGGCTGGTGGGAGACCAGCAACCCGGAGGTGAGACCGCTGATCTCATCCCGGGTCAGCACGACATCGTGAACCAGAATCCCGAGCGCGCGCGCAAGCCAGGTCATCGCGCGGGGTGGCACCTGAATCATCGGCGCGCGTGATCCGACCGCACGACGGATCGCGTGCACAAGCTGATCGAACGGCATCGTCTCCGGTCCCGCCGCGTCCACGATCAGGTCGCCGTCGGCCCGGCCGGCTGTGAGGCAAATCAGTGCCAGGTCCTCGATGTGGACCGGCTGGACCGGGTAGCGGCCGCTACCCGGCAGCGCAAAGGCCGGCATCCGCCGCAGGATCCACGCGATGTTGTTGGCCAGGACGTCGCGCTCGCCACCGAAGATCCATGTCGGTCTGACGATTGAATACGGCAGATCTACCTCAGTAAGCGCTCGTTCGACCAGGGCCTTGCCGCGGAAATACGGCAGTGTGGATTCGATCGACGGGTTGGTGATGCTGATCTGAACGATGCGCTGTACCCCCGCGCGCGCCGCGGCGTGAAACAGCATCCTCGAGTTGGCGATCGCATTGGTGAACGTCGCCCGGCCGTGGTCGAACCGGACCCAGTACGTGTTGTAGAGCGTGTCGACGCGTTCCAGGCTGCGCGCCAGCGCCACCGGATCGTCAAAGCGGTAGGGGCACGACTGGACCCGCGCCCTCAGCGGATGAGGGCGGTCGGGGTGAAACGTGAGCGTCCTGACCTCCCGCCCCGATTCGAGCAGCCGCGCGGCGATGCAGGACCCCGAGTGGCTGAACGCGCCCGTGACGAGGTCGAGCCCCGTGTCCGGCTTCATTGGGCCTCGTCCGATCGTTGCGAAGGCAAGAGCGCGCCCGCAAGCGAGGCATAGCGGACGCCGAGATCGAGCAGCGACTCGGCCCGCGCCTGGTCGCCCTCGAGGTGGCTGAGCATGTCCATTCCCAGATACAGCGCGATGATCGCGAACGCGATATCCCGCGGCGGGACCAACGATTCGAACGGCGATCCTGCCAGCAGCTCGCGCACTTTGCGCTCGACCATCGCGATCCACGGCTCAAGTCGGGCCACGATCTCCGCACCGAGCGCCGGATTCGACGCGCCGCCGGCGACCATCTCGGCGAGCACAGTGACATAGCCGTTCTGGAGGTCCTCGGCGTAGATCTCGCGCGCCAGCGTCGCCAGCTCGGTGACGGTCCCCGCCCGCCTGAACGCCGGCTCGTAGGCTCGCAGCCGGCGCCCGCTGACGAGGTCGAGCACCGCGAGCAGAAGATTCGAGACGCTGCCGAAGTGGTAGAAGATCAGCGCCTGATTGAAGTTCCCCGCGTTCGCTATCTCCCGCGCGCTCGCACCCGCAAACCCCTTCGCTTTCAGGGTCTCGAGCGCTGCCTCCGCGATCTTCGCCTTCGTCCCAGAGAGCGCCGCTTCGGCTTGCTCGTCGCTGCCTTCGGTCCGCATCGAAACTATTTTAGCACTCGCTCAAAGCGCTCGCTCAAATGTCGGGCCGGCCGCTGCTCAGGCCAACGCGAACACGGTTCGCGGTCACACTCGGCGAGGTCTGACGGTGCGTGAACCCGTTGTGCACCTGACAAAGTCGATCGCGGCTGATGGCTGCCTACGACGGCCGTATCGGGCGCAATCAGAGTGAATATGTCACTCAGTCACCGGCAAGCCACGGCCCGGCGCCGCCGAGACGCTCGGGCGTGATCCGCGTGACCCATCCCGGTGGCGGATCCGCGTCGGGCGGGAAGGTCGACTCCGGTCCGATGTAGACGCGGGCAAGTCGTCGGAGAAGATCGGCTGCTCCGCCTTCCTCGATCCTCGCTGTCCCGTACACGACCAGATACTCGCGCAGCCCGATCGGATGCAGCCCGAGACCTTCGATCGACAGCGCGACGCGCGCGTCGGCCTCGATGTTGCGCAGCTTGCGGAAGTGCCGCAGGCTTGCGACGAGGATCTCGTCTCCGTCGAGCGCGACCCACGCGATCGTGACGTGGGGGCTTCCATCGGCGCCGAGCGTGACCAGATGGGCGAGATGGTCGGACTCGATCACCGCCCGGGCCGAGGGAGTGAGGACAGTCATTGCGTAGACCCCTTTCTGCACGACCCTACTGTGTCGAATCGACTCAGGTGACTTTTCTCACAACACCCGCGGTGGGGGCGCGGTTAGCGTTAGACATCACAATCACTAGGGGAACGGAGGTTCAATATGACCACTCCCGCCACCATCTCGGAAGGCGCGACCGGACCCACCGTCAGGTGGCTTCAGTACCTACTCGTTCGCCGGACGCTGAGCGACAGCCAGATCGACGGCATCTTCGGTCCAGTGACCAAGACCGCCGTCGAGCAGTTCCAGCAGCAAGCCGGCGTGACCGTCGACGGGATCGTCGGACCGGTGACGTGGGGCGCGCTGGGCGGTGACGGCCCCGAGCCTCCGACGCTCAGTGAGGGATCGACCGGACCCGTCGTCGAGAAGCTGCAGACGGCGCTCAACGAGGGACGAGGAGATTTTGCGCCGAGCTCCAACCCCGTGCTCGCGGTTGACGGGATCTTCGGACCGCATACGGCGACCGCGGTCAGGGGAGCGCAGCAGGAGGGCGGAATCGGAGTCGACGGGGTCGTCGGGCTCCAGACCTGGGCGCTGTCCGTGCATGCCGCGGGCCAAGTGCTCGCGGATCTGTGCGGGGTTCCCGGCCCCGGCTAGGGTGCCGCGCGCGCTGCACCAGGACAGGCGCCGCTAGGTGCCCGTTTCAGATCTCCGCGGCCGCCGGCTGCTCTCTGAGCTCGGCGGCCGCGGCTGCCGGCGGCCTGCTCGCCGAGCTCGGCGCTGACGGACTGACTTCAGCGGTAGGCTCAAGCCGTGATCGTCAGCGAGTCGTTCGTGGTCGCCGACTGGACCGACCCGGGGGATCATCCGGGACGTCCGATCGCCGGATTGCATCTGCATCGCGCCGACGACGAGGCGTGGATCGTGCTCGAAGGCCGGTTGGGATTCCGTGTGGGCGATCAGGAGCGTGAGGTCGGCGCCGGCGAGTCGCTGCTGGTTTCACGCGGTACGCCGCATTCGTATTGGAATCCGGCGCCTGAGCCCGCCCACTACCTGCTCGTGATGACGCCCCGGATCCACCGGCTGATCGAGGCCCTTCACTCCGGCGAGCGAGATGATTACGCGCGAATCTTCGAGGAGCACGATTCCGAGCTCCTCTCGTAGGCGGTTCCTCCCCCACCCCCAGGTCCTGGGCCGGGCGGCGGTTCGGGTAGGACCTTGCCCGGATTGAAGATCCCGTCGGGATCGAGCGCGTGCTTGATCGCCCGCATCATTTCGACGCCCGCACGCCCGTGCTCGGAAACCAGGAAGCGCGACTTGCCGTAACCCACGCCGTGCTCGCCCGTGCAGGTGCCGTCGTGAGCGAGAGCGTGCCGCACCAAGCGGCTATGAAACTCCTCAGCGCGGACGACGTCGTCGGCGTCGTCCGGGTCCACGAGCACGCACACATGGAAGTTGCCGTCGCCGACATGGCCGACGATCGATGCGGTGAGGCCGGCTTGCGCAATCTCGGCCTGCGCGACGGCGATACAGTCGGCCAGCGCGGAGATCGGCACGCAGACATCGGTGGTCAGACCCGCGCTTCCCGGACGGAGCGCCCGAGTCGCATCGTAGGCGCGGTGGCGCGCCTGCCACAGCCGGCGGCGCTCCCGCTCGTCAGACGCCCAGGCGAAGCCACTGCCGCCGTATTCGGCGCTGATTGCCGCTGTCTCGTGCGCCTGCGCGGCGACATCGTCCTGCGAGGCGCCGTGGAACTCGATAAAGAGGGTCGGGGCGAGGGCAAACGAAGTCTGCTCGTGCCGGTTGATCGCCTCCATCTGGAGTTCGTCGGCGAGCTCGATTCGCGCCACCGGAATCGCGTGCTGGCCAACCCGCACGACGCACTGTACGGCTGCGCCGACCGTCGGGAAGGTGCACACGGCCGCCGCGGTCGCCTGCGGGATTGGATGGATCCGCAGCGTCGCCTCGCAGATCAGGCCCAGCGTGCCCTCCGAGCCGATCATCAGGCGAGTGAGGTCATACCCCGCCGAGGACTTGCGCGCCCGCGAATGGGTGCGCAGCACCTCGCCGGCGGCGTTGATCACCGTCAGCGCGAGGACGTTCTCGCGCAGCGCCCCGTAGCGCACCGTCATCGTCCCCGAGGCGCCCGTCGCGACCATCCCGCCGATCGTCGCGTCGGCGCCTGGATCGACGGCGAAGAAGACCCCCTCGGGACGCAGGCGAGCATCGAGCGCGCGGCGAGTCACCCCCGCCTGCACGACGACGTCCAGATCGTCGAGCGATGGTCTGCCAATCGCGTCCATCTCGCGCATGTCGACGCTGATCCCACCGGCGAGCGCGACTACGTGTCCCTCCAGCGACGTGCCGGCGCCGAACGGCACCAGCGGCAGGCGGTGCTCGGCGGCGATCCGGACAATTGCGGCGGCCTCCTCGACGGTCCGGGGCCAGACGACCATGTCGGGCCTGGCTTCCGGATGAAACGACTCGTCACGACCGTGCTGCGAAAGCACGTCGGCGCCCGTACCGACTCGCTCAGGACCAAACCGCTCAGCCAGTGCGCGGCGACCCGTGGCCACAGTCGCAGCCGAGGGACGCCTCACCCTGGGAACCTCCACCACCGGCACGATGGACAGCCTGACAGATCGCCGACCGAGGCCGGCGTGCGGATCGCCAGGCAAAAATGTTCGGGCCTGGGAGCGCGCGGGGTCGCTCGTCACGAACGAAACTTCGGCGAGCAGCCGTTGTTGTCTTCAGTCATACGCGCACGCCGACCGATCCCGCCGACGCGACGATGCAAGCTCTCGAACTGGTCGATTTCCCTCGTCGCGGTCCTAACGTCGCTGACGGTTGTGGCCACGGCGAGCCCCGCGGCGGCGTCCACGACCCAGTGGTCGATGATCCAGGACGGGGGCCTGCTCGTGCAGAATCCCGTCGGTACGCTGGCTAAGTTCCGCGTGCTCGGCGCCAATATGGTGCGCGTGATCCTCCTGTGGTCCTCGGTCGCCCCGCGCGCGAGCTCCCAGCGCCGGCCAACCTTCAACGCTTCGGACCCGGCCGCCTACCCGGCCGCCAACTGGGCCCCCTGGGACGCGATCGTCCGCGACGCGACCGCCGACGGGATCAGCGTCGACCTGACCGTTTCCGGCGCGGCACCGCGGTGGGCCGACGGTCCCGGGCTGCCCGGCCCGTACAACCCGCAGTTCGCGTGGAAGCCCTCGGCCAGCGACTACGCCGCGTTCATGCACGCCGTCGGTCAGCGCTACGGCGGCACCTACAAGCCGAAGGGCTCCTCGACCCCACTGCCGCGGGTCGGCTTGTGGGCGATCTGGAACGAGCCGAACTTCGGCGAGGACCTCGGCCCGCAGGCGATCAACGGCTCGAGCATCTCCTACGCCCCGATGATGTACCGCAACCTCCTCAACGCCGGCTGGAAGGCGCTGCAGCAGACCGGCCACGGCCACGACACGATCGTGATCGGCGAGACCGCCGCACGCGGCACCAACCCGACCCCGCCGCACCCGGGCGCGCCGCAGGGCAACCCCGGCAACTACGGGCAGACCAAGCCGCTGCAGTTCATCCGCACCCTGTATTGCGTGAACTCGAGCTACCAGCAGCTACGGGGCTCCCAGGCGGCCGCCGTCGGCTGCCCGACGACGGCCGGCGGATCGCGCCAGTTCCGCAACCAGAATCCGGCTCTGTTCCAGGCGAGCGGGTTCGGCGATCACCCCTACCCCGGCAACCTGTCCCCCATCACCGACGGAGTCAGCGACCCCGATTTCGCGACCTTCCCCGACCTGCCGCGACTTGAGAGCGGCCTTGACCGGCTAAACCGGATCTATGGCTCGCGGACGAGGTTCCCGATCTACAACGACGAGTACGGCTACATCACCGATCCCCCATCGGTCAGCGGGGTCCCAGGTGGCGGCCACTACGTGTCGCCGACGACCGCCGCCTACTACCTGAACTGGGCCGAGTACCTGTCCTGGAAGAGCCCGCGGATCGCCTCCACGATGCAGTACCTGCTCCAGGACCCCCCGGCGACGAGAGGACAGGCGTACACGGGTTTCTCGAGCGGGCTGCTGAACTACAACGGCGGCAAGAAGCCCGCGTACGACGCCTACCGCTTGGCACTGTTTCTGCCGTCGACCTCCACGCGCCGGGGCCGCAGCCTCGAGGTCTGGGGCTGCGCGCGTCCGGCTCCGTTCGCGGCCCTCGACACCAGAACCGCGCAGACGGTTCAGATTCAATTCAGACCCAATTCCAATCGGGGCTGGCAATCGCTCAAGGCGGTGCAACTCAGCCGCAGGAATTGCTACTTCGACACGCGCGTGGCGTTCCCATCGAGCGGGACGGTCAGGCTGCAGTGGACCTACCCGCGCCCCGACCCGAGCTTCCTTGCCTCGGCGGCCGGCTATACGGCCTCCAGTCGCAGCCAGCAGATCATGCTCCGATGAGTTCGCGCATCACGGTGGGTCATACGGGGCGAATCCACTAACAAGGAGGATCGAAGTGACCCGGACGGCAACCCGCATCGACCAGATCAGCCTGGTGATCATCCCTTCCACAGACCAGGACAAATCGGTCGAGTTCTACGAGGCGCTCGGGTTCGAGAAGCGCACCGACATTCCGTTCGGCGACAGCTACCGGTGGGTCGAGGTCTATCCGCCAAGCGGCACAACGGGGATCGCGCTCGCGCCGCCGCGGCCGGGAGATCCGACGGGTGTCCAGACCGGCATCAGCCTCACGAGCGATGACATCGACGCCACCCACGCGGAGCTGCAATCGCTCGGGGTCGACGTCGATGCCGAGGTCATGCGGATGGGCGACCCGGTCCCACCGATGGTCTGGTTCCGCGACCCCGACGGCAACACGCTGTTGGTCGTTGAACAGCGGCGTTGATCGCCGTCGCCGAGGCCTGTATCGGGTGCGGACGTGAGTCCGCACTCCGGCCTCGGCGCTCCGGCCGCTGGCCGATTATTCTCAAGCGGGGCTTGCAGCCACGCCCATCGAGGGCCGAGTCTCAGAGCACGTGACCGCGCCTGAGCTGGCGGTGCAGTACGTTCCGTGTGCTCACACGGGGTGATTGTCCTCAATGAGCGGCGAATCATGAGCTACAACGACATACCGCCGGGCGGGGAGCCGCCGGCCGGCCAAGCGCCGTACGGGCAGCCGCCATCCGGTCAGCCGCCATCCGGTCAGCCGCCCTACGGTCAGCCGCCATCCGGTCAGCCGCCATCCGGCCAACCGCCCTACGGCCAACCGCCCTACGGGCAGCCGCCCTATGGCCAGCCGCCAGCCGGCCAGCCGCCGTCCGGCCAACCGCCCTACGGGCAGCCGCCCTATGGCGAGCCGCCATCCGGCCAACCGCCATCCGATTCGGGCGGCGGCCGCCAATTGGCGATCGTGGCCGGCGTCGCGGTCGCGATCGCCGCGATCGTCGCGATCATCCTGCTCGCGACTGCCGGCGGCTCGACGAGCACTGCGACCGTGACGAGCAAGGAGGTCACGGTCAGCAAGAGCACGGTCCTGAAGCCGACGACGACCACGACGACCGCGACGACGACGAGCAACAGCACCATCACTACGTCGTCCACGACGACCACCACGGCGACGAGAACCGTGACCACGACCTCGTCGAGTCAAAGTTCGACGACCAGCACGACCACGTAGCGCCCTACCCGATCGCCGCCTTGGTGATGGCGCGCAGCGGTCGGGTGTTGAGGACGTCGGCGGCTGTTGCCCAGCCGCGGCGCGCGGTCGCGACCGAGAGCGTCATGTTCCCGAGCCCGCCCATCGAATGGGCGTCGGTGGAGCAGACGATCGGCACGCCGGCCCGGAGCGCGTCGCGGACGTGCTCGCCCCCGAGGTCGAGACGGAGTGCAAGCCCGTTGACCTCGAGCGCGACTCGTTGCTCCAGCGCGACCTCGAACAGCCGCTCGAGGTCTAGCGCGTTCTCCGGCCGCCGGTTGATGTAGCGGCCCGTTGGATGGCTGAGGCAGCGCACGTACGGGTTGCGCAGCGCCTCCTCGACGCGCTTGGTCATCTCCCGCCGCGGCATCCGCTGCCCCCCGTGCACGCTTGCCTGGACCCAGTCGAGCTCCGCGAGCACGTCATCGGGAAGGTCGAGGCGACCGTCGGGCAGGATGTCGCACTCGATTCCACGCAGGACGCGGAACGGCGCCAGCAGCTCATCGGCGGCGGCGATCTCCTCGGCTTGGCGTCGGACGTCATCCGGGGTGAGCCCGCGGACCGCGCCCACGGCCGGTGTGTGATCGCAGATGGCGATGTAGTCGTAGCCGCGCTCGCGAGCGGCACGAGCCATCTCCTCGACGCTCGCCCGTCCATCCGACCAGGTCGTGTGGCAGTGGAGATCCCCGCGGATGTCATCCTCCTCGACCAGGACCGGCGGCTCGCCGAAGAACGGCTCCTCGCGCAGTTCGGGCGGACACCAGGGGAGATCGAGCGCCCGGTAGAGCGAGTCCTCGTCAGGCGCGGCTGGTAGCGGCTCGAGCGCCGCGACGTACGTGCTCGAGCCAGTCGCACGGACGAGCGCCGTCCCGAAGCGCTCGGGCTCGGCGGCGACGAACTCAACCGGAACACCCTCGACGGTCACCCCCACGGCGCGCCGCTCGCCCTGCTTGACCAGCGCGACGATCTGAGGCAGCGCCGCGAAGCGACCGAGCACAGATTGGGGTTCCGACGCCGCGCACACCACCGCCAGCCACTCGCAGGAGTCTCGCCACCGGCGCGGGTCGCCTGCCGGCTCGCCACCCAGCGCGGCCGCGATCGGACCGACGAGCTCCCAGGCGCGGCTCAGCAACAGCCCTTGCCGCGGTGCCAGCTCGCTCTCACGGGCAAGCGCCTCAACCAGCCGCGCCTCGGTCTTGGGCCCGATCCCCGGAACCGTTCGTAATCGGCCCGCGGTCGCAGCCTCGCGAAGCTCCTCGGCGGTGCGAACGCCGAGCGACCGCGCGAGCTCGATCGAGCGCTTCGGTCCCAGCCCAAGGTATCGGCCGAGGCCGACGAGATCGGGTGCGAGCTCGCGCTCGAGCGCGGCCAGTTCGGCGATCTCCCCGGTCTCGACCAGCTCACGCAGCCGGGCCTCGATCCCGGGCCCGATCCCGCGCAGCTTGCGGGCCTGTCCAGACCGGACGAGCTCCGTCACCGGAACCGCTGCAGCCCGAATCGTCTCGGCCGCGCGGCGGTACGCGCGAGCCGTGTACGGATTCGCCTCGGCGAGCTCCAGCAACATGGCCAACGCGTCCAAGCGGTCGGCGATCTGGGGATTGTCCACCCGCGGTAGTTTCCCCCGCCATCGTGGTCGTGCGGTTCCTGGCACCGGACCGATACGGAGAGACGCGACGTGGGCGAGAGGGCGATCCGCGCTGGCCGGCGCGGCTCAGGCGTTGCGGATGATGCGGACAATGACGGGGCGCGAACTGTGGCCCGCCGCCTGAAGGACGCCGGACACCTCCTCCTCGCGCAGCTCCTCGGCCGCCTCGACCACCACCACGAGCGGCTCCACGCCGGTGCCGGCGCCGGCGATTACACGGCGCACCTCAGCGTCTTCGCGCGCGAGCGCTTCCGGCGAGGGCACCGATAGTACGACCTCGCCTGCGGCGGGCGGCTCGAGCACGCCCTCGGCATCTGCTGGGCCGACCTCGACCACGACCTCGTCGCTGGCGACGCTCGGAGGCGGTTGGGTGCGGAGCTGCCGTTCGACGGCACTTCCGCGGGGGACCTGGATGATGAGTTTTGGCTCCCGGGCGATGGGCTCACCCTAGCGCGAGGCGGGCTCCGACTGCGTCGCAGCGTCTGGATTTACTTATGTATATACTTGTGCTATGCTGGCAAACGTAAGCAAACGACAGGAGTAAAGATGGAGTCAAATCCAAGCTCAACCACTACGAAGTACCAGCAGGTCACCGTCGATGTGCCCGAGGACCGGATCGCAGAGTTCCACAGGTTCTTTGGCCGCTTCCTCGCCGGCCGCTCCCGCAGGGGACGCAGAGGGGGATACGGAAGGCCGCACCATGGCGCCCACGGGCATCGCTGCGCCGAGCGCCGCGAGGCCGGCGAGGATCGCGAGGCCGGCGAGCATCGCGAGACACCGGCGCAACCGGCCGGGACCACTGAGGTCTAATGGCCGACAAGGAGGTCACGGTCGCCGTCCCAGAGGAGCGTGTGCCGGAGTTCTACTCCTGGTTCGCGGCCTTCTTGGCGGCCGAGCCTGGCACTCCACCCCCATTGACGGGGCGAGGACGCCGCGGCCCCCGCGGGTCGCGGCACCACGGCGAGGCTCGAGCCTGGTCGGCAGAAGATGCCGACCAGGCCGCCTGGCTGTACGGCAAGCTCGCGCCGCCGGCCCGCGCGTTGTTCGACCTGCTCGTGGACGCCCCGGGGGAGAGGATCGGCGGTGAGAACATCGCCAAGCGCCTCGGGCTCGAGAAGGGGGCCCACGGGGTCGCCGGAATCCTCGCCTGGCCGGGCCGCTATTGCCGGCACCTGGGCCGCGTGCTTCCGATCGCGACCGACGGCCGCGCCGATGGCGGCACCGACTATTACATCGAGCCAGACGTGGCCGCATTGTTCGCGGCGGCACGCACCCGACCAGCGGCACCACGAGGCCGCGGACACCGTCGCAGCACCTCCTAACCGAGTGAGCAGAGGCGCCTGCGGTTAGGCTTGGGAGCAGGCGTGAACGTTCGTACCGCCATCGCGATCGTGTTTGCGATCGCATCGACGACGCTCGCAAATGTCGCCTACCTGCGCGAGCACGACGCCGCAGCGTCCCTGCCGTGCCTGTCGATGCGCCGTCCGCTGCACTCGCTGCATCTGTTGCTGAGCAACCGGAGCTGGCTGCTCGGATTCGGGATGGAGACGGGTGCGTTCGTGCTCTACGCAGGCGCGCTGGCGCTGGCGTCCCTGGCGCTCGTGCAGAGCATCGGAGCCGGGGGGATCGGCGTGCTCGCGTACGTTTCAGCGCGCATGCATGGCCGCCGGCTCGGGAGCCGGCAGCTGAGGGGCGTGAGTCTCTCGATCGTCGGTCTGTTCGCGCTCGCTGTGTCGCTGGCGAAACAAAGCGGCCAGGGCGGTCGCGGCTCGACCGTTGCGATCCTGGCTTGGCTTGGCGCGACCGCCGTGCTCGCGCTCGTGGCGCTCTCGATCGGTCGGAGGACCGGGACGCTCGCCGTTGCGCAGGGCATCGCCGGAGGCCTGTTCTTCTCGATCGGCGACATCTCGACGAAGCTCGCGACGCAAGGCGGAACGCGCTTCGCATTCGTCGTCACTCTGATCATCGGCTATACGCTCGGCACCTCGCTACTCCAGCTCGGCTATCAGCGCGGCGCCGCGCTGACCGTCGCCGGCCTCGCGACGCTGCTCACGAATGCTCTGCCGATCGCGGCCGGAACGATCGTGCTCAAGGAACCGGTGCCACCCGGGCCGCTTGGCGTACTGCGGATCCTCGCCTTCATCGCCGTCACGGCCGGCGCGATCCTGCTCGCCGCGCCCGACCATCAGGCCCCCAAACAAGTAAACACGCCCGTGGTCGAGAGCTCGCCGGTGCCTGCAACGGCGCCGGGTGCTCGCACGCGGGCCGAGAGCTGAGCGGTGTGATCGCGTTTGCTCGCACTGCCCTCGCCCGAGCGCTAGCGTGCAGCCATGTCCTCCGATTGGCCGGTTCTCCCCTATCAGTCGTGGAGCGCGACGTGCGACACCCTCCATGCGCATACCCAGGTCCTCGGCAAGCTGGCGGCGAGGCTTGCCCCACCTGAGCCACAGCTTCAGCACGCGGCTCTGCGGCTGACCGCCCGCGGCTGGGAGACCGCCCCGCTGCCGGCACCGGACGGCTCCGGGGCGCTCGTCGTCGCGCTCGATTTGCGAACCCACGAGGCCGTCGCTCAGCACAGCGACGGTGGCGAGCGCCACGTCGCGCTCGCCCCCGACCGGCCGGTCGGCCAGGTCACACGTGAGGTGCTAGAGGCCGTTCGCAGTCTCGGCGGGGCAGTTGAGATCAATCTGGAACCGCAAGAGGTGCCGTGGAGCGTGCCGCTCGACGAGGACCTGGAGCACAGCCGCTACGACACCGCTCAGGTCGCGTCCTACTTCGCGGCGGCCACCCGGGCCGCGCTCGTCCTCGCGGCGTTCCGCGCGCCGTATCGGGGGCGCTCCACCCCGGTCAATGCGTGGTGGGGGTCGTTCGACCTGGCGGTGAATCTGTTCTCCGGCGAGCCGGCCGCTCCCCCGTCGGAGGACTTCATCATGCGCAACGCGATGGATGCGCAGGAGGTCGCGATCGGCTGGTGGCCAGGCGATGCGCGGTACGGCAAAGCGGCGTTCTACGCCTATGCACACCCGGCGCCGGACGGCTTCGGGAGCGCGACGCTGGCGCCTGCGGCCGCGCGATGGGAACCGGCGCTCGGGGAGTTCATCCTTGACTGGGACGACGTCCGTGCCGGCCCGAACCCGCATCGGCTGGGGCTCGAGTTCGCCCGCTCGGCGTTCCGACATGCCTGCGCGGTGTGCGCGTGGGATCCGGCGTTCGCCGCCAGCGCGGAGGGGAACCCGCCGCCCGTGGTCTGAGACACCTGGCATGCGAAATGGCCAGCGGTGGAAACGATCGGTTACGGTCCTACCCGCTGTTGCCGCTGGAGCGCCGGACACGATCCGGGCCCGGCAACAGGCCGACGAGCCCTAAACGAGTGGAGGTAAGCCGTGATCGTCATGTTTACTGCCCGCCGCCTCAAGCCTGGCGCGTGGGAGCAGTTCCGCCGCGCATGGGAGCCCGACGACGCCAAGCCACCGGGGTTCCAACGCGCCTACCACGCCCGCAACATCCGCGACGAGGACGAGATCATCTCGTTCGGACTGTTCGACATGACCAAGGACCAGTACCACGCCTGGCGCGCCGAGGCCGACGCGCAGGAGACCAAACGCGTCGATCGCCTCTCGGCGTTCGTTCACAACGAGCACGTGTCGGGGGTCTACGAGGTGATCGAGGCTGTAGACGAATAGTCAGGCGCGTCGCATCAGCCGGGCCGCGGCGGGGGCGTCAGCCGCTCGACGTCGTCGCCGCGCCCGATCAGCACGTCGGAGACCATCGCCGCCGGAAACAATCCGTGCTCAACCACGCCGGTCGCGGCCGACAGCCGCGCGGCGAGCGCCTCCCGATCGTCAACCACATCAAGGTAGTCCGCGATCACGCCGCCGTCGGGGCTGCGGGGCGCGTCGCGGAGCCGCACGGGATGCAGGCGCCGCAGCGTGGCCGCGAGACCGAACTCCGCCAACTCGAGCGGGATCGGCGGCGACAGCCCCTCGACGAGCTTGTTCGACGACACGATCACCACGAACCGATCGGCTGCCGCCGCAACCGCCTTCTCGCGGGTGTGTGCGGCGCCGCCTCCCTTGACCAGCCATCCTGACGGCGCAACCTGATCGACCCCGTCGATCGTCATGTCGAGCCTCGCAGGCGCCTGGAGCCCCGCGAACGACACAACCTCGATCCCGAGCTCGAGCGCGGCCCGCCTGGTGACCGGAGACGTCGCGGCGCAGCGCAGATCGAGCCCGCGCGCTGCCAGCGGTTCAAGCAGGTAGGCGGCAGTCGAGCCTGTCCCCAGCCCAACGGTCATGCCGTTCTCGACCAGCTGCGCCGCTGCGTGCGCGGCGAGTTGCTTCTCCCGCTCGATCGCCTCGGACGTCGTCACGGAACGCATTGTCGAACATCGCCCGGCGTCCATCCGAAGATGCTTGCGCTAGCAAGTTTCTCTGCTATACTTGCTCTAGCAAGCAAATCGGAGGCGTCGAAACGAATCGCCTCAGTGATCGAAACGGAGCAAAGACATGAGCACCACAGTTACCCCCTCGGCGGTCATCCCGGCCGGAACGTGGAGCATCGACCCCGCGCATTCGAAGGTCGGCTTCGCGGTCAAGCACATGGGGATCGCCACCGTGCGCGGTGAGTTCAAGGAGTTTCAGGGAGCGCTGGAGATCGGCGACTCGATTTCCTCCGCGAAGGCCCATGGAACCGTGAAGGTGCAGTCGGTCGATACCAACGAGCCTCAGCGCGACGAGCACCTGCGCTCGCCGGACTTCTTCGACGCGCGGCAGTACCCCGAGCTGAGCTTTGAGTCGATCAGGATCGAGGAGCTCGACGACGAGGAGTTCCGGATCACCGGCAACCTGACGCTGCACGGTGTCACGAACGAGGTCGTCCTGCACGCCGAAGTGCAGGGGACCGACATCGATCCGTGGGGCAATGAGCGGGTCGGGCTCGAGGTCACCGGTCAGCTCTCCCGCGGCGACTACGGAATGAAGTTCAACCAGGCGCTCGGCAGCGGCAACATGCTCGTCGCCGACAAGGTCAAGCTCGCCCTCGACATCTCCGCCGTCAAGCAGTCCTAATCGCAGCCCCGGGTGCCGGCACCTCCGTGGCGGCCGGCACCCCTCCTCATCCACGGATAATTCGCCAAGCCACAACTTCCTCCAAGGACACAAGCCATGAACCCAATCGACGGCATCCACCACATCACGCTGATCACCGGGGACGCGCGCGCCAACGTCGACTTCTACGTCCGCGTGCTCGGCCTACGGCTGGTCAAGAAGACCGTCAACCAGGACGACCCGAGCGTCTATCACCTCTACTACGCCGACGAGCATGGCTCCCCCGGCGCTGACATCACCTTCTTCGAGTACCCCGGAGCCGGGCGCGGGCAGCCAGGAGCGGGAATGATCTCCACGATCATCCACCGCGTCGCGTCGCCGCAGGCGCTCGACTACTGGCAGCAGCGCCTCAGCACCGAACGGGTCGCGACCGAGCGCGAGGCCGACCGCCTGGCATTCTCCGACCCAGAGGGGATGCGGCACGAGCTTGGCGTGTTCGATCGCCCCGATGAACCGCTGATCGCCCGCTCCAGCGACGTCCCAGCCGAGTTCGCACTGCAGGGCTTCGAGGGCGTCCGCGCGCTCGTCGCCGACCCCGCCCGCAGTGAGACGCTGCTGCGCGAGACGCTCGGTTTCTCCGAGCTCCCGGAGCACGAGTGGGAAGCCCGCGGCGAGCACCGCGGCGGACGGATCGCCTTCGAACACACACAACAGCGCGGGATTCCCGGCGCCGGCACGGTGCACCACATCGCCTGGTCGGTGTACCGCTCAGAGATGGAGGACTGGCGGGAGCGACTGATCGCCGCCGGCCGCCATCCCACGCCGGTGATCGACCGGTTCTATTTCGAGTCGGTCTATTTCCGCGAGCCGAGCGGCATCCTCTACGAGCTCGCGACCTACGACGGGGCCGGTTTCGCTGTCGACGAGCCCGCTGAGACGATGGGCGAGACGCTCGCACTCCCGCCCAGCTACGAGCCGATCCGCGCCAAGGTCGAGCCGCTCCTCACCCTGCTTCCGGACATCCGGCAGTGGCGCCCGACTCCGGCACGCACGGAGAACTAGAGCCATGAGCACCAAGAATCAGACGACCGACCTGGGCTTCGAGCACGTATACGAGCCCGGCGCCGGCGATTGGACGCTGCTGCTGCTGCACGGCACCGGCGGCGATGAGCACGATCTTGTCCCGCTGGGCCGGCAGCTCGCCCCTCGGGCCGCCCTGCTCTCCCCGCGCGGCAAGTCCACGGACGAAGGCATGCCTCGGTTCTTCCGCCGCCTGGCGGCCGGGCAGCTCGACATCCCGGACCTGGTCGAGCGCACCGACGAACTCGCCGGGTTCATCACGGCCGCTGCCAACGAATACGAGCTCGATCAACGCCACATCGTCGCTCTGGGATTCTCCAACGGAGCAAACATCGCCGTCAGCGTGCTGTTCCGTCGCCCCGGTCTCCTGCGCGGCGCAGCACTACTACGCCCGATGCTCCCCTACCAACCAACAGACACACCGGCCCTCTCCGGAACCGGCGTGCTGATCGACGCCGGCGCGCACGACCCGTACTCCTCGCCCGAGCAGACCCGCCGGCTCGCGGAGATCCTGCAGCGCGGCGGCGCGCAAGTCACTGTCCACACCGAGCCGCAAGCCGCCCACAACCTGACCCCCAACGACCTCGCCCACACAGCCCGCTGGCTCGCCACCCTCACAGCCGAGCCGAGCCCGTAGTCCGCAGGAGAACCGCTTGCGCTGGCAAGGAGTTAGTTAGACTCAGAAGCCGAGGAGCAGAGATCGCAGAGCAACCATGCCCGAGATGCCCACAGCACCCACCGCCTGTCCCTACGTCGTCGGAGACGACGGCCTCGCCTCCTGGTCAGACACCCACGCAGACGCATGGATCGGGCTGCTCGAGACGCACAAACAGATGACTCGCGCGCTCGACGCCGAGCTCGAGGCCCGACACGGACTCAGCCTCAGCGGTCTCGAGCTACTCGGACGCCTCGCCGCCGCCGAGGATCATCAGCTACGGCTCTCCCAGCTAGCGCACGAGAGCGGGCTCAGCCTCAGCCGCGTCTCCCGGATCATCGACCTGCTCCAGGCGCGCAAACTCGTCCGCCGCCAACCGTGCGCCGAGGACGCCCGGGCGGTCGAAGCGCACCTGACCAACGTCGGCCTCGCGCTCGCGCGCGAAGCGCAAGCCACACACTTCGAATCCGTCCAGCGCCGCTTCTTCGACAAGCTCGAGCCAGGCGAACTCGAGGCCCTCGCCGCGGTCTTTGGCCGCCTCTCACCGCGCGCAGCGGCGACCTGCACGACGGACTAGTACGCAACCCTCGGGCCATCACGCTCCGGGCCCGCCACGCTCCACGCCCGCCACCCCCGAAGGCCCGCCACGCTCCACGCCCGCCACGCTCCATGCCCGCCACGCTCCATGCCCGCCACGCTCCACGCCCGCCACGCTCCGCGCCCGCCACGCTCCAAGCCCGCCACGCTCCACGCCCGCCACCCTCCATCAACGCCGTGCCCCGACCAAACCGCTGTCAGCAATCTGACAATTTCACCTGCATACAGGCACAAACCGCGCGCGACTGCGGGACCTTGGCTACATAAGCATGTGGGGCATGCTTATGTAACCAAGGCGGGCTGCGGCGGTGCGATTTGTGCCGATAAGCATGCTGGCGACGCACCGAGGCGCCACCGATCCGCCCTTCCGGGGCCGTCCTTCCCTGCCACTCTTCACCAGCGCCGTTTACCCAGCCGAACGCCGCCAAGAAGCAAGCCCAGCCGGGGAACCGAGCCCACGTCCCCGCCTGCCGCCCGCTCCAGGCCGCGTCGCGGCCCTGCGCTTGGCTTTGTGAAGCGCTTCCCCTAGGCTGAAAGCGTGCAGCGCAACCCAACCGCGACGGCGACGCGCGACGGCAGTCAGGCGCCCTCGCTCCTCGTCCGGCTCGCGATCTCGTGGCTGACAAACGCCCTCGTGCTCGCGGTCGTCGCGGCCGTGCTCAGCGGCGTGACTGTCACGAGCGCCGGGGCCCTGCTCGCGGCGGCCGCGGTTTTCGGAGTCCTGAACACACTGCTGAAGCCGCTTCTAAGGTTGGTGACCCTCCCGCTGGCGGTCATCACGCTGGGGATCGCGTGGTTCTTTGTCTCGCTGCTGATGCTCGTGATCACCAAGGCGATCGTGAGCGGCTTCCAAATCCACGGCTTCGGGACGCTGGTCGAGGCGACCCTGATCGTCTGGATCGTGAATCTCATCCTCGACCTCACGCCGGGCCCGTGGCAGGTCACCGGCCGTCGGCGCAGGCGCCGTCAGCGTGAGTCGGCTTGACGCCGCGGGCGGCCGGGCCGTCTATCGGCCACCTGAGCGGCGAGCAGACGCCCGCGCGTGATCGCTCTCAGACGCTCGTCGACGTCGAAATAGCGAGCCTCGACGTCGCTGACCCCGGGCAGCCTCCCAAGCGACGCCGGCATCGCCGCGTCACCCACGCGCGGGCATGCTCCTCGCCCTCCCCGCTCTGCTGGGCCGCCGCGCCGTTGGCGCGCTACACCAGGATGCCGCGGCCCGCGAGTTCCACAAGGCGCGCGAGCATGTCGCGGTACGCGTCGGCGAGGGCCGGATCGTTGCGCAGGCGCCAGAGCAGCTTCGCGTGGTTCCAGGCGAGATCGCGTGCGTCGGCGATCGACCACAGCGCGAGGGCGTCGTCCACGCCCTTCGGCGTCACGTCGACGATGTCGTCGATCAGACCGGTCTCGAACCATCCCGCAACCTGTCCCTCGACTCCTCCGAGGATCGCGTTGACGCGCTGGTAGTCGGCGTGTTGTGGACTGCCGTCCTCCGGCACCACGCCGAGCTCCTTACACGTCTGCACGACCGCGATCGGGAGATCGTGGTTGATGTGGGCGTTCATGCCCACGAGCGCGAACTGGATTGGAGCACGGTCCGCGGAGCGCTCCTCGATCAGTGGGCGCCACGCAACGGGGCACGTCGCCCCTGTGCCGAGCGTCGCCTCGGCCGTGAAGTACAGCCCCGCGAACACGACGTCGAGCCGCTCCGTGAAGGCGGGGGCGGCGAACGTGACGCCCGCGGTGGCCGCTAGCACGGCCTTGGTCACCTGCAGGTACAGGCGGTTGAAGTAGGCGACACCGTCCTGGCGCGGCAGCTCGCTGTCGATCTGCTCCATCCGCGCGATCACCTCGGCGATCGTCGTGCAGTCGCTCGGTCCGCTCCGCTCCGGCTCTTCGTCTGCGCCCACCGAGGCGATCCTAGCGGGGGCGGGGGCGGGAGCGCGCCCGGGGCGCCCGGGGAGCGGGAGCGCGCCCGGGGCGCCCGGGGAGCGGGAGCGCGCCCGGGGCGCCCGGGGAGCGGGAGCGCGCCCGGGGGGGGCGCGCCCGGGGAGCGGGAGCGCGCCCGGGGAGCGGGAGCTTTTCCCGGGCGCGGGCGCGGGAGCGCGCCGGCGGCGCGGGAGCGGGAGCGCGCCGGCGGCGCGCCCCCGCTCCGCGAGTCATCGGCAGTGGCTACGCCAGCGCGGCGCTTAGCCACTGCTGCCACTGCTGCTTGGTGTGCTCAGGATCGAGGCCGTCGGCGAACCTGTGGATGCTGACGCCGACGGGTGCCCCGAATGCGTTGCGCCCGAAGAGGCAGTACAGCGCATCGTCTGTGCGGATCCCGACGAAGTTGGGCCGCACGTAGTCGACGATTCCATCGAGCCGTTCGAGGCCCTCCGGGTTCAGGTGAACTGGGTCGCCCTGGCTGACCTGCTGGCCGAGTCCGAGCGCCTGTTGGAGGCGCCGGAAGCCGTCGGGCGTCGCCGAGCTCGGCGGTCCCTGAATGCCCTGCGGTACATCGCCGATGTAGGTGGCGGTGCGGCCGTTGAAGTGCTCCAGGTACTCGCTCAGCGTGTGCAGATAGAAATCGGTGTGCTGCTGCAGGGCGTCGTACTGGGTGTCCCAATTGTCGACGAAGATCCCACTGTGCACGTAGCGCAGCAGGCTCGTGCCGCCCTCGCGACCCTCGATCACGAACTCGAGCGCGTTGAACCAATCTCCCTGCTCCATCCGAACGGCGAAGTGGTGTGGCGGATCCCACGCTGTCGCGCCCGCGCCGCTCGGGTCGATCTCATTGGGAAACAGCCAGGCGGCGTTGCCGGCCGTCGTCGCGACCGCTTCCCAGACCTGCTCGGGGCTGGCGGGCAGGATTACTTCACGGCTGCATTCGAACTCAGGCATTTCATCTCTCCTCGGTGGGTGTTTGAGCCTCCGTTGCGGGGGAGGGGTCATCGGGCTCGGCCGCTGGCCGAGTGATGCTGGGGTGAAGCGCGACGAGCAGGCGATGCTTGCGCCCGCCGACGGCGAACTCGTCGTGGTACTTGGATACCAGCCGTTCGACGGCATCGGACAGCTCCGCGACAAACGCGGCGCGATCCGGGGCCGAGGCAAAGCGGATCTCTGTGTCGATCCCGAACGTGGCCAGCGGACGCCGAGCGTGCTTCGCACGCCCGATCAGCTCGCCGACCTCCCTGACGAGACGCGCGGCGAGCGCGAGCAGCCACAGCGCCGAGAGCTGGTCGGGAGAACGGTCCGGGTCGGGCGCAACCGCGGCAAGCGCCGCGGGTGAGATCACGTACGACGCCGCCGTCGCACGCATCACACGCTCCGTCATATTGCCCCTGCGGCGCTCCTCCACGAGCTCCACGAGCCCGTGGCGCTCGAGCGCACGCAGGTGGTAGTTGACCTTTTGCCTCGCCAGCCCAACCTTGGCGGCCAGCGTGCTGGCCGACCCCGGCTGGGCTAGCTCGGCGAGCAGCCTGGTACGAACTGGGTCGAGCGAGACCTCCGCCGCGGCCGGGTCATCGATGACTGTCACGTCGATCATGGACCAATCCTCCCACCGACAAAGTAATTTGTCAAGACCAAAAAAACTGTCGGTCGCTAGTTGCGTGTTCTGGCGCCTTGGGCCGCGTGGTCGGGCAAGCGATCTCGCGGGAGGGCGGCGCGATGCCCGGGGCGGTCTCGAGAGCGGGGCCGGCGCGATGCCCGGGCCGGGCCGGCGGCGCGATGCCCGGGCCGGGCGGGCGGCGCGATGCCCGAGGCCGTCGCGCGGGCCGGCGCCGGGCGCGATGCCCGCCAGGCCGTCGCGAGGGCCGGCGCCGGGCGCGATGCCCGCCAGGCCGTCGCGAGGGCCGGCGCCGGGCGCGATGCCCGCGAGGCAGTCGCGCGGGCCGGCGCCAGGCGTGGCGTTCACGGCGCCCGGGTGCAACCCGCCTCGGAGGCGTTGCGCCCGGCGCCCGCTAAGAAAAACGGCGCTGGTGAAGGGAGGCAAGGGCGACAGGCCGCGACGGGGCGCGATGCCCACGAGGAGGTCGCGCGGGCGCGCCGGGCGTAGCGTCCACGGCGCCCGGGAGCAACGCTCGGAGGCATTGCCGAGCGGACCGCTAGAAAAACGGCGCCGGCGAAGGGCTTTGGGGGCAAGGCCGCGGCGAGGCGCCGCGGGCATGCTTAACGGCACAAACCGCGCCGCCTCAGCCCACCTTGGCTAGATAAGCATCCCCCACATGCTTATCTAGCCAAGGTCCTGCAGGCGTGCGCGCTTTGTCCCCGTATGCAGGTGAAATTGTCAGATCGCTGACAACCCCCGCTGTCCGCCCCCTCCCAAAGCGACCGTTCGCCCTCCCGCGCCACGGGCCGGCCCAGAAGTCGTGAACATCGCCGATCCGGACGGATTCCCGGGTCGGGATGCTCACGAGCGGCGCCCCCGCCGCCCACCCGATCGCCCGCTCGGCCGGCCCGCCCCCGCCCCCCAACCGATCGCCCGGTCGGCCGGCCCGACCCGGCCCCCCACCGATCGCCCGCTCGGCCGGCCCGCCCCGGGCCACCACCCCGAACCACCCTCACCAGCGCCGTTCATCAAGCCGCACGCACGCGACAGCCGGCCGACTAACCAAGCCGGCCGCCCCAGCGCCGCCCGCCCGTCCCGCGCATCCGCCCACCCGCGCGGCGTCCGCCCGGCTGACTCATCGACGTTGAGAACCGCCCCGCGGAGGTGCTCTACCTCCGCCACGACGGCGACCACGGGCTCGTCGAGCTGGGCTGATTTTGGGCCTGAATCCCAGCCGGCAGCGGTGAAATCGCGCTCGCTGGTACTGTGGAGGGACGGGAGCACCAGCCTGACGCGCGGCGCCTGCGAGTGACAGCGCCCATCCTGATCCTCCGGAACCGCTATCGCGCGGAGTCCGTTTGTCGCTCGAGCCAGACCAGGTCGTCGTCGGCTGCATGCCAGCCGGTGAGCCCCGTTTGGCGTTTCGCCGCAAGATAGTGTTGAGCGTGCTTGGTGCCCTGGCGGTCACCGGGATCCTCGGATTCGTGCTCGCAGGGCGCCGTGGGCAGTTCATCACCGCACTTCATAGCGCTCCGATCGCACTGCTCGCGCTCGCGGTCCTATTGCAGATTTTCGCGTTGCTTGCGCGTAGCGAGGCCTGGTGCGTCTGCGTTCGTGCGGCCGGCGGTACCGTCCCCCGGCGATTGCTGTTCCGCGCTGCCGGCGTCGGCTACCTCGCGAGCGTGTTGAACGGCTCGTTGGGAATGGCAGCACGGATCGCTTCGCTGCGCCGGGTCGCTCCGCAGACTGCGCCGCGGGTGCCGGTTCTGCTGGCGGCCGAGATTCCGATCATCGCGGTTGAGGTCGCGCTGGCGGCGATCTTCTCCTTCACGCTGATCGCACCGCTCGGCGTCCCCTGGTGGGTGCCCACGATCGCTGTCTTGGTCACGGCCGGACTGGCGCTCGGTCTGCGCGGGCTTTCCGAGCGCCACCGAACTGGACTCTGGGCCGGCCTGGCGGTCGTTCGCAACAAGGACCGCCGTCGCGTTGTGGCGTTCACGGTGTTGGCCGTGTGCGCGCAGGTCTTGCGCAACTGGCTGATGCTGCACGCGATCGGCGTCAACGTCTCGATCTTTGACGCGATGGCCCTGCTGATCGCGATGTTCACGCTCGGGCAACTTCCGATCGGACCGAGTATCGGTCCGGCAGCCGCGGTACTGATCCTTGGCGCCCACGGCGTCGCCGCGACCGCCGCAGCGGGCGTGCTCCTGACAGTCACCGGCATCACCGGTTCCCTGTGCTATGCGGCGTGGGCGATCACGGATCGGATCATCGCAGGGCTGGGCGTGGCCCCGGAGGTCGTCGCGGCCCCTGCCGCGGTGGCCCTCCGCTCGGGCTGACCAGCACCTGGCACCGGGCACCGGGCACCTCGCACCGGGCACCTCGCACTGGGCACCGGGCACCTGGCAGTGGCACAGGGCACGGGGCAGCGGGCAGCGGGCAGCGGGGCAGGGCGGCTCCAACTGCTCTGCGAGCCCGACCGCTCAGCTGACGGTTGTCACCAACGCGCCGGGAATCGCCCGAATCAGCGCCTCGGTCCCGACCGAGAACACGTCGTGCGGCGTGCCGGCGGCGGCCCACACGACGCTGAAACGCCGCAGCGACTCGTCGACCGTCGTCTCGAGCTCGACGTCGTGTCCGAGGGGCGGAACCCCACCGATCGAAAAACCGGTCAGTTCGCGCACGCGGTCTGCCGGCGCGGGTGACAGGCCGAGCCGGTCGGCGTCGACGCGACGGTCGCCGGCGCACAAGACCAACGCCGGCTCGTCGTCGCGCAGGAACACGAGCGACTTCACGATCTGACCGATCTCGACGTTCAGCGCCGCCGCCGCCAGGGCGGCCGTACGGGCCGAGTCGCTGAGCGTCGTGACCTCGATCGGTAGCCCTCGCCGCTGCAGTCGCTCAGCCAGGCGAGCCGCCGTGGGGTGCATGGTTGTGCAACCTACCAGCGGGCCCGACCTCGCAACCGTGGCTCCGGAGGTCCGATCTACGCTGCACCGAGGCCGGCCTGTCGGTGCAGCGGCGTACGACCGCGTTTCCCGGCCGGTTCGATGATCTTGACCGCACGCAGGCAGTACGCCGTTCGCTGCGCGAGCAGCATCGTGCAATCGAGAAGTGATGCCAGCTCGCGGGTGCTGAACGGCTCGGGCGGAAGCGGGGGCAGCACGCGTCGCACATCGTCGGTCCCGCACAGCTCGATGCGGTCGAGCACCTCTCGCAGTCGCCGCTCCCCAGGATCTCGTGTTCGTCTGCGCACGGTCACGGGCCGGGGGGCGCGGATGTGGTCCTCGCGCAACAGCAGCACCTCGACCGTCAGGTTCGGATGAGTCAGCAACGACGGAAACGCGACCAGCTTGTCGAACACTTCGATCACGGTTCGGCGCTTCGGCGATCTCCGGGTCCAAACGACCTCGCCGTGCTCGTCGACTCGCACGATCCGCCGCTGCGCCGCGATCGGGTGAACGATCCGAACCCGATGCCTATCGAGCAGCGCGTCGAGCTTCGGGCCGAGCGGGCCGAAATCGCCGGTCTGCACCTCAACCAGCTCCCCCCGGCTCGGACGACGTCGATCACGAAGCGGCCGACGGCGACCTCCAGCCGGTCACCTGGCTGTGCCAGCATCGCCTTGAGCGCGGCGTGCAGCGGTCCCTCGCGCATCACACCGATGCTCGACACGGCTCACAGGCTAGAACCAGCGTCGGCGCCGATGCCAACCGGTCGCCTCGAGCGCCCGAAACCGGTGCTACAGCCGATCCAGCCGCGGTGAAAGCAACGAAAAAACAACAGATCCTGGGAGGCTCGCGTGGTTGCCTGCTCGCGACGGACTATCGTGGAGGGCGAGAACCGATGGAAACCGAAGGCCTGAACGAGATCGAACGCGCTGGACGCCGGTGCGAAGTGTGTGGTTCCGCCCGTGGCTGGCGTCGGTTTGAGGTCGTCCGCCCGGCCGACCGCGAACCGGTCGTCATGTGTCGCAGTTGCCGCGCCCGGTTCGGCGACGATCCGCCCGTCAGGCGCAACGGGGCACCCACTCCAGAACCCGAGCCCGCCCCGACCGAAGCGCCCTCACCAGCGCCGAAACCGCGCAACCGCGAGCGCAATCGCAACCGCGGGAGCGTCAATGAGCCACGCCCAGATCGGCTCCGGACGGCGCTCGGCTCAATGTCCGGCCCGTTCTCGACGGCGATGGCTGCCCGAGCGGCGGGCCTCAACAACAAGAAGGCGCTAGCCCGGCTACAGGACCTCGAGCGTCGCGGCGAGGTCCGGCGCGTCGGCAACCGCTGGTCGACCGAGCCTCCGCCGAGCGAGATCGCCGCGGCGATCGACCGGCTTGAGGCCCGCACGAGCAACCTTCGGATCGTCAGAGACCGGGCGCGGGTCCGCTAGCTCCTCGTCCGGCCCGGGGCAGGCAGGGCAACCCGACTCCTACGGCGGCGTCGGCAGCCAGTAGCGGGCGACATAAGCGGAATTGCCCGCGAAACCGGCCAGGACGATCCGGCTCGAACCCCAGCGGGCGACCCCGTTGATGTTGACGCTCGGAGGCTTGGTGATCGTGAGCATCCCCCGGCGCCCAAAGCGGCCGTTGGCTGTTCCGACCGGCTGGAGCTGCACCAGGACCGGTCCCACGCCCACCGTCAGCTTCCCGGTCGTGGTTGGCGTGGCTCCACATGTCGTCTCACTGCTCACGCTCAAACCTTGGATCACGGAGAGCCCGTTCCTCGCCCGTCCGTAGGATCGGTCCAGCAACCCGCGCGAGGTGAGCCGGGCGCTCAGCAGGGCGTCGCCTGCCGTGGTCGATCCGTCCCCGGTGATGATCGTGCGGCCCCGCGAGTCGACCGTCATCGCGCACGGGAACCACTGCGCCAGCCCACTCTTGCCGGTGCCGTGCGGGAACGCGATCTCAACATGACCACCGGTTCCGAAGCCTCGCACCAGCCGGCCATTCGGCGAAAGCTCAAACACCCCGGCGCTCCCGTGTCCATCACCGCCGATGTAATCGAGATGGCCAAAGGCGACGATCCCGCCGCCGCGGACGGTCGCCAGGCCCGAGATCGTTGAGCCCGCCGCCAGGAGCGGGTTCCAGAACAGGATCTGCGCCAGACCTCCGCGCCCGAATCGGCGGTCGAGCAGGCCGCCGCGAGTAAAGCGCGCCACGACCATCGGGCGGCCGTTGATGTTCTCGTTTGAGCCACCGACCAGAATTCCGCCGTTCGATTGGACCGCGATCGATTGGGCGATGCCGCCCACGGGAACCGTCGCGAAGCCGCTTCGGCTCCGGCCGAACGTTCGATCGAGGCGCCCGCCAGGGGTCAGGCGCATGACCAGCATCGAGTTAAGGCCGTATCCACCCGCCACCAGGAGCTTGCCGGTCGATCGATCCTGTACAACCGAGGTTGCGATGAACGGCCCGTTCGCGACCGGCAGGGCCGAGGTGAAGATGCCCCCGGAGCCAAAGCTCGGGTCCAGTCGGCCGTTCGGCCGGTAGCGCGCGGCGACGATCTGGCCGTTGCCCGAGGGCGTGGTCGCCTGGCCGACGATCAGGATCGCCCCACCCTGGAGCACGGCGACGCCCTCGGCGAGGGTGCTCGTGCCCCGGATCCGCGTGGTCACCCACCCCTTCCCGCCCCCGAACGAGCGGTCGGGGCTAACGGCCCGGGCCGCTGCGCTCGCCGGTGCGGTAGCGGCAGCGAGCGCGACCGCCAGCCCGAGTATCCGCCCCGAGAACAGAAAGCCTGAACAGTTGCCGCTCACGAAGTCGCACAGCGTACTTCGCCCGTTGATGTCCGCGCGTGCGGTCAGCTGCTCGGCTATTGCAGATAACGCTCGACCGTGCTGGCGTCACGCACGTGCGCCTGGTCCGGATCGCTCCCAGCGTCGCGGAGCGCGCGTCGTTGGCGGAGCAGATCCCAACAGCGGTCGAGTTCGATTTCCACAGCCCGAAGCCGCTGCTGATCTGCCTCGAGCAGCTCGGGGCTCTTGTTGTCTGATTCCTCGCGCGCACGAAGCTCGTGCTCCTCGGTGACCAGGCCCTCGATTCGTGACGCAATGCTCTCGTCGCTCATGTCCGAATCCTAACCACTGCTGAGCAGAGCAGATACGATCGACCGATGGCCCGTTCCGCCGCGCTCGTCGATGAAATCGCCAACGAGCTGAGCGCCTGGCCCGGTGTCCGCATCGAGCTGCGAGCGGACGGCGCGGCAGTGGTCCGCTACGCGCATTCCGAGCTCGGTCTTCTGTATCGCGATCGTGGCGTGGCCGAGCTGCCGGTCTTGGGACCTGAGCACGACGAGCTCGTCGAGCATGGGGACGCCGAACCGGCGGAGTTGACGCCGGAGTCCAGCGGCGTGAGCCACGACGTCCACGGGCCGGCAGACGTGACAGCCGTACTCGAGCTGTTCGATCGCCGCTACCGCGACGTGCGCGGCGAGGACGATCCGTACAGCTCGCAGGATCCCGCCTGAATCCGCGGCCCGCCCGCGTCCGGGCACAGTAGGCTTGGCCGCCAGCCCGAGGAGAGAGACACGTCGTGGATGCAGCCGAGCCGCAAGCAGTTCTAAGGCCGACGACCGAGGCAGCGATCTTCCTTGTCCTGACGGTGAATGCAGGCGCGGAGGACGGGGTGCGTGAGCTGCTGGCGGATGTCAGCGGGCTGAAGCGATCGGTCGGCTTCCGGCTCCCCGAGGGAGAGCTGACCTGCGTCGTTGGCGTCGGCTCGGAGCTGTGGGAGCGCCTGTTCGACCAGCCCCGTCCCGCTGGCCTTCATCCCTTCCCGGGATTCTTCGGCGCCCAACACAGCGCGGTGTCGACGCCCGGTGATCTCCTGTTCCACATTCGCGCGCATCGCTTGGATCTGTGCTTCGAGCTGGCCGAGCGGCTGGTGAATCGCCTCGCCCGGTTCGCGCAGGTTGTCGATGAGGTGCACGGCTTCAGGTCGTTCGACGAGCGCGACCTGCTCGGATTCGTGGACGGGACCGAGAACCCGGAGGGCGGCGCGGCCAAAGCCGCGGTCCTGATCGGTGATGAGGATCCGCAGTTCAGCGGCGGTAGCTACGTGATCGTTCAGAAGTACCTGCACGACCTCGACGGCTGGGATGCGCTGCCGGTCGAGGAACAGGAGCGGGCGATTGGGCGAACGAAGCTGAGCGACATCGAGCTGCCCGATGACGTCAAGCCCCCGAACTCCCACGTCGCGCTGAACACAATCGTCGACGACGACGGCCAGGAGCAGCAGATCGTGCGCCTCAACATGCCGTTCGGACACGTCGGGACCCGCGAGTTCGGGACCTATTTCATCGGCTATGCCCGCAGCCCCGACGTGATCGAGGAGATGCTGAGCAACATGTTCATCGGCAAGCCCCCGGGCAATTACGATCGGATCCTGGACTTCTCAACGGCGGTGACAGGAAGCCTCTTATTCGTTCCCACAGGTGACTTCCTGGACGACCCGCCGACCCCGCCGCCTGCCATCGCGTCCACACCCGAGGTTTCGTCGAGCGACGGTTCGCTGGGGCTTGGCAGCTTGAGGGACGCGCCGTGATGATGCGCCGGAGCTACGGCTCAACCGACGCTCGCGCCAATTCGGACCTAACGCCGCCATTGTTGAGCACGATCAGCCTCCGCGCGCCGGGCGGAGTCGCGGGCGAGAGCACGTCGCCGGTGATCGGAGCTTGTGCACGACACGCCCTGGAATGTGGCGTTGGCAAACACGTAGGGATTGGCCTCAGACGCCCACGCGCGGCCGTCGAAACCGGCCGCCCAGATTGAATCGATGCTACCGCCGCTGTTCCCGTAGATCCCGACCACCTGACACGCGCCGGCCGAGGGGCATGAAGCCCCGAGGAGCGTCGCATCCGTCGTGTTCGGCGGGGTGACGAGGAACTGGCCCGTTCTAGTCGTGCTTTGGGCCGCCCAGGTGGTGTCGTTGTAGGACTCTACGTACGGCACGGTCACTCCGGGCTGGGGTAGCTCGCTGCCGTCCGCCACGCCAAACGTCGGCGACGCGCACGAAACGGCGTTGAAGATCGCTGGAGGCAGCGCGCCGGTTGGCTGCCGCGTGAAGCCCAATCCGGTCCACCTCTCGGCCAAGGCGTTCAGGGTGGACGCAGCTGAACCGCCGGGATTAGCGCCAGCGCCGCAAGCACGAGCGGTAACAGGATCCGGATCGTCCGCATGCTCAGTTCTCCTGCCTCATGCAACCGTGATCGTGACCGCGCGCGCGAGCGCGATCAGGTGCTGATGACGGTCAAACATCGCAGCTAAACAGTGAGCCACTTTCCGACGAGGATGATCGGGTCGACCTAGCCTCAGAGGAGGTCGCTGATCGCGGTGATGCCTCGCTCGATCGCCGCCTCGCTGAGATTTCCAAAGCCGAGCACGAGCTGTGGCGGTCCGTCGCGTCCACTCGGACGATACGAGCTCATCCCGTAGAGGCCGATCGAGCGCTCGCGTGCCGCCGCGACGATTGACCTCTCGTCCGCCCCGTTCGCCAGCTGTGCGACGGCGTGGAACCCCGCTGCGAGTCCGGTCAAGACGATCCCGGGCGCGTCAGCCGCGAGCGCTCCCACCAGCGTGTCCCGCCGCGCGGCGTAGACGCCGCGCATGTGGCGGAGGTGCCGGTCATAGCGACCGGACTCGATCAGGGCCGCGAGCGCGAGCTGCTCGAGCGTCGGCGAGCCGCGGTCGCTCAGCCGCTTGTCCTCGATCAGCGACTCGAGCATCGCTCCGGGAGTTACAACGAAGCCGAGCCGCAGCGCGGGAGCGAGTGACTTACTGACCGTGCCGATGAGCGCGACCCGATCGGGGGCGAGTCCCTGCAAGGCGCCGACCGGATCGCGGTCGTAACGGAACTCCGCGTCGTAATCATCCTCGATGATCGTCGCGTCTCGGTCGGTGGCCCAAGCGACAAGCGCCTGCCGTCGCTCCGGGGCAAGCGCGGTGCCGGTCGGGAACTGATGCGTAGGTGTGAGGATCACCGCACGGACGTCGGTGGCGGCGAGCGCATCGACGTCGATCCCCCGCTCGTCGATTGGGACCGGAACCGCCTCCATCCCGAGGCGGGCCGAGATCGCATGGTAGTCATCGTCTCCGGGGTCTTCGACCGCCACTCGCCGGATCCCGTCGTCGGCGAGCGAACGCAGGACGAGGTTGATTCCTTGTCCGAAACCGATACAGATCACGATCTGCTCGGCATCGGCGACTGTCCCGCGCACCCGACGCAAGTACCCGGCGAGCACCTGACGCAGGACTTCGGTCCCCTGTGGATCGCCGTAGTCGAGCTGGGCCACGGTCGCGTTGCGGCAGCTCTCGCGCAGCGCCCAAGCCCAGTCGCGCCGGGGGAAGCTGGCCAGGTCGGGAACGCCGGGGCGAAAGTCGACGGCCAGGCGTTCCGGAGGCGCCGATTTGGCCCGGAGCTGTGGCGGCGTGAGCGCACCAGCCGCCACGCGCGTGGCGGAACCGCTGCGCGCGGTGAGGAAGCCCTCGGCCCGCAACTGGCTGTAGCACTCCAGGACCAGCCCGCGCGAGATCCCGAGCTCCGCCGCCAGCACCCGCGACGACGGGAGCCGCTCGCCGGCGGCCAGCCTGCCAGAGCGAATCGCATTTCGAAGTTCGCGCTCGAGCTGTAGGCGAAGCGGCTCGGCGGTCTTACGGTCAAGCCGAAGCAGCAACTCCGGGCCCAAACCGGCCCACTCAATCGGCATCAGACCCGAGCTTACCGGGGTACCGGTCGCGGCCTGCTCAGGCCGGTCAACCACCCTGCCCGCTCAGACCTCACCGACCTCCTCGTCGCGTAGCGGGGGGGTGCCGGCGACCAGGCGCGCCATCGCGTCCGGCGCGGTGAGACGCGCCGGGGAGGGGTCGCCGGCGGCCTGGGCGCCGATCCGATCGAGGTTCAGCTCGGCCACGCAGGCGGCAACGACGGTGTTGCCCATACGGCCGCCGAGCGCCCAAACCCGCGGGTAGGCGATCGTCAGGGCCGCCGCGATGGCGCGCACATCCCGTGCCGACCGGCCATCGATGACGTTGACCAGTGCCAGCGGCGCCACGCGCGCGACATCCGTCAGCGCCTGCACCGTGATCAACCGTCGAGGGACTGTCGCGGCGACGAACGCGTCGATCACGATCGCGTCCCAGCTTGCGTCACGCTGGCCGGCGAGGAACGCGCGTCCCTCGGCATGGCGCACGCGGAGCCCAGGTGCGCGCCGAAGCCCCAAGTGCTCGCGAGCGAGCGCGAGCACCCCGGCATCCACCTCACACACCTCCTGGCGTCCGCCGGGGTCATCGGCTGCGAGCGCCCGTGGCAGCGCACACGCCCCGCCACCGACGTGGAGAACCCTCCGGGCGTGGGCCGCTCGCAGCACGATTCGCATCCAGCGCATGTAGTCGAACTCGAGATGGGACGGGTGGGCGAGATCGATGTAGGAGGCGTCCATGTCGCCGTAACGCAGCAGCCGTCCGGACGGCGCGGAACGGGTCGCGCTCGACGACGAGATCGCCACGTCGGGCGACGGTCTTGTCGACGTCGCGGCGCGAATTCGTCACGGGCGGAGCGTGCGACGCCGGTGATGGGAGCGACAGCTGGAGGATCTCGGCGGCGTGTTACAGTCGCCGGGAAGTTCATGGATCAACATGGATGGGGGCCTAGGTGCGCGTTGTAGTCGATCTTACGTTGGGGTCAGCGGGCCGGCTGGTGGCTTGCTCGGTGGTCGTCGCGACGCTGATGCTCGGCGGCATCGGAAGCCTCGGGACGGCGGTCGCGATCGGGCACGCGGCCGGCGACTCGGGCATCACGCAGAGCCTGCCGAGCGACTACATCGCAGACTATGGGCACCGCGCGAAGCCGTGCCGAGGCCTGATCACTCCCCCATGGGTGAGCTGGCTGAGCTATGCCAGCGCAACCGTCAGCGACGAGTGGCGCGTCTACGCGAGCTCGGCGACGCTCTGCACCATGGCGCGGAACACGGCCGACGCGGTCATAACCGCGGCGCCCTTCAACGACGGCGCCGGCCACGCGCTCACGCTGATGCTCGCGTTCGGCCTCCATCACCACAGCGCGGGGCTGCAGGAAGCGCCGCGCCCGGCGGGACGGCGCTGGACGTGCGGCGTGCTGCCCAGCTTCTGGGGGCAGCAGGCGTGGGATCTGGCGAGGATCGCTCACCACATCGGATCGCCGCTGCCATCCGATTTCGCCGCCGCCTCAGGCGCCGCCGCCGGCGCCGGGTACTGCGAGACGCAGGCGAAGCTGGACAGCGCATCGCGATGGCGCGGCGGCAAGTTCTTCTCTTGGGCCCCGGACACGCTGAGCTGTCAGATCCGCTACCAGCTCAAGGAAATCCCCGACCCCAACAATCCAGGCCAGACCACCTCCCCGCCGTTCCCGTCGGAGCTGTGGGGGGATTACGACCGCTCCAGCTGCTGAACGGAGTGCAGGCCATCCCGTAGGGCGGCTCGCACGTAATCCGCCAAGCTACGCCGATGCGCCGCGGATCCGTTCACTGGCTGCTCGTCGGAGTCGCCCTCACCGCTATCGCGGTGTTCGTAGTGCTGACCGTCGCTGTGACTGCCAATCCCTCGCTCGGCCTTGACTCACGCGCCTTCCGGGTCGCCGACGACCTGCGCGCGCCATGGCTCGACGCCGCCGCCCGCGGGGTGACGACGCTTGGCCTGATCGCGATTGTCGGCCCCGCCGTCGTCCTCGCTGCCGTGGTCCTGGTCAAGCGTCGACAGCGCGCCCGCGCCGCCGCGCTCGTAGCGGGTGCGGCGCTCACATGGATCTCCGTGTGGATCGTCAAATTGGCGGTTGATCGCGCCCGGCCACCGGACCCGCTCGTGCACACCTCCGGCCAGAGCTATCCCTCAGCCCACGCCGCCAACTCCGTCGGCTGGCTCGCGCTCGCAATCGCGCTCACCGTCGCGATCCCCACCCGGGGCGGCCGGATCGCCGTGATCACCGCCGGCGCGCTGCTCGCCGGGCTCGTCGGTTTGAGCCGGATCTACCTGCGCGCGCACTACGCCTCCGACGTCCTCGCCGGCGAAGCACTCGCTGTGGCGATGTACGCACTCGCGGCGATCGGAGCGGGCGCGTGGCAAGCACACTCGCGTGAGCAAACGATGGGCGTCTTGCCCGAGTGAGGGAAGATGGATTCCATGCAGTCCTCGGATCCGACCGACCTCGTGGGGTACGCCGAGCGGCTCTTGAAGGTCACGATCGGCAACCCGCAGCGCCTGTCCGGACGGATCGAGTTGTCCGACTATGATCCTGCGTGGCCCGACGCCTACAGGCGCGAAGCCGCCCACGTGCGCGGCGCGCTCGGTCCGCGGGTGCTGACGCTCGAGCATGTGGGCTCGACCGCGGTGGTCGGATTGCCGGCAAAGTCGATCGTCGACGTCGTCCTCGAGGTGCCAGATGCAGCCGACGAGCCGTCGTATCTGTCGGATCTGCAGACGGCCGGTTACGTGCTGCGGATCCGCGAGCCGCACTGGTTCGAACATCGCTTGTTCACGCGAGAGGGCGCGTCGGTGAATCTGCACGTGTTCTCCGGTCGGTGTCCCGAGACGGACCGAATGGTTCGCTTCCGTGACTGGCTCAGGAGCAGCGCGGTGGACCGGGATCTCTACGCCCGCTCCAAGAGAGAGCTGGCGTCTCGCAAGTGGACCTACATGCAGGAGTACGCGGACGCCAAGACGGAGGTGATCGCCTCGATCATGGCAAGAGCCGGCGTGGACGCGAGCAGCTCGAAGACGAGCGACGACCCTTGATTGACGACTCAGGCGTCATCCTGTTCGGATGATGCGCCGCGCTGGGTGCCACGGCGACACTTCGGAGAGGCGTCTGCGCAGGTCGTCGTGATCGCGGTTGGCCCGCGTCAATCTCTGCGTCCAGAAAAGCATCAGAACGGAGCATTCGAGTGGCTGAGGGACTTTCCGCGACCGAGGTCGGCAAGGGGATCGCCGAGCACGCAGAGCACGCCGAGCACGCAGAGCACGGCGAACCGGCAGCGCACCCGCGAGGGGAGCATGCTCGGCGTGACCGCTTGATCTCGATCGCGGAAGCCGTGTTGCTGTCGATCGTGACCCTGATGGCGGCCTGGTCAGGCTACTCGGCGGCCAAGTGGGGCACCGAGTCGTCGCTCTCCCTGGCGCGATCCTCGTCGGCGCAGAATGAGGCGAATCTCGACACGATTCAAGCCTCGCAGATCCGCACGCTCGACTCGGTGTCATTCAACGGCCTGTTTGCGGCGTACGAGACGCACAATCCCAAGCTGTTTCAACTCATGCTCAGGCGGCTGCGGCCGGGCTACCTCGTTGCTGTGGACGCCTGGATTGCCACCCACCCTCTCAAGAACCCCCACGCGCCTCCTGACCCGTCCTACATGCCGCAGTACAAGATCCCGCAGCAGACCCAGGCGCACATGCTTAACACAGCAGGCCCAAGCTCAGTTCACGGAGGGGCAGGCGGCGTCGGCGACGGCGGACAAGTATGTGCGCCTCACTGTCTTCTTGGCGGCCGTGCTGTTCATGGTCGGGATCGCGACGCACTTCCCGGCCCGCGGAGCCCGCTACGGCCTGATCGGAATCGCCTCCGTGCTGCTGATCGTCTCTGCGGTGCAACTCCTCGGTCTGCCCGGGCCGCCGAGCTGACGCGTCCAGACCTGCGCGTTTCCCGGCAAGGCGCTTCAAACCGCAGCGCGCGGGATCAGGTTGAAGGCTGTGTGCCGCGCAGCAGCATCAGCGAGCGTCCGATCAGCGCTACGGCGGCGGCTGGGTCGACGGAGCGTGCCGGTGGTGGCGGGATCGGCTGTGTCGACCTCGATCAGCCAACCGAGGTTTCGCAGTGGATCGGGCACGGCGAAGTCCAGCGGCTCCCACCAGGCGTTGAACAACAACAAGAACGGAACGTCGGAATCGGCGTCGCCGCCCAGCGCCATCGTGACGGCCCGCGCGTAGGACGCACCCCAGTCCTCCGAGGTCATCAGAGCGCCGTCCGGGCGGTACCAGTCGAGGTCATCGCGGCCGCCCTGGTGCGCCGGCTCGCCGCTGAAGAACTGGCGGCGGCGGAACACCGGATGCTGCTGCGCGCAGGCGGCACAGGCGGGCGGTGAACTCGACCAGGTCGGTGTTCTGCGCCACGGCCTGCCAGTCAAACCAGGTGAGCTCGTTGTCCTGGCAGTAGGCGTTGTTGTTACCGCCTTGGCTGCGGGCGAACTCATCGCCGCCGAGCAGCAGCGGCACGCCTTCGGACAGCAGCAACGTGGCGATCAAGTTCCGCCGCTGGCGGGCGCGGAGCGCAAGCACGGCCGGGTCATCGCTCGGGCCCTCCACGCCGCAGTTCCAGCTGCGGTTGTCATCGGTGCCGTCACGGTTGTTCTCGCCGTTGGCCTCGTTGTGCTTGGCGTCGTAGCTGACGAGGTCCGCGAGCGTGAAGCCATCGTGCACGGTGAGAATGTTCACCGACGCGGCGGGTCGGCGGCCGCCGTGGCCGTAGAGGTCTCTGGAGCCGCTGACGCGCGTGGCGAGATCGGGCAGCGTGCTGGCCGTAGAGCGCCAGAAATCGCGTACCGTATCCCGGTATTTGCCGTTCCATTCGCTCCAGCCGGATGGGAACTGACCGAGGTCATAGGCTCCGATATCCCACGGCTCGGCGATCAACTTCACCTCCGCGAGCACGGGATCTTGGACGGTCGCCTCCAAGAACGAGGAATACTGGTCAAAATCGTTCGCCGCGCGCCCCAGCGCGGCCGCGAGGTCAAAGCGAAACCCATCCACGTGCATCTCCTGCACCCAGTAGCGCAGCGCGTCCATCACCAGGCGCAGCGGGTGCGGGAGATACAGATCCACGGTGTTGCCGCAGCCGGTGTCATCCACATAGCGAGAGCGGTCTTCCGCCAGCCGGTAGTAGGCAGCGTTGTCGATCCCGCGGAAGCTCAGCGTCGGCCCCCACTCGCTGCCCTCAGCGGTGTGGTTGAACACCACGTCGAGGATCACCTCCAGCCCGGCGGCGTGCAACGCGCGAACCATCTCACGAAACTCGTCGACCTGGCTACCGCCGTCGCCACTGGACGCGTAACCGTTATGCGGAGCGAAATATCCGATCGACTGATACCCCCAGTAGTTGCGCAGCCCACGCGCTACGAGTTGCGCGTCGTGCACGAACTGGTGCACCGGAAGCAGCTCGACGGCGGTCACGCCAAGCCGCTGCAGGTGCGCGACCGCGGCCGGATGTGCCAGCCCCGCGTAGGTGCCGCGCAGCTCCGCGGGGACATCGGGGTGCAGCTTCGTGAAGCCCTTCACGTGCACCTCATAGAAGATCGAGTCGGCCATCGCCCGGCCCGGGCGGCTGTCCTGGCCCCAGTCGAAGCCCCCGGCCACCAGCACCGAGCGCGGCACGTACGGCGCCGAGTCGCTGCCGTCCGCATGATCCGGGTCATCGGCTGCGTGACCGTAGACGGCCGGGTTCCAGTTCACCTCGCCCGCGACCGCGCGGGCGTAAGGGTCGAGCAGGAGCTTGGCCGGGTTGCAGCGAGCGCCCGAGGACGGGTCCCATGGCCCATATACCCGATAGCCGTAACGCTGACCCGGCCGCGCCCCCGGCAAATAGCCCTGCCACACAAACCCCTCGTCCTGCTGAAGGCTCCAGCGCGTCTCCCGACCCGAATCATCGAATAGGCACAACTCGACCGCGTCGGCCACGCTGCTGAACAGCGCGAAGCTTGCGCCGCCGCCGTCATGGTGAGCGCCGAGCCGCGCTGCCGCAGCCGGCGCGAGTGTTTGACTTGTAGCCGTCACGGACACGGGATACCTCTCGCAGTTGGTGGTGGCACGTCCAGCCAGGGGGGCCGAAGCTTCGACGGTACAGCCCCTCGTGCTGCGCCCCATCACCCAAAGGGGGTGAACGACCGTGCCGTCTCGCCTAGGAGCTTGCGACCCCCACCACGTGCCCCTGGGCATCGGCGAACACTCCGAAGGTCACTCCGGGCACGCTCTGCGCCGGTTGGACGATGCGCCCGCCGAGCTCCTCTGCGCGCTGCAGCGTCGCGGCCACGTCCTGAACGCCGACGAAGAACAGCACGCTGTCATCGGCTCCCTGAAGCGGACTGATCGCAGTCGGGAGCGCGCCTTCAACCCCGACATCGACAAACGTGTAGCCAGGAAACGCGCCGTCGGAATACGTCCAGCCAAACAACTGGCCGAAAAACTCCCGCGTGGCGTCGGGATCAGTCGAGCGGATCTCTGCATGAACAACTGGATGGGGCATGGAAGAGCTCCTTCGTCGATTGGGTTGGCCCGGTCGTGGGCTCTGACCACTACGACGCACCCAGAGCTGCGGAATCGACAGCGTGACCCAAAGATCGGTCAGTCCTCGCGCGGGAGGAGTTATCGCGCGAGCCTCTCCAGGATCGCCGCGGTGATCACCATGCCCACGAAGAAGCGCTCGATTATGTACACCAGCAGCCAGCCGAGCGTCAGCCCCAGGCTCATCGTGCCGTCAAATACGACGACCAGGCCGAGCACGAGCAGCGCCAGCCCCAGCTCGATCCCCACATTCTTGATTCCCAGCAGGTCGATGACGAGGCCGATTACCAGACCTACGGCGACCGTTAGCAGCGGCATGAACCCGAGCGCCCAGCCCGCGCCGCGCCCGGCTCGCGTTGGGGGAGGGCGATTCTGGTCGGGCAGCCGCCGCTGGTCGCGCCAGCCTTCAGGCAGCACGTACCCCGGCGGGAGCACAATTGGAGGAAGCTTGTCCTTAGAGCTCATTACCTCACAAGCGGCATCGACCAGGCCGAACTGCACCGCAAGCCCAACCGAGGCTTCTCAACGCTTTCGCCGCACGCCGGCGAGGGTCTGCGATCGATAGCCGCCTCGGCGACGCGGGTGCCGAGGTCATGCCGGTTCGGCTGCCGACGGTTGTGGCGAGGATCGTGGGCCGGTGGGCAGTCAGCGGCGAGGCTGACCTCGGGTACCGGAAGGAGTCACGAGAATCGAGCAGCGCCCGGCACGAGCGAGCCTGGAGGCCCGCCCGACCAACACGACAACCTCCGGCGGGCGCATCGAAGCCACGTAGTGGCGGTGGCGCGTGGGCCACGCGGGCATCGGTGCACGCGCATGTGCGCACTACGCCCACGCGGTCGCGGACGTCGCCGCCGCGCATCCATGATCGAGGCGGTGAGCTTCGACCTCGACCGGGCCGCCTTCTGAGGTATTTTGGGTCTGCGCGAACGTCGCGCCAGATCCAGGAGGAAGCAGCCCGATGACCGACCTCGACCTGATAATCGCCGCGCAGGTCGCCGAGTACTGGCAACGCGAGCGCGAGCTTGAGCGAGTCTCGCCCCCGAGCGAGGCTGAACGTCGTGCGGCAGCCGCCACCGCAGCCGAGCGTAGCCGCCTGACGGCTGAGGGGGTCCCGGCCGACGTCATCAAGCCGGGAACCACGCTGAGCGATGCCACGCTGCTTGATCCGTTCGGCACCGAAACCACGCTGTATCAAGTCATTCCTGCAGGGCAAGCCGCCGTCATCGTCTTCTACCGGGGGGCTTGGTGCCCGTTTTGCAACATCGCACTGCAGACCTATCAGGAGGTGTTGCTGCCCCAGCTGCAGAGCCGTGATGTTGCCTTGGTCGCCGTGAGTCCTCAGAAGCCAGATGGCTCGTTGACGATGAAGCAGAAGCACGGCCTCACATTCTCGGTGCTCTCGGACCCGGGCTTGAAGCTTGCCGATCAAGTCGGCGTCGTGATGCACCTCTCCGAGGTGGCCCGACAAGCGGTTATCGACGCGGGGTTGAATTTCGCAGCCACAAACGCCGACGGCTCGCCGGCGCTGCCGATGCCCACCGTGCTGATCCTCGATGCGGAACGCGTCGTGCGCTGGATCAAGGTCAACCCCGACTGGACCGAGCGATCCGAACCCGCCGAGATCGTGGCGGCCCTCGACGCCCTGAAGCCTCGGTCGTTCGTCGTGCCGTGACGAGGAGAGCGACCACGCTCGAGCGGTTCGGCCGCCCGAATCGCTGATCGATCGCGAAGTGCTCGCGCTGAAGGGCTTGTTGCCGCTTCGGTGGGCTCGACTCCACTACCGGAGGCCCCGCGCGAAAGACGAGAGGTGCGATGACTGATCACCGGGGCCCAAATCCGCTGCGGCGACATGCGAAATCGTCAGATTGGTAACACCATCCGGCCTGCCCCGGGGGCCTAATCCCGCGCGCGAGCCCGCGCCGGCCGAAATCCGCTGCGCTCGCGTCTTCATCCGCCGCGCCCGTGCGACCAGGCATCCAGCCCGACCGCGAGAAGCATGATCACTCCGAGCGTGATCTGCTCATAGAGCGGATCGAGCCCGAGCAGGTCATAGCCATTGCCGATCAGGGCAATGAACAGCACCCCGACCACCGGCTGCGTTCGAGCTGACGGGGGATGTCGGTGCTAACAGCATCCGCGGCCTCCGGTCCTTCAGGTTGTGCTGTCGTCTGCGAGCACGCGGCGCAGAAGATCACGCAGCCGACGTTGCTCGTCCGCGGATAGGCGCTCCAGGCCGTCCGGTGGCCGTCCGACGCGGCTGAGGATCCGTCCGCGAAGCCGCCGGCCCGCCGGTGTCAGGACGATGTGCTTGACGCGACGGTCATCGGCGCTCGAGCGGCGGGCGACGAGCCCCCGCGCCTCGAGCCGATCGACGATCCCGGTGACGTTGGAGCTGTCGCAAACCAGCAAGGTCGCCAGCGCGTGCATCGGCAGCGGTGAGGCGAGTTGCAGGAGCGCGCCCGCCTGTGCCGCATGGAGGTCGAATTCGGCGGCAGCGATGAGAAACCGTCGCCGCTGCTGTCCAAAGAGCATGCGCAACAGCTCCCAGGCCTCCGCGGCCGGCGCCTCCGTCCCGGCGCTGGGCGGCGGGATTGTCGTCGGGGCCTCCATCTCGGCTTCACATTCTATTGCCCATGTCAATCGTTGACAATCTCAACTATCTGGCTACACTGCCGCCCGTGACCGATCAGCCGGCAATCGAGGTCGAGAGCCTGGTTCGCGAGTTCCGCAAGGGCCCTCGAGCGGTCGATGGAATCGACCTCGCTGTCGCCCCCGGCGAGATCTACGGCTTTCTCGGGCCCAACGGCGCAGGAAAGTCGACCACCGTACTGATACTGACGACCCTGCTTCCCCCCACCAGCGGCCGCGCGAGGGTGGGCGGGTACGACATCGCCCGTCAGGGCTCCCAAGTGCGGGCGAGGATCGGCGCCGCGTTGCAGGAGGCCGCACTGGACCCGATCCTCACCGGGCGCGAGCACCTCATCCTGCAGGCCACGCTGCAGGGGCTGCCCTCGGCTCAGCGACGCCGGCGCGCGGACGAGCTGCTGCAGCGCGTCGGCCTGACGGAGGCAGCGGACCGCCGGGTCGGTGGCTACTCCGGAGGAATGAAGCGACGGCTCGACCTCGCGCTCGCGCTGGTGCACTCTCCCCGGATCCTGTTCCTCGACGAGCCGACCACCGGGCTCGACCCGCAGAGCCGGGCCGCGCTGTGGGAGGAGGTCGCGCGGCTGGCGCACGAGGACGGCATAACCGTGTTCCTGACCACGCAGTATCTGGAGGAAGCCGATGTGCTCGCTGACCGGATCGGGATCATCGACCACGGCCGAATCGTGGCCGAGGGCACCCCGGCTCAGCTCAAGGCGGAGATCGGCAGCCCGAGCGTCGAGTTGCGTCCCGCCGATCCCGGCGACGCGGACCGGGTGGCAGATGAGCTCGCAGAGTTCGGCGAGATGCGTCGCAACGGCCGCGGTAGCGTGACCGTGCAGCTTCCCGGCGGCGAGGGGCAGCTGGCCGAGATCATCCGTCGGCTCGATCACGCGGACCTGCGACTGGAGTCGCTCGCTTTGCATCAGCCCTCACTTGACGACGTGTTCCTGGCCAAGACGGGCCGCAAGCTCGAGGGATCGGCGGACGACGCCGCCGCCGAGTCGCCGCCGCCGCCGAGCCCGGCCAGACGGAGACGCCGTGGCCGTTGATGTCGTGCTTTCGCCGCCCTCCGCCGGGCGTGCATCCGGCGCGCTCACGCTGATCGAGCAGACCGCCGCGGTGGGACGACGGGCGGTGCTCCGCACGGTGCGTCAACGCGCGCTGATGATCTTCCCGATGGTCTTCCCGCTGATCTTGTTCGCGATCAACGGCTCGGCGCTCAGTCCCGCGACTCGCATCCCCGGCTTCCCCACCGACAACTACCGTGACTTCCTGATCGCGATGCCGTTCATCCAGGGCGCGATGTTCGTATCGATTACCGCGGGCGTCGACCTGGCGCGAGACATCGAGTCCGGCTTTCTCAACCGGCTCGCGCTGACCCCGCTGCGGGGAGAGGCCCTGCTCGTCGGGCAACTGGGTGGCGCGCTCGTGCTCGGGATCGTGCAGGCGATCATCTACCTACTGTTCGGACTGGCCACGGGGGTCACGTTCGCCAGCGGGATCGGCGGAGCGGTGGTGCTGCTCGCCCTGTCGATCCTGATCGCGTTCGGCTTCGCCAGCCTCGGCGGCCTGCTGGCACTGCGGTTCGGCACCGGCGAGGCCGTCCAGGGGATCTTCCCGCTGCTGTTCGTGACGCTGTTCCTGAGCTCGTCGAGCCTGCCGCGCAACCTGATCCAGACAACGTGGTTTCGCGACGTCGCGACCTACAACCCGGTCTCCTACCTGCTGGAGGGCCTGCGCAGCCTGGTCATCGCCGGCTGGGATGCGCGGGCGCTCGCGTTCGGATTCGGGTTCGCGATCACGCTGCTGGTGATCTCGCTGGGCCTCTCGCAATCGGCGATGAAGACGAGGCTGGCGCGCAAGTGAGGCGCTTCGTCAACGTCACCTCCGCGGTCGCATGGCGCTCGATCCACAACACCGTGGTCAATCCAGCGATCCTCGTCCCATCGCTCATCTTCCCCCTGTTCTTTCTGATCGCGTTCGCCGGCGGCCTGTCGCGGATCAGCCACGTGCCCAACTTCCACTACCGACCCGGCTACACCGCCTTCCAGTTCGTGTTCGTGTTCCTGCAGTCGGCGGCGTTCGGAGGGGTCTTCACCGGATTCGGCATCGCCCGCGACTTCGACTCCGGCTTTGCCCGGCGGCTGCTGTTGAGCGCCCCCCGGCGCAGCGGGATCATCGCCGGCTACACCGTCGGCGCGCTCCTGCGGTGGGTGATAACCGGCACGGTCGTCACGATCGCCGCGCTGATCGCGGGTATGAACGTCGACGGCGACGGCGTCCAACTGATCGGTCTGGTCGGCCTGGGCGCGGCGCTGAACCTTGCCGCCGCGTTGTGGGCCTGCGGGGTCGCGATGTTCCTGCGCACCGAGCAGGCCGGGTCGCTGATTCAGATGCCCGTGTTCGTGCTCCTGTTCCTGGCGCCTGTCTATGTACCGCTATCGCTGCTGACCGGCTGGATCCACACCGTCGCCAACCTCAATCCGGTGACCGCCGTGCTCGAGGCCGGCCGTGGACTGCTCGCCGGCGCACCGGTCAAGGTGGCCGCTGCGTTCCTGGGGCTGGCGATCATCGCCGCAGTGATGACCCTGTTCGCTCGCCGCGGCCTGGCGTCGGCCGAACGGGCGGGATGACACGGGCCACCGTACTTCTCACGAAACACAGTGCATTACGGTCCTGAGACCTGTATCGAGGTTAATCCGGTGCGAGCCGGCGGTCGGCCGACTGACTCAGAGGTTCTGCTGGATCGCAATGACCATGCGCGCCTGGTCATCGACGACGTTGAGGAACGCTTCGGACGAGCTGACGGGCACGTTGCCGACCGCGATCATCAGCACGACACGTCGACCGCTTCTGGTCTGGACGTAGCCGGCCAGGCTATTGCCAAGCACGAGGATCTGGCCGGCTGCGTTCCCAACCACACGGTTGCCGGTCTTGATCTGCGCATGCCCGGCAGCCGGCGACTTGGGGTACACGTTCGCCAACGTGCCGTCGCGTCCGAGGATCGGAAGGGCGCCGAACAAGGAATTGCCGTAGGAGCTCTTGGCGGCTCGCCGGAGCAACGTCGCAAGCGCCAGCGGCGTCGTACGGCCTTGATCGTCTGAGCCCGCTCCGTCCTGCGGGAAGAAGCTGCTGCGGGACACGCCGAGACCGGTGGCGGTCGTGACTTCGGCGGCCAGCCCGGTCAGGCAATTGGTGCTGCCCACTTTGACTGCGGCCAGACAGGCCATGAGATCAGCACCCCGGTTGTAGCTCACCTTCAAGATCAGCTTGGCGTACTGGGACAGCGGCAGCGAGACGTGCTCGCCGATCAGGTCAGAACGCCTGTAGCTCCCCTTCGCCGGCAGGAGCGCAGCGGGGTTCGCACCCGTCGCCGGTGCCGTCACCGTCACGCCGGCTCGCTGTAGCGCCTCAATGAAGGCCGTGCGCGCGAACTCCGAGGGATTGTCGACCTCCCACACCCGCAACGCAGGTGCACTATGCGCGGCGATCTGACCGGTCAGAACGAGGTTCCCCGGCGTCGGCTCGGTTACGTTGATGTTGGTCGCCTGCCTGGACCCCACCGTGGTCACCCGGCTCGTTACCGCGTAGGTCGCGGTCATCGGCCGCCAATTGAGCGTCGCTCGCTGCCCGACGAAGGTGGGCGTCACGAGCAGGTCGATCAGGTTCTCGTTCACCCACATCGGCGAGATCAGGCCATCAGGAAAGCCCGCGTAAGAGGTGAATAGCCGGTCGTCGATGACGACGTTGCCGTTTATACGAGTGATTCCTGAGGCACGCACCTTGGCCGCGAGCTGGTTAAGTGCGGCAAGGGGGTCGCCCGGCGGCTCGACCGCTCCGGGGAGCTCGTCGGCGTAGCTATGGTCGACCTTGGGCAGATTCTCGTAGTAGAGGGTGCCATTTCGTTGCGCTCGCAGCCCGAAGGTGAGATCACCGGATGCGACCAGCACAACGTTGCCGGTCAGGGTTCCGCCGGCGACCGTCCCCTGGCGATAGACGGGGGTACGGAACCGGTAGTTCGTTCCGTACAGGCGCAGCCCGGTCGAGATCGAATAGAGCTTCATCGTCGAGCCAGGGTCGAACATCTTCTGCTGGTTCTGCGCGAGGATGATCTTCCCGCTGGCCTGGTCGAGGACCGCGTAGCCCCAGTCAGACTGCCGATACCGTGCCAGGGCCTCGATACCGGAAATGGTCTTGGAGACCTTCGCGATGCCAGTCACGCCGCGGTTTGGCGAGGCGCCCGCCAGCGTGACCGATCCGGCGAACCACACGAGCGTCGCACCGACGACGGCGATCGCCGAGACGACAGCACTGCGTACGTTTATCGAGCAGCCCACAATTTGCACCCCCCGGGACAATACCCTCCGGCCGGCCCTCAGCGCGCGGGCGACGATCGCGAGATCGATACGAGCGAATCGTTTCTCTGCAGGCCGAGGCTATTCCGCTTGTCGTTTGAGTCCGTCGACGAACTGTTGGAACGACGGACCGAGGTCGGGGATCGATTTGAAGATCATGCCTGCGAGCGGCCCGGTGTACTGCTCTCGCATCATGAAGCGCGTCCCGGTGACCTCGCGCTGGAGTGTGTAGGTCCGCTCCCCGGTGAACAGCCCCAGCGGCATACCGCCACGGAACACGATCCGCTCGGGTTCGGTCAGCGTCACGACCTTGACGGGAAACGCTCGGCCCGGATTGGCCTCGACGCTGATGGATAGCTTCTCGCCTAGCGCGAGCCGCCCGTCGACTTTGGTGACACCCGAGTTCCAGTTGGGCCAGGCTGCGGTGTTCGCCAGCACGCGCCAGACCTGCTCGGGGGCCGCGTCGATCATTGCGGTTGCTTCATAGGCGCGCATCTCGGTCCTTTCGAGTTGGCTGGCGTCAGTCGAAACACCGGGTGGCGGGGTGCTTCGGCGATGAAGTCGGCGAGTTGCGAGTTGGGCTTGACGTCGAAGAACGGGCGCACCACCACAACTGCTTTGAGGTAGCGCTGCAGGATCGGAGCGGAGCGCTCCGGCGCGACCTCCTCGATTCGCAACCTCTCCGAGCGCCCCGCGCGGCTGAGGTCGACCTCCCCGGCGGCGCGGGCGTTACGAACCCAGCCGACCTCGCCGTAGGGCGCGACCAGCCACCGCTCGCGGTCCTCGATCAGGATGACCGGTACGGAATAGGAGCGCCCCGTCTTGCGGCCGCAGACTGTCAGGTTGTAGGTGTGGCGACCGGCGAGCCCGACCCGCGCGAGCGGGCCCATCATGGCGTTCACCAACCGACGCGCCCGGCCGAGCTGATAAGTCTTCGCCACTGCCGCTGGACGTCTAGCGGGCGCGCATGCGGTTGTTGCGCGGGTTGTGCTCCAGCTCGGCGAGCCCGAGGTGCTCCATGACCGGCGGGACGTAGTTCGCGAAGCGGCCGCGCAGGCCTTTCTTGACGCCATACCAACCGCCGACCGGGTTCTCGGGCGAGCGCGCCCACGCCTCCACGGTTCCCTCGGCGGCGGCTTTCTGCTCGTCAGCGGTGCCGAGCGCGATCCAGTCGCCGTGCTCGATGAGCATCGCCTGGAGGTCCTCGAGGCAGCGCAGCTGGTAGCCGAGCGTGGTCTTGCCGACGACGCAGACGAGCGTCGGCGGGTCGGCGGTCGGATCGCGGTACGCGAGGTATTCGGACTGGCCGGGCGGGGTCCGCAGGACCCAGGGATCGTCTTTGGTGCCGTTGCCGGTGATTGGTTCGCTCATGGTAACGCAAAGGTTACCGTAACTGATCGGCTACCATCAACCCTGTGCCCCGACAGGCCACGAACCCGTTCGAGGCGCTCGCCGATCCGCATCGCCGGGCGATCCTCGAGCTGCTTCACGGCGGCGAGCGGTCGGTGCGCGAGATCGCTGACGAGATGCCGATCACGCGCCCGGCCGTCTCCCGGCACCTGCGGCTGCTCAAAGAGGCCGGGCTCGTGACCTCCTCGGCCGAGGGCACGCGCCGTCTCTACCGGCTGCACGACGATGGCCTGGACGCCGTGCGCGCCTATTTGATTGAGGTCTGGGGCGACGCCGCCGCGCGCTTCCGCCTGGTCGCCGACAACAGCGACGCGACGTGATCGACCCGCTCCGGATCACATTCGACGTCGCCTGCCCGCCCACGCGGGCGTTCGAACTCTGGACCAGTCAAACCAGCATGTGGTGGCCGACATCCCACACCGTCAGCGCGCGAGCGGACGTCGAAGTCGTGATCGAGCCCGGCGTCGGAGGCCGCATCTACGAACGCACACCCGAGGGCGAAGAGCACGACTGGGGCCAAGTGACCACCTGGGACCCACCACGCCGCATCTCCTACCTCTGGCACCTGCGCCAGGACCGCGCCGACGCCACCGAGGTCGAGATCACCTTCGCCACGACCGAGCGCGCCGGCACGCGAATGTCGATCGAGCACCGGGGCTGGGATGCACTGGGCGCCCGCGGAGCGGACCAACGAGAACTGAACCAGCGCGGCTGGGACCGCCTGCTCCCACACTTCCAGGCCGCAACCGGTTAGCGGGCTGCGTGCTACGGCCCGACAAAATCTTCAACCACCAGGGCCGCGCCAGGTTGGTGGCCGGGAGTGGGACCTGTCCCCCTCCCGCTAGTTGGTTGCTGCAGTGACGGCGGGACTGGGATCTGTCTCGTCTCAGTCTAGGCCTCGTCGAGGACCTCTGCGAATGCGATCACTACGCCTCCGGTGGCGTGCTCGACGGTAGCGCCGACAAGGGCGCCCGCCTCTGCGGCGGCGTCGCTGGCCGCCGCGTAGTCGGCAAAGTACAGGTCCAACAGTCGGTATGCCGGGGTGGGGCTGCCGTCTTCCTTAGGCCACACCCTCGACGTCTGCAGCCGAGTCAGCCCGGGGAGCTTCCGCGCCAGCGCAAGCTGCTCGGGGTAAGCCGCTTCGAAGGCGGCCGGGTCGGTGGGGTTGGAATAGACGAAGCTGATCTTGGTCGGCTTGTCCTGCCCAGCTTCACCCGCTCTCGATGTCATGGGTTCGGTTTCCTTTCTGGTCGAGTTACATCGGTCCGGTGCGATACGGTTGACGCAAGCGAGCGGACTCAGATTTGGGCGAGAATGTGGGGCGAACTTCCGATTGGTCGCTCCAGTCACTGTTCGTCGAGCGTAGTCCGAGGACTGGGTAGAGACAATGACCGCTCCGCCGGAACATCTTGCCGATCGTCCGGCGACGCCAGCCGATTTGCTCCGACCGCCGCCAGAGTTTGCCGATCCTCCAGCGCTCGAGGGCGCCGCGCTCGGCCTCGACGCACATGGCCAGCCGCACGACTTGCTCTCGGAGCTGCTCCGGAGCGTCCGTCTGAGCGGAGAACGGATTGTTGCGTACGCTCCGCGGCGGACTTTCTCGATCAGCTTCGCCGATGTCGGCACCCTGCACATCATTGAAGAGGGCGAACTCGTGCTTCGGATCGAAGGCGACCCGCACGTCGAGCGCGTGAATCGCGGCGATGTCATTCTGCTCCCGCGCGGCGACCTGCACCACATCAGCGACGCAGGCAAGCGCGCGCACGCGACCGTGCGGGTCGGCGCCGGCGCGCACTCGACCGTCGTGCGAGCCGGCGCATCCGAGCCCGACGCGCCCGCACCCGAGCCGGCGCGCTGGCTCTGCGGAACATTCACGATCGGCGACCCGCAGGCGAGCCATCTACTCGCGAGCCTCCCGGCCGTGATCATCCTGCGCGGCGGCCGCGGCCAAGCGCTCGAAGGGCTCGAAGTGGCTCGCAGGATGCTCCTGTTCGAGATGCAATCGCCGTCTCAAGGATCGGCCGTGATGGTCGCCCGCATCCTCGATCTGCTCTTCATCCAGATTCTGCGCGCCTGGGCCGCCGGCACTGAGGCCGAACCGAACTGGCTGGCCGGTGCGCTCGACCCGCACATCGGTCTGGCCTTGAGCGCTATCCATCGAGACCCCGGCCACGACTGGACAGTCGAGGACCTGGCCCGAGCGTGCAGCCTTTCCCGGTCGGCGTTCGCTGCGCGGTTCGTCGCTCGCGTCGGGAAGCCGCCGGCCACGTATCTCGCGCACGTACGTCTCGACGCCGCCACCGACCTGCTCCGCGACACCTCCCTTCCGGTCACGCTCATCGCGGACAACGTCGGCTACACGTCGGAGGCGGCATTCAGCCGCGCGTTCAAGCACCGCTACGGCACGCCACCGGCTCGCTGGCGACGAGACATACGAGCGAAACACTCGTGAGCGGCTCGCGTGCCGATCGCTGTGATGCTCGGAGCCCGATCGCGGGTCAGCGGGGTCGCAGCGCGCGCGGCTGTCAGCGGTCTGACAATTTCGCATGCCTAAAGGGACAAACCGCGCGCGTCTGCCGGTCCTTGGCTACATAAGCATGTGGGGCATGCTTATGTAACCAGGGTCGGCCGCGGGTGCGGACTTTGGGCCTGTAAGCATGTCGCCGCAGCGGATTGCGCCTCCCGCGGGCATCGCCGGGTGTCGATCGCGTCACTCGACACCCGGGCATCGCCGGGTGTCGATCGCGTCACGCGACGCCGTTCGCGATGATCTGAGCTATCCCGCGGCCGTCACACGCAGACAGGTATACCCATGGCCATCACGATTCGGTGCTGAGAAGCCACCGCTGGCGCACGGCGGAGAACTCAGCTGGATACCTGCTGCCCTACCTGAGGCCCGGCATCAGTCTGCTTGATGTTGGTTGCGGGCCGGGGACGATCACGATCGATCTGGCTGCGCGTGTCGCGCCGGGGACGGTGATCGGGATTGACCGAGAAGGTGCTGTGATCGCCGAAGCTGGCCGGCTCCTGGCGGGGGGCGGTCAGGCGAACGTCAAGTTCAAGGTCGCCGACGTGTACTCACTCGACAGTGGCGCGGCGGCATTCGACGTGGTCCATGCGCACCAGGTCCTTCAGCACTTGACCAACCCGGTCGCGGCTCTGCTCGAAATGCGACGAGTCCTGCGCCCGGGCGGGATTCTCGCGGTCCGCGACAGCGATTACGGCGGCTTTGTCTGGGCACCGCCCGATCCGCTCCTGGACCGCTGGATGGAGCTCTACCACGACGTCTGCAGCCACAACGGAGCCGACGCCGATGCCGGTCGACACCTACTCGGATGGGTGCGGGCGGCGGGCTTCCGCGAGATTCAGCCCACCAGCTCAACCTGGACCTTCGCCGACCCCAGCGGCCGCGCGTGGTGGGGCGAGCTCTGGGCCGAGCGAGTATTGGAGTCCTCCTTCGCCGACCAGACCATCGCATACGGGCTGAGCACACGCGAGGAACTGTTGTCAATCTCGCGATCGTGGCGGCGATGGGCCGAGCATGAGGATGGTTTCTTCGTCGTCCCGCACGCCGAAATGATCGCGCGGCGCGATTAATCGTGTGACGGACCTCCGCCGATTAGAACGCCGGGCCTGCTGCTCTGTCGGGCACGAGCAGGAGCGATTTGCCGATCACGTCGCGCGCTTCGATGCGCCGGTGCGCCTCGGCGGCCTCCTGAAGCGGATAGGTACGCCCGACGACCGGCGTGATGCGGCCGGCGGCCGCCTGCGCGAGCACGTCTCGCAGCCGGCGGTCGCGCTCCTCGGGGGAGAACTGCACGTCGGAGATCCCGCGGACGGCGACGCGGCGTTCGCGTGCGGCGTTCGCGTCGAGTGGCGCGAACTCCCCCGAGGCGGCGCCATGGGCGGAGAACTCGCCGCCTACGGCGGTGATCTCGAACGCCGCTCTGCCGATGTCTCCACCGACTCCGTCGAGCACGACGGCCGGCATCTCGCCGCCGAGCGCGGCCACGACGCGGTCGGTCCAGTCCGGTTCGGAGTAGTCGATCGCCGCGTCGGCCCCCTGCGCGCGCACCGCCGCGAGCTTTGCCTCGCCGCGAGCCGCGCCGACCACCCGGGCGCCGCGCGCCGTGGCGAGCTGGACGAGCAGCAGCCCCATCCCGCCGGCCGCGCCGGTGATCAGTACGCGGGTACCGGCCTTCACCGAGACGCCGTCGAGAACGCCGAGCGCGGTGCGCCCGTCGGTCAGTAGCGCTGCGGCAGTCAGAGCCGTGAGCTCGTCCGGAATCGGAACGAGCCCGTCGGCCGGTACGGCGACGCGCTCGCGGTATGAGCCCGTCTCTCGGGTGTCGCTCAAGACGCCACGGCCGATCCAGTCGGCGTCGAGACCTGGGCCGACCCCGCTCACCGTCCCCGCCACGCCGTTGCCCGGCACGTACGGCGGCAGGACGGGAAACCAATCGCGGCCCCGACCACTGCGCAGGGCGGTGTCGAGCCATAGCAACGGGATCGCCGCCACGTCGACCACGACCTGGCCGGGGCCGGCAACTGGGTCGGGTCGCTCTCGCAGCTCCAGAACCTCCGGGCCGCCGAAGCGGGTGACCTCGATCGTGCGCACCGTGGCTTACCGTGTCGCGCGGTCGTAGTTGAGTCGCAGCAGCGCGATGACGTCCTCAGCGGTAATGCGTTGGTTCCCGGTGCGACGATCGGTAGTCGCCGTCATCTAGCACCTCCTGAAGAGCAAACCGGGGATGATGGAAGCAGGCTATAAGTTCAAGTAAGCTTGAAGTCAAGGCGATGCCCGAGCTCCTGACGATCGGCGAGGTTGCCCGCCGCAGCGGAGTGGCCGCGTCCGCGCTGCGCTTCTACGATGACCGTGGGCTCATCACCTCCGAGCGCGCGGGCTCCGGTCACCGCCGCTACCCCAGGCCCGTCCTGCGGCGGATCGCCTTCATCGTCTACGCCCAGCGGGTCGGGCTGACGCTTGCGGAGATCGGCACCGAGCTGGCCAAGCTGCCCGCCAATCACCCGCCCACGCGCCGCGACTGGTCGCGGCTCTCGACCAAGTGGTCGAGCCGGATCGACGACCGCATCGACGAGCTCGAGCGCCTGAAGACCGGGCTGACCGAGTGCATCGGCTGCGGCTGTCTCTCACTCGACCGTTGCCGCCTGGCCAACCCGGGCGACCGGGCCGCCGCCGGCGGCCCGGGACCGCGCTACTGGATCGGCGATCGGCTTGATCATGGCGCCACGTCGCTCTGACACGGCTCCGCCCGCGACGTGGGTGCACGGGTAGTCTGGTCGCGCGTGCGCCGGCGATTGATCCTGCTTCTCCTCACGGCTGTGGCGCTGGTGGCTCAGACGGTGCTCGCGGTGTACGCGGCCGCCGCGGTCCCGGCGTGGACGACGTACCGGCACGACGCCGCCCGTAGCGGGGTTGACCCTGACAGCACGAGTCCGGTGACGCCGTCGCCGGCGTGGCAGACACCCGAGCTCGACGGGGAGGTGTACGGGCAGCCGCTCGTTTACGGCGCTTACGTCTACGTGGCGACCGAGAACGACTCCGTCTACAAGCTCGACGCGGCGACGGGTGCGGTGGTGTGGTCCGAACACCTGGCGACGCCGGAGCCGTCGTCAATCGCGCCGTGTGGCGACATCTCCCCCTCGATCGGCGTCACGGGCACGCCGGTCATCGACCCGGCCACTGATCGGATCTATCTCGTTGGTGCCGTCTCGGCCTCAGGGACCGTCGATCACGAACTGTTCGCGGTCGACCTCAGCTCGGGGCACCCGATCGCCGGCTTCCCGATCATGGTTGACCCGCCCTACCCGAGCGGCGGCGCCGCGGTCAACCAGCTCCAGCGCGCCGGACTTGCGCTAGACGGTGGGCGGATGCTGATCGGCTACGGCGGCAACGACGGCGACTGCAGCACCTACTGGGGCTGGCTCGTGTCGGCTCCGGTCGACGGCGGTGCGGGACCGGGCTCGTTCCAGATCGACGCCGGCTACAGCGAAGGCGCCGTCTGGGGCGCGGGCAATGCTCCCGCCATCGACGCCGCCGGCAACGTGTTTCTCGCCACCGGGAACGGCAAAGGCAACTCGAGCTCTGACCCCGCGTACGGCGACGCGGTGGTGAAGCTGAACGCTTCGGCCTCCCCGCTCGACTGGTGGGCTCCGCCCGACTGGCAGTCGCTGGACGCCTCCGACCGCGATCTCGGCTCGAGCCTGCCGAGCCTGCTGCCCGGCGGCCTGGTATTTCAGTCCGGCAAGGACGGCAATGGCTACCTGCTGAACGGCGCCGGCCTCGGCCACGTCGGCGCGGCTGCCGCCGAGGCGTCCGGGTTCTGCGCGGGCGGGAGCTACGGCGGCGCGGTGTATGACGCCGGGAACTCGACCATCTACGCCGCGTGCAACGCTGGTCTGAGAGCACTCGTACTCGGCTCGGGATCGCCACCGTCGCTCGCGGCCAAGCCCGGCTTCTCGGCGCCCTCGGATGCGACCGGTCCACCGATGATCGCCGGGGGACTCGTGTGGGTGACGAATTACTCCAGCGGCACCCTGTCCGGGCTCGATCCGGCCTCAGGCATGACTCGGAGCCACTTCTCGATCCCGGAGAACGGGTCCACCGTCAACCACTTCGCCAGCCCGAGTGCCGGCGCCGGACGGCTGTTCGTCGCCAGCGGCGACCAGGTGACTGCGTATACGATCGCCCAGCCGCCAGGCCCCTCTGCGACGTCCACCAGGCTGGTTTCGTCAGCCAACCCGGTTGCGGCGAAGACGGTGGTGGCGGTGACCGCGGCAGTCACACCGGCACCCGATGACGGTGCCGTCACATTCACCGATGGCGGCGCGCCGATCTTCGGCTGCTCGGGCATTGCCGTGTCGGCCGCGTCCGCCGGCCAGGCCATCTGCCACACGCAGTTCGTGCAGGCGAGAACACACACGCTCGCCGCGTCCTACTCAGGCGATGCCTTCTACGCGCCGTCGGCCGCGGCCGCCCTTGCGGAGTCCGTCACGAGCGCGACCCGGAGCGCCGGCGGCTCGTCCGGTAGCGCGCCCCTCCTCTCCCACGCCTCGATCTCTCCGCGCCGCTTCACGGCCACGCACGCTGCCACGCTGAAACTGACACTGAGCGAGTCCGCCACGCTCACTGTCTCCATCACCGGACTACGCCGCGGCCACCGGGTGGATCACCGCTGCTCATCAAGGGTGCACACGGGCAGGTCCTGCCCGGTGCGGGTGACTCTGGTGCGGCTCCAGATCCACGCTCGGACGGGCCGCAACGCGGTCAAGCTGTCGCTCCGCCGGCTCGCAGCCGGCCGATATACCGCGTTCATCTCCGCAACCAATCACGCGGGACGCCCCTCGCACACGATCCGGATCACGCTCACGATCGTCCGCGCGCAGCGGTAGCCCATAGCACTCGCATGCCCTCAACCGACGATCTGCGCCTGGACCACCCGGTGTACGCCGCTCTGACGGGCGCGCACTCGAGATTTGCGGAAATCCAGGGGCGCGCAGTTCGGTATCCGGCTGATGTGGCGCCGTTCTTGGCTGTACCCCGCGAGTCCTCGGCGGAAGATTGGGTCGATGCCGCCCACCTGGTCCCCCCGGGGACTTATGTCGCGGTCCATCGCCCAGAAGGCCGTACCCCGGACAACTGGAAGGTGGTCCGCGAGTTCGAAGTGCTGCAGATGGTCGAGCACAGCGTCGGTGGAGCTGATGACCCGGAGGCAGTCGTTCTCGGCCGGCGTGATGTGCCGGAGATGCTCGCGCTGGTTCGCGAGACCGAGCCGGGGCCATTCCTGAAACGGACGATCGAGCTCGGGCACTACATTGGCCTGCGCCGCGGCGGCGTGCTGATCGCGATGGCGGGCGAACGCTTTCACTTCGACGGCTGGCGTGAGATCAGTGCCGTGTGCGTGGCTCCGGCGCATCGTGGTCAGGGGCTCGCCTCGCGACTCGTCGGCGCGCTCAGGTGCGGCATTCACGGTCGCTCCGAACGTGCGTTCCTTCACGTTCGAAGCGCCAACACCAACGCGGTCGCGCTCTACAAGCAGCTCGGGTTTCGTGTCCGTGCCCCCAGGACGCTCCGTGTGATGAGCCCGCATCCCTGACCTGCCGCGCGTTGATCGGGCGGCCCAGCACCCGGAGCTGTGAGATCCTAGGCATGCCGCGTTGCGCCGCATCGCGGCGCTCGCCGATTTGCGCTCGAAATAGAGGAGAGGAGCATGACCGAAACCCTGGCACCGGCGTTTCCGTCCGCCGATCTGAATCAGTGCCCGTTCGAGTTCTACGAACAGGGGCGCGGGACGAGCCCGGTGCAGAAGGCGGCGGGCGCCGACGAGTACCGCCTGTTCGGCTATAAGGAGATCGCTTTCGTCCTCCAGAACGAGGACCTGTTCTCCGCCTACATTCCGACGGCGCATACGAGCCGGGGGCTTGACTACGGCGGCGCGGTGCACATCGGCGCCGACGACGGCGAGCGCCACAAGGCCAACCGGATCCTGATGTCACGACCGTTCACGCCGGGCCGGCTCAAGAGCTATCAGCCGATGATCCTCGGTCACGTCGATTCGCTGATCGACGCGTTCATCGAGCGCCGCACGGTCGAGCTCGCCTGGGAGTTCGCCAATCCGCTGCCGGCGCTGGTGATCTCATCGCTGATGGACTTTCCGACCATCGGACCGGAGTTCGAGTTCCTGAAGTCGTGGAACGCAGCGTTCACACGCGCACAGCCGTCGGAGGAGTTCTCCCGCATGCAGGCGTACATGCTCGAGCACCTGCGAGCGCGCAGAACCAACCCCGGTCCCGACATCCTGTCCGAGTTCGTCCAGCTGCAGGTCGAGCGCGACGGCGAGTTCGACGAGGCGCTCTGCACCACCCTCGGGGTCGAGATGATCGCCGGCGGGGTGCTGACCACCGGCCAGCTGATCACCAACGCGATGATCCTGCTGCTGCGCAACCCGCACCAGATGGCCGCGGTGCGCGAGGACCACAGGAAGATCGTGGGGATGCTCGAGGAGGCCCTCCGGGTCGAGACGCCAGTGCAGTGGCGCCAGCGCTACGCCCGCCAGGACGTCGAGCTCGGAGGCGTGAAGATCCCCGCTGGGTCGCTGATCTGGCTGGTCCTGGGCTCGGGCAACCGGGACGACGCCACGTTCGAATGTCCGGAGGAGTTCCGTCTCGGCCGCAGGAACATCAAGCGCCACTTCGGATTCGGGCTCGGGCTGCACTTCTGCCTCGGCGCCCCGCTCGCGCGGCTGGAGGCAAAGATCGCCTACGAGCGACTGTTCACTCGGCTCTCGGACATCCGCCTCGCCGAAGGAAACGACTTCCAGAACGTCGACAGCCCGGTATTCCGGATGCCGCACCGCCTGCTGCTGGACTTCGACGTCGCCTGACTCCAGGAGAACGACCAAGACTCGCGGCCAGATACAAGCCTACCTACCGTTTGATTGAATTCGCGACGCAGATGCCCCTTCGCGCGGCCGCGCCGCATATCCATAGTCCGCTGCTGTCGGAGTCCGGATACGAATCGGGCGAGCTGGGGGTCGTCCACGATGCGCGACCGGGCGACCTCCTGAAGGCGTTGCGGCAACCCACTCGCGGCGAAATCTACGACCTCGACCCCGGGCGCTGGACCGGAATGCCGATGTCGCGCAGCCATCCACCCTTCTTGATCACCAGCTATCGCACACCCAGCGGACTGGCCATGACCGGCGAGTTCGGTGGGACGGAGAACGTTTTCTACACCAGCGAGTTGATGGTCGGGACGGCCCACACCGGTACGCACATCGACGCGCTGGGGCACATCGCCTGCGGTCCGCACGCCGAATATCACGGCGGCTTCACCGAGAGTCAGATCCTGGGTGACTTCGGGCTCACACGGGCTGACGCCGCCTCGATCGCGCCATTCGTCTGCCGCGGCGTTCTGGCCGACATCCCGGCGCTGCATGACTGCGAACGGCTGGCCGACAACCACGAGATCACCTCTGCCGAAGTGCAGGAGGCCCTGGCCGCGCGCGGCGTGACGGTGCAGGCTGGTGACGCCGTCCTGATCCGGACCGGCTGGATCCAACACTGGCTAGCGACCACCACCGGCGTCTCCCCAACGGGACATCCTGGGATCGGTCCGGAGGCAGCACGTTGGTTGACCAGCCAAGGGGTATGCCTGGTTGGCGGCGATACGTCGGCCTTGGAGCGGCTGCCGACGGATGATCCGCTGATCTTGCCGGTCCATGTCGAGCTGCTGCAACGCTCGGGTGTGCACATCATCGAGATGGCCTACCTGGAGGAGCTTGCGAGCGACGCGGCCGGCGCGTTTCTGTTCGTCTGCCTGCCGCTGCGGATTCGAGGCGCGACGGGCTCGATGGTCCGGCCGATCGCGATTGTTTGACCAAACGTTTGGTAGTTATCCTACGTGGGTGCGCGATCAAGGCTCGGGAGGCGGCTGGCAGTGATCTCTCCTCAGGATGATCTCCCCCATGCCGTTCCACCCCAGGCCTTCATGACCTGGAAGGAGAATTGGGTATTCCCGGCGCTGGATCGGCGCAACCGGGTGGCGAGCCTGTTTCATTTTTCGCTGCGTCCATCCGACGGGGAAGGGATCTTCACGGCCAAGTTCTGCGTGGACGGCGAGGAGTTCCGGTACGTCGGGCGCAGTCCCATCCCGGCCGACATCCAGTCGATGAAGACGGTCGAGAATGAGCGTGTCCGCCTCGAAGTCCTGGAACCCGGGCAGCGGTTCCGCCTCAGCTACTCGGGCCCGGAACTCGACGTCTCGCTCCTCTACATCGCCCGCTTTCCGCCGTTCGACTTCGCCGACGGCCCATTGGCGCCGGGAGAGTCAGAGCTGGGGGACGTCGGCAGGACTGTGTTCCCGTTTCACCACTACGAGCAGGCCCTGACTCATGAGGGCACGCTCGCGCTCAAGCACGGCCCCCGGGCCGGCGAGACGATCCAGCTGTCGGGCTATGCGAACCGCGACCACTCCTGGGGCTGGCGCTCGGAGTTCACCTTCACCCACCACCATTGGCTGTGCGCCTCCTTTGAAGATCGGTTCGTCGAGGGGTCGGTTTGCGAGGACAGGCATTACCCGCACGGACCCAAGCGGGGCGGCTGGATCTCCACGGCGGCGGGGAACGATCCCGTCGCGGACGTCGACACGAGCGAGGGCTATCCGCTCGAGCCGGGGATGCCGCTGTCCAGAGTGTTCGACGACGTGCGCTACCGGCTGCGGACGGTCGGGGGCCAGGACGCAACGGTGATCGCGCATCTCGCCCACGACTATGGTCGGCTGTATCTGGATCTGCGCCATCCGGACCGGTCGAAGACCTACCAGGACGTCCAGATGTTCTGCGACGTCACTCTGGTGGAGACAGGACAGACGGGTACCGGGGTTCTGGAGGTCGGCGCGATCGGCATTGGCGACGGCGTCGCCGATACCTGGCGGCGGACCGCCTCCCGTGCCTGAGGCGCTGCCTGACGAGGTGGGGGCGGTTCTGGACTGGCAGCTCGATGACCGGATCGCACGCCTGCGAACCTGACGGCACGCCGGATCGCGGCCCGGTGGCGGCCCGCGCGGCTGTGCTGCGGGCGGCGCGCCGGTTGGAGCTCGAGACCATCGAGCTGGACCCGCCGGCCCCAGGGAAGGTGCGGGTCAGCGTGAGGGCGTGCGGCATCTGCGCCAGCAATCTGAATCTGTGGGAGCGAGGACCCAAGACCGGCGCGCAAGCTGCCGGAGCGGCCGGCCACGAGATAGCCGCCACGATCGAGTCCGTCGGCGAGGGGGTCAGCGGTCTGTCCCGCGGCGACCTGGTCTGCATCGAGCCGAACCTGGCGACCGCCTGCGGGTCCTGTCCGGCGTGCCGATCCGGTCACGCCCTCCACTGCCAGGACCCCGAGCGGTTGCCGGCCTGGGGGTTCGCCGAGCGAATGATCGTGCCCGCCGCTGGAGCAATCAAGGTCTCGCCCGATCTGGAGCCGGTGACGGTGAGCCTGGTCGAGCCACTCGCCTGCGCGCTGCATGCGCTGCGCGGAAGCCCGACCGTCGGTCCTGACCTACGGCTGACCCGGCCCGCGCGCTTCGCGGTCATCGGTGCGGGGGCGCTGGGACTTCTGACCGCGTTCACCGCCCGGTGGGTGGGCGCCGAGGATGTTGCAATCGTCGCCCGGTATCGCCATCAGGCCGCCCTCGCCGAGCGCCTGGGAGCCACCGAGATCCTCACCGCCGGGGCGCTGGCGGACTTCCGCCCGGACGTCGTGGTCATCGCCGCCGGTGGATCCGGCTCGCAGCTCTCCAGCGCAGTTGACGCTGTCAGTCCCGGCGGGGAGATCGTGGTGCTCGGCATGCTGACGGGGCCGCAGCCCTTCAACCTCCGCCGGGCCGGATTCCGCGAGGTCCGGATCAGGTTCGCGATGAGCTACGCCGGCGCCGGCGCTCGCAGCGACTTCGCGGCGGCGCGCGACCTCCTCGGGCAAAGCGATGAGCTTGCCACTCTGATCACCCACCGCCGGCCGCTCGCGGCGATCCAGGAGGCGTTCGTAACCGCCGCCGATCGCCGAGCCGGTGCGGTCCGCGTGGTGGTGGAACCCGCCGCACACTGACCGTATCGAGCGCCGTGCCCGACCAGCGCGGTCAGACCGTGGCCGGCTCGGGGTGCGGGAGGGCGGCCAGCAGCTCCTCGGTAGGGGCCTCGGTGAGTGCGCCGTGGTCGGTCTCGCCAGCCTCGGAGGCCCTCACGATGTCGATCGCGATCGAGCGCACCTGGCCGGCGATGTCGTTGAGAGCGATGTTTGGCTCGCGCGTGGCGGCGGCAGTGGCGCGGCCGGCGGCCTGCAACGCGATGCGGAGCACGTCACCGCTGCGCCAGGGCTCTTCGAACTGGGCCGGCAGCTCCCATGCCGCCAGGCCCAGATCGCGAATCGCCTTGGCGAGTTCGGATTGTGGCGGGCTCCCGCCGCGCACGTACTGCCGGACGTTACGCGCGAGCACTCGCGCGCTGCGAGCCGCGAGGTCGGCGTGATCCACGGTGCGGGCGTAACGCTCGAGGTCGGTCCGCGCGGCGCGCCGCAGCGGAGCCCAACGGGCGGTGTCGCTGCCGACGAGTACAGCGTGCCTCAGCTCGCTCACACGGGTCTCGACATTCTCGGCAGCGAGGGCAGCGGCCTCGCCGCGACGCACATCCCCGGCGGCGAGCGCCCCGGAGGTATCGCGCAGTACGGCCCCCAGCTCGCCGAATACACGGTCAGTGGCCCGCGCGACACCGAGGACCGGATCGGGCGGGAACACGAGCGTATGGACCGCCAGCGCCACGCCACCCCCGATCAGCACATCGAGTAGACGCACCTCCGGCGTCGAGGACAGCGTCGCGACGAGGATCGCTGACACGGCCGCCTCGGTCACGAGCAGCTCTCCTCCCCCGAGGATGACCGCCGCCAGCATCGCCAGCACGACCAGCAATCCGATCTGCGGCAGCCCGGCTCCGATCGCCCGGACCAGCAGGTCGGCGAGCACGATTCCCAACATCACCCCCGCGATCAGCTGCACCGCTCGCTGTCTTCGCTCCCCGAACGCCGCTCCCAACGAGATCACGGCCGCGATCGACGCGAACGCCGGCCGATGCTCGACCCCCAACAGCACGGCTACATACCACGCACCGACCGCAGCCGCACCCGTCTGCAGAATCGGCCATAGATGACCATGCAGCCGTCGTCGAGCCAACGGAATCAATCGGCGCCTCACGCTACAAACAACCCGCCGGCGAGAACTCCGTTACAGCCCCACCGCCTTTGATTACGGGCTGCTAACACTCCCCGATCACGGAACGGGCCCTAGCCTTTTCCCGTGGTGATCAGCTGAAGAACTCGACGAGCACCCTCCGGAGTGCCTCCGGGTGCTTCAGGACGCTGTGGTCCTGTCCTGGCAGCGTGAGATGCCGCGCGCCGGGAACCGCCTGCGCCACTGCCCACGTGGTCGCGCGTGTGCGCGAAGGTGGTGAGCCAGCTCCACCCCGGGGCGGCGCGCATCCCCTCGACCATCGAAGTAGGAGGCCGACCGCCGCTTCCAGGGCGAGGACCGCCCCCGAGGAGTGGCCGAACACGCTGACCGACCCCCCGAGCGCCTCGATCATCGCCGAAAGATCCTCCAGCTCCCGCTCGGGCTCGAACTCGCTGTCGTTGTTCGTGCTGGCGCCGCGGCCACGTCGGTCGTAGGTGACGGCTGCAAGGTTGCCGGACGAGATCGCCTCCGCCACGCCGGCCACCGTTGAGCGGTCGTTGTAGGCGCCGCCGATCAGGATCACGGGCCTGCCATCACCGTAACGGTCAAACGCGATCGTGGTCAGGTCGGCGGAACTGACGCTGCCGCTGCTTGGAGTTCCCACTTGTGGATGCTCCTGTCTCTGTCGCTGTCAGTCGGTCGTGGCCGCGCGTGCGGTTCATGCGAGCCGCGGGCGCAGCGCGGAGCGCCAGCGACGGCGGTGGCGGCGGCCGGTGAGCGCGGTCGCGCTGCGTCGCAACAGCTCGACCGCGTCGGAGGTGAGAACGAACGGATTGGCCACCACTCGTCCGTCGTCGAGCGACAGAGCCGCGACGACGTCCCCGTCGATCGTCGCGACCAGAATCTCGCCGGCGAGCTCCGGTGCGTCGTCCAGCTGGGCCAGGTGACGAAGCCTCCCAGCCTCGTCGGGATGGACAAACCGCACCGCCGCGGCCGCTTTCGCGCTGCTAGCGGCGGCCGGGCTGCGCCGGCGCCGCAGGCCCACTCGCCCGGCTCCAGACCCGTTCGCGGCCCGGTGCAGGTCCGCGATGTGCTCGCTCCCGGCCAATGCATTCAATGACGTTCGCATGATCGTGCTCCTCGTAATCGACTGAACCGATCATGGCCCTAAGACCCGGCGCCGACATCGGGCGTGTGCAGCGACTTTCGGACCTGCACCCCTTACCCGGGAGAGGGTCGGACCTTAGGCCGTCGAGCGGAGCGGCGCGCGTAGGACGACCACCGTCGCCCCCAGGTACTTCTCGGTCTCGGGCACTGACAGGCGGGGTTCGTTGAGGAAGCCGACCCGCGCCGCTTCATCGGCGAGATCATCAGCGGACACCCGGTCCAGGCGCACGACAATGTCGCGCGCGAAGTAGCGCCGCTGCGGTCCGATGATCTCCCGACGGCGGTGGATCGCCGCTCGCCCGCCTTCATCGAGGACGGCGAGCAACTGGCTGGCATACCGCACTCCGAGAATCTCCCGCGCGTCGGGTGGCGGCGGCACGTCGTGCTCAGCGTCAAAACAATCCAGCGCATCGGCCAGCGCCGCGGCCAGCAGCCCACCGGGCTCGAGGTGCTCAACCGCGCAGCGCAGGAATGCGGCCCGCCCGGAAGGCCCTCCGAGCAGTTGTAGCGTCTGCATCGGGACGACCACCAGGGACACCCGGCGCTCGAGCGTGAAGTCTCGCGCGTCAGCTCGGACCGTTTCGACCGGCAGCCCGGCCGCGCGACATTCGAGCGCCTGCAGGAGCGGCGCGGCGACGTCGAGCGCGACCATCTCCACGCCACGCGCAGCCAGGTCAACGGTGACCCGACCGGTACCCGCGCCGATGTCAAGCACCCGGCCACGGGCGCTCTGCGCCAGCGTCCGCCATAACGGCAAATCCTCCTGGTAGGCACCGCACTCGAGGTCGTGCCAAACCGCGTCGAGGTTCATGCGCGTGGCACCGTGTACGGCGCAGAGCGCAGCGGCGGGTCGCAGCTGTCGTAGATGCAGGCGAGCTCTGGAACCCACGGCATCATCGAAGCCTGTCATAGGCACACGCCGAGCCGTCGCCGGCAGCATCCTTCGGCGACCATCCATTGATAGCGTGGTTGGCTGACGAGCTGGACCACCGGAGCAGCGTGACGACGCATGGAAAGGGAAGGCGCAATGTCTCGAATTCATCCGACTGAGCCGGTACCCGAGTCGGCGCTGGCCGCAATGGACCCGGTCGCTCGCACCACCGCCCGCCTGAATGCGGTGTGGTCACATCGCCCCGAGGCGAACCTCGCAAAGCAGGAGTTCGGCCGGATCCTGGGCGAGACGGGGACGCTGTCGCCGCGCCTGGTCGAACTCGTCCGACTCCGAATCGCCTTCCACAACCAGTGCCGCACCTGCATGGCGTACCGCTACGAGCCCGACACGGTCGACGAGGGGCTCGTGCTGCTCGCTGGAACGCCCGCAGGAGGCCCCCGAGCTGACGGATGCCGAGCGTTCGGCCCTCCGCTTCGCCGACCTGTTCGCGACCAACCACCTGGCGGTCGACGACGACGTTCTGGATGACCTCCGGCGGCATTTCGACGAAGGGGAGATCGTCGAGCTCGGGATGCAGTGCGCCCGATGTGTCGGCTTCGGGCGTCTCGCCGCGATCGCCGGGGTGTACGAGGATCTTCCCGAGCGCTATCGGGAGGACGCCCTCGTCGCCACGCCTTGGTGACCTGCCGGTTCGAAGCCGTTACGCCGGTGTTACCCGTCGTTGGTTACAACCATGTGTATGCCGAGCCGCGTGAGGATCGCGATCGCAACCTTGAGCTGCGTCGTGGCGGTCTCCGCTTGCGGGTCGTCAGCCAAGCCGAATCCTCCGGCCGCGGCAGCAGGTTCTCCGATCGCCTTCTCGAGCTGCATGCGCTCACACGGGGTGCCGAACTTCCCGGATCCGAGCTCCGCCGGCGGTGTTCAGATCACCCCGAGCTCGGGCATCAACCCGTTCTCGCCAGCGTTCAAGGCCGCCCAAGCTCAGTGCGCGAAACTGCTGCCCGGCGGTGGTCCTGGAGCGCGTAGGCCCCCCTCCGAGGAGGCGAGGCAACAGATGCTGGCCACGTCCACGTGCATGCGCGCGCACGGAGTGGCGGGGTTCCCTGACCCGACGCTGTCTCCGCCGGGCGACCTAGGCGCCTACAGCATTGCGATGGGTCGCGGCGGGGTGTTCCTGGCTGTCCCGCGCACGATCGACCCGACGTCGCCGGTGTTCCAGAGCGCGGCGAAGGCATGCCGATTCGGGCCGCCCTGAGCCCCGCGACCCGAGTGCCACGAAGTGCGAAATGTCACGCTCGCGCCGCGGTGAGATCGATAGCGTCGACATGGACCGCCTCCCTCCATCGCCCACGACGTTCCAACCGATGCTCCGTCGATCAACTCCAATCGGATACATGAGCTGCCCGCATTGCGGGCTCACCGTGCCGTTGCGCGCGGCATTCCTGACCCTCGACGTGTGCCCACGCTGCGTGGCACGTGGCCGCGTCACCCGGCCGATGACGGTCTCGCTGGCCTCGGAGTCCGTGGAGGTTGCGCCGGGATCGAAGCTCACATCCACTGCGTCGCCGGCGTAGGTCTTCCTCATAGACCGAATTCCTCCCTTCGTGGTCCTGGGACCAAATCCACGAACTCGCGATGTTCCGCGATGAATGAATTCACGAACGGGCAGAACGGGAGAACCTCTAAACCTCGCCGACGGGCATCGTCGAGCACCTCGCGTATGAGGATCGATCCGATTCCATGTCCCTTGAACGCATCCTCAACCTCCGTGTGCACGAACACGATCAGTCCTGGCTGCGTGCGGTAGGCGGCGAAGCCCGCCAACTCGCCGTCTGCCACGGCTTCGTAACGCTGCTCGTCTGGGTTGTCACGGACCTCCACGGCCAACGGTCAGACGCGTGAACCGACGCGGGCCGACTCACGCGTGCCGCCTCACTTGCCCAGTGCGTCCCGCGCCTTCGCAGAGTCGCTAATGAACTCCCCGCGCACGACCTTCCCGCCGCTCAACTTGAACAGATGGAGATACCGCGACTCGAACGATCCACCCGGACCGGTCGCGCGCTGCACGCCCGTAACCACCACGTGCTCGCCGGCATCGATGTACTCCATCGGCTGGACGCTGAAGCTGCTCCAAAAGCTCGGGATCTCTGAAAAGTTCTGGATGACGGCATCGCGCCCGCTCACAAGCCCTCCGTTCGGCAAGCTATCCGGCGTCTCCCACTCCACCTCATCGGCGAAGTACTCGGCGACCCCTCCGAGATCTCCGCGCATGAACGCCTCATACGCCGTGCGCACCGTTTCGACATTCTCTGCTGACATTGTTGCCCCTACATCGGTGTTCGACAGGAACGCCAACCATCTCGGACCCGGGCACGACTGTCAAGCACGGCGGCCCGTCGAACTCTGGGCCGCCGTTTCGATCGAGCCGCACGCACAGCTTCACGCGGGAGCGCACTTGATGCGATGCCAGGCGGGAGCGTAGGCTCCGTATGTGCCGATCCGCGGGCGCCTGCCAGTGCAGCGGCTCGCCTTAGCGGCGGCGATCGCCCTAGTTGGTGCGTTGGCTGCGGCGATCCCGGCGTGGGCCGTTCCCACGACGTCGCGGACGGCGCTGGCGATGCCTAATGACCCGGGGCTCGCCGGCTGCGAGAGCCAGGATCCGATCACGGGCTGCACCGACAACGAGCAGTGGGACCTGTTCGGACCCCTCACCGGGAACGCCTGTCTCGCGCCAGGCGGCTCCGTCCACGACCAGCCGCATCCCAACGGCGGGTTACCCTGCTGGGCGCTGAAGGCGACCGATCCGCAGCATGCGTCAGGGGTGGACATGACGGGCGCATGGGGGCAGGGCAACGTCGGGCGCGACGACGTGCTGATCGCCTACATCGAGGGGGGCGTGAACTACCGAGACGACGGGATCAAGGACGCCCTCGACAACATCGATCTGAACACAGGCGAGCTGCCTTACCCCGAGTACGCCGATGGTCGGTCGGCCGGTGGCTACGACGCAAATCGTGACGGTCGCTACGACATCCGCGACTACGCGCGGGATCCGCGCGTGAACCCGCCCTGCCCATCCGGTGTAGCTCCGTTCGTCGAGCACGTCGAGGGGGTCACGTGGGGCTGTGTGCCGAACGGCCAGCATGCCTACATCGACGCTGTCGACGTAGCCGGGCACAAGACCCCGTACCTGTCTCCAGAGGATCTGATCGCGGTGTTTGGCGACTGCCGCATCGTCCACCACCTGGTCAAGTTCTGCCGCAAAGGTCACCACTACGACAACGATCACAACGGCTACCCGAACGACATCAGCGGCTGGAACTTCGAGCGCAACAACAACGACCCTCAGACCGACGAGCCCGACTACAGCCACTCGTCCGGACTGATTTCGCTCGTCGGCGGAGAGGCGAACAATGGCTTTGCTGGAGTGGGCGTGTGCCGCGAGTGTCGGATTGTTCCGATCAAACAAGGCGCCGAGGCGGTGGGACGGACCGACAAGTGGGCGGAAGCGATCCTGTACGCGACGGACCTGGGCGTAACCGCGATCAGCTCGGTCGTGGTCGAGTACAGCTACTCGAGCTTCTCTCAGCAGGCGGTCGACTATGCGAACCGGCACGGGGTCCTGGTCGCTTTGGACTCCAACGACTTCGACTCGATGGACCACACCGACGGGATGCTGTTCGATCACGCGATACCGGGAAACTCGCTCGCTGAGGACCAGAGCCCTCCGGGGACTGAGACCTTCCGAGCACGCAGCAACGTCACGAGCTATGGCACGCACAACGTCTTCTCGGTTGGGGAGACCTCGACCTCGGGCGCCACACCGTTCATGGCATCGATCCTGGCGATGACACAGTCCGCCGCGCTCAACGCCACAGACCGCCACATCATTCCCGATCGGCTGACCCCGAACGAGGTCAAGCAGGTGCTGATGGACACCGCCAGCCCGGTGATCCCGCAGGTGCAGTTCCCGCGCGTCGCACACCAATGGCCCGGCAATCCGGGCAGCGCGACCAACGCAACACACACTAACTGGTCGACGCAGTACGGCTACGGTCGCCCGGACGTCGGCGCGGCCACCCGGCTGATCATGTCGGGGAGGGTTCCGCCGACCGCCGAGATCGATTACCCCCATTGGTTCCAATATGTCGATCCCGTGCGCCAGCGCACGCTGCCAATACGGGGGGTCTTCGCGCGGAGCCGCTGGCGCTCCGGCGGTCGGGTCAGTTGGACGCTGGAGTGGGCGCTGGGAGCGAACCCGTCGGACACTGCATTCCACACGATCGCCTCGGGCACCGCGAAATCGGGTCCGGGACTGCTGGGTGTGTTCAACCTGCGCCAGATTCCAGCGTCCTACTACGAGCACGTGCCGACCTCGACACTGCCGCCCAACGGTCCCGAGCAGTACACCGTCACGCTGCGGCTTCGGGTCCGCGACAGCAACGGTCTGAAGGCCGAGGACCGCCGCACGATCGGCGTGCGCCACGACCCCGACCTGCTGCCCGGCTATCCGAAGGATGTCGGAGGCGAGCTCGCTGCCGCCCCAAGCTACGTTGACCTCGAGGGACGTCACCAGCTCGACCTCGTGTTCGCCACGGATGACGGACAGGTCGAGGTGCTGCGGCCCGACGGGCGCGAGGTTCCCGGCTTCCCCGTGTGGAGCGACCTCGAGCGCCAGATCGACCCACTCAACCCGGAGAACTACCGAGCACGCGCCTACGGGGATCCAACCTTGCGCAACGTGCACGAGCCGCTCAGCGGAATTGCGGTCGGCGACCTCTTCCACGACGGGCGCCTGGACGTCGTCGCGACCAGCGCCAACGCGGACGTCTACGTGTGGGACGCACACGGGCACCGCCTGCGCGGCTTCCCGCAGCACTCCAATCCGCGCTATTGGTCGCTGCCAGTGCCCACACCGCAGGCGCCAACGCCACACGGACGCCTGCCCTCGCGCGGCAACTGGTCTTCGCCGGTGCTCGCGGACCTTCAGGGCACCGGTCAGCTCGACATCCTGATGACCGCTTACGACGGATTCGTATATGCGTTCCAGCCCAATGGCCGGCCGGTGCCGGGCTGGCCCGTTCAAGTCAAAATGCCAGCGGCCGCCTACGCCCGCTTCGGCATCACGCCACGGACATACATCCGCGATTCGAAGCTCATGTACCCGGTCGGGGTGGCGGACGTGCTGGGCACCGGGCGACCCCAGGTCTACGTGTCGAGCTTCGAGTGCAACGGTGGCAGCAAAGCCTTCCTGTACGGGATCTGGCCCGACGGCAACCGCCACCGCGGCGGCCCGTACCTTCCGAACTGGCCGGTCGCCGTGCCAACCTTGTCGAGGTGCTATGACCAGTCGATCGACTTCGTCGGCGAGGGCACGAGCGCTCCTGTGTTCGGGCCCGTCGACGGGAAGCTGCGCATCTTCACCAGCGCCGTCAGCGGCCCGGTCGAGGTGCTGAACGGCAACGGCTCGGTGTTCGCGACGATGAGCGGCGCCTGCACGAGCGTCGCCTGCGCACCGCTTCCGCCCTACCGCCCGGGCGACTCGCTGACCGTGGCGCTGACCGGTCAGGGCGCGCTCGGCGATCTGCGCAACACGGGCACGCCGCAGTATCTTCAGTCCACCACGGGCGCCCAGTCGCTCACTGCCGGCCTGAACTCTCCCGGCCCGGCGGCGCTGCCGCAGACCTACGAGGAGGCCTGGAACCCCACCACCGGGTCCGTAGTCGCGGGCTTCCCCCGCCGCCAGGACGGTTTCCCGTTCTTCACCGCCCCGCTGGCGGCCGATGTCGGCGATGTCGGGACCAATCAGGTGATTGAATCCAACGATTCCTACTGGATCCATGCCTTCGCGGTGGGCGGCGGCGAGGCGCCGGGCTTTCCCAAATACACCGGCCAGTGGCCGTCGTTCAGCGGCGTCGTCGGCGACCCCGAGATGGACGGCCAGATGCGCCTTGCGTATGGATCGCGGGAGGGCTATCTGTTCGTCTGGAAGGTGCACGGCGCGATGCGCCTGCAGGGCACGTGGCCGCACTACCGCCACGACGATCGCAACACAGGTCTGTACGGACTCGACACGATCCGTCCCGAGGCGATCCTCGACCTTCGACGCGGCCGAGGCCCCAGGTTCACGCTCACGTGGACCGCTCCCGGCAACGACTACCAGATCGGTACCGCCGCGCGCTACGACATCCGCATGGCCCCGACCCCGATCACCGAGACGAGCTTCTGGCACGCCCGGTCGCTCCCCGGCGTTCCCCGACCCGCGCCTGCGGGAACCCGTCAGACGATGGTCCTGCCCACGCCGCCCGCTGGCGTCACGTACTTTGCGATTCGCGCGATCGACGCCGCGGGAAACATCTCGGCTCTCAGCTCGCCGTAACCCGGACCTTGAGTGCCTCGATCCGACTCGAGGGTCCTATGGCGGCTTGAGTCGGAATAGCGGCGGGTTGTGGCGTGGCGCGGTGTCAGTCCAGGAGCTCCAATCGCTACGGGGAGCGTCGGTCATCGGTCCAATCACCGCGAGCAGCGGCTCGTAGCGCGCGCGCAAGGAACGAAATTCAAGCCAGGCCGCACGGCGATCATTTCGAACCGGAACGCCCAGGTGTTGAAGGTCGCCGCATGCTGTGTTGAAGCTCTCCTCTGAGAGTGTGATCTCTGCGTCCGGTTCTGGCGGGTGATGCGGGATGCCCTGGAAGTCGGCGATCGAGATCAGGGCGTGCACTCCGGCGCGCAGGCAGAGCTCGGCGCGGGATTGTCGGGGCACGTCGCAGGCGGTCATGAACAGCGCGGCGCCGTCAAGCACCGCTTCTGCGGCTAGCACCCAGTGGTTCTGAGGGCGGGGTGAACGAAAGAACCCCAGTTGCGGGAAGGTGGTTTGTGATTCGCCGATGTCGATGAACCAGTCCTCCCACCCATCCCAGACCTCCTCGAGCAGATCGAAGCGATCGAGTTGCCAGGTACGGGAGAGCAGCGCGGGACCCGACGGCGGGGCGCCGGTTCGGACGACCAGCTTGGTGACCCGCGCTTCGCGTCGGGCGAACGCGCCATACAAGCTGGGGAGGTAGGTGATCACCAGGGCCAGGAGCGTCAGGCCGACGCCTGCAGCGGTGAACGCCACGAACTGTCGTCCCAGCCCGTGCGGTGTGGCAAACCCAAGGGTGAGCATCGAGGAGCCGGATTGCTCGAGCGCGGTGGCGACGCTAGCGCCACTGATCCTCGAGGCGGTAACAGACCAGAACAGCGCCGCGAAGCAGACGAAGATCAGCAGTCCCCAGAGCAATAGTTGGCCGAACAGCCCTAGCGGCGCTTGCATAGCGAACACACGATCTCGGGTGCGGTAGTCCGAGCGGCCCGTTAGGCGCAGGCGCAGGCGCAGCAGCGCCCGCACGGCGGAAAACGCGAGTCGCGCCAGGCGGGCAGGAACCGGACGCGGAAGGACCACTGTGCGCAGCACCGAAGCCAGGACCGCGCCGACACCGACCACCGCAAGCACGCCAACGATTGAGCGCACAACGATCATCGCCTGATCTGAGGACCCCCATTGATCAAGACGGCCGGCTCACACCCCGTTCTGCCAAGAAGCTCGAGTCCCAATCCCCGCAACCTAGGCCCACCCCCGGACAACACCTGGCTGATCGCCATCAGCGGCTCGCCATTCGTGCGCGTCGCTAGCCTGGCGCGGTGAGGACCTGCTGGCTTGCCTGTCGTTCCGGCTGGTTCAACGACGCATGAAGAAGATCGGTTTCCTGTCCTTCGGTCATTGGAGCGCCAGCCCGCACTCGCGGACGCGCTCGGGCGCGGATGCGCTGCAGCAGTCGATCGAGCTCGCGGTCGTGGCGGAGGAACTGGGCGCCGACGGCGCGTACTTTCGAGTCCACCATTTCGCGCGTCAGCTCGCCTCGCCGTTCCCGTTGCTGGCGGCGATCGGCGCGAGGACTTCGCGGATCGAGATCGGTACCGCCGTGATCGATATGCGCTACGAGAACCCGCTGTACTTCGCGGAGGACGCCGGGGCGGCTGATCTGATCGCCGGTGGCCGGCTTCAGCTGGGGATCAGCCGGGGGTCGCCCGAGCAGGTGATCGATGGCTGGCGGTACTTCGGCTACGCGCCGGTCGACGGCGACAGCGATGCCGAGATGGCGCGCAAGCACGCCGAGGTCGCGCTGGAGGTTCTGGAAGGCAAGGGGTTCGCGCAGCCGAACCCGCGGCCGATGTTCGCCAATCCGCCGGGCCTGTTGCGGATCGAGCCGCACTCGGCGGGTTTGCGAGAGCGGATCTGGTGGGGGTCGGGATCAAACGCGACCAGTGTCTGGGCGGCCCGGCTCGGGCTCAACCTGCAAAGCTCGACGTTGAAGGACGACGAAACCGGCGAACCGCTGCACGTCCAGCAGCGCAAGCAGATCGAGGCCTACCGCGAGGCGTGGAACGAGGCCGGGCATGACCGCCAGCCGCGGGTATCGGTCAGCCGCAGCATCTTCGCGCTCACCACCGACACCGACCGCGCCTACTTCGCCGGCAACCGCGACTCCCAAGACCAGATCGGCATGATCGACGAGAACACGCGCGCGATCTTCGGGCGCTCATACGCGGCCGAACCCGAGGTGCTCGTTGAGCAGCTCCGCACCGACGAGGCGATCCAGGCGGCGGACACGCTGCTGCTGACCGTGCCCAACCAGCTCGGCGTCGAATACAACGCTCACGTGATCGAGAACATCCTCACCCACGTCGCGCCGGCGCTCGGCTGGCGCTAACCCCACCCCTTCAGACACAGCCCGCCGATAAATGCGCTCCCGTGAGGGGACCCACTCCCCACCCTCAAAGCTTCAGACGTAGAGGTGACACGCAGATCCAAATCGTCTACCTGCTCCAGAACCACGACAAGATCCTGTTCCAGGCGCGTGTCTCGAAGGAACGGCCAACCGAAGTGGCGTGTTCGTTTGTGGATGTCGTGCCGACACCGCGCGAGTACGAATGTCAGGCTGAGGTCGTGGCCGGCGGATCTGGGATCGCGTTCGTCAGGTTCTCCGTTGCGGCCGTTCGCCGATAGCGACGCCGGCAACGCCGCTGCATCCGGTAGCTCGTGCGCGCGTCAAGTGGCGCGCAAGGCGCAGGTGACGGCGCTCAGCCCGCGCCGCCAGAAGCATTCGACCTCGTCGAACCCCGCCGCGCGCAGCGCACCAAGCTCGGCGTCCAACGGGAAGTAGCGGTCCTCCTCGGCCCACGACGCGAAATGCCCGCGCGCCTCCGTGTCACTGATCCCGTGATCGCCCATCCGCTCCGCCATCCGATCAAACACCAGTCCGTTGAGTCGCGCACCCTCGGTCACTGCGGCGTCGAGGTTCAACAACACCCCGCGCGGCGATAGCGCGTCGTGTATCGCCCGATACAGCGCGGTCTTGGTCTCGAGATCATGGACATGGTGAAGCGCCAAGGAAGCGACAACCGCGTCCGCCGCCGGCAGCGGACCCAGAAAACTACCTTGCTCAAACGAGACCCGATCCCCAAAGTCCGCCAGCCGACGGCGGGCCTCGGCGAGCATGTCCGGATCGACGTCGAGCACCGTGACCCGCGCGCCCGGCAGCCCGTGCAGCACCGCCGAGGAGAGCGCACCTGTGCCGCCGCCCAGATCGAGGACGTGAGCGTCGGCCGGAGCGAGCGCTGCGAGCACCTCGACACCCGTCGCGATCATCTCGTCGTAGTGCGGAATGAACCGCCGGATCTGAAGGTCATAGCCTTCGGCATCAACGCGAAGATGGCGCTTGACCGAATGCGCCTTACCGGACACGACGCGAGCCTACACTTGCGTCCGAGAACAAGCTGCGAGACATGAATAGAGGGCAACATGTTGAAGAGGTTCGCGGCTCCCGTGCTGTCCGTCGCAATGGTCGCCGCAGGTGGGTTCGGAGCGTTCGCGGCCGCCACGGCGGGGGCGGGGAACGTTTCGACGCCTAAGAGCAGCGCTGCGGCGAGGGTTGCCCCACCGGACTCGAAGTGCGCCGCCGTCGCGAGGGTTGCCCCACGGGACTCGTTGACGGCCAGGGCCGTGTCCGCCGCGACGGCGTTCGAGGCGTCGCTCAGCTCGGCTCAGCGTGCGGCACTGCAGTACTCGTTCAATTCGGCGAAGAAGAGCGGCTGGTCGAGCGTGCCGACGAACCTGCTACCACGCAACGGCGTGGCGGTGAGTGATCTCAGCGGCGCTCAGCAGGCGAGGCTTTGGGCGCTCTTGCACACCATCATGAGCCCGCAAGGTTATGCCGACGAGGTCGGCGTTCGGAAAGCCGACACGTACCTCAGGCTCGAGTACCGTGGCGGAACCAGCCCGGCGTCGAAGTTCGACTACGGCGAAGGGCGCTACTACATCGCGCTTTTCGGCAAGCCGTCACGGTCGAGGAAGTGGATGGTCCAGTTCACCGGGCACCACTACACCGTGAATATGACGTTCAGTGGCGCGAGCGTCTCCAACACACCGTACTTCATTGGCGTCAACCCACCCGCGGCGTTCAAGCTGCACGGTCACACCTACCAGCCTATGGCCGATCAGGTTGCCGCGATGTTCGGTGCCGTTCGGTCACTGGGCGCGTCGCAGCGCGCGAGGGCTCTACTGAGCTCGCGCTTCCACGACGTGCTGGTGGGTGCGGGGAGGGACGGGCAGTTCCCACCCAAGCAGGGAATCACGGTGAGCACGCTAAACCGGGCACAGCGGAAGCTCGTCACGCGCGCCATCCGGTCCTACGTCAGCGTCATGCCACGGGACCAGGCGAATCGGCTCATGGCGACGTACGAGTAGCAGTACTCGCAGACCAAGCTTGCCTGGTCGGGGTCGACCAACTCCACCACGCCCGAGGCCTACGTGCGGATCCAGGGACCGCGGGTCTGGATCGAGATCTCGTTCACCGATCTCGGGCGCCTCGTCGGCGAGATCGTCCACTACCACTCGATCGAACGCGACATCCGGGGCGACTACGGGGCGTGCGATCGTGGATCTTGAGGAACTCGCTGAGGATGTCCGTGCGCGTGGCTTGGCGCGCGTTTTCGCTGCGCGGGGGCGCGAGCTGGTCGGCTCACCGGACGGCCGGCGCCTGATCGCGGGCGAGAACCTCCGCCTCCTCATCCGCGCCGACCCTGAACTTCGAACCTTCGCCGACCGCCCGGCGCCCCCCCACCCCGGCGGGCTGACGCTCACTCGGCGCACGCTCGTCGGACTCGCTGCAGCCGGCTTGCTCGAATCCAATGTCCCAGTCTCGCAAGCTGCCTCCAGACCCGACCGCGTGCGACCGCGCGGGATGGAGCACCCGCAGCTGCGCGAGGCCGACGGGAGCGCGGTGCAGTACGTCGATCGAGCGGAGTTTCGGAACTGGGGTCGGACGGTCCGCAACACGCCGGCGGTGACGTTCACGCCGCGTAGCAAGCATGGCGTCCGCGAGATCGTGCGATGGGCGCGCGCGAACAACAAGACTGTGCGAGCCGCGGGCTATCGCCACAGTTGGTCGGATGTCTTCTCCGCCGACGGGGAGGTGCTCATCTCGATGCTGCTGGCCGGTGTCGTCGAGAACCTTCCCGGGTCAGAGCCGCCGATCGATCCGCGGAACGAGCTGCAGGGGATCGAGGTCGTCGGAACAGTCCACGACGGCGGCGTCACGAAGGCTTTGTGCCGCATTGGCGCTGCCACGACCAATGAACAGTTTCGCCGGTGGTGCCTGGACGAACGCGGAGGCGCCTCGGCGTGGACGATTCCGCTGAACGTCATCATGGTCGAGATCACCTGGGGCGGCAGCAACGCCCAGATCTGCCACGGCGCCGGCCTGCGGCACAAGACGCTGAGCGACCTGGTGGCGGAGGTGGAGTTCGTCAACGCCCGCGGGCAGCTGCAAACGGTGTCGGATCCTGAGCTGCTCAAGGCGGCCGCGGGCTGCTTCGGGCTCCTCGGCATCGTCACCTCGCTGACTCTGAAGCTCGACAAGATGTCGTATGCGACGCTCCTGCCCAAGTCTCCGCCGCTCGCGCTCGCGGTCCCGCCGCCGGCCGGATTTCGGGTGCCAGCCGCCGTCGACATGCGCAACATCTCGCGGGCTGACCTCGACGACGCCAAGAGCCGCTTCGTCGCGCAGTGCGAAGAGGATTACTACACCGAGTGGTTTTGGTTTCCCTACCAGCAACGCGCGTGGGTGAACTGTTGGCGCAACGACGGTGCGCGCGCGGACGCACAGCCGTACCCCAGCGAACAGCTGACGCACGCCGAGGAGACGGAGACGTACCTGATCGGCCTGCAGATCAACACGACGTTCCGGCGGCTGCCCGGCCGCAGGCAAGCCGAGCTGTTCGGCGCGCTCGCGATGGCCGGCATGCCCAGCGACGTCTCCATCGTCACTCCCGTTAGCGACGCGCTGCACTTCCGGCGCGGGATCCAAAACCTCCGCGTGCGCGACATGGAGTTCGAGATCCCCATCCCGCCGCGTGCCGACGATCACACCCGCGGGGACTGGTCGATCTGTCAGCGGGCGTGGTGGGACGTCATCCGCAACGTCTGCGAGCGAGCCGACGCGCCTCTACGGGTGGCACTCGAGATGCGGATCGTGGGCGGCTCTGACATAACGATGGCGCCGCAGCACGGCAACAGCCTCGGCACATGCGCGATCGAGATCCTCACCAACGAGACAACGCCCCATCGGCAGTGGACGAGGTTCAAGCAGGACATCGCGAACCTGTGGACGTCCTACCAGGATCCCTTCGGGCAGCAGCTCAACGTCCGCCCGCACTGGGCCAAGGAATGGCAGGGGATCACCCTGCACCAGCGGCCCGCAATCGGCTACCTGCGCGACCACGCGTATGCCGACAGCATCCCGAGGTTTCGTGCCAGTCTGCGCGCGATAGCCAAGCAAGGTGGCTACACGGCGAGCGAGCTCCGCATGTTCACTAACCCGCTGCTCGACGACCTGTTCCACGGCGTGTTCGAGTAGTGCCACGGCGGAGTCGATACGGCAGCGAAGGCAAGTTCGGGCGGTTCGTGAGGCGCTGAGGTGCGGACCGGTCGAGTCATGGCCTGGCTGGGCATCGCGGACCGCGCGAGAGCGCGGCTCGGACAGGAGCTGCCGCTGGTGCCCGAGCTGTTCGAAGTCACGACGCGGGGCGACGTGCAGGAGACCCTGGCCCGACTCGAGCAAACACCCCCTTCAAAGCGGACGACGGGTCTCGAACCCGCGACCTTCGGCTTGGGAAGCCGACGCTCTACCAACTGAGCTACGTCCGCGTTGCGGGCGATTCTAAGGGCGAGCCGACGCCGGCGTGGCCCGAGAGCGGCCCAAACGGCTACTCGACCTCGGTCCTGGCCGGCTCTGAGACTCGATCCTGCTCGGGCTCGAATCAAGCCAGACGAGCCCATGACCCGTGCGAGCTCGAGTACGGCGATCCTGCCGCAAGAGCGTTCGAGGCGAACGTCGAGCGGAGGTCGTAGATCCTCGCCGGTGTGCGTACGCCCCTCGCTCGGGCGCTGGGAACACCAGCGGTGTGTCAAGCCTTGCGGGGAGTGCGTCGATCGCCCAGAGCACCCGCGGCGAGAGGGGCACCTTGATCGATCGCCTCGCTCGGAGCGAGCAGTGCTCGGGTCACCGGGGTCTCGCAAGGAGCGAGGCGCATTTGACACTCTCCAGCCGAGCGGAAAGAGCAGCTTTGAACGGCTAGAGCAGTTCCGCGATGCGCCGAGCTGCCCTCGCGGCGCCATCTGTCTCCACATCGCGGTAGGTCACCTCTCGGCCGATCTCCTCGGCGATCGCGGTCGCGATCCGCTCTGGCGAGGAGTCGTCGAAGTCCAAGCGGCGGCCGGCTCCATAGCTTTCGAGCCGGTGGCGGACGTGGAAGTTCTGCTCGAAGTGGTGGCGCAGCGGGAAATAGAGGAAGGGCCGCTTGTTCGCGGTCAGCTCCATTGCGGTGGTCAGCCCGCCCTGGACGACGGCCAGGTCGCAGGCAGCCAGGTGCCGATAGAGGCTGTGGACGTAGGCCACCACCTCGAGGCCCTCATGGGAGGGGAGCGACTCGGGCTCGATCCGCGGCCCGGCCACGACGATCATCCGTAGCTCCGGGATGCGCTCCTTGGCCTCCGGGAAGGCGGCGATGACCCGGCGCAGCAGGTCTGCACCCACGCCTGAGCCACCGACGGTGACGACGCAGACCTGCTCGTCGTCGCCGAAGCCGAGTGCGGCACGCAACTTGGTGCGGTCGCCGAGGTCTGCGGGGTCGAACCCGGTCACGTAGCCGGTGAAGTCGAAGTTACGCTCGGTCCAGTCGCGGATCATGGGCAGCTGCGGGCCGAGCCGCTCCGGGACGATGTCGTCTGGGTTGCCCACGAATAGCGCCTGGTCACGGACCTCGGGGTGGTTGGCGATGTGGTCAACCATGTCCGCGTTGTAGTCGGCGGTCAGGAGCCGCTCACGCTGATCACCGTCAGCCATGGGCAAGAAGCCGACAAAGTCCGTGAGCCACACGAACGGCACGCGTTTCTCTCTCGGGTTCTCGTGTAGGTAGTAGTCGAGCTCCCACGCTTCGTCTCCGATCCACAGGTCGTAGCGCTGGTCGCGAACGACGTCGTGGAAGACCATGAAGTTGGCAGCGAGGATCTCGTCCATCCTCCGCAGTGCCTGGAAGCAGTGCAGATCGTGCTCGGCTGACTCCGACTCGATGTGGCGGGACTCGTTGGCCAGATGTTCGCTGGCTGGATGGATGCGCTCGCCCTCGGCTTCAAGCAGACGGGTCACCGGGTCCTGGGCGAGCCAATCGATCTGAAGCTCGGGATGCAGGTGGCGCAGCTCGCGGGCGATCGCCACGTCGCGCTGCGCGTGGCCCAGTCCGATCGGTGAGGAGATGTACAGAGCCCGCGGGCGGCCGTCGGGTCGGTAGACGGTGGCATCTCGCTGGCTCCGCGGCTGCCCGAGTGCCTCCTCTGAGAAATCACGCAGCGCCAGGTTGACCTGGACTGGCCTGCGGGCGTGCGGAAAATGGCCGGCGCCCTTGACCACCTCCACATCCCCTCCGGCCAGACGGGCCAGCGCCCGGCCGTCGCGCAGTGGCGTGATCCGGTCGCGATCGCCGTGGATCACGAGCACGGGGGAGTCCAGGTTCTGCGCCAGTCGCCGCAGGGTGGGGCGATGACTGCTCCCACGCAAGTGCGAACTTCGAGTTCGAGCGGTTGATGTCGCGGCCGGTGAGGAGGAGTCGGTCGTGAGGCGTGGTATTCAAGTGGCTGATGGCCAGCCGCCGAGCGTATGCCGACGAGTACGCGGTTCGGGTGAATCGCGCGGTCGAGTTGCTGGTCGACCGTTCGCCGGCGGACGCGGTGCGCGCGCTGCAGGCCGAGCACGGCTTGTCGGAGCGCCAAGCGCGTCGGTATGTGAACGCGGCGTTGGAACGGCCCGAGGGCGTGGTCGTGCCCGAGCGAACCGCGATGTTCACGGTCCGCCTGGCGCCGTCGTTGATCGCTGGTCTGCGCGACCGGGCTGGTTCGAGCGGTCAGACGCTGAGTGCTGCGACGGCGGAGGCGATCCGCGCGTATCTCGATCAGTCCCGCGAGCGACACCGTGGCAAAGCGCGTTGAGATCGAGTTTGTCGGTGACCGGCTCGCGCTCGCACGGCTGGCGCAGGCGTACGCGATCTTGGCGCCCGAGCGGCGCCGTGTGACAGGCAACGAACGGAGGGACGATGAGCAGCGTGGTCTCGCAGGAGCAGACGCTGGAGCGGGCGGGCCGGGTGACGGCGATCTACGCGCGGGTGTCCTCCGAGCGCCAGCGCCAAGACCAGACGATCGGAAGTCAGACCGTCGGGCTGCGTGAGCTCGCCGCGGCGCGCGGGCTGCTCGTCCCTGAGGACTTGGTGTTCGAGGACGAGGGGTTCTCGGGTGCGACGCTGCAGCGCCCGGCGCTGGAGCGGTTGCGCGACCGTGCGGCTGAGGGAGCGTTCGAGATTCTCCTGTGCCATGCGCCCGATCGGCTCGCGCGCCGCTACGCCTACCAGGTGCTGCTGTTGGAAGAGTTCGCTCGCGTGGGCGTGGAGGTCGTATTCGCCAAGGAACCCGAGCGCAGCGGCACCCCGGAGGATGAGCTGCTGCGCCAGTTCCAGGGGATGATCGCCGAGTACGAGCGCGCGCAGATCCGTGAGCGCTCCCGCCGCGGGAAGGCGCACCGTGCTCGCGGCGGCTCGCAGGCTGTGCTGTCCGGCGCGCCATACGGTTACCGGTATGTCAGAAAGTCCCAGCATATGGATGCCTTCTACGAGATCGACGAGGGCCAGGCGGAGATCGTCCGCGAGGTCTTCGATCGCTACACCGAGCGTGGCGAGTCGATCGCTGACATCGCCCGAGCGCTGTCGGCGAATGGCGTTCTGACACGCACCGGCAAGCAGGTGTGGGATCGCTCGACGGTGTGGGCGATGCTGCGCAACCCCGCCTACCACGGACAGGCAGCGTTCGGCAAGACGCAGACCACCGGCCAGCGCGCGAAGCCCACCCGTCCGGTCCGCGGCCGCGGTGAGCGCCACGGCCGCCGCGAGACCAGACGCGACGTCGCGCCCGAGCAGTGGACCAGCATCCCCGTCCCGGCGCTGATCACCGAGGAGACCTTCGAGCTCGCTCAGGCGCGCCTGCAGGAGAACAAGCACTACGCCAAGCGCAATAGCAGAGAGCCCGCGCTGCTGAAGGGCATCCTCGTCTGCCGCGACTGCGGCTACGCGTGCTGGCGCACATCGGCGCGCACCACCAAGCGCCGGATCTACTACTACCGCTGCATCGGCTCGGACAACTATCGCTTCGTCGGCGGGCGCGTGTGCTCGAACCGGCCAATCCGCGCCGACGAGCTCGACGCGCTCGTGTGGGGCGAAGTCGAGCAGCTGCTGTCTGACCCCGCGCTGGTCAGAGCCGAGATCGAGCGGCGCCTGACCGCGCTGCGGACCGAAAGCCCCGCCGCTCACCGCCGCGACGGCCTGGAGCGCGAACTCGCGCGCGTGAAGGCCGGCAGCACCCGCCTGATCGAGGCCTACCAAGAACAGCTCATCACACTCGACGAGCTCCGCGCCCGGATGCCGGCGCTGCGCAAACGCGAGACCACGATCACCGCCCAACTCGCCGCGCTCGACGCCGAACTGCACGACGCCGAGACCTACCTCCAGCTCGCCGAGAACCTCGAAGGGTTCCTCGCACGCCTCGCCGAGAACGCCCAGAACCTGACCGTCGAGGAACGCCAACGCATCGTTCAACTCGTCGTCCGAGAAGTGCTCATCGGCGACGACGGCATCACAATCCGACACACGATCCCCACCCCGACAGGCCCCGATGACCCAAGTTACCTGTTGTGTGGGAGCAGTCATCGCGCAGCCACTGACCACGCGCTGTCGCGATCAGCGTCTCGGGGTCCGTCTCCAGCGCCCATCCAACCCCGTCCTCGATGGCCTTGGTCGAGTGCGGCTCGGGCAGGCATCTCGAGATGAACCACTCGGCAAATCCCGGGAAATCCCGCATCCAGTGAATCGCGTTCATCCGCCCCCACCAGCGGTAGACCGGCGCCGGTTTCCCGAACAACGGCGCGAACCGCGGATGCAGGAGCAATGACCACTGCGAGGGGGTGTACGGGAACATCGGGGCGATGAACGCCGCCCCCGCGACCCGCTTCGGAGCGAGCCGTGAAAGCTCAAGCAGGTACTGCGCCCCACGCGACAGACTGACCATCACAGCGCGCTCGGTGCCGGTCTCGTCCATCACCGCCAGGAAGTCGCGGGCGAACTCGGCGGGTTCATAGCGCTCCGAGTGCCGGCAGCGATCCGAGCGGCCGTTCCCCAGGCCATCCATCGTGAGCACTCGGAAATGACGGGCGAAGTAGGGAATCTGCATCTTCCAGTGGCGGGAATGGACCAGTGACCAGGTCGGGATCAGGAAAACGGTCTCCTCGGCCTCGCCGTAGACCTCGTAGAACAATCGCTGGCCGCCCCGCTCCACGAAGCCCTCCCTATCTGGGTAGCGGGCGCGGCTCTGCTCGTCGTCGCGGCCGATCGATGCCTCGGCCGTTCCGGATGGGGCCGCGGTTTCCGTGACCGTGTTCACGCCCGTCCCTCCTCCAGCCAAGTTAGCGTTCTCCGAGGCGAGGGCAGCACGGAATTAGTCCCGCGCTGGCGCAATTCTACGCCGCCTCGGAGCGCGTGCCGAGTCGCCCGCAGGGCGCTCGTATTACCCTAGGGCGAGCGATGCGTCGCTTCTTGCTACCCGGACTGATCGCCGGCGTCGCCGTGGCGCTCCTGGCGTTGCTGGTGTTCGGAGTCGCGAGCCAGGGAACCGACACGTCAATCGACGCTGCCGTCGCCCGGGGCGCGCGACCGCCCGCGCCGGCCGCGAATCTCGCGATGCCCGTGCTCGGGTCTAACCGGACCGAGACCCTGTCGGACTTCCGGGGCAAGGTTGTGGTCGTGAACATCTTCGCCTCCTGGTGCGACCCGTGCAAGGCCGAGGCGCCGGTGCTCGAGCAGGCTGAGCGGGCTGTCGCTGGACGGAACGCGACGATCTTGGGCGTCACCTATCTCGACAATTCCAGTGACTCCGAGCAGTTCGTACGGACCGAGCACATCACATATCCGGTGGTTCGCGACGTCAACGGGAGCTTCGTGCGGGCGTTCGGGACGACCGGGGTTCCGGAGACGTTCGTGATCGACCCTGACGGACGGGTCGCGGCGTTGCGCCGCTATCAGCTGGACAGCCGGTGGCTCGATCAGAAGCTGGGCTCGCTGCTGGGAGAACGGCTGCGATCAGCATGAAGCCGGCCGCATTGATCGCCGCGCTGGTGCTCGCCCTGGCCGCGGGGGTGGCGTCCGCAAGCGCGCTCGCGGCCTCGCCGAGGGCGTCGCTCACCGACATCGAGGGCGACGTGATGTGCGTCGCCTGCCACGAGCCGCTCGAGGTCTCGCAATCACCCCAAGCCAACGCCGAGCGAAGCTACATCGCCGGGCTGATCGCCCAGGGTGAGACAAAGGCCCAGATCGAGCAGGCGCTCGTCGGCCAGTACGGACCCGCCGTGCTCGGGCACCCGCCCGCGCACGGCATCAACCTCGCGGTCTACATCCTGCCGCCGGCGGTCCTGCTCGCCGGCATCCTCGCGCTGGCCCTCACCCTGCCGAAGTGGCGTCGGCGGGCTCGTGAGGCCCACACGACCCCGCCGTCGGCGGCCCCGGGGCTCAGTCCCGGCGACGCGAGCCGGCTCGAGCAGGACCTCGCCGCCCACGAGCGCTGAGCGCCACCGCACCGCGGGGCCGGACCGGCCGCCGCACCAGCGCGCCCCGCCCACCGAGCGGCTACATCGACTCCGGCGCGCTGACGCCCAGCAGCCCCAGCGACAACGCGATCACCCGCTGCGTCGCCAGCGACAGCGCGATCCGCAGCGACTCGGTGCTCTCCGGCGTCGCTCCCACGACCCGGCAATCGCGGTAGAAGGCGGTGAAGTCCTGAGCGAGCTCCAACGCGTATGACGCGATCCGGTGCGGGATCCGCCGCCACGCGGCCTCGGCGATCTCGTCGGGAAATGCCGCGAGTCGCTTGACCAGGTTGCGCTCGGCGGTATGGAGGGGGCCCTTCCCCCAGTCCGCCCCCGGCGCGAGGACCGCCTCGATCCGCTCAGGCCCCACCCGGCGCAGCATCGAGGCGATTCGCGCGTGCGCGTACTGGACATAGAAGACCGGATTCTCGCTCGACTGCTCTTTGGCGAGGTCGAGATCGAGGTCGAGCGTTCGATCGTGGGAGCGCTGGAGCATGAAGAACCGCGTGGCGTCGACACCGATCTCGTCGAGCAGGTCGTCGAGGGTCACAAAATCCCCTCGCCGCTTCGACATCGCCGCGCGCTCGCCGCCCTCCACCAGATGGACGAACTGGATGATCGGCACCTCGATCGTGTCCGGGTCTCCGCCGAGCGCGGTCATCGCGGCTTTCAGTTCCCGCGCGTAGGCATGGTGATCAGCCCCGACCGGCAGCAGCTGGCGGTCGAATCCCCGCTCGCGCTTGTTCTGCATGTAGGCGACGTCCGCCGCGAGATATGTCGGCTCGCCGCCCGACCGGATCACGACGCGGTCCTTGTCGTCGCCGAACGTCGTCGTCCGCAACCAGACCGCGCCTTCGGAGCGGTAGATGTGGCCGGCCCGTTCCAGCTGCGCCAGCGCCCGCTCGACCTCGCTCGGTGACCCCGAATGCAGCGTCCGCTCGCTGAAGAACGTGTCGTAGCGAACGCCGTAGCGTTCGAGCGTGGCCTTGATCCGCGCCAGCAGCAGCCCCACGGCACGGGAGGCTATCTCCATCACATCCCCATCCGCCGCCCCGGGGATCGCCTGCGCGAGCTCGAGCACGTATTCGCCCTGGTAGCCACCCTCCGGCACCGCCTCCCCCCGGGCCCGTGCCTGGACCGACTCGCCCAGCAGCCTGATCTGCGACCCGGCGTCGTTGAAGTAGTACTCGCGGTCAACGGAGTGGCCGTAGTGCTCCAGGATCCTCGCCAGCGCGTCGCCGTACGCCGCGTGCCGCCCACTGGCCGCAACCAGCGGTCCGGTCGGGTTCGCGGACACGAACTCGATCAGGATCCGCTCGGGTGACGCGGCCCCGCCGGCGCCAAATCGATCCCCGGCGGAGAGGATGCTCGCGAGCGCGCGGCGGTGCCACGCGTCGGACAGGAACAGGTTCAGGAACCCGGGGCCGGCGACCTCGGTCCGCGCCAGGTCGTCGCCGAGGACCTCGGCCAGTGACCCGGCGAGCCGCTCCGCGATCTCCCGCGGGGCGGCCTTCAGCACCGGCGCGAGCAGCATCGCCGCGTTGGTCGAATAGTCGCCCTGATCCGGACGCTTCGGCCGCTCCACGCGCAGCTGTGCCGAAGGCTCGCCGGCACCGCCCCGGACAGCGGTGGCAGCCGCGCGCACTGCCGCTGTCAGCTCCAGGACCGGATCGCTCACGCGCTTGCGACGCCCGCCGGCTGGAACAGCCCCTCGAGCCGGTCGAGCGCCTCCGGAGTCCCGAGTGCGACCAGCATGTCCCCGGCGTCGATCACGCTGTCGGGCGCGGGCTGTGGCTCGATCCGGCCGTCGGAGCGCCGCAGTGCGACTATCACCGACTGCCCGCGGATCTCGTCGACTGTCCGGCCCACGCCGGTGCATGAGGGCGACACCTCGATCTCCTCCATCCGGTAGTCGGCCACCGCGAACGCGCCGGCGACCTGGGGATGCAACGCGAACCGCGCCATCTCCGAGCCGGAGGTCTTATACGGAGAGATCACGCGGTCGGCGCCCGCACGCAGCAGCTTCTTCTCGGACTCCGAGCGCGCGGCGCGGGCGACGATCAGGATGTCGGACCGCAGCTCCCTCGCCGTCAGCGCGATGAAGATGTTCTCCGCGTCGGAGTCGACGCACGCGATCACCGCCCGTGCCCGCTCGATCCCCGCTTGCAGCAGCGACTCGTCGTCGGCGGCGTCGCTCGCGATATACGGGACTCCCTCCAGCCGAGCCCGGTCGTGGTTGTCGGGGCTCGAGTCGATCACGATGTAAATCGCCCCGGCGGCCTGCAGGTCACGCACTACCTGCCGGCCGACCCGGCCGTAACCGCAGATGATGTAGTGGTCTGAATAGGAGTCGATCATCTTTTCGATCCGCCGCTCCTCGAGCAGGCCGCTGAGCTGACCCGATACGAAGAACTCCGCCACCGTCACCAGGCCGTAGAAGAGCGTACCTATGCCAAGCAGCTCGAGACCGACGACCACCACCTCGCCTGCGGTGTCGCTGGGATTCCTGATCGCGCCGAGCGTCGTCACCGTGTCGAGCGTCCACACGAATCCGTATCCGACAGAGGTCCCCTCGGTGATCATGAACGCGATCGTGCCCGCCACGATCAGCACGACCAGCGCCGTCAGCAGGATCCCCAGCCGGCGCATGAACATTCGCAGCTCGCGGCGCGACCGGGCCCGCTGCTCCAGGGCGCGCCTGTTGGCCTGAACGTCCGCTCGGTCGGCCATCGTTCAGTAGTGGTACGGCTCGCCGGCGAGGATCTTGTGGCCCCGGTAGAGCTGCTCGAGCAGCACGACGCGCGCCAGCTGGTGGGGCAGGGTCAGCTTTCCCAGCGATATCCGATGGTCGACGTCTTGGAGATCGAGCCCGTATGGCCCGCCGACGACGAAGCACAGATCGCGGCCGCTCTGACGGCGTTGCTCCAGAAAGCGGCTGAATGCGATCGAGTCGAGCTGGTCACCCTCGCGGTGCAGGAGCGAGACGAATCCCCGCTCCGGGAGGCGCCGTGCGACCTGCTCTTCTTCACGCAGTTCGATCAACTCGAGTCGCGCGTGGCGTGCCAGCAGCTTCTGGTAATGCTGGACGTCGTCCGCAAACGGCGGCCGTAATCGGCCCACGGCGACGATCAGGATCCGCACGATGGGATACTAAGTGGAGATGGACGATCCCAACACGCCCGAGCGGCACATAAACATTCACTTCTCGCCGGACATCATGGCCGGCGTATATGCCAACTTCGCCAACGTCAGCCACTCGGACTACGAGTTCACGATCACGTTCGCGCGGGTCGATCACGAGGTCGAGGACGATGAGATCCCCGGCGTCGTCGTGTCCCGAATCAACCTCTCCGCCAAGTTCATGCGCGAGCTGATCGACGCGATGCAGGACAACTACTCCAAGTGGCAGACCCGCGAGGGGATCAAGAATCTCCCTGAGTGGGGTGGCCGTCCCCAGGAGGAAGAGGAGGAGGACGAGGCGGAGGGGTAGGCCCGGCCGCTGCCGGCTCGTGGGCGCGTTGCCACGCCACGGCCGCCCCGATCCGCTCAAGCGTCGAAGGGTGCGTCGCCAGCACCGAGCGGACGAACCGCGGCGGATCGAGGTCGGCGACGTTCTGGAGCGCGATCGTGCGCTCAAACGAGACGAACGCCTCGGGCGTCCGCGATAGCTCCAGCGAGTAGTCGTCGGCGCGACGCTCGATCGCCCGCGAGAGACGGTTCCCGACCAGTCCCAGCGGCGCGCTCACGAGCGCCGCTGACAGCGCCAGCGCCGGAATCGCGGCGGCCGTGCCGCGCTCCGGCGAGAGGGCCCAGCTCAGCCGCTGGATCGCGAGCGCTGCGGCCGGGGCCACGATCGTCGTATAGAGCACGTTCCGTGGCACGTCGCGGTGGCGTACGTGCGCGAGCTCGTGGGCGACGACGACGCGAACTTCGTCCCGGCTGTAGCGGTCGAGCAGAGTGTCGAACAGGACGACCCGCTTGGTTGGGCCAAGGCCGGTCACGTACGCGTTAGCGGCTGTGGTGCGGCGACTCGCGTCGACCGAGTAGACCTGACCGACCTTCACCTGCGCCGCCCGCGCGAGCTCGAGCACATCTGAGCGCGTCTCGCCCTCGGGCAGCGGCGTGAAGTCATTGAACACCGGGTCGAGGATCACTGGAGCCAGCGCCGCGAGCACGGTCCCGAACAGCACCGAGGCGCCGCTCGCCGGTGCCCACCAGATGCGTGGGTAGCGGCGCGTCGCCCCGACCACGGCGGCCCCGCCGGCCGCCGCGAACGCGGTCTGGATCCCCGTCGCCTTGACGAGGTCAGCGGCCCAGCCGCGCCACGACTGGGTCGCCAGGCCGACGGCGATCGCCCGTCTGCGGGCGACCATGGCGAGCGGCAGCGGGGGTAGCGCCAACGCGGTCGCCAGGCCTGCGCCCACCGCCGCACCGCGGGCCGCCGGACCGCCGAAACCACCGAAACCGCCGCGCAGAATCCGTGGCGGGCGGCGCGCGACCCAGGCGAGCGCGCCGAGCTCGACACCCGCGCGGGCTACGCCCAGCGCGAGCTGGGGTCGCGCAAACCGCGCCCCACGCTTGACCTCCTCGGCGCTGAAATAGGCGTCGAGATCGACCGGCGCGGGCTCGATCACCGGCTCGCGCGGCGCCAGCAGGCGGCTTGCGCCCTCTGCGGCGGCGACCGCGAGAGCGAGCGATCCCACCCACTTAGAGCGTTGCAGCCGGTTCACCCGCGAGACTGTAGTGCGTGGGACGAATGTCAAGCTCGCGCCGGACCCTCTGACGTGCGGGTCGCGGTGGTTTCGGACATACACGGCAATCGCCATGCGTTCGAGGCCGTGCTGGACCAGATCGAGTCCTCCGATTGCGAGGAGATGTGGTGCCTCGGCGACCTCGTCGGTTACGGCGCCGAGCCGGACGCCTGCGTGGACCTGGCGCGCCGGCACGCGGCGATCTGCCTGGCCGGAAACCACGACCTCGGCGTGTGCGGCTCGCTGCCCCTGGAGGAATTCTCCCGCGGCGCGGCGCTCGCGGCGAAGTGGACGCAGGAGGTGATCACCGCCGAGACGCTCGAGTTCCTGAGGACCCTGGAGCCGCTCAACCTCGACGAGGAGGTCGGCCTCTACCACGCCAGCCCTCGCGATCCGATCTGGGAGTACGTCCTCTCCCCCCTCCAGGCAGAGCTGTGTCTCGACGTCCAGCGACACCAGGTGTGCCTGATCGGCCATTCGCATGTGGCGCTGTCGTTCTCGCGCGCCGCCGGGGCCGCGGCCACCGGCCAGACGCGCGACGCGGGCGACGAGCTCGAGCTCGGCTCCGCGGAGTGGCTGATCAACCCGGGCAGCGTCGGCCAGCCCCGTGACGGCGATCCCCGCGCGGCCTGGCTCGAGCTCGACGCCGAGCGCTCGATCGCCCACTACCGAAGGACCGAATATGACATTGCCGGGGCCGCCGCCGCGATCCGGGCTGCGCGGCTTCCGGACTCGCTCGCCGAACGGCTGGCATATGGACAATGAGTCGACCTAACCGAACTCCAACCGCCTGAGGCTCTAAAGTCAGGCCGCGGATGCGCTACGCGCCCCGCGCACTCCTGGCCGGTGGGCTTGGATTGACTGCTGTGTTTGTCGCCGCCTGCGGCGGCGGCGGAAGCATGCTCTCAAATGACCAAGCGAGCACGATGAACAACCAGCTCGACCAGCTCTCCGCCGCGGCCGCCTCGCGCCAATGCAACTCGGCAGCCACCGCCGCGCAATCGTTCAGCAGCTACGTCGCGAACCTGCCCACGTCGATCGACGGCACGCTGCAGGCGGACCTGAATCAGGACGCGAGCGCAATCTCCCAGCTGACGGCCAGCAACTGCCCGTCCACGACGACGACCAGCAGTTCGAGCTCGACGACCCCGAGCTCGACCACAACCACCACCTCGAAGACGACGAGTACGCCGACGACGACCAGCTCGAGCACGACTACGAGCACGACAACGACGACGAGCACCACCCCGACCACCACCAGCAGCACCACGACTGCAACTACCACGACCGGCTCGGGTACTTCATCCACAGGCAGCAGCGGGGGTGCCGGGCTTGGCGGTGGCACGGGCGGCAGTGGCGGCGCCGGAGCCGGCGGCAACGGCAACGGAAACGGCGGAAACGGCGGAAACGGGCAATGAGCAGCACAGCGTCGATTGCAGGCCGATATCGAGTCGAAGGCCGGCTCGGCGTCGGCGGCATGTCCACAGTCCACCTGGCATTCGATCAGCGCCTCGAGCGCTACGTGGCCCTCAAGCTGCTGGCCGAGCACCTCGCCGATGACCCCGCGTTCGTGTCACGGTTCCGTCGTGAGGCGCTGGCCGCGGCCCGGCTCGTGCACCCCAACATCGTCCAGGTGTTCGACTTCGGCTTCGACGAGGGTCAGCACCAGCACTTCATCGTGATGGAGCACATCTCGGGCCACTCGTGCGCTGAGCTGCTGCGCGATCGCGGCCATCTCGACGTCGAGCAGGGAGTCGAGATCGTCAGCCAGGCCTGCCGCGGGCTCGACTACGCGCACCGCAACGGCGTCGTGCACCGCGACGTCAAGCCGGGCAATCTGCTGGTCTCCGACACCGGCGTGGTCAAGCTGGCCGACTTCGGCATCGCCCGGGCGACCGACCAGTCGAGCATCACCCAGGTCGGCTCGGTGCTCGGCACCGCCGCATATCTGTCTCCCGAGCAGGCCCGCGGTGAAGAGGCCGGCCCGCGGGCTGACATCTACTCGCTCGGCGTGGTGACCTATCAGCTGCTTTCGGGCCGGCTGCCGTACGAGGCGACCTCGCTTTCCGAGCTGGCGCTCAAACAGCAGCGGGAGGCGCCGGCGCCGCTGCACGATCTCAATCCCCACGTCCCGCGTGAGCTCTCCCAGGCGGTCGCAATCGCGCTCGCAATCGATCAGGTCGAGCGCCCTGCCGATGCGGCGCTGTTCGCCGAAGCGCTTCGCAACGGAGCCCAGGGGATCGCGCCGGTCGGGGCCGGCTCACCCACGGCCCAGCTCGGGACCAGAGCGGCAACCCGCGTGCTCCCCGCTCGCGAACGCGCCGAGCAGCAGACGGCGGCGACGCGCGTCGCCGCTCGCAACGCCGCGCCGCGAACCGCCCGCACCGCTCCTGCCCGTTCAGCCCCGGCCCGCCAGCTCCCGCCTCAGGAGGCCCGCAGGCCGCGGCCGCAGCCCCAGCGGGCTCAGGCCGCGCCCGCTCGGCGACGGCGCCCGATGCGAACCTTCTTTGCGCTGGTCGCGCTGGCGCTGGTCTTCGCCGGGGCGGTCGCGATCGCGGTCGTGCTCGCGTCGAGCACCTCCTCGACCGTCAACCATTTCAAGGCGGTCATGACCCACGACCTGAACAGCGCGATCACGCAGGTGCGTCAGTTCATCAACGGGAACACGTCGAAGTAGCGGCCCGGAACTGGAATCCGAGCCGCCCGGGAAGTGGGATCCAGGCGGCCCCCCTTTGAGCCGCCTGGATTACTGCCACACCCCCAGCTCTACGCGGATGCTGCCGCTGAGTGCGAGCCGCCACTGAGGACTACTCGAGTGAGCATCACCAGTTCTAGTCATTGCTCGCGCTCACATCCGATGCCGACAAGGTATTCGTCGACAGGCCGGCGGCGCTGAGACATTTGTCACAACGTCCAACGCTGGGAGAATTCACGCAGTGAGCGCGCCCCACCCGCCATTTCTGCGACAGCTCGGAAAGGCCGATGCGGACGAGCTGCTGGCGCTCGCCCGCCGGCGGTCGATCGCAAAGTCCCAGCCGATCATCCGCGAGGGATCGGCCGGCGACGAGCTGGTGATCATCCTCAAGGGCAGGGTCAAGCTCGTGGCATCCGGCGCCGAGGGTCGCGAGGTGGTCCTGGCGATCCGCGGTCCGGGCGAGCTGCTCGGTGTGATGGCGGCACTCGGTGGAATCCGGCGGACCGCGACCGCGATCGCCGTCGATCAGGTCGAGGCGGCGTATCTCCGGGCAGACGAGCTCCGCCGGTTCCTGAGCGGCCACCCTGACGCTGCCCTGGTGCTGATGCGATTGCTCGTCGTGCGCTGGGCGGAGGCCGACCGCGACCGGATCTCGCTCGCCACCCAGGACAGTGTCGGACGACTGGCGCAAAGGCTGCTCGACCTCGCGGTCGACCACGGCGTGCAGGTCGAGCGGGGCCTGCGGATCGAGCTGACGCTCAGCCAGGACGAGCTCGCGAGTTGGACCGGAGCGACCCGGGAGACCGTGTCGCGCGCGCTACGGCTGATGCGCCGGCTCGGCTGGGTCGCCACCGACAACCGGGCGATCACGATCATCGACCCTCAGGCCCTGCGAGATCGCGCCCGGGCGTGAGATTGGGATGGACTTGACGGCGCCCGAGTCCAGTTCCACCGCCTCTGGTGGCTAACGGACTGCCTCTGGGGTTGGGCCCGCCGCTCACCGCCCCCGCAACGCCGGATCGCGGAGATGCAGCACCAGCGACCGCATGAACAGCTTGTCCGGGCAATCGTCAAGCGCCCCCATCGAGGCGTCGAACTCGGCCAGCGCCGCGCCCGCGAGCCCGTCGGCAAACGCGCACGCGTAGTCGACCGAGCCGTGCTCCTCCATCGCCGCGACGACACGGTCGATCCGCTCCGTCGGCTCCAGGCCGCTGCTGGCTCCACGCTCGCCGACGAGCCCCACCAACCGCTCGCGCTGGCCCTCCGGCGCGGCACCGAGGAGGTGGGCGAGCAGCAGCGTCGGCTTGCCCTCGATGATGTCCCCGCCGAAGTCCTTGCCGTAGCGCGCGGCTCGGTCGGTCACGTTCTCGATGTCGTCTCGGATCTGGAGCACCGCGCCGAGGAAGAAGCCGAACCGTGCCACGTCGTCGAGATCGGCGCTCCCGGCCGAGCCGATCAGCGCGCCGACCCGGCACGGATGGATCGTCGAGTACCAGCAGGTCTTGTCGAGTGCGAGGCGCAGGTAGGTATCGGGCCGGAGGTCGCGGAGGCTGCGGGTGCGCCAGCCGAGCTCGGCGGCCTGGCCCTCGATCGTGCGCTTGGTGAGGTGGTGGAACTCGGACAGAACCTGTAGCGCGAGCCCGGAGCCGAGCGTCTCGACGTTGTCGAGCAGCGGCTCGATCGCCAGCCAGGCGAGCGCATTGCCGGCCAGGAGCGCGAGCGGCACGCCGTGGCGGACGTGCAGCGCCGGCATGCCCCGGCGCTGAAGTGCGCCATCGCAGATGTCGTCGTGAACGAGAAATGCGTTGTGCAGCAACTCGATCGCCACCGCCGCCCCGAGCGCGTGCTCGGTCTGCCCTCCCCACGCCCGGCAGGCGGCCAGGCACAGCGCCGGCCGGATGCCCTTGCTGGCGCGCATGGGGTAGTCGGAGACGAGCTCGTTCCAGTCCGCCCGCCCGGTGCTCTGCCCGAGGTAGTGCAGCAGCGCCATGCTCGTCAATTCACGCGCTTGCGCGAGCGCCCGCTCGACCGACTCGACGTCGACCAGCTGCGGCTCGGCGATCATGTCGGCGCCGGCGCCGTGGGGCCGGGCCCGGTGACCGTCAGTTCCAGCACCGCGCAGGTATCGACCGGCTCCGCTTGTACCAGCGCGCGGTAGACCCCGGCGGGGGTTTCGACCGGGATCGCGACCGCGATCTCGACTGTCGCGCTCTTTCCTGGGCCGATCCGCGGGATCACTTCGGGCTCGAACGTGACCCGCGCTCCCAGCCCCGGGACACCCGCCCCGATCAGGTCGGTGGCCGAGAACGTCACCGCGGGCAGAGCCGCCGGATGGGTGTTCCAGATCGAGAATTGGTGCTTGGCGGTCTCGCCGGCCGCGGCCGCGACGGCGAGCTCCGGGATCGATGTCTGTGGCTGCGATTGCCCCGCGGGCTTGGGGAGCGCCCGCCCCACCTCGTCGGCCGCGGCACCGGCGCGCTTGAACATCTCCCCCGCGATCGCCACCAGATCCGCGGCCACACCGCCGGCCACGCCGCCGGCTCCACTGGCCCCGCCGCCGCCCCTGGCTCCCCCCGGGAGACCGGAGCCCGGTCCCGAGCTCCGGCGCGCTCGGAGCGCCGCCGCACTCGCTGGGGGACGGGCGCGAGGGCCGCGCTGGACGCGGAGGCCTTCCCGCAGGCCGGTCACGACCAGATCCAGAGCCTGGTAGCCGAGCGCCACGCCGTCCCTCGCCACGCCGACCAGCGGCTCGATCGGCCGACGAGCCTCCTGCCCCTCTTCATCGGTGCTCATCGCTTCCTCCTCTTCTCACGGGCCGCTGCGCCCGATGATTGCTTGTTGGTGATCGTCGAGCCCGAGGGATCGGTAGATCCCGTTTGCGGCCACGATTCCGGAGATCGCCGCAGCTTCGACGCAGCCGGCGTTGAGCGTGCAATCCGTCCAGTCGCCGGCTGCGTAGAGGTTGGTGAAGCCGGTCTGATCCGGCGCGATCCGCTTCGCGCTCGATCCGGGGACCGACAGCACGTAGCGCTCGGACGGCTCGACGTTGACGCGCAGGAACTGGGCGTCGAGGCGCGCCTCGCCGACCCCGCCCGAGCTGTCGAGCAGCAGCTCCCAATCAAACCCGCCCTCCCGAGACCGGACCGTCTTTGGCCACAGTGACCCGATGTCGCGCCCCAGGAACTGGAGCGCGTGAGCTCGGACCAGCTGCTGCTGCTGAGCCAGCCACGCGTCCGCCGCCCCGCGCGGCGGCGGCTCAGAATCTCCGATCACGTTGCAGAAGTACGCCACCGTGGCCGCACCCGTCCGCTCCTGGCCGACGAGATGCTGCATGTCGGCCCACGTGTCGAACGGCTCCACGTAGCCGCCGGCGACGATCCCCGTCTCGACGTCAGCCAGCTCGCACGCCGGACGCGTCAGCCACAACTGCATCGCCTGAGTGGGAACCGTCTCGAGCGCATCGACCGCCTGCCGCCACCGGTCTGAGCCGGCGGGTAGATCAGGGGCGATCTTCTCCACGCAGCTGATCGGGAACCCGAACACGACGAACTCGAACCCGTCCTCCGGGTCGCCGCGGCGCAGCACCTTGGTGGCCACCCGGGTTTGATCCCGCGGCGCGTACCACGATTCATACACGGCTGCGGGCGCCGCGTCACCCGGACCGAGAATCCCGCCGGGGTTGTTGGGCCAGACGTATGGAGCGTCGGCGGCCACCTGCAGGTAGCTCTCGGCCGTCGTGTCCGTGGGGACGTTCGCCTGCACGTCGATCTCGATCTCGGTGACGGCGCCATCACGAGCGCGCACCTCCTCGACGCGGTTGAAGAACCGCACCTCGACCCCGCGCTTGATCAGGAGTTCGTACAGCGGCGCAAACACGACGTCGCCCATTCCGGCATTCATCTTCCACATCAGCGCGCCCCGGTAGGTGAAGAACGTCCGCAGCAGGCCCCGCAGTGCCGTGCCGGCCTCGCAGGCGGGGCGTTGGGGATCGCCGCCTCGATAGCCGAACGCGAGGTCGTAGATGACGGTCCGCACGAGCGCCGAGTCGACCGACTCTCGCCGGGCGCCGTGACTCAGCAACCATTCGCGGAAGTCCATCCCGTTGACGACATCGAAGCTTCCAGCGGCGATCACGCCATCCTCGATCAGCCCACGGACGATCGCGATCATCAGGTCGACGACGTACCACGCGCGCCGGACCCCGTCATGCGCCCTAACCACAGCGTCATACCGGGCACGCAGGAAATCGAGTGCGATCTCGAGGCCGCGTACGACCAGTTCGAGGAGGTCAAGCATCGCCCGGTTCTCGAGCAGGTCGGCCGTCAGATGATCGAATGCGTGGCCGGCGGCTCGCAGCACTCCCTGGATGTCGCCGCCGAGGGCCGCCCACAGCCCGTCGGCTGCGTGATCGAGCGACGAGAACCCCTGCTCCTCGGCGGGATAGGGATCATCCGTGATCTCGAGTCCGGTTTCCGAGAGCACGAGCGACCACGCCAGGTCCGCCGCGAGGTGCAGACAGCGGCCGGCATAGAACGCCACCGACCACTCGTCCGGGCGCTCCCCGGGCGCTCTCGGGTCATCCTCCAACCACGGCCGATCGTCGGTGTAGTCGAAGAAGTCGGCCGTCCACAGCTTCCAGCAGCAACCGTCGTGGTCGGTGAGCGAGATCTCGCTGAACGGGGTGAAGCTCTCCTCGACGCGCTTGAACGCCAGCGGCCACCGCTCCCTCCCCTCTTCCTGCTCGAGCCGGTCGAGCTCGCGGTGAGCGAGGTCCATCATCCGGAATGCGTTCTCGTAGAAGCCGAACCAGATGTGCAGGCCGTGCTCCTCGATCCGCAGGCCCGGACCGCGCCCGCTGGCTCCCTTGCCCCCCAGCCGCCATCCCTGCTGGTACAGCGTGATCGACTTGAAGTGGTCCCGCCAACCCGGCTTGGAGAGCTGGACCGCAGCCGTCACCGATCCGACGCCGCCCCCCAAGATCGCGATTCGCGGCCGGTCTTCCATCACGCCCCGGCAGTCATGTCGACGCGCGCCAAACCTCGAGGCCGAGCTGGATGTCGAAGCCGAAGCTTGCGTGGAACGCGGCCTGCGGAGCGATCGGCTTGCCGGCCGGCATCCCCAGCTGGTCGGCGATCGGATTGCTCGCCCAGCTCTGGACCGTCAGCTCGAACAGGTTCGGATCGAGCGCCTCGTAGCTCGCGTCCCCGAGGTCCATTGCGATCGGCGCCTCGACGACGGCCTGGTAGCAGGCCTTGGTCGAGCAGGACACGTCGCGGAACTGCTTCAGGAACACGAGCGTCGGGTTCTCGACCATGTCGACGATCAAGTCCCCTGGCTGGCCGGTCAAGCTCCTGCCCTGCAGGGCGTTCAGGACTCCCTTCAACCACGGCGGCGCCGCGCGGGCGGCAGGGGGTGCGGGGGCGCCGGCGGCTGTGATCGTGGCCGACGCTGGGGGGCGCGATCCGGTCGGCCGGCTGTGATCGAGCAAAAAGCCTCCGGGGAAGAACAGCTCGAGCTCATCGGCGATTGGCGACGGCGTTCGGATCGTCGCGTCGCCGGACGCGCGGACAACGGAGATCATCTCCCGCGGAGTCGCCTCGGAATCGGGGGCGAACGGGTCGATCGCGAGCGTCTTGACGGTCGTGGCCCCGCCTCCCGGCTGGAGCGCAGCCGGGAAGTCCTGATCGAAATACCCGAGCTGCTTCGGGTAGCCGAAGATCTCGCGCCCGGTCGCGATCGTCTGCTCCGAGTCGGTGAAGATGTAGGGCAGGTACCAGAGCAACCGTCCCGTCGCCGCGACATCTGCGACCAGACACCAGATCGAAACCTCGCGCTCGCTGATGTAACCGCGCCGCGAATCGACCGGGTCAAGCGAGCCCTCGCGCCCGATCTCGCCAAACGTGACGATTACGTTCGCGTGGGCCGACCGATAGTCGACCACGCCACCGGACGGCTGCACCAGATCGTGGAGCAGCATCGCGTCGATTGCCGCCTGGTCGGCAGCGACGACGAAGCCGTACAGGTCGACCTGCCTGGCGCTGAACGGCGGCCGCCACACCTGCTCGCCGCCGCGCTCGACGTAATCGGGCAGATTGCTCAGTGGGATCACGGCCGTTGCTCCTCCTCGCGATCGAGCCGGGCAATCAGGGCCTCGGCGTGCTGTTCATCGGCGAGCCGCCGCGCCGCCCGCTGCCACTCCCGGACCCGCTCCGGACCTTCGCCCAGCGAATGCGCCGCGATCGCCCTGAGGCGGAGCAGCTCGGCGTCCCAGAAATGCTCGCCATTGGCGGCCGTGTCGGCCAGGATCCGGTCGAGTTCCGCCGCTGCGCTGTGGACCTCGCCCGTTGACAGCTGGATCTCGGCAAGTCGGCCGGCGAAATACGGTGTCATCAGTACCGGGTGCAGCTGACGCCCCTTCGGGTCCTGCCCGGCGGAGCGCCACGCCTGCACGAGCGCGGCCAGCTGCGGCAAGCCCTCCTCGCACCGCCCCAGGCTGCACAGAGCGATGCTGCGGTGCAGCGACGCAGCCGCGAGCCAGGTCGGGTAGCCGCGCTCCTTGGCCAGGACGGCAACCTTCTCAGCGAGATCGAGCGCCGCGGCGCTGTCGCCGTCGAGCTCCCGAAACCACGCGTGCAGCGAGCCGACGAAGCACTGGGTCAGCGCCGTCCGGCGGGCGCTCGCATCCATCGCATCGCACATCTCCTGCGCCCGGCGCGCGGCCTCGCGGCCGGCGTCGCGGTCGCCGAGGAACCATAGCCCCACGGCGAGCGCGCCAACGCACGCAATCTGAGGGTCGTGGGGTATCTCAGGCGGCGGTTCGACGCTGATCAGGCGATAGCCGGCCTCCTCGAGCTCCTCGCGCGCGCGACGGAAATCGCCGAGGTACAGCTGCGAGTAGCCCGACATCGCGCGAGCGAACAGACCCGCGGAGGGGTCGCCCCGATCCTGCTCGCCGATCCGCAGGCACCGCTCAGCGAGCGCGGTCGCGACGCTGTGCTCGCCGAGCACGAGCCAGTACGCCCAGATCCCCCACAGAGCCGGGATCAGCGGTGCGCCGTCCGCGAGCTCCTCCGCTAGCGCAGCCGCCCGCTCGAACGCTGTCCGCGCAGCCGGCGATGTGTAGCCCTCGACGCTTGACAGCGCGACACCGAGTCCCAGTTGGGCCTCGAGCTCGAACCCGGCCCGGCCCGGCCCCTCGGGAAGCTCGGCGAGCGATCCCAAGCAGCGGCTGAACAGCTCGCGCGCCTCGGTGTATGCCCCGCCGGCCGCCGCCCGACGGCCGGCGTCCAGCCACAGCGGCGCGGCGCTGGCGTCATCGCCGGCCAGCTTGTGGTGTCGGGCGCGCTCCTCTGGGGCGATCGTCCCTTCTGGCAGCTTGGCCATCGCGTTCGCGAGCCGTCCGTGGAGCAGCGCCCGATCGCTCGCCAGCAGGCTGTCGTAGGCGACCGAGCGCAGCAGGCGGTGGCGCAGGCGCACCGCCCCGGTGACGGGCCCTTGCGCCCGCACCACCACGCGCCGGTTCTCGAGCTCGTTGACGAGCTCCTCGAGCGATTCCTCGGACAGCCCCGACACCCGCTGTAGGAGGTCCATTCGGATTCCCTCCCCCGCAACTGCGATCTCGTTCACCAGTCGCTTGAAGTGCGGACCGAGCTCGTCGACTCTGCCCCTCAGGAACCCTGATAGCTGAACGCTCTCCGACAGCGCGCCCCCTTCCTGCGCAGCTCGCGCCAGCTCCTCGGCGAAGAACGGCACGCCGTCCGAGCGCTCGACGATCCGCAGCACGGCGGCGTCGTCCAGCGTGGAACCGACGGACCGGACGAGCGCCGCTGCATGCCCGGGCGCGAGCGCCTCGAGCTCGAGGACGTCATCGGCGCGGTCCAGCCACGGCAGCGGCCCGCGGCTGGTCAGAATGACAAACATCGAGGTCGGGTCTCGCGCCAGCAGCGTCTGCACGAGCTCCGCCGTCGACGGATCGGCGGCGTCGATGTCCTCCACGCACAGCACAAGCATCGACGTCCCCGCCATCGCCTCGAGCAGGTCGATCACTGCGTCGAACGACTCGCGCCGCAGCTCCTCCGGCTGAAGATCAAGCGCCGAGCGGATGCCGAGCAACCAGCCGTAGACCGGAACCGCGCGCTCACTCGGAAGCTGGCGACCCGGGAGCTGCCCCAGCCGCCACTCGATCGCGTCGAGCCACATCGCCTCGCTGCCGCCCTCGTGCGGAAACACGCGGAAGAATCTGGACAGGGCTCGCACCAGCGGGCGCAGCGGGCTGTGCCGGTGAAGCGAGGAGCAGGCAAGCGTCATGTGCGATGCCCCGGCGGCGACGGCCGTCGCGGCTACGTGCTCGACCAGCCTCGACTTTCCAATTCCGGGATCTCCGAAGATGCTCACCACTCGCCGCTCGCCGGCCTCGGCGTCGGCGACGGCATTCCACGCGGCCCGCAGTTTCCCCAACTCACCGACGCGGTTGACGAGCTCCGGGCGCCCGCTGATCCGAGCCTCGAGGCGGGTCTCGGCTTCGGTCGGTCTGGCCACGACGTGGAGCCCGACGGGTCGCGGGTAGTTGCGCAACTCGACAACCCCGATCGGCTCGGTCTCGAACCAGCCCTCGATCAGCCCGCGGGTCGAGTCGGTGACGCGGATCGTCATCGGGTCGGCCTCGCTCTGAACTCGCGTCGCGACATTCGGGGGGTCCCCCGCGATCTCCTCGGGCGACCACGGACTCGTGTCGAGCGGCCCCACCGCGGCCAGGCCGGAATCGATCCCGATCCGCACGCGAATCGGTTCGCCATAGTGCCGCTCCCAGCTGACCGCGCGGGCCCCCACGCTCTCCAATAGGGCCCACGCCGCAAGCACCGCGCGCCGCGCGTCGTCCTCGTGCGCGACCGGATATCCGAACTGCGCCAGAACGCCGTCGCCGCCGTACTTGGTGACGCGACCCTCGTACCTGGAAACGGCCTCCGCGCAGCACTCGTATAACTCGAGCATCAGCTGGCGCATGGCTTCGGGACCGACCCGCGCCGCGATCATCGTCGAGGAGACCATGTCGATCGCCACGACTGTGATCTGACGTAGCTCCGCGACCGCCGCGCTGACGGTTCCCAAGCGCTGCCGGGCGGTCCCGACCAGCACCGCAGCCTGGGTGTTGTGTGGGTTGGCTGCGAGTGCTTGCGAGGCGAGGTCGAGCGCGTCCAGCCAGCGAGCGTCAGCGACCGCGGCTTGCGCGCGCGCTACAAGCTCCCCTTGTACTCCGGTTTCCGGCACAGCTGCCACCCGGCCGGATCGTATTCGATGGATCCGCCTGCCCGCAGGCGACCCGCGAGCTCCGTCAGTCGGCCCGCGTCTACGGCGTCGCGGAGGTTCTGCATCAGGCCCGCGATGAAGCTGAGATTGTGAAGCGTCACGAGCCGCATTCCGGTCAGCTCGCCCGCCCGCAGCAGGTAGTGGAGATAGGCCCGGGAGAAGCCGGCGGCGCATGCCGGGCATCGGCAGCCCTCCAGGATCGGCTCGTGCGCCTGGCGCCAGCGGCTCTTGACCAGATCGACGCGCCAGCGGGCGGGGGGATCTGGAACCAGTGCGACGCCGTGGCGCCCGAGCCGGGTCGGCAGCGCGCAGTCGAAGGTGTCGATCCCAAGTTCGACACCCGCAATCAGATCGTCGATGTCGCCGATGCCGAGCAGGTGACGGGGTCGCTCGGGGCTGAGCCGCTCGAGTTCGGCGGTCGTCCACGAGACCACCTCGTGCATCTGTGCCTTGTCCTGCCCGAGCGAGCCGCCAATCGCGATCCCGCCGCACGTGCTCGCGGCCACGGCCTGCGCCGAACCGGTTCGAAGATCGGGCTCGACGCCTCCCTGCACGATCCCGTACACGACCTGGCCGGGTGGACCGTGCTCCTCATGCCAGCGCAGGCAGCGCTCGAGCCAGCGGTGGGTGCGTTCGGTGGACCGCGCCGTGTAGTCCCGAGAGACATGGAACGGGGTGCACTCATCGAACACGAGCGCGATATCCGATCTCAGTGCGGCCTGGACCGCCATCGCGTCCTCGGGGCCGAGGAACCGCAGACGGCCGTCGACGTAGGAGCGAAATCGGACCCCGTCCTCCTCGATCGCCAGGATCGCTCCCTGGCCCTCCGCTTCCTCGGTGCGCCGGCCGCGACCCTTGATCTCATCGGCAACTCCGCCGTGCCCCATCGAGAAGACCTGGAAACCGCCTGAATCGGTGATGATCGGCCGCTCCCACCGCATCAGCTCGTGCAGTCCCCCGAATTCCCGGATCAGCTCCGGCCCGGGATACAGCATCAAGTGAAAGGTGTTGCCGAGGATCAGCTCGTAGCCGAGTGCCGCGACATCCCTCGGCTCAAGGGTCTTGACCACCGCCCGGGTCGCGAGTGGCACGAACGCCGGCGTCGCGACATCGCCGTGCGCCAGGCGCAGCGTGCCCGTGCGGGCAAGGGAATCGGGAGCGCGGGTGCGGAGCTTGAACATGCGGGGAGACGATCTCAGTCTGTGGCCAACGCACCAGCGATAGCGCGGCGCGAAGAGATCCCAAGCTTGCCGTAGACGTGCGAGAGATGCGTGTCGACGGTCTTGGAAGTCACGAACAGCGCCTGGGCGATCTCGTTGTTGGTGCGGCCCTCCGCGGCCAGACGGGCGACGCGCAGCTCACTCGCGGTCAGCGCGTCGCGACCGGTCACGCGCTCGCGCCGCGGGCGGGCGCCGGCGGCGGCAAGCTCCACACGCGCCCGCTCGGCGAGGCGCGTCGCGCCACCCGCGACGGCAAGGTCAAGCCCCGCGCTCAGCGGCTCGCGCGAGGCGCTCCGCTCGCCGCCACGGCGCCTCGCCGCCCCCAGCTCCACCAGCGCCCGGGCGAGCTCCAGGCGCGCCGGCGAGCGCTCGAGCACGCTGACGGCCTGTTCAAGGCGCTCGCGCCCGTGCGCTGCACCCTCGAGCAGCCCGAGGGCGCGCAGCGAGACGCCGACTGCACGAGCCTGGCCGAGTCGCCGCGCGTCCTCGAGCTCGTCACAGACCAGGCGGTGGGCCTCGCCACCGTCCTCGCCGCCGAGCATCAGCGCCAGCGTGGAGCGCCAGCTGGTCGCGTTCGGGTTTCGGAACCCGAGCGCGTCGAACACCTCGCCCGCGTGGCGCAGGTCGTCGATCGCGGCTGCCGCCTGGCCGGCGGCGTGGCGCGTCCGGCCGCGGACCTCGAGCACCATCGCGCCGGTATGGACGCTTGCCGCCGGGGCCAGCTTCACCGACTCCGTCAGCGCTGCCAGGTCGGCCGCCTCCGGGCGCTCGAGAATCACGTCGCTGGCGAACCACAGGTGCGAGCGGAGATGGAACTCGAAGTTGCGCTCGCGCAGCCCTGCGAGCGCGGCGCGGAGTCCCCCCTCGGCGATCGCGAGGCGGCCTTGGCGCGACTCGATCCAGCCGCGATATCCGTTGCACAGGACGTACGCCAGCAACGAACCCCTCGCCTGCGCGTCGGCGAGCAGCGCGTCGGACAGCTCCAGCGCCCGCTCGAGCTGCTCGGTGAGCACGAGCGCGCCCAGGCCTTGCCAGGGAAGCCACCGATCGATGCCGCTGTCCAGGGCGGCGCCCCGGTCCCAGCCGTGCTCCACGAGCGCGGCGACCTCATACGGATCGCCACCGCGGAACGCGCTGGCGGCGGCCAGCAACAGCCCCAGTGAGCGACTCGCCGCCCCGTTCTGATTGGCGAGCTCACGGAGCGCGGGGAGGCGGCGATCGAAGTCGGCGACCAGCCGCACGTGTGAGGCCGAGATCCCGGCGAGCAGGCACTCGAGTCGGAGGCGCAGCTCGGGCGCGCGGTCGCCGAGGTCATCGAGGGCTTGGCCGAGCAGCGCCGCCGGCCCCTCCGCATCACCTCCGAACCCTTGCGCGGCCGCGAGCTCCAGGGCGGCATGGTTGCGCAGCACCGGCTCATCGGCGAGCCGGTAAGCCTGCTCGAACTGCTCCACCATCAGCGCCGGCTGTCCTGCGACCCGGGCCGTCTTTCCCAGTTCGAGCGAGATTGCCGCGCGCAGCCCCCGATTGCAGCCCTCTGCCAGCGCCCGCGACAGGTACGCCACGCCATTCTCGGGTGCTCCCCGAGCCAGGGCGCGCGCCGCGGCCTCACGCAGCTGGGCGATCACCTCCTCGGAACCGGTGGGCTCGCTCGCCAGCAGCTGGGCCGCGATCGCGTCGAGCTCCGCTCCCTCGGCGCTCAGCAGGCCCGCCGCGCGGCGGTGCAGGAGCGAGCGGGCGCCCGGCGCGAGCTCGTCGTAGATCGCGGCTCGCAGGATCGGGTGCACGAACTGAAGCGGGGCACCAGGCTGCAGCACCTGCGCTTCGACCAGCGTGTCGAGCGCGGTCAGCGCCTGTGGATCGCCCAGCCCGGCGAGCCTGGCCGCACGAGGAAGCTCGGCGTCGCCGGCCAGCACGGTGACGGCGCGCGCGAGCGCCACCGAGTCGGGCGACATTCGCCCCAGACGCCCGAGCGTGACGCGCGCGACGGTGCGCGGGCCGAGCCTCTGCACCCCGGCCGCCTGCTCGGCGGTCGGCTCGATCCCGTCCACGACCAGGGCCGCGACGAGCTCGTGGACGAGGAACGGAACCCCACCGGTGGTCAGCCGGCATGCGGCGGTGAACGCGTCATCGGGCCCGTCGCCGAGACCCGCGACGAGCAGCTGCGCGATCGCGTGCTCGCTCAGCTCTCCGGGTCTGAGGACCCGCGCCAACGGCTCGGCGGCGAGCTGCGCCGCGAACTCGGACTGTGTGCCGTGCTCGCCTGACCGGCTCGAGATCAATACCCCGGCATTGACCCCCTCGAGTCGCCGGACGAGGTACAGCAGGAACCGCAGCGACGGTTGGTCGGACCACTGCGCGTCATCGACGGCGATCAGGATCGGCGCCTGCAGCGACAGGTTCACGGTCAGCCAGTACAGCCCGTGCATGCTGGCGAACGCACCGTCGGCGCTGTCGCCGGCCGCGGTTCCCTCGCTCTCGCCGGCGAGGACGGGCTCGGCCAGCCGGGCCGCCCCCGAGAGCAGCTCGCGCATCGCGGCCGGCGAGGCCCGCCGTAACGCCGGCTCGAACAGCTGCCGCACGACCCCGTACGGGAACTGTCCTTCCAGCTCGCCGCCGCGCGCGCCGAGCACCGTGAGACCACGCTCCTGCGCGCGCCGGCGCGCCGCGCCCACCAGCGTCGTCTTGCCGATTCCCGGCGGGCCCTCGATCACGAGCACACCGCCCGCGCCGGCGACCGCCTCGTGCAGCATTCCGTCGATCTGCTCCAGCTCGTGCGTGCGCTCGAGCAGCTCGACCGAACGCCTCCGCCCAGCGGCTCGGTCCATCGTCTGAATGTAGCCCAGCCCAAAAGATCAGGTGTGGTTCCCGACGCGAAGCGGTGGCTCGTCAGCGACGATCGCGACCGTGACCAAGAGGCCGGTGGACCGGATCACGCTGGAGATCGAGCCCGGCGAGCCGATCCAAGGACGGCTGCTTGACCCAGCCGGTGCCGCGACCGAGTTTCGCGGATGGCTGGAGCTCTGCGGTGCGATCGAGCGCGCCTGGCAGCAGGTCTCGCCGGACCCCGAACAGACCGCGAGATCGGCGGCGCCGTGCGATTGACGAAGCTGATCACGGGCGCGATCTTGACCGTGTTGGCCGTCACCCTGCTCCTGGCGGCGCCTGCCGGATCGTTCACGCAGACGCCGTCGACGATCACTCCGGCCGACGGGGTCGAGTTCAACGGACAGGTGCTGAGAGTGTCAAGCGTCGTGTGCAACAACAACGCCAACACCTGGACTGCGTCGGCGACGATCGACTGGGGAGACGGTTCGGCAGCCACCGGCGGGCAGATCGCGTATCCCGGTGCCACGCCGGCCAACAGTGGAACCTCATTCACGGTCAGCGGCACGCACACCTACCACTCGAATCCGGGCGCGTACACGGGCACGGTCAGCTTCACGATCGACTGCGGCCTTGGATCGGGCAACCCGTCCGGCTCGACGCACTTCACGGCCAACGTCGCCAATCAGCCACCCCAGGCGTCGACCATATCCCCGATCGGCGTCCTGACCGGGCAGCCCTACGCGGGGCCGGTCGCGGCCTTCACCGACGCCAACACGACCGCCGGGGCCGGCCAGTACGCGGCGACGATCGACTGGGGTGACGGATCAGCCGTAGTGGCGGGCACGATCAGCGCCGGCAGCGGCGCCGGCACATTCACCGTGACCGGCAACCACACCTACGCCGCCGCCGGAAGCTTCCCGGTGACGGTGACGATCAAGGACTCGTTTTCCGGCAAGACGGTGGTGTCGGAGATGGCCACAGTCGGCACCGCCCCTTCGAGCGTCGCATTCACGGTCAATACGTACACCGATCCGGTGCTCTCTCGCCGGACGCTGACCTACGCGATCGCCAATCCGACCCCCGGTGTCAGCTACGAATGGGACTTCGGCGACAAGGACTCGCCGCCCGGCTCGGCCACGGCCCCGTTCGTGACTGAGGCGACCGGACCGACTGTCACCTACGCCTACCCCGACCCGCCGATCCCTGCGAGCGAGCCGACCAACGAGTTCCCGGGCAGCACGCCGACGACCCGGTTCGCGGTCTACGTGGTCCGCGTGGAGGCACTCGTCCCCGGTCACGGGACACTGTCAGCTACGCCTCAGAACGTCGTCGTGGTCCCGGTGGCGGCCCCGACCGCGAACTTCCAGTTGCTCCGGGGCTCAGCGGCCAACGGCGCCACGACCGGCACCGGCGCGAGCACTGCGGTCACCCATCCGGTCACGATCGTGCCGCAGGCGACGCTTCCCGAGAGCGGCTCCGGAGCCAATGACCAGATTGTCCGCGAGGACTTCTGGTTCAACCTCCAGCCCGGCCAGACGCCCGCAATCAGCCTCTCGGAGGCGGCTGACCTGACCTGCCTGCCGGATGGCGCCTGCGGCCACTACACGGGTAGCTCGCTCGCTCCGGCTCCCTCCCAGCTGAAGGCGGTGCCGGGCCAGCAGGACCTCGGCACGGCCCCGATCACGACCGGGCCCGGGACCCCGTGTGGCGGCGCGGTTGTGGGGTCACCGCGTGCGCGCGCGGCCGGCGAACCTCCGGCCCTGCCAGCCTGCCCCAACCCTCGCGCCGACGAGCGGCTTCGAGTCGTTCTCGATCAACTTCTGGAACGCGGCGCTGGCGAACATCGGCTCGCCCGGCGGGATCCCGACACTGCCCCAGGAGGAGACCCTGCCGGGCACGGGTCACGAATATTTCCCGGGTTGCGGCTGCACCGGCAGCGCGCCGACGTTCGCGCCGCTGACCGTCGGCTATCCGCCACTCGCGAGTGTCAGTCTCGACCAGGTCGACGGCTCGCACGGCGAGCAGGGGATCGTCAACGGCGACGACGGCTGCTTCCCCGGCTACCCGGTCGGCGGCCAGGACAACGGCTGCATCGTCAGTCCGACGGTTGAGGACGACACAAACACAGCCGTCGCCTTCGGTCCCTACGACGCGGCCCACTACGGGGTCAACAGCACCCAGCAGGTCGAGGACCAGTGGAACTTCCTCTACAACTACGCGACAGTCGTCGGCGTCGATACGAATCTCGATGGCCAGTTCGGGCCGGCGACCGGCGCGTACCAGGGACACGGCAAGACTGTCGAGCCACGGACGATCACGATGGTCGCCTGGGATGCCGAAGGGGTGCCGTCCGCCCCGGTGACCCAAGACGTAACGCTCACGCCCGCGACCAACCCGACGCTGCAGGTGTGTATCCAGGTCAAGACGATCCCGGATTCGTCATGCATCTCGACCAGCTCAAAGACGCCGGTCGTGGTCAGCACCGCGGATGTGCTCCAGTTCAACACCAGCGGCAGCTCGGGCGGTGTCGACCCGATTCAGTACTACGGCGTCGAGGTCGGGCAGCCGAACCTGCCGACCAAGACGTGCCCGGTCGGCCACCTCGGCGGGTACACCTGGAACCAGACCCCATCGGGCCAGGGCACCACAGGGCCGCCGATCAAGCCAACCGGTCCCGCCGGGGTCCGCGCCACGGCGGCCGACGACGGGTCGCGCTGCCGCTGCCGTCGGCGGCGGGTCGGGGGCAATCAGCTTCCACGGCACGACGACCCACCTGACCCCCTTCCCGGTGCCCGTGTTCAGCGACCTCGAGGCGGGCGCGTTTCCCTACCACGACTGCGGCTCCTACGCGATCCGTACGGTCGACCCGAACGCTCCCCCGGCGCCGCTGCCGAGCAGCGGTCCGAATGTGCCCGCCCACACGGCCGCGGTCAAGCCGCATGCGGTCGTCGGCGGCGGCGGCACCTTCAGTGAATCCCGGCCCGACGCTGCGGATCCTTCCCGCGCCGACGATCGCGGATCCGGTGCTCGTGACCCAGAATCCGAACGGCCTGAAGTTCAAGTTCGACCAGCCCGGCATCTACTCCGCCGCGGTCGCCGCCTACGACTCCTCGGGGCTTGGCGCGATCACGCGAATCGACGGCTTCGAAGTGCAGCCGCCGGTCAAGTCAGGACTGTGCCTGACGATCGACTCCGAGCCGATCGAGATCCAGGATCCCTGGACGCGCAGAGGCCAAACCCTCGGGTTCTCTGGCAACTGCGTCACGCGGCTGACGACAAAGACGGGCGACGTGCTGCTGTATGCGAGCACCACGCCGATCGACATCGACGGTGTGCCGGTGACCCCGAAGCCCGGGCAGGCGATTGTGATCGAACATCCCAATGCCCACGCCGAGGTGTACGTCGCCCCGAACTGCAAGATCTCGACGGCCACGCTCGCCGGCGGCACCATCCCCGGGTCCTGCAGGCCGCCGTCGCACGCGGCCGCGGGGACGCTCTACCTCGCGCTCGGCACCGGCAACGACCAGTCTCCCCCAGGGATCACGGATCTGCCCAAGTTCGATCCTGTTGAGGCGGACAAGTACCTCGGGGCTCGGGCTCCGGGTGGCCTCCAGCCGGTCGGCAAATTGGTCTATTACGGCAGCGGGCCGCACAAGGGCCAGCTCAAATCGAGCGTCGATCAGTGCGGGCTGTATCCCAATTCCCAACCGTGGAGCGCATCCCCGAAGGGGGCCCAATACGACGGCTTCAACGTCTCGACCATCCCATGCGTGACGTTCACCGCGACCGGCGGGCAGTCGCGGATCGCGTTCTGGGATTCGCTCCCGCCCGGCTTCGACAACGGCGGCAAATCCAAACCGGCGACCTCACAGGTCGTGCTCCAGGGGGCGGACCGGCCGGCGCTCAGCTTCCTGACCGCCAACCAGTACGCCAACGTCGCCCGCGCCCGCGCCCGCGCCGGTTCCCGCGGCGCGCTCAGGGTGCTCGATGGGCCCCTCGAGTCGCCCCGGGCGCACATCGCCGACATCGGCCTGCCGGGATTCCCGGGGATCCCGTCGTGCCCCCCCTCGACAAACGGCAAGAGCGGGCTCTCGATCCCCAAGGACACCGACCTCGGCCCGATCAGCCTGCCCGCCGGGGCTCAGTTCTGCTACATCCCCAAGACCGGGGACTTCGTCGGCAACGTGACCGTCAACGTCCCGGGCCCGCTGCCGCTGAACGGCGTCGAGGTCGGGTTCGAGATCGGGCACGGGCGCCTGATCAACGCCGGCGGCGAAATTTCCGCAAACATCCCCGTCGGGCCGCTGTTCATCAACGACTTCAAGTTCGACGTGCAGACCGAGCCGACCGTCGTCGGCGGCGCGATCGAAGCCTCGATTCTCGAGGTGCTCGACGTCGAGGCAGGGGTGATCGTCAAGCCCGATGTCCCCTCGGTCGACTTCGAGGGCACGGTCGCGATCTTCGGCATCCAGTTCGGGAACTTTGCGATTGACTGGACCAAGAACACGGTTGGAATGCACGTGACGGTCGCCAAGGACTTCGGCCCCGCGAGCATCAACATCACAGTCCAGGGGGCGATGATGTTCAGCCCCCAGTTCGCGTTCTACCTCGAGGGCGATGGCAACGCCTGCCTGTTCATCTGCCTGGGCGTCAAGGGGCTGATCTCGAGCGAGGGGTTCGCCGCGTGCGGCTCGATCAACCTGCTGTTCGTCACGCTCAGCGCCGGGTTTGCGGTGATCTGGTCCGGCCCCCAGAGCGGCTTTCACCTGTTCACCGGCTGCGACCTCAGTCCCTACATCCCGGCCGGGCTCCAGAACGTCCCGGGCACGGCGCCGGACCTTGCGGCCCGAGACCCGGGCCTGCAACCGACGTTGTCGCCCGGACAATCGGAGCCGATCGTGCTGCACCGCAAGGGCGCCTGCACGCCGAAGCTGCAGACGCACTGCACCCACACCGTCCTCGCGATCCAGGTCCATTCGCTGCTCTCGAGCGAGGTGCCCGGGCAGACGCCGGTCGTGACGCTCAGCGGACCTCCCGGCAGCGACCCGCGGGCGGTCGGCACCCCATCAGAGCCGGGCTACTACGGCTTTGACGCGAGCGCGTCGCAGACCGGCGGCGCGCAGGGCGGGCAGACCTTCGAGGGCACGGCGCTCGTCGATCAGAACCCGGTTCCGACCGTCGACACGAACACGATGAGCTCGGCGTATTGCCCGACCTCGAGCGTTTCGAACGCCTCGACCTTGCCGCCCGGCTGCGCCAGGGTCACGACGACAACGCTGTTCGTCGCCGATCCCGGCAAGGGCAAGTGGACATTGACCGTCGACGCCGGCTCGCCGCCGGTCGTCGACGTCGCCCGAGCGCTCACGCAGCCGCCGCTGAACAAAAAGCAACTCGGCGGCACGGTGCACACCGCCACGCTCCAGGCGGCCGGCCCCGGGTTCGTCGTCCGCGTCGGCGCCCAGAAGTACTCGAGCAGCCGGTTGAGCGACAACCACCTGCTGCTCGCCCCGTCGGTCGAGATCCCGCCCTTCACCCGGACTGCGTTGGTGGCGCTACGGCACCCGTCGGCCGGGCTGCTCGACGTGCCGCCCATCGACCAGTCGCGCCTGCGCGCCACGCTGCTCAAGGTCCCCGCCGACTTCCAGGGCACGGTCGCCGTGATCGACCATGGCCCGACCGTCGATCAGGTGCTTGCAAACGGGATCACCAGCAAGTCGATCCCGCGCGGCGGGCTGCCGATCGTGTTCGAGCCGACGCCGGACTTCGGCGGCGCTCATCAGATCGAGGCGTTTCTGTCGAACAGCGCCGGGATGCCGGTCAAGACGATCATGCTCAGCTCGTTCACCTCGCCGCCGCTGCGCACCCCGGATGCTCCGCGAATCGTCAAGATCGCGCGGATCGGCACGACCGTCGAGGTCTACTTCCACCCCGGCAACGCGCCGATCTCGAACGGGATCGGGCTGGCACTCGCGACGGCCGGCGGGCAGCAGTTCGAGCAGACGATCAACGGCTCCGATCTGCACCCGGTCGGGCCGCTGGAGGGGATCGGCGCCGCGAAGCAGGCGAGCGAGTACATGGTCAGCATCGCCGACGTCGACCCGACCGAGAAGATCAACCTCGGCCATCGACGGCTCCAACGACGGCCAGCTGGGCCGGACGGCACTGAGCTCGATCCGGCCGCTCGTCATAGCCCCAACGGAGGCGCAGGTGCTGGAGTCCGTGACCGTGATCCGTGAGTGCGCGCCGGGGCGCCTGCCGCTGGCTCAGCGCTGTGTTCGCGGATCTAGGACCAGAGGCGGGCAGAGCCGACTCCCGAACCGCTGGGAGATAACGCCAACATAGGTGGCGTTATCTCCCACCCCTACTTCGCAGGGCTGCGTCAGGACTCGGTTCCTGCGGTCGGCTCCGAGGCTGTGGGTGACTCTGCGCCCTCGATCGTGGCCGGCTTCTCGCCGTTGCTGGCACCAACCGAGATCGCGACCTTGCGCGGCTTGCGCTGGGCCGGCTTCGGAACCCGCACCTCGAGCACGCCGCGATCGAACGTCGCGTGCACCGACTCCGGATCCACGCCCTCGGGCAGCGTCAGCGAACGCGAGAAGCTGCCGGATGCCCGCTCGACGCGGTAATAGCCCTCCTTGCGCTCCTCGTGCTCCGCATTGCGCTCGCCTGAGATCGTGAGCACGTTGTCCTCGAGCTCGATGTTGACGTCCTTCTCCGACAGCCCGGGCAGATCGGTCCGCAGGACAAAGTCATCGCCGGTCTCGACCAGGTCCATCGCCGGAATCCACCGACGAAGCGTGGTCGCGCCCGAGCCGCCGTTGCCGACGCTGTTGGTGTCGAAGAAAGTGTTGAAGAGTCGGTTCATCTCGTGCTGGATCGAATTCAGCTCGCGTACCGGCTCCCACCTGATAAGTGCCATTTCAAACCTCCCATACGGGGGAATATTAGTTGCTTGACCGATTATGAAATCTAAGTCGTTTGCTGTCAAGTCTTTTCAGTATAGCTCCGCAGATCGTGGGCTTGAGGTATCGGCGGGGTGTGGCGGGGCGGAAGCGGAGCGGAGGCAGGCCGGGCGAGGGGTGGCGGGGCGCGGCCGGGCGAGGCGTGGCGGGGCCGGGTGCGCCGGGCCGGGATTAGGCCTCGGAGCTGTGCCCCGGATGGCGGCCGGAGCCGTCTGCCCGGGAAACGCCGCTGGTGAGGGTGTCGGAAGGGAGGACGGCGTCGGCAAAATTCGGCATTTCGCCTGCGTACAGGGACAAATCACCCGCGCCTGCTGAACCTTGGCTACGTAAGCATGTGGGCCATGCTTATGTAACCAAGGTCGGCCCGGGGTTTCGGACTTTGGGCCTGTATGCATGCCGCGGAGACGGATTTCGACACCACCGGGCCTTCCGCCGCAAGCCACCCTTCACCAGCGCCGTTCACCGAGCCGACCCCCCACCGCCGCCAGGCGAGTCGCCAACCCAACCCCCGACCCCCCACCGCCGCGAGGCGAGTCGCCAACCCACCCCCGACCCCCACCGCCGCCCAGGCCTCCCCGCGGCACCCGACCCACGGCCCACCCGCCCCGCCCCTGGCTCAGCCCTCGATCAGCGACCGGCCCGTCATCGCCGCTGGCTGCTCGATCCCCAGCACCTGGAGCAGCGTCGGCGTCACATCAGCCAGGATCCCGCCCTCGCGTAGCGACAGCCCGGGCACAGTCACGATCGCCGGCACCGGGTTGAGCGAATGCGCGGTGTTGGGGCTGCCGTCGGGCTCGAGCATGTGGTCGGCGTTGCCGTGGTCGGCGGTCACGAAGCAGGCGCCGCCGGCCTCGTGGACGGCGGCCACCACCTCGCCGAGACACCGATCGACGGTCTCGATCGCCCTTACGGCGGCGGGGATCACCCCCGTATGCCCGACCATGTCCGAGTTCGCGAAGTTGATGATCCCGAACGTCGGCGAGTCGGCACGCCACGCGTCGACGAACGCCGCCGCGGCCTCGTTGGCGCTCATTTCGGGCTTGAGATCGTAGGTCGCGACGTCTCTCGGCGAGGGCACGAGCTCGCGCCGCTCGCCGGGTAGCTCGGCCTCGTTGCCGCCATTGAAGAAGTAGGTCACGTGCGGGTACTTCTCGGTCTCGGCGACGTGCAACTGGCGGGCGCCGCGCTCGGCGAGCACGACGGACATGGTCGTGCTCGGATGCTCGGGCGGGAATGCGACCGGATAGGGCCAGCCTTCGACGTACTCGGTCATCGCGGTGTAGCGCTTGACCGGCGACGCGCCCCCACGGTCGATCTCGGTGAAGCCGGGTTCGGCCAGCGCGCGTGTGATCTCGCGCATCCGGTCGGGGCGGAAGTTGAACGCCACGACCGAATCGCCGGGGCGAATCAGGGATTCGTGGCCGACCGTCACGGGACGGATGAACTCATCGGTTTCGTCGCGCTCGTAGGCTCGCTTGGCGGCGGCCTCGCCGGTCTGCGCGTGGTGCTCAGCGCGCCCGTGGACGAGCATGTCGTACGCGAGCTGGACCCGGTCCCAGCGCTTGTCGCGATCCATCGCCCAGTAGCGCCCGACGACCGATCCGACCCGGCCGACGCCGGCATCGGCCATCCATCCCTCCGCCGTCGCAATGAATTCCGCCCCGGAGTGCGGCAGGGTGTCGCGCCCGTCGGTGAACGCATGGAGGACGAGGTCGGGCACCTGAAGTTCGGCGCCGAGCCGGATCAGCGCCTCGAGATGAGTGAACCCCGAGTGCACCCCGCCATCGGAGACGAGCCCGATCAGGTGCACCCGCCCAGCGCCGTCGAAGGCCTCGCGCAGGACGGGGTTGGCGGCCAGCTCGCCGCGCTCAACCGCAACGTCGATCCGGGTCAGGTCCTGCATGATGACCGCGCCCGCTCCGAGATTCAGGTGGCCGACCTCGGAGTTGCCCATCTGCCCTTCCGGCAGGCCGACCGCGCGGCCGCAGGCGGTCATCGACGTGTGCGGATAGCTGTCCCACAGCTCGTCGAACACCGGATGGCTCGCGAGCGACACGGCGTTGCCGGGACCGGCGGGAGCGATTCCCCAGCCGTCGAGGATGATCAGCGCCGCGCACGGGGCCGGCAGCGTCTGGGCTCCGGGCGGAACCGCCATCAGCCCAGCGCCTCGCCGATCGCCGCCAACCCCACCATCAGCCCTCCGCCCTCGCCGATCGCCGCCGACCCCAGCATCAGCCCGCCGCGGCGACGATCGCCGCAAACGATTCGGGGTCGAGGCTGGCCCCGCCGACGAGGGCGCCGTCGACGTCGGGCAGCGCGAGCAGCTCGGCGGCATTGTCTGGCTTGACGCTGCCTCCGTACAGGATCCTGGTGCGCTGTGCCTCGGGACGGGAGCGGTCGGCGACCAGTGCGCGCACGAAAGCGATCGCTTCCTGGGCCTGCTCGGGCGTCGCGACCTTGCCGGTCCCGATCGCCCAGATCGGCTCATAGGCGATCACGACCTCTCCGAGCTGCTCGGTTGGCACTCGCGAAAGGTCCTCCTGCACCTGGTGGCGGAGTTTCCGTTCGGTGTCGCCCTGCTCGCGCTCCTGCTCGGTCTCCCCGACGCAGAGGATCGGCAGCAATCCCGCCGCGAGCGCTGCCGGGACCTTCTTCTGCAACGCACGGTCGGTCTCGGCGAAGTACTCGCGCCGTTCGGAGTGCCCGAGGATCACCCCGTGAACGCCGATCTCAGCCAGCATCGGCCCGGCGACCTCGCCGGTGAACGCACCCTCGTCCCCGTAGTGCATGTTCTGCGCGTAGACCGCCACGCGCGAGCCGCGCGTCGAGTCGACCATCGCCTGCAGCGCGGTGAACGTCGGGCAGATCGCGACGTCGACTCCGTCGGCCGTCGACACCCGCGGCAGCAGCGCCTGGATGAACTCCTCCGCCGCAGCGATCGTCTTGTACATCTTCCAGTTGCCGGCGATCAGGGGGGTGCGAGCGTCGTCGGTCATGTCAAAGCCTCCACGCCGGGCAGCGCCTTGCCCTCGAGCAGTTCCATCGACGCACCGCCACCGGTCGACAGGTGCGTGACCTTGTCGGCGAGCCCGAACTGATGCAGGGCCGCGCCGGAATCGCCGCCGCCGACGACAGTCGTGCCCGGAGCGGCGGCGACTGCCTCGGCGATCGCTCGGGTGCCGGCGGCGAACGGCGCGGTCTCGAACGCGCCCATCGGCCCGTTCCAGAACACCGTGCCGGCGTCCGCGATCCTGACGGCGTACTCCTTGACGGTCCGCGGCCCGATGTCGAGGCCCATCATCCCGTCAGGGACATCGACGCCGTCGAGCGGCTGCGCGGTCGCGTCGGCTGCCAGTCGATCGGCGATCACGAGGTCGCTCGGCAATTCCATCGGCGCGCCGGTGCCCTTCAGCACCCCGCGCGCGAGCTCGACGTCCGCTGCGGCGCACAGCGACGAACCGACGGTGTGGCCCTGCGCGGCGAAGAACGGGAAGCACATCGCACCGCCGATCAGGAGCAGGTCGGCGACCTCACGGAAGCGGTCGATCACGGCGATCTTGTCGCTCACCTTGGCCCCGCCGAGGACCGCGACGAGCGGACGCTCGGGCGCCTCGAGCAGCTTTGTCAGCGTCCCCACCTCGCGCTCGAGCAGCAGGCCGGCGGCGCGCTGATCGACCAGGTGCGCGACGCCCTCGGTCGAGGCGTGAGCCCGGTGCGCCGAGCCGAACGCGTCATTGACATACGCGTCGGCGAGCTCGGCGAGCTCCGCGGCGAGGGCGGGATCGTTCTTCGTCTCGCCCGGTTCGTAGCGGACGTTCTCGAGCACCAGGATGTCGCCCGGACCGAGCTTCTCGGTCAGTGCGCGCACGTCGTCGCCGACCACCGCCGGCGCCAGCGTGACGTCGGCTCCGGTGAGCTCCGCCAACCGGTCCGCGACCGGCCGCATCGAGAACTCGGGCTCGCGATCCTTCGGGCGCCCGAGATGTGAGACGAGCACCAGCCGCGCGCCCTGGCGCCGCAGTTCCTCGATCGTGGGCAGCGCGGCCCGGATCCGAGTGTCATCGGTGACCTCACCGCCCGACAGGGGCACATTGAAGTCGACGCGCACGAGGACCCGCTTGCCAGACACGTCGCCCAGTTCCGCGAGCGTTCTCACAGCAGCCTCTGGACCAGGTCGGCGACCCGATTCGAATAGCCCCACTCGTTGTCGTACCAGGCGACGACCTTGACCATCGTGCCATCCATCACCGCGGTGAGCGGAGCATCGACGATCGACGAGGCCGGATTCTTGACGATGTCCGATGACACGATCGGATCCTCGTTGTAGATCAGCAGACCCTCGAGCGCGGGACTGTCGGCCGCCGCCTTCAGGGCCGCGTTGATCTCCTCGACGCTCGTCTCGCGTCCGACCTCGACCGTCAGATCGACCACGCTGCCGGTGGGAACCGGCGCCCGGACCGCGAATCCGTGCAGCTTGCCGTTCAACTCAGGGATCACGAGGCCGATCGCCTTGGCCGCGCCGGTTGAGGCCGGAATCAGGTTCACGGCCGCCGCCCGGGCGCGGCGCAGGTCGCGGTGCGGCATGTCCAGGAGGCGCTGATCCGCGGTGTATGCGTGGATCGTCGTCATCAGACCGTGCCGGATCCCGAGCGTCTCGTGCACGACCTTGGCGACCGGCGCCAGGCAGTTGGTCGTACACGACGCGTTGGAGATCACGTGATGCTGGGTGGGGTCGTAGACCTGATCGAAATTGACGCCCAGCACCACGGTTGCATCGGGGCCCGTGGCGGGCGCTGAGATCACGACCTTCTTGGCGCCCGCCTCGAGATGCTTGGCAGCGTTCTCACGGTCTGTGAACAGTCCCGTCGACTCGATCACGACGTCAGCGCCAAGCTCCTCCCAGGGCAGCGCCGCCGGGTCGCGCTCGGCCAGCACGCGAATCTCGTGGCCGTCGACACGGAATCCCGTGTCGCTCGCCTCGACCTCGCCGGGAAACGGCCCGTAGGTCGAGTCGTACTTCAGCAGATGGGCAATCGTCCTCGGATCGACGAGGTCGTTGACAGCCAGCCACTCGATGTCGGCTCCGCGCTCATGGGCGGCACGAAAGACGTTACGGCCGATCCGGCCGAAGCCGTTGATCGCTACCCGTACGGCCATGCGACAGGTCCCTCCTTCCTTTGGCGCGGGAAAACGTAGACCGACCGGCGGGCGCTTCCCGTCGGCTGGACGAACGCTATCTAACCACCAATCTCGGCAAGACGCCCGAACGGACGCCTCGGGGGCCACACCGGGACGGCACGCTCCGATACCGCCTAGCGGCGGGAGACGACCTCCACCCGAAGCCCGTCCGGGTCACGCAGGTAGGCCGCGTAGCACCCGCGCCCGTACTGGGGACGCTGACCCGGCGGGCCGTCGTCGAGGCCGCCGCCGGCAAGGCCGGCGGCGTACGCAGCGTCGACCGCCGCCTTGCCGCTGGCGAACAGCGCGATGTGGCCGTAACCCGGGCCGGGCGCGCGCCCGCGGACCACGATCCACAGCTCCGGCGTGTTGACGCCGTAAGCGACCGCGTGCTCGGATTCGAACATTCGCCGCGCCCCGAGGGCAAAGATCAGGGCGTCGTAGAAACGGCTTGAGCGTTTCAGGTCCGAGACCTCAAACCCGACATGGTCGATCATGCCGGCCGCCCGACGTCGCGGTGGACCACCTCCACCAGGTACTCGCCTCCGGAGCCGTAGCGGCGGCCGAGGTGCTCGGCGATCGCGACCGAGCGGTGCCGGCCGCCGGTGCAACCAATCGCGATCACGAGGTGGGCCTTGCCCTCCGCCAGATACTGCGGGAGCAGGTAATCGAGCAGCGGGTGCAGCCGCTCGTAGAACGCGTCCAGTTCACCGTCCCGGTTGATGAACTTCACGACGCTGAGGTCGTCGCCGGTCAGCGGCCGGAGCTTGGGCTCATAGTGAGGGTTGGGCAGGAAACGGACGTCGAACAGCAGGTCGGGGTCGCGGGCCGGCCCCCACTTGAAGCCGAAGCTCTGGAAGGTGACAGCCAGCCGCCCGGGCGTGCGGGTCGGGAGCATCTCGTCGACCAGCTTGCGCCGCAGCGCCGCGGCGGTCATCCCGCTCGTGTTGATCACCACGTCCGCACGGCCCCGCAGCGGTGCCAGCAGCGCGCGTTCGCGGGCGATCCCGTCGGCGACGCTTCCCGTCGGCGCCAGCGGGTGACGGCGGCGCGTCTCCTTGTAGCGGGTCAGCAGCGTCTGCTCGTCGGCCTCGAGGAACAGAACCCGCTGCGTGACCCCGCTCGCGCGCAGTTCGTCGAGCATCTCTGTCAGCCGCTCGAAGTAGCTGCCACCCCGCACGTCGGAGACGACCGCCGCGCGCGCGACCTTCGATCCCGCGTGCACGAACAGGTCGACCAGCGAGCGGATCATCTCCGACGGCAGGTTGTCGACGCAGAAGTACCCCTCGTCCTCGAACGCCGCCATCGCGGTCGACTTGCCGGCGCCCGAGAAGCCGGTGATGATCACCAGATCCGTGAGCGCTGAGGCTTCCATAGCTGTAGCTTGACGCGGATCGCGGACGCGCGACGTGCGAAGCTGTGAACGTGCACCGCCGCGGCGCTGGCATCGGGATCGTGGTGGCGCTCCTCGCCACGCTGCTGCTCGCAGCGGCGGGGCGCGCCGGTGTCCGCGCGCAAGCCGACGGGCAGCCGCTGACCGCGACGGTCGGCAGCCAGGCCATCGGCCGACCGCTGCCGTCCGGGTTCGTCGGCGTGTCGCTGGAGTACAAGGCCCTGCACATCTACACCGGCCGTGACCCGGGCGCGATCGACCCGGTGCTCGTGGCGCTGGTGCGCCAGCTGGCCCCCGGTCAGGCGCCGGTGCTGCGGATCGGCGGCAACAGCGCCGACGCCACCTGGTGGCCGATACGCGGCGCGATCCCGCCCGCGGGCGTCTCCTACGCTCTGACCAGCGGCTGGTTGCGAACCACCCGGGCGCTAGCGCAGGACGTAGGGGCGCGGCTGATCATGGGGATCAACCTCGCCGGCGGGCGGCCCGGACTGGCAGCCGACGAGGCCCGGGCGATTCTCGAGGGCGTCGGGCGGAGTCAGATCGAGGCGCTCGAGATCGGCAATGAGCCCGACCTGTACCCCGTGGTTGCCTGGTACCACCAACACGGGCGCGCGGTTCACGCCCGCGGCCGCGGCTACGGGCTCAGCGCCTACATCCAGGAGTTCTCGCGCTGGCGGGCGGCGCTTCCGAGCTACCCGCTCGCCGGCCCGGCGGTTTCGGGCCCCGGCTGGATGGGCGGGCTAGGCCGGTTCCTGTCAGCCGGGCGGGGCGCGAACGGGGTGAGGATCGTCACCTACCACCGGTACCCGCTGCTCGCCTGCGTCACCGATCCCACCTCGTCGCAGTATCCGTCGATCGCGAACCTGCTCAGCGACAGCTCCTCGACCGGGCTCGCGGCGCCGGTCGCGCCGTACGCCGCAGCCGCCCACGCCCGCGGCCTCCAGTTCAGGATCGGCGAGATGAACTCCGCCGCCTGCGAGGGTAAGCGAGGCGTCAGCGACACGTTCGCGTCGGCGCTGTGGGTGCTCGACACCCTGTTCAGCTTCGCCAGCGTCGGCGTCGACGGCGTCAACATCCACACGCTCCCCGGGGCGGCATACGAGCTGTTCACATTTACTCACAGCGGCAGCGCCTGGTCGGCGTTCGTGCACCCTGAGTACTACGGAATGCTGATGTTCGCGCAGGCGTTCGGACCCGGGGCGCGGCTGCTGCCCGCCAGCGTGCCGAGCGGGCCGGTGAAGGTGTGGGCGACACGGGCGCCGGACGGCACGGTCAGGGTGGTGCTGATCAACAAGGATCCGACGAACTCGTATCCCGTCCAGCTGCAGCTGCCAGGCTCCGGAGCCAGTGCGACCGAGGAGTGGCTACAGGCGCCGAGCGTCACCGCGACCGACGGCGTAACGCTCGGCGGCCAGACGTTCGGCGACGCGACCACCACCGGACTGTTGGCGGGGACGCTCAGTGAGCCAGCGATCGCCCCCGTATCCGGGGCCTACTCACTCCAGCTGCCGCCGGCGAGCGCGGTCATGCTGACGCCGTCGTCCTGAGGCCGCGCGAGCTCGCGAGGCGGTCGCTAGCGGCGCACGCGGCGCTCGCGGCGCGCGATAGTCGGCGCACGGGGCGCGAGCACGCGGTCCGGGCTCGCGGGCGGCGAAGCGCACCCGCCGTCCGCGGAACACCCGTAGATGCAGCATCCCTGGGGGCAGCAAATATCCTTGGCTCCGCAGCAGCCGCCGTTGTTGGAGCAGCACTGATCGGTGGGATTCACGCAGCAGCTCTCGTGGCAACAGGGACCGCCGCAGCATTGCGTCCCGTGGCAGCAGTGGTCCGGTGCGGTACAAACCCCGCCACCGCACAGACAGGTGCCGTTCTGGCACTGGCCCCTGGGGCAGCAGCCGGTGCCGCACCTCACCTCGCCGGCGGGACACCCGCCGCACGTGCCCTTGGAGACGCAGTGCGAGCCGCAGCACTCCTCGCTCGCGGCGCAGCAGGCCTTCTCGCCGCAGCACTGCTCGTCCTTGGCGCACACGTGGAACTCGAGCGCGCCCGAGGGCTGCTCGAGACAACACTGCTCGGAGCGCTTGTCGTAGGTGGCGCCGTTACAGCACCCGACTCTGGACTTCGGGCCGGGCAGGCAGCGCCCGTCGCAGCAGAGCTCCTCTCCCCTGCAGCAGTTCTTCTCGCCACAACACTCCTCGTCCTTGGAGCACACGTGGAACTCGAGCGCGCCCCGGGGCTGCTCGGGGCAGCACTCCTCCGAGCGCAGGTCGTAGGTGGCGCCGTTGCAGCATCCGACCCTCGTCTTCGGGCCGGGCAGGCAACGCCCATCACAGCACAGCTGCTCGCTCTTACAGCACTGCGTCTTCCCGCAGCACTCCTCGCCGTCGAGGCAGGTGTGGCCCCCGCCCGGTGGCGCCTGCGGACAGCACTGCTTGTTCAGGCGCGAGTAGATCTTGTCGTGGCAGCAGCCGAGGATCGAACCGCTTAGGCAGCGGCCCTCGCAGCAGGTCCCGTCGGGACAGCTGGCGTCGGTGCAGCCAGCGCCGGCGGCAAACGCGGCGAGCGGGCCCACGGCGGAGGCCAGCAGACCGCCGGCCGTCATCGCTCCGCCTCGCCTCAGGACTTCGCGGCGGTTGAAACGGCCACGCGCAAGCTCCCGAGCCGCGTTGTCTAGCCAGTGGCTCACAACCGAGTCGAGTGCCCTTTAAACCAATGCCCCGTCACTGCTGGCCGCACGCTAACACCCAGGCGTGCCCGCCGTCAAACGCCGGTCTTGTGCAGCTCCCGGTACATCTCGCGGGCGAGCTTTCCGGGCAGCCCCGGCACGGCCTCGAGCTCCTCGCGCGACGCCGTCAGGACCGCGTCGGGCGAGCCGAAATGCTGCAGCAGCACCCGCTTGCGCGCCGGGCCGATCCCGGGCAGCTCGTCGAGGATCGACGCGGTCATTTCCCGATCGCGCCGGATCCGGTGGTGGGTGATCGCGAACCGATGGGCCTCGTCGCGCACGCGCTGGAGCAGCTGCAGCTCCGGGGTGTCGTGGGCGAGGCACAGCGGCGCCTGACGGCCTGGGATGAACACCTCCTCGATCCGCTTCGCCAGCGCGATCACCAGTACGCCGCGCTCGCGGAAGGCCTGGAGCGCCCGCAGCCCCGCGGACAGCTGCCCCTTGCCGCCATCGATCACGACCACGTTCGGGAGCGCGGCGAAGCTCGGGTCGTACTCCTTGTCGTGGGGTGAGACGTCGCGCTGGGCCTCCCAGCGAGCGAGGCGGCGGGAGAGGACCTCCTCCATCGCGGCGAAGTCGTCGGGACCGTCGTCGCCGAGGCTGCGGACCTTGAACCGCCGGTAGTCGGACTTCTTCGGCGCCCCGCCCTCGAACACGACCATCGACGCGACCGTGTTCGTGCCCATCAGCGTCGAGATGTCAAAGCACTCGATCCGCAGCGGGATCGTGTCCAGCCCGAGGGCCTGCTGCAGGCCGTCGAGCGCCTCGACCCGCTGCTGTCGCCGGCGCTCGGAGCGCAGCTTCTCCTGGTCGAGCGCGAGCCGGGCGTTGCGCTCGGCGAGCTCGAGGATCCGCCGCTTGTCGCCGCGCTCGGCGGCGCGGATCTCGACGTGCCCGCCCCGGCGATCGCAGAGCGCCTGCGCGAGCGGCGCGGTGTCCTGCTCGCCCAGCTCCCGCTGCACGACCAGCAACGGCGGGACCATCATCGCGCTGGCGTAGTACTGGAGGATGAACGCCTCGGCGACCTCGGCGATGCCGCCGCCCGCCTCGTTGTCGAGATAGAAGCTCTGGCGATCGGAGAGCACCCCGTCGCGCACCTGGAACACCTGCGCGTTGGCCTCGCCGTCGGCGGTCGCGACCGCGATCGCATCGAGCGTCCCGACCGCCTCGTTGCTGACCCGCTGGCGCTCGAGCAGCGATCGGACGGCGCGCAGCCGGTTGCGCTCCCGGGCGGCGTCCTCGAAGCGCTGCTCGGCGGCGGCGTCGCGCATCGATTGCTCGAGCTCGCGCTCGATCCGCTTGTAGCGGCCAGAGAGGAAGTCGATCACGCCGTCGATCCCTCTGCGGTAATCGCGCCTTGCTCGACATAGCCGACGCACGGGGCCTCACAGCGCTTGATGTAGTAGTCGAGGCAGGGCGAGCCGCTGCGGCGGCCGGGCTGCGGGCCTTCGCAGGAGCGGAACATGAACACCTTGCCGAGCACCTCGAGCGTCGAGCGGACGCGCTTGGCGTTGCTGATACGGCCCGAAGTATGCGCGGTCGCGACGGTGGCGCTCACGGGTGAAGTACACCCGCGGGAAGTCCTCGTCGAGCGAGATCGCGATATAGGGGTAGGACTTGTCGTCCCGCAGGCGGATGTTGAATCGCGGCTTGTACTGCTTGATGAAGTTCTGCTCGGCCAGCAGCGCCTCGGCCTCGGTGTGGACCACGAGCGCCTCGATGTGATCGATCATCGGCACGAGATCGCTCCCGGCGCGCGTGCTCGGGTTGGAGAAGTGCGATGCCACCCGCTTGCGAATCGATTTCGCCTTGCCGACGTAGATGACCTTGCCGCGGCTGTCGCGGAACAGGTACACGCCCGGTTCGTCGGGCAGCTCTCGGCGCTTGTCGGCTGGCGTAATCGACATCTCCTTCGAGGATACGAACGCTGGGTGCCTCCTGGCCGGAGAGCCGTGTCCGTCCAGGTCGGGAACGGTCAGTCGGCGGTGAACGAGAGCGCCAGCCCGGCGATCGCGATCCCCAGTGCCACGAGCGCGACCGTCTCCCCTGCGCCCGCGGTCGGCGAGCTCGAGACGTACCTGGGGACGGTGAGAGCCGGATCGAAGATGTTCGCCCCGTTCGTCGGTGGCGTGACCGACAGCGTGCACGGTGAACGCGGCCGCGATCGCGACGCCCGATCACCGCCGTGAGCCGCGCGCCGCGACCGCCGAGCATGGCCACCACGACCAGCCCACCGGCGAGCAACGCCAGCACCACGTCGGCCGTCGAGTAGACCTGCCACGCGGTCGGATCGTGAGGGACGCCCTGGAGCAGCGCCGACGCGCCGAACTCGTCCAGGAACGCCTTCGAGAACTGGTGGCTCCAGGCAGGAACAGCGATACGAACAGGACGACAGCGCCGATCACGATCAGCCAGTCGGCGACGACCTCGCGGCTCCCCTTGCTCACGGCGGTGGGCAGTGTATGGGCCGACCGCGGGATGGTCGCGGGGCAGTAACCTCGCCGACCGACGGTAGCGCACCGCTTTTCGCACCTGCCCGCTGTGCGAGGCGACGTGCGGGCTCGAGATCACGCTCGACGAGGCGACCAGATCGCCTCGATCCGCGGCGACAGCGCAGGATGTGTTCAGCCGCGGGCTTCATCTGCCCGAAGGGGGTCGCGCTCAAGGAGCTTCACGACGATCCCGATCGGGTCCGCACGCCGCTGATCCGCGGCGACGACGGCGGCTTCGCGAGCCCGCCGCTGGGACGAGGCGTTCGCCCTGATCGACGAGCGCCTGTCCCCGATCCTCGGCCGCGGACCGCAACGCGGTTGGCGTGTACCTCGGCAATCCGAACGCCCACATCCTCGCCAACCTGCTGTACATCAAGGTGCTGCTCAAGGCGCTCGGGTCGCGCAACGTGTACTCGGCGAGCACCGTCGACCAGTTCCCCAAGCAGATGGCCTCGGCGCTGATGTTCGGGACCGGGACCACGGTGCCGGTCCCCGATGTCGACCGGACCGACCACCTGCTGATGCTCGGCGCCAACCCGCTCGCCTCCAACGGCAGCCTGATGACCGCGCCCGACATGCGCGGCCGGCTGCGAGCGCTCCGCGCCCGCGGCGGCAAGCTGGTCGTGATCGACCCGCGCCGCACGCCGCACCGCGCAGGAGGCCGACGAGCATCACTTCATCCGGCCCGGCACCGACGCGCAGCTGCTGTTCGCGCTCGTCCACGTGCTGTTCGAGGAGGAGCTCGCGGAGCCCGGCGAGCGGCTGGCGGAAATCACTGACGGGATCGAGACCGTGCGCGAGCTCGCCGCCCCGTTCACGCCGGCGGCGGCCGCGGCCACGACCGGGATCGAGGCGGATGAGATCCGCCGGCTCGCGCGCGAGCTGGCCGCCGCGCCGCCGCGCCGCCGTGTACGGCCGGATCGGCACCTGCACGCAGGAGTTCGGGACGCTCGCCAGCTGGCTGGTCGACGTGCTCAACGTGCTCACCGGCAACCTCGATCGCGAGGGCGGCGCGATGTTCCCGCTCGGCGCCGCCGGACACGCGAACGCCACCGGTACCCCAGGCCGTGGCCGGGGCGCCAAATTCGGCCGCTGGCAGCAGCCGCGTCCGCGGGCTGCCCGAGATCTTCGGCGAGCTTCCGGCCGCGTGCCTCGCCGAGGAGATCGACACGCCCGGCGACGGGCAGATCGAGGCGCTGATCACGATCGGCGGAAACCCGGTCGTCTCGACGCCCAACAGCGGCCGCCTCGACCGCGCGCTCGTCGGCCTCGAGTTCATGGTCAGCCTCGACGTGTACGTCAACGAGACGACCCGGCACGCCGACGTGATCCTGCCCGCGCCCTCACCGCTGCGCCGCTCGCACTACGACCTCGCGCTGTACCTGTTCGCGGTACGCAACGTCGCCACACTACTCGCCGCCGGCGCTCGCGCCCGCACCCGGCGCTGCCCGACGAGTGGACCACGCTGCTGCGGCTCACCGGCGTCGCCTCGGGGCTCGGACCGGACGCCGACGTCGAGGCGATCGACGAGCATTCGTCGCCCGGACGGCGATCGAGCGCGAGTTGGCGACCACCGGGTCGCGGGTCGCCGGATCTTCACGTTGAGCAGCTGCTGGCGCGCTCGAGCCCCGCGTCGGGCCGGAGCGCCTGCTCGATCTGCTGTTGCGCACCGGGCCCTACGGCGACGCCTTCGGCGCCCGCCCTGACGGACTGACGCTAGCCGCGCTCGAGGCGGCTCCGCACGGGATCGACCTCGGTCCCCTCCAGCCCCGGCTTCCGGACGCGTTGCGCACGCCGAGCGGCAAGATCGAGCTCGCGCCCGAGCCGCTCGTCGAGGACGTCGCCCGGCTGCGCGCTTCGCTGGACGTGCCCCGCGGCGACGGGCTCGTGCTGGTCGGCCGCCGTCAGCTGCGCTCGAACAACTCGTGGATGCACAACCTTCCCCTGCTCGTCAAGGCAAGCCGGCGCTGCACGCTCCAGGTCCACCCCGACGACGCCGAGCGGCACGGGCTCGTCGACGGCGAACAGGCCGAGCTCCGGTCCCGGACGGGCGTGGTCACGGCGCAAGTCGAGATCACCGACACGGTGATGCCCGGGCGTGGTCAGCCTGCCCCACGGCTGGGGGCACGGCGCGCCGGGCACCGCGATGCGGGTAGCGGCTGCGCACGCGGGGGCGAACAGCAACCTGGTCGCCGACGAGCTGCTGATCGACGTGCTGTCGGGAAACGCGGTCCTGAACGGGATCCCGGTTGAGCTGGCGCCGGTCCGGGCGCCGGCGATGGCCTAGCGGCTCGGTCGGGTCGGGTCGGGCCGGGCCGGGGTGGCCCGGGCCAGGGTGGAACGCTCGGGCGGGCCGAAATGCGCCTCGGCGGCGTGCTTAAGGGCCCAAAGTACACGCCCGCGGCCGACCTTGGTTACATAAGCATGCCCCACATGCTTATGTAGCCAAGGACCAGCAGACTCGCGCGGTTTGTGCCTGTATGCAGGCGAAATTGTCAGCACGCTGACCGCCGCCGCCCCCCACGCACGATCCCCGGACGTCCGCCCCCCCGACGCACGACCCCCTGCCTCCTCCGCCCCGCGAGCAGACCGCAACTAGTACTGCCGCGCCGACCAGAGCACCGCAAACGCGGCGTAGGCCGCGCCGACCAGCAGCACGCACCAAGCGATCGTCCCGGGCCCGGTCGCCCACAGGCGCGCGGTGCCGGTCAAGGTCAGGATCGCGACGGCGACCGACCCATACACGATCGCCCGGCGCTTCTCCCCCAGTGCGTAGAGCGCGGCGCGGTGCTGGCGATACATCACCGACGCGAACCACCCGATCGTGGTCAGGAATGCGAGCGAGGCGGCCTGCAGTGCGACGGTTGCGCCCGTACCGCCCCCCGGGATCGCCACCACCAGCGCTGCGATCACGAGCACGATGACGATGTTGCGCACGGCGCCGATGTTCCTCATGGCCTGCCTCGATGCTATCGCGCGGATCGACCACCGCAACCCGAGCCGGGGAGATACTCTGCACCCCTGATGGAAACGATCTCGGGGACGCCGCGAGGATCGCGCAGCGTGGGTGCGTCGGTGCTCGGCCGTGCCCGGGCGCTGTTCTCGGGCTCACGCGAGCTGACCTCGCTGCTGCGCCGGGATCCGGAGCACGTACCCGAGCGCCTGGCGCTGCTCGCGGTCAAGCGGCTCGGCGAGCCGTCGCTGCGGTGGGCACGGGCGGAGATCTCCGACGGAGCGCACCCCGCGGTCGTGGCGATCGGGTTCCGCCGCCAGTGCGCGCGCGTGGCCAGGATCGACGGGTGCGATCTCGGGAACACCGTTCTTTCTCGCGCTTGTCCCCGGATACCTCGGCTATCTCTGGGAGGAGGCGACGATGGTGCTCCGCACCGGCGCGCTGTACGGGCGAGACCCGCGCAGCCTGAAGGCGGCGGCCGAGTTGCTCGCGTTGCGTGGCATTCACCCCAGTGTCGAGGCGGCTCAGGCTGCGGTCGAGCACGTCCATGCGACCCCGCTGCCGGACAAGCCCGAGCGCCGGCGCCCCGTGCACTATTGGCTGCGCAGTGTCCGCATGGTGCTGGTGTTCGGCGGGTTCCTGTCGCCTCCGTCGCAGCGCGACCTCAACCGCCCCCGCCCGTTCGGCAAGCTGATCGACGCGGCGGCGCTGATCCTCGGCGCGGCGGCCTGGGTCGTGACCTGGATCTTTCCGCTCACGTTCATGGTGTTGATGGCGTGGTCGTGCGAGCGCGACACCCGCCGGCTCGGACGCAAGGCGCTCGCGTTCTACGGCGGCGAGGCGGCGACGATGCAGGCCGCGATCACGGCCGCGGACTCAGGGAGTGACGAAGGACACGAGCGGCGTCAGATCGTGCGGACGATCGCGTTCGTCCTCTCGATCGCCCTGCCGATTGCGTTCATCGCCTATGCGACCCACATCCGCAACACCAAGGGCATCAACGCCTTCAGCGCGGCCGGCGCGATCGCCGCGCTCTCGCTCGTGATCGCCGTCACCGTCCAGACGAACCGCCGGTAGCGCGACCCCGCGATCCCGCACCGGCGGCACCGCGGCCCCGTCCCGATCGACCGGACCGACAAGCTCGGCCGCGAACCGGTAACCGACACCGAAGTGTGTATGCACGTAGCGCCAGCCCGGGGAGATCCGCTCGAGCTTTTGGCGCAGCTTGCGGACGAACACGTCGACCGAGCGGTCGCCGCGGACCATCGTGTAGCCCCACACCCGCTGGTAGACGTCCTCGCGCTCGAGCACCCTGCCGTCCGCCGCCGCCAGCTGGCGCAGCAGCTCGTATTCCTTGCGCGAGAGCCCTGCGGGCTCGGCGCCGACGTACGCGTCGAAGCGGTCCGGGCGGATCGCCAGCTCGCCGGCGACGACGGCTTCGGCGTCGGTCGACACCTCGCCGGCGCGGCGACGGCGCATGACCGCCTGAATGCGCGCGATCAGCTCCTCCGGGTGGCACGGCTTCGTGACCCAGTCGTCGGCACCGCCCCGCAGGCCACGGACCCGATCGGCGACCGGCGCCGGAGTCGTGCACACCAGCAGCGCGAGGCCGGGGAGGGCCAGCGCGATCCGCTCGAGATAGTCGAGCCCCGTCAGCGTCGGGTTGACGACCAGCGCGTGGAGGCGCATCGCCGCGAGCTGGTCCGGGCCTGCGGCGTAGCTGAGAACCTCGCGGTCCCAGCGCAAGGCCGCGAACCGCCGGTCGAGCACTGTAACCAGGCCGCTGTCGTCATCGATCAGCGCGACCCGGATCGGGGAGGCGTCGCGTCGGCCTGCCATCTGCGGTCAGTCTAGAGCGAGCGCAGGACGCGCCGAAGGCGGCGATCACGCGGTCGGGAAGCTGACCTCGATCGCCAGCCCGCCGCTCGGTCGCGGCGTCAGCTGCAAGTCGGCGTCGTGGGCAGCCGCGATCGCGCCGACGATCGATAGCCCCAGCCCCAGCCCCTTGTGAGCGTTGTGCATCCGCTCCCCGTCGAGGCGGCGGAACGGCTCGGTCAAGGTCGCGACCTGATCGGCCTCGACCAGGGGACCGCTGTTCATGATCGTGAGCTTCGGCCGGCCGCCCTCGGTCGTGGTCCGAACGCTGACCCAGCCGTCGGCCCGGTTGTAGTCGACTGCGTTGTCGAGCAGGTTGGCCACGAGCCGCTCGATCAGCGCCGGGTCACCGGCCACGTCCGCCGCGCCGAGCTCGGACTCGATCCGAATCCCGTTCGAGCTCAGCGCCTGGACGACGTCACCGGCGACGACGCCGAGATCGACCTGCTCACGGACCGCGAGGCCGCGCTGGCTGCGCGCGAGCGTCAGCAGCGCCTCGATCAGCCGCTCCTGCTGCTCGCCGGCAGCGACCACGCGCTTGCACGTCTCACGCAGGGAATCGACCGACGGATTGGGATCGGCGAGCGCGACCTCGACCAGCGTCCGCTCGAGCGTGATCGGCGTTCGCAGCTCGTGGGACGCGTTGGCCACGAACCGCCGCTGCGATTCGAACGCCGTCTCGAGCCGCCCCAGCAGGCCGTCGAATGTGTCAGCGAGCTCCTTGAGCTCGTCGTCGGGGCCGTCGAGGGCGAGGCGCTCGTGGAGGTTGCGCTCGGAGATGCCGCGAGCGCGGGCGCTCATCGTCCGCACGGGCCGCAGCGCGCGACCGGCCGTGAGCCACCCGAGCCCGATCGAGAGCAACGCCATCACCGCCAGCGCGATCCCGGACCGCGTCAGCAAGGTGTTCAGCTGCACGGTTCGCTGATGTATGAGGCTCGTCCGGTTGGCGGCGCTGAACTGCTTGGCTTGCGCGGAGCTGAGCCGCTGGAACAGTGCCGTCACCTGACCGCGATACGCCTGCAGCACGACCGCGCCCCCGCCTTCAGGCGACACACTGGAGACCCCTGGCAGCACTCGCGCCTGAGCGAGCGACCCGGGCGGGGGTGTCGGGACTGCGCTGACCGCAACGCTCTCCCTGGTCCCGTTCGCGACCAGGCCGTAGGTGATCGCCAGCAACCCAGTGCCGGCGACCATGAACAGCGCGCCGTAGAGCAACGTCAGGCGCAGCCGCAACGTCCAGCGGGGAAGCCACCGGCGCCGGCGCGGCCGCCGCCCCCGAGCCTCGTCCTCCGCCGCCACCGGCTGGCCGTACGGCGCCCCGAGCGGCTCAGATGCGATAGCCGGCACTGGGCACCGTCTCGATGATCGGGGGCTCGCCGAGCTTGCGGCGCAGACGGCTGACCGTGACCTTGACCACGTTGCTGAACGGGTCGGTGGCGGAATCCCAAGCGCGTTCCAGCAGCTCCTCGGGGGACACGACCGCGCCCCGCGCCGCGAGCAGCAGCTCGAGCACGGCCAGCTCCTTGGCGCTCAGATCGAGCCGCCGCCCGGCGCGCTGCGCGACGCGCTGGGCCGGATCGAGGGTCAGATCGCCGCTGCGCATCACCGGCGGCAGGGCGGGCTGGGCGCGGCGCACCAGCGCGCGGATCCGCGCCACCAGCTCGGCGAACGCGAACGGCTTCGGCAGGTAGTCGTCGGCCCCCAGTCCGAGGCCGACCACTCGGTCCTCGATCGTCGCCGAGGCGGTCAGCATCAGCACCCGCGCGCGGCCGCCCTCCTGCGCCAGCCGCTCGCACACCCGGTCGCCGTGAAGACCCGGAAGGTCACGGTCGAGCACGATCACGTCATAGCCGTACACGGCCGCCCGCTGGAGCGCGAGCGCGCCGTCGAACACGACGTCGACCGCCATGCCCTCGCGCCGCAGCCCGGTCGCAACCGTCTCCGCCAGTTCCTCGTGATCCTCGACCACCAACACGCGCATTCGCCTTTCCACAGTGTGGCGCGTCCCCGCGACCGGCACGACAGAATGCTCGCAACCAGGTTACGTGCGAGTAACAGGAGCCGTTCCAGGGCTGTAACCGCCGGTCGTGTATCACCGTGGCCATGCGACCTGTGTCCCTCTTCACTCTCGCCGCGGTCAGCCTGACCCTCGCTGCCTGCGGCTCCTCCAGCTCGGACTCCCATTCGGGCTCAGCGACGAGCGCGGTCGACGCCGCCAATCCGGGCGCTTCGACTAAGTACACCAAGGCCCTGGCGTTCGCCCAGTGCATGCGCACGCACGGGGTGCCGAACTTCCCGGACCCCAAAGCCGACGGCGGGACCAGGCTGCAGATCCAGAGCTCGCCCAGCGGGACTGAGGTCAACGGCGTCTCGGTCAACGGCCCCGCGTTCCAGTCGGCGATGCAGGCGTGTCGTTCGGAGCTCCCCAATGGCGGCAATGGACCGGCACTGACCGTGAGCCAGCGCAACCAGGCGCTCAAGTTCTCCGCCTGTATGCGCTCGCACGGGGTGCCGAACTTCCCCGACCCGACCTTCAGCGGCGGCGGCGCGAGTATCGCGATCCGGGCCGGCTCGAGCGGGGGCATCGACCCGAATTCCCCGGCGTTCAAGTCGGCGCAGGCGGCATGCGGTTCGCCGTTCGGCAAGGCCGGCCCGTAGGCGGGCCCTCGCCCTCGCCGGCGCGGCCCGTAGGCGGCCCTACCCCGCGACCCGCTCCCAGCGAGAGTAGAGCTCTTCGACCGCCCGTTTGGCGTCCTGCAGGCGGGCGCTCGAACGGTTGCTCGCCTCGGGTCCCGACCACGCGGCGGGATCGGCGAGCTCGTCCTCGACCGCCCGCAGCGCCGCCTCGGCCTGCTCGATCTCGAGCTCGAGCCGCTGCTGGTCGGCGGGGTTCGGCTTGCGCGGCCGCGGCGCGCGGTTGGCGTTCGCCCGTGCGGGCTTGGCCGGCGTTCGCGCGGGGGTATCCGGCACCGGCGCCGGAGACCGCCGGCGCTCCTCGCGGACCCGGACGTACTCGGGCCAGCCGCCGACATAGCTGTGCAGCGTCTGGTCCTCGACCGCCACCGTGCGCGAGCCCACCGCGTCGAGCAGCGCACGATCGTGGGAGACGAGCAGCAACGAGCCCTCGAACGATTGCAACGCCTCCTCGAGCGCCTCCCGGCTCTCGAGGTCGAGGTGGTTCGTCGGCTCGTCGAGGATCAGCACGTTCGCTCCCGAATGCACGAGCATCGCCAGTGACAGGCGCCGTCGCTCGCCGCCCGAGAGCCCGTCGAGTGGTTTCTCCGCCTCCTCGCCCGAGTACAGGAACCGTCCGAGCAGGGCGCGAGCCTTGGCCGGCGTCAGCCCGGTCGCGTGCTGCGTCGCCTCGAGCACGGTGCGCGCGGTACCGGCCGCGAGCTCGTCCGCGTGCTGGGACAGATAGCCGACCTTCACGTTGTGACCGGTGCGGAGCTTGCCGGCGCCGAGCTCGCGGCGGCCCGCGAGCGTCTCGATCAGGGTCGTCTTGCCGGCGCCGTTCGGTCCAACCAGTGACACGTGCTCGCCGCGCTCGAGCCACAGCTCGCCGTCCTGGACCAGGAGCTTCTCGCCGGCGCTCACCCGCCCGCCCTCGAGCTCGAACACCACCCGCCCGCTGCGCTCTGGTGCCTTGAACGCGAACTGGAGCGCCGCGCCGTCCTTGGCGTCCTTGGTGATCTTGTCGATCTTGGCCAGCTTCTTCGCCCGCGACTGCGCCTGGCGGGCCCGGGTCCCGGCCCGGAACCTGGTCACGAACTGCTCCAGTCGGGCGATCTCGGCCTGCTGACGCTCAACCGCCCGGCCGAGCGCGAGCTCGCGGGCCGCCTTTTCCTTGCGCCATGCGTGCCACGGCCCGGCGAAGAACTTCCCGCGTCCCGCCTCGAGCTCGAGCACCGAGGTGCCGACGGCCTCCAGGAACCAGCGATCGTGCGCGACGAGCACGACCGCGGCATCGAGCGCGACGAGGTGCTGCTCGAGCCACTCGAGCGAGTCGATGTCGAGATGGTTGGTGGGCTCGTCGAGCAGCAGCAGGTCGGGGTCGCCGGCGAGCGCGCGCCCGAGCGACGCGCGGGTCAGCTCGCCGCCGGAGAAGGTGTCCAGTGAGCGGTCGAGGTCCGTGCCGTCCCGGAAGCCGAGTCCGTGGAGCGTCGCCAGCGCGCGATCTCGCCAGCGGTAGCCGCCGGCGTGCTCGAGCCGGGCCTGGGCCTCGGCGTAGCGACCCAGCGTGCGCTCGTCGTGCGCCCCGTCGGCCATCGCCTGCTCGAGCGCGGCGAGCTCGTTCTCGATCGCGACCAGCTCCTGCGCTCCGGACAGGACGTAGTCGCGCAGTGAGAGCCGGCGCTCGCGAGGCGGTCGCTGATCGTGGAGCGCGACCTTGGCCCCCTTGGAAAACACCAGCTCGCCGAAGTCGATCGACGCCTCGCCCGCGAGCATCCGCAGCAGCGTCGTCTTGCCCGAGCCGTTGCGGCCCGACAGGGTCATCCGGTCGCGGCGCTCGAGCTTGAACGAGATCCCGCGCAAAAGAGGCTCGCCCGCGATGTCCTTGCCGAGATCCGATGCGATCACAACTGCCATAGGACTGCTGATGGTAGGCCGTGCTCTAGGATCGACCGATGCCCCCGCCACCCCCGCGCCGCCGCCCGCACGGCATCCGGCCTCGCCGGAGCGGGGCGGCGAGCGAGTCATCCCGCTGGCCGCCCGTGCCGCCGATCAAGCTGCCGCCCGCGCTGACGGTGACGGTGCCGGGCCGCGGCGAGATGTTCCTGCGCGACACCGGCGGCGGCGGCCCGGTCGTGATGCTGCTGCACGGCTGGATCGCGACCGCCGACCTCAACTGGTTCGGCGCCTACGGCGATCTGGTCCAGGCCGGCTACCGCGTGCTCGCGATCGACCATCGCGGCCACGGCCGCGGCCTGCGGCCGTTGGTGCCGTTCCGGCTCGCCGATTGCGCCGCCGATGCCGCCGGCGTGCTGCGCGAGCTCGGCGTCGCCCCGGCGACCGTGGTCGGTTACTCGATGGGTGGCGCGATCGCCCAGCTGGTCGCGCGCGAACAGTCCGACGTCGTCGCCGGACTGGTGTTGAGCGGCACCGCGCAGCACTGGCAGGACGAGCAGACCCAGCGGGTGTTCAAGACGATGGGGGCGTTCGGCCTGGCCGTGTCGGTGGCGCCGCGGGCGACGTGGCGGGGAGGTTTTCGCCGCCTGGGGTTCGGAGAATCAGCACAGACCGCGTGGGTCCAATCAGAGCTTCTGCGCCACTCCGCCCGGGACATCGCCGAGGCCGGGCGGGAGCTGGGCCGCTTCGACTCGCGTCCCTGGCTCCAGTCGGTCCGGGTTCCCGCCGCGGTGGTGGTCACGACCCGCGACAGCGCCGTCCCGCCGCGCAAGCAGCGAGAGCTCGCGACGGCCCTTGACGCACAGGTGTTCGAAGCCGAGATCAACCACCTCGAGTTGGTCTACCGGACCGAGCAGTACAACCCGGCACTGCTGGCCGCGATCGCGGCAGTCTCGGAGGAGCCGGACGCCCGGGCGGCGTAGAACCGGGCGATCGCGGACGGCCGCGATCTCAGATACCCTTTGATGCCCATGCGTCGCGCCCGGATCACCGTCGCGCTCCTGTCATTCACCGTCACGATGGCGACGATCGCGCCCGCGGCGTTCGCCCGGGACACGGGCGGCGAGGGCTGGTACGGCGAGACGACCGACAAGGTGATCACGAACGCGATGTTCCTCGCGATCGCGTTCTTCCCGACCCTGATCATCGTGCTGTCGCTGATTCAGTGGCGACTGGACAAGCGCAAGCACGCGCGGATGGACGCCAAGAAGCAACGCGAGGTCAGCGCCGACTGGCGCGGCGGCTGGTAGCGACAGCCGGAGTGGTTCAGCTGCAGCCAGGGGCGCATGCGCCCCTGGCCCGAGGCGCGCATGCGCGCCTCGGCGGGTGCGCGCATGCGCGCACCCGTTCACGTTCATAGACAGGGGACTACGCCGGCACCTGAACGGGGTCCACGCGTCGGCGGGCTACGGCCCGCCGCCGCAGACGCTTGTGCTCGTACATCCGCTCGTCCGCGAGTCCGAGGGCCGCGGCCGCAGTCGGTGCCTCCTGCGGCATCGCGACCGTCCCGTATGAGCTGCTGACGACGAACCCGTCGCCGACGGCGGACAGGGCACCGGCAGCCGCGGCGATCGCCCACTCGGGATCGCCGCGGTCGCGGTACACCAGCACGCAGAACTCGTCGCCACCCGGCCGGTAGGCGGCGCCGACCCCGGCGACCGCCACCTGCAGGCGACCGGCGATGTCCGCCAGGAGCGCGTCGCCGGCGCCGTGGCCGAACCGGTCGTTGTATTGCTTGAAGCCGTCGAGGTCGAACATCGCGAGCACCAGCGGCCGCGAGGTCGCGACCGCCCGGGCCAGCGCCGCGGTCATGCTCCGATGATTGCCCAACCCGGTCAGCCCGTCGGTGAAGGCGTCGCGCTTGGACGCCTCGAGCAGGCGGACGTTCTCAGTCAGCGTCCAGGCGGCGCGGACGATCACGAGCACGAGGGCGACGCCGGCGAGGGCGATCGCGGCCGGACGGACGTGCGCAAACCCGCCGCCGAGCAGCACGCTCAGTGCGACGAGCGCAAACGCCACCGGAACGGCGAGCAACCGGGGAGCCTCGAACGCGAGCTTGCGCGGGCGCGGGTCCATCTGCCAGGCCGCGACTGCGATCGTCAGCGCCGACAGCAGCCACAGCGAGTCAAGCAGCCCGGCGAAGCCGTAGTTCCCCTGGGTCTCGGCGTACGCGTAGCCCGTATCGGCGATCGTGCACAGGGCAAGGCCGAGCCCGAGCAGCAGCCACGTCCGCCCCGGCCGCCACCCCGAGAGCGCGAACACAACCAGCAGGATCCCCAACAGCACCAGATCTCCCAGTGGGTAGGTCATGTTCGTCGCCAGGGACGCGGAGCCACCCCGCCCGCCACCGAGGACGATCGGCGCGGCCGCGATCGCCGCGGCTGCCGACGCCGCCGCGGCGATGCCGGCGTCGAGCCAGGCACCGGCGCGGAATGGCGCGATCCGCGACCGGAGCAGGAGCACGAGCGCGGCGTACAGGAGCGGGTAGTACGGCAGGTAGAGGACGTCCTGGAATGACGGCGTCGGGCGGCTGCCGCGGGCGCCGAACACCAACGAGCCGTAGATGTCGCTGGCGGCGACAAACGCGAGCGCCAGCCCCACCAGGAGCCAGAAGACCCGCTCGGAACCGCGAAGCTTGGCGCGCGCGAGGCAGGACACGGCAGCGCCCGTGATCACGCCGTCGTAGAGCCACTGCTGCGTCAACCCGTTCACCGCGCCGCCGCCCAAGCCGAACTCAGCGTGGGCGAAGAAGACTGCGACCGCGACCCCCCCGGCGAGGCCGCAGATCCTCAGCGCCGAGCGAAAACGGCGATCGGACGGCTGCGCGATGCCATCGAGGGCAGCAAGCGGATCAGCGATTGCTTGCACACGTTTGGGATCGGATCGTTATGCACAACTTGGGACCCGAATCGTCCGCAATGCGATCGGTAGTTTTCCGTAGGAATGATCAGATTCTGAACACCGGGATCAGCCGCTGTTCGTGCTCGGCATCGATCCGCGCGATCACCTCGATGTTCTCCTCGAGGCCCGAGCCGCGCAGCTTGGTCGCGAGCAGCTCGTCGACCTGGAAGATTCCGGCGCTGTTTGACATCGCAATCTCGACCCGGACGGCGCGATCGCGGCCCGGCACGATCCTCACTTCCTCGATTGCGTACGCCGACAGTGAGTGGATGTTCTGGTGGCCGGACTCGAACGGGACACGCGAACGCCCGCGCGCCATGTCGAGCGCGTCGGCGACCCGGACGATCCCCGCCTCGACCGTGAACGGCGCGCCGTCGCGACGGTGGCCGATGATCGCGTGCAGCGCCTCGGCGACGATGATCGAGCGCTCGGGCTCGTCATAACACGTCTCCAGCAGTGATCCGAGCTTGTCAGCGGTGAGGAACAGGCTGTAGCGCTCGTGGTCGTCGCGGTGGATCGACATCCCGACGCAGTGCAGCAGGCAGCCCGCGGCGATCACGACCTCGGCGTCACGCTCGCTCATCGCGTAGTCAGCGACCACGCTCGGGACGACCCCGCGGCGGAACAGCAGCCGCGCGAGCCGCAGGCCGATGTTGAGGACGATCTGGATGTGGACCCAGCTGTGATCGGACATCCCCAGCCGGCGAGTGGCGTTGACCGCTGAGACGTGCCACCACGCCTTGACCTGCTGATCGGCGTTGACGGCCTCGAGCAGCCGCTCGAGCCGGCGGTTGCCCCGTGTCGGGCAGCGGATCCGGACGTCGGCGAGCGCCTCCCCAGGCGGGACCGGCGGATCGATCCCGCTCACGTCGAAGCCTCGAGCAGGAGCGCCTCACGGATCCCGCCACGCCCGACCTGGAGGGCCGCGCCGAACAGCTCCGAGGCGGCCTGAAGGATCAGCAGCCCCGCCGCCAGCAGCCGTACGCGCTCGATCTCGAGCGCGAACCGCCGCGCGATCTCGACTGCCCGGTCGCTCGCGAGCAACGCCTGCGACCGGGCGAAGGCGTCGGCGTCGAGGCTCGGGCCGGCGAGCCGCAGCAGCGAGGCCGCGCTGCCGCCGACCGCCACCGCCTCGACCGCGTGGGGCACCTTCATGTCTCCGACCACGGATGCGACCTGCGCGCGGGCGCGCGAGAGCTCGACCGCCGCAGGCGGGTCGGAATGCAGGAAGGCGTCGGCGAGATCTCCAGACCCGACCGCGAGCGAGGTCGACCACTGGATCCGGTCGGGCGCCATCCCGACCACCAGCTCCGACGAGCCACCGCCCACATCGACGACTCCGAGCAAGCCAGCCGGCACGTGTCCAAGCGTCCGTGCCGCCCCCACGAACGCCAGCCGCGCCTCCTCCTCGCCCGACAGGATCTCGACCGCCAGCCCGCACTCACGGCGGATCGCGTCGACAAGCTCGGTCCCGTTCGGCGAGCGGCGGATCGCTGCCGTCGCGACGGCGCGCACGTCGGCAGCCCCCAGTTCCAGGGCGCGACGGTACTGGGCGGCGACCACCTCCACGACCATGGCGATCTTCGCCGAGGAGATCGAGCCGTCGCTCAGTCGGCCGCTGCCGATGTGCGTGAATGCCCGCTCATGATGACGCTCGATCAGACGCGCGCCGCGGCACTCCGCAACCAGCAGCCGAGTCGTGTTCGAGCCGATGTCGATGCAGGCACGGCGCACCGCCGCCAACGCTACCGGCTCGCGCGCGCAGCCAGAGCTACGGCTTGGCGGCCGGGGCAGGATCGCGGCGAGGTGCGTGCGCATCGGCGCGCGGACCGGACGGATCGAGCGCCTCCTCTCCGGGTCGGAGCACGATCAAGGCGACGGCCGCGACCACCAATGCCCCGGCGGCGGCGACCGCGAGCGCCGTCCTTGGGCCTGAGACGGCCGCGAGCACGCCGCCGATGATGATTCCGACTCCCGGAACCGCCTGGGAGATCGCCTCGGCGAGGCCGATCACCAGCGTCATCCAGCGCTCGGCGACGCGCTCCTGAAGTGCGGTGCGGACGGCCACGGCCTCGATTCCGTTGCCGGTCCCGGCGATCACCGCGCCGACGATCGCGACCAGCAGCGTCGGCGCGACCGCCATCACCGCGAACCCGGCGCCCAGCGCCGCCGCGCTCAGGCTGATCAGCGTCCGCGACGAGAGCGCCCGCCAGCGCGCGTAGATCACGCTACCGACGATCGCGCCCGCGCCCCAGGCCGACAACAGCGCCCCGTAGCCACCGCCACCTCCGGCGTGCAGCGAATGCTGAGCGAACACGACCTCCACCGGGATCGAGATCGTGAAGAACACCAGCCCCACGGCCTGGAGAACCAGCAGCATCCGGATCGCTCGCTCGCGGCGCGCATACGACCAGGCGGCGCGCAGCCGGCCGGCGGCCGGCTCGCGCTCGGTCGCCGCGCTCGGAAGGCCCCGGGCGCTCGCGAGGACGACGACGATCACGACGAACAATCCGGCGTTGGCGAGCAGCGCCGCCCTCGTCCCACCGGTCAGCACGACCACGCCGCCGATCGCCGGCCCGGCCATGTAACAGGCCGAGAACGAGGCGTTCAGCAGTGCGTTGCCTTCGCGCAGCAGTCCGGCCGGGGCGGTCACTGCGACCGTTGTCGCCCGCGCGATCGAGCGTGCGGTCAACGCCAGCAGCCCATCGAGGACCGTCAGCGCGAGCACCGCCGCGAGCTCAAACCGTGCTGTGAGCAGTGCCAGGATCAGGAACGCGACCGCCTCGAGCCCGTACAGAACCGGCAGCACGCGACCTGGCGCTCGCTGGTCGACCCTCGCGACGAGCAGCGGCGAGAACAGAGCCGGAACGAACTGAGAGCAGAGAAAGAACGCCATCGCCCCGACGGCGCTGCCGGTGCGGCGGTAGACCAGTACGGCGAGCGCCAGCGGACCGAGTGACCAAGCAAGCTCGTTGAACGTGTACGCCAGTAGCAGGCGCCGGTACGCTGGGAGCTTGAGGACCTGGGACACCAGGGGAGTATCGATGGTTCGAGGTGATTCTCGGTCGATCGCGGATGGTTTGCAACGTGTCTCGCGCTCAGGCTGCCCGCGCTAGCCCCCGGAATGCGGCCCCATGTGCCTTATATTGGTTCTGGCAGACGGCGAGCGTCGTACTCAGCGCTTGTTCAGATGCGCCACGCCAGCGGGACCTCGCCCCGCACGACGACCTCCGTCTGCGCCAGCGGCGATCGTTCCCATTCCTGTTTGAGCAGCGAGTAGACGATCACGTCGTGGACCCGGTCACCATGCCGGTGCCAGTGCCTCAGGACGCCTTCTCGGGCGAAGCCGATCCCGGTCAACGCCGCCTGTGAGCGCGGATTGTCGAGGTCTGCGTAGGCTCCCAGGCGCTCGAGGCCGAGCGCGCCAAACGCCAGCCGTACGACCAGTGCCTTGGCCTCACGGTTGGCCCCGGTCCCCCAGTGCCGGCGCCCGAGCCAGGTGCCGACGACGGCTCGCCGGTCGCGGCGACTGAGCTCGGACAGCCCGGTCACGCCGATCGGCGTGCCGCCGGCGCCCGTGATCACGAACTCGAGCCGCTCGCCGCGCTCGCGCTCGGCCGGCAGACGCTCGATGTACGCCGCCGGCTCGGCCTCGGACTGGTAGGGACCCCACGAGAAGAACCTCGTGACGTCCGGGTCCGCCCCCAGCTCGAGCAACGACGCAGCGTCGGCAGCGGTCGCGTATCGGAGTATCAGCGAGGGGCCGGCCACCTCCACGGCGCGCGATGCTATTACCTACGGCTGTGCCAACCACCGCGCTCCTGTACGACATCCACGGCAACCTGCCCGCACTCGAGGCGGTGCTGCGCGACGCCCGCGACGCCGGGGCCGAGCGATGGCTGCTCGGCGGCGACTACGCGCTGTTCGGCCCATGGCCCGTGGATACGGTCGCGACGCTCCGGGGCCTGCCGGACGCGATCTGGATCCGGGGCAACGGCGAGCGCTGGACGGCGACGCCCGGCGAGGCGCCCGACAATGAGGTCGTGCAGGGCGCGATCGTCGCCTGCCGCGAGGCGTTGGGGGGCGAGCTGGTCGGCGAGCTTGGCGCGCTGTCGGAGCACAAGGCGGTCGAGGGCACCTTGTTCTGCCACGCTTCGCCGATCTCGGATGTCCGTTCGTTCATGCCCGAGCCGACGGACGATGAGGACGAGTTGCTCGCCGGCGTCCCGCAGCGACAGCTCGTCTTCGGTCACACCCACCTGCCGTTTCGCCGTCTGCGCGCCGACGGGATCGAGCTGATCAACCCAGGCAGCGTCGGGATGCCGTTCGACGGCGATAGGAGGGCGAGCTACGCGCTGCTGCACGACGACGGCTCGGTCACGCACAGGCGGCTCGCATACGATTACCGGGTCAGCGCCGCGGCGCTCGCCGAGCGGTTCGGACAATCTGCTTGGACCGAAACGATCGCGCGGCGGATTCTCAGCGCACGGATCTGATCTCCCCCGGCTGTCATCCTCTGCACGAGATGTCGATCCGCGCACGGTCCTGGCACCAGTCCAACAGCTACGTGCACAACGCGTTCGCGCCCGCGCGCCTGGCCGCGGAGCGCGAGCTGAGCGTGTCGGTCTGCCTGCCGGCCCGCAACGAGGCCCGGACGATCGGCCCGATCCTCGAGCAGCTCGTGCCGCTGCGGGCCGGCGGCGTGGTCGATCAGATCGTGGTCGTCGACAACTCCACCGATGGCACGGCGGCGATCGCGCGCTCGCACGGCGTCGAGGTCTACGACCAGGAGGACCTGCTGCCCGACCACGGTCCGGTGCTGGGCAAGGGTGATGCGATGTGGCGTGCCCTGCGCGTCCTGCACGGCGACACGATCTGCTTCCTTGACGCGGACTCCGAGCGGTTCGGCGCGCACTTCGCCTGCGGACTGCTCGGACCGCTGCTGTGCGAGCCTGGGATCGAGTTCGTCAAGGGCTTCTACCAGCGCCCGTTTCGGATCGGCGAGGTCACTCTCCCCGATGGCGGTGGCCGCGTGACCGAACTCACCGCCCGGCCGCTGCTGAACCTCTTCTATCCGGATCTCGCGGCGGTGCAGCAGCCGTTGGCGGGCGAGATCGCGGCCCGGCGGGAGTTGCTCGAGCGGCTCCCGTTCGTAACCGGCTACGGGGTCGACATCGCCTTGCTGCTCGACGCGTACCGGCTCGCGGGACTCGACGCCCTCGCTCAGGTCGACCTCGACGTCCGTCAGAACGACCACCAGCCACTGCGAGACCTGGGGCCGATGGCGTACGCCGTGCTGCAGGCGGTCGCGTCGAGGCTGGAGCGCGAGGGGCGTCTGCGCGGCCCGCTGCCGGCGACCTTCCTCGCGGCGAGCGCCGACGGGCCAGAGGTCGTGGTGCACGAAGCGGTCGAGCGCCCGCCGGTGGCGGACCTGCGTGCCGCTGCCTGAAGCTACTTATCCTGCTCGTATGCGTTTCGCCCGGCACGCGCTGTCGCTGTGCGTTGTCGTCTTGGTCCTCGGTGGCTGTGGGTCGGGCGGGTCGTCGGGGTCGGGCGGATCGGCGGCGTCGGGCGGGTCGGCGGCGTCGGGCGGGTCGGCGGCGTCGGATGGGTCGGCGGCCGGCGACGGCCTCAGCCTCCATGCCCACCCTCAGGCTGTCGAGCCGACCGTCGGCGGTGCCGCGGCGGCCTACCAGCTGTCGGATCCGGTTGGCGATCCGAATGCGCACGCGGTACCCCTGGCGGAAGTCAAGCGAGAGCTGAAGATCGTCGCGGAGCTGAACTCGCTCGGCGCCAACCAGGGCTTCGTGTTCCCGATCTCGCCGCTCTCCGTCGCCGAGCCGCCGAGCACCTGGTCACCCGATCAGGGAGTTGACATCGCGACCGTGGGCGCGGCGTGTGGTCCGGCGGCGGTCGAGGTGGCGGTCACCAACGGCGTGATCGTGCAGGAGGGGATCTCCGGCTTCGGTCCGGCGGCGCCCGTCCTGCGGGTTGCCGGCGGCCCGCTGAACGGTCGCTACATCTACTACGGCCACGCCTTGCCGGCGCTCGTGCCCGTCGGGACGGTGGTACAGGCCGGCCAACCGATCGCCGAGGTCGGCTGCGGGGATGTCGGGATCTCGACCGGACCGCACATCGAGATCGGGATCAGCGCCGTCAACGGGCCCACCTGCTGCCCCGGCAACCTCCAGACCTCGCCGGCGATGCAAAGCCTGCTCGAGCGGATCTGGAACGCCGCCCACGGCGGGACGGGCTAGGTCGGGAACGCCGCGGGAGCCGGCCGATCGCCGGCGAGGCGCTCTGGGCGCTCCGGGCGTTCCGGGCGCCGTTAGCGAAACGCGGCCCGCGCCGCCCGCGCCCCCGCGGCCGTTCGCTCGCTGAATCCGTACGTCCCGGGCCCCTGCAGCTCCTCCGCTGCCTCGACCACCGCCGCCAGCGCGGCGAACGCGAACGCGCCGCCGACCGACACCCGGCTGACGCCGAGCTCGGCCAGCTCGCTGACGGGTGGCAGCCCCGGGCGTGCAAGCACGTTGACGGGCCGGTCGACTGAGCTGATGAGGGTGCGGATGTCCTGCGCGCTGGTCACGAATGGCGCGTACAGCACATCGGCGCCGGCCTCCTGGTAGGCCTGCAGTCGGGCGATCGTGTCGGCCAGGTCGGGCCGGCCGTGGAGGTAGTTCTCGGCCCTGCCGGTCAGGACCAGGTGGACATCGCCGCCGTGCGCGACCTCGGCCGCCGCGGCAACCCGCTCGGCAGCAGCGGCCAGCTCGTAGATCGGGTCCTCCTCACGTCCCGTGTAGTCCTCGACCGAGCACCCGGCCAGACCGGCCTGCAGTGCGCCTGCGATCGTCTCGGCGACGCCGGCGGGGTCATCGGCGAACGCGTTCTCCAGATCGGCCGATACCGGGAGCTCCGTCGCCCGCACGATCGCGGCGGCGTGCACCAGCGCCTCCTCACGGCTGACGGACCCGTCGAGGCGCCCGAGGGTGGCGGCGAACCCGCCGCTGGTTGTCGCGAGCGCCTTGAAGCCGAGCGAGGCCAGCAGCTTCGCCGAGCCGGCGTCCCAAGGGTTTGGGAGCAGCAATGGCTGCCCGGGCCGGTGCAGCGCCAGGAAGTCGCGGGCCTTGGTGGCCTGGTCGCTCATCGCGTCGCTATTGTCGCAGCCGGCCCACGGTTCGCGGCCAGCGCGCGGGCGTGCTCGATCGTAGTGGCAACGCCTTCCCCGACGTCGCTGTGGCGGCCGATCAGCATCGCGAGAATCGTCCCCAGGCGGCGCCGGAAGAAATGGTGGCCCTCGTCGGGGTCAAAGAACACCCGGCAGCGCGGGAGCGTGACCGATAGCGCGAGCGCGTGCTCGATCGGGACCAGCGGGTCGGCGAGCCCGTGCCACAGGTGAACCTCGACCCCGATGTCCTGCGCCGAGAATCCCCACTCGCGCGAATAGACGAGAAAGTCCTCGACCATGCCCCGGACCCCGCCCGCTGCCGCGTCGAGAAAGCTCGAGCTCGCGGCGCACCGCTCGTCCGGCTGCCGGAGGCGGTCCCGCTCACCCGGTGCGGCGTGGGCCGCGATCACGCGGCTGAGCAACTCGGGATGGCGACGAATGACGGGCAGCACGAGATCGCCGGCGGCCGCGCACCCGCCGGGCGCGCGGGAGAGGACCGCCAGCGCGAGGCGGATCCGTAGCTGCATTCCGGGCGTGCGATGGGGAGCACACAGTGGGGAGAGCGAGCTACAGACGCCCGCGCGGGTCACGCGGTCGGGCAGCCGCCGCGCCGCAGCGAGCGCGTAGGGGCCGCCCGCTGACACGCCGACGACGGCGAAACGCTCCACCGACAGCGCGTCGGCGACCTCGGCGAGGTCGGAGGCGAAGTCGAGCACCGCGCGCCCCGGTGCCGGGTCCGAGCCACCGATGCCGGGCCGGCTGACCGCGATGTAGCGCACGCCAAGTTCGGCGGTGATCGCTTCGAGGTCGACCGAGCGCCGCACCGGCGTCCCGATCGCGCCGTGGCAGTAGAACACCGGCGACCCACAGACGGGGCCGGTCTCGGAATAGTTCAGACGGCGGCCGTCGGCGAGGCGCACGAAATCAGAGCGGTCGGTGGTTCGCTCGCGCATAGCAGCTCGGAAATGCCTGCTCAGGCGACGGTAGTGGGATCGCGCCGTGGAGTTGTTGCGTCTTTGGGAAGCCTCGAGAGCAGTGCCTCGAGCGCCGCTGCAAACGCTTCGGGCGCTTCGATCATCACCACGTGGCCGGCGCGCGGGATGATCACGATGTCCGCGTCGGGACGGACCTCGCGGACGGCGTCGGCCAGCTGTGGGCGAATCGTCCTGTCAGCTGCCCCCCAGATCACCCCGACCGGCGCCCGTACCTGCGCGAGCAGCGGCCGCAGGTCGGCGGCGGCGATCGCCGTGAACGCATCGGCGCTTCGAGTGGCGCTCGCGGACGCGTCCACCATCAGCCGCGCCTGCGACGGGGCGATCGCGGCCCCGTCCGCCGCCGCGAACGCGAGCAATAGCCGCCGGCCCCAGTCGAGCTCGGTCAGCGGAGCGAGCGCGCGCCGCAGCGCGAACAGCCCGTCGATGCCCGTCGCGAGCAGCCGCGTGGCCGCTGCCGGATACGCCGACAGCCCGGCGGGGGCGACCAGCACCAGCCTTCGTATCGACTGCGGCCGCTGCGCTGCGAGGGTCAACGCGATCCCCGCGCCGAGCGAGTGTCCGACGAGGTCGAACGGTGTCGGGAGGCGGCGCGCGGCGAGCCCTCGCGCGATCCGCGTCGCGACCGCCTCGAGATCGAAGCCAGACCCAACCGCAGGCGACTCGCCAAAGCCGGGCACGTCAAGCGTCACGACCTGCCTTCGGCGCGCCAGCGCCGGCGTCACCGAGCTCCAGATCGCCCCCGTCGTCGCCAGACCGTGAATCAGGACCAGCGGCTCGCCGCTGCCGGTCTGCTGCACTGCGAGCAGCGGGGTCATGCGGTGATGCTATCCGTGACCCGGGGGTGTGACCCCCGCAGCTAGGGCGCAGCGACGTCGAGCACCGGGCGATTCCACCCGCTGACGCTGACAACCGGGGTGGCGCCACGCAGAGCGGCCCGCCGGTACTCGGCCGTCAGCGTCTCGGACTCGCCCGGCCACAGCGTCACGTCGTTGTCGTTCCAGAACACGGGCAGGACCTCGTTGTCCCCGGCTGCCGGCGTTCCGGCTGACGTCCCGCGGCGTAGGTCGGCGCGCAGGAAGAACGCGACCGCCGGCTTGCTCGAATCGTTTGTGATCGTCACGTCGGTGACGGTATCCGCCCCGTCGGGTCCGGGCTCCGACCGGGTCTGAGCGGTGACGCTGACGGTCGCCGGCGGGAGGGTCCGGAGTCGGCGCAGATCCGCGTATTGGGTGATCGTCCCGAAGCCGCCCGCATTACCGATCGTCGCGGGCCAGTCGACGATGTCCGGCTGGGTCGAGAGCCAGTACACGTTCCGGTCCACGATCGTGCCGTCGGCTTGCCGCAGCAGCAGCTCCACGAAGTAGCTCCGGGCCGGTCTAGGCGGCGTCGTGGTCGCGGGGAGGTGTGGGTGCAGCAGACCACGGGCGACCCGCCCGCTCGCGACCGTGAGGCCGGTGGCGGTCCGCTCGTCCAACAGCCTGCCGCCGAGCGAGTACACCTTCGCGTCCACCGACAGGCCGCTGACGGCCCGCGATGACAGGTTGTCGACGCTCACAGTGCCGTCGCCGTAGGCGTAGAGCACATGCAGCGGCTCGTTGGCCTTCTTGGCTCCGAAGTAGCTGCCAGCCTGGTCGTAGTCCTTGTTGTAGAGATCCCACAGCAGGGTCGGCCAGCCCTTGTTCAGCTGCCAATAGTCGAGACCGGTCGAAGGCGCGCTGCGGTCGGTCGAATGATCGATGTAAGCCTCGAACTGCGCCCGTTGCGTCTCATAGTTCTGGACCTGTGCCTCCTCCACATAATTGGCCAGGCTCGACCACGCCCCGTACCGGCTGCTGATCGCCTGATCGAGGTCGTACAGCGTCCCGAACGAGTAGCCGCCGTTCTGCGCGCCGGGGAGCGCCGGCTCGTAGTTGAGGTGGTACTGGTTGTAACCCGGGTTCTGCCACAGCTCCCGCTGCTCGAACGGCGACAGGAAGCGGCGGATCGAGTCGAGCGTCGGGACCGTGTCGCCGGAGCTCGTCTCGCTGTCGAATGCCCACGCGCCGCCCACATTCGTCCGCGTCGGATCGCCCGGGTCGTAGTGGGTGCGGTCGTACCAGTAGCTCGGCGGCTCCCAGTCGTATGGGCCCTCCTTCTCGCCCGAGGGCCCGAGCGCGGTGCCGCTCTTGTACTCCGCGGAGGCGATCAGCGGATCCTGGAAGTCCGCCTCGCCGAAGCCCCGCAGCGACACGGCCTCCTGCTGCGGGATCGGGTTGTTGTCGCTCCAGCTGAAGTTGAGCACGCTGGGGTGATTGCGCAGGTTCGAGCCGATCGTCCGCGCCGAGCGCAACAGCACGTCGTAGTCGTGGTTGGTGACGCCGCTGCCATCGACCGGCAGTTGCCAGGCGTCGCAGCACTGATAGCCGGCGTCGACCAGGATCCCGGCCCGGTCGAGCTGCTCATAGAAGTCCGCGGGCATCTGCTTGCCCTCGGTCCGGATCCCGTTCAGACCCAGGTTCTTGATCAGGGCGATCTGAGCCGCGGTGTCGGTTGCCGAGTAGCGCAGGAACAGATTCTCGGACCAGCCGCCGCCGCGGAACATCAGCGGCCGGCCGTTGACCAGGAACTGCCGCGAACCGTTCGGCGCGATCGGCGACGCACCGATCAGCCTGCTCGCGATCGTCCGGATGCCGAACGTCTCAGATTGAGTGTCCGCTGCCTCGCCGGGCTGCGAGACGGACAGCGTCAGTCCGTACAGCGGCTGGCCGCCGAGCTGATACGGCCACCAGATCTCCGGTCGGAGGATCCGCAGCTGGGGGTCGGTCGCGGGCGTGAACGCGATCCCGCGCGTCGCACCCGCGGGCAGCGTCACGGTCCGCTGCACCTGGATCGGGGGCAAGCCCGACGGCGGGATGACCACGGCCGAGACCTGGCCGGTCTGCTGCGTGCTCGTGACGTTGGCGACCTGCGCCTTCAGTGTGAGCGCCGCGCTCGAGAGGTCGGCAGCGTCGTGCTGGACCACGTGCGCATCGGACAGCGCGAGCGGCCCGGAGGTGTGCAGCTCGATCGGGAACTGGATCCCGGTGTTGTTGTCCGGAGGGATCTGGGTCCAGTCGACGTGGTCGACGGTGAACATCGTGTACGGGTCGTTGGGGTAGACCTCCAGCGCCAGCACGTTGGTGCCGGCTCGCACGAGCCTCGTGACGTCGAACTCGTAGCTCGTGTAGTCGCCCTGCACGGTCGCCTGGCTCGCGACTCGGTTCCCGTTCACCCATACGTCAGCCTGACCGACGACGCCGTTGATGATCAGCTGGGTGTGCTCCCCGGCGGTCGGGGACGCGCTGAACTCGGTCCTGAACCACCAAGGCACGGCGAACCTCTGGATCGTGTCCGGCCCGATCTGCCCCATGTAGCCGAAGCACGACCTCATCCGGGTCGAGAAGAACACGTTCGGGCAGCGACCGTTCTGAACCAGCGCCTCGAGCTCGGTTCCGACCGCACCGCCGTCGTCCGGGCGCACCTGCAGCCACGAGCTCGTCGCGAATCCGGGCCGCGAGATCGCGGCGCCGCTCTGATTCGCCTGCGCGCTGCTGCGCACCTGCCAGCCGCCGAGGCCGACGGTGGTCAGATCCGCGGACGCCCCTGGCGCGCAGATCGCTGCTGCGAGCACCAAAGTCGAGCCGAACACCGCCACGACGCGCATCGCTACATTGTCAAGTGTGTCCGCCGCTTCCGTCCAGGCCCGGGCAACCGACCGCGAGCACAGCGACGACGGGTCGTTCCGACGCCAGGAGAGCGTCTTCCGTCGCTGGGTCTCGGCCGACGGCTCGACTCCGTTTCCGCTCGCAGCGGGCCGCTACCACCTGTACGTGTCTCGCGCCTGCCCGTGGGCGCACCGGACGCTCATCGGTCGGCGGCTGATGGGACTCGAGGAAGCGATCGGCGTGTCGTTCGTCGACCCGATCCGCGACGATCGGGGGTGGGCGTTCACCGGCGGTGGATACGTGGATCCGGTCAACCGGTTCGAGTTTCTGAGCAGCGCCTACCTGGCGACCGATCCGGCCTACGACGCCCGCGTCACCGTGCCCGTCATGTGGGACAAGCAGGCGGGCGTGATCGTCTCCAACGAGTCCGCCGACATCCTGCGGATGCTGAGCACCGTGTTCGCGCCGCTCGCCGCGCATCCGTTTGACCTCTACCCGGAGCCGTTGCGCGACCAAATCGAGGAGCTCAACGCCGATATCTACGATCACGTCAACAACGCGGTCTACAAGGCGGGGTTCTCACGCAACCAGGCCGTATACGAGCGCGAGGTCAGTTCGCTCTTCGCCACCCTCGATGCGCTCGACGAGCGGCTGTCCGACCGCCGCTTCCTGTTCGGCGACGAACCGCTCGAGACGGACATCCGGCTGTTCACGACGCTGGTGCGGTTCGACGCCGTCTACCAGATCCACTTCAAGTGCTCGCTGCGCAAGTTGATCGAGTACGAGCATCTGTGGCCGTACACCCGCGATCTCTATCAGTGGCCGGGGATCGCGGAGACTGTCGACTTCGATGAGATCCGCGCCCACTACTACCGGACGCATCCGATGATCAATCCGAGTGGGCTCGTGGCGGTGCGGCCGGCTGACGACTTCGATCAGCCGGCGGGGCGGGATTAGGGCCGCGGGGCGGGCCATCTCGGGCCCGGTGTCGGTCGGATTTCGCCTGGTGGCGGTGCGCCGGATGGCCTGGTGGCGGTGCGCCGGATGGCCTGGTGGCGGTCGGATTGGCCTGGTGGCGGTGCGCCGGATGGCCTGGTGGCGGTCGGATTGGCCTGGTGGCGGTGTGCCGGATCGCGGCCGGGGACGGTCTGCCCGGGACGCAGCGCTGGTGAGCGTGCGGCCGGGCCCGAGAGTGTCAGCAATCTGACAATTTCGGCTGCATACAGGGACAAATCGCGCGCGCCTGCCGGACCTTGGCTACATAAGCATGTGGGGCATGCTTATGTAACCAAGGTCGGCCCGCGGGCGCGGACTTTGGGCCTGAAAGCATGTCGCCGCAGCGGGATTTCGTTCCGCGCGGGCGTCGCCGGGTGTCGAATTTCGGCCCGCACGGCCCCGTCGCAAGCCCCCCTCGCGAGCGCCGTTCATCGACCGGAGGGCAACGCGCCGGCCGCCGGCGCTCGCCACCGCGCCGACGCTAATCCTTTTGAGCCTTGGACCGTCTCGACCGGCGACGCAGCAGCTGCAGCGCGAACATCATCCCGATCACGAACCCCAGCGGCGCGGGGTTGCGCTTGACGCGACCCCAGATGACCGACGCCCCCAGGGACAGAGCCTCGACGGGCTCGGAGTGATGATGCTGGTGGTGCCCGACTGTCGAGGAGGGGTCCGAGCCCGGCTCGGACCAGGATGGCTCGCCGGCGGCGGACGGCCCGCCAGGCGGCGGACGACTCGCCGGCGGCGGACGGCCCGGCGGGTCCGGGAGGCGGCCCGGCGGCGGGAGCAGGGGCTCCACCTCCCGCGAGCGAAGCCTGAAGCGAGGCCGCGAACTGCTTCATCATCCGGTCGGAGATGTCCTCCATCATCCCGCCGCGGCCGAACCGCGCCAGCCGGCCGGTGATGTGGAGATCGGTGCTCACCTCGACGCGCGTACCGTCTCCATCGCTCGGCACCAACCGCGAGACGATCGTCGCCTTGGCGCCGCCCTGGCCACGCTTGTCGGTCCCCTGGGCCTGCATCGTGGCCGTCCGCTGGGCCTCGTCGATCTGCTCCATCTCGAGCTTCCCCGTGTAGGAGGCGGTCGTCGGGCCGATCTTGATCGTCAACGTGCCGTTGTAGCTGCCGTCTTCGTTGCGCCCGGTGACCGCCGCTCCCGGCAGGCACGGCGCGACCTGCTCGACGTCGACCAGCGCGTCCCACACCCGCTCCAGCGGCGCGTCCACGTCAAAGGATTGCTCGAGCCTCATTGCGAATTGCCTCCAAGTCATCAGGGGTATCGACATCGCGACCGTAGTCGTGCTTTTCGCCGCATTCGACCAGCGGACCCGTGAGCAGCTCGCCGGCGCCGCGGTCGCCGGACAGTGATTCGATCGCACGCAGCTGCTTCGGGCCGAGCACGACCGGATGGCCGGGGCGCCCCCGATAGACCGCTCGCGCGCCGCCCGGCTGATCAAGGAATCGGGCAATCAGCTCCGGCGTCATCAGGGGTTCGTCGCCAAGCGTCACGATCACCTTCTCCACGCCCGCGAGCGCCTCGATCCCACACCGCAGCGAGACCGATTGTCCGTCGCGCCACTCCTCGCAGATCAGCGGTTCGGCGTTGCCGAAGTCGACGCTCGCCAGCAGACCGGCCGCGTGAGCGCCGAGCACGACCACGATCCGCTCGAGCTCGGGGACCGCGCACTGAGCGCGGATCGCGTGCTCCAGCAACGGGCGACCTTCGAGGTCGGCCAGCAGCTTGGGCTGGTCCCCGAAGCGAGTGCCAGCCCCCGCTGCAAGGATCAGCCCGGCTGTCACGCAGGCACCTCGGTCACGCGGGAACCTCGTGGATCCGGCCGCGGGCGTCCGCGAGCCGGCCGCCGTCGCGTCCGTGCCGCGCGGCGACGATCTCGGCGAGAATCGAGAGTGCGGTCTCCTCTCCGCTGACCGCGCCAAGGTCGAGCCCCAGCGGTGCCGCGAGCCGCTCGAGCTCAGTCTCGGCCAGCCCGGCGGCGAGCAGGCGCTCGCGCCTGGTTGCCTGGGCGCGGCGAGAGCCCATTGCGCCGACGAATCGGGCCGACGAGCGCAGCGCGATCATCAGTGCCGCGTCATCGAGCTTCGGATCGTGGGTCAGCACGGCGATCGAGGTCGCCCGATCGATCCCGCCCAGGCGGGCGAACGCCTCCTCAGGCCATGACGCGATCACCTCCACGGCGTCGGGGAAGCGCTCCGGAGTGGCGAACCGGGCTCGGGGATCGACCACGTACGGCCGCCAGCCGGCATCGCGGGCGAGCGTGCACAGCGATGCGGCGATGTCGACCGCACCGAACAGGATCAACCTCGGCGAGGGCGCGACGACGTCGATGAACATCGCGCCCTGGCGCTCCGAGCGCTCAGCCCACAGAAGCTCGGTCGCAAGTCGCGCGGCCTCGTCGTCGAGCTCGGGGGCCCCGAGCGACCCGGACCGCGCGCCGTCGGCCTCGACCAGCAGCTTGGCCCCGGCGGTGGCGCCCTCAAGCATTGTGACCTCGGCCGCCCGCCCGCCTGCCCGCGCGACTTCGGCGAACCTGCCGGGCTCGTAGGCCTGGACCCACACGTCTATCTCTCCGCCGCAGGGGAGGCCCACGTCCCACGCTTCGTCGTCGGCGATCCCGAAGTGCAACAGCTGCGGTTGGTCGCCCCGCAGCACACCGTCCGCGATCGTCACCACGGCACCCTCGACGCAGCCACCCGATACCGCTCCGATCATCTCACCGCGTTCGTTGACGGCCATCTTCGCACCCGGCGGCCGGGGCGCGGATCGCTCGACGCCGACAACCGTCGCCAGCGCGATCCGGTCGCCCCGCGCTACCCAGGCATCGATCTCGTCAACAACTTCTTTCATCTCAAACACCCTCCAGGATGACAGCAAGATCTTGAAGTGAGGCTAGTGAGTTACCGGCGAGCAGCTGATCGGTATGCGGCACGGCGGCGCGCATCCCTCTGGTCAGCGGCTCGTAGTCCGGGTGGGCCGCAAGCGGATTCAGCCATACGAGCCGGTGTGCGCTGCGCCGCAACCGCGCGATCTCCAGCGCCAGCAGCGACGGGTCACCACGATCCCAGCCGTCGGAGAGGATCACGACCACGGCTCCGCGGCCGAGCCGGCGCCCGTGGACCCTGTTGAGCTCGGCCAGCGCCTCGCCGATTCTCGTCCCGCCGGAGAAGTCCACGACCGCGTCCGCGGCTCGATCGAGCGCTCGATCGTGATCGCGGCCGGCGAGCTCGTTCGTGATCCGAGTCAGCCGCGTGCCGAACGCAAACGCCTCCACCCTACGACGCGCGGCCACGCACGCGTGGAGGTACTGCAGCAGCATCCGCGCATACGGGCTCATCGATCCCGACACGTCGCACACGAGCACGAGCGGCCGAGGGCGCCGGCTCGGAGCGCGCCAGTGGCGATCGATCGGCTCGCCGGCCGTGCGCAGCGACGCGCGCACGACTCGCCGCAGGTCCGGAGCGTGGCTGCGGCGACGGGCGGGGCGCAGCCGGCGTGACATGCGAGTCGGCCCGCGCAGGGCCAGTCGCGCGATCAGTTCCCGTGCGAGCGCCATCTCAGCATCCGTGTAGTGAGCGAAGTCCTTCGTCGCCAGCAACTCGACGTCGCTCCACGCCGCCGGCACCGGGGCGGCGTCGGCGGGCGCGGGGCGGGCGTCGGAGTCGCTCGGGATCCCGGCCCGCGGCAGCACGGCGCGCTCGATCGCGCCGAGTTCCTGCAGCGGGTCGTCTTCGAGCGCCGGCCGAGAGCCGCCGAACACGGCCGCGAACGCCAGCTCGAAGCGCTCGAGATCCTCCTTGCGCGAGCACAGGACGGCCCGCAGCGCCAGCCGCGCGTCGGCACGCGATTCGCAATCGACAGCCGCCAGTGCCCGGTGCGCGGTCAGCAGCTCGCCGACGCCGACGCGCGAGCCCTGCGCGCGCAACGCGGCGGCGAGCGAGCTCAGCTTTTCGGTCACGACCTCAGACACCCTCGAGCACCTTCCGCTCGAGGACGCGGACGAGGTCCTCGTGGACCTTCAGAGCGGCGCCGAGGGTCTCCTCGAGGTCGGTCCCGTCGCCCAGCGCCAGCAGCGCCTGTGCCCACACCAGCGTCTCCCCCACGCCCGGCAGCTTGTACAGGTCGCCGTGCTCACGCAGCCGTCCGACGGCCGCGACCACCCTGGCCGCGATCGTCTCCGGTACGCCCGGGATCCGGGCGCGCACGATCGCCATTTCCCGTTCAGGGTCGGGGTAGTCGATCCACTGATACAGGCACCGGCGCTTGAGCGCGTCATGCAGCTCGCGGGTGCGGTTGGAGGTCAGGAGCACGACCGGCGGCCGCTCCGCGGTCACGGTGCCGAGCTCGGGGATCGTGACGGCAAAATCCGACAGGAACTCGAGCAGGAAGGCCTCGAACTCGTCATCGGCGCGGTCGATCTCGTCGATCAGCAGCACCACCGGCCCGTCGCTCTCGAGCGCGTCGAGCAGCGGACGGCGGAGCAGGAAGCGGCGCGAGAACAGCTCCCCCTCATCGATCCCCCCCTCGGCGGCACGCAGCGCCAGCAGCTGGCGCGGGTAGTCCCAGTCATACACGGCATGGTGGACGTCGATCCCCTCGTGGCACTGCAGGCGGATCAGCTTCGCACCGCTGCCCGCCGCGAGCGCCCGCGCGACCTCTGTCTTGCCCACTCCGGCTTCGCCTTCGAGCAGCAGCGGCTGCCCGAGCGTCACGGCCAGGTACACCGACAGCGCGAGCGGCCGATCGGCCAGATAGCCCTGGGCGGCGAGCGCAGCGCTCGCCGCCTCGACGGACGCTATTTCAACTGAACTCACGCCACAATCATGGCAGTCCGGCCGCCCGCGTCAGCGCACGCCGGCACAGGACTCGCGCCAGATGGCGCTTGTAGTCGGCGCTGGCGTTGAGGTCGGCGGGTGGATCGGTCCCATCGGCCGCGTGCTCGGCGGCGGCCGCGATCGACTGTGCGGTCAGCGGCTGTCCCCTCAGCGCCTCTTCGACCGCCTGCGCGCGCAGCGGCACTGAGCCCATGTTCGTCAGCCCGACCCGCACGTCTTCGCAGATGTCACCGGTCTGCTTGACCAGTGCGGAGACCGCGACCATCGCCCAGTCCTCGCTGCGCCGGTTGAACTTCTCATATCCGGACCCCCAGTCGTCGAACGTCGGCATCCGGACCTCGGTGAGGACCTCCCCGGCATCGATCGCCGTTTCGAGATAGTCCTTGAACAGGTCGGCCGCCGCCACCGTCCGCTGGCCGCCGCTGCCCTGCAGGGTGACGCCGCCCTCGGCGATCAGCAACACCGCCGGCAGGTCAGAGGCGGGGTCGCCGTGAGCCAGCGAGCCGCCGATCGTGCCGCGGTTGCGCACCTGCGGGTCGGCGATCGTGCCCGCGACCTCGGCGACGATGCCGAGGTCCGGCGTGTGCGCGACCTCGGCGTGCGAGGTCAGGGCACCGATGCGCCAGGTTCCGTTCTCGCGGCTGATGCCGTGCAGGCCTGGCACCTTCCGGAGATCGACGAGCAGCGAGGGCGCTGCCAGCCGCAGCTTCATCAGTGGGATCAGCGAGTGGCCACCGGCGAGCAGCTTGGCGTCCTCGCCGCCATCCGCCAGCGCCTGGATCGCGTCATCGAGCGAGTCTGGAGCCGCATAGTCGAATTCGGCGGGGATCATGCAGGCACACCTCCCTTGGCTTCTTCGATTGCCTCCCAGATCCGCATCGGGCTGAGTGGCATGTTGATGTAGGTCACTCCCAGTGGTCGCAGCGCGTCGATCACCGCGTTCGTGACCGCGGCGCTGGCGGCAATCGTGCCGGCCTCGCCGACACCCTTGACGCCGAGCGAGTTGACCGGCGACGGCGTCACGGTGCGATCGGTCTCGAAGCTCGGCAATTCGGCCGCCGTCGGCAGCGCGTAGTCGACGAACGTGCCGGTCACGAGCTGTCCGTCCTCGTCGTAATGCACCCGCTCGTAGAGCGCCTGGCCGATCGCGTGCACGATCCCGCCATGGACCTGGCCGTCGATCAGCATCGGGTTGATCGCGTTGCCGCAGTCGTCGACTGCCACATAGCGCTCGACCTTGACCTTGCCCGTCTCAGGATCGAGGTCGACCACACAGGCATGGGCGCCGAACGGGAACACGAAGTTCTCGGGCTCCCAGAAGGTAGTCGCCTCGAGCCCCGGCTCCATCCCTTCGGGCACATTGTTGAGGTACGCGGCGCCCGCGACCTCGGCGAGCGTCATCCCCTTGCCGGGTGATCCCCGTACCGAGAACTTGTCGTCGTGCAGCTCGATGTCCTCGGGCGCAGCCTCGAGCTGATGGGCGACGATCGCCTTCGCCTTGTCGGCGATCTTCCCGGCGCACTTCGCCAGCGCCTCGCCGCCGACTGCCAGCGACCGCGAGCCGTAGGTGTTGCGGCCCTCGGGGCCGGTGCCGGTGTCGCCGTGGATCACCTCCACGACCGCAGGGTCGACGCCGAGCCGGTCGGCGACGACCTGCGCAAACGAGGTCTCATGGCCCTGGCCGTGCGGCGAGCTGCCCGTGTAGGCGGTGACGGCACCCGTGTTGTGGACGCGTACCATCGCCGACTCCCAGAATCCCGCCTGGTTGCCGAACCCTTCCGGACCGACGACCCGCGTCGGCGCCAGTCCACAGATCTCCGTGTAGGTGGAGAACCCGATGCCGCGATAGATGCCCTTGGCGCGCAGCTCCTCCTGTTCACGCCGGAATGCCGGCACGTCGACGTGCTCGAGCAGCTTGTCGAGCGACTTCTCGTAGTCGCCCGAGTCGTACACGACGCCGAACGCGACCTCCGCCGGGAAGTCCTCCTTGGGGATGAAGTTCTTGCGGCGAATCTCGAGCCGGTCCATCCCGAGCTCCGCGGCGACCTGGTCGAGCGTGACCTCGATCATGTGCGTCGCCTCCGGCCGGCCCGCGCCCCGGATAGCGTCTGTCGGGCACTTGTTCGTGAACACCCCGACGATGTCGGTGTGGATCGCCGGGATCTTGTACACGCCGCTCATCACGAACGCCCCGAGCGATGGGATCGCCGGTGTGAGCAGCATGTTGTATGCGCCCAGGTCAGCGATGATCTTGACGTGAAGCGCGGTGACCTTGCCGTCGCGCTTGGCACCCATCTTCACGTAGGCGATCTGGTCGCGCCCTTGATGCGTTACCGCCATGTTCTCCGAGCGGGTCTCGATCCACTTGATCGGCCGGTCGAGCTTGCGCGAGGCCCACGCCGCGAATACCTCCTCGCCATAGACCTGCAGCTTCGACCCGAAGCCACCGCCAACTTCGGGCGCGATCACGCGCACGCGCTCCTCGCTCATCCCCAGCAGGATCGCCAGGAACAGCCGCACGAAGTGGGGCACCTGCGTCGCGGTCCAGACCGTCAGCGAGCCGGCGCGATAATCGGCCAGCACGCCGCGCGGCTCGATCGCGCCGCCCGCCGTGCGGTGGTTGACGACGCGGCGCTCGACGATCACGTCGGCCTCGGCGAACCCGGCGTCGAGATCGCCGCCGCCCAGCGACCACTCGTGGGTCTGGTTGGTGCCGAACTGCTCGTGTACCAGCTGGCCGCCCTCGAGCGCGGCCTCGGGGTCGGTGACCGCCGGCAGCGCGTCGTACTCGACGAGCACGTCCTCAGCGGCGTCGACCACGGCATAGCGGTCCTCGCCCACCACGACGGCCACCGGGTCACCGACGTGCTTAACCGCTCCGCGGGCGAGCGGCCAGTGGTCGGGATTGTTGACGGTGATCCCAGGTGGAACCCACGCGAGCGGCAGCGGTCCCGTCAGGTCCGTCATGTCCTCGCCGGTGTACACGGCGTGGATGCCGGGTCGCGCCTTGGCGGCGGACGTATCGATCGAGGTGATCTTCGCGTGGGCTTCGGGCGAGCGTACGAACGCCGCCCACAACGTCCCGGGCAGCGAGATGTCATCGACATAGCGAGCCCGGCCCGTGATCAGCCGCGGATCCTCCTTGCGGCGCAGTGAGCGGCCGACATGACCGCCGCCACCGTTGCCGGCTGCGCCAGCGGCGCCGTTGCCTGACACACCCTCCTCGCTCATGCCGTCACCTCGGGCTGCTCGGAGATCGTCGCCGGCTTGACTCTGGAGGCGTCGAGCACCGCCTTGACGATGTTGTGGTAGCCGGTGCAGCGGCACAGGTTGCCCTCGAGCCCGTGGCGTACCTCATCCTCTGTCGGATTGGGGTTCTCGGCCAGCAGTGCAGCGGCCGTCATGATCATCCCCGGCGTGCAGTAGCCGCACTGCAACCCGTGATCGTTCCAAAACGCCTCCTGCAGCGGGTGTAGATGCTCCTCGGATCCCATGCCCTCGATGGTCGTGACCGACGCCCCGTCGGCCTGCACGGCGAGCACCGTGCACGACTTCACGGCACGGCCGTCCAGGTGAACGGTGCACGCGCCGCAATTGGATGTGTCGCAACCGACGTGCGTGCCCGTCAGGCCGAGGTTCTCACGGAGCGCGTGGACGAGCAACAGGCGCGGCTCCACCTCCAGGTGGTGCTCGACGCCGTTGACGTTGAGCCGCACTGGAACGGTCTTACTCATTCCTCTCCTCCTTCGGATTCGCTCGCGAAGCTGGCTGCGACCATACCCCACGGAGGGGTGGGCTGTGAAGGCGGTTGGCCGTACGTGACGTCGGACTGGTTCGATTGTGCATTGCTCAGAGCCTCTGAGCGGTCCCGATGCAGTGCCACGCCCGCGATCACCATCGCGACCCCGACGAGCTCGGCGGGGGTCGGCACCTGCGAGAGCACCACGAGCCCGACCACCAGCGCCGTCGCGGGCAGCAGCGAGACCATCAGCGAGTACGTCGCCCGGCTCAGGCGCGCCATCGCGAGCTGGTCGGTCACGTACGGGATCACGGAGGACGAGATGCCGACGGCGACGCCGGCGAGCAGCGCTGTCGGCTCGGTGAACGCGCGAACCGCCTGCCAGCCACCGAGCGGTGTCGCCACCACCACCGCGATCAGCATCGCGCTCGCGAGTCCGTCGATGCCGCTGATCGCGCCGTGTCGCGAGACGCGGTGCGCGAGCACGATGTAGCTCGCGAACAAGCCCGCGTTGGCGAACGCGAACCCGAGCCCCAGCGGCGCAGTCGACACCTGCACGCCGGTGATCACGTACACCCCCGGCGCAGCCAGCAGCAGAGCGAGCGCGTTGCGGGCACCGCGGGCGCCGATCGCCGCCAGTGCGATCACCGGCAGGAACTCGATCGCGGCGACCGTCGCCAGCGGCAGTCGGTCGATCGCCTCGTAGAAGCAGCAGTTCATCGCCGCGAGCACGATCCCCCAGGCCACCAGCAGCCGCCGGCCAGGCTGCTCGAGGGACCGCATCACGCGCCAGGGCCGTCGCCAGACCGCGAAGATCGTGGCCGCCGAGGCGATCCGCAGCCAGGCGACGCCGAGCGGCTGCACGCGCGCGAACAGCAGCACCGCAAACGACGGCCCCAGGTAGTGGAAGACCGCGCTGACGATGAAGTACAGGTGCGGCGGAAGCTGTCGCCTGGCGATGCCTTAGGATTACCCCTCAGGGACGAATTTACCATGGTCATTCCTAGGTATTCATGGCCCAATGCCTCCGATTCAAAGGAGGATTTACCGTTGGACTTGAACGTGGACGTGGACGCCACAAACCGTCGGCTCCTAGCCGAACTCCAACAAAACGCCCGGTTGAGCCTGGCCGAGCTCGGGCGCCGCGTCGGGCTGTCCTCGCCCGCCGTCGCCGAACGGTTGCAACGGCTCGAGCGCGAGCGCGTGATCCGCGGCTACCGCGCCGACATCGACCCGGTCGCACTCGGCCTTTCGCTGGCGGCCGTGATCCGGATCCGCCCCGCTCCACGGCAACTGCACAAGGTCGCCGAGATCGCCGGCGCCACGCCGGAGGTGGTCGAGTGCCAGCGGATCACCGGAGAGGACTGCTACCTGCTGAAGGCCCACGTGCGGGACGTCGGCCACCTCGAGGAGGTGATCGACAAGTTCACCCCGTTCGGCCAAACGACCACCTCGATCGTGCAGTCCTCGCCGGTGCCGGCCCGGGGGATCAGCGTGGGGAAGTGATCGGGGCGTACCGGTGGCTTGCCTCGGCCGGTTGCGGGGGGCGGGCGGCAGGCGGCAGGAAGCGGGCGGGGCGGCGGGCGGCGGGCGGCGGGCGCCGATATTTGGGCGGCCCGGGTGCGGCGCCTCGGAGGCATTGTCAGGCGGACCGCGGCCCGGAACGGATGAGACCGGGCAGGCTGCGCCCCCCGCACACGCAGGCAACCCGCGCGCCGCTGGGCCGGCTGGTGCTCGCGGGGAGGGCGAGTTACCGCACCGGGCTCGCCGTTCCCGCCGTACGCGACACTGCGACTGGCCTAATCCGGGGCGAGATGCGAGCTCGGGCGACGCGGTCGACACCAGGCGAGGCGCCCGCGGGCCGAAATCCGCCTCCGCGAGCATGCTTAACGGCCCAAAGTCCACGCCCGCGACCGACCTTGGTTACATAAGCATCCCCACATGCATATGTAACCAAGGACCAGCAGGCGCGCGCGGTTTGTCCCCGTATGCAGGCGAAGTTGTCAGACTGCTGACACCACCCGCCCGGCCGCACCCTCACCAGCGCCGTTCCCCGAACGGACCGGACCGCCACCGCCCTCCCGCTGCCGGCCACGCTTCACCAGCGCCGTTCACCAGGGCGCCTACCCGCGCCGGCTCAGCCAAGTCAGCACGCGGCCCGAGCCCGACCCGCCCGGACCCGACCCGCCCCGACCCAAGCCCGGCCGACCGCCCGGCCCGACCCGGTCCGGCCCTCCTACTAACTGCCCTGCCGATGCGCGAGCACCTGATACACCGACGCCCACCCGGTCTCAAACCCCTGGTGAGCGGCGTGCAGGTACAGCCGCCAAACGCGAGCCCGCTCGGGCCCCGCGAGCCGGACCGCCTCGTCGTAGCGCTCCTCGAAGCGCTGGATCCAGTGGCCGGTGGTGTCGGCGTAGTCCTGCGCGAGCCCCTCGACGTGCGTCGTGACGAGGCCGGCGCGCTCGAGCGCCAGCGAGATCCGTGACAGCGGCAGCGGCACCCCGTCGGGGAACACGAACCGCTCTGAGAATGCGCCTTCGTCAGTCGTGTCGAAGTCCTTCAGCTTTGCGATCCCGTGGTTGAGCAAGCGGCCTCCGGGCCGGAGCAGCGCGGCGAGGCGGGCCGCGTAGAGATCGATCCGCTCCGCGCCGACGTGCTCGACCATGCCGATGCTGGCAATCGCGTCGAAGGGCTCGTCCATCAGCTCGCGGTAGTCGGCGACTCGGATCTCGACCTTGTCCGCAAGTCCAGCTTGGGCAGCGCGCTCGCGTCCGAGCTGGGCCTGCGGCTCGGACAGGGTCACGCCGAGCGACGTTCACGCCGTGGAGGCGCGCCGCGTGCAGCGCGAAGCTGCCCCACCCGCAGCCGACGTCGAGCACCCGCTCTCCCTCCACCAGCCCCAGCTTTGAGCAGACCAGCTCGAGCTTGGCCTCCTGGGCTTCCTCGAGCGTGCGCGCGCCGCGCGAGAAGCACGGCACAGCTATAGGTCATCGACGCGTCGAGGAACAGCGCGAAGAAGTCGTTGCCGACGTCGTAGTGGTGGCGCACGGCACGCCGGTCGCGGCTGAGGGAATGGCGCTCGCCGCGCAACCGCAGCTCTGCCTCGGGTGCGCGAGGGGGCACAACCAGCCCGCACGCCCGCAGCACTCCGAGTCCGAGCTGCAGCCGCGCGGCTAGGGGCAGCGGCGGCGGCTCGTAGGTGTCGACGATCCGCAGCGCCGCGTCGAGGTCGTCGACGTCGAGCAGTCCGGCGACGTATGCCCGACCGAGCCCGAGCTCTCCGGGAGCGCGCAGAACATGGGCAAGCGCCTCCGGCGAACGGAACGTGAACGTCGGCGCGCCCGCCTCGGTCGCGGCGAGCGAGCTGCCATCCCAGAAGCGCAGGGTGAACGGACGGCTCGGCAGAGCCGCCTGCACCGCCTCGCGCAGTGGAGCCGTGCGGCCGAGCGCCACGATCGGCTACATGGAGACCGGCAAGGTCTTCTTCGACTGCATCCGCAACGGGTCGACGCGGACAACGTCCCAGGCGAGGCCCGCGACCTCCAGCGTTCGGATGATGGCCGCCGATGGATCGATCTCCCATCGCCGCAGACCGTGGCGGTAGGAGGTCGGGAACGCGTGGTGGTTGTTGTGCCACGCCTCACCCCAAGTCGGGATCGCCAGCCAGGCGAGGTTGCGGGACTGGTCGCCGGTGTCGTAGTCCTTGCGCCCGAAGAAGTGGCACAGCGAATTGATCGAGAACGTCGCGTGGTGCATCAGGAAGATCCGCGCCGCGCCGCCCCACAGCAGCGCCGTGAGGCCTCCGATCACCGATCCGGTCAGGGCGACGCCGAGGCCGAACGCGGCTGCCAGCCCGGCGAAGACCCACAGCACGAATGTCCGGTCCACGAATCGGATCAGCGGGTCGGCGAGCAGATCCTTTGCGTAGCGGCGCTCATCGGCGACCTCCATGTCCGAGAACACCCAGCCGATGTGGGCGTGCGCAAGGCCGCGCAAGGCGCCGCGCAAGCCGGACCCGTGGCCGTGGGGGCTGTGCGGATCGCCTTCGAGGTCCGAGAAGTGGTGGTGCTTGCGATGGGTCGCGACCCAGTCGATCACGGGACCCTCGGCCGCGGCCGAGCCGAGCGCCGCGAACGCGGCCCGCAGCAGGCGGCTGCACTTGAAGCTCCGGTGGGTCAGCAGCCGGTGAAAGCCGACGGTGATCCCGGTTCCGACGACCATGTAGAACAGGGCGAGGATCAGGATGTCCTGCCACTGCAGGAGATTGCCGACCCATCCGAACCACATCCCGACCCCGAGCATGATCGGCGGCACTGCGGTAACGACCCCACTCGCGATGCGGTCAACGAGGGGCAGGGAGACCGGGCGCACATCCCGCACCTGCTCTACTGGCCCGAGGGGCACCGCTTGCTGGGCGGATTCCGGCAGGTCAAGCTCTGCTGCGGCGGGTGGCATGCACACCGCCTCCTGAGCGGGTGAGACATCCAGCACGTCAGGACTGGCTGAATGAGTTTGCATTTGTCTCCTGTTCGTGGAGCCCCTTGACGGTGCGACGCGCCCCGCCGCGAAGCCTTCATCCAGGAGCGAACGGTTGTCGCCAACGTTCCCATGTGCGGTCCCGAATGACGGCGCCGCCGATCCTATCGTGGCTTGCCCCGGAACGCGGCCAGGTGTGCGATCCGCGCTGGCGCACCGTTGTTCGATACCTATCGTACTTCTGATAAGGTTCGCCAACCATCGTACTACCCAGGAACCGCACATGATCGACACAGACAGGTCTTCCAAGCGCGGCTGGCAGGCTCCGCTCCAAGCGCAGCGCTACGCGGACGGCGTGATCGCCTCCTATATCCACGAGCTGTCCGCGCGGCACGCAGAAGAAGCGCGCAACCATCGCGAGCCGACGGGCTCGCGACCCACAAGCTGACAGCTACCCGGGCCGATTGGCGAGCGGCTGATAGGACCGGCACGGCTCGCCCCGCAGGCCCGGGCACGGCGGCAGCCCCGTCGGGGCCGCCACGCCCGGGACGAGCGGCAGCACCACTCGCGAAGGCATCCGGGCGCCGTAGGCGATCGCGACCGACGCAGTTCCGTGCGGCACCGTATCCGCGAATGACCACACCGGCTCGCTGCCGCCGGGGGCGCCGATCACGATCCGGATCCGGGAGCCCTGCCGGTAGACGTGGCCCTCGTAGTACAGGGGCAGGGACAACTGGGTGAAGCGGCCGCGGGGAAGCGGCGAGACGTCCGCCCGCCGGAAGCTGGGGATCGGCGTGAAGAGCGTGCTCTGAGCCGGGTCGAGCTTGCGATCGCTCGCCCGCAGCCATCCGTCCTGGACGAACGTCTCCTTGCCGTCCGGGCGCACCTCCGAGATGGTCGCCTGGAGGTCGACGTCCGGGACCGACGCGCGGACCCACAACTGCACCGCACCGGCGCCGATCATCGCCGTGTTGGCGCTCAGCGGCGGGGTCAGGTAGGAGACCGCCGTCCCGGAGGGATTCTGATCCCAGTGGTAGGGCGGCGTCGCCGTCCACAGGCCGCCGGGGCTGCCGTCGTCAGAACCGGTGAAATCGGTCGCCGGCAGAGCCGACTTGGTCCAAGTGAACGAATCACTCCCGGCGGCGACCGGCCGGGCACTGCTGAGCGCACCCTTGCCGCTCAAATACCACGAAAGGACTTCGGTGCCGGGGATCGGCAAGCGGCTGAACGACTGCTCGAACGCCGCGAGCGGCGCTCCCGGCGTCGCACTGCCGGCGCCGTTGTCGAACAGGATCCGGATCGGCGCGAGCCGCTGGAAGGCCGCCAGCGCAGCGCCATAGGTGGGCTCCGACTGGATCGGATCGGCAGGAACGGTCACTCCGGAGACACCCATAGCTTGTACGTAGAGCTGCGGAATCAGCGCCTTCTCGGCCGCCGACAACCGCGGGGCCCGCTCGGCCACGAACAGCTCCAAGAAGTCGTACGCGCGGGTGAACGTCGCCGGATCGAGCGAGTCGATGTGGTCGCCGTTGGTGAACGTGAACCACTTCCGGCGCGTACCGGTGAAGTTCTGCGCGAGGTCGGCGCAGTGACCGCCGGTCTGCTCGTCGGTCCACTGGCAGGCCAGGTAGACGGGCGCGGTGATCTTGTGCACGAACGTGATCGGATCGAGCGGGTCCGCGACCGACGGCACGTAGTAGCGGTTCGCCAACGACTCGGCGACCAGGTTCGGCGCCTCGCCGTGCAGCACCTGGTTTGCCTTGCAGGTCGTATCGCCGTCCTGGATGCGCTTCAGCGCCCACGGCTGCCCGCCGGTACTCGATGCCGGCAGGGCGTCGTGGTCCCGCTCCTTGCCCCAGGTGAGCGCGAAGCCGGTGTTCAGCAGCCCGCCCGGATACAGCGTCGTCGCGGTGCTGTCGATCACCGACATCGGCGCGATCGCGGCCAGGTGCGGCGGATCGGTGGCCGCGACGAACAGCTGGCTGATGCCGCCGTAGGAGATCCCGAGCATCCCGACCCGGTGATGGAGCACCCACGGCTGGCGGGCGACCGTCTCGATCACGTCGTACCCGTCGAGGCCCTGCAACGGCTCGAAGTAGTTGAACGCCCCGCCCGAGCAACCGGTGCCGCGCATGTTGACGTCGACCACCGCGAATCCGAGCGCGGTGGCGACGAGGCTGATCCCGCTCTCGGCTCCGGCCGGGTCGGCGTAGCCGTAGCCCGCGTACTCGACGAGCGTCGGGTACGGCCCGGCAGAAGCCGGCCCCGGCAGGCGCACGTCGATCGCCAGCTTGGTGCCGTCGCGCGTCGTCAGGTAGCCGTAGCCACCTGCAGCGAGTCGCTGCGAGTAGATGCTCGTACTGGGCGGGGCAGACTTGTCGGGCAGGACGGTCAGCGGTCCGAACCTGCTCGCGCCGGCGCGAAGCCGGTAGCCGACTCCTGGCGTCACGTTGCGGAACAGCACGCCGCCGAGCGAGTCGGCCCGTTTGGATGCGACTGTCGCACCGCCGCGATCGAGCAGCGTGACCAGGGCCCCGCCGGGCAGTCCGGTCGCGTAGACCTGCTCGACGCTGCCGTGGGCGGAGATCGTCGCCGCCCGGGCACCAGCCACTCCCGCGGTCGATGCCAGCGCGCCGGCAGCGAGCACCGCCGCAAGCGCGACGCGGACGACCACCGATCTCATCGCCCCACCGTCCGGATCACGTCGATCGATCGCGAGGGAACGTCGGCGATCAGCCGGCGAACCTCCGCCAGCGCCGCGCGCAGTTCCGGGTCGCCGACCTCGACCGGCAGCATCGAGTCCTGAAGGTCGCCGATGATCTGGTCAGCCGCCTCGGCAGCCTCGGCCCCGCCTTCGATCAGCTCCCGCGCGCTCTGTGACGCCAAGCCTGGCGATTGCGGGTCGAATGGCCGGCCGGGCATGCCGCTGCGTCGGGCAAACTCCGAATGCGCGCGCTGCGACCGGCCGTATGCCAGCTGCACCGGCCGGAACAGAACCTGCTCGAGCTCATCGCCATGCCGCTCGTCGAGCTGTTCATACGCCTCGCCCAACCGTGCCACGGCGAGCGCGAGCTGATCAGTCGCCTCCGCGAGGTCGTCCAGAATCCGTTCCTTGCCCTCCGCGGTGGTGTAGCTCACTCCGTCAGATTACCTTTCGCGCGCTCCAGGAAGCGATCGAACAGCTCCAAGGCCGCGGCCCGTGACTGGACCCGGAGCGCCTGCGTCTGATCTAGGAGCCCGTCGGGATCGACACCGTGGTGGACGAGGCGATCGCGCGAGCCCTCCAGCCAAGCGGCAGCGATCTCCGGCGTGACCTCCGGATGGAACTGGACTCCGAGGCTCCGCCCGCTCGTGAAGGCCTGCGGGCCCGCCAGGCTGTCCGCGATCAGCCGCGCTCCCGGTGGCGGGTCAAACGTGTCGAAATGCCACAGCAGCCACGGCCCCCGGGGCACGAGCGACGGCTCGATCGTCCGCACCCGCAGCCACCCGATCTCCGGCGCTTCGCTGCGCATCGCGCGCCCCCCGAGCGCCCGCGCGAGGACCTGGACACCGAAGCAGATCCCCAGGACCGGAACATCGGCTTCGGCCGCAACGCGGAGCAGGTCGAGCTCGCGTGCCAGCCACGGCAGCGAATCATCGAACGCCGAGGCCTCGGAGCCGAGCGTGACGATCAGGTCGTAGTCGCTGGGCGCCACCTCGCGCTCGTCGGCGTAGATCCGCAGCACGTCCTCCTCGGCACCGCGCTCCCGGAGCCACTCGCTGACATACCCGCCAGGAGTCGACGGCTCATGCTGAATCACGAGCGCGCGCAGCGGCTGATCTCCACGATGGTTCTCCATAGCCGTACTTGACGTGGTGCCGCGCCGATGATAAAGGACTCACCTTCAAACCATTAGGAGGATCGGCTGTGGCCCCGAGCACCGAAACGATGTTGAAGGTCGTCGAGCCGGCGACCGAGCAGGTCATGTGCGAGCTGCCGCACGCGGGCATCGAGGAGGCCGACGCCGCAGTCGCACGCGCCAAAGCGGCATTCGGCGCCTGGCGGGCGGTGGTGCCGGGCGAGCGCGCAGCGCTGATGAGACGGATCGCCGCCGCGATCGCCGACCGTGCCGAGGACCTGGCGCTGCTCGAGGCGCGCAACGTCGGCAAACCGATCAGCGACGCGCGCGGGGAAGTCGCGATGGTGATCGACACGTTCACTTACTACGCGGGCTCGCCAGAGAGGTTGTGCGGCGAGACGATCCCGGTCGCCGGCGGGGTCGACATGACCTTTCGCGAGCCGCTCGGCGTCGTCGCTCTGATCGTTCCCTGGAATTTCCCGCTGGCGATCGCCTGCTGGAAGGTCGCGCCGGCGCTGGCGGCCGGTAACACGATCGTGCTCAAGCCGGCCGAGCTGACGCCCCTGACCGCACTCGAGCTCGAGAAGATCGCGCTCGATGCCGGCCTGCCGACCGGCGTGCTGAACGTCGTCGTCGGACCGGGACGCGTCGCCGGCGAGCGGCTCGTTCAGCACCCGGATGTGGCGAAGGTGGCGTTCACGGGCTCAACCGAGATCGGGCAGCGAATCGGTGCGCTCGCGGCGCAGTCGATCAAGCGGGTCACGCTCGAACTGGGTGGCAAGTCCGCCAGCTTGATCTTCGCCGACGCGGACCTCGAGGCCGCTGCCCAGGCGGCGCCGCTGGCGGTGTTCGGCAATTCCGGGCAGGACTGCTGTGCGCGGTCCCGGATCCTGGTGGAGCGGCCCGTGCTCGACGAGTTCATGTCGTTGCTCGAGGCGGCGGTGAAGTCGCTGCGCGTCGGCGACCCGCTCGACGACGCCACCCAGATGGGGCCACTGATCTCCGCCGCACAGCGCGAGGCGGTGAGCTCGTATGTGAACGGCGAGGCCCCGGTGGCGATCCAAGGCGAGACGCCACCCGGCCCCGGGTTCTGGTTCCCCCCGACCGTCCTGTGCCCCGCGTCCAACGACCAGCGCGCCGCCCGCGAGGAGATCTTCGGCCCGGTGGCCACCGTGATCCCGTTCGACGGCGAACACGAGGCGGTCGAGATCGCCAACGACACGATCTACGGTCTCTCGGGCTCGATCTGGACCCGCGACGGCGCGCGGGCACTGCGCCTCGCCCGGGCGCTGGAGACCGGAACGCTCTCGATCAACTCCAACACCTCCGTTCGCGTCACAACCCCGTTCGGCGGCTTCAAGCAATCGGGACTCGGCCGCGAGCTGGGCCCGCACGCACTCGAGTACTACACGGAGTTGAAGAACGTGTACTTCGCGACCGGATGACCGCTCCGGAGCCGCGGCCCTGTGAGGGACTAGGGAAGCTCCGGCGGCGGCAGCTCGTAGCGCGGCGGCGTAGCTGAGAGCCCGATCGGGCTGCGCGTCAACCGCACCGACGACCCACCTTCACGCGGGATCTCGACGATCGGGTCGAGCCCGAGAGCGCCGGCGAGCGCGAATGCTGCCCGCAGGTCATTGACCACCCCAGCGGGTACGCGGGCGGCGGTCAGCCGATCGGCCCATGTGCTTGCGGCGGCACCGGCGAGCGCCGGCTCCAGCTCTGCTCGCAGCTGCGCCCGGTTGCGGACGCGCTCGCCGTTGCGCGTAAAGCGGCTGTCGGTCGCCAGCTCGGGCACGCCCAGCACTCCGCACAAGGACGCGAATTGACGGTCGTTCCCGACCGCGAGCACGAGGTCTCCCTGCCCCGTTGGGTATAGCTCGTACGGCGCGATGCTCGGATGCGCGTTGCCCATCCGGCCCGGAACCACACCGGCGATCGTGTACGCCGAGCCCTGGTTGACGAGCGCGGCCAGCAGCGAGCCGAGCAGATTGACGTCCAACCGCTGTCCGGACCCGGTGTTGTCTCGATGGCGCACGGCCGCGAGGATCCCCACCGCCGAGAACAGTCCCGCGAGCACGTCGACCAGCGCCACCCCAACCTTCTGCGGCTCTCCCTCAGGGCCGCCGGTGATGCTCATCAGACCACCAAGTGCCTGTACGAGGAGGTCGTATCCGGGCAGCGCGGCACCCGCGTCGCTGCCAAAGCCCGTGATCGAGCAGTAGATCAGCCCCCGATTGGCGCCACGGAGGTCCTCGTAGCCGAGCCCGAGGCCCTCCATCACCCCGGGGCGGAAGTTCTCGACCACGACATCCGCCTCGGCGGCGAGCCCGCGCGCCCGCGCAAGCTGTCCGGAATCCTCGAAATCGAGCACGATCGTGCGCTTGTTGCGGTTGACGGCCTGAAAGTACGTCGCCCGGCCGGCGTCGTCGAACGGCGGCCCCCAGGTGCGCGTCTCGTCCCCCGTACCAGGCCTCTCGACCTTGGTCACCTCGGCTCCGAGGTCGGCGAGCACCATCGTCGCAAACGGCCCGGCCAGCACGCGGGAGAAGTCGAGGATCCGGAGTCCATCGAGCGCGCTTGGCATCGTCCTCATTTTGGCCAGCCGGGCCCGGCGGGCGACAACTGGGACAAACGGGCGCCCGGATCTTTAGCCATCGGACCAAAGGCAGAGGACGCCGGTCGGAGCAATATGGTGGTCACACCCGACCAGTGCCAAAGCAATGACTCCAGAACGCGCCCGCGCATATCGGCGAGTAATGCAGACCCTGATCGATCTGGGTCCGAGCAAGCTGCTCGACGACGAGCAGGAGCGGATCCGGCTGGCGGTCGACAACCTGGTCTTCAGCCAAGACCTCCAGGAGGATGCCGCCGCGCGTGACGCGCTGAGTGAAGTTGGACACCTCTGCCGTCAGCTGGTTGACAGTGGGCGCTGGGAGCAGGCAACGGCCGCGCGCCTCGCCCACGACGTCGCTGAGTGCGGGCCGCCGCCACCGGGCGAGCTCCAGGCCGCCTGAGCGTCGCTGCACCACCGCGTCAGGGCTCGAGCACGATCTTGCCGCGTGTGTGCCGTTGCTCCAGCTCGCGGTACGCGTCTCTCACCCCGGCCAGGGGATAGACCCGCGCGATCGGGATCTCGAGCTTGCCAGCATCAACCAACGCGGCCAGTTCGGCGAGCACCTCGGGGCTGGCCCCGGCCGCGTTGCCGTCGAGCTTGGCGCCATACTTCGCCGCGGCCTCACGGTCGGCGATCGTGTCGATCCGCTCGGGCTTCACGCCCAACTCGATCGCGAGCTCGACATACCCGCCGCCGAACGTGTCGAGGAACGCGTCGACCTTGCCGCCCGATGCTTCACGGATCCGATCCGCAACGCCCTCGCCATAGCTGACCGCGATCACGTCATGGTCACGCAGCCACTGATGGTTGCGCTCGCCGGCGAGGCCGATCACGGTCGCGCCCGCGAGCTTCGCGAGCTGGACCGCGATCGAGCCGACCCCGCCCGCGGCAGCCGAGACCACGACGGTGTCCCCAGGTCCGGCCTGCACCGCGCGCACCATCGCCCATGCCGTGGCACCGGCGACGAACAGCGAGCCGGCGACCTGCCACGGCACGCCCGGAGGGCGAGGGGTCAGATGGTCGGCCTCGACGACCACATATTCCGCGTGGCTCGCGCGGTTGTCGGTGAACCCGATCACCTCGTCGCCGACCGAGACGCCGGTGACCGCCTCCCCCACCTCCTCGACAACGCCCGCGAGATCGCTCCCCTGACCTGAGGGGAACGTGGCCGGCCACATCGCGTGGAGTGCCCCGCTGCGGATACTTGCCTCGCCCGGGTTGATCCCGGCTGCCTTCACCCGTACCAGCACCTCGCCCGGCCCCGGCGCCGGACGCTCAACCTCGACGACCTGAAGGACGTCGGCATCTCCGTAGTGGTCGAATCTCACCGCTTTCGGCATTCCCAATGGCTCCTTTTCGTCTCCGCGTTGAAGGCATCCAGCTCGACACCCACTGTGACATGGTCCGTTCAGGAGGGAATGATTCCCACTGAGCCCAGACCCGTGCTCCCCCTCGCCGGGGGGGCGATCGACCGAGCCCCGCAGCTCCGTGAGCCCGAGCAGGCGAGCGCGGCCCGCGCTCGCGCGAGCTCACGCACGGTCGTGGTCCGCGGCGGCCAGGAGGTGCTCCTGAGCGAGACCGGCGCGCTGGCGCGCCTCCCGATCAGCGCCGTCCCGGAAGACGCGGCACTGACGTTGCTGGGCTTGGAGCACCAGGTCGCGCTGTTCGCCTACGACGCGGGGGGATCGGCTCGCGACGCGGCGGGACCGGCTGGCGACGCGGGGGGACCGGGGGGATCGGCTGGCGACGCGGGAGGCGGGTACGGAGCCGGAACCGGATTTGCGTCGCTGCGCGAGGTCGCCGCCGGCCTCGATACCCAAGATGGCGCCATCGCGGCGTACGCGGTCGCGCTCGCGGCCTGGCATCGGAGCCACGGCCATTGCGCCCGGTGTGGCGCACAGACGGTGATCGAGCAGGCGGGCCACTTCCGCCGCTGCCCGAATTGCGGCGCGCACCACTTTCCGCGCACCGACCCGGTGGTCACAATGCTCGTGCAGGACGGCGAGCGGTCCCTCCTGACCCGCCGCCACGGCGCTCCGGCAAACCGCTGGTCGGCGCTGGCCGGATTTGTCGAGCCCGGTGAATAGCTTTGACGTGATCCGTATAACGGCGGCGTGCGGTCTGTCGCGCAGCCAGTGCGGTCTTCTGTGTGGTAGCTGCGCCGATGTTCGGTTGCTAGCGGGGATGGTGCTGGGCTCGGGCGACCAGCAGGTTCAGCATTGTTTGCTCGCCGCCGGTCGGGAACGGCGTTCCGTAGCTCACGGCGGTCAGGGCGATGTCGTCTTGGCCGTAGGCGAAAACGATGTTGTCCACGTACGCGGTGCCGACCGCGCCGTTGTCGCCAATCATGCCTTGCACATCAGCCTCTGTGCGGGTCGCGACGACTGCGTCAGCTCCGGGAACTGAAGCCTTGCTCCGGCGTGGATGGACGTTTGCGACAGCCCGCAGCACCAGGCGGGCATGCCAACGGTTAGCTGAGCCATGCTGCCGTGGCCCGCCGCGCTCGCCGATCCGCAGTAACTCGTGCCGGCGCCGCGGTACGCCTGCTCTTTGACGCCGGCGCACCGGCCCAGCCACCCAAAGACAGACCGTCCTGGAGATAGCCGGCGTCACCGGCTCGGCGACCTCGTCGAGCGCGCTGGCGAACGGTGCGGCCGGGCCTGATGGTGTCAGGGATCTGACAATTTCGGCTGCATACAGGGACAAATCGCGGGCGTCTGCCGGTCCTTGGCTACATAAGCATGTGGGGCATGCTTATGTAACCAAGGACGGCCGCGGGCGCGGACTTTGGGCCTGAAAGCATGTCGCCGCACCAGGATTTCGGCACACACGCGGGCCTCGCCTGGTGTCCACCGCGTCGCCCGAGCTCGCATTTCGCCCCGCCCCGCACCGGGTGCGGGGCGGACCGGATTGCGCCCGCGCGGACCGGATTGCGCCCGCGCGGACCGGATTACACCGGCGGGCGGGATTACACCGCCGAGCGGGATCAGGCTCGCGGGCAGGCCGGATTAGGCCCGGGCGGCGCCGCGCAGGGCCGTAGCGGTGCGGTCCGCTCGGGGAACGGGGCTGGTGAAGGGTGCGGCCGGGCCGGATGGTGTCAGCTATCTGACAATTTCGGCTGCATACAGGCACAAACCGCGGGCGCCTGCCGGACCTTGGCTACATAAGCATGTGGGGCATGCTTATGTAACCAAGGTCGCCCGCGGGCGGGGACTTTAGGCCTGAAAGCACGTCCCCGCACCAGGATTTCGGCCCCCGCGGGCCTCGCCTGGTGTCCACCGCGTCGCCCGGACTCGCATCTCGCCCCGCCTGGGCCGCGCGGACCGGATTGCGCCCGCGCGGACCGGATTACGCCCGCGCGGACCGGATTACGCCCGCGCGGCGGGATTTGGGCCCGCGGGGTAGCCCGGATTAGGCCCGGGCCGGTGCCGCGCAGGGCGTTAGCGGGGGCGAGCGATACGGTCCGCTCGGGGAACGGCGCCGGTGAGGATGCGGCCGGGCCGGACGGTGTCAGCAATCTGACAATTTCGGCTGCATACAGGGCACAAACCGCGCGCGCTTGCTGGACCTTGGCTATATAAGCATGTGGGGCATGCTTATGTAACCAAGGTGGCCCGCGGGCGCGGGCTTTGGGCCTGAAAGCATGTCGTCGCAGCGGATTTCGGCCCCTGCGGGCCTCGCCCGAGTGGGGTGCCCTAACTTGTCCTCCCCGCGAGCACCAGTCGGCCCGGGGGCGCGGGTTGCCTGCGGGTTTGGGGGACGGCCGGCCCGTTCTCATGCGTTCCCCGTGGCCGCGCCAGCGACCCTCGACACTTATGTAACCAAGGAGGGTTTCTGGGAGTGGACTTTGGGCCCTTGAGCATGCTGGGCAGGCGGATTTTGGGGGGGCGGATTTCGGTCCGCGCCGCCCGCCGGGCCCGCGCCGGGCTACCCGCCCCGCCCGGCCGCCCGGCCTGCCCGGCCGCCCGGCCCGCCCGGCCGCCCGGCCCGCGCCGCTAGCGCGATAAGCCACCCTTCACCAGCGCCGTGTGCCGAGCAGCCCGCACCCGACCGCCATCCGAGTCACCACCCCAAGGGCACCACCCCAAGCGCACCACCCCAAGCGCACCACCCCAAGGGCACCACCCCAAGCGCACCACCCCCAAGGGCCCGTCCCCAAGCCCAGCCGGCCACCCCAGCCGCCCGCGGGCCCAGGACCCACTCAGCTGTCAGCCAACCGCTGCAACAACTCGACCGCCTCGCCAAGCACGGCCTGCTCGGCCGGCGCGAGGTCGTTGGCGATCGCGTTCGCGAGCCAACCGTCCCGCTGGCGCCGGTCGGCCTCGAGCGCTGTGCGGCCCTCGACCGTGAGCTCGACCAGCGCCCGGCGCCGGTCGCCGGGATCGGGCCGCCGCTGAACGAGTCCGTCGGTCTCGAGGTCGCCGACCGTCTGGGCCATCGATTGCGGCCGGACGCGCTCGGCGTCGGCGAGCTCGCTGCAGCTCTGCGCACCGTCGCGGTCGAGGCGACCGAGGACCGCGCCGTGGGAGAGGGGGAAGCGGTGCTCGCTGCGGAGGCGGCGCATGAGCTGGCCCAGTACGACGCGCAGCTCACTGGCGACGGCGGTAGGTTCGGTCTTGGTCTTCATCCGCGTTTCCGCGTGTGTCCGCGGGCGTGCCCATCGGCGGGCACATCCGTGCCCGACTATAGCTCGGGACGACAGAGAAACTGTACAGTTTGCCTGTATAATTTTTGAGTAGTGGCGGTCGCAGAGAGCAAGTACAAGTGGATCGCGCTGTCGAACACGACGCTCGCGATTCTGCTCGCGACGCTGGATGCGTCGATCACGTTGATCGCGATGCCGGACATCTTCCGGGGGATCCATCTCGACCCGCTGGTGCCGGCGAACAGCTTCTACCTGCTGTGGATGATCCTCGGCTACCTGGTCGTCACGAGTGTGCTCGTCGTGAGCCTCGGCAAGCTCGGCGACATGTTCGGGCGGGTGCGGATCTACAACCTCGGGTTCGTGATCTACACGATCGCGTCGCTGCTGCTGACGATCGACTGGATGACCGGGCGCGCCGGTGCGGACTACCTGATCGTGTTCCGGATCGTCCAGGGGATCGGCGGTGCGTGCCTGCTCGCGAACGCGGCCGCGATCATCACCGACGCGTTTCCGGCCAACCAGCGCGGGATGGCGCTCGGGATCAACAACATCGTCGGCGTCAGCGGGATGTTCGTCGGGCTGGTGCTCGGCGGTCTGCTGGCACCGATCAACTGGCGGCTCGTGTTCCTGATCTCGGTACCGGTTGGTCTGTTCGGGACCGTCTGGGGCTACCTGAAGCTCGAGGAACGCTCCGAGCCCAAGCGCCGCAAGATCGACTGGTGGGGCAACGTGACGTTCGCGACCTCGCTCATCTGCGTAATGGTCGCGGTGACCTACGGCATCCGCCCCTACGGCCACCACGCGACCGGTTGGACCAGTCCGCGCGTGATCGGGCTGCTCGCCGCCTCCATTGCCTCGATGGTCACGTTCCTCGTGATCGAGTGGCGAGTCTCGGATCCGATGTTCCGCCTGCCGCTGTTCCGGATCCGGGCGTTCACGTTCGGCACGCTGTCGACGTTCCTCTCGGCCGTCGCCCGGGGTGGGCTGATGTTCATCCTGATCATCTGGCTGCAGGGCATCTGGCTGCCGCTGCACGGCTACGACTTCACTCAGACCCCCCTCTATGCCGGGATCTACATACTCCCGCTGACGCTCGGGATGCTGGTCGCCGGGCCGGTGTCCGGCTACCTGTCGGACCATTTCGGCGCGCGCCCGTTCGCGACCGGTGGGATGCTGGCCGCAGCCGTCAGCTTCGGGCTGCTGATGTTGCTGCCGGTCGACTTCTCCTATCCGGTGTTCGCCCTGATCCTGGCGATGACCGGCATTTCGATGGGCATGTTCGTCTCACCGAACCGAGCCGCCGTGATGAACAGCCTGCCGCGCGGAGACCGCGGCGCCGGCGGCGGGATGAACCAGACGTTCCAGAACTCAGCCCAGGTGATCTCGATCGGGATCTTCTTCACGTTGATGATCGCCGGCCTGTCGGCCACGCTGCCGCACGCGATGACGACCGGCCTGGAGGCTCACGGCGTCGCGCCCGCCGCCGCCCAGCGGGCGGCGCACCTGCCGCCGGTCTCGATCCTGTTCGCCGCGTTCCTCGGGTACAACCCGATCCAGCAGTTGCTCGGGCCGCACGTGGTGGCAGGCCTCAGCGCGTCGGCGCATGCGACCGTGGTCGGGCGCTCGTTCTTCCCGCAGCTGATCGCCGCTCCGTTCCGCAGCGGGCTGCACGAGGCGTTCGTGTTTGCGATCATCGCCTGCCTCATCGCCGCGGCCGCGTCGCTGCTGCGGGGCGGCCAGTACCACTCGGAAGACGAGCCGGTCCCGGCCCACGCCAGGGAGATCCGCCGGCCGCGGCGCGTCCGGCAGCGTCAGCACGCCGGCTGAGTCGTCGCGCTGACTGCAATCATCCAGCCACCGGCCGACCGCGTCCGAAAGGAACCCCACCCCGATGGCTTCAAGCGAGACCTCCTCCCATCTGCCTCCGCTCGGCGCACATGAGCGCGAGGAGGTCGGCCATGGGCTGCAGCTGACCCTGCTCGAGCTCGTCGATCTCGCGCTCGTGGGCAAGCAGCTGCACTGGAGTGTCGTCGGTCTGAACTTCCGTTCACTGCATCTACAGCTCGACGAGCTGGTGGACTCGTGGCGAGAGCTGGCGGACACGGTCGCCGAACGGGCGGTCGCACTCGGGTATTGGCCGGACGGACAGGCGGCGGCGGTGGCGGCGGGGATCGAGCGCCGTGCAGTCGAGCGCGGGCCGCTCGATGGTCACGTCGTCGTCCGCGAGCTGGCCGGCCGACTCGCGGAGGTGGCGGAACGGGTCCGCACCCGGATGGACCGGATCGCGGACGTTGACGCCGCCTCGCAGGATGTCCTGGTCGAGGTGGTGCGCGCGCTGGAGCAGCACCTGTGGATGGTGCGAGTGCAACTGCCGCGCTGAGGGTCCGCGGCCTGGCGGAGCTAGGATCGTCACTGATGCCCGGCGTTGACCCGATCCGTGTGGTCGTGGGGGACGATCACCCGATGTACCGCGAGGGCGTCGCGCGCGGTCTGTCCGCCAGCGGCCGCGTCGTCGTGGTCGCCCAGGCCGAGAACGGCCGCGCCGCGCTCGCTGCGATCCAGGAGCACCAACCGGACGTAGCGGTGATCGACTACCGGATGCCCGATCTAGACGGTGCGCAGATCGCCAACGCCGTCCACCGCGACGGGTTGCCAACCCGCGTGCTGATCCTGTCGGCCTTCACGGACAGCGCCCTCGTGTACCGGGCAATCGAGCAGGGCGCGGCCGGATACCTACCGAAGGAGGCGCGCCAGGTCGAGATCCTCGACGCGGTGCTCGCCTGCGCTCGGGGCGAAACGGTGGTGCCGCCGGCGCTCGCGACCGGGCTCGCGGACGAGCTGCGCCGTCACGCCACCGGAGGCGGGCCCCTGCTGACGCCACGCGAATCGCAGGTGCTGGCGATGATGGCGGAGGGCAAGAGCGTGCCCACGATCGCCGCTGAGCTCGTGCTCGGCGCGACGACGGTCAGGACCCACGTCGCCCATCTGTACGAGAAGCTGGGCGTCTCCGATCGCGCCGCCGCCGTCGCCGAGGCGATGCGGCGCGGTCTGATCGAGTGAACGGCAGCCGCTCCGTCGACGTGATCGCGCGTGATCACGCGGCGCACGCGGAACATCGGATCGCGTGGCTGCGGCTGGCGGCAGTGGTGCTGTTCGCGGGCGCCGAGCGCCTGTGGCCACCCGGAGATAACAACGCCGCGTTCTTCTCGGTGCTCGGCGTCTACGCCGTATGGAGCCTCGTGCTACTCGCGATCACCGTGCGGCGTCCGCCGGGTCCGGGCGAGGGTCTCCTCGTAACCGGGATCGACGTGCTCGTGATCACCGTTCTGTCGGCGCTCTCCGGCGGTCCGTTCTCGCTCGTGCGACTCGGCTACTTCATCATTCCGGTAACTGTCGCGTTTCGTTACCAGCCGTCGCTGACGCTGATCGCGACGGCGGTCTCGATCGCGGCCTACGTCGTGCAACCGTTGCTCGACTTCGGTCCCGATGAGGCCAATGAGATCGGCGTTGTCGCCTTACAGGCGGGGATGCTCGCCTGGATCGGCGCGGCCTGCACGGCGCTGTCGGCGACGATCGCGCGACGCACGGAGAGGATCGTGCAGCTGGCAGCTGATCGCGAGGAACTGCTTGACCAGGCGCTCGATGCCGAGACGCGTGAACGGCGAGCGCTCGCGGACGGATTGCATGACGGAGCTGTGCAGTCGCTGCTCGCGGTCCGCCACGACATCGAGGAGGCCGCCGCGCGAGACCCGCACGACAAGACACTCGTCCGTGCCGACGACGTCCTGCTCGGGGTCGTGCGCGAGCTCCGTGCGGCGATCTTCGAACTGCATCCCCACGTGCTCGACGAGGCCGGCCTCGAGGCCGCGGTGCGTCAGGTGGCCGAGGTCGCGGCGCGGCGGGCCGGGTTCGAGCTGACGCTCGAGCTCGACGATCTGCCCCCGCGCGCGAGCGACCGGCTGCTGTTCAGCGTCGCGCGTGAGCTGCTGACCAACGTCGTCAAGCACGCCGAAGCGCATCGGGTCACGGTCACGCTGCGCGATGTCGACGGCGAGCGGGCGCTATCGGTTCGCGACGACGGCACCGGCTTCGACGGGGCCGTGCTGGCACAGCGCCTCGCTCAGGGTCACATCGGGCTCGCGTCCCAGCGCGTCCGGCTCGAGAGCGCAGGTGGCGGTCTCGAGATCGAGCCGGCCCCGGGCGGCGGCACGCTGGCGAGCGCCCGCGTGCCCGCGTAGGCACTCTCGCTGTTCAGGGGCGCGCATGCGCGCCCCTGCGGTTCGGCGCATGCGCCGAACCGGGACGGGGCGCATGCGCCCCGTCCACCTGCATCCTCCGATCGGATGACCCGTGCCCCCGATCGGAGGAGGCGCCAGTCGTCCTGTCAGTCGTCCGATCGGGCGATGGGAGCGGGGGCCGCTGGGACGGAAACTACTGCCACAGCAAAGAGCGACACCGATGACCAAGACAATGACCACCGACACCCACCACACAACCGCGAGCCTGGGAGGCAGGTTCGCCACCGGAGCGGCGATCGTCGCAATCGCAGCCGGCATCGGGTGGGCGATCGCAGACCAGTCGGGCTCAGCGAGCTCGACCAAGCCGGGGCCCGCCACGGCCACGGCGCACGTTCGCGGGCACCACAGCACCGAGGCGATCGAGGTCATCCGGAGCGCCAACGGGACCGCGAGCCCGCACACGTCGGCAGACCTCGGCCCCGCAGTGCTGACCCCAGCCGACCAGATCGGCACCGAGTCGGTCCTGATCACACCGACCAACACCAAGCTTGCCAGCCAGACGCCTGCCAACTCACGCGGCCCGCCAGTGCTCACACCGGCGAGCTGACTGAGAGACGGCAGCGCGAGCGCCGGCGACAAGTGGTAGCGGCGAAGCCCCTCCCGGCAAATCGGGCGAAACCGCGACCAGGGGGCATGCACGGAAGCGCGTAGCACCTGCACGGACGCAGGCGCAGTACCGCAGTTCGAAGTACCGCAGGGATGCAAAGCAGCACCTGCACGAAGCAAGGCAGTACGCAGTACGCAGGGATGCAAAGCAGTACCTGCAAGGAGCACAGCAGTACGGGGGCACCAGCGTGACGGCCCGCACGACGCGGGCCGTCACTGCTGCGTGTGGCGAGGGATCGCTACCGGGGAGCGCTGACAGCGGCCAGCGAGCGCGCCGCGGCGAGGATCGCCTCGGCGTCGATCCCGGCAGCGTGCATCAGCTCTGACTGCTTGCCGGAAATCGGCATCTCCTGGACGGCAAGCTTGATCACCGGGCCTCGCGCACGCTCACTCGCCAACGCGGACAGAACCGCCTCTCCGAGCCCCCCGTCTGGCCAGTGATCCTCGACGGTGATGATTGCGGCTGTCTCGCGCGCCGCGTGAATCAGCGTCTCGGCGTCAATCGGCTTGACCGAGTAGCAGTCGATCACCCGCGCCCGCAGACCGCCCGAGGCCAGCGCGTCGGCCGCCTTTTCGGCCTCTTCAACCGTGATCCCGCAGGCGACGATCGTCAGCTCGTCGGCGTCGGATGCGCGCACCGTCCGGCTCCCGCCGATCCGGACCGGTTCGTCGGGCGCGGTGCGCACGACCGTCTTCGGGCGGAGCGTTCGCAGGTAGGTGATTCCAGGGCGGTCCGCCATCTCAGCCACCAGCCGCGCTGTCTGGTTCGCGTCGGAGGGATGGAGCACGGCGCTGCCGTGAACTGCTCTGAATGCCGCCATGTCCTCGAGCGCCATCTGCGAAGGACCGTCCTCGCCAATCGAGACGCCCGCGTGGGACCCGGACAGGCGGAGGTTCGCGCGCGAGATGGCCGCCATCCGGACGAAGTCGTAGGCGCGGGAGAAGAACGCCGCGAACGTAGACGCATACGCGACCCAGTCCCGCACCTGCATCCCGACCGCGGCCGCGATCAGCTGCTGCTCGGCGATGAACATCTCGAAGTAACGGTCCGGGTGGGCTTTCGCGAACAGCTCGGAGTGGGTGGAGTTGGAGACCTCGCCATCGAGCGCGACGACGTCACCCCGGATCTGGCCGAGCGCGGCGAGCGCCTCTCCGTACGCCAGACGGGTGGCAACTTCCTCGCCCACCTGCCAGCGGGGAAGCTCGCCACCGGGAACCTCGAAACGGTGCGGCTTCTGACCGGCGGGCGGCGCCGCGACCTGTACGGTCAGGTGGCGCTCGCCGCCGAGCTCCACGATCGCCTCGTCGGGATCGTCGAGCGGCTTGCCGTGCTTGCCCGGCTGATCCTCGACGGCCTTGACCCCCCGTCCCTTGAGGGTGCGGGCGAGCACGACCGTGGGCCGTCCGGCGGTGGTGGTCGCCTCGCGGAACGCGGCGTCGATCTGCTCGACATCGTGCCCGTCGATCACGATCGCATGCCAGCCGAACGCCTTCGCCCGCTCTGCGTACCCCTCCATGTCCCAGCCGAGCATCGTCTCGCGCGTCTGACCGAGGCGGTTGACGTCGACGATCGCGGTCAGGTTGTCGAGCCCTTCCCAGCCGGCGTGCTGGAAGGCCTCCCAGATCGAACCCTCGGCCATCTCCGAGTCGCCGCACAGCACCCAGGTCCGGTACGGCAGCCGATCGAGCTTCTTGGCTGTAATCGCAAGGCCGACGCCGATCGGCAAGCCCTGCCCGAGCGAGCCGGTGGCGACATCGGTGGGCGGGATCCTCGGCGTTGGGTGACCCTCGAGGCGGCTGCCGAATCGCCGGAAGGTGAGCAGCTCCTCGTCGCTGATCGCCCCCACCGCCTTCAGCATCGCGTAGTAGAGCGGCGAGGCGTGGCCCTTGGAAAAGATCAGATGGTCCCTGCCCGGGTCATCGGGTGCCTGGAAGTCGAGCCTCAGGTATCCGTCGAGCAGAACCGCGATCAGGTCGGCGGCCGACATCGAGGAGGTGGGGTGACCTGACCCGGCGGCCGAGCTCGCGCGCACCGAGTCAACCCGGAGCTGCTGTCCCAGCTCGCGGCGGAAAGCGGCGTCTCCCATGGCTCAGGCCGCCACGAGCCGGTCGCGCTTGTCGGCGACGCCATCGATCAGCTCGCGGAACGAGGTGGCGAACTTCTCCACGCCCTCACGCTCGAGCACCGCGACGACGTCGTCGTAGTCGATCCCGGCCTCGGCGAAGCGCTCGAATGTGGCGCGGGCACCGTCGGCGTCGCGCTCGAGCGTGTCCTCGACGCGGCCGTGGTCGAGGAACGCATCGATCGTCTCGCGCGGCATCGTGTTGACTGTCGCCGGGCCGATCAGCTCCTCGACGTAGAGGACGTCCCTGTATGCCGGGTTCTTGGTCGACGTCGACGCCCACAGACAGCGCTGCGGGGATGCGCCGGCCGCTTCAAGCTCGTCCCAATCCGAGCCGGCGAAGATCTGCATGTAGGTCTGGTAGGCGAGCTTGGCGTTCGCGATCGCGAGCGTCCCCTTGAGCTCGTCATGGCCGCCGATCGCGTCGAGCCGCTTGTCCGCCTCGGTATCGACGCGCGAGACGAAGAACGACGCCACCGACGCGACCGAGGCCAGATCGCCGCCGGCGTCCTTCAGTCGCTGCAGCCCGCGGATGTACGCCTCCGCCGCCTCCCTGTGGCGCTGCAGCGAGAACAGCAGCGTGACATTGACCGGGATCCCCGAGGCGATCGTCTCCTCGATCGCCGCCAGCCCGGGCTGGGTGCCGGGGATCTTCACGAACAGGTTTGGACGGTCCACCATCCGATGGAGGCGCTGCGCCTCCGCGGCCGTGCCCTGCGTGTCGTAGGCGAGGTTCGGATCGACCTCGAGCGAGACCCATCCATCGCGGGTCGACGCGCCGCGGTCGAAGACTGGGCGCAACAGGTCGCACGCCGCGCGCATGTCCTCGCGGGCGAGCGCCAGGAACACCTCTTTCGGATCGGACTCGGTCTGGAGCACCTCGCGCAGCTGCTCGTCGTAGGCGTTGCCGGAGGCGATCGCGCCCTGGAAGATCGTCGGGTTCGACGTCAGGCCGACGACTCCCTTGTTGACGAGATCGGCCAACTCGCCGTCGTGCACGAACGACCGTGAGAGGTAGTCGACCCAGGCGCTTTGACCATGCTCGGATAGGGCCTGCAGTGATGTTGAGCTCATCTTGCTCTCCGATACCCACTCGAATTGGACGCGAATCACCACGAACTAAAGCATGCGAGGAGCCGATCCCGGCCGCCGCGGCGGTGTGTAGGGTAATCGGCCGGGCGATGAGCGAGACAAGCCTGCGCCGCCTCCTTCCGCTGTATGTCGTCGTGTTCGTCGGCTTCCTCGGCTACAGCCTGATGATCGCGGTGTTCACACCGATGATCCTGCGCAATGACAACGGCATGCTGCCGGCGTCCTCGGGGCTGACCGAGCGCAGCCTCGTGCTCGGTTGTCTGCTGGCGGTGTATCCGCTCGGGCAATTCCTCGGATCTCCGGTGCTCGGCGCGCTGTCGGACCGGTTCGGCCGCCGTCCGATCCTGATCGCGACGCTCTCAGCCACGACCGTGCTGTACGCCGTGATCGCGACGGCGCTCGCAATCAAGAGCCTGGCGCTGCTGCTCCTCGCGTGCTTTCTCGCGGGATGCTCGGAGGCCAACATCGTGATCGCGCAGGGTGCGATCACGGATACGGTCCCGCGCGAGGACCGCAATCGCATGTTCGGGTACGTCTATCTGAGCGCGAGCCTGGCGTACGTCGTCGGGCCGCTCGGCGGCGGCAAGCTCGCTGACCGCTCACTGGCCGGCTGGTTCAGCTACGCCACGCCGTACTGGGCGGTGACGATCTTGATGTGCGGGGTCCTGATCGCGATCGTCGGCTGGTTTCCCGAGACGCACGTTCACGAGCGGCAGCGAGGCGGCTATCTCGACGCGTTCACGAACCTGAGACGGATCGTCACCGATCGCACGCTGCGGCCTCTGTATCTGATCAACTTCACCCTCTATCTGGCGATCTTCGGCTTCTTCCGCGTGTATCCGATGTATCTCGTAGACGAGTTCCATCTCGGCGTCGGGAAGGTCTCCCAATTCGTCGCGTACGTGGCGGTGCCGATCGTGATCGCGAACCTGTGGCTGGTCGGCGCCCTCTCGCGGCGTGCTCGGCCGAGGACGATCGTGATGTTCAGCGCCCTGGCGATGGGCGTGCTGATCGCGATCATCGTCGTGCCGCGCTCGGAGATCTCGCTGTGGTTCACGCTCGGTCCCGCTGCGCTGGCGGTGGCGGTCTGTCTGCCCTCCTGTGCTGCGATGCTCTCGCTGGCCGCCGACGAGCGCGAGCAGGGCCGCGCGATGGGCAACAATCAATCGACGCAGGTCGGGGCCGAAGCGGTCTCGGGCATCGCCGGCGGCGCCCTCGCGGCGCTGCTGATCAGGCTGCCGCTGCTCGGCTGCGCGGCAGCGGCAATCGTCGGAGGCCTGCTGGTGGCGCCGCTGCGCCGCTGAGGTGGCCGGCTACAGGGGGCGGAGATGAGCGGACGGACACGGGGCGCGGGCACCGAGCTGAACACCCAGCAGCGCTGGATCCTGCTGGCCGCGAGCCTCGCGGTGGGCCTGTCGTTTCTCGACGAGACCGCGGTCGTCACAGCGCTGCGCGCGATCCAGCACGACTTCAACGCGACCAGCGCACGGGAAACCTGACCGCCGGTTCAATCCTGCTCGCGGCCATCGCACTGGCCGTGATCGGGCTGCTGGCGAACGAGCGGAACGTGTGGCTGCTGCTGCCGGCGTTCCTTGCCTTCGGCCTCGCCCGGGTCACCTCCACGATCGCGGGCACCGCCGGCGCGGTCGGCGCAACCCCCCGCCGGGTGCGCGGGTTGACGTCTGCGCTGGTCACAGAATCGCGCCAGCTCGGCGCCGTGCTCGGAGTGGCAGTCCTCGGGCTTGTCCTCACCTCACTCGAGGGCGCCCGCCGCGACCAGCTCCTGCAGACGATCGACTCGACATTCGGTAACCACCGTCGGGCGGCACTCGACGGGATCCTCGCCGGCTCGTCGCACACCGCGCAGCTCCTGCGTGCGCTGCCCGTGCTCAAGCAGCATGAGGTCACCAGCGCGGCAAAGACAGCATTCATCTCAGGCTTCCGAGGAGCAATGCTGGTGGCCGCCGCGCTCGCGGCGGCGGCCGCGCTCGCGAGTTGGCTGCTGCAGCGGCCGCATGCCGCGCGCGTTCACGAGGAGGTCGAGGCGCACGGTGCGCTGCACCTCATCTCGCACGTGATCCACCGGCTGGCGTGAGGGCGGCCGCGGGCGCGCGAGCGCCGGGGGGCCGGGGCCGGGGGCCGGGGGCCGGGGGCGCGGGACGGGCCGGGGGCGGGTCGCTACTCGAAGGAGTGCAACAAGTTGTTTTGAGCGCTGCGGCCGCCCGTCAGGTTGTTGACCGCGATCCCGACCTCCTGCACCGCGCCTCCGCGGACCTTCAGCACCAGTGTCAGCTTGCCGGTGCGAGCCAGGTACCAGAGGTTCGGGCCGATGTGGAACGGTGGCTCGGTGTGCAGCAGCGCCGAGGCGATGGCGATCGACTCACCGACGCGCACTCCGTCGAGCGAGTAGAACGGATTCGACGTCGACGCCCACACGACCCGGTTGGCGAGCTTGCGCCGCTCGGAGCGCGGGAGGGTCCTGAGCAGCTTCGGCGACGCATAGCCGACCCGGACCCCGATCGGCGTCAGGCAGAAGAAGTCCTCGAACTGCTTGCCGCGATCGGAGTGATGGACGTACGCCGCGCGCGCCTGGAGGTCGGTCATGTCGAGGTGGATCAGGCCGAGCTTGGTACCGGTCAGCGAGCCGGTCGCGCCCGGGCAGCCCTTGACCAGCGGGATCGGCACCTTGACCTTCTTGCTGTCGGCGGTCTTCGACCCGCCCGGGTTGTTGGCGGTCACGACACAGGTCAGGGTGCTGCCCTCGTCGAGCGAGACGACGGTGCGCCGGCTGCGGGTATTGCCGAACAGCGGCACGCCGTCGCGGATCCACTGATAGCCGAAGGAGGAGACGCCGTTCGTCCAGCTGCCATTCGAACAGATCAGCGTGTGCCCGGGTTTCGCGGTGCCGGTCAGCTTCGGCGCACCCTCGTTCACCGGCGGCTTGTCAAACGTGGCGGTCACCGTCTCGGAGGTTGAAAGCGTGATCGAGCAGGTCGCCTTGCCCGTGCACCCGGCGCCCGACCAGCCGGCGAAGCCGGAGCCGGCCGCGGCGGCCGCAGTCAAGGTGAGAGCCGTCCCCTGCGGATACGACGCAGTGCAGCTAGTCCCGCAACTGATCTTCGGGCCGGTTACCGAGCCCGACCCGGTGCCCGCCAGGACCACCTTGAGTGTCGGGTTGCAGGTCAGCGACGCCGCGGTCGGGTCGCCGACGACGTCGAGGGCCTCGGTGAAGACATCGCCGAGGTACACGTTGGTGCAGGCGCCGGCGATCGAGTACGTCCGTCCCGACCAGGCCGCGCCGTTGGTGTTGATGACCGCGAACGCAGTCCCGGAGGTGCTGGCCCAGCCGCCGGCAGGCTGGCCGAACGCGTAGATATTCGCGCCACCGGTGGTCCCGGTTCCACCGCTCGAGTAGTCGCCAACGATCACGGTCGTGCTGTCGAGGGCCAGGTCCACCCCGAAGTAGTACGTGCACGTTGTGAGCGCTTGCGCCGTGCAGGCCGGCGAGTTGACGGGCGACAGCGTGGCGGTCGCCGTCGAGGTGCTGGCCCAGCCCGCGACCGGCTCGGTATAGACGAACACGGCTCCGGCCGGGATATTGGCGCCGTCGTTTCCGGCGTGTATGTCGCCGGCGAACACCGTCTCCAACGGCGCGGTCGCCGAGCTCTCGATCACCAGGGCCCCATTGGCGGGAAGCAGCCCGTCAGCAAGATCAGCGCCCGCCTCGCTCAGCGTTGCGGTTGGAGACGATGTCGTGGCCCAGCCGCCCGCCGGCTCGCGGAACAGCTCGACCTGGAGGTGGCCGACGGTCGTGTCGTCGACACCCACGGCGACGGTGCTGAGGCCCGATCCGGGGTCGGTGGCGATCGCGACCGGGCCGTCGGCGTTGATCGTGTCTCCGGTCGTCGGGGGGACAACTGCGCGTTCGGCGTCGACGTGCTCGCCCACCCGGTGCTCGGCTGGACGAAGACATCGACCTGAGCGGGGACGGTGGTGGGACTGAAGGTCTCCGGGACATATGCCGCGATCGTCGACTGGCCGCTCGTCGTCGCGGACATCGCGATCCGGCCGAAGCTCGTGTTGGGGTTGGACAGGTCGGCCGTCGGACTGACCGTCGCCGGCCAGCCAGTCGTCGGCTCCACGTACACGAGCACATTGCCCGCGGTGGTGAGCGTCTGCGTCTGCGGGTTCGTCGTCTGGATCTGGTCGGTGACGGCGACGGTCGCCAGCCCTCCGGGCGACATCGTCACGCCGACCGATCCGCCGTATTGCGTGAACGCCGGGGTGGCGGGAGCCGTGAGCGTGGCGGTCTGAGTCGCGTTCTGCCAGCCCGCGGCCGGCTCCACGAACACCCAGGCCTCGCCCGGACCGAGCGCGTTCGGATCGGGACCGGCGGCGACATCGCCGACCACGACCGTGTTGCCGGCGGCGGCCACCTTGGAGGGGACGTTGTTGGTCGTCGTCGTCAGGGTCGGATCGACATGGATCGGATAGCGGGCCCCGGCGGCGTTGACATGCAGAAGTAGGTGCCGGTCAGAGATCGAGAGCGTTGCCGGGAGCAGCTTGCCGCCGGCGTCGTAGACGCCCAGGTCGCGCTCGCGCAGGGCCACGCGCCCGTTCGCTGCAACGAAATCGACCGACAGGCCGTTGATGCGCGCCGACAGCGATCCCGACAACGCGAATGAGAACGTGAGCTTCCCGCCGGCGCCCGCTGGGGGTGCGGTCGCGAGATCGAGGCTCTGCTCGACTCCGTACGGGCCGTTCGCGTAGGACTCGCGCAGCGGGCCGCGCTGATAGGCGACGCTGGCCCGGCTCGCAGTCGGGTTGACCGGCGCGACCGCACCCAGTTGCGAGCCCTCGCCGTAGGCCGATAGCGAGAGGCCGGCGGTGCCGCCGCGGACCTTCACGTCCACGCCCGCGCGCGAATAAGTGGCGCGAGGCGCGCCGTGGGGACCACTGGTGACGAACCCGCCGGCCGCGGCCCGCGCCCAGTAGGCATGGATGTCGTTGCCGAGTGCGCGGGAAATCGACAGTTGCGCCGCGATCGGCAGCATTCCCCATCCGCCGCCGCTGCTCAGGCTCGTGACTTGAGTCGGCACCGCACGGAGCGTCACCGTGTTTTCACCGAACGTGTCGAAGCGCGTCACGGCCAGGACGGCGACGGTGAGGATGATGGTCGCGAGCGCAACCGCGAGCATCGCGCCCAAATGTGACCGCGACGCTGCCAAGGGCGCCGCTACGGCCGCCCCCGACCTTGACTGGTGGTCCACCGAGTACTCGCCCACTCACGGCGAACACTACTACGGTGTCCGGCGACGTTGCAAGGTGGGGTTATTACGTATATACCGAAGTCCGCCCGCTGCGACAGGATTGCGGTCGATGGAACGTGCGATGAGCGATCGCGAGCGTGTCGCGCTCGCCCTGTTCGGACTCAGTGGCGCGGTCTTCCTTCCCGGCGCCTACGATCGCTTCGACCTTCCCAAGCTGGCCTGGTTCGCCGCGGCGGTCGCGCTCGGGCTTTCCGCCGTCCCGCGGGGCCGCCTGCCGAGGGTCGTGCTTGCGGGGCTCGCGCTGGGCGTGCTGCTGCTCTCGGTGCAGGCGATCGAGTCGAGCTCGGCGCTCACCCGGCTGATCGGACGTGCGCCTCGCTACGAGGGCCTGCTCGCGCTCTCGGTGTACGTCGGCGCGGCCGTGTGCGGCGCGCGACTGCTCGGTCCCGCCCGCGCGCGCGGAGCGAGCACCTGGTTTCTGGACTGGCTCGCGGTCGCGGCGATCGCGATCGCGATCGAGGCGGTGCTCGAGACGGCGGGGCTCTATCCGCTCGAGAGCAACGTCGCGCGCCCCGGGTCGCTGCTCGGCAACGCGAGCGAGCAGGGCGCCTGGGCCGCGCTCGCCCTCGGTCCGCTGGCGGCGGTTGCGCTGCGAACGCGGCGGCCGCTTCAGATCGCGGGTGCGCTCGCAGCGGTGACCGCACTCGATTGCTCGCTCTCGCGCGGGGCGTACCTTGGCGGTGCTGTCGTGGTCGCGATCCTGCTGGTCCTGCTCCCGACCCCTCGCCAGCGGGTGACGCTGCTCGTGTGTACCGCACTCGCGGTGATCGCGGTGATCGCGCTTCCAACCTCACGCAACCGCGTCACCGGCACGAGCCCGCTGGCCGGCGAAACGGTCAGCGGGCGCCGGCTGCTGTGGGGTGAGACCTTGCACGTGATCGCCTCCAACCCGCTGCTCGGCGTTGGCGCCGGCGGTTACGTCGACGCGCTTCCCCGCCACCAGACGGTTCGCTACGAACGCGAGATCGGGCCCCAGACCTTGCCTGACAGCCCCGAGAACTGGCTTCTGCAGGCTGCCGTCGCCGGTGGTTTGCCGTTGCTGCTGATCAGCGTCGCGCTCGCCGCGCTGCTGCTCGCGCGCGGCCTGCGCGTCGCGCTGGCCGAGCGGGACGCGGTTGACAGCGGGGCGTTCGGCGGGATGCTCGCGGGCGTCGCCGGGTACGGGACAGCACTGCTGTTCTATTTCACCTCACCCGTATCGACGCCCCTCGCGACGCTCTTCGCCGGCGCGCTGCTGGCGCAGGCGCCCGCCGGGCAGTTCCGGAGATGGCGGGCCGTGGCCTGTGGGGCATTCGGATTACTGACCGTCGTTCTGGTGCTCGCCGCACTGGCCGAGATCCCGCTCCGGGCCGGGCTCGTCGCGGCCGCCAAGGGCCAGGTTGGGCCGGCCGATGCGGACTTTCGCGCGGCTCGTGTGCTCCGCCCGTGGGATCCGGCGATCGACGAGAGCGCGAGCCACGCATTCGCCGGGCTGACCAGCGCCGGGGTCGCGAGCGCCGCGGCCGCGGGCGTGCCGTGGGCGGCGCGCGCGCTGAGCGCCACCCCGGACTCGGTGCAGGTGATCGCCGACGCCGCGACGATCGACCTCGCGAGAGGTCGGGCCCGCACCGCGGCCGACCTTCTCAACCATGCGCTGGCGCAAGACCCGTTCGACGGCGATCTCCGCGTCTCCGCTGCTGCCACGGCACTGGTGCTCGGCCGCCGCAGCGAGGCGATCGCGCTCGCTGAGCAGGCGCTGGTGGACGATCCGGGCAACCCGCGCGCGCTGCAGCTGATCGCGCTCGCCCGTCGCTGACCCGGACCAGGCGCGAGCCGCGACTCCGCAGCGGCCGCGACTGCGGCTCGGGGCACTGCTCTACCGGCCCCGGGGCGCTGCTCTACGCTTCGCCCGTGAGCGCGATCCCGCCGATCCACGAGCTGCTGTCTGATCGAGTCGGTGAGGAACTGGCGTTAGGTGACCGTTATCTCAATCCGCAGATGGGGCGCATCCTGCGGACACTTGGGTTTGACCGGACGTGGGTCGGGGGCGACCGGGCATACCTGATCGACTCCGAGGGCCGGCGCTATCTCGATCTGATCGCGGGCTACGGGGTGTTCGCCCTGGGGCGAAACCATCCCGATGTGATCGCCGGCGTGCAGGACGTGCTCGCCGCCGCCACTGCCAACCTGCCCCAGCTCGGGGTGACGCTGCTGAGCGGTGTCCTGGCAGAGCAGCTGCTCGCGCGCGCGCCCGGCAGCGTTGCAGCGATGGTGCCGGCTAACACCGGCACTGAGGCGGTCGAGGCGGCGATCAAGATCTCCCGCGCTGCGACCGGCCGCGAGCGCGTGCTGTACGCCGACCACGCTTTCCATGGGCTCACGCTGGGCGCCCTGTCGCTCAACGGTAACGAGGAGTTCCGCGCCGGCTTCGGGCCGCTGCTGCCTGGCTGCGATCGCGTTCCATTCGGCGACGGCGTTGCGCTGGAGCGGGAGCTGGCGCGCGGCGATGTGGCGGCGCTGATCGTCGAGCCAGTGCAGGGTAAGGGTGTGAACCTCCCTCCGGACGGCTATCTGATCGCCGCGCAGGGGTGCTGCCGGCAGGCGGGCACGTTGTTCGTGTGCGACGAGGTCCAGACCGGCCTTGGGCGGACCGGGCGGTTCCTGGCGCTCGAGCATTGGGACCTGGCTCCGGACATGATCTGCCTGGCCAAGGCGCTGTCCGGCGGGCTCGTTCCGATCGGAGGCGTGCTCGTCTCCAGGGATGCGTTTGACCGCGTGTTTGACGGGATGGAGCGCGCGGTGCGCCACGGCTCGACGTTCGGCACCAATGACCTCGCGGCCGCGGCCGCGCTCGCGACGCTGCGGGTGATCGACCGCGACGGAATCGTCGCCCACGCCGAGCGCATGGGATCGCTCCTGCTCGACCTCACGAAGCCGTTGGTCGAGCGTCACGAGGTCGTGCGCGACGTGCGGGGGCTCGGCCTGATGTGGGCAATTGAACTGGGGCCGCCCGCGGGAGCGCCGAGCCGATCGCTGTTCAACGCCGTCGAGCGAGCCCAGCCGGGCCTGTTCGCCCAGCTGATCACGGTCCCGCTGTTCCACGAGCACCAGATTCTGTGCCAGGTGGCCGGTCACCGCATGAACGTGGTCAAGGCCCTGCCGTCGCTGCTGATCGACGAGGACGAGGTCCGCCGGTTCGCCGACGCCCTCGCAGAGGTGGTCGCCGCGAGCGAGCGGATGCCGCGGGCGATGGCCCGCTTCGGGCTGCGGATGGCGCGCGGTACGGCGCGATCCCGCCGCCCGCATCGCCGCGCAACGGCCTGATGAGAGCCCTGGTGACGGGCGCCTCCGGCTTCCTCGGGGGTCACGTGGTCGCCGCGCTCGCGGGCAGCGGTGCGCTGGTCAGAGCGTTCGATCGCAGCCACCCACCCGCCGGGCTTGTGCCCGACACGGTTGAGTTCGTGCGCGGCGACGTGCTCGATCCCGACGCCGTCCGGCGGGCCATAAGCGGTTGCGACGCGGTCTTCCACCTCGCGGCGGTGTACAGCTACGCGCGCCGCGACGCCGCGCTGATGCAGGCCGTCAACGTCGGCGGCACCCGTACCGTGCTCGACGCGGCCGCGCGCGGGAACCAACGGCGGATCGTCCATACCAGCTCCTGTGCCACCTGCGGCCCGGTATCCGGCCGCCCCGCGACCGAGCACGATCTGCCGCCGGCAGCGGAGTTGCGGGTGCCCTACAAGCGCACCAAGCTGGAGGGCGAGCATCTCGCCCTGCAGGCGGCGCGGGAGGGCCTGGAGGTGATCGTGGTCAACCCAACCGTGCCGGTTGGGACCGGCGATCTGCGTCCGACGCCCACCGGCAAAATGGTCGCTGACGTCGCGCATGGGCGCGCGCGGGCCTATCTCGCGCGCAGCGGGCTGAATGTCGTTGCCGCGGACGACGTCGCTGCCGGCCACGTGCTCGCGCTGGAGCGCGGCCGCTCCGGCGAGCGCTATCTACTCGGCGGGGACAACATGACCATGCGCGAGGTGTTCGCGGTGATCGCCCGGGCCGCCGGGCTGACCGCGCCGCGGCTCCCAGTGCCGTGGGCAGCGGCCTACGCCAGCGCCCGCCTCCTCGACGCGGCGCTGCGCCCGATCGGGCGCGAGCCCCGGTTGCTGCTGCGCGACGAGGTGCGCGCGGGCCGGGTGCCCCATCTGTTCGACGACAGCAAGGCGCGGGCTGAGCTGGCCTACGTGTCCCGGCCGGCGGCCGACGCGCTCGCCGCAGCCGCTCGCAGCGCGCTGGCGCAGGACGGAGATTCATAACAAATCCTCAGTTTCTGCTCACGCTGCTCACAGGGACCGTGCCAATGCTCGTAACGGAAGCCTCGGCTCGACCCAGAAACGGCAGCACAGTTGTTCGCACGAAACTCCACCACCCGCGGCGACGGCCATCATCGGATCGCCGGGATCCTGGCCGTCGGAGCGCTGGTTGTGTTTGCGGCCGCGCCGCGCAGCGCGCCGGCAGCGGCCGCTCCGCGCGCGCAGCGCGCCCGGCAGCGACCACTGCGCTCAACACGTCGAACAACACGCCGTTTCCGACCAGCACGCTGATCACCGGCGCCAGCTGGACGAGCGCGCCGTCCGGGCCACCCTCAAACCAATTCGGCGACATCCTCTCGACCTCGTCGGTCGAGAGCGACAGTCTCTACGTGCTGATGGACGACGGCGGGACCGGCACCTCAGGCGGGGCGTTGTGGCGAAACTCATTCGCTCTGGTCACCGGGTCTCCGGGCAAGCTTCAGTTCACGTCGGTTGGGAGCTCGCCCGCGCCCCAGACCTACGCTCAGGTCCACGGGAACGAGCAGTCGCTGACCGGCCCGCTGGGCTCTTACTACTCGATGGGGTTCACCGTCGCGAACGGCGTGTTCTACGCGACCCAGGCCAACAACTGGAACTGGAACGCAAACGGCCCGTTTCAGGGACTCGCCGGAATCGCGTACTCGACCGATCGAGGCCAGCATTGGTTCTCGGTCAAGAAGCCGTTTCCCGACGCGACCGGCAACCTCAACTGGATCCAATTCCCCGGCGAGACGGGCACCCTGAACGGCTACGTCTATGCCATCGCGACGGAGCGTGAGTTCAACGCGAGCAGCCTGATCCTCGGTCGGGCCCGGGCCGACACCGCCGACATCACCGATCCGTCGCGCTGGCAGTGGGCCTCGGGGTCGATCACGCTCGGTGGGCACAGCGAGCCGATCTGGACCGGCTCGATCGCCGACGCAGAGCCGATCCTCACCTGGCAGCACCACATCACCTACCCGCGGATGAGCTACGACGCCGGGCTGCACCGTTACCTGCTCACCTTCACCTATTCCTACGCGGACACCCCGCCGGGGGTCTGGAAGGACGGCTCGGAGCTCGTTGTCCTCGAGTCGGCGGAGCCGTGGGGGCCGTTTTCGTTCGTCGCCCGCGATTCCTACTTCGGACCCTCCAACGGCTACGACCCCGCCTTCCCCGAGAACTGGATCAGCTCCAACGGCCTGGACCTGTGGATGATCTGGGCGGCCAACTTCGACGGCTGCGCCAGCGGGCTCGACTGCTCGGGCGCGTACGCATTCAACTACCGCCGGCTGCAGCTGACCGTCGCCAGCCACCCGGCAGGCGCGACGCGCACGTCTCGCGGTCCGGCGCGCCCGCCGTTGCCGCCGTTGCCGCCGTTGCCGCCGAGCGGCTGGCGTCACCTCCCGGGCACCCCAGCTCGCCACCGGCTGCCGCGGGTGTACACCGCGCCGACGCCACCCCGAAGGCCGCTCGTGGATGAGGAACCGACGACGGGGACGTGACGCTGCGGCGGACCCTCCCCCGCTTGCCCACCGCGCAGGGCGGTAGCGGCGCGGTCCGCTCGGGGAACGGCGCTGGTGCGGGTGCGGGTGCGGCCGGGCCCGATGGTGTCAGCAATCTGACAATTTCGGCTGCATACGGGGACAAACCGCGCGCGCCTACTGGGCCTTGGCTACATAAGCATGTGGGGCATGCTTATGTAACCGAGGTCGGCCGCGGACGTGGACTTTGGGCCGTTAAGCATGGTCGCGGAGGCGGATTTCGGCCCGCGGGCGGCCTCGCCGGGTGTCGAACGCGTCGCCCGAGCTCGGTTTCCCCCTCCGGCCGGGGCGCCGGCCCAGAGGCCTGGAGCGCCCGGTAAGCGCACGAGCTCGCAAAGGTTGCGCCGATCGTCGAGACTGCCTCCCGGTTCGGAGCTGAGCAACTAGAGAGCGGAGCGGAGGGAATCAGACATGCAGATCGGGAATGCCGGCGCTCCGGTCAGCCACATCAGTCAGGCGTTTGAGGATCGCGTGGAGGTGCGGGGGCGGGACTTGTGCGGCGATCTGATGGGCCGAATGACCTTCACCGAGTACTTCCACCTGCTGCTCACGGGCCACGAAGCGACCGACGATCAGCGATTCTTCCTCGACCTGCTGCTGGTGGCGATCGCCGAGCACGGGATGATGCCGACCAACGTCGCGGCGCGGATGACGCTCGCCGCCGACCCGGGATCGCTTCAGGGCGCCGTGGCCGCGGGCATTCTCGGCTGCGGCCCGGTCATCCTTGGAACCTCGGAGCAATGCGCGCGGCTCCTCGAGCAGGCTCAGCGGGAGGTGGTCTCGGGCCGGTCGCCCGAATCGGTTGCCGAGTCGATCGCGCGCTCGATCCGCGCCTCGGGCGAAAAGGCGCCCGGATTCGGCCACCCGGTGCATCGGCCGCTCGACCCCCGCGCCGAACGGATTCTCGAGCTGGCTGACGCTCGCGGGGTCAGCGGATCGTACGTGCTGCTCGCGCGGTGTCTTCGCGATGCGGTTGCCGAGGCATGGGGCAAGCCGCTTACGATGAATGTCTCGATGCCGATCGCGGCCGTGATGCTCGACCTCGGGTTCCCGGCGTCGGCCGTCAAGGCCGTCCCGATCCTCGCGCGGACGGCCGGTCTGCTGGCACATCTCGCCGAGGAGCAACGGCAGCCGCTGGGCTGGCTGATGGCGGCCGGGGCGGAGGACGCGATCCTGTACGAGGTCGAACCGGGTCGTCCTGCGCCGTGATCCTCGCGCCACAGGTCGAGACCCGTCCATGGGCGGAGCAGCTCGCGCTCGACGACGCCGGCTATCGCGCCCAGCTCGCGTACCTGTTCGAGCGCTCGGGCTTCTACCGTCGCAAGCTGGAAGCAGCGGGGTACTCCCGCGCGGATGCCGCCGGCGGGCTCGCGGAGATCGCCAGACTGCCATTGACCGACAAGCCGGAGCTCAAAGCTACGTGCACGCCGGAGAGTCCGATCGGCGCGCACCTGTGCGTCGAGCTGCACGAGATCGCGCGGATCTATTCCACGAGCGGCACGACCGGCGTCCCGAGCTACATCCCGCTGACCGCCGGTGATCTCGACAACTGGGTCACCGGCTCCGCGCGCAGCTACGCCGCCTCCGGGATCGCCGCGGGCGAACGGATCGTCTCCACCTACAACGCCGGACCGTTCGTGGCGGGCGCCGCGCTCGCCGCCTTCGACCGCATCGGCGCCTGTCACATTCCGGTCGGCACGGGCAACAGTGAGCGGCTGCTGCTCGCGATCGAGCACCTCCGCCCGCAGGCGGTGGTGCTGACACCGTCCTACGCCGCCCACCTGATCGAATCGGCCGCAGACCGGGGCGTTGATCTGCGCCGCTCAAGCGTGCGGCGCGTGCTCGTCGCCGGCGAGCCCGGCGGCGGCGAGCCGGCATTCCGCGCGCGGCTCGAAAGCGGTTGGGGCGCCAAGGTCACCGAAGCCATGGGGATCGGCGACATCGGCGTATCGCTCTGGGGCGAGTGCGAACAGCAGGATGGGATGCATCTCGGCGCTCGCGGCTTCGTCCACGTCGAGCTGATCGATCCCGAGACGGGCGCCCAGCTCGAGCTCGACCACGGCGCGCAGGGCGAGCTGGTGCTGACCCATCTCCGGCACCGTGCGGCGCCTCTGTTGCGATTTCGGACGCGCGACCACGTCGAGATTCGAATGGGGCCGTGCGGCTGTGGCCGCACGAGTCCTCGTGTGCGCTGCATCGGGCGCACCGACGACATGCTGATCGTCCGGGGCGTGAACGTGTTCCCGTCCGCCCTGCGCGAGGTCGTGAGCAGCTTCGTACCGGAGGTGAGCGGCCAGATTCTCGTCAAGCCGCGCAGTGCGGGTGTCAAGCAGGAGCCCCCGCTGCCGGTCACCGTCGAGCTTGCGCGGGACGGCAGCGGCCACGCGGCGCTCGTGGAATCGATCCGCGAGCGAGTGCGAAACGTGCTCGTCGTCCAGACACGCATCGATCTCGTGCCATGGGGGACGTTGCAACGAAGCGACTACAAGTCCAAACTTATCCAGCGCTAGTCGAGGAGAGTGGCAAATGCGCAAGCTTCAGAGCCAGGGCGTGCATCACATCACGCTCGTCGGTGCGGACCGGCAGACGTCGATCGACTTCTGGGAAGGTGTTCTCGGAATGCCGTTCGTATTCGAGCAGCCGAATCTCGACCGGGCTTCGGAGAGCCACCTCTACTTCGACCCGGGCGACGGCCGGCTGATCACCGTCTTCACCAACGACGATCGCGCACCCGAACCGCAGCGCACACCGACCGACGTCGGCTGTGTGCATCATCTCGCGTTCGCGGTTTCGCAGGCGACCTTCCAGCAGACGGTGGAGCGCCTCGACGAGCGCGGAATCCGCCACAGTGGCGTCAAGGACCGTGGCTTCATGGACTCGATCTACTTCGATGACCCGCTCGGTCTCCTGATCGAACTCGCGTCCTACCGTTTCGAGCCGCCGCTGGGCTTCACGCATGCCGATGTCCTGCTCGAGGCGCACCGGATCCGGGTTCAGCGCGGCGACTACAACATCGCCCAGGTCCACCTCGCTGATGCGATCGAGGCGCTCGTCAGCAGATCACGGGAGTCGCTGTCGGACGACCGGTCGGCAAAGCAACCCTATCCACAGCACCAGACGCTGCAACCCAGCGATTAGGAGGATCCATGACTGCCAACACACTGAGCATCCTGACGCCGAGCGTCAACAACCTGTCGGTGCGCATCTTCGTCCGAGCGGCGGGGCTCGAGTTCGAGGAGATTGACGTCTGGGGCAAGAAGGGCACGCCGGAGTTCCTGCGCAAGGATCCGGCCGACCTGACGCCACTGCTCGAGGAGAGCGGTCTTCCGAACGGCTCTCTCTGGGAGAGCTGCGCGATCATGCAGTACCTCTGCAACAAGCACGGGCTGACCGAGTTCTATCCGACCGATCCGGCCCAGCGCGCGATGGTCGACAGCGCGATGTTCTATCTGATCGGAACCCTCTACCCGCTCGTCGCACGTGCTACGTACCCAGCCCTCGGCTTCCCGCAATACGCAGGCGAAGTCGGTTCCTCCGACGCCGATCCGGAGATGAAGGCAAAGGCCCAGAGCGACGCCACCGCCGCCCTCGCCCAGCCACTCGAGGCGTATCGAGCCTTCTTCCTGGACGGCCGGCAGTTCATCGGCGGCGCCACGCCGTCGATCGCCGACATTCGCCTCGCCGCGACGCTCGAGTTCCTGCGCGTGATCGATTACGAGCTCCCGGCATGGGCCAAGGACTACATGACCGCGATCGAGAAGTCGCTCGGCGACGCCTATTCGGAGCCGGCGGCGGACGTGCGCGGGTACGTGGCCTCGATGAAGTCCGGGGTCGCTTGAGCGCGCTTCGACGCGGTCGGGTGCCTCACGTCTTCGACGGTCTGCCCCCCCGTGACGACGTTTTCTGGGGTGCCGGCCGGCACGTCCGGCCACGTGAACGTGGTGCCATCGATCGTCACCGTGCCGTCGGCTATCGCCCTGCCCAGGCACCACCCCAGTGCAGGTAGGACGCCCACCGGGCAGGATCTCGGAAGGCCTTCTCATGGCGCACTGACTCAGGCTGTGCCGCGATACGCGCTGCCATGGGATGGGCGATCGCAGCGAGTTCCTGCTGCAGGTCCTCCAGGCGCGCGTCGCGCAGCCAAAGCGTCGCCTGGCGCAGGGCCTCCGGCGATGCCAGTCCCGCAGCCAGTCCCTCAACGAACCTACGGCACACCCCGACTGCGGACGGTGCGGCGACCGGCCAGCTCGCGCCCACCACGGTACGCGCTCCGGCGGCGATCAGCCCGGCGGGCATGCCGATACCCTCGTTCAGGTCACTCTGGGCGATCGTGCCCGAGTCGCAGGTTCCCAGCAGCACGAGCGAGTCGGCCGCGACGTCCACCCGGTCGAAAAGCTCGCCGACCGACAGGTCGAAACCGAGCTGCAACGTCGAGCTGAGCGGGTCATTCCAGCGGAAGTGACCGTGACAGGCGAGGTGGACGAGGCTGCTGCCGGCCAGCGCCCGATTGAGTTGCTCGAGCGTTTCGGGGACCACCTCATCAGGTGGCGGGTGGCCCGGCATGGTCAGCAGCTGGGCGCCACCCTCGGTTGCTGCCTGGCCCCCACGATGCGTGCCCTTGATCGCGGCGGTCCGCAGGGCCGGCGTCGCGTCGGGCTCCATCGCCGTGACTGCCGAGACCAGCGATGAGCTCACCATGACCGAGACCGCGTCGATCAGGGAACCGTGGCCACACGGTGCCGCCTGAAGCGGGAAACCGACCAGCGCTCCCTGCGGGACCCAGATCAGCCGCCCGCCGGCGAACCCGTCGATCGCCTGTGCCAGGATCGGCTCGAGCACAGGGCCGGCCTCGTCCAGCAAGCCCCGGAGGAGCTGCGAGATCTCGATATCGAGGTGCTCCGCCTTGTGCACGCTCTCGACATAAATGTCAACGGCTCTCACCAGTCGCTCGTGTGCATCGCGCTCGAGCTGGATCTCGGTGACATGATCAGCGGTGAGCCGCACGAAGCGCACCGTCCCGGCCACCCGGATCGTGTACAGGACCACGGTCGGTCGGCCCGCCAGGGCCAGTCGTGGCAGCACGGACGCCGCGTCGACCGGCGGCCCCACCGGCGCCAGCTCTTCGACCGGCACGCCCGCCGCAACGAACCGGCGCCGCAGTTCGTTGATCCGGTCGGTCTCCGGAGAAGCGGTGGGCCCGGCGACCGGGCCGGGATCGCTCACCAGTGCGTTGGTGGCGTCCGCCACGGCGTGCCGCCACAGCCGGCAGAACTCGTCCCAGTCGGTCGGGTCCACTTGGTCCGGGCGGTGGCGTCGCAGCACTGCGAGCCTGCTGCCGGTCGCGCGCGAGCGCCCCGTCTCGGCCAGTGAAACGGCGCGAACCGGATCGTCGAGCTGGAGGGCGGTGACCGAAGCCAGCTGATACAGCTCTGGCCAGGCGGCCAGCCGGCTCACTACCAGCTCCGCGTACGGCAGGTAGACGAGGTCGTTCTCGAGCAGGTCAAAGGCCCGCTGATAGGTAGCGAGGGCTGCCTCTCGGTCCCGGGCCAGCCGGTAAAAACGCGCTGCTGAGACCAACGCGCCGTACGCCTGGATCCTGAACCCGCGCGCCAGCGAGGTCGCCGCGTCCGACTCAGCCAAGGACGCGGCTTCCGGGAAGCGCTGTTCCAGCCCCAGGGTCGTGTAATCCTTGCCGGCGTCACCAACAGCGCCCGGCTTGCCGGCCGCGTCCGCGGCTTGGCGGTCCACCCATTCCTCGATCCCGCCTGACCAGTCCTTGTAGTCTGCGGAGCCCTGCCGCCACAGCTCAAAGTCGACCGACGGGCGCAGAGCCGCGGCCCGGTCATACGCCCCGAGCTGGTATAGCGAGGCTAGGAGTTGGACCCGAAGGCTGTTGCGCGCCCACTCCTCGGACGCGTCGATCAGCCGTTCGCCCTCGTCGATCCAGTGGTCGATTCCTGAGTGCCCCGGTTCGGGCGGTCCGGGCCTGATCGTGCCGAGGTTTCCCGGGGCGCCGTCAGGCTCGATCAGCTCCACTGGCCAATCGGCGATTAGGTGGAGGACGGCCTTACGCCGGTCGCCAAGGGCAACCTCGGCGCCCCTGGTCGCGTCAAGCGCCTGAACCAGGACGGCTCGGGCGCCCGGAAGGTCGGAGCACAAGGCTCGGACGTCCGCCTCGATCACCGCCGTCCGGAGACGGCTCGCGGGTGACGGGATGGTTTGGCGAAGCCGCCAAACCACCCCGTCGCAGCGGTCGAGGCGGCCTAGTCGCAGCCACTGCTCGGCCGCGCCCACTCCGGCCGCAAGGCGAGCCTCCTCCGACAGGTCCCGCCCCACAAGCGCTTCGCCGGCCTCGGCCAGCGCTCCAAACAGCTCGGGTGCGAGCGCGCCGGCATTCACGCGGGCCGCCACGATGCCCAGGTTCCAAACCACCTCGTCCCCGCCCGTGCCGGCTGCGGCCATGGCCGACAGGCGGTGAACGCACGCCCGCAGCGTGTCCGGATTCAAAGCCCGGTCTTCGCGCTGCAGAATGGTCCGCAGCACGAAGAGGTTGTCCGGCGCCGACGAGGGCGCGGCGAGCTCGAGCGCTCGGACGAGGAGCCCCTCACGTCGTTCCGGTTCGCTGGACCCGAGATCGAGCGCCGCCTGGAGAACGTCCCCGAAGCGGTCCGGGGTATCCGCGGATGCTGGAGAGAGCACGCCGGCCAGGCGCAGGATCTCGACCCGCGGAAGCGCCAGGCCGGCTGCGATCATCGCCAGAAGGCGCCGGATCACGGTTCGCTGCTCGTGCTCGACGCGGGTGAGGCGCTCGTCCAGGTCCGGCAGCAGCCTGCGCACCAGCGACTCGGTCTGCCCGACGAGCGTCTCATCGGCCGGGCCCGTGAGGATGGCGCGGCTTGCCTGGCGTAGTGCGGCCGGGACGGGAGGGTCGCCCGCTGTGGCCGCCAGCAGCTTCAGCACATTCTCGAAGGTGGCGGCGAACAGCCCTGGCTGCCAGCCCGCGAGGCGACCTTCTTCGGTCCATCGCGCAGCCTGCTGAAGGGCGCCGGCATCGATACGGGGCCACTCCATCCGCAACCGGACGATCGCAGCCGGCGCTCCTTTCACCCAGATCTCACCCATCTGCTGGACCCAGCTCGAGGACACCCCGCTGGTCATGGCTCAGGGTTGGTTGAGGGTGGCAAGGCTGATGGTGACCTCCTCAATGGGGGTGTGCCACATCCGGTTCTCACGTTGCATGCCGAACCATCCCCGCCGGCAGACCCACGCCTGGAGGCGCAGGCTCAGCTGTTCAACGCCTGCGGGAAGCGCCACGACCTGGAGCAGCGTCTGGGAGACGTTGAGGACGTCGCGACGTCGGTAGAGCTGCCACATGGCCCCACCAGCGCCGTAGGCCCCGGCGATGACCTTGACCGCCTCGATCTTGAAATCAGGGAGACTCAGCCGCACCTGCCCGTCCACGGACGCCTCGAGGTGTGCTTCCGGGAAGGGAAGCACGGCACCCAGCGCCCCCAGCGGAGAGGCCAGCTTCGCGCCCGCTGCGACGCTCATACCCGTGCCGACGCTCAGTGACGCGGTCCTCACCACCTCGCTCGCGGGAACCAGCGAGACGGTTCGCGCCTCCTCCACGCGCAGCACCTCGACCCGGTAGTCGATGCGCCAGATCGGTGCTGGGCGCTCTCCGGGAACCGCAAACGGTGTGATCGCGTGGCACAGGAGGAGGGGTACCGGCAGTCCCACAAAGGCCTCGGTGAGAACCGAGTGATCTGCCTGCGGCCCCAGCATCCGGCGGAGATCGACGGCGGCCGGGGGCGCCACGACGAGGTCATAGCTGCGGTTGGGATCCTCATGCTGCGGCTCATCTTCCTCGCCGCCCATGGGCGCGAACAGCTCCGCCTCGGCCTCCGCTTCGTCGCTCAGCACGTCGAGCACAGGGTCTGTCACCACCCCCGCCGGCTCGGCGCTGAGCTGGATCGACTCAGTCATCGGCTGCTACCCCCTAGCGATCGGTGTCTGCCCGCCAACCACGACGGCCGGAGTGGGCTACCGCGAATCATCGTCCACCGGAACGGCCACGGCAAGCGGGGCGGGGTGGATCGTGCGATCGTCATTGCGCGGACGCCGGCTGACAGTGACACCCCGGCAAATGTGGCGTCGGTTTTCCGCCGTGAGCCGGCCGGTCTGCCCCCGGAGGCAAGCGGCCGTCGGCGTTCGAGACTCCGCGTTGCAAACTGGCAGCAAGACGAAAGGGACCGGGATGGCATTGGCAGCGTATGCGAAGCCGTGGGTGCTGAGGCTCGCCGCGGCGGTGGGAGTGGTGGCGGTGTGCGCGTTCGGCGCGCCGACCGCGTTGGCGGCCTCGTCGCCTCACCTGTATTGGACCGACTTCATCGGTGGGACGATCGGCCGGGCCGATCTGCAGGGCACCAACGCCACGGCCGGCTTCCTGAGCCCACCGCACCATCCCTACCGCGGGGCGGTCGACGGTCAGTACATCTACTGGACAGGCGCGAATTCCGCGTCCGCGATCGGGCGGGCGAACCTCGATGGGACAGCCCCCAACCCGACATTCATCACCGGCGTGAGCGTGCCCCAGGGCATCGCCGTCGGCGCTCAGCACATCTATTGGAGCGACGCGGGCACCAACACGATCGGTCGGGCCAACCTCGACGGCACGCAGGTGAACAAGAACTTCATCGCCGGAGCAGGGGGCGACGGGTCCGCGCTGGCGCTCGACGGCCAGCACGTGTACTGGAGCAACCTGACCGCCGGCACGATCGGCCGGGCCAATCTCGACGGCACCGGCGTCAACTCAAGCTTCATCGGCGGTGCCCATGACCCCAACGGCGTTGCCGTCGATGGCCACTACATCTACTGGACCAACCAGGGAAAGGGCACGATCGGGCGAGCCAATCTCGACGGTTCCGGCGTGAACCAGAACTTCATCGCCGGCATCAACGCCCCGGCCGCGCTCGCCGTCGACAGCCAGCGCATCTATTGGACCAGTGTCGTTGGAAACGTGGGAGAGGCTGACCTCGCCGGATCCAACGTCAACCAGACTGTCATCACCGGCGGCTCAAATGACATGCTCGGGATCGCCGTGTCGGTACCGGTCGCGCGGGTCAGCCCGGCGTCCCCGGCGGCATTTGCCTCGGCGACGGTGGGAAAGCCCAGCGGGCCGCAGTTCCTGACACTCACGAACACCGGCCAGCAGGCGCTGTCGTGGAGCGATCCGACGCTTACCGGCGCCGACCCCGGTGACTTCACCGCCTCGCCGACGACCTGCCCGCCCTCGCTGGCGCCGGGTGCGAGCTGCCAGCTCCTGGTGAGCTTTATCCCGCAGGCCGCCGGGACACGCACGGCCACGCTCCAGATCATCACCAACGACGTCGCCAATGGCCCAATCGACGTGCCGCTGTCGGGCACCGGCACGAGCGCGCCGCCGACTGGGAACGGGACCGGCAACCCGGGCACGGGCCAGCCCAGCCCGAGCACCGCCACCGGGAGCTCGAACGAGCCTCCGACGCCGGCACGCGCCTCCAGCCCGGTGCAGCTGATCACCTGCCGTGCGATCGTGCGCCGGCAGCGCACGCGCCACACCTGCACCGCCCGGACGGTGACTGCGGCGACCCGGCTGGCCGCGCACGGGCGAGCGACGATGGCCGTGCGGATCGCCCGCGGCAGGGCTGTCTTTGCGACTGGCACGGCGGTGCTGCCCGCACGCGGGACCTGGCAGCTGCTCGTCAGGGACCTGCGGCCGGTCGGCGCCGGAGCCTACACGCTGATTCTCAGCCGCTCCCGCCATGGGCAGCGCAGCACCACTCGCCAGGCGATAACCGTCCACTGACCCCCAAACAGTGGCCGGGCGCCGTGCTTCGGGGCGTCCGCGTGTCACGGCGTCCAGTTTCACAACTCCCGCATGGCCGATCGCGGCCCCGGATACCTATTCGGGTGTCGTGGCGGCGGCCCGCGAGGACCGCCGCCTCGATCACTGGCAACTGGCCGGCGGCGCGAGCAGCTGCAGATGCGACCACGGGAACGAGACCAGGAACTGCGAGGGCGACCGGCCCCCGAAATAGGTCGCGTACGGATTCGGCTGCCCGGCCTGGATCAGCGGCGTCGGATCCTCCGCACGGAACGCAACGTCCGAGTTCGTCTGATCATTGACGATCAGACCATAGCTCTGTGCGGCCTGCGCGATCATCCGCGTGATCGACGGCATGGTGAGCGTCGAGAGGTCGAGGGTTGGGTCAAGCCGGAAGTGCGCGCCTTCGGGGATTGCGCCCGGAGAGGTGTCCTGGCCGTCGGTGCGCTGCGCGGGGCAGTCGTAAACGCCGGCCGCCGCCTGCGGCACATTCAGCGCGATCGCGTGGTTGATCTGGCCAGAGGCCAGGTCGGCAAGCGTGATCAGCCCGGCAGCGAGCGGCAGGCTCGACGCGGTCGCGCCCCAGGTGTTCGATTCGAGCACATTCCCGCTCGGACCCTGAAGGTTCTGGAAGTAGCCGGGATTCGTGGAGACGTTCAAGATCCGCCCGCCCCACTTGGCCTGCCATTGGCCGGGGGTGGAGGCGGTGTTCATGGTCGCCGGCGGCACCGTGCCGGCGGGCGCCGTACCGGTGTCCGTCCAGGTGTCCCCCGGGTCGCTGTACTGGGTCGTCTGGTGAACGAGCGTGTCGATCAGATACAGATGGGCGGGATCGCTGCCGCGGTAGATGTCATACCCGCTCGCGCCGACGGCCGCGCCCCACCACAGCCTCACGTTGCCGTTAGCGGGCGCCTTGTAGCGCCCGATCGGACCGACGGTCGTTTGACCGGTCGGTGTCAGGGCGCTGACGGCGTAGTCGTACGTTCCCGCCGGAAGGCTGCCGCCGCTCGAGCTGGCAGCGCTGAGGTATCCCGGGGCAGGCAGGAGGCGGCTGAGCTTGTAGAACTCCCACAGGGTGTCGGCGGAGGGCTGGTAGACCGTCAGCTGCGCGTCGCTTCCGGCTGCCGGCTGCACGCCGGCGGGCAGCGGCACCGCCGCGAACGCGTCCGACAACGGGCTATCAAACCCCTGCTCGGTATACACGGGGACCGTCGCCTGCTGCGCTGAGGCGATGTACAGCGGCGTGCTGTAGGAGGTGGTATTGACCCACGGGCCGATCTTCTGCTGCTCGTTGCTCTGGACGAACGCGTTCAGGTGCGCGACGAGCGCGGCGGAGCTCGGATCGAGTGGCGCATTGGCGGCCAGGGGGGCGTTCCAGACGCTTGTCGGACTGAACAGCTGAGGGGCGGGGGTGGCGGCGTGTGCGCCTGCGGCGAGCACCAGGCAGGTGGTGAGCGCGGCGCATAGCCGATGTGCGAGATAAGTAGTCATAAGATCGGGTCGGCCGGCGATCCCCGTAACGCATCCGTCTATTCCCGCTGGCCGAGACCGGGGTTCCTCCGTCGGCCGATCGCGCAGCACGACCCGCTGCGGGCTCGATCGCGGCGTGATCAATCGGATCACCGAGCGGCGGTCCCGAGCGCGGGCGCCGAGCCGTTCCCCGAGCGAGGAGCCGCGGTCGGGGCGGCCGAAGGCCGACGTACGCGTACTCGACTCCGGGTGGAGTATGCCAGCAGCGACGCGTCCGCTCCAGCCGTGGACGCGGGGACACTTGCTTTGACGGAACCCTAGTCACGTCGGCGTCTCCTGCACTCGCCGACCCTGACGGTGGGATCGCATGAGTAATTTCTGAGCGTTGCCCGTTGCTGATTACTGAGCGACGCGACGATCCCTCTGCGAGCCGCCAGACCGTAAGCAGCTCTCACGCGTCACGGGTGGCGTGGCTCCGCTTCACACGCGGGACGCGTGCGAGGGGGGGACCAGGATGTCGCTGGCGCTGCACTCAGACCCAGACGCTGATCGCCGCATGACAGCACACGCGCCCGCGTTCGCGCTAAGGGCCTCCGCGGTAATCTCGTCCCGTGTGAGCTGCGTCGGCCGCGCCGGGTTGTGTAGTCGCGCGCCGTTGATCGCCGGCGCCTGAGCGGTTATGCTCGGGCGTGCCGTGAAGCGTAGGGGCGGGCTTGTCGGCCTTGGCGTGTGGGTGGTGGCGGCGGCGCTGGCGTTGCCCGGCATCGCGCGCGCCGACACGACGGTGACGTTCGACGACCTGTCGGTGGGCACACAGGTCACCGACCAGTACGCGAACGCCGGGGGTCCCGGTCAGGGCGTCACGTTCGAGCAGATCCCGGGCGGGCCGTTCTTCGAGTCCGGGCCGTACATCGCCAGCGCTGCTGGACAGGCGCACTCGGGCTCGCAGGTCGCCGATATCAGCTGCCCGGGCTGCAACGAGAACCTAGGCAACGTCCCAGTGGCGACCGCCGCTTTCGGCGCCGCGCACGCGAAGATCTCGGTCTACGTCGGGCTGCTCGGCTCACTGGCGTCGCCTTGCGCAACGAACAGCACGGCGGCGACGTGCGCGGTCGTGACCCTGACCGCGTACGACGCGGGCGGCAACGTGGTCGCGACGTCCTCACCAGTGACGGTCACGCAAGGCGCCGGCGTCGACACGCTGGTGTCGGTGTCTACGCCGACCGCGACGATCGTCGGCTTCGAGGTCTCGACGCGCGATCCCACCGATACGAACAAGCACGTGGCGATCGACGACCTCACGTTCGACACGCCGGTAACCACGCCTCCCGACTTCAATCTCAGCGCGGCGTCGAGCAATGTCGGCCTCATCGCCGGCCAGAGCGCGACCGACACGATCACGATCCACCGCTTCGGCGGCTCGACCGGCGACGTCGACTTCACGCTCAACGGCACGCTCCCGTCAGGCGTCACCGACCAGATCAGCCCGAACCCTGCCAACGGGGACCAGGCGACGCTGACGCTGACCGCCGACGCGACCGCGGCGCAGACGGTTGGCGCGTTTCCGTCGATCACGATCACCGGCACACCGGGGAACGCGGCCGTCGGGACGGCGGCGCGCTCGGTCACGGTCAGCTTCGGGGTGCAGACGGCGTTCGGCGTGTTCATACCCTCGAACGTGTCGCACAACGTCGACCTGTCCAAGTGCGCGGTCCAGCTTCCGGTGGGGGTCACGCGCGAGGCGTCGTTCCCGGGCCAGATATCGCTGGCGGTGTCGGGGCTGCCACCCGCGGTGACCGGGACTTTCTCATCACAGCCGGTGTTCGCGAACGGCTCTACGTCCGACTTCGTGACGCTCGACATCGTGGCGCCCGCCAACGGACAGCCCCAACCGCAGAGCACGGTGACGGTCACCGGGAGCTCGCCCGGGTTCCCCGATCAGACGACGACGTTCACGGTCGGCGGCGCCTGCCCGGCGCAGTACGACGCCCGGGCGACCTCGATCCAGATCACTCAGGGGGTGCAGTCGCCGTTCCTGCCCGTGCAGGGCCCGACCGTGACCACGTACGCCGACATCCCGCACGGCGCCGAGCTGCGGGCCGGCGGGCCGACGGTCGTGCGGGCGTACGCCGACCTCGCGTTCGGGCCGAGCGGCGGCGTCGCAAACATGCCGATGGTGCTCGCCGGGTACACGCACGACGAGAGCGGCGGGCTCGTGTTCCTCCCCGGCAGCCCGCTGCTGCCGACGAGCTCGCCGGCGAGGCTCCAGATCGGTCCCGGCGCGCCGAGCGTCGACGACGAGTCGAGCGAGACGGCGCCGTATACGTTCACGCTGCCGCCGTCGTGGACGCACGGGACGATCACGCTGATCGCCGAGCTCCAGCCTTGGGAGGCGCCACCACAGTCTCCGGCCGTCGCCCCGTGCACGACCACCGCGTGCGACGCGAACGTCTCGATGATCCTCAGCCATATCCCGTTCTACGACGCACCTGCGGTGACCCTCGTTCCGATCCAGATGGAGGTCAACGGCGTCCCGATGCCCGACCCGTCCTCGGTCTTCCAGTGGGCCCGCTTGGTGACGCCGCTCGACGTCAACATCGAGCCGTACCAGGGGACGGTCGACATCACGGACATCAGCAACAAGTTCAACACCTGCGTCGCCAACCACCACGGGGCAGCCGAGTACGGCACCTGCTCGGACAACGCCAACGGCGCCGTCGGCTCGCGCGTCGACGACTTCGTCTGCAATGACCAAAACCTGCCCGAGTTGGGATGGGTCGTCGGCGTCAACACGGGCGTCGCGCGCGGGCTGGAGAACCCCTTCGACTGGTGTTGGTCGGAGCTCCATGCCTACGCCGACGCGATCACCGAGTGGCAGCGGCCGCTGACGAGCGTCGCGCACGAGTTCTTCCACCTGCTCGGCCGCCCGCACGCGTCCAACTGCGGCGGCGGCGGCTCGAACGGGCAGACGGCCGAGAGCTGGCCGCCCGACCAGATGGGCTTCACGCAGAGCATCGGGCTCGACACGACGCTCGGCTCGGGGATCGACGGTGGCCCGTACGCGCTCCCGTCGCCGGCGAACTCGTCGACGCCGTGGTTCGACTACATGTCCTACTGCGCCAACACGAGCAACACCTCCGACCCGCTCACCCTCGACGCATGGGGCTCGACGCACAACTGGAACGCGGTGATGGAGCAGTTCCGATACCACGCCGCCGACATCGCCAACCGGTCGGCGCCGGCGACGTCGGCGGCGCGGCCGTCGCTGGAGGTTGACGCCGCGGTGCCACATGGCGCGGCCGCGCAGATCACGGCCGTGACGCCGCTGATCGCGGCCTCGCGGGCGCTGCCGGTGTCCGGCTTCGAGCTCGTCGGCCTCGACGCGGCAGGCCAGCAGGTCGCGAGCGCGCCGATGTTCGCGCATACGCTCCACATCGACGGCGAGGCGCCGCCGATCCGGCTCAGCGGCCTGATCCCGGCGGCGAGCGTCGTAGCGGTCGAGGTGGTGTCGGGCGGCACGGTGCTAGTGAGTCGCCACGCAGGCGTGCGGGCACCGACGGTTCGGCTACTCGGAATTCCGTCGGTCCGCGGTGGCACCGTCACGATCGGCTGGCGCGCATCGGGGGCTGCTGCGTTGCTCGCCTCGATCGACTACTCGGCCGACGGCGGGCGGCGCTACCACCGCGTGTGGATCGGGCCGAGCAGCGGGCGCGTCCGGCTACCGGCGCGATTCCTGTCGCGCTCGGACGACGCGCGGATCGAGCTGACCGTCAACGACGGCTTCAGCTCGGCGACCGTGCGCTCGCGCCGCTTCCGCGCGCCGGGCGCGCCGCCGGCGGTGACGATCCTGTCCCCGGCCCGCGGCGCGCGCGAGCCCAACGCCGCGCCGCTGCTGCTGTCGGGACAGGCGGTCGACGACGCCGGCGCGATCCTCGCGGGTAAGCGGCTGCGGTGGCTGCTCGGCTCGCAGCTGATCGGCACCGGCCAAATGATCGCTGCCACCGGGCTGCGCCCCGGGCGCGATCGGATCGTGCTCGAGGCGCGCGACCGCTTCGGCCGCGTCGGCCGCGCCGCGGTCGTCGTTGCGCTCGGCGCCTCGCGGCCGCTGTTCCTGTTGTTGAAGGTGCCGAAGCGGGTCGGGCGCCGGGCACGGTCGCTGCGGATGCAAGTGTCGACCTCGCTGCCGGCGCGGCTCGCAGTCACCGGGCTCGCGCACGAGCGCACCCAGCGGTTCGATGTCTCGCGGCGGCTGCGGACGCTGCGGGTCCGGATCCCGTCTGGGCGACGGCCGTTGAAGCTGCGCCTGGGGCTGTCCGCGTACGGTCTGACGCTAACCGTGACGATCGCCGTCGCGCGACAATAGGATCGAGTCGAACCGGGTTGGCTCTACCCAGCGGCAAGAGAGGGGGCTACTGCGGCTGCCTCGCCGCCACGAAGGGCGCTTCTACCGCGCCCTGACGACCCTCGATTACCTCGCCCTGATAGACGAACCGCCCCCCGCAGGTGCGGAGGGCGGTTCGAATTCTTTGCAAAGGTGGAGACGCCGGGAATCGAACCCGGGTCCGCAGTCGCGTGAAAGGTGGCGTCTACGAGCGTAGCCGGCGCTCTGATCTCGCTCTCCACTCGCCACGCCGGCGGGGTTGTGGAGGGCCAGCTCCAAAAGATGTCCCCGGATCGGCTGGAGCGGGCCTCACCGGGTTAGCCTGCTAGATGATCCCGATTCTCCGGTCGCAGGCGAACCGGAGGCGAGAGTGAACTCGGCCTAAATCAAATTAGGCAGCGAGTGCAAAGTTGTGCGAATCCGCACTTATTGTTTTCCGGGTGTTTTACGAGGCCTCCCGGACCTCGACTCGCAACCACCCCCACGAGCCGACCACGTCGAAGCCTGTCGTCCCCTGGGGGTTGTGTCCAGATCACAGTCTAGTGCAGCCCGATCTGGCCGCGGGATCCGAGCCGGCCGCCGGACTCTGGTCGACTGACTATCGAAGCGTCCCGTAAGAGCACCCGGGGTACCCGACGGCGCCTGCGACAATCACAACTACGACGATGGAACCGAGCACACACTGGCTCCCACAGCCTGATCCGCCCGTCCCGGCAGGACCGGGCGTGGGGGCGCCTGCGCGAGGGCCGGACCCGCCGGCGTTCGAACTGCCACCGCCATTCGAAGAGCGACGGCCGGGATGGATAAAGCGCACCCTCGGCCCGATCGTCGCCGCGCTCGTCGCCCTGCTCAGCAAGCTGAAGACGATCCTGCTGCTGGCGCCGAAACTGAAGCTGCTGAGCACCGCAGGAACGATGCTGGTCTCGGTGGCCGCCTACTCATTCGTGTTCGGCTGGACGTTTGCGGCCGCGTTCGTGGTGCTCCTGTTGGTGCACGAGATGGGCCACGTGATCGCGCTTCGGCGTGAGGGCATCAAGGCCAGCGCACCGATGTTCATCCCGTTCCTCGGCGCCGTGATCACGTCACGGTCACTCGGCGACAACGCGCTCGCCGAGGCGCGGGTCGGCCTCGGCGGCCCGATTCTCGGGAGCATCGGCGCAGCCGCCTGCGTACTGATCTGGCACGCGACGGGCAACGATCTCTGGCGCGCGCTCGCATTCACGGGCTTCCTGCTGAACCTGTTCAACCTGCTCCCCGTCGTGCCCCTCGACGGTGGCCGGGCGATGGCGGCGATCAGTCCCTGGATGTGGTTCCTGGGATTCCTGGCGCTGATCCCACTGGTGTTCATCTTCCCCAACCCGGTGATCCTGATCATCGTCGCGTTCGCCGGATTCGAGACGTTCAAGCGCTGGAAGCTTCGCCGAGGCGGCGGCGAGCAACAGGAGGCGTACTACCGGGTACGGCCGGTTCACCGGGCGCTTGTCGCGCTGGTGTATCTCAGCCTGGTCGCGCTGCTGGTGCTCGGCATGAACGCGACGAATCTGCCGCGCACGTTCGGCTAACGGCTAGTACTCGGGCGGCGGGGGCAGGGCCCGCGGCTCATCGCGCCCGCCGCGCTGGGCCCAGTAGAAGGTGTAGATGATCGCGATCGGCAGCGCGACCAGGCCGATCACGAACAGCACCGTGCCGGTCGTCTGCAGGTCGATCCAGCTGACGTGCGCGGTGATCGCCCATTTCAGGATCGCGCCCACGGCGATGACCGCGAGCGCGGAGCCGATTGCCATGGCGCAGGTCTACCACACGCGGCGGCCGGACGACCGGGCTCGCCCGGACTCAGGCCGCCAACGCCGCCAACGCCGCCAACGCCGCCAACGCCGCTAACGCCGCGCCTCGCGCAACTCCCGCTGTACGTCACGCGCCATGTCGCGCGTGCGGATCGACTCGCGCTTGTCGTGCACGTCCTTGCCCCGCGCCAGCGCGATCTCGACCTTCGCCCGCGACCGCGGCCCGCCAAAGTAGATCCGCGTCGGCACGATCGTCAGCCCGCGCTCGCGTGTCTTGCCGATCAGCCGCTCGATTTCGCTCTGGTGCAGCAGTAGCTTGCGATCCCGCTCGGGCTCATGGTTCTCGCGTGAGGCGGGCCCGTACGGCGGGATGTAAGTGCCGATCAGCCACACTTCCCCGTCGCGCACGGCCGCGTAGGAGTCCTTCAGCTGCGCCTTGCCCTCGCGCAGCGCCTTGACCTCGGTTCCGGTCAGCACGATGCCGGCCTCGAACCGCTCGAGCAGGTTGTAGCGGTAGTAGGCGCGGCGATTGGTCGCCACGTCTCCCGGCGAGCTCTTGCGCTTGCGTCCCTTAGCCATAGGACAACATCCTCCATCCTCCCACGTCAGTCCTCCCCCAGACTGGAACCGGAACCGTCGAAATCGACCGGCAGCAGGTCCACCCGCCCGCGCGGCGCGTCGATCGACCGCACGCGAACGCGGATCGGATCGCCCAGCCGCAGCGCACCGCCGGTCCGGGTGCCGATCAAGATCGTGCCCTCGTCGTTCAGCTCCCACCAATCGCCGCGCATCCGGCGAACCGGCAGCATCCCCTCGAACGCCGTGTCGGGACCGAACGCCACGAACGCGCCCGCACCGATCAGCCCAACAACCTCGCCGTCGAACACCGAATCGCCCGGACCGTGCTCGGAGCCGGACAGCATCCGCTGGAGCAGGAAGCAGCGTGCGACGTCGTCCGCGTCGCGCTCGATCACCATCGCCTCCCGCTCCCGGGCCGAGGTCCACGGCCCCGCCGAGGCCACCCAAGACGCCTCAGGGGCCGCCTCCCCCGCGACCACCGACAGCAGCGCCCGATGACAGATCAGATCCGGATACCGCCGGATCGGCGAGGTGAAGTGGCAGTAGCGGGGCGACTGAAGCCCCGCGTGGCCGAGGTTGCGGGTCTCGTAATAAGCCTGCTTGAGCGCTCGCAGGACAAGACTCGTAAGCGCTCTGCGGCCGCGGCCGGTCCGGACGACCCACCGCTCGACGAGCTGCGAGGCCTCCCCGACCACGTCGGCGGCCTGCTGCGGGGTCAGGTGCCCGCCGGGGACCGGCGGCGTGGGAACGCCGAGGGACGCGAGCTGATCGATCAACCGCTCCACGGCCGGCGCATCGGGGCGCTCGTGCACCCGGTAGAGCGTCGGCACGTGCCGCGACTCCAGCAGCGCAGCGACCTGCTCGTTGGCGGCGATCATCAGATGCTCGATCAGGCGGTGGGATTCGGTCTGCACCACGGGCGTGATCGCGACGACCGCGCCGGCGCGATCGAACCTGAACTCCGGCTCGGTGGACTCGAGCACGAGCGCCGCTTGGGACGCGCGGCGTGCGCCGAGCGCGGCCGCGGCCACGCGCGCCGCTGCGAGCCCGGCTCCCCACGGCTCGGCGGCCGACTCGGCGCCGGCGAAGATCCGGTCGACACGCCCGTAGTCGAGCCGCTCGTCGGAGCGGATCACCGAGCGGTAGAACGACGGCTGTGACACGACCGAGCCGCGCACCGTCATCTCCACCGTCACGGCCAGCCGGTCCTGCCCCGGCACCAGCGAGCACGCACCGTTGGACAGCTCCGCGGGCAGCATCGGCTCGACTGCCCCCGGGACGTAGACGCTCGTTCCGCGCCGGTACGCCTCGCGGTCGACGAGCGAACGCGCCGGCACGTACGCCGCCACGTCCGCGATGTGGACCCACACCTGGATCGAGCCATCCTCACGGACCGTGGCCGAGATCGCGTCGTCGAAGTCTCGCGCGCCGACCGGGTCGATCGTGAATGTCGGCCGCGAGCGCAGGTCGCGCCGCCCCTGGAGCTCGATCGCGGCACTCGCCTTGGCCGCCTCGCGGGCCTCGTGCTCGACCGCCGGATCGAACGAGCGCCGCAGCCCGCGATCGATCATCAGCGCCTCGATCACGTCCCGGGCAACCTCCGGGCTGCCAAGGCGACGGACGATCGCAGCCCGGCCACGACCCGCCCCGCGACCGCCACCGCCACCGCGACCGCCACCGCGACCCCCACCGGCGCGCACGACAACCAGATCGCCGACCGCCGCGCGGTGGTCACGGCTGACCACCAGCCGCGGCCCGGACTCGAAGAACGGCTCGGCCACAAGGAACTTCCCCCGCCGCTCGAGCACGGCCACGTGCGGCCCGCCGACCGCGCCCTCCACCGCCGTGCTCACGGGAGCTTGGCCGCGAGCGTGCGCTCGCCCGCCTGCAGCGTCGTGTCTGCGCTCGAGTGCGGATTCAGCGGCGCGTATACATCAGGGGTCACGCCGGCCCCCTCCTTGACGCCGCCGCCGCCGAGATTGCGCCCATTCGGGGTGTAGTAGAAGCCGGCGGTGATATCGAGCGCGCCCCCATTAGGGAGCTGTTCGACCTCCTGGAAGACGCCCTTGCCGAACGTGTGCGTGCCGACGACCACCGCGCGGCGATGGTCCTGGAGCGCCGCCGTCACGATCTCCGAGGCCGACGCCGTCCCGCGGTCGACGAGCACCACCATCGGGATGCTGGTGGGGATCGCGTCTCCCGTCGCGGTCAGCACCTGAAGCGGCGAGTTGCGACCCCGGGTCGAGACGATCGTGCCGTCGGGGATGAAGATGCTGGCCGTGTTCACGGCCTCGTCGACCAACCCACCGCCGTTGTCACGCAGATCGAAGATGATTCCCTTCGCGCCCTCGTGCAGCACCTGCTCGACATCCGTGCGGGTCTGGTTGCCGGCTCCCACCTGGTTGAAGGTCGTCAGCTGCACGTAGCCCAGCTTGATCCCGTGGTAGGTGATGATCCGGTCGTCGGCGACCGGCAAGGTGAAACTCTGGCGCGTGATCCGCAGCACCAGCTGGCGTCCGGCCCGGACAATCGCCAGCACCGCCGCCGTGCCGGCCCGACCGCGGATCAGCGCCGAGCTGTAGTCGGCGTTGTGGCCCGCGAGGCTCTTGCTCCCGACGGCGACAATCAGGTCTCCGGTCATCAGCCCCGCATGCGCGGCCGGCGTGCCGGGAAACACCTCCACGACGCTGAGCCCGCGCGGCTCCGGCTTGACGTCGATTCCGATCCCGCTGATGTGCGGGCTGGCGTGCCCGAAGGTCCCGTAGTTGGTCGGGCTGATGTATTGAGAGAACGGGTCGTGAAGGCTCGCGACGGCAGCAGCGAGACCGCTGTTGAGCAGCTGCGAGCGACTCACGGGGCGGTAGTAGTCGCGCTGGATGATGTCGAGCGCCTGATTCATCAGCTGCCCATCGCCGTTATCGACCAGCGCGCTGCGCAGCGGCGAGGGCAGCCAGTTCGGGTGGCCGCCGAGCAGGATCCCGAGCAGCAGTATCAGGACCGCGGCGATGACCTGCACCACGACCCTCGGTCTGCGTGTGTAGCGCGAAAGCATCTCCGCTGAGGGTAGCCGGGCGCCACGTAAAGGCGGCTCGCCCCGCAACTGGCGGGGCGAGCCGATCCTGCGTTTGGCGTTTCAGTCCGTCGAGCTCAGTGATGCCCGTGACCAGGGCCGCCGTGCCCGGGCCTACCGCCGCCGTCCGTGAACTTGTAGATCGTCGCCGAGCTGAACACCTGACCGGGATTCAGCGTCGTCGACGGGAAGCTCGGCTCGTTCGGCGAGTCGGGGTAATGCTGCGTCTCGAGCGTGAACGCGGCGCCCTGTCGGTAGGTCCGCCCGCTCGTGCCCACGAGATCGCCCTCGAGGAAATTCGAGGTGTAGAGCTGCACCCCGGGCTGGTCCGTGTACGTCCACAGCCCGATCCCGTCCTTTGGATCCTGCGCGATCGCGGCCAGCCTCATCCCGGAGCCGTTCAGCACCCAGTTCTGGTCGTAGCCGTGAGCGGCCACGAGCTGGCCGCCATCGGGCAGATCGGCACGGTCGATGTCGCGGCCGATCGGCTTCATGTGCGTGAAGTCGAACGGCGTGCCCGCCACCGGCGAGATCTGACCCGTCGGGATCAGATTGGCGTCCGTCGGGGTGTATTGATCGGCGTTGATCTGGAGCAGCTGGTGGTAGATCAGGCCGTTCCCCTCACCTGCCAGGTTGAAGTAGCTGTGGTTGGTGAGGTTGATGACGGTTGGCTTGTCCGTCGTCGCCCGGTACTCGATCCGCAGCGCGTTGTCCTGGGTCAGGATGTAGGTGACCTGCGCCTGCACCGTGCCGGGGAAGCCGTTGGTTCCGTCGGGATCGGTGTAGGTCAGCTTCAGCGCGACGAAGTTCGGACCGGTTTCCGGAGTTGCGTTCCAGACCTTCGTGTTCCAAGCGTTCGGGCCACCGTGCAGCGTGTTGATGTTGTTCGGGCCGTTGTTGCCCGGTAGTACGTAGGTGTGACCGTCAAGCGTGAACTGGTGGTTCCCGATCCGGTTCGCGTAACGGCCGATGATCGCACCGAAGTACGTGTCGCCGGAGCCGCCCGCGGGCGGGTTCGTGAAGTCCGTGACGTAGTCCTGGAGGTTCGAGAAGCCGAGTACGACGTTCCTGACCTGGCCAGTGCGGTCGGGGACCCAGATCGACTGGACCACCCCGCCGTAGTTGGTGATCCGCACGGACATTCCATTGCCGTTACTCAGCGAGTAGAGGCTTACGGGCGAGCCGTCGGCGCTTCCCCATGGCTGACTCGTGATGCTCAATCCGCCATTCCCAGGATGAGAGTGGTGGAAGCCGTGGACGGCGCGCGCATGCGCAGAGCCTCCCATGGCGAGCAGTCCGATGGCGACAAGCATGACCCCTGTCGACACGAGGACGAGCAGCCTCCGGTGGCCGCGGAGGGCAAACTGCATTGAATCCTCCTTCTGTCCGTAGCCGGTCCCGGCCATCAGCTACGCACACATGTTGGTGTTTGCAGACAGAGCCCGTATACCCGCACCCGGCCCGCTGTTAACGCTCACATGAGAATTCCCGCGTACGACGCGTCAGACGCACGCGCAGCCAGATTCCCGGGTTCAGCGCGTCAGACGCGCAGGAAGCGGCGCAGCGACAGCCCTGAGCCAAGCGCCGAGACGACGATGCCGGCGAGCAGGAGGACGGCAACGAGTCCCGAGAACGCGATCGTGCGGGGAGCGGCGATCAGCGTCCAGTTGTTCGCGAGCGGATCGAGCAGCGCGATCTTCGTGACTGCGAGCACCGCAATCGCCAGCAGCGCACCAGCGCCACCGACGATCGTGCCCTCGATCACGAATGGCCAGCGGATGAACCAGTCGGTCGCTCCGACCAGCTTCATCACTTCCACTTCCCGCCGTCGCGCGTACAGCGACAGCCGGATCGTGTTCGCGATCAGCAGCACCGAGGCGAGCGTCAGCAGCACCGTCAGGCCCGCGGCCGTGATCGTGACGAGGTTCGTGACCTCGAGGATCTTCCTCGTGTCGTTCTTCTTGTTCGAGACACTCTGGATCGCCGAGTCGATCGTCCCCGAGCCTCCGCCCGTGACCGGCGGTGTGAGTGCATTACGCACAGCCAGCACGTTCGCCGGGTTGTCGGGGATCACGTGGAACGTGTCGGGCAGCGGGTTGGAGGCGAGCAGCGCATAGGCCGCCGGATCGAGCTTCGACTGCTGCGCGTAGGCCTGCTGCTTGGATACGAACTGGACCGACTTGACGTGCGGAACCGCGAGCAGCTCCTTCTGCACGCGGCTATCGTCGGCCGCGTTTGAGCTCGTCCTCATGTAGACGTCGACCTCGACGCGGCTGCGGACGCTGTTGGCGGCGCCGTTGGTCGCCTGCACGATCGGGATGAACACGCCGAGCACGAGCATCGTCACGAGCACGGTCGCGAGGGCCGCGAACGTCGGCGCCGGGTTGCGGCGAATCGCGCGCAGGGACTCGCGCAGGAAGAATCCGATCCGCATCGCCTAGATCCCCGGCGGCCGGGTCGTCGGGGAGCGAAGCCGCTGGGCGAACTCCCGGGTCGTCTCGTCGCGGGCGTAGAGGCCGGTCGCCTCGTCGCGGATGATCCGGCCCCGGGAGAGCTCGAGCACGCGGCGGCGCATTTTGTCCACCATCGTCTGGTCGTGGGTGGCGACGAGCACGGTCGTCCCGGTGCGGTTGATCCGGTACAGCAGCCGCATGATGTCGATGCTCGTCTCCGGGTCGAGATTGCCCGTCGGTTCGTCGGCCAGCAGCAGCGGCGGGTGGTTGACGAACGCTCGGGCGATCGAAACGCGCTGTTGCTCGCCCCCGGAAAGCTGGTCGGGGTAGTTGTGGAGCTTGGTCGAGAGGCCGGTGAGCCGGAGGATGTCCGGCACCTTGGCGCGGATCTCCTTGCGCGTCCCGCCGGTCACCTGAAGCGCGTAGGCGACGTTGTCGTGCACCGTCCGGTTGGGGAGCAGCTTGAAGTCCTGGAACACGACGCCGAGGTTCCGGCGGTAGAACGGCACCCGCCGACGGGTGATATCGCTCAGATCGCGGCCGGCGACCCGGATCATCCCCTCGGTCGGGTCGAGCTCCTTGATCAAGAGCCGCATCACGGTCGACTTGCCTGAACCGGTCGAGCCGACGAGGAACACGAACTCCTCGCGATCGATCGAGAAAGTGGCCTGATCAAGGCCGATATCGCCGACCGAATAGCGCTTGGACACGCCGCGGAACTCGATGATCGGCGGCCCGCTCGACTGGCGAGCAGACGATCGCTTGGGGCTCGGTGCGGGGGCGCCGGAGGGGCGCGCCGCAGGGACGGCGCCGGTCCGGCGGCGGGTGCGGTGCTGTGATTCTGGTGTAGCCATAGGGTTCGGGCAATGTAGCGGTCCTCCACGGACGGCGAGCCCGCCAGAGGCTCTTGCAACGCGATTTGCACGACTAAATGTTGAGCAGGGATTGCCGCGGCTGGCCCGACGCCTGCCGGCTCGCTACCGTTCTCTGCTGATGATGTCGATCGCGCAGTCCACGCTCGGCAACGGCCTGCCGCTGTACCGGATCGCGGTCGAGGGCACGCGCTCGGTCACGCTGCTCGTCGCGTTCGACGCCGGCGCCCGGACCGAGCGTCCCGACGAGAACGGGATGGCGCACTTCCTCGAGCACCTGGTGTTCAAGGGCGGCGAGAAGTACCCGACCTACAGGGACGTCAACGAGGCTGCGGAACGGATCGGCGCGGTGCTCAACGCCTACACCAGCCACGACCTGGTCGCGTTCCACATCACGGCTCGGGCACAGCGGGCGCTCGAGGCGGCGGACCTGCTGACCGACTTCGTGGGCCGCCCGCGGATCGATCCCGATGAGCTCGACCGCGAGCGCGGCGTGGTCGTTCAGGAGATCGCCCGCGCCGACGATCAGCCGGCGACGATTGCCGAGCACCTGATCGACGAGGCGGCATTCGGGGATCATCCTCTCGGCCGCCCGGTGCTGGGGACGGTCGAGCACATCCGCGACACGTTCACGCGGGATCGAATCGTTGCCTTCCGGGAGCGGCGGTGGTCGCCGTCGCGCGGAGCGGCGTTCGCGGTCGGAAACCTCGACGCGCTGCCGGCCAACGGCGAGCTCGACGAGCTGTTCGGCCGCTTCCAGCCCGAACCACAGCCCCCGCCCTTCGAGCCCGCACCGCCATTCTCGCCGAGGATCCGCGTGCGCGAGCGGGACTCGAACCAGTCCCATCTGCGGATGTCCTACCGCCCTGGCGTGGAGGTCTCCGACCAGCGCGAGCGGGCCGCGTTCGTGATCTACTCGACGCTGCTCGGCGGCTCGATGGGATCGCGCCTGTTCGACGAGATCCGCGAGCAGCGCGGGCTGGCGTATTCCGTCGGGTCGATCCCTCATGCTTATGCCGATGTGCCCGTGCTACAGCTGTCGGCCGGACTCGAGTCGAGCAAGTGCATCGAGGCGTATCGCCGGATGAGGGAGATCGTCACCGAGCTGCGCGAGCAGGGACCGACTGAAGCGGAGGTCGAGCGTGCTCGCGCGTATGCGGCGGGGGCGCGGACGATCGTGTTCGAGAACACCGGCGCAGTCGCCCGGCACGCTGCCCAGCAGGTAATCGTCTACGGCGAGGACCCCGACCCCGACGCGGCGATCGAGTTTCTTGACCAGGTCACCTATCCCGAGGTCACCGAGGTCGCAAAGCGGGTGGCCGACGAGTTGTCGGTCGCGGTCGTCGGTCCGCACACCACGGAGGAGCTGGAGTCGGTCTGACACGGCGGCGGCAGCCAGGGGGCTTGGCAGGGCTCGCAATCCTCGTCCTGTCGGTGGCGGTTGCCGGCTGCGGCGAGGGCAGTCACGTACGGACGACGGTCCACGCAGCGTCGCTTGAAGACCCGCCCGCCGCCGTCAAGCGGCCCCCGCCGCGACCCCGAATCGTCCCGCCCAAGCCACCGCCACCTTCGCCGGCGCTGAACGCATTGACCGCCGCGCTGCAGCACAATCTGCAGCTCGCGGGCCCGCAGTCGGGCGCGGTCGTCTTCGACCTCTCCCAGAAGACGGAGCTGTTCGCGCGCGGCGGCGGCGTCAAGCGACCGCCGGCATCAGTCGAGAAGGTGTATACGTCGATCGTGGCGCTGCAGGAACTCGGCCCCGACGCGCGCTTTCAGACGACCGTGCTCGGAACCGGGCATCTCGGGCCAGGTGGAATCTGGCACGGCAGCCTGTACCTGCGCGGCGGCGGCGACCCGACGTTCGGCGACGGCACGTTCAACCGGGTTTGGGAGCTGGGCTACGGACCGACCGCAGGGCAGCTCGCGCAGCAGTTGAAGAACCACGGGATTCGGCAGGTGACGGGATTGGTATTCGGCGACGGGTCGCTGTTCGACGCCCGTCCCGGCGGTCCGGCGACCGGGTATGCCGCCGATGTGCCCGATTTCGGCGGTCAGCTCGGCGGCCTGACCTACGATCACGGATCGACCAGCGGCAAGCTCAGCCCGGCGGAGTTTGCGGCCAGGCAATTCACGGCCACGCTGAGGTCCGAGGGGGTACAGGCGAACGCCGCGCGTTTCGCCCGGATCACGCCCCCGGGGGCGCACCAGCTCGCCTCGGTCAATTCACCGTCGCTGACGGTGCTGCTGCGACTGATGGATGTCCCGTCCGATGATCTGTTCGCCGAAATGCTCACCGAGCAGCTCGGCTCGCGCTTTGGCGCCGCGGGCACCATCAGCGACGGTGCGCAGGTGATCCACCGCCAAATCGTGGCCGAGTACGACCTTCATCCGCGAATCGTCGACGGCTCCGGCCTCTCGCGGGGAGACCATTCCTCGCCGCTGGAGGTCGTGGATCTGCTGCGCGATGTGTGGCGCACCCCGGTCGGCGACGTGCTGTGGAACTCGCTGCCGGTGGTGGGCGTCAGCGGCACAGTCCAGACGATCGCCACCGGTACGCCCGCTCAGGGGCACTGCGTCGCCAAGACGGGAACGCTTGACTACGTCACCAACCTGGCCGGCTATTGCCACAGCCGAGGCGGCCACATGCTGGCCTTCGCGCTATTCGTCGACGGGCCGAGCAACTACCGCGCCCTTGTGCTCATCGGCCGGATGGTGGCGGCGGTCGCGAAGTATTAGCAACACGTGAGTTCAGTTGCCGTGGCTCCGCGCACCAGCGACAATCGCAAGCGTGGAGGGGAGTACCGCTGTGAACCGGCGCGAACTGCGGCGCTATTTGGACCGTGTCGGGGATCGATGGCCGATCGAGGGGGCGTGGCTCGGTGGCGCGCGGGTCGCCGATGAGCACGGTGCGCTGCCGCAGCGCGAGCGGGGCCCCGAGTACATCGTCGTCCTGGTCTCCTCGGCCTACGCCGGGATGCCGTGGCTGGAGCGCGTCTACCAGGCGGGCTCGCTTTGGGACGGGCTCGAGATGGGCGCCCCGGCCGACGTCCACTGCTACACGCCGGGGGAGTTCGATCGCAAACGCGAGTCGCTGCGGGCCGTGCGCGACGCGGTCCATGACGGCCTGGATCTGGTCCTCGAGACGTAGTCCCGGCTCGGCGCGCGCAAAGCCCTGGGGGTTCTGGCGGGCCGCCCTGGCCGGGTCCGTTCAGCTGATCGCGACCATCCGCTCGATCGGCAGCCGGGCGCGATCGGCGATCTCCGGCGCGACCTTGACCTCGTGGACGTCGTCGCGGAGCGCGGTGCGGAGCTTCGGCAGCGTGATCATCTTCATGTAGCGGCAATGCGCCGCCTCGTTGGCGGCGATGAACTCGGTGTCCGGATCTGACTTGCGCAGCGGGTAGAGCATTCCGGTCTCGGTGGCGACGATCGCCGTCCCGACCCCGCCATCGGAGCGGTGTGCCTGGTGCTCGCGCGCATAGCGCAGCATGCCGCCGGTCGAGAGCATGTGCACGCCCTCGGCATCGATATCACCGGCCGCGACGTACTCCATCACGCTGGTCGAGCAGCCGCACTCGGGATGGATCAGGAAATCCGCCCCGGGGTGCCCGGCGCGGACCGCCGCGATGTCGGCAGGGCGGATGCCCGCGTGCACGTGGCATTCGCCGTCCCAGACGTGCATCGAACGCCCGAGCGTCTTCTCGACGTAGGCCCCGAGAAACATGTCCGGGCCGAACAGGATCTCGGTCTCGGGGCCATGCTCACGGTAGATGTGCTCGACGACCTTGACGGCGTTGGCGGAGGTGCAGCAGTAGTCGGTCTCGGCCTTGACCTCAGCGGTCGTGTTGACGTACATGACGACCACGGCGCCGGGGTGCCGGGCCTTCCAGTCTCGCAATTGGGCGGCGGTGATCGAGTCCGCGAGCGAGCAGCCGGCATCGAGATCGGGGATCAGCACCCGCTTGTCAGGGCACAGGATCGAGGCCGTCTCGGCCATGAAGTGCACGCCGCAAAACACAATCGTCTCGGCGCTGGCCTTGGCGGCCTGCTGGGAGAGCCCGAGCGAATCGCCGACGTAGTCCGCGACGTCCTGAATCTCGGGCAGCTGGTAGTTGTGGGCGAGGATCACGGCTTCTCGCTCGCGCGCGAGCGCGCGGACCTCGTCCTGGATCGCAGGGATGTTCTCGAGCATCAACGGTGCATCTGTCGCACCGAGCATCGGCAGGTTCATAACACCGGCTCCAACAGGAGGGAGAGATCGAGTGCCGGCGCGCTATGGGTCAGCGCACCGATTGAGATGAAGTTTACGCCGGTCGCTGCGATCGCCCCGAGTGTCTCGAGCGTCACGCCGCCGCTGGCCTCGAGCTCGGCCCGACCGCCGACGTGCCGGACGGCCTCGCCCAGTTGCTCGACGCTCATGTTGTCGAGCAGGATCCGCCGCGCACCCGCCGCCAGGGCCTGATCGACCTCCGCGAGCGTCCGGCACTCCACCTCCAGCGGCAGCGCGGGGGCCGCGGACCGGACAAGCGCAACGGCCTCCCCCACGCCCCCGGCGATCGCCGCGTGGTTCTCCTTGATCAGGATCGCGTCGTAGAGGCCGGCGCGGTGATTGGTGCCCCCGCCGGCCGCGACCGCCGCCTTCTCAAGCGCGCGCAGCCCCGGCGTGGTCTTGCGGGTGTCGAGGATCCCGGTGCCGGTTCCGCGTACCGCTTGCACGCAGCGAGCGGTGGCCGTGGCCACACCCGAGAGCCGCTGGAGGAAGTTCAGCGCCGTGCGCTCGGCGGTCAGGATCGCCCGCGCCGAGCCTTCGATCTTCAGTACGCGGCCGCCCTCGCGCCATTCGCCCTCAGGGGCGAGCCGCTCGAGGGCCAGATCGCCATCGAGCGCTCGAAACGTCTCCTCGGCGGCATCCAGGCCGTACAGCACTCCCGGCGCCTTCTGGGTGATCACCGCACGAGCGCGCGCCGCCGCCGGCACGGTCGCCGCGGTGGTGACGTCCCCCGTCCCGACGTCCTCGGCAAGGGCGCGCGCAACCACATCGCGGATCGTCTGCTGCTCCATGTTCAGGAGGATAGGACGGCACTTGCCAACCATCCTGCATTCGTTGTAGGGTTGTGAATAAGGCGCAATTCGTTCTACTCGGGGAGCACGCATGAAACGTACCTTTGGGGCATTTGCGATCGCCTGCGCTGCGGCGACAGCAGCCGCACTGCCGGCAGGCGCGAGCGCGACCACAGCGGCGGTGACGGTCTACGCCGGACCTCCGCCGTCCGCCAAGGCGATCGCCGGGCACATCGTCGGCCGGGCGTTCGCCCAGAAGTACAACCCTGACGTCAACGACTTCTTCCTGCACAGCGTGACGGTCCACCAGGGGGACACCGTCAAGTTCGTCATCAACGGCTTCCATACCGTCGACCTGCCCGGTCGCAGCGGCGCGGACCAGCCGCTGCTGCTCCCGGGCGCGACCGTCACCGGGGTCGACGATGCGGGCGGAAGTCCGTTCTGGTTCGACGGCCACGTCCCGAGCATCGGTCTGAATCCTGCGCTCTTCGCCCCGACCGGCCCGCATACCTACAACGGGACGACGCGAATCGACAGCGGCCTCCCGCTGTCCCCGAACGCCAAGCCGCTCCAGGTCACATTCACCAAGCCCGGGACGTACAAGTTCTTCTGCGACGTTCACCGGGGCATGGTCGGGTACGTGGTCGTCAAGCCCACGGGCAAGCCCGTGCCATCCGCCGCTCAGAACGCCGCCGCGCTCAAAGCACAGGTGACGACCGACGTCGAATCGGCCAAGGCGCTGGCCAAGATCACCCAGCCCGCGGACCACGTGAGCCTTGGCGAATCCAACTCCCGTGGCGTCGAGTTGTACGCGATGTTCCCCTCGACGCTGACCGTCAACGCCGGGAGCGTGGTGACGTTCTCGATCTCGAAGAACTCGCGCGAGGTGCATACCGCGTCGTTCGGGCCGCAGGCGTACCTGGCCAAGCTCGCCAACGGCTTCAACGGCGCCGTGTTCCCACCGGCCGGGGTCTACCCGAGCGACATCCCGGCGCTCGGCCCGATCCCCGAGAGCCTGACCGAGCACGGCAACGGATTCGCCAACATCGGCGTGGTCGACCAGGATCCGACCACGACCACGATTCCGTCGTCCGGTCAGATCAAGTTCAGCCAGCCGGGCACGTACCACTTCATCTGTTTGATCCACCCGTTCATGACGGGCACGATCATCGTCAGATAGGCGAACGTGCGGGCGCGGTGGGACGGGCCGCGCCCGTCCGCCGCGCCCTGGGAGGACGATCCGCGCCGGCCCACTGCAGCCCCAGGGAGGACGATCCGCGGCGGCTCGCCCAGCGGCCGACCACGCCGCCTACGACAAGACCCGCAAGGTCAGGAACGTGGGATCGGCCGCACCGTGCAACCGGGCGCCCGCGGCGGTCAGCTCGCGCAGGTAGGCGACGACCTCCTCCGTCACCCGCTCACCGGGCAGCAGCGCCGGCACCCCGGGCGGATAGCCGGCGATCGACTCAGATGAGATCCGGCCGATCGCCTCATCGACAGGCACCGGCTCGCCCGCGCCGAGGAACGCCTCACGCGGCGTCATCGCGAGCTCGTGGTCCACGCCGGCCGGCGCGCGCGGGACGACCGGCAGCCCACCGGGACGGCTGATGCTGCGGACCGTCTCCGAGAAGTCGTGCGCGAGCCGCTCGAGCGGCTCGACCGGTTGCGCGAGCCCGAGCACGAACACGAGCGTCGCGTGGGTCGCGAGCTCGGTGTAGGTGTCATACGAGCCGCGCAGCGCGGCCGCCACCTCGTACCCGGTGCAGCCGGTCCCGCGGACGTCGACGACGAGCCGCAACGGGTCCCAGCCGGCCACCCCGGGCCGGCCGACGAGCGCCCCGCCGAGGACGTCGCAACCCGGAACCTCGTCGATCGCCGTGCGGGCTCGGCCGGCCGCCCGGAGCGTGCGCTCGAGCAGCGCCCGTCCATGTACCGCGAGCTGCCGGCGGGCCGCATCGAGCGAGGCGAACAGCAGCGAGCTGGGGCTGGTCGATCGGACCAGCCGCACCGATCTCGCGATCGCGTCGAGGTCGATCCGCTCGCTGCCCGACACATGCAGCATCGCCGATTGGGTCAGGCTGCCCACGATCTTGTGCGTCGAGGCGAGCACCGCGTCGGCTCCGAGTTCGAGCGGCGAGCGGGGCAGCGCCGGGTGAAACCCGAAGTGCGCGCCCCAGGCGTTGTCCACTATCAGCGCGACCCCGGCATCGTGCGCGACCCGCACGCACCCCTCGATGTCAGCCGCCATTCCGTAATAGGTGGGCGAGACGATGAACGCGGCCTCCACGTCCGGAGTCAGTGCGAGCGCGCGCGCGAGCGCCTGCGGTGTGATGCCGAGCGCCATCCCAAGCTCGTCGTAGTATTCGGGCGCGACGAAGCTCGGTGTTCCGCCACTGAGGACCAGTCCGTCGATCACGCTCGCGTGGGAGTTGCGCTGGATCAGCACGCGCTTGCCCGGCCCCGCGAGCGCGAGGCAGAGCGCGTGGTTGCCCTGCGTGGCGCCGTTGGTCAGAAACCATGTCCGCGCGGCGCCGTAAGCCTCGGCCGCGAGCCGCTCGGCCTGCTCATACGGCGTCGGTGGCGGCCCGATGTCGATCCCCTCGATGTCGAGCGGGACGTCGAGCAGCAGGGCACGCGCGCCGAGCGCGGCGTGCAATCCCGGATCGGCTCCCGCGCCACCCTTGTGGCCCGGGATGTGGAACCGCGTCGAGCCCCGAAAGCCGTAGGCGGTCACCGCATCTAGGTATGGCGAGACCGGTTGCTCCGGCGGCTGCCGGCTCACTTCGCGGCTTTCAGCAGGTAAGCGCGCACGAACCCGTCGAGGTCGCCACCCAGCACCCGGTTCGCGTCGCCCATCTCGTAGTCGGTGCGGTGATCCTTGACCATCGTGTAGGGATGCAGCACATAGGATCGGATCTGCGAGCCGAAGTTGACGTCCTGGGCCTCTCCCTTCTCGCGTGCGATCTCCTCCCGGCGCTTACGTTCCTCGAGCTCGAGCAGCTTTGAGCGGAGCATCGTCATCGCCTCAGCCTTGTTGGATGATTGTGATCGCTCGTTCTGGCATTGGACGACGATCCCGGTCGGCTTGTGGGTGATGCGGACCGCCGAGTCCGTCTTGTTCACGTGCTGGCCGCCGGCTCCGCTCGCGCGGTAGGTGTCGATCTGGAGGTCGTCGTCGTCGATCTCGACGTCGTCAATCTCGTCGACCACGGGCGAGACCTCGAGTCCCGCGAAGCTCGTCTGCCGCCGATGGGCAGCGTCGAATGGGGACAGGCGGACCAAGCGGTGGACGCCCTTCTCGCTGCTGTAGAGCCCGTAGGCGTTCTCGCCCTTGACCAGGAACGTCGCCGACTTGATGCCCGCCTCATCCCCCGGCGAGACCTCGAGCAGCTCGGCCTCGAAGCCCCGCTTCTCGGCCCAGCGCATCTCCATCCGTAGCACCATCTCGGCCCAATCCTGCGCATCGGTTCCGCCCGCGCCGGCATTGATCGTGACGAGCGCATTGCCCGTGTCGTATGGGCCGGAGAACAGCCGCTGCTCCTCGAGCGCGTCCAGCCGCTCCTGGACCACGCGCACCTGCTCCTCGAGCTCGCCGGCGATCTCGGGATCCTCCTCGGCCAGCTCCGCAAGCGGCTCGAGATCCTCGACATCGCGCTCGAGGTCGCGGAACACCGTCAACCTGCGGCTCGTGCGTGCATGCTCCGAGCTGACCTTCGCCGCCCGCTCCTGGTCCTCCCAGAAACCCGGCTCGCCCATCTCCTGCTCGAGCGCGCTCACGCGCTCGCTCAGCGTGGCGGGGTCAAAGATAGTCCGCGAGCAGCTTGAGCTGCCCGCGAATCGCCGCGAGGCGCTGAGAGAGAGGTTCTGAGGGGGCGGTGGCCATCTGTTCAGCAACCGTAGCAGCAGCGCCTCGCGCTGCCCGCGGGGCGACAATTGAGTCTTGATTGATCAGGACGAGTACTCCGACCTCCGGCTCGGGAGGAGCGGGTCAAGTTCGTGACCCAGCCGGGGCACATCCGGCACGTGAAGATGTAGCCGGTCCCCCCCGCCGCCGTCGCTGTCTACGGCGGTGGGCCGCGTCGCAGCTCGCGGCGATCCTCGCGCCGCTGGTCACGGTCCGCCCGCCGCAGCTCGCGGTCCCCCCGCCCGCCCGAGCGCTGCCCGCCCGAGCGCCGGCGGGCGGCCAGCTCCTCCTCGACGCGGTCGAACTCGGGCGCCGGACCATACAACCGCCACCCGTTGCGGATCAGCGGGATCAGCGTCACGAGCGCGATCCACAGCGGCCAGAACATCCCGGTCGCGCCCGTGGCGAACCAGATCGCCGTGCACACTACGAACAGCGCGACCCCTCCCCCGGTCTGCTGGATCAGCTGGCGCTGCAGGTGGCTGCGGCGTCGCACGAGCTCCGCGCGTTGCTGCTGGGGCGTCGGGGGGAGTGCCGGCAGGTCCGCGCGCAACTTGCGCAGCTGCTCCTCGGTCTGCGCCTGGTAGACGGCCTGCACCCGCTGATCGAGCTCGTCGTCGTTGATCCGCCCCGCGGCGTAGTGCTCGCGGATCTCCTGTGCTGCTTGTTCGCGCTGCTCGTCTGAGGCGCGCAGGCCGCCGGCGGGCTCGGGCATCGCCACGAATGGTTGCACTAGTTGGGGAGGGACTGCCGGGGCGGACCGGATTGGGCCCGCGGGGCGGGCGGGATTAGACCCCCGGGGTGGGCCGGATGACGAGGATGTCCGCAGCCATCACCTTCTCGAAATAGGTCTGGAGGCGGAGCGTCGCGGCGCGGACCCTCCCCCGCTTACCCATCGCGCACGGCGATCGCGATCCGGTGCGCTCGGGGAACGGCACTGGTGAGGGCGCCGCCCTGCCGGGCGATGTCAGCAGCCTGACAATTTCGCCTGCATAAAGGGACAAACTGCGCGCGCCTGCTGGACCTTGGCTACATAAGCATGTGGGGCATGCATGTGTAACCAAGGTCCGTCGCGGGCGTGGACTTTGGGCCCTTAAGCATGTCGCCGCAGCCGATTTCGGCCCTGGCGGGCCTCGCCCGGTGTCGGGCGCGGGCGGGATTAGCGGTGCAGTCCGCTCGCGTGTTGCATGGCCACTAAGCCCCGTGGCACTTCTTGAACTTCTTGCCCGACCCGCACCAGCACGGATCGTTGCGCCCGAGCTCCTGGGTGTGGTCAACCCGCCGCTGCTCGACCGGCGGCGGCGCCTCGACCTCCTCGGCGTATTGCTCGCCACCAGCCGCGACCGCTCCGCCGGCCCCCGCGGCCGCCATCGCCAGCGCGCTCGGCTGGGCGGGTCCACCACCTGAGTAGGTGACGTTCCGATTGGCCCCCGTCGACGAGCTCGCGCCGGGACTCGGCCGCCTCGTCGCCGGCTGCGCGCCGTCCCCGTTCTGTCCCTCGACTGTCACCTGGACGTGGAAGATCATCCGCGCGAAATCGCCCCAGATCGTGTTCATCAGGTCCCGGAACAGCTCGAACGCCTCGTTCTTGTAGGCCACCAGCGGCTCGATCTGCGCGAATCCGCGCAGGTGGATCCCCTCCCGCAGGTAGTCCATGTCGTATAGATGCTCGCGCCAGCGCTGATCGATGATCTGCAGCAGCAGCAGCCGCTCGAGGAACCGCATCAGCTCCTCGCCGAGCCCCTGCTCGCGAGCGTCGTACTGGGCGAGCGCCTCCTCCTGCAGCCGCACCGTCAGGTCCTCGCGATCGACGCGATCGGGATCGATGCTCATCACCTGGGCGCTCGGTGTGAAGATCTCCTCGATCCGGCGGATCAGGCCGACCACGTCCCAGTCCTCGACGAAATCGCCCGCCGTGTACTCCTCGACCAGGCGCTGGATCAGGTTGACGATCTCCTCGCGGGCGGCGTCGCTCATGTCGCGCCCCTCGAGGATCTCGTCGCGATAGCTGTAGATCACCTCGCGCTGCTGGTTGAGTACGTCGTCGTACTCGAGCGTGTGCTTGCGCATCAGGTAGTGCTGCTCTTCGACCTTCTTCTGCGCCTTCTCGATCTGCTTGGACAGCATCCCTGCCTCGATCGGCTCCTCGTTGCCGTCCTCGTCGAGCGTCCCGAGCTTGTCGAGGATCTTGTAGATCCGTTCGCCGGCGAACAGGCGCACGAGGTCGTCCTGTGCGGAGAGGAAGAACCGGCTCTCCCCCGGGTCGCCCTGGCGACCTGAGCGGCCGCGGAGCTGGTTGTCGATCCGCCGCGACTCGTGGCGCTCGGTCCCGAGGATGAACAGCCCGCCCGCGTCGAGCACCCGCTCCCGCAGCCCCTCGACGCGCCGCTCGATCTCGGGAACGACCTTCGCGAGGTGCTCCTCGTAGTCGGGCTCGTCGGGCCTGAGCCCGAGCTTGGCGACCTCGAGCCGCGCGAGATGCTCGGGGTTGCCGCCGAGCTTGATGTCGACGCCCCGGCCGGCCATGTTGGTCGCGATCGTGACCGCCCCGGGCGCGCCGGCCTCGGCGATCGTCTCGCCTTCGTGCTCGGCGTGCTCGGGCTTGGCGTTCAGGACCGTGTGCTTGATCCCGCGCTTGGTCAACTCCTCCGAGAGCAACTCGGAGACCTCGACCGAGATCGTGCCGACGAGCACCGGCTGCCCGGCCTGGTTGCGAGCTTCGATCTCCCTGGCGACGGCCGACCACTTGCCGTCCTTGGTCTTGTAGACCTGGTCGTTGTTGTCCTTGCGGACCATTGGACGATTGGTCGGGATCTGGACGACCGGCAGCTCGTAGATCTTCATGAACTCGGTCGCCTCGGTCAGCGCCGTGCCGGTCATCCCCGCGAGCTTGTCGTACATGCGGAAGTAGTTCTGCAGGGTGATCGTCGCGAGCGTCTGGTTCTCCTCCTGAACCCGGACGCCCTCTTTGGCCTCGACGGCCTGGTGCAGCCCCTCCGACCAGCGCCTGCCCTCGAGGATCCGGCCGGTGAACTCGTCGATGATCTTGACCTCGCCGTCGATCACCGCGTAGTCGACGTCGCGCTTGTACAGCGACTCGGCCTTCAGCGACTGGATCAGGTGGTTGACCAGGTGCCCGTTCTCGGCCCGGTACAGGTGGTCGATGCGCAGAAACCGCTCCGCCTTGGCGACACCGCGCTCGGTCACCGCCACGGTCTTGTGCTTCTCGTCGAACTCGTAGTCGAAGTCCGCGACGAACTCCTTCTTCATCCGCGGATCCATGCCCTCTGGGGTCTTGCCGGGCTGCATCTGGGGCGCGAGCCGTGCGAACTGCCCGTACAGCTCGGCGGCCTGCTCGGGCGCCCCGGAGATGATCAGCGGCGTACGGGCCTCGTCGATCAGGATGTTGTCGACCTCGTCGACGATCGCGTACGTGTGGTAGGGCGACTTGCCCTCCTCGGGCTTCGGCCGGCCTCCGTGCTGGACCTTCTCCTCCAGTGAGGTGGCCATGTTGTCGCGCAGGTAATCGAACCCGAATTCGGAGTTGGTCCCGTAGGTGACGTCGGCGGCGTACGCGTCGCGCTTCTCCTCGTAGGGCTGCATGTTCTGCAGCACGCCGACTGTGACTCCGAGCGCGTCGTAGATCGGCTTCATCCACATCGCGTCGCGGCGGGCAAGGTAGTCGTTGACCGTCACCACGTGCACGCCGCGGCCGCCCAGGGAATTCAGCGCGACCGCCAGCGTCGCGGTCAAGGTCTTGCCCTCGCCGGTCTTCATCTCCGCGATCGAGCCATCGTGGAGCACCATGCCGCCGATCATCTGCACGTCGAAATGGCGCATCCCCATCGTGCGCTTGCCGGCCTCGCGCACCAGCGCGAAGCACTCGTAGAGCAGCTCGTCGAGGCTCTCGCCGCCGCGGGCCCGGGCCCGCAGCTCGTCGGCCGCCTCGCGCAGCTCGGCATCGGTGCAGTGCTCGAGCTCCTCCTCGTAGGCGTTGATCCTGCCGACGCGCTGCTCGTAGGTCTTGAACTTCTTCGCTTCGCCCATGCGAAGCGCGCGGTCCAGGAAGGACATGCGGTTAGCGTAGCATCGGCGCTAAGGCCGAGTTATGGCCTGCAGCGGGCGGATCCGCCCCGTTCCGGCGGCCCTCCGAGAGCCTCAGTTGATCGCGATATAGAACGGCCAGTTGCTCGTTCCCGCACCGCCCAGCTGGCCCATCACGACCCTGACGTTGCTCCCGGCCGGACAACCGCTCAGATTGGTGAGGTCGACGTACGGCGTGCCTTGTGTGTCGGCAACCGAGATTCCCGTCATGAGCCCCGGCGTCACCACGGCGTTGTGCGGGGTGCCCGCCACCTCGAGGCAGTAAATGCCCGGAGATGGCCTTTGGAGTTGGCGGTGTCGAGCGTCCCGTCCGCATTCACGTGCGCGTAAGCGACCGCCGTTCCTGGGGCCCCGTTGACGCCGTTGACCCCGTTGACCCCGTTCGTCCCGTTCGTCCCGCCGGCGCCCTTCGGGCCCCGCAGCTGCGCAGCGTGCGATTTGAAGTACGCCGCCACGTCGGCCCGTACAAGCGCCGCAACGCTCGGCGGATGCGGCTTTGGCTTTTGCTTCCTGGCGGCGGTTGCCGCAGGTGTCGACAGCGCGCGTCTCCGCCGAACAAGACTCGTTGCCAGGAGCCCCCCTTCCCGGCGCAGATTCCCCCAGGGCCGAACGCACAACCGACGCGTACGTTACAGACCGGGTGGGACTGCCGCGCCCGGCAGCAGCCCCACCCGCGCCGATACCTGGCGTTGGCTACGCAGCAGGCGATACGTCTCCCGGCCTCGGGCTCGTCGCGAGCTCGAGGTCCGGCGTCGCCGCGGCGCGCGATTCGCGACGCTTGCGGCGCTTGTCCCGATGGCGCTTGACCTGGACGGCGAGCTCATCGGAACACATGTTGATCGAGCGGACGATGTCGGGTGACGCATCACGCGCCCGCAGCGTCACTCCCTTCAGATGCAGCGTCGCCTCGGCAATCTGCGAATCGGCAATCGCCGGGTTGCGCTCCTCGAACACCTCGACCTCGAGCTCAGCCAGCTGGGACACCTGCCGCGAGACCTTGCGAAAGCGCTTAACGACGTGCTCCCTCAGGTCGTCGGAAACGGGCAGATTGCGGCCCTTGACCTCGATGCGCATCGGCCGACCTCCCTCTAATGCGATATGTGGGGGTGAGTGTGCGTTGAACAGCCCAGGGTAATCCCCCACACGGCGTTTGTCGATTGGGAGAATCTACGTAGGTGTCTCCGCAAACTTCCTGGACGTTCGACCCCGGCGTGCTCGTCGGGGTCGGCGCATTGGCGCTGCTTTACCTGACCGCCTGGCGCCGCGCCCGCACGCCGCACGAGCCCCACCCGCCCGGATTCGGGCACCTCGCGCTGTTCCTCGCCGCCGAGCTGACGATCGTGCTCGCGCTGGTTTCGCCATTGGACTCGCTCGGCGATCAGCTGATGGTCATGCACATGGTCCAGCACATCCTGCTGCTGGACATCGTCCCGATCCTCCTGATCGCCTCGCTGACGAAGGTGCTGCTGCGGCCGGTCACCCGCCGGCTGCAGGTGATCGAGCGCCGCGCCGGGTATCTGGCGCACCCGGCGTTCGCCGTGATCGCCTACGTCGTCGTGCTGTGGGTCTGGCACATCCCGGGGCTCTATGACCAGGCCCAGGGCAACAGCAACCTCCACGCCTTCGAGCACCTGAGCTTCTTCGCCGTCGGCGCACTGTACTGGTGGCACATCATGTCGCCGATCCGCAGCCGGATGCGCCTGGGCGGACTTGGGCCGGTGGCGTACATGACCAGTGCCAAGCTGCTCGTCGGCCTGCTCGGCATCGCACTCGCCTTCTCGCCGCGCGTCCTCTATCCCTTCTACGCGCACAAGCCCGACTACTGGGGCCTGACACCGCTCCAGGACCAGTCGATGGCCGGCCTTGCGATGGCGCTCGAGCAGTCGATCGTGATGGGCACCGCGCTCGCCGTGCTGTTCATCCGGATGCTGACCGAGTCAGAGCGCGAGGCCCAGCGCGCGGAGCGATTCGAGATCGCTTAGAGGATGGACTTGACGGCGCCGGCGCCCAGTCCGACCGCCTTTGGTGGCTAACGGACTGCTTCGGGCCATGGGCGGCGGCTGGTGGCGGGCCTCCAGCGGCATTTTGACCTGCATACAGGCACAAATCGCGCGCGCCCGCCGGTCCTTGGCTACATAAGCATGTCGGGCATGCTTATGTAACCAAGGTCGCCCACGGACGTGGAACTTTGGGCCCGTAAGCATGTCGCCGCGGCGGACTTTGGGCCCGTAAGCATGCCGTCGCAGGGGATTTCGGCCCGCGCGGGCCTCGCCTGGTTCGACCGCGGTCGCGGCGGCTCTTCACCGCCGGGGCCAGGGCGCGGGCCCCCAAAAACCCGCGGCACCCAGCGCCGCGCCCAACCAAGGGCGCGGCGCCGAGCGGCCGAGGCTCAGCAGCTCAGCAAGGGGCGTTGCCGGTGACCGTCTTGGTCTCCCGGGTGCTACCGCTGACTGCGGTGTACTGCACGCTCCACGGCCGCTTGCCGGCCTTGCAGCCGATCGAGGACGTGAGGCCGATCGTCTTCCCGTGCACCGTCGTGGTGATCTTGCGGAAGGTCAGGACCTCCTTGATCAGCGAACCGTAGAGGTTGTGCTGATGGGCGACCATCGTCGAGACGTAGCTCGGCAGTGGGACGTCCACGACCAGGTTCTTGCCGTGCTGGGACACGAAGCCCGGGTAGGCCTGGGTCTGACCGGTGCGCAGGCCGGCGCACTGGTACTGGCCGCCGGTGGTGAAGAAGTACCACTGCTTGCCAGCCCCTCCATTCCAGACGTGCAGGTATGGATTGCACGGCACGGAGCCGGTCTCCGTGAGCGCGGGCGAGCCGAGCTTCGCGTTGACCGGGCCGGTCGCGATCAGAGCCTTCGGGGGACAGAAGCTGTCGGTCCCCTTGGTCGAGATCTTGTTGCCGTTACACGGCGGGAACTTGCCCGCGTTCGACTCCAGGCCGTAGATGGTCGTCTTGATGTCGACCAGTGGCGCCGCGACCTGGCCGGCGGTCTCGCTCGCCGCACCGTAATTCTCGGTGAACGCGACCGGAGCCGGGTGGCTAGGGCTGCCGACACCACCGGTGACGGTGACGACGGCCGTGTAGGTGTTGAGCGCGGCATATGCAGTGGCCGCGCCGACCAGCACGGCTACCGCCGTACCGATGATGATTATCCGTCGCAATTGAATCCTCCTTTGATCCGTGACGGGTTTGGGTATCCGAGCAGAGCCGGCGTGCTCATGGCAAGGGTTGTAGATGGGGGAAGGCTTGAGGTTGACCGGTCGTCGTACTACCCAGAGGTGATTGGGCCTTGCACGGCGGTCCGCCCGGATTCGACGTGAAGTAGACGGACTGCAGGACCGCGGCCAGGTTAGCTGGAATCGCCGGTCCTATTGTTGGAAGTGGATTACTCGTGCACAGATAGCTGCCGAACACCAATAGGCCGTGGAGCAGGTTGTTGTAGCCCCCGGGCGCCATGTACGGGTTCGGGCGGTTGCTCTCCAGCCGGCTCTGGTAGTTGGTCAGTACCTCGGGATTGACCGGGTTGGAGATGCGCAGGTAGTGCAGCATCGCGGTCTGCGAGATGTTCTGCCCCGTCGCCTGCGTGGTTGCGGTGCTGTTGGCGAAGAACGCCGCGATCTCCCTGCGGTACGTGTTGATGTAATTGATCACCGGCACCAGATTCCCGAGGTATGGCGTCAGCCGCGTCAGCCATGGCACCGTATCGTCGAGGAACTTCTCGAGCGCCGGTACGCCGGTCTTTGAAACGGTCGTCAGCGGCCCGAGGTTCACCATCAGTGTCCGCAGCTCGGGCGCGAGCACGTTGATCGCCTGGAGCGCCGGGGTCAGCTGCACCGCCGCGGGGCGGAGCTGGTCGATCAACGGCTTGGTCGCCGCGGCGAACCGGTTGACCCGGTCGATCGTCTCGCGGGTTGCGATCAGGAACGGCGGGAAGGCCCGGATCGTGTTTGCGAGCGCGACATCCTGGGCGGCCGTGGCCGCGAACACCGAGTTCGAGTTGCGGATGAACCCTTGCAGCTGGGCGGGCGATTGGCTGATCGCCGAGAACACCTGCCCGCCGTCGCGCAGCAGCGCGCTGGTCTCGGTGTTGTCGCGGTGCAGAACCGCGAGCACCGCGTCGACGTTGGTGGCGAACGGGTACAGCTCCGCAAATGCCGCATTGAAGTCCTCGCCGCGGTTGGTGAGCGCGATCCCATCCTGTTGCTGCCAGACCATGAACGCGCGCCTGGTCGCCGGGTCGAAGGTCGAGAGGATCTGATCGAGGTCCACGGTCGGCGCCACCTGCGCCTCCGGCAACGTCCCACCGTCGGCCAGCTTGGGGACGTCCGGCGAGCCGGGGGACAACTCGACGTAGGTCTCGCCGAGCAGCGTCTTGGCGCGCAGAGTCGCGCGCGTGTCGTCGGGCCGGGGAGCGAACTGCTTGTCGATCTGGATCACAGCCCGCGTCAGGCCGGTGTGGGAGTCGAGCGAGACCGAGATCACCTTGCCGACGCTGACGCCGGAGATCCGCACGTCGGACTGGGACGCGAGCTGCACGGCGTCGGGGAACTCGACGTTGAACCGGTATCCCTGCGGGACCAGCGGGACCGAGCCGCCGAACGAGATCCACAGGAACAGCAGCAGCCCGACGCACGAGGCCGCGAACAGAATCATCGATGCGATCCGACCTGCGCTCGGTGCCTGCTTGTTCACGGCAGCACTCCGTGACAGAACGACGAGTGGATCTCGCTCACCGGCGGCGGGTTGAGCAGGTCGATCAGGGGCCCGAGCGCCGGGTTCGACTGCTGGAGCACGGTCTCGAACAAATTGAGCGAGTCGCACGTGGCCATGAACAGTCCGCGCACGATCGGGCCGTGCGCATCCTGCGTGTTGGTCAGGCTATTGGCGATGTGGCTCAGCCAGGAGCCCCAGAACAGATAACTCTGCTGTCCGCCGCCTGGCTGGTAGGCGAGAGTATTGAACAACGCATTTAGAACACCGAAAGAGCTCACAAGCTTCGGTGTTGCCTGCGCAAGATCTGTTGCGGCCGGTTTCAGGATCTTCGCGAGCGGCTGCACGGCGACCGAAAACGGGCGCAGCTGATCCCGGATCACGGACGTCGTCTGCTCGAACAGCGGCCGCGAGGCCTTCAGCGCCGGCCCGAACGCGTGCGCGAACGGGAGCAGCTGCTGCAGCGTGGTCGCCGACTGGTTTGCGAACCCCTGCACCTTGCCGAGCGTCGTCGTCGCCAGCTGGAGCGTTCCCGGCAGCAGTGACAGCGCCTGCTGGAGGTTGGCGTCCTGCGATGAGATCGCAGTGAAGTTCGTGTTCGACGCGGTGATCAGCGACGCGAGCTGATTGTCGACGCTCCCGAGCGACCGCGTCACCAGCTGGAGGTTGTGGATCGAGTGGCTGATCTCCTGCTGGCGGGTCGCGAGGAGCTGCGTGAACGTCAACGTGTCGCGGTTCAGCGGCGCGAACCGCTTGAACACGCCACGGAGGTCGGCGACCGCAGCCGGGCTCGGAGCCACGCCCGTCGTCCCCGGGTCGCGAAACGCCTGCGCGCCGCCCGCCAGCAGCAGCAACAGGTAATTGCGGGTGTCGCCATCGAGCGAGGCCAGGATCTGGTCGACATTGATGTCAGGGCTCGTGTTGGCCGTCGTCAGCAGTCCGTTGTTGGGAATCGCGCCGGCGTCCTTGGTGCCGGGGTCGAGCGCCAGGTACATGTCCTTCAACGGCGTCCGCGGCCGCAGCAGCACGGTCGCGTTGCGGTAGATCGGCTGCGTACTGCTTGTAGATGTTCATCGTCACGACGGCGCGCCCGTTCTGCAGCGAGACACCGCCGACCTGGCCGACCGTGACGCCGGCGATCGTCACCGCCTGGCCCTGGCCGGCGGTCACGGCGGCGCCGGTCTGGAACTCCGCTCTGACCGTGTAGTAGCTCTTGCCGAACGTGAACGACGGCTGGTGGCGAAGGATGTACGCGACGGTCGCGAACGCGATCACGACCAGCGCCACGATCGCGAGGAAGTCGTTGCGGTGGATCAGGATCGCGCGCTTCACGGTCCGGCTCCGGTGCGGGCGCTGTTGAGATTGGGCGCCGGTTGGGTGTAGCAGGGCAGATTTCGGCGCAGTGGCGGCGGGTGGCCCGCGAACGCCGGCCGGGTGCCGAGCACGGGCACGACCGCGTTGCCGAACAGCGGGCCCTCCTGGGGCAGGGTGGGGGTCTTGACCTGGAGCGAGCCGCCCCCGGCCGAGGAGCGGACGTAGCGGCCGTTGCCGTCGAAGTTGCCCCCGGCGCCGGCGATCCCGACCGCGCTCTGGAACAGCTCCTGATAGACACGCTCACCGGTGGTGATCGGCGGGTCCTGGATGAACTGGTTGCCGGTCGGGATCACGTTGTGGCTGAAGCATCGGGCGAGCAGGTCGGCGGCGGAGAGCAGGGCCTTGGTCGAGTTCAGGGAGCTGGCGGTCTCCTGCACCGCGGGCGTGAGGTCTTCCAGCAACCCGCGTAGCTCGCTCGGTGAGGCCAACAGCGTCGCCTGCGCGATCCACGGCAACCCGGCGTCGATCGTCGGGCCGAGTTGCTCGACGCCCGGCAGCAGCGCCGCGGCGAACGCCTTCGTCGGCCCGAACGACGCGTCCAGGGCGGAATCCGAGCTGTTCGTCGCCTGCAGTAGCGGCGGCAGCAGAGCGATCGTCTGGCTCAGCTGCTGCTGGCGCGACGCCAGCGTCGCCATCGTCGCGTTGAACGTGCTCACGAGGCTCGGGAGTGCCGCTCCGCTCGAGGCCAGGCCGGTGAACACCTGGTCGTTGCCGATCACCGCGTTGGACAAATCGTGGGGCTGGATCCCGAGCAGCGCCTCGTTGACGATCGTCGAGGTCTTGAACGCCTCGGCCGAGTACTTCAGCGACAGGTTCAGCGCCTGCCCGCCGGTCAGGCCCCGGACGATCGGGTCCTGGGTGGCGTCCTGCGCCGGCGTCGGAGCGCCGTTGAGCGAGGCGCCGAGGCCCTGCAGCAGCGTCTGGAGATTGGCGCGCGCGTTGGTGTTGAGGACGGCGAGAACGCGGTCGAGCTGCACCGGGCCCGCGGTGTTGGCCGCCTTCATCGTGTAGCCGGAGCTGACCACCGGAGCGCTCGGCGTCCCCGGGAACAGGTCGACGTAGAAGTTGCCCTCGAGGAAGATCCGGGAGCGGATCTGGGCCGTCGCGTCGGCGTGGATCGGAAGCCCGTTGTTGTTGATGTTCATGACGACGACGCCGGTATCGGAATTCGCGATTCGCTGCACGCTCACGACCTGACCGACGTCGACGCCGGCGATCCGCACCGGCGAGGGGATGTGCAGCTCGGTCTGGCTCGTGAACATGGCCTTCAACACGAACGGCGAGCCGGAGAACGGGAGCGAGCCGCCGAACACCGCGTAGCAGACGAACCCGATCACGACGGCCGCGATCACCCCCGCCGCGAGGTTCGAGACACGCGGCTTGTGACGCCTGATGTTCGGCTTGCCGTTGGGTGTCATGCGCCGCTCCGCTTCGTGACCTCGGTCTTCAGCCCGACGTTGCCGGGCGGATTGCCGATCACCGCGTGCGTGCCCGAGTACGGCTCGTTGCCGGCAGAGCACTCCGGCGTCTGGCCGGGCGAATCCGTGTTCGGGTACGGATCGACGTGCAGCGGCCCGTGCTCGTCGTTGGGGTTCGTGTCGGGCGTCAGATAGGGACGCTGCGACGGCACGGCCTCGCCCCCGAGCACATCGTCGATCACGACGAGGTTGAACCGCAACGCCGTTCCCGAGACGACGTTCTCGGCGAGCGTGCTGGCGATGTTGCGCAGGAACAGCGTCACGTAGTTGCACGAGCTCTGCACCGGCGTGAGGAACGCCAACGGCGAGCGCAGGCTCGACGCGGTCAGCGTGAGCCGATCGAGACCGGCGTTCACCGCGGGCGTCTGCCCATAGCTCTCGAGCTTGCGGGCCAGGTTCGAGCAGCTGCTGGTCGAGCTCCGTCGTCCCGGGCAGCGTGCGGGCACCGATGGCGAACGCATCGGCGAGCACCGGCGCGCTGCTCGGGAGCGTCGCAAATGCCGGACGGAGCTGACCGAACAGTGCCGCGGTATCGGTCAGGAACGGCTGGATGCTCGGGCTGTCGGCGATCACGGTGCTGAACGTCGGCGGCGTCTGCGAGATCCATTCCTGGAGGAACGGCACCGCCACGCTCGCCAGCGATGTGAACGTGGTGTCCAGGTTCACGTACAGGTCGGCCTGCGTCTGCGCGACCGGCGCGACGGCGCCGGCAAACGATTCGAGGCCGCGGAAGAAGCCGCCGAGGTTGGTGTCCTTGGCGGCGAGGTTCTGGGCCACCGGGCCCAGATTCGTCACCAGTGGCACGAACGCGCCGATCGCGTTGTTGATGTCGACGCCGCGCCCGGCGAGCGCGTCGCTGAACCCGGTCGTGGAGGCGGCGACGCCGATCCGCGTCGGCTCGTCGAACATGTCGAACACCTGGTCGAGGTCGACCTCGGAGCTGGTCTGGGTGAGCGGCACCGTCGCCCCGTCGGAATAGCTCTGGGTCGCTGATCCGCGCGTGATCGCCAGGTACTTGAGTCCGACGGCGCCCTTCAGCCTGATGTCGAAGGTCGAGTCGATCGGCAGCGGCTCGACGTTCTTGTTGAGTTTCAGGTTCAGCAGCGCGATCGGCTGCCCGTCGGCGGCGCGCGTCGGGGTGACGCTGTCGACGACCCCGACGAGCGAGCCGCCCATGTGCACCTCACCGCCGTGGGTCAGCTCGCTCGCGTCCGCGACCTGCACGTGCAACGTGTAGCGGGGGACGAACGGCAGCCCGTTGTTCGCCTGGTAGGCGAGCGTGACCGCGACGATCGTGACCAGCACGGTGAGGGCGCCGATCAGCGTCGGGTTGTTGATGAGGCTCGGCTCGCGGCGGCGGCGCCTCACTGCGGGCCCCCGATCAGGAAGTGGATCAGGCCCTGCACCTGCACCGTGCTCGGTTGCGTACCGCTGAACGCCTGCACCGCCTGCTGGGCGATGGTTTCGGCCGGCGAGACCTTGGCCGGCTTTGAGCTCGGCGCGGCCGATGCAGCGCTCGCGGCCGCGCGCCGGGGCGAGGAGGCCACGTCGGCACTCGCGCCGCCGTTGGAGAAGTTCGCCGAGCAGCCCGGCACCTGCGTGGTCACATACGCTGTGCATTGCCCGACCAGCGGCTCGGCGCGGACGAAATGGCCGACGCTGTCGAACGCGTTGGCGGCGCTGGTGCCGTAGAACAGCAGCGACATCAGCTGCTCGATCGCGCCGGTCTGATCGAGGCTGGAGGTCAGGCGCGCGAGCAGGGTCGCCGTCGGCAGCGCCTGGCTGCCGAGGCTCCGCAGGCGGCGCGCGAGCGGCTCGGTCGCGATCAGCGCCGGCTGCGACTGCGCCGAGGACTTCCCCAGTGCGATCAGCGCCGGCCGGGCGGCGTTGGCAAACGGCGTCAGGTTCTGGAACTGACGGCCGACCGCGGCGGCGCTCTGGCTGAGCTCGGCCATCAGCGGAGTTCCCTGATCGGTGAGCGTGCCGAGGTCGGTCAGCAGCGGCTGCAGCTGGCGCAGGAACTCGGGGAACAGCTGAAATGAGCGGGAGATGTCGTTCGCGCGCGCGGCGCTCGCGACCGCAGTCGTGTTCGCCTGCACGACGAAGCCGGCGAGCGAGCTCTTGACCTGCGCCAGCGGCGCGAGCACCGTGTTGGAGTCGGTCGCGAGCTGCGCCAGCGTGTGGTTCTCCTGCGCCAGGATCTTGAGGACCTGATCGGTGTAGCCGAGCGCCGGATTGGCACGATGGATGACCTGGTTGAGATCCGAGCCACGGGCGGCGAGGCCGGTCCCGAGCTCGTTGAGGATCAGGGCGAACCGCTGCCGGATCGGCAGCTGGTAGATGTCCTGGACGATGTCGAAGTCGACCGGAGAGCTCGTCTGGGTGACCGGGAGGTAGTAGTCCCCGGCCCCGGGACCGGACTGGATCTGGGTCAGGGGCGGCGTGTTCGAGCTGCCCGGCTGGCAGTCGACGTAGACCTCACCGATCAGCGACTGGGGCCGGATCGCGCAGGTCGCGTTGGCGTGAAACGGCGTGAACCGGGAGTCGGTGATCGACAGCGTGACCGCGGCCTGCTTGTCGGCCGTGACCGCGAGTGACTGGATGCTCCCGACCGGCGCGCCGGCGACCCGCACGTCCTCTCCCTGGACCGCAAACCCGGCGTTGTCGAAGATCGCGCGGACGAGATATGAAGACCCCGCCCCCTGCGAGGCGCTGACGCCGATCGCGGTGGCGGCCAGCACGAGCCCGGTGAAGATCGCGGCGAGCCGTCTCATGGACCCGGTGGCGTCGACGATGTCAGGCAGCCAGGCACCGACCAGGGCAGTGAGCCGTCGGGTGTCGGCTGCAGGGAGCCGCCCGGACAGCGACCGTGGACGATCTGCAGCCCGGTGTAGCGGGTGTCGAATGCCGGCAGCGGCTCGAGCACATTGGCGCCGTTCAGCGAAAACGCCGAGAACACGGGCTGGGTGCGCGTGTAGTGCCCATTCGCGTCGTAGTAGCCCCCCGCCTGGCCCAGGCTCCCCAGCGCCCCGACGACATCCGGCGTGTACTCGCGCAGATAGTCGACCTGCGATTGCGACTGGTTCATCGCTGCGATCAGCCGCGGGAACGCCGCCGCCCCGACCCGCTCGAGCGACGGTGTCAACTCGAGCAACGAGATCAGGTCACCGGTGCCGGCCGGGTTGCGGATCAGCCCGTTGAGGTCACCGATGGTCGGGATCGAGGCGTTGGCCAGCGTTCCCAGGGCGGCGGCGAACTCGGCCAGCCGCCGGGTCGCCGGCTTGGAGGCGGCGACGAGCGGATCGAGTGCGTCGAGCGTGCTGCGCAGTCCCGCGAAGGTGCTCGTCGAGTGGTTCAGCGCTCCCGGCAGCAACGACAGTGCCTGCTGGAGCGCCTGGCTCTGACTCGCGATCGCCCCGGTGGTCGCGTTCGTGTTGGCGACGAGCTGCGTGAGCTCCTGGCTCCTTGATGCGAGCGCCTGGAGGGCCTGCGCGCCCTCGACCAGCAACCCGTCGAACGCCGGCTCCTCGCGTGTCAGCTCGGCCGTGACAGCGCTCGTGCTAGCGAGCGCGGGGGCGAGGTACTGGAGCGTCTGATGGGCCTCGGGGGCCCGCCCCTCGATGCTGGCCGCCTCGCCCTGGATGAAGCCGCGCAGGCCCTGCCGCGTCGGCGCGTCGAGCGTGTCGAACAGCTGGTCAAGGCCGACCGCGGAATATGTCTGGCCGACCTCGATCGTGCCCCCGCTGGGGATCGCCGGCCCGGTCCCAGGGTCGAGCACGACGTACTTGTCCGCGATCCCCGACAGCGAGTTCTCGTAGATCCTCGCGACAGTTCCCTGGCGCACGGGCGCCGCGTCGGACTCGAGGTTCATCGTGACCTCGGCCTGGCCGTTCGGCGTCAGCCCGATCGAGCTCACCGAACCGACGTTGGCGGGACCGATCAGCACCTGGTTGCCCGTGACCAGACCACTGGCGTCGACGAAGTCCGCCTTCAACGTGTAGGTGGACCCGTTGCCGAACAGGATCAGCACGACGAGCACGATCGCGCCGAGCAGCGCGCCGGCCGCAGCAACTCGGGTGATCATGCCGGCGTTGCGAGTCGGCCGCTCAGGCATCCTCGACCGGGATCGTATTGTGCGAGCGTGCGGGCCTACCTGCCCTTCCGGGATGCCTGATCTCGTTCTCCTCTCCCCGAGCTACGCCTCCGCGCGGGGGCCCATCCTCTCAGACTTGGATTGCGGTTTCCAGCAGCTACCGTTATGCGGTTCTTGTGCGCGGCCGGCTTGGAACCAGCAGCGCCGCCCCGATCGCGCCGCCGAGGTCACCCAGCGCCGCGACCCGAACGTCCGGCGGGCTTCCGTCGTGGAACAGGTGCGGATGCATCTCGCCTTGCGATCCGGTCCGCGAACGGCTGCCCGAAGCGCACTCCGAGGCCGCCACCGATCATCGACCGCCTCGACGTCGAGCAGGTTGACCGCGGAGGCGACCCCGGCCCCGAGCGCCCGAACAGCCTCGTCGATGATCTCGGTCGCGACCTTGTCCTTGCGTTCCAACGCGTGGCACCAGATCGCGCTCGTCAGCCGCGTGCGCTCGTGCTCCTTCATCAACGTGAACAGGTCGGTCTTCTGGCCCTTCTCAGCGCGTTTGCGCGCCCGCGACTCCATCGCGGCGCGGCCCGCGTAGGCCTCCATGCAGCCGCGCCGACCACACGGACAGCGAGCGCCGTCGATCTCGACGACCATGTGCCCGATCTCGCCGGCACCACCCTGACCCAGCCACGGCTTGCGGTTCAGGATCAGCCCGCCGCCGACGCCGGTGCCCCAGAACACGCCCAGCAGTGATTTGTAGGGCTTCCCGGCGCCGAGCTTGAACTCGGCGTCGGTCGCCACCTGTACGTCGTTGCCGACGAACACCGGCGGTCCCGAGTGAATCGGAGAGCGTCGGCCCGAGCTCGAATCTCCCCTCCCAGTCGGGCAGGTTGCGAGCGCTCGTCACCGAGCCGTCGGGCTCGACGATTCCAGGCGAGCCGACCCCGATCCCCTGTAACTGGGCGCTCTCCGATCCCCGCCGCCTGGGCGGCTTCGGTGACGGCAGCCTCCATCTGCTCGGCGACCGCACTCGGTCCGCCCTTGGTCGGGGTTGGACGGCGCGCCGATCCCGAGCACGTTGTTGCGGGAATCGACGACCACGCTCTCGATCTTGGTACCGCCGAGGTCGATCCCGCCCCGCGCGGCTTTGCTGGCTGAGGCTTCCATGCGCCGGATCCTGTCAGAGCCGGCTGATGCGCGTCAGCCCCAGGACTCGCGGTAATGCTGCTGCTCGGCGGTCGGCTGATCGATCTCGACCCCGAGCGCGGCCAGCTTCAGCCGCCCGACTTCCTGATCGATCGCCGCCGGCACGGCGTGCACACCGGCCGTGAAGCGATCCCGATTGCGTACCAGCTCCTCGACGCACAGTGCCTGCAGCGCAAACGAGACGTCCATCACCGCCGCCGGATGGCCCTCGGCCGCGGCGAGGTTGACGACCCGGCCATGTGCGATCAGGTTCAAGCGACGGCCATCGCCGAGCACGTACTGGTCGACCAGTGGGCGAACCTCCCGGACGCCGCCGATGGCGAGCTCGCCGGAGGTCGTCGAGATCGAGCTCGACGTCGAAGTGGCCGGCGTTGGCGAGCAGGGCCCCGTCCTTCATCCGCTCGAAGTGCTCCCGCCGCAGCACCCGCCGTGAGCCCGTGACAGTCACGAACACGTCCCCGCGCTGCGCCGCCTGAAGCGAGGTCATCACCTCGTATCCCGCCATCCGCGCCTCGAGCGCGCGCAGCGGGTCGACTTCGCAGACGATCACCGCCGCGCCGGCACCGCGGGCTCGCTCCGCCACTCCCTGACCCGCCCAGCCGTATCCGAGCACGACGAGCGTGTGGCCGGCGAGCAACACGTGGCTAGCGCGGATGATCCCGTCGAGCGCCGACTGACCGGTGCCGTGGCGATCGTTGAGCGCGCGTTCGGTGCGCGCCTCGTTGACGGCCAGCACCGGGCACGCCAGCTGGCCCTGCTCTTCCAGGCGGCGAAGCCGGACGAGACCGGTTGTCGTCTCCTCGGTGCCGCCGATCAGACCTTGGAGCCGTCCCGACGCGTGAGCGGTCATCAGCAGATCGGCGCCGTCGTCGAGTGTGATCTGGGGCCCGGCCGTCGAGCAGCGTCCGTACGTGCTCGGCGTAGGTGTCGAGGTCCTCGCCGCGGACCGCGCGTACCTCGACGCCGTGTTCGACTGCCAGCGCGGCGGCGACGTCGTCCTGGGTCGAGAGCGGATTCGCCGAGCAGAGGGCCGCACTGGCGCCGCCGGTGATCAGCGTGGTGACGAGGTTCGCGGTCTCGGCGGTGACGTGCAGGCACGCGGCGATCCGGATCCCGCCCAGCGGCTGCTCGCGCTCGAAGCGCTGCCTGATCTGCGCCAGCACGGGCATCTGCTCCGCGCGCCCAGGCGATCCGCGCTTCGCCCTCGGGCGCGAGGCTCAAATCGGCGACGTCATGTGCTGTTCGGGGCTGCGCATGCGCAGCCCCGCCGGTCCGCGCATGCGCGGACCGGGACTGGGGCGCATGCGCCCCAGTCATCTACTAATACCGGTACTGGTCTGGCTTGTACGGGCCCTCGACGGGCACGCCAAGGTAAGCCGCCTGTCCCGCCGTCAGCTCTGTCAGCCTCGCGCCGAGTGCGCCCAGATGCAGCCGCGCGACCTTCTCGTCGAGATGCTTGGGCAGCGTGTAGACGCGCTTCTCGTAGATCTCGGTGTGGCCGAACAGTTCGATCTGCGCGATCACCTGATTGGTGAACGAGTTCGACATCACGAAGCTGGGATGGCCGGTCGCGTTGCCGAGGTTGAGAAGCCGGCCTTCGGAGAGCACGATGATCGCCTTGCCGTTGGCGAACCGCCACTCGTCGACCTGCGGCTTGATGTTGATCCGCTCGATCCCGGACGTGCGCGTGAGGCCGGCCATGTCGATCTCGTTGTCGAAGTGGCCGATGTTGCCGACGATCGCCTGGTGCTTCATCTGCGCCATGTGCGCGGCGGTGATCACGTCCTTGTTGCCGGTGGCGGTGACGAAGATATCCGCGGTCTGCACTACGTCCTCGAGCGTCGCCACCTGGTAGCCGTCCATCGCCGCCTGGAGCGCGCAGATCGGATCGATCTCGGTCACGATCACGCGGGCACCCTGGCCGCGCAGCGACTCGGCGCATCCCTTGCCGACGTCGCCGTAGCCGCACACGACCGCGACCTTGCCGCCGATCAGCACGTCGGTCGCCCGGTTGATGCCGTCGATCAGCGAGTGCCGGCAGCCGTACTTGTTGTCGAACTTCGACTTCGTCACCGAGTCGTTGACGTTGATCGCCGGGAACAGGAGCGTGCCCTGCTCGGCGAACTGGTACAGCCGGTGCACCCCCGTCGTGGTCTCCTCGGTCACGCCCTTGATCTGAGCGGCGACCCTGGTCCACCGCTGGGGATCCTCGTGCAGCGACCGCGTCAGCGTCTCGAGCACGATCCGGAACTCATCGGAGTCGGCGCTCGCAGGGTCCGGTACAGCTCCGGCCCGCTCGAACTCGACGCCCTGGTGCACGAGCAGCGTCGCGTCGCCACCGTCATCGAGGATCATGTTCGGGCCCCCGCCGTCGGGCCAGGTCAGAGCCTGCTCGGCGCACCACCAGTACTCCTCGAGCGTCTCGCCCTTCCACGCGTACACGGGCACGCCGCGCGGGTCCTGCGCCGTGCCGTCGGGTCCGACCACGGCCGCCGCGGCCGCATGGTCCTGGGTCGAGAAGATGTTGCAGCTCGCCCACCGGACCTCGGCCCCGAGCGCCACCAAGGTCTCGATCAGGACCGCGGTCTGGATCGTCATGTGCAGCGAGCCGGTGATCCGCGCTCCCGTCAGCGGCTGGCTGTCGGCGTACTCGCGGCGAGTCGCCATCAACCCCGGCATCTCGTGCTCGGCGAGCTGGATCTCCTTGCGGCCGAAGCCTGCAAGCTCCAGGTCGGCAACCTTGTAATCAGTCATCGCGGTCGTGCTCATGGGGTCTCCAGCGGTCCGGGGGTGTCGTTCTCAGGCCGCGGCCAGCAGCCTCTGGTGTTTGTCCTGCTCAAACTGGAGCCAGTCCTGAGGATCAACGTCCTCGGGGCGGCTGGCCTGCGCCTCGAGCCACTTCTGCACGGCCTCGCGCAGCTCGGCGCTCGTCGTCATTCGCGAGGCGAACGCGACGTCGGACAGGCCGATGTCAAAGCGAGCCAGCAGCTCCTTGAGCGTGCGCAGCCGCTGCAGCTCGGCGGGTCCATAGAGGCGATAGCGAGATGACGAGCGGGCGGGCGTAACCAGCCCGGTGCGCTCCACATAGCGAAGCATCCTGGGCGACCAGCCGGTTGTCTGCGCCGCCTCGTGGATGGTCAATGCCTCCATCAGGCCCCAACATTACCACGACAGTGTCAAGGTTTGTCCTTCCAACACCCGTCCACCCCCGATCACGATTGACCAGCTCGGGCATACAACACTCGTCCACAGGAGTGATTTCGGCGTTCAGCGGCCCTAGCATGGGTTGCTGAAAGTTCGTCCGAAGGGAACTCGGTGCGGGCCTCGTATAGGTCCCAAATACGTCCAAGGAGTGTCAAGCGAGGTAGGTGGTCGCGCGCGGTAGCGGTGCTAGCGCTGCTAGCGCTGCTCGTCGCCGGGCTGATCACGGTGGCCTACGCCCAGGCCGACGGCCCCGGCGGCCAGCGTGGTGGCGGCCCCGCGAGCCCCAGCGGGGCAGGTTCAGGCAGCGCCGGCGGCGGCGCGCCGGCTCCTGCCGACACCGGCTCCGGATCGCCCCCCGGGCAGGGCAGCGGCGGCCAGCGCGGCGGCAGCGGCCAGGGGAGCGGCACCAGTGAAGGTGGCGGCAACGGCGGCGGCTCGGGGAGCAGCGGCGGGACGGGCGGCGGTGGTGGCGGGGCCGGCGGTGCCGGGGGCGGCGCGGGCGGCGGTGCCGGCGGCGGCGCGGGCGGCGGCGGCGGCGGCGGTGGCGGGGGCGGCGCGGGCGGCGGTGGCGGGGGCGGCGCGGGCGGGGGCGGCGCGGGCGGCGGTGGCGGGGGCGGCGCGGGCGGCGCGGGCGGGGGCGGCGCGGGCGGGGGCGGCGGGGGCGCGGGCGGTGCGGGCGGCGGGGGCTCCGGCGGCGGCGGCAACCGCGGTGGCGGCACCGGAACCGTCGGCGGAACCGGTCAGACCAGCGGCGCTCCCACCAATCGGAGCGGCTCCTCCTCTGCGTCGGGCACCAGCAATACCGGCCGTGGCACGAGCAGCGCGGGCAGCAGCACCGGCGCGGGCTCGCAAGCCGGCGACGGCCGATGCGGTGGACCCTGCAGCTCCGGCTCGCAATCGACTCCGAGCTCCGGCCCGCCGACCTTCACCTCGCCCTCGACGCCCTCCGTGACACCGACTTCGCTCCCCACAACGACCACCCCGACCACAACCCCCACCACGACGCCGACCACGACGCCGAACCCGTCGGCGAGCCCCGCGACCCAGTTCCAGTCGATTCTCGGGGCGCTGCGTTCCTCGCAGCGTGCCCGGGGGCCGCAGCTCGTGATCACCCCCGGCGCGACCGCCGGAGGGATCGCCGCGATCGGTGCGTTCGGGGCCGCCCCCCGGACGCTGCCGACGACGACCCTGGCCAGTTTCGTCTCAGCGGCGACGCGGGCCAGGGACCGCCGGATCGAGACCGCCGCGACCTCACAACGCCACAGCACCCCGGCCCGCGCGTCCAGCCGTTCCAGCGTGATCGAGCGCTTCGTCCGGATCATCCCGACGGCGGTCTGGATCGCGCTCGCGGCGGCACTCGGCCTCGCCGCGATCGGCGGCGCCGCGGCGTTCACGACCTCGCGCCGGGCGCGGCGCCAGGGAAAGCATCTTGCCGCCGTCAGTGCGGCGGCGCTGACCGACGCGCTGACCGGGGTGCTCAACCGGCGCGGGTTCACCGAGGCGGTCGACCGCGAGCTCGCCCGCGCCCGGCGCTACGACCGGCAGTTCGTGCTCGCCTACGTCGACGTCCGCGGCCTGAAGGCCGTCAATGACACCGAAGGCCACCTTGCCGGAGACGAGCTGCTGAAGGAGGCCTCCCGGCTGCTCACCGACTCCGCCCGCGCAGACGACGTCGTCGGCCGGATCGGCGGGGACGAGCTCGGGCTGCTGCTGGTCGAGCAGACCGCCGAGGGCGCAACGGCGGTCAGCACCCGGATCAAGAGCCAGGTCGAGTCTCGGCGCCGCGAGATGGGCCTCCGCGCCCCCTGGGATCTGACGATCGGCATAGCTGCGTTTCCCGAGGACGGCGACAGCTTCGAAGAGCTGCTGCACGCGGCCGATCGCCGGCTCTACGAGCAGCGCGGCATCGACCTCGATCAGGGCCGCTCCCCGGCGCCGGCGGCGGATGTCGCCGCGGCGCCAGAGCCGGATGCCGCGACTGGCTGAGCTCGCGGGTGCGGGCGGCGCTTGGGTTGCGAGGAGCGAGGCCGGGGCTGGCCGGCCCGGATTGCAAGGAGGGACGCCGAGGCGGGCGGATGGCTGGGGAGACGGCCGGCGGGGGCGGACGGCGAGGGAGGCGGCCGCTTCGGTTACTCGGCAGCGCGCCAGCCGGCGGTCGGCTCGGTAAACGGCGCTGATGAAGGGAGGCTTGCGGCGGGTGGCCCGGCTGGGCGACGGCCGGGGCCGGGGGGGTGGGCCTGCCCATCGGCCAGGTGGGCCGAAGGAGATGGGCGATGCGGTCGCAGGCGACGAGCGTGCTGACCGCGACGCCACGCGGTCCGAAATGTGCTGCGCAGCATGCTTAACCGCCCAAAGCCCACGCCCGCGGGCGACCTTGGCTACATAAGCATGCCCCACATGCATAAGTAGCCAGAGTCCGGCAGGCGCGGGCGATTTGTCCCCATATGCACGCGAAATTGTCAGGCTGCTGACACCACCCAGCCCGGCCGTACCCTCACCAGCGCCGTTCCCCGAGCGGACCGCACCGAGGCGGCCGCGCCGGCACCGCCCCCAGGCCAAATCCGCCCCGCGCCGCCCCTGCCCGGGGCGAAACGCGAGCTCGGCCGACGCGCTCGACACCAGACGAGGCCCCCCGCGAGCCGAAATCCGCTGCGGCGACATGCATACAGGGCCAAAGTCCACCACCCGCAACCGACCTTGGCTACATAAGCATGCCCCACATGCATAACTAGCCAGAGTCCGGCGAGCGCGGCCGATTTGTCCCCATATGCACGCAAAATTGTCAGACTGCTGACACCACCCAGCCCGGCCGCACCCTCACCAGCGCCATTCCCCGAGCGGACCGCACCGAGGCGGCCGCGCCGGCACCGCCCCCAGGCCAAAATCCGCCCCTGCCGCCCTGAGCGGGGCGAAACGCGAGGTCGGGCGACGCGGTCGACACCGGGCGAGGCGCGCGGGCCGAACTCCGCTGCGGCGACAGGCGTGCGGGCCGAAATCCGCTGCGGCGACATGCGTACAGGCCCAAAGTCCACCACCCGAGCCCCGCAGACGAGCCCCGCACACGACCCACCACCCGAGCCCTGCACACAAGCCCCCAAAGCTTCCCCGGGGCGAGGCCCAGACCCCTCAGCCCCCGGCGAGAACCGCCTTGAGCCGGTCCAACACGGGCACTGGCGAGGGATCGACCCCTCGGAGCACCGCCAGGTAGAGCGACATGAGGTCGCCGAGCAGGACGAGCGAGACGACGCGCTCGGTCCGCGTCCCCCCCACGCTCTCGACGCGGAAGGTCGCCGCCGCCTGGCTGGCGATCAGCCCGCGGGTGAGCTCGATCCGCTGGCGGATGCGGGGGTGCAGATCCGAGTCGTCGAGGAACACCGCGCTGAACCGGCCGAGCTCGCTCGCGCCCTCCCAGCCGGCGATCTCGTTGTGGTCGAGCTCGGGTAGCTCGTGGGCGAACGCCGGGGTCTTTGCGTCCTCGTTGATCTGAGTCTTCCACCGGTAGGCGATCGGCGCGGTCAGTCCGGCCCCGGCGATCTGCGGCACCGTGCCGAGCAGCCCCCGCGCGAGCTGCTTGGCGAGGCCGTCCTCCGGCCCGTCGGGACCCCATTCGGCGGCCAGCCGCTCGGCGCGGTCGGCCGCGACATCGATCTCGGCGTGCAGACGCTCGCCGGCGCCGCACAACCCCGCGACCTCGAGCGCGACGACGAGTGCGTAGGCGACCGCGACGCGCGGCTGGAAGCCGCCGGGCAGCGGGATCACCGGAACCCCGTCGGCGCGAGCGGCGTCGGCCAGCTTGCCGCCGGTAGTGGCGACTACCCGCCGCGCTCCCAGCGCTCCGGCCGCCTCGTATACCGCGAGCGTCTCCTCGGTGTTGCCGGAGTAGCTCGAGCACAGAACCGCGGTGTCGGGCGTCGTCCATGCCGGCAGGGCATAGCCGCGGGCGAGCACGATCGGCCGTGATGCCCGGTCGCCGAGGACGGCCCGGGCGAGGGCGCCGCCGATCCCGGACCCGCCCATGCCGGCGACGATCAGTCCGCCGGGGGCGTCCTCGAGCTCGAGGCCGGCCGACTCCACGCGCCACATCGCGTCCCGCAGCTGGTCCGGCAGCCCGAGGACGTCGTCAACCTGCCCTGACGCGTCGACCGCGGCAACGGCTGGACGGGAGAGCGCCGTGCGAGTGCTCAAAACTTGATCGCTCCCTGCGGCAACTCCACACCGGGGAAGATACGCGCGCCGGCGGCCAGGATGTTGTCATCTCCGATCTTGGCGCCCTCGCCGAGCACCACGCCCCCTTCGATCCGGCAGTGCTGTCCGATCTGCACCCGCGGACCCACGATCGATCCCCGCACGGTCGTGCGCGCGCCGACGCTCGAGCCCTCGAGCAGCACCGAGCTCTCGACGTGCGCCGCCGGCCCGACTGTGACGCCCGGACCGAGCACGGCCCGCCCGCCGACGATCGCGTGCTCGGCGACCACGCAGCCTGGGGACACGAGCACCGGCGCGACCACCCGGCCGTTTATGTTGGCGCCGTCGACGAGCGCCAGCGAGGCGTCGCTGAGCGCCCGGCCGATCTCGGTCCTGACGTTGCCCTCGAGGATGTCGAACGTCGCCTGGAGGTAGCGCTCGGGGGTGCCGATGTCCAGCCAGTAGCCGCTGGCGGCATAACCGAACAGGCCCTGGCCGACGAGTGTCGGAAACACGTCGCGCTCGATCGAGATGTTGGTGCCGGCCGGGGCCATCGGGGCGAGGACTTCTCGCTCGAGGATGTACGCGCCGGCGTTGATCAGGTCGGTATCGATTTGCTCAGGCCCTGGCTTCTCGACGAATTCGGTCACCGAGCAGTCCGGATTGCGACGCACGAGCCCATACGCCGACGGATCGTCGACCGGGATCAGGGCGAGCGTCGCCCGCGCCCCGGTCCGCTCGTGCTGGCGGAGCTGGGCGGTCAGGTCGATGTCCGTCAGCACGTCACCGTTGAGCATCAGGAAGCGCTCGTCGAGGGAATCCTCGGCGAACTTGAGCGCGCCGCCCGTGCCGAGCGGGCGGGGCTCCTCCAGGTAGCGCAGGCGCAGGCCGAGTCCCGAGCCGTCGCCGAGCACGCTGCGCATGCCCTCGGCCATGAACCCGCACGAGAGGATCACATCGTCGACGCCGTGGCCACGGAGCCATTCGAGCATGTAGGAGATGAACGGCCGGTCCACGAGCGGCACGACCGGCTTGGGCATCGTCGAGGTGAGCGGGCGCAGGCGCGTGCCTTCGCCCCCGACGAGAATCAGCGCCTGCAAGTCAGCGGGCCTTCACCGGAGCCACTCACCGTCCGATGCCCTCGTAGCTGAATCCGGCGGCGGTGACGGCATCCGCGATCGACGAAGTTGCGCCCGTCGATCACCAGCCGGCCGGCCATCCGCTCGGCCACAGCCGGCCAGCTGAGCTCGGCGAACTCCGGCCACTCGGTGACGAGGATGCACGCGTCGGCGCCTTCCAGGGCGTCGAGCGCCGAATCGGCGAACTCGACCCCGAACATCAGCTTTCGCGCCTCGGCTTCGGCGACCGGGTCGTACGCGCGCACATGCGCGCCGTCGGCCTGGAGGCGGCCGGCGAGCACCAGCGAGGACGCCTCGCGCATGTCGTCGGTGTTGGCCTTGAAGGCGAGGCCGAGCAGCGTGACGGTCCTGCCGACGAGTGAGCCGAGGTGCTTGTGCAGCTTGCCGATCACCCGCCGCTTCTGCAATTCGTTGACCTCGATCACCGCCGTCAGGAGCTGGAAGTGGTAGCCCGAATTGCCGGCCAGCTGCTTGAGCGCCGAGACGTCCTTGGGGAAGCACGAACCGCCGAAGCCGATCCCCGGCTTCAGGAAGTGCTGCCCGATCCGCTGGTCCAGGCCCATCCCGCGGGCGACCTCGAGCACGTCCGCGCCGGTCTCCTCGCACACGTTCGCGATCTCGTTGATGAACGAGATCTTGGTCGCGAGGAACGCGTTGGCCGCCAGCTTGATCATCTCCGCACTGGCGATATCGGTCCGGACCAGCGGCGCCTGAAGCGGCGCGTACAGCTCCACCACCGCGTCGCCCGCCCAGTCGCCCTCATCGCCGACGACGACGCGATCGGGCCTGAGGAAGTCATCCAGCGCCGATCCCTCCTTCAGGAACTCGGGGCAGGAGACGTACGCTGAACGTCCCCTTGCCCTGGTCGGCGAAGATCCGCTTGATCGCGGCGCCGGTCCCGACCGGAACCGTCGATTTCATCACCAGCGCGTGCGTATCGGAGGACGGCATCGCGCCGACGACGGCATCAACGGACGATAGGTCCGCATCCCCCGAGTACGTCGGCGGCGTGCCGACAGCCACGAACAGCAGCCGCGCATTCTCGAGCGCCGGGACGAGATCGGTGGAGAAATGCATCCGCTCACGGTTGCGAGCGATGCACTCGGCCAGCTCCGGCTCGTAGATCGGGATCTCGCCACGCTTCAGGGCGTCGATCTTGCCGGCGTCGATGTCGACGCACCAGACCTCGTTGCCGAGCTCGGCAAAGCCGGCAGCCGTCACCAGGCCGACGTAGCCGGTTCCGATCACCGAGACTGGTTCGCGCTGCAGCGACATCGAGCGCGGGAGGGTAGCAAGGCGACGGCCCGAAGCGGTCCAGCGGGCTATTTAGCCGCTGTGAGCGAAGCGGCGATCGCGACCAGCTGCTGGTTCGGGATCTCGTCGGTGAGCGTGTTCGAAACCCAGTAGGCGGCCCGGCGGAGTGCGCCAGGCGACCAGGCTCAGCTTGTTGCCGTTGTTGACGAACAGCAGCAACTGCTTACCGTTCACCATGCGCGTCTGGGTCGGGCTCTTGAGGATCGGCGGGTTCAGCCAGCTCGTGCCCTGGACCCCGTAGTACTGGCCCAAAGACGGGTTGATCGCGAGCGTGATCCGATAGGAGTCGTAGGCAGTGCCGTTGGCGTCGCGGATCAGGTAGGCGCGGGGATATGAGTTCGCGACCGGGCCGATCGGGCACGAGCTGTTGGTGCAGTAGGTCGAGTCGCCCGCGATCACCCGCGGGTAGTAGACCGGCAGCCCCACGCCCGCGAGCCCCGCCGCCTGGCTCTGGCCGTCGGCGGGATCCGCGCTCAGCCCCGCGACCGAGGATGACCCCGCCGGATGCGCCGGGCCCGAACCGCCGCCCGCACCGCCCGCGCCGCCACCGCCGCCACCGCCGCCCGCGCCGCCACCGCCGCCCGCGCCCGCGGCGCCGCCACTCGGGCTCGCCTTCGGGGTCGTCGTGGGCGCAATGAACAGCTTGAACGCGTGCTGCTCGGGACCCGCGTCGCCGGTCACGTAGCACGGCGGCGCCTGCCCACCCGGGGCCGCGGCCACGCACGTCTGCAGGATCGCCGGGAACGGGACCTGCTTGATCGTGTGGCCATCGGCGAACGCCACCAGGTTGAACAGCTTGAGCAGTCCATCGGTCGTGTGCAGGTCGCCGTCGGTCTGCGCGTGGGCACCGAAGATCTTCAGCAGCGTGTCCTTGTTCGCGAACAGCTGTGAGAGGCTGTAGCCCTCCTTGGCCCAGCGGATGAAGTCCTGCTGGCGGGCGTTGCGGACGATGTCGTTGTCGGTGTGGCGGAAGCGGACGAACGCCAGCGCGCCGCGAGTCGCACAGCGGCTGGTAGCCGGGCTGGATGTCGATGCTCGAGTAGTCGGTGTAGGCGGTGTCGTTGTAGTAGCGGTGATCGACGTCGGCGTACACGCACCCGATCGCGTCCACCAGCGCCTCGAAGCCGCTGAAGTTGACGTCGATGATGTGGTTGACCTTCAGCCCCGGGAACACCTGCTGCTGGAGGATCTTGATCAGCAGGTTCGGCCCACCGATCGAGTAGGCGGCGTTGAGCTTGCCGTCGCCGACCCCGCTGCCCTCCGGCAGTCTGCACCTCGAGATCGCGGGGGACCGAGAGCACGTTGATCGTCGAGGAGTTCGGATCGAGGCGGACCAGCATCATCGTGTCCGTGTTCGCCGAGCTGAACGGCGTCCCGGCGCGGTGATCGGAGCCGATGATCAGGATCGTCTGCGGACTGCCGGGGTTGGCGATCGTGATCCGCGCGTGCTTGAGCGCCGGCGTGAGGCCGATCTCGGCGGCCGCCTGCTTGAACTGAAGCAGCCCGCCGACGGCGGTCGTGGCGGCTGTGAACCCGATCACGATCAGGCCGGCGAGCGCAGAACCGCCACAACGCGCCGCGGCGCGAGTCTGGGAGCAGCCTCAACGCCAGACCACCCTCGATCGCGCGCAGGGCCTGGGTCGCGTCGGCGCGACCGCGCTCCGCCGTCGCCTCCTCCAGGCGCATCGGCAGCCCTCGCACGAACGCGCACAGCGCCCGGCGGTAACGGACCAGTGAGGACAGCGAGACCCACTCCTCGGGCCCGTGGTGGCCGCCGCCGGATGGCCCGAACTCGACCGCCGGAATCCCCGCCTCGATGAACGAGGCGGCGTCGGACGCCCCGTCGCGGCCGACGGCCATCACCGTGTCGCCGCCGGGCATCGACCGCAGCCACCGCGTCGCGCAGCGCGCGGACGTACGGGTCGGCGCGGGACACAGTCACCGGCGGCCAGATGAACGTCCTCGTAACGTCGATGTCATCGATCTCCCGCACCTGCTCCAGGATCTCCGCCGGATCCTGGCCCGGCAGGTAGCGGACGTCGACCGCCATCGTGCATTCGTCGGGGACCTTGTTCAGCGCGTCACCGCCGTGGATCCGCCCCAGGTTGATCGAGGGACGATCGAACATCTCCGAGGACTCGCGGCTGAAGGGCAGCGATTCGATCGCGCGGAAGACGTCGATCGCCTTCAGCACCGCGTTGTCGCCCAGCCACGGCGTCGAGCTGTGCGCGGCGCGGCCGTGGACCACGATTCGCATCACCAGCACGCCCTTGGCCTCAACGCCGATGTGCATGTCGGTCGGCTCGCCGGTGATCGCGAAATCTCCCCCCAGGCCGCGCTTGACCACCCCGTCGGTAGAGCGCTCGTCGAGCTCCTCGGACTCCTCATCGGGCACGCACACGAGCCGGACGTGGACGCGGTCCTGACGCTCGAGGTCCTTCAGCGCGCACATCATCGCCGCGAGCCCACCCTTCATGTCGTACGCGCCCACGGCCGATCAGCCGGTCGCCGTCGACGCGCGGCTGGAACTGCTCCGGGCGGCCCGGCACCACGTCGAGGTGGCCGTGGAAGACGACGGATGGGCTGCCCTCCGTAGACGGACCCACCTCCGCCACCAGCACCGGCAGGCCGTTGTGATCGTGATGGTGCGCTTCGATGTCGCGTGATTCGAGCCAGCCCTTGACGAATCCTGCGGCAGCAACCAATTCCTCCTGGCGCGAGGTGTCGTATGCGATCAGGCACTCGGCGAGGACGCGCTCATCGACCATTGTGAAGCGGAGGATAAGGACGCCGACTCAGGAAAGGCTAACGGGCGCCGCGGCTGAGGGTGCGACCGGCAAGGACCCTACTGCTCGGCAATGCGGAGAAACTGTACGAGCCGACGCTTGTCGCGCTCGGCCACGCGCCGGCGCTCGGTGTCGTCGCCGGCGGCCTCGAGCTCCTGCTCGGCCTGGCGTACGCGCTCCCGCAGCTCGGCGGCGTCGAGCTCCCCCGGCGGGTGGGCCTCCTCGACCAGCAGCAGCGCACGGTCGCCAGTGACCTGCATGTAGCCCTCCGCCTGCGCGAAGCGGACGATCTCGGACTCGGTCTTGTAGATCCGCAGCTCGGTCGGGTCGAGCATCGCCAGCACCGGCTCGTGGTGGGCGAGCATGCCGATCGAACCGACCGCGGTCCGGGTCGAGACCATCTCGGCCTCGTCGTTGAAGACCTCGCCCTCCGGAGTCAGGACCTCGACTCTGAACTTCGTCGTGTCGCCATCGGCGCTCAGCCGCTCCTAGTCGCCCTTCTTGGCGTCCTCGACCACTTCGTCGATCGTGCCCTTCATGAAGAACGCGCGCTCGGGGAGATCGTCGTGCTTGCCCTCGAGGATCTCCTTGAAGCCGCGAATCGACTCCGCGATCGGCACGTACACGCCGGGGGTGCCGGTGAACTGCTCGGCGACGTGGAACGGCTGGGACAGGAAGCGCTCGAGCTTGCGCGCCCGCTGGACGGTCACGCTTGTCCTCGTCGGAGAGCTCGTCGATCCCCAGGATCGCGATGATGTCCTGGAGCTCCTTGTAGCGCTGCAGCACCTGCTTGACCTCGTTGGCGACGTTGGAAGTGCTCTTCGCCGAGGATCTCGGCCTTGAGGATGGTCGAGGTCGAGTCGAGCGGGTCGACGGCCGGGTAGATGCCCTTCTCGGAGATCGACCGGGACAGCGTCGGTGGTCGCGTTCAGGTGGGCGAACGCCGACGCCGGCGCCGGGTCGGTCAGGTCGTCGGCGGGCACGTAGATCGCCTGGATCGAGGTGACCGAGCCCTTGCGGGTCGAGGTGATGCGCTCCTGCAGCTGGCCCATCTCGGACTCCAGCGTCGGCTGGTAGCCGACCTGCGAGGGCATCCGGCCGAGCAGCGCCGAGACCTCCGAGCCGGCCTGGACGAAGCGGAAGATGTTGTCGATGAACAGCAGCACGTCCTGACCCTCATGGTCGCGGAAGTACTCCGCCATCGTCAGGCCCGACAGCGCCACCCGCATGCGGGCGCCGGGCGGCTCGTTCATCTGCCCGAACACGAGCATCGTCTTGTCGAGCACGCCCGGATTCCTTCATCTCCAGCCAGAGGTCGTTGCCCTCGCGCGAGCGCTCGCCGACGCCGCAGAACGCCGACAGGCCGCCGTGCTCCTGCGGCGAGGTTGTGGATCAGCTCCTGGATGATCACCGTCTTGCCGACGCCGGCGCCGCCGAACAGGCCGACCTTGCCGCCCTTGGCGTAGGGGGCGAGCAGGTCGATGACCTTGATCCCGGTCTCGAACATCTCCGTGGTCGGGGTCAGAGCCTCGACCGTCGGCGCTTCGCGGTGGATCGGCCAGCGCTCGACATCGTCCGGGATCGGCGTCGCCGAGATCGATCGGCTCGCCCAGCAGGTTGAAGATCCGCCCGAGCGTCACCCGGCCGACCGGCACGGTGATCGGGCCACCGGTGTCGATCACTTCGGCGCCCCGGGCCAGGCCGTCGGTGGTGTCCATCGCGACCGCCCGAACGCGGTCGTCGCCGAGGTGCTGCTGGACCTCGCAGACCAGGTACGGATCCTCCTCGGCGGTCGGATGTCGAGATCCTCCTCGGCGGCGGCCGCCCGGGCCGCCGGACCTTGATCGCGTGGTTGATCTCGGGCAGCTTGTCGGGGAACACGGCCTCGATCACGACGCCCTGGATCTCCTCGATCCGGCCGACGTTGCTGAGTGCCGGGCTCTTCTGCCGCTGGGGATTCTTCTGTCAGTGCCATGTCTTTCTCCAGTTTAGGGTCTACCCTGGCCGAGCCCTTCGGCGCCGGCGACGACTTCCATGATCTCCTGGGTGATCTCGGCCTGGCGGGCGCGGTTCATCTCCAGGGTCAGATCCTCGATCAGCTCGCCGGCGTTCTCGGACGCGTTGCGCATCGCGGTCATCCGCGCGCCGTGCTCGGAGGCGGTCGACTCGAGCAGCGCGCGGTAGATCGAGATCTCGACGTAGTCGGGAACCAGCCGCTCGAGGATCTCCTCGGGGTCGGGCTCGTACTCGACCAGCGCCCGGCTGGGGCGCTCCTCGGCGCGGCTCGTGCTCCTCCGGCTCCGAGCCCTCCTCGAGCACCGTGGCCTGCTGGAGCGGCAGCAGGACCTCCCGCCGGACCACCTGCGAGATCGGCGAGATGTAGCCGTTGTAGAACACCTCGACCTGGTCGACCTCGTCGTCGATATAGGCCGCCATCAGCCGGTCGGCGATCCGCCGGGCGTCGGCGTAGGCGGGCCGGTCGGTGAAGCCGATGAAGCTCTCCGCCGGCTCCAGGCCGCGGAAGGTCAGCGATGACGCCGGCCGGCGGCCGGAAGCGAAGTACACCGCCGTGCGGCCCGTGCGCCTGCGTGCTCGCGGCCGGCGGCGACCCCGGCGCGAACGATGTTGGAGTTGAACGCACCGGCCAGCCCGCGGTCGCCTGCGACCAGCAGCAGCCCGACGTGCTTGACACCTCCTCGTGCTCCGCGAGGATCGGCAGCCGCGGAACGTTGCCCGCGGCCTCGCGCCGCCTGGCGGGTCATCCGCCGGATCGCGCTGGCATAAGGCCGCAACGCCTCGATCCGCTGCTCGGCGCGGCGCAACCGGGCGGCGGCGACCATCTCCATCGCCCGGGTGATCTTCTGGATGTTCTTGACCGCGCTGATGCGGTTGCGAACGTCGCGCTGCGACGTGGCCATCGGGTCTGAGGCCGCGTCTAGGCTGACTGCACCTAAGCCGGCGGTCTTCCTCCGTTCGGATCGTCCTCGGGCCGGCTGCTGGGTCGGCCGGTCCGCCCGAGGCTGCCGCGCCGCGCCGCGGGCTCGTCGGCGATCTCCTCCAACGGATGCCCCTCCTCGTCGAGGTCGAAGCCGAAGTCCTTGGCGAACTGCTCCACCACGTCGCCGACCCGCGCCTGGGTCTCGTCGCTCCAGTCCCCGCCGGCGATCTTCTTCAGCAGCTCGGGGTCGCTGGCGCGGACCGACTCGATCAGCTCGGCCAGGAACCGCTCGACCCTGTCGACGGTGATCCGGTCGAGGTACCCGTTGGTGGCGGCGTAGATCTGCACCACCTGCTCCTCGACCGGCATCGGGCGGCGCTCGGGCTGGTTGAGCGTCTTCACCAGCCGCTCGCCGCGGGCGAGCGTGCGCTGGGTCTCCGGGTCGAGCTCGGAGCCGAACTGGGAGAACGCCTCGAGGTCGCGGTACTGGGAGAGCTCGAGCTTCAGCCGGCCCGGCGACCTTGCGCATCGGCGTGATCTGCGCGTTGCCACCCACGCGGGAGACCGAGATGCCGACGTTGATCGCCGGCCGCACACCCGAGTAGAACAGGCTCGGCTCGAGGAAGATCTGGCCGTCGGTGATCGAGATCACGTTGGTCGGGATGTAGGCCGACACGTCGCCGGCCTGGGTCTCGATCACCGGCAATGCGGTCAGCGACGCCGGCCGCCGAGGTCGTCGTTGAGCTTGACCGCCCGCTCGAGCAGCCGGGAGTGCAGGTAGAACACGTCGCCCGGGATAGGCCTCGCGGCCGGGCGGGCGGCGCAGCAGCAGCGACATCTGCCGGTAGGCGTAGGCGTGCTTGGTGAGGTCGTCGTAGATCACGAGCGCGGCCTTGCCGTTGTAGAGGAAGTACTCGGCCATCGCGCAGCCGGCGTACGGAGCGAGGAACTTGATCGGGGCGGCCTCGTCGGCGGCCGCCATCACGATGATCGTGTTCTCGAGCGCGCCCGCCTCCTCGAGCGTCTTGGCGAGCTGGGACGACGGTCGACTTGCGCTGCCCGATGGCCACGTAGACGCAGACCAGGTCGCGGTCGCGTGTTGTTGATGATCGTGTCGATCGCGATCGCGGTCTTGCCGGTCTGGCGGTCGCCGATGATCAGCTCGCGCTGGCCACGGCCGATCGGGATCATCGAGTCGATCGCCTTCAGGCCGGTGAGCATCGGCTCCTTGACCGGCTGGCGCTGGACGACGCCGGGCGCCTTGTGCTCGACCGGGCGCGTCTCGGTCGGTCCTGATCTCGCCCTTGCCGTCGAGCGGGTTGCCGAGCGGGTCGACGATCCGCCCCAGCATCGTCCTCGCCAACCGGGATCTCCAGCAGGCGCTTGGTGCGCCGGACGGTGTCGCCCTCGACGATCTTCTCCCAGTCGCCGAACAGCACGGCGCCGACGTTGTCGGACTCGAGGTTGAGCGCCAGACCGGTCACGTCGTGCGGGAGGTCGAGCATCTCGAACGACATGCAGTTCTCCAGGCCGTGGATGCGGCAGATGCCGTCGGCGACCGACAGCACGGTCCCGACCTCGGTCAGGTCGGCGCTGGCCGTGTCCAGCCCCTCGATCCGGGCTCTTGAGGATTGAGGTGATCTCGTCGGGCTTGATCTGCATGATAGTGCTCCTTGACAGACGCGGGCGGCCGGCCTAGGCCTGCGCGACTTGCTTGCGAAGTTGTTCCAGTCGGTTCCTGATCGAAGCGTCGAGGATGAAGTTCCCCACCCGGAGGACGATTCCGCCCAGGATGTCGGGATCGACGACGCTCGTCAGCTCGATCTTGTTGCCGGTCTGCTCGCCGATGCGGTCGCCGATGCTCTGCACGGTCGCCTCGTCGAGTGCCACGGCGCTCGTCACCTCGACCGGCATCAGCCGCTTCTCGGCGTCCCACAGCTCCTCGAACTGCGCGCGGATACGGAAGATCGCCGGCATCCGGTGGCGCTCGATCAGCGCCTCGAGGAAGTTCGTCAAGGCCGGATCCGCGCCCGTGACGGCCCGGTGCAGGCCGTCCTTCTTCTCCTCGGTCGAGAAATACGGCGAGAACAGGAACGTCATCACGTCCCGGTTCTCGTTCAGCGCGTCGATGAACTGATCGAGCTCGTCGTGGATCTCGTCGAGCAGATCCCGGTCCTCGGCGACCTCGAACAGCGCCCGCGCGTAGACCTGTGCGACCTCCTCCACTAGTCTGCGCTCCTCCCTGAGCCGAGCGCGCTGAAGTCGAGCTCGGCGAGCGCTTCCTCGACGAGCCGCCGCTGGTCATCGGCGGTCAGCACCTTGCGGGTCACCTTCTCGGTCGCCATCACCGTCAGGTCGGCGACCTCACGCCGGATCTCGTCGATCGCCCGGCGGGTCTCGGCCTCGATCTCCTTGCGCGTCTGTTCCATCAGCTGCTCGCGCCGTTCCTGCGCCGTGCTCAGCGACTCGCGCTCGTGGACCTCGGCGGTCTTGCGCGCCCGGTCGAGGATCTCGTCCGCCTGCATCCGCGCCTGCTTGAGCCGCTCGCGATAATCGGCGAGCAGCGTGTCCGCCTCGCGCCGCATCTGCTCGGCGTAGTCGATCGAATCCTCGATCGCCTTCTGGCGACGATCGAGTGCCTCCGAGATCCGCGGGAACGCGACCTTGGCGAGGATGTACATCGAGATCACGAACAGCAGCAGCGTCCAGATCATCAGCCCCACGTTGGGGGTGATCAGGAACGACCCACTCGACGCAGCGGGGATGAGGAAGCTCGGCACGGGCATTACTTGAGCACGTAAGACAGGAGGCCGGCGACGAGGCCGTAGAAGAAGACGGCTTCGGTCAACGCGAACCCGAGCCACTGGATGCTGGTGATCTCATCGCGCATCTCCGGCTGGCGGGTGACGGCTTCGATCACCTTGCCGAAGATGATCCCGATGCCGACACCGGCGCCGACGGCGCCCAGACCGCCACCGATCCCGATCCCGAGCCCCGCCCCCACGCCGGATGACGCCGCGAAAGAGACGATATGTGTAAGCACTTTGCGAAGCTCCTTCTATCGATTAATGATGGGTAACAGCGCCACTGATGTAGATGGCGGAAAGGGTCGCGAAGATGAACGCCTGGAGGGTCGCCACCAGGCCCAACTCGAACAGGTAGACGATGATCGCCGCCGGCAGCGTGAACCAGCCGAGTGCCTGGATGCCGAGCACGACGGCCAGGCCCCCGGCCATGAACAGGATGATCAGGTGACCGGCGAGGATGTTCGCGAACAACCGGATCGTGAGCGAGAGCAGCCGCATCAGCGTCGAGAGGAACTCAACCGGCACGAGCAGCAACAAAATCGGTCCGTGGACGCCGGCCGGGATCAGACTCTTGAGGTAGCCGATCGGACCCTGCGCCCGGACCCCGACCACGTTGAACGAGATGAATACGACCAGCGCCAGCGCGAACGGGACCGAGATATTGGCGGTTGCGGCGTAGAGCGCGAACGACGGAATGTGGGCCCCGAACAGGTTGAACTTCTCCTGCGAGTTGGTCGGCAGCGGGATGTAACCGACCAGGTTGCAGAACCAGATGAACAGGAACAGGGTTCCGAGGAACGGGAACCACTTGGCGGCCATCGAGTCGGGCATGTTCCCGCGCGTGATGTTGTCGCGCATCAACGTGAACATCACCTCGACCCCGGTTTGCACGCGGTTCGGCCGGGCGTGCATGCGGCCGGAGATCCAGACCATCGTGATGATCGTCAGGATCGTCGCCAGGAACAGGTACAAGACGGCCCTGTTGATGCTGAACAGCCCCAGGCTGACCCAGTTGATGAGCTTGAACTCGTTCTGGACCTGGTAGGAGTTGTTCTTGTGCTGACTGAAGCCGTAGATCAGCAGCAGCAGCACGAACCCGAGCACATAGAACGCGCCGATGCCAAGCAGGACCTTCCGGGTTCGGCTCATCGCGACGCTCTGGTTCCGCGCGTCATCGCGGAGGTGGCCAGCTGGACCGTGAAGGCGATCACGATCACCAGCAGGGCTGTCAAGCCATCGTCGCGACCACCGTCTTGGCGCAGCACGATGATCACGATCGCGAGCGCGAACAGCCGACCGAGCATGTAGCCGAGCCTCAGACTGACCTCGACGCGCGGGTCGCGGGTCACGGTTGCGACGTGCTCGACCGCCACGCCCAGCGCCCGGAACGCGATCCAGGCGCCCGCGGCGAAGCCATACCCGGCCGCGGGAACCCCGATCAGCAGCATAATCGGAGCCGCGACCACGAGCAGCGCGACATCGAAGTAGCGCAGCAGAACCGGCGCGGGCGCCGCGGCGACGCCCAGTGACAACGGCGATCCGTGAGGGTGGCGAGGGGAGCTGTTCAAGCTGAGCACGAGTGTTCGGAGGGCCGCAAGGTACCGGCGCGGCGGCGAGCCGACCTGGAAGTACGCCGCAGATTGAAGCCGCCGACGGGAGGTCGACGAGGCACTCAAGGGTAGCGCCGGGAACACGAAAATGGCGTCTGGGTAGCGTCCAGGTCCGCGGAGTCGCCGGCTCGCCCAGCTTCTGAGGGCTGTGTCGGGGTCAGGCCTTGGGCTTCGGCTTGGCCTTCGGCTTGGCCTTCGGCTTGGCCTTCGGCTTCGGTGGGGGCGGGAGCGTGGCGGTCGCCTTGGCCCCGAGCCGGTCAAGCGCGCCCTGTCCCTCGACAGTGACCTGGAGGCCGATCCGCGACCCGCTCTGAACGCCGAAGCTGATGCTGCGGTGCGCCGTCACGAGCTCGAGCGTCTTGGTCTGACCGGTTGGCTTCAGCAGCACCCGGTAGGCGAGCGCGCGGGCGGCGGCAGCCCAGCTGATCTGGATCTGGTTCCGCTTCCGCTTGATCGTCAGCCTCTCGATCCTGGCCGGCTGCGCCAGCGGCGCGATCCGCCCCTGCGCGAAGGGTCCCGTGTTGCCGTCCGGTCCGACACCCCGGACCTTGACCGCGGCGCCGCTAAAGGCGAAGCCGCCGATGCTCGCGCCGCGGGCGCGGGCGGGCCGGTGCACCAGCAGCCGACGGCCGTCAGTCGCCACCACGACGAGCTGGTAGCCGGTCGTGAAGGCGCCGGAGCCCCAGCCGATCTCGAGCTGCGAGCCGCGCCGCGCGAGCCGCAGGTGCGGCGGTCGCTGCGCCTGCGGCGGGCCGGGCGCCTGGTAGCTCGTGACCACCATCCGCTTGCCCGGAACCCCGCCGATGGCCACAAACGCCAGGATCTGACGACGGCCGGCGGGGCCGATTGCCGGTATGAACCGCAGCGCGCCGCGGGCGGCGCTGGTGGTGCCAAGGCTCTGCGCGGCGCCGTGGCCGCTCTCGACGAACTGGACCGTCTGCCCGGGCCGTGGGCGGATCCGGTAATGCAGCGTGCGGGCGTACCCGCGCCCGGTCAGGTAGCCGTGAACCGAGGCGGGCGCCATCCCGTGCGCGATCGAGACCGAGGTGATCGGCGCCGAGCCCGGCAGCGGCATGATCGTCCAGCGGCCGCCTGCCGGATGCGCGAGCCCGATCCAGGTCGTGTCGAATCGCTGCGAGCGCAGCAGCACGATCTGCGGCGTTCCCGCGACCTTGTCGTCGGCGCCCGTCGTGGCGCTGGCGCCACCCGGCCCGGTGATCGTGAACGCGGGCGAATCGTCGCTGCCGTGTAGCTCGAGCATCGCGCCGGGCAGGTCCTTCGGCAGCACGTACGTGCGCGCCCCGGTCGCAGCCGCGATGTCGGCCGCGCTCGAGACCGTGTACTTGCCGAAGTTGTCGGTGCAGCCGCCGATGTAGATCGACGGTCCACTGTCGCCGTAGATGTAGCCGCCACCGACGCTGATGCTCGTGACCAGCAGGCTCTGATCCCAACAACCGACCGCGCCCTTGCTCGAGACGACTCCGCTCGCGCCGTTGCAGCCGAGCACGGGAACGCACACGGTCGCGTTGCCCTGGATGTTGAAGTCGTGGTCGCTCAGCCAGAACTGCGCCTGGACGTTCGCGTTGACCGTCACCGAGCCTCCGAGCACGCTCAGGTACAAGCCGCCACCGAACTCGATGTAGGTGGGGAACTCGAACAGCGCGTACCCCTTGATCTGGATTGGCAGCCCGAGCGGGTCGAACGAGCCGCCGGCGCCGATCGTGAAGCTGGTGAACGGCTGCGTGTCGAGGATGCCGTCCGTGTCCGGAAGGTCGTCCTGACCCGTGATCGGCTTGTCCTGGTTGTAGAAGTACGCGTGGTCGCCGGTCGCGAACACCGTCAGCGCACCGCCGGTGAGGTTCGCCAGTCCCTCGCCGATCTGGAGCCCGGCCTGGGCGTGGAACCGCGTCGGGTTCATGAACATCGAGAAGCTGATGCTGTTCAGCGTCACACCCGGGAACACCGGCGCGTTGAGCCCCTTGACGCTGCCGCCGGCGTGATCGAACTGGTTGTTCTTCAGCCCGAAGAAGCCGTTCACGTACACCGGTCCGATCCCGAATCCCCCGCCGCCGTCGGCGGTCCCGTTGCTCGGGTCGTACTCGAGGTACGCGCAGTGCATCTCGATTCCACCGAGATACAGGTCGGGGACCTCCATGTGGATCGGGGCGGTCGGCGCCGGGTAGGTGCAGTCGTCGCCGGTGATGTGCGCGAGCGGTCCGGCGCGCGCGGTCGCATGCTCGCCGCTCGGGTGGTCGCGTGCCGGAGCCGGGACGAGCCCCGGGTACTCGTCGGCAAACGTGATCGCCGAGGTCGGCGGGCCGCCGGAGTACGCCTGCAGCGAGAAGACGTTCGGGAGTTGGACATTCGTGCTTGCCGTGCTCGTCCCGAGTCCCGGGACGCCGATCTGGACCGGGCCCGACAGCGTGAGCCCATCGGCGTCGTAGCCGCTGGGCAGGTAGCCGAGCGTCGTGCCGTTCAGCACCCATGGGTTGTGGGTCAGGTCCGCCTGGCCGAGCTGGCCCACCTGCTGCGGGTAGTTGTTGAACGCCTCCTCGGACAGGAACACGTTCTCGAGCGGGCCGCTGATCGTGCCCGCCGAGGTATCGACGGTGAACGGTGCCGGCGACCCGTTGTTCGGCTCGAGCTGCAAGCCGTTGACGCTCACCCGGCCGCTGGTGTGGAACACGCCGCCGCCGGAGGGATCGCCGGCAATATGGAACGAGGTGGTCTGCAACCCGGTGAACAGGGACGACGGCGAGCCCCCGTCATAGGTCCACGGCGCGTCGACCGCGCACAGCACCATGTTCCCGAACCGCAGCACCCGGTCGTCGGAGGAGATCCCCCAGTTGGGCTGCGTGCCGGAGGCCAGCCGCTGGCCGTACAGGCCCTGGGTGGCGCCGACCGGGGGAACGGGGCTCGTGCATCCGGCGCGTACCGGGGGCGGCGGCTTGACGGTGTAGGTCCCCTGGGTTTGCACCGTCGCACCGCCTTTGTCGGTGACGCTGACCGCGATCGTGTAGGACCCCGGACCCGGATAGGTGTGCGACCCGCCGATCACGTCCAGACCGCCCGCCGGGTCGGGGGCGATGGCTCCGGGCTGCGCCGCGCTCCCGTCACCCCAGTCGATCTGCGCCGTGAGGTCGCAGGCGCCGCCGGAGTCGCACGCCGGCGCGACCGTGTTGGCGTCGGAGGCGCGCGCGATCGTCGAGCTCGGGAGCTCGAGGCTCGAGCCCGACAGCGTGCCCTGGTCGATCGAAGCGGTCAAGGGGGCGTCGGAGACCGTCGCGTCGCCGGTGACGCTCGGCCCCGTGTTCAGGGTCACGGTGCTCGTCAGGGGGCTGACGCTCTCCTCGGCGTACGTGTGCCTCCCGGTCACCTGGTAGCAGGTGGCGCTCCCCTGCGTGACCGCCTGAAGCGTCGCGCTCGAGTCAGGTGGGCTGGCGTCGCCCCACTCGATCGTCGCGCTCGTCGGCGGACTGCCGGGAGGGCTGCAGAACTGAGCGACCAGGCCGGAGAACGACACCCCTTCCTGGGGAGAGAGGTTGAGCGCGCCGCTGCTCGAGGCCGTGACCGTGCTGTAAATCGTGTTCTGCCCGGTACCGACCCGCAGCTGGCCATCGTCGAGCGTTCCCGACAGCGTGTCCCACACGTTCACCTGCACGGTGTAGGGCCCGGGGGATGCGTACGCGTGGCTCCCCTGGACAATGAACCCCTTCCCGGCCGGGCTGATGGTCGCGTTCGAATCGGTCGCGGTGCCGTCGCCCCAGGTGATGTTCGCCGTGTAGTCGCGGGCGCTCGCGTTCGGATCGGCGTCCGTGAACCGGGCGACTGTGACCGGTGCCGCCACCCCGACCAGCGCGTTCGAGTTCGCCTCCGAGAGCGTCAGCGGGGCGTCGGCGATCGTCGCGGTACCGGTGAAATCGCCGTCCGATGCTCCTACGTCGTCGTACCAGTTGATCGTGTATCCGTACGGGACCTCCCGCCCGTTTCGATTGTCGATCCGGTCCTGCTCGGTGTAGGTGTGGTAGCCGTAGATCGGGCCGCCGAATTCGTTGACCTGATACCAGTAACAGGGCGGATATGGCGGGTTGAAGCCCGGATTGATCGCGCAGGTGCTCGATGTCCCGTCGCCCCAATCGATCACGCCGCTCGACGGGTTGAAATCCGTCACCCCGAGCTCGACCGGGTTCGACGGCGACCCGATCGACCGGCCCTCAGTCCCGGTGAGGTTGTTGCCCTGGAACTGCGCCGGCGCCACGGCCGGGTGGAGGGCCAGTGCGAGGAGCAGAAATCCGACCGCCATTGCCACCCGGCGGCCTCGCCGCGAGCACACCCTCAACCGAGGCTGACTGCCCCGTTGCGCTGCCCATATGACCCGGTGTCCCCACACTATGGACGCTTCCCCGCGCCGCGACTATCCCAATTTGTGGCGATCGCGTCAAGCGTCCGGGGGTCGGGCTCGCACGGTGCCGCGGGAGTGCGAGGACGAGCACCAGCGCGAGCAGCGGCAGGCCGCAGATCAGCTCGAAGACCGCCTTCAGGCCATGGGCGTCGGCGACCAGTCCGAGCAACGGCGCGCCGACGCCGCCGAGGCCGATCGAGAGCCCGATCGTGACCCCCGCGGCGATTCCGAGCCGCCCCGGCAGGTACTCCTGACCCATCACGATCGTGACCGCGAACGTCGCGATCGTCACCGCGCCCGCAAGCGCGGCGAACACGACCGCCAGCCCCGGACCCGAGAGCAGGAAGCCGGCGATCAGCGGCGGCAGCGCGAGCATCGAGCCGACGAGCACGGCGCGGCGGCCGAAGCGGTCCGCGAGCGGACCGCCGATCAGCGTGCCCCCGGCGCCGCCGAGGAGCATCGCCGCCAGGGCGGCGTTGCCGAGCGCCTTGCTCGCGTGGAGCACGTTGATGTAGTAGAGCGGGATGAACGTGACGAGCCCGAAGTACACGAACGACCGGAGCGCGATCACGCCGGCCAGGACCGTGAACGGCCCCCAGGCCTCGTGCTGATCGCTCGACTGCACCCGGCCGGAGACGACGTCGGTGCGGAACGCCTTCAGGCGCGGGAGCTCAAGGCACAACACCACCGCCATCAGCGAGGTGGGGATCAGCACGAATGCGGTGCCGTGGAGGCCGAAGGCGAGCACCAGCGGCGTGATCAGCACCGGTCCGAGCGCGAAACCGACGTTGCCGCCGACGCTGAACAGGCTCATCCCGCTCGCCCGGCGCGCCCCCGAGGCGTAGTTGGCAAACCGCGAGCCCTCGGGGTGAAACGCCGCCACGCCGAGCCCACTCAGCACGATCGCAGCGAACGTCAGCGCGTACGTCGGCGCGAATCCCACCAGCGCCACGCCCAATCCGCCGAGCGCCGGTCCGAGCGGCATCAGCCACGGCAGCGACAGGCGGTCGGACACGTGCCCGAACAGCGGCTGGACGATCGAGCTCGAGATCGTGGCGGCGAGAATCAGGGCCGAGGCCGCGGCATAATTCAGATTCCCGCGGACGATCAGGAACGGGAGCAGCGCGGGGATCGAGCCCTGCGCGATGTCGGTGAACAGATGGCCGGCCGACAGGGTCGCCATCGCGCGGCGGTCGACGCCGGCGGTCATCGCCGGCGTGTCGGTCGTGGTGTTCACCGATCCAAGTCTGCCAGCCGCTGCTTGACGAGCTTGCGCTTGTCGGCGAGCTCTGACTCGAGCTTGTCGAGCTCGCGGCGGCGGGCGCGCACCAACTCCAGCTGCCTCTCGATGTGCCCCAGCGATTGCTCGAGGATCCGCCGGCGAGCGGTCGGTTCCTCGGTGCGTTGGTACTCGCGCTTGAGCTCGGCGCGGGCGAACTGCGCCTCGAGCAGCTCTGAGAGCTGCTCGAGCGTCAACCCGAGCAGATCGCGCATCCTCACGATCTCGTTGATCCGCTCGACATCGGACTGCGTGTAACAGCGGTGCTTGCCCTGCTCGCGGTCGCTCGCCCCCGGCAGCAGGCCGATCTCCTCGTAATAGCGGATCGTCCGTGGCGTCGTCCCGGTCAGCTCGGCGACCTCGCCGATCCGGAGCTTGTCGGCGGTAGCGCTCACGAAACCGCCACCTCCAGCGTCCGTTCGGAGGACGGCGCTTCGACGTGTCGCGGCCGCGCCGCGGCGACGAAAGCGCCAAGCACAGAGACCGCGGACAGGCACCACAGGGCTGTGTGCATGTTGCTGATGAACGGATCGAGCTCGGAGGTCGAGATGTGGTTTGCGAGCCCCGAGAAGACGCTGAACAGGACAGTCTTCGGTACCGATGAGGTGACGACGGCGAGCACGAACGCGATCGAGATCACCGCCCCGCTGTTCTGGAGCAACAGGCGCGCCGCGGCGGCGATGCCACGCCGGTTGGGGGCGACCGTGCCCATCATCGCAGCGGTGTTGGGCGAGTTGAACATCCCCGATCCGAGGCCGACGATGAACATGTACGCGCCGCCCGCGATGTATGGGGTGTCGCGGCCGAGCGTCGTCATCATCGCCAACCCAGCGGCGGTCACGAGCATCCCGGCGACCGCCATCCCGCGCGATCCGCGGCGGTCGGCCCAGATCCCCGCGAGCGGCGAGGAGATCAGCATCCCGATCGCCAGCGGCGCGAGCTTGATCCCGGCAAGGATCGGCGAATCGCCCTGAACGCCCTGGAAGTAGAACACGAACAGGAACATCAACGCGAACCGCGCGAGGCCGTTGATGAACGACGCGGCGGCGGCGGCGGAGAACAGCCGGTTGGAGAAGATCGAGAGATCGAGCATCGGCGAGCGCTGGTGGCGCTCGATCACGACGAATAGCGGCATCAGCACAGCTGCCGCGATCAGGCCGCCGATCACGACGGGGGAGTTCCAGCCCGAGATTCCGCCCTTGGAGATCCCGAGCACAAGCCCGGTCAGGCCGACCAGGAACGTGATCGTCCCCAAGAAGTCGAAGCTGGTGTCCTCGGAGCGACCGCGGGGCTCGTGCAGCACCAGGCCCGCCCAGACGCTGCCCGCGATGGCGAGTGGGACGTTGAACCAGAACACCCACGGCCAGGCGATCGCCACCAGCGCGCCGCCGAGCACCGGCCCGATCACGAGGCCGACGGCCCCGACCATCTGGTTGGTGCCCATCGCCAGGCCCAACTGCTCGCGCGGGAACGCGTCGGTGACGATCGCCGCCGAGTTAGCGAACAGGAACGACCCGCCGATCCCCTGCAGGATCCGCCACAGGATCAGCTGCGTACCGCTGGCCGCGAATCCAGCCCCCAGCGAGGCGAGCGCGAACAGCAGGAAGCCGACGATGTAGGCCCGCTTGCGGCCGAACTGATCCGACAGCCGCCCGGCGCTCAGCACCAGAACCGTAGAGGCGATCATGTAGACGAGGATCACCCACACCAATTCGAGCAGGCTCGTGTGCAGGCTCCGCTCGAGATCCGGGAGCGCGATGATCAGCGTCCCGGAGTTGATCGTGGCGAGCAGCATCCCCAGGCTCGTGCACGACAAGGCCCACCACTTGTACGAGTCATGTTCGGCGTGGACCCCGATCCGCCGGGGTCGAGTCGTAGGTGGTGGGGTCTGGATTGCCGTGGTCAAGCCCTGCCTCTTTCTCGGAAACTGATTCTTACGTTAACGTCAGAATAGCAAGAAGCTCGGGGCGCATGCGCCCCGAGCCAGCGGCGCGCATGCGCGCCGCTGCGGGTGCGCGCATGCGCGCACCCGAACGGCATCCACTAGTTCTCGAACCCGGCGAACTAGTTCTCGAACCCGGCGACTGTCGCGAGGATCACGAACGTGGCGATCAGCGCGATCCCCTCGAACGCGGTCGCTTCCCCGTCGCCGGTGATCTGCCAGATGATCACGGCGGTGCCGAACAGCGCCCCGATGTATACGGGAGCAAGCCTGAACGTCAGCGTCGTCGGGGTCAGCAGTGAGACGAGGATCATCAGCGGGTACAGGAACGCGGCGATCTGTCCGACCGAGTTCTTCACGACCGCGATCGCCAGTTCCGCGCGGCCCTTTGCCGCCAGCACGACCCCGCTCACGTGCTCGACCCCGTTGCCGGCGATCGCGACGATCACGAGCCCGGCGAAGGCCTGGGAGATCCCGAGCGTGTTGATCGTCGGCTGCAACGCGTGCACGAACCAGTCGGAGACAAACGCCGACGCCGCCGCGGCGATGACCAGCATCCCGATGCCGGTTCTCGCCGGCAGCAGGCGCCGTCCGGACTCCGGCGGGGGTGGCTCGTTTGAGCGTAGGTACTGCAGCATCCACGCCGCGTAAACGAGCAGGATCGCCACGGCGCTGACGATCGAGATCGTCTGCGTGTGGTAGCTGGCGGCGTCGTGCGAGGCGCTCGTCAGACCGACCAGCAGGATGATGAACGTGGCCACCAGCAGGAGCGTGGCGGTGTCGTTCGGAAGTCGCGGGCTGAAGCGCATCACGCCGTCTTTCGCGCGCCTGGACCCGGCGACGATCACCATCCCGAGCACCAGCAGGGCGTTGACGAGGATCGAGCCGAGAATCGCGGTCTCGGCCACGATCCGCTCTCCGGCCTCGAGCGCAAACAGCACGACGAAGAATTCCGGCAGGTTGCCGAGCGTCGACTGCAATACGCCGGTGACGGCGACGCCAAGCCGCATCCCGACCTGCTCGGTCGCGAACGACACCATCCAGGCGAGGCCCGCGAGCGCGACCGCCGCAGCCACGAACGCGACCACCTCCGAGGTGCCGCCGGCGTACCGGAGGATCCCTGCGAGCACGGTCGCGAGCGCAACGCCTCCGAATATCAAGCGCTCGGTCTTGGTGAAGCGACTCAGGCGGCTCAGCCCCCGGTCATGACTGTGTCCTCGTCCGCATAAGGCGGCGCACAGCAGCACAGCAGCACCAGCGGCTCGGCTCCGGGATTCCACAGCTTGTGGACCGTCCCGGGCGCGATCACGACACAGTCGCCGGTCTGCACATCCCCCTCGGCGTCACCGAGCCGCATCCGGCCCGATCCGGCGACGAAGTAATAGAGCTCTTCGGTCTGGGGGTGGTAGTGCTCCGCCGTCTCGCCTCCGGGCGGAACCGTCGCCTCGGCGAGGCTCTGCTGGCGAGCCGGGGTCCAGGCGGGTCCCGCCAGCTCGCGAATCGAGGAGCCGTCGAGCGTGATGAACGATTGCAGCCGTTCGAGGTTGGCCTTCTCCACGGCGGGCACTATCCCACGCGCTCGAACTCGCCGGTCTCGACGTCACGCCGCACCGCCTCGTCGATCTCGTGCTCGCTCGTGTCCGGGTCCACGGTCCGCAGCTCGCGCGTGCGCAGGCCGCGGAACTTGAAGATCTCCAGCACGTACACGAGGTAGATGCTCGCGGCCACCGCGATCAACCCGACCGCGACCATCACCAGCAGCCAGCCCAGGTGGAAGTGGCCGCCGCTGTGGTAGGGGACGAACCGCAGCGCGATCGCGACCCCGGCCAGCAGCAGCGTCCAGCCGTGGAGGAACGCGACCGTCTTGCGCTGGCTGTAGCCCAGGTTCGCGAGCCGATGGTGGAAGTGGGTGGCGTCGGCCGACCACGGCTTGCGTCGATATTTCAGCCGCTTGGCGACCACGAAGCCGGTGTCGAGGAACGGCACGGCGAGGATCAGCAGCGGCACGATCAGTGCAACCACCGCGGGCGTCTTGATCGAGCCCACGACCGCGACCACACCGAGCAGGTAGCCGAGCAGGTTAGCCCCCGAATCGCCCATGAACACCTTCGCCGGATACAGGTTGTGGAACAGGAATCCGAGCGCCGCCCCGGCGGTCAGCGCCGCCAGCACCCCCGCCCCGCTGACGCCGAGATCGAACGCGATGATCGAGAACGCCACCCCGTCGATCGTGCACAAACCGGCCGCAAGCCCGTCGACACCGTCGGAGAAGTTGACCACGTTCATCAACGCCACCAGCCACAGCACGCTCAGAAAGCCGCCCTCGTTCGGAAACTGCAGCGCACCGATGAACGGCAGCGTCACGTCGTTGACCACCGCCCCGCCCTCGACCACGATCACCGCCGCGGCGATCTGCCCCAGCAGCTTCGCCAGCGGAGGCAGGTCCCGCGCATCGTCGATCGCACCGACGATCGCGATCGAGCACGCGCCGGCCAGGATCGTCCACGTGTGGACGGTGCCGCCCGAGCCGGGCGGCGTGTGGGGGGCGTGAGCGAGCTTGATCGTGTCCGGAAGCCAGATCCAGGCCGCCACCAGCGCGCCGGCGAGAATCGCCAGTCCGCCCAGGGCGGGCGTCGGCCGCTCGGCCAAGCCACGATCACTCGGCATCACCACTGCTCCGACCCGCCGCGCCAGCCGTGCCGCCAGGGGCGTCAGGGCCGTGGCCACGACCATCGCGACGAGAAAGGCGAACACCGCATCCCAGTAGCGCATGGTTTGGCCGTAGGATGGCAGCCCACGAGGACCAGTTGGGTCAGGGGGGTCTCAGCCGGCGCCCCCGGCCCCTTCGCGCAGGCGCGCACGGTCGTCCGAGCAGCCGGGCAATCCTGCCGCTGTCTGGTGCCTGGTCCGGGGCCGCCCGATTCTTGGTCGAGGCCTGCCCGACCCTCTCCCGGCTGCGGCCGATCCCTCTTCCGGCTCCGGCCGATCCCTCTGCCGGCCCCGCTCCGTCCCCCCACCGGCACAGGTGTGCCCGGCGCCTGAGAAAATGAGGGACGCGCCGCGGCCGAGTGTCAGCAGTCTGACAATTTACCTGCTTAAAGGGACAAATCGACCGCCGCTTTTGGGCCTTGGCTACATAAGCATGTGGGGCATGCTTATGTAACCAAGGTCGGCTGCGGCTGCGGAGTTTGTGCCTTTATGCATGCCACCGAGACGGATTTCGGCCTCCGCAGGGCCTCGCAGCGTGTCGACCGCATGCCTCTGGCGAGGTTTGTCCCGCTCCGCCCGTTTTGCGGCCTCGCCGGCCGGGCCTCATGCCGCGAGCCACCCCGCAGCGGTCGCTCCAGAGCGCCCGCTGCCGCACACCACCGGACCCGCGGCCGCACTTCCACCGGACCCGCGGCCGCACACCACCGGACCCGCGGCCGCACTTCCACCGGACCCGCGGCCGCACTTCCACCGGACCCGCGGCCGCACTTCCACCAGGCCCGCGGCTCACCCGGCACCCGACTAGCCCCGCGCAAACGGGCAAACGGGGTTAGACGGCCGCAGCCGCGCCCAGTACCGCGTATAGCGGGTAGCGCTCGGCGACCGCCGCCGCCCGGTCGGCCAGCTCCGCCCGGCGGCCCTCGAAGTCCTCCGGCTGCAACGCCGCCGCGATCACACGGCCGACCTCGACGAAGTCCTCCACCTGCAGCCCCCGCGTCGCCAGCGCCGGCGTCCCGATCCGCAACCCCGAGGAGACCGCCGGCGGGCGTGGGTCGAACGGCACCGCGTTGCGGTTGACCGTGATCCCGACCGACGCGAGCCGGTCCTCCGCCTGCTTGCCGTCCAGCGGGGATTCGCGCAGGTCGCAGAGAACGAGGTGCACGTCGGTGCCGCCGGTCAGCACGTTGACTCCGCCGCCCGCGGCCAGCAGCTCGACGGCCAATGCCTGCGCACCAGCGAGCGTGCGCTCCTGACGCTCCCGGAAGGCGTCCGACGCAGCGATCCGAAGGGCCACCGCCTTGCCCGCGATCACGTGCTCGAGCGGGCCGCCCTGCTGTCCCGGGAAGACCGCCGAGTCGATCTTCTTCGCGTGCTCCTCGGTGCACAGGATCATCCCGCCGCGGCCACCGCCGAGCGTCTTGTGGGTGGTGGTCGTGACCACGTCCGCGTAGGGGATCGGACTCGGGTGAAGTCCGGTCGCGACCAATCCGGCGAAGTGGGCCATGTCAACGATCAGGTACGCGCCGACCGCATCCGCAATCTCGCGGAAACGCGAGAAATCGAGCTGGCGCGGGTATGCCGACCAGCCCGCGACGATCGCCTTGGGCCGGTGCTCGAGCGCGACTTGCTCGACGGCGTCCATGTCGATCCGGCTTGTCTCGCGATCGACCTGGTAGGCGGCGATCTTGTACAGCTTGCCGGACACGTTGATCTTCATCCCATGCGTCAGGTGGCCCCCATGGGCCAGCTCGAGCCCCATCAGCGTGTCCCCGGGCGTCAGCAGCGCGTGGTAGACGGCGGCGTTGGCCTGGGCGCCGGAGTGCGGCTGGACGTTGGCGTGCTCGGCACCGAACAGCGAGCGCGCGCGATCGATCGCGAGCTGCTCGGCCACGTCGACGTACTCGCAACCGCCGTAATACCGCTTGCCGGGATAGCCCTCGGCGTACTTGTTGCTCAGGACCGAGCCCTGGCACTCGAGCACCGAGAGTGGCGCGAAGTTCTCAGACGCGATCATCTCAAGCGTCCGCTGCTGGCGCTCGAGCTCCAGCGCCAGCACCTCCGCGATCTCGGGATCGACCTCGGAAACGGGCCGGTTGAGGAAGTCTGAAGGCATCTCGCTGCTCACGGTGCAACGAAGATATCAGCGCCGCCAGCGGCGCCCGCCCGCGCCTACTCGAGCGCGGCCGCGACCTCCTCGCGCGCCACCGCCCCCTCCCGGACGACCGACCACTGGCCGGACTCCCCGTACCGTCTGAGATCGACGATTGTCGAGGGCGTCCCCGGCAGCTCGCCGCCGTCGAGCACGAGATCGGCCGCCGCCCGGATCAGTTCGGGCACCTGCTCGAGCCGGCGCGGGTCCGGACCCCCGGCGCGGTTGGCACTCGATTGCAGCACCGGCCCCCGAACCCCGGCGAGCAGCTCGACCACCGGAACCCGCAGCCCGAGCGTCAGGGGATCCTCGCCGCACGCCAGCGCGAACCGCCGCGCCGGATTCGGCACCAGCACCCCGACCTGCCCGGGCAGTAACCGGGCGAGCGCCGCCCGCACCCGCGGACCGAGCTCCGGGAGCGCGGACAGCGCGAGCTCGAGGTCGAAGAACATCACCGCCGCCGGCTTTGCCGGCGGGCGCCGCTTGAGCAGGTAGAGGCGCTGGACCGCGAACCGGTTCGCCGGATCGCACGCCACCCCGTAAACCGTGTCGGCCGGGAACACGGCGAGACCGCCGGCTGCGATGCAGCGTTCGAACGCCTGCGACGCGGTTGGTTGCCATCCCACCCTCACTGCCGGCCCACCCTCACCGCCGGCCCACCGTCGCCGCCATCCCGCGAAGCCATCCCACCCTCACCGCCGGCCCACAATGACACGTTGGACCCCGGCGAGATCGCGCAGGCGCGAGACGGAGCGAAAGCCGGCCCCGGCCACGAGCCCAGCCGCGGCGTCGGCCTGCCCGAGCCCGATCTCGAGCGCCACCACGCCGACCCCGCCGAGACGGGACACGAGGCGGCGCACTGGGTCGAGGCCATCGGTGCCGCCGTACAGCGCACCGGGAGGTTCATAGCGGGCGATCTCGGGGGCCAGCTCAGGATCCCCATCCGAAACGTATGGCAGGTTGGCCACGACCACGTCGTATAAACCGTCGTCGAGCAGATCCGCGTGCGCAAACCTGACCTCGAGGCCGAGCCGCTCGGCGTTCGCGCGGGCCACCGCCAGCGCATCGAGCGAGATGTCGGTTCCGGCCACGCGGAGATCCGGCCGCTCGTCCTTGAGCGACAGTGCCACCGCCCCGCTCCCCGTCCCGACGTCGAGGACCCGCGATCCACGGTCAACCGTCAACCCCACCTCAACGAGCAACTCGGTCTCCGGGCGCGGGATCAGCACGCGGCGGTCGACCACCAGCGTGATCCGCCGGAACTCCTTGAGCCCGAGGATGTAGGCGACCGGCTCCCGGGCCACCCTGCGCGCGACCAGTTGCTCGTAGCGCGCCATCGCCTCGGGCCGAACCGGTTCGTTGCGCAGATCATGAGACCGGCCCGGTCGAGGCCGAGCACCTCGGCGAGCAACAGCTCCGCGTCGAGCCGCGGTGTGTCGCACCCCGCCTCCGACAGCCGCGCTGTCGTTTGCGCGATCAAGTCGCGGACCGCGACGTCGTCCACGGCCGCATCAGTCACCGGGACCACAGCTCCCATCGGGGACCCCACCCGCTGCGGATTCCACCAAGGACCTCCTACCCGCCGTGGACCCCACCTGCCGGCCCTCGGTCAGCTCGCCCGCTCCTGCAGCCGCCGGCGCTTCTCGTCATCCTGGAGCGCCCCGGTCAGCTCGTCGAGCTCGCCCATCAGGATCTGGTCGAGGTTGTGCACGAGCAGGTTGATCCGGTGATCCTTGACCCGTTTCTCACCGTAGTTGTAGGTGCGGATCTTCTCGGCCCGCTCGCCGGTCCCGACTTGGGCCGAGCGGCTCGCCGCAACCGCGGCCTGCTGCTCGGCGAGCGCCCGCTCGTACAGCCGCGCGCGCAGCACGCGCAGCGCGCGCTCGCGGTTCTGCAGCTGGGACTTCTCGTCCTGCATCGAGACCACGATCCCGCTCGGCTTGTGGGTGATCCGGACCGCCGAGTCGGTCGTGTTGACTGACTGCCCGCCGGGACCGGAGCTCCGGTAGACGTCGATCTGCAGATCTCCGGGATCGACCCCGACCTCGACCTCGTCAGCCTCGGGCAGCACCGCGACGGTCGCCGTCGAGGTGTGGACGCGGCCCTGCGATTCGGTCTCGGGCACGCGCTGGACGCGGTGCGTGCCGCCCTCGTACTTGAACACCGAGTAGGCGCCGTCGCCCTTGACCGCGAACGTGTACGTCCCATCGCCGATCGACAGCGGCTCGACCTTGAATCCGCGCCGTTCCGCATAGCGGGTGAGCATTCGGTACAGATCTCCCGCCCACAGGCCCGCCTCGTCCCCGCCCGCGCCGGGACGGATCTCCACAATCACGTTCTTGTCGTCGTTGGGGTCGCGCTCGACCATCGATAGGCGGATCTCCTCCTCGAGCGACTCCATCCGCTCCTGTGAGGACTCGAGCAGCGCGCGCAGCTCGGGATCGTCACCGTCCTCCGCCAGCAGCTCGCGCGCGCCGGCGTAATCGTCCGCCGTGCGGCGGTACTCGGTCGCCAATCGGGCAGCGGGCTCGAGCTCGCGGTACTCCCTGCTCGCGGCCGTAAACCGCTCACGATCTCCGATCACGGTGGGATCGGAGAGCTCGTCTTGGAGCTCACCGAAGCGGGCCTGGATCTGGGAGATCAATTCGTTGATCATGACCAGTCGAGTGTAGGACCGGCGCCGCTGCCGTAAGTTTTCCGACGCCCGGAGGTTTCACCTCGCGCACAGGCAACACGCAGCCGTCGCGTTGCTCGAGACCGGAGGGTTGGAATGTTCAGCAGGGCGAAGCATCGACTCGGGGCGATCGCGAACTCGACGGCCTCGGTGACGATCGGCGTAGCCACAGCCACGGCCGCGATCGCGATCGCGATCGCCGCAGCCGCGCCGGCACCCGCGTACGCGACTGTCGCGGGGCGGGACGGCCCGATCGCGTACGTGGATGCCCAGAACCAGATCGTGCTGATCAACCCCGACGGCACGGGGCGCCGCGTGCTCGTGGCCGGGCCCCCGGAAGGCGGCGAGCTGTCGATCGCCGGCCCCGGCGCCTGGTCGAACGACAAGGATCCCCGGCTCCTGTTCATGAGCGGCGACGACCGCGACCTGTTCGCCGTTCCCGAGTCAGGCGGCGTCCCGATGCGCGTGTTCACCGGCCCGAACGGCGAGACCCACATCCAGTCGGCGTCGTGGAGTCCCGACGGCAACATCTTCATCGCGGCCAACCTCACGACCAGTTATGGCTTCGGCAACCAGTTCGACGAGATCTACGAGGTGTTCAGCTTCGCGCCCCAATATGCGTGGCGCATGCGTTCAAGCGGCTTCGACGTCGACGCGACGAGCCCGACGGGATACATCCTCTACTCCGACGGCGAGGAGAACTCGGTCGTACAGAACGGCGACGGCAGCGATCAGAGCTGCGTGACCAACTACAGCACCGGCGTGCGGCTGTGCGGGACCGGCAACAACACGCAAGAGGCCTGGCCGATGGACTCGAGCATCTGGAACTACAACCCGGTCACCGGCGATGGCGCGATCAACGACGCCGGCGGGGCGCTCGACGGGGGCTGGAACCCCCAGCAGTACGCGCGCCGGTTCAACGACGGGCCAACCGCCGACCCCGTGTCACCGTCCCGACCACAGACGGGGCCGGTCCCGTGGCAGGCCTGGGGCCGCGCGACGACGAGCGGCGACCTGCCCTACACCGACGACTACTTCGCCTCCAACATCTTCATCACCAGCCACGCCGACGATTACACGACGATCGGCAACGGTCCCTCGACCCGGCTGTCCTGGTCGCCCGACGGCAAGCACCTCGCCTACGACTTCGAGATCGGTGGGGGTGAATTCTTGGGCATCGTCGACTACCCCAACCCGACCGGTCCCACCGACGGCAACCGGACGATCGTCGCCACCGACCTCGCGGCACCCGACGAAACCTCGTACTTCTCCAACCGCGCGGTGATCGCGTGGGCGCCGGCGCCGGTCCATGTCATTCACCTGAAGCCGCTCCACCACCCCGCGGGCCTGATCGCCACCGTCAAGCTCGAGACCGCCTTCCTGACGCTACTGAATGTCAAGCGCCGCAAGCTCGGCCTCCCGACGGTATTCGCCGACCTCAGCCTGACCAAGCAGGCGCTCGCCCAGACGGCCGTGATGGCTCAGCTGCACACGGTCACGACGACGCCGCTGTCGCACCCGCGCGGCTGCCGCACCGCGCGCGCCTGCCTGCTGCTCGCGCTGCCCGGGGCCAGCCCGCGCGAGCTCGCGCTCTCGCGTACCCCGGCCTCGACGTTCACCGCCGACGCGCACGCGCTGCTGGCCGAGCTGGTCAGAGCCGACCACGCGCTGCTCGCGCCGAGCACCCAGTGGGTCGCGCTGGCCCGGACCGAAACTCAATCCGGGGGCCGGACGGCGGCCTACTACACGCTCGACACGGTCGGTCCCGAGCCGCGCTCGCTGCTCTCCCCCGCCCCCTACCGGGTGACGCTGACGCCACCCAAGCAGCCACCACCCAAGCCGATGTCCGCCGACCTCACGGTCACCGACACCGGCCCGTCATTCACGACGGGCCCGACGACCTACGCGGTCACGGTCACGAACGACGGCCCGGATCCTTCATCCGCAGTCAGGCTCATCGACATCAACACGAGCATTGGTCCGACAACGGGCGACACGGGCACGTTCGGGTCGGCCAAGCCGAGCCAGGGCACGTGCACGGGTCCCCAACCGGTGGCAACCGTCAGCTGCTCGCTGGGGACGCTCGCCGCCGGTCAGCAGGCCACGGTGCAGATCTCCTACACATACGGTCTCACCGGCGACACCTACACGAACACGGCGACGGTGAACGCGCCGCTGATGGACCCGAATACGGCGAACAACTCGGCCGGCGCGAGCACCAGGGTACGCGGCGGCCCCGGGGTCGGCGCGCCGCCGGCATCGGGATGAGACAGGCGCCGGGAGACTAGGGCGCGCCCCGCGCCCCGGCGCCAGCCGCCAGCCGCCAGGCGCCAGGCCCCGCCCGAGCGTCGCCCGAAACTCCGGCCCCGCTCCCAGCACCCGCCCCGGAGGGCTAAGCCACCACCTCGACCCCAACCAGGTCGGCAGCCGACGCCTCGCCGGGCGTCTCGACCGCCAGCACCGCATTCAAGGCCGCGATCGACACCGCGAGCTGATCCAGGTCGGGTTCGCGCGTGGTCAGCTTCTGGAGCTGGAGCCCGGGGTACATGATCGTCTGCACCCACCGCCGGCTCCGGTTCCGACCCGCCCATTTGATCACCTCGAACGACAGCCCGGCGATCAGCGGCACACCGAGGATGCGGGTCGCGACCAGCCAGTACCAGGCGGGCAGCCCGATCGGGGCGAATACGAAGATCGCCATGATCATCACGATCAGCAGGAAGCTGGTGCCGCAGCGCGGATGAAGCCGTGAGTAGAGCTTGGCCCGCTCGGGCGTGAGCTCGTCAGCCGCCTCGTAACAGGAGATCACCTTGTGCTCGGCGCCGTGGTACTCGAACACCCGCCGCAGGTCCGGGATCCGGGACAGCAGGAACAGGTAGCCGAGGAAGATCCCCGTCCGCAGAACCCCCTCGACCGCCCAGAACAGAACCGATGATCCGAGCTGGTCCTTGACGAGGCTGGTCAGGCCGACTGGCACGACGAAGAACAGCCCGATCGCGAACACCAGCGCGACCACCACCGTCCCCGCCCACGCCCCACCGGAGATCTCCTGATCGGCCTCGGGCATCTGCGCATTGGCGGAGATGCCCAGGGCCCGCAGTCCGATCCCGAGCGACTCGGCCAGCGCCACGACGCCGCGGATAACCGGCCAGCGGTACACCCGCCGCCGCCTGGTCCACGACACGAGCGGAAACGAGCGCACTTCGATTGAGCCGAGCGTGCCCGGTCCGGCCCCATTCGACGAACTCGGGGCGACCTCCGCCACCCCCGCAGCCACAGCCTCCGCCCCGGGAGCGACAGCCTCCGCCCCGGCAGCCACGCCCCCCGGGCCCGCAACCACATCCGGTCCGTCTCCAGCCGCCCCTGCATCCGCCGCCTCCTCGGCGGGCCGGCGAACGGCCACCGCCCAGCTGCTGACGCCGCGCATCATCACGCCCTCGAGTACCGCCTGGCCCCCAAGCGGAGCGTCTCGGGACGCGGTCAGGCGCCCCTCCCCAGCGCCCTGGCCCACGACCGATTCCTTAAGCGCCCGACGCGGCCCGCGCGTTCCGGCGGCCCTTGGCCACGCGGCGCTGGAACCGCTCGACGCGCCCTCCCGTATCAACCAGCTTCTGCTTGCCCGTGTAGAACGGGTGGCACGCGGAGCAGATCTCAACGTGGATCTCAGACTGGGTCGAGCGGGTCATGAATTCGTTGCCGCACGTGCACCGCACGTGGGCGTCCATGTAGTCCGGATGAATGCCTGTTTTCATAACTACAAGAGAGTGTAGCGGCGCAGTTACGCCGGACCGGAGCTCGGACAGGTAGCCGTCAGCGAGTTGTTGTTGGGGTTCAGATCATCGACCTGATGGAGCGGATCGACAGTCACGGTCGGATCGATCGTGATCGAGCACGCCGGGCCGAGAAAGATCTCCGAGCGCGTGGAATGCGGACCGAGCCGATTCACGGTGTGCGTCTTGACCGGATTGCCGCCACCCGGCGCGAACAGGACCTCGAACGGCCCTGCCCCGGTCGCGCCGTCATTCGCGATCTGCGCGACGTACATGTTGATCGCCGGCTTGCTCGTCGGCTCGACGGTGATCGACTGCACCAGCAGGTCGGGCCGCAGCTCGGGCTGGAAGCACGTTGCGGTTACTCGTACCAGGCTGCCTAGCACCCGGCCGTGCGCTCCCGTCCAGCGGAACGTGATCCGGAAGCGGTAGACGAGCGGAGCATCGAGCCCCACGACCGGGTGGTCGACAATCCAGACGTCGCCAGGACGCTGCCCCAGCGTCGGGTTCGACGGCGATACCCAGTTGCCGAGGTCATGGCCCGCCACCTCCGTCACCGGGCTCCCGGCCTGCAACCGGCTCAGGAGCTCGAACCGCAGCGCCATCTTCACCGTGCCCCGCACCGGGCGCATCAATGCCTCGACGGTGATCAACCGCTGCGACGGCTCGATCGCCCGCTGGCATTGGAACCCCCGCAGCTGCGCCCGCGGTGTCGTCTGCGCCGACGCAATCGAGGCCGTCACCGGGACCGCCGCGACTGCGACCAGCAGCGTGAGTAGATGGCGCTTCATGCCTTGTTAACAACGCGCGTGCCCGGAAGTTTCCGCATCCGTAGTTTGCGGTCGGGTTACGCACGCCGCCGACGGGCCCCGACCACGGGGCCATGGAGCTCGATTGAAGGCCCCAGCCGGCTAGGTGATCGTGTACAGCGGCCCGTCGCCGCCCTCCGGCGGCGTCAGCCGCCCACCCTTGGCCGTGATCGCCCCACACTGCACGCAGTTGGTGTAGTTGACGGTCACATCGACCGGCCCCTCCGCGGGCGCATCGTCGGGGATCTCGTACACGCCGGCCGGGCACATCCACCGCCAACCCTCGGCGATCTCACGCGGTACGTTACGCCGAACCCGGATGTGGTTAGGCGCGTCGTCGCGGGTCGCGTTGCCCGAGATGTAGACCGACGAGAGCTTGTCGAAGATGTACTTCCCGTCGGCTTTGGGGTACCGCTTGGCGGTGTCGCCGAGAAACAACGGCTGCTCGTCGTTGCGATGCCACTCCCAGCGGCCGCCGGGGAATCGACCCTTCGTCGCGATCATCATGTTGACGAGCGGCCCGCCCGCGATGAACCCGCGCTGGAATGGCTGGCGGGTGTTGCGGACCTGCCAGAGTTCGCGCCCGATCGCCGATTGCTCGACTGACTCTTCGTACGCCGACAGCGGCGTGCCGCGCTTCAGCGATGCGTAGATCGCCTCGCCCGCGAGCTTGCCGGACGTGATGCAGTGGTGCACGCCCTTCAGCGCAACCGTGTCGACCATCCCGCCGGCGTCGCCGACCAGCAGCGCACCCGGCATCGTCAGCTTGGGCATCGACCAGTAGCCGCCGCCCGGGAGCGCCTTCGCCCCCCAGGCGACGCGCTCGCCACCCTCCAAGATCCCCCGCACCAATGGGTGGGTCTTGAACAGCTGCAGCAGATCGTGCGCCGAAGTCGTCGCGTCGGCGTACTCGAGATCGACGACGAACCCGATCGAAACCAGATCCTCCCCCGAGGAGGCGTCCTTCATCGGGTACAGCCACGTGCCGCCGATCTGGCCGTACTTCGACGACAGCTTCAGCGGCCAGGGCCCGATCGTGTGGATGATCCGGTCAAGCGGCTTTGGCACCTTCCAGACCTCTTTGACCCCGAGCTCCCAGACCTGGGGCTCGCGCCCCTCGCCGAGGCCGAACTCGCGGATCGCGGCGCCGGTCAGGTGGCCCCAACAACCCTCCGCCAACACGGTCACGCGCGCATTGATGTCCGTCCCGGGCTCGAAGTTTCCGAGCGGCTCGCCGTCCTTCCCGCGGCCCTTGTCGCCGGAGCGCGCCCCGACCACCCGGCCGTCGACCACGATCAGCTGCGACGCCGAGGTCTCGGTCAGCACGTACGCGCCGGCCTCCTCGGCCTCGCGCTGCTGGTAGCGCGCCAGCGCCGAGACGGAGACGACTTCGTTGCCGTGGTTCTTGAACGGCGGCGGCGGCGGGATCCGCAGCTTCATGCGCCCGTTGGGGAGCATGTAGACCGCCTCCTTGGTGACCTCCCCGAACGCGAACCGCTCGCGACGCCAGTCCTCGCGAGACAGCGACGGGAACAGCTCCTGCAGCGGCCCCGGCCGCATCACCGCTCCGGACAGATTGTGACCGCCGCACGTCTTCGCCTTCTCGATCACCGCGACCGGGACCTCGCCCAGCTTCTCCGTCAGGTCCGGGTCGTCGGCCAGCAGCTGCAGCAACCGATTGGCGCACGCCAGCCCGGCCGTGCCGCCGCCGACGATCGCGACGCCGACGTCGATCCGGTCGTCCTCGGAGTCGAGATCCCGCTTGATGAACTCCTTGACCGAATCGACCGGCGGCGGATACTCGCTCGGGGCGTGCGGTCCGCGACCGTTCACAGACGAGGCCATCGAACTACGAGCCCTTCTTTGCCTTGATCGCCTCTGTCAGCTTGGGCAGGATCTTGTTCAGATCGCCGACGATCCCGAGGTCGGAGAACTCGAAGATCGGCGCGTTCGCGTCCTTGTTGATCGCGACGATGTTCTCCGAGGACTGCATCCCGACCTTGTGCTGGATCGCACCCGAGATTCCGGCCGCCAGATACAGCTTCGGCGACACGGTCTTGCCCGTCTGGCCGATCTGTGCCGCGTAGGGGTACCAGCCGGCGTCGACGACCGCGCGGGTCGCGGCAACCGCGCTGTTGCCACCGAACGCAGCCGCCAGCGCCTCCGCGAGCTCGAAGCCCTCGGCCTTGCCGAGCCCGCGACCACCGGCCACGAGGATGTCCGCGCCCTCGATGTCGACGTCAGCACCACGCTGCTCGCCGCGCTGCACCATCTTCGCCTTCGTCGACCACGGCGAGAACTCGACATCGACGTCCTCGACCGTGGCCGAGCCGCCATCGCGCGTCACCGACTCGAACGCGTTGATCCGCCCGATGATGATCCCGAGGTCCCCGCGGTAGTGAGACGTGGAGATCTTGGAGTCCTGCAGGATCGGCCGCTCAGCGACGAGCTTGCCGTCCTCCGCGCGCACGGCGGTGACCTCCATCGTCACGCCCGCCTGCCGCCGCGCGGCGAGTCCGGCGCCGATCTCGAACCCGAGCAGGCCCCCGCCGAACAGCGCATAGGAGTGGCCGTGCTCGCCGATCACCTTGTCCATCACGTCGACGACCGGCTGCGCCAGCCCCTCGGGACCGCGGGCCCGGAACACCTTCCGCGCGCCATACGCCCCGAGCGATGTCAGCAGCTCATCGGTCAGGTCATCGCCGCCGACGACGACGGCATCGCACGCACCGCCGACCTCCGCGGCACGAGCCGCGCCCTCAGAGACGGCGCCGAGCGAGTTCTTGTTGAGCGCGCCCTCGTTGTGGAGCACGTACACCAATACATCCGCCATCTAGATCAGCTTCCTTTCATCGAGCCACGCGACGATCTTCTCGACCGTGTCGTTCGTGTCCTCGTCCTCGATGATCTGGCCGGCCGCTTTCGCCGGCGGGTCCTTGAATTCTCCGCACTCGACTCGGGAGCCATCGGCGCCTACCAGCGACGTGTCAATCCCGACGTCCCCCGTCCCAACTGTCTGCAGTGGCTTCTTCTTCGCGCCCATGATCGCCTTCAGCGAGGGGTAGCGGGGCTCGTTGATCGCGTCGCCGACCGAGATCACGGCCGGCATCTCGACCTCGACGGTGTCGTAGCCGTACTCCGCCTGGCGCTCGCAGCGCAACGATGTGCCGTCTGCACTGGTGTCCATCTTGATCACCTGGGTCAGCGACGGCATCTTCAGGTGGTCGGCGACGACCGCGCCGATCGTGTAGCACTCGCCGTCGTCTGACTGCTGGCCGAGCAGGACGAGGTCGGGCTGCTCGGACTGGAGCGCCTTCGCCAGCGCGTACCCGGTCGCCGACACGTCCGAGCCGGCGAGCGCATCGTCGACGAGGTGCACCGAGCGGTCGGCGCCCAGCGAGACCGACTTGTGCAGGGCCCGGACGGCGGACTCGGGCCCCATCGTCACCGCGACGATCTCATCGACTTCCACCGTCCCGCCTTCGCGAATCTGCATGGCAGCTTCGATCGCGTGGGTGTCATACGGATTGAGGTTCTTCTCCCCTGACCGGTCCATCCGCCCCGTCGAGGGATTGATTCGCTTCTCGACGGCGGCGTCCGGAACCTCTTTGACCAGGACGCAAATCTTCAACACTGCCTCCTATTTCGAGTGGGCCACATAATACCCGTTGACTGACGAGTCAATCGGTAACGAGCGCGCGAGCTCACGCGACGCCCAACGGGCGCGTTTGCCGGGGATCGTCCGCTAGGCGCGTACGGCGCCGCGAATGAAGTCGATCGCCTGTTGCGTCGAGGCCCCGGGCGTGAACACCTCGGCGACCCCAAGCGCTTTGAGCTCCTCGACATCATCGGCTGGGATCGTCCCCCCGACCGTGACCAGCACGTCCTCGACACCCTGCTCGCGCAGCAACTCCATGATCCGCGGTACCAGAGTCATATGCGCGCCCGACAGGATCGACAGCCCAACGGCATCGGCGTCCTCCTGGATCACGGTCTCGACGATCTGCTCGGGCGTCTGGTGCAGGCCGGTGTAGATGACCTCCATGCCCGCATCGCGCAGGGCGCGCGCAATGATCTTCGCGCCGCGATCGTGTCCGTCGAGGCCCGGCTTCGCGACCACAACGCGGATCTTCTTCTCAGTAGCAGCAGCCATCGCGAGCGGGCGGGATTGTAGTGAGGGCGCCCTCCGGGCGCTTGTTTGGGCCTCGGAGGGCCCACCGCCCGGTCCGGCGGGCGAGGCCACCGTCACTCATCGGGGGACTGCCCGAGGACGATGAGCTTGCTGAGCGCCGGGCGCACGGATACGCTGTCGGCGGTGAGGGGAAGTCACCGTTCGCACACAATTGGTCTCGCCATTGCCGCGGCGTTCGCCGCGCTGGTCTTCGCTGCTCCGGCGAGCGCCGCCCCGATCACCGGCTCGTCGATCACCTCGCCGGCCAATGACACCGAGCTGTTCTACGACGGCGACAGCGGCGCCGGCAGCGTCACGGTGCGTGGCACGGTCACGGGCGCGAGCTCGACCTCGACCGGCGATCTGCTCTGCTACTCGCTCAACGACAGCTCGTTCGTCAAGCTCGCCACCGGGATCAACGTCTCCACGGGCGCGTTCGCTTTGAGCGTTTCGCTGTCGCCGGTCGCCGAGCGCGTCTGCCGGCTCGCGCTGGTGCCGGCGGGGACGACGCCGACGCATGCCGCGGCGGCGGCGTTCGCCGGGCCCGCGATCAGCATCAGCGCCCAGTTCTCCTACTCGACCAACGGCAGCCAGTGGGGCTACGACATCCTCACGGGCCGCCTGCAATGGTCCTACGAGCTCGACTCGCTCGGTCAGTGCCCGCTGTTCGCATCATGGTCAACCGACCCGCTGTCGCTCGGTAGCTACGAGCTTTTCTCGGGCGATGCCTGCCTGCCGCAGAGCAGCGGCATCGCGCCCGAGCTGCAGACGCGCTCGGCCCTCCAGGTCGACGGCTTGAACGCCTACGCCCCAGGCGCGATCGGCGCACTCGCCAAGCAGGGCGGCGGGCTGACCGGCGAGGCGGGCTTTGAGCCGCTCGCCTACTCCGCTTCGTTCGACCCCGCCTACGACACGGTCACGATCAACGAGACCGACATCCCGATGATCTGCGACCCGCCCGGAGGGTTCCCCCCGACCGCAAGCTCCTGCCCCTCGCTGCACGACTCGGGGATTGAGGTGCAGCAGACGACAACCGTGCTCCCGGGCGGACAGGTCGCGAGGATCTCGCAGCGCTTCACGAGCGTCGACGGCCATCCGCACACGATCGACAGCCTGTTCTCGCAATCGGTCGGCAGTTCGAGCTCGGGGGCGCTGCCCGGCTTCGCCTTCCCCGGCCAGAACTCGTTCGCGAGTCACGCGACCCCCGACGTGTTCACGCTGTTCCCACCCGGTCCCGGCTCGATCGTCGTCGTCCCCGATTCCACGGCCGGAGCGAGCACCTCGAACCCGATCGGCGCGATCACCTACAGCCGCCCCCCGGTCCAGGCGGACTTCATCTCCGCCAAGGGGGCCCACCAGGCGACGTTCGTGATGCATTACACCGACTCGGTCGCCGCCGGTGGGACGGTCGAGTACGACTGGTCGTTCACGCAGGCGGCCGATAACGCCGGGCTGGCCCCACTCGAGCAACTCGAGACCGACCGATTCGTCATCCCGGCGATCGACATCACCCGTCCCGGCAACGGCGCCGTCGTGCGCCAGCCCGCGATCGCGCTCCAGGGCGCCGCGTCCGATCTCGTCGGCATCACCTCGTTCACCGTCAACGGCCGATCGGTGTCGCTGAGCACGAACGGCCTGTTCAACCTCCCGATGACCCTCCAGACCGGCAAGAACACGATCGTCGTGACCGCCACCAACGACGCCGGGAACGTCAAGACCGCCTCGATCGTCGTCACCTACACCCCGATCCCGTGCATCGTGCCGAGGCTCGGCGGCAAGAAGCTCGCGGCGGCCAAGAAGGCCCTGGTGACCGCGGGCTGCACCGTCGGGCGGATCACGAAGCTGCGCTCGAAGAAGATCAAGAAGGGCCGCGTCGTCGCCACCCGGCCCAAGGCCGGGACCCGGCACGGTCACGGCTACAGAGTCGGGCTCGTAATCAGCCGCGGGCGCTAGCGGGCGCACCGCCCGCCCACGCCGCCCGCCCACGCCGCCCGCCGGGGTCAGCCACGGCCGCTGGACAAACCCCACGGCAGCGATCGCGGCGCGAACGGCTTGCGCCGGTCGCTGCCGGCTCGCGCGCGGGCGGCAAGCGCGACCGTCCCTAGACCCCCGGCCGCCGCCGCCCCCGCGAGCGCGGCCCCGGTCTTCAACCGCCTGCTCAGACGGTCGAAACGGAGCACGTCCCACCCTTCTTGACGGGCGATCTGCGCGAGCTCCCGATCAGGATTGACCACCACGGGGTGGCCGACGACACGCAGCATCGGCAGATCTGACTGCGAGTCGGAGTAGGCATAGCACTGCTCCAGAGCGAGCCCCTCGCGCGCGGCCAGGTCCTGAACCGCCCGCGCTTTGTCGTGGCCGTAGATGAACCGGCCGGCCGGGCGGCCGGTGTAGACGCCGTCGGAGATCTCCGAGAACTGGGAGCCGATCGCGCCGTCGAACACGAGCACCTGCGCGAGGATCTCGGCCAGCTCCCGCGCCGCGGCGGTGACGATGTACACCCGCCGTCCCGCGTCCTGGTGCTGGTGCGCGAGCCCGAGCATCTGCGGGTAGATGCGCGGCAGCACGCCCGCCAGCACGTCCGCGCCGAGCCGCTCGAGGTCGCGAACCCGGGTCCCCTCGAGCGATTTCGAGATCCGGTTGCGCAGCGCGTGCGAATCCTCGTCGCTCGCCCCGCGCAGCCGGAAGCGGACGTTCGCCCAGCCGTCCGCGAGCAGCTGCCGCCGCCCGAGCAAGCCCGCCCGGTAGGCCGCACGACCGAACTGGAAGGCCGAGGAGCCTTCCATCAGCGTGCGGTCCAGGTCGAAGAAAGCGGCCGCTTGGTTCAGCCGCCATTCACCTCCACGATCACCGCGTCGCCCTGGCCTCCGCCCGAGCAGATCGCCGCGCAGCCCAGACCGCCACCGCGGCGGCGCAGCTCGTACACCAGCGTTCCGAGGATCCGCGCGCCCGAGGCGCCGATCGGATGCCCGAGCGCGACCGCGCCCCCGTTGACGTTGACGCGGTTCTCATCGATTCCAAGCATCCGGATCGAGTTCAGCGTCACCGACGCGAACGCCTCGTTGATCTCCCACAGGTCGATGTCCTCGGCGTTCAAACCCGCCTTCTCCAGTGCCTTCGCGGCGGCCTTGGCCGGCGTGCGCGCCAGATAGGGGAAGTCGTCCGCGACCTGTGCTTGGACGACGATCGTCGCCAGCGCCGTCTTGCCGTTGCGCCTGGCCCACTCGTCGCTCGCGACCACGAGCGCTCCGCCGGCGTCGTTCACCCCGGGCGTGTTGCCGGCCGTGTGCGAGCCGTCCTTGCTGAACGCCGGGGGCAGCTTGGCGAGCGACTCGAGCGTCGACTCGCGCCGGGGCGCCTCGTCGATCTCGACCACCGTGTCGCCCTTCCTGCCCTTGATCGTCACCGGCACGATCTCCTCCGGCAGCCGGCCCTCGTCGGTCGCCTTGATCGCGAGCTCGTGCGAGCGAAGCGCCCAGCGGTCCATGTCGGGACGGGAGAGCTCGATCTCGGCCGCGACCTCGTCCGCCTCCTGGCCCATGTGCTTGTGCGAGAACGGGTTGGTCAAGCCGTCGTTGATCATCGCGTCGATCGCCTTCGCGTCGCCCATCCGGAAGCCGAACCGCGCCTGCTTGAGCATGTAGGGAGCGCCCGACATCGATTCCATCCCCCCGCCGACGCCGACTTCGAGATCGCCCGCGCGGATCGCCGTGTCGAGCAGCCCGGCCGCGCGCAGCCCGGACGCGCACACCTTGTTGACCGTCTCCGAGGAGACCTCCTTCGGGATGCCGGCCTTGATCTGGGCCTGGCGCGAGGGGATCTGGCCCTGGCCGGCCTGGATCACCTGCCCCATCACGACGTGCTCGACCTGCTCCGGGGCGACGTCGGCACGCTCTAGCGCAGCCTTGATCGCGGTGCCGCCGAGCACAGTCGCGTCGACGCTTGCGAGCCCACCACCGAGCTTGCCGATCGGCGTGCGGGCAGCAGACAGAATCACGGTCTTTGGCATCGGCTGGCTCTCCAGAGTCGGATGGGTTGCGACTCCAATCGTAGTGGTGCCCGCATTGCGGGGACCACTGGTAACGTGGCCGCCCCGTGAACGTCGATGCGACCACCGCCAGCCCGCTCGAGACCGATGCCGACACAATCGTGGTCGGAGTGTTTGAGGACGAGGGCATCGCCCACGACCTTCCCGATTCCTCGCTCTCGGCGCTGCTCGATTCCGGCGAGGCCAAGCGCAAGCGCGAGCACCTCGCGCTCGCGCACGCCGCCGGGCGCCGGTGGATTGTGATCGGCCTCGGCGCCCGCGAGCAGTTCGACGCCGAGGCGGCACGCGCCTGCAGCGCGGCCGCCCACGGTCGCGCTCGCGAGCTGGAGTCGGGCACGCTCTGCTGGGAGGCCCCACACCACGTCTCCGACGCGATCGTCGGCGGGCTGGTCGAGGGCACGTTGCTGCACGCCTACCGGTTCGACCGCTACAAGCCGGCCGCGGACACCGGGCCCGACCGCCTGCTGATCAGCGCGCATCACGACGTCGGTGAGCCAGTCCGGCTCGCAGCAACGGTCGCCGCCGCTCAGAACCGGGCCCGGGACCTCGGGAACACGCCCGCCAACGATCTCGTCCCCGAGACGCTCGCCGCCTACGCGCAGCAGCTTGAGGGGGTGCAGGTCACGATCATGGACGAGGCCCAGATCCGGGCGTCCGGAATGGGTGCGTTCGCCGCTGTCGCGCAGGGCTCGGCTCAGGCGGCGCGCTTGATCGAGCTGCGCTACGAGGGTCCCGGGTCTGCCGGCGCGCCGCTGGTCGGTCTGATCGGCAAGGCGGTCACGTTCGATTCCGGCGGGATCTCGATCAAGCCGGCCGCCAAGATGCAGGAGATGAAGTTCGACATGGTCGGCGGGGCGGCCGTGATCGAGGCGATCGCGGCGCTGGCAGCGCTGCAGTCCCCGGTCCGGGTGCTCGGCGTGGTCGGCGCCACCGAGAACCTCCCGAGCGCCAGCTCGGTCAAGCCCGGGGACATCGTCCGCGCCCTCGACGGCACGACGATCGAGGTGAACAACACCGACGCCGAGGGCCGCCTGGTGCTCGCCGACTGCCTCGTCCACGCCCGCCGGCAAGGGTGCGAGCGCCTGGTCGACGTCGCCACGCTGACCGGCGGGATCGTGGTCGCGCTCGGTTCCACCTACGCGGGGTTGATGGCCAACGACGACCGCTGGGCCGCGGCCGTGGAGGCATGCGCCTCGAGCACCGGCGAGCTCGTCTGGCGGCTGCCGCTGCACGAGCGATACGCGGACATGGTCAAGGGCCGATACGCGCAGCTCACGAACCAGACCGAACGGCGTGAGGCCTCGCCGATCACCGCGGCGGAGTTCCTGCACCACTTTGTCGGCGACGTCCCGTGGGCGCACCTCGATATCGCCGGCACGGGTTACGACGGCCACCGGCCCTACTTCGACAAGGGCGCCACCGGGTTCGGCGTCAGGTTGCTCGTGGCGATCGCGGGTACGACGGCCCCCGGCGCCTAAGCGGCCTCGTTGATCTCCCCGGGCTGCTCGAACTGGAGCATCCAGTCGAGGAACGCGTCGGCTGCGATCGGGCGGCTCAGATGGAAGCCCTGCACGAGGTCGCAGCCCAGGGTGCCGAGACGGGCGAGCGTCGATGCGTCCTCGACCCCCTCGGCGACCACTCTGAGACCGAGGTCGTGTCCGAGGTTGATCGTTGAGCGGACGATGATCAGATCGCTCTCGTCGCGCAGCATCGGCGTTACGAACGAGCGGTCGATCTTGAGCTGGTTGATCGGCAGCCGCCGGAGGTTCGCCAGCGACGAATACCCGGTGCCGAAGTCGTCGACCGACAGTGACACGCCCAGCGCGCTCAGCCGGTTGACGGTTGCGAGCACCCGGTCGGGATCAGACATGAGCATGCTCTCGGTGATCTCGAGATGCAGCGCTGCGGGATCGAGCGAGTGGCGGGCGAGCAGCTTCTCGACGTCGGCCGGCAGGCGTGCGTCGAGCAGGTTGCGGACCGAGAGGTTGACGGCCACGGTCAGATCCCTGCCCCCGTGACGCCAGTTGGCGCATTGTGCGATCGCACGCTCGAGCACGTGCCGCGTCAGCGGTCCGATCAACTCGGTCTGCTCCACGAGCGGTATGAAGACCCCCGGCAACACCAGACCCGCCTCAGGATGCTGCCAGCGAACGAGGCCCTCTGCTCCCCGCACTTCTCGCCGTTCCAGATCGACGATCGGCTGGTAGTAGACCGCCATCTCGTCCGAATCCAGTCCCCTGCGGACACCGCTCAGCACGTTCAGGCGCCGCACCGAGTTCGGATCTTGATCGGGGTCATAGAGCTTGTACCCGCTGTGCGCCGACTTGGCCGCGTACATCGCCACATCGGCGCGGCGCAGAAGCGTGCTCACGTCGGATCCGTCCTGGGGGAAACGTGAGATCCCGACGCTCGCGGCCACCTCGAGCGACAGGTCGTCGGCGATGAACGGCTCCTGGACGCAGCCGAGCAGCTCGGCCGCGAGCTCCTCGAGCGGCTCCGTCTCGTTGGTCCGGCGGGACGGGAGCACCACGAACTCATCGCCACCGAGACGGGCGACCAGTCCGGAGCGGCCAACGTGGCGGGCGAGGCGCGGCCCGAGGTCGCGCAACAGCGCGTCCCCGTAGTGATGACCGAGGGTGTCGTTGATCTCCTTGAACCGATCGAGGTCCATCAGCAGCACCGCGAACCCCTCACCGTCCTGCGTCGCCGATTCGATCTGCTGTTCGAGTCGGACACGGAAGCTCTCCCGGTTGGCGAGGCCTGTGAGCTCATCGGTCGTCGCCATCCGGTGAAGCGCTTCGCTGCGTCGCTTGGAGGTCAGCAGCTCGCCCACGAGGTACTGGAAGATCACCAGCACCAGCGCGAACATCGCAAGGCCGATCGTGCCGAGCTGCACCGAGATGTACACGGCGGCGATCGTCAAGAGATCGGAGAACAGCTCGGCGGCCAGTACGGGCTGCACGGCCTCGCGCGCGAGGCCGGCAAACGAGACTCGCTGGCGATAGCACTGGTATGTGGCGATCCCGACGAAGTTGAGCGCCAGCGCGAGCATGAACGCGATGAACACGAGCAGGTAGTAGCCCGCGTCCTGAGGGGTCAGGCTCGCCAAGTGCACAACGGCGTGGAAGAACAGCCCCGCGATCAGCGGGAACCAGGCGAACGTGACGAGGTTCTGCAGGAACTCATTTGGACGCTCGCGCAGTCGCAGCGAGCCGATCGAGACCGCGAGCACCGCGATGCACGCGGCGGGACCTCCGCCAAGCAGCACCGCCGCGAGCATGATCCCCAGGAAGCTCCCGGAGACCCGGAGCTTGCGGGCGCCGGTCTCGACCGAGGTTAGATCGCTCAACGCCGTCAGGGCTGTCAGCAGCGCCAGCTTGACCGGGTCCCAGTTGCCGATCGAAGCGGTCAGCGCCACGACCACAACGGCGCCCGTTAGGGCGGCGAGCTGACATGCCGTGACCGCTCCCGTCAGCGGTCGGAGGTCCGATGCTCCAGTCGGTGATCCGCCTTTGGAGGGCAAGGTACCCAGCGTGATCGGCAACGAGTGTCGAATCTTCAGCGCCTGGTGCTAAAGCTTCACCGGACCACTGCCGATGTACCGGGCGAAGTCCGATGTAGAAACGCTGAAGGGGCCCCGCCGTCAAACGAAACCCCTTCAGATCCAATATCAACCAATTCGCCAGCCCACGGAGATCCCTCCTTCCCTGTGATTGAGGTCAGACCGCCGTGTCCCGGACCTGGGTGTGCGCCCATGGTCCGTTAGGGCACCCTAATAGCTGGCGGGACTGGCGCCATCCGCGTTGCTCCGACGATCGGGTCAGCGTTGCACCGAACGCTTGTTCGGCGTTCTGCCGAACCCCGGCTGCGCGTTAACCGCAGGTCCGTTCAGGGGCTTTCAACATCCGGGTCACACGCGGATCAGGTTCAAGAACCGCCGCAACAGCGCCAATCGGCCGTCCACGCGCACCCGCCCGAGCGCGACCATGCCGAGCGCGGCCCGCCCACGCGCCCGCACCGGGCTCGGCACGCCGCCGAGCAATCGTGTTCGGAGATCGGTTGGTGCTGGTCGAGGCACCGAGATCGAGCTCGACCTCGGCCCGCAGGCCGCGCACAAGCGCCGGCCGGCCGTGCACGCCTCGCTCGACGATCGCCATGATCGCCGGGGACAGGCCGCCCGCCTGCAGCTCGCCCAGTCGCACCTGCCGCGGGAACTCGCTCACCGCCGGGTCGTAGGGATCACGGCAGCGTCAACGCCGTGCGGACGGTGGTGTTCAAACGGCGGCCCCGGAGCTGCACAGTCGCCGAGACTCGCCGCCAGCCCTCGCCGTCGGCGGGCAACAGGATGCCCGAGTTGGCCCTCGGTGCCCGACGCGCGCTGGTCTTCGTGCACGTCGCCGGCAGCGAGGCGAACGCGATCGAGCTCAGGCACACGGTGGCGCTCGCCCGCCGGGGTGCGCCCGCCAGGCTGGCCGTCACTCTGACGCTCTCGTTCGCGAGCGTGACAGCCGACAGCGTCAGGGTCACGGGGCGCTTTGCGATGATCCGCCTGGCCGTCGTCGAGATCTCCGGCTGCGAGATGCCGCATGCCATCTCGTCCTCGGCGCACGGCGCCATGAACCAGCTGTTGACGAGGTTCCAGTGGCCGGCGAGGTAGCTACCGGGCGCGGGGTGCGGGTTGTAGTAGTTCTCGCCGTCACAGTCGTATGCCTCGATCATCACGTCGTTGCGATACGGGCACACGGGCCGCAGTTCGTTGGCGTGACCCATCGGACCACCGTCCGCGTAGCACATCACGTCCTGCGTGATGTAGCAGTGCTCTGCGCCGGTCGAGTTCGGGGCGTCGTCGTCGACGGCGCCGATCGCGTGCGAGGCCTCGTGCAGCAGGGTCGGCGGGTCGAGTGCCTCTTCCCCGGGGTGGGCTTGCCTCCGACCAGGCCGAACAGGTACGCGAATTGAGCGCCCTGGTTGTTGAGGTTCCCCGGTCCGGGCGAGGAGTCCGCGATCTCGAGGCCCTCGGCCATGCCACCGTACGAGTCCCCGGCAAAGCTGCGGTTGCTGACCAGCCCGTCGATGTAGATCAGTGTGTCGACGCCCGTCGGGCGCCCGAATGTGTTGGCCGCGTCGGTGTCGAAGGCGTCGAATGCGGGCTGGCCGCCGGCGTCCACATACGCGGCGCGCGGCTGCGGCATCTGCCAGTCGATCAGCGACACGTACTGGGGTCCGCACTCGGTCCCCATCGCGAACCGCACGTACTGAAGGTGACCCGATTCGGCCGCGATGTAGCGGTCGATGTAGGACACGTCGGCTTGGAGCAGGTTCGCGAACCGCCAGAGATGGTCGGGTTGGTCCGCGGGGTGGGCGTAGACGAGCTGGAACACGGGCGTCGCCTGCGGCGGCAGCGCGACCGCCGGCCGTGGGCCTCCGCACCATCTGATCGGCAGTCCGGCAGGCGCCAACGGAGGGCTGTAGGTGGCCCTGAGGGCGCTCGCGCGGACCGTCCTCGCCCCGCGCTGGGCGGCGGGAATCTGGAGCCCGATCGGCCGGTCGTAATGCACCGCCGTCGCGTTCGCCGAGAACGCGAGCAGCGCGGTCGCAATCCCGGCCGCGGCGCGCAAGAACCTGCCGATCGGCATCAGTGCCTCCCGCCTCTGTCCCCCTGCACCAAGTCAGGGCTAAGCGGGGTAATCGACCGGCTCGGAGCGCCCTTGACGTTCGCCCGGCGACGGCCTGTGACAATCCGCGCACATGAACTTCGACCTCGCAGACCACCACCGCCTGCTCCGCGACACCGTGCGCGAGTTCGCCGAACAGGAGATCGCCCCGATCGCCGCCGAGCTCGATCGCACCAAGCGCTTCCCGTACGAGATCGTCGCGCGCCTCGCCGAGCTCGACCTGATGGGGATCCCGTTCCCCGAGGAGTACGGCGGCGGCGGCGGTGATTCGCTCGCCTACGCACTCGCCGTCGAGGAGCTCGCGCGGATCGATTCCTCGATCGCGATCACGGTCTGTGCCCACACCTCGCTCGGGACGCAGCCAATTTACCTATTCGGCTCCGAGCAGCAGAAGCGCGAATGGCTTCCGCAGCTGTGCGGCGGCCAGCGGCTCAGCGCCTTCGGGCTGACCGAGCCCGAGGCCGGGTCGGACGCCGGCAACACTCAGACTCGTGCCGTGCTCGAGGACGGCGAATGGGTGATCAACGGCTCAAAGCAGTTCATCACCAATGCCGGTACCGACATCTCAGCCCTGGTGGTGATCACGGCCCTCACCGGTCAGCCGGGTAACGGCGGCGCCTCCCGGTCGGGCGAGGCTGGAAGCGCGACCACCGTCCAGCCTCGCGAGATCTCGAACCTGCTTGTCGAGAACGGCGCGGCCGGCTACGAGCAGGGTCAGCCGTATGTGAAGATGGGCTGGAACGCCTCCGATACGCGACCGCTGTCGTTCACCGACTGCCGGGTGCCGGCCGAGAACCTCGTCGGCGAGCGAGGAGGCGGACTGCGCCAGTTCCTGACCGTGCTCGACATCGGCCGGATCGGGGTCGCGGCGATGGGGGTCGGGCTGGCCCAGGGCGCGTTCGACCAGGCGCTCGCCTACGCCAAGCAGCGCCGCGCATTCGGCAGTCCGATCTCCAAGTTCCAGGCGATCCAGTCCAAGCTGGCGGAGCTCTCGATGGAGGTCGACGCGACGCGCCTGCTCGTCCACAAGGCGGCCTTCCTCAAGGACCGAGGACGCAACTTCACCCTTACCGCCGCCCAGGCGAAGCTCAAGAGCGGCCGGCTCGCGGTCCATGCCGCCGACGTGGCGGTCCAGATCCATGGCGGCTACGGTTACATCGAGGAATATCCGGTTTGCCGTTTCTACCGAGACGCAAAGATCCTTACGATCGGGGAGGGCACCGATGAGGTCCAGGAGATGGTGATCGCAAGGGCGCTCGGCGCGTGAGCGGCCGTCACACCGCGACCGGGGCGCTCGTCGCGTGGGCGCTGATCGCCGCTGCCTCGGCGGCCGCCCAGGCGCCCCCCGCGCCGCCCCAGCCGGCGCCGCCCGCCGCCGCCCGGCTCGAGGGGCCGTTCCTGCTCGCCGGCCGCGTCACCGTCGCGACCGATGTCCTCGGCGAGCACGTCGGCCAGCGCGTCAGCCGCCGGTGGACGTTCACCTCGCCGTGTCCCACGGGGCCGTGCGCGCAGGTTGCCCTGGTGCGCGCTCGGGCGGGTGGCCGCGACCACATGATCCTGCGGCAGGTCAGTCCGGGCTATTACGTCGGCACCGGCAGCTTCTATTCGCCGCTGCGCTGCGGGACTCACATCTACAGCCGGGGCGAGTTGGTCCCATTCAGGATCACGGTCCGGATCACCGCCGCGGAGGTTCTTGCGGGGGCCGACGTGGCGAGCACCGTGCGCGCGTCCTACACCAACACCTCACGGACCAACCTCACGGCGTGCGTTGGGATCCTCGGGCACGACGCGGCCTCATACCAGGGCCAGCTGCAGCTGTAGACCCGGCCGCCGGCAGCGCTCACGCCCGGTGGGTGCAGCTCAGCGGCCGATCGCCTGCGGGAATGTGAAGACGTGCTTGGGGTCGACACTGCGCCGCAGCGCCAGCAGCCGTTTGTAGTTGGAGCCGTAGTAGGCGTTCTGCCAGTTACTGATCCCGTACTGGATGTAGTTCTGGTAGCACATACCCGAGACGTAGGGGCGCATCGCCGCCCGTGCCGCGCCCAGCCACCCGCTGCCGCCGTTGTAGGTGAGGTACTGGATGCAGCACAGTGCGTTGCGGTGCACGAACGCAGTCGCGCTGGGGTTGACGCGGTTGATCGCGCCGCCGTAGGAGTCGAACAGGAGCGCGCCCGAACCCGGCTGACCGGCCCGCTGCTGGATCGCGTTGATCATCGCCTGCCGGCCGGCCGCGGACGGCTGCTTGGTGATGTAGTCCGAACCGGCATCGAAGTACTCACGGGGCAGCGTCCCCCCCGAACGCGTCCCGACCGTGTGGCAGGCGGTCAGGCCGATCGTCAGACAGCCGGCCCAGCGCAGCTGCAACGGGACGTAGGCCTGATTGCCCGTGAACATGCTCGCGCCGGGCACCCGGGTCAGCGGCCCGAGCAGTCCCCCGAGGTCGCTCGCGGACCCGAAGTACTGGCCCGTGACGTAGACCGAGTTCGTACCGCCGCCGGCATTGAGGTGCAGGATCGAGGTCAGCTGGTCGCGCGCGAACGGCTGCCAGGCCATCCACGCCGCGATCGCGTTCGACACCTGCGACCACGGGAAGTTGACGAAGAAATACGCCGCCGTGGAAGGGATCTTGTGCAGCTTGAAGGTCAGCTGCGTAACCACACCGAAGTTTCCACCCCCACCACCCCGTAGGCCCCACAGCAGATCCGGATTGGTCCGCTGGCTGACCTGCTGCAGCTTGCCGTCCGCGGTCACAATCTCAGCGGCGACGATGTTGTCGCACAGCAGCCCGAAATTCCGGCCCGCCAGCCCCATCCCGCCCCCGAGCGCGTGGCCGGCGACGCCGACCGACGGGCACGATCCGGCGGGAATCGTCGCCCCCTCCGCACCAAGCGCCGCATAGACATCGATCAGCTGCGCGCCGGCTCCGATCGTCGCCGTCCCCGCCCGGCGGTTGACCGAGATCCCGTTGATGTTGCGCAGGTCGATCACCAGTCCGTTCGACAACACCGAGTAGCCCGCATAGCTGTGCCCACCCGACCGGGCCCGGATCGGCACGCCGTTCGCCACCGCCCACTTGACCGCGCTCTGCACGTCACCGGCATTGTTGGGCCGGGCCACCGCCCGCGGCAGGACATTGTCGAAGCGCTCGTTATACACATGGGCCGCCGCGGCGAAGCCCGCGTTTCCGCGATAAATGACCGGCCCCCGGATCGCCTGGTGAAGCGTCCGCGCCACCGGCGGGCCTGGCGCCCGCGGCCGCTTGGCCCCCGGACCCAACAGCACCGTCGAAGCCCCGACGGCCAGGAACGCCCGCCTGTCAATGTCGCCGCTCATGCCCACGGCCGGGAGCTTTTCACATCCGGCGGCGGCCAGGTACGCGGATGTCCGGCCCCTGACCGCGGGAGGCCGCAGACGCGCCCCTCGCCGGCCCAGTGGCGGCGCCTCGAAGGCGTTGTCGTCCGCACCGCTCTGCGCTCGGCGCTCGGCGCTCGGCGCTCGGCGCTCGTGGGCGATGGTGAGGGGGGACCGGTGGGAAGGCCGGCCACCGCATCGGCTCCAGCGACATGCTTACAGGGCCAAAGTGCACGCCCGCGGGCGACCTTGGTTACATAAGCATGCCCCACATGCTTATCTAGCCAAGGTCCAGCACGCGCGCCCGGTTTGTCCCCGTATGCAGGCGAAATTGTCAGATTGCTGACACCTCGCCCCCTTCCACCTCCTTCCCGAGCCGCCGACTATCCCCGCGGATCGATCCGGACAGTCCGAAGCACGTGATCGACCGCGCCGAGCTGGGCGCGGCGCCCCTCGCGGCCGCCCGCGAGCACCACATACAGACAGAACGGCCGCCCCGAACCGGTGAAGAAATGCTGCAATCCGACCTGGCCGGGACGGGGATGCGCCAGGCCGGTCTGCGAGAAGGCGGTCGGGTCGAGCGGCAGCGGCACCCGGCGCGGGGCGAACAGGCCCACGCCCGGCTTCAGACCCGCCCCCGGGCGGTACTCCGTCAGGGCGATGAACGCGGCGCCCGGCCGCATCGCGGCCGTGCTGCGGTCGCCGAACTCGCCGTCCTGCAGCGCGAGGGTGAAGTTGCCGGCGTGGAGCGTGACCGACCCCGGCTGGCGGCTGAACAGCCGCCCGCTCCACCCCCGCGGGAGCGCCACCGACAGCTTGTGAGCGGTCAGTATCACCCGGCGATCCCGACGGCAGCCCCTGCAGCGACGGCGAGCATCCCCGACAGCACCACGACCACCGCCCGCTCGGTCGGCGCCCGCAGTCGCTCGAGCCGGACGTGCATCGCGAACAGTTGCCGCGGCTGGCGAACACCGACAGTGATCAGCGGGGTGAGCCCGCGCACAGCGCCGAAGCAGCCGAGCACGAGCGCGCCGCGGCCGGCGTCGCCGGTCAGGAAAGCGGCGAGCAGCGCGACGTAGGTCGCCGCGCTGGTGACGATCGTGGTGATCCCAAGACCGAGCTGGGCCCCGAAGCCCAGCCCGTAGACCCAGCCCCGCAGCTCGTCCAGCCAGCGTTCGTTGACCTGCCGCCGGGGGCCGGGCGCCGGTCCCGCACGGAGGTCGAGCACGATCGCGGCGGCGAGCGCCGCGGCCAGCACCACGAGCCGCGTGCGCGGCGCTACGGCCGCGGAGGGCACGAGGCTCCCGGCCGCGCCGGCGAGCGCGCCGAGGCCTGCGCCGGCGGCGGTTGAACCGATCAGGAACGCGCTGACTGTAACCCCCCATCTCGATCGCCTGCCCCGCTCTCCGAGTGGGGTGATGCTCGCGAGCATCGACTCGCCTCAGGGCGACCACGCCGAGGCGACCGCGCCCGCGACCGCGGCCACGCAGCCGAGGACGATCAGCTCGCTCAGGGGGCCGATACCGGACCTCCCGCGGGCGTCCCCGGGCGCAGGCTCGGGTCGCCCGGCCCGATGCCGGCGGCGGCGAACCTCGCGTCGATGTCACCTGCACGCCGGGCCCCCGCGCGAGCGTCGCTCACCGCGGGCTCCTCGGCGATCGCGTCGGTGACCAGCGATGCGAGCGCCTGCCACGTGGTGGCGACGCCCTCGCCCAGCACGACTCCGTCGACCAGCACGAAATACGGCGCGCCGGGCGCCCGATAGTCCGCCCACGCCTGAGAGGACATCACGACCGGGATCCCGGGCGGCGCGAGCGAGCGCAACTTGGCGGGATGCTCGCGTTCGGCGCCCTTGGTCACGATCACCGTCTGCACTCCGGCCGGCAGCCGGGGCTCGGCCAGCGTGTCCCAGAATCCCGCACAGGTCGAGCAACCGCTGGTCAGGAACGCGAGCAGCGTCGTGATCGACGAGGCGCCGTCGAACGAAAGCGCCACCGGATCGCCTGCGGGGGTGATGCCGCTCAGCGCGGGAGCCAGGGCGGACGGGTCGTCTCCGGCACGCGCGGCGGCGGCCCGGGCGGCGGCAGCGCGAGCCGCGGCAGCGCGAGCCGCGGCAGCGCGAGCCCCGGCGTCAAGACCGGCGGCAGCACGCTCGCCGTCCGGCGATGTCTGACTCGAGGGTCCCACGTCGCCGCCGGGACCCAGCCGCCGGAGGATCTCCGCATGGCTGCGCAGCAGGCCGGCGACCAACACCACCAGCACCACGAGCAGCAGCGTCTCAACCGAAACCACCGCGACCATCAGGCCCCTCCCCCTCCGGGCAGCTGGACCGTCACGCCCTGGAGGCAGTCGGCCTCGTGGCTGCAGGTGTTGTCGTCAACCATCACGGTGCCGTTGCAACCGAGCTCGCCGAAGGTGGTCGGGTTCTCGCAGATCATCAGCCGGCAGACGACCTCGGTCGTTCCCTGGACCTGCGTGTTGCACTGCCCGTAGCGGAAGTGGTTGCAGTCGATCCGGCGCTTGCCGCAGTCGCCGTTGGCGCACTGGCAGCTCCCCGGGAAGATCGTCCCAGGGATCCGGTTGCAGTCCAGGTAGTAGCGCACGCCCTCGGGCGCGCACAGACCGGAACCCAGGTACTGGGTGCACATCCACCACCCGGCGATGTACGTGCCGGCCGGGCACCGGTTGTTGCCCCCCTCGATCTCGCAGCAGAAGGCGCTGTAGCCGTCGTTGCACAGGTCGCTACCCGAGCAGTTGCCCGGTCCGATCACCGCCCACGCCGTCTGCGGCCGGATCAGGTAGCTAACCGGAGCGACCGCAAACGCGGAGCCGGCCACCGCGGCGCGCGCGAGCGCTCCGCGGCGCGAGAGACGCCGCTCGAGCAGCGACCCGACCGATGTTGCGAGCCGTTCGACGAGGCTCATCTCGGACTCCAGGAGCTCCATGCGCGGGGCAGCTGGGTGTACGCGAGCACGATCGCGTACGACGCCCCGGCGGAGCCGACCGCGACCACCAGCCCGGACGCCACAGACTGGGTGAGCAGCGACGACGGCGGCCAGAGAACCGCGGCGAGTGAGACGAGCGCCAGCGCCAAGCTGACGACCGACTGCACGATCGAGGCAGGGGCGCCGCCATCGCCAAAGCACCCGCAGGCCGTGCGGCTCCGCGCGAGCACGAGCGCGAGCGCCGCGAAGCCCAGGTACAGGCAGGCCATCGCGGCAAGACCCGGAACCGCCGGCGCGACCAGACACCACCCACCGAGCGCCAGCTCCCCGAGCGCAAACACCCGCACCGCCCAGTCGCCGACCGGCGCTCCGACGGCCGCGAGCGCGTCGGTAGCGACGGCCGGCGAGCGCAGCTTCGCGAGCCCGGCCACGCACATCACGAGCGCTGCGGCGGCGACGGGCGCTGTCAGCGCCTCAGTCATCGGCCCGCCGCTCGAGAATCGTCACCGCGGCGCTGGCTGGGTCGAGCTCGCGCGAGACGACCCGGTCGAGCAACTCCTTGACGTCCGGATCTTCCCGCACCGATGCCTCGAGCTCGCGGCGCATACGGAACGTCGCGATCGCGAGCACCTCGCTCATCAGGTTGCGCCGGCGACGGTCGGAGAGCGTGCCCTCCGCGATGATGTACTCGCGGTGCTCAGCGAGCTTTTCGGCCAACTCCACGAGCCCCTCGCCGCGGAGCGACTCGGTACGGACGATCGGCACCTGCCACCCCTCACGCGGGCCGAGTGCAAGAACGCCCCTTATCTCTCTCACCATTGTGTCCGTGAGCGGGTGGTCCGCCTTGTTGACCACGATTACGTCCGGGATCTCCATGATCCCGGCCTTGAGTGCCTGGATTGAATCACCTGAGCCGGGCATCAGCACCAGCACGACCGTGTCGGCGTGGTCGATCACGTCGACCTCGGCCTGTCCGACACCGACGGTCTCGAGCACGACCAGGTCACGGCCGGACGCGTCCATCAGGAGCGCCGCCTGCAGCGCCGCCTCGCTCAGCCCCCCGAGGGCACCACGGTTCGCCATCGAGCGTATGAACACACCTGGATCCAGAAAATGTTCGGTAAGGCGGATCCGGTCGCCGAGCAGGGCGCCGTGGCTGAACGGCGAGGAGGGGTCGATCGACAGCACCGCGACGGTCCGCTCGCGCTCGCGCTCGAGCTTCGTGAACGCCCCGATCAGGGTCGACTTGCCGGCTCCCGGAGGGCCGGTGATGCCGATGATCGAAGCCCGACCGGTGTGCGGATAAACCTCGCGGACGAGCGCCCATCCCTTGGGATCGTCGTTTTCGACCAACGAGATCGCGCGCGCCAGGGCGCGCCGGTCGCCTGCCAGCAGACGTTGTGCGAGAGACAGCTCGGGTTCGGTCATCGAAGCGAGCATCATGCCAAGCCGGGCGCGCGCACTACGATTGCCGCCGTGTCAGTGCCAACTGTCACGAGTCCTGTCTCGGTCCCGGAGTTCGTCCGTGCACCGCCGCCACCGCTGCACGGCGGTCCCTTGACATTTCTCCGATTCGCCCGCAAGCACCACATGCTTCGCCGCGGCTATGTGCCGCTGATCGCCCGCTGGCTGTGGCTCAAGCTCCGGTGGGGATCGCGCCTGAAAACGGATGGCCTGTGTTTCGTCTGCCCTGGCGTCAAGTTCGAAATCGGGCGGGATGCGACCGTCACGCTTGGCCGCTGGTCGTGGCTCGGACACCGCTGCAAGGTCCGCGCCCACGAGGGCCACGTGTCGATCGGCGCAAAGTCGGTACTGGGCCAGGAATGCACGATCTCCGCCTACCAGCACGTTTCGATCGGCCGCGAATGCATCATCGCCGACCGGGTGATGATGATCGACTTCGACCACGGAATGGTCGAAGTCGAGCGCGCGATTCGCGAGCAGGGGATCTACAAGCGCGACGTCGAGATCGGTCACAACGTCTGGATCGGCTACGGCGCGTGCGTGCTGCGTGGCGTGAAGGTCGGCAACAACTCGGTGATCGGCACGAGCGCAGTCGTGACCTGCGACGTGCCCGAGAACGCGGTCGTCGGGGGCATCCCCGCCAAGATCATCCGGATGCGCCGGACGCCGCGGACGTTCCGCTGGAGCTAGTGCATAGCCCGTCAGCGCTCTGAACCCAGGACTACGAGACCCAGCCGTAGAGCTCCGGGGCGAGGTTGCGCAGTTGCGGCGCGAGGCCGCTGCTGCCCTCGCCGAGCCCGGGTGCGAGCGCCAGCGCCAGCGTAGCCGCGTGCCGCCCCAGCCGCTGGCGCGGATACTCGCCGGCAAGCCCGCGCGAGCACAGGAACGCCCAATCACTGGCCTGGAGCGCGAGCAGCTCGCGCAGCGCACGCTCGTTCGGCCGGGTGCCCGCGGCGAGCACGCTCAGCTCCGCCGTTCGCGCCTGCCACGCCAGGTCGGCGACCGCGGGGCCGCTCCAGGTCCGCAGATCGCCGCCCTCCCCCCAGCTCGTCGGCCCCATCTCTGCCGGGGCTGCTACCGGCTGGACCCGGCCGAGCGCATCGTCGAGCGTCGTCAGTCTCAGGTCCTGGCGAGCCGCCTCCAGGACCACCTGCTCGAGCCAGCGCACACCCTCATACCACCAGTGACCGAGCAGCTCGGTATCCAGGGCGCAGACGCACACCCCGCCGCCGCTCACGCGCTGCTTGACCCGGGCGACGAAATCGCGCGCATCGGCGGCCAGCGCGGTCGCGGCCCGGCTCGGCTCATAGGGCGCCCCGTCGTTGCTCCAGGCGCGGTGATCGTGGGGCGTCAGCCGGTGGTGGTCGCGATACGCGCGACCCGCCGGATACCCCGCCTCGCCCCATACGAGCGCGATCATCTGTCGGTCGATCGGCCACAAGGTCGGACCATCCTCGGTCGCGAGCGGGCGAAGGTGACGAGGATCGCCGAGCCCGAAGTGCCCGGTGAGCTCGACGCACACGGCGCGCGCGCCCGCCTCCTCGAGCACCGGACCGAGCCACGGAGCGTGGGCGCATTCCGGCAGCCAGAAACCACCTCCCCACTCCCCGAACCGCCGACGGTGCGACGCGATCCCCGTCTGCACCTGGAGCGCCGCTCCGGTATCGCTCGCGAGCAGTGGCAGCACCGCGTGCGTCGCGGACGACGTCCAGGTCGCGTGCGCTCCGAGCGCCGCGAGCAGGCCGCCCTGATGCTCGAGCTGCTCGAGCCGCACTGCAGCGGCGGCGTACTCCGACGCCGAGCGCTCGAGCACCGCGGCGAGCGCCTCCTCCCGCTCGGCCCTCAGGAGCTCGGCATCGAGGCGATGCGACTCCGGCCGGATCTCGTTGAGGAACTTCAGGCACCGGGCGATCGCGCCCGGCGCCTCGAGCTGATCGCACAGCACCGGGGTCAGCGACAGCGTGATCGGGGCGCGGCCGAGTACGTCGAGCAGTGGCAGGTAGCTGCCGGCGATCGCCTCCCACAGCCATTCCTCGCCGAACGGCCAGGTGCCGAAGCCCTCCGGGTTCAGCTCGTCCGCCGGTCGTGGCCACTCCGCCCCACCCTCCACGTAGGGGATGTGGGTATGCAGGACGATCGCGAGCTCGCCGGGGTTCATCAGCCCCGGCACACGGCAAGAAAGTCGAGCGCCGCGTCGAGCCGCTCCGGGCGCAGCGCGAAGTCGCTGGTCGTGATCGCCGGCGTGAAGCGGTCGTAGAACGTCTTCGTGATCCGTAGACGCTGGTGGACGGCGTCCCAACCCAGCCTCAGCGCGACCTCGTGGACGCGCAGCTTGCGCGCATGGAGCAGGCCCAGCACCTGCACTTGGCTGAACACCGTCCGGCACAGCTCGCCGAACTCCGAGGCGCGGTACTCCCGCAGGTGCCAGGGGTTGTCGGACTTCTCGGCGCCGCGGGGTGCGAGTGTGAGCACGTTCGGTGTCGAGACGTAAGCCACGCCGCCGGGGGCCAGCAGCGAACGGTGGTGCGCGAGCACAGCGACGGGATCGTGCACATGCTCGATCGTCTGCAAGAACACGACCGCGTCGAAGCCGCCCGGGTCGCCATGCAGCTCCACGATCCCACGCTCGAAGCGCAGGTTCCGGCGGCGGTAGCGGAGCTGGGCGTGCTCGTATGCCTCCGGATTGGCATCGACGCCGACGACACTCGCGGCCGAGCGGGCAAGGACATCCGAGCCGTAACCCTCCCCGCACGCCATGTCGATCACGCGCCCCCCGACGACCCGCGCACCGATCCATTCGTACACGGCCTGATGGCGTCTGAACCAGTAGTTCTCCGCCGGCACGTCCGGCAGCGTGCGCTCGCCGGTCAGCTGAAGGGGCGGCACGCCGGGAGGCTGGTTTTGCTGAACGTATGCGTTCACTGGCACTCGCGACAGGGTAATGTGCCCGCCGCCATGGTGGCCCTTCGCACGCCGGACGAGATACGGGATGTCAACACGCGCTATCACGATGTCGCGGCGGCCGGGTACGACTCCAAGTGGGGGATCGACTTCGGCGAGATCGGCCAGGCGCAGGTGATCGGCAAGCTCCGCAAGCTTCTCGGTTCCGAGCTCGACGCCGGCTATGAGCGTTCACTCGAGATCGGCGCCGGGACCGGTTATTTCAGCCTCAACCTGCTCCAGACGGAGATCGTCCGCGATGCGACCTGCACCGACATCTCGCCGGGAATGGTGACGACGCTGGGGGCCAATGCGCGGCGGCTCGGGCTGCGCGTGAGGATGCTGCGGGCGGACGCCGAGGCGCTCCCGTTCCCCGACCAGAGCTACGACCTGGTGCTGGGCCATGCCGTCCTGCACCACCTCCCGGACCTCGGGCGGGCGTTCTCCGAGTTCCATCGCGTGCTGCGTCCCGGCGGGAGGATCGTGTTCGCCGGCGAGCCCTCGCGCGTCGGCGACCGGCTGGCGGCGCTGCCCAAGCGAGGGGCGGTGCTGCTCGCCCCGGTCTGGCGCAGGCTGATGCGAGCCTCGCCCGCGGCCCCCGACGCGGCGGACCCGGCAGATCACGAGCTCGAGCAGTTCGTCGACATCCACGCGTTCGCTCCCGGTGAGCTCGCCCAGTTCGCCCGGCGGGCGGGATTCGCCGAGGTGAAGGTCCGCGGCGAGGAGCTCGTCGCGAACTGGTTCGGGTGGTTCAACCGCGCGCTGGAGGCAAGCGCCGATCCGGACAGCGTGCCGATGCTCTGGCGACAGTACGCCTTCAACGGCTACCTGGCGCTGCAACGGCTCGACCATCATGTGCTCGAACCGCGGCTGCCGCCGGCGATCTTCTACAACCTGCTGCTCACCGCGCGCAAGCAGTAGCGGTCAGGGCGGGTTTTCCGCTCCTAAACTCCGCATCGATGCCCGACGCGAACTTCCCGCTGTTTCCGCTTGGAATCGTCGCGCTGCCCGGAGAGCTGATCCCACTCCACATCTTCGAGGAGCGCTACAAGACGATGATGAACGAGTGCCTGGAGGATCAGCGAGAGTTCGGAATCGTGTGGATGTCGGACGACGGATTGCGCGAGATCGGCTGCGCCTGCGAGATCGAGCAGGTTCTGGAGCGGATGGAGGACGGGCGGCTGAACCTGATCGCGCGCGGCACGCGACCGTTCCGGGTGATCGAACGCCAGGGGCATCTCGCGTATCCCGCGGGCGTGATCGAGTTCGTCGAGGACCGTCAGGACACCGTCGACCCGGAGCTCGCCCGCGCGGCTCTGGAGGCCTACTCGGATCTGGTCAAGCGCGCGACCGACCGTGAGCCCGATCAGGAGGAGCTGGCTGGTTTGAGCTCGTATGCGATGGCCGCGACCGTCGATTTCGGCCTCGACGCCAAGCAGGGACTGCTTGACCTGCGCTCCGAGAACGCCCGCCTGCGGCTAGTCGCGCGGCTGTTCCGGGCGGCGATCAAGCGGCTCGAGATCGTCGACCGCGCGCAGGCACGAGCGCGGTCCAACGGCAAGGTAAAGCTCGGCTAGCGCTCAGACGTCGCGGATCAGCCGGCGCTCAGGCGTTGTAGATCACCATCGCCGCCCCGAACACGAGGCAATAGATGCCGAACGGGACCAGCGTGCCGCGCTTGAAATAGCGCATCAGGAAGTGGACGGTGATTACGGCCGTGATCGCGGCGGCGATCGCGGCGATCACCGCCGGGCCGCGCACGCCGTTGCCGTTTGAACCGGTCAGATCGGGGAGCTTGTACAGCCCTGCGGCCAGGATGATCGGCGTCGCCAGGAGGAATGCGAACCGTGCCGCGTCGCTGTTGTCGAGCCCGCGGCGCGAGCCCGGTTGCCATCACGACGCCGTCGCGACTGATCCCAGCGATCAGGGCTGTCGACTGGCCGACTCCGACGACCGCCGCCTCGCGGTAGTCGAGCGTCTCCAGCCTACGGCCGCCGTCGACGTTCAGCCCCTCGCGCCGCGCGAGCTCGCGCACCTCCGAGGTCTTGCGCAGCCGCTCGGCACCGAGCAGGATGAAGCCGTTGATGATGAGAAAGATCGCCGCGACCTCGGGGGTCGCGGTGGCAACGCGCAGCTTGTGCTCGAATGCGATCCCGAGGATCCCGACCGGGATGCTCGCGACGATGATCAGCCAGGCGAGGCGCTCGTCCGGGGTTTCGACCTTGCGCGTTCTGAGCGTGTGGAAGAAGGCCTTGATGATCGCCACCCAGTCACGCCAGAAGTAGATCAGCAGCCCGACGGCGCTGCCGACGTGCAGCATCACGATGAACGCCAGCCATGGCGACTCCGGCTGGGATTGCCACTTGACGATGTTGGTCCATCCGAACAGGTGCGGGAACAGCACCGTGTGACCGAGGCTCGAGACTGGGAACAGCTCCGAGACGCCCTGGAGCACGCCGAGCACGATCGCTTGAAACGTCGTGATCAGAGGCGGGGCCTGATTGACGACCACGGCTAGGTGCTGGCTCGACATCGGCCGCCGACAGTAGCGGGCCGCCTAAATCTGAGCGTAAGTGCCCACGCCGGCCGGCCGATGTTTCTGGCAGAGCGAGACTCCAGAGTGATACTCTGCCCGGCGATGACGCTGCCCGAGACGCGCCGGCGAATCATGGACGCCGCGCTCGCCTGCTTTCTCAAGGATGGTTACGAGCAGACCACGATCGCTCGCATCCGGGAGCGCAGCGGCGCGTCGAACGGCGCGCTGTTCCACCACTTCCCAACCAAGGAGGCGATCGCCGACTCGCTGTATGTCGAGGCGATCGCGTCGTTTCAAGAGGGACTATGGGAGCTCCTGCGCTCGCCGCCCCGGTCGCTGCGCAGCGCCGTCCGGGGCGCGATCGCGCACCAGCTGAGGTGGACCGAGGAGCACCCCGACCACGCTCGATTCGTCTACATGCGAGGCAACCTCGAGTGGGATGCCCCGGCCAGTCGCGAGGTCGCGGCGCTGAACCGCGATCTGGCCGCCGCGATCCGCGATTGGATCGCGCCGCTGGTGGCGCGCGGCGAGGTTCGCACGAGCTCGATCCTGATGATCACCGCGATCGTCAGCGGTCCGACCCATGCGATCGTCCGGCGGTGGCTCGCGGGAGCGGTGCAGGGACCGCTCGCCATCTATCTCGATGAGCTCGCCGACGCCGCCTGGGCCGGGCTGCGCGGGACGCCGGTGCCCAGCCGCGCCGCGCGGCGCACCCCCGTTGAGCTTGGCCGCGTGACCCTCGAGCTGCTGGCCGGCGACGGCACCGTGCTCGCGCACGGACAGGCCACGACGGCGATCGAGCCCGAGTCCTTGACCGCACAAAACCACGAGTGAGGAGCAACCTCCGATGAGCTACGAGACAATCCTCTGGGAGCAGTCGGGCGCGGTCGGGCGCCTGACCCTGAACCGCCCCGGGTCGCTGAACGCGTGGACCAAGCAGTTCGGCCGCGAATGCCGGCAGGTGGTCGACGGCGAGGCGGCCGACGAATCGGTGCGCGCCGTGCTGATCACGGGCGCCGGCCGAGGGTTCTCGTCGGGGGCCGACCTGAAGGCGGGGTTCGAGCCCGCCGACGACGGCATGCCGGACATCTATTCCGACCTGCACGAGATCTACCACCCGGTGATCGCCGGCGTCCGCCGGCTGCCCAAGCCGGTCGTGGCAGCGGTCAACGGTCCGGCCGTCGGGATCGGCTGCTCGCTGGCGCTGGCGTGCGATCTGATCCTCGCGGCCGAGTCCGCCTATTTCGGCCTGGCGTTCGTGAACATCGGGCTGATGCCGGACGGCGGCTCCACGGCGCTCGTCCCGCCCGCTGTCGGCAAGGCGCGGGCGTTCCAGATGGCGCTGCTCGGCGAGCGGGTCCCCGCCCCGCAGGCGCTCGAGTGGGGACTGGTGAACTGGGTCCATCCCGACGAGCAGCTGATCCCCGAGGCCAACGCGCTCGTCGAGCGACTCGCCGTAGGACCGACCCGTTCCTACGCCGGCTCCAAGCAGGCGCTGAACCGGGTCATCTACGGCGATTTCGATGCACAACTGGAGCTCGAGGCAGAGCTCCAGCACCAGCTCGCCCGCACCCAGGACTTCGTGGAGGGCGTTGCGGCGTTCGTCGGCAAGCGAGCGCCCGAGTTCGCCGGAGCGTAGACCTCGCCCCGGTCGCCGAGCATCCGCGCGCCGGGCGTGCTCAGCCCGGGTTGGGGACGCCGGCGGCCGGCGCAAACGGCGTCAGGAAAGACAGCAGATGATCGTCGTAGCTAACCGGATTGCCGTTCCAGCTCTCGACGTGACCAACGTCCGCGACCGGCACGTAAGTGACCGGGCCTGGCGCGGCGTGCGCGAATGCTTGGCTGTCGGCGGTCGGGACCAGCGGGTCCTGCTCGCCCTGGAAGAGCAGAATCGGGAGGTGGAAGCTGCGCGCATGCGAGATCTCGTCCAGGTCGTTCCAGTCCACGGCGATCCGCGCCCCGATCAACAACCTGACGGCCGATCCCAGGAACGGGACGTGAAAGCGTGCGGAGACGTGGTCGATCACCGACGGCCAGTCGAGCACCGGCGCGTCCAGCACCAGCGCGACTACGCGACGGGCAAGCGGGTAATGGCGCATGAAGCGGGTGACGACCGCGCCGCCCAGCGAGTCCCCATACAGGATCAGGCGCTGCGCTCCCTGTCCGATTGCCCAGCGCGCGGCCGCGGCGAGGTCTTCCGACTCGGTCATCCCGAGGTGGACATGGCCGTCGGGACTCCGCGGGGCTCCGGGGTCATTGCGATAGTCGATCAGCAGCGTCGGCAGGCCGAGCGCGTGCAGGATCGCGAGCGGCCGCAGGCCACCTGCGCGGGTTCCGTCGATCCCGTGGACGAAGATCACCCAGGTAGATCCGCGGCCGGGAACAAACCATGCGGGCATCGGTCCGAGCGGGTCGGGAAACGTGAGTGAGCGAAACGCGATCCCAAGCGACGACTCCGGATCCCCGCTCCAAACGTTGGCGTCGACCCCGACCTGCGTGTGTGCGGCCAGCCGGCCGGTCAGCGCCAGCAGTTGGCGGGTCACGGTCGAGCCCTTGGTGGCGATCACGCTGCCGACGATGGCATGACCCTGCGGCCAGTCGAGCCCGTACACCCCCGGCCTGGCGGAGTCGGTACTGCGGGACAGCACGACCTTCCCGCCACCGACCGCGATCGTCTCGACGTTCTGGCTGATCAGGTCGGACTGCGGGTCGATCAGCAGCGAGGACAACAGCAGGCTCGCGACCACGATCACGGCGAGCAGCGAGATCAGGCCCGCGACGATCGCGATCAGCAGCGCGCGCCTCCATCTGCCGGCGCGCCACATACGCGCGATGCCGAGCCCCCTAGCCACTGAGTCGGCAGACGCCCTGCGCGACGGACAGCGTCAGCTGCTGGGCCTGCGCCAGCTCCGAGTGGTGCGCACCCGCGGTGTCCGGAAACGAGATCGTTCCGTCCTGGAGCGTGACCGTGTAGGTGTAGACGCTGTCGGCGGGCGCCCGGATCCGAAGCTGCGCCTTGGCGTCACCGTCGAGACTCGTCGCCAGGTCGCGGGCCTGGAGCAGCAGCGGGTCGGGGAGCGGCTTGGCGGCTGCGCCGTTGCACCTGACCGTGCCGGAATCGTTGAACAGCAGCGTCAGCTTGCTCGACGCGCCCGTGCGCGTGAGCACGAACAGGTCTGGCGATTGGACATCGAAGCCGCAGCCGGCAAGGCCGGCGCAGCAGATCAGGATGGCTGCGCAACTCCGCCTCATGCGATCGGCTACACCATGCCATGGAGCGGCGGCTCACCGCCGCCCGTGAACCACGAGCGCGGCGCCGCCGCGACGCGGGTCGCCCCCGCCCCAGAACCCGCCGGTCGGGTCGCGCTCGACCGCCTGGACCCCGCCGAAGAACAGGTTGCGTTCCCGGAAGCGACTGACCGTACGGCCGGCGGCCTCGAGCGGGATGACGTCGATCCCCGGCTCGGCGTAGACGACGCCATCTTCGAAGTGGACGCGTGGCGCCTGCACCGCGTCGCCCGCGCGCAACCCGTCGTCGATCACGCGGATGATCGTCTGCACGATCGCCGAGCGGATCCGGTTCGACCCGGCGCTGCCGAGCACGAGCTCCGGCTCACCGCCCCGCAGGACCGCCGTCGGCGCCATCATGCTCGGCAGCCGGCGGCCGGGTGGATGGCGGTGGAAACCGAGCGGGTTCAGATCCTGCTCGCCGAGCATGTTGTTCAGGTGGACGCCGGTGCCTGGAACCACGACGCCCGAGCAGGACCCGTTCGAGCACGTGACCGAGCAGGCCCAGCCATCGCGGTCGAGCACCGCGATGTGGGTGGTCGAGCCGAGTGGCCCGCCGCCGAGGAACCGGCGCACGAACTCGGGATCGTCGAGACCCTCCAGGAACTCGGGCGTGCGCTGCGCCTGGGTCCGCTCCATCACCTCGACCACCCGCTCCAGCGCCGGCGGCCCTGGCTCGGCGTCGAGCAGCGACAGCGCATGTGCGATCAGGATCCCACCCGCCGACGGCGGCGGGTTGGTCATCACGTCGCGTCCCCGGTAACAGGCGCGTACCGGCGCGCGGTCGAGGACCGCGTACGCCGACAGGTCGGCGGCCGTCAGCATCCCGCCCCGCTCGGTCACCCAGGCGGCGATCGCTGCCGCGATGTCGCCGGTATAGAACGGCGCCGCGCCCTCACCACCGAGCCGCTCGAGTGCATCGGCGAGCTCCGGCTGGCGGATCTTCTCGCCCGCCCGCAGCACCGTCCCGTGCGGCGCGAACAGCGCCGCCGCCTCCGGGGTCGAGGTGACGATGTCGGCCAGGATCTCGACCACGTAGGCCTGCTGGGGGTTGAGCTCGACGCCGTCCCGGGCAAGCGCCGCGGCGGGCTTGACGAGCTCGCTCAGTGGGATCCGGCCGAACCGCTCCGATGCCTCGCAGAGGCCGGCGGGGACTCCGAACGCGCCCACCGACGCGGCGCCGATGTTGAACACCTGGATCGCGTCGCCAAACGACACCGTGATCGGAATCAGCTCCGCGCGGGTCGCCGGGTCAGCGTCCCTCCCGGGCGCCCCGACGAAGAAGTCGAGCAGGACCGGAGGCTCTCCCGGCTCCGCGACGAGCATGTAGCCGCCCGCCCCCAAGGCGGTCAGCAGCGGCTCGCAGGCAAACGACGCGAGCATCGCGCCGAGCGCGGCGTCGACCGCGTTTCCTCCCTCGCGCAGAGCCTCGGCGCCCGTGCTCGCGCTGACCGGATGGCCGGCGGCGATGACGCCGAGCTCGGGCTCGGCCACGGGGCGATTATCTCCTCGGGATGAACTCTGGAACGTCGAGTTCCATCGGCGAGCTCGCCGGACGCTGCCGCGCGCGGCTGACGCGCGGCTCGCCGGCCGGCTCCCGGAGCGATGACCGGTGCTCGACGCCGTTGCGATGCGAGCCGGTTCGCTCCCCGTCGCGCCGGGTCGGGCGCCCGTCGCCGTAGCCGGTGGCCACGACAGTCACCCAGACCTGATCGTCGAGCTTCTCATCGACCATCGCGCCGAAGATGATGTTGGCGTCGGGGTGAGCTGCCTCCGCGACCGCCTTGGCCGCCTCGTTGACCTCCCACAGCGACAGGTCACGGCCGCCGGTGATCGACAGCAGGATCGAGCGCGCGCCTTCCATGCTCGTCTCGAGCAGCGGCGAGGCCACGGCCTTCTCGGCGGCGTCGATCGCGCGCCGGTCGCCGGTGCCCATCCCGATGCCGAGCAGCGCGTTGCCGGCTCTGGCCATGATCGTCCTGACGTCGGCGAAGTCGAGGTTGATCAGTCCGGGCAGAGTCACGAGGTCGGAGATTCCCTGGACCCCCTGTCGGAGCACGTCGTCGGCGACGCGGAATGCCTCGACCATCGACGTGTTGCGATCGAGCACTGTCAGCAGCCGATTGTTCGGCACGACGATCAGGGTGTCGACCTCGGCGGCCAGTGCCGCGATGCCGGCCTCGGCTTGGTCGCGGCGGCGCGAGCCCTCGAACTGGAATGGGCGGGTGACGATGCCGACGGTCAACGCACCGAGTTCGCGTGCGATCTCGGCGACCACCGGGGCCGCGCCCGTGCCGGTGCCGCCACCGGCGCCCGCGGCGATGAACACCATGTCCGAGCCGCGCAGCAGCGACTTGATCCGGTCGTACTCCTCGCGCGCAGCCTGACGGCCGAGATCGGGGTTCGACCCGCTGCCCAGCCCGCGGGTGATCGCGTCGCCGATGTGGAGGGTCTCGTGGGCGGCGGAGATCTGCAACGACTGCAGATCGGTGTTGATCGCCAGGAATTCGACTCCCTCGATCTCGGCCTCGATCATCCGGTTGACGGCGTTGACGCCGGCGCCGCCGACGCCGACAACGCGCAGCACCGGAACCCCGGTCGCGACGGGGGCCGAGAACGTGCTCGCGCGCTCGGGGCGCGCGTACACGTCGGGTTCGCGCTCGGGCGGTGTCGCCGGTGTCGCCGGTGATGGCGGACGGTCGAGCACGTTCTCGGGGATGTCGGCGGAGAACGCCTGCCGCAGGCGCTCCTGGGGGGTGGGGATGCGATGCTCGGTCGCGGCGGGGGCCTGTGCCGCCGCGGACTGCGCAGCCGGGGCGTTCGCAGCCGGGGCATCGGACGCCGGCTTCGAAGTCGGCGCGGGCTCTGGCGTGCCGACGGCAGGCCCGGTCTCGGGCCGGTGCTCCTCGCCGGGGGCGGTGTCCTCGGCGGTCTTACGGAATAGGGCTGCGAGCGGTCCCTCGCGCATGCTCGCGCGCTTAGCGTTTGGCATTAGAGAGGACCTCCTTAGCGAGCTGCCTGTAGGCGTGTGCGGCCACCCCGTCCGGATCGTACTTCAGCACGGACATGCCTTTCACGGGCGCCTCAGCAAAACGCACCGTTTTGCGGATTCGTGATGCGAACACGCGGTCGCCGAAGTTCTCCTCGAGCAGCTCGATCGCCTCCTTGGCGTGCAACGTCCGAGAGTCGACCAGCGTCGGCAGGATGCCTTCGATGTCGACCGTCGGGTTCAAGTTCTCGCGAACCATCGCAAGCGTGTTCTGGAGCTGGATCAGGCCGCGCATCGACAGATATTCGCACTGGACGGGGACGATCACCTTGTGCGCCGCGGTCAGCGCGTTGATTGTCAGCAGTCCGAGGCTCGGCGGCGTGTCGATGAACACGAAGTCGTAGTCGTGCTCGACCTCGACGAGCGCCTTCTGCAGCTTGCGCTCACGACCGATCATCGTCGACATCGCGATCTCTGCGCCGGCGAGGTCGATCGAGGCGCACGCGACGTCGATCTCGCGCTCTCGGATCACATCGCGGAGCGGGATGTTGTGGACGAGCACGTCGTACATCGACTTCTCGAGCGAGTCTGGATCGACGCCCTGCGACATCGTCAGGTTGCCCTGCGGATCCATGTCGACGCACAGCACCCGGTGGCCTTCCTCGGCGAAGGCGACCGCGAGGTTGAGCGTGGTCGTTGTCTTGGCGACGCCGCCCTTCTGGTTGGCGAACGCGATCACCTTGGCGGTGGCCGTCACGGGAGGCTCCGATGGATCGGGGGGACTCATACGCGCCTGTATTCGCACCGGATGCCTGGAATCCTCCGAATCTTCGGTGCGGACGGGCGGTCAAAGCGTCGACACGCCGATGACGCTGGTCGAGAAACCGGAACATATGGCCGGTTTCTCGACCAGCCCCGCCGAAGCGGCGATCGAAACGCCCCCGGTATGTTGCAACGTCGTGATTTCGCTGCTCGAGAAGCGTTTGATCTTCGTCACCGGCAAGGGGGGCGTCGGCAAGTCGACCGTCGCGACGGCGCTCGGACTGCTCGCCTCCCGGCAGGGGCTGCGCACGATCGTGGCCGAGCTCGCCGCCCAGGACCGCGTGCAGCGCGCGTTCGAGCGTGACGGCGAGCGTTTCAAGGAGGTCGAGGTCGCGCCGGGCCTGTTCACGATCTCGATCGATCCCCAGCACGCGATGGAGGAGTACCTGCGGGTCAAGACCGGCGCGCTCGGTCATCTGCTCGCCTCCAGCCGCCTGTTTCACGCGTTTGCGATGGCGACGCCGGGCATGCGCGAGCTGCTCAGCATCGGCAAGGTCTGGGAGCTCGCCCAGTTGCAGCGCCAGACCCGCGGCGCCGCCCCCTATGACCTGGTCGTCGTCGACGCTCCGGCGACTGGCCACGGCGTCGGCCTCCTGCGCACGCCGAGGACGTTCGCCGAGATTGCCCGCGTCGGCCCGATCGCCCGCCAGGGCCGGAAGATCGCGGCCACGATCGACGACCGCGAGTTCACCGGCGTGATCGCCGTCACGACCGCTGAGGAGATGCCGGTCAACGAGACGCTGGCTCTGCGCGACGCGCTCGACACCGATCAGCGCCCGCTCGACGCCGTGATCGTCAACGCCGGCTACCCGTCGCGATTCACCGACGACGAGGTGGCGCAGCTGGAGGCGGCGCTCGAGCGAACCAAGTCGGCGCTCCCGCGCTCGGCGCTCAGAGCGGCGCTGTCGGAGCACGCCCGCGCGGCGATCCAGCGCGAACAGCGCGGGCGCCTGCGCGACGAATTGCAGATCGAGCTCATCGAACTCCCGTATCTGTTCGCCGAGCAGCTCGGGATCGGGCACTTCAAGCTGCTCGCCGACGCGCTCGACGTGGGGCTCCAGGAGACCACCGCCGATCAGCTCACGCGCTGACCCGCGCCGCCCACGCCCCGCGCTTCAGCCCCGACTCGATCGCGCCGTCGATGAAGCCGGCCCAGCCATTGGCGAGATCCGAGCCGGCCAAAGCGACCCGGCCCTCGGGTTCCTGCATCGCGGCGTGGTAATGCTCGTACCAGCCGGGACGGTGGATCGCCCAGGTGCCGCGTGAGAACTCGTCGGCGAGCCAATCGTGCGCGGTTGCGTCGATCACCTCGTAGCCCGGGATGATCGCGTCAAGCTGGCGCTGGACCGCCGACAGCTCACTCGCGTCGAGGGCCGCGGCGTCCGGTCCGAAGCCGATCAACACCTGGGTGCCGTCGTCCAGCAGCGTCTCGGTCGCGAGGTAGCCGAACGGATGGCCGGGCCGGACCGCGCTGTGCGCGACCGGCTCGCCACGCGCACGGATGAAGATCTTGATTCCGCGCGATGCCTGCCCGAGCGCGATCGCGCGGGCTTTGGATTCGCTCATCCCGGGCTGGAACTCGATCGCTCCCAGCGCGTTGACGGGCACGGCGACGACGACCGCACGCCCCACGTACCCCTCGCCGTCGCGCGTCTCTACGAGCACGCGCCCTTCGCGTTGCGTAACCGCGGCGGCAGCGGTCCCAAGCCGGCGCTCAAACGGCGCCCCGGCGGCAATCGCGGCGAGCAGCGCACCGGTGCCGCCGGCGATCGTCACCCGGCCACCGGCGAGCTGGGTCAGGGCCAGGCTGTATCCCGACAGCGCGTGCCAACGGAGCACGGACACGGCGCCGGCGTCGCTCAGCGGCGCATGCGCGAGCGACTCGAGCTCGGCCGCGAGCACCTCTCGCTGCTCCGCCGAGAGCGGCAGCTGGTCGAGCCGCTCGGCGATCGTCAGCCGGTCGAACGGCGTCAACCGGTCGATCGCGAACAGCGGTTCATGCGGCTTGGGCAGCGCATCCCAGACCCCGTCGACGAACGCGTCCCAGCCACCTTGCACGATCTCGTCGCGCTCCTCGATCGTCGCCGAGCGGCGCTGTCCGTCCACGTACCAGCCGGCCTCCTGCGCCCCGTCGCTGAGCACGAGATCGAGGCCGGCGCGCGTGAGTTCCGAGAAGGTGTGGGGCTGGTGCCAGTGAACCCAGGCACCGCCGTACTCAACGCGCTCGCCGCCCCACTCCGACATCCAGGTCCGACCGCCGAGCCGCTCACGCGCCTCGAGCAGGATCACCGAGCGGCCGCGCAGCGCCGCCTCACGGGCCGCCGTGACGCCGGCAAACCCACCGCCGATAACGATCACGTCGTGCACTTGACCGCCTGCCGATCGCTCGCAGCTGCGCTCGCGCCCCCGGCCACGCCGGCCCCGCCGGCCCCGCCGGCCCCGCCCCACGCCGGCCACGCCGGCCACGGCTCCGCGGCGGAGCGCGGCGTCGACCGCGATCGCCCCGTGCTCGGAGACGATCACCGGGTTGAGCTCGATCAACTCGAGCCGCTGCTCGAGCAGCAGTTCGCCGAGCCGCTGCGCCAGCCGCGACGCCGACGCGATGTCGACGGCGGGACGGCCGCGGCCGCCACACAGCAGTGGGGCGCCCCGCAGCGAGCGCAGTCCGCGCTCGACCTGGTGCGCGCGCGCCGGCAGCGCGACGATCGCGACGTCGCGCACGAGCTCGGTCCAGATGCCGCCGAGCCCGAACACGAGCGCTGGAGCGATGCCGTCGGTCCGGACCGCGATCAGGAGCTCGACTCCGGGCGCGGCCATCTGCTCGACGAGCACCACGCCGCCGTGGTCGTCCGCGATCCCGATCAGCCTCCGGTATGCATGCCGCAGCTCGGCCTCGGAGCCGACTCCCAGCTCGACCGCACCCACCTCCGACTTGTGCTGCAAACCGGCGGCGCTGACCTTCACCGCCACCGGCCCGCCAAATTCGACCAGCGCGGCGACGGCATCGTCTTCATCGGCCACGGCCCGGCCGTCGACGACATCGACACCGGCGGCCCGCAGCAGCTCCTTGGCCTCGTGCTCGGCGACCCATTCCGACTCGGCCGCGAGTGCAGAGGCAAACTCCCGCGCGGTTACGGCGATCTCGCGCAGCCGGCCCGGATTCCCCGTCCGGCCGCCCATCTCGGCCGCGCAGCGAAGGCCCGTCCGCAACCCCGCGACGGCCGGCACCCCGGCCTGTACGAACCGCCACGCCGCGCTGTCGTCCAGCAGCTCGGGCAGGGTCGAGCTGACGAGCGTGGGAGCGGGACTCAGTGCGGCGCCGGCGATGATGCCGTCGCGGACGGCACGCCATGACGCATCCGCGGCGCCCTCCAGCGATGAGGGCTGGTCGTAGAACACGAGCACCCGGTCGATCGCCGGATCTTCGCCGACCGTGCGCACGAGCTCGCTCAGGGCAGTGCTGTCGCCCCAGATCATCGCCGTGTAGTCGAGCGGATTGGAGACCGTCGCGGCGGCCGGCAGCAGCTCGCGCAGACGGCTTCGGGTCACGTCGGCGAGCGCCGGCAGCGAGAGCCCGAGCCGGTGCGCCTCGTCCGCGCCCTGGGCCGAGTCCCCGCCCGAGCAGGTCATGATCGCGAGACCTCCCCTCCGGCGCCCGGCGATCGGCACAGCGAGCGTCTTGGCGAGCTCGAGCAGCTCATGGACGTCGTGCGCCCAGACCGCGCCGGCCTCTTCGATCACGCTGCGAAAGATCCCCTGGTCGCCGGCGAGCGCCGCGCTGTGGGCCGCCGCCGCGCGCGCGCCGGCATCAGAGCTACCGACCTTCAGGACGACGGCCTGGATGCCCGCCTGCGAACACGCGGCGAGCCCCTCACACAGGCGCGGGCCGCCGTCGTCCTCCAGGCACAAGGCGACCGCCCGCACGCCGGACTCGTCCCGGGCGAGGAACTCGAGGTAGTCGGCCGCCGACAGGACGGCCTGATTGCCGCTCGCGATCACGGTGTGGAACCGCAGCCCTCGCTGCGCCGCCAGCGCGTTGACCGCGACGTTGCCGCTCTGCGAGATCAGCGCCACCGCGCCCGGCTCGCGTGGCGCCAGCGCATCGCCCCAGAGAGCGCAGCGGCCGCTGATCGCGACGATCCCGTTGCAGTTCGGGCCGCACACGGGGATTCGATGCCGCGCCGCCGCCCCGACCAGCTCGCGTTCCAAGCCGGCCCCGCCGACGGCCTCGGCGAAGCCGGCCCCGAACACCACCGCGCCGCCGCAGGCGCGGATCCCTGCCTGCTCGATCACCGCCGGGACAGCGACCGCGGGAATCGCGATCACGACCGCGTCGGCCGCCTCGGGCAGGTCCGCGATCGTCGGCACGCAAACGCGCCCGAGCGCTTCGGTGCGGTTCGGATTGACCCCCCAAACGGCCCCTCGATAGCCGATTGCGGCGAGGTTCAGCAGGGCCTGGCAGCCATAGCTCCCGGGCCGGTCGGTCGCGCCGACGACCGCGACCGACGCCGGATGCAGCAGGCGACCGAGATCGAAGCTGCCCTCGGTCGTGCTCAATGGATCGTCGCCTCGACCCCGCGCCGCTCGAGCGCTCGGGAGATGATCAGCCTCTGGACCTCGCTCGTGCCCTCCCAGATCCGGTCCACCCGCAGCTCACGCTGGAACCGCTCGGCGACGTTGCTGCGAAGGTAGCCGCGGCCGCCGAATGCCTGGACCGCACGATCGGCGCAGCGACCGGCGGCCTCGGAGACGAACAGCTTCGCCATTGATGCCTTGGCATGGATCAGCTTCACATCGGCCCCGCCGTCGATCATCCCGGCGACGTGCAGTGCCAGCAGCCGTCCGAGCGTGGCATCGGTCGCCGAGTCGGCGAGCGGGAACGAGATCCCCTGGTAGTCCATGATCCGCCGCCCGCCCTGCTTACGGGATAGGACCCACTCGGTGCTCTCGTCGAGCAGGCGCCACATCGCCCCGAGCCCGTGCGTGGCGATCCCGAGCCGCTCCTCGGTGAACCACGCCCGCTGCAGGAGCTCGCCGTTGCCAACCCCGCCGATCACGGCCTCCGACCGGACCTCGACGTCGGTGAACCGGATCGTCGGGTGACCGTGGGGGTAATTGTGGGTGAACGCCGGGTTCTCGACGAACTCAACGCCGCGGGCTCCGGGCTCGATCAGGAACAGGGTCGGCAGGCGCTCTGAACCTTCGACGACGTTTGCCATCACGATCAGGATCCGGGCGACGTCACCTGAGGTCACGAACCACTTCTCGCCGTTGATCCGCCAGCCCGCGTCGGTGGCGTGGGCCGTGGCGGCGATCCCACCGGGATCCGAGCCGGCCTCGGCCTCGGTCACCGCGTAGGCGTCGCCGCCCTCACCCCGCAGCGCGGGGACGAGATAGCGCTCGATCTGCTCCGCCGTGCCCTGGATCAGCACGTTGTAGGCGTTCGGGACATGCCAGTGCAGCCCGTTCGTGACGCGGCCGAACTGCTCGTTGACCAGGAACCACTCCAGCATCGACCACCCCTGCCCGCCGTGCTCGATGGGAAACCGCCCTCCGTGCAGCCGCGCCGCGATCGCCTCGCGCTTGATCTCCTCGACCGTCGCGTCGGGCAGGCGCCCGCCCCGCCGCTCGGCCTCGAGCTCGACCGGCATCAAGACGGTGTCGACGAACTCCCGTGCGCGCTGGCGCAGCTCCAGTTGCTCCGGGGTCAGCTCGGGTCCAGCAGCTGTGATTGGCAGGGTGGTGCTCATCCGTTCTCGTCCTCATTTCTCGCCGTCCGGAGCCGTGCCAGTCGCTCCCGGTCGGCCTCGGTCCGCTGCGCGCCGCGCCCAGGCAGCGCCAGCAACAGGTTGTGGTGGTTGGCAATCACCGCGGTCGCCACCGAGCGCGCCCGCGCGATCTCGGCGTCGTGGTCGGCGGCCCGCAGCTCGATCAGCTCGACCGCCTCGTGCAAGTACGCGAGCCACCGGCGTTGACCGCCGCGCAGCACGAGGCGCTCGATCCGCGCCCGCTCCGCGTCGATCGCGGCCACCGATGCGGCGCGGCCGTACCTGAGCTTCGCCACCGCCTCGGGCAGCGCACGCTCGGGCTCGGGCGTGACCGACAGCCAGGACCCGGGCTTGACCATTGGCGGTAGACTAACAGCAACTGATCACAAAGTCAGGATGGCCCACATGGAGCTTGCAACACCGCCCGCAGCCGCCCCGGCGATCGACGGCACCGCGCTGCTGCCGCGCTTCTACACCGACCCGGCGCTGCTGGAAATCGAGCAGCAAGCGATCTTCGAACGCACCTGGCAGCTGGCCGGTCACTCGTCCTCGCTGGCGCGCGCGGGCAGCTATCTGACCGCTCGCGCCGGCAACCAGCCGGTGCTCGTCGTGCGCGATGAGCAACAGCGTCTGCGGGCCTACCGCAACGTCTGCCGGCATCGAGGGTCGCGACTGCTGAGCGGAACCGGGCAGTGCAAGGGTGCGATTCGCTGCCGCTATCACGGCTGGACCTACCGCTTCGACGGGAGCTGATCGGCGTACCGGAGGGCCTCGCGTTCGGTGACCGGCTGGACAAGTCGGCGCTCGGCCTGCTCCCGGTCGCGGATCGAGGAGCTGTGCGGCCTGATCTTCGTCAACCTCGACGACCACGCCGCCCCGCTCGCCGAGCTCGTCGGTGATCTGCCAGCCCGGCTCGCGCGCTACCGGATCCCGTCGCTCGCCCCGTCCGCCCCCGGCGGCGGGACCCAGCCTGCGAACTGGAAGGTGATCGCCGAGAACTACATCGAGGGCTACCACATCCCGATCGCCCATCCGGCGCTGATGCGGCTGCTCGATTACAAGCGCTATCAGGTCGAGGTCCACGACCACTACGTCTGGTTCGAGGCGCCGCTGCGCGAGCGCCCGAGCAGCAACCGGCTCGAGCGGCTCTACACGCAACTGGTGGAGCCGATGCCGGGCCTGGGCGAGGAGGATCGCCGTGTCTGGCGCTACGTGTTCATGTACCCCAACACGACAATCGATCTGTATCCGGACCAGGTCAACACCTGGCAGATGCTGCCCGACGGAGTGAGTCGCACCCGCGACGTGTTCGCCAGCTACCGCCCGCGCCACAGCGGCCCGCGGACGAGGCTTGTGCAGTGGTGCAACCAGCGGCTGAACACGCTCGTGCTTGACGAGGACATCGATCTCGTCGACAACGTCCAACAGGGCCTTGCAAACCCGGGGGTACCGCTGCGGTCCGCTGTCGCGGCGCGAGGCCGCCGTCGCATGGTTCGCGGATCGGATCCGAGCAGACGTCGGCACGGCACTCGGGGTGAGCCAAGCGTGTGCGCAAGCGCGGTGCGCGCGCGAGCGGATCCTGCGGCCGCGGTCGACGGATCGCGCGCGAGGGGATCGACGACGTCCGGATCGCGCGGATCGCGATGGATGCGGGCGTCTCGACCTCGCTCGTGCACTACCACTTCGCCACCCGGGAGGCGCTCCTGGCCGAGGCACTGGACTACTCCTACACTCGTGCCGGCGACGCGCGGATCTCCAGCGGCGAGCTGCCCGCCGGCTCACACGCCGAGCGGCTGCGATCGATGATCGATCAGTGCCTGCCGACGACGCCGGCGCTCGAGGAGGACTGGGTACTTGTGGGTCGAGCTGTGGCTGCGGGCGCTCCGTCACCCCGAGCTGCGCCCAGTGGCGGAGGAGCTCTACGCGCGGCTGCACGACTGGTTCGCGGCAGAGATCGCCGCCGGCGTCGAAGCAAGGCGAATTTGAGCGCTGCGATCCCGACGAGGTCGCGGACCGCACGCTCGCGCTGATCGACGGCCTCGGCGTCCGGACGCTGCTCGGCGACTCGCAGCTCGGACTCGAGCGCGCCCGCCGCACGATCGCGTCCGCGCTCGCCCGCGATCTCGGCCTCGGTGAAAGCCTCGTTCTTAAGCCTTCGTTACGAGAATCCTCCTCCGACTTGACAGCTCCCGCCCGGCCGGGGTAGTTTTCTGAACCGCCATTCAGTTTACGAATTTGTGTACTAACGGCGGAGGAGAGAGGGAGATGAGCCCGCGACCAAGAGTCGACCACTTGCGCAAGCCGCAGATCGTCGCCGCGGCCGCCGAGGTGCTGTACGAGCGCGGCCTGTTCGACACGCGGATCGGCGACATCGCCGAGCGCGCCGGCACGAGCTCGCCGACGATCCTCTACTACTTCGAGTCCAAGGACCGGCTGCTCGAGGAGGCGGTCGACCACGCCGACCGCGAGTTCTACGCGCGCCTGTCGAGCGGCTCAGGCGCGCCACGAGCACGCGAGCGACAAGCTCGTCCACCTGATCGAGGAGACCAGCCTCGGCCCGGGCGCGCTCAGCGACTAGACGCTGTGGATGGAGATCTGGGTCCGCGCGCGGCGCGATCCCGACTGTCCGCGCGTTCCTACTTCCGGCTCGACCGCCGCCAGCGCGCGCTGATCGCGGAGATCGTGCGCGAGGGCCAGGCAGCCGGCGAGTTCACGCAGCGACGCCGACCCCGACGACTTCGCACTCGTACCTCAGCGGCCTGATGGACGGCCTCGGGGTCCAGGTGACGCTCGGACAGCCCGATGTGCCGCCGCAGCGGATGGTCGACCGCTGCCTGGCGCTCGCCTCGGCCGAGCTCGGCTGCGAGCTCGCGCTCGACCACGTCCACGAAGCGAGCAAGGAGTGAGCGAGATGATCGTCGGACGCCGCGGGTGCCGGCGGGCACCGCGCACGACCGCCGGACGCTTCATCAAGCGTGCGGCGCGCCGCAGCCGCCGGCCTGGCTGCCTCCGGGCTGCCTGGCCGCGTGCGGCACGACCGCCCCGAGTCGGCGGCGATCAGCCGCCGATGCGCGTATCGCTCGGGCCCGGGGGCCTGCCGCTGGCGCGGCCCGACCGTCCCGTGACGCTGCCGATCTATCCCGACAACAAGGCGATCGCGTCGGGCTTGGCGGCCCGAGACGGGGCCGCTGCAGTTCTACAACTGGATCGAGTACATCAACCCGGACGTCGTCAAGGACTTCGAGAAGAAGTACGGCGTCAAGGTCGCAGATCAGCACCTTCACGACGATCGACGAGGCGATTGCGAAGCTCGCCAGCGGCGCGGTCCAGTTCGACGTGTTCGTGCCCGAGATGGTGTTCCTGGAGCAGCTCGTCGGTCGGCAAGCTCCTGCAGCCGCTCAACCTCAGCTACATCCCGAACCTCGCAGCGAACGTCTGGCCCTCGCTGCACAGCCCGTGGTACGACGTCGGCAGCCGCTACACGGTGCCCTACACGGTCTACACGACCGGGATCGGCTGGCGCGCGGACAAGCTTCCGGGCTTCAACCCGGCCAAGCTGCGCGAATCCGTGGAGCGCGCTGTGGACCGAGGGCCCGAAGATCTCCGGCAAGGTCGGCGCTGCTCGACGACCAGCACGACGGCCTGACGATGGGGCTGCTGCACAACGGCGTCACTGACGTCAACACCGACAACGCAGTCGCCGTCAACGCCGCCCAGACGCGCTCGATCGAGCTCGTCTCCAAGGCACCAACCTCAAGTTCGACACCAACGAGTACCAGCACCTCGCCGACGGCTCGCTCGTGGCTGCACCAGGCGTGGTCGGGAGACATGGCGTCGACCCCGTCCTACGCGCCCAAGGGCACGCCGGCATCGGCGTTCGGCTACTGGTGGCCGGCGGACGGGCGCGGGCCGATCAACAACGACATGTTCGGGGTCCTGAGGGGGGCGAAGCAACCCGGTGCTCGCACACCTGTTCCTCAACCACCTGCTCGACGTCGATCAGGCGTTCAAGAACTTCACCTTCATCTACTACCAGCAGCCGCTGAACGCGATGACGCCCGAAGCGGTCGTCAAGCGCGGCCTGATCGCGCCGAACCTGCGCACCACGATCATCCGCGAGGCCCAGTTCAGGAACGGGCTGTGCAGGGTCCGCTGAGCCAGGCTGGTGAGGTGCTGTGGGAGAACGCGTGGGCGGCGGTCAAGTCGGCGTGAGCGAGTAGCGCGGTGGCGGCGGCGGCATATCGAAGTCGGGTGCGCGGCCGGATGCGAGGCGGGGGGCACAGACCGAGCGCGCTCTCACTGGCGCAGCTTCGCGCTGCCAGGCGTCGGCTGGCTGTGCCTGTTCGTGGTCGTCCCCGCATACGCGGTGCTGGCGATGGCATTGGGCCGGGTCAACTTCCTGCTCCAGCCGGTGCCGGCCTGGAATCCCGCCACCTGGAACCCCGGCTACTCTGTCACAGGCGTTCTCGGGCGCGCTGCCCGGCGGCGAGTACTGGCCGGCGGTGCGCAACACGCTCGTGTACGTGCCGTCTCGCTGGTCGCTGTGCTTCGCGATCGGCTACCCGGTCGCCTACTACGTCGCCCGCCACGCGCGGCGGACCAAGACGCTGCTGATCATGCTGCTCGTGATCCCGTTCTGGGTCAGCTACCTGCTGCGGATGCTCGCCTGGATCGGCCTGCTGGCCTCCGACGGCTACGTCAACCAGGTCGCTGCATGACGATCGGCATCGCGCACCCGCCCGACTGGCTCAACGGCAACGCCTACTCGGTGATCCTCGCGCTCGTCTACGGCTACATCCCGTACTTCATCCTGCCGGTGTTCGCCGGCCTCGACCGCATCGACCGCAGCCAGATCGAGGCCGCGCGCGATCTCGGGCGCGACGCCCGTTCCGCGCCTTCCTGCACGTCACGCTGCCGCTCAGCCGGCCGAGCATCCTCGCCGGCATCGGCGCTGGTCGTGCTGCCGATGTTCGGCGACTACTACACCAACGACCTGATCTCGGCGTCGCCGCGCACCAACATGCTCGGCAACGAGATCAACCTGTTCGTCCAGGGCGGCCCAGAGAAGAACCTCGGCGCGTCACTGGTGATCGTGCTGATGGTGATCCTGACTGTGGGGATGGCGTACTACATCGCTCCAGACCGCGCGCGACGCGCGGAGGTTGCGCGAGCGCGCGCCGGCGAAGCGCGCTGCGCAGACCGCGCGCCGCTGGCGCGCAACCCTGGGGCGCCGCGCTTCCTCGTGCTCGCCACCTGGGGCTACATCGCCTGGGCGCTGGTGCCGGTCGGCGTCGCGATCCTGTTCTCGTTCAACGCCGGACGCTCGCGCAGCGTCTGGCAGGGCTTCTCGATCCGGTGGTGGTGGGGCGACCCCAGCCAGTCGATCTTCCATGACCCCGACTACACCCATGCGCTCGTGCACAGCCTCGAGCTGGCCGGGCTCGACATGCTGATCGCGACGCCCCTCGGCGTGCTGCTCGCGCTCGGCCTGGCCCGCTGGCGCGGCCGCGGGCGCGGGTCGCCGCCAACGGCTTGATGCTCGTGCCGCTCGTGACACCCGAGATCGTGATGGCTGTCTCGCTGCTGGTCGTGTTCACGCAGCTCGCGATCGTCCCGTTCAGCCTGATCCACCTCGGCACCGGCGCACAGGTCGTCGGTCAGGTCACCTTCTCGCTGTCCTACGTCGTCGTGATCGTCCGCAGCCGGCTGGCTTCGATCGGGCCGGAATACGAGGAGGCCGCTCGCGATCTCGGCGCGACCCAGGTCGGGGCGCTGCGACTCGTCCTGCTGCCGCTGCTGTTGCCGGCGATCCTCGCCAGCATGCTGATCGTGTTCGCGCTCTCGATCGACGACTTCGTCGTCACCCAGTACATGTCCTCGAACGCGTCGACCACGACGATCCCGATGTACCTGTACTCCAACGCCCGCGGCGGCACGACGACCCCGGCGCTGAACGCCCTGGCCACGATCCTCGTCGTCACGACGCTGTTGGGGATCGGGATCGCCTACATGATCTACGCGCGCCCTGGCTCGCCGCACGAGCACCGGCGAGGTATCGGCCTTGCGCGAGCTCTCGGGATGGAGGCGGCAGCCTGATGGCTCGCGGCGAGGTTCAGCTGCGCGGCCTGACCAAGCACTTCGACGAGGCGCTCGCGGTCGACGGGATCGACGCCTCGATCGACGCGGGCGAGTTCTTCTCGCTGCTCGGGCCGTCGGGCTGCGGCAAGACGACGACGCTGCGGATGATCGCCGGCTTCGAGCGCCCCACGGCCGGGCGAGATCCTGCTCGACGGCGCCGACGTCGCGCGGCGTCCCGCCGCACCGCCGCAACGTCCACACGGTGTTCCAGAACTACGCCCTGTTCCCGCACCTCGACGTGTACGAGAACATCGCCTTCGGGCTGCGGCGCCAGCAGGTCGCCAAGGAGGAGATCCGCCGCCGCGTCGAGGAGGCGATCGAGCTGGTCGAGCTCGGCGGGCCTCGGAGCGCGCCGCCCCAACCAGCTCTCCGGCGGCCAGCAGCAGCGCGTCGCGCTCGCGCGGGCGCTCGTCCTGCGCCCGGCGGTGTTGCTGCTCGACGAGCCGCTGGGCGCGCTCGACGCCAAGATCCGCAAGCAGCTGCGGCTCGAGCTCAAGGCTCTGCAGGAGGAGGTCGGGATCACGTTCGTGTTCGTCACCCACGACCAGGAGGAGGCGCTCAGCATGAGCGACCGGGTGGCGGTCATGAGCGCCGGCCGGATCGAGCAGATCGGCACGCCGGCCGAGGTCTACGAGAGCCCCGCGACTGTGTTCGTGGCCGATTTCCTGGGCATCTCGAATCTGATGGACGCCGATGCCGCGCCGTCCTCGGGTCGGCGAGTGCACAGTGCGCGTCGGCGATTTCTCGCTGCGCGTCGCGCTGCGGCGGCAGTCGGCCAACGGGGACCGGTCAAGATCGTCGCTCGGCCGGAACGGGTGCAGTTGCTCGAGCATGGAACCGAGCGCGAGAACTGCCTGCCGGCGATCGTCGAACGCACTGTCTACGTCGGCGCCAGCCTGCAGGTGATCGTCCGGCTTGCGATGGCGCCAGCGTCCAGGCCTCGCTGCCGAACACGGGCACCGGCAACGGCTATCGGCAGGGAACGCCGGTGGCGGTGTACCTGCCGCCCGACGCACTGCGCGTGCTCGCGTCCGAGCCCGGGGCCGAGCAAACGGGCGCGGCCGCAGCGCAGCGGTCCGAGGCCGCGCACCCGCTCGCCGCCGTTTAGCCTCGCGCTACCGGCGCCTAGACTGAACGTCCGTGAGTATCGCTGATGTCCTCGACGGCAAGCGGGTGTGCGTCTGCGGCGGCTCGGGCGGGGTCGGAAAGACGACCACCTCGGCGGCGATTGCGCTCGGCATGGCGGCGCGCGGCGCGCGAGTGGCCGTGGTCACGATCGACCCGGCCAAGCGGCTCGCGAACGCGCTCGGGCTCGAGGAGCTGGAGAACGAGCCGCGCCGGGTTGAGCCGGAGCGGCTCGCGACCGCCGGGCTCGAGGTCACCGGCGAGCTGTGGGCGATGATGCTGGACCCGAAGCGGACCTTCGACGAGCTGATCGAGCGGATCGCCCCGGACGCCGAGCGCGCCGAGGAGATCAAGGCCAACCGGGTCTACAGCGAACTCTCGAGCGCCGTCTCCGGATCGCAGGAGTTCACCGCGATCGCCAAGCTCTACGACCTCGACCGCGATGGCGACTTCGATCTGCTCGTGCTCGACACGCCGCCCTCGCGCAACGCGCTCGACTTCCTCGATGCGCCGGGGCGACTGACCTCGTTCCTGGAGGGACGGGCGCTGAAAGCGTTCATGCGCCCTACGGGGGTGGGGATGCGGGTGCTCGGGCGCGGCGCCGCACCCCTGTTCGCGGCCCTGCGCCGGGTCACCGGCGTCGACCTGCTGACCGACCTCTCGACGTTCTTCACGCTGCTCGGCGACATGACCGAGGACTTCAGCCGGCGGGCCGCCCAGGTCGAGCAGATGCTCAAGGCGAGCACGACCGCCTTCCTGCTGATCACCTCCGCCCAGCCGGAGTCGATCGACGAGGCGCTCTGGTTTCACCGCACGCTCGGCGAGAGCGGCCTCCCGTTCGCCGGCGTCGTCGTCAACCGCGTGCACCACGACATGCTCGGCGACCGCGAGCCGCGTGAAGTACTCCCGGCGCTCAAGTCCGAGTTGGGCGCGGACCTCGCGGGGCGGGTGGCGCAGAACTTCCACGACTACCATCTGCTCGCCCGGCGCGACGAGCGCAACATCGAGCGCTTCACGACCGAGCTCGGCAGCCACCCGCTGCTGCTGGTCCCGCACTTCGACGACGACGTGCATGACGTCGAGGGGCTGCTGCGAATGCACCGCTACCTGTTCGCCTCGGACGCCGAGCGGGAGCGGATGATTGCCGACGTGGTCGCTTAGCTCTCGCTCGCCGGCGCCGCGAGCAGCACCGACGGCTCCGCCTCGCTCCAGGTCTCCCATGAGAGGAGGATCGGCTGCCACAGGTCCGCCGCCAGCGTGTCGTCCGGATTGCCGGCGCTGATCATGCTCAGACGACCGTGGTGCAGCAGCTCCCAAACGGCCTGCTCGGCGACCGCGACCCGCTCGCTGACGCGTCGGCCCGGCAGCCGCTCATCCGCCAGCCAGCGCACGTCGGCGATGCTCAGCGCGTCATCGGCGCAGCGCGACTCGATCTCCTCCTTCAGCAGCTGGACCGAGGACCGGGGGGCAACCGCGTCCCCCAGCACGGGCTCGGTCACGTCCTCGCCAGACCGGGTCACGTTCGCCCACCCCCGGCCCATCCCGATCTGATCGCGGCGAAGCTCAGGGGCCTCGTAGATCGTCAGCGTCGCCCGGTCAGGCGACCAGCGCCTGTCGTCCAGGTCGATCGCCTCCTGCCGGATCCACGGCCTGACGAACCGCCGCTCGAGCTCGTCGGCGGTTAGGTTGAAAGCCCGGGCAACGTGCGGGAACTGGCGCAGCTCGATGTGAAACATTGGGACCGCAAGCCTGACACAGAACGAGCGGGCACGAAGCCCGCTCGCAGCTGCGGTCGCGCTCCCCCTGACTTCATTGGAAGCCCCAGGACTTACGTGTTGAGCCTGGCGGCAAAACACTCCCGGCCCGTTGCCGGACCGAGTAGGGAGCGGCCTAGGTTCACCCTAGCGTGTTCCGGCGCTCATGCCGGGGCGGCTGCGGCCTCAGCGAGCAACTCGTCAGCGAGCGAACAAAGATCCTGGTCCAGGTGACCGCAGAGCGCGTCGCGGAGAATCGCGCGCAAGTACTCGGCGATCTCGTCAACCAGCGTGCCCGAGCCCGTCTCGGCGGGCGCGAGCCCGGCGATCACCGCGCGCTCAAGCGAGATCGCCTGGGCGGTGCGCTCGGCGAGTGCGCGCCGGTCCTCGGCCTTGGCGCAGATCACCGACAGCCGCTGCGCCAGGCGGCCGCTGCTCGGCCCCTCGGGCTCGAGCAGCGCCCGGAGGCCGAGCAGGTGGTCGGTCAGGGCCTCGAACGGCGCCACCCGCTCGCAACCCATCTCGAATCTGGCCAGTGCCCAGGCCAGCTCACCGGCAGTCGGCGCGCGGCGGGCGATCAGGTTGCAGAACGCCCGCAGTTCGTCCTCGTGGGCCGAGGAGATCAACGTCACGAACCGGGGCCGGCCGCTCCCCCCGAGCGGCACGGGGCGCCACGAACCGCCGTCGGTTCGCGTCCAGGCCAGCGGTCCGAGCGCGTAGCCACCCCGTTCGAACAGTCGCAGCGCCGTCAGCACGCGGCGAAAGCGAGCGCGGGCCATCGACACCGGCGCGCGCACGGTGCGGTCCTGCGCGACCATCAGCACGGCGAGCACGCTCGGATCGTCGCCGTCGCCCCAGACCGCGTCGGTCGGAGCGTCGGACAGCGTCTCACCGCGGACGAGCGACAGCCCGTCGCCCAGGGCCAGCTCGTTGGTCGTGTGATCGAGCGCCACCCCGAGCATCGGCGCGATCACGGTCGTGATGCACCGTCCCTCGTACAGCGTGTGCTCGAGTTCGGCGTAGGCGGTCTCGAACCGCAGCGGGTCAAAGCCGAACTCGCTGCGCTCGGCAAACACACGGGCGAGGAACAGCCGCAGCGCCATGTCGGCGCGCTCGCGCATGTCGCCCGGCACGCGCGGCTCGCCGCACTCGCGCAGATAGGCCTCGACACCCTCGAGCAGCGCGAGCGCGCGCGCCGCCGGCGCGTACGTGGGCAGCGCCGACAGCACGCCAAGCCGCTCACGAATGAAGGCCCCCGTCAGCGGCCTGTAGCAGTAGAGCGGCGCCCGCCCACCGGGCTCCGCGATCAACTCGAACGGGATCTCCGCGCCGCCGGCCGTCTCGGCCGCCAGCTGTCCACCGGCATCGGCGGTGAAGGCCTCGAGCAGCTGGTGGAGCGTGCTGTTGCGCATATCCGCCGTTTCGTCCTCGAAGGCGGCGCTCCTGCCCGGCGAACGTCAGCTTGCAGCGTCCGGCGTGCGCTCGATCTCCCCCACGTGCGCGACATTCTCGTGATCGACCGGGTCGGCGCTGCTGTCGCCGTCGAACCACGCATCGAGTATTTCCGCGAGCGTCGCGGGGGAAGTCAGGCGCAGGCTCAGCGCCAGCACGTTGGCGTCGTTCCAACGGCGCGCGCCGTCCGCGGTGGGGGCGTCGGCGCACAGTGCGGCTCGGATCCCCCGAACCTTGTTCGCCGCGATCGACGCTCCGGTTCCCGTCCAGCAGGCAACGATCGCCTGCTCCGCGCGGCCCTCGGCGACGTCCCGCGCGGCCCGCTCGCTGGCCCACGCCCAGTCGGACCGCTCGTGCTCGGCATAGGCGCCGTGGAGGATCGGGTCATGGCCACGACGACGGATCTCCTCGGGAAGCGTCTGCGCGACGCCGGTCAGCTCATCCGCCGCGAGGGCGATCCGCATTTGCTGCTGCTACGCGGCGGCGCTCGCCGGCTCGCGCTCGGGCGTCATCTCCTGGGCGCATTCGGGCAACCACTGCAGACCGTAGGCGCGCATGTCCTCGATCAGCGGCACGAGCGCCCGACCCTTGTCGGTCAGGCAGTACTCGACCCGCGGCGGGACCTCCGGGAAGGTTTGCCGCTCGACGATGCCCTCCTCCTCCAGCGCGCGTAGCCGGAGCGACAGCGTGCGAGGGCTGATCCCTCGCAGCGAGCGCTCGAGCTCGCAGAACCGCGAACGGCCATCCGCGAGGTCGCGGATCACCAGCAGTGTCCATTTCCCACACACGATGTCGGCCGTTCGACAGACAGGACAAGCGTGATCGGAAGCCATCGTATGTCCGATTCTAGCGCAATGCTTCACGAACTGAAGCAAGGGCGCGCTGATGGCGAGGACAGGCGTCGTCTTGTGGGCCGCGCCATCATCAGCGCGTCCCACAAAACGAATGACCTCCCAGCTAAAGCCTTGCTGCCCTAGGCCACGTCGCGAAGCTTCTGCGCCTCGGCAAGCGACTGCAGCTTCTTGAGCGACTGATTCTCGATCTGACGGATCCGCTCGCGGGTGACGTTGAACGTCCGACCGACCTCATCGAGCGTGCGCGGATGCTCGCCGCCGAGCCCATAGCGCAACTCGAGCACACGCCGTTCGCGGTAGGAGAGGTTCTCGAGCGCCTCGCGGAGCGCTTCCTTGGTCAGGATCTCGGCCGCGCGCTCATACGGCGACTCGGCTCGCTCGTCGGCGATGAACTGGCCGAACTCCGACTCCTCCTCGTCACCGACCGGCTTCTCCAGCGAAACGGGGGCCTGGGCCGAGCGCTTGATCGACTCGACCTCCTCCGGCTCGATCCCGGTCACCTCGGCGATCTCCTCGGCAGTCGGCTCGCGTCCGAGCTCGGTCACGAGCTTGCGCTCGGCGCGCCCGATCTTGTTGAGCTTCTCAACCACGTGCACCGGGATCCGGATCGTCCGGGCCTTGTCCGCCAACGCGCGGGCGATCGCCTGGCGGATCCACCAGGTGGCGTAGGTGGAGAACTTGAACCCCTTCCGGTAGTCGAACTTCTCCGCCGCACGGACGAGACCGAGCGTTCCCTCCTGGATCAGGTCGAGGAACGGCAGTCCCTGGTTCCGGTAGTTCTTGGCAATCGAGACGACCAGCCGGAGGTTCGACTCGACCATCTTCTGCTTGGCGTCCAAATCGCCGCGCTCGATCCGCTTGGCAAGATCGACTTCCTCCTGCGCCGTGAGCAGGCGCACCTTGCCGATGTCCTTCAGGAACAGCTGAAGGGAATCGGTCGTCATGTCCGGCTTGAGGTCCAGCGCCGTCTTCGGCTTGCGCCGGCCGCGCTTATCCGGTGCGCGTTCCACCTCCGCGGCCGAGAGCGCCGGATCGAGCTCTTCCACCAGCTCGATCTCCGCTCGCTCCAGGAAGCCGTGCAACTCCTCGACGTCGGCCTCGTCCAGATCGAGCTCCGATACTGCGCCGGCAATCTCGGCGTACGTCAATACGCCGAGCTGCTGTCCGCGGTTCATGAGGCCTTTGATCTCTTCGAGTTCTTGCAGTTCCGCTACAGACATCTGGTTCCGTTTCCGTCGAACGTGCCGGCATCTCGAGCTGCCGGCGTAAAGGATCAGACAGCGAGCGCCCCCAAACAAGGGCGCACACCCGCTACTCAAACATACGTTTGCAAGTATAGGCGCTGAAATTCTGTTGTGGCATTCGAGTGCCGGGACGGTGGCAGCCCCTGACCGGGGCGCATTCGGCACCGGCGCCGCACGCGCGGCGCCCCTATTTCTAAGTAATACTCATAACGACCAAAGCAGTTTCAAGTTGCGGTCGAACGAAATCGCCCAAACCACGTACTCGTGCTCACGGCACTTATCGGATCGTCGTCCGCGCCGCTTGAGCCGACGCCCCCCGCAAACTGCGCGATCATACGAGGCCCGATGACCGACGAACGACCGACTGACGTACTGGGCTCGCTCCCCCACACCCGCCCTCACCGTCGCAGCCGCAGGCGCGCAGACGCGCAGCCGGGGCAGGAGCGGCAGGCGACCGGACAACAGGAGACGGCGCAGCCGCAGATGGGACAGCAGGCGACAGGACCGCAGGACACGGGACAGCCCGACGCGAAGCCCGCCGCATCCGCGACCGATTCGGCCAAGGTCGCCAACGCGCCGCGCCGGGCCAAGGCCGCCAGCGAGCCGCGCCGGGCCACGGCCGCGGGCGCGACCAGAACCCCCGCCGGCGCGACCAGGACCCCCGCCGGCGGGCGGTCCCGGCCGGCGCGGGAGCCCCTGGCGCAGCCGGCCCAGCCGGTCGGGACGCCGACCGCCCCCCGCCATCGCAAGCCGGTCCCGATCAGCGGCGTCGAGGTCGTTGGCACCGCCGTGCAGGCGGCGGCCGAATTGGCCGAAATCGGCCTCGCTGCCGGCGCCCGCGCGCTCCGCAGCGCCGTCGCTCGGCTGCCCAAGCCGTAGCGCCGCCGGCCGAGATCGACATTTGCAGGGCATTTCAACGTGACATAAAACCGGTGCAGAGTTTCGTATACTCACGCGCCTCCAGCCGAGCGATCGTCCGTCCGCGGACGGTCGGCGGGGGAACCACTTGCGGGCCACCAGGTCCGCAGGGGCGAATCGGCCCGCAAAGGTCGTAGCGCTCACAAGGCGCGAGCCCGTCAGCTCACCCCGTAGGCACAACACGAAACTGGGTCGGACCGGACAACGTGAGTGCGCGCACCAACGCTTGTGTCGTCATAGGGCTCCTGCTGATCGGGGGTGCTCTGGCCTGGCCGGGGACCGGCGATGCGGCATCCGGTGGGTCGGGTCTCGCCGCGCCGGGTGTGTCCCCGTCAGCCACCGCCACGACCAACAACCCGAATCTGGTGGGGACAGTCGAGCCGGGCAACGCGACCGTCAGCGCCACCGGCAATGGGATCGTGCTCGCGACCCGGGCATCGGCGATCCTGCGCGGGGCACTGCGGTTCACCGGCACCGTCCCTGCTGCCGACGCGGGCTCGGTGCTCGAGCTCGAGCGGCTCGGCCATGAGACCCAGTGGCAATGGGCGCCGACGGCAAATTCGACCGTCGGCCCCGGCGGCTCGTTCACCGTCGTGTGGAACACCAACCACATCGGCCGCTTCCAGTTCCGGGTGGTGCTCGAGCAGGGCGGTGTGATCCGGGCAGCGTCGGCCTCGCCGACCGTGACCGCAATCGTCTACCTGCCGGCGATCGCGAGCTGGTACGGCGGCTCCAGCATGAACGGCGACCCGACGGCGTGCGGGTACGTCCTGCGAGCCAAGACGTTCGGCGTCGCGAACCGGACGCTGCCGTGCGGCACGCTGGTCGCGCTCTATTACCGCGGGCGATCGATCATCGTGCCCGTGATCGATCGCGGTCCCTACGCCAACCACGCCAACTGGGACCTCACCGCAGCCACCGCCAAGGCTCTCGGGATGTACTACGCCGGGGTCGCGACAATCGGTGCTGCGTCGTTGCCGCCGCAGCCCTAGCCGGCCCGTCCGAAGCGTCCCGCTGGTCGATCAGCTCACGAGCGGATCGGACCCCATCGGCGGGTCGGATCCGGTCGCCGGATCGGATCCGCTCGGCGGCTCCGAGTCATACGCGCCGGCGCCAGTCGCCTGGGCGGCGAACTTGGCCTGCTCGGCGACGTCGATCAGGCTGGCGCAATCGCGCCCGTCCTCGCCGAGCACCGCAGAGCCGACGTTGACGGTCAGCGGCGCCCCCCGCCAGGGCGCGGCGGCGCGCACGCCAGCCGCGACCCGCGACGCCAACGCCGTCGCCCCAGCCCTCCCGGTCTCACGGGCAATGATCCATGCCCGAGTGTTCGTCTCACAGGCGAGGATGTCCTGGCGGCGAACTGCGCCTCGGACCGCCTGGGCGAATCGGCCGAAGGCGCCGCCCACTTCGCTCGGCGATTCGACCGCCCTGATGCGGTCGGCATCTTCGAGTTCGACGAGCAGCAGCGCGAGGGAGGCACCAAGCCGCTCCGATCTGACGATCTCGTCCTCGAGCGCGCCGATCCACAGCGTCTCGTGCACTGGACCGGCCTGGATCCCGGACCAACTGCCGCCAGCTTCCGTGTCGTCTCGTCGGTGGGCGGCCGCGCCGGCCCTCGCGGCCACGAATCCGCGTGGCGCCACCTGATCCTCGGCGCTCCCGGGTGCGGTGGCGGCGCTCTCGGCGTACCGCAGGACCGCGCCCCTGATCGATTCGATCACCAGCGCCAGCCGCTCGGCGAGCTCGAGGATCTGGTCCGGATCCGGGCGCCCGAGCTCCTCGCGGAGCGCGCTCCAGATCACGGCCTGAAGCGCGTCGACGGCGCGGACGCCCGCCTGCACGCCGCCGCCTCCGGCGAGCTCACCGGTGCGCGCGAGAAGCGGCTCGAGCGCACCTCCCGGCTCGATCCGGCGCAGATCGCCGTCGTCGGCGAGCGCGCGGATCACCGCGTCGCAGACCCGCGGCCCGTCGCGCACGAGGTCGGCAGCGAGGATCGACGGCGATTGCTGAAGCGGAGCCTGTTCGAGCAGGGCGAGCAGCCACCCCTTGGTCACATCCTCGACCCGCGAGAGGAGGGCATCGACGGGGGCGTCGGCCACCGGTCTCGCTCGCCGTCGGCGCGGCGGCCCTGGCTGCATGGCGGGGCTTTGTATCACGCGAGCCGGTCAGGGCCGAGGGATCCGAGCGCCGCGCCCCCGAAGCACGAGAGAATGTCTGCGATGGCCGGCCCCCCGATCACGATCAGCGAGGCCCGCGAGCAAGTCTGCAAGGCGGTGCGACGGCTCGGCGATGAGCGCATCGCGGTCGGCGACGCACTCGATCGGGTGCTCGCGCGAGACGTGCTCGCGGTCGCTGACGTCCCCCCGTTCGCGTCCTCCGCCATGGACGGCTACGCGATCAGGGCGGGCGACGCCGGACGGCTGCTGCGGGTGGTCGCCGAGTCGCGGGCGGGCGCGCCGGCAGCGCAGCCTGTCGAGGAGGGGCAGGCGATCCGGATCTCGACCGGGGCGAGCGTGCCCGAGGGAGCGCAAGCGGTGATCCGCCAGGAGGATGTCGACGAGCGCGATCACGAGGTGCAGACGCTGATCGCGATCGGCGCCGGCGCCAACGTCCGCCACGCGGGCGAGGACATGCGTCGCGGGACCGTCGTTCTGCCGGCCGGCAGCACCCTGGGCGCGGCTGGGCTCGGCGCCGCCGTGGCCGCGGGCGCGGCCGAAGTGATCGTCGCGCAGCGGCCACGGGTGACGGTTCTGTGTACCGGCGATGAGCTCCGCGCTCCGGGCGAGCCGCTCGGCCCTGGAGAGATCCACAACTCCAACGCTCCGATGCTGGTCTCGCTGGCGACGCGGTGCGGCGCGATCGCGATGCCGGGGAAGCGACTGCCCGACGACCTCGCGGCGACCGAGGCCGCGCTCGGGGCGGCGCTCGAGCAAGCCGACGCGGTGGTCGTCTCGGGGGGCGTTTCCGTCGGGCCCCACGACCACGTCAAGCCCGCTCTGAACGCGCTCGGGGTGAGGGAGGTGTTCTGGCGGGTGGCGCTGCAGCCCGGTGGACCGACGTGGTTCGGCGAGCGCGACGGGCGGCTCGTGTTCGGCCTGCCAGGCAACCCGGTCTCGGCATTCGTGACCTTCACGTTGTTCGCGCGGCCGGCGCTTGCCGAGATGCAGGGCGCCAAGATCGAATCGCTGCTGGTCAACGAGGCGGTGCTGGCGGAGGCGGTGCCGCGCAACCGGACTCGCGAGCAGGCGGTGCGAGTGCGGCTCGAGCGCCGCAACGGGACGACGCTGGCGTTCCCGAACGGGCCGCAGGGCTCGCACGTGATGACATCGCTGCTCGGCGCCGACGCACTGGCCCTGATTCCACCCGGAGACGGCGAGCTCGCCGCGGGCGAGCGGGTCGCGCTCGAGTTCCTCTTGCGTTAAGACCGTCACCGGCACGGTCCAAACCGGTCAGAATCCTCCCGTGGCACCGTTTGCCGTTCTGGTGCTGTTTCTGTCCGCAGTGGTCGCCGTTCGCCGGCGACGGCGGGCGCACCTGCCCGCGCGCGCCGAAATCGTCTCGCCGAGCAAGTCGACGGTGGTTGCGCACGACGGTGCGGTGCGCTCGATCCAGTCGGCCGAGCTGCTGGTCTCGGACGCCGACCTGGAGCGGCTGTGGCACCCAGCCAACCTCGAGAACCTCGCGCGCACCTACTGGCGCTTCCTGCAGCGGGTGACGTTGGGCGTGGTCAGAGTCGTGTACGGCGATAACGAGCGCTCGGTCGCGCTGTTCGGGCGGCCGTTGACGCTGCTGCGCTTCGACGCCCCCGAGTACGAGTTCGCCGACGATCACGGCAACGTCCGGTGGATGATCCGTGACGGGCTGCTGGTCGCCCGCGCCGGTCGCGGTTGCGGCTTCCTGGCGCTCGACGTTCGCCGCGGCGAGCGCGATGAGCACGGCGCGACGATGCTCCACATCCAGGTGGAGGTCGCCAACTTCTACCCGGCGATCGCCGCCGGCTTCAGCATCCCGGTGTACCGCGCCACCCAGTCGCTCGTCCACGTGCTGGTCACGCACGCGTTCCTGAGATCCCTGGCGGCGCTCGAGCTCGCCCCCTCGAAGGTCCGCAAGTTCGCCGACCAGCCCTAGCCGGAGTGGCTCAGTGACTCGGCTGACTGCGGCCGGCGGTCGGCTCGGGGAAACGGCTGCTGGCGAAGGGTGGCGAAGGGTGGCGAAGGGTGGCGAGAAGAGCGGCGAGGAAGAGCGGCGAGGAAGGGAGCCCCGCGCGGGCCGAAATAGCCTCCCGCAGCATGCTTAACGGCCCAAACCGCACGCCCGCGCCTGACCTTGGTTACATAAGCATCTCCCACATGCATATGTAGCCAAGGCCCAGCAGGAGCGCGCGATTTGTCCCCGTATGCAGGCGAAATTGTCAGACTGCTGACACCATCAGGCCCGGCCGCACCTCACCAGCGCCGTTCCCCGAGCAGACCGCTCCGCGATCGCCCTGCGCGGCCGCGACCCGGCTGATCAGCCGTAACGAACGCCGGTCAGCGCGCGCAGCTTGGCGCGATCGTGCCTGGCCGAGATCCGGCGCACCGTGCCCGACCGCGACCGCATCACGAGCGACTCGGTCGTCGCGCCGCGGTCGCCCTGGTACCGGACCCCCTGGAGCACATCGCCGTCGGTGACCCCGGTCGCGGAGAAGAACACGTCCTGTCCGGAGACGAGGTCCTCGGACCGCAGGACGCGATCGAGGTCATAGCCCGCAGCCACGGCGGCCGCCCGTTCGGCGTCGTCGCGCGGCCACAGGCGGCCGAGCAGCTCGCCACCGATCGACTTGATCGCGGCGGCAGAGATCACGCCCTCCGGCGTGCCGCCGATCCCCCACAGCAGGTCGACGGGGGAGTTGTCGCCGACGGCGAGCATCGACGCCGACACGTCGCCGTCGATGATCAGCCGCACCCGGGCTCCGGCCTCGCGCACCTCGCGCATGGCGTCGCGATGGCGTTCGCGATCGAGCATCACGACCATGACGTCGCGGATGTCGATGTGCTTGCGCTCGGCGATCAGGCCCAGCGTCTCGGGCAGCGGGCGGTCGAGGTCGAGCAGATCGGCGATGTCCGGGCCACCGGCCATCTTCTCCATGTACACGCACGGCCCGGGATCGAACATCGTGCCGCGCTCCGAGAGCGCGATCACGGCGATCGCGCTCGGCATCCCGAGTGCGGTCAGGCGCGTGCCCTCGAGCGGATCGACCGCGATGTCGACCTGGGGCGGCGTGCCGTCGCCGATCCGCTCGCCGTTGTAGAGCATCGGCGCCTCGTCCTTCTCGCCTTCGCCGATCACGACGATGCCGTCCATCGAGACGCCGTCGAGGACGTAGCGCATCGCGTCAACGGCCGCCTGGTCGGCTCCCTCCTTATCGCCGCGGCCGACCATCCGCGCCGCGGCCAGGGCAGCCGCCTCGGTGACTCGGACGAGCTCGAGGGCAAGGTTGCGGTCAGGGCGAATCGTGTTCATAGGACTCCAGGAGGTTTGCGTCTGGGGCCGCTCTCGCGCGCGCGCCAGACCGAGCCGGTCAGGATCAGAAGGCCACCGGTGAGAGCCACCCACCATCCATAGCCGATGCTGATCTCCCCCGGGGGCGAGCCGGGCTTGTCGATCACACCACGGAAGACGGTGAATGTCAGCGCCGCGAGGGCGGTGACCGCGGTCAGCTCTCCCCGCGGCCATGACAGCGCATGGCCGCGGACGATGATGTAAGCCAGGACCAGCGGCGCGATCGCCGCCAGCAGCAGCAGGAAGCGGAGGATCGTCAGCGCGGACCAGCCGGTGCACGAGCTGTCGGGTCCCTTGCAGGTGTTCAGGACGGCGAACCGGTTGCCCAGCGTGTACCACTCCAGGAACACCGAGAGGGCCAGCAGGGCGCCCCCGAACGTCGCGACGATCTCCCCCCTGTCCAGCGCTTTGAAGTCCATCGTCGCGGAGCCTAGCCGGTTTTTCCGGCCGGGACGCCGGGGCTGCCGCCGGCCCGAGGCGGGCTACAACCCGGGGCTTGCCAGCTCTGGCCGCGCCACTCCGCTGTCCCGCGCGGCTTGACGGACCGCGGCCGCGACGGCGTCGTGGACGCTCTGCTCGAGGGCGTCGGGCACGAGCTCGCCCTCGGGCACCAGAGCCGCGATCGCGCGGGCGGCGGCGAGCTTCATCTCGACCGTGATCCGCGCCGCGCCGGCCTGCAGCGCGCCGCGGAAGATCCCGGGGTAGCCGAGCACGTTGTTGACGCTGCGGCCGTCGGCCGCGAACGCAGCCCCGGCGCGCCGCGCGTCCTCGGGCGCGATCTCGGGATCGGGGTTCGACAGCGCCAGGATCGCCTGGCCGGGACGGATCATTCCGGGCCGGATCAGGCCGGGCTTCCCGGTGCTCGCAATAACGACGTCGGCCGCATGCATCACCGCGTCCATCGAGCAGATCTCGATCCCCGCCGCTGTTGCCCGTGAGTGGGATGCGGGCAGCGGATCAAACGCGATCACCCGCTTGGCGCCGGCATCGGTCATCAATGACGCGATCCCCAGCCCGGCGGCCCCGAGGCCGAGCTGGCCGACTGTCGCGTCGCGGAGCTCGATTCCGGCATAGCGGCAGGCGGTGATCGTCGCCGCGAGCGACACGACCGCGGTGCCGTGGACGTCGTCGTGCATCACCGGTTGCGGCAGCGCCTCGATCAGCCGGCGCTCGATCTCGAAGCATTCGGGCGCGGAGATGTCCTCGAGGTGGATGCCGCCGAACGTCGGCGCGATCCGGACGACCGTGTCGACGAACTCGTCGACCGACGAGGAGTCGATCAGGATCGGCATCGCGGAGATCCCGGCGAACTGCCGGTAGAACACCGCCTTGCCCTCCATCACCGGCATCGCGGCGACGGGGCCGATGTTCCCCAGCCCCAGCACCCGGGTGCCGTCGGTGCAGATCGCGACGCTGCGCGAGATCATCGTGTACTGCGCCGCCAGCGCCGGCTCGGCGGCGATCGCCAGGCACACGCGGGCCACGCCGGGCGTGTACACGTCGCGCATCTCCTGCACCGTTCGCACAGGGCGGATCGCGTCGATCTCGAGCTTGCCGCCCTGGTGTCGGATCAGCGCTCGATCCTGGTGCCACAGCACCCGTACGCCGTCGAGCGCGTCGATCAGCATTGCGATCCGCTCCGCGCGGGCGGTGTCACGGACCTCGATCGTGATCTCCCGGATCGAGTGCTCGCGCCCGATCGAGATCGTGACCACGTCGCCGATCAGCCCCTCGCCCTCGGCAATCGCAGCGGCGACCTGCGCGAGCTGGCCCGAGCGGTGAGGAATCTGGACCCGGTAGGTGCAATCGAGCATCGGCGGCGGCCCGACTGTAGCTGCTAGGTTCGGCTGCCGCGATGGAGTTTCAGCGGCTGCTTCCCAACCCAGGTCGCGTCACGCTGCCTGAGGCGCTCGAGAGCGAGGACCTCGCTTCCCTCGCGCACGAGGATCGCCCGTACACGCTCGCCAATTTCGTCGTCAGCCTCGACGGTCGGGCCACGTTCCATGGCCGCTCGGGCCAGCTTGGCGATGACGGCGACCGCGCGATGTTCCATGCACTCCGCGGCCAGGTCGACGCGATCCTCGCGGGCACGACGACCATGCGAACCGAGCGCTACGGGTGCCTGATCCGCGACGCCGGGATCCGTCGGCGGCGAGTGGAGCGCGGGCTGCAATTGGAGCCGCTTGCGTGCGTGGTCACGCGCAGCGGCGACGTGCCGTTCGAGATCCCGTTGTTCGCCCAGCCCGACGCGCGCGTGGTCGTGTTCGCTCCGGCGCCACCGGACACCAGCAGCTGCGCTGCTCACGTCGAGGTCGTCGTACTTGACCCCGACGAGCTGACGCTCACGACCGCGCTTCACCGGCTCCGCCGCGATCACGGCATCCGCACGCTGTTGTGCGAGGGCGGGCCGACGGTATTCGGCGGGCTCATCCACGAGCGCCTCGTCGATGAGCTGTTCCTGACGATCGCGCCCAAGCTGGTCGGCGGCGGCGACGGGCCGACGATCTCGAGCGGACCTGAGCTCGCCGAGCTCCAGGCGGCTGGGCCGATCTGGGCGCTCGAGCGCCGGGGGTCGCTGTACCTGCGCTACGCACTGGCCGGTTGAGGGGCTCGGCGGACAAAGCGCCGGCTCTGATTAACCGCTTCACCATCCGGAGTTAACCGCTTCACCATCCGGCGCTCCACACGGTAACCCTTTCACATGACGTTAACCGTTAACCGCTTCACACTCTCACGAGCCCAGTAACGGTTAACCGCTTCACCAGGCAACCGTCACCTCTCACGGTTAACCGCTTCACCGTTTAACGTCAGTCGCTATATCCCGGAGGTACTCCGGGTTTCGATTCCGTTCACTTCGGGGATGCAACAATGTCACTCATGGCCACTCAGCTCGCAGCCCCGGCAGGCCTCAGTCCAGCGGACGTCGTGGAAGCCTTCCGGGAGGCTCGCGAGCGTACGCTGGCACTGGTCGCGTCGATCTCCGACGCGGACCTCGAGCGAGTGCACTCACAGTTGATGAGCCCGCTCGTCTGGGACCTCGGCTCACATCGCCGCGTTCGAGGATCTGTGGCTGGTGCATCGGTTCGGTCAGCGGCCGCTGATCCGCGAGGATCTGGCCGAGCTGTACGACGCGTTCGAGACGCCGCGGGCGCGGCCGCGGAGAGCTTCCGTTGCTCGCGCCCGCAGGCGCGCGACACTACCTCGAGGAGGTCCGCGAGCGGACGGTCGACGTGATCGAGCAGCGCGGGATCGGTGACGGTGTCCTGCACGAAATGGTGCTGCGCCACGAGCAGCAGCACGGCGAGACGATGCTGCAGACGATCGCGCTCGCGCGGCTGACCGACTATGAGCCTGTCGCCGGGCGCCCGGCGGCCAGCTCCCCGATCCGGGCTCTGACCGGGCTCGAGCTGGTCGAGATTCCCGCCGGCCCGTGCACGATCGGCGCGCCGCCGAACCCGGGTTTCGCCTACGACAACGAGCGGCCGCGCCACCGCACCGAGGTGCGCGGCTACCTGATCGGCAACGCGCCGATCACCAACGCCACCTACCTGACGTTCGTCGAGGGCGGTGGCTATGAGCGGCGCGAATGGTGGTCAGACGAGGGCTGGGCGTGGAAGGAGCAGTACGACATCACCAGACCAATGGCCTGGACGGCGGACCACGCCGCGGAGTGGCGCCTCGGGGCTCTCGAGCCGCTGCACCCAGACAGGCCCGTCGTCCACATCTCCTGGTTCGAGGCCGACGCCTTCGCACGCGCACACGGCGCCCGCCTCCCCACCGAGATCGAGTGGGAGAAGGCGGCGACCTGGGACCAGGAGCACGGAAACTGCGCTGGCGCACCCTTGGGGAGCTGCGGCGACTGAGCCCGGCATCCATGCCAACGTCGATCACGTCGACTGCGGGCCTGCCCCCGCGGGCGCGTACCCGGCCGGAGCTTCGCCTTATGGCTGTCTCGGGATGATCGGCGACGTGTGGGAATGGACCGCGAGCGACTTCCGCGGCTATCCGGGTTTCGCCCCCTTCCCGTACAAGGAGTACTCAGAGGTGTTCTTCGGCTCCGAGTACAAGGTGCTGCGCGGCGGCTCGTGGGCCACCCGCGCCGCGGTGATCACCCCGACCTTCCGCAACTGGGACTATCCGCAGCGCCGGCAGATCTTCTCCGGGCTTCGGATCGCAAGGGATGCCGAGCGGTGAGGGCGCTGCTCGACGGCACGGCGATCCGGATCGAGTCGTGGCTGTCCGAGACCGAGGAGCGATGTCTGGCCAACGACGTCCTCGACGGGCTCACGCGCCCGTTCAAGGAGCTTCCGCCGAAGCATTTCTACGATGCGCGGGGGTCGGAGCTGTTCGAGCAGATCTGCGAGCTGCCCGAGTACTACCCGACGCGCACCGAACGCCAGATCCTCGAGCAGCGAGCGGACGAGATCGTCGAGCTGACCGGTGCCGGCGAGCTCGTCGAGCTCGGCTCCGGCTCGGCCGAGAAGGCGACGATCCTGCTCGACGCGATGGCACGCGCCGGGACGCTGTGGCGCTACGTGCCGCTCGACGTCTCCGAACAGGCCGTCCGTGACGCGGCCGAGCAGCTCGTATCCGAGCATCCCGAGCTGCGCATCCACGGCGTCGTCGGCGATTTCGAGCGCCACCTCGAACGCGTTCCCGAACCCAACGGCGTGCCGCGACTCGTCGCCCTGCTCGGCGGGACGATCGGCAACTTCCCACCGGGGACCCGGCGCGGGTTGCTGCGCAGCATCGCGACACTGCTCGGAGACGAGGACCGCTTGCTGCTCGGCACCGACCTGGTCAAGGATCCCGAGGTGATCGAGGCCGCATACGACGACTCCCAGGGCGTGACCGCCGAGTTCAACCGCAACGTTCTGCACGTGGTCAACCGCGAGCTCGGGGCGGACTTCGTGCCCGACGCATTCGATCACGTGGCGTTCTTCGACCGCCGGCACGAGTGGGTCGAGATGCGCCTGCGCGCCCGCCGGCCGTGCACCGTGCTGATCGCCGATCTGGGGCTGCGGGTCGACTTCGCCGCCGGCGAGGAGCTGCGGACCGAGATCAGCGCCAAGTTCACCCGATCGAGGCTCGAGCGGGACCTCGAGGCGGCCGGGCTCGCGCTCGAGCACTGGCTGACCGACGACGACGGGCTGTTCGCGCTCTCGCTCGCGCGCCGCGCGTAGCGAAGCCGCGCCGGCCGTTCAGCGACGAACGCCGTTCTTCCCGATCGCGAACCGCAGTCCCTCACAGCCGACGCAGCCGATGCAGCACAGGCACCGTTTGCAGCCGGCGCAACCAAAGCACGCCACGCAGCCCGCGCTGCCTGCACACGCGAGCGTCAGCACCGAGCCGGCGGTGGCGACGCTCAGCGCAGTTGCCGCACTGCCGGCCGTGGCCGCACTGGCCAGCGTGCCCGCGCTGCCGGCGGTCGCGGCGCTGAAGCGGGTCAAGGCGCTACCGGCCGTCGCCACGCTCTCGCGGGTGACGGCGCTGAGGAACGTCAGCTTGCTCTCACGCGTGCCGACGCTCAGGATGGGATCGCGGGGAGTCATGGTCGACGGCGCGAACGTTAGGGTTCCCGGTCACGCAAATCAACCGTAGCGGCGCACTCGTGGCCGGCGGCGCGTCCGGACTCGGCGACGCGACCGCTAGGCGGCGGCCTTCAGCCCTGCGGCGGCCAGGTCGAGCCCGAGCCAGGACTCGAGCCCCGCCGCGCCGGCGTGCGTGAGCGTGACGACCCGGCTGGCCTCCTTGGTTCGCACCCAGTCGCGCCGCACGAGCTCGCTCGTCAGCGCCGCTCCCAGGCTCCCGGCCAGATGCGGGCGCCGCTCGCTCCAGTCCATGCACGCGCGCACCAGCGGCCGGCGCTTGCGCTCGAGGGACCCGACATCGCAGCCGAACTCGTCAAAGGCCTTCTCGCCCGCCCTCGTGAGCACGAACGAACCGTCGCGATCGCCGATCAGCTCGCGATCCAGCAACGCCTCGGTGACGCCGACCCCAAGCACTCCGGCGAGGTGGTCGTAGCACAGCCGCGCACGGCGCAGACCCGCTGATTTGTTGACCTCCCGGAGCGAGCGCGCCTCCGAGGGCGGCGCGAGCAGGATCAGCGACTCGAGCGCGTCGGCCACGACCGCCGACGCGATCGAGTACATGCGGTGACGCCCCTTGGGCTCGACCTGCACCAGCCCGCCGGCGACGAGCTTCTTCAGGTGGGCGCTCGCCAGCGCCGGGGAGATCTCCGACCGCGTCGGCGAGCGCCAGTCCGGACTGGGGCTGCCGCCGAGCAGGGCGAGCAGCATCGCCGCTCGGTTCTGATCGGCGATCAGGGCGGCAACCTGAGAAATGTTCGCGTCGGCACCGATACGAGCAGTTTCACGCTGCGAGCAGTCAAAGCTCCGTCTCGACTATAGCCGGGGCCTAGCCTGGCCTTCATGACCAAGTCATCGGCCTGGTCTCGCGGTCTGCGCGAGTCCGAGCGGCGCGCCGGACCCGGCGAGCGCGGAGCGGTCGTCTCGGTGTTCTACGTGCTCGCGTATCTCGGGTTCGGGGCGCCGTATCTGGTCGAGGTGCTCGGTTCAGCGATCGGCCTCCAGGCGACGTTCGCGCTCGTCGGGATCGCGGCGCTCGTGCTCGCCGGCGTGGTGGCCACCGCGAGCGCTCAGTTCAAGCGCTCGATCAGCATCGCCTGGCCCATCCCGCCGGCGACGCACATCGACTCGATCCCGTACGTCCCGTCGAGTGCGCCTGCAGGCCGTTGATCAGCGTGGTCATGATCCGCGCGCCGGTCATCCCGAACGGGTGGCCGAGCGCGATCGCGCCGCCGAACGGGTTGAGCTTCTCGTCGGGGATCCCGAGCTCGTCCTTGCAGGGCACGATCTGGGCCGCGAACGCCTCGTTGATCTCGACGATGTCGATGTCGTCGATCGTCATGCCCGTCTGCTTTGAGCAGCGCCTGGATCGCCGGGATCGGACCGAGGCCCATGATCTCGGGGCGGATCGCGGCGACCGTCGAGGCGATGATCCGCGCCTTCGGCTTCAGGCCGAGCCGCTCGCGCCTTCTCGTCCGACATCACGAGCACCGCGGCGGCGCCGTCGTTGAGCGGGCACGAGTTGCCGGCGGTGACGGTGCCGTCGGGCTTGAACGCGGGCTTGCAGCGTGCGCCAGCACCTCCATCGTCGTCCCCGGGCGCGGGCCGTCGTCGCGTGCTGACGACCGTCTCGGGGACGTCGATCTCGTTGCCCTCCTTGTCGATGTCCTTGTGGGCCGGCGACCGTGCACCGGCACGATCTCGGCGTCGAAGTGGCCCGAGTCGCGGGCCTCGACGGCGCGGTTCTGCGAGATCACGGCCCACTCGTCCTGCTGCCTCGCGCGTGACGTGGCAGCGCTCGGCGACGTTCTCGGCGGTCAGGCCCATCGGGATGTAGACGTCGTACAGCGAGCCCGTCGGAGCCGTTCAGCTGCGGGTTCTTGGCCTCCTCCATCATCCCGGCGCCGAGCCCGGCGCGCGAGACGGCCTCGACCCCGGCGGCGATGTACTGGTCGCCCTCGCCGGCGCGGATCGCGTGCGAGGCCATCCGGATCGTCATCAGCGACGAGGCGCAGAAGCGGTTGACGGTGCAGCCGGGACGTGGTGGTCGAGCCCGGCGAGCAGCGCGGCGTTGCGGCCGACGTTGTAGCCCTGCTCGCCGATCCCCGAGGCGGCGCCCATCAGCACGTCGTCGGTCTCGCGAGAAGTCGACCGTCGGGGTTGCGCTCGATCAGCGCCCGGATCGGGATCGCCGCGAGCTCGTCGGCGCGGACGGTCTTCAGCGAGCCCTTGACCGCGCGCCCGATCGGCGTGCGGATGGCGTCGACGATCACTGCTTCGGGCATGTCCGGTGTCTCCTGGCTCGGTTGAGAGTCGAGAGCATACTACGGCCGGAGCGTCAGAGACCGAGCCCGCGCACGCCCTTCTCGTCCCACCCGAGGTGGTGGGCGAGCTCGTGGCGGACGGTGCGGGTGACCTGCGCCTTGAGCAGCTCGGGATCGTGGCCGAAGTCGCGCAGCAGCGTGTCGCGGAAGATCACGATCCGGTCGTGGAAGTAGTCCCGCGCGACCGTGTCGCCCTGGTAGAGGCCGTAGGCGCGCGCTGCCGACGGCCGCCGTCGGAGACGACGATCGCGACGTGCTCGAGCGCGCGGTGGAACTCGAGCGGCAGCTCGTCGACGCGCCGCGCGGACGAGCGCCTTGAAGTCCTCGTCGTCGTGGGGATCGATCACGTGATCGTCCTCGTCGTCGGCGCCTCGTAGTCCTCGCTGTCGCCCCACGAGTCCTCGGCGGCGAGCCGCTCGGCGCGCTGCACGAGCGCCTCGAAGTCCTCCTCGGACTCCGGGTCGCGCCAGCCGGCGAGCCGGACCATCACCAGCACGACGGCGCCGCCGATGATCACCGCGCCGGCGCCGAACACGGCCAGCCCCTGGAGCAGCCGGACCGGCGAACGAGTCGCTGAAGCCGGCGATCAGGCTGACCGCGCCGAGCCCGACGGTCAGCGCCGCCAGCGCCGAGAACAGGATGCGGCGGAGGGTCGGGGGCGAGTCCGGGCATCGCTCTACCTCAGCGTCCGGGCGATCACGAGCCGCTGGATCTCGTTCGTGCCCTCGTAGATCTGGGTGATCTTGGCGTCGCGCATCATCCGCTCGACCGGGTACTCCTTGACGTAGCCGTAGCCGCCGAGCACCTGCACCGCCTCGACCGTCACCTTCATCGCGGCGTCGGAGCAGAACAGCTTCGCCATCGCCGAGTACTTGCCGAGATCGGCGTCGCCGCGATCGACCTTGGCGCACGCCTGGTAGAGCAGCTCGCGGCCGGCGGCGCACTGCGTCTCCATGTCGGCGAGCTTGAACTGGATCGCCTGGAAGGCGTTGATCGGCTTGCCGAACTGCTTGCGCTCGCGCGGCGTAGGCGGCGGCGTAGTCGGTCGCGCCCTGCGCGATCCCGAGCGCCTGGGCGGCGACCCCGAGCCGCGAGCGGTCGAGCGTGGCCATCGCGACCTTGAAGCCCTGGTTGACCTCGCCGATCGACGTTCTCCGCCGGCACGCGCACGCCGTCGAAGATCGGCTGGCCGGTCGGCGAGCCGCGGATCCCGAGCTTGTGCTCGAGCTTGCCGACGCTGAAGCCCGGGCCGGTCGGCCTCGACGACGAACGCGGTGATCCCGCGGGAATGGCCGGCGTCCGCGGTCGGTGACCGCGAACACGACGTAGAAGTCGGCGATCCCGAGGTTGCGTGATCCAGTTCTTGGTGCCGTCGATCACCCACTCGTCGCCGTCCCGGACGGCGCGTGGTGCGCATCCCGCCGGGATCGGAGCCGGCGTCGGGCTCCGACAGCGCGAACGCCGGCGACCATTCGCCGCGTGGCGCAGCGCGGCAGGAAGCGCTCCTTGAGCTCCTCGGAGCCGAACAGCTTGATCGGCAGCGTGCCGAGCTCCTGGATCATCAGGATCAGCGCGGTCGACGCGCACGCCTTGGCGATCTCCTCGACCGCCATGTTCAGCATCAGCGTGCCGGTGCCGGTGCCGCCGTACTCGGTCTCGAACGGCAGCCCGAGGATGTCCTGCTCGGCGAGCAGCGCGCGCAGGTCGTGCGGATACTCGGCCTGCTCGTCGATCTCGGCGGCGCGCGGCGCGATCCGCTCGCGCGCGATCTGACGGATCGTGTCCCGGAAGTCGAGGTGCTCCTGCGGGATCGTGTACAGCTCGGCGAGCGCGGACATACCTGACCGAGATGCTACGTGACTCGTCGGGGCGGCCGGTGGCCCGGCTCACGGGGTCCCGTTCGGCGGCGCTGTGACGTGCACACGACGAGGGGAGTTCGATGCGACGAGCAGCCGGCCGCCACCGCCTCGGTAGAGGGCTCGGAGTGATGGCGGCGATGATCTGCTGCGGCGGCGCGAGCGCCGCGACCGCCGCCACCGGCGCCGCGGCCACGCTTCGGATCAAAGCTCCGGCGCAGCTGCGGACAGGGCAGGTGTTCGAGATCACGACGAAGGGGACGTTCAAGCACAAGGAGCTCAGCGGCACGGCCTTCTTCCTCGCGTTCATCCAGCCGAACTGGAGCCCATGCCAGCGGACGGCCCAGCTCGAGAAGGGGTTCCCCAGCTTCGTCCTGTATTTCCACGGGCTCGAGCGGCACTCCCCGTTCACGCAGTCGAAGATGTTCAAGGCGCAGGGGACGGGCAAGCGCCGAGTGTGCGCCTACCTGTACGGCAAGTACATCCTGCCCCGCGACCCGACGATGCCGATCGCGACCGCGACCGCCAGGTACCGCACGACCGCGGCGTTGGCTCCTTAGAGGCCGGAGGGGTGGCGGACGATGTAGTTGCCGCCGTCCTGGAGATTGCCGGTCGGGTCGCTTCGCCACCGCGGACCGGTACCGGCCGGAACGTTGGGGCCGCCGAAGTCGGCCGTGTCGAACGCGATCCCGGCGACGACGACCCAGGTGTGGCTCGGGTCGGCGTAGATCGTGATCCACTTGCCCGGGCCCGGGCTTCCGTATGACTCGAGCTCGGTCGAGTCCTCCGGGGCCGAGAGCAGATTACCGCCGTGCAGCGCGAAGCTAACCGCACCCGAGCAGTCGTAGCCGGCGTCGTTCCACTGCGCATGGCCGCCGGCGTAGATGTAAGGCTTGTCGATGATCTTGTTGGCGGCGGCGACCACCGCCTTGACGACCGACGGCGCGCCGGCCGGGGCGGTCGCGGTCCCGTCGGAGTTGATCTGCGCCTTGCCCACCGGTCCGCCGGCGTCGTTCGCCGCGACGACGGCGCGCAGCTTGAGCTCGACCGCTCGGGAGACGACTCCATTCGGGGTCTCGCCGTGCGCTTGCTGGAACGCGATCACGTTCTGCTTGGTCGCGGGCCCGAAGTCGCCGTCGACCGCCGTCGGGAAGCCGGCCAGCGTCAGGTAACCCTGGAGAACGCGGACGTCGTGGCCGGTCATGCCCTCGCGCAGGACGCGGTCGCCGAGGTGCTGCGAGGAGCCTGGGGTTCCGGGCGTCGTCGTGGTCGTCGCTCGCGGGGCGGCGGTCTTTGACGTCTTGGAGGTCTGCTTTGAGGTCTGCCTTGAGCTCTGATTCGAGTCCCGGCTCGCGGTGGTGGTCGCGGAGGTCGAACCGGGCGCGAACCCTGCACCGCCACTACCCGGAGCGGCGTGCTGCGAGCTTGCCGCGGCCGGGCCGGCCGCGATGCCCGTCGCGGCGAGCGCCAGAACTCCTGCCAAGCCAACCGCTCGTCGAAGCCTCGAGTGCGACAAAACCTAACCCTTCTCTTTCGTGGGCCTACGGAGTTAGCTGTCGGGCTCGCGCTGAAAGAGTCGCGCTACGCCGGTGTCCGGCGATTCGCCCCCGGAGCCACAGAGGCTCCACTGGGTTCTCCGCTCCCGCAGGCACTGTTCGCCCCGGGACTCGGCTGGGTGTTATTTCGGCCGGGCAGCCTACCTCAACTGCAATTCGAATGTCACGTACGGTCTTATGACCACCCGATGCCGATGAGTTCCAGGCCTCCGGGCGGTCTGACTGACGGTGACGCCGTCCTCACCCACCCTTGCGCTGATCCTCCACGGGCCGATCGAGCGCGACGATCTCGAGGGGCTCTACGAGCACGTGTGCCTGCTGCTCGAGCGCAGCGCGGCGGCCACCGTCGTGTGCGAGCTCAAGGATGCGAGAGCCGATGCCGTGACGGTCGACGCGCTCGCGCGCCTGCGGCTCGCCGCCCGCCGGCACGGGTGTCAGGTCAGGTTGCGCGGAGCCTCGCGCGAGCTTCAGGAGTTGCTCGAGTTCGTGGGCCTCGCGGATGTGCCGGGGCAGTGAGTGCTTGGGGCGGTGCCGTGCCGCTCGGATGTAACTGCGGTGGCTTGCGGTCGGGAGGCCGGCGCGCGCCGAAATCCCGCTACGGCAGCGGGAGGCCGGCGCGGGCCGAAATCCGCTGCGGCGACATGCATAGAGGCCCAAAGTCCACGCCCGCGGGCGACCTTGGTTACATAAGCATGCCCCACATGCTTATGTAGCCAAGGACCAGCAGGCGCGCGCGGTTTGTCCCTGTATGCAGGTGAAATTGTCAGATTCCTGACACCACCCGGCACCACCCGGCCAGCCCGCACCCTCACCAGCGCCGTTACCCGAGCAGACCGCACCGCGATCGCCCTGCGCGGCACCGATCCCGGGCTACCCGTCCAACCGCGGCGGCAGGCCGAACAGCGGGAACAGCCGCTCGGTCGAGAGGAAGAAGGTGATCTCCGCCGCCCGCCCGTCCTCGAACTCGACCACCTGGACGGCCCAGGGGTCGTAGCCGCTGCCGGACTCGCTCGGCTTGTACTGGCCGAAGGCGACGGTGCCGTTTGCCCACACGGTGGGAAGGAGGCGCGAGCCGCGGCAGCCGAGGCCGGGGCCGTACCACCAGGTGAAGATGTCCTCGCGGCCGTTCAGCCACATGTCGAATGGCGGCATCGATTGGGTGGCGTCCTCCCGGATCACGGCTGTCAGCGCATCGATGTCGTAGCTTTGGAAGGCGTCGACGTAGCGGGCGAGCAGTTCGCGGTCCGCCTGCTGAAGCTCGGACACTGGGCTGGTGGACTCGATGGCGCTCTGATCGAGCGTTGCCCGCGCCCGCTGCAGGGCGCTGTTGATCGAGGCGACGCTCGTGTCGAGCAGTTCGGCGACCTCCTTCGCCTTCCACTTCAGCACCTCACAGAGGATCAGCGCTGCGCGCTGGCGCGGAGGGAGGTGCTGAAGGGCGGCGACGAAGGCGAGCCGGATCGTCTCGCGCTCCATGGTCAACTCGGCCGGATCGGCTCCGGGGGCGATCAGGCTGTGTGGGATCGGCTCGATCCAGGTGACCTCGGGGAGCGTGTTCAGACGCTCGACCTCGGGTGAGGCGGCCGGACCCAGGTCGATCGGGCGGGCCCTTCGCGCGCGGCCGCTGAGCATGTCGAGGCAAACGTTGGTCGCGATCCGGTACAGCCACGATCGCAGCGCGGCCCGGCCCTCGAACCGGTCGATCCCCCGCCAGGCCCGGAGGAACGTGTCCTGGACTGCGTCCTCGGCCTCGAACGGAGAGCCCAGCATCCGGTAGCAGTAGCCGGTGAGCTCCGCCCGGTGATGCTCGAGCTGGCGGTCGAGATCAGCGGTGGATGACGGTGAATCCAGCGTGAGGGGCATGGTACGGACCTTAGACCGCGATCGCGGCCAGAAATCATCGCTCGGTTTGCAGATGGCTAGCCTTATATGCCCATGACTACGGATTTCACGCCCAATCACGTCGCGGAACTGCACGCGGCCGGCAAGATTCAGTTGATCGACGTCCGCGAGTCCTATGAGCATCGGGCGGGCCGAATCGCAGGTTCGCGGCTCGTGGAGCTGGGCAGCCTCGCCGCTCAGGCCGAGACGATCGATCGCGAGACACCGGTCGTGTTCTACTGCCGCAGTGGCGCACGCTCGGCGATGGCGACGCAGGCGTTCCGCGGCGCCGGCTACGAGGCGCACAACATGGCCGGCGGATTGCTCGACTGGGACGCCGCGGGCCTCCCGCTCGACCCAGCCGACGGTCACGTCGCCAGCGGCTGAGTCCGCCGCCAACCGCCAGACGGCGCCGCGGAGGGAGGGCCCGGCGGGCTCCCCCCGCGGCTGCGTGGCGTAGCGAAGCGCAGCAGGCACACCTTCCCGCGGTCAGGGGCCTCGACGGGGCCGCCAGGTAAATTGGCGGCCCCGTCCTTCGGCGAGGGCATCGCGTCGGGGGCACGACGCACGCGGACGTTCCCCTCGCGTGTTTCCTCCGGGGGCGCGGAAGGTCGCCCGTTGAAACGACGGTGAGGCGGAGAGGTTGGTGAGTTGGCGACGATCTGACGAAGAAAGTCAGATCCGGGCGGGTTCGGGCCGTCAGGCGACGGTCCACGTGTCGCCGCCGAGCAGCAACTCGGCGAGCTCGGCATCGGACGCGGGCTCCGGGGAAACCTCTCCCCCACGACCGTAGACCGGCCGCTGCACCGAGCGGAAGATCCCGATCGGGGTCGGCCCGGTCGGATCCTCGGCGAGCCGCGCGAGCGAGAAGGCGAGTCCGGGGTCGGGCCGATGCGGGTCGTGCACGATCAAAGACTGAGCGCCGACGGTCGATACGTCGACGATCTCGAGCCCACCGTCAGCCCCGCGTGCGACGCCCCGCTCGCCGTCGAGGCCGAACCGAATCGGCTCGCCGGCCTCGAGCCGGATCTGGTTGACGTCCTTGACGTCCTTCTCCGTCAGTGCCGCGAACGCACCGTCGTTGAACACCGGACAGTTCTGGTAGATCTCGACCAGGGCGGCGCCGTCGTGCCGGGCGGCGGCAGCGAGCACCGCGGTCAGGTGCTGCCGGTCGCGGTCGATCGTCCGTGCGACGAATGTGGCCTCGGCGCCGAGCGCCAGTGCGACCGGGTTGAACGGGTGATCCGCGACCCCGAATGGCGTTGACTTCGTGATCTTCCCGAGCTCCGAGGTCGGCGACGCCTGTCCCTTCGTCAGTCCATAGATCTGGTTGTTGAACAGCAGGATCTTGACCGGCACGTTGCGGCGCAGCGCGTGAATCAGGTGGTTGCCGCCGATCGAGAGCGCGTCACCGTCGCCGGTCACGACCCAGATCGAGAGGTCGTCGCGCATCGACGCGAGCCCGGTCGCGAGCGCGGGAGCCCGTCCATGGATCCCGTGCATCCCGTACGTGTCCATGTAGTACGCGAACCGCCCTGCGCAGCCGATTCCGGTGATGAACACGGTCCGCTCCGGGGCGATCCCGAGCTCCGGCATGAACTGCTGGACCGCCGAGAGGACCGCGTAGTCACCGCAGCCAGGGCACCAGCGGGTCTCTTGGTCGGATTGGAAATCGGCCTTTTTCAGCGCCGGCGGTTCGGCTCCGTTGCCATGGCCGTTGGTCGTGACAGCGCTCATGTCCGCTCCACGATCGCCTGCTCGATCTCGGTCGCGAACAGCGGCTGACCCTGGACCTTGCAGTACGACTCGATGTCAACCAGAAACTCCGCCCGCAGCACGAGCGATAGCTGACCGCTGTTCATCTCCGGCACGAGCACGCGGGTGAACGACCGAAGCACGTCGCCGGTGTTGGCGGGCATCGGGTTCAGGTGACGGAGGTGGGCGCACGCGACCTTGTGTCCGGCCAGCCGCGCCCGGCGCACACCGGCGCGAATCGAGCCCTGGCTGGAACCCCATCCGAGCACGAGCAGCTCAGCGTCGGGATCGCCCTCGACCTCGAGCGGCGGCAGCTCGCGCGCGATGCCGGCGATCTTGGCTGCCCGCAACTCCGTCATGCGCGCGTGATTGCGCCCGTCGTAGGAGATGTTCCCGCTGCCATCCGCCTTCTCGAGCCCACCGATCCGGTGCTGGAGGCCGGGCGTTCCGGGAATCGCCCAGGGCCGCGCGAGGTTCTCGTCGCGGCTGTAGGGAAGGAACGGCTCGCCGGTGCCGTCGCTGGCGAACGCGGGGTCGATCTGCGGCAGGTCCGCGACCTCGGGGAGCAGCCATGGCTCCGAGGAGGACGCGAGGAAGGTGTCCGACAGCAGGATCACCGGCGTGCGGTAGCGAACCGCGATCGATGCCGCCTCGAACGCCGCGTCGAAGCACCCGCCCGGGGTGCTGGGCGCGATCACCGGCAGCGGCGACTCACCGTGGCGTCCGTGCAGCGCCATCAGCAGATCGGACTGCTCGGTCTTGGTCGGCATCCCGGTCGAGGGGCCGGCGCGCTGGACGTCGACGACGATCAGCGGCAGCTCGAGCATCACCGCCAGGCCGATCGTCTCCGCCTTGAGATCCATCCCGGGGCCGCTGGTCGCGGTCACACCCAGCCGGCCGCCGAACGCGGCCCCGAGCGCCATTCCCGCGGCGGCGATCTCGTCCTCGGCCTGGATCGTGCGCACGCCGAAGCGCGCGTGGCGCGAGAGCTCGTGGAGCAGCTCCGACGCGGGCGTGATCGGATAGCTCGCCAGCAGCAGCTGCAGCCGGCTGCGCGCGCTGGCGGCGATCAGGCCAAGTGCGAGCGCGGTCGTGCCGTTGACGTTGCGATACCGCCCCGGGGCGACGTCCGTGGCCGGCTTGACGCGGTATTGGACGTCGAGCAGCTCGGTCGTCTCGCCGAACGACCAGCCGGCGTTGAAGGCGGCGAGGTTCGCCTCCGCGATCGCGGGCTTGCGGGCGAACTTCTTCTCGATCCAGCGCTGGGTGACGTCGGTCGGGCGGCCGTAGAGCCACGACAGAACGCCGAGCGCAAACAGGTTCTTGGCCCGCCCGGCATCCCTACTCGACGCGTCCTCGACCCCCTCCACCGCGCGGGCGGTCAGCGTCGTCATCGGGATCCGGTGGACACGAAACTCCGACAGGGTGCCGTCCTCGAGCGGGTTTGACTCGTACGCGGCCTTCTCCAGGTTGCGCTTGGAGAAGGCATCCTCGTTGACGATGATCGTCGCGCCGCGCTCGAGCTCGGACAGGTTGGCCTTGAGCGCCGCGGGGTTCATCGCCACGAGCACGTTCGGCGCATCCCCGGGCGTGAGGATGTCGCGCGAGGCGAAATGAATCTGGAAGGCCGACACACCGGCGAGCGTCCCGGCCGGCGCGCGGATCTCGGCGGGGAAGTTGGGCAGCGTCGCGAGGTCGTTGCCGACCATCGCTGTCGCATCGGTAAACCGGCTCCCGGCGAGCTGCATGCCGTCGCCGGAGTCGCCGGCGAACCGGATCACGACCCGCTCACGTTCCTCGACCGTCTTAGTCACTTCAACCGCCTCGTGCGCCCGCTTCACCTGCGTGCAAATCGGCTCTTGACAGCGATTGTACGCAGGTGGGGCGACGGTTACTTTGAAGGTGGCGTTTTTGGGTGGTTTCGCGCGTCGCTGCGGTGCCGCAGCGCGCCGTCCCCGGCCGGGCCTCGGTTCCCGGCAGAACCTGGCCAGGCGACGGCGCGGCCGCGACCGTCGTCAGATCTTGGCGACGTTGATGGCCTTCGGCCCCTTGGGACCGGCTTCCTCTTCGTAGGACACCTTGGCGCCCTCGGCGAGTGAGCGGTAGCCGTCGGCATTGATGCTCGAGTGATGGACGAATAAGTCGCGGCTGCCCTCATCGGGCGTGATGAAGCCGAATCCCTTCTCGTCGCTGAACCACTTGACCGTTCCGGTTGGCATTTTGTGGAGTCTTCCTCCGTAGCTCGTAGTGCTGCCACCGCGGAGGACGTCGTTGCGAAACCCCGAGGCCTGCACCTGCTTGTCACCGTCCAGCGGGGGCACGGACGGCCTTACGAGCGTGAAGGTATCACGGCCACCAGCCTGCCGTCGGGTCGGAGTGCGACCTTTACATTTTGGACACACCCGGTCCTTGGATCGGACACAGCCGCATGCCCCGAGTCTCGATCCACGTCATCCTTCTGGAGCCATGGATGACCCGATGCAACTCGGCCGTCACGCCGCAATTCCGCTACGCGAGGTGACGGTGCGGGCCTCACGATCCTCGGGGCCCGGAGGCCAGCATGCGAACGTGACCGCGTCGCGGATCGAGGCGAGCTTCGACGTCGCGGCGTCGAGGTCGCTGACCGACGAGCAGAAGCGGCGGATCGTCGCGCGGCTCGGTCCACGAGTGGTCGCGGTGGCGCAGGACGCGCGCAGCCAGGCCCGCAATCGGGAGCTTGCGCTCGAGCGGCTGCAGCGGCGGCTGACGGGCGCGCTCGCGGTCCGTCGAGCCCGCCGGCCGACCAGGCCGAGTGCCGCCGCGGAACGCCGCCGGATCGAGTCCAAGCGACGACTGGCCGAGCGCAAGCGCTCGCGGCGCCGGCCCACGGGAGACGACTGAACCGTGCGCTGGCTCGTCGACGGGATGAACGTGATCGGCACGCGGCCCGACGGCTGGTGGCGGGACCGCGACGCGGCGATGCTCCGGCTCGTCGACTTGCTCGAGCGATGGGCAGCCTTCAGCGGAGAGGACGTCACGGTCGTGTTCGAGCGCCCGCCGTCGCCGCCGATCCGCTCGAGCGTGATCGAAGTCGCGCACGCGCCCCGCCCGCGCGCGGACGCGGCCGACGACGAGATCGTCAGGCGCCTGCGAGCCGAGCCGGACCCCGCCTCGATCCGCGTCGTCACCTCCGACCGATGGCTCGCCGATCGGGCCTCGGCCGCCGGGGCGACCGTCGAGGGGGCGGATTCGTTCCGGACCCGGCTGGAGGAGTAGGGACAGGAAATCGCGGCCGCGTGGACGCCTGCGCGAATTCTTCATTCCCACGTGAACCGGCCTTGCGACAATAGTTCGATGGCCGATGAACCCGCCGCCCCAGCGCGAGACCGGAGCAACGCCGCTCCACCGCGGGACCGGGGCAACGCCGCTGCACCGCGGGGCCGCGGCAACGCCGCTCCGCCGCTCGGACGGGGCGGCGGGCCGAGCACGCCAACGCCCGCCTGGCGCGTGACGCCGGCGCCCGACGGCCGCGGCGGCCAGCCCCCGACACCGCCGCGCGGACGGCTGAACACACGTTGGCTGATCGGCCTGCTGGTGGTCGGCCTGCTCGCGCTCAACTACTGGATCTCCTCGCAGGCGCTGCAACCGAACGCTCGCGGTGCAGATCCCCTACAACCCGACGTTCCTGCAAGAGGTCAAGGCCAACAACGTCACCGAGATCACCTCGACGTCGGATTCGGTCCAGGGTACGTTCAAGACGGCCCTCAAGTACCCGGCTGACAGCTCCAGCGCCCAGCCGACGACGCTATTCGCGACGCAGATACCGTCATTCGCAGCCAACCAGCAGCTCGAGAACCTGCTCGAGGAGCACAACGTCGTCACCAACGCCAAGCCGCCCGACAACGGACCCTCGTTCCTGACCAGCCTGATCTTCGGCTTCGGCCCGACGCTGCTGTTCGTGCTCCTGTTCGTCGTCCTGATGCGTCGTGCCGCGGGCGCTGCGGGGGGCGGAGGTCCGGGTGGGCTGATGTCGTTCGGCCGCTCGCGCGCGCGGCGCGTGGAAGCCATCGAGCAGCCGGTCACATTCCAGGACGTCGCCGGGATCGACGAGGCCAAGGAGGAGCTCACCGAGATCGTCGACTTCCTCCGCAACCCGGACAAGTACCTGCGGCTCGGCGGCAAGATCCCGCGCGGCGTGCTGCTGAGCGGCTCGCCCGGCACCGGCAAGACGCTGCTCGCGCGGGCCGTCGCCGGCGAGGCCGGAGTCCCGTTCTTCCAGATGTCGGCGTCGGAGTTCGTCGAGATGATCGTCGGCGTCGGCGCCTCGCGCGTGCGCGACCTGTTCCAGCAGGCCAAGGCGGCCGCCCCGGCGATCATCTTCATCGACGAGCTCGATGCGATCGGCCGGGCTCGAGCCGGCGGCGGGACGAACATCAGCGGCGGCCACGACGAACGCGAGCAGACGCTCAACCAGATCCTGACCGAGATGGACGGTTTCGATCCCCGCACCGGCGTGATCGTGCTCGGGGCGACCAACCGGCCCGAGATCCTCGACCCGGCGCTGCTGCGCCCGGGGCGGTTCGACCGCCGGGTCTCTGTCCAACCGCCCGACCGCGCCGGCCGCGAGGCGATCCTGCGCGTGCACACGCGCTCGGTGCCGCTGGCGGCGGAGGTCGACCTCGGCGCGATCGCCGCCTCGACGCCGGGGATGGTCGGCGCCGACCTGGCGAACCTGGTCAACGAAGGCGCCCTGCTGGCGGCCCGGCGTGAGCACACCAAGGTCACCTCGGAGGACTTCTCCGATGCGCTCGAGCGGATCGTGCTGGGCGCCGAGCGCAAGGTGATGCTGAGCGAGGATGACCGCCGTCGGACCGCCTACCACGAGGCCGGCCACGCGATCGTCGGAATGCTCACTCCCGGCGCCGACCCCGTTCGCAAGGTTTCGATCATCCCCCGCGGGCAGGCGCTCGGCGTCACATTCTCGGCTCCGGACGCCGACCGGTTCAACTTCGACCAGCGCCACCTGATCGCGCAGATCAAGGTGGCGCTCGGTGGACGTTCGGCCGAGGAGATCGTGTTCGGCGACTTGACGACCGGAGCCGAGTCCGACATCCAGCTCCTGACCCGGATCGCGCGGCACATGGTTGGCCGCTGGGGAATGAGCGACGCGATCGGTCCGATCGCGGTACTGCCGATGGAGGGCTACGGCCAGCTGTTTCCCGGCGTGTCGGAGACCTCGGAGTCGACGCAGCGCCTGATCGACGACGAGGTCAGGCGGATCGTCGAGGAGGCGCACGGCGAGGTCCATGACCTGCTGCGCGCCAATCGCGCTCGCCTCGACTCGCTCGTCGCGGCGCTGCTCGAGCACGAGACCCTGGACGAAGCGGATGCCTATGCGGCCGCGGGACTGCCGCGCACCCGGGTGCTCGCCGAAGCACCGGCGCCGTCGATCGCCCAGTGATCATCGAGTCGGGGGGTGCCGGCGCCGCCGCGGCCCCCTGCGCGGCGGCGACCAACAGAACGATGGCGACTCTAGTGTCCGCCCCCAGTATGCGTGCCTACGACACCAGCCCCATGAATCGGCTCATCTCTCCCATCAGGATGACGGGCCGGGGCCAGCCTGGCTATCGAATATTTGTCGAGTTTTGGTTAGAAACCGTCAACGTCGATTCGTTGACCTCAATCGCCCAGCTTCGTCATCCTGGCCAGGGCCTCGTGGCACTCGACCACCCGGCGCTTGACTGGGTCGCTATCGGGTCGATCGTGGACCAGATCCCACGTGCGGTCGGCGACTTCACGTGCGGTTTCGGGCGTCGCGATCTCCCACAGCCGGTTGACGAGCCGCAACTCGAAGCTCTCGATCTGGTCCGCCGGATCACCGGGCGCGAGCCTCGGCAACGGCTCGCCGGTGGCTTCCCTCCACATCCCGGTGGCGACGAGCAGGCGGTTGCGTAAGGTGATTGGATCCATCGCGACACTCATCCTAAAGCGGGAGTGGCTCTGTCGCTCATTTGCCCAGCAGCGGCAGCTCTTGCTTCACCGCCAGCAGCGGCGCGAACAGATCTCCCTGCTCGGCAACCCGGCGCAGCACCTGATCGGTGTCGAAGCTCAGCAGCTCGGGGTCGGCGGCCTCGCGGCAGTGCGTGATCTCCTCCCAGCTCACCGGCGTCGAGACGGTCGGGCGCTCACGGGCGCGCACCGAGTACACCGTGACGGTGGTCTTGTGGGCGTCGTTCTGGCTCCAGTCGACCAGCACCTTGCCGGGCCGCAGCCGCTTCGTCATCCGTGAGACGACGAGTTCGGGCATCCGCTGCTCGAGCAGCTCCGCCACCCGCCGGGCGAACGGCTTCGTCTGCTCATAGGAGACGTGAGTATTGAGGGGCACGTACACCTGTAGCCCCTTCGACCCCGAGGTCTTGACGACGCTCTCGAGCCGGAGCTGACCGAACAGCCCGCCGAGGACGAGGGCAACCTCGCAGCACTCGAGGACCCCCGCCGGCGCACCCGGGTCGAGATCGAAGACGAGCATCGTCGGCCGCTCTGGCTTCGGCGCGAGCGACAGCGAGGTGTGGAGCTCGACGTCGGCGAGGTTCGCGAGCCACACGAGCGTCGGCCGATCCTGCGCGAGCGTGTAGTTGACGTCGCCGATCTGCCGGGTGGCCACCCATTCCGGCCGGTGCGACGGCGACTGCTTCTCGTAGAAGTAGGGCTGGTGCACCCCGTTCGGATAGCGCTTGAGCGTCAGCGCCCGGTCGTGGAGATGCGGCAGCACCGCCGGCGCGACCCGCGCGTAGTAGGCGATCAGCTGTCCCTTCGTGAATCCGGTCTGAGGAAACAGGACCTTGTCCCAATTCGAGATCCTCAGACGCCTGCCGCCCGCGAGCACCTCGATCGCCCCCTCGGGCAGACGCTGAACCTCATCGAATAGCGCCTCGGGCGAATCCGGCCGTGCCGCGGTGTCGGGGGTCGCGCCGCCGGTTTCGACCGCGACCTCGCGCGGAGATTTGTCGTCGCGGAGCCCCTTGTAGGACGGAGCGCGCATCACTCCCTCGCCGGTCCACTCGCGAAACTCGATCTCGGCCACGAGGCAGGGCTCGACGAACACGGCGTTCTTCGGCAGCTTCGGAGCAGTCGTGAACGGCTTCGTCTCCCGTCGCAACGGTCGCAGCCGAGCAGCCAGGTCGTCGAGCGCCTTCTCGGTGAAGCCCGTTCCGACGCGGCCGGCGTACACGAACGAGCCGTCCTCGTGGTAGCCCATCAGCAGCGCCCCGATCCGCTCCGCGCGCCGACCCTCTCCCGGCAGCCATCCGCCGATGACCAGCTCCTGACTGAGCGTGTGCTTGACCTTCACCCAGGCGCCGTTGCGCCGGCCTGGCTCGTAGCGTGAGTCGATCCGCTTGGCGACGACGCCCTCCAGCCCTTGCGCCCCGGTCGCAGCCAGCAGCCGGGCGCCCCCCGCGGGATGGGCCGCCGGAACCCGCCAGGCCCGCCCGCCGAGCCCGAGCGCCTCGAGCGCGGCCCGCCGCTCGCTGTAGGGAAGCTCGATCAGCGAGCGGCCATCGAGGTACAGGATGTCGAAGATCGCGTACACGACCGGAGTGCTCGCCGACAGCCGCCGGACGGCCGCCGGCGAGCTCACGTGCATCCGCCGCTGAAGGCGCTCGAAGCTCGGCCGGCCGGCGTCATCGAACGCGACAATCTCCCCGTCGAGCACCGCCTCGTGCATGCCGAGATCGCCGAGTAGGCCGCGCACCTCCGGGTAGGCGTCGGTGATCTCGTTCAGGTTGCGGCTCTCGAGTCGCAACCGTCCGGGCTGGGCGTACGCGATCGCGCGGACACCGTCCCATTTGACCTCGAACGACCACCCCTGCTCCGGGCTCGGCAGATCCCCGGCGCGGGCGAGCATGGGCACGATCCGTTCCGGCATCGGCTCGCGCGCGGGATCCGCGGGCGGATCCATCCGGTGGATCATCCAGTCGTTGCGCGTGGCCTCGTCGCGGCCAATCGGGAACAGGCCGTAGCGGCCCCTCAGACGCTCGCCGTGGAATGTGATCTCGACCTTGCGCTGCTCCCATTTGTGCAGCTCGTAGGTGCCTCGGTCCCAGATCCGCATCTTGCCGGCGCCGTACTCGCCCTTCGGAATGTCCCCTTCGAACTCCAGGTACTCGAGCGGGTGATCCTCGGTGTGCACCGCGAGCCGGTTCTCGCGCGGATCCGGCGGGATGCCGTTCGGGATTGCCCACGACGCAAGCGTGCCCTCGTGCTCGAGTCTCAGATCCCAGTGCAGGCGCGTGGCGTGATGCTCCTGGACGACGAACCTGGGCGCCTGCGCAGCGGATTCGTCCGCCGGCCGGCCGGCGGGCTCGGGGGTCGCCTCGAAGTCGCGCTTGGCGCGGTAGCTGCGCAGCTGATCGCGTGCCATGGCGGGATTGATTCTGCCGCCAACGGAGCGTACGCTGTGACGCGAAGTGGGGATCGGGAGTTGGATCCGGAGTCCGGGAAGGGCGGCGGTGCTGCTCGCGGCTGGTGCCGCCGGTGGCGGGGCGGCGCTGGCGGTCGCGAGCGTTCCGGACTCGAGCGGCGTGATTCACGGCTGCTACGCGCTCACGACGAACGCTGCCCAGGTCACGGTTCCGGTCACGACCAGCGCCAACTTCCGCATCATCGACACCAGCGCGGGGCAGACTTGCAACCCGCAGCCACCGGCGGGCGGATTCGGCGAGGGGACGATCAACTTCAACCAAGTCGGCCCGCAGGGACCGCCAGGTGCCGGCGGCCAGCCGGGTCAGGCCGGCCAGCCCGGACAGCAAGGGCTGCCCGGCGTGCCGGGCGCCGCCGGCCAGACGGGCACGATCAATGGCAACAACACGTACACGATCACGCTGCCGCCGCTGACCCGGCGGGACGTCTCGATCGGCGGTCTGGTGCTCCACAGCCCGAGGCAGGTGGTCCGCTCCAAGATCCTCGCGATCGATGTCGGCCCGGCCGCCCAGGGCGGGCAGAGCTCCGGATCTTCGGCCGGCAGGCGCGGCCATGAGCCGATCGTGATCCGCAAGTTCGTGGATTCGACGACGCCGGCCCTGCTGCTGGCGGGGAGCAACGGCAAGTCCTTCCCGTCGGCGACCGTGTTTCTTGCCCTCAGAAGCGGAATGGGCAAGACCAAGTACGTCGACTACAGCCTGAAGGGCGTGTTCGTGTCCCACGACTCGGTGTCATCGGGCGGAGGTTCTGACCGGGACGAGCTCGAGGTGATCGAGCTCACATACCAGTCGATCACGATCACGAACATCAACGCCCCACCGGACGACTGGGTCGGCCCAGCCTGAGCCCTCGCGGCCGGCCCAAGAAGCTCTTCACCAACTTTTACGCGCACACGCCATCATTTGATGCGTGGCGCGCGTACTGGTAGTCGATGACGAACCTGCTGTCAGGCGGGCGCTCGAGCGTGCTCTGAGGCTCGAGAGCTACGACGTCTCGCTCGCCGCCGACGGTGAGGAGGCGCTCGACCTGCAAGCGAGCTCACCGGCGGACGCCGTGATCCTCGACGTCGCGATGCCGCGGCTCGACGGCCTCGAGGTGTGCCGGCGGATGCGCCAGGCCGGCGACCGCACCCCAATTCTGATGCTCACCGCCCGCGACGCGATCGACGACCGCGTCAAGGGACTCGACGTCGGCGCCGACGACTATCTCGTCAAGCCGTTCGCGCTCAGAGAGCTGCAGGCGCGCCTGCGCGCGCTGCTGCGGCGTTCGGGCGACGGCGCCGGTGGTGGCGAGGTGCTCCAGTACGACGACCTCGTGCTCGACCCGGTCGCCCACGAGGTGCGGCGGGGCGACCGCCTGATCGACCTGTCCAAGACCGAGTTCCTGCTGCTGGAGCTGTTCATGCAGCACCCCCGTCAGGTGCTCACGCGGTCGACGATCTTCGAGAACGTGTGGGGCTACGACTTCGGCCCGACCTCCAACGCGCTTGGCGTGTACATGGGCTACCTGCGCCGCAAGACCGAGGCCGGCGGCGAACCGCGCCTGCTGCACACGGTTCGGGGCGTCGGGTACATCCTGCGGGACTGATCGAGGTTCGCGGGGTGTCGCTGCGCCGGAGAGTCGGACTTGCCGCCGCCTCGGCGGTCGCCGTCGCTGTGTTGATCGCCGCGATCGTGTCCTACATCGTCGTGCGGGACCAGCTGGTTGGGCAGGTGGACGACGCGCTGCGAGCGCAGGCGGCCGCGGTTCAGCAGGGGGACATCTCGTCCCTGAACCAGCGCGTGCCGGCGATCCCCGCGAGCGCCGGCGGCCCCGCGCCATACGTCGAGCTCGTGTTCGCCGGCGGCGAAGAGGTGAAGATGCAAGGCGACGTGACGCTGCCGATCGACTCGCACGCCCTGGCGGTCGCGAGCAACGCGGCCGGCGCGTACATGGGCGACGTCCACGTCGGTGGAAGCCACCTGCGGGTGCTGGTACTCCCCGTCTCGGTACCGGTGCAGGGCCAGCTCGAGCCCGCCGCGCTCGAGCTCGCGCGCCCCTTGAACGGCGTCGACAACATCCTCTCCGAGCTGCGGCTGATCCTCGTGCTGCTGTGCCTCGGCGGGATCGCCCTGGCGGCGACGCTCGGCCGGCTCGCTGCGCGGCGGGTGCTCGCGCCGCTGGCCGAGGTTGCGGAGACAGCGCAGCAGATCGGCGAGACCGACGACCTGTCCCGTCGCCTGGCGATTCACACCGACGACGAGGTCGGCCAGCTCGCGCAGCGCTTCAACGTGATGCTCGAGCACCTCGAGTCCTCACGCGCGGCCCTCGACGAATCGGTCCGTGCGCAGCGCCAGCTCGTCGCCGATGCATCGCACGAGCTGCGCACGCCGGTGACCAGCCTGCGTACCAACATCGAAGTGCTGCTCGCGGGCGGCGAGCTCGAGCGAGGAGGAACGTCGGCGACTGCTCGGAGACGTCGTCGAGCAGAGCGAGGAGCTGAGCAGGCTGGTCGCGGACCTGATCGAGGTTGCGCGGGGCGATCAGCCGATCGCCGCGGCCGAGGAGGTGCGGCTCGATCGGCTCGTCGAGCAGTCCGTCGACTGGGCCCGGCGCAATGCGCCCGGGGTCCGCTTCGAGCCGGAGCTCGAGCCGGTGATCGTCGACGGCGACGCCGATCGCCTCGAGCGCGCGATCAACAACCTGCTCGATAACGCGGCGCGCCACTCGCCGCCGGGCGGGACCGTCGAGGTTGCTGTCGATCGATCCGGGGTCCGGGTTCGCGACCACGGTGACGGCGTCGACGCTCAGGACCTGCCGCACGTGTTCGACCGCTTCTACCGGGGTGCCAACAGCCGCGGGCGCCAGGGCAGTGGTCTCGGGCTCGCGATCGTGCGCCAGGTGGCCGAGCAACACGGAGGCGCGGTGAGCGTCGCCAACGCGCCGGACCGGGGAGCGGTGTTCACGCTGAGCCTGCCGACGGTTGCGGGCGACCCGGGCGAGTCGGGCGACGCGGGCGGCCCGAGCGACCGGGGCGAGTCGCGCGAGTCGGCCGGACCGGCGCCGGCCGGGCCGGCGGCGGCTCCGTACCCGGGCTAGCGGGCCTGGAGGTGCTCTTTGACCGTGCCCTCGGCGAGCGCCGTCTCGCCGAGACGGGTCGCTTTCAGCCACGCTGCGGCGCCGCTGCCGCCGCCCTGGGCCCGGCGAATCACCAGCTCGGCGTGCTCGAGCACCTGCAACGCCTCACGCACCGGATCGAGCAGCTGCTTGGAGTAGCCGCTCAGACGCGGTGTGCGCTTCACCAGCCAATAGGTGACCTGCAGGACGTTGATCGCGGGTCGTATCCGGGTTCGCTAGGCGACTGGGGGACGCGCCAGCCGAGCCTGGCGGGCGATCTGAAACCGCTTGCGCAGCAGCCAGAAGAGGACGGCGTAGATCGGGACCACGACGAGCAGCAGCAGCACCCGCTCGCGCGGCTCGCCCACGAGCGCGACCACCGCCGCCTCGGCGCCAACCGCGGGAATCCCGGCGAGCAGCGCCGTATGCGAGCGATAGCCGGAGAAGTGCTCGCGCCCGGTCACTTCGACGACCCCGAGAGCGCAGACGATCAGTCCGACGATCAGCGCCGCTCCGCCGCCCTGGATCAGGCCGATGATGGCCCCGATCGCGCCGACCAGAATCGCGATCTCGGAGACTGGCAAGCCGCCGAACGGACCTGGGGGGCGCTCACCGACGGCGCCGAGCGGACCCGGCGCGCGGGGGTGCGACCGCTGGCGCTCCGACACGGTCCTGGCCCGTGGATCCGTGCGGCGCGGAGGGACGACCGGCGCAGCTGAACCGGCGTCGCGCCGCTCCGGTGCGCCCGAACCGGCGTTGCGCCGCTTGCGCGAGCGGCGCTTGGACTTCTGAGCAGCCACGGTCCGGGCAGGATAGTGCCAGCTGATGCTCGGCGCACCCGGGGAGATCCTCGTAGAGTTGATCGCCATGAGCGAGCAGAAGCCGCTCGAGTTGATTCTGGCGCGGAACCTCCTGTCGAGCATCTCGACGCCCGCCTTCCTCGTCAGCGAACACGCGGAGCTGTTGTTCTACAACGAGGCGGCCGCAGCGATGGTCGGGCGCGGCTTCGAGGAGACCGGACCGCTGAGCGCTGCGCAGTGGACGAGCGAGTTCGGCCCGTTCGACGACACCGGCCGGCCGATGGCCTATGACGAGATCCCGGCCACAGCCGCGATCCGGGAGCAGCGACCGTTTCACGGTAACTTCCGCATTCGAGAGGCGGGCGGCGGCTATCAGGACATCGCGGCAAGCGCGATCCCGATCGTCGGACCCGGTGGATCGAGTGGCGCGATTGTGATTTTCTGGCCCGTCAGGGCCGAGGCGAGGATGGAGAGAGAATGAAGATCAAGGTTTGGGGGGCACGAGGATCGATCCCCGCGCCGGGACCGGAGACCACTCACTACGGTGGCAACACCTCGTGCGTCGAGGTCACGATGGCCGACGGCAGCACGCTGATCCTCGATGCGGGCACCGGGATCCGCAATCTCGGGCTCGCCCTGCCGCGAACGGACCATCCGATCCACATCCTGCTCACACATCTACACCTCGACCACATCCAGGGACTGATGTTCTTCGCCCCCCTATTTCGCCCCGGGACCGAGATCGTGGTGTGGGGGCCGGCATCTGCAGAGGCGTCGCTGTGCGACCGGATCGCGCGCTACATCTCGGCGCCGCTCGCGCCGGTCGAGATCCGCGAACTGCCCTCGCTCCTGTCCTTCCGCGAGGCCGAACCGCTCGAATGGGAGATCGGCTCGGCCCGCATCCTCGCTCAAGCCGTCAACCACCGGGGTCCGACGCTCGGATACCGGATCGAGGAGGGCGGGACCAGGCTCTGCTATATCCCGGACCACGAGCCCGGACTCGGCGCGCCGCTGGCGGACCTCGACGACGAGTGGATCTCGGGCTTCGAGCTCGCCCATCGGGCCTCGTTGCTGATCCACGACTGCCAGTACACCGACGAGGAGTACCCCGACCACCTGGGGTGGGGTCACTGCCCGCTCTCGGACGCGCTCGGCTTCGCCCGGCGCGTCGCGGCCGAGCGCCTCCTCCTGTTCCACCACGACCCGCTGCACTCGGACGATTTCCTCGACAGCTTCGGCGGCGAAGTCGGAACGCGCTGGCAGGCCCTCGGCGGGCACGCGGACCACGTCGAACTGGCGGCCGAGCGACGCGAGATCGAGGTCATCAGCAGCGCGCCGAGCGTGGTGGCCGCGGGCCTCGCGACCAGCGGGGCGGCCGCGGACGCCGGGGACATCTGAGGCCGGGGACATCTGAGGCCGGGGCGGGGAGGCCAGGGCATCTGAGGCCGACAGCTAACCTGCGCAGCAGTGTCGGCTCGCATTGCAAGGACGATCGCAGCTGTGCTGCTTGCGGGCCTGATGTTGCCTGCGGCCATGGCGCTCGCCGACGGCGACCCAGCCAGCGACGTGCTGCTCGGCGAGAACGTGTTCTATCCATACACGCCGCCCGTCTCGGCCTCGCTCCAGAAGGCGCTCAACGCGCAGACGGCCGCGGCGAGCCGGGCAAGGTTTCCGATCAAGGTGGCGCTGATCGCCTCGCCGATCGATCTCGGGGTGATCCCGGATCTGTTCGGCAAGCCGCAGCAGTACGCCGACTTCCTCGATCAGGAGATCAGCTTCCAGGCTAAGCAGCCGCTGCTGGTCGTGATGCCCGCCGGCTACGGCGTGCAGGGGATCAGCGCCCCCGCGAAGCTGGCCGCCGCCAAGCTCCCCCTTCCCGCCGGCAAGACCAGCGACGACCTCGCGACCGCGGCGATCGCCGCCGTCGGCAAGCTCGCGGACGCGGCCGGACACCCGATCACAACCGCCTCGCAGTCGACCGGCACCCACTCCAGCGGGGGTTCGGCGACCGTGATCGTGATCGCCCTCGTAGCGGTCGCAGCTGCGGGCGCGGCCGCGATCGTCGCGATGCGCCGGCGTCGGGCGGCGGCCCTCAGAGTGGCCCGGCCCCGGCCTCGGCCCCGGCGCCGGTAGCCTGGGGCGGGTGCCGGGGACAGATCACCGGCCCCGGCCGGTGCCCGCGACCCCGCCTAATCCCAGCGGTGGCGTCCGGCTCGCAGCGCGCGGAACTCGGACACCCCTGAGAGCTCGTCGGGATCTTCCTCTAGCCGCTCGGCGCCTGGCAACAACCTGACCGGCAACGGCACCTCGCGGACGCCCCCTGCACCGTCGGGGCGCACCTGCAGGACGCGCGCTCCAGGCTGCGAGGCAACGCACTCGGCGAGCCGCGTGCCGGCGAACAGCAACGCGGCGCCGTCGTCGGCGGCGTAGCCGGCCGCGAGCACTCCGTCCGCGACGGCGGCCCGGTAGACCGGCAGCCGCTCGGATTCTCCGCCCAGGTGGACCGTCAGGCTGCCAGGTAGAAGCCCCAGCCCCGCGACCGGCTCGGGCGACCCGCCGCTCATGCTGACCCCACCCTCGAACCAGCACATCGCCCCCGCGCTGAGACCGGCGAGCACGACCCCCGATTCCCAGGCGCTGCGCATCGCCTTGTCGATCGCGTGCTCGCGCCAGATCGCCAGCATGTTGCGCATCGATCCGCCGCCCACGTAGATCGCATCCTGCGCCAGCAGGTGCTCGACGGGATCGATCCGATCGCGACCGAGGTGGAACAGCGACAGCGTGCTGGGCTCGCACGGCCAAGCCTGGAAGCGCTCGTAGAATCGCGTCACCTGCTCACGGGGGTCGCCGCTGGCGGTCGGCAGGAAGCAGATCCGCGGCAGCGGTTTGCCGGTCAGCGCGAGCACGAACCGGTCGAGTGCCGAGTTGCGCTCCTGCATGGTGAAGCCGCCTCCGCCCATCGCGAGGATCCGCCGCCGGTCGCTGCAGTCGCTGCTCACAGCCCTCCAGGATGACGCGCGCGGGCGATCCGTGCGCCCGCGCCTCGTTTCCCGGGGGCTCGCCCGGGCGGGTTCGCGTCCGCTCACGCGGCGATCGCTTCGCCGGGCACGGCGATCACCGGCGCGGGGCAGTCACCGACCGCGACGACCGGCTCGCCCAGGTAGCGGACCGGCAGTTCGCGTTCGCATACGCGCTCCGGCTGCGTCGGCACTCACGTACACGGCCCGAGCTGCGCGGGTCGAGGAGACGACCTCCGCCAGCTCAGTGCCGATGAAGTGAAGCGCCGCACCGTTGCCGGCGCCGTAGCCGGGAGGGATGCCGCCGGCGATCGCGCGATGGAAATCGTCGCGGCGGCCCGGCTCATCCTCGTAGTGAACGGCATTGCTCCACGGCAGCAGCCCGAGCCCCTCGATCTCCCTGGACGCGCCCTCGTGGAATCCACTCAGCGCATGGGCGAACCAGCACAGTGACCCAGCCGACCCGCCGCACAGCACCACGCCCGCATGCCACGCTTCGCGCAGCGCCAGGTCGATCCCGTGCGCTCGCCAGGTGCCGAGCAGCGACACCAGGCTCCCACCCCCCACGTACACCAGGTCCTGTGCCAGCAAGTGCGCAAACGGATCGCCGACGCCGGTCTCGCGCCGGAACAGCGAGATGTGCGACGGCTCGCAGCGCCCGGCGCCGAAGGCCCGGTAGAACCTCACTACGTAGTGGTCGGCATCCCCGCTCGCGGTCGGGAGGAAGCAGACCCGCGGCCGCTCGGCGCCGGTGAGCGCCAGCACGTGGTCATCGAGCAGGGTGTTCCCCCACTCCATGGAGAAGCCGCCCCCACCGAACGCAACGATCTGCGGCGTCCGCGTGCGCATGTCGGAACGGTAGGTGACGGCCACAGCCGGCGCATTGGCCGCGTGTCGCGAGCGGGGCCGCACTGCGCTGGCCCGATGTCCAACGGGCCGAACCGGGGCTGTCGGCACCCGCGGGCCGATAACGTCGCGGCGGATGGTCGCGGCGCGGGAGCTCACGATCACGATCCGACGCGGAGTCACCGAGCTCGCTCGCCCCGGCGAGGGCGGGCTCGGTGGAGCGGAGATGGCACGTTTCGGCCGGCTCGTGCTGACGCTGGTGATCGTCGTCACCAACCTGATTGGTGCGATCGCGGTACTCGCGATCGCGAACTTCGTCGTCCCGCTGCCAACCGTCGCTCACACCGCCCACATCCAGCGGGTCAACGCGATCACGGCCGCGTGCTACATCGCGTTGGCGATCCCCGCGGGGGCGGCGATCGGCACCCGCGGCATGGTGCCGCTTCGCCGGTGGCTGCTCGAGGAGCGGCCGGCGACGCTCGCGGAGACGCGAATCGTCCTGCGCGCCCCGTTGCGCTTGTTCGGAGTGCAGGTTGCATTGTGGTTCGCGGCAGCGCTGCTGTTCGGTCTCGTGAACCTCACGTACTCGGGCCGCCTCGCGTTATGGGTAGCGATCGTCGTGATGCTGACCGGACTCGTCACCGCTTCGTGTGCGTACCTGCTGACCGAGCTGATCCTGCGTCCCGCGGCGGCGCGCGCGTTGGCTCGCGGTGCGCCCGGACGCCTGGTCGTGCCCGGCGTCGCGACGCGTGCCGTGCTCGCATGGGTGATGGGCACGGGCCTCCCGGTGTGCGGGCTGGTCGCGATCGGGATCTTTGCGCTCAGCGGCGATCGCGCCGTCACATCTCACCAGCTCGGGATCGCGATGGTCGTGCTCGGCAGCACCGGGATCGCGGTCGGGCTGCTCGCGGTGACCGTGGCGGCCCGCGCGACCGCCGATCCGGTCGACTCGGTTCGGCGCGCGCTCGCGCGCGTGCAGCGCGGTGAGCTCGATGTGCGGGTCCCGGTCTACGACGGCACCCAGGTCGGACAACTACAGCTCGGCTTCAATGAGATGGTCGCCGGCCTGCTCGAGCGCGAGCGGATCCGTGAGGCGTTCGGCACCTACGTCGACCCCAGCGTCGCCGAGCACATCCTCACCGAGGGCACAAGTGTGGCCGGCGAGGAGGTGGAGGTGACGATTATGTTCATCGACATCCGCAGCTTCACCGAGTTCGCGGAGCGGACTCCGGCCGCGGAGGTGGTCTCGGCGCTGAACGAGCTGTTCGAGCAGATCGTGCCGATCGTCCACGCGCATGGTGGGCGCGTCGACAAGTTCGTCGGCGACGGCCTGCTGGCCGTATTCGGCGCCCCCCGCCGGGAGCCCGACCACGCTGAGAAGGCGCTCGCGGCCGCGCTCGAGATCGCCCGCACCGCTCACTCGCAACACGGGCTGGAGCTGGGGATCGGCGTCAACTCGGGGACGGTGGTCGCAGGAAATCTGGGCGGAGCCGGCCGGCTCGAATTCAGCGTGATCGGCGACGCGGTCAACGTCGCGGCGCGCGTCGAGGCGGCGACTCGTGAAACCGGAGACACGATCCTGATCGCGGAGCCAACCAAGGCGCTGCTCGTTGGTCCGCACCCCGAGCTCATGCGGCGAAACGGCGTCGAGCTGCGCGGACGGCAGGAGCGCGTCCCCCTGTACGCGCCGCGAACATCGAATCGTCACACGCGGCAGCAGACGATGCCCTAGCCTCCGATTTCTCTCTCTGTGTATGGGCCGGCCGCTACGGCGCGCCGGCCCTTCGCTTTCGGCGGCCGGGGTGGGGCCGACCGACTAGGTGGTCGCCGTCTCGGGCGGCGTCGAGGCGAGTTCGCGGAACAGCCCGGTGACGACGAACACGACCTGCTCGGCGATGTCGACCGTGTTGTCGCCGATCCGCTCCAGGCAGCGGGCGACGAGGATCATGAACATCGCCCACTCGCGCACATCGAGATCGTCGCCGACCTCGACGGCCCGCCTGAAGATCTCGCGGTTGAGCCGGTTGATCTCGGCGTCCTGGCGGACGAGGTCCTGGGCGGCATCGACGTTGCGGCTCGCGAACGCCTCCTTGGCCTCAGACACCTGCGAGCGCGCCAGCTGACCCATCCGCTCGATCGCGTCGAGGATGTCCTTGTCCTTCGGCGCCTCGTAGCCCGACAGCGGCACCAGCTTGGCGATGTTCACGCACTGGTCGCCCATCCGCTCGACGCAGCGGATGATGTGCAGCAGCGCCGCGACGATCCGCAGATCGCCGGCCACCGGGGCCTGGCGCGCGAGCAGCGACAGGACGCCCTGATGGACCTCCAGGTAGCGGCCGTCGATTCGGTCGTCGTCGGCGACGACCATGCCGGCGAGCTCGACGTCCTGGTAGCTGATCGACTCGAGCGCTCGGTCGAGCTGGTGGACGACCAGGTCGAGGCCGCCGAGCGTCTGCTGCTCGAGCTCCTTGAGCGACTCGCGGAACTGATGACGGGTCTCTTGCATCGATACCCGCTATCCGAACTTTCCGGTTACGTAGCGCTCGGTCCGTTCATCCTTGGGGTTGGTGAAGATATCGTTCGTCGGCGCGTGCTCGATCACTTCGCCGTCGAGCATGAACACGGTCGTGTCGGCCACCCGCGCGGCCTGCTGCATGTTGTGCGTGACGATCACGATCGTGTAGCGCTCCTTGAGCTCGTCGATCAGCTCCTCGACCTTGAGCGTCGCGACCGGATCGAGCGCCGAGCACGGCTCGTCCATCAGGATCACCTCGGGCTCGACCGCGATCGTGCGCGCGATGCACAGGCGCTGCTGCTGGCCACCCGAGAGGCCGATTCCCGGCTCGTTCAGGCGGCTCTTGACCTCGCCCCACAGGCCGACCGCGCGCAGCGACCGGTGGACGCGCTCGCGCAGGTTGTCGCTGCGGGTCCCGGTCAGCCGCAGTCCGGCCGCGACGTTGTCGAAGATCGACATCGTCGGGAACGGGTTGGGCTTCTGGAACACCATCCCGATCAGCCGGCGCACCGCGGTGACGTCGACTCCAGGGTCGTACACGTTGAGATCGTCGAGCATCACCTCGCCCTCGGCGCGCGCGCCCGGGATCTCCTCGTGCATGCGGTTGATGCAGCGGACGACCGTCGACTTGCCCGACCCGGACGGGCCGATGATCGCCGTCACCTCGTTGGCCGGGAACTCGATGCTCACGCCCTTGATGCTGTGAAGTTGGCCGTAGTAGGCGTTCAGGCCCTTGACGTTCACTGCGTGCCCCGCCCCTTCGCGAACACCCAGTACTGATACGTCGGGTGCAGCCTCCGCTTGCTCGGACGGCCCCCCTGCGGTGGACATTTCGGTCGTCTGTTCCTTATTCGTAGGTTTCTGGAGGGATCATGCCACGCGGCTCCTTCGAGACGGCCAGTCGCGCGATCATGTTGAGGATCAGGACGAGCGCGACGAGCGTCAGCGCGGCGCCCCAGGCCCGGCTCACGACGTCCGCGCGCGGCGACGTGATGTCGCTGAAGATCTGCAGCGGCAGCGCGTTCATCTGATTCGTGGGGTTGACCGTCAGCGCGAACGCGCCGAGCGCGGTGAACAGCAGCGGCGCGGTCTCGCCCATGCCGCGGGCGACCGCCAGCAGCGAGCCGGTCACGAGCCCGGGAAGCGCGGTCGGCAGCACGACCTTGCTGACCACCCGCCAGCGGGGTGCGCCGAGCGCCAGCGCCGCCTCGCGCAGGCTGCCCGGGACGAGCAGCAGCACGACCTCGGCAGAGCGGATGACGATCGGCAGCATCAGCAGCGACAGCGCGATCGAGCCCTTCCAGCCGGTGAATCCGGTGCCGCCGACGTGTGCGACCACGAGCACGATGTAGATGAACAGGCCGAACACGATCGACGGCACGCCGGTCATCACGTCGACGAAGTACCGGACGATGTTGGCGAACCACGACTGCTTGCCGTACTCGGTCAGGTACAGCGCCACGCCGATCCCGATCGGGACCGAGATCACCGTCGCCATCGCGACGATCTCCAGCGTGCCGAGGATCGCGCTGCGGATCCCGCCGGGGTTGCCGAAGAAGTTGCCGTTCGGATCGGTGGTGAAGAAGCTGCGCGCTCCACGAGCCGAGCCCCTTGTAGAGCAGGTAGTAGATGACGGCACGAGCGGCACGAGCGCGATCAGCGTCGCGACGAGCACGAGGCCGCGCATGACCTGATCGGTGCGCCGCCGGCGCGCGCTGATCGGCGGCAGTGACCGGGCGCTGAGTCCGCCGGTGCTCACGCGACCTCACCCGCCGGCTGGACCGCCGCCGACACGCCTGCACGTCCCGTCGGACGCGGAGCTTGCGCTCGCCGCGGTTGATGAACCAGCGGGCGATGATGTTGACGATCAGCGTCAGCACGAACAGCACCAGGCCGGCGGCGAACAGCGCCGAGCTGTGGATCGGCGTGTTGGCCGCCTCGCCGAACTCGTTCGCGATCACCGCCGCGAGCGAGTAGCCCTGGCTGAAAGATGTGTGGCCGATCACCGGCGCGTTGCCGATCACGAGCACGACCGCGATCGTCTCGCCGATCGCGCGGCCGAGCCCGAGCATCGCGCCGCCGGTGATGCCCGGACGGGCGTACGGGAGCACCGCCATCCGGATCATCTCCCAGCGCGTCGCGCCGAGCGCCAGCGCCGCCTCCTTGTTCTCGGACGGGACGGTCGCGATCACCTCGCGCGCGATCGCCGAGACGATCGGCAGGATCATGATCGCCAGGATCAGCCCGGCGATGAAGTAGTTCGGCCCGGGCGTCGGATTGCCGCCGCCGATGAACGGGATGAACGAGAACGTGCTCGGCGAACCACTTCTCGATCGGCTTCAGCTTCGGGATCAGCACGAACACGCCCCACAGGCCGTAGACGACCGAGGGCACGGCCGCCAGCAGGTCGACCAGCATTCCCAGCACGCCGCGGCACCGGCGCGGACACAGCTCGGTCGATGAACAGCGCGGTCGCAACCGCGATCGGGACGCCGATGATCAGCGCGATCGCCGAGGTGACCAGCGTCCCGACCACCAGCGGCGCGCCGTGGTAGATGTTGCGGGACACGTCCCAGTCGTTGCCGAAGATGAACCTCAACCCGAACGTGCTGAACGTCGTTCCCCGACTCGCCGATCAGGCGGATGAAGAAGTAGACGATCAGGGCCAGGATCGCCACGGCAAGCCCGGTCAGGCCCCATTTCAGCACCTGGTCCGGGACGCGGCTGACCGGCGACCGCCCGAGAACCGAGCGGCCGCCGGGAACCGGGGTGGCGCCTGCCTCCACCTACGCGTCCTTACGAGAGCGGTGAGCCGTTGCAGGTCAGCGTGCTGAGCTGCGCTTGATCCTTGCTCAGGATCGACGCCGGCAGCGGCGCGTAGGGGAGCTGTCCGCTGCCGGCACCGAGCGTCTGCTGCCCGGCGCCGAAGGCGTAGGTCAGCCAGCTCTTGACGGCGCTCGCCGTCGACTGGCTGACGCCCGCCTTGCACATGTCCGTGTAGGCGTCGAGGAACGTCTGCGAGACGATCGGATAGGCCGTCGGGTTGGGCGAGTTGATCGTCGAGATCCCCAGGTCGGCCGGGACCTTGACGCCGTTGGCCGCCGAGGAGGTGTTGGCGATCGTCGGCAGGATGTAGCTGCCGGCCTTGTTCTTGACCGCCGCGTAGGTGAAGCCTGTTCTGCAGCGCATATGCCTGCTCGACGTAGCCGATGGCTCCGGCCGTCTGCTTGATCGCCGCGGCGACGCCCGAGTTCTTCGCCGCGCCGGTGCCGACCGGCCACTTGACGTCCTTGCCCGCGCCGACCTGCGACTTCCACGTCGGGCTGTAGTCCGCCAGGAACGTGGTGAAGCCGTTCGTCGTGCCCGAGGAATCCGAGCGGTGCACGACGGTGATCGCGGTGCTGGGCAGGCTCATGCCCGGATTGAGCGACTTGATCGCCGCATCGTTCCACGTCTTGATCTTGCCGAGGAAGATGTCCGCGATCGTCGGCGCCGTCGAGCTTCAGTCCGCTCTTGACCCCGGGCAGGTTGTAGGACACGGTGATCGCGCCGAACGCCACCGGGAACTGAGAGACCGGCCCCTTGGCCTTGGAGATGTCGGCCGGCTTCAGCGCCGGATCGCTACCGGCGAAGTCGACCGTCGCCGGCCTGGAGGTGGGCGATGCCCGCGCCCGAGCCGACGGCGGAGTAGTTGACGGTCAGGCCCTGGCCTGAGAGGGTCGAGCCCCACTGCTGGTAGATCGGCGCGGCGAGCGTCGAGCCGGCGCCGTTGATGGTGCCGCCGGCAGCCGCGGAGCTCGAGCTGGAGGGGGAGGCGCTGCTGGAAGCGGACGCGCTGCCGCTCGAGCTGCTCGAACTACTCGAGCTGCTCGAGCCGCAGGCCGCGATGCCAAGCGCGGCTGCCAGCGCGAGCCCCAGCGCACTGATGCGACTTGTACTCAATGTCATTCTCCTTCGTCATCTAGAGTTGAGCAGAGTCTCTGCCCAACCGGAACCCGTGGTGTTAACCAGTTGTGAACCGATCGTTGGTGCTCTGTGTGCGCTCCGCCGTCAGCCGGTAGCCGAAGCCGAAGTGCGTGTGGATGAAGCGCCACTCCGGCAGCGCCTGCTCGAGCTTCACGCGCAGCTTGCGCACGTAGACGTCCACCGAGCGATCCCCCGGCCGCATCTCCCGGCCCCAGACGAGCGCGAACAGCTCGTCTCGCGACATGATCCGGTCAGCGCGCCGCGCCAGCTCGGTCAGCAGGCGCAGCTCGCGGATCGACAGCATCAGCGCACGGCCGTCGGCCCGCGCGAGGTGCTCGTCGGGGACGATCTCGAGCGGCCCGACCTCCAGCACTTCACGGCGCGATGAAGCGGTGGCCGTCATCCGCTTGATCCTGCTGTCGCGACCGGGATTCAGCGTTACCGACAGGTAACCGAGATGTGAAGAACCTGTGATCGGTGCGCGGCGGCAGGCCTGCGGCACCGCGACGCGCCCGCAGATCGGCGGGCTGTCGGTGACGCTAGGGAGCCAGCGCCGGGTCGAGTTCCGGCTGCTCGTCGATCACGGCCACCGAGGGCTCGTGCTCCGACGGCGCACCCTCGGGCTCCGGGGCGAACCGGTAGCCGACGCCGAAGTGGGTGTGGATGTAGCTCCACCCCGGCGACGCAGCGCGGAGCTTCTGGCGCAGCTTGCGGACGAACACGTCGACCGAGCGATCGCCGTGAGCCATCGCGTAGCCCCAGACCCGCTCGTAGATCTCCTCGCGGCGCAGCACCCGATCAGACTGCGACAGCAGGTGCAGGATCTCGAACTCGCGCGCCGTCAGCTCGAGGCTCACCTCGCCGGCGTAGGCCTGGTAGAGGTCGGGACGGACCGTGATCTCCCCAACGGCGATCGCCGCCTCGAGGGCGGGCATCTCGTTGCGGCGGTGGCGGCGGATCGCGGCCTCGATGACGCAGATCAGCTCCTCGGCGTGGCATGGCTTGGTCATCCACGCGTCGGCGCCGAGGCGCAGTCCGCGCACGCGCTGGGCCACCGACGACGGGCCGGTGCAGACGATCACCGCAAGGCCCGGGAGCCGGGCGCACACCCGCTCCAGGTACTCCCAGCTGCCAGGGCCGAGCACCGCGACGTCGAGCACGAGCGCGTTCAGGCGCATCGAGACGAGCGCCTCGGCGGTCACCGGGCTCGAGAGCGAACGGTGATCCCAGCCGAGCGTGTCGAGACGGTTGGCGAGGACCTGCATGAATCCCGGGTCGCGGTCGATGACCGCCAGCCGGAGACGGTTGTGTGCGCGCTGCGGGCCGGCCTGACTCCCAGCCTGCGCGTCGCTCCCTTCGGGCGACATGGCCGCAACTGTAGAGCACTCTCCCGTCGCCAGCCCGGAGCCCATGGGGCGATCACAGGATGTTTACGCGCAAACAGCGAGGATATGTAGGCCGTGTGGCCGGCGGGCCCCGGTTCCAGGATCTTCTCCACGCGGTTACCGGGTGTTCACCGGGAGGTGTCTCCCGGACAACTAGGTTCCCGCGGTGTGACGTCGATCACGGTCCCGGAGCGCACGCCGGTCCTTCGATGCGGAAATCTCGAGATCAGGCCGGAGAGCCTCACGGCTCTGGCCGGGGGCCGCCCGGTGGAGCTGACCGCGCGGGAGTTCCAGCTGCTGCTGGCACTCGCGCAACGACGCAATCGCGTGGTGCCGCGTCCGGAGCTGTACGAGATCGTCTGGCGCCGCCGGATGGCCTATCGCGACCGCTCGGTCGACGTGTTCGTACGCAAACTGCGGATGAAGCTCGACCTCGCCGCCCCGGGCTGGGTGTACATCCATACCCACTTCGGGATCGGGTATCGGTTCGCGCCCGAGCGGCTAGCCTGAGCCGCTCGGCTGATCCCTGAGCCGCTCGGCTGACCCCTGAGCCGCTCGGCTGACCCCTGAGCCGCCCGCCTGAGCCGCTCGCATTCCGTTAGCACGTCGTTACAAACGCTCGCGTTTGTACGCTCTGTTCGGCATCGTGGCCAGACGCGCGCCGCTTCAACGCCAAGGACATGGAGGCAGTCCGACGCCCAATGATCAGATCGCCAAGACAAGCCGCCGCCGCGATCGGCGCTCTCGTGCTCGCAATCGCGCTCGCAATCGCGCTCACCGCCTGCGGGTCATCGAGCAGCTCCTCGACGGCCGCCCACTCGACGTCCGCAACCACCACGCAGGCGACCTCGACGACGACCTCCACGATCCCGCCCGCGATCGACGAGCTCGCCGCAGCGCAGGATCCGCACCTGAGCCAGTTCCCGTCGGCCCACGGCAGGACGCTCCAGCAGCTCGCGTCGCTCGTTCACACGAGTGCGGAGCTCGGCGCCGCGACCGGCACGTTCACCCCGGGGACTCGCCGGCTGGCGTTCGGGGTCACGACCCGCGCCGGGGCGTTCATCTATGCGCCGACCGCAATCTATTTGGCCGCGACACCCTCCGCTCCGGCGCAGGGTCCGTTCCTCGCTCCGGCCGATCCGCTGGCCGTCGCACCCCAGTACCGCAGCCAGCAGAACTCCGGCCCTGGCGGGATCAAGGCGATCTACGCGACCCATGTGCCGGTTCCGCATCCGGGTACCTTCGACGTCCTCGCACTGACACGAACGACGAGCCGCCTGATCGGCTCAGCGGGCGAGGTGGCCGTCGCAGCCTCGTCACCGATCCCGAATGTTGGACAGCGCCCACCGGACATCGCCACCGACACCCCGGCCAGCGTCCATGGCGACACCGCCCTGCTGACGACCCGGATCCCGCCCGATGACATGCACGCCGTGTCGTTCAACCAGGTGCTCGGCAAGCAGCCGATCGCGCTGCTGTTCTCGACTCCGCAGCTATGCATCTCGAGGGTCTGCGGTCCCGTGACCGATATCGGTGTCTCACTCGAGCACCAGTTCGCCGGCCAGATCGCGTTCATCCATGAGGAGGTCTACGTCGACAATCAACCCTCCAAGGGCCTGCGCCCGCAGCTCAAGGCGTTCCATCTCCAGACCGAGCCGTGGTTGTTCACGATCAACCGCCAGGGGATCATCGCGGCGCGACTGGAGGGTTCGTTCGGCGTCAACGAGTTCAAGCAGGCGCTCGAGGCGGCGCTGTGATCAAGCGCCTGGTTCCGTTGCTTGGGACGGCCGGCGCGGTCGCGGCCGCGCTCGCGGCCGGCGGCTGCGGCTCGAGCTCCGGCGCCGGGCTGACGGTGCCGACTGTGGCTCCCGCGAGGGTCTTCGCGCTGGCAGGATTCGAGCCGTCGGGAACGGTCGTGCCCGGTCGCCCGACGACTGTTTCGTTCACGATCCAGCTGCCCAGCGGTAAGGCGTTGACGACCTTCAAGACGGGACCCGGGCCCCATACCGGCGTGCACCTGATCATCGTCCGCGACGACCTCCACTACATCATCCACCAGCATCCCCCGATCGGCGCGGACGGGCTACTGAAGCAGGTCGTGACGTTTCCGGCGCCGGGGCCTTACAGGGTGCTGGTCGACGTCTACCCGAACATCCCCGGCGGCCAGCCCAACTTCCAGCTGTTCACATCGGTGAACGTGGCCGGGCGCTACCGGCCGCAGCCGCTCCCGCGATTCGCCGCCGACCAGGTTGTCGACGGCTACCACATCGACATGCAGGGCCACCCGTCGCTGCACGCGATCCAGGCGCAGTTCGTCCATGTCACCGTCACCGACCCGGCAGGGAAGGCCGTCACGTTCGTTCCCTGGTTCGGGGCGCTCGCGCACGCGATCTTCTTCAAGCAGGGCTCGCTGGACTACTTCCACACCCACATCTGCGCCCCCAACGCGCCCAACTGCGGCAGCCTGCCGGGAGTGCCCGCGACACGGATCTCCGGCCGGTCGACAGCGCCCGGCAGGATGACAATCGGGATCCTGCTGCCCGTGTCCGGGACCTGGGAGCTGTTTCTGCAGATGAAGCTGGGCGGGAAGGTGATCACCGCGCCCTACACGCTGAACGTGGCCTCCTGAGCAACACGCGAGTCATCGTCCCGCCGCGGCTGGCTGCGACCGTTTTGGTACTCGCAGCGATGTTGGCGTGGGCCGCCGCTGCATCGGCCCACGCGCGAATCAGCCCGGCAGTGTCGGTGTCGGGCAAGCTCCAGCTCTACAGCCTTGCCGTGCCGACCGAGAAGAGCGGCGTGACGACGAGCAAGATCGTGCTGATCGTGCCCCCCGGGTTCGGAATCGACTCGTTCGCTCCACCGCCGGCGGGATGGCGAGGTTCACGCGGGGCAGCTACGAGCTGCAGGTTCTCGTCACCCCGAACAAGGCTGCCGCCCCAGACTCGTTCGCCCTGCGGATCACGAAGGGCGGCCAGCCCGTCCGCGGCGCGACCGTCACGCTCACCTTCAACCATCTGGAGATGCAGATGCCCCAACAGGAGTACCAACTCACCGAGACCCAGCCAGGCATCTACTCGCGCGCCGCGCCCGCGCTGGTGATGGTCGGCAAGTGGGGACTGTCATTCAACGTCACCCCCCCGAGCGGACCGCCGTTCACGGCGCTGATCGTCGATCAGGCGGACGGCTGATGCGTGAGAATGGGATAAGAATTCGCCTGTTGGCGGCCGTTTTGGCCCTCGGCGCGGGTGTCGCTGCGCTCGTCGTCGCTATTCTGCTGGTCAAGGGGATCCTCGGTTGACCGCGGGCCTCTTTCCGCTCTATGGCCTCACGAACCAAGCAGAAAGAAGAAGCACGCGCGCGCCGCATGGCGGCCGAGCGCGAGCGCGCCGAGCAGCAACGACGCGTCCGCCAGTTGCGGATGATCGGCGGCATCGTGATCGCGGCGGTCGCCGTGGTGGCGATCGTGATCGCCGTTGCGAGCGGAGGCGGCGGAGGCGGCGGGCTGAAGACCGGTACCCAGGCGACGAAGACGGAGGCCGGGGTCGACTCGCTGCTGTCCGGGATCCCCCAGTCAGGCGCCACGCTCGGCAATCCCAACGCGCCGGTCACGATGACCTACTACGGCGACCTCGAGTGCCCGATCTGTCGCGACTTCACCCTCAGCGGCGGCTTCCCGCAACTGGTGGCCAACGAAGTCCGCCAGGGCAAGGTGAAGGTCGAATACAAGTCCTTCCAGACGGCGACTCAGGACCCGACCGTGTTCCAGACCCAGCAGGCCGCTGCGTTGGCCGCCGGTGAGCAGAACCACTTCTGGAACTTCGCCGAGCTGTTCTACAACGAGCAGGGCCAGGAGGGCACCAGTTACGTCAACGACGCCTACCTGACCGGCCTCGCCAATCAGATCCCCGGCTTGAACGTCAGCAAGTGGCAGAGCGCCCGCGGCAACAGCGCGCTCGTCGCCCAGGTGCAGGCGGACGAGCAGTCCGGCAACTCGGCCGGAGTCACGGGCACGCCGACGCTGGTGTTCGTGGGGCCGAAGGGGAAGGTCTCCCCGAGCACCGCGGTGCCGAGCTACTCGGACCTCCAGCAGGCGATCAAGCAAGTCAGCTAGGGCGCGGTAGCGCGGGCGGCTTGGGAGCTGGCTCGGTCACTCGGCAGCGCAGTGGCGCCGCGGCTCGGCTCGGTGAACGGCGCTGGTGAAGGGTGGCTTGCGGCGGGAGCGCTGCGAGCGGCGGGAGCGCTGCGGCGGGGGAGCGCTGGGAGCGCTGGGAGGGCTGGGAGGCGCCCGAAATCCGCTTCGGCAGCATGCTTGGAGGCCCAAAGTCCACACTCCGAATGCGCCTTGGTTACTTATGCATGCCCCACATGCTTAAGTGACCAAGGTCGGCTGCGAGCGTGCACTTTGTGCCAGTATGCAGGCGAAAATGCCGAATTCGGTGACACCGTCGTCACCTACCACCTCCTCACTAGCCCCGTCCCCAAGCAGACCACCCGCGACGGGCTCCGCGGCGCCGCCGCCAGGCCCAATCCGAACGCCCGCGCCGGCCTCCTAACGCAAGCACATCCTTCACCAGCGCCGTTCCCCGAGCCGACCGCATCGCGCCAGCCACGCTGGCACAGCCCCCAGGCCGCGGTCCGCCGGGTGTTCACACCCTGGTTACAGGAACTTGGCCGATCAGTCACTAGTTCTCGCTCTTTGCGGGCGATTCTCTGCTGTCATGAACGATCAAAAGGACGACGGACATACGCAGTTGCCACCGGTCCGTGTCGACCTGCACTGCCATTCGAGCGCCTCGGACGAAGCGGCGCCCCGGGGCCGGCGGACGATCGCGCTGCCCGAGTGCGCGACAGCGCCGCGGGAGGTCTACGAGCTCGCCAAGCGTCGGGGGATGGATTTCGTAACGATCACCGATCACAACAAGATCGCGGGCGTGCTCGAGCTCGCCGACCAACCGGACGTGTTCATCTCCGAGGAACTGACGGCCTGGTTCAAGGACGAGCCGCAGGCCGTGCACGTGCTGTGCTTCGGCGTCACCCCCGATGATCATGGGCGACTGCAGCGACTCACCGGCGACGTGGTCGCGTGCGCAGAGTACCTGCAGGAGCACGAGATCCCGTGCGCGCTCGCGCACCCGTTCTTTCCGGTCGCGGCGCCCCTGACCCCGTCACACCGCCGGGCGCTCGCGGAGCTGTTCGGAGTGTGGGAGACGCGCAACGGCGCGAGCGCGCCGGAGCTCAACGCGCCCGCCGCGATCTACATCGAGACCCACGGGGCGGTCGGGATCGGCGGCTCCGACGACCACGGCGGCGTGGACATCGGGCGCACGTACACCGAGGCCCCGTACGCGGCGACCGCGGCGGAGCTGCTGGCCCACATCCGTGCCGGCCGTGTCGCACCCGGCGGCGAGTTCGGGAGTACGGCCAAGTGGGCTCACAGCGCGCTGGCGCTGGCGGCACGTTCCCTGGCGACGCTGTCGCTCGCGGATGGCGGCGGGGGCGAACAGCTCGCGGCGATCCCCGATCCGGCCGCCGCGCTGAAGCTCATCGAGCGGATCATGCTCGAGGATCACCCCCGACGCGGCAACCTCGCTGCGGGGCTCGGCCCCGACGACGGACGCCGGCTGCTGCGCGCCTGGCTGCGGGAGATGGAGCTTGAGTCCGACACCAGCGGCTTGGTCGCGATGCTCCAGGACCGGGACTTCCGGCATTCGGATCTCGCCCGTCGGGCTCGCCGCATGCACGAGCGCAAGCTCGCGGCCGCCGTCAACCAGCTCGCGAGAGACGCCAAGGATGGCGAGCGCGCCGGCAAACGCGAGCGCGCCGGCAACCGCGAGAACGCCGGCAACCGCGAGAGCGAAACGGCGGCCGCGAGGCTGTTCGCCGCTTGCGTTCCTGCGCTTCCCTATGTTCCGGCGGCCGCGCTGCACTCGCGCGGGAGCAGACTCGCGACCGCGCCGGACGAGCTGAGACGGGTCGCGGTGATTGCCGACGGTGTCGGGCCGGCGCACGGCGACACGCCCGCACTCACCCGCCTGCGCGAGCAAGGAATCCCCGGCCACGAGATCGACGTGATCGGAACCGGCGCCAATGTCGACCGTCGCCTCCCAGCTGTCAGTGAGATCGAGCTCCCCTTCTACCCCGGCGTTGCGCTCGGCGTTCCAAGCCTGTTCGCCGTCGCCGAGGCACTCACCGACCGGCGCTATGACCTCGTGCATCTGTGCGCTTCGGGACCGGCCGGGATCGCGGCGCAGCTGATCGCGCGGGTGATGGACCTACCGGTCGCGGGCAGCTTCGACACCGATCTGCGCAGTTGCGCTCGGATTCACTCGAGCGATCCCCGGGTCGAGCAGATGGTCGTAACCGTGCTCGCGGCGTTCTACCGTCACTGCGACCTCGTGCTCTCGCCAAGCCGCAGTGCCGACCGTTCTCTGCTCGACCTCGGGATCGAGTCCACGCGGGTCCATCGCTGGGAGCGTGGGGTCGACCTCGAGCAGTTCAGCCCCGCGCATTACACCCCGGACGTGCTCCCGAACGAGCGCTTCAACGTCCTGTACACCGGGCGCCTCAGCCGGGAGAAGGGGCTCTCGCTGCTGTCCGAGGCGTTTCTTATCGCGCGCGATCGTGACCCCCGCCTGCACCTCGTGCTCGCGGGTAATGGACCTGATCAGGAGTGGCTGCAGGCGCGGCTCGGAGGAGCGTCCACGTTCTTGGGTTGGCTCGAGGGCGAGGCCCTCGCCCAGGCGTACGCGAGCGCCGATCTGTTCGTGTTCCCGAGCACGACCGACACCTTCGGACAGGTGATCCTCGAAGCTCAGGCGAGCGGGGTGCCGGTGCTGGCGGTCGACGCCGGCGGCGGCGCCGAGCTGATCGAGACCGGACGCAACGGCTGCCTCGTGCCACCGGAGCCGGAGGCGCTGGCCGGCGCCGTGCGTGGCCTCGCTCGTCGGGCGGCACTCCGCGACCGGCTTGCCACCGGCGGCCTGCTCGCGGTTCGCGACCGCTCTTGGCAGCGCTCCCTCACCCAGCTCGCCGCCGGATGGGCACTGGCACTCGGCCGCCGGTCAGCGCCCACCACGACGACGACGGCCACCACACCCGCGACCGCCACCACAGCCACCACAGCCACCACACCCGCGACCGCCACCACAGCCACCACAGCCACCACACCCGCGACCGCCACCACAGCCACCACGGAGGTGGCCCGTGCCGCCTGAGCCGGCCGCCGCCCTCCCTACACGCGCGCTCGCTCGGCGCGCAGCCCACAACCGCCCGCTTCGGATCGCCGACGTCGCGATCTTCTACGGCGAGCGGGGCGGGGGGATCCGCACGTACCTGGAGGCGAAGGCCGAGTACGCGCGCCGGACAGGCGCCTTCGAGCACCATCTCGTGGTTCCCGGACGGATCACGGCGAACGTCGACAGTGGCCGCCACGAGCAGCGCTCGCTGCGGCTGGCCGCCTCCAACGGCTATCGCATCCCGCTCGGAAGCGCCGGATTGCAGGCGACTCTGCGGGGGCTGGAGCCCGACGTCGTGCTGCTGCACGATCCGTACTGGACCCCGCGCCTGGCGAGCCGGACCGCACACGATCTCGGGGCGACGGTGATCGCGGTCCACCACTCCTCGGCTGCGCTGCACGCCGCCGGCCTGCCCGGCCCGCATGGCGTCTACACCAAGGCGCTGCGGCGCTGGTACCGCCGCGCGTACCTCGATGTCGATGCGGTGATGTCGGTTGTCGACTCTGGCATCGATGCCCGCCGGCCCTCGACGCTGCGCCTGCGGCTCGGCCTCGACCCCGCCTTTCGCCCGCGTCCGGACGTCGCGCGCGGTAACCATGTCCTCTACGTCGGACGGCTCTCGCGCGAGAAGGGAGTCCGCGAACTACTCGAGGCGGCCGCCGCCGCACGCGACAAATGGCCGCTGGTACTGCTCGGCACGGGCCCCGCGGGCGACACTCTGCGCGAGCGCGCGCGCCAGCTCGGACTTGGACCCCGGATCCGCTTCGCGCCGTTCATCCAGGATCGCGCACGCGCTCGCGCGGGAGTACGCGCGCGCATCCGTGCATGGTGCTTCCGGGTGCGCACGAGACGTTCGGCCTCGCAGCGCTGGAGGCGGCCGCCTGCGGTGCGTCGGTCGTGACCGCGGACTGCACGCCGTCGGCGATGCTGCTGGAGGGATTCGTCGACACCTTCATGGCCGGGGATCCAACCGACCTGTTACGCGCGATCGAGCGCGCCCGGCGCCGCGACCCCGACCCGGCTGCCGCTGCGGCGCTCGCCGAGCGCCACAAGTGGGACGCCGCGCTGGCGGCAGAACTCGAAGACCTCGAGCGGCTCGTGAGCACGCGGTGAGCGGCTCGCTCGCGGTCGCGCTGCACGATGTCGAGCCGCGGTCGCGGCCGCGCACCAGGGAGATCCGAGAATGGCTGCTCACCCGCGGCGTGACACGGATCACGCTGTTGGTGATCCCGGCCGCCGATCTGCACCCGATCGGCGCCCGCTCGCCGGCGCTGGCAGCCTGGCTTCGCGGGCGGGTTGCCTGCGGCGACTGCGATCGCGCAGCACGGGCTGGTGCACAAGGCGAGCACCGTGCCGACGTGGCCGCGAAGCATGCTCGCCAACTGGCAGGGCGGGCGGGCGGCGGAGTTCCCGGGCCTCGGACGTGAGGACGCGGCTCGCCGGGTCGACACCGGCCGCCGCCTGCTACGGGAGATCGAGCTTGATCCACGGGGTTTCGTCGCCCCGGGCTATGCGTACACGCGCGCGCTGCGCGGGGTGCTCGACGAGTCCTTCGACTGGTTCGCCGATCTGCGCGCGGTCCGCAGCCGCACCCGCGGGAACGTCCAATCCCGGGCCCTGTGTCTGGGGACCTCGACGCCCCTCAAGCGCGCGTCTCTCACCGCCCCTGGTGCGGGCCGCCAGCCGCATGCGCAGCCGGGTGATGCGCGTCGACGTTCACCCGGCCGACTTCGACCTCCCCGGCCACGTCGCCACACTCGAATCGTTGCTGCACCGCGCCGCCGGACGGGAGATCGTGACCTACGACGAGCTCCTTGCCTGAGCGATGTCGCCGCGTTCGGCCCGCGTGGGAGGCCGGGGACCGCGCTGCACGCCCGGGTCCGGGCCGAGGCGGCCCGCGTGCTGCACCAGAACTGGCGCGAGGGGCATCGCGACGTCGATGGTGTGCCATTTGCGTTCACCTGCCCCGCCACCCCTCGCTATCGCCATCAGTGGTACTGGGACTCTTGCTTTCACGCGATCGCGTGGAGCCATTTCGACCCCGCCCGCGCTCGGGCCGAGTTGCGCACCCTGATCCGCTCCGGCAGGCTCGACGGCTTCATTCCGCACACGGCGTTCTGGGACCGGCCCGCGTACTGGCGCCGGGCGCCGTTCTACGGCACCCACACCGTGTTCGGCGCGACCGCGACCTCGACGATCCAGACGCCGCTGATCGCGCTCGCCTGGGAGCTGCGTCGCCGCGGCATCCGCCGACGAGCCCCGATTCGCCGACCGAGGCGCTGCCACAGCTGCGGCTGCACTATGACTGGCTGGCGCGCGAGCGCGATCCCGACGGCGACGGACTGCTGACGATCATCCACCCCGACGAGTCGGGGCTCGACGACTCGCCCGAAGTACGACGAGGTGTTCGGCTGGATGCGTCACTTCCGGCTCGGGTTACTTCTGGCTGATCGAGCGCTGCCGGCGACTGTCCTACGACGCCGAATCGAATCGTCGAGCGCTACGACGAGCACGTCGAGGACGTGCTCGTCAACGTCTTCTACGCGCTGGCGCTGCGGGCGCTTGCCCGGCTTGACGGCGAGCGCGGCGCTGTCTACGCTGGCTCGGGCCGCGCGGACCGAGGCAGCGCTGCTCGAGCGCTGCTACGACGAGCGGACCGGACTGTTCTATCGACCTCCCGGGCGCAGCGAGCGTCGAGTCGAGGTCTCGACCTGGTCCTCGCTGGCACCGCTCGCGCTCGACGCAATTCCCGAGCACGTGCGCCGCCGCCTGGTCGAGGAGCACCTGCTTCACCCGCGGCGGTATTTCGCACAACTGCGGGATCCCGTCGGTCGCGCTCGAGGAGCCGACCTTCAAGCCCGGGTTCGCGTTCTGGCGGTGCTGGCGCGGACCGTCGTGGATCAACACCGCATGGCTGCTCGTCCCGGCGATGCGAGAGCTCGGATACAGCGCGGAAGCCGAGCGGGTCGTGCGGCTCGCTGGCGGTGGCCGTGGACCGGTACGGGGCTCGCGAGTACTACAACCCGCTCACCGGGCGGGGCCTCGCGGCGGAGCGGCTTCGGCTTTTCGACGCTGATCGTCGATCTTCTCGCACAGTCCGGGATCGAACCCGGTCGTGCCGTCCGCCCCTGAGCGCATGATGCACCCGTGAGCTGGCGATCCACCCGAGCCGCGTCACGCGCGGCCCAGGATGCACCGCCAGGTCGCAGTCATCGATCTCGGCTCGAACTCCTGGCGCCTGGTCGTGTTCACGTATGTCCGAGGGCGCTTGGTGGAAGCGCACCGACGAGCTGTACGAGACCGTGCGGATCGGCGCGGGGCTGGCCGCCTCGGGGCGCCTGAGCGATGAGGCGATGCAGCGCGGGCTCGAGACGCTGACCGTGTTCGAACGCTTCTGCCACGCCAACGAACTCGCGCCGGAGGACGTCCACGTGGTCGCGACGAGCGCGATCCGCGACGCGTCGAACGGCTCGGACTTCGTCGCCCAGGCGCAAACGGCCACCGGGCTGACGATCGAGGTGCTCTCAGGCGAGGACGAGGCCCGCTACGGCTATCGTCGCCGCGATCAACACCTCGACGCTGACCGACGGGGCGGTGCTCGAGATCGGCGGCGGCAGCATGCAGCTGATCACGGTCGCCGCGCGCCACCCGCTGGCGATGGCCTCGTTCCCGCTCGGGGCGGTGCGGCTGACCGAGCAGTTCCTGCCCGGCGCCGGACCGGCCAAGAAGAAGGACGTCCAGCGGGTCCGCGCATACGTCCGCCGCACGCTCGCGAACGCCGGCTGGGTATGCGAGCGCGGGCCAGCGGCTCGTCGGAGTCGGCGGCGCGGTCCGCAACCTCGCCGCCGCCGCGCGAGCCCGAGGTCGAGCAGATCGATATCGGCGTACAGGGATTCGTGATCACCAGGGAGGCGATGGCGCGACCTGGTGCAGCGGCTGGCGGCGATGCCGGTGTCAGAGCGGGGCGCCGTCCCCGGGATCAAGCCCGAGCGCGGCGACATCATTCTCGCGGCGGCGATGACGCTCGAGACGGTGCTCGAGCTGGGCGGGTTCGACGGGATCGAGGCGACCGAGGCGGGGCTGCGTGAAGGCGTGTTCTTCGCGCGGACGCTGCTCGTCGGCGGACGAGCCGCTGTTCGACGACGTGCGCGAGGCCGCGGTCCGAAACCTGGCGATCCAGTACGAGTCCGACATGAAGCACGTCGAGCACGTCGCCCGGCTCGTCGCTGCAGATGTTCGACTCGCTCGTCGCGGGCGGCCTGTTCCAGCCCGCGCCCGGCGAGCGCGAGCTGCTGTGGGCGGCGTCGATGCTCCACGACGTCGGGATGACGATCTCCTACGACGATCACCACAAGCACTCGCGCTACCTGATCGTCTCGCGCCGAGCTGCCCGGCTTCGACCCGCGCGAGCGGGCGCTGATCGCCCAGATCACCCGCTACCACCGCAAGGGCGCGCCCAAGCTCGGCGAGATGGCGCCGCTCGCGCAGCCGGGCGACGAGGAGCTGCTCGACCGCTGCGCGGTGATCCTGCGGCTGGCCGAGCACCTCGAGCGCGGCCGCGACCAGTCGGTCTGCGAGGCGCGGCTGCGCCCCAACGGCCACGGCGTCGACCTCCATCTGGAGGCGGCCGGCGAGAACCTGATCCTTCCGCGCTGGAGCGTCGAGCGCTACGGCGACGGCGAGGCGTTCCAGCGCGTGTTCGGGCGGCGGCTGCTGATCGGGTAGTCTTGCGCCCCGGATGGAGAGGTGTTGGCGCGCAGCTGCTGCATGGATCGCGGTCGCATTCGGGCTGATCGCACCCTCGAGCGCGTCCGCCGCGATCACGACCGTCCTCGGCGGTCAGACCCTGAGCGCAGCCGCGATCCCGTGCACGGCCCAAGCCGACGGGGTGCGCGTGTGTGCCGGAACCGACGGCGGCGGCACGAGCCCGGACCTGAGGCTGAAGAGCTTCGACGGCACGCCGTTGGCGGTCGACGTGATCCTCCCGCCGGCGCCGGGCAGTGGCGCGGATGGCAGTTATCCGCTCGTGGTACAGAGCCATGGCTACGGCGGGCAGGTCGGCGGCGCCGACAGCACCGAGTACTTCGGCCCGACGGCCGACACGTGGGCCAAGGACGGCTACGCGGTCCTCCAGCTGACGGCGCGCGGCTTTTTCGACTCGTGCGGTAGTGCCGCCTCGCGGCTCGTGAACGCGGCTGCATGCGCCAACGGCTACATCCGGCTGGACGACGAGCGCTACGAGGCGCGTGACGTTCAGTACGCCCTCGGCCTACTCGTCGACGAAGGGATCGCCGATCCGGCGCGGATCGGCGTCACCGGCCCGTCGTACGGCGGCGGCGTGTCGCTCGAGCTGGCCACGCTCAAGGACCGGGTGATGAATGCCGACGGGTCGCTTAGTCCGTGGCGCAGCCCTGGCGGTACGTCGCTGAGCATCGCCGCAGCTGCGCCCGTGATCCCCTGGAGCGACCTGGTCTAATCGCTGATGCCGAATGGGCGCACGCTCGATTACCGGATTACCGGGCCCACCGACGACTTACGACCGATCGGGGTCGCCAAGCAGTCGTTCGTCTCAGCGCTGTATGCACTCGGCGCGTCGACCGGCTACTACGCGCCGCCGCTCTCCAACCCTCAGGCCGACCTCACGTCCTGGCTGGCAGCGACAAACGCCGGGGAACCGTACGACACGAATCCGGAGGACAAGGCGTTCGTCGCCCAGATCGCCCAGTACCACTCGGCCTACTACCTGCTCGATGGCGCGTACGGCACGGCGCGCGAGGCTCCGTCGCCATTACTGATCGCCAACGGCTTCACCGATGATCTGTTCCCGGTCGACGAGGGCCTGCGGTACTACAACCTCGACCGGTCCCTCTACCCCTCGGACCCGGTATCGCTGTTCGACTGGGACGGGGGGCACCCACGTGGTCAGAACAAGGCCGCGGACAGCGCCGTGCTGTCGGGACGGATCGAGAGCTTCTTCGACCATTACGTCAAGGGGGCCGGTCCCCAGCCGCCCCTTGGCGCGACGGCGTTGCTGCAGACGTGCCCGGCGAGCACGCCCTCCGGCAGCCCGATCACCGCCGCGAGCTGGGCGGCGCTGCATCCCGGTGAGGTCGACTTCAGCGCCACGGCGACTCAAACCGTGAGCTCGACTGCCGGCAGCGCAGCGATTTCGGCGAAGGTCGACCCGATCACGGGCGGGGGTGCGTGCGTGACGGTCCCGGCGGCTGACCAGGGCGCCGGCGTCGCGACCTACCGGTTGCCCGCGGCGACCGGGAGCGGCTACACGCTGCTCGGGGCCCCCACGGTGATCGCGGACCTGAGCGTGTCCGGCACCTTCCCGTACATCGCCGCGCGGCTGTGGGATGTGGCCCCCGGCGCGGGCACGCAGACCCTGGTCGCTCGCGGCGTGTACCGGCTCGACCCCAGCGCGCCGGACGGCCTGCAGGTGTTCCAGCTCCACCCCGGCGCGTGGCATTTCGCGGCCGGCCACGTTCCCAAGCTCGAGCTGCTCGGACGGGACCCGCCGTACCTGCGTCCCTCCAATGGCGTGTTCTCGATCGCGGTCGGCGACCTGCAGCTACGGCTCCCTGTGCACGAGGTCCCGCGCGCCCCAGGGACGCCCCGGGCGGTCACGGCGCCGCGGCTGCACGTGGTCTCCCATCCGCAGCCGGCGCCACCGTGTGGCCACCCGACTTCCCTCATTGCCGGCGGCACGACGCAGGCTGGACGTCTCAGGGTGACGGGCACCGCGAGCGAGCTGCAGTGCCCGAACGCAAGCGCGTCAGCGCGTCGCCGGGAGCACGTGGTGCACGTCTTTGTTGCGATCTACGAGCAGGTTGCACATGGCCGCTGCCGCTTCGTCTTGCCAGGCGGCGGCCTCAGCCCGCCGCGGTCTTGCTCGGCGCCACTCGAATTCCTCGCCCGCGGGACGACGCACTGGACGCTGCGCCTGACCTTGTCGCTCGGGTCCGGTCGCTACTACGTGCGCTCCGACGCCGTCGACGGATCGCGGCGCCATCAGCGGCCAGCTCCCGCGCTGCTGATCAGGGTCGTGGCCTGAGCCCGAATGTCCTAACCGGCGCACGCGCCTTAACCGAACCGTCACACATCCTCACCGCCGGGCGCATACCTTCTTGTCTGTGAGCGCAGCTGCACGCATCCCTGCCTGGCCTTCGGACCCCGAGCATCGCGACGCGATCGACACGCTGCTCGTGATGGCCGCGGCCGAGGATCGCTGGGGTGAGCGGCACCGCGCCGTTGATCTGCTGGACAACGTCGAGCAGATCGTGGGCACGCTGCCACAGTCATACGAACGGCTCCGATGGCGCTGCCGCGACGGCGCGGCATCCAACGCCGCTCGGCCGCCGCTCGAATAAGTACCGGGCGACCAGGCACCGTTAGAGTGTTCACATGCTCTGGTTGCTGAGACACGCTGAAGCAGCCGACGGACACCCCGACGACGATCGTCCCCTGACCGAGCGCGGACTGCGCCAGGCGGAGGCAGCCGGACTCGCGCTGGTCCGACTCGGAACGAACGTCGACGTCTGCCTGAGCTCGCCCAAGCTCCGCGCACTGCAGACGGCCGAGCGGGCCTGCGAGCCGCTCGGAGTCCCGGTCACGCCCGACCTGGCCCTGTCAGGGGAGCCGTTCGATGTTCATGCGTTGACCGCGGGACTCGGGGACGTCCTGCTGGTCGGGCACGACCCATCCTTCTCCCTGACACTGCACGACCTCACCGGCACCCAGGCCCGGATGAAGAAGGGCGGCCTGGCCGGGATCGCCAAGGGAGAGCTGGTGTCGCTGCTGCGCCCGGCGGAGCTGCTCGCGATCGCGTTTGCGGATGAAAGGGTCGGATGAGCGACCAGGCAATCGAGTCGGGCGAGCGCCCGCACGGTCATCCCCGAGGATCAGCCAGGCGATGCGGGGATCGATCTCCGCGACCCGTCGCTCTACATCAATCGGGAGCTCTCGTGGCTGGACTTCAACGACCGCGTGCTCCAGCTCGCCGAGGACGAGTCGCTGCCGCTGATCGAGCGGGTGAAGTTCCTCGCGATCTTCGTCACCAACCTCGACGAGTTCTTCATGATCCGTGTCGCCGGGTTGCACGACCAGGTCGACGCGCGGATCGATGCGCGCGGTCCCGACGGCCTGCCCCCGACCGAGACCCTCGAGGGGATCGGCGCAAAGGTGCGCGAGCAGGACCGTCGCCACGCCAGTGCAGTTCAGCGACAGTGATCCGCCCGGAGCTGGCCGAGCACGGGATCCGGATCGTCGCCTGCGACGACCCGGGCCGCACCGAAGGAAGCCGTCGAGCGCCACTTCCGCGAGCAGATCTTCCCGGTGCTCACGCCGCTCGCGGTCGGTCCCGGGCGGCCGTTTCCGTACATCTCCAATCTGTCGCTGAGCCTGATCGTTCGCCTGCACGATCCCGAGCTCGACCACGAGGCGTTCGCCCGGGTGAAGGTGCCGAAGGAGGTCCTGCCGCGGTTCGTGGAGATCGCCAAGGACACGTTCATCCCGCTCGAGGACATCATCGCCCGAGCATCTCGACGCGCTGTTCCCGGGGATGGAGATCCTCAGCCACGACCTGTTCCGGGTCACGCGCGACGCCGACTTCGAGGTCTCCGACGAGGCCGACGACCTGCTGCAGGCGGTCGAGGACGAGCTGCGCCGCCGCGCTTCGGCGAGGTCGTGCGGCTCGAGGTCGGCGCCGGCATGGACCCGGCGCTGCGCACACGACTGATCGAGTGGCTCGACGTCGACGAGCTCCAGGTCTACGACGTCGAGGGCCTGCTCGACCTCAGCGACCTGTGGCAGATCGCCGGCGTCGAGGGCCACCCCGAGCTGCGCCAGGCGCCGTGGACCCCGGTCACACATCCCGCATTCGGTCCCCCGCCCGGCGACAGCGACGAGCCGCCGGACGTGTTCGCGCCGATGCGTGCCGGGGATGTGCTCGTCCACTACCCCTACCAGTCGTTCGCGACCAGCGTCGAGCGGTTCGTCAAGCAGGCCGTCGACGATCCGAACGTGCTCGCGATCAAGATGACCGTGTACCGCACCTCGGACGACTCGGCGCTCGTCCCGTCACTGATCGAGGCCGCCGAGAAGGGCAAGCAGGCGGTCTGCCTGGTCGAGCTCAAGGCACGCTTCGACGAGCGGCAGAACATCCGCTGGTCCCGGGCGCTGGAGGAGGTGGGAGCCCACGTCGTGCACGGCATTCCCGGACTGAAGACGCACGCCAAGGCGATCCTCGTCGTCCGCCGCGAGCGCGGGCGGTGTCCGCCACTACGTGATGATCGGCACCGGCAACTTCCACGCCAAGAACGCCCGGCTGTACGAGGACTTCGGCTCTCTTCACGACCGACCCCGAGATCGGCGAGGAGGTCGCGAACCTGTTCAACACGCTGACCGGCTACGGCCACCCTGCCCCGTCAGCGCAAGGTGCTGGTCGCCCCGACCTGGATGCGCAAGCCGCTGATCGAGGAGATCGACCGGACGATCGCGGCTCACAAGGCGGGCGAGAACGCGCGGATCGTGATGAAGATGAACTCGCTGGTCGACCGGCGCTGCATCGAGGCCCTCTACCGCGGCCTCACAGGCCGGCGTGCCGATCGAGCTCAACGTCCGCGGGATCTGCTGCCTGATCCCGGGTGTGCCCGGCGTCAGCGAGACGATCAAGGTCGTGTCGGTCGTCGGGCGGTTCCTCGAGCACTCCCGCATCTACTCGTTCCACCGCGGCGAGGAGCACAAGTACTACATCGGCTCAGCCGACCTGATGCCGCGCAACCTCGACACCCGCGTCGAGCTGCTCACCCCGGTTGAGCAATCCGGAGCTCCAGGCCGAGCTCCAGGACACGCTCGATCGCTGCCTGGCCGATGACACCTTACGCTGGACGCTCGACGCCGACGGGCTGTGGACCCGTCGCGCCGGCGGTACCCGCGCGTCCATCAGCGAGCTGATGGAGCGCACGCTGGCACAGGCTGCGAGCGCCGCGAGCTAGCGGACGCGGCTCGCCCTGTGCACAGCGACCTCCTGCTCGTCATCGTCGTCGTGGCCGCGCTGGCGTTCGACTTCACCAACGGCTTCCACGACACCGCCAACGTGGTCGCCTCGTCGATCTCGACGCGAGCGCTGTCGCCGCGGGTGGCGATCGGCTCGCCGCGATGCTGAACTTCGCCGGCGCGTTCATCTCGCTCAAGGTCGCCGCGACGGTCGCGACCGGCATCGTCGACGCCGGCCAGGTCACCGAGACGATCGCGTTCGCCGGCGCTGATCGGCGCGATCGCCTGGAACCTGATCACCTGGTCCTACGGCCTGCCGTCCAGCTCATCGCACGCGCTGATCGGGGCGTCGTCGGGGCGATGCTCGCTGCCGTCGGCACGCAGCGCCATCGTGAGCGGGGCGCTGCTCACGAAGGTCGTGATGCCGGCGCTGATCGCGCCGCTGGCGACGTTTGCGTTGGCCGGCGTGGCGATCATGGTGATCTACCGGCTCGTCGGGCACCGGCGGCCCGGATCGTGGTCAGGCGGATTCCGCGGCGGTCAGATCGTCTCAGCTCCGCTGCTCTCGCTCGCCCACGGAACCAACGACGCCCAGAAGACGATGGGCGTGATCGCGCTCGCGCTCGTCGCCCACGGGGACCTCAGCGCGCACGAACTTCCATGTCCCGACCTGGGTCATGGTCGTGGCGGCATCGGCGATCGCGCTCGGCACCTACGCCGGCGGCTGGCGGATCATCCGGACCGTCGGCACGCGGATCATCAAGATGGACACCGCCCAGGGCTTCTCCGCCGAGGGCGCGGGAGCGATTGTGATCCTGGTCTCCTCTCACCTCGGCTATCCGCTCTCGACAACCCACGTGATCTCCGGCGGCGTGATCGGCGCCGGTGCCGCCAAGCGGCTGTCGGCGGTGCGCTGGGGCGTGGCCGGCAACATCGCCGCCGCCTGGCTGCTGACCCTTCCGGGGGCGGGACTGCTCGGTGCCGGTGCCTACGGGCTCGCGATCGCGTTCGGCTCCGGAGCCCTGGGTCCGGTCCTGATCACGATCATCCTGGTCGGCGTGCTCGCGGGCGTGTTCGCCTCACGCCGTACCGCATTGGCGCAGACCGCGAGCACTAGCACTTAGTGACGGCTCAGCCCCCCGCCGGGGAGGGTCGGGATTCGGCGGGGGGCTGGCCGGGTATGGCTGACGGCGCGGCGCCTTAGCCGCCCGTCGGGGAGGTGGACGGACGCGTGCCCAGCTTCAGCTTGATGTTGTGCGTCTGTCCGCTCCGCTTGACCGTCAGCGTGATCGTGTCGCCAGGGGCGAACGTGTCGACCGTGGCGATGAACTGATCGGTGGAAGTGATCGACTTGCCGTTGATCGCGGTGACCACGTCGCCCGGCTGGACTCCGGCAGTCGCCGCGGGCGAGCCCGCCGTGGTCGCGGTGACCGTCGCTCCTCCGGCTGACGTGCCGTTGAGCTCAACTCCGACGTAGGCGTGCTTGACGGGATGGCCGGCGATGATCGCATCGGCAATCCTCGCGACGGAGTCCGACGGGATCGCGAACCCGACGCCGGCGCTCGAGCCGGAGTTGGTCTCGATCTGGTCGTTCAGCCCGAGCACGTGGGCGTTGGCATCCAGCAGCGGCCCGCCGGAGTTGCCGGGATTGATCGCCGCGTCGGTCTGAATCGCCCCCGGAATCGTGTAGTTGTTCGGTGCCATGATGCTGCGACCGGTCTGGCTCACGATGCCGGCGGTGGTCGTCTCGGGGAGACTGAACGGGCTACCGATGGCGACGACCGGGTCGCCCACCTGGACAGCCGAGGAGTTCGCGAACGTGATCGGGTGAAGCTCCGAAGACGGGACGTTGACGTGGATCACGGCGACGTCCGTGGAGGGATCGGTGCCGATCACCTGGGCGCTGGCCTTAACCCCGTCTTGGAAGGTGACCTGAACCGACGTCGCGCCGGAGACGACGTGCTCGTCGGTGACGATGTCGCCCTTGGTGTCGTAGACGACACCCGCGCCCTCGCCCTGGGTCTGCTGCGTGGAGCCGCCACCGAGTGGGAATCCACCGCTGCCGCTGGTGGATTGCTCGGTCACGAGGATGTCGACCACGCCCGGACTCGCATCGCGATAGATCTGGTTGACGGTCAAGCCGCGCCCACTCTCCGCGGTCCCCGTGAGCGAGGTTGGGATCGCTGACGCGGGCGACTGGTTGATTACGGTCGTCGTGGTCGAATGGGTGGTGGTGCTGCCGCTGGCTACTACCAGCGCGATCACGCCTCCGGCCACAGCGCCGCCAACCGCCGGGATGAGGCGGCTGAGGTTGCGCATTTCAAGCTCTCCTGCTCGAGTTCATAGGTATCTCATTCGAGTACAGCACGCCCCTTTGAGAAACCGGTCAGAGCGCGTGAAGAACACCGTAAGAGCCGTCGACTGGCCAGCCCGGCGGGCTTGGTCAGTCAGCTGACCCGGTGGAGGGGGCCTGGGCGGGCGTCAGCTTCGCCGGGCCGCGCAACCCCGGCCGGCCCAGGCGCCAGCGCGGCATCAAGCCGGCGGCGTTGATCCGAGCGTCGAGTCCCGCGGACAGGTTGCGCAGGATCTGCTGCTCCTGCGCGGCCGTGATGAGCTTGGCCGCAACCAGCTTGTCGAGCCTCGCCCGCTCCGCTGCGCCGATCGCGGCCTTCAGCCCCACGACGGTCTTGCCGCGCGCGCGAGCGACCTGCGCGAGAGACTTTCCGGCCTTGAGCTGGTCGAACAACTGCGTGGGGGTGACCCCCAGATATTTTGACGCGGCGGCGAGAGGGCCCGGCGCTCCGGCGCCGGGGCGTAGCAGTCCACGGAATCCGTGGAACCCCGGCACGCCGGGCGGGAGCGGCCCGTAGGGCTTGGTCGAGCCGGGGGGCGGGAGCGGCATGCCGGGCGGGAGCGGCATGTCGGGCGGGAGCGAGCCGTAGGGAGCCGTCGAGCCGCCGGGCGGGAGCGCGCCGTAGGGAGCCGTCGAGCCGCCTGGCCGGACCGGACCGTAGGGCGGAGTCGGAGCGCCGGGCGGCAGCGGACCGCCATGATCGATCGGCCCGAACCAACGCCAGCCACCCAAGGGCGCGATGCCGCCGCTCTGCTGCAGCCGCTGCTTGATCACGCTTGCCTGCGCCTGGGTGAGCCTGCCGACCGCGACCGCCTCCTGCAACTGGTCGAGGTAGGCCCCCTGGACGGCCGCCGAGAGCTGCTTCGGGGTGACGTTCAGCCGCTTGGCGAGGTCGTTGAGAAACGCCTGACGAGAGCTGATCCCCGCCTCCTGCGTCGCCGCGAACGCGCCGCCCGCGAAGGCCGCGACGGCCAGCGTCGTCGTCCCGATCACGAGCTTGCGCTTGAGGTTCGTGGGCACTGATGACTCCTGCAGATGGCCGGGCGCGTCGGAAAACAAACGCGCCCGTGGCGGGGATCTTCTCAGCGGTTTCTGAGAAGAACGTAAGAACCCGCCGGGAGGCTGGGCGAGCCGGCCGTACGAGGCCGCGCAGGGTGGTCACGGTTCGATCCGCCCGGGACGGCGCTGGTGAGGGTGCGGCCAGGCCCGAGGGTGTCAGCGGTCTGACAATTTCACCTGCATAAAGGGACAAACCGCGCGCGCCTGCCGGACCTTGGCTAGATAAGCATGTGGGGCGTGCTTATGTAACCAAGGTCGCCCGCGGCCGTGCGCTTTGGGCCTGTAAGCATGTCGCCGCGGCAGGATTTCGGCCCACCGCGGCATTTCGGCCCACCGGGGCATTTCGGCCCACCGCGGCAGGATTTCGGCCCACCGCGGCAGGATTTCGGCCCACCGCGCCAGGATTTCGGCCCACCGCGGCAGGATTTCGGCCCACGCGGGCCTCGCCGGGTGTCGACCGCGTCGCCCCGAGCCCGCAGTTCGCCCCGCCTCACCCACCCTGCGCCAGCTCGACGAAGTAATCAAGCGCCGCCGGGTTCGCCAGCGACTCTCGAGACGCCACCTGGTCAGCCGGAACTCCCGAGAGGATGCGCTTCACCGGGACCTCCAGGATCTTGCCGCTCAACGTCCGGGGCACTTCGACGATCTGATGGATCTCGTCGGGGACGTGGCGCGGCGAGCAGTCCTCGCGGATCCGGCGGCGGATCGTGGCAACCAGGTCATCGTCGAGCGAGGCCCCGTCACGCAGCACGACGAACAGCGGCATCCAGCCGTCGGTCCCCGCGCGGGGCATGTCGATCACCAGCGCGTCGACCACTTCCGGTAGCTCGAGCACGGCGCGGTAGATCTCGCTGGTGCCCATCCGCACGCCGCCGCGGTTGATCGTCGAGTCTGAGCGCCCGTAGATGATCGCCGTGCCGCGTGGGGTGATCTTGATCCAGTCGCCGTGACGCCAGATCCCGGGGAACATCGAGAAATAGCTGTCGAGGTAGCGCTTGCCGGAAGGATCGCCCCAGAAGTAGATCGGCATCGAGGGCATCGGCTTGGTGATCACGAGCTCGCCGACCTCGTCCACCAGCGAGTGCCCCGATTGATCCCACGCCTGCACCGACGCTCCGAGCAGGCGAGCCTGCAGCTCGCCGAGGTAGACCGGCAGCGTCGGCACGCCACCGACGAACGCGGCGCACACGTCAGTCCCGCCGGAGGTCGAGAACAGCCAGGTGTCGGCGCCGAGCTCGTCGTAGACCCAGCGGAACCCCTCGGGCGAAAGCGGCGACCCGGTCGAGCCGACGGCACGCAGTGCACTGAGGTCCCGTCCGTCCGCGGGCTTCAGCGACGCCTTCATGCACGACCCGATGAACGCCGCGCTGGTCCCGAGGCAGGTCATCCCCGTGCGTTCGGCCAGGTCCCAGAGCGTGCCCAGATCCGGGTAGCCCGGATTGCCGTCGAACAGCACGATCGAGGCGTCGCTCAGCAGCTCCCCGACGAGGAAGTTCCACATCATCCAACCGGTCGTCGAGAACCAGAAGAACCGGTCGTCCGCCTGGGCGTCGAGATGCAGGTGGCTCTGCTTGATCTGCTCGAGCAGGATCCCGCCCTGTCCGTGGACGATCGGCTTGGGGAGCCCGGTGGTGCCCGAGCTGTAGAGCACCCACAGCGGGTGGTCGAAGGGGAGCTGGGCGAACTCGAGCGATTCCGGTGAGCCGAGGAAGCCCGGTTCCCATCCGGACCCGTCCAGATACCCGAGCGTCACGACTCGCTGGACCGACGGTATCTCCGAGACGATGCTCTTGACCACCGAGCGGCGGTCGAAGTCCTTGCCGCCATAGCGGTATCCGTCGATCGCGAGCAGAACCTTGGGCTCGATCTGGCTGAAGCGGTCAATCACGCTGCGGGCGCCGAATTCGGGCGCCGCCGATGACCAGATCGCCCCGATCGAGGCACACGCCAGCAACGCCGCGACGGTCTCGGGAATGTTCGGCATGTACGCGCACACGCGGTCACCGGGACCGACGCCGGTGGCGCGCAAACCGGCCGCGATCGCCGCAGTCTCACTCCGCAGCCGCTCCCATCTCCACTCGTCCAGCTCGCGCAGCTCGGACGCGTGCCGGATCGCCACCGCACCGGGATCCTTGGCTCGGAAGATGTGCTCCGCGTAGCTGCAACGTGCGCCCGGGAACCACTCGGCCCCGGGCATCTCGCCGCTCCCCAGCACACGTGACGCCGGCTGCTCGAACCGGACCTCGAAGAACTCCACGATCGACTCCCAGAACGCCTCGATCGAGTCGACCGACCACTGCCACAAGCGATCATAGGAACCGAGCCTCAGCCCGCGGGTCTCCTCCAGCCAGCGCTGGTAGCGCGTCAGTGTCGCGCGCTCGATCCGCTCACGCGAGGGTGTCCACAGCAGCTCCGGCTCGCTCATCACCGCCAGTATTGCGTTAAGCGCAGGCGCCGCTGGATCCGAACCCGAGGCAGTCGAGCGGCCCGAACCCGGAGGTCAACGCCCACCGCTCGCAAATATGCTCCGCCGGTGCCCACCGCGCCCGACAGAGAAAGTCTGGTTGCGCCGTTCTCGGGGACCGTGATCGCGATTGCGCACGGACCCGACGAGCACGTGCCCGCGGGCGCGGCTGTGATCGTGCTCGAGGCGATGAAGATGGAGCACGAGGTGATCGCCGACACCGACGCTGTCGTGCGTGCAGTCGCGGTCGCGGTCGGCGACACGGTCGAGGAAGGGCAACTGCTGGCCGTGCTCGACGCCGCTGCCAGAGTGAGGGCGAACGTCGAACCGGCGCCGGCGCTCGATCCCGAGCAGATCCGCGACGATCTGGAGGCGGTCAATCAGCGCCACGCGATCGGGCTCGACCCGGCCCGCCCCGACGCCGTCGCCAAACGCCATGAGCGAGGTCGCCGGACCGCGAGAGAGAACCTCGCGGACCTGATCGACGCCGGCACGTTCGTCGAGTACGGCCCGCTGATGTTCGCCGCCCAGGAGCGTCGCCGGTCGACCGCGGAGCTGATCGCGCGCACCCCGGCCGATGGCCTGGTCGCGGGAGTGGGCGATGTCGACGGCAGGCCGTGCGTGGCAATGTCGTACGACTACACCGTGCTCGCGGGAACCCAGGGGATGCGCAACCATCTGAAGAAGGACCGCCTGTTTGAGCTCGCGGAGCGGCGCAGGCTCCCGGTGGTCCTGTTCGCTGAAGGCGGCGGCGGCCGGCCCGGGGATGTGGACTGGCCGATCGTCGCCGGCCTCGACTGCCGTGCGTTTCACCTGTTCGCGCGCCTCAGCGGGCTTGTCCCGTCGATCGGGATCGCATCCGGTTACTGCTTCGCGGGCAATGCCGCGCTGCTCGGCTGCTGCGATGTCGTGATCGCGACTGAGGACGCGAGCATCGGCATGGGCGGCCCGGCGATGATCGAAGGCGGAGGCCTCGGCCACTACGAGCCCGATCAGGTCGGGCCGATCGAGATCCAGTACGCGAATGGGGTCGTCGACCTGCGGGTCAAGGACGACGCAGAAGCGGTCGCCGCCGCCAAGCGGTACCTGCGCTACTTCACCGGACCGGACGAGCCCGCCGAGCCGCGCGACGTGCGCATTCTCCGGCACCTGATTCCCGCCAATCGCAAGCGGATGTACGACATCCGCGCGGTCATCGACGCGCTGCTCGACGACGTCTGCGAGCTCCGCCGGGGGTTCGGGCTCGGAATCGTGACCGCGTTCGCGCGCCACTGCGGCCGCACGCTCGGGGTGATCGCAAACGACCCGTCGCACCTCGGCGGCGCGATCGACGCCCACGGCGCCGACAAAGCGGCGCGGTTCATGCAGCTGTGCGACGCGTTCGAGCTGCCGCTCCTGTTCCTGTGTGACACGCCGGGGTTCATGGTCGGCCCCGCGGCCGAGCGGACGGGGACAGTCCGCCACTTTGCGCGCATGTTCCTCACCGGCGCCAACCTGACCGTCCCGACCGGCACGGTCGTGCTCCGCAAGGGCTACGGGCTCGGCGCCCAGGCGATGGCCGGTGGCGGCTTCAAGGCGCCGCTGTTCACCGTCGGCTTGGCCAACCTCCGAGTTCGGGGCGATGGGCCTTGAGGGCGCCGTGCGCCTCGGGATGCGCCGCGAGCTCGAGGCGATCGAGGACCCGGCCGCGCGCGAGCGGGCGTTTGAGGCGGCCGTCGCCGGCGCCTACGAACGCGGCCAGGGGATCAACATGGCGGCTTACTTCGAGATCGACGACGTGATCGACCCGGCCGACACCCACGCCTGGATCGCGACCCTGTTCGAGGACCGCTCCGGTGAGTGGTGGGAGCGGGAGGGAAAGAAGCGGCCAAACGTCGACGCCTGGTAGCGACCGGAACCGCCGCCAGCCGAGGCGTCAGCGGGCGACGCGCACGCGGCCCCAGTCGCCAAACAACACGAGGGACCGGCGAGCGGCGCCGGATGGGAGTCGCGGTCCGGGCCGCCGCCGGTTCCCCAGGTGCGGGGAGGGATACTCCCGCTAGCGACGAGGCGCACTTCGTCGCAGTCGATAGGCGTCCTGAGAGGAGACGGCGGACGGAACGAAGCGCGGGGATGCCTCGTTCTTCTCACCAAATCCTCTGGTTTCACGACGCCAGCTCGACATTCGCTCAGCCTATGGATCGGTGTGTCAGCTCTCCGTAAAGGTCCTCGCGCCCGGCTCACGTCGAGCGCAACGCCTCCGTCGGGCTCAGCCGCGCGGCCTTGGCGGCCGGGTACAGCCCGGCGACCGCGCCGATCACGAACCCGGCCGCGGGCGCCGCGATCAGCGCGTACGCCGGGATCGACCATCGGCTGGTTCTGGGCCAGCGAGTACACCCACGTCGCGACCGCGCCGAGCGCCAGGCCGGCGACCCCACCGAGCACCGCGAGCAGCGCCGACTCGGCCAGGAACTGAGTGCTGATATGACGTCGGGTCGCGCCGAGCGCGCGGCGCAGTCCGATCTCGCCGCGCCGCTCGAGCACCGAGATCACCATGATGTTGGCGATCCCGATCGCGCCGACGAGCAGCGCGACAGCGCCGAGCCCGAGCAGCAGCGTGGTGAACTGGCCCTTGGCCTGCGGCTCGGGCCTCGAGCACGTTCGAAGGTCGGCTCACCTGGACGCCGTCCGGGTTCTGCGGGTCGGCCGTCGGCGCGAGCAGGTTGGAGACCTGGCTGACCTGGTTCACGTTCGCGCGCACGTAGATCTCCGACGGGTTGGCGGCGTCTGGAACAGCCGTGTCGGCGACCGGCAGACCGATGAACGCGGTGCTGTCGAGGGTGGGGTCGAGGACGACTGGCTTGCATGATCCCGATCACCGTGAACCAGGTCCCGCCGAGGTACACCTGGATGTGGCCGGTGGCGTTGGTGATCTGGAGCGTGTTCGCGGCCTGGGCCCCGAGCACCACGGTCGGGAAGTTCTCGTTGTTCGGCGTTCAGGAACTGGCCCGAGGACAGCTGGCCGCTGACCGCCGCCGAGCAGCCCCGGATCGGTCGCGTCGACACCGATCCCGCCGGTCTGCTCGGAGGGCACGTACGGCGTGCGCAGCACGTTCGCGCCCGAGACCTGGTAGACGGCCGAGGCGCTGGTCACGTTGGGCTGTGTGTTGGATCGTCGCCGAGCGCCGTGCTCGGCAGCACCTCGTTGGCGCCGAGGAACGTCTGCCCGGGCGTGACGGTCAGCAGGTTCGTGCCGAGGCTGTCGATCAGCGCCAGCAGGTTCGCCTGGCTCGAGGCGGAGACGCCGACGACCGCGACCATCGCGCCGATCCCGATCGCGATCCCGAGCGCCGACAGCGCGGCCCGCAGCCGGCGCGTGCGCAGCCCCTGCAGCGCCACCGAGAACAGCTCGTGCGGCGGCAGCCGCGAACCCTCGCCGCTGGCGGCGGGACCACCCCGGCGGCGGTGGCGCAGTGCCGGTCGCGGGACCGCGAGGCTCACTTGCGCTCGTCCCCGACGATCTCGCCGTCGCGCATCTGGATCCGGCGGGGGAACGTCTCCGCGATCTGCTCGTCGTGGGTGATCAGCGCCAGCGTCGCCCCCTCGGCGGCGAGCTCGTGCAGCAGCTGCCAGCACCTCCTGGCCGGACTTCGAGTCGAGGTTGCCGGTCGGCTCGTCGGCGAGGATGATCACCGGCCGCTTGGCGATCGCCCGCGCGATCGCGACCCGCTGGCGCTCGCCGCCGGACAGCTGCGGCGGGCGGTGCGTCAGGCGGTGGCCGAGTCCCGACCCGCTCGAGCGCCGCCTGCTGCCGCCGCGCGGCGCTCGCGCGCCGGAGCGCCCGTGTAGAGCATCCCGTTGGCGACGTTGTCGAGCGCGGTCATCGCGTCCTGGAGATGGAAGCCCTGGAACACGAACCCGATCTCGTGCGCGCGCAGCCCCGCGAGCTCGCCGTCAGACGCCGCGACGACGTCGCGGCCCGCAACCTCGACCGAAGCCGCTGCTCGGCCGCTCGAGCGTGCCGAGCACCGTCAGCATCGTCGTCTTGCCCGGACCCGACGGGCCGACGACCGCGACCTGGTCGCCGGTGGGGATCTCGACGCTCACGTCGCGCAGCGCTTGGACTCCCGCCCGGGTACTCCTTGGTCACCTCCCGCAGGCCGCAGCGCAACGCCGTTGCGGCTCGGCGCTGGCGCTCCGTTCACCGGGCTCGGCGAGTTGACCGGTGCGCTCATCCCTGCGAGTCGGTCACCTGGAGGCCCGGATAGATGCCCGCGCCGGAGATCTGCACGTAGCCCGGCGGCGAACAGGCCCGGCGTCACCGGGATCAGGCGTGTGCGGCGCATTCGGCCTCCTGCACCGCGTAGCCGCCGCCCGCGGTCGCCAGCAGCGCGCGTCACCGGAACCGACAGCACGTTGTTCGCCTTCTGCTGCTGGAAGTTGACGCTCACCGCTGCCTGGTCGAGCCCGGTTACGTGCTGGTGTCCGGTGAGCGTGATCGTCACCGGGATCGTCGCCGACGGAGTGCCCGATGAACCGCCGCCGCTCCCGCTGCCGCTGCCGCTGCCGCTGCCGCTGCCCGAGGAGCCGCTGCTGGTCTGGGCGACGGGGCTGACCTGGGTGATCTTGCCGTTGACTGTGCTGCCGTCCGGGCAGCTCGACCGTCACCGGCTCGCCGAGACCGCCTCGCTCTGCTTGGTCGCGTCGAGTTGGACGGTGACGACGAGGTGGGTTCGAGGTCGTGTCGAGGATCGCGACCGCTGACGCTGCCCGGACCCGGAGCCTGCGCTCCCGGAGCCCGTGCCGGCGCTGCCCGAGCCGCCGCCGCCACCGCCACCGCCGCCACCGCCGCCGGAGTTGGCCGCAGCCGCAGCCGCGCCCGCGCCTGCGCCGCCACCACCGCCGCCGCCGGCGCTGCGGCCGCTGCCGCGCCGTGGCGCTGGCGCCGCCGGCGCCGGTCGATCCGGTGCCGCTGCCGGCCGTCGAGCGGCTCTTTTGGAGCTCGAGCGTCTCGGCCTTGAGCAGCGCCTCGAGCGCGGCCAGCGTCTGCGCAGCAGTTGTCTTCCCGCCCGAAGAGTTGTTCTTGCACGAGGAGTTCGATCCGCTCGTGTTGGAGCCGCTCGTCCCTGAACCGGTGCTCGAACCGGTGCTCGAACCGGCATCGACGCCCGCGTTGCCGGTCGTTGGGTCCCGCTGCTCCCGGACGGGAACTCGTGCAGCTGCCCGTGCTCGACGTGCCCGTGCCGGTGCTCGACGCGGCGTCGTTGGACACCGCCTGCGAGCCGAAGCCGGAGTTGCCCGACGACCCCGATCCCGAGGGTGCGGAAGCCGACTTGACCGTCAAGCTCACGAACTCGGCATGGGCAGGCACCGGGCTATAGCTTGCACCGCTCGCAGCGCCCGAGCCGCTGCCGCTCCCGGACGAGCCCGTACCGCCCAGCGCCGCGGTCACCGAGGTGATCCGCTGCGGCCCGGGGAGGAACACGACCTGGCCGAGCGTGATCGTTCCGGTCTCGGTCTGCCCGAGCGACCCTTGCCAGCGCTCGACGGCGTCCGTCGTCCCCTGCTGCCAGTTGTTGTTGATGGTATCTTCTCCGTCGGCGAACCCGAGGTTGACCAGGTTCTGGTTGAGCTCCTGGATGTCGGCGCCGTTGGTGTCGCCCGAGGTCAGATCACGGTAAGCCGGAGTGTTGCCGTCGAACAGGACCACCGGCGCGCCGTCGACGTCGTACAGCGCCTGGCCCGGCTTGATCACCGCGCCAACGCTCGGGCAGCCAGGTGATCGTCCCGCTCAGACGGTTGAACACCGTCGCCGGATTGGCATATCCGAGCGTGCCCGACTCGGTGTCGGTCTCAACCAGATCCCGGCGCTGCACGGTCGCCGACGCCCGCGTTGTTACCGCTCTGGCCGGCACCCTTGCTCGAACCGGGGAGGTCGGCGCCGATGATCACCCCGATCGCCACGGCGAGCGCGCTGATTCCGACCGCCGCCGCGGTCAGGCGGCGCCAGCGCGCCGGACCATGAACTGGGGCCGTGGTCGCGAGCGACCCGGCCCCCGAGCCGGCCGAACGGCGACCTAGGCACCCGTGCCTCCGCCTCCGCCTGGACCGCCGCCGGCGGCACCGCGGCCGAACCTCGGCCGCAGGCTCCGGCACGCCGTGTTGGCGGACTGGAACGCGGGGCTGTTGCGAACGGTCGAGCTGATCGCGCCCCGGAAGCCGAAGCCACCGCCCGGACCGGTGCCCGTGGTGGTGCTCGGATCGGGGATGTTGACGCCATGCGAGCGCATGCACTCCGCGTACTTGACGAACTCCTGGCGGAACTGGGCCTGCTGGGCAGGGGTCAAATTCGCGGCCGGGAACGCCTGCTTGACGTACTGCTGGCAGGCCTGCAGCGCCGCCTGCACCTGTGTTCGTGGAACGTTTGCCAACCCCCGGAAGATCCCGCCGCCTCCACCGCCGCCCCCACCGCCGGCAGCGCCGCCGTTCGGCGACGGGTCGGGCACGTTGAGGCCGTGCGAGCGCAGGCACTTGGCGAGGTTCAGCCGCGCCTGGTAGCGGGCGCTGGTGCTTGCGACGCTCGTCCCCGAGACCGCGGCTGCGCCACTGCTCGAGGAGGATGAGGAACCGCATGCGCCGATCCCCACTCCGAACGCGGCGATCAGCAGGACAGAGGCTCCGGCGCGGCGTGGGATCATCGATCTGAATCGGTACTTCATGGCTTGACGACTCCTGGAAATTGGTTTCGTACCGGTTCTAGCGCCCGCTCCGTCAGCTCTCCGTAAGCACTCTTGAGGTTCCCTTAGGAACCCCGGCGGAAGGCGCCGCGCCTGCGGGTAGCGTAATCACAACCTCGAGCCCGCCGGTGGCAGGAGCGCTCAGCTCGGCCGTCCCGCCGTGGGCCGCTGCCACCGAGCGCACGATCGACAGGCCGAGCCCGAAGCCGCCAAATGAGCGGTCCAGGCGGCGAAACGGCTCGGTCAGCGTCTGGGCTTCCTTGGGATCGATTACCGGACCGCCGTTGCGGACCCGGACCACGACCCGGCCGTCCCGCAGCCCCGTCGCGACCGCCAGATAACCACCGCGCTCGTTGTGCCGGATCCCGTTGTCGACGAGGTTGGCGATCATCCGCTCGAGCAGACCCGCCTGCCCGTGAGTCCAGGCCGGCTTGAGGTCATCATCGATCCGTACGCCGACCTCTTCCGCGCGCGCGTGTAGATCAGTGATGCAGTCGGCCGCCAGCGCCGCGAGATCGACCGTCGCGCCGCGCACGGTCGCCGCTTCGCTGCGCGCGAGCATCAGCAGACTCTCGATCAGGCGCTCGCAGCGGTCGACGGTCTCGCGCACCGCCTCGCCCATCGCGCGTAGATCCCCGGTGCTGGCCACCGGGTCGGCGAGCGCGACGTCGACCTCCGTGCGCATGATCGCCAGCGGCGTGCGGAGCTCGTGCGAGGCGTTCGCTACGAAGTGGCGCTGCGAGCCGAACGCTGCGTCAAGCCGCCCGAGCATGCCGTCGATCGTGTCGGCGAGCTCCTTGAGCTCATCGGCCGGACCGGCCAGGTCGATCCGCTCGCCGAGATTCTCCCCTGAGACCCGTCGCGCGGTCGCCGTGATCTCCCGCAACGGCCTAAGCGCGCGCCCGGCCAGCAGCCACCCGGCGGCGACCGAGATCATCGTCATCACTCCGAGCGCGAGCACGTACTCGATCACTAGCCGATGCAGCGTCTCGCTGCGCAGCTGAGCCCGCACGGCGGCCGCCAGGCGCGCCTCCGGACTGAACGCGAACGGGTGGCCGAGAAACGTCGAGACGGGTGGCGCCAACCCGAGCTTGCGCAGCTCATCGCGGATGTCCCCGTTGCCGAGGTTGTGGCGCACGAGCGCGTAGCCGATCGTGAGTAGGACCGCCCCCGTGACCAGGAACACGAGGCCGTAGAGGACAGTCAGGCGCAGGCGGATCGTCGGCGCCGGACCGTCGATCTTCAGGCGCGGGAGCGCGAGCCGGCGCCGAGCCATCAGACCATCCGGTAGCCGACTCCGATGACCGTCTCGATCACCGGCGGGTCGCCGAGCTTGCGGCGCAGGGTCATGATCGTCATCCGTACCACGTTGGTGAACGGATCCGTGTTTTCGTCCCAGACCCGTTCGAGCAGCTCCTCGGCCGACACCGCCGCTCCGTCGGCGCCCATCAGCGCTTCCAGGACCGCAAACTCCTTGCGCGCGAGCTCGATCGAGGTCGCGGCGCGGGTCACGCGGCGGCGCGCCGGGTCCAGCTCGATGTCGTCGTGGGACAGGACCGGTGGGCGGCTCGGCGTCGCCCGCCGGCTCAGCGCCCGGATCCGCGCGACGAGCTCCGCGAACCGAAACGGCTTCGCGAGGTAGTCGTCGGCTCCAAGCGACAGACCCTCTACGAGGTCCTCGAGCGTGCCCGCCGCCGTCAGCATCAGAATCCCGGTCTCCGGACGCTCCCCGCGCACGGTGCGGCACACGTCGTCACCGTGGATCCCCGGAAGGTCGCGGTCGAGGACCAGCACGTCGTAGCGGATCACGCGCGCTTTGACCAGCGCATCGGCTCCGTCGGGCGCGAGGTCGACCGCCATCCCCTCGCGCCGGAGCCCGCGCGCAATCGCATCAGCCAACCGTTGCTCATCTTCTGCGATCAATACGCGCATTTATCAATTCCAGCATGACGGGCGGCACGTAAGGACTTCGTAAGAGCCGCGATCGTCCCCGGCCCAGAACGGGCAGTATGTCCAGTGGTACACGATTACACCAAACGACGTTACAACGAACAGTGATACGATCCTCCGCCCGCATGCCGACGCAGCCGAACATCGCCGAGCGAGGCATGGCCGTGGGTCTGCGGGCGCTGGGTCGCCTGGCGAGCTCCGACCTGGTGGATCGGCTGGGTCTCAGGCAGCCGACGGAGCGCTTGCTGCATGGCGCCTCACGCACGACGATGCGCACCGCGGCCACGGCCGGTCGGACGTTCGCCGCCGCTCAGAAGCTTTCACGACCGGCGCGCCAGCCGCGGACGCGGGAGAGCGACCTGTTCGACCTGCGGCCGAGCGAGGAGCAGCAACTGCTGTGCGAATCGGTTCGCGACTTCGCGCTCGCCAAGCTGCGCCCGGCGGCGCACGACGCCGACGACGCGTGTGCCACGCCGCCGGAGCTGCTGGCTCAGAGCAACGAGCTCGGGCTGACGATGGTCGGTGTACCCGAGGAGCTCGGCGGGGCGGTCGAGCATCGTTCGGCGGTCACCTCGGCGCTGATGAGCGAGGCGCTCGCGCAGGGCGACATGGGCATCGCGGTCGCCTGCCTGGCGCCCGCGGCTGTGTCGACTGCGCTCGGCCTGTGGGGCGACGCCGGCCAGCAGGCCACCTACCTGCCGGCTTTCGTCGGCGATGACGTTCCCGCCGCGGCGCTCGCCGTGCTCGAGCCGCGCGCGCTGTTTCACCCGTTCAAGCTCGACACCCGGGCGCGCCCCGACGGCGACGGCTACGTTCTCGACGGTGTCAAGTCGCTGGTCCCCCGGGCCGCCGATGCCGAGTTGCTGATCGTCGCCGCGGAGCTCGAAGGCCAGGGACCGGCGCTGTTCATCGTCGAACCCGGCGGCGGCGGGATCTCGACCCGGCCCGAACCCGCGATGGGCATCAGAGCTGCGGCGACGGCCGAGCTCGTGCTGGAGAACGTGAGGCTGCCCGCGTCCGCCCTGCTCGGTGAGGGGCGCGCCGACGTGTTCGCCGAGTGCGTTGCGCTCGGCCGGCTCGGCTGGTGCGCGCTCGCCGTCGGCGCCGGACAAGCCGTGCTCGACTACGTGATCCCGTACGTCAAGGATCGCTCCGCGTTCGGTGAGCCGATCGCCAACCGCCAGGGAGTTGCGTTCCCCACCGCCAACATCGCGATCGAGCTCGACGGGATGCGGCTCTCGACCTACCGCGCTGCTGCTCGAGTCGACCAGGGACTGACATTCGCTCGCGAAGTCGCGCTCGCCCGCAGGCTCTGCTCCGAGCGCGGAATGGCGATCGGTTCCGATGGCGTCCAGCTGCTCGGCGGCCACGGCTACGTCAAGGAGCACCCGGTCGAGCGCTGGTATCGAGACCTCCGCGCCGCGGGGCTGATGGAAGGAGCACTGGTGCTGTGATGATCAACCTCGAGCTGCCCAAGCGCTTCGACCTGCTGGTCCAGCAATCGCATCAGGTCGCGACCGAGATCTTCCGCCCGATCTCCCGCAAATACGACAGCGCCGAGCACAGCTACCCCAAGGAGCTCGACATGCTCGCTGCGGTGATCGACGGCATGAACGAGAGCGGTGCGCTGGGGGGCGCGGGCGCCAGCGGCGTCGGCGGGGGCGCTCCCGCCCCGAACGGGAACGGCAGCAGCGGCGATCGCACGCGCAACGGCAGCAACATGGCCAGCCTGCTCGGGCTGATCGAGCTGTCCTGGGGCGACGTCGGCCTGTTGCTGACGATGCCGCGCCAGGGCCTCGGCCAGGCCGCGATCGCCGCCGTCGCCAGCGAGGAGCAGCTGCAGCGCTTCGGCGGCAAGTGGGCTGCGATGGCGATCACCGAGCCCGAGGCCGGATCCGATTCGGCAGCGATCCGGACCACCGCGCGCTACGACGCGGAGACCGACGAGTACGTGCTGAACGGCGAGAAGATCTTCGTCACCTCCGGCGATCGCGCCGAGCTGATCGTGGTCTGGGCGACGCTCGACCGCAGCCAGGGCCGGGCTGCGATCAAGTCATTCGTGGTCGAACGCGACAATCCCGGACTGGGGCTCGACCGGCTCGAGCACAAGCTCGGGATCCGCGCATCCGACACGGCCAACTTCGTCCTGCACGATTGCCGCGTGCCGAAGGAGAACCTGCTCGGCAGTCCCGAGATCGAGCCCAAGCGAGGGTTCGCCGGTGTGATGCAGACCTTCGACAACACCCGACCCCTGGTCGCGGGGATGGCCATCGGCGTCGCGCGCGCGTGCCTGGAGCGCACATTCGACCTGCTCGCCGAGGCCGGAGTCGAGATCGACTACGACGCACCGCCGTATGTGCAGAGCGCCGCGGCCTCGGAGTTCATCGCGATGGAGTCCGACTGGGAGGCCGCCCGCCTGCTGACCTTGAAGGCCGCCTGGATGGCCGACAACAAGCAGCCCAATTCACTGCAGGCATCGATGGCCAAGGCGAAAGCCGGGCGGACCGGCACCGACATCGCCCTACGGTGCGTGGCGTTGTGTGGGAGCGCCGGCTACGGCGAGGACGAGCTGCTCGAGAAGTGGGCCCGCGACGCCAAGATCCTCGACCTGTTTGAGGGCACGCAGCAGATTCAGCTGCTGATCGTGGCGCGGGCGCTGCTGGGTAGGACCTCGGCCGAGCTGAAGTAGCGCCGGCCCAGCCCGCTCGGCAGCGCCGGCTAAGCCTGGACCTCCGCCGCCGCCCGCCGCAGCACGTCCCAGGCAAGCTGAACGTCTTCTAGCGTCGTGTGCATCTGCCCGACTGCCAGGCGCAGGACATAGCGCCCGTTCAGCACCGCATGGGAGATGAAGATCTCCCCGCTCGCGTTCACCCGTTCCAGCACCGCCCGGTTGCGCTCGTCGTCACCGCGCAGCCGGAAGCACACGACCGAGAATCGGCGCGGCGCGCACAGCTCCCAGTCCGCGTCGGCGTCGACCCACTGCTCGAACTGCCAGGCGAGCTCGACCCCGCTGCGGATGTGGTGCTGCAGTCCGCGCCGGCCGTAGCAACGCAGCACGGCCCACAGCTTCAGGGCGCGGAAGCGCCGGCCGAGCGCGGGGCCGTACTCGCTCAGCGACAGCGCGTCCTCCTCGTCGGGCGTGCGCAGGTAATCAGGGATCAAGCTGAACGCGGCCCGGAACTCATCCGGCCGTCGGCTCCACAACAGCGAGCAGTCCATCGGCGTGAGCATCCACTTGTGGGCGTTGACCACCAACGAGTCGGCGCGATCGACGCCGGCAAATGCCCACCTGTGCTCGGGGCAGACCATTGCCGCACCCGCATACGCCGCGTCGACATGCAGCCAGGTACCGGAGCGCTCACACGCGTCGGCAATCTCGGGCACCGGGTCGACCGAGGTCGTCGCGGTGGTTCCCACGGTCGCGACGACGATCGCCGCATCGCTCAGGTCTCCGATGTCGGCGACCCGCAGCCTGAACTCGTCGTCGGACGGGACCTTGCGCAACTCCATGCCGAGCATCCGGGCAGCCTTGGCGACTGAGGAATGTGCCTGATCGGAGCACACGACCACCCCCCGGCCGGTCGCCTCGCGGGCAGCGATGATCGCGGCCAGCGTCGAAGTCGAGGCGCTGTCCTCGATGTGGCCGTGCCAGCCGGACGGCAACCCGAGCAGCTCGGCCACCCAGTCGAGCACCAAGCCCTCGAGCTCCGTCGAGGCGGGCGCGGTTCGCCACAGGATCGCGATCGAGTTCAGCGTCGCCGCCAGCAGCTCGGCGAGGATCGCCGGCTCCGACGAGCTCGTCGAGAAGTAGGCGAAGTAGCGCGGGTGCTGCCAGTGGGTGATTCCGGGCAGCAGAACCTGATCGAGGTCGCGCAGTACAGCGGAGAACGGCTCGCCCTCCTCGGGCGGCTTGTCGGGCAGGCGGGCGCGGATCTCGCCCGGCGCCACCTGCGCGAGCACGGGGAGATCGCCCACCCGCGCGAGGTAGTCGGCCGCCCACTCGAGCGCGGCCTCGCCGTTGGTGCGGAAATCGCTCACTCCGGAAACTCGTACCTCACGCCGGTCAGCTGCTCCGATACCTCCCAGAGATGCCGTGCGCTGTCCACGTCATAAGCCCTGCCGGCTGCGCCGACGATCCGCGGGTGGCCGCGGCCCTCGAGGAAGCCGTCGGGGCCGACGAACGCGCCGCCTGGCAGATCGGGCACGGTCGCGGCGTACAGCGCCGGCAGCGCGCCCATCTCGGCGCTCTGCGCGATCACCTTGTTACCGACCGCCATGATCGCCTTCTCGTAGAGCCGGCTCGGGCCCGCGAACTGGAGGTTGGTCGCCGCGTACCCGGGATGGGCGGCGACGCTTGTCAGTGATGTGTTCGCCGCCGCCGCGCGACGACCGAGCTCGAAGCAGAACAGCAGGTTGGCGAGCTTCGACTGTGCGTAGGCACGCCAGTTGTTGTAGCTGCGCTCGCCCTGGAGATCGTCGAATCTGATCTTGCCGCCCCAATGGGCGCCGCTCGAGAGCGTCACCACCCGTGGCTGCGGCGCGGCCAGCAGGCGCTGCAGGAGCAGTCCCGTGAGCGCGAAGTGCCCGAGGTGGTTGGTGCCGAACTGACTCTCGAACCCGTCCTTGGTCAGCCGGCGCGGCGGCGCCATCACGCCCGCATTGTTGACCAGCAGGTCGAGACGATCGTGCTCGGCTGAGAACTGCTCGGCGAACACTCTGACCGAGTCCAGTGACGCGAGGTCGAGCTCCGCGACGCGCGCGTCCGCCGAAGCCAGCTCCGCGGCGATCGCCGATACCGCCTGCTCGCCCTTGACGGTGTTCCTGCACGCGAGCAGCACGGTCGCGCCGGCCCGCGCGAGCTCGCGCGCAGTCACGAGCCCGAGGCCGCTGTTGGCCCCGGTCACGACCGCGACCTTCCCGCTCTGGTCGGGGATCGCCGCCGCCGTCCACCGGTTCGCCTGGGTGGCCATCAGCCGGCGCTCCTGCGGGCCACCGACTCGGAGTAGGCGCCGGCGCGGAACCGCAGAACCGGATCGTCGGAGAGCTCGATCCCGTCGGTGACCCGGGTTGGATCGAATACGAGCACGTCGCCGCCGGTCTCCCGCTCGGTCTCGAGCCCCGTGATCTGAAACGTCCCGACATTCACCCGCCGACGCGCGGGCGGCCACGCGGCACTCGGATCGTCGGTCGGATCGCCGGGAGTCGCGACCTGGACCTCGAACGGGAAGCGGATCGGCCCGCGCTGCACGCGCGCCGCGGATTTCATCCTGGAGGTAGTCGCGGCCGCGGCGGCGCGCCTGCCACGGCGTCAGCCTCGACGCCGGCCGTCTCGGGCACCAGGGCGTAGCGGACGTACCGTTCGCCGTCCCCGGCGTCGACCCACTTGAACGCATGGATGCCGTAGTAGGGGATCGTGGCGTAGCTGTCCGGCGGGCGCAGCGTCGGCGCGATCGCCGGCAGCGCTCGGACTGTCTCGGGATGGCGTCGCGAGGAACCGCGGCAGCTTCCATGCGGCGGCCGCCCCCGCGCCCTGCGCGCGCATCAGCTCGATGAATGCGTCCGGCGTGCGGGTCGGGAATCGTGGCGTCGAGACCGCCACGATGTCGGTCCGCGAGCCGTCCGGCAGGTACAGCTTGACCGCCAGTCCACGGGGGTCGGGTGCCCAGTCGGGATGCTCCGGATTGCCGGCGCCGTTCGAGAACCGGAACGTGGCCGCAATTTCTTCCCCCTGCATGTGCGCAGCGCGGGTCAGCGCGGGAGCTGCCGCCGTCGCCGTGAACGTCCCCTTCAGCAGGACGCCCTTGGCGTGCAGGGCTCGAAACCCGGCGTGGCGACCGTGGATCTCGTTCGCGGCATCGATCGCCTCGGCTTCACTGATCGACACGGGACGAAAATCTAGTCGGTCCCGACGCAACGTCGCGCGCGAATTGCCGGACCCGGCACTAGTCCACCACCCGGAACTCGATGCCAGCGCGCTTCAGGCGCTCGATCAGCGCGCCGCCCATCGCCACCGCCGGGGTCAGCTGGCCGGCGCGCTCGGGCAGCTCGTCGTGGGCCAGGCACAGCGCCGACTCGGCCAGCATCTTCGAGGTCTCGCCGTAGCCGGGGTCGCCGCCCGTGACCTCGGTCACGACGCGTTCGCCGCCGGCCTCGCGCGACGAACCGGACCTTGAACCAGCTCCGCTCGCGCTGCTCGGGCGACGGCCCCTCGCCCGGATCCTTGAGCTTCAGAGCAGGTTGCGGGTCGGCGGCAGCTGGGCGAGCGCGATCGCCGCGCCGGCGCCGACGGCCATCCCGGCGAGTACCGGCAGCCGCTTGACGACGAGGTAGTGGCTGTAGGTGAAGTCGGGGCCGTATCGGTCGAGCGCCCGGGCGGAGCGCAGCACGGTCTGAGGGTCGATCGTCGGGAACGGCATCACCCAGCCGCCGGCGGCGGAATCGTTGTGTGGCCGCCCGAGCTCGCCCTTGACCCGGCGCCCGTCGGGACGCGGCTCGCGCTCGCGCCGCTCGCGCTGCGACCCGCATGCCCTGACGCCAGCGCCCGATGACGTGGATCGCCGAGTGGTACGTGCCGCCCGAGAAGGTGCCGCCGATGCGGACGAACCCCTCGAGGCGGATCGGGACGCCTTCGGGAAGCTGCTCGACCGTGAACAGCGCGCCGAGGTCGTAGGGGATCGAGTCAAAGCCGCACGAGTGCACCAGCCGGGCGCCGGTCCGCGACCGCCTGCTCGTGGTAGCGCAGCCACATCCGATCGACGAACTCGGGCTCGCCGGTGAGGTCGACGTAGTCGGTGCCGGCCGCCGCGCAGGCCGCGACCAGCGGCTCGCCGTAGCGGATGTACGGGCCGACGGTGGTGATCACCACCTTCGTCGACTCGGCCAGCGCCCGCATCGACGCCGGGTCGGCGACGTCGGCGACGAGCAGCGGCAGGCTCGGCCCAGGCCGGGTTGGCGTCCGCAAGCGTCCGCCGGGCCTGCTCGAGCTTGGCGCGGTTGCGCCCCGCGAGCGCCCAGCGCGTGTCCGTGGGCGCGTGCCGGCCAGGTACTCGGCCGTCAGCGCGCCGGTGAATCCGGTCGCGCCGAACACGACGATGTCGTGCTCGCGCTCGGTCATCGCCGCGGCCCGCTATCAGCCATCACTACCCAGCTCCCGCGCCCGTTGGAGCGCTTGAGCCGGGTCGACTCCCGGCCTTCGCCGCCACCCAGCACGCGACCGGCGCCGCGACCCGCTCCGAGGAGTGCGCCGCCTCGCCGGCGAGATCGAGCAGTGCCTTGAACTCCTCCGTGGTGGGAGCTTCGGTGCCGAGCTTCTCGGCGAACGCAGTCAGCCACTCGGGCGCGTTCACGGTGGCCCGGCACTCTATCCATATCCGGTTGTTGGCAGAATGCCAACACTCGGAGCAGGGAATGGCTGGCAGCGCAGTGCGGCACGGCCGCTGGCATCATCCCGGCGCTTTCAGTCCACGAACGAAAGGCAAGCGATATGACAGTTCTCGACGGCAAGGTCGCGATCGTCACCGGCTCGGCACGCGGCATCGGACGCGCGACCGCGGAGCTGCTCGCCGAGCAGGGCGCCAAGGTGCTGATCAACGACCTCGACGGCGACGTCGCCGAGCAGACGGCCGCCGAGATCGACGGCGACACGCTCGTGTTCGCCGGCGATCTGACCAAGCCGGGCGTGCCCGACGAGCTCGTCCAGAAGGTGATCGACGAGTGGGGCCAGGTCGACATCCTCGTCAACAACGCCGGCTACACGCTCGACGCGCCGATCCACAAGATGAGCGACGACTGGTTCCAGCGGATGCTCGACATCCACTCGATCGTCCCCTTCCGGATGTGCCGCGCGGTCGCGCCGCACATGCGCGAGCCGGCCAAGACAGGAGCGCGAGGAGGGACGCGAGGTGTTCCGCAAGATCGTCAACGTCTCCTCGATCTCCGGCACGATGGGCAACGCCGGCCAGGCCAACTACTCCTCGGGCAAGGCGGCCGTCGTCGGTCTCACCAAGACGCTGGCAAAGGAGTGGGGACAGTTCAAGATCAACGTCAACGCGGTCGCCTTCGGCTACATCGAGACCCGCCTCACCGCCTCCAAGGACGAGTCCAACGTGATGGAGATCGGCGGCGAGAAGGTCCAGCTCGGGATCCCCGACCAGCTGCGCGGGATGGCCTCGATGCTGATCCCCCTCGGCCGCCCCGGCACCCCCCAGGAGGCCGCCGGCGGCGTGTTCTTCCTCTGCTCGCCGTGGGCCAACTACGTCCACGGGCAGGTGCTGAACATCACCGGCGGGCAGTTCACCGGCATGACGACGTAGTTCATGTAGTCGGGGTCGGCGCATGCGCCGACCCCAGGAGGCGCGCATGCGCGCCTCCTCGCCGGCGCGCATGCGCGCCGGCGAACAGCTTCACACGACGTCGGCCCGCGCGCGGCCACGTCGCCCGCGGGGACCGGGTCAAGGCTGAGCGCCTCGGCGGGCCGGATTTGCCCTTTGGGCGGTGCCAGCGTAGCCCGGCGGGGGCGGTCGGCTGGGGAAACGGCGCTGGTGAAGGGTGGCCCCGCCGGAGGTGTCAGCCATCTGACAATTTCACGTGCATGCAGGGGCAAACCGCCCGCGCCTGCCGGACTCTGGCCACTTATGCACGTGGGGCATGCTTATGTAACCAGGGTCGGCCGGGCGGTTGGACTTTGGGCCGTTAAGCATGCTCCGGAGGGGGATTTCGGCCGCGCCGGCCGCCCATCCGGGCGGGTGCGACTCGGCCCGTGCGGCCGCCCCGCCCCTGCCCCACCGTTGTTGGCAGACTGCCAACTTCTGCTAGCCTCGCGGCCGTGATGGCCACCTCCCCGGCCCCACGCTGGCAGCGGCTGGACCACGACGAGCGCCGGGCGCAGATCCTGGCCTGTGCGCGGAGGCTGTTCTCGGAGCGCAACTACGACGCGGTGTCGACATCCGAGATCGCGCGCGAGGCGGGTGTGGCGCGGGGACTGCTGCACCACTATTTCGGCACCAAGCGCGAGCTGTACCTGGAGGTCGTGCGCTCGCTGGTGCGGATGCCGTCGAATCCGGTGCCGCTACAGGCCCCCGGGCGGGAGCTCGAGATCGTGATCGAGGAGAGCGTCGACCGCTGGCTGATGATGATCGAGCGCAACCGCGGCACGTGGCTGGCCGCGATCGGGTCGCGCGGGCTGGGCCGGGATCCGGAGGTCGAGGAGATCATGGAGCAGGCGCGTGAACAGGCCGCGGATCGCCTGATCGAGGCGCTTCAGACCTACGAGGCGGCGCAGGCGCCGCCGGTGCTGCGCGCGCTGATCCGCGCCTACTCGGGCTTCGCCGAGGCGGCCAGCGTGCAGTGGCTCGAGCGCGACCGGCTGTCTCGTGAGCAGGTCAAGGCGATGCTCGTACAAGGCTTTCTCACGATCGTCCGTGATGTCTTCCCGGCCGTCGAGCGGGTGGATCTTCCCTTTATTCCAGACAGGAGACCCAGGTGAGCAACCCGACGTATGTGATCGGCGTCGGTATGACGAAGTTCGACAAGCCCGGCACGAAGGCGGGCGATTACCCGGATTGGGCCACAGGAGGCGGGGGAGAAGGCGCTCGCCGACGCGGGCGTGCCGTACGACTCGATTGAGCAGGCCTACGCCGGGTACGTGTATGGAGACTCGAGCTATGGCCAGCGGGCGGTCTACGGGCTGGGCCTGACCGGCATCCCGGTGCTGAACGTCAACAACAACTGCTCGACCGGATCGAGCGCGCTGATGCTCGCGCGCCAGGCGGTCAAGGGCGGCCTGGTCGATTGTGCGCTGGCGATCGGGTTCGAGAAGATGGAGCGCGGGTCGCTCGGAATGAAGTACACCGACCGCACGCCGGCGCTGGACAAGCACCTCGCGCGCATGTTCGAGATCCGCGACCCGGAGACCTCGCCGTTCGCGCCGCAGATGTTCGGCAACGCCGGCCGCGACCACATCGAGAAGTACGGCTCCAAGCCCGAGCACTATGCCTGGATCGGGTACAAGAACCACAAGCACTCGGTCAACAACCCCTACGCCCAGTTCCAGACCGAGTACACGCTCGAGCAGATCAAGGAAGCGCCGATGATCCACGAGCCGCTGACGAAGCTCCAGTGCTCGCCGACGTCCGACGGCGCCGCCGCGGTGATCGTCGCCTCCGAGCGGTTCGTCGACGAGCACGGGCTGTGGAACCAGGCGATCGAGATCGCCGGCCAGGCGATGGTCACCGACATGCGGAGCTCGTTCGACGAGACCGCCGACTGCATCACGATCGTCGGCTACGACATGAGCAAGGAGGCCGCCCGCCGTGCCTACGAGGAGGCGCAGGTGGGGCCCGCCGACGTCCAGGTGATCGAGCTGCACGACTGCTTCAGCGCGAACGAGCTGATCACCTACGAGGCGCTCGGGCTCGCGGCCGAAGGCGAGGGCCACAAGCTCGTCGAGGCGCAGGCGACCACGTACGGCGGCTCAGGCCCGGTCGTCAACCCCTCGGGCGGCCTGATCTCCAAGGGTCACCCGCTTGGTGCGACCGGCCTGGCCCAGTGCTCCGAGCTGACCTGGCAGCTGCGTGGCCAGGCCGGAGCCCGGCAGGTCGACGGCGTCGACGTCGCGCTTCAGCACAACATCGGCCTCGGCGGCGCCGCCGTCGTGAGCATCTACCGCAGGGCCGTATAGGCCCCCGAGGCCTCGAACGCGTTCGAGCCGGCCCCTCCGGGGACGGCCGGAGTAGCCCTGGTCGGCCCCTCAGACCGCCTCGACCCGCGCCGGGACGTGCTTGTGCCACGGCGTCCCGGCAAGCGGGTCGCGCCACTCGAGCGAGGTCAGCTCATTGGCCGCGACCCCGCTCAGCACCGGCCGGCCGTCCTCCCCTGGATACTCCAGACCCTGCCCGTTGGGGAGCGAGACGTGCCCCGGGAGCATCGCGTCGGTGATCTCGACGACGGTCTCGGCGGACCCGGCCGCGGTCACGATCCGGGCCCGGGCACCGCTGATCAGCCCCAGCGCTGAGGCGTCCACCGGGCTGATCCGCAATGCCCCCTCGGCATCGCGCTTGCGCCATGCCGGGTCGCGGATGATCGTGTTGGCCGTGCTCGAGCGGCGCTCGCCGGCGGACAGGACGAGCGGCAGCTGATCGGTCGTGTAGTCAAAGCGCTCGCCGGGCAGGCCGCGCAGCTCCTCGAGCAGCTCCGGGATCTCGAGCGCGATCCGCTTGTCGGGGTGCGAGACGTAGGACCACACGTCGTCGTAGTCGTCGAGCGTGAACGTGATCCCGGACCGGCCGGCGAGCATCGCGTCGAACAGCGCCTCGCCACCGCTGTGACCGGCGCGCCGGACCGCGTCCGGATATTTGAGCGCGCAGCGGTGGGCCAGGCCCCACAGCGCCGCGGCGGAGGCAGCCCCGTCCGGCAGCGTCCGACCGAGCGTCTCGTAGAGCACGTACGGCGCCAGCCCGAGCAGCCGGCCGTCCGACATCGTCGCCTCGCCGAACGCCTGTGCGAACTGCGCGCGGCCCTGGTCAGCCGCGGCGCGCAGCGGCGCGAGCTGCGCCTCGGGAACCACGTCCAGCGCGCGCATCAGGCGGGCGTAGATCTCCGGCTCGGGCAGCGTGCCCGGCAGCGGCTCCAGCAGCGGCGCCCGGAGGTGGAAGTGGTTGCGGGGGAACTCGAGATTGAAGAACGTCGCCTCCCACTTCTCGAACTGGCTCGCGGCCGGGAGCACGTAGTCGGCCTGACGCGCGGTCTCGGTCATCGCGACGTCGATCACCACGACCAGCTCGAGCGCGTCGAGCGCCTGCCGGAAGCGCTTGGAATCCGCCAGCGAGTGGGCGGGATTGGCGCTCTCGATCAGCATCGCCCGCATCCGGGCCGGATGGTCGGTGAGGATCTCCTCGGCGATCGCGTTACACGGCACGAGGCCGCCGATGATCCGGGCGCCGGTCACCGGCGTGCGGCGATCGACGAGGTCGTAGCGCGCGATCGGCACCATCCAAGAGTGCAGGTGCATCGCGCCCGGCTTGGCGAAGTTGCCGCTCAGCAGCCACAGCAGCTTGTTCAGGTAGGAGCACAGCGGGCTGCGCGGCCCCTGCTGGACGCCGAGATCCTCGAACGTGGAGACGCTCTGCGCGCCGGCGATTCGGCGCGCGGCGGCGCGGATCAGGTCCTCCTCAACCCCGCAGTGCTCCGCGAAGGCGGACACCGGCACCGCGCCGAGCGCCTCCAGCACCGGTTCGGCGCCACGGGTGTGATCGGCGAGGAACTCGGTGTCAAGGAGCCCTTCCTGGACGATCGTGCCGGCGAGCGCCGCCAGGCACCAGGCGTCCGTCCCGGGCCGCACGCGCAGGTGATAGTCGGCGATCTCGGCGGTCTCGGTGCGGACCGGATCGAGCACGATCAGCGCGCGCTGAGGATCGCGTGCGATTTCCCGCAGGGTCACCCTGGCGCGCGGGAAGCTCTGCGACTGCCACGGGTTCTTGCCGACGAACACCGCCACTTCCGAACGCTCGAAATCGCCCCGCGTATGCCCGCCGTAGAGGTGGGCGTCGACATACCCCTCCCCCATCTTCTCCTGCGCCAGCGCGCTCGAGCGGTACCGGGCCCCGAGCGTGCGCAGGAACGCGCCGCTGTAAGCGCCTCCGAGGTGGTTGCCCTGGCCTCCGCCGCCGTAGTAGAGGATCGTCTCGCCGCCGTAGGCCTCGCTGATGGCCGCGAACCGCTCAGCAACCTCGCCGATCGCGGTGTCCCAGTCGATCTGCTCGAAGGTCCCATCCGGGCGGCGGCGCAGCGGCGTGTCGAGCCGGTCGCGCCCGTTCTGGTAGTGGTCGAGCCGCATCGCCTTGTTGCAGGTGTATCCGCGTGAGGCGGGGCTGGCCTTGTCGCCGCGGATCCGCGTCAACCGCCGGTGCTCGAGCTGGACCTCGATCCCGCAGTTGCACTCGCACAGAATGCAGGCCGTCTGCTTCCAGTCGGTGGCGCTCATACGACGGGGAGGGTCGGGTCGATCATCGGCATCTGCGGTCCTCTCGGTGGTGGGTATGCCGCGCGTCATAACTGGCGGCAGATCGTACTATGCTGCGCGTCATAAAGAAGCCCCGATGGCCGCAAATCCACGACAACGAATGATCCAGAGCGCCGCGCTGCTGATGCGCGAACGCGGCGTCGAGGCGACCTCGTTCTCCGAGGTGCTCGCGCGCTCGGGGGCGCCGCGTGGCTCGATCTACCACCACTTCCCCGGCGGTAAGGCGCAGCTGATCGAGGAGGCGACCGAGTACGCGGGGAGCTTTACGGCATCTCGGATCCTCGCCTCGATCGCGGATGACGACCCCGCCTGCGCCGTGCGCGAGTTCACGTCGATGTGGCTGGCCCTGCTACGCAGCAGCGAATTCTCGGCCGGGTGTCCGGTGGTCGCTGCCTCGCTCGAGTCGGACCGAACCCCCGGCGCGCGCGACGCGGCCGCCAAGGCCTTTGCCCACTGGGAGGACCTGCTCGCGCGGTCGCTCGCGCGCCGGCTCGAGGACTCGGATCGCGCCCGCTCGCTGGCGACGCTCGTGATCAGCTCGATCGAAGGTGCGGTCGTGGTCTCGCGCGCGATGCGCTCGACCGAGCCGCTCGAGCGTGTCGGAGCCGAGCTCGAGCGCCTGCTGTCGGGCGCGGTTGGCTGACCCGGAAGGGCGGTCGAGCCTGACGCTCGATCACAGCCCGTAGGTCTTCGCGATGATGTCGCGCTGAATCTCGCTCGTGCCGCCGTAGATCGTGGTGACGATTGCCGTGCGGACGTGGCGCTCCATGTCGTACTCGACGGCATAGCCGTAGCCGCCCATCATCTGCATCCCCTCGAGCGTCGCCCGCTTGGCGATCTCGGTGGCCTTCAGCTTTGCCATCGATGCCTCGCGCGGGAACAGCGCCTGGGGGTTGGCGTCGACGCGCGCGGCAACGTCGTAGACCAGCAGCCTGGTGCACTCGATCTCGGTCGCGAGCTCGGCCAGCCTGTGCTTGAGCACCTGGAAGGAGCCGATCGGCTTGCCGAACTGCTTGCGTTCCTTGACGTACGCGAGCACGTCGTCGAACGCGCGCTCCGCCATCCCCAGCGCTTGCGCGGCGATGATCAGGCGCTCGTGGTTGAGCCCTGTCATCAGCTGCATCCAGGCCTGATCCTGCTCGCCGATCAGGCGGTCGGCGGGGACGTGGCAGTCGGTGAAGAACACGTCGTTGACCTCGCGGCCGCCCATCGTGTCGATGCCGCGGACCTCCAGCCCGTCAATCCCAGTCGGCACCGAGATCATGCTCAGCCCCTCGTGCTTGTTGCCGGTCCGGTTGGTGCGGCAGACGAGCAGGATGTGGTCGGCGGCGTGGGCCCCGGTGATCCACGTCTTCTGGCCGTTGATCACGTAGCCGCCGTCTGACCGCTCCGCCCGGCAGCTGAGGTTGCCGACGTCGGAGCCGGCCTCGGGCTCCGACATCGCGATCGCCTCGACCCGTCCCCGGGCGACGCCGCCAACGATCTCCTGCTTCTGCTGCTCGGTCCCGAACCGCTCGACCGCACGCGCGGTGATCATGCTGACGGCGAAGAACCCGATCGGAATCAAGTTGCGGACGTGCTCCTCGAACAGCAGGCACATGTCGACCGCGCCTCCCCCGACCGCCGCCGTACTCCTCGGGCAGCGCGACACCGAGCCAGCCGAGGTCGGCGATCCGCTGATGGATCTCCTGGTTGTGCGGCTCGTGGCCGTTGGCGGTGAGTGCGTCGCGCTGCTCGCGCGTGCCGCACTCGCGGTCCGCGAAATCGCGGATCGCCTCGACGAACGCACGCTGTTCGTCGGTCAGGGCTTGGATCGTCATCGCTCTCCTGGGGTCGGTACCGGCGGCGCCCGATCATATCGTCGTGGTACAACTGGTACGGCTTTGCTACTGTTCGTACCACAGCGATGGCAGCCTCCCTGTTCCCGGCCCGGGCGGCGGGCACCCCAACCGCGGGCTCGCGGCCCCGATAGGCTGAGCCGATGGCCGGGACCCAGACCGCCAGACTGCTCGCGCGGGCGCTGGCACCGGACGAGCAGCCGGTCGGGGACCCGGTCTCCGAACGGATCCTCGACGCGGCCCTCGTGCTCGCCGCGGCGTCGGGGCTGCGGCACCTGACGATGGACGACGTCGCGCGCCGAGCCGGCGTCGGCCGGATGACGGTCTACCGCCGGTTCTCCGGCCGGGCGGCGCTGGTCGACGCGCTCGCGGTACGGGAGTGTCGCCGCTGCCTGGCGCGGATCCAGTCCGCCATCGAACGGGCGCCGGGCGCCGATGAGCGGTTGGTCGCGCTGTTCACGGCGACGCTGGCGGAGATCCACGACCATCCTCTGCTCGCGCGGCTCGCACGCGTCGAGCCCGATGCGCTGCTGAGCGAGCTGACCCGGGACGGCAGCGCGATCTTCAGGCTGGTGCATGACTTCCTGGTCGTGCTTGTCAGGGAGGGGCAGGCCCGCGGCGAGCTCGCGGCGGGCGATCCCGCGGTGCTGGCGGAGCTCGGGCTGCGGCTCGGGCTGTCCTTCGTGCTGATGCCCGACAGCACCCTGCCGCTGGACGACGAGCGGACGGTCAGGGCGCTGATCGCGCCACTGCTGCGCCGTTGAGCGGCCGGCGCGTAGAGTGCCGCGCCCAGATGGAGATCCGCCATGCCGACGCAGCCCGTGACGCCGCCGCCTGCGCCGCTGTCTACGCCCCGTACGTCCGCGACACCGTGGTCTCGCTCGAGGAGATTGCACCGACGGAGCGTGAATTCACGGCCCGGATCGAGCGCATCTCGAACACCTACCCATGGCTGGTGGCCGAGGTCGGCGGGCGCGTCGTCGGCTACTCGTACGCCTCGGAGCACCGCGAGCGGGCCTCCTACCGCTGGGCGGCGGACGTGACTGTGTACATCGACTCACGCCATCACCGCTGCGGGATCGGGCGGGCGCTGTACCGGGCGCTGTTCGAACTGATCGCCGATCAAGGGGTGTACGTCGCCTGTGCCGGGATCACGCTGCCCAACCAGGCCAGTGTCGGCCTCCACGAGGCGCTCGGGTTCACCCCGGTCGGCGTCTACCGCGGGATCGCCTGGAAGGCCGGGTCCTGGTGGGATGTGGGCTGGTGGCAGCTCCAGCTCGCCCCGGAGAGCCCAGGGGCGCCCGCGGAGCTCGGGCCGCCGGTGCGGCTCGAGCGGGAGTAGCGCCCCTGGGCCCCGCGCGGGCCGAAATCCGCGTCTACGACATGCTTAACGGCACAAAGTCCGCACGCCGGCCCGTCCTTGGCTACATAAGCATGCCCCACATGCATAACTGACCGAGGCCCAGCAGGCCGGGGCGGTTTGTCCCGGTATGCAGGTGGAAAATGCCGAATCTTGCTGACACCACCCGGCCTGACTACCCCGTCGCCGGCGCCCGCGCCCCACCGCTGCCCCCCGGGCCGCACCCCCAAAGGCCGTCCGTTAGCCACCAAGGGCGGTCCGAAAGGACGCGCCCGCCGTCAAGTCCATCCCCACCGCACGGACCCGGCCGCGGCGGCTCTTAGTCGCGGTCCTTCTCCAGCAGCAGCGCCAGCGTCGGACATGCGTCGGCCGCGCGGCGGGCCAGACCCATCAGCTCCGGCGGAACCTCGGCCTCGTCGATGATCGGGTAGCCCCAGTCGTCGAGCCGAATCAGCTCCGGCAGCAGCTCGGCGCATAGCCCATGGGCCTCGCACATGATCGGGTTGACCCGAAGACGGGCGCTCATTGGGTGCTCCTGGCGACGCGGCGAACACCACGCCGCGGCGCGCCGTTGCCGACCGGCAGCCCGGCCGGCAGGGCCGTGCAGCGGCGGCCGCGATGGCCCTCGATCTCGTCGCCGAACACCGCGAGCGCGCTTTCCACGAACCGGGCGGCGCCGTCCGGGTGGTGGCACGCGCCCCGCCCCCGCACCTCTGCGGTCCAGCGCAACACGCGGTCTCGCTCGCTCGCGGGGCGCGACGCCGTCCGCGAGCGCGCCGACGGAATCGGCGATCGCCCGCAGGCCGTAGAGGCACGGCCCGCACTGGCCGGCGGACTGCGATGCGAGATAGCTGATCACGCGCGCGCTTTCGTGCAGCCCGCAGGAACTCTCCCCGAGCGCAATCAGGACGCCGGACCCGAGCGAGCACCCGACCGACCGCAGATCTTCGCGCGCGAGGCGCAACCGGAACGCCCGCGAGGAGTCGACCCAGGTGCCGAAGTAACCGCCGACGAGCAGGGCCTGAAGCGGCTCGCTCGAGCCGCCGGCGGCGGCCAGCAGGTCGGTCATCGGCGTTCCGAATGCGAGCTCGTAAACACCCGGCGCCGCAACCGCGCCGGAGATCGTGACCAGCGCCGAGCCCGGATCGGCGTCGGTGCCGAGCTCGCGGTACCACTGCGCGCCATAACGAGCGACGAGCCCGATCTGGGCGAGTGTCTCCGGGTTCTGGATCAGCGTTGGACGGCCGCCGTAGCCGCGCTCGTACGGACGCGGGGGGACGAACGTGGGCTTGGCGACGCCGTTGTTGAGGAGGTGGATGACCGCGCTCTCCTCACCCGCCACGTATCCCTCCGGCCCGGCTGCGAGCTGAATCGTGACCGGATCGGAGCGCAGCGAGATCGCGCTCTCGAGCGCGCGCAGTGAACCAGTCGCGCCCTCGCCGACCTTTACGAACACCTCGGGCGCCCCGACTGCGACCGCCGCGAGCACGGCGCCGTCGAGCACCAGGTGCGGAAGGCGGGTGAGCAGCAGCCGGTCCTTGGCGCTCGCCGGCTCGGTCTCCGAGCCGTTGACGACCACGACCGCCGATTTGCGCCGGGTGGCCACGGATCTGAGCTTGATCGCGGTCGGGAAGTCGGCGCCGCCGCGGCCACGCAGCCCGCTCTGCTCAACCGCCTCGATCAGATCGCGTGGCCCGAGACGAGGCAGTGAACCGTGGACGCGCTCGTGATCGGCGAGCGTCATCGTCGCGCCGCTGGGATCGAGTCCCGCCAGCAGTCGCGGCAGCCCTTGGGGCCCGCTCGCAATCGCGCTCATCCGCCGCTCCCCGGCGGCGACGCAGACAGAGTGCCGGTCACCGCATCGGTGTTGCTGTCGATGTTCAAGTTGGCCCTCAAGTCGAGCACCGTTCCGGCCGCTCCGGACACGCGCGCGAGGAACTGCTGGCCCTGGAGCGAGACGATCTGCCCCGACATCACCCACGGGATCCCGACAGCGGCCAGGTCCACCTGACTGCCGGTCATCGACAGCCCTCCGCCCCCGGCCGGGGCGCCCGCAAGGCGGACGCGAAGCTTGCCGTGCGCGCCCCCGCTCAAGCGCAGCGCGAGGTCGATGATCGCGCCGCCAGGCTCCTGCGTCTGCTTGACCGTTCCCGACAACCGGGCCCCCCACGGCGGCTTGAGCGTCTGCGGCGAGGGGGTGCCGGTTCTGATCGCCGCAGGGACCGAGGCGACAGCCAGCCTGGCGGGCTTGCCAAGCAGCGTGCTCGGGGTTCCGGCCCGCCGCGCCCAGCCAGGCTGGAGCGGACCGACGAGCGTGAAGATCGCCAGCCCGACCGGCGTGGCCAGTGCCAGCGCGAGCACCGATCCGCGGATGCCGTCGGCCTCCGAGCCCGCCTGCGCGATCCGCGCCAGCGTCGCCGCCAGCACCGCCGCCACGCAGGCGACCGTGATCGCCAGCATCCACCACGCCTTCGTGTCGGAGCCGGTGCCGAGGCCGTGCAGCACCGCCACCGGCCAGCTGGCGTACGCCAGCCAATGGACCTTGCGCCACGCGCCGTAGCCGAGCCGGCGCCGCGCCAGACTTGTGAGCACCAGCGCGATCAGGATGTCGAACGACAGCGCCCCGAGCCCGAGCCACAGCGGGCGGTAGGTCGATGCCAGCGGGATCACCGCGTCGGTCAGCTTGATCGGCGCAAAGCTGTCGAGCACGCTGGTGATGATGTGCACGACCAGCAGCACGATCACGAGCAGCGAGATGTCTCGATGCAAGGTGTCGATCGCGAATCGCGGCCACCGGGGTGCCGACGCGAACCGGAGCGAGCCAAGGATGCCGAGCACCACACTCGCGGTCAGGAGCAACAGCGCCACGACGCCCGTGCCACGCGCGAGATACCAGTACGCACTTGGTCCGACGGCTGCAAACGGGGGTGTCATGCGAGATCGTCTCCGTCCGAGGGCCAACCGGCGACATGCCGCGCGGTTCCATCGGCGCTCACGAGCCTACTCGGCAAGCCGAGGTCCTCCAGCCATGGTAGGACTCGGATACCCCGGACGATCGCGGCTGTACTGGCGATGTTCGCGTCCAGGCACGATCCGGCGGTGACGCTCACCGTTCGCCACACGACCTCTGCGGGCAAACCGGTCGCCGGATCCACCACATGGTGTGCCGTCTGCTCGCCGGCCTGCCAGCGACGCACGGTGGTGCTCGAGGTGGCCAGTCCACCCGAGCGCAGCGTGATCCACTGTCCCGGCGCTTGCACCCCCGCGCGGTGGTCATCGGTCACCCGCACGCGCCAGCCCGGCTCGGGAGCGGGTCCGGCGATCGAGAAATCGCCCCCCAGCCCAACCATCACCCCGCACAGCGCGGCGGCACCCGCGGCTCGGGCGGCGTGATCGGCGGCGAGCGCCTTGGCGGTCGCGCCGAGATCGAGCTGGACACCGGGCGAGAGGGTGATGGTTCCCGCGCTCGGATCGACCCTCACGGCGCGCCAGCCGGGCACGGCCGCGACCCTGATCGAGGTCACCGTGCGCCCATTGATCTCTTCGAAGTCCCGGTCGTAACCGAGCGCGACGAGCGCTTCGCCGACCGTCGGGTCGACGTCGCCATCGGTCAGGCGGGCGGCTCTGAGCGCCGCCCCGACGGCTTCGAGCAGCAGCGGGCTCACACGCACGGGCGAACCCGCAGCGGCGTTCAAGGCACACAGCTCGGAGTCGTCCCGGAACCGGGAGCACGCGAGGTCGAACGCGGCGATGACCTCCCCGACCGCCGACACCGCGGCGTCGAGGCGCGCCGGCTCGGCGCTCGCCACCAGCGCGGTCGTGCCCAGCGCGCGAAACGTGGCGCTCGCTTCGGTCGTTGGCATCGTCCCTGGCTTCAGTACGTCAGGAGCCGCCCGACACGGCCGGTGCCGGCGCGGGCTGCGGGGCCGGGGCAGCCTGCTGCACGGGAGCGGGAGCGGACGCCGCCTGGGACTGCTGCGACGGGGCTGACTGCGGCTGCTGGGGAGGCGCGGACTGAGACTGCTGCGACGGCGCGGGCTGAGACTGCTGCGACGATGCGGACTGAGGGGCCTGGCTCGGGCTCTGGAGCCCAAGCTCGGTCGGGCTCGCAAGCGGCGGCAGCTGCGCGGAGGCGGTCAGGGTCTTCTTGCCCGACACCCTGACGGTCCGCGACGCCGAGGTGGCGCTCGCGCGGGCGCCATGGGCGGTGCGTCCGGGCGCTACCGACGAGACCAGGGCAGCGAATCCCGCCGTCAGCAGCGTGACCCCGGCGAATACCCACCGGCGCGTGTGCGACAGCCGGCCGAGTGCGGCGTCGCGCTCCAGCGCGGCCCGCGAGGGACCACGTATATGGGCACGCCGAGGATTGCTGCCGCTCATGGACACAGTATTCGCGGAATCGATCAGCTTTCCGTAAGAGCAGGATGAGAATTCCCCCATCGGCGGTCGCTTACTCGCGGGCGGGTAGCTCGATCGTGAATACAGGCCCTTTGACGTCAATCTTGCCGCCGTGGCGCTCGACGATCGCCGCGGCGATCGACAGCCCCAGGCCCGAGCCGGGACGCTCGGAGGCCTCCGGACCCCGCCAGAAGCGCTCGAACAGCCGCTCGCGGTTGGCGGGATCGGGACCAAGCCCCTGATCTCGGACCATCAGCAGCGCTCGGTTCCCCCGACGCGACACCGTGACCTCGACCTCGCCCTCTGGAGGGCCGTGGACCAGCGCGTTCTCGATCAGGTTCTCCAGCACGCGCCGCAGTGCCGCCTCCTCCGCCTGCACCAGCACAGGCTCCAGCCGACCAGCCCGCACGCGCCCGTCGTGGGCACTGACCGCGTCGCGGGCCAACTCGTCCAGCTCCACCGGGGCGGACTCCTGCGCCGCGACAGCAGCCCGCTCGAGTACCAGCAGATCGTCCACGAGCCTCGCCAGCCGCGCCGCATCGCGGCGCAGATCGTCGAGCACCTCGGGGTCGGCGCCGTGCCTGGCGGCGTACTCGACGTTTCCGAGCAGGGTCGTGACCGGTGTGCGCAGCTCGTGCGAGGCGTCGGCTAGGAACCGCCGCTCGCCCGCGCGGGCATGCTCGAGCGAGGCGAGCATGCGATTCAGGACGCCGGTCAGCTGCCCGATCTCATCGGCAGCGACCGGCTCGGGTAGCCGCTGCGATGGGTCGGCGGTCCGCTCGATCTCCCCTGCCGCGCCGGCCAGGTGACTGAGCGGCCGAAGCCCCCGACGGGTGAGGACCGCGGCTGCCAGCACCGCCACCAGTGCCGCGCCGACACCCGCAAGGGTCAGGACGAACCCGAGGTGGCCGACCGTGTGCGAGATGTCGGTCGTGTCTGACGCGACGACGACCGCCCCACCCGCCGCGATCCCGCCGGTGTTCGCGATCGGCGCCGCGTACAGCCTGAACCCGTGACCGTCGATCGTGACGTCTTCGAACCCGGCGCGGCCCGCGTCGATCGCTGCCCGGACGAGGTCGTCCTGCGGCAGCAGCGTCGCCCCGAGCGTGAGCGAGCGCGACAGCAGGCGGCCGTGCGCGTCGATCACCTCGACCACGATCTGGCGGCCTGAGACAGTTGAGTCCAGCGCCCCGGGCTGGTTCAGAACCCCGGGCGTCGAGGCGGCCAACTCGCCCACGACGAGCGCGCGCTGGCGCAACGCCGTGTCGAGCGAGCTGCGCAGCTGATGGTTGACGAACACGACCGTCGCGACGCCGAACAGCGCCACGGCGGCCACGATTGATCCCCCGGCGGCGAGCACAAGCCGCCCGCGCAGCGTCCGCGGGAAGGGCAAGTAGCGCATTTTTCCCGCCGACCCTGATAATTCCTGATGTTCTTTCATTACCACGGGGCACTTTTGGTAAAGAATTTGGAGCGTTTAATCGAGACAGGACGTATGGCGTCACTCGAGGATCCGCTTGGCGCGCCCGCGCCGGTCCGGATTTTGCTCGTTGAGCATGACCCACGGGCCGCGCTGATGATCAGCGAGATGTTCCGCTCGCAACGGGTGCACGGCCTCGTCCTCGCCTACGCCGAGGGGATCGCGGAGGCGGCCCAGGAGCTCCTCGATCACGGCTCGACGTGCGTGCTCCTCGACGTCTCGCTGCTGGGCGACCAGTTCGCCGCGATCGAGCAGATCCGGACGGCGGCGCCAGACGTCCCGATCGTCGCGCTGTCCGACAGCGCTACGGATCAGAGCCCGCTGCGTGCGATCAGGGCCGGCGCCCAGGACTATCTGATCAAGTCCGAGCTGTACCCGTCGCTGCTCACCCGGGCGGTGCAATGCGCGATCGAGCGAAAGCGCTCCGAGGTCCAACTCGCCCACCAGGCGCTTCACGATCCGCTCACCGGCCTGCCCAATCGCGCCCTGTTCCTCGACCGCCTCGGCGTCGCGATGGACCGCTCCCGGCGCAACAACGCCGCGATTGCGGTCCTGTTCCTGGATGTCGACAACTTCAAGCGGATCAACGATTCGTTCGGGCACGCCGCCGGCGACCGGCTGCTGGTCGGGCTTTCGGCGCGGCTGAGCTCGATGCTCCGCCCGATGGACACGGTCGCGCGCTTCGGCGGGGACGAATTCACGTTCCTGTTCGAGGATCTCGCGAGCGAGCGCGAGGTCGTCGTGATTGCGGAGCGGATCAGCCGCATTGCCGCGCTGCCGATCAGGCTCGAGGAGTGTGAGAGCTCGGTCACGGTCAGCATCGGGATCGCGATGGTCGCGGACCCGGCGATCACTCCGGACACAGTGATTCGCGAGGCGGACGCCGCGATGTACCGCGCCAAGGAACTCGGGCGGTCCCGATTTGAGCTCTACGACGAGGCTGCCCGCCAGCGGGCGATGGAACGGCTCGAGCTGGAGACCGCGCTCCGCCACGCGGTCGAGCGCGCCGAGCTGCGCGTCCATTACCAGCCCAACATCTCGCTCGGCGGGCGGCGCGACGTGCTCGGCCTGGAGGCGCTGGTCCGCTGGGAGCATCCGGAGCTCGGCTTGATCTCGCCCCGGGAGTTCATTCCCCTGGCGGAGGAGACCGGACTGGTGCTGCCGATCGGCGAGTACGTGCTCGGTAAGGCGCTCGCGCACGTCGCGCGCTGGCGCCGATCGCGGCCTGAGATCACGGTGTCCGTCAACCTGTCCGCCCGCGAGCTGGAGGATGCGGGGCTCGTGTCGATGCTCGCCGGGGCAATCAGGGCCAGCGGCATCGACCCCGAGGCGCTGTGCCTCGAGGTCACCGAGGCCGCCGTCGCGCGGACCGAGGACGCCGCGGTCCGGGCGCTCCAGGGACTGAAGGCGATGGGGGTCGGAATCGCGATCGACGATTTCGCGAGCGGTAGCTGGTCGTTGCAGACCTTGCAGCGTCTACCGGTCGACATGCTCAAGATCCACGAGAGCTTTGTCGCCGGTCTCGGGCGCGAACCACGGAAGGCGCCGATCATCGCCGCGCTGGTCGAGCTCGGGCATGCCCTGGGCCTCCGCGTGGTCGCCAAAGGCGTCGAGACGGACGAACAGCTGGCCGCGGTCCGCGCGCTCGGCTGCGATGGCGGCCAGGGATTCCTGCTCGGAGGGCCCGTCCCCGAGGAGGAAGTTGAGACGTTGCTGGCTTCGCTGCAGACCATCCGCTCAGGCTCGCAGTGAGAACCCGGCGCCCCGGACGGTCCTGATCAGCGGCGGCGAGCCGAGCTTGCGACGCAGCCGCGTCACGTAGCGGTCGACGACGTTGGCCTCGGCGGCACCGTCCCAGATCTCGCGCAGGGCGCTCTCGCGGGTGACGGTGCGACCCTGCTCACGTAGCAGCAGCTCGAGCAGCGCGGCCTCGCGACCGGTCAGCTCGATCGCGCTCGACGCCCGCGTCGCCCTGCGCGACTGCACATCGAACGTGAGATCCCCGTAGGAGAGCAGCGGGGTCGCCTCGAGGCCTCGCCGCATCAGTGCCCGTAGCCGGGCGATCAGCTCCGAGACCGCGAACGGCTTGACGAGATAGTCGTCGGCGCCGGCCTCGAGCCCGGCGACTCGATCGGGCACCGCGTCGCGGGCCGTCAGCATCAGGATCGGGGTGGGCAGGCCCTTGTTGCGCAACCGGCGGCAGACCGCGAGTCCATCCATCGCCGGCATCGCGACATCGAGCACGATCACGTCGGGGGGCGAGCGCTCGACGGCGACGAGTGCGGCGCCGCCGTCCGGCGCGATCGTCACCTCGTAGCCCTCTGCGACCAGCGTCCGTTCGAGCATCCGCCGCAGCGGCGGGTCGTCGTCGACGATCAGGACCCGCTCGCGCTGCTCACCCACCGGCCACGTCGCGACGCAGGAACACGAGGTAGGCGGCGCCGAGGGCGGGCAGGCCATACAGCGCACAGACCCACGCCGCCCTCGCGATCGGCGCCCAATCGATCGGGGTCCGCAGGAGACCCTGCCACGCGTTGAACTGCGTACTGAGCAGGTAGGGCTGGACTCCCGTCAGTCCGGGCAGGATCCCGATCAACTGGATCAGCAGCGAGATCATCAGGGTCCCAACCACGGCCGCCGCGCTGTTGCGGGTGACCGACGAAAGCAGCAGTCCGATGCAGACGATCGCGGCGATCGGCATCAGGTAGACGAGCAGGCTCGCGTACACGAGCTCGAGCGCCTTCGGCGCGGGGACGATCGTGCCCGACAGGCTCTGCAGGGAGTTGAATCCAGACTGAATGCTGCCCGCGATCACGGCGACGGTGCCGGCGAGCAGGATCGCCACGACCGCGTAGCTCGCCGTGGCCAGCAGCTTGCCGCCGAAGATCTGGCCGCGCTCGAGCGAGCGCGTGAAGATCGTCTTCAGCGTCCCGTTGTGATCCTCGGAGGCAACGATGTCGCCGGCCACGAGCGCGGCGATCAAGGGAAACATCCAGACGGCGCCGAACAGCAGGATCACGAGCGGTACCGCGAGCCCGCTGCGGGTTAGATACGAGGAGAACGCAAAGTCGCCGCCACGGCGGTCGTGGCGGAAGTGAACCGCGACGACGAAGATGATCGGGACGATCACAGCGGCCCCGAGCCCGAGGTAGGTGCGCTTCTGGTACCGGAGCTTGGTCAGCTCCCAACGGTAGGCGGTCAGCACGCCCGGGTTCATGGCGTGGCCTCGAGCGGGGAGGCGAGTGCTGCCTCCGGCGGTCGTTCGTCCGCGCCCTCGGTGAGCGAGAAGAACAGGTCCTCGAGCGTCACCGTCTCCGGCGTCAGCATGCGGATCAACGCGCCGGCCTCGACCAACGCCTGCGAGAGCTCGGCGGCGGTCGCGTCGTCGGCGGTGAAGCAGATCCGTCCATGGCTGAGGCGGATGTCGTCGATCCCGGGCTGTGCGCGGCAGACCGCGAGCGCGCGATCGTCGTCGGTCGTCGAGAGCCGGTAGGTCGCGCCGGCGCTTCGCTTGAGCGCCGCGATCTCCCCTTCGTACACGATCCGCCCCGAGCGCACGATCGCCACCCGGTTGCAGAGCTCCTCGACCTCGGCGAGCAGGTGGCTCGAGAGCACGACCGTCATCCCCTGGTCGGCCAGCCGGCGGATCAGGATCCGCATGTCACGCATCCCGGCGGGGTCGAGCCCGGTCGCAGGCTCGTCGAGCACCAACAGCTTCGGCTTGCGCAGCAGCGCGGCGGCGATACCGAGCCGCTGCTTCATCCCGTGCGAGTACCCGCCCACGCGGTCGCCGGCGCGGCTCGAGAGCTCAACTGTCTCGAGCGCGTCGTCGATCCGCTCGGCCGCGCCGTCGCCGTCGAACGCCGCGAGCAGCTGGAGGTTGCGCCGGGCGGTCATGTAGGGGTAGAACGTCGGCGCCTCGACGAACCCGGCGACTCCCTTCAGCGCGTGGACGCTCTCGAGCGGATCGCGCCCGAACAGGCGCACGATCCCCTCCGTCGGGCGGATCAGACCGAGCATCATCCGTAGCGAGGTTGTCTTGCCGGCGCCGTTGGGGCCCAGATAGCCGTAGACGTCGCCGACGTTGACGGTCAGGTCAACGCCGGCGACGGCGGTCAGCTCTCCGTAGCGCTTGACCAGGCCCCGCACCTCGACCGGCGGGGGCGAGGCGGGCGCGTCCTCCGGGTTCATAGGCCGCGCGCCGCGGTCTCGGCTGCCCACGGCGCGACGGAGCCGACCACGGTGTAGCTCACGCCCGAGCGCGTGAACCTGACCATCGTTCCGAGCGCGGTGTCGAGCTCCTGTCCGGTCGCGCCCTTGATCGAGATCGTCGGCAGGCTCAGACCCGGTTGGCCATCAGGTCCCTGGCCGCTCTTGCTTGTCGAGCCGGTCGACCCGGTTGAGCCGGTCGAGCCGGTCGAGGCGGTCGAGCTCTTCGGGGTGGCGGTCTGCTCGATCACGGCGATCCCGCCGAGGCCCTGGCCGTAGGTGACCAGCGCGGCCGGGCTTCCACCCCAGTCGAGCAGCTGGACCGACTGCCGTGGCAGGGCGACCAGCTTGCTCGGGGCGAGCAGCTTGAACGGGAGGTGGCTGGCGACAGCGGAGACTCCGGTGACCGGCTTGCTCTTGCCCTTCTTGTGCTTCTTAGTGGTCTGCCTGTCGGCGGCCGCGTTGGTGCTCGGGCTGGAGATCTTGACGACCTTCGCGCCGCTCGGCGGGTGGATGTTGAACACGCTCGAAGCGACCGGGCCGAAGGACACATGCGTTGCCTTCAGTTGGAGCACAGGCGAGCTGTCGCCGCGCGCGTACACCGCGATCCGCAGCGGAATCCCGTGGACCGAGTCCCATGCGAGCTCGGCCGCGCCGAGCAGGCCGCCGTCGTGCTGGGGCGCGACCCGCACCGTGTAGGTCGGCCGGCCGGCCACGTCGCTGGGGATCGCACCCGAGAGATTGACGTGCTTGACGAGCTTGTTCAGGTCGGTCTGGATCTGCGCCACGGACGGCAGCGCGCCGGTGTCCGCGGCCGCCTTGTCCTTGGCCTTGGCCTTGGCCTTGGCTGCGCCGGTTGCGGTGGGTGACGGCAGGGTCCCCTCGTAGGCGGTGTTCGAGGTCGGGTCGTAGACCCAGAACGAGTGGTTGTTGACGACCACCTGCGCGTCGCCGTTGCCGCCTTGGAGCTCGAGCCGGAGCTGATGGTTGGTCGAGCTGGCCGAGACCCAAAGCCGGCCGCTGGCGCCCTGCAGGATCGGATCCGTGCCCTGGATGTTCGAAGCATCGATCAGGTTGTTGGAGAAGCTGATTCGCGCATAGATCCCGGACACCGTCGGCGCGCGGAGGACGTCGCGAATCGCGGTGGCCAGTGGCTTGTTGGCCGGCACCGGGCCTGGGCCGGAGGCTGCGACTGCGATCGCGGTGCCGGCGGCGATTGCGGCCAGGAGGCCCGCGATCATCGCCAGCAGGCGTCGGGTTGAGACTGTGCGCAAGAACTTCATAACGACTCCAAGGGTTCTTTTACCGTGCAAACCCCACAGTAGGCGAGAAGCTTGAAATTACTTTGACAGATGGGCGGGGCGGGCTGGAGGTGGTGGCGGGGCGGGGTGGCTTTCGGCGGGGGGGCGGGGTGGCTTGCGGCGGGGGGCGGGGTGGCTTGCGGCGGGGCGGGGTGGCTTGCGGCGGGGGGGCGGGGTGGCTTGCGGCGGGGGGGCGGGGGCGGCGCGGGCTCACGCGCGCCAAAATCCGCCCGCGCAGCATGCATAGCGGCCCAAAGTCGAAACCCGAAACCCTCCTTGGTTACATAAGCATCTTGCCCCACATGCTTATGTAACCAAGGTCCACCACGCCGGGGCGATTTGTCCATTTGTGCAGGCGAAATGCCGACTTTTGCTGACACCCGTCGGCCTCCTCCGTACTGCGCACCAGCGCCGTTTCCCGAGCAGACCGAGGCCCGGCTGTACAGCGGCGATGCCGATCCGAGCGCCTTACCCAATCACCACCGCAAGCTGAGCCCCGGTCCCGGCCGCGGCGAGCGTGGCGGAATCCATCGGCGCGACCGACGGCGAACTCTTCGGGAACATCCTCGCCAGCCGCTCGGCCTGTGCCTGCGCTCCCGGCGCGTAGGCGATCTCCAGTGACCCGGTGACCGATTCCGACAGGTTGCCGACGGTACCGATTCGGATCCCCTGCGCTCGAAGCTGCCGGGCGAGTGTCGTGGCGGCGCCGGGAGTCGCGGTCGCGTTCAGGACGGCCACGGGGACGGTCGGCGGTCCGGACACAGTACCGGTGACCGACGTCCGGCCAACCTGGTGCGCCGTGGCCGGCTTGGCGCTGCCACCGCGCTCGAGCAAGAACACGCCTGCGGCGATCGCAACGATGACCCCAAGCCCGACCGCCACCAGCGGACCCCGGCGCCGGCCGCCCCGGGAGCGGCCAGCGCTGTGCGGCCCTTCGTGCAACCCCGGACCGGCCGCCTGGCGAGCGGCGGCGCGCGCCGCCGGAACGCTCACGAGCGGCAGGCCCCACGCGTTCGCGGCGGCGTCGAGTCGTGCCTCGCCGCTGACCGCGATCGTCAGGTGGCCGCGGAGCTCCGCGAGCTCGCGCTGGCGCCTGAACAACGGAATCGCCAGCAGCGGTACCGCAACCAGCGTCAGCAGCCCGCCGATCAGGCCGATCGTCTCCGCCGTGCTGGTGGTCGCGGCCGGCGTGCTCGGGCGCAATGGGATCGCGGCGGCTCCCGGACGGGTCCGTTGGACGCGGCTAGGAACCGAGGCGACCGGGAACGTCTGCCCCGCGATCGCGAGCAGTTCGCCGTTGCTGATCGTGTTGGTCAGCGAGTTACGGATCCAGTAGACGGCTCCGTGCTCATACCAGGCGACCATCTTCAGGTTGCTGGCCTCGTAGTAGAGGCTGTAGGTCCGACCCCCGACGTGGACGGTCTGGTCGGGGCTCGCGAATTGGGGCGCGGTCGTCCAGGTCATGCCCTGCACGTCGTAGTACTGGCCGAGTTGCCCGGCGGAGACGACCGCCACGTACGCCGGGTAGGGCTGGTGGTTGGGGGCGTGGATCTCGTAGTTGCGGAAGAACACGGGGTCGGCGCTGCCGGCCGCGTCGCGGACCCGCGGGTACTCGTACGGGAACGGGACACCGGCGGCCGCGGCGCGCGCTTGGCCGAGCTCGGAGGCGCTGACCGGGACGAGCGGCAGGTGTGAGGCGACCTTGGTGTTGTGGACCGCGTGCGCGGTTGCCGCCGTGCGCTGTTTGGGGAGCGGCGTGCCGCCGTACAGGAACGCGTTCACGCTGGCGGAGATCTGCTGGGGCGTGGCCGTGTCGTAGGTCGGCAGCAGCGTCGCCTGGAACGGCACCGTGCGCACGCGCAGGGCGGACGAGTTGATCAGCGTCCCCAGCAGGTTGAGGATCCCGCTGGTCGACTGCAGGCCGCTGTCGGTCTGCACGAGCTGGCCAAAGATCTGCTCGAACTTGTCGACGTTGCTCGAGAGCGAAGGCCCGTACTGCTTCTTGGCGTCGAGCAGGAAGCTCTGGTTGCGGGCGTCGCGGACCAGGGACGTGTCGCCGTGGCGGTAGGAGACGAACTGCAGCGCCCCATCGCCGCACATGTCCTGATAACCGGGCTGAAGGTCGATCTCCTGGTACTGCTCGCCGCCGGGCACGTTGACGTGGTAGTAGCGGCGGTCGACGGTCGAGTAGACACACCCCATCTCGTTTACGGCGCGCTTGAAGCGCCCGAATGTGACGACCGCCACGTGGTTGACCCGGAGTCCGAGCACGCGATGGATCGTTGAGACGAGCGTGCCGATCCCGAACGTGTAGGCGGAGTTGATGCGATTCGTGTAGGGCGCCCTGCCCGGCGGGTAGATCGTCACCCACAGCTCACGGGGGATCGACATCATCGAGATGTACGGCTTGCTCGGATCGAGGCGTACGAGCAGCATCTCGTTCGCGAGATGCGGCACCGCCTGGTGGTAGTACTTGGTCAGCGATCGCTGATCGTCGCCGACCAACAGCAGCGTCTCGGGATCGCCCCAACCGGTCGGCGCCAGCGCTCCTGAGGAGATCTGCAGTGCCCCGTTCTGGCTCAGCGCGCTCTGCAGATGGATGATCTGGCCCCACACGAGCACGCCGCCGGCGATCGCGCTGAGAACGAACACCAGCACCGCGCCGAGCAGGATGCGCTTGGCGCTCGGCCGGCGGCGAGGCTCAGGCGGCTCCGAGTTGGGCGGTACGTAGTACGGCGCGCTTGGACGCCTCGGTGGGGCGCTGGTCGCGCTCAAGCCTTCGGTGCGATACGGGGACGCGGAAAAGCCCCCGCGATGGGCTCGGAACCACCAACCACCGTTCGCATGATACGGGCGGTGCCGATCGGAACGCGCCACGCCGCAGACCGGCGCCTTGCGATCATCCGGATCAGATCCGAACTACAGGAGATCGCAATGCCGACAGTGATGCAAACGCTCGACATCCCCGCCGCCCAGGAGCGCGTCTGGGAGGTCGCAACCGACTGGAGCCGCTACGGGGAATGGAATGTGACCCACACCGGGTTCCCGGACGGTCCGCCCTCGGACGAGCCCGGCGCGACGTTCAAGGAGCGGATCACGATCATGGGCATGCCCGGCGAGGCGAGTTGGACGGTCCAGGAGATGATCGCGCCGATGCGGACCGTCTGGCACGGCGAGGGACCGATGGGGATCAGGCTGGGGACCAGACTCGAGCTGGCTACCGTCGGCGAGGGCACGACCGTCAGCCTGCACATCAGCTTCGACGGAGGGCCGCTGGCGGGGCCGATCGGCGAGACAGTCGCCAAATCGGCCCAGAAGGGCGCGCTCGAGTCGCTCGAGAGGCTCAAGGGACTCGTCGCGTGATCGACTGATGCGCCGCGGCTACGCGAGGGTCTCGTGCCCCTCCGGCTCGTGAGCACACGCGTGCCTCATCGCACCCGCTCGGAGGTCCGGCTGGGAGCGATGACCGCGTTCCCCGAATAGGTCGCGACCACCGTCCCCCAGGACCTGCGCGGCGCCGGCACGTCCAGGATCGCGGTGCCCGTGCCCGGATCGAGTGCCACAGTTCCGAGCACGCTGGCGCGAGCGCGGAAGCTCACATTTCCCACGAGCGAGCTTCTCGCCACCCCCCGCCCGTGCCCGAGCGTTGCCTTCAGGACATACCCGGGCAGAGGCTTCAATCCGCGCCTAGCGCTGAGCCTGAGCGTCGTCTTGGCGCGAGCGGCACTCGGACAGCGCAGCCGGAGCACGAGACCGGTGATCGGCGGTGGAATCGGCAGCACCTTGGTGAGCACGGTGTTGCCATGGGGGTTGCCGGCCGCGCGGCACCCGGGATGCGAGGCACTGATCCGATAGAAGCCGCGCACCACGTCCCACCCGAAGTTCCCCAGCAGGTCGGTGTGGTCGGGGTTGCGGCGGTTGCCAGGCGACATGATCGCGCTGCCGGCCGGCACCTTGCGCTGCGGTCCGTTCGCCGTTGGCGAACGGGTGAGGGTCACCGTGGCGCGAGCTACGGGGATCCCGGCGGTGGTCAGGACCGAGCCGCTCGGGTCGGTCCACGCGCTGCCGCCACCACCCCCGGAGCCCCCGCCACTGGACCCGCCCGGTGGAGGCGGACACGGCGGGTTCGGCGGCGGCGGTGGCGTCGCCGGGCTGGAGAGACCGCCCACGGCTCCGGTCGCGATGTTGAAGAACCAGTACGACGCGCCGTGGGTTTCCTGGTTCAGGGTCTGGGCGACAACCGATAGACCGGCGTTGGTGCCGGCGTTGAAGCCGGTCAGCGGAGTCGCGCCGGGTTGGGTGGCGGTGGCGACGGCACCGAGCACGCCGACCATCGTGTTGTACAGGCCCAACTCCGGAATCGCGCCGTTGATGACGGTGTTTGCCGCCGCGACCGACAGGTTGATCGTCGCGTTGGCGAGCGGGTTCCCGGTGTCCGGCGGTGGCGGAATCTGCAGCTGCACGATCGGCACCGTGTACTGGCTACCGTCGGGTAGCGTGATCGTCAGGTTCGCTCCCCCGAACTGGTTCGGCTGGAGCTGAATCCCCGGCCCCACGCATCCCGCTGCGTGAGCCACCGGGCCACGGGCGATCGAGACGTGCATCACATGGGCGCTGACATCCGCCGCGCCGCCGGCGCCTCCCGCCCCGCTGGCGGCCGCAAGGCCGGCGCACGGCGATGGGCCGCCGCCGGGTGGATCGCACTGAAGTGTCCCGACCAGCGCCGGCGACATCCGCAGCGCGTGTCCGTCCGGGCCGAAGCGGACCGAGAACAACACCACGCCGCCGAGGTCAAAGCCGCCCCCACCCGCGCTGCCCGATCCCGCACCAAAGCCCGCTGTCACCGCCAGGGTCTGGGTGGAGTCAGCCGGTCCCGTGACCGGGATCGACACCGGCACGTGGAACGTGAACGGCTCGCTCCAGTTGATCACGGGCACACCGTTCGACACCGTGCCGCCCGGAGTGTCGAAGGTCACCCCGCCCTTGAGCGGCACCGGGGGACGCAGCGTGAAATCCTGCGTCTGGCTGCCGGCCACGACGTGAACGACCGCGGACGCGCCGAACAGGGTCGAGCTCGGGGGCTCGATCTGCATGACCCAACTGCCCGGCTCGAGGCCACTGAAGCTGTAGCGCCCCGTCGGACCGGTGCTCCCAGATTGGCAGGCGCCAAACGTCCCCTGCTGGCAGATCTGGACGGCGGCACCAAGGATCGGCGGAGTGCCCGCCCGGCTGCCGTCGAGCACGCGGCCGCTGACTGTCCCACTGGTCGTCCCGGTCCCGGACAGTGCCACCTGGTGCGGACTGCCGGACGCGTTGTCGGTGAGTGTGAGCTGCGCGGTGCGCGTCCCGCCTGCGGATGGGTCGAACGCGACCTCGACCGAGCACGTCCTGCCGCCGGCCACGGGTTGGCCCGCGCACGTGTCTGAGACGAGCTTGAAGTCTCCGGGGTCGCTGCCGCTGATCCCGGCGTTCGAGACGGCCAGCGCATCGGTGCCGGTGTTGAGCACCGTCACCGTCTGGGACGCGCTCGTGTGACCGACGCCGACGGCGCCGAAGTCGACTGCGTGGGTCGAGAGGCCGACGCCCGGCGGTGCATTCGCCCCCTGGGCCGGAGTGATTGAGTTCGACGGGGCTGACTCGGGACCGGTGCCGGCCGCACTCAGGGCCGCGACCTCGAACGTGTAGGTCGTGCCGTTCCGGAGCCCCGCGATCGTCTCGCTCGTGTCGGCGGTGTCGAACGTCATCGGCGCCTGCGCGGCCGAGCCGATGAAGGGAGTGACGATGTAGCCGATAACTGCGCCGGCGCTCGCCGCCGGCGCAGTCCAGGACACGCTGGCGCTGACGTTGCCGGCAGTGGCTGTCACATTGGTGGAAGCACTCGCTGCCGCCGCCGTCGGGTCGGACGATGTTGAGACTGCGATCGCTGTGTTCGCCACCGGTGACGGGTTCGTGACGCCGGTGATCGTGAGCGTGAGCTGATCGCCTGGTGGGACCGTGAATGGAACAACGATGTCGACGATGTTGTTACCGACGCTGCCGGGACTGACGGTGACGCCGAGAGCTTGGGAGGAGTTTGAGCCGTCGCTCAATCGGTACTGGGACGTGCTCGCAGGGAAAAAGGCGCCCGCTCCTGCGGTCAACTGGATGACGCCGGGCTGATCTCCCTCGAGCCCCGCGGGGTTGCCCGCGGTCAGCCCGCCGGTCACGGTCACGCCGATCGTGTAGGTGACGCCAGTCTGGCCGGCTCCCGAATCGCTGATCGCAGAGCTGACGGCCGCGGGCGAGGACGGAGCGATGATCGGGAACGATGTCTGGACGGCGGGCGGATCGGACGATGTCGAGACGGAGAAGCTCGTCGATGGGTGCGCCGTTGACGGATTCACAACCACGTAGGCGTCGATCTCGACCGTGTCGAGTGCGTTGATCGCGAACGGCACGTACACGTCGACGATGTTGCTGCTCCCGTTGCTGGCAGGGTCGACGACAACCTGCTCCGCCTGCGACGAGTTGACCCCGTCGATCACGTCGTAGTCGGCTCGCGTCGAGGAGAAAGTCGACCCCGTGGGGCCGGTCAGCTGAACGAACCCCGACTGATCGGGTTCCGAGCCGGCCGGATTCGTCGCCGTGAGCGCGTTGGCCGCTTTGAACGTCACCCGGTCGACGACTTGTGTCGCGCCCGCAGACGAGCTGTTGGCACTCACGCTCAGCGCAGTGACCGCGCCTGCCGCGGTGATCGCGAAAGGCTTGGTGACGAGCGTCGCGTCGGACGAACTCGTCAGCGACAGTTGCGCCGAGGGGCTCGCGGAGGTCGGGTTCTGGACGCGATACGCGTCGATCTCCACATCGTCGCCGGCGTTGACCGCGAACGGAACGTAGACATCGACGACGTTCTGTCCTTCGCTATTCGGGTTGACGAGGACCATGGTCGCCTGCGACGAGTTGACCCCATCGATCACGTCATAGTCGGCCCGCACTGTGGAGAACACGGCCCCGGGTGGAGCCGTCAGCTCCACGAACCCGGGCTGATCACCTTCAAAGCCGGCCGGATTACCGGCGGTGAGCGGGGTGGTCGCCTTGAAGTCCGCGGTGTAGACGGCGTTCGTCGCCCCGGCCGAAGCGACATTGGCACTCACGCTGACATTCGACAGCTGCGTCGCCGATCCGATCGAGAACGACTTCACAACTGCCGTGGTGTCCGACGACGTCGAGACGGAGAACGAGTCCGATCCGGATGCGGCCGGGTTGACGACTCGGTAGACATCGATCTCGACGGTGTGCCCGGCCGCGATCGCGTACGGCATCTCCACGTCGACGACGTTGCTCGGACTCACCGAGACACCGAACGGCTGCTGCGAGTTCGTTCCGTTGTCGAGCACGTCGTAGTCAGCCCTTGTGCCGGAGAAGGTCGAGTTTGTCGGTCCAGTGAGCTCCACGAACCCGCCGGTGCCGGCGGCGATCGCGGTCGTGGCCGTGAACGTCACCTTGTCTACGACCTGCGTCGCGCCGGCCGAGCTCACGTTGGCGCTGACGCTCACGCTCGTGACCGAGCTCGCGCTCGCCAGTCCCGCTCCGGGGCCGAGCAGCAGCCCCGCGCAGACGCCCAACACCAATCCCGCCCTACGGATCAACCCACTCATTCGCAAGCCCCATGCAGTCAGTTCCAGTCCTCGGTGCGCCCACACCCCTTTATGAGAACGTTAACAGAACCAGCGGTGGCGGTGTGCCCAAATTTGCGCCGCGGAATAGCCGGCCGCGGCCCCGGCCCGCTACCTTCGCGCCTGTGAGCACGAGCCTGATCTACCGCAGCGCGGCGGGCTACGAACTGGTGATGCGGGCGCTTTACGGCCGCCATTACGCCGACCGCATCAAGGCGGTCGCCGATCAGGTGCCCGCGGGCGCCTCGGTGCTCGAGCTGTGCTGCGGCCCGGGATCGCTGTACCACCGCCAGCTCCACGCACGCGTCGGCTCCTACATCGGCCTCGACGCCAACCTGCGCTTCGTGCAACGACTCAAGTCCGAAGGGGTCGACGCCCGCTGGGTCGACCTGGCCGCGAACAAGAATCCGCTGCCGACGGCCGACATCGTGATCATGCAGGCGAGCCTGTATCACTTCCTGCCCGACGCGGCGCAGATCGTCGACCGGATGCTGGCCGCGGCGGGCGACCGCGTGATCATCGCGGAACCGATTCGCAACCTCGCCTCCAGTGAGTTGCCGATCGTCGGCGCGCTCGGGCGCCGCGCCGCCGATCCGGGAGTCGGCTCGCACGCGCACCGGTTCAACGCGCAATCGCTCGACGAGCTGATGAGTCGCTACCGTGAGCGGACGCTGAGCACGTTCGCGATCCCGGGCGAGCGCGAGCAGGTCTACGTGCTGGCGGGCGGCGCCTGAAGCGCCTCGCTGGCGGTGGCGGCCTGCTCGAGCTGCCGATCAGGTCCATCCGCTTGGGCGTCGATCAGGAACAGGGGCCGATCCTTGACCTGCTCGAAGATCCGGCCGACGTACAGCCCGACGACGCCGATGCTGACGATGATCACGCCGGCAAGCAACAGCAGCAGCACGGCCAGGCTCGTGTAGCCCGGGACCGACTTATCGGGCTCCACGAAGTAGTCGACGACCTCGAACCCCGCCACCACGATCCCGGCGAGCGCGACCACGAAGCCGATCAGCACCACGAGTCGGAGCAGCACCGTGCTGCGGAAGAACATTCCGTCGAGCGCCACGCGGAGCAGCCGCTCGAGCGTGTAGCCGCTGTTGCCGGCGTGACGCTCGTGGTGCTCGATCTCGATCGCGGTCGAGTCGAAGCCGAGCCAGTCGAGCGCAATCATGTACTCGCGGTCGCGGTCGCGTAGCCGCAGGAACGCGTCGACCACCCGCCGGGACAGCAGGCTGAGATTGCTGTAGTCAGGCCGTACGTCGGTCTCGAACGTCAGCCGCCGGTACAGACGGCTGGTGGCGCGGCGAAATGCGGAGTGTCGCCAACCTCGGCGGACCGTCCGCACGATGTCGTATCCCTCGCCCGCGGCGGCCCACATCCGCGGGATGTCCTCTGGCGCCTCCTGCAGGTCGCAGTCCATCACAACTGCCCACGCGCCGCGGGCCTGCGCCAGCCCGGCCGTAATCGCGGCGTCCTGGCCGAAGTTGCGACTGAGGCGAAACGCCCGCACGTGGTTGTCCCTGGCGGCCAGCCGCTGGAGCACCGCCCAGCCGTCATCGACGCTGCGGTCATCGACCATTACGAGCTCGTAGCGATCGGTGATCTGCGAGACGCTGGTCGTCAGCCGGTCGTGCAGCGCCAGCAGGCAATCGGCGCACCCGTAGACCGGGACGACCACGCTCAACTCGATTCCAGGGCGCTCGCCGCCTGCGGACTGCGGACCCATCAGCTACCGATCGCCCGGTGGTCGTGCGGCCTCGTGCCGGTGGCACTCCGAGGTTGGAGCATCACGAGCATCGCGGTCGGCGTGCGGCGGAAGAACCGGTGTGCCAGCGCCTGCAGGGTGAGCGTGTCGGCCCAGATCCGATGATGCAGCCGGAATCGCGCGACGACCCAGTCGTCGTAGCTGAACCGGGCCAGCAGACTCGTTCCGCGCGGCGCCTTGGACCGCGGCAGCGCGACCCCGTTGGGCGGCGGCAGCCGTCCGTCCGCGACGGCCTGCGAGGTCGGCCCGGTCGCGAGCAGGGTCTGCCTGCGACGGGATCCGACGAGGTCGATCTCGTCGATCCACGCCCAGTGCGAGGCCGGCTGAGCCCAACTCACGCGCGGCAAGTAGAGCCGCAGCGGATCGGCCGTCGTGCCGCCGGCGACCAGGACCGCACGCGGGACGGGCGCAGCGCCGATCACGTGGGCAAGCTGACGCCACGCGGGCCGCTGCAGGTATTGGTCGCTCTGGGTTCTCACCTGCGCGAAGACGAATAGCGCGAGCAGCGCCACCGCGAGCAGGCCGCCGACCACTCGCGTGCGCGGAACCGCGCACCCGGCGGCGATCACGATCGACAGCGGAAGCCAGGCCGCAATCATGTTCCTCGCGAGGAAGTAATCCTGACCCACGTAGCTGAGCGCGAGCGGTACCAGTACGCCAAAGGCTGCGATTGCGCCGCACAGCGCCGCGCCGCGCCGGAAGCTCCGGTCCCCGCCGATCGCGAGCAGCGCGACGGCGAGCGCGAGCACAAGCCCGCCGACGACCAGGCCCTCGGTCGGGGTGTACTGACGGTAGAGCGTGTTGACGCCGAACTCGAGCGGGACCTGTCCGATCCTGAAGTACTTCGGCGTCAGCGCGATCCAGTAGACGCCGTGGCCCGCGTCGATCAACGCGAACGGGAGCATCGCGAGCTGCGCCGCCGCCACGAACGCGGCCGCGACCGCGACCGCGCGCGAACGATGAACCCACAGCAGCCAGAGGGCCTCGGGGGCGATCACGAATCCCGCGAAGAAGTGGGTCATCACCGCGAGCGAGGAGACGATCGCCCACCACTTCAGCGAGCGACTCGAGGGATCCTTCAGTGCCCGCGCGAACCACAGCAGCGACGCGCCGCACAGCGCCGCGAGCAACATGTATGCGCGCGCTTCCTGTGAATACCAGATCATGAACGGGTTGAAGGCCACGAACGCGGCGGCGATCACGCCCGCCCAGCGCGAGATCAGCTCGCGCGCCGTCAGGTAGGCGATCGGCACGAGCGCCAGACCGGCCAAGGCGGAGATCGACCGCAGCGCGAGCTCGCTGGTGCCCCACACCTTCGCCCACACCCAGACGAGCAGAAAGTAGAGCGGCGGGGTCGTCTCGAGGTGGACAATCGTGTTGACCATCGAGCCGAATGGCAGCCCCGCCTCGTAGGCGGTCAGCGACTCGTCGGCCCAGTAGCTCTGGCTGCGGATCGTGGCGAACCGGAGCACCGCGGCGAGCACGAACAGAACCCCGACGGCCCACACATCGGCGGGGATCTCCCGGACCGAGGCCAGCGCGCGCAGGCGCGGCACCCGAGTGCCGCCCAGAGGTTCAGCGGGATATTCCGACGTGCTCATGGTGCGTGTCGATCTCGTCCCCGGCAGCCGCAGTCAAGCGCGCCCGTGCGCGCCCACCCGACCTGACTCCCCAGGGCGGCGAATTGTATGCGTACGCAGGGACTCAGCACCGTAGGAGCTCTGTTAAGGCTGTGACGACATCGTCCTGGTCGGCGTCTGTCACCTTCGGGCTCAGCGGCAGGCTGAGGGTGCGTTCGGAGATCATGCTCGCGACGGGGAACCGGGCCGCCGCGAGGCTGTACTTGTCGCGATAGAACGGGTGCAGGTGCACGCCCCGATAGTGCACGCCGGTACCGATGTTCAGGGCGACCAGACGATCGAGGAGCTGATCGCGCGTGAGCGGCGCCTCGGGTGCGACGAGGACCTGATAGAGGTGGCGCGCGTGCACGGTGTTCGGCTCCGGTGGCGCCGGTGTCGCCAGCGGCAACCCATCGAGCAGTTCGTCGTAGCGATCCCACAACTCGGCCCGGCGCTCGATCCAGCCGTCGAGCTGCGGCAGCTGGTGCAACCCGAGCGCCGCCTGGACGTCGGTCAGGTTGTATTTGAAGCCGGGGCGGACCACCTCGTAGTGCCGAAATCCCGTGTCCGAGAACCGTTGCCACGCGCCCAGGCTCAGGCCGTGCAGCGCCAGCCGCTCGACCTCGGCCGCGATTTCCGGATCCTCGGTAACGAGCGCACCGCCCTCGATCGTCGAGATGTTCTTGGTCACGTAGAAGGAGAACGCGGTCAGGTTTCCGAACGCGCCGATCCGCCGCCCGTGCCACTCCGCGCCGATCGCGTGCGCGGCATCCTCGACCACGAGCAGTCCGTGGCGATCGCGTAGGTCGGCCAGTCGGTCCATATCGACTGGACGGCCGGCGAAGTGGACAGGCATGATCGCCCGCGTGCGCGGGGTGATCGCCGCCTCGGCGGCGTCCAGATCCAGCAGCCCCGTCTCGTCCACCGAATCGACGAACACGGGCGTGGCGCCAGCGTGCTCGATCGCGTTGGCGGATGCAACGAACGTCATCGCCGGGACCAGCACCTCATCTCCCGGTTTGATGCCCAGCACCTGCATCGCGAGGATCAGCGCGGCGGTGCATGAGGACACGCACCGGCAGTAGGGGGCGTCGACGTACTCCGCCAGCATCGTCTCGAACCGCTGCACCTTGGGCCCGGTCCCCACCCACCCCGAGCGCAGGGAGTCGACGACCTCGGCGATCTCCTCCTCGCCGATCAGGGGACTCCCAAAGATCAGAAAGCTTTCCCGCATGCGCCTGCTGTGACTCCAGTAACCCGCCGGCCGTCAGTAGACGCGGGAAACCGCAAGCCTCCATTTTGCGCTAAGCGGACCGTAAATACTGTGAGGATGTCGTGTTAAGGGGGCTGTCGATGCCGGCGGTCTCGGTATGCGACCATCGATGCTGCCGTGATTGCGCCGACTGCTCCTCTCCCCCCCGGGCCCCGGCTACCCCGCGTCCTTCAGACTGCCGGCTTCATCTTCGCCGGTCCCAGGTTCCTTGAAGCGTGCCGTCGGCGCTACGGCGGCGTGGTCCGCTTCAGCACGCTGTTCGATCCCCACTTCGTGATCCTGTTCGATCCGGCACTGGTCAGGGAGGTGTTTCAGGGACCGGCCGATCAGCTACGTGCGGGCGAGGCGAACGCGCTCCTCGGGCCGGTGCTCGGCGAGCGCTCAGTTCTGCTGCTCGACGGCTCCGAGCATCTGCGCCACCGGCGCTTGATGCTGGCACCGTTCCACGGCCAGCGGCTGCAGACGTACGCCGAGTCGATCCGCGAGTGCACCGACATCGAGATCGACTCGTGGCCGGTCGGACCCCCGTTCGCGCTGTTTCCCAGCATGCAGTCGCTCACCCTGCGCGTGATCGTGCGGGTGGTGTTCGGCTTCCAACCGGGGCCTGAGGAGGACGAGCTCCGCCGCCGGCTACGGGACATGGTCGAGCCGCTGGCGAGCCCGCGAGGGCTGCCGCTGATGATGCTGCTGGGCCGGCTGACCGGGAATCGCAAGGGCGCGCAGCGCTTCGAGGCTACGCGGCGAGCAGTCGATGAGCTGCTGTATGCCGAGATCGGCCGCCGTCGCTCCGATCCGGAGCTCGAGGAGCGAGACGACGTGTTCTCCTCGCTCCTGCTGGCGCAGGACGAAGCGGGTGAGCGCCTAACCGATCGCGAAGTCCGCGACGAGCTGCTGACGCTCCTGCTCGCCGGGCACGAGACCACCGCCACCGGACTTGCGTGGACGTTTGACCTGGTGCTCCGATCCGCCCGCGTGCTCGAGCGGGCCCGCTCCGGCGATGATCGCTACCTGGACGCCGTCGTCAAGGAGGCGCTACGGGTGCGGCCGGTGATCCCGGGCGTCGGGCGCGTCGTACGGGGCGACCACTTCCGGCTGGGCGCCTACACGATTCCGCCCGGATACGAGATCAACCCATCGATCCGGATGATCCACCGCCGGCCCGACCTCTACCCCCAGCCCAAGGAGTTCCGCCCGGAACGATTCCTCGGCGAAAACCCGCCGGACACCTACACCTGGATCCCGTTCGGCGGGGGCACGCGGCGGTGTCTGGGCGCGAGCTTCGCGCTGATGGAGATGCGGATCGTGTTGCGCCGGATCCTCGAGCGAACGGCGCTGGTGCCGGCGGATCCCGAGCCCGAGAGGGTCCAGTTCCGCGCGATCACGCTCGCGCCGCGCACGGGTGTGCGAGTCGTGCAGCGCCGGCCACCATCGGCGCCGACGTTCTCACGTCGGACCTCGAGCGCTCAGTCGATCGCGCGCCGGTAGAAGCCGCGAACCCCGACCGCCATCAGCACCCCCAACGAGCCGACCAGTACGACCAGGCAGACCCACGGCGTGATGTGCGGGACGGTCGGCACCAGTGCCGCGCGCATCGACTCGCTGACGTAGGTCATCGGGTTCGCGGCGGTCACGACCTGGAACCACTCGAGCCGGCTCAGCGATGGCCACGGGTACTGGCTGCATCCGGTGAACAACAGCGGCGTGAACACGAGTGAGAAGACGATGTTGATCCGGTTCGGGCTGACGAGCGTGCCCATCACAAGGCCCAGCCCGGCACCGAGCAGGCTGCCGAGCACGAGCGTGAGAACGAGCAGCGGCACGCCGCTCCAGCGCCACGGGATCGAGCCGAGCACGAGGATCCCGACCGGGATCATGATCGCGGTCGCGATCATCGCCCGCATCGCCGCGAACAGCACCTTCTCGGCTGCCACCAGGCCGGTCGCCATCGGCGCCAGCAGGCGATCCTCGATCTCCTTCGTCCAGCCGAACTCGACCACGAGCGGGAACGCGAGCGTCTGCATGCCGGTGATCACCGCCGTCAGCGCGAGCAGGCCCGGAAACAGCAAGTTCGAATAGCCATTGGTCGTGTAACCGAGCGAGCCGAGCACCTTGCCGAACACGAACAGCAGGAACAGCGGCTGCAGGATCACCTGCGCGAGGAAGACCGGCAGCTCGGACCAGGTCACGTACACGTCACGCCGCAGCACGGCGAAGAACACCCTGGCCTGGGAGACGGCCGGCGCTCGCGTGGCTGCGGGTGGCGGAGCGGGCGCTGGTGCGGTGCGGCGACGGCGCTCATCGCAGCGTCCTCCCAGTGAGATGGATGAACACGTCCTCCAATGTCGGCGCGCCCAGCTCCACGCCGTTGAGGGTCAGGCCCGCGCTCGGCCAGCAGCGCCGCGGCCGGAGCCACCAGCGGCGGCGCCTCGCCGGAGACGTACAGCCGCACGCGCAGCTCAGCCGCCTGCCCATCCGGCGCCTGCTCGCTGGACCGGCTCGACGCTCTCCACGTCCGGCAGCTGCCTGAACGCCGCGAGCAGCTGGTCGCCGGGTATGGCCGTTGCGGCGCCTGGGTGCTCAGCTCGAGCGTCGAGCTTCCGGACAGCGAGCGCATCAGCGCCTCGGGCGTGTCGAGCGCGAGCAGCTTGCCGTGGTCCATGATCCCGACCCGGTCCGCCAGCGTCGCGGCCTCGTGCATGTCGTGCGTGGTCAGAATCAGCGTGACGCCCCGATCGCGCAGCTCCCGCAGCCGGTCCCACAGGAACAGCCGCGCGGCCGGGTCGAGTCCGGTCGACGGCTCGTCGAGGAACAGACACCTGCGGCTCGTGCATCAGCGCCCGGGCGATCATCATCCGCTGTGACTGCCCGCCTGAGAACAGATCCGGCTTGATGTCGCCGCGCTCGCGCAACCCGAACTGCTCGAGCAGCTCTTCGGCCCGCGTCTGCGCCTCAGCCGCCGGCACGCCGTGATACGCGGCATGGAAGGTGAGGTTCCTGCGGACCGAGATCGAGCGGTCAAGATTGCTCCGCTGCGGCACCACCGCCAGCCGGGCGCGCGCGCCGACCGGGATTCGACACGACGTCGACCCCGCCCGACGAACGCCTGCCCGCTGGTCGGCCGCACGCGCGTGGTCAGCATTCCGACCGTCGTCGTCTTGCCGGCACCGTTCGGGCCAAGCAGACCGAACACCTCACCCGGTGAGACGGCAAACGAAATCCCATCGACCGCGTTCACGGGCGACTTCGGATAGCGCTTGACCAGATCGCTGACCGCGACCGCGCGCGCCTGCGTCTGGTTGGCACCGTCCCGCGTCCTAATCACGCAGGTCGAGGTTAGCGATGCCCCGGACGGGAGCGATCCTGGCGGGTTAAGTTAAGCGCCTGCAGTGATCGCTTTGGCGCCGGCGCCCTGCGAGCGCTGCCGTGTCGGGCCTTCCCCCTCGGGGCGGCCCGATAGGCCGCGGGTGACTGTGCCGCGCGGGGCGGGTGGGAGTGCGGTTCGTCGGGGAACGGCGCCGGCGGAGGGTGCGGCCGGGCCGGATGGTGTCAGGGATCTGACAATTTCGGCTGCATAAAGGCACAAAACGCGCGCCGCTGCTGGACCTTGGTCAATTGTGCATGCGGGGCATGCATATGTAGCCAAGGTGGCTTGGGCGCGTGGACTTTGGGCCTGAAAGCATGTCGCCGCAGCGGATTGACAGAGCATTTCGCCCGCTCAGGCAGCGCCTGGAGTCGACCGCGTCGCCCGCTCAGGCAGCGCCTGGAGTCGACCGCGTGGCCCGAGCTAGCGCTGCCCCGTCGCATACTTCAGGATCGAGAGGTCGGTGAGCCACTCAACCGGGGCACGATCGTCGGTGTAGACCGACCCGCCCGGCAGCGCACTCGTCAGCCGCCCGGAGACGACCGCGCCCAGATCCTGGAGCTGCGGCGGCAGCGATCGGTCCCGCTCCGGGATCCGCGCGCCCGACAGCGGTTCGGTACTGGCCAGCACAAGTGAGTTGGTCCCGTTCACCGGATCGCGCGCCACGTCGGGGAACACAGACCGCAGCGTCGCGGAGACGACCTTCTCCAGCGCGTTCGATCCCGGGAGATGGCCGACGTTGACGATCACCACCCCGCCCCGATTCAGGTGCGCCCGGACGGAGGCGAAGAACTCGTGCGTGAGCAGGTAGAAGGGAATGTACGGCTGGCGGTAGGCATCGAGGAAGATCGCGTCGTAGTGCGCGGTGCTCGCCGCCAGCCAGGGCCTCGCATCGGCCGTGTATAGATGCAGTCGCGGGCCGCGCAGGTCGAAGTACCGCTTGCCGATCGTGTTCAGCTCGCCGTCGAGCTCGACAGCGTCGACTCGCGTCGAGGGGAAGTAGTGACCGTAGGCGCGGGCCACGGTGCCGGCGGCATCGCCGAGAATCGCGATCCGGCCAGGCACGCCGCGGCCCGACGCGAGCGGCAGGACGAGGAAGTCGTCCCAGTAGCCACCGACCAGATAGCTCCGTGGGTTGTAGATCGAGTGGATCGCGACGCCCTCGTTGAGCTGCAGCCACCGCACCCCGTCAGCGAACTGGAGCACGCGCGCGTACTGGTATTGCGTCTCGGTCTCGAAGATCACCTTCGCCCCCGACACATCCGCGCCGACCGATGCGGGTGGCACCGCGAGCAGCGCGGCGATCGCGGCCGGCACGAGCAGAAACCGCCGCCCGAGCCCGGCGGCAGCGACAAGCGCGAGCGCGAGCGCGAACACGAGGAATGTACGGTGGGTCCCGATCAACGGGATCAGCAGCAGCGCCGACGCGAACGTCCCCATGAGCGACCCGGCGGTCGAGATCGCGTACAGACCTCCGGTGACCGTTCCGGTCTCGGCCACGCGCCCGACGGCCAGCCGGTTGGCGTACGGCGCGACGGTCCCGAGCAGCATCACCGGGACCGCTACCAGCACCAGCACCGCGGCGAGCGAACCGAGAAAGCCACCGACGGACAGCGCCCCGAGGGCCTTGACCGACAGCGACAGGAACGGGTTGGCGATGAACGGCACGAGCGCCAGCAGCGCGGCCGCCACAAGCACGATCGCGCACAGTCCACGGAGATCATTGCGCCGGTCAGCCACCCGCCCGCCGATCGCGTAGCCGATCGACAGCGCGACCAGAACGGTGGCGATCGTGTTCGCCCAGATGATCGTGGAGGCACCGAAGTACGGCGCCAGCAGCCGTGCGGCGGAGATCTCGGCGCCGAGGCTGGCTGCGCCGACGACGAACGCGATCGCCCGGATCGCGAGTGTCGATGGGGGGCGCGGCGCTTGCGCGGCGGGAGCCTCACCCGGCGCCGCAGACCCTGCGTCTGCCCGGGCAGCCTGCTCGCTTGGCTCCAGAGCCGCGGATTCCCCACTCGTCGCGCTCACGGTCGCGCCAGACCGTACCGGGTCCCACTACCCCAGTCCGCACCGGTCCCACGACCCGCAGACCGCGCCGGTCCCACGACCCACCCACCGCGCCGGTCCCACGACCCGCACACCGCGCCGGTCCCACGACCCTCACACCGCGCCGGTCCCATGACCCACAGACGTACTGGTCCCGCGACCCGCAGACGTAGCGGCTCCAGCTACCGACAGCCGTCGCGGCGCAGCTACCCGGGGGCAGGCCCTGCCCGGCCGCGGAACGGGACCGTCAGCCCGGATTGTGCTGGAACGAGAGCGTCCGCTGGGCGGCCTTCTCGACGGCGATCGCGAAGCAGACACGGCCGGGACCTCGCACGGGAAATGGCTCGTTGGTGTACTTGAACGAGATCGGGTCCATGTAGCGGCAATCCTCGTCGGGTCGGACCTCGACGACCCGCCCCTGGACGGCCGCCATCCGATACGGGTTGGCGCCGTCGGTCACCGACATCGCCACCCGCGGGTCGCGCAGCATGTCCTTGGCCTTCCAGGTTCCCCTGCCGGTGCAAATCAGGATCAGATCGCCCTCGAGCCCGACCCACACCACCCAATTGCGCGGCGATCCGTCGGCGCGCAACGTCGAGAGGTGAACGTAGTTCGGTGCGCCGAGCAGCGCGCGCACATCCTCGGGCATCGGGATCGCCATACCGATCGTTCAGCTTACGCCGAGAACCCCGGCCAGAGCGTGTCCACGACCCGCTCGGCCCACCCCTTCGGCGGACGGCCGTGAGCCAGGTTGTAGAACATGAAGCTGCCCATCAGCGCATGCACGGCGAGCATGTCGTCGAGCTCAGGACGTACCTCTCCGCGCTCCTTTCCCCGTTGAAGCGCGGCGCTGATCTCCTCCACCCGCGGGATCAGCATGCCGTTGCGGAAGTGCTCGAGGATCTCCGGATGCTTGTCGCCGTCGACCAGCAGCGTGCCCGCCAGCGTGACCTGAAACGCGCGCTGGGCCAACTCCAGGTGCGCCACCAGGTCGCCGCGCGCACTGCCGGTGTCGATCGGCCTCACGCGCGACGCCTTATCGGCGAGCACCGCCGCGACGAGCTCTGACTTGTCCTTGTAGCGCCGGTAGATCGCCGGCCGTCCGACCCGGGCGACCTCGGCAACCCGGGCGATCGACATGCGCCCGTAGCCCTCATCCAACAGCAGCCGCCAGGCCGCATTGAGGATCGCCTGGTCGACGTTCTCGTCGAGAGGCCGCCCGGCGCCGCGGGCGGAAGCCGAGTCCTCGTCGGGCTGGGCGCGCGGAGCCGGCACGGCGCCAAGTCTCGCAAACGGCGGTTCGAATCGGTTCGGTGGTAACGACTCCATTACGATGCTGTATTGTAGCGTTACGTTATGGTATTGTCACGTAATTCCGGCATCACCACCACACACCCTCCAGCAGGGAGACCGATTCACGATGAGCACTACAGACCAAGTCGATGTTCTGGCCGCGGTGGCGGGCGACGATCGAGCCGGGGCTACGGCCCCCGCCGTCGAGGCGATCGGCCTGCGCAAGACGTATCCCGGCGGCGTCGAAGCCGTCAAGGGGATCGACTTCGAGGTCGCCACCGGGGAAGTCTTCGGGCTGCTCGGCCCGAACGGCGCCGGTAAGTCGACGACCGTCGGAATGCTGACGACGACGATCGTGCCGACCAGCGGCCGCGCCCGCCTGGCCGGATACGACGTCGCGAAGCAGCCGCTCCTGGCGCGCGGCGTGAGCAGCGTCGTGTTCCAGGAGCCGGTCGTCGACGCCGGGCTGACGGGCCAGGAGAACCTCGATCTCCACGCGCGCTTGTGGGGCGTTCCGCCGGCGCGCGCGCGGCGACGGACAGACGAGCTCGTCGGCGCGCTCGGGCTCTCCGATTTGGTCGGGCGGACAGTCGGCAGCTACAGCGGCGGCGAGCGACGCCGGCTCGAGATCGCCCGCGCGCTCGTCTCGACGCCCCGGGTCCTGTTCCTCGATGAGCCAACCGTCGGCCTTGATCCGCGTATCCGCCACGAGCTGCTCGACGTGATCGCCGGGCTGCGCGCGCGTGAAGACGTGACGATCCTGATCACCACCCACTACCTCGACGAGGCCCAGAGACTCTGCGACCGCGTCGCGATCATCCATCAAGGCGAGATCGTCGCGCTCGAAGATCCTCGCAAGCTGCTCGCCGGGCTCGGCAGGGAGATCCTCGAGTTCCGGGTCGAGGGCAGTCCCGCCGGTGCGCTCGCAGCCCTGCGCGACCGCGCAGTCGCCGGTACCGACGCGTTTGCGATCGGCGCCCGGGTCACCGTTCCCCTCCACGACCACCTCCTCTCCGAGGCAGTCGCAGCAATCGACGCCGAGCGTCTGCGCGCATCGGAGATCACGACCCGCGTCCCGACGCTCGACGACGTCTACCTACAGCTGACCGGCGCTCGGATCGGCGACGGCGCTGTCTGACAAGCCACCAACGCAACCTCAGGAGCACTGACATGGCCACCACGGCTTCAGAAGCAGCAGTAATCCCTCTCCCCCAGCCCCACCGCACGCGTCCCGCGAGTGCACTGCTGACGCTCGCACGCCGGCGGGCACGGTTGACCTCCCGCACGCCACGCCAGATCGCGGTGCCGCTGGTCGGCCCGGCGCTGCTCGCGCTGATCCTCGCGCCCGCGCTGAAGAAGGCGACCGGCGGCCTGCACTCGCACATCGACTACACCTCGTTCGTCGGCGTGGGCGCCGTCGGCCTCGTGATTCCGCTCAGCTGCATCTTCGCCGGCCTGAGCGTGCTGGTCGACCGCCACAGCGGCGCCCAGCGCGAACTGCTCGCGGCGCCCGTCTCTCGCGCCTATCTGGTGCTCGGCAACCTCGCCGTGGCGCTAGTGCTCGCAGCGCTTCAGGTCTTTGTCGTCGTCGGCCTGTCGGCGATCCGCGGGGGCGTGTTCCACATCACCACGGCCGGCGTGGCCTGGTTCGTGGCCGCGGCGCTGCTGTTCACGGTGTTCATGTACGGCCTCGCGGAGACTCTCGCCAGCCGCGTCACCAAGCAGGAGGACTATGTCGGCGCGACACCGGTGCTGGCGATCCTGCCGTTCTTCTTCGCCGGCGCGCTGTTCCCGATCAGCGCAATGCCCGGAGCGCTGACGGCGATCGCCAAGGTGATGCCGCTCACGCACGCGCTCGCGCTGATGCGCTATGGCTTCATCGACCCGAGCGGCAAGGGACTGCACGACATCTGGGGGATCAGCAATGTCACGACCGAGGCGTGGCTGAGCGTCGCGGTGGTCGCGCTGTATGCGGTCGCACTGACCGCGATCTCGATCCGCGTCTTCTCGCGCTCGGCGGTGAAGTGATGGCTTCGGCTTCGCCCTCACCATCGCACTCCGACATCTCGACCCACTCCATCCACGCCGGTGCCGGCACGGCCCTGCTGCTGACACAGCTGTCAGCGCTGATTCCCGGCCTGCTCCCGACGCTCGCGCTGGTCGGCCTGGTCGCTGCCCTGCTGGTGCTGCCGGCGTTGGTGCTCGGCCTCGCCGCGGCGCTCGTGCTCGGACCGCCGGTGCTGGCGTGGCGCCTGATCACCCGCGCGCGGCGGCGCACGACCGGGGCCGGCATCCGATCAGCGCCACCGCACCCACGCTCGTGAATCCAGGGAACGAACGAGCTCGCTTGGCGCACCAGCCCCACCGGCGTGACGCGAATGCTGAACCGACCCCCTCGAGTCCCGGACAGGCCCGTGCTCGCTGAGGTCGCTCATCTCTCGCATGTGTCGGGAGTCATCAGCCCGTTTGCGCCGGCTAAGACGCGCGATCTCCATCGACAGCCGCACGGCGTTCGCGACCGTCACGTTCGACGAGGCACCCGATCTGCTCCCCAGGCGGCGGGTCCCGAGAAGGTGCCGCAGATCCTCGGCGCCGCCGAGAATCAGGACGTGAGGTTGTCTCGGATCGCGACCAGCTGACGGACCAACTCGCGTCGCTCGGCAGGCCCGAGCGACGCGAGCGCTCGGTCATTGAGCTCCCGCATCTCTCGATCGACCGCGCGCCTCAGTCGCTTCGCCTGGGGCGTCAGGCGCAGGCGCACCAGCCGTCCGTCGCGTTCGTCAGGCTGGCGCTTCAGCAGCCCGGCCGACTCCATCCGCATCGCGGTCCTGGTCACCGTCGGCGTCGCAAGGCCGAAGCGCTTCGCCAGCTCTCCCGGTGTCTGGCCGTCCCGCTCCCAAAGCGCGGTCAGGATGTACTGCTGGCCGGCTCGTACCCCGTGGCGACCGAACGCGGCCTCGCTGGCGGTCGCGATCGCACGCTTGGCTGCCCAGAAAGCGGCTTGGAAATCGTCTTCCATCGATCGGACAGGGTAGAACGCCCGCCCAACCCGCCCCGTGCGGGCGGGATTGGGTCCGCGGCGCAGGCCAGATCAGGCCCGCGGCGGTGCCGCGCAGGCCGTCGCGGTGGCAAGCGGTGCGGTCCGCCCGGGGAACAGCGCGGGTGAGGGTTTCGCCGGACCCGATGGTGTCAGCAATCTGACAATTTCGCCTGCATACAGGGACAAATCGCGCACGCCTACCGGTCCTTGGCTACATAAGCATGTGGGGCATGCTTATGTAACCAAGGTCGGCCGCGGGCGTGGACTTTGGGGCGTTATGCATGCTCGCGGAAGCGGATTTCGGCCGTCCCGCCCCCGCGGCCCGCCCGACCGCCCCGCCCCGGCGCCCCGCCCCGGCCCCCCGCCCCGGCGCCCCGCGGCACCCCGACCCGACCGCCCCGCCCGACCGCCCCGCCCGACCGTCCCGCCCCCCGCCCCGCCCCACCCACCTACGGCCGGCTACTGACCGCGTCGGCGTTGGCCGCGATCGCCGCGCGCATGTAGTCGGCCAGCCCCTCGGCGACCTGATCGTAGTTGCGCGCAAACCGCTCGTCGGCGACGTACATCTCCCCGAGCCCGCGGTGCATCTGCGGCGAGCACGGATAGAACCAGCGCGAGATCGTGCTGACGATGGCGCTCGGCCACCGCCCGCGCGGCGGCTCCCGCCGCCGGCTCGCCGGCCGCCATAAGCGAGGCGAATCCGCGCACGATCTCCTCGCTCTCGGTCCGGATCGCCCGCCACTCGGGCTCGCCATAGCCGGCCGCCCGCCGGGTCGACTCCCGGTAGGCGTCGGTGTCACCCCACCGCTCGCGCACCTCGTCTTTGTACTGGCTGTTGTCGAACCCCTCGAACATCGTCGTCTCCTTCAGTCGGGTTCCGTTTACGTGTGCCGCGACCGCGGCATCCAGGGCACGCTGGATCGCGCCGAGACGCTCCGCCTCGCGCTCCACCAGCAAGCGCTGGCGCCGCAGCGCTTCGCTGCGGTCGTAGGACGGGTCGTCGAGCAGCGCGGCGATCTCCGTCAGTGAGAACCCGAGCCGGCGCCACACGAGGATCTCCTGGAGGCGGATCAGGTCCTCGTAGGAATACAGCCGGTAGCCGGCGTCGGAGCGGCCGCTTGGCGACAGCAGGCCGATCTCGTCGTAATGGTGCAGGGCGCGCACCGTCACGCCCGCGAGCTCTGAGACTTGACCAACGGTTCTCATACCCTTGACCGTAGAGCCTCACGTCACGTTGGAGTCAAGGGCGACGGGTACCGTTTCAGGACATGGACGTCGAGCAAGCGATCCAGAGCCGCCGCACGCACAAGGCGTTCGCGGCCGACCCGGTCCCGCGCCCGCTGCTCGACGAGCTGCTCGCTCTGGCGCGATGGGCACCGAATCACCACCTGACCAACCCGTGGCGGTTCCGCGTGCTCGGCCCGGAATCGCTGCGCAAGCTCAAGGACGCGGCCGGCCCGGAGGCCGCGAGCAAACTCGACCGCGCGCCGACCCTGGTCGCAGTTACCGCCGCCCGCTCGGAGGACCCGGTTCAGGACGAGGAGGACCTGTGCGCGACCGCCTGCGCGACCTACGCCGTCCTGCTCGCCGCTCACGGCCGCGGCCTGGCCGGCTACTGGCGCACGCCCGGCGTGCTGCGGACCGACGAGGGGCGCGCGGCGCTCGGCATCCCGGCCGATGAGCGGTTCGTAGCGCTGATCCATCTCGGCTGGCCGCGCCAGGAGAAGGCTCCGCCGGAGCGCCTGCCCCCGACCGATGTCGTCAGCTACCTCGGCTGATGCTGCCGACGATCGAACGGCCTTCCGCCGGTGACCCCGAGGGTCTGCTCGTCCTCCATCACGGCCGCGGCACCAGCGAGCAGGACCTGTTGCCGCTCGCCGACGTGCTCGACCCGGACCGCAGGCTGTACGTGGTCATGCCGCGAGCGCCGCTGCAGCTGCCCGGCTCTCCCGGCTACCACTGGTACCGGGTGCCACGCGTCGGATATCCCGAGCCCGTCACCTTCACCGCCGCCTACCAGCAACTGGCCGCGCTTCACGATCAGCTGTTCGAAACGACCGGACTGACGCCGGACCGCACGGTCCTCGGCGGCTTCTCGATGGGGACCGTGATGAGCTACGCGCTCGGACTGGGGCCGGACCGGCCCGCGCCCGCCGGGATCCTCGCGCTGTCGGGCTTCATCCCGACCGTCGACGGATGGCAGCCCGAGCTGGCGGGCAGAGCCGGCACCGGCGTCCTGATCGCACACGGACGCCGCGACCCGGTGATCAGTGTCGAATTCGCGCGCATCGCCCGCGACCTGCTCGAGCCGGCCGGGCTCGAGGTCGATTACCGCGAGTCCGACTTCGGCCACCAGATCGACCCTGCCGACATCCCGCGCGCCGCCGAGTGGCTCTCGATCCGCCTACCATCCGGGCCTTGACCGCGACGATCTCCACGGCTGGAAGCCCGAACGACCACGCGACGTTCCGGGAAGTGATCGACGCGCTCGCGCCGCTCGAGCGCCGCGCCGGCTCGCACGGAGAGGAGCGCGCCGCGCGCTGGATCCGCACGCGCCTGCAAGACGCCGGGTGCGCGGCGACGGTCGACGAGGAGGAGTTCCTCGACGGTTACGCACGCGTGATCGGGACGCTCGCGGCGGCGGGCGTCGGCGCCGGTCTCGCTGCCCACTCGCGCCGGTGGCGCAGGCCGGCCGGAGCCGCTGCCGCGCTGATCGCCGCGGCGATCGCCGATGACGTCTCCAACGGCCCCCGCCTGTACCGGCGCGCGACCGCGAGGCCGAAGACGACTTGGAACGTGGTCGCCCGCTGCGGCCACGAGCAGGCCGAGCGGACGCTCGTCGTCCTCGCCCACCACGACGCCGCGCCGACCGGGCTGATCTTCGACGAGCGTGTGCAGGCGTGGCTGGGAGAGCGGTTCCCGGGGATCATCGAGCGGATCGACACCTCACTGCCGCTGTGGTGGGCGTTGCTCTCGGCGCCGACCCTGATCGCGCTCGGCGCCGCGGGCGGCCGCCGGGATCTGCTCCGCATCGGGACCGCCGGCTCACTGCTCGGCGCGGCGGTGCTGGCCGACGTCCACACCCGTCCGGTCGCGCCCGGAGCCAACGACAACCTGACAGCGGTCGCCGTCCAGGTCGCGCTCGCCGAGCGGCTGCGCGCCCGGCCGATCCCCGGCCTGCGCGTACTGCTCGTCTCCTGCGGCGCCGAAGAGGTCCTGCAGGGCGGCATCCACGGCTTTGCCAGACGACATTTTCCCGAGCTCGATCGCGAACGGACCTGGTTCCTGAACCTCGACACGGTCGGCTCGCCGAAGCTGATCCTGCTCGAGGGCGAGGGCCCGCTGGTGATGGAGGACTACCACGACCGCTCGTTCCGCGACCTCGTCGGCCGGGCCGCCGAGCGCGCCGGTGCACCGCTGCGCCGGGGCATGCGCTCACGCAACTCCACCGACGCCGTGATTCCGAGCCGGGCCGGCTACCCGACCACGACGATCACCTCGATGAACCGCTACAAGGCGCTGTCCAACTACCACCAGATGACCGACACGCCCGAGAACGTCGACTACACGACCGTCGCACAGACGCTCACGCTGACCGAGGCGGTCGCGCGTGAGCTCGCCACCAACCCCTGGATCTGCAGGTAGGCGGGGATGCCGGTCGCCACCGAGCTCGACCTCCCCAGCTTCGATCACACCGACCCGACGCTGAGCGGCGCCGGCTACCGAGAGGCGATGGCGGGGCTGAGCAGCTACGACGGATGGCTGGCCGCGAATCCGTTCGGGTTCACCGTTCTCGATCGCGAGGCCGGCGAGTTCTTCCTGCGCACCAAGGACGCCGTCTTCCCGGGCCTCACGATCGGCGAGCTGTTCGGAATCTCTTCGGGACCCCTGCACGAGGAGATCGTCAACAACATCATCAACATCAACGGCGACGACCATCGGCGGTTGCGTAACCTGATCAACCCGGCACTGTCGCCGCGTGCCGTCGATCGCTACCGCCCCGCGATGCGGACCTTCCTCGAGCAGTTGCTCGCAGAGATTCCCGCCGACGGCCGGTGCGAGTTCATCTCCGATGTTCGCCAAGCCGTACCCGTCGCTGGTGATCGCCGAGGTGATGGGCGCCCCGCACGCCGACGCACCCCGGCTGCACCACTGGTCGAACTGGATCCAGCGCCAGTTCGACGCCCAGAGCCTGATCGAGCAGCGGGCGCTGATCGAGGAGGCCGTCGCGGAGTTCTATGTCTACGAGGACGAGCTGATCGCCGACCATCGCGCGGCGGCCGGAGACGATCTGATCTCCGCGCTGATCGCCGCCGAGGAGGAGGGCGACCGGCTCAGCGACGACGAGCTGCGCAACCTGATCCTGAACATCCTGGTCGGCGGCGTCGACACGAGCCAGAGCCAGCTCGCGCACGCGGTCAGGCTGCTGGCCGAACACCCCGGTCAGTGGGAGCTGCTGCGCTCCGATCCCCGCGGGCTGGCCCTGGCGGCAGTCGACGAGGCGGTCCGGTATGAGCCGATCACCCCGTTCACGGCCCGCATCACGGTCAGCGAGGTCGAGTTCCGAGGGGTGACCTTCGCGCCTAACTCGATCGTGCTGATCTCGGCCTGGCACGCCAACCGCGACGGCGTGGAACCCGACGTGTTTGACATCGCCGCCGACCGCCCGCGGGCTCGCGTGCTGACGTTCGGCGCCGGGATCCACTACTGCGTGGGCGCCAACCTGGCGCGCGCCGAGATCGAGGAGGGACTCGCGTTCCTGGCCGAGCGCCTGCGCCGCATCGAGCTCGACGGCGTGCCGGAGTTCGGCACGCCGTCGGGGATCTACGGACTCGAGTCGCTGCGGGTGCGACTCGAGCGGGTCTAGCTCGCGGGGGTCCACATCACGGAGATGTGGCAGGTGTTGTTCGCGTGCGAGACGTGCTCGTAGACGTCGAGCTGACCGTGGACCGGGTCGGTCACGGTCATCGTGGTGTGGTTGTAGCCGTCGCCGATGTTGGTCGTGTTGGCTTCTCCCACCAGATCCACTGGGGATGGCGACGCGGGCTGCATGCCGCTCGTGAACCACGTGTTCAGAGCGCCGCCGTTGGTCTCATCCAGGCGCGTCTCGTCGTAGCGGACGATCAGCGGGTTCGCCGCGCCGAGCGTGACCTCCACGATCCCGCCGAAGACCGTGCAGCTCCCGGTCAGCTGCGAAAACGGTCCCGCCGGCCCGAGCGGGGAATTTTGGTCGGTCGCCGCCGGCGCGGTTGAGTTGTAGGTGTACTCGATCGCGCCGGGCCCCGGGTCACCGGTCTTGCCAATCGGCCCGGGCTGGCCCTGCGGTCCCTGAGGGCCGGCCGGTCCGGTCACGCTCCACTGCAGGCGCCCGTCGCGACCCCCACACTTGTGCGCGAGGTACAGGCCGCCCCCCTTGTGATGCACGCACGCGGCGATCGGGTTGGACGAGCTGGCCGCGGCGGCGTAGGCGCCGCCGCCGGCGGCCAGCACGATTGCGATCGCCGACAGCACCATCGACGGCGAAAAGATGAGATGAAGGCGGTTGAAGAGCCGCGACATGTGAACGTCCTCCTTAGAAGGGACTTGGTCGTCTGGGGCTTCAACCGGGAGCGCGCCGAGTTCTTACGGCGCCCGGAGAAATTAAGTTGCGGCGGCGGCAGCTATGCGGCGGCCGCGGGCTGCCACAAGGCGTCGTCGCCCAGCGGCACGCGCACCGCGTGCCCGGTCGCGAGCAGCTCGAGCAACTGCGCTTCGGCTCCGGCGCGATCCGGCGCGTCGTTGCCGTGCGTCAGCAACGCCGCGACCTCTTGCGTCGTGAGGCCGTCCGGGAAACGCTCCAGCAGCGGGGCCGGCGTGTCCGGCGGCGCCTGCCGGTGCAGCGTCGGATCGAGGTTCGTCACCAGCACGTCGTACGCCTCGACCGGTTGAAAGCCGCCGGCCACGAACCGCGTGCCGTTGCTGGCGAACACGAGCGACGGAGCCGTGAACCGCACGGGGCCGTCGGTGGTCGCGGTCTTGCCCTGTAGCTCGGCTGCCGAGCCGGCGGCGGTCCGCGTCTCGGCGCGGTCGTGCTGGTAGGCCTCGACGACCTCGGGATCGTCGATCCGCCCGACAACCCTCTCGGCGTTGATGCCGGGCAGTCCCGCCAGCGCCTGCGTCAGGTCCTCGTCGTCGTCGAGCAGCATCGGCCTGGTGAAGTTCGCCAGTTGGAGCGCGCGGAACACGCGCCACTCGCTGCCAGGTTGCTCGATCCGCGCAGCGATCACCACCCGGCACGCGCGCGCTGTGGCGCTCAACCGCGGCTTTGGCGCCGGCGCGAACGGCATCCCGTAACGCCCGCGGAAGCGCAGCTGGCCGAGCGCCCCGCGGACCGGCGTGTAGCCGCGCGCGGCGTATTGAGACGCATCCTCGGTCAGCCCCACGAGCACGAGCCGCCAGTCGAGCTGTGAGCCGTAGCGCCACTCGATCACGCGCAACGCGGGGCTCTCCGAATACGCCCACGGACACGCGGGGTCGCTGTACATCGTCACCGAGATCATTCGCTTGATGCCTCAAGTATATGCGCAAGGCCGCTCCCGGCGCCCCGAACCTGCGGGGCGAGCTGCTCGGCGCGGTGGATCTGCGCGGATGCGAATCCCGCCGCCACCAGCGCCGCATTGGCCTGCTCGGCATCGTCGAAGTGGAGGTGCACCTGCCCGCGCACGAACGCCGAGAGCAGCACGCGAAACACCCTCACCTGGGCGGTCTGGACGCCGGCCAGGTGCAGATCGGAGATGTAACGGCCGGGACGCATCGGCGCGAGCGCGTGCGCGAACCGGCGCCAGATGCGCTCAACCGTCTGATCGTCGAGGTACCCGAGCAGGCCCTCGGTGACGATCGCCAGCCCGCTCGCGGGATCGAGGCGGTCGGTGAGCGCGGACAGGCTTTCGGGACCCGCCTCGCGCAGCGCATCGACGACCTCGACGCGATGGTGCTCGCTGAGCGAGCCGATCCGCGACAGCGCCTCGCGCTTGCGCTGCGCCATCGCCGGAAGGTCGGCTTCGATGTAGGTGATCCGCTCGCCGTAGCGCTCCGCGAAGCGCCAGCCGCGCGGCGACAGCCCGCACGCGACCTCGACCACCTGCGTCACACCGGCGTCGATCGCGCGCTCGAGCAGGGCGTCGATCGCGAGGTGACGGGCGAGCAGGTAGGGCTCGAGCGAAGCGCCTCCGAGCGCGCGACTCGCGATCAGCATCGGGTGCAGTGCCTCGAACATCACCCGTCCCTCGACCGTCGCCAGCTCCGGGTGCGAGAGCCCGTTGCGAACCCACACGTAGCCGGTGTAGTGAGCCGTCGGGCTGATCCGCCCGGTGGAGCTCATCCGCTGAGTTCCTCAAGGCGCTCGAGCAACGGGACCTGGGCCGGGTTGATCTTCTCTCGCGCCTCGGCCAACGTGAACCACTGCGCACGATCGACCTCGGGGAACTGCTGGATCCGCCCCGACCGCGGCGGCCACTCGAGCTCGAACGTGTTGCTGCGAATCGCGCCGGAGTCGAGGTCGCCCTCGAGCGCCCACGCCTGCACCAGCTTGCCCGACTTCTGCCTCACCTCCCCGAGATCATCGAGTCGCCCCTCAGCGGGCGCCACGCCAAGCTCCTCGCCGAATTCCCGTTTGGCGGCAGCCAGCGGATCCTCCCCCGGCTCGTACTCGCCCTTGGGGATCGACCAGGTGCCCCGGTCGCGGCGGCTCCAGATCGGGCCACCCGGGTGGACGAGCAGGACCTCGAGGCCGCTGTCGGTGCGGCGATACAGCGCGATCCCGGCGCTTCGCTGAGCCATCGCCTCAACCTAGCGGGCGCGGCTTGATTTTGGGCTTGACGGCAGCCGCGTCCTTTACGACCGCCTCTGGTGGCTAACGGGCTGCTTCGGAGTGGCTTGCGTCTGCAGGCCGGGGCGGGCCTGGCTCTCGAAGCCCGAGGCGACCGAAATCCGCCTCTGCGACATGCATAGAGGGCCAAAGTCCGCACCCCAATCGGACCTTGGCTACATAAGCATGCCCCACATGCATAAGTGACCAGAGCCCTAGAGGCGCGCGCGATTTGTCCCTGTATGCACGCGAGATTGTCAGCGTTCTGACACTCTCCCGGCCCTCCTCCCAAAGGCCGCCCGTTAGCCACCAAGGGCGGTCCTACGGGACGCCGGCGCCGTCAAGTCCACCCTCACGCCCACCCGGCCCGCGACGCTTCAGAGGCTCAGCACGTACCCCTGGTAGACGATCGGCGGCCCCCACTTGTCGCTCGGCTGCTCGGAGCGCAGCCGAAAGCCGACGCTGCGGTACAGGTGCGCGGCGGCCTTCAGGCCGCTGAACGTCTCGAGCTCGAGCGTGCCCATCCCGGCCGCCCGCGCCTGCGCCACCAACTCCGCCAACAGCATCCGCCCGAGACCCCGCCCGCGGACCTCGGGCGCGAGCACGAACCATCGCACCCGCCCGATGCCGCCGCCCTCATCGGTCAGCCCGAGAGCGCCTCCGAGCCGACGATCCCCGCACCGATCGACCAGCCACACCGCCCCGGCCTCCGCCGGCCAGCCGCGCGCGACGGCGCGCCGCACCGACTGCGCAACGGATGCCGCGAAGCGCTGATCGACGCCGTACTCGGCTCGGTACACGCGATCGTGCAGTTCGACGATCGCCTCGGCATCGCCGCCGCCCAGCTCCCGCCGGACGAGGATCTCGGTCGTCAACGCCATCGAGGGTGATTGTGCGGCCACTGATTCATCGGTGCAACATAAATATGAGAAGATATTGATCTTGATCCGCGATCAATCGCCGGTCCGTGGAGATTCGACAACTTCGCTACTTCGAGACAGTCGCCCGGCTGCGTCATTTCACCCGCGCCGCCGAGGAGCTGCACGTCGCCCAATCGGCCCTGTCCCACCAGGTCCGCCGCCTCGAGCTCGAGCTCGGCACCGAGTTGCTGCGGCGCACGACGCGCTCGGTCGAGCTGACCGAGGCCGGTGCGCTGGTGGCGGCGCGCGCACGCGCGGTGCTCGCCGAGACCGACGCGCTCAGGGAGGAGATCGACGATCTGCGTGGCCTGCTGCGCGGCCACGTGTCGATCGGCGCGATGCTGTTCGGCGGCGCGCTCGATATTCCCGCGATCCTCGCCAGCTTCACGGCCAGCTTCCCCGGAATCGAGATCGGACTGCGGGAGGGGACCGCCCAGCGGATGCTCGAGATGCTCCACGACGGCAGCCTCGACATCACCTTCGCGCTGGAGGTGGACCCGCCCGCGGACGTCGATCGGCTCGTGCTCTCCAGCGAGAGCCTCGCGCTCGCGACGAGCCTCGATCATCCGCTGGCCGGCCAGGGCCCGCTGGCGATCGCCGCGCTCGCCGGGCAGCCGCTGATCGCCTTCCAGCACGGGTCCTCGACGCGGCTGCTGGTCGATCGCACGCTCGAGCGGGCCGGGGTCAGGCCGCAGATCTCGCTCGAGGCCAATGACTTCGCCCTGGTGCGCTCGCTGGTGGCGCGCGGCGTGGGGCTCGCGATCCTGCCGCGCTCGTTCCTCGAGCGCCCTGGCCCGCCGATCTCCTTCAGGCCACTCGCGCCGGCGCTGCGGATGCCGGTGGTCCTGTGGTGGCGCCGCGGGCGAACCCTGTCGCCCGCGGCGCGCGCGTTCGTGGAGTTCGCCGCCGCGCATCGCGCTCGCAGCGGCTGAAGCGCAGCGCCGCAGGCGGCGAATCCCACCACCTCAGGCCGCGAGTGCCTCCGACTCGGCGACCTGCTCGAGCTCGACCGGCTCGGCGATCTGCGCGGCCGCCGCTTCACTGGAACGGGACCGCAGCCCGAGCGCGGCGATCACCGCGGCGGCGAGGCAGATCGCCGCCCCGACTCCGAACGCGACGGTAAACCCGGAGGTGACCGCGGCCGCGGGACTCACGCCGCGCCCCGCGTGCGAGCTCGAGGCGGCGATCGTGCTCAGGACGGCGAGCCCGAGCGCCCCGCCGAACAGGCGCGACATGTTGAGCAGTCCGGACGCCAGCCCGCTCTGGTCGCGGGGCACGCCCTGCGTTGCGGCGATCGTCGAGCTCACCAGCGACAGGCCCATGCCCAGTCCGGAGAGGACGCCGCCGGGCAGCACCAGTTCGAAGTAGCTGCCTCCGGGTCGCACGTCGGTGAGCGCCAGCAACCCCGCCGCCGCAGCGAGCAGTCCGAGGCTGACCACATTCCGGACCCCGAGGCGCGCCACCAGCCGGGGCGCGAGCGAGGAGCCCGTGAACACAGCCAGCGTGATCGGCAGGAACGACAGCCCCGCCTGCAGCGCGTTGTCCCCCAGCACCTCCTGCACGTACAGCGTGACGAAGAAGAACATCGAGAACAGCGCCGAGTACATCAGGATCACGACCGTATTCGCGGTCCTCAGCTGCGAGAGCCTGAAGATCGACAGCGGCACCAGCGGCGCCTGGGCGACGCGCCCCTCGACGTACACGAACGCGCCGATCAGCAGCAACGCGATCGCGAGCGGGCCGAGCACGCCGGCCGAGCCCCATCCCAGAGCATCGCTGCGGACGATCCCGTATGTGAGCGCAACCAGCCCCGACGTCACGAGGATCGCGCCGGCGACGTCGAAGTGACGTGGACCGACCCTCCTGATGTCGGCCGGAATCGCGCGAGGCGCGAGTGCGATCACGAGCGCCCCCAGCGGGACATTGATCGCGAAGATCGCCGGCCACGAGAACACCTGGGTGAGCGTTCCGCCGAGCAGCGCGCCCGATGAGGCGCCGAGCCCACCGATCGCGCCCCACAGGCCGAGTCCGCGATTGCGCTCGCGGCCCTCACGCAGCGACGAGGTGATGATCGAGAGCGTGGCGGGCGACACGATCCCGCCCGCGAAGCCCTGCAGGGCGCGCAGGCCGACGAGCGTCCCGCGGGAGTCGGCCAGCGCGCACGCGAGTGAGGCGAGCGCGAACAGGGCCGTGCCGGTGACGAACACGCGCCGGCGACCGAGCAGGTCCGCGGCCCGGGCTCCGAGCATCATGAACCCGGCGAAGGTGATCGTGTAGGCGTTGACCACCCACTGCAGGCCGGTGGTCGAGAAGTGCAGCCCGGCGCGCATGTCGGGCAGCGCGATGTTGACGACGGAGACATCGAGGATGACCATGAATTGGGCGAGGCAGACCACGAACAGGAGCGCGTTCGTGGAGCTGATAGAGCGAGGAAGTATGGTTCTGGTTGCGTTCACGTGGTCCAGTGTGCGACACTTAGTATCCAGGTACAAGAGAGGTAGTTATCCTGGTAGTAACAGTTCCCCCCAAGAACCCCGTCAATACCGGCTCCCGCAACGGCAACGGCTCCCACGACACCACCGGGACCAACGGCGAACGGCGCCGCGCCGAGCTCGCCGACTTTCTGCGCCGGCGCCGCGAGAGCCTCCGGCCCGACGAGGTGGGGCTGCCGAGCGGCGGGCGGCGCCGGACCCCTGGTCTGCGCCGCGAGGAGGTCGCGCAGCTCGCAGGCGTCGGCACCACCTGGTACACGTGGCTGGAGCAGGGCCGTGATGTACGCGCTTCGCTCGACGTGCTGGAGGCGCTCGCGCGCGGCTTGCGGCTGACTCCCGCGGAGCGCACCCATCTGGTGCTGCTCGGTCGCGGCGAGGAGCCGCCGCCGTGCAAGACGCTCGCCGAGCGGGTCTCCCCGACACTCCGGCGAGTGGTCGAGAACCTGGGCGCCAACCCGGCTTACATCATCGGGCGCCGGTGGGACTACCTGGCGTGGAACCGCGCCGCGAGCGCGCTCCTCGGAGACTTCGACACGATTCCGCGTGCCACGCGTAACCACGTCTGGCTCCACTTCATGGATCCGGCCCGCCGCGAGATGTTCGCCGACTGGGAGCGCAGCTCACGGCTGCTCGTCGCCAAGTTCCGGGCCGACAGCGCGAGACACCTCGGCGATCCCGCCTACGAGGAGCTGATCCATGCGCTGCGTCAGTCGAGCCCGGAGTTCTGCAAGGCCTGGAAGCGCCACGAGGTCGCGCGCGCCGGTGAGGGCCGCAAGGAGATTCGCCACCCGATCGAGGGGCTGATGGTGTTCGAGCACGCGGTCTTCAATCCGGTCGAGGCCCCCGACCAGCGGCTGGTGCTGTACACGCCGCTGCGCGAGAACGACACGCCCGCCAAGCTCGCCCGCTTGCTCGCGGGGTAGTAGGCCGCCTCGGGCAACGGGCTCGAGTCAACCCGCTTACGGCTCCCCGTTGTGGCGGGCGCTGGCTCGCCATCAAGCACTCCTCAGCGAAGTCGATCACAATGTGAGTCGCTGACCTGGCTACACGTATGTCGCCGGTCTGCGTCCGGGGTCGCGTACAGCGTCACCTAGCCCCCATCTGTCTCGCTCGGAGGAACGCCCTTATGAGAGCGCTTGCCCACTGGTGCTATCACCACCGACGTCTCACCCTGCTGGGGTGGCTCGTCGCGCTGATCGCGATCACCGCGATCGAGTCCGGTGTCGGCAGCGCCTACAGCGACACGTTCCAGCTCTCTGGCACCGACAGCTTCGACGCCATCACGCTGTTGCAGCGCAATGCGCCCAAGGCATCCGGCGACACCGAGCAGGTCGTGATCGCGGTACCGCGCGGACGGGTCACCGATCCGGCCGTCGTCTCGCAGGTCAACGCGATGCTCGCGAGGCTCAAAGCCCTCCCCCACGTGACCGAGATCGCCTCGCCGTACGGCTCCCGGGGCGCGAAGCAGATCTCGCCCTCGGGGCAGATCGCGTTCGCGAACGTCACCTTCGACATCCGCGAGGCCAAGATTCCCAACCAGGAGGAGAAGCAGTTCGTCGCCACCGCCCACGCCGGCGCCGGCAACGGGGTCGAGATCGAAGTCGAGGGCCAGGTCGCCAAGGCCGCCCAGGGAAACGGAACGGGTGGGATCGGGATCGGCTTCGCGGCGGCCGCGGTGGTGCTGTTCCTCGTCTTCGGCACGATGCTCGCGACCGTCCTGCCGCTGTTGACCACGGCGTTCGCGCTCGGAACCGGGCTCGCGCTCGATGGGCTGCTCTCGCACGCGATGCAGATGGCATCGTTCAGCTCCCAGCTCTCGCTGCTGATCGGCCTCGGCGTCGGCGTCGACTACGCGCTCTTCATCCTCACCCGCCATCGCCAGGGCCTGCTCCGCGGCCTGAGCATCGAAGAGGCGGTGGTCGAGGCTGTTGACACGTCCGGCCGCGCCGTCCTGTTCGCGGGCATGATCGTCTGCATCGCGATCCTCGGCATGCTCGCGCTTGGCGTCAGCTTCCTGTACGGCGTCGCGGTCGCGGCCACGATCGCGGTCGCGTTCACGGTGATCGCGGCCTTGACGCTGCTGCCCGCGCTGCTCGGGTTCTTCGGAACGCGGGTGCTGCGCCGGCGCGAACGGCGCGCGATCGGAGAGGGCCGGTTGCGCAGGACCGACGAATCGCCCGCTTGGGCGAGATGGATGGAGTGGATGCAGCCGCGCCCGGCCGTGTTCGCCGCCGTCGCCGCCGGCGTGATGGTGCTGATCGCAATCCCGTTCCTCTCGATGCGGCTCGGTTCGGCCGACTCCGGTTCGGATCCCGCCGGCTCGACCACGCGCAAGGCGTATGACCTGCTCGCCCAGGGCTTCGGCCCCGGCTACAACGGCCCCCTCCAGCTCGTCGCGCAGGTGTCAGGCCCGGCTCAGGAGGCGGCGTTCGTGCGCGTGGAGCGGGCGGTCGCCTCGACCCCCGGAGTGGTCGGCGCGACGGCGCCGCGGTTCCTCCCCAGCCGCGGGCCCGGTCTGCCCGGAGTCGCGCTCGCCAACATCTATCCGAAGGGCTCGCCCCAGGACGCGTCGACTTCGAACCTCCTGCACGAAGTCCGTACCCAGGTGATTCCCGCCGCGAGCAAGGGAACCGGCGTCAAGGTGCTGGTCGGCGGCCAGACGGCGATCTTCGTCGACTTCGCCAGCGTGCTCTCACGCAAGCTGCCGCTGTTCTTCGGGGTCGTAGTGCTGCTCAGCTTCCTGCTGCTGATGGCCGTCTTCCGCAGCGTGCTGATCCCGCTGACCGCCGCGGGCATGAACCTGCTCTCGGCCGCCGCCGCGTTCGGCGTGGTCACGGCGATCTTCCAGAACGGCTTCGCCGGCTCGCTGCTGGGGCTCGACAAGACCGGGCCGATCGAGGCGTTCGTGCCGGTGATCATGTTCGCGATCCTGTTCGGCCTCTCGATGGATTACGAGGTGTTCCTCGTCAGCCGGATCTACGAGGAGTGGCATCGCCGCCACGACAACACCGAGGCGGTCTCCCACGGCCTCGCCGCCACCGGAAGAACGATCACGGCCGCGGCGACGATCATGGTGCTCGTGTTCGGCGCCTTCGTGCTCGGCGGCGAGCGCGTGATCAAGGAGTTCGGGATCGGGCTTGCGAGCGCCGTCCTGCTCGACGCCGTGATCGTGCGTGCGGTGCTGGTACCGGGGCTGATGCTGCTGATCGGACCGCGCAACTGGTGGCTTCCGGTCTGGATCGACAGGCGGCTGCCGCACCTCAACGTCGAGGGCAAGTCCGCACGCGAGGCGGTGCTCGAGGACCTCGAGCCGCTCGGGGAGACCCCCGAGCCCGAGCCCGAGCCGGCCGTCGGCTGACGCGCGGCGAGGGCTCGGCTCGGTCTCTCGCCCGCTCCCAGGGGCGGGAGGCCCGGAGGGGAGGCCCAGGCCCGCCCGGAGGGGAGGCCCAGGCCCGCCCGGAGGGGAGGCCCAGGCCCGCCTGGGCGCGGGCCCGCGCGGGCCGAAATCGGCTCCGGCGACATGCATACAGGCCCAAAGTCCACGGCCGCGGCCGACCTTGGTTACATAAGCATGCCCCACATGCTTATGTAGCCAAGGCCCAACAGGCATGCGCGGTTTGTCCCTGTATGCAGCCGAAATTGTCGGCCTGCTGACATTCGCCCGGCCGGGCTGGACCCTCGCCAGCGCCGTTCCCCGAGCCGCATCGCAACCGCAGCCCAGGCCGCTCTTCGACTGTTCTTCAGCCTCGTTCACGTTGTTCTCGCGGAGCGGTGGTGGACTGGATCCATGACCACCCAGGCCCCTCCCAAGACAACCGCTCGGCCGGCGACTGCGCCGCCCGTCGAACGGCACACAGAGAAGCTCGAAGCTCAGCCGACCGAGCGAACCATGAATTCGCTGCCGTTCCTCGACCACCGGGCGCGCAGCCGCGCGGTCCCCGCTCGGCTCGCTCGCCGTGGCGCGTACCTGGCGTTTGGGGACGGGACTGAGACGCGACTGGTCCCGCTTGCCGACAAGATCACGCACATCGGCCGCAGCATCGGCTCCGAGGTCCGGTTCGAGGATCCGCGCGTGTCGCGAAGCCACGCGATCATCGTCCGCCACGGACGCTTTGCCCGCGTGCTGGACAACCGCAGCTCGAACGGCACGTTCCTGAACGGCCGGCGGGTCGTCGCGACCAACCTCCGCAACGGCGACGTGATCGGCATCGGGCCGCTGGCGATCCAATACATCGAGGTGCGCTGAGGCAAAGCACTCCCCCGGACCGCGGTTCCATCGCCACGCCAGGGCTACCCCTCGACCGGATCCCCCGCCACGTCCCGGGCCACGAGCGCGGCGTACAGTCCGCCGCGCTCGAGCAGTTCCTCATGCGTCCCCCGCTCGGCGATCTGACCCGCGTCGAGGACGACGATCTGATCGGCGTCGCGCACGGTCGATAGCCGGTGGGCGATCGTGATCGTGGTCCGTCCCTCTGAGAGCCGCTCGAGCTCCGCCTGAACAGCGGCCTCGGTTTGGGTGTCCAGCGAGCTCGTCGCCTCGTCGAGCACCAGCACCGGCGGGTTACGCAGGATCGTGCGCGCGATCGCCATCCGCTGTTTCTCACCGCCGGAGAACCGGTAGCCGCGCTCGCCGACGATCGTGTCATAGCCGTCCGGGAGCGACGCGATCAGCTCGTGGATGCGGGCCGTCCGGGCGGCATCCTCGATCTGCTCGTCGCTGGCCTCCGGACTGGCAAAGCGAAGGTTCTCGCGGACTGTCGCGTGAAACAGGTAGGTCTCCTGCGAGACGACCCCGACCGTCGCGGCCAGCGATGCGAGCGACGCCTCGCGCACGTCGGTCCCGTCGACCGTCACCCGGCCTGCCTGCGGCTCGTACAGCCGCGCAACCAGATACCCGAGCGTCGTCTTGCCCGCGCCCGTCTCGCCCACGATCGCCGTCCGCGTCCCCGGGGGGACCACCAGATCGACGCCGCGCAGTGTCCAGCTGTCATCGGCGCCCGCGCCGTAGCGGAACGAGACGCCCTCAAAGCGCACCTCGCCGAGCACTCGATCCGGGTCGAGCACGACCGGGTGGTCTGCCTCGACGATGTCGATCGGGAGGTCCAGGTACTCGAAGATCCGATCGAACAGCGCGAGCGAGGCCTCGACGTCGGCGCCGACGCCGAGCAGGCTCTGGATCGGGAACAGCAGCCGCGTCTGCAGCGTCGTGAATGCGACCACGGTGCCGATCGTGACCGAGTGGCCGAGGAAGCTCTGTCCGGCGAGCCAGTAGACGATCGCCGGCTGGATCGCGAACGTCATCTGGATCGTCGACATCACCCACCGGCCCGCCATCCGCGAACGGACCTCGAGGTCCGCGATGTCCTCTGACTCCTTGGTAAAGCGGTCCGCGAGGTCGTTGCCGCGACCCATCGTCTTGCCGAGCATGATTCCCGACACCGACAGCGACTCGGCGACGAGCGCGGACATGTCGGCGAGCCGGCGCTGCTGCTCCATCGTGATCTTGCGGCGGGCCTTCCCCACCCGCCGAGTGAGGTACACGAACAGCGGCACGAACACGAGCGAGATCGCCGCCAAGCGCCAGTCGAGCAGGCACATCGCCACCAGCGTCGCGGCCACGGTCGTCACGTTCTGGGCGATCGTCGTCGCGGTGTTCGTGACCACGTTGTCGAGGGCGCCGATGTCGTTCGCGATCCGCGACTGCACCTCCCCGGTCCGCGTGCGGGTGAAGAACGCCAGCGACATCCGCTGCAGACGGCTGTAGACGGCCGCCCGCAGGTCGTGCATCACCCGCTGCCCGACGCTGTTCGAGATGTAGGTCGTCCAGACGTTGAGGGCGGCCGTCGCGATCGCGATCGCGATCATCGCCAGGACGAGCCAGGTCAAGAGCGTCTGGTCGTGCTTGAAGATCCCCTCGTCCAGCACGTCCCGCAGCAGGAACGGATTGATCATGCTGAGTCCCGCGGAGAAGACGATCAGCCCGAGCACCAACGCGAGCCGCACGCGATACGGCCGGAACAGCCGCATGATCCGCCCGCGTTCGCGCTCGCGGCTCGGATCCATCAGCGGTGGCGGCTTGCGGTCGGGACCGCGCAGCGAGCGCATCGCGCGCGTGCCGGCCGAGCCGTTGGCCGCTCCCATGCCATGTCCGGAGAAACTCATCGTCAACCATGATGACGCACGCCGTCAGGAGCCCAGAAAACGGGGGAGCCGCGCCGGCACACCGCGCCGGCCGCGCTCCACTGCGACGGCCGTCACGGCCGCCCCGGCCAGGAACGCACCCGCGGACACGGCCATCGCAGCATGCAAGCCGGGCACGAACAGGCGCCGCGCCATCAGCGTCCCGAGCAGCGCGACGCCGATCGCCCCGCCGGTCTGCCGGCCGGCGTTCAGTACTCCCGAGGCGATTCCCGCTCGGTGCGCCGGCGAGGACTCGATCGTCGCGGCAGTCGCGGCGGGCATCGTGAACGCCATCCCGAACCCGGCTGCCGCCAGCGGCGCCGCCAGCAGCGCATAGCTCGTCCTGGCGCCGGCGAGGATCAGCCCGGCGAACCCGGCAGCACCGCACAACAGGCCGAGCAGCATCGGTGGCCGTGGCCCGATCCGGCCGGTGATCCGGCCCGAGAGCATCGAGGCCATGGCCACGAACAGCCCCTCAACACAGCGCGCCAGCTGATCAACCCGACCAGCAGACCGCCGAGCACCGGTCCCGACGCCGCACCGATGCCGGCGATCGCGCCCCAGGCCCCGACCGCCCGCGCCCGCTCGGAGGGGTCCTCGTAGGCGGCCCGCAGCAGCGCCACCACCTGGCCGGCTCGCTCGGGGCCGCGCTGGCGCAGCAGATGACCGAGCTCGGCTGGATTCGCCGCGCCCGGCGCAGCCGCGCGGTCCACGTCAGCGATGCCGGCTACCGCGGCCTGAGCGACACCTTCGGGTTGGAGCTGCCGCCTCCCTGACGCGCGTCGCGGCCTGGGGTGAACGAATTTCGGGGCCCGCGGCGCCTCGATCTGGGGGCCTCCTAGACTCTGGCCAGTGGAGACGGCCCCAGAACGGACCGCGCCGCCCCCTGAATCGCCCGCGGCACCAATTGATGAGGGACTGGACCAACTGGCCAATCCCGCTGTCGCCGTGCCCGTCTCGCGGCGTCGCGGCCGGATCACCAGCACCCGGATCACCGCTGAGCTGTGGCGGCTGCGCTGGGTGCTCGCCGCGTACATCGGCACCCGCCTGCTGCTGATCGCCGTCGCAATCGTCAACGGTGCGCTCCGCCATCACGCGCTCGACACCGAGCTCGCGAACTGGGACGGGCTCTGGTACCGGGAGCTCGTCAACCACGGCTATCCGGCCTACGTCGCGCACGTCCGCACGACGCTCGGCTTCTTTCCCCTGTATCCGATCTGTATCTGGTTGCTGTCGCACGGCCTGTCACTGAGCACGGATGCCGGCGGGCTCGTGATCTCGGCGATCGGCGGCCTGATCGCGACGATCCTCGTCGAGCGCCTCGCGAGCGGGTGGTGGGGCGAGCGCAGCGGCCGGCGGGCGGCGATCCTGTTCTGCGTATTCCCGGGCTCCGTCGTGTTCTCGATGATCTACTCCGAGGGACTCCTGATCTCCCTGGCAGCGGGCTGCGATTTACGCGCTCGAGCGCCGGCGCTGGGTGCTCGCCGGCTGCCTGGCCGGGCTCGCGACCGCGGCCGGGCCCGCTGCGCTCGCGCTGATCCCGGTGTGCGCGATCTCCGCGGGGCTCGAGCTGCGCCGTCACGGCTGGCGGGACCGGGCAGCACGGCGCAGCCTGCTGGCTCCTGCGCTGTGCACCGTCGGCGTGCTCGCCTTCGCGATCTTTCTCTGGGCCTGGACGGGGAGCCCATTCGCCTCCTTGGACGCCCAGCGCTACGGCTGGGGCGAGCGGACCGATTTCTTCGCGCTCGTGCATCAGGCGAGCACGCTCTCCAGTCAGCTCTCGTTCTCTCACTTCAACCATCCGACGATCAACCTCAACCTCGTCGTCGGGACGCTCGGCGCGGTCGTGCTGGTGGCCGGGATCGTGTTGCTCTTCCGCCGGCGCGGACGGGTGTCCGTCGAGGCGATGGTGTGGACGCTCGGGATCGCGTTTCTCGCCTCTACCTCGGAGTACGTGCCGCCGAATCCCCGCATGCTCCTGACGGCGTTCCCCGCCGTCGTCGTATTCGCCCGTTATGTCCGCGGACGCGGCTTTGCGGTACTGGCGGTGGTCAACGTCGCGCTGCTCGTGTTCCTGAGCGCGCTCACGTTCGTCAGCGTGACGCTGCGCCCCTGAGCAGCTCGACGCGTACCGGCGCCGCGTACCCGAACGAGACGACTTGGTGCGCCGGGTACTCGCGCTCGAGTGCCGCTCGCAGCGCCCGGTAGCGAGCCAGGTTGGCCCTCGATCCGCCAGGGCCGTTCGGCTGGCCCTGGTGGCTGGAGACGAACCAGACGCGCGGGCACTGAAGCGGCAGCTCCGAGACCATCCTCGATGACAGGGTCGCGTAGTCCTCGACGTATGTCCTGACCTCGCGCAGCGGGGCGCTTGGCAGCACCGGCCGGGGCGTCGGCGCACCGCGCGGAAGGTAGTAGCGAAACGCCATCCGGCCGTCCTGCGGATAGAACACCAGGCAGTCGCCCGGCTGGGTATGTGCGATCACATACGCGGTCGCGGCCCGCCAGTTCTCCGGCGAGACCCCGTAACTCGGCGCCAGCTGGAGCGACCGGAGCACTATCAACGCCGTGAACGCGAGCGTCCCGATTACCGGCGCAATGCGGCGATCGGTGACTGCCAGGCCGAGCAGCAACGCGACTGCCGGGAGTGACGTGAGCAGGTTGCGCGGGAGGAAGATCGACTGGCCGACGTAGGACTCGAGCAGCGCGAGCAGGAACGGGACAACGGCCCAGGCGAGAACCACTGTGTGCGCCCACATCACGCGCCGCTCACCGGCTCCTCGCAACTCCCGCACGATCCCGGCCGCGACCAGCGCCACGACCACCGCGGTGACTGCGAGCAGCACACCACTGGTGGAGGTGAGCTTGAAGCTCGGCCGCAAGCCTGCCGCGCTCAGCGCATAGAGGACGTCGAACGTGCTGGAGATCGTCGGACGCGGCACCCAGAACAGCTGACCGGATCCCCGGCTGAGGGCCAGGATCGGCAGTGGCGCGCAGCAGATGGCCGTCGCCAGGAGTGCCGTACCGACCCGCCTGGCCGCACGAGGGTAGAACCACAGCGCCACCAGCTGGGCCGGGATCGCGAGCACGGCGACGAAGCTCGCATACACCGCGACTGTCGTGAACCCGGCGTACGCGACCCACGGCCCCCGCGCTGTCCGGTTCTCGGCGGTGCGCTGCACCAGCACTGCGAGCGCGACGAACGACGCGGTCATGGCTGCCACCATCAGCGCGTATCCGCGCGCCGACTGACCCCAGAACACGAGCGGCAGGCTGACCGCCATCAGCGTGCCGGCGGCCAGCGCCACGCGCCGGTCGAATACGCGCAGCGCGAACACGCAGACCGCGGCCACGCCCGCGACTGTTGCCACCGCCGACGGCAGGCGGACCGCCAGCGTCCCGTTGCCGAACACGGCGATCACGACGTGCAGCAGCAGGTAGTAGCCCGACATGTTGCCGCCGTCGTGGGCGATCGCCGAACCGAGCGCGCCGCCATGCTGGGCGGCGATCGTCACACTCGCCGCCTCGTCGAACCCGAGGCTGCGGTCCGTGATCTGATAGCAACACAGGGCCGCTGCGAGAACCGTGGGGATCGCGACGACGGTCCAGTCGCGAGCTCGGTCCGTTGCCGCCAAGGGCGTGATCGTAGTGCAGTGAGACGAGCATTGCGTACATCGGCAGGTGACGCGGGAAGGAAGACGCCCCGACTGGCGTCATGTGCTGATAACGCCGGTCCCAGCGCACACCCGGCTGTATGAGAGTGACTCTCGCGGTGTCGCCAGGCGCACCTGCGCACCTTCCGCCGTTCACTGACATCAACTAAACAGGAGTGACATGACTGTTAACGACACGCGCGATTCCGCGCGCGCGATTGACACTGCCCCGGAGCCGTCGGCCGGAGAGCTCCAGCAGCTGTGGAGCAAGGTGGTCGGACGGCGCTCGTTCCTGCGCCAGGCCGGCCTGGCCAGTGCCGCCGCGATCCCCGCGAGCGCCCTGGCGGCCTCGAGCGCGTCGGCCAAGTCCAGCGGGCCCACTGAAGGCGACTTCGCGATCCTCAAGTTCCTCGCCGCGGCCGAGCTGATCGAATCCGACCTGTGGGAGCAGTACTCGCAGTTCGGCGGTGTGAACGGCGGCAACAAGGCATACATGGCCGCCCTCGAGAACCTCGACAGCGACATGCCGCAGTACATCGCCGACAACACCGACGACGAGCAGAGTCACGCCGCCTTCATCAACGCGTACCTGCGGTCGAAGGGCCAGCAGGCCGTCAATCTGGACGCGTTCCGAACGCTCGCGCCCAGCCCGGCGACCGGCGCTACCGGCAAGAAGCGGCTCACGAACCTGATGACGCTGAACGTCGATACGAGCTTCTACTTCCGCTACCGGGCAACCACCAACCCGGATTTCGGCGCGAAGTTCGGCCAGGCGCTGAACATCCGCAACCAGCCGGCGATCCCGGTCGACGACGCTCAGACGCCGCCGTCGGGCTCGGCGCCGGCGCCGCCGAAGACGGCCGCGCAGAAGCGGATGCAGACGATCGCCAACATCGCCGGGTTCCACTTCGCGATGATCGAGCAGGGCGGCTCGAGCCTGTACACGACGCTGGCGCTCAAGGTCACGAGCGTCGAGGTGCTGCGGATCGTGCTCGCGATCGGCGGCGTCGAGACGAATCACTTCTCGCTCTGGCACGACAAGTGCGGGAATGCGATCGCGCCGCCGCTGTCCGGGTTCACCGACCCGGTGTCGGGCATCCACTTCCGCGACTTCAACTCGTTCGGAGGCGAGACGACGCAGACCAACCTGATCCTCCCGGAGCCGTGCGAGTTCATTCCCGGACTGCCGGATTGCTCGGTCGTGCGCCCGACGGTCGATCCGCTCGCAGGGGCGATGGCGGCAGTCAAGGCACTGACCGCAGACGGTCTGTTCAGCGGCCAGCCGCCCGCGTTCTTCACCGCCGCGATGGCGCTCGCCCGGGCGGCGGACGCAGCTCAGCGGGGCATTTGACCGCACCGGGTCCACTCCGGGCCTGGACGGCCTGGATCGGCGCCGCAGCGATCGCCGCGGCGCCGATCGTCGCCCTCGTCGCCCTCGTGCCGCGGCTGGGCGGCTGAGCGCCCGCGTCGGCCGGGTACTAGCGCGGCTGGAGCATCGTCAGCCCGGAGCCCGCGCGCGGATAGAGCCGGTCGAGTGTCGCCGCCGACTCGAGGATCGGCGCCGGGGCGCGGTAGCGCACGACGATGTAGGAGCTCGTCCGAATCTCCTGCAGCCGGAATCCAGGCAGCGGCGTCGGCGTCACCGGGATCAGCGGATGCCCATACGAGAGGCGGTGAAGCCAAATCACGTCGACCTCCCGCGTCGCGATCCCGGCGGGCGGGTAGGTGGTCAGGCGCTTGACGTAGGGCGACAGCGGGACCGGACTGGCAACGTCGGCGACGATTGCCCGTGGCGCCGTCGCCGGTCCGAGCGCCTGGACTGCGCCGCGCCAGTCGTCGCGCTGCCAGAGGGTGTCGCGGACCACGTTCGAGATGCAGAACAGGCCGAGCACGGCGAGTCCCGCCGTGAGCGCCGCCCCGGCTCGCCCCGCCCGCGCGCAGCCGAGCCCGATCGCGACCACCAGCACGGCCGCCGGCCAGGTCGACAACATGTTCCGGGTGTTGAAGTAGTCGGTCAGGAGTGCGGCGACGAGTACCGCCAGCACGACGCCGGCTGCGCCGATCGCCGCCGGCAGCGACGCGGCCCGTCGCTCAGACGGCGTGCCGCGCGCCAGCAGCAGCGCGACGGCGCCCAGCACCAGGCCGCACCCGATCGCCGTCAGCAACGCCTTCGACGGTTGACCGTCGCCGATGATGTCCTGCTTGACGAGTTGGCCGAGGCGGAACTGAAGCGAGCCGCTGTACTCGGAGATGTATCGGGCGCGCCCGTCGTTCTGCTTGATCACGAGCGGCACCAGCGCGGCCCCCATCACCACCACCGGGGCGGCCGCGAGCGCCACCCGCGGCGGCGTGAGCAGCCCGCGCCGGTGCAGCACGAGCGCCAGCCACGCGCCCTCGGGCACGACCGCGAACGCGGCGAAATAGTGCGAGCAGATCGCGATCGCGGACACCACCCCCCACCCGAGCAGGCGCCGATGGCTCGGTAGCTCAAGCGCCCGCAGCAGCATCAGCAGCGTCAGCGCGCTCATCAGCACCATCAACGAATAGGCGCGGGCCTCCTGCGAGTACCAGAACAGCAGCGGGTTGACGGCCGTCAGCAGCGCCGCGATCAGGCCGACCCGCTCGGACACGAGCCGCCGCCCGATCGCCCACACCACGGGAATCGTGAGCGTCCCGCACAGCGCCGAGAACGAACGCAGCCCGACCTCGCGGATCCCGAACACCCGCGACCAAAACCACAGCAACAGGTAGTACAGCGGCGGGGTCGACTCGGTCTTCGGGACGGTCGTCCAGACGTGACCGAGCCCATGCGAGACGATCGCCCACGTGTTCGCCTCGTCGGACCAGAAGCTCTGCTCGCCGAGCGTCGCGAACCGCAGCGCCGCGCCGAGCACGATGATCGAGGCGAGCAGCCAGATCGCCCGGCCTCGCGACCCCGCCTGCGCGCCGGCCTCGGGCGGCGCGGGTAGCGAATCGCTTGTGGTGACGGCGACGGCCATCTCCGCCCACAGAATAGGTGCCGCCGCGCTCTACGCAGCCTGACGAGGAGACAGATCGAGCTCGCCGCCCTCGTAGACGACGTCGATCTCCTCCAGGACCACCCGTCGGGCTCCGTCCTCGACAGCCCCGGCCAGATCGGCGCGGAGACCGATTCCGGCGGCGAGCGCGACCACCTGTTCGCCCGCGCCGGGCCCGCAGTACACGGCAAACCCCGAGCCCATGTTGAACGTAGAGTAGGCCGCCGCCGGCGACAGGTCCGACTGCTCGACGAGGAAGCGCAGGACCTCGGGGACCGCCGGTAGCCGGCTGATCCGGTATGTCAGCTCGCGCCGGGGTCGCATCAGCTTGAGCAGGCCGTGCCCGGTGATGTGACTCAGGTAGTGGATCGCGAGACCGCTCGCGAGCAGCGCCTCGACGAGCTCGACATAGATCACCGTCGGGTCGAGCAGCGCCTCGCCGAACGTCCTCCCGCTCGGCAGCGCGGTGCCGTAGCCGTCGGGCAGACGGTCGGCGACCACCCGGGCCAGCGACGAGCCGTTCGCATGCAGTCCGCTCGAATGAACCAGCACGATCTCGTCCCCTGCCGCCAGCTCCTCCCCCAGCACCGCCCCACGCCCTTCCGGAACGACCCCGACAGCGCTCCCGGCGAGCTCGATGTCCTCCGACGCCACGAGCTCTGGAAGCGAGGGCGACTCCCCCCCTCCCCAGGTCGCGCCGGCATCGGCGCATCCGCGCCGCCAGCCGTCCAACAGCGCCGACTGCCGCTCACCATGCTGATACCAAGCCGAGCTTCCGGTGGCGAAATACGCGTTGACGACCAGCGGCAGCGCGCCGACGCAACACAGGTCGTTGACGATTGCGGCGACCGTGTCGTACGCGACGTTGTCAAAGCCGTTGATCCCGAGCTGCTCCTGAACCTTGCGCGCGATGATCGACTTCGTCCCGAGGCCCTCGAGCACGAAGGCGAACGTGCGGCCGCCGAGCTCGAACACGAACGCGGGCTCCCCACGCGACTGATCGATCGCCCGCCCCCCGCGCGCACCGAGCAGCGCGGAAGTGGCGAGCGCCTCCGTCAGCGCGCTGCGCTTGCCGGCGTCAAGCGTGCGGTAGTCGACCCCGGCCGCACGATAGGCCGAACCTTCGCCTCCTGAGGGCTGCTCCATCGCCCCGATGCTATATCGGCGAGCGGCGCGCCTGAGCCCGGGCACCTGGGGGTGGGAGGCGGACCCGGCCCGGCGGTGGGGCCGGCGGCGGTGCTTCGGCTCGGGGCGCCTCGTCGGCGCCCGGCGGTTCGTCGGCGCGCGGCTGCTCGCGGCCGGCGGGGAGCCGATCCGCCGGCGCGGCGGCAGCGGCGACGCGTGGCAGGCCGGCCGCCACCGAGCGGCGCAGGCGCGCGAATCCGATCAGCCCACCCAGCGACGGCACCCACAGCGCGATCGCGTGGTACAGGATCACCGCCGCCAAGGTCGGCGCCGCCGGCAGACCGTAAACCAGCAGCGCCGCCAGCAGCCCACCCTCGAGCACGCCCACTCCACCCGGGATCGGAAGCAGGTTCGCCAGGTACCCGATCTGGTATCCGGCAACGACCACGACCAGCGGCGGCGAGGTTCCGACCGCGCGCAGACACATCCACAGGACGCCGATGTCGAGCACGAGATACGCGACGGTCCCCAGCAGCCGCCAGTTGGGCGTGAATGCGATCGCCTCAGTGTCCGCGACCCAGTCCGCCCCGCGTCGCAGCGCGCTCCGGAACCATCCCCGCCGCGCGGACGGGTCGTCTTTGATCACGAGCGGCAGGCTCATGAACAGCACCAGGGCCACGAGCGCAACCACACCGGGCACCAGGCCATACCAGACGCTGACCTTCGTGTTCCCGAGCCCGAGCGCGACGCCAAACCCTGCCACCGCGAGCACCATCGCATTGACCGCGCTGGTGAGCAGAAAGATCACCGCGGAGCGATTCGCGATCCGCGACCACGGAATGCCCCACGCCCGCATCGCCCACGCCCCGACCGCAAGGCCACCGGCGCCGCCGACGGGCACGACCGCGCCAAACGCCATCTCCGCCCACGCGAGCCAGCGAATCTCCCGCTTCGGCCCCCGGCGCAGCACGAGGCGCACGGTCGCGACATACCCTAGGCAGGACAGGATCTCGAGCACCACCCCGGCCGCAAGCCAGACCAGGTTCGCATCCGCCGCCCGCCCGAGCACCTGACGGAGGTCGGGCACCGCCAACCCGATCGCCAGCAGCAACAGCAGCAGCGCCGCTGTCCAGATCAGACCGTTGCGCAGCCGATGAGCGTCACGATCGGGACTGCTCGTGAACTGACCTGAGACCGGCGGCGATTCCAACGGTGGCAACCTCTAGGCGAAGGGCATGCTCGCGTGGATAATTGTACCAGCGAATCGTCTGGGAACGAAATGTTGTGCCATCAAGCATCTGCGCCTTCTGGCGTCTGCCTCAGTCGGGCCAGGTTCTGCCGCTGGGCGGCCTCGGCGGGGCTGGGATGGGGCTGGACTTGACGGCGCCGGCGTCCAGTTCAACCGCCTTTGGTGGCTAACGAACTGCCTTCGGGGGGGCTCCGGCTTTGCGACCGTGGGCTTGGGCGGGCTGGGCGGCTCGCGGCGGGAGGCCTTTGCGGGCTGGGCGGCTCGCGGCGGGAGGCCCGGGCGGGCCGGGCGGCTCCCGGGGCCGGGGCTCGGTTACTCGGCTGAGCTGCGGCGGGTGGTCGGCGCGGTAAACGGCGCTGGTGAAGGGTGGCTTGCGGAGGTAGGCCGGGGCGGGCCGGCCAGACCGCGGCCGGAGCGGGCCGGAATGCGACGAGGGCGACGCGGTCGACACCCGGCGAGGCCCGCACGGGCCGAAATGCGGGTAGGACCGCGCGGTCAACACCCGGCGAGGCCCGCACGGGCCGAAATCCGTCTCCGCGACATGCTTAAGGGCACAAACTCCACGCCCCAAGGCGGCCTTGGTTACAAAAGCATGCCCCACATGCACAATTGACCAAGGTGCAATAGCTGCGCGCGATTTGTCCCTGTGTGCATGCGAAATTGTCAGATTGCTGACACCCACAGGCCAGGCCGCACCCTCACCAGCGCCGTTCCCGGGGCAGATCGCATCCCGCCGGCCTCGCTGGCACCGCCCCCAGGCCTGATCCGCCCAGCCCAGGGCCCGCGCGAGCCCAGCCCCCGCCTACCGAAGCCGGACCGGCAGCGTCTTCAGCTGGTTGAGGAACGCCGACTCGACGAACGTCGGCGTCCCGGCCAGCTGCATCGCCGGATAGCGCGCAAGCGTCTCCTCGAGCAGGACCCGCAGCTCCAGCCGCGCCAGCGCGGTTCCGAGGCAGAAGTGACGGCCGCCGGCGCCGAACGCCTGATGTTCGGGGTTGCGGCGGACGTCGAAGCGGTCGCCGGCCTCGTAACGCGACTCGTCGCGGTTGGATGAGACGTACCACATCACGACCTTGTCGCCTTCGCGGATCTCGGCTCCGCCGAGCGAGGTGTCGCGGGTCGCGGTGCGGCGGAAGTGGGCGAAGGCGGGGAACATCCGCAAGGACTCCTCCACCGCGGCCGGGATCAGCGAGGGGTCGTCGAGCAGCAGGCGGCGCTGGTCGGGGTTCTCGATCAGCGCTCGCATGCCGCTGCAGTAGGTCGCCTTGGTGCTGTCGTTGCCGGCCGCGACGAGGAGGAAGAAGCCCATCACGATCTCGTGCTCCTCGAGCATCTGGCCGTCGATCTCGGCGTGGACGAGGACGCTGGTCAGATCGTCGGTCGGGTGCTCGCGGCGCTCGGCGATCATCCGTCCGGCAGCGGGCGAAGATCTCCGGGATGTCGTTGGCGACGACGCTCGCGACCCCGTCCGGGTTGAGGTCCGGATCGCCGGCGCCGAGGGCCGAGTTCATCAGGCTCGCCCAGGCCTGGTCGTCCTCCGGCGGGATGCCCATGAAGTTGCCGATCACTCGTGAGACGGCGGGCTGGGCGATGTCGGCGACCAGGTCGCACTCGTCGCGGTCGGCCAGCCGGTCGAGCACGTCGATCACGATCGCGCGGATCGCCGGCTCGTGGGCGGCGATCCGGCGCGGCGTGAAGCCGGCCTGGAAGAGCATCTTCAGCCGGTCGTGCTTGGGCGGATCCATGCCGATGAACATCGCCCGCATCAGCTCGATCGGAAATACGTCGGTGACCGCCGTGATCCCTCCGAGCTCGGACGAGTAGGTCCGCCAGTCGCGGCTGACGGTGTGGATGTCCTCGGCCCGCGTCACCGACCAGTAGCCGGCTTCGTTCGGGTACTCGGTGATCCTCGACGTCCAGTGCACGGGACATTCGGCGCGCAGCTGGCGGAACAGTCTCGTGCGGCGGACCGTCGACCCACATGCTCCCGCTCACCGAGGAGCATGTGGTCGAGCTGGCTTCGGGTCGATGTCATTGGATCTCCTCGCTCATGACTCGTGACTCGTGACTCGGACGCGGCATCGGATGCTACTGGCTGGCTGGCCAGCAGGGAATGCGTCGGGGGCTTGAAAATCTCCTGGCGCGCAGATAGGGTTGGCAGCGCCGCCAAACCACCTACCAGAGGAGGAGCGCCACAGTGAAGATCCGCGCCGCAGTGCTCGAGGAGTTCGGCCAGCCGCTCAACGTCACCGAGGTCGATCTCGCCGAGCCGCGAGCCGGAGAGGTGCTCGTCCGCCTGCGAGGCATGCGGCGTCTGCCACACCGACATGTACACGGCCTCGGGCGCCGACCCCTCCGGGTACGCGCCGACGGTGCTCGGCCACGAGGGCGCGGGCATCGTCGAGGCGCTCGGCGAGGGCGTGACGCAGCGTCGCGCCGGCGACCGCGTCGTGACGCTGTTCTCGCCTCAGTGCCGCGAATGCGATCCACTGCCGCAGCCCGAAGACGAACCTGTGCCTGGCGATCCGCGAGCAGCAGAACCTCGGCTACCTCCCCGACGGCACCACCCGGCTGTCGCGCGACGGCGATCCGATCCGCCATTTCATGGGCACCAGCACGTTCGCGCGAGTACACGGTGATGCCGGAGATCGCGCTGGCGAAGGTCTCGCCAGAGGCCGCGCCCGACCGCGCCGCGCTGTTCGCATGCGGGCTCTCGACCGGACTCGGCGCCGCGATCAACACGGCCAAGGTCGAGCCGGGCTCGACCTGCGTCGTGTTCGGCGCCGGGCATGGTCGGGCTCGGCGCGGTCGCCGGCTGCCGGCTGCAGGGCGCCGAGCGGATCATCTGCGTCGACCTCAGCGAGGACCGGCTCGAGCTGGCCCGCGGCCAGGGCGCGACCGACACCTGGCTCGGGGGACCGAGCACACGGTCGCGCGAGTGCTCGAGGAGACCGGCGGGTTCGGCGCCGACTACACGTTCGAGGCCACCGGCCTGGTGGCCGTGATGCGCCAGGCGGTCGAGGCGGCGCGGATGGGCTGGGGCCTGTGCACGATCGCGGGCGTCGCCGGCAAGGGCGAGACGCTGGACATCATTCCCCGTTACCTGATCACCGGCCGCCGGGTGTGCGGGTCTTCGTTCGGCGGCGTCAAGGGCCGCGACCAGGTGCCCGAGCTGGTGCAGCTCTACCTCGACGGCAGGCTCGACGTCGACCCGTTCATCTCGCACCGGATCACGCTCGAGGACGTCAACCGCGGCTTCGAGCTGATGGAGCGCCAGGACGGGATCCGCAGCGTGATCGTGTTCGACTGATCGTTCTTGTTCTCTCACGCAAACGCTGCGACGGGCGTTACATGACCCGTTGAGCTCGCTCGGCTGGCGAACGCAGTTCCTGCTCCTGTCGGCGACCTGGGGCTCGAGCTTCCTGTTCGTCAAGGTCCTGGACGGCCGCTGGCCGGCGCTGTGGGTCGCGTTCGGCCGGATCGCCTTGGGGGCACTGACGCTCGTCGTGTTCACCTATCTCCGCGGTGAGCGACTGCGTTTCAGCAGGCGAGTGTGGCTGCATCTCGTCGTCTCAGCCGCGCTGCTGAACGCGATCCCGTTCAGCCTGTTCGCGTTCGGCGAGAAGCACGTCTCGTCGGTCATTGCCGGGCTCTGGAACGCGACCACCCCGCTATGGGTGCTCGGCGCGACGGTAACGGTGTTCGGCGACGAGCGCCCGGGCAGCCGCGGATCGGCCGGCCTCGCGATCGGCTTCATCGGCGTGACGCTGATCCTCGGCCCATGGCGCGGTCTCGGCGGGGGAGAGCTGACGGGACAGCTGGCGTGCGCCGGTGCCGCCGTCTGCTACGGCTTTGGCTTCCCGTACACGCGCCGGTACCTCGCGACCCGGGCCGCGGGCCCAGGGTCGGGCGCAGGCGCAGGTGCAGGCGCTCGCGCAGGCCCACGTGCAGGTGCAGGCGCAGGTACAACGGTTGCGCTACCGGCGGGCCAACTGCTGTGCGCGACCGCCATGCTCGCGCTGGTCGTGCCGTTCGCCGGCGCCCCGAGCACCCGGCTCGGGCTCGACGGCCTCGGCAGCCTCCTCGCGCTCGGCATCCTCGGCAGCGGCGTCGCGTACATCTGGAACTACGCGATCCTGCGCGCCGCGGGCGCGGCGGTCGCCTCGACCGTCACCTATCTGGTGCCGGTGTTCTCGACCGCGCTCGGCGTCGCCGTCCTCGGCGAGCCCCTGAGCTGGAACCAACCGGTCGGCGCGCTGGTCCTGTTAAGCGGAATCGCACTCTCGCAGGGAAGGATCGGGCTCCGCTAGTGTCCTTTGATGCAGTGCGGATGCTCTTGCTCTACGAACCGGGGCCGGCCGGAAATGCGGCAATCGCGACCGCCCGCCAGATCGCGCAGGACGAGCCCGCAGAGCTGACTGTCGTGTGCGTCGCGCCCCAGGCGCCCAGCGGATCCCGTTGCGGCGGGTCGGCGTTTGAGATCAACCGGGCCGTGGTCGAGGAAGTCGGCAAGGATCTCGATCGCGCGCGCGAGCTGCTCTGGAGTCTCGGCGACCGGGCCGAGTTCGAGTTGCTGATCGAAGGCTCTCCCCCGCCGCTGGAGGCGTTCGCCGCGGCGGGCGGATACGACGTGATCCTGCTGCCGGCCCGCCGCCGGCCGCTGCGCTCGGCCAAGCATCCCGGCGGCCGGTGCGCTCAGCCGCGTTTCCGGCGCCGAGGTGCGGGTTGTCGAGCGGCCCGCCGTCGCCGCTGCTGGATCCTGATCGCGGCGCCGATCGCGGCACCGATGAACACCGCCCCGACGTAGGGCGGATTGATCAGCAGGCACACCGCGACGCCCAGCATCGCGAGCCAGATCGCCGGCCTCCAGATACGCCAGTCGTCCCCGGTGCCGGAGCCCGGAGCACGCCGCTCGCCGCTCATGCCTGGGCACCGCTCAGCTCGCCTGCGATCCGCTTCTGAATCGAGGCAATGGCGCGGAACGCCTCGCGCAGATGGGTCCGGGTCAGCTTGCTGAGCTGCGCTGGATCGACGTAATCGTCGGGTTGCACCCCGTCTCGCAGCCGTTGCACCTGATGCGCGAGCCGCAAGGCGGTGACGAGCTCGAACGCATCCTCGAGCGTGTGCGCGTCCGAGCTCGACAGCGTGCCCGCAGCGCCCGCGACTCGCAATCGCTCGACCGTCGATGCACTCGTCACGCCGGCGGCCATCCCAGCCCAGCGCGCGAGGTCGACGATCGGGATCACCCCTCCGTGCTTGAGATCGAGCCGGCCCCGATGCTCGCCGCCGTGCTCCACCACGAGGCCGCGAAAGAACCCGGTCGGCGGACGGTGCGAGAGGGCGAACCGCGCCAGCAGCCGCAACAGCGCCGGGTTGCTCGGCGCGAGCCGGAAGGTGTCCGCGACCGGCGTGCCCATGTGGATGCCCCACACCGGCCGGCTGTCGACGAGAACCGACGCGAGAATCAGCGCCTTCTCCTGGGTCGGGTCGGCGATCCAGCTGCGCACGACCCGCTGCCAGGAGTCCAGCGAGCGCACGAACAGGAGATCGGATGCGGTGGCGCCGTGGGAATCGGCATGTAGCCCACATGCTCGCAGGCCGTCCACGACCTTGACCGCGATCGCGTGGAGCTCGGGCCGGATCCGCTCCTCGGGCGGATTACCGAACCACACGATCGCGCTGTCGAGGTCGGAGCTCGGCACCGGCTCGCGCCGCGCGTGGCTGCCGAGCGCCAGCCACGCGAACTCGGCCTCCGGCGCTCCGGCCTCGGCCAGCACGAGGTCGAGCAGGCGGCGAGTCAGCGCGTCGACGACCACGGCGTAGACCGCCATGATGCTGGCCGCCGCCGCGCGCGCCTCGTGCATCGCGACCACCGTCGGACGCAGCTCGCCCGCGGCGCTGATCAGCTCCTCGAGGGTCCGCGCCCGCGCGATCCGCCGGCGCAGGAAGAACGACGAGCGCGTGGTCGCCGCCACCAGGTCCGAGGTCCTCGATCACGCCGAGCACCCTGCCCGTGGCCGACACGACCGGGAAATGGCGAAAGCCGCGCTCGATCATCTCGAGCAGCAGGTCGCCGCCGAGCCGGTCAGGACGGCAGGTATAGGCGGGCGCCGACATCGCCGCCGAAACCGGGGCGTCGCCCGGCAGGCCGGCGGCGATGACCCGGGTACGCAGATCGCGGTCGGTCAGGATCCCGAGCGACCCGTCTTCGATCTCGATCACGACCGACGTCGAGCCCGCGGCGGCCATCATCTGCGCGGCGTCGCGGATCGCGGTGTCCGGGCGGCATACGGTCGGCGAGCCTCGCACCAGCGCCCCCACCGGCCGGTGCGCGGGGTCACGGTCGGGCTCGCGGTCGCTGACCGCCACCTCGGCGGTCGTCTCGAGCAGCGAGCGGGCGACGAACCGCAACCCCGCGGGCGCGGCCAGTGGCTCCCAGGCGACGTCGGCAGCGATCCGGAAGCAGACGGTGTCCTCGGCCGCGCGCGCCTCAAATCCGGTCGGCAGGCCCGACAGCATCGAGGCCTGGCCGAACAGCTCGCCTTCGCCCAGCAGGTCCAGCACATGCCCGTCGTGCACGATCTCGACCGCGCCACTGCGCACGACGCGAAGGTGCGCGACCGGCTCGGCTCCCTGGGCAAAGATCGTCGCGCCGGCCGGATGGGACTCGATCTCCGCGGCGGCGGCCACCCGCTCGACAGTGTCGACCGGCAGCGCGTCGAACGGCGGATGCTCGCGCAGGAAGCGCGCGACCTCAGGCGGCGCAGCTGTCGCGTCGCTCACGGCCGGCCCCGGGTGCACCCGCGGCGTCGCTCACTGGCGGTCGCCGGCGCAGCCCCAGCGCCGCTCAAACGACCGCTGGCGGCGCGGTCTGTCCCGCACCGGCCCGCGCATCCTCCTTGACCATGTCCGAGCACTTCTCGCCGATCATCATCGTCGTGATGCATGGGTTGATCGCGGGCAGGAACGGGAGGATCGAGCCGTCGGCGATGCGCAGGTCACGAACGCCGCGCACCCGCAACCGCGGATCGACGACCGCCAGCGGATCCGAGTCGGGCCCCATGTGTGCGGTGCAAGCCGGGTGGTAGACCGTGTTGTGGGTCTTGTGCATGTAGTCGATCAGCTCGTCGTCGGTCTGCGCGTCCGGACCCGGGGCCAGCTCGGCACCGGCCCAAGCCGCGATCGCCGGCTGCGAGACGATCTTCCGCGCGAGCCGCATCCCGAACGCCATCACCCGCTCGTCGTGGCCCTCGGGGTCGGTGAAGTAGCGGGGGTCGACCCGGGCGCGATCGCGGTAGTCGCGTGAGCGCAGCCGCACCGTCCCCCGCGAGCGGCCCCGGCACACGTTCGGTGTCAGGCAGAACCCGTTCTCGGTCGTCGGATAGCCCCAGCGGGCGGTGTTCATGTCGAACGGGACCGACCCGTAGTGCATCATCAGGTCGGGCCGGTCGAGACCCTCCTCGGAGGTCGCGAACAGGCCGATCTCCCACCACTGGGTCGAGTGTGCGGATCATCGGCTGCTTGGCGTCCCATTGGACGATCCCCTCGACGTGGTCGTCGAGGTTGGCGCCGACGCCGGGCGAGATCGACGAGCGTCTCGATCCCGAACTCCTGGAGGTGCTCGCCGGGGCCGATCCCCGAGAGCATCAGCAGCTTCGGCGTGTCGATCGCGCCGGCGCTGAGGATCACCTCGCGCCGTGCCTTCACCGACGCCTGGGTCAGGAGGTCGGGGGTCAGGTACTCGACCGCGCTCGCGCGACCGTCGTCGATCGCGACCCGCTTGACCCAGCAGCCGGTGCGGATCTCGAGGTTCGGCCGCTTGCCGATGAGGGGGTGCAGGTACGCGTGCGAGGACGACATCCGGGTGTTGTCGGCGGACGAGTTGATCTGGAACCAGCCCGCGCCGTTGGTGACCGTGCGCCCCTCGTTGAAGCGACTGGTCGGCAGGCCCGCCTGGGCTGCGGCCTCGAGCACCGCCACCCCGCAGGGGTCTTCCGGCGGGACGGTGCGGATGTTGACCGGGCCGTCGCGCCCGTGGTGATCGCCGGGGCCGTCGTTGGTCTCGAGCCGCCTGATCAGCGGCCAGCAGTCGGCCGCAGCTCCACCCCTCGCAGCCGCTCGCCGCCCACTCGTCGAGGTCCTCCTTGGGCGTCCAGAAGGCGATGCATGAGTTGTGCGAGGAGCAGCCGCCGAGCACCTTGGCGCGGGCGTGGCGCAGGAAGCTGTTGCCCTTCTCCTGCGGCTCGACCAGGTAGTCCCAGTCATAGCCGGAGTCGAGCAGGTACATCCAGTCCTCGAGCCGCAGCATCGCCTGATCATCGACATCCGAGGGCCCGGCCTCGAGCAGGCAGACCGTGACCGACGGGTCCTCGGACAGGCGGGCGGCGACCACGCAGCCGGCGGTGCCGCCACCGGCGATCACGTAGTCGAACTCGCCGGCGTCGATCACGGGAACGCGTCTCCCATCGGCGCCGGGATCGGGGGCATCTCAATCGCTCGGTGCTCCGCGAGCACGTCGGTTGACTTCTTGGCCTGCACCAAGAAGTAGTAGAGCGAGCCGATGATCACGACGCCGCCGATGAACAGGATCGGCGACCGTACTGCCAGTACCAGTGCGGCTTGCCGACGATGTTGTAGATCGCGTTGCGCGGCCAGGCGATGTTGATCGCGACCAGGGTGCCGTAGAGCACCGCCGCGATGTTGACCGGCAGTCCCCAGCGCCCGAGCGAGAAGTACGGGCCGTGATCGGGCTTCGGCCACGTGCCGCGCAGGCGCCGGACCAGCATCGGGGCCGTCACCCCGAGGTAGGCGAGGTAGAACATGATGATCGCCATCGAGGTGAGCACGTAGAACGCGCTCTGGTTGCCGACGTTGATCGCCAGCAGCACGAGCGTCAGGACCCCGGTCACCAGCGCCGGCACGATCGGCACCTTGCGGTGGCCCGACACGCGCGCGATCTGCGAGCCGAACGGCAGCCGGTTGTCGCGCGCCATCGAGAACAGCATCCGGATCGTGGCGGTCTGCACCGCCAGGCAGCAGACGAAGATCGCCAGCGCCGGTGTCGGCCAGGAACACGTTGCCGGTCGTGTTGCCGAACGCCTGCTTGATCACGTACGGCAGGCCGAGCAAGCCCGATGTTCTTGTCGGCGATGTTCTTGTTCGACATGATCCCCAGCAGGATCACCAGGCCGCCGATCACGGCGGCCGCCGCGATCGCGCGGATGATCGCCGGCGGCGCGTGTCTTCGCGGGTCGTTCGTCTCCTCTGCGAGCGTCCCGGCCGTATCGAACCCGTACATCACGTACGCGCTCACCAGGCCGCCGACGAGCAGCGCGCCGAAGTAGCCCCAGGGATGGCCGGCGCCGTAGCCGTAGGAGTGGGCGATGACCGACGGCGGGTGGTGGAGGTGGAACAGCAGCAGGATGATCAGCACGCTCGCGCCGACCAGCTCGGCGATCACACCGACGTTGTTGATCCGCGACATCAGCTTCACGCCGAGCATGTTGATGATGGTCGTGATGATGACCAGGATCGCGCCGAGCAGCAGAGCGTTCTGGGCCCCGCCCTTGGTGCTGCGTGAGGCCGGCGTCGGCGGCGGTGCCGAAGAACTGGAACTTCGTCTGATCTGTGGCAGCACGACCTGCCAGTCGACCGCCACGGCGGCGATCGTCACGATCGCGCCGACGATGTAGATCCAGCCCGTCATCCACGACGTGAACCCGCTGCTGATCTGCTTGGACCACTGGTAGACCGAGCCGGCGATCGGGTACTGGCCGGCCATCTCCATGAAGCACAGCGCCACCAGGATCTGGCCGAAGACCACGGCCGGCCAGGTCCACCACACGCCCGGCCCGGCGTTCAGGTACCCGAATCCGAACAGAGCCGTGACGCCGGTCAGGATCGAGATGTAGCTGAAGCCGGCGGCGAACGCCGAGAAGCTGCCCAGCGAACGATCCAGCTCCTGCTTGTAGCCGAACCCGGCCAGCTCGTTGCTGTCCGAAACCTCCGTGCTTGGCGAAACCTCAGTGGTTGCCATCCCTCAAACCTCCCAGTCCGCACGACGCGGCTCGTCGAACACAACCGTCAGGCCCAACCTGCTCGGCGAAGCCCCACTCCCCGGCGCGCCGCCACTTCTTTGAACAAATTGACCCAGGCCTGATCGGGCTGTTATATATCAGTTGTCTAACTGTGTCAACGCGACCCGAGGGCGGATGATGGCGACGGCGACCGCACAACAGATGTTCGTCGGCGGAGCCTGGCGAGCGAGCGCGAGCGGTGAGACGTTCGAGGCGACGAGCCCGGCGACCGGCGAGCTGATCGCGGCTGTCGCGCAAGGCGACCGCGGCGACGCGCAGCGCGCGATCGCCGCCGCCCGTGAGGCGGCCGACGGATGGGCGCGGCTGACGGCGTTCGAGCGGGCGGCGAAGATGCACGCGATCGGCGACATCATCGAGTCCCGGCGCGACGAGCTTGCCCGCACGCTGACGCTCGACCAGGGCAAGCCGCTGCGCGCCGAGGCGTTCGACGAGGTCGATGAGCTGGTCGAGTACTGGCGGATGGCGGCCGAGGACGCCAAGCGGCTCGGCGGGGAGCTCCCGAACTCGTTCTCATCCGGCAAGCGCGTGATGCTGATGCGGCGGCCGCGCGGCGTCGTCGGCGTGATCAGCCCCTGGAACTGGCCCTACACGATGCCGGCCGAGCTGATCGCCCCAGCGCTGGCGTGCGGCAACGCCGTCGTCTGGACGCCGGCCCCGACGACCGCCGTCTGCGCGGTCGCGCTCGCGCGCTGCATCGCCGACGCCGACCTGCCCGCAGGCGTGTTCAACCTCGTCACCGGTCCCGGACCCGTGGTCGGAGACGAGATCGCGCGCAACCCGGGCACCGATGGGGTGGCGTTCATCGGCTCGACCGCGACCGGCCGGCTCGTCGGGGCGGCCGCCGCCGGCAAGGCGGCGTTGCTCGAGATGGGCGGCAACGGACCGCTCGTGGTGATGGACGACGCCGACATCCCGGCCGCCGTCGAGGCGACGCTCACGGCCTGCTACCTGTGCGCCGGCCAAAGCTGCACCGCGGGCGAGCGGATCCTGGTTCAACGCGGGGCCTATGACGAGTACGTCGAGCGGCTCGCGAGCCACGTCGCCGAGCGGGTCCTGCTGGGCGACCCGTTCGACGACGCGACGACGATGGGGCCGCTCAACAACGAGCCGGTCGCGGAGAAGATGGACGAGCACGTCGACGATGCGGTTCAGCGCGGCGCGACCGTCGTCGCCGGGGGCGCCCGGGCTCCCGGATTCCCGACCCCGCTGTACTGGGAGCCGACCGTGCTGGCCGGTGTTCCGGCAGACGCGCGCGTGGCGGTCGAGGAGACGTTCGGGCCGATCGCTCCCGTGGTCACGATCGACTCGCTCGAGGAGGCGATCTCGCTCACGAACGCATCGCCGTACGGACTGCTGGCGGCGATCTTCACCGACGACCTGAGTCAGGGCCTCGAGTTCGCCGATCGCGTCCGCACCGGCTGGGTCAACATCAACGAGTCGAGCAACTACTGGGAGGCCCACCTCCCGTTCGGCGGCCGCGCGGGCACCGACAGCGGCATCGGCCGGGTCGGCGGCGCGCACGTGATGCACTCGTTCACCGAGCTCCAGACGGTCGTACTGACGCCGCCGGCACGGCGGGATTAGCAGCCCGCAGCCGAACGTCGCGTCCCACCAGACAAGGTCCGGACGGGGTAGCCGCGCCCGCCCGGCCCCGGTGGCCGAGAAGGTTTGCGGCCCCATGGACGCCGCGCCGTCAGGCGCGGCCCATCAAACGTGACGGTTACAACACCGCGCGGATCTCGCGCTCGAACGTCGCGATGTGCTCCACCAGCAGATCGCGCGCGCCGTCCGCCCTGCCGGCGGCAATCGCATGCAGCACGTCGTCGTGCTCGTGCACGTGCGCGAACAGGTGTGGCAGCCGATCGAGCACCAGGTGCCAGATCCTCAAAGACAGGTTGAGATACCGAGCCAGCGTCGCCTCGAGATACGGGTTCGCCGCGCAGCGGTAGATGAACCGGTGCACGCGCGCGTCAAGCGCCATCAGCCCTTCGCCGTCCTCGCTGCCCTCGCTGTGATCGAGCTCCACCAGCAGCTCGGCGAGCTCCTCACGCTGCGCCTCGGTGATCCGCTCGGCGGCCCGATACGCAGCGTGTCCCTCCAGCACCCCACGGACATCCGAAATGTGCGCGAGGTCGGTGATGTTGATCTCGGACGCAAACGTCCCCCGGCGCGGGAACACGGTCACCAGGTTCTCGAGCGCCAGCCGCTTGATCGCCTCGCGCACCGGCGTCCTGCCAATCGCCAGCTCCTCACCGATCAGGTCCTCGTCGATCGGCGACCCGGGCGAGATCCGAAGCGTCACGATCCGGTCGCGCAACTCGATGTAGGCGCGGTCGGCCAGCAGCCCACCCGGCGACGCGACCTGAGCCATCACGACCCTGCTTCGTAAGCCGCCGCGACGGCCGAGCCTGACCCACCCCCTGATATATGAGTCATGGATTAGGAGTTTACCAGCGGGAATGGGCTTCATGAGCCGGCCCGCTCTGTCGGGCCTGTATGCATGTCGCCGGAGCGGATTTCGGCCCGCCGGTCGCGGGCGCCGCCCCAAATACCTACCCGGTCAGGGTCCGGAACGGATACAGCATCACAAACTCGACCAGGAACGCCACCCACCACGCCCCCACGACCAGCCGCGGTATCCGACGGACCGCCAGCAGCCGCGCGACGGCGATGTACAGCGCCGGCATCACGATCACCATGTAGTAGAGGTAGGTCGTCCGCTGCTCGAACAGGCTCCCGGCCTCGATCGGCAGCCAGGTTCCGAGGATCCAGGCGACGACCAGAAAGGACAGGGTGTCCCGGCGGCGGAACGCCCACCACACGTTCAGCAGGATCGCGATCCAGCTCGTGTACAGCACTATGCGACTGATCATCCCGCGGAAGTCGATCGTGGTGGTCGTCTTCGCGATCCGTCCGTTGACGCGCACAGTCACCATCTGGGTGAAGTAGGGGATCTGCTTGACGTCGCCCCAGAACTGCCACGGATAGCTGGCGATCCCGGTCGGGCCGTTGGGACTGCGCAGCAACTTCGCGTAATTGATCATGAACGCGATGTGGTTGCACGAGCCGCGCCACAGCCACAGATCGCTGCAGATCGCGGCCTGGTGGCGAGTGACCTTGTGGCCCCCGTTGTAGGGCGGCACCGCCGCATCGAGGATCGCCAGCACGGTGGCGAACGTGACGACCGAGACGAGCACGAGGACGACAGGCCGCATCAGCCTCCGCCACTTAGCCCGCACCTTCTCGCGCCAGTAGGAGAAGGCCGAGCCGGACCAACTGGCCGGCACCGCCGAGCGGTCGGACGCGAGCCAGGCCACGCCCCGCATCGCCTCGAGCACGAGCAGCACGAGCAGGCCGAAGATGGCCACCTCCTTGAAGCACGCGCCGATCCCCAGCCACACTCCCGCGACGACCGGTTGGCGGCGAAGGTAGAACGCCGCCCCCATCAGCATGAACGGGACGCAGTAGATGTCCAGCACGGCGATCCGGCCGCTGACCAGCCACAGGTTCTCGAGGCTGGCGATCGTGGTCGCCCCGAGCGCGAGCCACGAGCTGCCGCCCGCCGACCGCACGAGCCAGTAGAGCGCCAGCAGCCCGAACAGGCTGAAGATCACCGCCGTGATCCGCCACATCACGGGCGTGTCGCCGCCGATCCGGATCGACGCGGCGATCAGCATCTTCGCGAGCTGCGGGTGCTCGGCGTTGGGGTCGGTCCCCGCGGGCGAGGCCCCGTAGTAGCGGTCATTCGGGTTCATGTGAACGCCCGCGATCACCCGCGCCGCGTTGACGTAGTAGCTCTCGTCGAACACGGTTCCGCCCTGCGCGTTCTGGGGCGCGGGAGTCCCGAGGCGGAAGCTGCGCGCGCCGACGCCGACCGCGCACACCAGCGCGAGCAGCACCAGCGGCGCTCGCCGGTCAGCCAGCGCGCGACGCCCATGGGCGATGACTCGCCGGTGCAGCCCCCCAGCGGGCAGCGAGGATGTTGCAGCCGCAGTTATACGGTCAGTATCTCTGGTTCGGCCGCGACGAGATTGTCACGCGCTCAATCCCCCAGCTCGGCGCGCCGGCGCACCACGAACTCCTCGAGCTCCGCGCGGAGGGCGTCGTCGAGCGGCGGCGCTCGTAGGACTCGAGCGTCGCGCGCCAGATCTCGCCGGCGCGCGCGGTCGTGTCGCGGGCGCCGCGCTTGGTCCAGCGGTCGAAGTTCTCGGTCGAGGACAGCAGCGGCCGGTAGAAGCACTCGCGGAAGCGCTCGAGCGTGTGGACGGCGCCGAGGAAGTGCCCGCCGGCGCCGACCTCGACGTGCGCGTCGAACGCCAGCGATGCCTCGTCGATCTCCAGCGGCGTGAACTCGTGGCGGAGCTCGCGCAGCAGCTCGATGTCGACGATGAACTTCTCGTAGCAGGAGACGAGCCCGCCCTCGAGCCAGCCGGCCGAGTGCATCACGAAGTTCGCGCCGGCCAGGAACGTCGGCAGCAAGGTCATCAGCGACTCGTACGCCGCCTGGGCGTCGACGGTCTGCGAGGCGTTGAGCGCGCCGCCGCCGCGCCAGGGCAGTCCGAAGCGGCGCGCGATCTGCCCGGTGCACAGGACGCCGATCCCCGACTCGGGCGTGCCGAACGACGGCGAGCCGGACTGCATGTCGGTGTTCGACAGAAACGAGCCGAACACCACCGGGCAGCCCGGCCGGATCAGCTGAGCCAGGGCGATCCCGGCCAGCGCCTCGGCCATCTGCTGCACGAGCGTGGCCGGCAGCGAGACCGGCGACATCGCGCCCATCAGCAGGAACGGCGTGATCACGACCGCCTGGTCCGGCGCGCACGTACTCGAACATCGCGGCCAGCATCCGATCGTCGTAGCGCAGAGGGCGAGTTGACGTTGATCAGCGAGATCGAGACCGGCGCGCGCTCGATCGCCTCGCGTCCGCCGAACAGGATCTCCCCCATCTGGATCGTGTCGGCCGCGTTCGGCCCCGAGGTCACCGAGCCCATGTACGGCTTGTCCGACAGGGTCTGCAGCGCGAACACCATGTCGAGGTGGCGGGAGTCGAGCGGCCGGTCCTCGGGCTCGCAGATCGTGCCGCCGGGCGAGTCGAGCTCCGGGAACGCCTGGGACGAGCCGGACCAGGTTCTCGAAGTCGGCCATCTTCGCGTCGCGGCGGACGTCGCCCTCGCGGATGAACGGGCAGCCGTAGACGGGTGCGAAGACCATGTGGTCGCCGCCGATGTGGGCGGTCTTCGCCGGGTTGCGAGCCTGCAGCTCGAACTCCCGCGGCGCCTTGGCGACCTGCTCGAGGATCAACTCCGGGTCGAACCGGACGCGGTTCTCGTCCTCGACGATCTGGCCGGCGCCGCGCAGCAGCTCGACCGCCTCGGGCAGCAGGAACTCGATCCCGAGCTCCGACGACGATCCGCCGCCAGCCGCGGTCGAGCACCTCCATCGCGTCCTCGCTGAGGATCTCGTAGCGGGGCATCGCGTTGACGAACACGCTGGAACTCCTTCTCGATCGGGTGACTTGACGAGCGCGCTTAGGGCCGTAATATACGCGCCGTGGAACAACAGTTTCAAGACCCGGCATCGAGCACAACGACGGCTTCGCCGTCGGGCACGACCGCCGTCGACCGCGGCGCGGACCTGCTGCTCCGCGTTCTCGAGAGCGAGCAGCCGGTTGCGCTGACCGAGCTCGCGTCCGCGACCGGCATCCCGAAGAGCACCGCGTCGCGCCTGCTGAGCGCGCTCGAGCGCCGCGGCCTGGTCGAGCAGGACGGCCAGCGCGGCCGGCTGCGTCCCGGGCCGGCGATCCTGCGCGTGGCCGAGCGGAGCATGCTCGAGCGCAACGTCGTCGAGCTCGCGCGGCCGTCGCTCGATGCGCTCGCCGAGGCGAGCGGCGAGACGATCAACCTCGCCGTCCCCGGCGCTCGACGGCGTCGAGCACATCGCTCAGGTCGACAGCCGTGCACTTCCTCGGCACCGGCCAGTGGCTCGGCCGCACGGTCGACTACCACTGCACCGCGGTCGGCAAGGTGTTCATGGCGTTCGGCCGGGCCGACGATTCCCGCCGCGCCCGCTCGCCAGGTTCGCGGCCCGAGCACGATCACCGACCCGACACGTCCTGCGGGCCGAGCTCGAGGTGGTGCGCAGTCAGGGCTGGGCCGACCGCGATCGACGAGCTCGAGCCGGGGCTCGCGGCGATGGCGGCGCCGGTCCGCGGCGCCGCCGGCGAGGTCGTCGCGGCGCTCAGCATCACCGGCCCGACGGTGCGGATGACGCCGCCGCGGATCGCCGAGCTGCAGTCCGATCCTGATAGACGAGGCGCGGGCGCTCGAGCCGCCGCCTCGGCCACAACGACCAAGGAGAACACGCCGCATGACGCACGAGGAGATCCTGCAACTGCTCTACGACGAGACGCTCGTCGGCAACGCGCCCGTCGTCAAGGACGGCGTCAACGACGGGCTGGAGCAAGGGCTCGAGCCCGAGCGGATGCTCTACGACGCGCTGATCCCGTCGCTCGAGGAGGTCGGCGCGCGGTTCGAGCGCGGCGACTACTTCGTGCCCGAGATGCTGATCGCCGCGCGGGCGATGCAGGGCGCGCTCGACATCCTGCGCCCGCTGCTGGCCGAGACCGGCATCGCCGCAGGTCGGCACGTTCCTGATGGGGACGGTCAAGGGCGACGTCCACGACATCGGCAAGAACCTCTGCAACATCATGCTCGAGGGCGCCGGCTTCACGGTCATCGACCTCGGCGTCAACGTGCCGCCGGAGAAGTTCATCGAGCAGATCGAGGAGCACAACCCCGACATCGTCGGCTTCTCGGCCTTCCTCACGACGACGATGCCGATGTTCAAGGCGAACATCAACGCGCTCGAGAAGGCCGGCATGCGCGACAAGGTGATCGTGATGGTCGGTGGCGCCCCGGTGACCCAGGAGTACGCCGACGCGGTCGGCGCCGACGGCTACTCGGCCGACGCCTCCTCGGCGGTCAAGAAGGCCAAGGAGCTGATCGAGCGCCGCCGGGAGAAGGTGCTCGGCGTGAAGCGCGCGCCGGGGTCGCTCGCCCGCGCTCGAGCACGTCGTCAAGGGCCCGGTCTGGGGCTGCCAGATGTGCGGCCAGTGCGTCCTGCACTCGACCGGGCTGACCTGCCCGATGAACTGCCCCAAGACGCTGCGCAACGGCCCCTGCGGCGGCGTGCGCGCCGGACGGCAACTGCGAGGTCAAGCCCGAGATGCGCTGCGTGTGGCTGAAGGCATACGAGCGCTCCGAGCGGCTGCCGGTGTGGCGCGGGCACATCGACCACCTGCGTCCGCCGGTCGACAACCCGCTCGAGGGCAGCTCGTCGTGGCTCAACCTGCTCAGCGGCCGCGACCGCCAGATGCCCGCCGGCTGGGGCGGGCGCGATGTCGACTCTTGAGCGCAAGCTCGCCGCGCGGCGAGTTCGTCGTCACCGCCGAGCTGCCGGTGATCGACGGCGGCGGCCACGCCGAGATCCGCCGCCAGCTCGAGCCGATGCAGGCCGTTCGTCGACGCCTTCAACGCCACCGACAACCCGTCGGCGCACGCGCACGCGTCCCCGCTGGCGGTCGCGATCGCGCCTGCGCCAGGCCGGCGTCGAGCCGATCATGCAGCTCGCCTGCCGCGACCGCAACCGCCTCGCGCTCGAGGCCGACCTGATCGGCGCCTCGATGCACGGGATCGAGAACATCTCGCTGCCTGACCGGCGACGACGTGACGCGCCGGCGACGAGCCGCGAGGCGCGGCGCGTGTTCGACCTCGACGCCCCGCAGCTGATCGCGCTCGCGCGGTCGCTCGACGCGCGGCCGCTACCTGTCGGGCCGCCCGATCGCGCCCGCGCCCCACTTCCTCGCTCGGCGCGGTCGAGAACCCGGGCGCGCCGCCGCTACGAGTACCGCGTCCGCCGCGCGGCCAAGAAGGCGCTGGCCGGCGCCCGCTTCCTGCAGCTGCAGATCTGCTACCGGCCGGAGCTGCTCGAGCGGTTCATGCGCGCCGCCGCACGACACCGGGCTCAGCCGAGCGGATCGCGCTGATCCCCTCGATCTGCATCCTGCGCACCGTCGGCGGGATGCGGTTCGTCGCCACCAAGGTCCCCGGGATCGACGTCCCGCCCGAGACGGTCGCGCGCGTCGAGCAGGCCGCCGACGCCGAGCACGAGTGCTTCGAGCATCGCCTACGAGCTCGCCACCCACGCGCTCGCGCAGCCCGGGCGTGGCCGGCCTGCACTTCATCTCGTTCCGCAAGGACGCCGGCATCGCGAAGCTGTGCACCCGCCTGGGCATCCCACCCCGAATCGAAAGAGAGACCAATGGATACAGTGCTTCGGTCGCGGTCTAGGACGCGTGACGATCGGCGCCGAGCAGCCGTTCTGCATCATCGGCGAGCGGATCAACCCGACCGGCCGCAAGACGTTCGCCGAGGCAGCTGCGCGACGGCGACCTCTCGACGGTCGACCGTCGACGCGCTCGCGCAGGTCGCAGGCCGGCGCCGACATGCTCGACGTCAACGCCGGGATCCCGCTCGTCGACGAGCCCGAGCTGCTGAAGGCGATGCTGCGCACCGTCCAGGACGCCGTCGACGCTGCCGATCTGCATCGACTCGTCGGTGATCGAGGCGCTCGAGGCCGGGCTGTCGGTCTACGAGGGCCGGGCGCTGGTCAACTCGGTCACCGCCGAGGACGAGCGCCTCGAGGAGATCCTGCCGCTCGTCGCCCGCCACGGCGCGGCGGTGATCGGGCTCGCCAACGACGAGACCGGGATCCCCGAGACCGCCGCAGAAGCGGCTGGAGTGCGCGCGCAAGATCGTCAGCGCCGCCGGCGATCACGGGATCGCCGCCGAGGACGTGATCATCGACCCGCTGGCGATGACGGTCGGCGCCGACACCGAGGCGGTCACCACGACGCTGCGCGACGATCCGCCTGATCCGCGACGAGCTCGGCGTCAACATGTGCCTCGGCGCCTCGAACGTCTCCTTCGGCCTGCCCCAGCGCCACGTCCTCAACGCCGGCTTCCTGCCGATGGCGATGGCCGCCGGGCTGACCAGCGCGATCATGTCGACCGCCGCCGGTCTGCGTCGAGAGCGTGCGCGGCGTCCGACCTGCTGCTCGGCCACGACGCCTGGGGCGCGAGCTGGATCGCCGCGCACCGCGCCCGCCAGGCGGCGGAGGAAGCGGCGGCGGCCGCGAGCGCGACCTCGCCGCGCGCGCACGGCGCTCGCCGCGAGCGCGGCGCGCCCGCGGCGACGGACGAGCCGCAGCCGGCGGACGGCGCCGGGCGTGTCCGCCTGCGCTTCCTGCCCGACGGCGCCGAGGTCCGCGTGCCGAGCGGCACGCCGGTCTTCGACGCCGCGAGCTGGAACGGGATCGCGATCGACTCGACCTGCGGCGGCCACGGCACCTGCAAGAAGTGCAAGGTCCGGATCGTCTCCGGCGAGGTGCCGGTCGGCGATCGTCGACCCGCGGGCGTTCACCACCGACGAGCTGCGCGAGGGCTGGCGGCTGGCCTGCCGCGCCGGCGCCCGCGGCGACCTGGTCGTCGAGGTGCCGCCGCTGCAGACGCGGCCGAAGGCGGCGCTGGTCGGCGTCGGGCGTCACGTGATCCTGCGCCCGTCGGTCCAGAAGCGCCACCTGGTGCTCGAGGAGCCGACGCTGGAGGATCAGCGCTCGGACCTCCAGCGGGTGCTCGACGCGCTCGACGACCTCGAGCCGAACGCGTCGATCGAGCTGCTGCGCGACGCTCGGCGGCACCCTGCGAACGCTCGAACTTCGACGTCACCGCGGTCGTCTGCGACGAGGAGCTGATCGACGTCGAGCCCGGGGACACGACCGCGCGCCGGTTCGCGATCGCGTTCGACCTCGGGACGACGACGGTCGTCGCGACGCTGCTCGACCTCGACAGCGGCCAGCCGGTCGCGGTCCGCTCGATGCTCAACCGCCAGCAGCCGTACGGCGCCGACGTGATCACGCGGATCTCGGCGACGATGATGGACGACGGACGCGCTCGGGCGCTGCGCGACCGCGCCCACGAGACGCTGGCGGAGCTGACCGCGCGAGGTGCTGCGCCGAGGGCGCCGTCGACCCGCAGCGAGGTCTACGAGATCACCGTCTGCGGCAACGTGACGATGATGCAGCTCGCGCTCGGGATCGATCCCGAGCCGCTGTCGATGGCGCCGTTCGTGGTCTCCACGCACGCCTTCCCGCCGGTCACGCGCGCCGGACTTCGGCGTCGAGGTCCACCCGCCGCGCGCCGGCGTTCGTGTTCCCCTCGCTCGGCGCCTACGTCGGCGGCGACATCGTCGCCGGGATGCTCGCCACCGGCCTCACGCGCGACCGGCGGCTGCGGCTGTTCATCGACGTCGGCACCAACAGCGAGATCGCGCTCGGCTCCGGCGAGCGGGTGCTCGCCACCGCCGCGCCCGGCCGGGCCGGCGTTCGAGGCGGCGCAGATCAAGTGCGGGATGCGCGCCGCCGACGGCGCGATCGAGGGCGTCAGGATCGACGGCGACGCGCTCGACGCTCGAGGTGATCGGCGACGTCGAGCCGGTCGGGATGTGCGGCTCGGGCCTCGTCGACGCGGTCGCCGAGCTCGTCCACAGCGGCCTGCTCGACCACTCCGGGCGCTTCATCCCCGACGAGCAGGCGGCGGACGAGCATCCCGGCGCTCGCACGGCGCCTGACGAAGATCGGCGAGGAGCGCGTGTTCGTCCTGCACTGGCGCGGCGAGACGATCCCGCCGAGCTCGGTGTTCCTCTCCCAGCGCGACGTGCGCGAGCTCCAGTTCGCCAAGGCCTCGATCGCCACCGGCTGGAGCATCCTGCTGCGCGAGCTCGGGCGTCGAGGCCGAGGAGATCACCCAGGTGCTGCTCGCCGGCAGCTTCGGCGCCTACCTGACGCCGCTGAGCGCGGTCCGGATCGGGCTCGTGCCGCGGCTCGCGCTGCCGCGGATCGTGTCCGCCGGCAACGTCGCCGGCGAGGGCGCCAAGATCGCCGCGCTGTCGCTGCGCGAGCGCGCCGAGGCGCACTCGATCCTGCGCGAGGTCGAGTACGTCGAGCTGTCGGGCCGCGCCGACTTCAACGACCTGTTCATCGACCAGCTCGCGTTTCCGGGATGAGCGCGGCCGTGATCGCCTGCGGGGCGCTGGCGGCCGACGTCCGCGCGATCGCCCGCCGGCGCGGCTGGGAGATCGACGTCCACCCGCTGCCGGCGCTGCTCCACAACCGCCCCGAGCGGATCGCCCCGGCACTGGTAGCGGAGCTCGACCGCGCTGCGCGGCCGCTACGACCGCGTCGCCGTCGCCTACGGCGACTGCGGCAGCTACGGGGCGCTCGACGCAGGTGCTCTCCGGTACCGGGATCGAGCGCCTCGAGGGCGAGCACTGCTACGACGTGTTCGCGCGCGAGGAGGTGCGCGCGGCGCTCGCGGAGGAGCCCGGCACCTACTTCCTGACCGACTTCCTCGCGCGCACGTTCGAGCACACGGTCGTGCGCGAGCTCGGCCTCGACCGCCACCCCGAGCTGCGCGACGACTACTTCCGCCACTACACGCGGGTGATCTGGCTCGCGCAGCGGCCGACGCCCGCGACACGCGCCGCCGCGCAGCGGGCCGCGGACGCGGATCGGGCTGCCGCTCGAGGTCCGCGAGGTCGGCAACGCCGGACCTCGAGCGCCAGCTCGAGCGGTTGATCGCCACCTGACCCCGTGCGCCGGGCAGGGGCGCGGGACAGGTCGATTCCGCCAACTTTCGTTGGCTGATACTTGACAGCAACGTCCGTGATCGCAGAAACTCAAGCCGGGAAGGGTATGAGTCTGCGGTGTGATCATTATTGAGTCACAGTCGCCCGGTTTGAGGAGGGATTGATGAGCTTTCGCTCTCGTTATCGGCTGGGCGTGATCCTCGCCACTGCCGCGTTGCTATCGCTGGCCATCGGCGGCATCGCCGCGGACGCGCGTTCGGCGCACCGCGGGCACCGCGTGTTCCGCGGTACACGGTCGGTTTTGACCGCGGCCGAGATCCGCAGGCTTTCCGCCGACGCGAACGAGCGCTCGATCATCATCTTCAGGAACCAGTTCTCGAATCTCCCCGCGCGAGGGGGCACGGCGCGAGCGCGGGCGAGCGCGGCCAGCGCCGCTCAGGCGGGCGTTCGGGCCGAGCTGGCGCAGGTCCACGCAACGAACGTTCACAGCTTCCAGATCATCAACGCGATCTCGGCGACGATCTCCTCGACCGAGGTCAGGCGTCTGGAGGGCAATGCCTCGGTCCAGGCTGTGGTCCCGGACGGGTTCCGGCGGTTCGCGTCGCTGGGCAGTGGCCCCGGCCCCGCGCTGCCGGCGCTGGGGTCCGGGGTTGCGTCCCCCGGTTTGCAGCAGGTCTGTCCCAGCAACCCGGCCCAGCCGCTGATCGAGCCTGAGGCGAGGACCGTGATGAACGTGGCGGCCGCACAACAACTCGCGGACGGGAAGGGCGTCAAGGTCGGGATCATCGCCGACGGCATCGACCCGAGCAACGCGGACCTGATCCGCCCGGGCGGCCAGCACGTGGTGTTCGACTACGAAGACTTCAGCGGGTTCGGCCCCACTGCGCCGACCGACGGCCGGGAGGCCTTCCTCGACGCGGGCACGATCGCTTCGCAGGGTAATCAGACCTACGACCTGTCCGGCTTCGTCAACCCGGCCCATCCCCTGCCGCCCGGCTGCAACATCAAGATCGAAGGCATCGCCCCCGGTGCGAGCCTGGCGGTGCTGAACGTGGCCGGCAGCAATGCCGGGTTCTTCAACTCGCAGATCATTCAGGCGATCCAGTGGGCCGTCATCCACGATCACGTCAACGTGCTCAACGAGTCGATCGGCGGAAACCCGCTGCCCAACACCGAGGACGACCCGGTGGCCCTGGCTGACGAGGCCGCGGTCGCCGCCGGCGTCACCGTGGTGGCGAGCAGCGGCGACGCCGGCCCGTTCAACAACATCGGTTCGCCGGCCACCACCCCGGGCGTGATCGCGGCGGGCGGGACTACGACCTACCAGGTCTATCGCCAGACGACCCGCTACGGCACGAATTTGGTGCCCGGCGGCTGGGAGAACAACAACATCACCGCGCTGAGCTCGTCGGGCACGACCGAGTTCGACCCGAGCACGGTGAGCGTGGTCGCGCCTGGCGACCGCGGCTGGTCGCTGTGCAGCAGCAACACCACCGAGTTCTTCGGCTGCGCCGATATCGATCACGGTGCCTCGCCGCCGCCGATCTGGGCGGCGGGAGGCACCAGCGCGTCTGCGCCCGAGACCTCGGCGACCGCAGCGCTGGTCATCGACGCATACGCCAAGACGCACGGCGGGACGATGCCATCCCCGGCTCTGGTCAAGCAGATCATCGTCAGTACCGCCACTGACCTGGGCGCCCCGGCCGATCACCAAGGCGCCGGGCTGGTCAACACCTTCAAGGCGGTGCAGCTCGCGGAGTCGATCGACAGCGGCAACCGGCAGGGCAGCGCGTTGCTGGTCCACGAGCCGGCTCTGAGCGCGACGGTCGACGCCGGTCAGTCCAAGACGTTCGACGTCGGTATCACCAATCAGGGCAGCGGTCCGCAAACCGTCACCCCGACGGTCTCCGGCCTCCCGACGACGCACTCCAACGACACCGGCAGCGTCACCCTGAGCTCGTCATCGCCGACCTACATCGACGGCGAGGGGAATACCGATTCCTACGCGATCCATACGTTCCACGTGCCGGCCGGAGCCGATTACCTGAACGGCAATATCACCTGGAACGGCGCCGCGACGGCGAACGGGACGTCGGTGTTCGAGACGCTGTTCGACCCTCAGGGCAGCGTCGCCGCGTACTCGCTGATCGGGACCGATCACAGCGGCTTCGGGCACGTCGAGGTGCGACATCCGAGCGCGGGAACGTGGACCGCGGTGATCTTCACGGTCCAGAACGCGTCGGTCTACAGCGGGCCGGTTCAATTCTCCTACACGACCGAGGCTTTCCATTCCGCAGGCTCGGTCTCCCCTGCGTCACTGACGCTCGCGCCCGGGGACACGGGCACGTTCCAGGTGACCGTCACCGCCGGCCAGCCCGGAGACGAGAGTCTCACCCTGCACCTGGGCACCGGCGGCAGCACCGACGGGAGCATCCCGATCGTGCTCCGGGCACTGGTTCCGCTCAGTTCGAGTGGCGGTTCGTTTGCCGGTACGCTCACCGGCGGAGGTTCGACGTTCAACGCCGGCCAGTCGTTCACCTATCAGTTCCAGGTCCCCGGCGGGACGCCATCCCTGAATGCCGCGATCCAGCTTGCGCATCCCAACTACAACATCGAGGGGTTCCTCGTCGATCCGAACGGGGAGCCGGTTGATGTGCAGTCGACAGCCCAGTTCGATGCGAGTGACAACTTCCTCGGATTCGGCCGGACGATGCAGTTCTTCCATGGCAAACCGGCCGCCGGCCTGTGGACTCTCACCCTCTTGGTCTTTGGGCCGGTCGACGGGACGCACCTGAGCGCACCGTTCACGGGCGCGATCTCGTTCGCCGCGCCGCAAATCAGCACCAGCGGGATCCCGGACTCGCGGCACACGGTGCTGCCCGCCGGGACGCCGGTCACGGCCACCATCACCGTGAAGAACACCGGCAACATCAGGAAGGACTTCCTGGCCGATGCGCGCCTGAACGGGCGCGTCCCGCAATTGCTGCTCGGCTCGGATGTCAACGCCGTGGGGCTGCCGCTGTCCCTGTTCGCGCAGCCGAACTGGCTGGTGCCGACGGGCACCGATGCGCTCGCTGTTCTGGCTCAGGGAACGGTGCCGATCACGATGGACGTCTCCGCCAACAATGGAGACCCTGACGTGCTCGGCGGCTCGTTCGGCCACGGGTCGGCTGCCAGCCTCGTGGCGCCGGAGGTCGCCCCCGGGTTCTTCTTCGCCTTCCCCGAGGGCACCGGACCGTTCCCGGCCGGTGGTGTCGGCAGTGGCGCGACCGTCAACCTGGCCGCGATCGCGAACACCAATCCGTTCGACTCCGCCGTGTCCGCGAGCACCGGCGACGTCTGGGCGCAGAGCGTCAATGCCACCGCGCCCTACACGCCGCTGAGCATCGGTCCGGGCGGCTCGGGCAGGATCACCCTGACGATCAGCCCGAGTGGACCCAAACGATCTGTCGTCAGTGGCTTTGTCGCCGTCGACACGTTCAACCTGGCCACATTCAGCGGTGACGAGCTGACCCTGATCCCCTACACCTACAGGGTGGGCTGAGCGCGCCGGCCCGTCAAACGCCGGTGTACGCCGTGGCGTGCACCGGATTCAGTAGGGTCGGTTCAGTGACCGGCCGTCGGAGCGTCCTGCACCGCTTCGATCAGTAACGTCGCGACGTCCACGACCCGCAGATGCTCGCCGGCGCTCTGGACGCCGTCGTCGAGCATCACGGTGCAGAACGGACACGCGACCGCGAGCGTGTCCGCCCCCGTCTGCGCCGCCTCGCTGACCCGTTCGACGTTGATCGGCTTGCCGCGCTCCTCCATCCACATGTGCGCGCCGCCGGCGCCGCAGCAGAACGTCTGCTTGCCGCTGCGCTCCATCTCCACCGGCTGCCCGACCGCCTGCACGAGCTCGCGCGGGGCCTCCAGCACGTCGTTGTGGCGAGCGAGGTAGCAGGAGTCGTGGTAGGTGATCGTCCGATTCTCCGCGCGGGCCGGTGCCAGGCGGCCGTCGTTGACGAGCTGCGCCAGCAGGTCGGAGTGGTGGACCACCTCGTAGCTGCCACCGAAGTCGGGGTACTCGTTTGCGAGCGTGTTGAAGCAGTGCGGGCAGTTGGCGACGATCTTGGTCACGCCGGCTTCGTTGAGCGTCTCGACGTTCTGCTCCGCGAACGCCTGGAACACGTACTCGTTGCCGATCCGCCGCGCGGGGTCGCCGGTGCAGCTCTCGCGTGGCCCGAGGATCGCGAAGTCGACGCCGGCGGTCTGCAACAGCTTCGCCGTCGACGCGGCCGTCTGGCGCGCGCGCTCGTCGAACGACGACGCGCAGCCGACCCAGTAGAGGTACTCGGGCGCCGGATCTCCGGGCTCGAGCACCCGCACGCCGAGCTCCGCCGCCCAGTCGGCCCGTTCGGACTGCGGCTTGCCCCACGGGTTCGACGAGCGCTCGACGTCTCGCAGCATCGGCTCGGCCTCGGCCGGGAAGTTCGAGTCGACCATCACCAGGTGGCGCCGCAGATCGACGATGTGGTCGACGTGCTCGATCGACACCGGACAGGCCTGGACGCAGGCGCCGCAGGTCACGCAGTCCCAGACCGATTCCTCGGGGACGGCCGCCGGCACGAGCGGTACATCCTGCTGGGCGAAGACCTCGTCGCGCAGGCCCATGATCACGAGCTTCGGCGACAGCGCCTTCCCGGTCGCGAACGCCGGGCACGCGTCCTGGCAGCGGCCGCACTCGGTGCACGAGAAGGTGTCCAGGACCTGCTTCCAGGTCAGGTCGGCGGCCTTGCCGGCGCCGAAGCGGATCTCCTCCTCGGGTACGTCGGGATCATCGAAGCGCAGCGGCTCGAGCCGGCCGCCCGGGCCGGTGCGCCCGAACCAGACGTTGAACGCCGCGGTAGCGATGTGCAGGTGCTTGGAGCGCGGCAGATAGGCGAGGAAGGTCAGGATCGTGAGCACGTGGGCCCACACGAACACGCGCTCGAGCACGCGTGTGGCCTGGTCGTCGGCGAATAGGTGCGAGAGCAGGTTGGACACCGGCGCCCACGCCGCCGGCCACTCGTTCAGCCCAAGCGCGATCCGGGTCGCGTGCCACAGCAGCAGCGTCATCACGATCGTCGCGATCATCGCCAGGATCAGGTCGGCCTCGCCGAGGTGGCTGCCCTCGAAGCGCTTGGGCCGCTGCACCTTGCGGATCCACAGCGCGGCGATCACACCGACCAGCACGAGCGTGCAGAACAGGTCGACGAGCAGCGCAAACCACCCCTGATGGCCGAGCCAGGGCAGCGTCGAGTGCTTGTCGACGATCCCGATCATCGCGATCAGAATCGTCGGCACGAGCACCAGGAAGCCCCAGAAGATGAACGCGTGGATCAGCCCGGGGCCGAGCCGCTGCAGCAGCTTGCGCTGGCCCGAGCACGATCGTCGCCTCGTTGCGCAGCCGCTTGCCGCGGGCGCCTGAGCGCACCGCCGGCTGGGCCGCGCGCAGCAGGTCCAGTAGCTGCCGGACCCGGAGCGCGAACAGCGTGCCGCTGGTCCCGATCGCCACGGCGAGCAAGACCGCCGCGAGCGCTATCTCCCCCTCGCCTTCCTGATCTCGGCCGAGATCGCCGGCACGACCTCGTGCAGGTCGCCGATCACCCCGTAGTCGGCGCTGGCGAAGATCGACGCCTCGCCGTCGGGATTGATCGCGAGCAGCTTCTTGGCGCCCTTGCAGCCCGCCATGTGCTGGGTCGCGCCGCTGATTCCGCAGGCGATGTAGATCTCAGGCGAGATCTTCGTTCCGGTCTGGCCGACCTGGTCGGTGTGCGGCCGCCAGCCGGCGCTGGTCACCGCGCGCGAGCAGCCGACCGCGCCGCCCAGCAGCTCCGCGAGCTCCTCGATCACCGCGAACCCCTCGGCCGAGCCGACGCCCCGTCCGCCGGAGACGACGACGTCGGCGTCCGACAGCGAGACGCCGGCCGTGACGGTGCTCGCGCGCTCGCGCGAGCTTGACCGCGTGGTCGGTGTCGGCCGTCAGCGTCGCGACCTCGACGCTCTGCGGCTCGGCCGCCACCGCGTGCGGCGGCGACCGTCAGCAGCAGCGGCGCGCCGTGGACGCGGGCCTCCTCGAGCAGGCTCCCTCCCCACCGCACGCGGGTCACGGTCGCGGGCCGGCCCGCGGTCACCGAGGTGCAGTTGGCCGCCATCGGCTGGTCGAGAATCGCGGCCGACGTGCGCCAGCACCTCGTTGCCGCGGTCGGTGCCGGGAGCGACCACGGCGTCGGCGGAGCGCTGCCGTGATCGCCCGGCGAGCGCCTCGCGCCCAGGCCGGCCGGCGCGTACGGGCCTTCGAGCGTCACCGCGTCGACCTTCTCGCCCAAGCCCGCGGCGAACGCCACCGCCTGCTGGGAGAGCTCGTCGCCAGGATCCTCGACGAAGACGAGCGCCACGGTTACAAGACCCCCAGCTCGCTGAGCACGCCGACGACCGCCGGCGCCGCCTCGGGGCCGTTGCCGAGCACCTGACCTGCTTGCCCGACCCGGGCGGCAGCACGAGCCGCACCATCTCCAGCCGGGACTCGGGCCGCGCCGGGGTGGACGCGCGTCATCGGCTTGCGCTTGGCCCGCAGCCGGCCCGGAACCGACGGATAGCGGGGCAGGTTGAGGCCCTCCTTGACCGTGACGACCGCCGGCATCGGGACCACGTACACGTCGCGCCCGCCGGCGACCTCCTGCTCGCAGCGAAGCCGTGCCGTCCGTCGAGCCGCGATCCCCTTGACGCCCGTCACGCACGGCAGCTCCAGCGCCGTGAGCCACCCGGATCGCCACCTGGTAGTTGCCCGCGTCGGCCGACTCGTTGCCGAACAGGATCAGGTCGAGCGGCTCGGCCTCGGCCGCGAATCGCGTCGACGATCGCCGCCGCGGTCGCCTGCGGATCCCACTCCCCGCCGTCGGTGACGAGGTGGATCGCCCGGTCGACCCCGATCGCCATCATGTCCCGCAGCTGCTCCTCGGCCTCGGGCGGCCCGAGCGTCAGCACCGTCGAGGAGCCCCCGTGCTGCCTCGACGAGCCGCACCGCCTCCTCGGCGCCGCACTCCTCGTGGGGGCTGACCGTGAAGCCGAGGTGGCGCGTCGAGATCGCGCGCTCGTCGTCGGTCAGCACGATCTTGCCGCCGGTCAGCGGCACCCGCTTGACGCACACCAGGATGTTCATCGAGCGGACGCGGGAGTTCTCCGGGTCGAACACCGCCGTCGAGTCGTTCGTCTGCGACGGTCACCGGATAGCGCTCGCCCATGTACTCGACCGCCAGCTGCTCGCCGACGACGGCGTGCTCGGGCGGCAGGTAGCTCATCAGGATGTGCTTGCCGATCGACGGGCCTGCGCCGGCGCTGGTGACGTACGAGCGCCGGCCCTTGCGGTCGGTGAGCGGCTCGCCGTCGCGGGTGAGGATCGGCTCGCCGCCGAGCATGTAGCGCCTGACGCCGTTGCGACGTGTGGTCATCGACGGTCAGCGTGCACATGATCGCCGCCGGGCTCCTCCTCGCGGTGGCGGACATGGGCCTCCTTGCCGATGAAGTCCTGGTCCTTGACCTTGCCCCACGCCATCCCGGCCTCGACGACGTTGAAGTCCGCCTCGAGCTCGGCGCCGTAGGCGCGGTAGCACTTCTCGAGCCGCCCGGTCGTCCCGTACACGCCGATCCCGGCCGGCACGATCCCGTGCGGAGCGCCCGCCTCGGCGACGATGTCCCACAGCCGCGCCCCCTGCTCGATCGGCACGTACAGCTCCCAGCCGAGGTCGCCGACGTAGGAGATCCGCGAGGCGAGCACCTCCAGCGGCCCGACCTCGATCGTCCTGCAGCGCGCGAACGGGAACCCCTCGTGCGAGATGTCGTCGCTAGTGACGCTCGCGGAGGATGTCCCGCGCCCGCGGCCCCCACAGACCGAGCGTGCACCACGAGCTGGTCAGGTCGGTGGACCTGCGCCGAGCCGTCCTCGGGCAGGTGGTCGGCGAACCACTTCAGATCCGACATCCCGTACGCGCCGCCGGTCACGACCCGGAACACGTCGTCGCCGAGCCGCATGATCGTCAGGTCCTGCTTGAAGCCGCCGCTCGGGGTCAGGATCGGCGTGTACACCACCCGCCCGATCGGCACGTCCATCTGGCGCATCGCGAGCCGCTGGACGGCCTCGAGCGCGCCCGGGCCGGTGACGTCGAAGATCGCGAACGCGGTCAGATCGATCATCGCCGCGCGGTCGCGCATGCGCCAGGTGCTCGGCGTTGATGATCGGCGACCACCAGCGCGACTCCCACTCGGCCTCGCGGCGCGTGATCCGGTCGCCGTACTCCTCGAGCAGCGCCGGTTCGACTCGTACCAGTGCGGCCGCTCCCAGCCGGCGCGTCTCGTAGAACACGGCGCCGAGCTCGCTGCTCGCTGCTCGTAGAACGGAGACAGCCGACACCTGCGGTCGGACTCCCACTGCTCGCCCGGGTGGACGATCCCGTACATCTTGTTGAACCCCTCTGAGGCGCGGGCGATGACGTGGCGTCCTGGTCCGCTGGCGCGGGTACGCGCGGGCGATGTTGGACTCGTACACGTCGATCTCGGACTCGCCCTCGACCATCAGCTCGGCGACCGTCTTGCCGGCGCCCGGGCCCTCCTTGATCCAGATCGCCGCCGCCGACCACAGGCCCCGTACCTCGGGCGTCTCGCCGAGCAGCGGCATCCCGTCGTAGGTCACCGACAGCACGCCGTTGATCGCGTACTTCACGCCGACGGTCTCGTCGCCGACGATCTCCGGCATCAGCTCGAGCGCGATCTCCATCTGCGGGTCGAAGTCCTCCTGGGTGAACGGCAGCTCGGTCGGGGTCAGCGCCGACTCCTCGATCGACGGGATCTCGTCGGCGTCGAGCGTGATCGGGCGGTGGGCGTAGGAGCCGATCTCGAGCCCGGTCCCCTCCTGGCGCTCGTACATGTTCGTGTCCATGTCGCGGACGATCGGGTACTCGATCATCCCCTTGGTGTCCGCGAACCGCGGCGCCGGGCCGATGTCGATCATCTGGTGGACCATCGGCGTCAGCGGGATCGATGCGCCCGCCATCCGGGCGATCCGCGGGCTCCACGCGCCGCACGCGATCACGACCATCTCGGCCTCGATCTCCCCGCGGAGGTCAGCACGCGCCTGACCCGGCCGCCCTCGACGTCGATCCCGAGCACCTCGGTGTTCGCCGACACGGTCAGGCCCGCCTCGACCGGCGCGCTCGCGCATGATCGTCGCCGCCCGCAGCGAGTCGACGACGCCGGCGCCGGGCGTGTAGAAGCCGCCGAGGATCAGCCTCTCGTTGATGAACGGCACGAGCTCCTTGACCTGCTCGGGCGTCAGCAGCGAGACCGGCTCGATCCCCCACGTCTTCGCCGAGGCGACCCGCCGCGTGCAGCTCCTGCATCCGCTGCTCGGTGCGCGCGATCTCGATCCCGCCGCTCTCGGTGAACACCCCGAGCTCCTTGTACTGGCGCATGCTCTCGAGCGTCAGCGCCGTCATCTCCTTGGAGTGGTCGACCGGGAAGATGAAGTTCGAGGCGTGGCCGGTCGAGCCGCCCGGGTTCGGGCAGCGGCCCCTTGTCGAGCAGCGTCACGTCGCTCACCCCGAGGCGGGTCAGGTGGTAGGCCAGGCTGTTGCCGACGATCCCCGCCCCGATGATCACGACGCTCTGGGAGGCCGGCAGCTGCCTGGAGGAGTCCGCGGTCGCCGCCATCTGCTCTGATATATCAGATGGCGGTCAGGGGCGTCAACGCGGGCGGCGTGGGGTGGCCGGCGGTTGGCGGCTCGCATCCCGCCCCTGCATCCCGCCGCAAACCCACCCTTCACCAGCGCCGTTCCCCGACCCGACCGAGGCCAAAAGCCCAGTCGAGTCACTGGAGCGGGGCGGGATGCGGGGGCGGGTGGCCTCCCGTGGCCGGAGCGGGCCGAAATGCGGCTCGAGCGTCCTGGTCGACACCAGGCCATGCCCGCACGGGCCGAAATCCCCCTCAGCGACATGCTTAACGGACCAAAGTCCCCACCCGCGGCCGACCTTGGTTACATAAGCATGCCCCACATGCTTATGTAGCCAAGGTCCAGCGCGCGCACGCGGTTTGTCCCCGTATGCAGGCGAAATTGTCAGATTCCTGACACTGCGGTGCCGTTCCACCTCGTCCGTAGGCGCCGTTTCCCCGGCAGACCCGCCCCCGACGGCCTCCGCGGCCCGACCCAGGCCAAATCCCGGGTCCCGCGCCGGTTCTCCGGCCCGCGCACCACCTCCCATCGGCGCCCTTCTCCAACCCGACCGCGCCCACCGGCCTGCACGGCACGCCCCAACCCTCGCCCGGCCTGCCTCCACGGCACCCCCAACTCCCGCCCGGCCGGCCTCCACGGCACGCCCCAACCCCCACCTGGCCGGGCACCCGCGAACCGCGGTTCAGCCGGGCACGCGAACCGCGGTCCCGGCCGGGCACCCGCGAACCGCGGTCCCGGCCGGGTCACTTCTTGCAACAGCGCTCACATATTGGGGCAGTTGTGAGACCCGTTGCGCGGGGCGTGCGTCCCCTGCGGGTTCGCCGGCCCCGGGGCACGGCTGCTCTGCGGCGAGGTAGTCGTGCTGGTGGTGGTTGTCGTTGCCGTCGACGGGGCGGTTGAGGTTGCCGCGCTGGCGAGTGCGGCACCGCCGCCGGCGAGCGCGCCGGTCACGGCCAGGGTTGTGAGTATCGGTTTGAGTCGCATCGTTGGATCACCTCCTTTTGCGATCGAGAGATCAGACGATCGACGGTCGGCGTCGGACCGACGTAGACGCCGGATAAGAGTTCGCTAAGACCGCGGGCGGTCGGGACCGCCTGGGCGCGGCCGGTCCCGCTCGGGCAGGTTCGTGGTCAGCGGCGCGTGCTCGCCTCGGGCTGTCTCGAGTGCGGCGTCGAGCCCCCGGCGGGCGCCGAGTTCGATCACCCGTTGGACGAGCATCCGGGCTGGAAGCACGGCGGCGACCCAGCTCGGCGCCACGACACGACGTGACCTCCGCGCGATCCCGCGCTCGATCGCGTCGATGCCGACCTCGAGCGGGGTGACGCGAGCCCAGGGGCCGCCGGGCGTCTGGAGCTGGGCCGCGGCCTTGGTGCCGAATCCACGCCGCGTCATGTCCGTGTCGAGCTCGCCGAAGTAAGCCACCCCGACCCGCGCACCGCTGGACGCAAGCTCGATCCGGAGCGCGTCCCCGAGCGCTTCGACGCCTGCCTTCGCGGCAGCGTACGCGCCGAGAAGCGGCGGATGTACGGCGGCCGCGAGTGACGCAATCGCGAGCGCGTAGCCGCGGCCGTGCGCGATGTGCGGCCCAGCCGCGCGCAGGGTGTAATAGACGCCGAGGAGGTTCACCTCGATCGTGCGTTCGAAGATCTCAGGATCACCGCCGATCATCGGCAGTTGCGCGGCGACGCCGGCGTTGGCGACGACGACGTCGAGTCCGCCGAGGTGCTCGACGGTCGCTTCTACCGCGGCTTCGACTTGCTCGCGGTCGCGCACATCGCAGAGCACCGCGAGCGCGTCACCACACTCGGCGCCGACGGCGGCGAGCAGATCCGGCTCGAGGCCGGCCAGCGCCACTCTGGCTCCGCGGGCGTGCAGCCGTTTGGCCGTCCCTGCACCGATCCCGCGGGCGGCTCCGGTGATCAACACCCGGCGCCCTGCCAGCTCGCCGCCGCGGCGCTGATACCGCGAGGCGCTCATCTCGGCCCTCGGGTGGCGGTTGACCGGCCGGCTGTCGCCGACCCGATCGAGACCCGCGTCGTGTAAACGGTCGTGCCGATCGGCGGGCCATCGAGCGGATATTCCTGAACCGTGTCAGACCTTCCCAGCGGGACCTCGAGCGTCAGCCGGCCGTCCCGGCCAGCCCGCACCACGGACGTGACCAACCCGATCTTCACCTGGTAGCGACCGCCGTTCCGGTAGAGGCCAGGGGTGATCACTGTCGCGCTCCCGCTGCCCTGCAGCTCGAACCCGGCTCGCCCGGCATCGGCCAGCGTGCTCAACTCCTGCACTGCGCGGTGCATCGTGACCTCCCACCCAAACACCGAATAGCCCGGCTCCGCACTGGTGTAGGTGACCGTCGACGGAGTTGGCAGCGGGTGAGCGAAGTCGGCCATCAATGGGCCGATCGACTCACGCAGGTCGCGGTCCCAGTACGGCCAGCTGTGCGTCCCGGGACCGTAGTCGTCGAACGCGCTCGGGATCCCGAGCGAGTGGAGCCGATCGTGGAACAGCACGCTGAGTTCGTGCACGCCGGTTTCGATCGCCATCGCGATTGCGAGCGGTGGCCCTTTGTCCAGTGGCCCCGGCAGCCCGTTACCGGTGAAGATGAACAAGTGCATGCCGCGCAAGTTGTTCGCGAGCGCGGTCGGGTCGTGGGCGACCCAGTTGATCTCCTCGCTGCCGCGCGGGCCGAACATCGAGTTGGCCGGGACCCGGTCCAGCGCCGTCTCGGTTGCGTTGATGGTCGGGGTCACGAGGGCCTGCGCCTCGACGTCGTAGGCGATATCGGGAGCGCCCGAGAACGCCAGTGCGGCGCTGAACATGTCGGGGTGACGGGCCGCATAGCTCATCGAGCAGAACCCACCCTGCGACAGCCCGGCGATCGCCCGCCCAGAGCGATCGGCGATCGTCCGCAGGTTGCGGTCCACCCATGGGATCAGCTGGTCGATGTGGAACGTCTCCCACTCCGGCCGGCCGTGGGCACCGCCGTTGAACCAGTTCGTGCACCAGCCTCCCCCGTTGTCCTGCAGCGCGATGTCCGGCATCACCACGATCAGCTGCCTGCCCGCGGTCGTCCGCTGGGCGTGCCCGCGCGTGGTCCAATCCGCAGCGCCGCCGCTGGTCCCGTGTAACAGGTAGAGCACCGGGAACCGCCGCCCGGGCCGGGCTGCGTAGTCCGAGGGCAGCAGGATCCGGACGTTCGCCGGGCCCGGGAGGGCGGCGGTCGAAACCGTCAGCGCGTATAGCCGCGGGTTCAGGCGCGTCGAGGACAGAACGTGCACGCCGAACCCGTCGCTAAACACCAAACCCGCTGACGTGCGCGCCGCGGCGGCGGGCGCCACCGAGAGCATCAACGCGGCCATGACCGCTGTGAGCGCGCGCCTCTCAACCACCGCTGAGAACGATAACGCCGCGCCGCCCACCACCGGGCCGCCCACCACCGGCCCGCCCACCACCGCGCCGCCCACCACCGCGCCGCCCACCACCGCGCCGCCCACCACCGGCCCGACCGGCCCGCCCGGCCCGCCCCGGCTCGGAGCACCAACGACGCCCCGCCATTACCTCGCGCGTAATCGACAACGGACACGCCGGTTGCGACCGTGGCCGACATGAGCACACTCAGTCAGACATTCAACCCCCGCCTCGGGGATCTGAGCGCTAGCCGCTGGGCAGCGCTCCCCGTCGTCCTGTCCGGCACGTTCATGGTCGTGCTGGATTTCTTCATCGTCAACGTGGCGCTGCCCTCGATGCAGGCAGACCTACATGCATCGAGCGGCGCGCTCGAGTGGGTGGCAGCCGGTTACGGGCTGACCTCGGCCGTGTTCCTGATCACCGGCGGCAGGCTCGGTGACCGAATCGGCCGCAGGCGCACCTTCTCGCTCGGGTTGGCGCTGTTCACCGTCAGCTCCGCCGCCTGCGGAGCCGCAGCTACTCCCGAGACCCTGATCGCGGGGCGGCTGCTGCAAGGGGTGGCCGGTGCCCTGCTGATGCCGAACGTGCTGTCGATCATCGGCGTTACCTACACCGGTGCTGATCGGGCGCGGGCGCTGTCCGCGTACGGGATCTCGATGGGGCTCGCGGCCGTCTGCGGTCAGCTGATCGGCGGCGTGCTGGTCGGAGCGAACATCGCCGGGCTCGGCTGGCGCAGCTGCTTTCTGATCAACGTCCCGATCGGAGCGCTCGCGCTGATGCTCACGCCACGGATGGTCCCGGAATCGAAGGCCCCGAACTCGCGCCGTGTAGACATCGTTGGGACCGCGCTCGTCACCGCCGGCTTGACGGCGATCGTGCTGCCGCTGGTTGAGGGCCGCCAGCACGGGTGGCCGGTCTGGACCTGGCTGTCGCTGGCCGCAGCGCCGGTGATCCTGTCCGTGTTCGTCGTCCAGCAGCGGCGGCTGCAGCGCAGGGGCGGCTCGCCGCTGCTGGAGCTGAGCTTGTTCTCGCACCGCACGTTCAGCGCCGGCCTCGTGGCTCAGCTTGTGTTCTGGTGCGGACAGGCATCGTTCTTCCTGGTCCTCGCGCTGTACCTGCAGCAGGGCCGCGGCCTCAGCCCCCTCGATGCCGGGCTCGTGTTCACGATCCTGGCGGCGTCCTACCTGATCGCCTCGCTGGCCGCTCCCGCGCTCACCGAGCGGCACGGCCGCAGGGTGCTGGCAACGGGGGCGCTGGTGCTCGCGTCCGGCCACGCACTGCTGCTGGCGGCAGTCGCCGACGTGGGGACCGGCGGTTCGCTGGCGATCTTGCTGCCCGGGCTGACGCTGATCGGCGCCGGCATGGGCCTCGGGATCACACCGCTGGCGGCGATCATCATGTCCTCGATGGAGCCCGATCAGGCCGGCGCCGCCTCGGGCGCGCTGTCGACGATGCAGAACGTCGGTAACGCGCTCGGCGTGGCGATCATCGGTGTGATCTTCTTCGGCGCGCTGCACTCCGGCTTCGCCCCCGCGTTCGAGCTCAGCCTGGCGGTGTTGGCCGCGATCCTGGTCGCAGTGGCGGCCCTGACCCGGCTGCTGCCGGCACCGGCGAGGATGTGATCGGCGTGGCTACGCTTGTACGGATGAACGACAACCGCGTGGGCACACTGCTGCGCGAATGGCGTCAGCGGCGTCGGCTGAGCCAGCTCGATCTGGCACTCGAGGCGGGCGTCTCGACGAGGCACCTCAGCTTCGTCGAGACGGGCCGTGCCAAGCCAAGTCCGGAGATGGTCGTGCACCTCGCCGAACAGCTCCAGGTGCCGCTGCGTGAGCGCAACCAGCTGCTGCTCGCGGCCGGTTACGCGCCGCAGTACGGCGCCCGGTCGCTGGACGATCCGGAGCTCGCGCCGATCCGCGACGCGCTCGGGCATGTGCTCGCCGGCCACGAGCCATATCCGGCCCTGGCCGTCGACGCCGAGTGGAACCTGGTTGCCTCCAACGGCGCGCTCGGCCCGCTGCTGGAGGGCGTTGCTCCCGAGCTGCTCCAGCCGCCGGCCAACTGCATGCGAATCGCGCTGCACCCGGGGGGCATGGCCCCGCGGGTGATCAACCTGGCGCAGTGGCGCACCCACCTGCTGCACCGGCTCGAGCGGCAGATCGCGTTGACCGGGGACGAGCGACTGCTCGATCTGCGAGCGGAGCTGCTCGGATATCCGGACGCGCCCGCCCGCGAGCCGGTGCCGCCTTCCGGCGATCTGATGGTCGAGCTCAAGCTCGCCACCGGCGACGGCGAGCAGCTGTCCTTCTTCAGCACGGTCACGACGTTCGGCACCGCGATCGACATCACGATCTCGGAGCTGTCGATCGAGGCGTTCTTCCCCGCTGACCCGGCCACGGCGGCGATCCTGAGCTCGGCCGCCGCGGTCGCGTAGGCTGCACCCGCCGACCCGTCTCGCCGGCCGCCTCGGCCGACGGCCTTACCCAACTATTCGCCGGATGCTCTAAAAACCCCGACCTCGGTCGCGACTGATGCCCTTCGCCAGCCTCACAAACTCCGTGTCCGTCGGTCTGGCCACGCTTGCGGTGGTCGTGCAGGCGATGCTGGTGCTGCTCGCGTTGCTCGCGCTCGCATCGCTGGTCTTCGACGGTCCGCGCCGGGCGCTTGACGACCTCCGCGCGGCGCTGTCCGGCAGCGAGCTCTGGGTGGCCTGGGCGTTCGCACTCGCCTCGACGCTCGGCAGCCTGTTCTTCTCCCAGATCGCGAACTTCGTGCCGTGCGAGCTGTGCTGGTTTCAGCGGATCTGCATGTATCCGCTGACGGTGGTTCTGCTGGTCGCGGCGCTGCGCAAGGACGCGCGGACGGGAGTCCAGTACGCGTTCGTGCTGCCGATCGTCGGGGTCCTGATCGCCGCCTACCACATCTACATCGAAGTCAACCCGAGCGCAGAGCCGAGCGGGTGTAAGGTCGGCGGGACCTCGTGCGCAACCGAGTGGATCAACAAGTTTGGCTACATCACGATCCCGGTGCTGTCGATCACATCGTTCGTGGCGATCCTGACCCTCCTGGCATTCGCGTGGTGGCGCCCCCGGCACAGTGAAGCGACGTGATCTCAAACCGTGGCCCGCGCGGGCAGCCGCGCTCGCAGCAGTCGCCGTCGCGCTGAGCGGCTGCGGCGGGGGATCTTCCGCCACCGTGCCCAAGAACGCCAGCCCCGGCCAGGTGGTCTACGCGCAGTCGACCTGCGGGAGCTGCCACACGCTGAAGGCCGCGGGCTCGAGCGGCACCGTGGGCCCCAACCTCGACGGCAAGCACCTGACGGCCGCAACGGTGGAGCGCTACGTCCGCAGCGGGGGCGGCGGCATGCCCAGTTTCTCCGGGCAGCTGAGCGACTCCCAAATCCAGCAGGTCGCCACGTTCGTGGCCGATTCCTCCCAGTAACGCGCCACCCGCCGCCGGAACCGGCTCAGAAGAACGGGCGCTCGCGGTAGTCGCCCCACACCTGCTGCAACGCCTCGACGATCTCACCCTCCGAGACCCCCGCCTCCGCCGCATCGATCAACAACGGCATCAAATTCCGATCCCCCGCAGCCGCCGTCTTCAACGCACCCAAAGCCGACTGCACCACAGCCCCATCCCGCCCCGCCTTCGCCGCCCGAACCCGCTCGATCTGCTTGCGCTCCAACCCCGGATCGATCCGCAACAACTCCGTCCCCCCACCATCCCCCTCCAAAAACGAATTCACACCCACCACCAACCGCCGACCCGAATCAATCTCCCCCTGCAACACAAACGCCGCATCCGCAATCTCCCGCTGCGGAAACCCATCCTTCACCGCCTGCACCATCCCCCCCAACCCATCAATCCTCGCGAAATACTCATAACACTGCTCCTCCAACCGATCCGTCAACGCCTCCACAAAATACGCGCCCCCCAACGGATCAATCGTATTCGCCACCCCCGTCTCAAACGCAATGATCTGCTGCGTCCGCAACGCGATCCGCACCGCCTGCTCAGTCGGCAACGCCAACGCCTCATCAAACGAATTCGTATGCAACGACTGCGTCCCCCCCAACACCCCCGCCAACGCCTCAATCGCCGTCCGCACCACATTATTCAACGGCTGCTGCGCCGTCAACGACACCCCCGCCGTCTGCGTATGAAACCGCATCCGCCACGACTCCGCCCGCCGCGCCCCAAACCGCTCCCGCAACTCCCGCGCCCACACCCGCCGCGCCGCCCGATACTTCGCGATCTCCTCAAAAAAATCGATCTGCGCATTGAAAAAAAACGACAACCGCGGCGCGAAATCATCCACATCCAACCCCCGCGCCACCGCCTGCTCCACATACGTCAACCCATCCTTCAACGTAAACGCCAACTCCTGCGCCGCCGTCGACCCCGCCTCCCGAATGTGATACCCACTAATCGACACCGGATGCCACCGCGGCATCGCATCCGCACACCACTCAATCATGTCCCCCACCAACCGCATCGCCGGATCAACCGGAAAACACCACTCCTTCTGCGCGATGTACTCCTTCAAAATATCCGTCTGAATCGTCCCCCCCAACCGCTCACACCCCACCCCCTGCCGCCCCGCCGCAACCACATAAAACGCCAACATAATCGCCGCCGGCGCATTAATCGTCATCGACACCGTCACCCCATCCAACGGAATCCCCCCAAACAACGTCTCCATATCCGACACCGTATCCACCGCCACCCCCTCCCGCCCCACCTCCCCCAACGACCGCGGATGATCCGAATCCAACCCCATCAACGACGGCATATCAAACGCCGTCGACAAACCCGTCTGCCCATGCTCCAACAAATACCGAAACCGCTCATTCGTCTCCTCCGCCGTCCCAAACCCAGCGAACTGACGCATCGTCCACAACCGCCCCCGATACATCGACGGATACACCCCACGCGTAAACGGAAACACCCCCGGAACCCCAATCGACCCACCCACATCCCCCGGCAAATCACGCTCCGTATACAACGCCCTCACCGGCTCCCCCGACAAACTCGTAAACGGAACCTCACGCTCAGGCGTCAACGCATAAGCAGCGCGCCACTCAGCCTCTGAAGCAGGGACGTCCTCGGTGATCGCCATCAACCCCCGATTGTAAAGCCAGCACCTAGAGGCCCCAACCGAAACGCCGGGGCTTCGATAGCGCGCTGTCGAAGCAACGCTCCAAACGTTAGGAAATCGGCGCTCCAAACGTTAGAAAACCGGCGCCAGCGGAAAGCACCTACGCCGAACATGCCTGAGAAGGGCGCTCCTCCCACCGTTCATCCGATCCAGCGACGGGTCCTGAGGGCGCTGGGTGCGCTGAGCACGCCGCTGCTCCCGGACGACTACCTGGAGATGATCAACCCGCTGTGGTCGACGCGGGAGCTTCGCGGCCGGGTCGAGCGGGTCAAGCCCGAAACCGAGCACGCCGCCACCGTCCTGATCAAGCCCGGCTACCGGTGGGGCGGCCACAAGCCCGGACAGTTCTTGCGGATCGGTCTCGACATCGACGGCGTTCGCCACTGGCGCGCGTACTCGCTCACCTCTGACCCTTACCGGGCTGACGGACTGATCGCCATCACCGTCAAGACCGTCGATGACGGCAAGGCGTCGCCGTACCTGGTCCGCCATGCCCGCCCCGGCACGATCGTCTCCCTGGGCGGCGTGGAGGGCGACTTCCTGCTCCCCGACCACCTACCCGGCCGGCTCCTGTTCATCAGCGCGGGCAGTGGGATCACGCCGATCATGAGCATGCTCCGCGATCTCGACCGCCGCGAGGCGCTGCGCAACACGGTGTTGCTGCACTCCGCTCGCCACACCGACGAAGTGATCTTCGGCCAGGAGCTCCGGTCGCTCGCGAGCCACAGCGGCCTCGCGCTTCACGAGCAGCACACCCGCCGGCATGGCCGGATGGGCCCGGGCGATCTGGACCGGCTGTGCCCGGACTGGCGCGAGCGCGAGACATTCATCTCCGGACCCGGCGACATGCTCGACGCATTCACCGAGCACTGGGACGCCCATGCGAACCGCGGCCGGCTGCACATGGAACGGTTCCAGCCGAAGCTCGGGCTGGGCCAGGAGGGCGAGGGCGAGGGCGAGGGCGGCAGGATCAAGTTCCTGAAGTCCGACCGGGAGACCGAGTCCGACGGCCACGTGCCGATCCTCGTTGCCGGCGAGGAAGCGGGGCTCGAGCTGCCATACGGGTGCCGGGAAGGGATTTGCCACACGTGCGTCGGCGAGCTTTGCGCGGGCCGCGTACGCGACCTGCGCAACGGCAAGGTGTACGGGGAGGCCGGGAAGATGATCAGGACCTGCATCAGCGCTCCCGAGGGACCGATCGAAATCGAACTGTAGGAGGAACCGTATGGCGACCGCCATCGATGACGGCCAAGCGACCAACGGCCGTGTCGCGATCGACACGCCGGACAATCCGCTGCACCGGCTCACCCCGGCGCAGATCGAGGCGATCGGCAGTGAATTCGATCAGATCCACGAGCAGGTCAAGGCCGATCTCGGCGATCGCGACGCTCGCTACATCCGCTCGATGATCGCGCTCCAGCGCCGCCTCGCGCTGATCGGCCGCCTGGAGCTGATCGCCTCGCGATGGCGGATCCCCTGGGCGCTCGGGGCAGGAACGCTCGGCCTCGCGAAGATCCTGGAGAACATGGAGATCGGTCACAACGTCCTACATGGGCAGTGGGACTGGATGAACGACCCGGTGATCAACTCCCGCGCCTGGGATTGGGACACCGCCTCGACGGCCGAGGCCTGGCGCCACAGCCACAACTACATCCACCACACGTACACGAACATCCTCGGCAAGGACCGCGACCTCGGCTACGAGATCATGCGGATCGACCCCAACCAGAAGTGGCGTCCGGTCTATCTGCTGCAGCCGCTCTACAACCTGCTGCTGATGGCGCTGTTCGAATGGGGGGTCGCCGTCCACGACCTCGATTTCGACGCGATCCGGTCGGGCGAGAAGAGCATGAAGCAGGTGCGCAAGGAGCTGAAAGGGATCCGGGGCAAGGCACGGACGCAGATCCAGAAGGACTACATCGCGTGGCCGCTGATCAGCGGCGTGGTGATGACCGTGCTCGAGGCTGGGGCGATCGCGCTCAGAGCCAAGACCGACGACGGCCCCCGCATGCGGGCGACCCGCGCGGCGCGCGAACGTCACCGCAAGACCGCCCCTGGCAGAGGCTGGGGCCGACTGGTCGCACGCCGCGCGTTCAGGGAGCCGTTCCTGCGCACGCTGACCGCCGACGCGATCGCGAACCTGATCCGCAACGTGTGGGCCTACGCGATCATCTTCTGCGGCCACTTCCCCGACCAGACCTACACCTTCGCCCAGGACGAAGTGAGGGACGAAACCCGCGGCGGCTGGTATGTCCGGCAGCTGACGGGCGCCGCGAACATCGACGGCGGACCGCTGTTTCACGTCATCAGCGGCAACCTCGGCTACCAGGTCGAGCATCACCTGTTCCCCGACATGCCGAGCACCCGTTACGGGGAGATCGCGCCGAAGGTGCGTGAGATCTGCACCCGTTACGGCCTGCCCTACAACTCGGGGCCGTTCCACCAACAGCTGGGCATGGTCCAGCGCACGATCCTGCGCCTGGCGCTCCCGGGCGGCAGGCCCCGGGCAAAGCCGGGCGCCTACACGGGCCCACTGCGCCGGGGCAAGGGCGAGCGTGAGCCGGCGAGCTCCGGGGCCGGGGCCTGACCCACCCGGCCTTCACGGGCCTGACCCACCCGGCCTGACGCACCACCGTGACGCTGGTCGAGAAACCGGAATATTTGGCCGGTTTCTCGACCAGCCGACGAGGGTCACAGCTCGCTGCGCACGATCTTGCCCATCGCGTTGCGCGGCAGCTCGTCAACGAACTCGATCCGTTTCGGCACTTTGTAGGGCGCCAGCTGACGCGCCGCGTAGACGCGCAGCGCTTCGGCCGGCACCGGCCGCTCAGCGACCACCACCGCCGTGACCTCCTCGCCCCAGCGTTCGCTCGGACGGCCGACGACCGCGACCTCGACGACGTCGGGATGAGTGGCGATCGCCTCCTCCACCTCGCGTGGGAAGACGTTCTCGCCGCCGGTGATGATCAGCTCCTTGCTGCGGCCGATCAGCTGCAGATAGCCATCCTCGTCGAAAGCGCCCAGGTCGCCGGTGCGAAACCAGCGATCGGGGGTGAATGCCTCCCTGTCGGCATCCGGTCGCTCGTAGTAATGGTCGATCACGTTCGGGCCGCGCACCTGTACTTCACCATCGTCGGCCAGGCGCAGATCGACTGCCGGTAGCGGGAAGCCGACGGTGCCGGGCTTGCGCGGGCCGTCATACGGGTTCGAGGTCAGCATCACGGTCTCGGTCATCCCGTAGCGCTCGAGCGGCAACTGCCCGCATTGCCGGGTGACCTCGTACGCCAGCTCAGCCGGCAACGGCGCCGAGCCCGACACCAGCAGCCGCAGCCGGCGCAGCGCCGCCGCCCGCCCCCCGGCCACGAGTCGCTGATACATCGCCGGGACGCCGAAGAAAACGGAGACCCCGCCGCCACAGTGCGCGACGACGTCGTCGGGGTCGAACCTCCGGCGTAGCATCACCGAGGCACCCGCGCACAGCGTTCCGAACAGCCCCACGCCGAGGCCGTGGACATGGAACAGCGGCAGTGCCAGCAGCAGCTGATCGTCGGGCTCCCAGCGCCAAGCGAGGTTCAGTGCGGTCGCGCTCGCGAGCAGGTTCCCGTGCGTCAGCGGCGCGCCCTTCGGCCGTCCGGTCGTGCCCGAGGTGTAGATGATCAGCGCTGGATCGTTGCTCCGGGCGCGGTCGAGCTCGGACGCTGCCGCCGCCGAGGCGGTCGGAAGCTCGCCGATCGGCATCGTCCGCACGGGCTCCTGCGACGCCGCTTGGATCCAACCGGCGTGCTCGGAGTCCTCGATCGCCGCCGCGGCCGGGCGCGCGTCGCTGACGATTCGCCCGACCTCGGTCTCGGTCAGAGCAGGGTTGACGGGGACGACCACCAACCCTGCGCGCAGCGCGGCCACGTGCGCGATCACCACCCCGGCGGATGGCGAGGCGCAGACGACGAACCGGTCGCCCCGCGCGAGTCCGCGCCCGAGCAGCCCGAGTGCGATCTCGCGGGTCCGTTCCTCGAGCTCGTCGCTGCCGATCCAGGCCCCGTCCACGTCTCGCAGCTGAGGCCATGGTGGACGCTCCGCCCAGCGCCGGGTCCACCGCCCCGGCAGGCTGTCGTCGGCGAGCAGATCGACGTCCCCGAATGCGGTGCCGGGCGGGAGATGTGACACCCAGGCCATGGGCTCGGGGTCTGGGGGCATAGATCACATTTTGCCGCCGGACAACCGCATAACATCAACTATCGCGACCGTTAGGGGTCCGCATGCAGATCTGGGAGGCCACACCAAACGAAGCGTCCGCCCGCCAGCTAGTGGAGTTGGTTTACGAACTGCTCGACGCTCATCAGGACACGATGCAGCTCGCAGAAGACGACCCCGCCGACCTGCGCTGGGCCGCCCATCTCGACTACATCCGGCGCTTGCAGCGCGTCGGGCGTGAGACGCTCGCACGCAATGACCTGCTCAGCGCCGCCGTGCCGAGCGTTCCAGGGCCGGGTTCGGCCAGCCACCATCGCTGGGGTTGAGGTTCACACCCGGCGGGGCGATCTCATCGATCCGGTCGAGTACGTCTTCGGATAGCTCGATGTCCGCGGCGGTCAGCTGCGACTCGAGATGCTCCATCGTCCTCGGCCCGATGATCGCGGCGGTAACCGCCGGGTGCCGGATCACGAACGCGAGCGCCATCTCGATCAGCGAGATCCCCGCTTCGTCGGCGAGCTTGGCGAGCGCGTCGGCGGCCTCGAGCTTGCGCTGGTTGCCGGGGAGTGACATGTCGTAGCGGCCCGGGATACGGTCCGCGCGATGTGATTTCGGCACCTCGGCGCCGAGCCGATAGCGGCCGCTGAGCCAGCCTCCCGCGAGTGGACTCCAGGGGATCACCCCCATCCCGTGGCGCTGACACGTTGGCAGAACGTCCGACTCGATCCCGCGCACGAGGATCGAGTAGGGCGGTTGCTCGCACACGAACCGCTCGCGGCCGCGGCGCTGCGCCACCCACTGCGCCTCGACGATCTGGCTCGCCGGAAACGTGGAGGAGCCGATGTACCGGACCTTGCCGGCACGGACCAGATCGCTCAACGCGCCGAGCGTCTCGTCGATGTCGGTGTCGGCCTCGGGGCGGTGGATCTGGTAGAGGTCGATCCAATCCGTGCGTAGACGCCGGAGGCTGTTCTCGACCTCTCTGATGATCCAACGGCGCGAGTTACCGAACTCGTTCGGGTCATCGCCCATCGTGCCGTGCACCTTGGTCGCCAGGATCACGTTGTCGCGGCGGCCCCCGTCGAGTGCCTTGCCGACGATCTCCTCCGAGACACCGCGTGAATACACGTCCGCGGTGTCGATGAAGTTGATGCCCGCGTCGAGCGCGCGGTGGATGATCTCGACGCTCTCGTCGTGATCCGGATTGCCCCAGCCACCGAACATCATCGCGCCGAGGCAGAGGGGACTGACTTTCACTCCAGTGTGGCCGAGCGTGCGTAGGTTCATGGCATGAACCCTACCCCGGAGCGCTGTTCACCTCTCGTCAACACCAGCGGGCGACCCCGTCGCCTAGATTTGCGGACGTCTGCGGAAGTCGTCCAACGGAGGTAGGCCGATGATTGCCCGTTTTGGGCGCCGAGGGCGCCTGCTGGTTTCGGTCGCGACCGGGGTTGCGGGAGCCCTCGCTTGCGCGGGTCCGCCCACAGCTGCAGCGAGGGTGCAGACCGCCACGCCGATCAAGCACGTGATCGTGATCATCGGCGAGAACCACACCTTCGACAACGTGTTCGCGACCTACACGGCACCGGACGCTCAGCACGTGCAGAACCTGCTCTCCGAAGGGATCGTGACCGCCTCGGGCGATCCCGGGCCGAACGCGGCCAAGGCGCTGCAAGACACGGCCTCGGATACCACGGCCTACCAGGTCGACCCGCAGCGGACGGCCCCGTACGGCACGCTCCCGCAGCCGAACACCACCTACGTGGCCCAGGCCTGCGACGGTCAGAGCGGCGATACCCCCGACGCGGCGCTTCCCTGGGAGCCTGACTAATGCTCCGTACCAGATCACCAAGTACGTCCCGTACTTCGATTGGCACGGGGAGTACGCGAGCAATGGCACGTGCGAGTTCAACGGCGCGTTTGTCGGCGACCCGATCCACCGCTTCTACCAGATGTACCAGCAGGTCTCGACCGGCTCGAACGACCTGTTCACGTGGGTCCACGAGACGGCCGGTGATGCCAACGGCGACCCGCCTCCGAGCCCGTTCACACCCGAATCCACCGACCAGGGCGCGCTGGACATGGGCTTCTACAGAACAACTTCTACACCCAGGACGGGTACGGCAAGACCGGCACCACCGATGGCGGCAGCTACTCGAACTGCTCGGATCACACCGCACCCGGAGTGAGTGCCGTGTTCGACTACCTCGACAGCCTCTCTTATATGACGTTCCGGGGAGGAGACTGTGCACCCGGGCACTACTACCGGCTCAACAACTACAACCCTGGTTACAAACGTCGACGGCTCCCTCAACACCTCAACGTTCACCGTTCCGCCGCAGCAGAACCTACCGACGATCGGCGGTCAGCTCTCGGCCCATCACATCAGCTGGGGCTACTTCGGCGAGGGATATGACAACGGCAACCCGGGGCCGAACTACTGCGGCATCTGCGATCCGATGCAGTACTCGAGCCAGGTCATGACCAATCCAGCGCTGCGGGCGAACATCGAGCACGGCACTGAGGACTTCGACGCGGATGCGGCCAACGGCAGCTTGCCGGCCGTGTCGTTCCTGAAGCCCGGCGACGACGATGGTCATCCGGGCTATTCGACCCTGGCGGCGTTCGAGGCGTTCGTCACACACGCGATCGCAGAGGTGCAGAACAACCCGGAGCTCTGGAGGAACACCGCGATCTTCGTCACCTTCGACGAGGGTGGCGGCTACTACGACTCGGGCTACATCCAGCCGGTGTCGTTCTTCGGTGACGGCACGCGCGTGCCGATGATCGTGGTCTCGCCGTACTCCAAGCGCGGCTACGTCAGCCACACCTACACCGATCACGTCTCGATCCTGAAGTTCATCGAGCGCAACTGGAGACTGCCGACGCTCTCCCACCGGAGCCTCGACAACCTTCCAAACCCGTTCGGCGGCCCTCGCGATCCGTACGTGCCGCTGAACCGCCCGGCGATCGGGGACATGTTCGATTACTTCGACTTCGATCATGCCGAGTCCGCGGCTGCGACACGGCTGCCGCCGGTTCGCGGCGGTGAGCGCACGAGCGCCAGGCCCGAGCATGTGCCTGACCTGTCGAGGTAGGGTCAGAGGGCGGACCTGTCGAAGTAGGGAAATCCGAATATAACTAGGGACCGTGCAGCCCGATGCCGGCGCGGTCCCTAGTTCGTCCGTCCCCCGCCTGAGGCTCCCTCCGGCAGGCCAGTGGCGGGGCTGGCTTCCGATTTGGTCCACCGCGGCGGCGATGCGCGCGATCCGCGCGACAGTCGTGATGCCCGGCGCGTTCGCATTCTCGCTGGAGGTGATCGGCAATCGCCAGGTGGCACTGTTCGCGGCGTTCGGTGGCTTCGCGACTCTCGTCCTGGCTTCGTTCGGAGGTACCCGGCGCGACAAGCTCGTCGCCCACCTCATGCTCGCCGTCGCCGGGAGCGTGCTGCTGACGATCGGCACGGCGGTCAATTCGTCGGTCGTTCTGGCCGCGATCGTGACCTTGCCGGTGACGTTCCTGGTGTTCTTTGCCGGCGTCGGCGGACCGAACGCCGCGTCCGGCGGGGTCGCCGCGCTGCTCGCGTACGTGCTCCCCGCGGCGTCGCCGGGAACGATCAGCATGATTCCTGATCGCCTGGCAGGTTGGTGGCTCGTGTCGGTCGCTGGCACCGCGGCGGTCCTGGTGTTCTCGCCCCGATCCGAGGGCGACGCGTTGCGCGCCGCCGCGTCGACGCTCGCGGCGGAGCTCGCAGGCGAGATCGACGCCGCGCTCGCCGGCTCGGCGACCACTGCGAGCCTGGACGCCTGCATCACCGCCAAGCGCCGGCTGCTGAGCGTGTTCACCAGCACGCCGTATCGGCCGACCGGCCTCGCCGCCGCCGATCAGGCGCTGTCGAACATGTGCGAGCTGCTCGAATGGTGCACCTCGCTGATCGCCGACGCGATCGGTGAGCAGAGCGATTTGCGAGCGGCCGCGACGGCTGACCGGACGCTGCTCGAGGCTACCTCGGCGGCGTTGAGGGATGTCGCCGGATTGGTCGCGGGCAGCGGCGACGCCGAGCCGGATCTGGACGAGCTCGAGCACTGCCGGGCGCTGAGCTCAGCCCACCTCGGAACGCTCTCGTCGGAAGACGACGGCTTCCGTGAGGCCGTGCAGCTGTCCTTTCAGGCCCAGACGATCGCGCTGGCGGTCCGTTCATTGTCGGCCGACGCACTGGTGTCGTGTGGACTCGCCGACACGGAGACAATCGCGATGCGCCGGCGCTACTGGTACGGCGGCTCGGCGGCGGCGGCGGCTGCGCCCGGGCGGCGGTTCTCCGGTCTCGCCAGCGCCGCCAACGTCGCCATGGGCAATGCGAGCGTGCGCTCGGTGTGGTTCATCAACAGCGCCCGCGCGGCACTGGCGATCACGGCGGCAGTGACGGTCGCTGACCTGACGAGCGTCCAGCACGGATTCTGGGTGGTTCTGGGGACGCTCTCGGTGCTGCGCACGAACGCCGCCGGGACCGGCTCGACGGCGATCCGAGCGCTGGCCGGTACGGCGGTCGGGTTCGTGATCGGCGGCGCCCTGCTGCTGGCGATCGGGACCAGTACCGCGGCGCTCTGGATCGCGCTGCCGGTCGCGGTTCTGGTGGCCGCTTATGCGCCCGGGACGGCGCCGTTCGCCGTCGGCCAGGCGGCGTTCACGATCGTGGTGGCGGTCCTGTTCAACCTGCTCGTGCCCGTCGGCTGGAGGGTCGGCGTGGTGAGGATCGAGGACGTCGCGATCGGCTGCGCGGTGAGCATCGCGGTCGGCATCCTGTTCTGGCCTCGCGGCGTGTCCGGGGTTGTCGGCGACGACCTTGCCGACGCCTTCCGCCGCGGCGCCAGCTACCTAACCCAGGGGGTCGACTGGGCGATCGGGGTGCTCGCGACCGAGCCCGAGGGAGCCGTGACCGTGACGACCGCCGCGCTCCGGCTTGACGATGCGGTCCGGGCCTACCTCGCGGAGCAGGGATCAAAGCGCGTGCAAAAGGTGGAGCTGTGGCGGTTGATCGGTGGGCTGCTGCGCCTGCGGCTGAGCGCCCACGCGCTTGTCGGCCTGACCCAGGGCGTGGCCGGCCCACCGGAGGCGCGCCCGCTGATCGTGCAACGGACCCATCTGCTTGCCACCTGGTACGAGAGCCTCGCGGCGCACGTCGACCGTCCAAGACCGCTCACCGCGGGCGAACCGCGCGCGCAGTGGCCGGCGCAATCGCCGATTGACGGCTGGGACGCCGTCGAGCCCACCGAGGGCTCGCACCACGCCTGCTACGCGATCTGGGTCCAGGAGCTCCTGAGCCATCTCGGCGAGCACCTCAGCGACATCGTCGTTGCCGCCGAGCACGTTGCCGAGGTGCGGCGCCGCCCCTGGTGGCGCTAGCCGGCGGCCGGCTCAGAAGACGATCGTCCGCCCGTCGTGCACGAGCACGCGGTCGTCGAGGTGGGAGCGCACGGCACGCGCGAGCACCACCCGCTCCAGGTCTCGGCCGACGCGGACGAGATCCTGGACCGTGTAGCCATGCCCGACCCGCTGCACGTCCTGATCGACGATCGGGCCTGCGTCGAGCTCCTCGGTCGCATAGTGGGCGGTCGCGCCGATCAGCTTGACGCCGCGTTCGTACGCGCGCCGGTAGGGATCGGCGCCGGCGAACGCGGGCAGGAACGAGTGGTGGATGTTCAGCACCGGGCAGCCGACCCGCTCCAGGAACGACCCGCTCAGGATCTGCATGTAGCGGGCTAGGACGACGAGCTCGACCTGGCCGCCCAGCAGCTCGAGCTGGGCTGCCTCGACCTGCGGCTTGGCCTCCGCCGTCACCGGGATGTGGTGATAGGTGATGCCGAGCGCCTGCACCTCAGCTCGGAGCAGCTCGTGGTTGGAGATCACGCACACGACGTTCATGTCGAGCTCGCCGCGGCGATGGCGCCAGAGGAGGTCGAGCAGGCAGTGATCCTCGCGTGAGGCCATCAGCGCCACGCGCTTGCGTTCGTGCGCATAGGCGATCCGCCAGTTCATCCCGAAGCGACGCGCCAGGGCGCCGAATTCGGCCTCGAACGGCGAGCGCTCGTGCTCGAGCGTCGGCAGGTAGAACGCGACCCGCATGAAGAACGTGCCCTGCTCGGGGTGCGTCGAATACTGGTCGGAGGTGACGATGTTGGCGCCGCGCTCGAACAGGAAGCCCGACACCGCGGCCACGATCCCCGGGCCGTCGGGACAGGAAATCAACAGCCGCGCGGTGTGATCCGCGCCGCGCGCGGTGTTTGCCGGGGCGTAGGACATTCAGTCGCAGCTCCAGGCGGTCAAAGCTGGGCCACGCTTTCGAGTCGCGACACTAGTGGCTGACGGCGGCCGCGGCCAACTCGGAGACGAGGCGGTCCTCGTAGAAGCGCTCGAGCGCGAACGGCTCGATCAGCTCCGGAGGCCGCCCATCGCGGACCAGCTCCGCGAGTGTCCGACCGACGATCGGCGCCGCCTTGAATCCGTACGTTCCCCACCCCGCGCTGACGTGGAAGTTCTCGACCTCGGTCTTGCCGAGAATCGGGCTGTAGTCCGGGGACAGATCGCACAACCCAGCCCAGGCCCGCAACAGCCGTGCGTGCTCGAGCTGCGGGAACAGCTCCAGGGTGTGCCGCGTCAGGTCCTGGAGGAAGTTGAGCGTGCCCTGCATCCGATAGGTCGTCCACGGCTCGATCTCGGATCCCATCACGAATTCGCCGCGGTCCGATTGGGAGATGTAGACGTGCATCTGCGAGGAGACGATCACGACGTCGAGCAACGGCTTGACGGGCTCGGTCACGCACGCCTGGAGGATGTGGGTCGTGATCGGCAGCTGCACCCCGGCCATGTCGCACACGAGCGTGCTCCAACCGGCGGTGGCGCTGATCACCTGCCCGGCTTTCACGACGCCGCGGTTGGTGCGAACGGCGTCGATCCGGCCGTTGGTCCGTTCGAACCCTTCGACCTTCGTGTACGGATGGATCTCGACACCCGCGCGGTCGGCGCCACGGGCGTAGCCCCACACAACCGCGTCGTGGCGGATGATCCCGCCTGGAGGGTGGTAGAGCGCGCCCATGATCGGGTATGTGACGCCCTCGGAGACGTTGAGCTCCGGGCACAGGCGCTTGACCTCGGCGGCGTCTACGAGCCGCGAGTCGATCCCGTACAGGCGGTTGACCTCGGCCCGGTTGGCCATCACGAACATCGCGCGGTCGGAGTGCGCGAGCGTCAGGTGCCCGCACTGCGAGAACAGCAGGTTGAAGTCGAGCTCCGCCGACAGGCCCTCGTACATCCGCACGCTCTCGTCGTAGAAGCGCGCGCCCTCGGGTGTCTTGTAGTTGGAGCGCAGAATCGTCGTGTTGCGACCCGCAGCCCCGGAGCCGATGTAGTTCTGCTCGAGTACGGCCACGTTGCGGATCCCGAGTTGCCCGAGGTAATACGCGGTTGCCAGCCCGTGCGCGCCGCCGCCGACGATCACGACGTCGTAGCTGTCTCTTGAGCTCGCCTGGCTTTCGCCACATCCGCCCGGGGCGGAAGATCTCACGCATGCTCGACCTCCGAGGCGATCGCGTCGGCGCCGACCGGGCCGCCGCCGAGGTGCTCGGCGGCGTCGGCGACGACCTCCCAGAGGTATTCGCCGAGCGCCCAGCCGACCAGGATCAGGAGCCGGTCCTGGTCCTCGCACAGCAGGTAGCCGGGCGTGCGCGCGATCGATCCAGGGCGGAAGCCGGCGACCGGGGTGGTCTGCGGGCGCACGTCGATCGCGCAGAATCGCGCCAGCAGCTCGCGGCAGCCCGGGCCCAGGAGCGCCAGCCCGGCGAGCGCGCAGGTGGCGTCGAGGACAGTGACCGTGGCGTCGGCCGCGGTCTCGGCGATCGCGGCCGCGACGCCGTCGTGCAGCGCCTGCGCGTCAGCCGCCTCGCCGAGCACCAGCACGCGCGCCGGGGTGACCGGGCACCACCACGTCGCGTCGCCGGCGCGGGCTGCGACGCCGGGTTCAAGGGTCAGTCCGCCGCTCGCCGCGGCGACGATGCTCGCGAGCACGCTCGGCTGCGCCTGCAGCTCGAGCTTCGCCATGCTGGAGCGGTCGACGAAGCCGACGCTCTCCTGTAGCCGCCTACGCTCCGGCGCACCTCCGTCAAAGCCGACCGCGACGCTCCATCCGTCGCGGTGCTCGAATCGCGCCCCGGCGGTTCGAGCCATGCTCTCCATCGGCGAGCGCGCGCTCACCTCACCGCCGCTGGCGTCGGGCGTCAGGAACTCGAGCCCATTCACGAGCGCAGCAGCGCTCCCTCAGGGTCGTAGAAGGGAGCGGTCGTGACCGACGCGCGCATCCGGCTGTCGTTATCGGCGATCGTGATGCTCGCACCATCATTGGCGAGCGTCGCGGGTACCCAGGCCATCCCGATCACCCGCCCGAGCTTGAGCGAGCGTCGGGCACTGGTCACCTGCCCGGCTGGGTCACCGCGCTCGTCGAGCACGACCGCGCCTTCGGTCGGAATCTGACCGTTTGACAGCGTGAAGCCGACCAGCGCGGTCTCGGCCGGATGTTCCGCGACGCGCGCCAGCGCCCACTTGCCGATGAACGCCTCCTCCTTGTCGAGCTTCACCGCCCACGGCATCGCCGCGCCGTACGGGGTCGACTCCGAGTCGGTGTCCTGGCCGACGATGATGTGCTGCTTCTGGAGTCTCAGGATCCGCTGCGGCTCGAGCCCGAACGGGCGGATGCCCTCCGGCTCGCCCGCTTTCAGCAGCGCGTCCCACAGGTCCTGACCGTAGGCCGCGGGAAAGTGGATCTCGTAGCCGAGCTCGCCGACGAACCCGATCCGCAGCAGCATGCAGGGTACGCCGGCCACCCGGCCGTGCTTGGCGTCGAGATACGTGAACGCCTCCGGCGAGCAGTCGAGGTCCGCCAGGCGTTGCAGGATCTCGCGTGATTTCGGGCCGGCGAGATTGACGGCCGAGAGCGCCTGTGTGATGTCGCTCAGATGGACGTCCATCCGCCAGTCGGCCAGCCACCACGAGAACCACTGCTCGACCGCGCCGGCACCGCTCGAGGTCGTGGTCACGTAGAAGGTCTCGTCGTCGATCCGGCTGAGCGTGCCGTCGTCGAGGATCCGCCCCGCGTCGGAGGTCATCACGCCGTAGCGCACCCGGCCGGGCTTCAGCGTCGAGATCCGGTTCGGGTACAGGCGGTCCAGGAATTCACCCGCTTGCGGTCCGCGAACCACGAGCTTGCCGAGCGTCGAGACGTCGATCAGCCCGGCCGAGGAGTGAACGGCGAGCGCCTCGCCCTCGGGATCGCCGTAGTCGTAGGGCCGCCGCCAGTCCCCCGCCCACTGGATCCGGGCCTTCAGGGCGCGGTGGCGGGGGTGGATCGAGGACCGCTTGGCGGGTTCGATCGGGCGCCCGGCGAGCGCCGCCATCGGGACCGTCGACCACGGCGGCCGCGCGGTTGTGCTGCCGACCTCCTCAAGCCCTTGCCCGGTCTCCCGGGCCATCAGCCGAATCGAGGACAGCTGGCACATGCGCCCCTGGCACGGACCCATTGTGACCGTCGTGTACCGCTTGCACAACTCGATCGAGTCGTAGCCCTCCTTGACGCTCTTGTGGATGTCCTTCGCGCTCACGTCCTCGCAGAAGCAGGTGAATGCCTTTCCGCGCGAGCCGTCGACGGCCTCCGCCGGCGGCACCGCCGCCGGGTCCCCGTTGCCCTCGCGCAGGCGGCTGCGAAGCCCGGCCAGCCGGACCGTCGCGCTGTTGCCGCCGAGCCCGAGGTTGATCGCGACCTCCACACCGGCTATCTCGCCTGAGGTCTCGGCGACGCGATAGCCGCCCTCGCCGGCGAGCTGGCCGGCCGTCCAGACGCCGTTTGGCAGCTCAGCGAGGCCGAAGTAGCCGTGGGCGGCGTCGTAGGTCGTCTTGGCCCCGGCCTGAGTCGGCAGCGAGGTCGCCGGTGCGTCGCCGCCGGAGACGATCAGCAGGTCGCATTCGAACTCGCGTCGCTGCGCCGGTGCCGACCCCGGACGCAGGCTCGCCACGGGGGCGAGCAGCGCGCTACGGACCGCCTTGCTCCCTCTCGCCGCGACCACGGTCCAGCCGTGCAGCGCCTCGATCCCGTTCGCGGGCAGCCGCGCCGCGGCCCGCGACGGCTGCTGACGCAGGTCTGCGACCACCGCGACGTCGATGTTCGCCGCCTGAAGCGCGAGCGCGGCACGGACGCCCCGGTCCGACGTCGTGGCGACCACCGCGCGGGTCCCGGGCCGGACCGCGTACAGGCTCGAGAGCCGACGCGCACCGCCCGAAAGCATCACCCCCGGGAGATCGTTGCCGGTGAACACCAGCGGCTGCTCGACGGCACCGGTCGCGTAGATGTGGTGACGCGCGCGGATCTGGTGCAGGGTGTCCTGCTGCCAGACGGCGACCAGCCCGTCGAAGTGGGCGAGTGCCGGCGCGCCCACGAGCAGTTCGACACCGGCGGCGCGCGCCTTGGCGGCCAGCGCCCTGGCCTGCTCGTGACCGCCCTCCCACAGCAGCCGTCCGCCCAGCTCGGGACCGTCGTCGGCGAGCACGACATCGGCGCCGAGCTCGGCCGCCGCGAGCGCCGCGGCGAGTCCGGCGACCCCGCCCCCGACGACCAGCACGTCGGCGTGCCGGCGACGGTATTCCGTTCGCCAGGTCCGCTCGGCCTGGGTCTTCGGCAGCCGGCCGAGGCCGGCCGCGTTGCGCAGGACCTTCTCGTACACCGGCCACAGCTTGCGGGGACGGATGAAGGTCTTGTAGTAGAAGCCCGGCGGGGTGAACGGGCCGCCGACGGCGTCGGTGACCGACATCGCGTCGTGTTCGAGACTTGGGATCGCGTTCAGGTGCTCGACCCTGGCGTCTTGTTTCACCGGCTCGGTGCACGCCCGGATTCCGGGAGCGCCGTCGACAGCGACGAGGCAGTTCGGGCAGTGGCCGGCGCAGCACATCAACCCCCGGCGACGGTGGTATTTGAAGCTGCGCGAGAACGTCCGCTGGCCGGCCGCGTACAGCGCCGAGCCGATCGTGTCGCCCTCCAGCGCCGTCACCGCCTTGCCGTCGAACGTGAACGTGACGGTCTTGCTGCGGTCGACGATCTCGCCGGGCTGCGGTGGCAGCCGGGTCATGTCGCCGGTTCTGGTTGTGGGAGCTCGCCGGGGAGGCCGACCCGTAGGACCTCGTTGGTGCGCGTGTCGCGGTCGGCCTGGAACCATGTCCGGCAGCCCGAGCGGTGGTACCACCACTCGCGCTGGACCCCGGCCACGTTACGGCGGAAGTAGTTGTACTCGTTGAGCTCGCGGAAGCTCGGCGACCCCTGCGGTCGGCTCGTGAGCTCGCCGCCAAACGCAAAGTCCGCCACCTCCCGCACACCACAGTGCGGGCACTCGAGCACGAACGACATGGCCGCGCATCCTAGACAACCGTCGCGCCTTGCGCAACACTATTGCGTATGGCGCAACGAGGTCTCGATCTTCCGGGCGCTGGTCGAGAAACCGGAACATATGGCCGGTTTCTCGACCAGCGCGCGCCCGCGGCCACCGTGGCCTCGGGCACCGTGGCCTCGGGCACCGTGGCCTCGGTCGCCCGGGCGATCCTGATCCTCGAGGAGCTACGAGACTCCGAGCACAGCCTCGGCGTCAACGAGCTCGCGCGGCGGATCGGGGTCAACCCGAGCACCGCCTCCCGGCTGCTCGGAACCCTGGAGGCCTCAGGGCTGGTCCAGCGCGAGCACGACCGCGGGCCCTATCGCCTCGGCCTCGCGCTGGTCACGCTCGCCGACCGGGTGCTCTCCCGCCTCGACCTCCAGGCACTCGCCCGGCCCGTGCTGGTCGAGCTGATGGAGAGCACCGGCGAGACCGCGACGCTGTCGCTCCCCGGCGACCGCGAGGCGATCACCGTCGACTCCGCCCCCTCCCGCTCGAGCGTCGTCAGCATGGCCAGGCTGGGCCGACCCAGCGTCGCCCACGCGACCGCCGTCGGCAAGGTGATGCTGGCGTTCGGCGGCGGCCCGCTACCGCGCGAGCGCGACCTGAACGCCCTCACAGACCGCACGATCACCGACCGCGCCGAGCTGGCCACGGAGGTTGTCGCGGTGAGACAGCGCGGCTACGCGACCGTGTTCGGCGAGCGCGATGTCGACGTCAACGCGATCGCGGCCCCGGTGTTCGATCGCAGCGGCTCGTTCGCGGCGATTCTCGGTCTCCAGGGACCGGCCAGCCGGCTGGAGGATCCGACCCGGCTGCTTGACGCGCTAACCCAAGGGACCGCGAAGTTGACGCGCGCGCTGGGCGGATCCGGCGACCCGCCGCCGCCGATCTACCCCTTGGCGTAGTAGTCCGCGTTGATCTTCGTGAAGTGCTTCCACTCGTCGGGAAGCTGATCCTCGGCAAAGATCGCATCGACCGGGCAGGCCTCGACGCAGGCATCGCAGTCGATGCACTCCTCGGGATCGATGAACAGCTGGTTGACGCTCCCGAAGCCCGGTTCGTCCTCAGTCGGGTGGATGCAGTCGACCGGGCAGACCTCGACACACGAGAGATCCTTGAGGTCGATGCACGGTTCGGCGATCACATAGGTCATGTTCCGGGGATCGTACCCGGTATCCAACTCGTCCCGGCCAGCGGCACCCGCGCCATCGCGGACGCCTCGATCGTCAGCGCCACGAGGTCCTCTGGCTCGAGGTTGTGCAGGTGCGATTTCCCACACGCGCGCGCCAGCGTCTGCGCCTCGAGCGTCAACACGCGCAGGTAGTTGGCCAGTCGCCGCCCGCCCTCGACCGGATCGAGCTTGGCGGCGAGCTGCGGCTCCTGGGTCGAGATCCCGGCCGGGTCACGGCCAGCCTGGTAGTCGTCGTAATAGCCCGCCGCAGACCCGATTTCCCGATAGGCGGAATCGTGCTCGGGCGCGTTGTCCCCCAGCGCAATCAGCGCGCCGACACCGATCGACACCGCATCGGCCCCGAGCGCGAGCGCCTTGGCCACGTCCGCCCCGGTCCGGATGCCGCCAGAGACGATCAGCTGCACCCGGCGGTGCATCCCGAGCTCGACCAGCGACTCGACCGCCTGGGGGATCGCGGCCAGGATCGGGATCCCGACATGCTCGATGAACACCTCCTGGGTCGCCGCGGTGCCGCCCTGCATCCCGTCGAGCACGATTGCGTCGGCGCCGGCCTTGACCGCCAGCGCGACGTCGTAGTAGGTCCGCGAGGCGCCGATCTTGATGTAGATCGGGATCCGCCAGTCAGTGATCTCGCGCAGCTCCTCGATCTTGATCTCGAGGTCATCGGGACCGGTCCAGTCGGGATGCCGGCAGGCGCTGCGCTGATCGATCCCCTTCGGCAGATCGCGCATCTCGGCGACCCGGTCTGAGATCTTGTGGCCGAGCAGCATCCCGCCGCCGCCCGGCTTGGCCCCCTGGCCGACGACGACCTCGATCGCGTCTGCGCGGCGCAGGTCGTCCGGGTTCATCCCGTAGCGTGAGGGCAGCAGCTGGTAGACCAGCGTCCGCGAGTGCTCGCGCTCCTCTGGCGTCATCCCGCCGTCGCCGGTGGTAGTCGATGTCCCGACCTCGGTCGCGCCGCGTCCGAGGGCTTCCTTGGCGGGACCGCTCAAGGCCCCGAAGCTCATCCCCGCGATCGTGATCGGGATGTCGAGGTGGATCGGCTCGCGCGCGAACCGGGTCCCGATCGTGACGTCGGTGTCGCACCGCTCCCGGTAGCCCTCGAGCGGATAGCGGGACACCGAAGCCCCGAGGAACAGCAGGTCGTCGAAATGCGGCACGCGCCGCTTGGCGCCGAAACCCTTGATCGAGTAGATCCCCTCCCGCGCCGCACGCTGGATCTCCGCGATCGTGTTGCGGTCGAACGTGGCCGACTCGCGTAGGCCCGGCTGCCAGCCGTTGGGTGCCGTCATCGGCCGATCAGTAGCTCCCGAGATGGTCGACATGGAAGTTGTAGAGCTGCCGCGCGGATCCGTAACGACGGAAGTCGCCCGGCTCAACGTCGTCGAAGCCGGCCAGCTCGAGCAGCTCGCGCAGCTGGCTGAGGTGCTCCTCGCGCATCTCCTTCTCGATGCAATCGGCGCCGAGCCCGGCCACCGAGCCCCGAACGTAGAGCCTCGCCTCGTACAGCGAGTCGCCGAGCGCTTCGCCCGCGTCGCCACACACGACGAGCGATCCCTTCTGCGCCATGAACGCACTCAGATGGCCGACCGAGCCACGCACGACGATGTCCGCGCCCTTCATCGAGATCCCGCACCTCGCCGAGGCGTCGCCGTGGATCACGAGCAGGCCGCCGCGTGCCGTCGCGCCGGCCGATTGCGAGGCGCTGCCCTCCACCACGACGGCGCCGGACATCATGTTCTCCGCGACCCCGACGCCACAGTTCCCGATCACCCGAACCGTCGCCTGCTGGTTCATCCCCGCGCAGTAGTAGCCGACGTGGCCGTCGATCTCGACCTCGATCGGAGCGTTAACACCGACGGCGATCGCGTGCTTGCCACCGGGGTTGAGGACGCGCACGTGCTCCGGACCGGTCATGTCGTGGAGGCTCTGATTGAGCGAGCGAACGGTCTCGGTCGCGAGGTCGACCGAGAGGGTGACGTCGGTTGTCGCCATCAGGGGACCGCGGCTGTGCTCCAGCTGTAGACGCGCCCCGGCTCGGGCTCCCAGGTCTCCGCATCCTCGGCGCCGGGCAACACGGCGATCGCGCGGTACTCCGACGCCATCGCCACCCAATCGTCGTTCTGCGCCATGACCGCCGGCTTGCAGGCGATCGGATCGCGCAGCACGGCGAACCCGTCGACCGTGCCGACCGCGAACGTGTAGAAGCCGTCGAGATCCTCCAGACAGCCCTCCAGTGCCTGCTCGAGGGTTGCGCCTTCCCGCATCCGCCACATCAGGTAGCCCGCCGCGACCTCGCTGTCGCAATCGGTGCGGAAGCGAATCCCTTCACGCTGGAGCTCGCGCCGCAGCCGGTTGTGATTCGAGAGCGAGCCGTTGTGCACGAGGCATAGGTCGAGCCCGGTGGAGAACGGGTGCGAGTGCTGTGTGGTGACCCGGCTCTCGGTCGCCATCCTCGTGTGTCCCAGGGCGTGCGTGCCACCCACCTCGGCCAGCCTGAACCGCTCGATGAACTCCGTCGGGGGGCCGGCCTCCTTGTAGATCTCAATCGTCGTACCGGCGCTCATCACCCTCAGCTCGGGATAACGCTCGGCCAGCCAGGCCTGGACGTCAGCTGCTTCGCCGGGGACCACGAACGTCGCATGGGTCGCGCGGATCGAAGGGCCGGACTCCCGCCCGAATTCGATCGCCAGGCCCGCCCCGACTGTGACCCAGTCCTGATCGGGTGCCTCTCCGTAGAGCGACAGCTTGCAGTGTCCGGGCGGCGCCGGGTCACGGTAGAAGGCGACCCCGGCACTGTCGGGTCCTCTGAACGCGAGCTGTTCGAGCATCCGCGAGAGCAGGGCTCCAAGCTCGGGCTCCAGCCCGCTGGACTTCAGGTACAGGCCCGCGATGCCACACATGGTGTTGAACTTAGACCGTGCAACCGAGCGGGGGAATGGCGTCCATGCGCACAGTTTGCGATCCGAATGTGGTGGCTGGCGCTACACCCGCGCTGCCGGAGCCCACGCCCCCAGTTGCTTCTGGGCCTTGCGGACGGTGAGCAGGGCCTCGCGCAGCTCACCCCGGGCGATCGGTGGCAGCTCGTCAGGATCGACCAGGTTATCGGGCGCCAGGTCCGCCCCGATCAGGGCCGCGTGATGCTCGAACCGGACCCGGGTGATGACCGAGAACGCTTCGCTGAGCGCGTCGGCGGCACCGCGCTCGAGTCCTCCGGCGTGGGCTACGGCCTCGATCCGGTCGAGCGTCGGAGAAATCGTGACCCCGTTCGCGAGCGCGTGAAACCGGACCAGGTTGACGAGCGGGATGATCCCTCCCCGCTTGAGGTCAAGGCGGCCGGCGGCATCGCCATGGCGCTCGGTCGCGAGGTGCCCGCGGAATCCGATCGCGACCGGGAAGCCGATCGCCGAGCGCGCCATCAACCGCATGAACTGCGGGAACTGGCGGGCGGCGCGCATCCGGTCGGTCAGCTCGGCCGCGACCGCGAGCCCACCTGCGGCCGGCCGGAAGTCGAACGCAACCGAAGCTCGGATCAGGTGCGACTCGTCCGGCTCGTGCAGGCACTCGTCGAAGGTCTTCAGCCAGTCGGCCTTCGACATCCGCCACAGCCGTTTGCTCGCCATCACGCCGTTGTTGTCGACGCCGATCCCGCACCGTTCCAGCCCGGCGTTGACGTCGGCGCCCAGCCGCTCGAAGTAGGCGTCCACCTCGGCCTCGTGACCCAGCTCGGGGCTCGCGTACGCAAGCGCGTTGTCCTGATCGGACGCGAGTGTGAACTCTCTGCGCGCCGCGCTGCCGAGGTCGAGCCATGCCCACGGGAGGGGCGCAGGACCATTGCGCCAGATCGAGAAATCGATCAGGCGGGCGACGACCGCGTCGTGCTGCAGGCTCAGCACCCGTCCGATGTCCCGCGAGGGGACGCCGGCTCGGACCAGCAGCCGGAACAGCTGCGGCAGGCGCTCCACCGAGCGCACCAGGCCGTCTTCGTCCGCCGCGCCGAGGATCGTGTGGCGCAGGGCGATCGGGCTGCGCGCATCGAGCCCGAGCAGGTCCGCCGCCGACAGCAGTCCGCACACGCCCCCGTCGTCGAGGACCACGAGGTGCTCGACGCCTGCCGCGAGCATGTCGACCGTCGCCTCGACCGCGAGCTGTCCGACGGGCACCGTCGGCACCGGTGAGCGGGCGATCGCGTGCACGGGAGAGTCGAGCGCGAGGTCCTCGCGTACGACCGCGGCGCGGATATCCGCGTCGGTCACGATCCCGAGCCGGTCCTCGCCGAGGTCGACGAGCAGCGCCGAGACCCCATCGTCGCTCAACCGCGCCGCTGCGTCGTGGATCGAGCCCTCCCGATCGCCGAACTTCGCGGGGCGCATGATCGCCGAGACCGGCGTCGTGCCGACGTCAAGCAGCCCGTGAACCGTGTGCCCGGCACGGGTCAGGCGCTTGCGCATCGTGGACGCGACGAACGTGGCCCCAGCCGGAGTCCCGAGCAAACGGCGTCCCGTCTCGGCGTCGAAGAACGCGCAGCTCGAGTCCTCGCGCGCGCGGACGCTGAACGCCGGCGCCATCGCGGTCAGCAGCGACGGGTGCCCGAAGCACTCTCCCGGCTCGAGCACCTGGATCGCTTCCCCTTCGTGCAGCAGGTCCATCGAGCCCGTCAGCAGCACCCACAAGCCGGCGGCCGGGAGACCATCCTCGACCAGCACCATCTCCCCTGCCGCGTACGTCAATTGCCGGGCTTCGGCCGCGAGCGCCCGGAGCTCGTCGGCATCGATCCTGTCGAACGGCGGATTGCGAGCGAGGAATGTGTCCAAGTGCTCCATGTCGAGCCCCGCAATTGTGTTCGCTTCACGTCTGGGACACGTTCCGGGTACGTGTCAGCCTAGTCGCGCCGCAAAACCTAATCAAAGGAGCAGGAGCGCTTATGGCGGACGTGCCCACGGGCGAACACGACGAGCTTGTCTACGAAGGCGGCGGGCTGCCGCGCACAGGCACCTGGTGGAGCGCGTTCGTGATCGGCTTGGCGGGGACGATCCTCGTCACCGGCATTGCGCCCGTGATGGTGACCTCGCTCGGCGCATCGGCGATTCCCGTGATCTTCATCATCACGTGCTCGGGATGGATCCTGTGCCTGTTCCTGGCGGAACTGTCGGCGATGATGCCCGACCGCACCGGCGGGTCGCCGTCCTATGCCTACCCCGCATACAAGGACCGCTGGCCGCGCTTCGCCGAGCACGTGAACGGGTTCACGGCCTGGGCCTACTGGCTCGGCTGGTTCCCGGTCGCGCCGCTGAACATGATCCTGGCGTCGTTCTACATCGTCGACCGCTTCAAGCTCAGCCAGGCGGGGTTCACGCCGATCCACACGCCGATCGCATGGTGGACGGTCGGGATCTCGGTTGTCGGCCTCATCCTGCTGTTCATCCCGGCCTATCGCGGCCTGCGGTTCGGGACCTGGTTCGCAACCACGCTCGCGATCCTGTCGATGATCCCGCTGACGTTCATCGCGATCTCCTGGATCTTCAATCCGTCGGTGGTCAACTTCTCGAACCTGAGCGGGTTCCACCACCTCAACGGCGGGAGCTTCTTCTCGCCGGCGTACGGTCACGGGTGGCTAACGCTGTACATCGCGTTCTCGTTCCTGTTGACGTGGAACGTGATCGCGATGGAGGCCGCCGCTTGCTACATCGGCGAGACCAAGGACCCGGACCGCGACGCGAAGATCGCGATGAACCTCGAGGGCGGGTACGGGGTGTTCATCTACACGATGATTCCGATCGCGTTCGTAATCGTGCTCGGCAACTCGGCGCTCGGAAACGTGGCGCTCGTCGACCCGAAGACGATCTTCGTCCATTACTCGGCGAAGGTGTTCGGGACCGGCGCGGGCTCGAGCCTGTTGACCTGGTTGATCGCGTGGATGTTGATCATCGCGCTCATCCTGTCGGCGTTGAACGCGATCACCGGAACAGCGCGCTCGCTGCATCAGATGGCGACCGACGGACAGTTCCCGCGGTTCTTCCATCACGTCAACTCGCACGGGGTGCCGGACCGAGCGATGATCTTCAACATCATCTGCTCGATCGCGGTCGTGTTCATGGGCGGCGCGGTCGAGATCTACACGTTCTCGAACGTCGGCTACCTCGCCTCGTTCATCCCCGTCCTCGTCGGCTACTACCTGCTGCGCAAGCACCGCCCGAACCTCCGCCGGCCATTCAAGCTACCCGAGTGGATGAAATACGTCGCCCTGGCGGTCGCGGGGCTGTACGCCGTGATCTACTTCTGGGGCGGCCCGGTGTACGCGTCATGCTCGTGCAACGCCGCCGGACGTAAGACGCTCCCGTACTACTTCATCGGGATCGCCGTCGTGCTGGCGTACCTGCCGCTGTACTGGTACCGCAAGCACGTCGAGGACAAGCGCCACGCACCGCCGCCCGCGGTCGAAACCACCACGACCGCGGTCGCGGCTCCTGGAGGCGCGGGTCCATAGTGCCTGCACCCAGCCCGAGCGCTCCCGTGCAGGAGCAGTCAGATCAACGGTTCGAACGCATCCTCCTCGCCTCCGAAGGGCGCAAGATCCCTGAGGCCGCAATCCGGCGAGTGCTCGAGCTTGCCGCGCCGTCGGGCGCGAGCGTCCACGTGTTGTCGATCGCTCGCGTCCACGGCGTCGCATTCGGCCTCCAGTCCCCCGGACTGCTTCCGTCCAAGCAGGAATGGGACGAGCAGAAGGAGACCGTGAGAAAGGCGGTGGCGCGACTACGTCGCAAGGGCATCGACGCAAGCGGCCAGGTGCTCGGCACGCGCAAGGCGACAAAGGGCATCCTCGCATCCGCCACCAAGCACGACAGCGACGCGATCGTGATGGCCGCCGACCCCGATCGCAACCGGGTCGTCGCCGACATGATGTGGTCCCAGGAGCCCCAGCGCGTGCGCCGCAAGGCGCCGGTGCCGGTGTTCCTGGTCCTCGAGGACGACTGAGGCCCCAGGGGGCGGTGGCCCCCGGAGGCCGGCGGGGGCGGTCGGCTCGGGGAACGGCACTGGTGAGGGTGCGGCCGGGCCGGATGGTGTCAGCAATCTGACAATTTCACCTGCATACAGGCACAAATCGCGCGCGACCGCCGGTCCTTGGCTACATAAGCATGTGGGGCATGCTTATCTAACCAAGGTCGGCCGCGGACGTGGACTTTGGGCCGTTAAGCATCCTCGCGCAGGCGGATTTCGGCCGCCCCGCCGCCCCGCCCCCGCGACCCGCCCCGCCCCCGCGACCCGCCCCGCCCCCGCACCCGCCCCGCCCCCGCAGCCCGCCCCGGCCACCCGACGCAAGCCACCCTTCACCAGCGCCGCTGACCAAGCCGCCCGCCAACCACGGGCCCGCCGAGTACCCAAGCCCCCGCCTCAGCCGCCGTCACCCCGCCCCCCCCCGGCCGCCCGTGCAACCGCGCCAGCTTGATCGCCAGCTCCAGCGACAGCAGGTCGTCCTCGTCGAGACTCAGCCCGGTCAGCTCCTCGATCCGGGCCAGGCGCTGGCGCAGGGTGTTGGGATGGATGAACAGCGCCCGGGCGCTCTCGATCACGCTGCGCCGCTCCGCGAGGTAGCGCTCGAGTGTGTCCAGTAGCGCGGTCCGCCGCTTGTTGTCGTAGGCGATCAGCAGGTCGACGGCGGCGCGCATCCGGTCCCGTGGGGCGTTCTCGGCGGCGATGTGGACGAGGTAGCGGTAGGCGCCGAGCTCCGAGTAGGCGATCGCGCCGCCCTTGCCGAGCAGCGCCCGGCCGATCGTCGCCGCGTCGAGCGCCTCGCGATAGGCGCGGGCCGCCTCCCCGGGCGAGTCGCGCACCTCGCTGACGCCGACCGCGGCGCCCGCGCCGAGGCCGAGCTCGCGACAGGTTCGGAGCACCGCTTCGATTCGCTGCGGCCGGCGCGAGCCGAGGACGAGCACGGCACGGACAGGACCCGGTCCGGTCTCGATCGCGGTCCGCGGAGCCGCGTCGGCGAGGCCGCGCCCGACGACCTCGGCGGCCGCGCGCCACTCGCCCGAGGCCTGCTCGGCGCTGCCGGCGGGCTCGGCGCACACCACCAGGTACGGCTCGCTCAGGGAGCAGCGGACCTCGGCCGCCTTCGTCGCCGCGAACCCGGTCGCCCCCGCCGCGAGCGCCTCGAACAGGTCCTTGACGATGTTGGCCTTGGTCAGGCCCTCGATCAGCTCGGCACGCTTGACCGCGACCGCCGCGAGGTGCGCGATAGCGCGCGCGAGCTCGGCCTCCTCGCCATCGAAGGCCCGGCCGGCACGCGACCCGCCGCACAGCAATCCGACTCGCTCGCCGCCGGCGGACAGGGGCGTGACCAGCAGGTCGCCGACGTCGAGCTCGGGCCACACCGTGCGGGCCGTCGGCCTGGTGCCGCGGCCGTCGAGCGCCGCCAGCAGTAGGCCCGCCGTCGAGAGCGTCTCGGGCACCGACACCGACTCGGGGAATGAGCCGAGCACCTGCAGCGCGGTCCCGTCGCCTCCGAGCCGGTAGAGCTGGATCACCTCGGCGCCGAGCAGGCGGTGGGCGCCGCGGGCGACGATCGAGCCGAGCTCGTCGGCATCGGTCGCGCCGGCGACCTCCTGGGCCAGCCCGGAAAGGCTCGTCAACGCGTCGACGCGCCGGCGCTGCTGGTCATAGAGCTGGGCGTTCTCGATCGCGCCGCTGACGAGCGACGCGATGTGCACCAGCAGGTTGAGCGTGTCCTCGGGGAACTCGTGCGGGGCCTGGGTGTGCAGCACGATCACGCCGATCGTCTCGTTCGCGCGCGACAAGATCGGAACCGCGACCATCGACTGGAAGCGCTCCTCCTGGAGCACCGGGAAGTAGTTGGTCCGTCGGTCCTCCATCGCCCGCTCGCGGATGAACTCCGGCGTCCGATGGCGGGCGACCCAGCCGGTCAGGCCTTGGTCGAGCCCCATCGTCACCTTGCCGACCGCGGCGGCGAACACCGGCGAGGCGGCCCGCATCGTCAGCTGATCACCTTCGAGCAGGTAGATGAAGCACGCGTGGCAGCCGGTCGCATCGGTCGCGAGGTCGATTACGCCCTGGAGCATCGGCAGCACCTCGAGCGACGAGGAGACGAGCTTGATCACGCCGTACAGCGTGTGGTTCTCCTCGCGCAGCCCGCGCAACGCGGCGGCCTGGACGGCTGGCTGATCGGCGCTGATTGACATTGCCGGATGCACCTCCTATGTGCGAGGTGAACATGCTAGCCGCCGCTTACGGGTGTCCCGCGCCATTGCCCGGCCCCCGCCCCGACGGATATAAGCCAGCGCATGACCACACAACCCCAAAACGCCGATGACGTCCGGCGAATCGTCAGCGACGGCGGGATCGAATTCCTGTTCGCGCAATTCGTCGACATGCACGCGAAGCCCAGCGCCAAGCTCGTACCCGCCCACCACCTCGACGATCTGCTGAGCGATGGGGCCGGGTTCGCGGGCTTCGCGGCCGGCGACATCGGCCAGGGACCGCACAACCCGGACATGATCGCGATGCCGGATCCACGCAGCCTGACGGTGCTGCCGTGGCAACCGAATGTGGCGCGATTCGCCTGCGATGTGACGGTCGAGGGCCAGGAGTGGCCGTACTGTCCGCGCACGATCCTCCGCCATGCGCTCGACCGCGCGGCGGCGCTCGGCTACGAGCTGCGGGTCGGCGCGGAGCTCGAGTACTTCCTGCTGCGCCGCGGCGACGACGGCAAGCTCCAGATCGCGGATCCGCTCGACACGCTCGAGTTGCCCTGCTACGACATGCGCGCGCTGACCCGCAACCTCGAGTTCGTCTCGGAGGTCTCCAAGGCGGTCACGAGCCTCGGGTGGGACAACTACGCGACCGATCACGAGGACGCCAACGGCCAGTTCGAGCAGAACTTCGAGTACGCCGACGCGCTCACGACCTGCGACCGGGCGGTGTTCTATCGCTACATGGTCGAGTCGCTCGCACAGCAGCGGGGCCTGATCGCGACCTTCATGCCCAAGCCGTTCGCGCACCTCACCGGCAACGGCTGCCACTTCCACATCAGCCTGTGGCGCGACGGCGTCAACGTGTTCGAACGGGACCCCTCCGAAGACCCGCGCGGCCTCGGGCTGTCCGAGCTCGCCTACCAGTTCATCGGCGGGCTGAAGGCCAACGCGAAGGCCTACATCGCGCTCACCGCCCCAACCGTCAACTCCTACAAGCGCCTGGTGGTGGGCGCGCCGACGAGCGGCGCGACGTGGGCGCCGGCGTACATCAGCTACGGCTACAACAACCGCACCCAGATGCTCCGGATCCCGGCCGCCGGGCGGATCGAGGACCGGACGGTCGACGGCTCCTGCAACCCTTATCTCGCGGCCACGGCGATGCTCGCCGCCGGTCTCGACGGGATCGAGAGACAGCTCGACCCCGGCGACGCCAACTCCGAGAACCTGTACGAGATGCACCCCGACGAGCGCGACGCTCACGGGATCGAGCTGCTGCCGGCCAACCTGCTCGACGCGACCCGCGAGCTCGAGCGCAACGACGTGCTCCGCGCCGCCCTGGGCAAGACGCCGGACGGGGATTACGTCGACTACTTCATCAAGGTCAAGCTGCGCGAGTGGCAAGCGGCGCACGAGCAGATCACGGACTGGGAGCTCGAGCGCTACCTACAGCTGTTCTAAATGTGTTCGGGGGCGTGCATGCACGCCCCCGCCGGGGCGCGCATGCGCGCCCCGGGCCGGCGGCGCATGCGCCGCCGGCGACTGCATCACACCTACGGGACCGCGACTCCGTGGAGCACGACCGGTCCCAGCGTCGGGTCGAGCTCGGTGTCCTGAGACACGCCGGAGGGCACGATCGTGTCCATCACCTTCGGCACCGTCGACGTCGCGGCCGAGCAGATCGGGCTCGTTTCCGTCTGATGCACAGACGCCGAACGTGAACGCGCCCGGCAGGGGGGTGAAGGCGCGCGCCTGGTCGGCGCTGAACCCGTCCTGGCCGGTGAGCGCGACGGTGAACACCCAACCTGAGCCGACCGAGCCGAACACCGCCTCGCGGCACGACCACCGTCGCCGTGTTGCTCGGGCTGGTCGATCACGAGCTGGGCGGCTCCGAGCGAGGTGCCGGAGGCATCCACCCACGCGACCGGCGCGAACCCCTGGGCCTCGATCCGCTCGCTCCAGGCGTCTGCCGGCGCGATCGTGTAGTTGCGCGTCGGGAACGCCGCGGCGGTCGAAGTGGCGCCCGCCGACGGGTCGCGGACGTACACGTCGAGCAGCTGGGCGCCGAAGTCGGATCCGAACGTCGGCGCCAGATTGCGCGATGTGGACCTGGATGTAGACGTTGGTCGGGTCCTCGCTGACCTGGAGGCCCAGCAGATCGAACGCTCCCGGCTGGAAGCTCAGAGTCGGTCGGGTACTCGTAGGTCCCGGGGCCGTTGTCGTCGCCGGCCGGATCGGTCGCGCTGAACACGCTCGTGCCCGGGAGCGCGACGTTGGTGATCGTGAGCTGCGACGTAGCGCGGTGGCGCGCCCAGGGTCGCGGTCACGGTGATCGTGGTCGCGCCGAACGAGTTGGCGACCTGCAGCGACCAGTTGCCCGAGGAGTCGGCCTTCGTCGACGCGATCGCGGCCGCGCCGCCGGCCGCGCCGACCGCCTCGGCATCGACGTGCGCGCCCGGAGCGGTCGTCCCGGTGACGGTGATCGTCGGGGTGCCGACGTTCGCGCCGGTCGCCGGCGAGGTGACGGTCAGCGGCAGCGTCCCCGGCATCCCGTGCGCCACGTAGCGATCGCTGACGATCTCCGGGGTCTCGAGGTTGCGGCCGGCGCTGAGCTCGAGCGCCAGCCGGGCGTACTGTGCCTGCGCCCACGTGAGCGGGCTCGCCGAGCCGGCCGGCTCGCCGGGCTTGAACCCGATCGACGCCGTCGCCGGATCGCTTCCGAACGGCGAGGCCGGGACCGCCGGGTCCTCCCACACCTGCTCGGGCTCGAGGCCCTGCCCGGAGGTCATCGCGCGCATCGCGCTGAGCAGCGTTCCGCGCCGGCGCCGTCGCCGGCGGCGATGTCGTATTCACCGCGCTCGCCGCTGAGCACCGGCCACAGGTGGCCGGTCCCGATGTCCGTCGGCGGCCACGGAGCGCCGGTGACCGTGCAACTCGAACCACTCGGCTGGAAGCAGTCGCCGTAGCCGTCGACGGACTCCGTCGGCGCTGGTCCCGTAGCGGTAGAAGCCGGCGCCGTTCGGGGTTGTGCGCTCGATCGTGTCATCGACGACCGTCAGCGAGCTCTGCACGATCGGGTCGCTCGCCGGCAGCACGCCGAGGCGCACGAGCTCCAGGAAGCCGGCGTCGATGACCGACCGCTGGTCGGCCGTGATGCTGCCGTTGCCCAGGCCGTAGGAAATGGCGGCGTTGGGATCGCCGGTCTTAGAGACCCGGATGAAGTAGCTGGGCACCGTCGAGCTCACGAACGAGCCGCTGGTGGTCACGGTCCACGTCTTGATGTTGCGGGCGAAGTCGTCGGCGGTCGCCTGGTAGAGCCGGGCATGCGCCGGGTCGTGGTTGACGCGCGCGATCGTGCGCGGCGGCCGTCAGCCCCGCGATCTCGGCCGCGATCGTCGACGGCGAGTAGCCGCTCTGCTCCTCCCAGCGCTCCGACGCCGTCGGACGGACCGTGGGCGACGAGGAAGTCGGCGGCCGGGATCACGTGGTCGTGGTACAGCGTCGCATCGCCCGCCAGCCCCGACTGCCAGTCCATCAGGATCGGATACGAGCTCTCGTCGAGCTGCAGGCCGCCGGTGTCCGGCGCCGGTTTGCCGTTCTCGAGCGAGTTGCGCGGCATCGAGCCGTCGGGCTGCTGTTGGCGCTCGAACAGGAAATAGGTCGCGGCCCGAGCTGTTTGTACATCGCCGGCGACCAGCAGGCCGGTGAACGCCTCGTACAGGTCGCGCGCGAACACCTCGCGGTAGGAGCCGAAGTAGGTCGGCTCGCCACCCGTCAAATTGCCCGCGGGCACCGACTGTCCCCACGGGGAGGCGAGCCCCGCGGCGATCGCGCCCGGGAACGTCTTGTCCTCGCTCGCCTTGACGACGTTGACCGACGCGTAGTACTCGCGCACCGCCGCCGGGCCGAGTGAAGGCGACGGCCGGCGCAGGCCGCCGTCATAGCGCCACCACTGATGCTCGTAGCGCTGCCATGCCTCGCCGAATCGCTGCCATGCGGCTGCCCTGGCCACGCGCACTGCCTGATCCTGGGTCGTGCCGAAGCCGAGCGCGAGCGTGACGCTGCGCCGGTGGCGCAGGCCGAGTTGCGCGGTCAGCGTCACGTGGCCGTCGGGCGCCGAGGTGTAGTTGGGTCAGCTGGTGGGCGCTGTCGAGCATGGTCAGCCCATCGCTGGCGCTGCCGGCATAGCCGACGCTGGCGCTCGAGAACCCGCTCGAGGACTCGCAGCGCCTCGTAGGTCGGCACCGCGTAGTCGCGGTTGACCGCGTTGGTCGTGGTGTTGGTGTTGAAGGCGACCGGAACCGGTGTCGCCGTGGTCGGTGGCGATCACGGCGCTGTTGGCGCCGGCGTTCTGCGAGCCGCCGCCGCCGGTCCCGCCCGCGAGCGGGTCCAGACGCACGTACAGCTGGTCGGACCCGGGGCCCGAAGAACCGGACCCGCATCAGCACCGCGTCGCGCGCGGGGTCGGCGATGTAGGTGGTGAGGATCTGGTAGTGGTGGGCATCGCTGCTCGCGAGCACGGTGCACGACATCCCCGTCGAGTCGGGGAGCACCTTGTAGGTCATGTCCCTCGTCTGCAGATCGGTGAAGGTGGACCCGTCGGTGACGATGTACTGGAGCGTGTGCACGTTGGTCGCGTCGACCGTCGGCCAGTAGACATCGGAGAGAACGCCGTCCGCGACCGTGAACCAGACCTTGGAGGTCGTGTTGCGAGCCGTCCCGACGCAATCCTTGCGAGCCAGATCGAAGTAGCTCTCAGAGCCCGGGGCGCTCGCCGTGGGCGCGGCGGCTGCTGTCGTCGTGGGTGCAGCGAGCGCGGGGGTCGCGGCGACGGCCACGGCAAGCACGAGCGCGCAGACAGCGGCCAGCGCGCCAAGGACTGACGACTTCATCTCCTACCTCCTACCTGCTGGAAGTCCTCCAAGCTTAGGGGCCAGCCGGTGCCCTCGTCAAGCGGTCACCCCGGCCCGAACCGATGCACCGCTTGCGCCGGCTCACTGGCTCGCAGCAGCGACCCCACCGTCTGCGGCGCGACCGCGTCGAGGTGGCTCGCCAGGGCGATGAACGCCTTCGCCGTCGTCAGCGCGTCACCGAGCGCATGGTGGGGTGGCTCGGGCGGCAGGCCGAGCACGGTCGCGAGCCGCACGAGCGAGATCCCCGCGGGGGCGACCCCGTCGCGCTCACGCAACCAGACCCGGCCGAGCAGCTCGGTGTCGACGGCGGCGGGCATCCGCACTCGGCGCCGGGCCAGCGGGCGGCGCAGGAAGGCCCGCTCGACGGCGGCGGTGTGGAACACCGGGACGCGCCCGGAGAAGGACTCGAGCACGAGGCCGATCGCATGCTCGAGCGGCGGCGCGTCGGCGAGGTCCGCGACCCGGAGCTTGTGCACGAGGACCGCGGCGATCGCTGAGCGCTTGGTGGTGCGCACCAGCGTGTAGACGGCTTTCCCGAGGATCACCCGGCCCTGCTCGATCGGTATGGCACCGACCGCGATGATGTCGTCTTGACGGGGGTCCAGACCGGTGAGCTCGAGGTCGAGCGCGCACCACCCCGCCTCCCGCCAAGGCGTGCCGGCAGCCGGCCGGCCCGCGTGCACAAACGCCGCGGACGCAGGGTCGCGCGGACCGAGCCATCCTCCAAGGCGCTTCACTGGCGCAACCGCCGCTGAACGCCGGCGACCGCGCGGAACACGTCACGCAGGTAGTCGCGGGTGAGCGGGCTGATGTCCGCCGGCTCGATCCGGTCATCGGGCTGCGCACCACTCGCCAGCTGTTGCATGTGGTGGGCGACACGCAGCTCGGTCGCAAGCTCGAACGCTTCGATCAGCGTGCGCGAGTCGGCCTCGCTCAGCACGCCGTCCTGGGCCGCGGCCCGCAATCGCTCCGGCGTCGACCCTTCCGAGAGGCCCGCTGCCGCACCCGCCCACCGGCCGAGCTCGACGACCGGGATCACCGCCGCACGGCGAATGTCGAGACGATCGCTGCGCCGGCCGTCTGACTCGAGCACGGCATCGGCGTCGAACCCGGTCGGCGGCGTGTACGCGAGCGCCCGGCGCGCGAGGGAGTCGAGCACCCGCTTGCGTGCGTCGCCCTCGACGATCGGAAGCGGCTCGCGCGGCGTTCCCCACAACGCCCGCCGCTCGACGAGCACGGTCAGCCCGAGCTCGTCGTCGGCGTCGGTCGCGCTCCAGTCCGTCGCGGTGCGCGCGACCACCGCCGACTCCAGGCCGCAGCTCGCGAGCGCGGCGCTGACCGACTCCGTCCACCCCGCGGGCGGGAGATCGCTGCAGACGACGGCGCCGCGCGCGACCGACGCCGGCGTGAGCTCGCGGCGGGCCTGGCTGCCAACCGCGACCCAGACCAGTCCGTCCGACGGCAGCTCGCTGGCCGCCGCCGCGAGCTCGAGGGCCCGCGTCGTGAGCGCGTCGACGAGCGCCGAGAGCACCCGCGCGACCTCGACCGCCCGGAGATTCGACGCGTGCAGATCGACCACGATCTCGGGCAACCTGCGCGCGACCGTGGCCAGCGACTCGACGCTCTTCGCGCGCGCGATCGAGCGCCGCGCGCCAAACCACGAGCGGGGCTGGACGCCGAACAGGTCCCCGTCCTCGACCACGCCGATCAGCTGGCTGTGCTCGTTCACCACCGGTGCGTGGCGGATGCCCCGCTCGAGCATCTCGAACAGCACCTCGCCGCCAAGCCGATCCGGGGTCACCGTGTACACGGGCGTCGTCATCACAGTCGACACCGGGGCGCTGATCGGCAGCCCGGCGGCGACGATCCGCGTGCGGATGTCGCGGTCGGTGACGATCCCGAACCCGGGCCCGCTGAAGTCGACGATCGCCGAGGTGGCCCCGGCTTCGGTCATCCGCCGGGCGACCTCGCGGATGCTCTCCATCGGCGTGCACAGCACGGTCCCCGACCGGATCAGCGTCGCCACCGGCTGATGGCCCGGCTCGTGGACGCCGACCCGGAGCTCCCGGGTCCGGGCGCGCTCGAGAAACGGGCGGGCGACGCCGACCGGAATCCGGTAGCAGAGCGTGTCCTCCGCGGCCCGCGCGGTGAACCCCGGCGGCAGCCCCGACAGCATCGCGGCGTGGCCGAACGTGTCGCCCGGGCCGAGCAGATCGAGCAGCTTGCCGTCATGGACGATGTCGACCCCACCCGAGTGGATCACACGGAGGAACGTGACCGGGCCGCCCTCCTCACTCAGGATGTCGGCGCCGGCTGGATAGAACTCGATCTCCGTCTCGGCGACCACCTCACCGAGCTCCTCCGGCGCGAGCGTGTCAAACGGTGGTCGCTGCGCGAGGAATCGCGCCGTCTCGCTCAGGCCGGCTTCCAGCGGATCCTCCTCGACCTGATCACCTTCATGCACCAAAGCTACTGCGACCGGGGCCCGGACCGCATTCGCCACCGGCGAGCAGATTGCCGAGCTCGCTACGCCAGTAGGCCCAAGCGCTGCGCCCGCTGGACCGCCTCGGTCCGGTTGCGCACGCCGAGCTTGCGGAACACGGCGCTGGTGTGCTCCTTGACGGTGTGCTTGGACAAATGCAGCTCGCCGGCGATCTCCGGGTTGGTCGAGCCGCCCGCCATCAACTCGAGCACGGCCCGCTCGCGGTCGGAGAGGCCGAGCGCTCCGGTCCGGGCGTGCCGCTCGAACACCGTCCGGCCGAGACCGACCATCCGCACCGCGCTCGCGATCCGGCGCGCGGGCCAGTCCTTGTAAGCGAACCCCGACGCTCCCGCGGCCCGGGCGGCCTGCGGAGAAATCTCGCCCGCCCCGGAGAACAGCAGAACGCGGGTCATCGGCTCGGCGGCCCGCAACTGCTCGCAGACCTCGGCGCCCGACTCCTCGCCGATGAACAGGTCGACGAGCGCCACGTGCGGCCGGTAGCGCACCGTCATCGCGAGCGCCTCACGGCCGGAATGCGCGCTCACGCAGCGCTCGACCCACGGCTGCTGCGTCAGCATCAGGCGAAACCCCCAGTGCACGACATCGTGATCGTCGACCACGAGGACGCTCAGCCGCTCAGGGCTCCGAGGTCCTTCGACGTCGTCGATTTCGAGCTCAGATCCATCGATCATGTCGCTAGACGCCATGCGGGACCGTGCCTCTAGTCGCCATGCGGGACCGTGCCTCTAGTCGCCATGCGGGACCACCAGTCGAACTTGCCAGGTGCCGGGATCCCGCTCACCGAACTCCACGACGCCGCCGCTCTGGAGCGCCTCGAGCGCGGCGAGGCGCAACCCCATTCCGGCCTGGCGGTGCTTGCCCTTGACGCCGTCGTTGGCCACCTCGACCACGAGCGTCCCGTCGCGCCGGCCGACCCTGACCGTCACCCGGGTCGGGCTCGCGTGCTTGTGCGCGTTGCGCACGGCCTCGGCGAGAACCGATTGTGCGAGCGGCTCGAGTTGCGTCGGCACATCCGCTTCGGACCCCGACTCGAGCGTGACGCCAAGGTCGGGGTGCACCCGGGCGAGCCGTTCGACCTCGGCCACGAATGTCGTCTGGGTCAGGCGGGGGGCGCGGCCGAGCGGCCGCTGCAGCGCGCTGCGCAGGTCGGCGAGCGCGAGCTGGGTTTCGCTCGCACACCGCGCCCGGGTGTCCGCGGGCAACTCGCCCTCTCCATCGAGTGCCATCGAGACGCCGAAAAGCCGCTGGATCACGCCCTCGTGGATCTCCCGCGCGAGGTCGATCCGCTGCTCGAGCTGATGCGCCTTCTCGGCCGCGGTCGCGACGATCCGCGCGACCGACGCGAGCGCCGCCGCCTTGCCGAGCGTCCACAACAGATCCCGCTCGGTGTCATCGATCGGCGGGGTGCTCAGCAGCCTGTCGGCCAGGATCACGCCGACCGCGCGGCCGGCGGCCGCCATCGGGGCGCAGACCAGGCGTACCGGCTCTGGGAACAGCTCCCGGAACTCGGGCGGAAATTCCCCCCGCACGTCGCCGACCGACTCGATCACCCGGTCGTCCCGGAGTGCCGCCGCGGCGATCGAGGAGGACTCGACTGTCACATGCGCGGCGGCGAACTGGTCGAGGTCGATCCCGTGCGCTCCGGCCGCCCGCACGCGCCGGCGGGCGTTGTCGTAGCGGAAGATGACCGCACGGCGCATCCCCGCGAGCCGGCACACCGCCTCACAGAGGCGGTCGTAGAAATCGTCGCCGGTGGCGCCTTCCCGTTCGGATTGCGAGAGCACCTCGACGAACAGCTCGAGCGCCTCGACCGAGACGCCGCCGTTGCTCGACGTAGCCGCGCTCATCTCCCTTGTGACAGTAGCCGTTACGCGGTGCGGACTGCCATCAGCCCGAGCCGCAGCGCCTGCGAGGGAGTGAGGTAGACCCGCCACGGCTGTTCACAGCGATCGCAGACGCACTCCACGGAGGGGTCGTATCCGTCCTCCTGGTGAAGCTCCCACTCGACACCCTCGATGCCCAGGCAGATCGGACATGCCAGCGACGCCAGCACGAGCTGATCCGGGTCATCCATCCGAAAGCGGGCGGTGTCGGCGAGCACAGGCATAAGACGAGGATGCTCCACCGCTGACCGGAGAGCAAGGCGTGGTTGTGCGCGACCCCCCGGGTGGGGGGAGCGGGCCTACGCGGGGGTCAAGGCCTCGACGCGGGCGATCGGCCGCTTGCCCCACCTGGAGCGCGTCGCGAAGTCGAGCAGCCGCTCGAGGTACTCGCGCAGCGGTGTGGCTCCGATGCCCAACGGCTCGAGTCGGGCGCGTGTGACCTGATTGTCGAACACCGTGCCGATCGAGAAGTACGGGAAGTACACGCCGCTGCCCTCCAGCACCGGGTGCGAGCTGCCAAATTCCGCCGGCGGGAGTACCTTCGGGATGGGACGGTGGAAGTAGCGACTGGCGAGCTGGGCGATCTCCCCGATCGTGCTCGCATCGGTGCCGGCGGTGAGGTGGTAGCACTCGCCGATCCCTCCCGGCGCCTCACACAACTCGTAGATCGCGTCAGCGACATAGTCGATCGAGACGACGTCAACGGGCGAGGTCGGGATCGCCGGCACCGTCTCGAACAGCCCGCGCGCGAACGCTCGCAGCGGCCAGTACAGAACGTTGAACGCGCTCGTCCAGCCACTGTGGCGATCGCCGACGACGATGCTGGGACGGAGAATCGTGTACGGCAGCCCGGGTGCTGTGCGGACGAGCTGCTCGGCCTCGAACTTCGACTGCTCGTACGAGTTGCGAAACCGCTGTCCCAGGTCGAGGTCTCGCTCAAAGAACCGCCCCGGATGTGTGCCGGCGACATAGGCGGTCGAGACGTGGCCATAGCGCGACAGCGCCCGACACGCCCCCGCCAGCTCCAGCATCCGCTTCGTGCCCTCGACGTTGATCGCACGCGCCTCGTCCAGCGGCAGCGCGAACGACACCGACGCGGCGCTGTGGACGATCGTGGTCACATTCGACGCGAGCCAATCCCAGCGCCGCTCCGTGAGACCCAGCCGCGGCGCGGTCAGCTCGGACGCCACCGCCTCGACCCGGCCCGAATAGCGGGCGGCCGCCGGCCCGAACAGGTTCGCCAGCACCGCGTCGATACGGGCGCGAGCGGCGGCATCGTCCTGCGCGCGCACCAGCGCGATCACGGCGCGGTCGGCGCGTTCGAGGTAGCGGGCGAGCAGCTCCATCCCGACAAAACCCGTCCCGCCGGTGAGCAACACGGCCCCTTCGTTCACACGCGTTGACGGATCCATAGGCGACACGGTCCAGAACCCGGACCGCTGGGCAAAGTCGCGGTACTCGCTTACCCGACAAACGGGGGGGTGCCGCGATCGGGCCGGACGGGCTCTGGACGGGGTGCCCGGGCTGGACGGGGTGCCCGGGGACTGGGCGACGGGGTGCCGGGCTGGCCCGGGCTGGACGGGGTGGCCGGGCTGGACGTGGTGGCCGGGCTGGACGGGGTGGCCGGGCTGAACGGGGTGCCCGGGCTTGAGGCTGTCAGCGAAAACCGCCATTTCGCCTGCATACAGGGACAAATCGCCGGCGCCTGCCGGACCTTGGCTACATAAGCATGTGGGGCATGCTTATGTAACCAAGGACGGTTTTGGGGGGCCGACTTTGTGCTCTAAGCATGCCGCGGAGGCCAATTTCGGCCTGGACCTGGTACTGGCCGGGCCGGCGGGACTACTTCCATGAGGCCGGCGACACGCCAAGCGCCGCCAGCCGCCGCTCGAGCTCTGCGCGCTCGACGGCGTTCGCCGTCAGCGCGATCGTTTGCTCGTAGGCGGCCGCGGCCGCAGCGCGATCCCCGTTACGAAGCAGCAGCTCGGCGTGAGCGGCATAGAGGGGCTGGTAGCTCTCGAGCGAACGCTCGGCGAGCAGCGGCTCGAGCAGCTCGAGGCCGGCGTCGGGTCCGGTCGCATAGGCGACGGCGACGGCTCGGTTGAGCTCCACGATCGGCGACGGAGCCAGTTGCGCGAGCACGCCGTAGAGCTCGGCGATCTGGCGCCAGTCGGTTTCCTCAGCCCTCGGCGCCTGCACATGCAGGGCCGCGATCGCGGCCTGGACCTGGTACTGGCCGGGCCTGCGGAGCTTGAGCGCGTCATCGAGCGCGCGCAGTCCCTCACGGATGCGCCCCTGATCCCAGCGGGATCGGTCCTGCGCGTCGAGCGACACGTAGCGCCCCGAATCGTCGACGCGCGCGCCGCGGCGCGCGTCGTGCAGGAGCATCAGCGCGAGCAGGCCCTTGACCTCCGCGTCATCGGGCATCAGCCTGCGGAGCAGACGGCCGAGGCGAATCGCCTCGCTGCACAGCTCGCCGCGGAGCAGGCGCTCGCCGTCCGCAGCCTCGTACCCCGCGTTGAAGATCAGGTAGATGACCGCGAGCACCCCTCCTAGCCGGTCAGGCAGCGCCTCGTCGCCGGGGATCCGATAGGGGATGTGCGCCTCGGCGATCTTGCGCTTGGCCCGCACCAGCCGCTGGGCCATCGTGGTCTCGCTCACCAGGTAGGCGCGCGCGACCTCAGCCGTGGTCAGCCCTCCGAGCAGTTTGAGCGTCAGCGCGACCCGCACGGGCATCGCCAGCGCCGGGTGGCAGCAGGTGAAGATCAGGCGCAGACGATCGTCGCCGACTGCGCTGCGTTCGGCCTCGGGGCGGTGCTCCTGAGCGTCGAGCCGCGCGAGCTCGGCGAGCCGCGCGGCGCGGTCGGCGGTCGTGCGCTCGCGCCGCAGACGGTCGACCGCCTTGCGCCGGGCGGTGACGGTGATCCACGCGCCGGGGTTGTTCGGCACACCGTCTCGCGGCCAGGTCGCGACGGCTGACGCGAACGCGTCCTGCACTGCGTCCTCGGCGAGCTGGAAGTCACCGACGTGGCGGATCAGCGTCGCGAGGACCGCCGGACGCTCCTCGCGGAAGGCGCGCTCGGCGGCCTCGGCGACGCTGTCCATCGGTCAGGCGCCGGCCTGAGACTGGGCCGCGGCCGCCGGCTGCGCCGTGGTCTGGTCCCAGATCGGGCGAACCTCGACCGACCCGTACTCGATGTTCGGCATCCGCGCCGCCCACTCGAGCGCCGTGTCGAGATCCGGCGACTCGATCAGGTAGTAGCCGACCAGAAACTCCTTCGTCTCGGCGAACGGCCCGTCGGTGATCTGGGTCTCGCCGTCGCGCACGCGCACCGTCGTCGCCGTGTCGATCCCGGTGAGCGCGTCGCCGCCGACGAACAGGCCGGCGTCCTTGATCGCGTCGGTGTAGTCGTTCCAACGCTGATGCTGCGCAGCCAGCTCCTCGGGCGACGGGCCGCCCTGCAACGGGTTGTTGATCAGCAGCATGTACTGGGCCATGAAGCCTCCTTAGGTGGACGTTCTCGCCGCTCGCATGGGCGGCCTCATTCTCTACGACGCCGCCCGGTTACTGGATTCGACACACCGGCCGGTTTCCGCCCCGATACCAAGGCACCGCTCGCGAGCGATCGACTCGCGCTCCCGATCAGGACTCGCCGGGCGCCCGGCGTGGTGTTGGGCGCCCGGCGAGGTTACCTGGCGCGTTTATACCCCGAACAGGACCCTCGTACCCCCAGGCTCATGTCGTACCCCCAGGCTCATGTCGTACCCCCAGGCTCAGGTCGTACGCCCAGGCTCCCGTCGTAGCCCCAAGGCTCGCTCCATCCTACGCGCGGGGTGGCTGGTCCTGGGCCGAGCCCGCGGCAAGTTCGTCGATCAGGCCCGCGATCCGCTGCAGCAAGTCGGGCGCGAGCTCCCGCTCAACCTCCGGAAGCGCTTCGTAGAAATCCCGCTGGCGGCCGCGGATCCATCGTGTCTGCCTCGCCAGCGCACCGCCCCCAACGGGCGTCAAGGTGACGTTCACCGCCCGGCGATCCTCCTCCGAGCGCGTGCGCTGCACGAGACCGCGGCGCTCGAGCGCGTCGAGGATCCGCGTAGCCGTCGGCGGCGCGATGCCCGCATCGTCGGCCAGTTCGCGCACCTGGGCCTGCTCGCGCTCGGCCAGCGGCCGGAGCAGTGCGAACTGCGACAGGGTCAGATCAGCGTCGCCCGCTTGCGCCGCAGCGCCGCGAGCCCGCCGGACTGCCTGCGCGAGCGCGTCGAAGGCGGCCAGGAAGTCCTCCGCGGCCTGATTCTGCCCCGTTTGGATCGGTGCGGCATCAGTTGCCATCCGCTCTAGCGTATCACTACAGAGCATGCTAATGTTTAGCAAGCTAACCAGCTTCAACGGCCATGTTCCGAAACATCCTCGTCAGCGTTGACGGTTCACCTCACGCCCGGAAGGCGCTCACCGAGGCGATTGATCTCGCTTCGTGCAGTAACTCGCGGCTGACGATCATCACCGCTGTCCCGAGGCCTCCCGGCTGGGTCAGCACACCTGCAACCGCGGCAGTGTCCGGGCAGCTCGGGCAAGACCTCGAGCGCGAGGCGATCGCGATCCTGCACGACGCAGTCGAGCGCGTGCCCGACAACGTGCCGGTCACGAAGATCCTCACCCACGAACCGATCCGCGATGCGCTGATGAAGCGGCTGGGGAGCGGCGACCACGACCTGCTGGTGATCGGGTCGCGCGGGCGCGGCGCCGTGATCGCATCGCTGTTCGGGAGCGTGAGCCACCACGCGCTCCATCACAGTCCGATCCCGGTCCTCGTGGTGCACTGCGGCAAGGACGAGTCCGCCGAGACCGCGTTGCCGACCAAGCGCGCGCCGTCGCTCAGCTCAGACTCGCACCTGCCCGGGCCGGCGGCGCCTGTGCCTCCGCCGGCCTGAGGCGCGGCGGATCGACATCGGGCCGCAGAGCGCGCGGTTTCTACCATCACAGGAATGCTCCTCTCAGTCCTTGACCAATCGCCGATCCCGGAGGGATCGACCGGCGCCGACGCACTGCACAACACGCTCGACCTGGCGCGGCTGGCCGACCGCCTCGGTTATCACCGCTACTGGGTGGCCGAGCACCATGGCGGCCCGATGCTCGCGAGCGCGAGTCCCGAGGCCCTGATCGGCCCGATCGCCGCCGCAACGTCGCGGATCCGTGTCGGCAGCGGCGGCGTGATGCTGCCGCACTACAGCCCGTTCAAGGTCGCCGAGACGTTCACGATCCTGGCGGCGCTGTATCCGGGGCGGATCGACCTCGGCCTCGGCCGCGCTGCCGGCACCGATCCGCTGACCACGTATGCCCTGCAGCGCGATCGCCGGGACGCCGCCCCCGACGACTTTCCCCAGCAGCTCGCCGAGCTATTGGCGTACTTCGAGGACAACCTCCCGGAGGACCACCCGTTCCGCGGGCTCGCGGCGACGCTGCCGGGACGGCCCGAGTTGCCGACCACGTGGCTGCTCGGCTCTTCGCCCCAAAGCGCGATCTGGGCCGCTCAGCTCGGCCTGCCGTACGCGTTCGCCGACTTCATCAACCCGAGCGGGGAGCAGATCGCTGCGTCATACCGGGAGCGATTCACCCCCGCGCGCGAGCTCCAGGCTCCGCGCACCGCTGTCGCCGCCTGGGTCCTGTGCGCGCCGACCGACGAGGAGGCCAACGAGCTGGCGGCGAGCAGCCGGATGACCCTGACGCTGCTGCGGCGTGGGCAGCTGATCCCGGTACCACCGCCGGAGAAGGCACGCGAGTTCCTGATTCGTGAGGGCAAGCCGGTCGACGGCACGCTGCCCGGGCGCCGCGGCATCGTCGGCTCGCCCGAGAAGGTCCGGGCCGGAATCGAGCAAATCGCCGCCGAGTATCACGCCGAGGAGGTGATCATCGTCACGATCACCCACGACCACGAAGCGCGCCGGCGCTCCTATGAGCTGATCGCGGAGACGATCGGCATTTCTCACGCCCCCGCGGCCGGGAGCGTTGTATCAACATGATCTACACCACCATTGAGAGTCCGCTCGGGGAACTGTTACTCGCCGGCGACGGCGCGGTCCTGCACCGCCTGGACATGCGGGAGGGCCGCCGGCCCGTTCGGATCGCGGAGGGTTGGAAGCGCGAGGACGATGCGTTCGCCGACGTCAGGGCGCAGCTGGACGAGTACTTCGACGGCACCAGGCGTGATTTCGACATCCAACTCGCGTTGTCGGGCAACCCGTTCGAGCGGCGCGTGTGGGAGGCACTGCTCGAGATTCCCTACGGACAGACCGTGAGTTACGGTCACCTCGCAGGCCGGATCGGAAAGCCGAACGCCGCGCGCGCGGTCGGCCTCGCCAACGGACGCAACCCCGTCGCAGTGATCGTTCCCTGCCATCGCGTGATCGGCGCCGATGGCACGCTGACAGGCTACGGCGGCGGGCTCGAGCGCAAGCGTCTGCTGCTCGATCTCGAGGCCGGGGTACTTCCGCTCGCGAGCTAGTGCAGCGTTTCTGAAGTGTCTTGTCGTTTGATCGCCTTTGCGAGGACTTGATCGGCGGTCTTGGTCCAGACGAACGGCTCGGCGCGGTCGTTGTAGCCGGCGATGAAGTGCTCGATCGCTGCGATCAGCTCGGGAACGTCGTGGTAGACGCCTCGCCGGACTTGTTGCTTGGTCAGGATCGAGAACCAGATCTCGACCATGTTCATCCACGACGCGCTCGTCGGGGTGAAGTGGAAATGCACGCGGGGGTGGCGCTCGAGCCACCGGGCGACCTCGGGCGTGGAGTGCGTGGATGAGTTGTCCAGCACGACATGCAGCGGCCGGCGCGGATAGGTCTTCACGAGCCGGTTGAGGAACGTGAGGAACTCCTGGTGGGTGTGCCGTGGGTAGCAGGCGCCGGTGATCTCGCCGGTCGCGGTCTCCAGCGCGGCGTAGAGGCTGGTGGTGCCGTTGCGCTTGTAGTCGTGGGTCATCCGGGCTGCCTTGCCCGGCTTGATCGGCAACGTCGGCTGGGTGCGGTCCAGCGCCTGGATCTGGGTCTTCTCATCGACGCAGAGCACCAGCGCGCCCTTCGGGGGCGCCAGATACAGACCGACGACGTCGATCACCTTCTCGACCAGCTGCGGGTCGCGGGAAAACTTGAACGACCGGACCTGATGCGGCTTGAGCTTGTGATCACGCCAGATCCGATGAACCGTCGAGGCGGAGATCCCCGCTGCCGCCGCCAGCCGCCGCGCGCTCCAATGAGTACTCCCGTCCGGCGGCGCTTCCAAGGTCATCGCCAACACACGCTGCACCTCCGTGTCATCGATCTCCCGCGGGCGGCCCGTCCGCGGCGCGGTCTCCAAACCCTCCAGACCCCGATCACTGAAGTTCCGGCGCCACAACCCGACCGTCGGGAGTGACACCCCGACCTCGCGGGCGATCTGCGTGTTCGACGCGCCCTCCGCCGCGCGCAACACGATCCGGGCGCGCATCGCTTGCTGCTGAGACGCCGACGGCGTCTTCAACACCGCGCGAAGCTCAGACTCCTCCTCCTCGGACAACTCGATCGTCGCTGCGGTCCGCGCCACACAACGATCGTACGCGAAGTCCCTTACATATACAAGCTACTTAAGGCGCGCTGCACTAGCGCCGAGCGCGAGCGGGAGTACCCCGGTTACGACGCTCTAGTGGCGGCGGCCTCCGGAGGAGATCTTCCACGGCCGGCCAGACCCGAACGGCGGCCCGTCCGCGTGCTGCCTCGGGACGTACAGCAACCCCTTCGGGCTTCCGAAGCCCGTTCCGAGGGGGGTCACGGCGCCGCTCCACAGGTCAACGACACCGAGGTCTCCGGCGAGCGCCGCTGAGTCACTCGGGATCGCGGTCAGCACAGTCCCTGGACCGAACGGGCCGGTGATCGCATCGATCTGATTCTGCGAGGCGTCCACCAGGAACAGGGTGCCGACGCGCGATGTCGTCCAGCGAACATCGTCGACCTGGGGCCCCCCGCCGCTACTGCTGAGCGTGAGCCGTGCGAGCCGCTGCCACGGTGTTCCGGGGTCCCGGGCGAAGATCAGCTCGGAGTCTCCCTGGCTGTCGAGCACGAAATCTCCGCCGAACCGTGGGCTGGTCCACGGCACGACCGCGTTGGAGTCGGGGTCGGATAGGTTCAGCGTGACGGGCTGCCAGGACAAGGCGTCGATCGCCGGCGAATTGTCGTAGAAGGTCGGCGTCAGATACGCCGTGTCGCCGAACCGCGGGATCGTCATCTCGAATACGGCCGGAGCGCTGAACGTCGAGCCCCCGGGGGTATCCGGCGATGGATTGGACGCACTGACGAAGATCCGTCCGTGAAGGACCGAGACCGCGTCGGTGCCCCCGCCGGTGAGGCTTGCGGGGTCCGGCGAATAGCTGTAGTGGCGCAGCTGTCGCCACCACGGCGCATCCGGGTCGATCGTGTAGACGCTCGAGTTGGCGTCCTCATTGACCGTCACGATCAGCTCGTCCCGGCCCGGATCCGCGGTCAGTCCGTCGGCGTGGCCGGTCACATTCCAGCTTCCGCGCTCGGTGCCGTCGAAGCCGTACCCGACGACCGTGCTCATCGAGCCAGGCGGCGTGCCATCCGCGTTCGAGTTGTTCTGGTAGACGAGGTAGATCGTGTCTCCGAGCTTGGTGATGTCGTCCGGAGCGGACAGCGACGAGCCGCCGGAGGCGAACGTATGCAGATGGAACGCGGGCGGGAGTGACACCGCGGCCGCGGCCGAGCCGCAGGCGAAGAGCGCCGCGATCGCTGTGCCGACGGCGATCGCGAGCGAGCGACTTGTAGTTCTTGGTCTGAGCGTCATAGTGCGGCCAACCTACCCGTGTGTGGCACGGAGCTTGTGAACGTCGCGTGACTCTCACGTGGCCGGCGACGCTACGAGCTGGTGGTCGCGGCCCGCCAGACCGAGAACCCGAGCACGGCCATTACGGCCGCGGGGAGGATCCACCAGGCGGCTACGCTGGTGCCGGCGACCACGCCGGTCAGGGCCAGCGCCACCACAACCACAACGGCGATCCGCCAGTCGTCGCCGACGACGAAGTCCCAGATGAAGCGCAGCACACTCTCGACTCGCCTCATGTCCGGACCACGACTTCGTTCCGGACCGCCTCGCCGCGCTGACGGCCGGCGCGCCTCAGCGCAGCGACCATGCCGACCGCGAACGCGAGCATGACGGGAATGATCACCAGCAGCGCGGCGTCGGATCCCGGCCAGTGCGCGCCGGCACCCTCCGCGCCCCAGAACATCCCGAACGAGGTCAGCATCACGCCGACGGCGAACTTCATGTTGTTCTCGGGCACCCGCGCGAGGGGCGCGTGCACCGCGACGCCGGCGATCACGACGAGCAGCACGGCGAGCCCCGCGGCCGCCGCTGCCAGCCCGACCCGATGCTGGTTGGCGCCGAACGTGAGCACGATGAACACGACCTCGAGCCCCTCGAGGAATACGCCCTTGAACGCGATCAGGAACGAATACGGGTCGCGCCCTGATGTGACCACGCCGGCTTCGCGTGCCGCCGCCAGCTCGTGGGCGTAGGCCTCGCTCTCGTCGTGTAGGGCCTTGAACCCCGACGCGCGCAGGATCGCCTTGCGCAGCCACTGTAGACCGAACACCAGCAGGAGGCCGCCGACCGCGATCCGCAGGGCATTGATCGGCAGTGCGGTCAGCGCCGGCCCGAGCGCGGCGGTCACGATTGCGAGCAGGACCAGCGCGGCGCCGACGCCCTGGAAGGTCGATTTCCAGCTCCGGGTGACGCCCACCGCGAGCACGATCGTCAGCGCCTCGACTGCCTCGACCGTGCAGGCCAGGAACACCGAGATCGCCAGTCCCCACTCGGTGGCGCTCATCGGCTCGATGGATCGGAGGCGTGCATCGCGATTAAGCCTAGGCGGCGTGGAGCGTCCTCGCCGCGCTCCCCACCACGCTCTCGGCGATCCGGTCACCGACTCCCGCCAGCGGGACGAATCGTGGCAGGAACGAGACCACCGCCTCGAACCCCAGCTCGATCCGGGTGCCGCCGTCCTCCCGCAACCGCCACGCCAGCTCCATCCGCTCGTGATCGGATGGCTCGTTTGGGATCCGCGTCAGGTACACCGCCGTCGGCCGCTCGGTACGTACTGACACCACCAGCTCGAACGCCTTGCCGAACGGGCTGAGAGACAAATGGACCGTTGCGCGCGCCCGGACCGGATTGCCCTCACGATCGAGCTCGAGCACGTCGACCTCGCGGAACGGCGCCCCGTTCCAGGTCGGATAGCGATCGACCGCCGCCAGCAGCCTGAACGACTCCTCGACCGATTCGCCGACGACGGCACTGGCGCTTCCCCGTAGCTCCTTCATCGGTGCACCGATGCTAGCGAGGCGTTGGTGCGCGATCATGCGGCGATGCTCGCTGTCTATGCCGCGGAGATCGACCCGCAGGACCCGCTCCGGGCGCTTGCGATCGGTGACCGTCCCGATCCTGAGGTCCCCGAGGGCTGGACGCTCGTGACCGTCAGGGCGGCATCGCTGAACCACCACGACCTGTGGTCGCTGCGGGGCGTCGGCCTGCCCCGCGAGCGGCTGCCGATGATCCTCGGTTGCGACGCTGCCGGGCTCGACCAGGACGGCAATGAGGTCGTCGTGCACGCGGTGATCAGCGACGACACGTGGCGAGGCGATGAGACGTTCGACCCGCGCCGGTCGCTGCTTTCCGAGCGCTACCAGGGCACGTTTGCGGAGCGGGTCGCGGTGCCGCGCCGCAACATCATTCCCAAGCCGCCAGAGCTGTCCTTCGAGGAGGCCTCGTGCCTCCCGACCGCGTGGCTGACCGCGTACCGGATGCTGTTCACGCGCGCGCACCTCGTCCCTGGCATGACGATCCTCGTTCAGGGCGCCAGCGGCGGCGTCGCGAGCGCGCTGATCGTGCTCGCGAGCGCCGCGGGGGCGCGCGTGTGGGCGACCGGGCGATCGGAGCGGGCACGAGCGCAGGCGCTCGACCTTGGAGCCGACCAGGCGTTCGAGTCAGGGACGCGGCTGCCCGAGCGCGTCGACGCCGTGATGGAGACAATCGGTGCCGCGACCTGGTCGCATTCGGTCAAATCGCTCAAGCCCGGCGGCACGCTGGTCGTCTCCGGCGCTACGACTGGAGATCCGACACCGGCCGAGCTGACCCGGATCTTCTTCCTGCAGCTATCGGTGATCGGCTCGACGATGGGCACGCGCGACGAGCTTGAGCGGTTGCTCCGGTTCTCGGTCGAGAAGGGCATCCGCCCGACGATCCATGCGAAGCTGCCGCTGCGCGAGGCGCGGGACGGATTTCAGGCGCTGCTGGGCGGCCAGGTGCTCGGAAAGGTCGTGCTCACCGGCGAACCGTAATCGCCAGCGGCAGCCCGGCTTGGCGCCATCACGATCGCTCGATCACTTGGGCGACCAGGATCGACGCATGTGTCTCGCCCTCCGGGCTCACGATCCAGCGCCACCGGCCGTCGCTGACGATCCGCTTCTCACCCGGCTGCGACGGGGTCCTGAACTCCATCTGGACGTCGATTTGCTCCGGCTCGGCGCCCCGCAGCAGCTCCTCCTCGAGCGGCTGCCAGTAGGCGGCATTGTTGACGTGGTCGGCGACGTCGCACTCGGTCGCCCGGAATCGCCAGCTGTAACCGTTCTCAGAGGCCTTCGGCTGGGGATGGCGCAGCCGCGCGTTGACCCGCCGCCCGTCCGCCGCCTCCCCGTAGCCGGCCACCTCACGCTCGCTGAACGGGATTGGACGCCAGCTCTCGGGGTCCAGGTGGACCCACAGCGCGACCGCCTCCACGTCGCCGTCGGCACCGTCCGCACTGTCGGCACCGTCGGCACCGTCGGCTCTGGTGAGCGTCGTCCGGCGCTCCGCCCACATCCGGCCGAGCCCGCTGCAGAATGTGACCAGGTCGTAGTGCTCGCCGAAGCGGGGGAAGCGCCTGACGCAGATCCGCGTGCGCCGGACGACCCAGACCGCTGCATCGGCGAGGCCGGCGTCCTCGACGTCGGCGTACGCGATGTCCTGGAGCCAGCGTGCCAGGGCGTCGAGTCGCATCCGGCCCGATGGAGCGCAGTCGGCCAGCCCGGGCCGCATCGCGGCCGTGAACCGCCGCCCCCGCTCGGGCGGCCCGACAAATTGGGTGAGCTCGTGATGCGCCATCTGCCTGGATCTTGCCGATTGCGGCTGAAATTCGGCCGCCCCGGCTATCGAATGCTTCCGACGTCGGTCTTACGGCTTTCATAGCGCCCGCTTCGCGTCGCGACGGATGCTTGTGCATGAGCCACGATGATCACCACCGCACCCACTACACCTAGCAGGCCCCACCGGCCCACGACGACCCGGATCGACATCGTCATCCCGGTCTACAACGAGCAGCACGGACTCGAGCGCTCGATCCGCCGCCTGCACGCGTTCCTGTCCCAGGAGATGCCGTTTGCATGGCGGATCGTGATCGCCGACAACGCCAGCACCGATGCGACACTCGCGATCGCACGGGCGCTCGCGGTCGAGCTCGCAAACGTCGAGGTCCTGCATCTTGACGCCAAGGGGCGTGGGCGAGCGCTCCGCACGGCCTGGTCGGCCAGCGACGCCGAGATTCTCTGCTACATGGATGTCGACCTCTCGACCGACCTGCGCGCGCTCCTGCCGCTGGTGGCGGGACTGATCTCGGGGCACAGCGACCTGGCGATCGGCACGCGCCTGGCGGCCGGCTCGCGTGTCGTGCGCGGCCCTAAGCGAGAACTGATCTCGCGAACCTACAACCGGCTGCTGCGACTCGCACTTCGTGCCCGCTTCTCCGACGCTCAATGCGGCTTCAAGGCGATCCGCGCCGACGCCGCCCGAGCTCTGCTGCCCGCCGTCCGCGACCAGGACTGGTTCTTCGACACCGAGCTGCTGGTAGTCGCTCAGCGCCGCGGCCTACGGATCCACGAGGTGGCGGTCGACTGGGTCGACGACCCCGATTCACGGGTCAAGATCGTCCAGACAGCGACTGACGACCTGCGCGGGGTGGCGCGGCTCGCCGTGCAGGTGCCGGTGACGAGGTTCCTGATCATCGGCGTGATCTCGACGCTGGCATACGCGTTGCTCTACCTGGTGCTGCGCGGCGCGCTCGGTCCGGGCGGCGCCAATGCGCTTGCGCTCGCGCTGACGGCGATCGCCAACACGCAGGCAAACCGCCACTTCACGTTCGGGCTCCGGGGCCGGGAGGGCCTGATCCGCCAGCAGCTCGCCGGCGGCGTCGTGTACCTGCTGGCGCTGGCGCTGACCGACGGGGCGCTTTCGGTCTTGGGTCGGCTCGACCCGCATCCGGCCCGGGCGCTGGAGGTGACGGTGCTGGTCCTCGCGAGCGTGCTTGCGACCGTCAGCCGCTATATCGCCCTGCGGACATGGGTGTTCGCGCGCCGTGCGGAGAGCCGACCCAAGCCGCTGACGGGCGCTCAGTCGCCGGCGTAATCCGCGAGCAGGTCGTGCAGCTGAGCGGCGTTGCGGACCGAGTAGTCGCGGTAGCAGTTGTTCATCAGCAGATGGGTCTCGCGCGCCTCGACGGCGAGCTCGCGGATCGGCCGCGCGAGCTCCTCGAGCTCCGGTTCGGAGTACAGGTAGCGAAATCGCTCCGCTGCCGTCCGCGACGTCGCCTTCCAGGTGCCGTCCGACCGGCCGTGGAAACGAACCATCGCGAGCTGCTCGTTGGTGGCGGCGAACAGCCTCGGCAGCCCCGACACGGCCGGGGCATCGACGCCCACGTACACCAGGCCGTGCTCCTCGAGCATTCCCAGCGTCCGCTCGCGATCACGCTGCTCGGCGAGCCACATCGGCGAACGGAACTCGACGCTGATCCGGTAGTCGGGCAGCCGCTCGGGTAGCGCCTGGATCTGGTCACGGTTCTCCCGCTTGGGTACGAACCAGGGCGGATACTGGAACAGCACGGCGCCGAGCTTGCCCGCCTCGTGCAACGGCCTCAGCGCCGACTCGAACCGCCGCCATGCCTCGGCGAGAGCCTCCGCGTCCAAATGGTGGGCGTAGAGGTTGCGCTTCTCGGCAACCTCCGGCGGCAGTCGCTCGCGCAGGTCCTTCCACAGGCTGCCGGGCCGGGTCGGGTGCCCCGTCAGCAGCGAGTAGGCCTTGACGTCGAACCGGAAGCCGTCCGGGGTCCTGTCGGCCCACAGCCTCGCCTGCTGCTCGGCCGGTGGCGCGTAGTAGGTTGAATCGACCTCGGTCAGCGGGAACTGGGCCGCGTAGTAGCGCAGCCGCTCCTCGGCGCTCATCGTCCGCTTCGGATACCAGTCGGACTCCTGTACGAGCGTGCGCTCGGTCCATGAGCAGCTTCCGGTCAGGACGAGGTGATCGGCGATCGACACGACGGGGCCGAGCGTCGCTTCCTCCGGATCACCCGCTGCTGTCACGGAGCCCCGGCGCGAGTCAGGCACCGCGCTCCCAAAAGAGCGCCGAGTGCCGCGGCCTGGTCGACCGGTTTCCCGGTCGCGAGGCCGAACGTAAGCCCCGCGGCGAACGAGTCCCCGCAGCCATAGGCGTCGCGTGGGTCGCCGGGCAGCGGCGCCGCGGCCCAGCTTCCGGTGCTCTCGCCGGACCAGTGGCCGCCGCCCGCGCCGCGCGTCTCCACCAGCAGCCGGGTCCGGGGCGCGAGCTGCCTGGCCCACTCGCTCTCGCCGCGATCGCGCCCGCTGAACACGAGCGCATCGACCGATGTGCCGCCGTCCATGAGCGCGGCGCGTCCTCGCGGTGAGGCGACCAGAACCCGCGCGTCCCGGGCGTGCTCCAGCGCCGCGACGTCCCCGGCCGTGAAGTAAACGCCGTCCGCGTCCTTCAGCCGTGCCCAATCGAGCTCATCGGAGCCGAGCAGCGCCAGCCGCTCGCCGAGCGTCACGATCGTCCGCTCCCCGGTCGGTTCAAGCAGGGTCACCGCCCGCCGGGTCGGCTCGTCCCGCCAGGCGATGTGCGGCCGCACACCTCGCTCCTGGAGCTGCTCGGCCGCGGCGTGGCCGTCGGCGTCATCGCCGAGCGCGCAGAAGAAGTCGACCTCGGCGCCAAGCTCCGCCAGGACCACCGACACGACGCCGCCGCCGCCGGCCGCACGTCTGAACGGGTCGTGGGCGTGGACGATCTCACCAGGGTGTGGAAACCTGTCGACGGGGACAAAGTCCACCCACTCCAAGTGACCGACCACAGCGATGCGTGGCGAGCGCGACGACACCCTGCCCTAGTACAGCGTCAGGTAGCGCTGCCACTCCCAGTCCGAGACCGCGTTGTGGAAGTCGTTCCACTCGGCGCGCTTGAACTCGACGTAGGCGCTGTGCAACTCGGGGCCGAACGTCTCCCGGGCGAGCGGATCGGCCTCGAACGCGTCGATCGCCTCCTGCAGCGTTCGCGGCAGCACCTCGACGCCGAGCTCGGCGATCTGCGCCTCGGTTTGGGTGTACATGTCGAGGTCGATCGGCGGCCCGGGATCTGCCCCGGCATCGATCGCCTCGAGCCCGGCCGCCAGCACGATCGCTGCGCCGAGATAGGCGTTGACCGATGCGTCGACGGCGCGCGATTCGACCCGTGGCGACTTGGTCGGAACCCGCAGCATGTGCGTGCGATTGTTGCGCCCGTAGGAGATGTGGACCGGCGCCCAGGTCGAGCCGCTCATCGACCCCTGTTTGACCAGGCGCTTGTAGGAGTTGACGGTTGGACAGGTGACAGCGACGATCGCTGGTGCATGGCGCAGGATGCCGGCCAGGAACTGGTAGCCGAGCTCCGACAAGCCGGCCCCATAGCGATCGTCCTCGCCCGGCGTGAACAGGTTCGCTTCCGTGTCCACGGACGCGAGTGACATATTGAAGTGGGCGCCGCCGCCGGTCTTGTCCGACCACGGCTTCGGCATGAACGTCGCCTCGTAGCCATGACTGCGGGCAACCTCCTTGGCCATCATCCGGAACAGCATGAACCGGTCAGCCATCCCGATCGCGTCGGTATACGAGAAGTCGAACTCATACTGGCCGTTGCCGTCCTCGTGGTCGAATGAGTGCACATCCCATCCGAGCGAGTTCATGTAGCCGACCATCTCGTCGAGGAAGTGCAGCGACTCGAGCATTCCGACCGCGTCGTAGCACGGTTTGTCGAGCACGTCGCGGGGGTTCCACGGCACCGGGCGGCCGTGCTCGTCGACCCGCACGAAGTAGAACTCGGTCTCCATCCCCAGGTTGAAGACGTAGCCACGCTCGCGCGCGCGGGCCACCTGGTTGGAGAGAACCGTGCGGGAGCACATCGGGTATGGCTCACCACGCAGGTACAGGTTGCCGGGCGCAATCGCGACGTCCGGCCGCCACGGCAGCGGCTCGATCGCGGCTGGATCGGGGAACACCGCCAGCTCGTCGTCGGCCGGTGATTGACCGAGCAGGTCGAGGGCCGCCCCCGTGAACAGCTCCGAGCCGCGCATCATCTGCTCGAAGTGGTCGATCGGCACGGCCTTGCACTTCGCGATCCCGTGGCCGTCGCCGTACGTCGCCATCACGTACCGAACGCCGACATGGTGAAGCGCCTTGCGCAGCTCACGCAGCTCCTCATCGGAGTAGGTCGGCGGTGATTGCGCCAGGAAGTCCACGCGGGCGCAATATATTCGTTCCGTGCCCACCTCCACCTGCCGCTGGTCCGCCATGACGATGGACGAGGTCGGAGCCGCCGCGCGCGCCGGCCGGATCGCGATCCTGCCCGTCGGCGCGACCGAACAGCACGGCCCCCATCTCGCGACCGGCACCGACACGCTGCTGGCCGAGCGAGTGGGCATCGCGGCGGCATCGCGGACCGGTGACGTGGTCCTTCCAGCGCTCGCGTATGGCTGCTCGCTCGGCCACACGACCCACTGGCCGGGGACGATCTCGCTGCACCCGGCGACGATGATGGCGGTCGTGGTCGAGGTCGGGCGCTGGGCCCACGGATCAGGTTTTCGCAAGCTCGTGCTGGTCAACGGCCACGCCACCAACGGACCGCCGTGTCAGAGCGCGCTGCTCCAGCTACGACACGAGCTGCCCGACCTGCGCCCGCGCTTCGTGTCCCTGTTCGATCTCAGCCCAGAGCTCGCCGCCCGTTACACCGAGGACGCACCCGATTTCCATGCCAATGAGTCCGAGACGAGCATGCTGCTGCACCTGGAGCCGGACGCGGTCGATCTCGCGGCGGCGGTCGACGAGCCCGACCGCACGGTCGGGCGGGTGCTCCTGTACCCAATGCCCGCAGTCACCTCATCGGGGGTCGTCGGCGCCCCCAGCGGGGCGAGCGCCGCCCGCGGGGCCGACCTGTTCGAGCAGCTCGTCGGTACGCTGGCGTCGTTGCTGCAGGCCGCCCGGGTGGAGTCCGATCCGGAGCTCTGAGCGCGGCGGCAGCCCCGCGCCGGTCGCAGCGCCGCAGCGCATCGTGCAGGCCGGCGAGCACCGCGTCGCGATCAACCGGGCCCCTATCCGCTGAACGCGCCGATCACTTCCGCGAACCGCTCCACCGAGCTGACGCCGTCGGCGTCCGACAGGGCGACTATCTCGGTCTGGACGCCGGCCTCGGCAAGCTCGCGGTAGCGGCCGACGTGTTCCTCGACCGTGGCCGCCCCCTGGCCCGAGCGCTCCTGCGCCGACGCGATCACGCGCGCCGGCCCGGTGTGGGTGACCTCGATCGTGGCCGGGTCGCGTCCCTCCGCGGCGCAGTGCTCGCGCAGCACGGCGAGCTTGTGGCGAACGCTGTCGGGATCGCCGAACAGGTTGCACGCGTCCGCATGGCGCGCGACCAGGCGCAGCGTGCGGCGCTCCCCCGAGCCGCCGATCAGGATCGGAACCCGCTCCTGCACCGGCCGCGGGTAGCAGACGGCCTCGCTGACCTCGATCGTGCGGCCCTTGAAGCTCGGCGACCCAGCTCCCCACATCAGCGGCAGCAGCTCGAGCGCGTCCTCGAGCAACTCGTAGCGCTCACCCAGCGACGGGAATGGCCAGCCGTACAGCCGGTGCTCTCGCTCGAACCACGCCGCGCCGATTCCGCAGATCGCGCGCCCGCCAGAGAGCACGTCGAGCGTCGCGATGATCTTTGCCAGATGAGCGATGTTCCGGTAGGTGACCCCGGTCACGAGCGTGCCGAGGCGGATCCGTTCGCTCACCCCCGCCAGGTAGGCGAGCGTCGTGTAGCTCTCGAGCATGTCCTCCCACTCCCGCCCTACCTGGGGGATCTGGACGAAGTGGTCCATCACCCACAGGCTCGTGAAGCCAGCTCGCTCCGCAGCCCGCGCCACCTCGGCGAGCGTGGCAGCCGTGCTGGCCGGATGGCCGGGCCAGTCGAAGCGCGACAGCTGCAGACCAAACTCGAGCGTCATCGGATCCTCCTGTTGGCGGCCGGCCGCGTCAAGCGCGCTCGCGAACTGCGGCGGAACGAGCTGCACCGCTGCCGGGTCGTGGACAGCGGCGAACCCCTCCTCGGCGAGCCGCGTGGCAGTGGCGGCGGCCGCCTGAAGTTGCGAGATCACCACCTTACGCGGGACTGGATCCCCGCGGGCGCGGTTACGGCGCTGTACGACCTCCGCGGGCTCATCGAACATGACCGCATACGCGGGAATGCGCTGCTTGTCCGCGAGCCCCCGCCATTTGGCGCGGCGATCGGCGTCGAGCCCGGTCGAGTCGATCACGGTGCTCAGCCGCCGTCGCATTCGCTTGGCGACGATCAGATCGAGCACTTCGAACGCGTCCTTGCTGGCCCGCTGGTCTCGCTCGCCGGTCCCGACAACGGCGCGGAGCCGGTCCGAGGAGACGATCTGGTCCGGGCCAAACCACTGCGCCGCCCAAGTCGATTTCCCCACCCCCGTGGCGCCGACGAGGATCACCAGACAGGGGTCGGGGAGGCGCAGCACGCGCAGGTCGTACCACAGCGGGTGGGACGGTGGCTCGGTTACAGCGCGGGCCCGGCTGGAACCCGCCGCTACCGGGCCGTGAAGCCGAGAATCAGCTGCGCGGTCTCGAGCGGCACGTCGAGCTGCGGACAGTGACCGATGCCGTCCAGCTCGACCCAGTCCGCCTGCGCAAGCCATTCGGAGCGGTAGCGCTCCGCAGCTGACGGCCATGCAAGCAGCTTGTCAGCCGTGCCCCAGACGACCCGCACCGGACAGCTGATCCGCTCCGCGTCGATGCTCCAGCCCTCACGCAGCCCGTGCTCGATCAGCTGCGCGGCCGCCTCGCAGTTGGCGACGCCAAGCAACTGGTGCGCGAGCAGCTCGGCGGGGATGTGCTCGTAGTTCGTCGTGATCATCTGCGTCGCGCGGCGCCGGCCTGCCCCTGTCCCGAGGATCTGGTCGGCGAACGGCGCGATCGCCTGGCACTGCTGCTGCATCGATGCTTGGTAGGCCAGCAGGCGCTTGTAGGACTCGTCGCCCTTCGCCCAACCGCCGGCCGGCGCGAGCGCCACGACCGACTCCGCCCGTCCACGCTCGGCGAGCTGGAACGCGACGTAGCCGCCGAGCGAGTTGCCGACGATGTGCGCTGTCGCGAACTCCGCCTCATCCATCGCGCGCTCGATCCCGTCGGCCAGGCCGCCGTTACTCGCCGCGACGCCCAGCGGCGGCCCACCCGCATGACCGGCCAGCGTTGGTGCCAGCACATCGTGCTCGCGCTCGAGTGCCGGCAGCACCAGCTCCCACGTGCGCCAGGTGTCGGTGAAGCCGTGCACGCACACCAGCGGCGAACCGCGGCCACCGCGATGCGAGCGCGTGAAGGCGCCGGTCACGCAGGCCGCCGGCGCGCGGCGCTCACCCGGACGACGACTGGCCCCCCGGCCGGATCGACCTCGCGAGCCCAGTCTGGCGTGAGCCCACCGGACCGGCCGGGGATGATCCTGAGCAGGCGCTCGCGATGAATAGTTCGGCCGCCCTGCACAAGCGCCAGCCGCACGTCGCGTAGCTCCTCGGTGGCCCGCAACAGGAAGCGCCCCCTCGGCGGCCTGCCGGGCCCTGATACGGCGCCGGGGACGATCCACTGCAGCGGCGGCTCGCACCGTAGCCGGACACCCGGATCGGGCCAGGCGGCTCCTTCCAGGTGCTCGACGACGGCCGCCGCGACATGACGTCCCGCGAGTGCCGCAACATCCGCGGTCTCCGCTCCGTGGAGAACGTTGCCGGCCGCGAACAGCCCCGGCCGGCTCGTGCGCAACCCACCGTCGACCAGCGGTCCGCGGGTGCCGGGATCCAGTGCGGCGCCCCCGAGCACGGCCAGCTCGTGGTCCGGGATCCAGTCGCCGGTGAACACAACCGTGTCGCACTCCACGTCGTCGACCTGTCCCGAATCGAGGTTGGTCAGCGTTACGGCCTCGACCCGTCTGCTGCCATGGATCGCGCTCACCCTCGTACGCGTGTGCACCGGTACGCGAAATCGGACCGCTGCCGCAAGGCGGAACGCCGCCAGCGACTGGTGGTGCGGAAGCTCGGTCGTCATCGCGATCGTGTCAGCGCCCCCGTGATTGAGTGTCAACACCGCCGAGAACGACACGTGTTCGGCACCCACCACCACGGCCCGCTGTCCGACCCGCTGACCCCTCAGGTAGACGAGCTGCTGGAGCATCCCGGTCGTCATCACGCCGGCCGGGCGGCTGCCCGCCACCAGCCGCGCGCTCCTGGGTCGCTCGCGACAACCGGTCGCGAGCACGATCGCGCTGCACTCGATCGCACGCCGCCCGCCGGGTCCGGTCAGCGCCAGCGCGCCATCGCTGAGCCAGCCGGTCACCTGGGTACCGAGACGCAGCTCGGCACCGGCACGGCCGGCGCGCTCCGCCAGTGCGCCCGCGTACCGCGGGCCGGAAAGGGGACGACGCAGATCACGCATACCGAAGCCCTGATGATGGGCATGGCGGGGGATTCCGCCAGGCTCCGACTCGCGCTCGATCACCAGCACCCGCGCCCCACGCCGTGCCAGCTCGGTGGCCGCCGAAAGCCCGGCCGGCCCGGCTCCGATCACGACCACATCGGCCCGCTCCCGGCTCACGGCCCGCCCGCCCTCCGTTCGGCGAGATCCACGAGATCCGTGTGACCGGCCAGCTCAGCCAGCAGCGCGTCCAGGTGCGCACCACAGAAGAAGCCCTGGCAGCGCCCCATCAGCGCCCGGGTCCGTCGCCTGAGGCCGTCGAGGTCGCGCGGCGGGATCGGGCTGCGGACGGCATCCCGTATCTCTCCCTTGCTCACGCGTTCGCAGAAGCACACGATCTCCCCGTACGCCGGATCGCGGGCGATCCGCGCGGCGTCCTGGTAGGGGCGCACGGACGCCTCGCCGAGGTTCGGCATCCGGATCGCGGGCAGCCCCGCTGGACGCTCGCGGAGCTCCACACCGGCATCGGCGAGCGCGTCCCGCAGCCATTCCGCGATCGCCATCGAGGAGCTCAGCCCGGTCGAGCGGATCCCGCCGGCGCACGCATAGCCGAGTTCGCCGTCGACCTCGAGCCGATAGTCGGAGTGCTCGGTCGCTGCACGCAGACCGGCGTAGATCGCCGTCACTTCGTGGTCGAGCAACTCGGGCATCAAGCGCCGGCCTTGCTCGAGCAGCCTCGCGATCCCGTCCGGCGTCGACGACGTGTCGTCCTTGCTCTCGACGTCGTCCGCGGTAGGCCCGAGCAGGACGTTGCCGAACACCGTCGGGGAGATCAGCACGCCCTTCGTCTTGGCGGTCGGCACCGGCAGCAGGATGTGGTTGACGAGCGGCCGGCTGAGCTTGTCGAACACGATCAGCTCGCCTCGCCGCGGAGTGACGGTGAAGCCGTCGAGTCCGGCGAGGCGATGGATCTCGTCCGAACGCAGGCCGGCTGTGTTGATCACCCATCGCGCGCTGAGGGCCGCGCGCTCGGTCTGAAGCTCCCATCGACGCAGCCCGCGGACGAGCCCGGTGACCCGCGCGCCGCGGCGAAGGTCCACCCCCGCCAGGACCGCCTGGGTCGCGAACGCCAGCGGCGGAGTCCACGGGCAGATGATGAACTCGTCGGGAATCTCGAGTGCGCCGAGCGCCCCGGGGCCGAGAGCCGGCTCGCGGCGATAGAGCTCATCCGCGGCAACTGAACCAAGGCGGTCATATCCGCATTCGCGCGCATTGCGCTCGATCTCCGGCAGTCGCGCGAGTTGCTGCTCGTCCCAGGCCACGAGCAGCGCGCCCGTACGCTCGACCGGGATCCCGACCTCGGCCGCATAGCGCAGCAGCAGATCGTGTCCGCGGGGCAACAGCCGTGCCTCGTGGCTGCCGGGCTTGGCGTCGAAGCCGGCATGCAGGAGCGCGGTATTGGCCTTGCTCGTGCCGGCGCCGACATCGCCCTGGTCGAGGAGTACGAGCCTCAGCTCATATCGCGCGAGCTCGCGCGCGACCGCGGCGCCGACGTCGCCCGCGCCGATGATGGCGACGTCGTAAGGCGAGCTCACGCCTCGCTCGCGTGCAGCCCGATCAGTGCTTGGGTGGCATTCTCGAAGCGCGCCAGGCGCTCGGCTGCCTGATCGGCGGGCATCTGCGGCTCGAACACGGCACTCGGGACCCACCGGCCGACGGCGTCGTCCGGCGACTGCGCCCCTCCGGCTCCGAGCCGTGCCAGCGCGCCGACGCCGAGCGCGGTCGCGTCAGCGGCCGGGTAGCGTTCGACCGGGATCTGCAGCAGATCGGCCTGTGCCTGCATCAGGCGCGACGAGCGCGAGAGGCCACCGTCGACCCGCAGGCGCGCGAGTGGCCGCCCGAGATCGCGGCCGACGGCGGCCGCGAGCGCGGCGACTTGTGCGGCGATCCCCCATACGACGGCATCGATCAAGTCGCCCGCGCCGCTCGCCAATGACAGCCCGACCCAGCCGCCGCGGGCGTGCGGGGACCAGAACGGAGCAGCGAGCCCGGCCAGGGCGGGGACGAACATCGGCCCGTCGGCCGGCGGGGGCGGCTCGCCGGCCCTGGCGTCGAGCTTGGAAGCATGGTCGAGCAGCCCGAGCCCCCGCAGCCAGGAGACGGCTGCACCGGCGGTATAGATCTGCCCGTCGAGGCAGTAGGTCACGGTCGGCCCCAGTCTCCACGCCACGCATGCCGCCAGCCGGGATTCCGAACGCGGCGGCACAGTTCCGGCGTTGGCGAGCACGAACGCTCCGGTCCCGTACGTGCACTTTGCCTCCCCGGGCGCAAAGCACGACTCGGCGAACAGCGCCGCCTGCTGGTCGACGACGAGCGCGGACACCGGCAGCTGCGGGCCGAACGCCTCCGTCTCGCCGACGATTTCGGCGTTGCCGGCGATCCCGGGCTGCTCGTCGGCATCGAGGCCGAACAGCTCGCACGCCTCCGCCGACCAGTCGCAGGTCCTCAGGTCGAGCAGCATCGTGCGCGATGCGGTCGCCGCATCGGTCGCAAACGTCCCGGTCAGCCTGTGCGTCACCCACGCATCGATCGTCGTGATCACGCCACCCGATCCGGTCTCGCGCCGCAACCAGGCCATCTTCGGCGCGGCGAAGTACGGGTCGAGCGGCAGGCCGGTGAGCGCCACCAGCCGCTCAGCGTGCGCGCGCAGCTCGTGCGTGATCGATGCCGCACGACGATCCTGCCAGCTGATCGCCTCACCGAGCGGCTCGCCGCTGGTCCGGTCCCAGCACAGCACGGTCTCCCCCTGGTTGCCGAGCCCGATCGCGTCGATCGGTGCCCGCGCGGACTCCAGCGCCGCCCGACCGGCGCTGAGCACCGACTCGAGCAACTGGTTGGGGTCCTGGACCACGGCGCCATCCGGCGAGGCGCGAGGCGTGACCTCGGCGTGGCCTTCGCCCAACACCTGCCCTCCGGGAGCGATCACGAGCGCCTTGGTCGCGGAGGTTCCCTGGTCGATCGCGAGTACGTTCATCGGCGCGTCAGTATCACGGACGTCGATCCGTCGCAGCCACGACAATGGCCCGATGCAGTCCAACCCGGGTGGAGCCCTGTACGGCACGCTGGCGGTCGCCGCACTGCTGGCGGCCGAAAGCGCCAGGCTCGAGACCTATGCCCGGACGGTCGGCGCCGTCGCGATCACGATGGTTCTCTACTGGCTCGCGCACGCCTACGCCGAATTCGCCGGCGAGCGAGTCGAGACCGGCGAGGTGCTGACCTGGGGCGGGCTCTGGCGGACGATGGTGCACGAGGTATGGATCCTGATCGGGAGTGTTGTGCCCTTCCTGGTGGTCCTGATCTGCTGGGCCGCCGGCGTTTCGCTCACTACAGCCGCGGTCGCGGCGGTCTGGACCTCGGCCGTGATCATCGTCGCGGCCGAGATCGTGATCGGAATCCGGGCGGAGCTCACCGGCCGCGAGCTGCTCAAGCAGGCCGGAATGGGGGCGTTGCTCGGGCTTGGCGTGATCGCTCTGAGGGTCGTGTTGCACTGAGTACGGGCCGCGATCGCTCCCAGATCGGCGCGGAAACGCGCTGATGGCCGTCCTCGGTGGTCTCGGGGCGGCGATCTGCTGGGCCGTGTCGGCGCTGTGCGCGTCGGCCGCGAGTCGCAGAATCGGCGCTGGGTCGACGCTCGCTTGGGTGATGACGATCGGGCTCGTGCTCGTCGTCCCGCCGGTTGTCGTGCTCGCCGACGCGAGTCAGCTGACGCTCGGCCGGATCGGCCTGCTCGCGATCATCGGCGTCTCGAACGTGGCTGGGCTGCTGATCGAGTACGTCGCATTCCGGCGGGGCAAGGTCGGGGTCGTAACGCCGATCGCCGCCACCGAGGGCGCGATCGCGGCTCTGATCGCGATCATCGCCGGACTGCACGTGTCGCCGCGGACCGGAGCGCTGCTGCTCCTGGTCACAGTCGGCGTCGTGCTCGCGGCCGCGCACCCGGACCCGCCGGGCCCGGACAGGCGCGCGAACGAAATACGCTCGGCCGTGCTCGCCATGCCGGTGGCGATCCTGTTCGGAATCTCCCTCTACACCACCGGCCGTCTCGGACGCGAGATCTCACTCTGGTGGGTGCTGCTACCGGCGAGGGCGATCGGGACCGCTTTCATCACCGCGCCGCTCGCGGCCCGCCGCCGGCTCGCGCGACCCGGATCGGCGCTGCCGCTGGTGGCGGCGGCCGGCGCGGCCGAGGTGATCGGGATCCTCAGCTACGCGCTCGGCGCGCGCCACCAGCTTGCAGTCGCCGCCGTGATCGCTTCGCAATTCGCCGCGCTCGCCGCCGTTGGAGCGTACTTCGCGTTCGGCGAGCGGCTGACGAAGCTACAGCTCGCCGGGCTCGTGGTCATGGCGCTCGGCGTCGCGCTGCTCGCCGCCCAGGGCGCGTGAGCATCACCGCCACTCAGGACCAACGCCGGCGCCCGCCACTCAGGACCAACGCCGGCGCCGGCCACTCAGGACCAACGCCGGCGCCCGCCACTCAGGGCCAACGCCGCAGCCGATCAACCGCGGGCGTGCGTGAGCCGGCTCGGCGCGCGGCCCGCTCCTCCCTCGCCAGCCGCTCGATCACCTCGAGCTCGTGCGCTCGGACCTCCTGTCGTTTTCGCCTCAGCTCGGCGATCAACGCCCTCCATCGCAGATGCGCGATGGTTGAAGAGACGCCCCGGCTGATTGCCTGTGGACCCGTTCTCATCGGATCTCACTCCTCGTTTGTTGAATTGTTCAGTTAATGCGTGCCAAGGCGCTCGGGCGTGCATTGCGCCCGATGTGTGTCATTTCTTCACCTGAGAGCAAATAAAAAGGGCGACCCGGTCGGATCGCCCTCACTTGGCTCGTGGGATATGCACGCTTGATTTCAGCGCACACACCTCTCAAGGAGGGCGTATTCGTCACCGAGCAAGAGCGTCCGACCGACAAATGGCTGGCACGCGCCTGCGCGCGACACGGCTTGCGCCGCGCGGTGCATTAGTTGTGTATTTCGTGAGGCGAACATAGGCTCCAACCGAGGGTAACTCACGCCGCCGCGGATTACAAGGGAAAGAGACGGAAAATCCACTCGCACGAGCACAGCCCACGCCGTCACAGTCGGTGATAACTTGCGCGTGTGCGCCATCGATCGCTCGCCGAGCTCGAGGCCGGACTCGAGCACATCCTTGCCTCGCCGATCGACCGGGGTCGAGTGGAGCTGATCGTCCGCCGGCCCGCCGAGGGCGAGCGCGAGGTGCTCACGGAAGCGCGACTCGACATCGTCAGCGGTCTCGTGGGCGACAGCTGGAAGGATCGCTTCAGCGCCGCTACCGCAGACGGATCGCCTGACCCGGACCTGCAGCTGACGCTCATGAATGCTCGCGTCGCGGCGCTGGTAGCCCAGACGTCCGACCGCTGGCCCCTGGCCGGCGATCAGCTGTATGTCGACTTCGATCTGAGCGAGCACAACATCGCACCGGGCACGCGCCTCGCGGCCGGCTCAGCCGTGATCGAGGTGACGGACCAACCCCACACCGGCTGCGGCAAGTTCGTCAGGCGCTTCGGGGTCGACGCGATGAAGTTCGTCAACTCCAAGACGGGTCGAGAGCTTCACCTGCGCGGGATCAACGCGAAGGTCGTCGTCGGCGGCGTGGTCCATACAGGCGACGTGGTCACGAAGACCTGACCCTGCTCGCCCCCGTCGGGCGAGCTCAGGGGATCTCGCGCACCGTGATCACGTTCGTCGCCCCCGGCGCTCCAGTCTGGCGCCCGGCGGTGATCACGACCCGTGCGCCGCTTGGAAGCCCGGCGAACTCCTTGGCCGTGACCAGCGCCGAGTCGATCAACTCGTCGACCGAACCGGTGCCGACGATCTTGTGCGGGAAGACGCCCCACTCCAGCGAGAGCTGGTTCGCGACGTCCTCGTTGTCCGCCAGCGCGATGATCGCCCGCCGGCGCCGGTACTTGGCACACGCCCGGGGCGAACCCCCGAGCGAGGTGGGCACGATCAGCGCGACCGCATCCACCTCCTCCGCGAGCTCGACCGCGGCGTGCATCACCGCTGCGGCAGCCGTGTCGGGCCACGTCTTCGCGCGGCCGTGGATCACCGGCGCCTCCTCGGCCGCCTCAGCGAGCTGCGACATCCAGCGCACTGCCTCGACCGGGTAGTCGCCGACGCTGGTCTCTGCCGAGAGCATCACGGCCGAGCTGCCGTCGATCACGGCGTTGGCAACGTCGGTCGCCTCGGCACGCGTCGGCTCCGGCGCGTGGATCATCGACTCGAGCATCTGCGTGGCGGTGATCACGAGCTTGCCGGCCTGGGTGGCGCGGAAGATCGTGTCCTTCTGCATCAGCGGAACGCGGGCGACCCCGGCCTCGACGCCGAAATCGCCGCGCGCGACCATCACGCCGTCGGCGATGGCGATGATCTCGTCGAGGTGCTCGTAACCCTCGACCTTCTCGATCTTGGCGATCGTCCGGCCATGCCACCCAAGCTCGCCCAGCCGGGCCCGCAGCTGCTCGATGTCCGCCGCCGAACGCACGAACGAGAGCGCGACGAAGTCGGCGCCGAGCTCGGCGGCCAGCGCCAGATCCTCGAGGTCCTTGTCGGTGATCGCGGGCAACTCGGGGCGCGCGTAGGTGACGTTGATCCCCTTGCGCGGCGCAAGCTCGCCGGTTGAGACGGCCCTCGCCACAACCTCGCCCGGGCCGGTCGAGTCGACGGAGAAGCGGGGCACTCCGTCACCGATCACCAGCTCCGAGCGGTCCGTGACCAGCCGGGGAAAGTCGGGGAAGTTCACGATCACCCGGTCATCGACTGGCTCCGGCGCGCTCGTGAACACGACCGTCTCGCCGGCGTGCACGGTCCGGGCACGTGTGGCGCCCGCCAGCCTCAGCTTCGGTCCCTGCAGATCGAACAACAGGCCCACCGGCCGTCCGGCGCGCCGCGCCGCGGCCCTCACCTCGCCGGCCCGCCGTCGCAGGTCATCGCCGGTGCCGTGCGAGCAGTTCAGCCGCGCACAGTCGGTCCCGGCCGCGATCAGCGCGTCGAGTTGGCCGGGGCCGTCGGTTGCCGGCCCGAGCGTCGCGACGATCTTCGTCCGCCTCGAGAACATGCTTCTACGGTAGCGGGCGCTCGGAGCGCTCTAGTTAGCAGGTTGAGAACCTTGGTTCGATGCCGCCGCCGTGGCGACATCGGTGGGGTAGGTCGCTCGCGCTCGCAGGAGGAAGATACCGGCCGCCACCAGCGTTGAGATCAAGATCAGGAAACTGATCTGGAGCCCGCGGGCGCCGCTCGCGGAGACCTCTCCCGGGTGCGTGCCGATCGGAGTCTGCGCCGGGAAGATCCCGGCGATCACCTGGGACAGGCCACCGAATATGAGCGGCGCGAGTGCTTGGGCCAGGGACCGCAGCACCGTGCGCGTGCTCTCGGCCCTGCCCCAGAGGCCGGCCGGCATGATGTCCAGCCGGGCCGCGTCGAGCGGCGGGTTCGCGGCCGACAGCAGCGCGGCCCCGCCGATGTCGAACCAGATCGCCGGCGTCAGATGACTGCCCAGGACGCCCGGAATCAGCAGCGCCGCCGCCCCCAGATAGCACAGCGCCGGGACCCAAACCCGCACCTCGAGAACCCCGCGGCGCAGCAGCTCGTCAGTCACACGGCCACTGACGAGTGTGCCGACCAGCGCCCCGCCGACGAGCAGGCCCAGACTAAGCTCGGCGGTCGCCTGACTGGCGTGGTAGTGGCCTTTGACGAACAGCAGCGCGAAAGTCGACAGTCCCGAGAAGAAGAAGTAGCCGAGCGACGAGCTGATGATCATCAGGATGTTGGTCGGAATCGAGAGGATGTAGCTGACCGCCCGGGTCAGCGACATCGTGCGCGGGTCCTCCTCGAGTATCAGCCGCGGGGTTGGCTTGACCCCACGACGCCGGGCAGTCTCCTGGGCGAGATCCTCCTCGTCGGCCTTGGGCTCCTCCTCCTCCCCCTCGGGTTCGGTCTGCGGCCGCGAGGCGGCCTGCGCGACCGCCTCATGGAGGTCAACTACGCCGGGTTCGAGCCGGCTCTGGCCCCCGCGGAGCGGCTCGGGCACAGTCCGGTAGAGCTCCCGTGCGAGGAAGAAGCCGGGGATCCCGAGGACCAGAAACGCCGCCCGCCAGCTGATCACGCTGGCCAGGCTGCCGCTGATGATGAAGCCGAAGGCTGTGCCGGCAATCTCGCCGCCGAGGATGTATGCGTACACCCGGCCGCGCTCGCGCGCGGGGAAGTAGTCCCCGGTGAGCGACGCGATCGCGGGACCGGCGGTCGCCGTCACCGCCCCCAGCAGCAGGCGCGTCAGCAGCAGGCTCGAGTAGTTGGCCGAGAACGCGCTGACAATCGACGCGATGCTCCAGAGCAGAATGCTGAGAGACAGCATCGGGATCCGCTTGATGCGGTCCACCAGCATCCCGACCGGGATCGTGAACAATGCACCGACGAGCAGCGCCACCGAGCTCAGCAGGCCGACCTTGGTGTTGCCGATGTGGAGCGCATGTTCGAGCTGCGGCGCCACCGCGCCGACGGTCGCCGTATCTGCGCCATTGAGCGCCAGCACAGCGCCGAACAGCGTGATCACCCGCGCGCGAGCTGGGCCCCCCACCCGCTTGACTACCTCGCCACGGACGAGGCGGGATATCCACTGAGCCGCGCGCCACGACGCGCGTCCCGCGCGTGCGGCCGCGTCTCCGGTCGTCATCTCATGGCAGTATCCCGGACCAGCGGGTCGAAGCCGCCGCTGCGGTCAGGAGCAGCACCAGGCCGGCGATCGCGAACACCGCCGTGACCTCGTGCTTGCGGGTAATGCTGCCGAGCTCGCTGCCGAGATGCGTGTAGATCGAGCTGAGCTGATCCGCCGTCTGGGCGTTGAATGCACGGCCGCCCGAGGCTTGCGCGATCTGCTGCATCAGCTCAGGATCGGGCGGAACCGGGACGGGCGGGGCCAGCGGATCGGGGTTGGGCAGCGTGCCGTCCGGGGTGCCGAGCGCGACTGTGTAGATCGGGATCCGCTCCTGCTTGGCCTGCTGCGCGACTCCGATCACGTTTTGCCCGGCGTTGGCGGCCCCGTCGGAGAGCAGCACGACCGCTGATGGCGGATGCTTGGCTGTGTTGCCGTGGAGCAGTTGCAGTGCCAGCTCGAGCGCGTCCCCGGTGGCGGTCGCCCCGTTGGCGGTCTGGCCGTCGATGATCGCGCGGGCGGCGGATTTGTTGGTGATCGGCGCCTGCGCGGCGTCCGGCGAGCTCGAGAATGCGACAGCGCCCACGCGAACCGTGCCCGGAAGCTCACTGATGAACGTGTTTGCCGCGCTCTCGGCGGCGGCGAGCCGCGTCGGTGAGACGTCGGTCGACGCCATCGAGCCGGAATGGTCGGTGACGAGCACCATCGAGGCTTCCTGGATCGGGACGCGGGTGTTGACGTGCGGGCGTGCCAGGGCGAGCGCAAGCGCGGCAACCGCGGTCAGCAGCAGGGCGGCGGGAAGGTGGCGCTGCCACGCCGGCGTCGATCCGGCGGCGAGCCGCAGTGTCGGAACGGCTGTGAAGCGGACCGCGTAGCGCCGGGCACGACGGCGCGCACGCGCATAGGCCAGCAGCGCCAGTGGAATCAGAGCCAGCGCGAACAGCCACAGCGGGGAGGCAAAGCTCATCGCAGGTGCCGCCCGAGCTCCAGCAACCAGTCCTGGTCGGTGCCGAGCGATACGTGGTCGACGCGCAGGCGGCGCAGCTCACGGGCGACCACCTCGCGCCGTTCGTGCTCGAGCTCGGCGAACCGTCGGCGCACCCGACGGCGCGACGTATCTACCTCGATCCGCGTCCCCGTCTCCGGGTCGATCAGCGCCAGGCGCCCGACCGCCGGGACCTCGGCCTCGCGCGGGTCGCTGATCTCGACGGCGAGCACGGCGTGGCGAACGCGCACTGACCCCAGCGGCCGCTCCCATCCCCGGTGATCGCGAAAATCGGACAGCACGACGACGAGTCCCGGTTGCCGGGCCAGGCGCCCGACCCGTCGCAGCGCGCCGGCGAGACCCTCCGGATCGTGCTGGCCGTCCGGCGCGACCCCCTCGCCGAGCGTCCGACGCAGGGCCACGAGTCCAGGCTTGGAACCGCGCGGCGGAAGCACACGAGGGACAGCAGCACCGAACGCGACCAGCCCCACGCTCCCCGCGCGCCTCACCCCGAGCCGGCCGAACACGAGCGCAACCCCCTCGGCGACATCGGCTTTCAGCCGGCGCGCGGTACCGAACGCCATCGACGGCGACACGTCGAGCACGATCCATGTGGTCATCGCCCGCTCTGGGACGTGCAGGCGGATGTGCGGCTGGCCGGTCCGGGCGGTTGCTGCCGGGTCGATGTGACGAACGTCATCGCCGATCACGTACGGGCGCAGCTGCGCGAGCTCGGTGCCGAGCCCGACCCCCGCGGCGCGCCGGTCGCCGGGAAGCGCCCGCGCGACCAGCCGGTTGACGGCGACGTCGAGGGCGTCGATCAGCGGCTGGGCGATCGGCCCAGGGCCCTGGCGTGCGGCCGGCGGCTCCAACAGCGTCGCGCTCACGACCACTCAGCCCGCCGCGCGGACCACGGTCGGCGTTTCACGCATCAGATAATCGCTGCGGGGCTCCGGGACCGCCGCCAGCACCTTGTCGAGCAGCTCGTCCGCGGTCACCCCTTCGCTGAGCGCGTCATAGGAGAGGACGATCCGGTGGCGCAGCACATCCGCCGCCAGGTCGCGGATGTCGTCCGTGACGACATGACCGCGACCGCGCAGCAGCGCCAGGACCCGGGCCGCCTGAACCAGGCCGATCGGGCCGCGCGGACTCGATCCGAATTCGATCAGCGGCGCGATCTCGTGCAGCCCGTGGTTGCTCGGGTGCCGGGTCGCATCGGCAAGCGCGACCGCATAGCCGATCGCGTCGCGATCGACCATCACCGTCTGCGCCGCCTGCGCGTAGCGCCGCAGGTCTGCGAGCGGGATGCACTCTCGCACGGTCGGCTGCTCAACTAGGCTGCGGCCGACGACGGCCGCCTCTTCGCCCACGGACGGGTAGTCGACCAGGATCTTCATCAGGAAGCGGTCGACCTGTGCCTCGGGCAGCGGGTAGGTGCCCTCGGACTCGATCGGGTTCTGGGTCGCCATCACGATGAACGGCAACGGCACCTTGTAGGTGTTGCCCCCGATTGTGACCTGCTGCTCCTGCATCACCTCGAGCAACGCCGACTGAACCTTGGCCGGGGCGCGGTTGATCTCGTCCGCGAGCAGGAAATTGGTGATGATCGGGCCGAGTTCGGTGTCAAACTGGCCGCGGTCGGGCCGGTACACGCGCGTGCCGACCAGGTCGGCGGGAACGAGGTCGGGGGTGAACTGGACGCGGCTGTAGGAGCCGCCGAGCACGGCCGCGAGCGTCTTCACCGTCAGCGTCTTGGCGAGGCCGGGAACGCCCTCGAGCAGGACGTGGCCGCCGGCCAGCAGGCTCACCAGCAGGCGCTCGAGCATCGCGTCCTGCCCGACGATCACCCGCTTGATCTCATACAGCGCCTCCTGGAGCGCATCTCTCGCCCGCGCCCGCTCATCGGTGGTCTGCTCGTGTTCAGCCATCTTGGTGATTCCTCCATCGGTGGTCATAGTGCATCTAGGTCTAGGTGAGGCGTCCGAACCAGACCAGTGACAGGACGCTGCCCAGCAGCAGCAGCACCAGTCCCACGCCGGCGAAGCTGGAAGTGATCTCGTCTTTGGCCTGCTTGTGGGTCAGCTGCTTGGCCAAACGCGTGTAGATCGCGCTCAGCCCGGCTAGGTCGGCAGCGGTATATGAGCGCCCGCCCGATGCGGTCGCGATCTGCGCCAGCGCTTGCGGACTTGGCGGCGCCGGAACCAGCACCGTCCGAGATCCGCGCTTGAAGGGCTGCTTGCCGTTCTGAGTTCCGAGCGCGATCGTGTACACCGGGATGTGGTCGGCGACCGCCTGGCGCGCAGCGACGAACGGGCTGACCCCGACGTTGTTGGCGCCGTCCGAGATCAGCAGGATCGCGGCCGGCGGCTTCTTGCCGTTCTGCGCCGGCAGGACAGTGAGCACGTGCAGCGCCGTCTGGATCGCCTCGCCGATCGCCGTGCCGCCGCTCGTGCGCAGCTGCGAGAGCGCGGACAACGCCTGCGAGTGGTCGCTGGTCGGCGATTGCAGCACGATCGGAGTGCTCGCGAACTCGAGCAAGCCGACCTTGACTGTGCTCGGCACGCCGGCGATGAATCGCGCGGCTGCCTGCTTCGCCGCCGCAAGCCGTGACGGGCGTACATCCGTGGCCACCATCGAATCGCTGACGTCGTTGGCGAGCATGATCGCCGAGTTCCCGACGGGGACCGCGACGCTCGTCTGCGGGCGAGCCGCCGCCACGATCAGTACGGCGAGCGCGAGCGCGAACGCGAGCATCGGCGCGTGGCGACGCCATCGTGGCCGGCGCGGTGCCACCGATGGGATCAGCGGGACAGTGACGAACGCGGCTGCCACGCGCTCGCGGCGACGCTGCTGACTCAGGTACCAGAGCGCGAGTACGGGGATCACCAAGAGCGCGAGCAGGATCAGCGGCGAGGCGAAGCTCATCGATACCTCAAGGTGAGGGGGACGGCTGCGCAGGCAGCGTGGCTAGCGTTGAGTAGAACGTCGATCCCCGGCTGATCTCGATCTGTATCTGATCGCCCGCACGGAGTCCGGCGGTCACGGCGGTGATGTCGGCCGGGGTGTTGACCGGGCGCCCGTTGATCGAGACGAACTCGTCGCCGGGTTCAAGTCCGGCCTGCTCGCCCGAACTCCCCGGCGCCACTGTCACGATCACGACGCCCCCGGGCGCCGTCCCCTGAATCTGCATGCCGAGCCATCCGACAGGGGCGCTTTCGGGAGCCGAGGTCGGGATGCTCGAGCTCGTCGAGGTTCCGGGGTTGATCACGGCGCTGGCCGCCAGAGCGCCCCCGACGATCAGCACGGCGAGCACGGCGGCGATCAGCCCGAGTCGCAGCGTCTGCGGTCGCGCGAGCCTGCGACGGGCGCCTGCGAGACCGCTCTGGAGGTGGGAAAGCGCCCGGGCGAACGCGGACGGCTCGGTCGGGGTCGGTCGGTACGGGGGTTGGGATCGAGGGGGCGCTTGGTCGGCCGCCGTGGGGCGCGGGAGCACGGCGGCGCGCGGCGGCGGTGGGGCCACCGGGCGCGGCGGCGATGCGAACGCCTCGCGGGGCGGTGCTACCGCGGGCCCGGGCGTCGGGCGGGGCGACGATACGGGCGCGGGCGACGGCGGGGCCGCCGGCGGTGGCGCGGCTGCCGGCGGTGGCGTGGCCGCGGACGGGGATGCGATCGCCGGATCCTCCTGGCCGGGCTGGCCCCGGCGCCCGGCGAGCTCTTGCGCCGCCGCGGCCGATTCCTGGCGCCAGTCGCCTGACCAGAGGTGCTTCGGTGGGCTCATATCTCGCCCGAAGGTAAGGGGTGATGGTGAGAGGTTCTTAAGAGCGCGTGAATCAAACGACGGCGACGACGAGCCCCGCGAGCAGGACGGCCATCGTGCTCCAGACGATAATCGTCGCGATCAGTCGCTGGTCGAGGCCGTACGCCTGCCCAACGATCAGGGAATTGATCCCAGCCGGCATGGCCGCCTGCAGTAGATACGCCGACGGCAGCTTGATCACCGTCGCCGAGACGACAGCGAGCCCGAGCGGCGCGACCAGCAGTCGCAGCCCAACCGCCAGCATCACGCTCCGGTCCGGACGCTCCAGCAACGGCGCTGCGTCTTTACGGCGCTCGGCAGACAGGTTCACGCCGACGGCGAAGAACCCCAGCGGCAGCAGCGCAGCCACGATCACGTGCGACGCCGTCACGAGCGCAGCGGGCGCGAGCGAAGCCGGCGCGAGCAGCCCCGCGATCACGCCCAGCAGTGGCGGATTGCGCGTCAGGAAGGCCCGCAGGCGAGCGAGTCCTCCCTCGCCGGCGCGGGTTCCGAACGCCGCTCCAACGGCGAAGCCGACCAGGAACAGCATCGGCCCGCTGACAAGCTGGTCGTAGGCGACAGCCGAGCTCAGCGCGCCGCTGCCCAGCAGCGCGACCGTCATCGGCAGGCCGAGATAGCCGGTGTTGACGACGACGTTGGTGCAGATCACCGCGCCCAGGGCCGGCCGATCAAGGTGCAGAACGTAGCGCCCGACGCACCACGCGGTGAACGCCGCGCCGCTGATCGCGACGTACGCGACGATCAGTCCAACGCCGCCGCCGCCCGTCAGGTGCACGTGGGCGATGTTCACAAACGCGACGAACGGGACCAGCACATACAGCATCAGCTGCAGTCCGCGGCGCGCCGCCTGCCGCGCAAAGGCCGTACGGCGCTCGCAGGTGATGCCGAACGCGGTGGAGATCGCTACTGCAAGGGCGACGAGCAGCACCCATCGCCAGTGTGTCACCGTGCCGTTTCGCCCGCTCGACGGGTACGGTCCGCGCATGCCCACGACCACCGCCCTGCGCTCGGTCGCCGCCACCCGTTACGTGACAGCACTGCGCGAGGGCGGCTCGCTGCCCGGGCTCGTCGAGGCCGACGACGACGGTCTGTATGTGGCCAAGTTCCGCGGTGCCGGCCAGGGCTTGCGCGCATTGGTCGCGGAAGTGATCGTCGGCGAGCTCGCGCGCCGCCTCGGGCTGCTCGTGCCCGAGCTCGTCTCGATCGAGATCGATCCGGTGCTCGGCGCCGCCGAGCCCGACCCCGAGATCCAGGAGCTGATCACAGCCAGCGGCGGATCGAACCTCGGCGTCGACTACCTACCCGGCTCGATGCAGTACTCGCCGGCCGACCCGTGGGCGCCGGATGAGCGCCTCGCCGCGGAGATCGTCTGGCTCGACGCGCTGACCACCAACGTCGACCGCACCCCACGCAACCCCAATCTGCTCGTCTGGCACAGCCGGCTGTGGCTGATCGATCACGGCGCCGCGCTGTACCTCCAGCACCAGGGCTTGGTGCCGCGCGAGCATGCCCCCAGGCCATTCCCGCTGATCGCCGACCATGTGCTACTGCCCCAGGCCGGGTCGCTGCTCGACGCACACGCCCGCCTCGCCCCACTTCTCGACCACCCGGTGCTGGAGCAGGTCGCGGCACTCGTACCGGACGGCTGGTATCAGGACGACCCGGCGGAGACCTACGTCGAGTACCTGGCTCTGCGGCTGCACGATGGCGGGTTCGCCGAGGAGGCGGAGCGTGCCCGGCTCGGCGCGTAGTCCGTTTTCCTACGCGATCCTCCGCGTCGTCCCCCGGGTCGAGCGGGGCGAGCGGTTCAACGCCGGCGTCGTGCTCTACTGCCGGCAGCGCGGGTTCCTCGGCGCGCGCGTGGCCCTCGATCCGGGACGGCTCGCCGCGCTCGCGCCCGACGTGCCGACCGAGCAGATCCGCGATCACCTCGAGGCCCTGGTCAGGGTCGCGGACGGCGATCACGACGCCGGGCCGATCGCCAAGCTGCCGCCGTCGGAGCGGTTCGGCTGGATGGTGGCGCCGGCAAGCACGATCATCCAGCCCTCCGAGGTGCACACAGGGCTCAGCAAGGATCCGGCAGCGACACTGGATCAGCTGTTCGCCGAGCTGGTCGAGTAGCGGTCCAGCCGTAGGTCGCTTCACTGTTGGCGCGGGCGCGGGGGCGGGGGCGGGGGCGGGGGCGGGCGAGGGCGCGGGCGAGGGCGGGCGAGGGCGCGGGCGAGGGCGGGGGCGGGCGCGGGCGAGGGCGCGGGCGAGGGCGGGCGAGGGCGAGGGCGAGGGCGAGGGCGGGGCGGGCGAGGCCGGGCGAGGGCGCGGGGGCATCGGCGGCGATCACGGCGGCCGCCAAATTCGGCATTTTCGCCTGCATAAGAGGACAAACCGCCCCCGCCTGCTGGACCTTGACTACATAAGCATGTGGGGGATGCTTATGTAACCAAGGTCGGCTGCAGGCCTGCACTTTGGGCCTTTAAGCATGCTCGCGGAGGCGGATTTCGGCCGGCCCGGACCGGCTGCCATCAGCACCGACCCGGCCCCGCCCGCCCCCGACCGCAACGCTCGCTCACCCCACGAGCCGGTGATACGCGGTGACCCAGTCGGCAGCGATCTCTCGCTGCGCCGCGGCAAGCGAGATCTCGCCGGCGCACACCATCGAGCGCATCCGGTTCTCGAGGTCGTCCTTCGGGTTCGGAGTGGCGCCGGGCTCGGGCCACAGGTTGCGCGGGTCGTTGCCTGCGCCGCCGAGTTCCAACGGCACAAGGTGGTCGTACTCGTAGTTGTGCAGTGGCCCAGCATCGCCGTAGGCGGCGAGGCTCGCCTCCTTCTCCGGCTCGGTGATCGACTCGGGCGGCCGCACCGTCTCGGTCCAGCCGTCGGCGCAGATCGTCGACTGAATGTCGGCCGGCGTCACCGTCGGGTCGATTGCGCCAGGTGTGCAGTGCGGGTCGGGAAGCGAGAACAGGCCCGTCCCGCGCATGTGGCACGACCCGGGTGCCGGTTGCGGCTGGATTACCCCACGGCTGGCGCTGCTCACGACCAGTGACGGCGGCGGCCCCGGCTGACCGCGCCCCGGCTGACCGCGCCCCGGTTGACCGCGCCCCGGCACACCGCGCCCCGGCACACCGCGCCCCGGCACACCGCGCCCCGGCACACCGCGCCCCGGCACACCGCGCCCCGGCACACCGCGCCCCGGCACACCGCCCCCCGGCTGGTGGCCCGGCCGGGGCTTTCGACGGACCGCCGACTGCGCGCTTGCTGTCCCGCTCGAGCTGCTCACGGCCGCGGTGCTGGCGATCGGCCCGGCTGACGTGCCCGCACCCGAGCACCCGGCGAGCAGTGCCGCCGCGGCCAGCACCAGCGAACGCGCTCCCAGAGCCATCCGGCCAGCGTAGATCGCCGGCCGGACTGCCACCGCGCCGGCCCAAGCGTGGCCAGCAAGCCCACGATACGGGACCTTTCTCGCCACGCTGGTCGAGAAACCGGCCATATGTTCCGGTTTCTCGACCAGCGGCTCCGGCCCGTCGACCAACCGGGCCTCTCGACACGACGCCGCCTCAAATCACACTTCCGTAATGTTTTTGAACGCTCGTTCCGGTACGGTCCCCCGAGTTCTTGAATCATCGTTCAACAAGTCGGTCACCGACCGGCGGAAGGAGACGGAGATGCGCGCGATTGTGATGGCGGAGCACGGCGAGCCCGAGGTCCTCCGGGTCAGTGAGCTGCCCGACCCCACGCCCGGAGATGGCGAGGTGCTGGTCCGGGTCAAGGCGTTCGGGCTGAACCACGCCGACACGTACATGCGCAGTGGGATCTGGTCGTTCGGGATTCCGGTGCTCGGGATCGAGTGCGCCGGCGCCGTCGAGCTCGATCCCAGCGGCCGGCTCGCGCCCGGCACACGGGTGGTCGCGATCGTCGGCGGGATGGCGAGAACGCGCAACGGAAGCTACGCCGAGCTGGTGACAGTTCCGGCGAGCAACGTCGTGGCAGTCGAGACCTCGCTGACCTGGCCCGAGCTTGCGGCGATTCCGGAGGTCTACGCCACGGCGTGGGTCGCCCTCTACGGCAATCTCGGGCTGGAGCGGGGCGAATCGGTGCTCGTGCGCGGCGCGACCTCATCCGTCGGTCAGGCGGCCGTCAACATCGCGCTCGACGGCGGCGCCCGCGTGATCGCGACGACCCGCAACCCCGCGCATCAGCCGCTCCTGCGGGAACTGGGAGCCGATGAGGTCCTGATCGACGACGGTGAGATCGCCCCGCAGCTGCGCCGGACGCATCCGGCCGGGGTCGACTGCGTGCTCGATCTGGTTGGCAACAGCGTCCTGCGGGACTCGCTGCAGGCCGTCCGGCCAAAGGGTCGGGTGTGCCTGATCGGCTTCCTCGGCGGCCTTGAGCCGGTGGTCGATTTCAACCCACTCGCCGACATGCCGAGCGGCGTCCAGCTGAGCACCTTTGCGAGCGCCTTCGTGCTCGGCGACGGGCACTTTCCGGTCACCGACGTGCCGATCCAGGAGATCGTTGAGAAGGTGGCGCGCGGGAAGCTCGCGGCGAAGCCGGCCCACGTGTTCGAGTTCGAGGAAATCGTCGAGGCCCACCGGCTGATGGATGCCGGACAGGCCGGCGGCAAGCTGGTCGTGTCCGTCGGCTGAGGCGACTAACCTGCGCGCGGGCTCCAGAGTCCGCGCCCAGCCGGACATTCCCAGCCGGACACTCCCAGCCGGACATTCCCAGCCGGACACTCCCAGCCGGACACTCCCAGCCGGACACTCCATCAGTCCACAGCAGCACGGAGGCGAATCGCAAGATCTTGGCCAAGTGGAGATACACAATCCCGCCAATTGCGGGGATCCTGGGTTGCTGATGAAACCGCTGATCGGCGTCACGACCTCGGAACTGCGTCCAGGAGGACTGAGTACGTTGCGCCGCCACGGCGAGCCCCCGAACGCGGAGATGGCGCTCGGGATGACGTATGTGCGCGCGATCGAAGCGGCCGGCGGACTGCCGATCGTGATGCCACCGCTCGCGGAGGCCGACGTGCCGGCGCTGATCGGCCGTCTGGACGGGGTGGTGCTCTCGGGCGGCCCGGATCTCGCCCCGGCCGCCTACGGCGCCCCTCCCCACCCCGAACTCGGCGCCACTGAACCCGACCTCGACCGGTTCGAGTACGCGGTTGCCCGCGAGGCATTACGGCTGCGGTTGCCGATCCTCGGAATCTGTCGCGGTGCGCAGACGCTCAACGTCGCTCGCGGCGGCACCTTGCACCAGCACCTGCCCGATGTCGCCGGCGATCTGATCGCCCACCGGCAATCCGAGGACGGCCGTCAGCCCACGCACCAAGTCGAGCTCCTCGCGGGCAGCCGGCTGGCAGTGATTCTGGGGACCACACAACTGCCGGTGAATTCGTTCCACCATCAGGCTGTCAACGAGCTCGGGGCCGGGCTCCGCGCATGCGCCTGGGCGCCGGATGGCACGATCGAGGGGATCGAGGACCCATCCGCGCCGTTCATACTCGCGGTCCAATGGCACGCCGAGACCCTGGTCAGCGCTCCCTCGCATCCGGCGCTGTTTCGTGAGCTCGTCGCCACTGGCGCAGGCGTCAGCCGTCTGGCGCAGGCGGCTTAGCCCGCACGGTCGCCGCAGCCGTTTGCACCCGCTCAGCCGCGCCCCGCCGCCCACAGGGGCGCGCGATCGTCCCGCAAGTCCTAGCGACAACGGTTCGCCTGCTTTCCGGTTGGCCTTTCGTCCTAACACCCCGTCTGCTTCTTATACACGCGGCCGGAGCCGCCCGGCAAAATGGCGGGCAGAGTGTTGACGGTGGAAGGGAGGGCGCAGATGTATCGATGTGCCGGCGGGCCGGCACCGGATCGCGCTGCCGACCCGGCCGGGGACGGGAACGACACATGGGCACTCCAGTAGACGATCGCTGCACCTCGGCTCACGCCCCATGGGCGGAGTGGAACGCCGACCCGCGTCCCTACACGGTCGGCATCGAGGAGGAGGTGATGCTGCTCGAGCCGACGCGTAACTGGGCCCTGGCGCAGCGCGTCGAGGACGTGCTCGGGTCGCTGCCGACCACGCTCGTCGGCTATGTCATGGCCGAGACCCACCAGGCGGCAATCGAGCTCACGACCGATCCGCAGGCGTCCGTGGGCGAGGCCGTCGGGCAACTCGCGCGGCTGCGCGAAGATCTCAGCGGTACCCTCGACCGGCTCGGTCTCGCCGCCGCAGTCGCGGGCACCCATCCATTTGCGGTCTGGTCGGAGACCGAGGTCACAGAGGCCGGCCGCTACCGGCTGATCGAGCAGACGATGCGCGCCCTCACCTCTCGGGAGCCGACGTTCGCCTTGCACGTGCACATCGGCGTCGGCGACCCGGAGCGTGCGATCGACCTCTACAACCGGTTCCGGGTGCACCTGCCGCTGTTGCTCGCGCTGTCAGGGAATTCGCCGTTCTGGCGCGGCCGCGACGCCGGCTTCGCATCCACGCGCACCTTCCTGTTCCAGGCATTCCCGCGGACCGGGATCCCGAGGCGCTACAGCTCCTACAGCGAGTGGGTCGAAGCCGTCGACCTCCAGATCCGTTGTGGGGCGCTGCCCGAGCCGACGTTCCTGTGGTGGGACGTGCGTCCACAGCCGCGGTTCGGGACCGTCGAGGTACGGGTGATGGACGCGCAGAGCTACGTTGCGGATACCGCCGCGCTCGTCGCGCTGGTCCGATCGATCGCACGGCTCGAGCTCGAACAGGGCTACGTGGCGGACCACATCATGCGAGCCGAGGAGGTGCTGGCAGAGAATCGCTTTCTCGCCGCCCGCGACGGGGTCGGCGCGAGGTTGATCGATACGACCGACGAGTCACTGCGGCCGGTGAGCGAAATCTTGGCTCAGCTGCTCGTCGCGGCACAGCCGCACGCGCAGGCGCTTGGCTGCGCAGAGGAGCTGGCGTGGGTGCGGGCGCTGGCGGCCAACCCGGGCGCCACGCGGCAGCGGCGGTTCACGGCGGACGAAGCCGGTCTGGTCCGCCTGATGGGGACATTGGCAGCGGCGTTCCGAGCCTGACGGCGCCGCCCCGTCAGCTGACGACGCAGCTCGCGCTGGCGGTTTGGCCCTCCGGGAAGGCCTTGACCAGCGCCTGGGAGATGTCGTGGGTGCGCGCCACGTAGCCGGGCGAGTAATAGTGAATTCCGTCAGGGATGAACCACTTGGGCTTGGCGTGCGAGGCCCAGTCATACACCCGCATGTTCGGATAATGCGGGCACGCTGTGAGCAGCGCGGCATTCCACTTCTGCATCAGTGTTTCGGAGTAGTCGCCGGACTTCACGAGCGTGACTGCGTCGATCCACATCACCGGCTGCTGGCCGATGATCGACATCATCTGCGCGATCCGCGCGGCATCCGTGACGGTCGAGCCGTCGTAGACGTTGGCCGCGTCGTTGGTCCCGAGTGCGAGGATCCAACATCCCTTGTAGCCGGAGGTGACGTGTCCCTCTGCGACTGTGGCCGCATTCGGCAGGCCCTCGAAGGTCTCATAGATCGACCGTGCGCCCGATATCTCTGGGATTGTGGTGGCCACGCCGATGTCGCCGAGTTGCGCCGGCAGGCGGAGCAGGGAATTGGGGATGTAGTCGGTCGAGGTCTCGCCCTCGGAGGTCGAGTCGCCGATGTATACGACCGAGCGACATGAGGTCCGGGTCGGAACGACGGCGGGTCGCCGCGTGCCTGCGGCGGGCGGGTCGGCGCCTCGCGCGCTCCCCGACTTGCCGCGCGAGCCCACGCTCGCGCTGACGAGCCCCGCCGGCGCACGACTGATCCGCGCCGGCGAACCCGCGCCCGCGGACGCCGCGGGGAGAATGTCCCCCAGGCCCAGCACGGCGAGGAACAGCGCCGCCGCGGCGACGCCGGCCAGCGTCTGAGCGCGCCGCCGAACCTCGAAGCGACCGGCACCCGAGCGGAGTTGGCGCCACAGGCGACCCAGAGCCCCTTGGCGGACCGGTTCCTCGACGTACTTCCACGACAGGCTCGAAATCAGCAACACCGCTGCCACCTCGAGCACCGCCCGGCCGAGATTGAACGTGGTCGCGTTGGGGTTCGCGAGCACGATGATCGGCCACTGCCACAGGTAGATCGCATAGGAGCGCACGCCGAGCCAGCGCAGAGGACTCCAACCGAGGATCTCGCCCAGCCTGCTTTCCGGGTTCACCACCGCCGCCACGAGCACCGCGGTCGCAAGCGAGAGCAGCACGAAGCCCCAGGGATACAGGAACGGGGAAAAGGCGTTGGTCCTCCACACGAGCACCGCGATCGCCACGAGACCGGCAATCCCGAGGCCATCGAGGACGCGGGTGACCGATGGTCCCGCGGCGCGGCCGGCCGACCGGCTCGGGCGAACCATCGCCAGCGCGGCCCCGATCAGCAGCGCGAACGCGCGGGTGTCGGTCCCCTCATAGGCCCGGGTCGGGTCATACCCACGATGGAACATCTGGCCCATCACGAAGGCCGAGGCGGCGGCGCCGACCAGCGCCAGCAAGGCCAGCCGCCGCCGGCTTCGGACCGTCCGCAGCCCGATCAACAGCAGCCACGGCCACACCAGATAGAACTGTTCCTCGATTGCCAGCGACCACAGATGGTCGAGCGGCAGCGGGGCGGCGAAGCGCGAGAAATACGAGCCGTGCTGGGCGATCGTCGACCAGTTGCTGAAGTACAGCGACGCCGCTATCACCTGCCTGCGAACCCCGGCGAGCTGTCCGGCGTCGAACAGCGCAACCCAGATGCTCACCAACACCAGCATCAGGAACAGCGCCGGGAGCAGCCGCCTCGCGCGCCGCAGCCAGAAGTTCGCGAGTCCGAGGTTCCCGTGGCGATTCCAGTGTCCGAGCAGGAGATCGGTGATCAGGTAGCCGGAGAGCGTGAAGAAGACCCCAACGCCGAGCATTCCCCCCTGCGCTCCGGGGACGTTGAGATGGAACGCGATCACGCTCAGGACCGCGAGCGCCCGAATGCCATCGAGACCGGGTATGTACGGTCGATCTCGTTGGACCGGCGGTGGCATCGCTAGGCCGCTCCGGCTCGAGTTGAGCGACCTCGCCAGCCGTTAGGCCGGGGACCAGGCCGCACTGACAGGTCCATCGCGCTCGCGCCGTGCAGTCCCGCGGGCGGCTGCAACTTCCTCGTCGTGGGCATCACTGACTGCGCCAAGAGTACTTGCCCCTCCGGCGCCGCGGCCCGGCGACGCCGCGCGCATCGGTTTGTTGCGACCGCCGCCGTAACGGCCGCGGCTACCAAGTGGAGCGAGCCGCAGCGCTCACCCGTGCCCGGCGATCGGGTGCGGGACGTAGGGCTCCTCCACGCGCGCGATCTCATCCTCGCTCAGCGGCAGCTGCTCGGCCGCGAGCGCGTCCTCGAGGTGCTCGAGCTTGGTCGCGCCGACGATCGGCGCCGTCACCCCGGGCTTGTGCAGCAGCCAGGCGAGCGCCAGCTGCGCCGCAGGTGCGCCGCGCTGCGCCGCCAGCTTCTCGACGGCGTCGATCACCGGGTAGTCGAGCTCCGGTTTGTACAGCGCATCACCGAACGCGTCGGTCCTGGCCCGCGTGGTCAGCTTCTCGCCCCCGCGCGTGCGGTTGCCGGCGAGCACCCCCCGAGCAAGTGGGCTCCACGGAATCACCCCGACACCCTGATCGATGCACTGCGGGATCATCTCCCGCTCCTCCTCGCGGTAGATCAGGTTGTAGTGGTTCTGCATCGAGACGAACCGCGTGCTCGCGACCGATTGCGCCTTCGCGAACTGCCACGCGAACATGCTGCTGGCGCCGAGGTAACGCGCCTTGCCCGACTTGACGATGTCGTGCAGCGCCTCCATCGTCTCCGCGATCGGCGTGTTCGGATCCCACCGATGGATCTGGTACAGGTCGACGTACTCGACCTCGAGCCGCCGCAGCGACGCGTCGATCGAGGCCATGATGTGCTTGCGCGACAGGCCGCGACCGTTTTCTCCGGGCATCGTCGGCATGCACACCTTCGTCGCGAGCACGTACTCCTCGCGCATTCCGAACATTTCCCGCAGGAGCCGTCCCGTCACGATCTCGCTCTGACCGCCGTTGTAGACGTCGGCGGTGTCAAAGAAGTTGATCCCGCCTTCGACGGCCCGCGCGACGATCGGGCGGGCGTCCTGCTCACCGATCGCCCATTCCCGGCTCTCGTGCCTGCCGTAGCTCATCATCCCGAGGCAGACGCGCGAAACGCGTAGCCCGGTCTGGCCCAGATTCACGTATTTCATTTCGACCTCCTGACCGGAGTGTTAGCAGGCCGCGCCAGGTTGGGGTGGGGGATGGACTTGACGGCGCCCGCGTCCTTTAGGACCGCATTTGGTGGCTAACGTGCGGCCTTTGGAGGCAGGCGACCGGTGGTTTCGGCCCGCAGAGACGCTAATCCCCTCCACCCCTCCCCCTACGGCGGCGCGCCGGGCGCACCGACGCCGAGCGGCGTGCCACGATGGATCGGTGACGACCTACCCGCACGAGACACTTGCCGCCGGCGCCCTGGACGGCCTGCGCTCGCTGACAGCCGATCAGCAGGCAGAGTTCCGGCCGGGACAGCTCGAGGCGATCCGGGACGTGGTCCTCGATCGTGCCCGCGTGTTGTGCGTCCAGCGCACCGGCTGGGGAAAGTCGGCCGTGTATTTCGTCGCCACGGCGCTGTTGCGCGAGACGGCGCCGGACCGACGTTGATCGTCAGCCCGCTGCTGGCGTTGATGCGTAACCAAATCGCCGCGGCGCAGCGGCTGGGCCTGCGCGCACACACGATCAACAGCACCAATCGCGAGGAGTGGGACGACGTTCGCGCCCGGCTCGCTACCGACACGATCGACCTGCTGCTGATCAGCCCAGAGCGGCTCAACAACCCCCGGTTTCGTGACGAGATGCTGCCCCTGTTCGCCGCGTCGGTCGGCCTCGTGGTGATCGACGAAGCCCATTGCATCTCCGACTGGGGCCATGACTTCCGGCCCGACTACCGCCGCGTCAAGGACATGCTCGACGTGCTCGCACCGCGAGTCGCGGTGCTCGGGACGACCGCCACGGCCAACGATCGCGTCGTCGCCGACGTGCTCGAGCAGCTGGCGCTGCCCGACGGCGAGCCGCTGCGCTCCTACCGCGGGCCGCTCGCCAGGACGAGCCTGCGTCTGGAGGTGCTCGACCTGCCCCGCCCGGCGCAGCGGCTGGCCTGGCTGGTCGAGCACCTGCCGGATCTGTCCGGCTCGGGAATCGTGTACACGCTGACCAAGCGCGACGCCGCGCAGGTCGCCTCGTTTCTGACCGCCAACGGAATCTCGGCGCTTGCCTACACCGGCGAGCAGCAGACCGATGATCGGATCGCCACCGAGGATCGCCTGTTGCGCAACGAGGTCAAGGCTGTCGTCGCGACCAGCGCGCTGGGGATGGGCTACGACAAGGCCGATCTGACCTTCGTCGTGCATTACCAGGCCCCGGGCTCGGTCGTCTCCTATTACCAGCAGGTCGGGCGGGCCGGACGCGGCGTCGAGCACGCCGACATCGTCCTGCTGCGAGGCGGCGAGGACCGTCGGATCCAGGACTTCTTCATCGAGCAGGCGTTTCCCGATCGCGAGCGGGTGGCCGCAGTCCTCGCCGAGCTCCAGAGCGCCGGCCAGGCGGGCCGCACGACCCGCGAGCTGATGGCCGTCGTGAACATCGGCATGGGTCGCATCGAGGCGATGCTGAAGATCCTCGACGTCGAGGGCGCGGTGCGGCGCGAGAGCACGCGCTGGCAACTGGTTCCGGGCGCCGGCTGGAGCTACGACAGTGAGCGCTACGCGCAGGTGACAGCATTGCGCCGTGCCGAGCAGGAGGCGATGGCGGCGTTCGGCGCCGACGGCCGGTGCCTGATGCGGGTCCTGCAAGAGGAGCTTGATGACCCCGATGCCCAGGACTGCGGTCGCTGCGCTGTCTGCACCGCGCCGCGGTTCGCCGCGGCGCCCGATCCGGCGCTCGTGGAGCTCGCCGCACGCCACCTGCGCTCGACACCGGTCGAGCTGGAGGCCAAGAAGATGGCGCCTGACGCGGCCGGCACGATGCGCAAGATCCCCGAGGACGTGCGCATCGAACCTGGCTTGGCGCTCGCGCGCTTCGGCGACGGCGGCTGGTGGCCGGCCGTGCAGCGCGGGCTGCGATCGGGTGCTTTCGAACGCGACGTCGTCAGCGGGCTGGCCGATGTCGTCCGCGGTGCCGGCGACGGGGTCGCCTGGGTCACGACTGTCCCGTCTGTCCGCCTCGGCGATTTGATCGCCAGGCTCGGCGAGCAGCTGGCAGCCGAGCTGGGCGTGCCGCACCTGGAGCTCGTGCAGCGCAAGGACGCTCGCCCGCCGCAGCGCGAGATGGCCAACGCCGTCCAGCAGGCCGCCAACGTCCGGGGCGCTTTCACGGTGATCGGCAAGCCGCCACCCGGTACCGGGATCCTGCTCGACGACCGCCGCGGCTCCGGCTGGACGCTCGCGATGGTCGGCGGTCAGCTGCGTCGCGCGGGTGCTCGGCGTGTCATTCCGCTGGCCCTCGTGACCGCGATCTAGCAGCCGCCAAGGCCAGGCCGACGTGCTCCACATCCACCGAGCAGAACGCGCCGACGCGCTCGCCGAGGCACTCGGCTCGCTGTTGGCGGAGCCGCTCGAGGACCCCTTCGCCACGGAGGTCGTCGCCGTCCCGACCCGAGGGATGGAGCGGTGGCTCGCCCAACGCCTGTCGGCCAGCCTCGGGGCGTCGGCAGGACGGTTCGACGGGGTGTGCGCGAACGTCGCGTTTCCGTGGCCGCGGCGGGTGATCGGGGATGCCGTGGCAGCCGCCTCCGGGATCGAGCCCGACCACGACCCATGGCTGCCGGAACACACGATCTGGCCGCTGCTGGAGGTCGTCGAGGAGTCCCTCGGCGAGCGCTGGCTTCACAGCATGTCAGCCCACCTCGGCGGCGGTGCCGACCCGGTGCGACATGCGCGACGGTTGAGTACCGTCCGCCACGTCGGCGAGCTGTTCGACCGATATGCCCTCCACCGTCCGGAGATGATCAATGCGTGGGCCGGCGGAGCGGACACGGACGGACGCGGCCGCCGGCTCCCCGAGCCCGAGGCGTGGCAGCCGGAGCTCTGGCGACGGCTACGGGCACGGCTCGGTCTCCCGGGTCCCGCGGAGCGGCTGCGGAGCGCGTGCGAACGTCTGCGCGAGGACCCACTGATTGTCGCGCTCCCGCCCCGGCTGTCGCTGTTCGGACTGACGAGGCTTCCGGTGGGCCAGCTCGAGGTCCTCGGCGCGCTGGCCGCCCACCGCGACGTCCATCTCTACCTGCTCCATCCCTCGGCGGCGCTGTGGGAGACGATCGCCGCCGCGACGCGCAGCGCGCCACAGATCGTCCGCCGCCGCGACGATCGGACCGCCGAGCTGCCGGCCAACCGGCTGTTGGCCTCATGGGGGCGCGACGCGCGCGAGATGCAGCTGGTCCTCGGCCGGCACGGCGAGCGCATCGATCATCACCATGCGCTTCAGTTCCGGACCGACACGCTGCTCGGCCGGGTGCAGGATCACGTGCGCGGCAACCGCCCCTCGCCGGGTGAGCCGCTTCCGGGTCAGACCGATCAGCGGCCGCGTCTCGAGCTTGCGGACCACAGCATCCAGGTCCATGCGTGCCACGGGCGAGCGCGGCAGGTCGAGGTCGTGCGCGACGCGGTGCTGCACATGCTCGCGGAGGACAAGACGCTGGAGCCCCGGGACGTGATCGTGATGTGTCCCGAGATCGAGACGTTCGCACCGTTGATCGACGCAACCTTCGGCGCCGGGGAGCTGAGCTCCGACGGCGAGCTCTCGGAACTGCCCGAGGGTGCCGGATCGGTCAACCTGCGGGTCAGGCTCGCCGACCGGTCACTGCGCCAGACGAATCCCATGCTGGGCTTCGCCGCCCAGCTGCTCGATCTTGCCGACCAGCGCCTGACGGCCTCACAGGTGCTCGACCTCGCCGACCGAGAGCCCGTCCGCCGGCGCTTCCGGTTCGACGACGACGACCTCAGCCGCTTGCAGAGCTGGATCAGCGAGGCGGCGATCCGCTGGGGACTGGACGCGGCGCATCGAGCGCCGTTTCGGCTCGCGGGAGTGGCGAGCGGCACGTGGCGGGCGGGCCTTGACCGGCTGCTGCTCGGCGTGACGATGACCGAGGAGCAGGAGCGGCTGTTCGCGAGCGTGCTCCCGCTCGATGACGTCGACAGCGGCGCGATCGATCTTGCCGGACGGTTCGCCGAGCTGATCGCCCGTCTGGGTGAGGCGATCGACGCGCTGCGCGACCCGAAGCCGATCGAGGCCTGGACCAGGGCGATCGTCCTCGCCGCCGATTCGCTGGCGGCGACCCGAGAGCGAGACGCCTGGCAGCGCGCCGCGCTCGGGCGCGTGCTCGACGAGATCCTCGGCGAGGCGATGGCCGACGGCCGGGTGGCGACGCTGGCGCTGGCGTTGTCCGAGGTTCGCGCGCTGCTCGCCGAGCGCCTCCAGGGCCGCCCGACGCGAGCGAACTTCCGCACCGGCCACCTGACCGTCTGCACGCTTCACCCGATGCGCTCGGTGCCCCACCGCGTCGTCTGCCTGCTCGGCCTCGATGACGGAGCATTTCCCCGCAAGGCCCCGCGTGACGGCGACGACCTGATGCTCGACGAGCCGCAGATCGGCGAGCGGGACCCGCGGACCGAGGACCGGCAGCTGCTGCTCGACGCGCTGCTGGCCGCCACCGACCGGCTGATCATCACCTACACCGGCAACGACGAGCGCACCAACATCCCCCGGCCGCCGGCCGTGCCGGTCGGCGAGCTGCTCGACGTGATCGACGCGACGGTCCGCGCCGACGACGGCCCCGCCCGCGCGCACGTCGTCGTCCGCCACCCGCTGCAGCCGTTCGATCCGCGGAACTTCGCCGCCGGCGAGCTCGTGCCAGAGCTGACCTGGAGCTTTGATCCCGTGGCGCTCGCCGGCGCGCGAGCACTGAGCGGTCCGCGCTCCGAACCCGGCCCGTTTCTCGCCGCGCCGCTTCCGGCGCTGGACACGAGCCTGATCGAGCTCGAGGACCTCGTGCGCTTCGTCGAGCATCCGGTCCGGGCGTTCCTGCGCCAGCGGCTGCGGATCACCCTCGCGGACGTCACCGACGAGATCGAGGACAGCCTGCCGGTCGAGCTCGACGGCTTCAGCGCTGGGGCGTCGGCCAGCGACTGCTCGAGGCGCGGCTCGCGCGGGGTCGAAGGCAGGACCGCGATCCTGGCCGAGATCGCGCGCGGCACGCTCCCGCCCGGGGTGCTCGGCCAGCCGGTGATCAGCGAGGTCTATCGGCTGGTCGACGCGATCGTGGCCGAGGCCGGCGGGCTGGTCGCGGACGGCGCCGGCTCGCGACCCGTTCGACGTCCGCGCCATGCTCCCGGACGGCCGTCTGCTGAGCGGCACCGTGGCCGGCGTCAGCGGGACAGGTGCTACTCACGATCACATTCTCCAGGGTGTCGGCCAAGCACCGGCTCGCCGCCGTGGGTGCGGCTGCTGGCGCTGACCGCTTCATATCCCGCGCTCGAGTTCTCGGCCGCGACGGTCGGACGCGCTGGCGCTGACGCGACCGTCACGATCGCCCGGATCGTCCCGCTGGGCGGCGATGCCGAGAGCCGCGCGCGAGCGGCGCTGGCGCATCTTGCCGTCCTGGTCGATCTCTATCGACCGGGGGATGCGCGAGCCGCTGCCGCTCTTCTGCCTGAGCTCGGCGGCCTACGCCGAGGCCGCCGTGGCGGGCGGCGATCCCGTGGCGGCCGGCCGCGACGCGTGGACGTCGGTCTGGCGCATCCCCAAGGAGGACCGCGAGCTCGAGCACCAGCTCGTGCTCGGCGGCGTGCGGAGCTTCGACGAGCTGCTGACGCAGCCGCCCTCAACGCACGAGCAGGGACCGGGCTGGGCAGACGTCCGAGACCACCCGTCTCGGACGGCTGCGCACGGAGGATGTGGGAGGGGCTGCTCAGCTGCGAGGAGGTGACGAGCACGATGAGCCTCGATCGCGAGCCGCTCCCGTTCGATCTGAAGGCCCGCTGCCCGACCGGGGTGACGGTGCTCGAGGCGAGCGCCGGAACGGGCAAGACCTACACGATCGCGGCGCTGGCCGCGCGCTATGTCGCCGAGGGCATCCCGCTCGAGCGCCTGCTGCTCGTCACCTTCACCCGGATGGCGACCGGCGAGCTGCGCGAACGGGTGCGCGAGCGGCTGGTCAGCAGTCGAGCACGGGCTCGGGCGAGCGCTGGCCGGCGGCGGGGTGATCGATGGCGATCCGGTGCTCGAGCTGCTCGCCGGCGGGCTCGGGCGATCAGCTGGCGGCGCGACGCGACCGGCTCGCGCGCGCCGCTGAGCGATTTCGACGCGGCGACGATCGCGACCACCCACGGCTTCTGCCAGGAGGTGCTGGGCGGACTGGGCATCGCCGGCGACCTCGAGCCCGACGTGACCTTCGTCGAAGACCTCGGCGACCTCGTCGATGAGGTTGTCGACGATCTCTACGTCCGCCGCTTCCAGCGTGGCGACGCGCCCGCGTTCCGGCGCGCGGAGGCCGGCGAGATCGCGCGGATCGCGGTCGAGAACCCGGCCGCGCGGATCGCTGCGCCCGAAGGCGAGGTTGCGCAGATGCGCGGCCGGCTTGCGATCGCGGTCCGCGTCGGAGCTCGAGGCGCGCAAGCGCCGATGTCGGTGATGACCTACGACGATCTCCTGACCCGCCTTGACGCGGCCCTCGCCGGAAACGGTGGACCGGGCGGTCGCCAAGCGCTTGCGGGCTCGCTACGACGTCGTGCTCGTCGACGAGTTCCAGGACACCGACCCGGTGCAGTGGGACATCATGCGCCGCGCATTCGGCGATACCGGCGGCACGCTGGTGCTGATCGCCGATCCCAAGCAGGCGATCTACGCGTTCCGGGGCGCCGACGTGTACGCCTATCTCGAGGCCGCCCGGGACGCCGCCGGACGCGGCCACGCTCGAGGTCAACTGGCGCAGCGACCAGGGTCTGATCGACGCCTACGACGCCCTGTTCGGCGGCACCAAGCTCGGACACGAGGGGATCGCCTACCGCCAGCGTCCGCGCCGCGGACGCCCATCAGGCCCCCCGCCTGTCCGGGGCGCCGGTGCGGCGCGCCGCTGCGGATCCGCGCCGTCGCCCGCGACGTCGCTGGCGCTCACCAACACCGGCTGCGTGACCAAGCCGCTCAGCGCGCGAGCACATCGCCAAGGACCTCGCCGCCGACGTCGTCGCGCTGCTGTCCTCCGACGCCGAGCTCGAGCACCGCTTGCAGGCTGGTGCCGTGCTCGAGCGCGAGCATGTGCGCCCGGCCCACGTCGCGGTGCTGGTGCGGACCAACCGGCAGGCGGCGCTGATCCGCGACGCGCTCGAGCGAGGCGGGCGATCCCGGCCGTGATCAACGGCGCCGGCAGCGTGTTCGCGACCGAGACCGCGCGCGAGTGGCTGCCGGCTGCTCGAGGCGCTCGAGCGGCCCGCCTCGACGACCCGCGCGCACACGGCCGCGCTGACCTGCTTTCTCGGCTGGGCGCCGAGCGCGCGGCCGCGACCGCCGACGAGGCAGGCCTGGGAGGAGGTGCACCGGCGGCTGCACGACTGGGCCCGGGTGCTGCGCGACCGAGGGGTCGCGTCGCTGCTCGAGATCGATCACGGTGATGCGAGGGGCTGCCGGCAGCGGATTCTGGCGGCTCGTCGACGGCGAGCGCACGCTCACCGACCTGCGCCACATCGGCCAGCTGCTGCACGCGGCCGCGTCCAGCGAGCAGCTGGGGACGACGGCGCTGACCGCGCTGGCTGCGCCGGCGGATCGCCGAGGCCGAGGACGACACCGGCGACGAGGAGCGCAGCCGCCGGCTCGAGTCCGACGCCGAGGCCGTGCAGGTGCTGACGATCCACCGCAGCAAGGGCCTCGAGTTCCCGGTCGTCTACCTGCCGTTTCTGTGGGAGCCGGGCTACATCCCGCGCGGCGCTCATCCGGTGTTCTTCCACGACCCCGAGGCCGGAGACGAGCGGACGATCGACGTCGGGCTGCAGGGGATCGGGTTCTGGCGCCACCAGCAGCAGTACCTGCTCGAGCAGCGCGGCGAGGATCTCCGGCTGGCCTACGTGGCGCTGACCCGCGCCCGCCACCAGGCCGTCGTCTGGTGGGCCGGCTCGTGGGACAGCCGCAACTCGCCCGTTCGGGCGGCTGCTGTTCGCGCGGGACGCCGAGGGGACGGTCGCGCCCCTGGGCAGCTCGACCCCGACTGACGCCGCGGCGATCGCAGCGGTTTGAGGAGCTCGCCGCGCACGCGCCGGGGCGGATCAGCGTCGAGCGCGCCGACCTCGGTCTGCCGGCTTCGTGGGGCGGGCCGCTGCCCGAGCTCTCCGAGCTGGACTACGCCGCGTTCGATCGCGGGCTCGACCTGGCGCTGGCGGCGCACCTCCTACAGCGACATCACCGCCGGCACCTACGACGCGGCGGTCGCGAGCGAGCCCGAGGAGGCGGTCCTCGGCGATGAGCCGGCGGGCGAAGGGCTGATCGCCGGCGACGTCGGCGCGGGCGGGGGCCGGCTTGCCCTCGGTCCAGCTGGTGCGGCCGACCCCGCGCTGTCGGTGGCGTCGCTGCTCGGAGACATGCCGGTCGGGGCTCGACGTCGGGACGTTCGTGCACCGCGTGCTCGAGGCGACCGACTTCGCGGCCGCCGACCTGGACGCCGAGCTCGTCGCAGGGGCTGGCTGGGTCGCAGGCCCGGCGCGCGGTCGAGATCGGCGACTCTGGCGCTTGTGCGCGCCGGTCTGCGGGCGGCGATCGAAACCCCGCTCGGGCCGCTCGTCGGCGGGCTCCGGCTGCGTCGATGTCGCCGCGCGCCGATCGCCTCGATGAGCTCGGGTTCGAGCTGCCGCTCGTCGGCGGCGACCAGCCGACGGGCGCGGTCACCCTGGGGCTGATCGCGCGGATCCTGCGCGACCATCTTCCCCCCGGCGACCCGTTCGCCGCCTACGCCCGACCATCTCGCGCAGGCGCGGCCTGCGGCAGAGCGTGCGCGGCTACCTGACGGGAAGCCTCGACCTCGTGATCCGCATCTCCGGCGCCGACGGACCGCGTTTCGCGGTGCTCGACTACAAGACGAACTGGCTCGGCGTCCCCGGCGAGCCGCTCGACGGCCTGGCACTACCGGCCGTCGGCGCTCGCGGCTGAGATGCTGCGCCGCCACTACGCGCTGCAGGCGCTGCTCTACACGGTCGCGCTGCACCGCTACCTGCGCTGGCGGCTGCCGGGCTACGACCCGGGCCGCCATCTTGCCGGCGTGCTCTATCTGTTCCTGCGCGGGATGCACGGCGCCGACACGCCGCTCGTGGACGGGACGCCGTGCGGCGTATTCGCCTGGAAGCCGCCGGGGGCGCTCGTGTCCGTCCTCAGCGACGCACTGGACCGAGGCGCGGGCGCACCAGGTGACCCACCCGTCAAGGGGGTGGCTTCGCCGTGAGCGCGGTGATCGCCGAGCGCGACCCGTTCGACTTCCGCCGTGTCCGCGGTGCCTCCGGCCTGCTGCGCACGTTCAACGAGGCCGGGGTGCTGGCCGCCGCCGACGTGCACGTGGCGCGCCGGCTCGCGGCACTCGCCGACGAGCGCGACGAGTCCGTCGCTGCTCGCGGCCGCGCTCGCCGTCCGCGCGCCGCGGCTCGGACACGTGCAGGTCGATCTCGCGACGATCAGGAACACGGCGGCGGTCGATGCCGAGGAGCCGGTCGACCTCTCGACGCTGCCCTGGCCGCCCCCCGCGGTCTGGATCACCCGAGTCGCCGCGAGCCCGCTCGTCGCAGTCGGCGATCAGCAGGACGCGGCGGCCCGTCCCTTGCGGCTGGTCGGGACGTGGCTGTACCTCGACCGCTACTGGGTGCGAGGAGCGGCGGGTGGCTGCAGATCTGCGCTCGATGAGCTCCGAGACATCTGCCGGTGTCCGGCGTCGACCTGCTCGCTGAGGGGCTCGCGCGACTGTTCGCCGGCGAAACCGATAGCCGCCAGTGCCTCGCCGCGGCATCGGCGGTCCTGCGCCGGCTCGCGGTCGTCGCCGGCGGTCCGGGGACCGGCAAGACGACCACCGTGGCGCGGATCGTGGCGCTGCTCTGCGAGCAGGCCGGCGGGAGCGCACCGCCGCTGGTCGCGCTCGCCGCCCCGACCGGCAAGGCCGCGGCGCGGCTGGAGGAGGCAGTCCATGCCGAGGCGGCCGCGCTGCCGGTCGATGACGCCGTCCGCAGCGCGCTGCTCGGGCTACGCGCGTCCACCCTTCACCGGCTGCTCGGCTGGCGGCCGGGTAGCTACAGCCGCTTCCGCCACGACCGCACCAACCGTCTCCCCCACGATGTCGTGATCGTCGACGAGACCTCGATGGTGTCGCTCTCGCTGATGGCCAGGCTGATCGAGGCGATCCGGCCGCAGGCGCGGCTGGTGCTCGTCGGCGACCCAGGGCAGCTGGCCTCGATCGAGGCCGGCGCTGTCCTCGGCGACATCGTCGGACCCGCCGGCGGGCGCCTGATCATGAACGCGAGTGCTCGTGATCGGCTGGCGCAGGCAACCGGAACCGCCCTCACCGCCGAGGATCCCCCGCCAGGCGTCACGGTCGGCGACGGGATCGTCGTGCTCGATCGGGTTCACCGCTTCGGCGGCGGGATCGCCAGGCTCGCCGCGGCGATCCGCCGCGGTGACGCCGACGCCGTGCTCGAGGTGCTGGGCGAGGGTCACGACGACGTCACCTGGATCCCGGTCGACGTCGCCGATCCGGCCGGGGCGCAGATGCTCGAGCCGGTGCGGGCGCGCGCGGTGCAGGCCGGCAGCGCGGTGATCTCGGCGGCGCGGCGCGGGCGCCGCACGCGAGGCAATCGACGCGCTCGGCGACCTTCCGAGTCCTGTGCGCGCACCGTCGCGGGCCCTAGGGCGTGGCCAGCTGGACGGCGCAGATCGAGGCGTGGCTCGAGGCCGAGATCGACGACTTCGCCGCCGAGGACTGCTGGTACGTCGGGCGGCCGCTGCTCGTGACCGAGAACGACTACGAGCTGCGCCTCTACAACGGCGACACCGGCGTGATCGTGCAGAGCACGGCCGACCGGGCCAGCGCCGTATTCGAGCGCGGCGGCGAGCTCGCTGCAGTTCAGCCCCGCCCGGCTTGAGGCCATCGACACCGTGTACGCGATGACGATCCACAAGAGCCAGGGCTCGCAGTTCGAGGCCGCCGCGGTGCTCCTTCCGGACCCCGATTCGCGGATCCTGACCCGCGAGCTGCTCTACACGGCCGTTACTCGCGCGCGCCGGCGCCTGATCCTGGCCGGGAGTCCGGAGGCCGTCACGGCCGCTGTCGCCCGCCCGGTCGCCCGCGCGTCGGGTCTGCGCCGGCGGCTGTGGGAGCAGTCGTCGGGCGCATAGCAGGCGCGATCCGGGCGAGGCGTGAGCGGTTCGGCCGAGGCCCTTCGCGGCCCGCTCCGCCGCCTGCGCGGCCCGCCCGCGATCAGCCCCGGACGCAAGCGGCGCACATCCGTCCGCCAAACAAGGTTGAATCCTCCCGCAATCATGAGGTTCAACCTTGGAGGAATGCCGTGGCCTTAACACAGACGCAGCTCGTGACAGCCGTCGCGGAGCGCGCCGAACTGAGCAAAGCCGACGCGAAGCGGGCGCTGACGGCGCTCGACGACATCGTGCTGGAGGAGCTCGGGAATGCCCAGAAGGTCCGAATCGGCGGACTGGTTCAGCTGACAGTGCGTGTCAAGCCGGCTCAGAAGTCGCGCAAGGGCCGGAACCCCGCCACGGGGGAGGAGATCACGATCGCCGCCAAGCCGGCCAGCGTCGACCTGCGCGCCCGGCCACTCGCGAAGGCAAAGGGGGCGTTGCCGTCGGTGCAGAAGGCGCGCCGGCGACTCGCTGCCTGAGCAAGCGGGCTGTAGACATCCGAACCGGCGCGAGTCGCATCACTAGGACGGCGACAGCGTTCGCAGCGCTGCGCTCGCCGCCGGTAACCCACGACTGAGACCGCTCGACGGCGCGCGGCGGCGAGGATATGGTTGACGCAGCCATGAGTTCCGCCGGCGAGCACAACCTGGCGCGCCTGGCAGAGCGCGCGTTTGAGCAAAGGGGCGATTACCCGTCGCTGCTGTTCGAGGACCGGTGGCACACCTCGGGGGAGCTGTTCGAGCGCTCGCGCCGGATCGCAGGCGGGCTGCAGGCGCTCGGAGTCCGCCCCGGCGATCGGGTCGTGGTGACGATGGCGAACTGCCCGGAGGTCGGGATCGTCTACAACGCCGTGTGGCGCGCCGGCGCGGTCGTGACGCCGGCCACGTTTCTACTCCCGCCCGGAGACCTGCGACGTCTGATCGCGGACGCGGAGGCGTGCGGCGTGGTCACGACTCCCGAGTTCGTGGAGAAGGTCGCCGAGGCCGTGGCCGGGGTCGACAGCGTCGGCTTCGTGATCTCCGCCGGAGACACGCGTGACGGGGTCCTGCCGCTGGATTCACTCCAGATCGCCGACCCGGCACCGATCGTTGACCGTGCCGATGACGACCTCGCGGCGCTCCTGTACACGGGCGGCACCACCGGTCGGGCCAAGGGCGTGATGCTCTCCCACGCCAATCTCCACTTCTCCGGCGGCGCCGTGCACGATGCGGCCCACGTCCCGGGTGTCAACCGGGCGCTCGCGACGCTGCCCCTGTCGCACTCCTATGGGATTCTGGTCACGATCGCCGCCATGCACAATCCGGAGCCGGGCATCGCGGCGCTGCTGCGCTGGTTTGACCCGCAGAGGTTCCTCGCGCTGATCGCCGAGCATCGGTTGCAGCTCGCCGCGGTGGTCCCCTCGATGCTGCAGATCCTTCTTTCCCAGCCGCTGGAGGACTACGACCTCTCATCGTTGCGGTTCGTGGGCTCCGGCGGCGCGCCGCTCGCGCCTGAAGTCCAGGCCGAGTTCTGCCGGCGGGTTCCGTCCGCGTCGATCCGCCAGGGGTACGGTCTGACCGAGACGGCGGCGGTGATCTCGACCAACCCGACCGGACGCGAGCGGCTCGGCTCAGTCGGGCTGCCCGTGCCGGGCTGCACGGTCACGATCCTCGACCCCGACGGTCGGAAGCTGCCTGCGCGCGTGCCCGGAGAGATCTGCTGCAGCTCCCCGGGTGTTATGCGCGGCTACTGGCAGTCGCCCGAGACGACTGCGGACGTGCTCCGCGACGGCCGCCTGCACACGGGCGACATCGGATACCTCGACGAAGACGGCTATCTGTACGTCGTCGACCGCATGAAGGACCTGATCATCCGTGGCGGTTTCAACGTCTATCCCCGCGACGTCGAGGACGCGCTGCTCGAACACCCCGCGGTGCAGCTCGCCGCGGTCGTCGGCCGGCCGGACCCCGTCCATGGCGAGGAGGTGATCGCGTTCGTGTCGCTGCGCTCCGACGCCGCCGCCACGCCGCAGGAACTGATCGCCTGGGCGCGGCGGAACATCGGCGGCTACAAGTATCCGCGCGAGCTGCAGGTCGTCGACTCGATCCCGCTCACGCCAGTCGGCAAGATCGACCGCAAGGCGCTGCGAAACCGGATCGCCGTTGCCTAGCGGTATTGCCGTCGGAGGATCGCGCTGATGCCGCGTCCCGCTTCCGAACTGCCCCGCTGCGCCACCGTGGTGATCGTTGGCGGCGGGGTGATTGGCACCAGCGCCGCCTTTCACCTCGCCGAGGCCGGCGTCGACGTCGTGCTGGTCGAGCGCGGGCAGCTCGGCAGCGGCTCGACCTGCCGGGCGGCGGGCGGCATCCGCACTCAGTTCTCAGACGTGCTGAACATCGAAATCGCACAGCGGAGCCTCGTCGCCTTCCGTGACTTCAACCGCCGGCCGGGCTGGGAGATCGACCTCAAGCAGGTCGGATACCTGTTCGTCCTGGCCCGCGAGTCGGATCTGGAGGCGTTCGAGCGCAGCGTCGCGCTGCAGCGCGAGCACGGCCTCGATGCGCGGATCCTGACCGCACCCGAAGCCCGCGAGCTGTGCCCGCTGCTGGCCGGCGACGACATTCTCGCGGGTGCCTTCTCCCCCAGCGACGGCCACGTCACCCCGGACGGGGTCGTTCAGGGTTACGCGTTCCACGCGCGGGCAGCCGGTGCGCACATTCGCGTCGGCTGCGAGGTGCTCGCGATCAACACCAGCGGCGGGCAGATCACCGACGTCGTCACCGAGCACGGCTCGATCCGGGCAAATGTGGTGATCTGCGCCGCCGGTGCGTGGTCCCGCAGCTGCGGCGAGCTGGTCGGCATCGATCTTCCGGTCACCCCGTTACGGCGCCAGATCCTGTTCACCGAGGCGATCGACGGACTGCCCGCGGACCTCCCGATGACGATCGACTTCGAGTCGAGCTTCTATTTTCACCGCGAGGGCCCCGGCCTGCTGATGGGGATGGCCGATCCGAACCAGAAGCCGGGCTTCAGCGTCGAGACGTCCGAGGATTGGATTCCGGATCTGATCGAGGTGCTGAGGCGCCGAGCGCCGCGGATCGCGGACGTCGGTATCCGCGGCGGCTGGGCCGGGCTGTACGAGATGACCCCTGACCACAACGCGATCATCGGTGAGGCAGCGAGCATCTCGCGCTTCCTGTACGCCACCGGATTCTCGGGCCACGGGTTCCTGCAGGGTCCCGCGGTCGGCGAGATCCTGCGCGACATGGTGCTCCAGCGGCCGACCTTCGTCGACATCGCACCGTTGAGCGTTGAGCGCTTTGACGCGGCCGCACTTCGTCCCGAGTACAACGTGATCTAGGTGGATCACCGGTGACCGACACAGTGCCAGCGACCGCGACCGGAGCGACTCGTCTCGTCGAGATGCTCGGGCAACTCGGGGTTGAGCTCGCGTTCGGGCTGCCCGGGGTCCACAACCTTCCGATCTGGAAGGCGCTCTCGCAATCGACGATCCGACTCGTCGGCGTGCGCCACGAGCAGACCGCGGCCTACGCCGCCGACGGGTACGCGCGCGCGACGGGTCGGCTCGGCGTGGCACTGGTGACCACCGGTCCGGGCGCGGCCAACACCCTCGCCGCGACCGGCGAGGCGATGGCGTCCGGATCCCCGGTGCTCGTGATCGCCACCGACATTCCCGCCGCCCTTCGCCGCGCGGGCGTCTACCGCGGCGTTCTGCACGAGACGCGCGACCAGACGGCGATGTTCAGACCGGTGACGAAGAGCGCGCGACTGCTGGCAGCCGCGCACGAGATCGGGCCGGCCGTACTCGAGTGCGGGTCGATGGCGCAGTCGGCCCCGAGTGGCCCGGTGTATCTAGGCGTGCCCACCGACCTGCTCTCGCACCCCGTTTCCGCTGAGTCCGTGACGGCTGCATCGCCGCTCGCACATGCACCGCTCCCGGCCGGCGCGATCGAGCGGGCGGCGACGTTGTTGGCGGCCGCAGAACGTCCTCTGATCTGGGCGGGCGGAGGCGCGCTGCGCGCCGGCGCCGGAGAACTGGTGGGCGAGCTTGCCGTCAGGCTGGCCGCGCCGGTCATCACGACCTACATGGGCAGAGGCTTGCTGGCGCCCCAGCACCCGTGCACTGCACCGGGGCCGGTCCACGCGCGGGAGGTCGGAGTCATCTGGGACGAGGCCGACGTCGTGCTCGCGATCGGGACTGACTTCGACGGGATGATGACCCAGAACTGGTTGATGCCCGCGCCACCGACGTTGATCGCCATCAACGTCGATCAGGCGGACGCGAACAAGAGCTACGTCGCCGATCTGACCCTGGTTGGCGACGCTCGCGCGGTGCTCGAGCGGCTTGTGCCCGAGATTGCACCCCGCGATCGGCTCCCAGCCTTGCGCCGCCGGCTCGAGGCGATCGCCTCGGTGCTCGCGGCCGCGGTGCGGGCCGACGACGCCCAGGCAGGCGTGTTCCTCGAGATCATGGACCGCGCCCTGCCGCCGGACACGGTGCTCGTCGCCGACATGTGCATCCCGGGCTACTGGCTCGCGGGCTACCGGCGCGTGCCGAGTCCCCGCAAGCTGGCCTACCCGATGGGCTGGGGCACGCTCGGGTTCGGCTTTCCGTCCGCGCTCGGCGCGGCTCTTGCCGGCGAGGGGCCGACGGTCTGCGTGACCGGCGACGGCGGCTTTCTGTTTGCCTGCGGCGAGCTAGCGACAGTGGTCGCGGAGCGGATCCCGGTGACGATCGTGGTGGTCGACGATGGGGGCTACGGCATGCTCCGCTTCGACCAGGCACGCGTCGGTGAGCGGCCGTTCGGCGTCGACCTCGTGCAACCCGACTTCGCTGCTCTGGCGAGGTCATTCGGGCTCCCGGCAGCCACGATCGACGGCTTCGGTCCGGCATATGAGGACGCGCTGCGCCGAGCGATCGCGAGCCACGCGCCGGAGGTAATCGTCGTCCGCGCCGCGCTGAAGCCACCTCCGACGACATCGCCGCGTTGGTACCGGCGGGGCTGACCGCGTTCGTGATCGGCTCGATTTCGACCACCGACGAGCTCCGGGCGCGGGCGACGCCGCGCGCTCCAACACTGCCGCGCCGAAGTGTCGGCCGGCAGCGGCCCGGTCCTGAGCGCCCGCTCACCGATTACCGGAGAGGACCTGTTCGAGCTTGCCGGCACCGGCCGGGAGGAGATCGAGGCGGCGATCGCTGCGGCCAGGGCAGCGTTCGCTAGCCTGGCGCACGGTGCCCGCCCCGGTCCGGGGCGCGCTGGTCAAGCGCCTCGGCGTGCTGCTGGCTGAGCACAAGGCCGAGATCGCCGAGCTGGTCACGATCGAGGCCGGGAAGATCCCTTCCGAGGCCCTCGGCGAGGTTCAGGAGATGATCGACATCTGCGACTTCGCAGTCGGGCTCTCGCGCCAGCTCGAGGGGCGCACGATGCCATCGGAGCGACCGCGCCACCGGCTGATGGAGACCTGGCACCCGCTGGGGGTGGTGGCCGTGATCTCGGCCTTCAACTTCCCCGCGGCCGTCTGGTCCTGGAACACCGCCGTCGCGCTGGTGTGTGGGGACACGGTCGTCTGGAAGCCCTCACCGATGACGCCCCTGACCTCGATCGCCTGCTCGGCGTTGCTTGACCGCGCCTGTTCGGAGGCCGGGGCGCCGTCGGGGACCCACCGGTTGGTGCTCGCGGGCGCACAGGAGGCCGGGGCGCTGATCGACAGCGAGGATGTAGCCCTCCTGAGCGCGACCGGATCGGAGCGGATGGGAGCGCAGATCGCGCCGCGGGTGGGGGCGCGCCTGGGTCGATGCCTGCTCGAGCTCGGCGGGAACAACGCGGCGATCGTCGCGCCGTCGGCCGACCTCGAGCTTGCCCGGCGGGGAATCGTGTTCGCCGCGGCGGGGACCGCCGGGCAGCGGTGCACGAGCCTGCGGCGGCTGATCGTCCACGAGGATGTGGTCGAAGAGCTCGTCGACGGCCTGCGTGAGGTGTTCGTGCGGCTCCCGATCGGCGATCCGTTCGCCGACGGCACGCTGGTCGGTCCGCTGATCAATGAGGGTTCGTACCGGAGCATGGTCGCCGCGCTCGGGCAGGCGCACGCCGACGGCGGCGAGCTGGTCGCCGGCGGCGGGCGGCGCGATAGCGCCGGAACTCCGAACGCCTACTACGTCGAGCCGGCGCTCGTCCGGATGCCCGCCCAGACCGAGCTCGTCCGCCGCGAGACCTTCGCGCCGATCCTCTACGTGATGAGCTACCGCGAGCTGGAGGACGCGATCGCCTTGCACAACGGTGTTCCGCAGGGTTTGTCGTCGAGCATCTTCACTCGCGATCAGCGCGAGGCCGAGCGGTTTCTGGCGCCGGACGGCTCGGACTGCGGGATCGTCAACGTCAACATCGGCACCTCCGGGGCCGAGATCGGCGGCGCGTTCGGCGGTGAGAAGTCCACCGGCGGCGGGCGCGAGTCCGGCTCCGACGCCTGGCGCGCCTACATGCGGCGGGCGACCAACACGATCAACTACTCGGACGAGCTGCCGCTTGCGCAGGGGGTGGAGTTTGGCTAAGCGCGCGCCGGCGCGCCTCACCCGTCTACGCGGGCCAGTTTCGCGCGCTCGGCTTCGGCCTGTTCAACCAGGGCGGAAGGCGTCGGCGCGCTGCACGTCCCGTACGGAGAGGAGTACTACCTCGGCGAGGATCGCGGCAACGCGCGCGCCTTTGCCCACGCCGTGATCGACGCCGGCGCGTCGATCGTGCTCGGCTCCGGACCGCACGTGATCCGCGGTGTCGAGGATTACCGGGGCCACCTGATCGCATACTCGCTGGGGAACTTCGTCGGCTACCACACGCTCGGCGGTGGAGGCCTGCTCTCGGAGAGCGCGATCATCCAGGTCACGCTCGGAAGTGGCGGGCGCGTGACGGCAGCGCGATGGATCTCGCTCCAGCTACAGAACGGACTGCCGAGTCCCGATCCGAGCAATGCCAGCGCTGGGCTGATGGCGGCGCTCTCGGGCCAGGACTTCCCCTCCGACCACTTCAGAACCGCACCTGATGGAGTGTTCGAGCTGCCGCCCCCCTAGTGGGCCGGCACCGGCGGGTGCCGGGCCTGGACAAACTTGACAGCGACGTTCGCCGCGGTAAGCTCGCCCGGCTGAGCGGGACTGCGCGGGGCGCGCCGGCCGCGCGGCAATTGGTTGCCAAAGTAATCCGAAAATGGGTCCGGGGGGGTCCGACAGATGGTCGTCAGCGGCGACTTGCTTGAGAGTGGAGCGGTACTCAGCGGCTATCGCATCGACGAACTGATCGGCCGTGGCGGAATGGGCCTCGTATATCGCGCGACCCATGTCACGCTCGACCGGATCTATGCGCTGAAGGTGCTGGCGCCCGCGCTTTCAGAGGACTCCAAGTTCCAGGAGCGGTTCAAGCGGGAGATGCGGATCGCCGCGTCGCTGCACCATCCGAACGTCGTCGGGATCCACTACGCCGGGGAGCACGACGGAATCCTGTTCTTCGTCATGGACCTGGTTACAGGTACCGATCTGCGCCATGTTCTGGTCAAGCAGGGGGCGCGTGAGCCGGCACGCGCGGTCGAGCTCCTGAGCCAGGTCGCATCAGCGCTCGACACCGCCCATAGCGCCGGCCTGGTCCACAGGGACGTGAAGCCCGCGAACATCCTGATCGAGCGACCGGACGGCGAGGGGCAGGCGTATCTGACGGACTTCGGACTTGCGAAGCGGCCCGACACCGCGTCGGACCTGACGGCCACGGGCCTGGTCGTCGGGACAGTCGACTACATGGCGCCCGAGCAGATCACCGGTTCCCATGTCGATGCGTGCACCGACATCTACGCACTCGGCTGCGTGTTCTTCCAGATGCTCACCGGAAAGGTGCCCTACGAGCGCGACAACTCCGTAGCGACGCTGTATGCCCATGTGCACGAGCCCCCGCCGCCGCTCGACGGACCGATCACCGACACCCACCCGGCGTTCGCGTCGGTGATCGGCAAGGCGATGGCCAAGGACCCGGGCGATCGCTACCTGTCGGCGGGAGACCTCGCGCGCGATGCCGCTGCCGTGCTGAATGGTGAGCGCTACTCCGCCGCGCCGACGGTCGTCGCCATCGGCGAGGCGAAGCCGCTGGATGCACCCACCGAGCCGGCGGCGGCGCCAACGGAACTGGCGCCCTCACCCACCGAGCCGGCGGCGGCGCCAACGGAACTGGCGCCCTCACCCACCGAGCCGGCGGCGGCGCCAACTGCGCAGACGCCCCCGCCAACCGCGCAGGCGGCGGCGCCAACCGCGCAGGCGCCCCCGCCAACCCCGCCGACCGCGCAGGCGCCCAAGCCGCGGTGGTTCCAGCCAGGGCCGGCGGTAGCGATCATCGCCGCCGTGCTCGGAGTAGCTCTCGTCGCTGTCCTGTTCGCCACCCACGTGATCAGCACCGGTTCGAGCAGCACTTCCCAGACAGCGGTGACGAGCACGAGCTTCCAGACGACCGAGATCACGAGCACGAGCACGGCGACTGCGACCGCGACCGCGACGTCGTCTACGACCACGCCTGCGCCAGGGCCGGTTCCGGCGACGTCTTCCTCACCACAAGGGGCGGTGACGGCGGTCAACAATTACTGGAGCGACATCGCGAGCGGCAATTTCGCCGCTGCCTACACCTGGGACGCGCCCGGCGTGGCGGGACAGACACAGTCTCAGTTCGTCGCCAGCGAACAGCAGGCGAACATCCAGAGCATCCAGTTCCAGGGCAAGCTCAATTCGAGCAACGGCAACAACGCCACAGTTGGGGTCGTCTCGCTGAACACCGTCGATCAGCAGAACGGTTGCCGCAATTGGTCGGGCGAGTATCAGCTCTCCTACACCGGCGGCAACTGGCTCATCAAGCAGGCAAACCTGCAGCCGCAAGGCTGCTAGTGGACCGTCCGCCGACCGAAGCGCGCTGGTGAGCCGGCGCTGGCTCGCCGTTGCGCTGGTCGTGGCTGTCGCCGGCGGCATCCTCGCCGCTACAGCTTCGTCGGGCAAGCACGGGCATCCGATCCCGCCCGCCACGTCGAGGACCGAGAGTTCAGACCGTGCCCCGCCGCGGCGACCGGCGACACCGCCCGACCAGTCGCTGCTCGCGCGGCTCTCGACGTCGCAGCTCCTCGGCCAGCGGATCATGTACGCCTACGCGGGGCCAACTCCCCCCGCCTCGCTGCTGACACTGGTCCGTCACGGCGAGGCCGCCGGCGTGATCTTCTTCTCGTCAAACGTCGCCGATCGCAGCGCCCTGAGCGCGGCGGTTCACGAGCTTCAGAGCGCCAACCAGCAGAGTCCGGTGGCTGCCCCGCTGCTGCTGGCGACCGACCAGGAGGGCGGCCTCGTGCGCCGGCTTCCAGGTGCACCGACACTCTCCGAGCAGCAGATCGGCGCGTCCGCCGATCCGCAGTCGCTCGCCACCCAGGCGGGGGCCGGCGCGGGTTCCAACCTGGCCGGCGCGGGCATCAACGTCAACCTGGCGCCCGTGCTCGATGTGTTCAGGACCCCCGGCGACTTCATCGACCAAAGTCAGCGCTCCTACGCCAGCGACCCGCAACTGGTCTCGAGCCTCGGCGCGAGCTTCATCGCCGCCCAGCAACGCGCCGGCGTCGCCGCTACCGCCAAGCATTTTCCCGGCCTCGGCGCGGCCGCCGCAGACCAGGACACCGACGCCGAGCCGGTCACGCTCGCCGTCCCGGCCGCGACCTTGCGGGCCGACGACGAGCTGCCCTACCGCGCCGCGATCGCCGCCGGCGTCAAGCTCGTGATGACCTCGTGGGCCACCTACCCGGCGCTCGACCCGACGCGGCCGGCGGGCCTCTCACCGGTGGTGATCGGGGGTGAGCTTCGCGGCCGGCTTGGCTTCCGCGGCGTCGTGATCACGGACGCGCTCGGGGCCGCGTCCCTGGGCGCCTTCGGCACGACCCCCCACCGCGCTGTGCTCGCGGCCCTCGCCGGCGCCGATCTGCTGCTGTGCGCCGAGCCGAACCCCGACGACAACACGCCCGCGGACGGTGCACAGGCGCTGCAAGGGCTTACTCTGGCGCTCGCCGACGGGCAGCTCAGCCGCGCCGACGCCGACCAGGCCGCGACGCGCGTGCTCAGGCTGCGGGCGAGTCTCGCTCGCGGCGGATGAGCGAACTGCGCGGCTGCTCGGCTACGCGGCGATCGCCGGCAGGCCGACGCCGATCACCTTCAGCCGGCGCGACAGGGCGGTGAACGCGAACTCGTTCATCTCCTCGGCCGAGTAGCCGAGGTACTCGTAATCGTCGCCGAGCTGGAAGCCGGGCGGGACGAGCACGCCCGCGGCCGACGGCAGCGTCTCGACCAGCTTGTCCTGGATCCGCTTGGCGAGCTCGGGGTCGCGCGCCTTCTGCTGTAGGAACCAGGTGCCGTAGGCGACGTGGCGATGCTCGTCCTGCGAGATCAGGTTGAACGCCTTCAGGTGCCCGGGGAGGATCCCGCGACGCTGCATGTTGTCGGTCTGGAAGTACTGGCCGGTCAGCGCCAGCGTGCCCTCGATCACCATGTGGTACGTGGTGATGAAATCGACCTTCGCCTCGATGTCCGACGGATCGGACAGCAGCGCCTGGTGGCCTTCGACGAGATACCCGTCGAACAGCTTGAAGTAATCCGGCGTCAGGTCGCGGCGGGCGCGCTCGAGCCGGTCCTCGAAGCTGCCGTCGTAGCTGAACACCTGCTCATACAGGCGATTGAAGTGCTGGGCGTGCCGGGCCTCGTCGACCTGCTGGGTGAGCAGGAACGCCTCCTCGTGCTTGTCCTCGGCCGCGAGCACGAGCCCGGAGAACTGGTTCGTCACCCGCTCCTCGCCGACGAAGAACGCCGACAGGCCCCACAGCATCTCCTCGCGCAGCTCCTCGGGCATCGTCTCCCAGTCGCGCCGGTCCTGGGCCAGGTCGATCTCGTGCGATGCCCAGCCCTGGCGCTCCCACAGCCGGTAGAGCTCGAGCGGCACCATCAGCTTCACCTGAGGCAGCTTCGATTCGTCGGTGATCGTGCCGACGTCGCCCTGTACGGTGTAGTCGAGCAGGCTGGACATGGTGGCCTCCGGTCGTAAGAGCTTGTTCGAGCGGGGGAATCTTGACGTAAGATGGGCGCGGGGTCGAGTCCGGCCCCTGGAGCGCTCATCGTGGAGGTTCGGGTTCGTTTTGGCAGCGGTCTCGCGCGGTTCGCCTCAGCGCCGATCCTGCGGCTTGAGCTTCCTGACGGCGCGACCGTCGAGGACCTCTACGACACGCTCGCAACCAGCAATCCGGAGCTCGCGCCCGCGCTCGCCTCGGCGCTCGCCGTCGTCCGAGGCGCCCACGTCGATCGTCGCCAGGTTCTCTCACCCGGCGACGAGATCGCGCTGCTGACGCCGGTGTCTGGAGGCTGAGAGGACGTGCTCCATCACCGCCCACCGATCCTGAGGGAGCAAGCCCATGGCCATCGAACCAGCTGAGCTCGGCACCAAGCAGGTCCACCGGACCGTGTTCGTCGACACCTTCACCAACGGCCTGCTCGGGCCGGAGGTCGCGATGCTCGGACCGGTCGCAGACGGCGGGCACATCGTCTGGAACTCCACCCCCGGCTGCTGGGGACCGATGATCACGCCGTCGATCCGGGGCGGCCACGAGGTCAGCCGGCCGGTCGCCGTGGCCGATGCCGCGGTCGGCGACGCAATCGCGATCCGCATCAAGGCGATCGAGGTGACGTCGATCGCGACTGCGTCCGGCAACGACCAACCGATGCAGGGCCGCTTCAACGGCGACCCGTACTGCGCCCCGGTGTGCCCCGGCTGCGGGGCGCAGTGGCCGGAGACACGGGTCGATGGGATCGGGCAGGAGGCGATCCGCTGCGCCGAATGTGGCGCGGACGCGACTCCGTTCACATTCACCAACGGCTACACGATCGCGTTCGATGACCTGCACACGGTCGGGGTCACAGTTCCCGGGGACGCCGCCGAGTCGTTCGCCCGTGAAGCCGCCCGGTTTGCCGCCCTCCCGGACAACTCCCTCCAGAACCCGATCCTGACCTTCGCCCCGCACGACATCGTTGCCCTCGCCACGCGATTGCGGCCGTTCATGGGGCAGCTCGGCACTTCGCCGTCGACCACGATCCCCGACTCGCACAACGCCGGGGACTTCGGGGCGTTCCTGATCGGCGCACCCCACCGCTACGCCCTGACGCCCCAGGAGCTCCAGCGGCACAAGACCGACGGCCACATGGACGTCGACGCGGTGCGCGCCGGCGCGATCCTGATCTGCCCGGTGAAGCTCGACGGCGGCGGCGTCTACCTCGGGGACATGCACGCGCTCCAGGGCGACGGGGAAATCGCCGGCCACACCTGCGATGTATCCGGCACCGTGACCCTCCAGGTCGAGGTGCTCAAGGGATTGGCGATCGACGGCCCGGTTCTGTTCCCGCTCGTCGAGGACCTGCCGTTCCTGGCCAAGCCCCTGTCCGCGCAGGAGAGGACGCGCGCGCTCGCGCTCGGCCGCCGCCACGGCGTCAGCGAGCTCGAGGAATCGCTGCCGATCTCGGTGATCGGCACGGGCCCGGACCTCAACAGCGCCACCGACAACGGCCTCGCGCGCGCCGCGGAGCTGCTCTCGCTGTCGGTCCCCGAGGTCAAGAATCGCGCCACGATCACGGGCGCGATCGAGATCGGACGCCACCCCGGCGTGGTCCAGGTGACGTTCCGCGCGCCGGTCGAGCGGCTCGACGCCTGCGGGCTGCTGGGGTACGCCGTCGAGCAGTACGGGGCTGGCTGACGACACGCCGGCATTGAGGCGGGCACTCGGACATGGCTTAGTGCGAAACGATCTTGTCGGCGAGCCAGATCGCGGCCTGGGCGAGCAGCGGGCTGTAGACGATGCCGTGGCTGGTTTGCCGGGCGTAGCTCGTGTGCACCTTGGCGGCGTGGCTGAACGACGTCAGCCGCTCGAAGTTGAAGTCGCAGACGATGTCTCCGGCGTTGCAGATGTTCGCGGTGCGCGCGGGCTGCTCGACGTCCTGGCCCGAGTTCGAGTGCAGGTAGGTGCGGATTCCCTCTGCCCTGGCCAGCGAGGAGCCGAACTCATGCGCGCGCGTGTCGGGGACGCGGTCGCCGTCGCCGAGCAGCAGCGTTCCCGCGATCTGCCTGAGCACGCGCTTGCGGCCGGAGGCGGCGAGCTGCAACTGGGCCTGGTGCATCACCATCGCGCCCTGCGAGTAGCCGGCCAGCACGAGCTTGCCGTTGGGGCAGCTGGCGACGGTGTCCTCGGCAAGCGCGACCGCGTCGCTGATCCCGGTGTCGATGCTGTGGATGTACTTCTCGAGGTTGTCGCGCACGTACTCGGCCACCGCGGCAGGCGGGTCGATCACGAACAGCAGCAGCTCCGCGCCAGACGGGCTCAGGTCACTGACCGAATCTGCCGGATAGGGGTCGGGCACCTGCGAAACGCTCATCCCGTGCTTCGCGAGCACAGCCTGGAGGTTCACGGCCATGTCCCAGACCGCCGGACCGAGCCCGTTGTAGCCGCTGAACGATTCCCCGGAGCCGCGGGCACCGATGAACGTGAGGCTGGGGCAGGCGGGCGGAGGGGGCGGCAGCAGCTGCGGCCGGAGCTGCGCCCGCGCAGCGGCGGACGGTTGCGCCGCCGACGCTTGTGCGGGGATCGTGGTCATGGCCGCGGCGCACGCGAGGATCACCATCCCCGCGACGAACGGGCGTCGACGCTCTCTTCTCATCACTTCCCTACCTCCAGCTATGGGGATCCGGACGTTCAGGTGTCGGCGGCTACGCGCTGATTCCGGTCCTGTTGCTAAGAACAACGCCAGGGTTCAGAAGGTTGCGGAGCAGCAATCCAAGTGGTCTAGGACCGCACCTGGATTCAGGAGACTGTGTGGGTCGAGCGCCAGCTTGATCGCGCGCATCGCCGCGACCTCCTCGGTTCCCCGGGCCCGCTCGAGCCACCGCGCCTTCTCGACCCCGACACCGTGCTCGGCGCTGATCGTCCCACCGCACCTGAGCGCGAACTCCAGTACGGCGTCGTCCACGCGGGGGTCGTCGGGTGGCGCCCCCAGCACGTTGACGTGGACGTTTCCGTCGCCGAGGTGGCCGAACAGGATCACCCGCTTGCCGCCGGCGGCCGTGACCACATCCGGGACCTGGTCGAGAAACCGGTCGAGCTGGGCCAGCGGCACCCCGACGTCGAGCTTGTGGGGGATGCCCGCGGCGTTGATCGCGTCGGTGTGTCCCTCGCGCAACGACCACAGGCCCTGGCGGCTGGTCGTGTCGTCGGCGACGAGCGCGTCCTGGACACCCGCGTGCTCGAGGGCTTGGGCGAGCTCCTGCGTGGGGTCGGTGCGAGCCGCGCATTCCGCGAGCACGTAGAACGGCGCGCGCTGGCGCACGGGCGATTCGCGGCGCTGGTGCTCGAGCACGAGCTGCAAGCCCTCGTCGAGAAAGAAGTCGCAGCTCTCGAGGGACGGTGCGTTGGCGCGCAACGATACGAGCAGATCGGCCGCCTCCCGGGCCGTGGCGAGCGGCACCAGGACCGCGACGCGAGCCGGCAGCAACGAGGTGAGCCTCCAGCGCACCTGGGTGATGATCCCCAGGGTCCCCTCCGAGCCGACCAACAGTGCGGGCAGATCGTAACCGGCGTTGTCCTTGGTCAGTCCGGCCAGCCGCGAGATCACCGAGCCGTCCGCGAGCACCGCCTCGAGGCCGGCGACGTGGGCTCGCGCTGTGCCCTCCCGCAGAGCGCGGGGGCCTCCGGCGTCGCAGGCGACGATCCCGCCGACCGTGCACGAGTCGCGAGCGCCGAAGTCGAGTCCGGCATCCAGGCCGGCTTGGAGCGCGGCCTGCTGGAGGGCCGCCAGGGTGACGCCGGCCCCCACCGTCACCTGTCGTGTCGCCGTGTCGACGTCACCGACCCGACCCAGCCGGGTGAGCGAGATCACCACCTCGTCGGAGCGGGGGACGCCGCCGCCGACGAGGCCGGTGTTGCCTCCCTGGGGGACGACCGCTGCCCGGTGACGGGCGCACGCTGCGATCGCGCCCGCCACCTCATCGGTGTTCGCGGGGCGCACCACCAGGCGCGCCCTGCCTCCGTAACGGCCGGTGTAGTCTCGCTCGAAGGACGACTTCAGCTCCGGATCGCTCAGCACATGCTTCGCGCCCACTACATCGACGAGTGCGTGGCGGAGATCCATCGCGGGTAAGGATTACCTATAGAGCCTTGCGCCGGGAATGGGAGGAGACGGATGGCGCCCCGGTTCACCCGACGACCGGCGCGGGGTGGGTCGAGACGAGGGTGGCCACCTTCGCCGTGCGATCTGCTCGGCGAACCGCTCGGCGAACGGCGCCGGTGAAGTGCCCGGCGAACCGCTCAGCGATCCGCTCGGCGAACGGCGCTGGTGAAGTGCCCGGCGAAGGCAGCGCGGCCCGAAATCCGCCCCCCCGCAGCATGCATTTCGGCCCAAGGCTGCACGCTCGCGGCCGATCTTGGTTACATAAGCATCCCCCACATGCTTATGCAGCCAAGGACCGGCGGGCGCGCGCGATTTGTCCCCGTATGCACGCGAAATTGTCAGATTACTGACACCATCCGATCCGGCGGGCACCCTCACCAGCGCGGTTCCCCGGGGCCGACCGCACCTCGTTGGCCTGGATGGCACCCCCAAAGGCCAAGGCGGGGCCGGCGCCGGCCCACGCCGGCCTTGTTTCCCCTCACCCTCGGCTCGTTCAGGGCAACCAGTTCACGGGGGTCTGCGCCTGCAGCGGCGCGCCCGCGCCGCGTACCTGCGCCGTCAAGGTGACGGTCCCGCCGTGCCCGACTAGCAGACCAGCACGGATCGCCACGGTCACCAAGCCCGTCTGTGTGGGCAGGTTGCTGATCGTCACAGTGTGTCTCGTCAGGGCCACCGCGATCCCGTTCCAGTTCGTGTGGGCGCGGAACAGGTCGAAGCTCCAGACCGGCGATCCAGCGGGCTGCACAGTTGCCGTCCCGAGCAGGCCGCCGGCGGGCAGATTGAGATCCAGCCCCTTGGGCAGGTGCATCGTGAGCGAATGCATCCCGTACCGTGAGGACGCGGACATGACAGCGGACTGAGACGGGTCGCCGTTGAGGCGAACGGCGAGCAGGCAGGGAGCGAGGAGCACCGAGCCGGAGGTGCTGCCCGAAGCGTTGGTCACCCGCAGCACGTGACTGCCGTCGGCGAACTGGGACAGCGTTCGCGGGCTGACGTTGACGGTCCTCCCGCCGCCGACCGTCCGCCCGTCGATCAGCACCCGAAAGGCTGCTGTCGAGGTCAGGGTCAGTGGCGCCCACGGCGTGGTGGGCCGGCCGTAACTGCTCCAGACCGTCCCCCGACCGAGCCGCAGCGCGGCGTTGGCGTCGAGGACCCGGCAGGTTCCTTCGCCGATCAGCGAGCCCGGCTGGTTGTCGAGCATCATCGGTCCGGTGGGCGCCGTCGGCGGCGAGGTGACCGTCTGAGCGGAAACCGGGTTGGTGGCACCGACGCGACACGAGACCGCCTCACCGACGTTTCCGTCGGTGAGCTCCAAAGTCTGCGTGTCGGCGCCGGCGACCGGTTGCCCGTTGGCCAACCACTGGTAGGCGTATGTAGTTCCGTCCGGGAAGCCGACGGGGTTGCAGGTCAGTGTGTTCCCGGCAGAGACTGCGCCGGTTATCGTGGCCGCGCCGTTCAGGCTCGGGACCCCGGTGCCCTCGAACGCGACCGGAGTGACCGGCTCCGGTGAGTTGTTGATCAGTACCACCCCGCCATCGCGGTAGCCGACCGCGTCCGGCTGGAAGCGCACCGTGAACTGGCACGACGAACCCGGGTTGACGATCTGCCCCGTGCAGCCGTCGGCCGTGACCGACAGGGCCGACTGAGAGCCGGTGACCATGAACGCTTGTTGGATTTGCATCGGGTAGTCGCCCTCGTTGGAGACCGTGATCGCCTTCGACACGGACTGGCCGATCTCGACACTGCCGAAGTTCGTCTCGGTCGGGCTGATGACCGTGTGTGGGCCGCTGAGCGACGTGGCAGTGAGCGGAATTATCACCGGGCCGCTCGTGCCGTCGCTGGTGAGCTCGAGCTGCGCGTTGAAGACACCGGGTCCATTGGGAGGGTTGAAGCCGACCCCCATCCCGCAGGTACTCCCCGGGCCGTACAGCTGGTTGCTGCAGTTCTGCCCCCACGCGATGTTGAAGTCCGACGCATCGGGTCCGGTGATCGTGGCCGACGTGGCCGCAGCACCTGCGTCATTTGAGTCCTGAATCGAGAGGGTCTGCTGCTGCCCGCCCTCGAACCACGGCTGACTCGTGAACACGATCGGATTCGGGTTGGCGTTCAGGGCGCCGACGATCCCGGTTCCGAGGAGCGGGATGTCGATCGTGCCAGAGTCATCGTCCAGCTCGAGCGAGGCCGTCTTGGTCCCGAGCTGGCCGGGGTTGAAGGCGACCTGGACGGCGCACGAGCTGCCCTGTCCCAACCAGGCACCCGAGCAGTTTTCGGGACCCAACTGATAATCCGACGCGTCCGGTCCGACGATCGACACGTTCGCAACGTTGACCTCGCCGCCCGCGTTGTTGGTGAAAGTGAAGTTCTCGCTCGGACTGCCGACAAATCGATGGATGTCGCCGTTCCCAAACTCCCACGACGCCGGCGAGGGTGTCAGGACCGAAAGCGCAGCCCTGGCCGGTGCCGTCGCTGTGCCCAGTCCGGCAAGTGCGACGAGTGTTGCGGTGATGACACCGCGAGCGGTAGTTGTAATTGGGCGCGGCGATAGTCTCATCTGCGCAGGCGACAACTGATCGTGGCGTGGCCCGCGTCCGGAGCTCTCTTACTCCGGAGCGTCACTGAATCAAACGCCGTATCGGCCGATCAGCGGCTGTGCCTTAGCGTGAAATCTCGCTGGCATCCAGGTGTCCCGTGCGCGGTGTCCCGTGCAGTGGCTCGCGAGCGGGCTCACATGGAGGAGATGGGGCCCGAGCGAACCGGTCGACACTCGGCGGAACCGGTCGCCACTCGGCGAGTCCCGCGCGGGGCGAAGTCCGGCCCCGCGGCATGCTTACAGGCCCAAAGTTCACACGCCAAAACCGACCTTCGCTACATAAGCATGCCCCACATGCATAATCGACCAAGGACCACCACCCGCGGGCGATTTGTCCCCGTATGCAGGCGAAATGCCGGAGTTTGGTGACATTCTCCGGACCGGCCGCTACCGTGGGGTCGGTGCGAATCGCGACCTGGAACGTCAACTCGGTCAAGCAGCGGATGCCGCGGCTGCTGCCATGGTTGGATGAGCGGCAGCCGGACGTGGTGTGCCTGCAGGAGACCAAGCTCGCAGACGACGCGTTCATGGACCTGCTCGGCGACGCGCTCGCGGAGCGCGCCTACGCGGTCGCGGTTCACGGCGAGGCGAGCTGGAATGGGGTCGCGATCCTCTCGCGGGTGGGGCTGGACGATGTGGTGGCCGGAATCCCGGGGGCGCCCGGCTTCCCGCATCCGGAGGCGCGCGCGGTGTCCGCCACGTGTTCCGGAATCCGGGTGGTGTCGGTGTACGTGCCCAATGGGCGCGAGCCGGGCTCGGAGCACTACAAGTACAAGCTTGCCTGGCTGGCTTCGCTACGCGAGATGATCGCCGCCGGCCCGGAGGCGACGGTCGTGTGTGGTGACATGAACATCGCACCGACCGACGAGGACGTCTTCGATCCTGCCGCCTACGTCGGCCACACGCACGTCACGCCGCCTGAGCGGGCGGCGCTGGCGGAGTTGGAGGCGCTCGGGTTGCGTGACGTGGTGCGCGATCACTGGCCGGACAAGCGGGTGTTCACCTACTGGGACTATCGCGCCGGAATGTTCCACCAGGACCTCGGGATGCGGATCGACCTGATCCTGGCCGGCGGGCCCGTCGCCGGCCGGGTTCGGGCGGCATGGGTTGACCGGCAGGCCCGCAAGGGCACTGGGCCGAGCGATCACGCGCCGGTGATCGTCGACCTCGACGAGGCGCCGGACGGGGACATCGGACCGGTCGTACCGCCGCCCTCTGCCCCGGTGACGCGGCGCGGATCGACCAAGCTGCCCCAATCGCGCTAAACAGCGCCCGCCCGCCCACGCTCCAGGGGCAGCCCGGAGCGTGGACGCTCCGGGGGCAGCCCGCTGCCCGAGCTTATGACGGCCGCGGGCGGTCGCGGTCGCGCGAGGGCTGGACGCGCTTGGGCTCTCCCGGCATCTTCGGATAATCGGGCGGGTAGGGCATGTCCCCCTGTCCTTCGGCCGCATCGTTGTCGTACATGTCCAGCAGCGGTTGCAGGGAATGGGCAACGTCGTCGATCGCGGCATGGCGATCCCCCACCTCGGCAAAGCGCGCGGGCATCGTCGCGACCGTGAAGTCCTCGGGTGCGACCTCGGCGAGCTCGTCCCACACCAGCGGCGCGGACACCGGAGCGCCGGGCTTCGGCCGAATGCTGTACGCCGAGGCGATCGTACGATCACGCGCATTTTGGTTGTAGTCGATGAAGATGCGCTCACCGCGCTCCTCCTTCCACCACTTGGTCGTCACCTGGTCCGGAAGACGCCGCTCCAGCTCACGTCCGAAGGCGATCGCGGCATGCCGGACTTCGGTGAACGTCCAGCGTGGCTCGATCCGGAGGTAGATGTGGACGCCCCGCCCTCCCGACGTCTTTGGAAAGCCGGCGTAGCCAAGCTCGTCCAACAGCACGCGCGCCTCAGCGGCGACGCGCGCAGCGTCGGCGAAGTCCGTGCCCGGCTGCGGGTCGAGGTCGATGCGCAGCTCGTCCGGATGGTCGACGTCCTCGCGGCGAACCGGCCACGGATGAAACGTGATCGTGCCCATCTGGGCCGCCCAGGCGACGACGGCGACCTCGGTCGGACAGACCTCATCCGCGTAGCGGCCTGACGGGAACTGGATCCGCGCGGTTTGCACATAGTCCGGCGCTCCACGTGGGATGCGCTTCTGGAAGAAGGCGTCCCCCCCACCCTTTTCGCGCGTCGACAGGACGATCCCCGGGTGCACGCCCTTGGGCCAGCGCTCGAGCGTCGTCGGCCGCCGCACGAGCGCGCGCATGATGCCGTCCCCGACGGCGAGGTAGTACCTGACGATGTCTAGCTTGGTGACCGCGGCCGACCGCTCGGTCGTCGGAAAGATCACGCGATCGGGGCTGGATACCCGCAGATCACGTCCACCGGCGTCAACGATCGTGGCCTCGGAAGCGTCCATGCCCCGGAGTTCTACGCCAAGCGCCCGCTCGACACGCCCCTCACGGCGCGCGAGTCGTTTCGGCGAGCGTGCGGTCGTAGCTCGCCTCGAGCATCCGCACCTGTCTCCAGATCGTCCGGTTCACCGGCGTCGGCACACCGTGCTGGTCGCCAAGACGGGCGACCTCGCCGCAGAAGGCGTCGATCTCGGTACGCCGGCGCGCGAGCACGTCCGCGGCCATCGATGTGACATGGGGGCCGACGCCCTGGAAGGTCTCGAGGCAGTGCTGCCACGTGGCCTCGCCGTCGAGTGCGATCCCGAGTGCGTGGGCAACCGCGACAGTCTCGTCGAACAGGGATCGGATCAGGGCGCGGCCGTGCTCGTCGGTCCACACGTCGATCACAGTGCGCCGGAGCACGGCGGTCACCGGCCCCATCGGGCCCGCCATCGCGAGCTTGGTCCAGATCACCGTGTCAGCCGAGTCGAGCGCCTTGGTCGGCAGCCCGGCGGCGGACAGTGCATCTGCCACCCGCCTGACGTTGTCGGTCACAGCCGGCTCGGTTCGGGGAGGTCCAAACTGGGTGATCGAGGTTCCGTCGGCCGTTGACAAACTCATCGTCGTCACGCCGGGCTCGTATTGCTCGGCGCCGACTGTCGTGGTGCCGGGGACGACGCGCTCAGGTCCGAGCACCTCAGCGAGCGCTCGGTCGTTACCGAGACCGTTCTGCACCGTGGCCACGAGCGTGCTGTCCGTGACTGCATGTGCGATCGAGCTCGCCGCGTCCTGGTTCGCGAACGCCTTGCAGAGCACGACCACGAGGTCCACTTCGCGGACGTCGCTCTTCGGATCCGCCGTCGCCGCGACGGCGATCGTCTCGCTCGTGCCGTCCGGACGCCGCATGATCAGCCCGTCACGGCTCACCTTCTCCATGTGGTCGCGCCGGATGTCGACCAGCGTGACGTCGTGGCCGGCGAGCGCCAGGTGCCCCCCGAACACCGAGCCCATCGCCCCGGCGCCGAGGATCGCAACCCGCATCAGCCGGCGTGGTGAAGAGTCACCGGCACACGTGGCGGCGAGTTCAGCATCAGCCCTTCCGCCGGCGGCATTTCCCCGTCGGGCTCGAGCCACGCGACCCGCTCGGCGAGCTCGCGGATGCCGTGAACCATCTCGGTGGCCGCCAGACGCGACCCGGCGCAGTGATGGCGACCGCTGCCGAAGGGCAGGATCCTGCCGCCGGTGACGAACTGCTGCTCGGCGTTTCCGAGCCACCGCTCGGGGTCAAACCGCTGCGCGTCTTCGAACTGCTCCTCGTCGCGGTTGGCCGAGCCCATGAACACGACGATGCGCTCGTCCCGCTTGACCATGATGCCGTGGAACTCGGCCTCGACCGCCGCGCGCCTCGTCAGGCCCTGCACCGGGGGGAAGTAGCGCAGCCCCTCCGCCGCGACGCTCATCATGAGCATCGGGTCGCCGCGGCGCTCGCGCAGCGCCTGCCACTGGTCGGCGTCGAGCGCGTAGTAGCGGAACAGGCTCGCAAGCACCCGCTCGGTCGTCTCCACACCCGCCGTGAGCAGGAACGCGACCGTCGCGACGATCTCGTCGAATGGAAACGGTTCGCCGTCGTAGCTCGCCTGGGCGATGTCAGAGACCATGTCGGCCCCGGGCGACCGACGGCGCTCGTCGACGATCGGCCTCAGCATCTGGCGCAACTGCTCCAGCGCATCGAACGCCGCCTCGCGCAGGTCCGGTCGCGAGATCGAGGTCACGCCGCCCTGGGCGATCGCGTGATACCACGACCGGAACCGCTGGGCCTCGTGGATGTCGAGCAACTCCGTGATCACTAGCAGCGGCATCCACATCGTGTACGCCTCTTTGAGGTCAACCGGCGTGCCGAACGGCAGCTTGTTCGCGACCGAGACCGTGACCTCGCGGACCATCTCGTCGAGCCCCTCCCTAAACGCACGCGGACTCCGGATCCGCTTGACGACCGGTCCCGCCTTCTTGTTGTGCTCGCGCCCGCGCCATTGCAGCAGCGAGCGCCCGAACACCGGCGCGCCGCGGCCGGTGGTCAGCGTCCAGAACGTCTCCTCGTCATCGAGCACACGGCGCACGTCGTCGTAGCGGGTCAGCACCCACGACTCGAGCGGGTCACTGAAGAAGATCGGGCGCTCGGCGCGCAACCGGGCGAATACCGCGTTGCGGTCGGCCGTCGGGTCGCCGGCGACGACGGCGTCGAACAGCTCGATCGGGTCCGTCGCCACTCCAACCATGGCTCGACGCTACCAGTTCTACCATCCGTTTGGTAGAGACGCGGCGCGCGCTCTCAGCGGTGGTCCGGCCTAATACGTGGGCGTGTCCAGTTCCTCGCCGGATGCGGGAGTCAGGCCGCGACTGCGCAGCCACAGCTCGAACATCGGGTCGGTCAGCCGCGGTTTGCCGTCCTGATCGATGACGTCGGCGTTCGCGGTGAGGCTCTCGAGCGCCTTTCCGATACTCGAGCGCTTGATGCCCACGGCTACGGCCGTCTGCTCACTGTGGAGGGGTGTGCTCGCGACCGCCAGAGCCCGAGCGACCCTTCGCTCATTGGCCGTCAACGCCCTCCAGATCGCTCTCATCAGCGGCGCGCTGTCGATCGCGGCTTGATCGAGCGCCGAGACCCAGACGCCTTCGTCTGCCGCCGCGCCACGCCGCGTTCGCGCCCAAACGTAGTGCGCCAGCAGCATGCTTCTCTGGGGGTGTCCGCGAGTGAACTCGAGCAGCGGCGGGAGCGCGGATCCCACATCGCGGCCGGCGTGCTGGAAGCGACTCGACACGTAGTCGCCGACGGCGTCGAGCGGAAGTGGCGCCAGACTCCTCGGAACCGCCTGATCGAGCAACGGCCGCTTGGGGTCGGCAAACAGCTGCTGCATCACACCCGGCGCCGAGCCGGCGAACGCGTACGTGGCAGCATCCGTTTGATGCTGGATCACGCTTCGAATCTTCCCGTCCGCGCCCGAGACGGCGAGAACATCCTGGATTTCGTCAAACACGATCAGGCTCGTCGTCCCCGCCCGATCAAACAGCGCCACCGGAAGCTCGAGTAGACGAAGGAGCACCGACTCCGCGTCCACGTTGGGGTTTCGCTGCAAGGTGGCAGTGAAGCCGCCTCCGCCGAGCGAGAGACCGATATTCCAGCTCCGGAACAGGTTCTCCACCTGCCGTCGGATCGGGCCCTTCAGCCGCTGATAGCCCCGCTCGATCCGAACCACGACCTCGGCAATCGAGAGGACGTCTTGGAGGTCGACGAGCACCGTGGCCATGCCCTCTCGTGCCGCGCTCTCGAGGACCCTGCGAAGCAACGTCGTCTTCCCGTAGCGGCGGGGTCCGACCAGGCGAAACGAATGGCCGCCCTCTGAGAGAGCCAGAAGGTCGTCGGCCTCGGGATCGCGATCGATCATCTGCTCGGGTGGCAGGGGACCCGAGAAGTGGAACGGGTTGAGGTCTCGACCGGCGGTCACGAGCCGGATCGTAGCACTTTGGCAGAGTAGAAGTATGCGATATCGCAGACTTCAGGTATGCCGTATCGCGTGCTGCTGGAATGCTTCAATCCTGCCGCAACTACGCGACAGGGTGGATGTCTCCGCCCGCGAACCAGGCCTCGAAGTCGGTCTTCCGGGCCTGGTCGACCAGTTCGACACGAACACCGCCGGGGGACTTCAGGTAGACGAAGCCGGCAGGAGCCTCACGCCCGCCGCCGCCGAACTCGACCTCGTAGCCGCTCGCGAGCATCGCCGGCAGATCGGCGTGGAGTGACGCAAAGCCCCCGAGGTGATGCACCATGCCGGGAGGTCCAGGCGCCCACGCGATCCGTTGGCGGCTCTCGATCAGTTCCAGATGGGGTACGCCCTGTACCGAGTAGGTGAACTGGATGTGCTCGGTGAGCACCTCGCCTTCTCCGGTGCGCACCGTCTGGTCGCGTTCCTGGAGCGGCGCCCAGTCGAGCCCGAGGTTGACCCCGATCACTTCCATCGAACGGCGGATATCGGGCACCACCATCCCGACATGCCAGACATCAAACCTGCCCAGGGTCATCAGAGGCGTACCGCTGATCGCGACCGCAGCCGCCGAATCGTGAGGAACAGCACAGCCAGCGCGATCCCGCCGGCGATCGCGACGGGGGCGAGATTTCGGGGCGCCGCGGACACGGGCGCCGCGGACGGAGGCGCTGCGGACGCGGGCGCGGCGGACGGGGGGGCCGCAGACGCGGGGGCCGCAGACGCGGGCGCCGCGGACGGGCCACTCGCCAGGCGCTGCTGAAGCGCCTGGGCAAAGGACTGGGTCACGACGCTGGCCTGCTTGGCCACAACCTTCTGTCCCACCGACCCGAGCATCCCGCCGAGCGCGACGTCACCCTCCAGCAGCACGCGCGTCGAGCCCTCGTCGGCGTCCTCGAGCCGCACGATATGGGTGGCGCGGACATTGCCGGCCGCCCCGCGCACGCTGCGGCCAACCGCGGTGAACTGCATCGACCGGCCGGGGTCGCGGGCGGTGACGCGCATCTTGACGTCGAAGGTGGCTGTCATCGGACCCAGCGACTGAGTCACGCGCACGCGCGAGTTGTCGGCGTCGACGACGGTTACCTCCTCGACGCCGGGCACGCAACTTGCGACCTGGTCGAGCTGTTCGAAGAACTCCCACAGCGCTTGCGGGGACTCCGCGATGGTGAACTCCTCAGTCACCTTCACTACTACACTCCTCGCGCCTGGGCGGCCTGGAGCGCGTCCCAGACGAGCTCGGGCGTGAGCGGCAGCCGGTTGATCTGCACGCCGAATTCCTCCAGCGCATCGCAGATCGCATTGGCGATAGTCGCGCCCCCGGGCACCGTCCCGATCTCGCCGACCCCACGCAGCCCGAACGGCGTGCTGGGCGACTTGACGTACGTGTGATGCAGTTCGAACTCGGGCAGATCGGCTGAGGTCGGCATGAAGTAGTCCATCATCGTGCCGTTCACGAGCTGCCCGGTCTCCTGGTCGTAGCGCAGCTCCTCCATCACCGCCTGACCGTAACCCTGCGCAAGCCCGCCCAGCACCTGTCCCTCGACAAGCGTGGGGTTCACCGGCGTGCCGCAGTCATGCACCATGATGAAGCGCTCGACGTCGAAGTCGCCGGTCTCGGCGTCCACCGATACGAGCGCCGCCGCCGTGCCGAACCCATAGGCGGCCGCCCCTGGCTCGAACTGCGCCGTCGCCTCGAGGCCGGGCTGCTCGCCGGGCGGCATCCCCTGGTTGATGATCGCCCGATCTTGCACATCGGCGAGCGGGACGCTCTTCTCCGGATCGTCGCGCAGGCAAGCCAGGTTGCCGACGATCACTACGTCCTCCGCGTCCCGCGCGCCGAGGATGAAGGCCGCGATCCGCAGGATCTTGCCGCGCAGCTCCTCACCCGCCTGCTGGAGCGCTCCGGCAGCCGCGATCAGCGTCCTCGACGCGAACCCGCCGGTGTTCAGCGGCGACGCTGCGGTGTCGCCCATGTGGACCCGAACGGCGTCGAAGTCGATTCCGATCACATCGGCGACGATCTGCGCGAACGAGGTCTCGCTCCCCACCCCGAACGTCGAGACACCGCTGTAGACGTCGACGCCACCAGAGCGATTGGCGCGCAGGATGACGCTCTCGTGGGCCCCGAAGCGGGAGCCGCGGGCCGCGAGGAACTTGGAGCTGGCATACCCGGTGCGCTCGACGAACGAGGCCAGGCCGACTCCGATGTGGCGCCCGTCCGCGCGCGGGCCGTGGCCCGCTCTCAGATGCTCGGCGTAGCCGATGGCATCGGCCGCGATCTGCAGGCAGGCCGCGTAGTCGCCGCTGTCGTAAATTGCTCCGCCCGTGCTCTGCCACGGCATGTCCTCCGGCCTGACCATATTCTGGGCACGCAACTCGACCCGGTCACGTCCCAGTCGCCGCGCGAGCCGGTCAACGAGCAACTCGCGCACGAAGCAGGATTCGGGTTGACCGTAGCCGCGGTAGGCACCGACCGGCGCCTTGTTGGTCAGGATCACGTGGCGCTCTGTCCGTGCGTCGCTCACACGGTAGGGGCCCGTGAACATCACACTCGAGAGCTGGGGTGACCCGGTCGGTGAGTTGTAACCGCCGAGGTCGACCGCGTACACGTCGGTCATCCCGATGATCTCGCCGTCGGCGCGCGCCCCGATCCGCACGGTGTGCACCGACTCGCGGGCGTGGGTCGTCGCGCGGAAGAACTCGACTCGGTCCTCGACCCACTTGACGGGCCGGCGCGCGAGCATCGCGTGCAGACAGGCGAGCACGTCTTCGGGGTAGATCCCGATCTTGAGGCCGAAGCCGCCGCCGACGTCGGAGGCGATCACATGCACGGCGCCGTCGTCGAGGCGCAGGGACTCGGCCAGCTGCTTGCGCACCAGATGGGGAGTCTGGGTGGAATGGCGCACCGTCAGTTCGCCGGCGCCCGGCTGCCATTCGGCGACGATCACCCGGCCCTCCATCGGCAGGCCGCTGACTCGGTTGACCAAGAAGCGCTCCTCGACGACGACGTCCGACTCAGCCAGCTTCTCCTCCGGATTGCCCGCACCGGTGAGGTTTCGCGCTAAGAGGTTTGACGGCAGCACGTGGGGGTGCAGGACCGGCGAGCGGGGATCCATCGCGGACTCGACGTCGAACACATGCGGGAGCGGCTCGTAGTCGATGTCGATCAGGCCGAGAGCGTCCTCCGCGACGTGCCGGCTGACTGCCGCGACGCTCACCACCGGGTGACCCTCGTACACCGCAACATCGGTCGCCATCGCGTAGAAGTCCAGTGACGGCGCGTCGGGAACCGGGCGCAGGACGCTGATCGGATCGCTGCGCTTGACGACGTCGGCTCCGACCAGCACGTCCTCGACTCCCTCGAGCTCGATCGCGGCGGAAATATCGATCGACACGATCCGCGCGTGTGGGAACGGGCAGCGTCCGACCGCCATGTGCAGGCAGTGCCCCGGCTCCACGTCGTCAGCAAAGCGACCCTCACCACGGAGTAGGCGGTCGTCCTCCTTACGCTGGACGCTCGATCCGACTGCCCCCTCTCGCACGTCGGGGCGGGTCGCCTCAAAGACCTCAGCCATCGGCCCTCTCCGCCCCGTGAAGCTGAAGGTCGTCGAGATAGCGCTCGACCGCGGTGATGATGTTGTTGTAACCCGTGCAGCGACAGATCACGCCGGCAAGCTGCTCGCGCAGCTCGTCCCGGCTCAGCCGCGCACCGTCGGCAGCGATCGCAGCGGCTGTCATCAGGAAGCCGGGAGTGCAGTAACCGCATTGCAGGGCGTGCGCCTCCTTGAACGCCTGCTGAAGCGGGTGCAGCACATCATCCTCGGCCAGTGACTCAACTGTGCTCACCCGCTGTCCGTCGAGCTGCGCTGTGAACATCAGGCAGGACTTGACGGCTTGCCCGTCGACCAGCACGGTGCAGTTTCCGCACACGCCCTGTTCGCACCCGATGTGAGTTCCCGTGAGGCCGAGCTCGTGGCGCAGGAAGTCGGCGAGGTGCATACGTGACTCCACCTGCCGGTGATAGTCGCGGCCGTTGACCGTGATCGTGACATCGACGCGATCAGGCATTCGCGGCTGCCTGATCGTCGCGAAGCCTCGACAGCGCGCGGCGGACGTACACGGGGACCAGGTGCCGACGGTACTCCGCCGTGGCACGGACGTCGCTCGGAGGGTCAACCACGCCGAGCGCAGATTGCGCCGCGGCAGCGATCCCGTCGTCGTCGAGCATTGTCCCCTCGAGTAGCCTCGCGGCGTCCGCTGCCAGTACCGCGCGGTCATTGACGCCGCCGAGCGCAATCCGCAGATGCGACCAGCGCCCGCCGTCGTCGCGGCTGCCGACAACGGCGACGTTGATCACGGCGAAGTCGTTGTGCTTGCGGCTGCGCTCAAGGAACGCGAACCGCTCGGGCGCGACCGGGAACCGGACCTCCGTGATCATCTCCTCGGGCTCGAGCGCGGTCGCGTAGGAGCCGACGAGAAAATCGTCGATCCCGATCTCGCGCGTCCCCGAGACGCTCGACGCGACGATCGTCGCGTCGAGTGCCAGGCAAGCCAGCGGAATCTCGCCGGTGGGGTCGGCCTGGGCGAGGCTGCCACCGATCGTGCCTCGGTTACGGACCTGCAGGTCGCCCACATAGCGGACCACGCACTTCAGCAGCGGCAGGCGCTCCGACACGATCGGGGATCGCTCGATCGTCGTGTATCGCACCAGCGGGCCGAAGACGGTTGTCGCGTCCGCGGCCCGCACCGTTTCGAGACCCGGCAGGCGGTTGATGTCGACCAGCGCGCTGAGCTGCATCAGGCGCATGTTCAGCATCGGCGCGAGGCTCTGACCACCGGCGAGGATTCGCGCCGCGCCCCCGTGCTCGTCGAGCGTTTGCAGTGCCTCCTGGACCGAGTCCGGCCGCACGTAGCTGAACGGGGCCGACTTCATCTCTAATGCAGGTATTCGGGAATGATTTCGCCGCTGTCGGCGACGAGCTCATCATCGAGGTAGAACCGCTGCTGCTTGAGCGCGAAGTCCTGATGGCAGCCGGTCGTGTGCGTCCCACCGAAGGTCACGTTCGAACCGAGCGCGAACAGCGTCGTACCCCAGGCGGTTCGCCCGTCCTGACCGATGATGTCGAGCGGGTCCTGGAACAGGACCGCGTTCCACAGCGCCCGGCGATGGCCGCCGAACCCGATGTGGGAGATCATGTAACCCTCGGGGTCCTGCCAGCCCTCGATGTACTCGCGGATCATGCGGGCGTCCCAGCCGCCCTCGATCTTGACCGCCGCCCCGTTCTCGAACGTCATCTTCACCGTCGTCGCGATGTAGCGCTTCGGCGGGTACCAGATGTCGCCCGGATCGAGCACGATCACGCCCTCCCCGACGCCCTCGTTCGGAGAGGTGTACGCGAACGCGCCTGGCCAGTGATCCCAGCGCCCGGGCTCATCGGTCCAGCCCCACTGCTCGATCACCGGCGCATCGGCCTTGTCGAACCAGACCTCGGTGCCGTTGTCTGACTGCACACGCAACCGCTTCGCCTGGCGTAGCCGCTCTCCGTGGCGCTGGATCCGCTCCTTGTCCTCGTCGGTCGGAAACAGCCGCTCGAGCACCTCGACCGGGTCGTGCACCATCAGCATCCGCGTGCCGGCCTCGAGCACAGCCACCTGCTCCTTGGTGTGCAGTAGTCCGACCGACGTCATGTCGATCACGAAGTCGGCCATCTTCAGGAAGTCGAGTGCACGCTTGGAGTTCGCGACGATTGTCGAGGAGATGTTGCCGGTGCGGATGAAGACCGCCTGCTCGGGTGGCGGCGGTGGCAGCATCAGCGACATCGCATCCGCACCGAACGAGCGCGCGGCGGCGAACATCGCCGCGACGTACTCCTGGTTGGAATCCGGGTCGCTGACGACCAGGATCGTCTCGTCCTCGGTCAGCTTGCACCGCTTCAGCATCCGCTGAAACAGCGGGACTAGCTGCGCGGTCCGGAAATGGGTTGCGGTCGGGACTGCCACTTACCCTCCTCGTTCGTCGTCAATCCTCAACGGCTCAGCAGGTCTGCCAGCACATACTCGAGCGCGCTGGCCTTCTTCTCCACGGTCGGCGAGCGCTCGCGGCGGCTCCACACGGTCTCCGGACGGGCCTGGAGCACAAGGATCGAGTCGGTGTCGGTGTCAACGGCCCACTCGATGTCCTGCGGGTAGCCGAAATGGCGCTCGATCGCCTTCCCCAGACGTGCGAGCTCGACGCCCTCGCTGTCGGACAGTGAGGGCTGCGCCCGGCGCTCGTCGTCCACCTCGGCGACGACGACCTCCCGGCGGACGAGGTCGGGGCGGTGCTCGATCTGCTTCGCGCCGATCCACTTGTCGAGCAGCTGAAACGTGACCTTGTCGACCGTGAGGCGGTCGGGATCGACCGCACCGGAGACGAGCGGCTCGCCGAGTCCCCAGGTCGACTCGATCACAACCTTCGAGCGGTCGCCGTTGATCGGGTTCAAGGTGAACATCACGCCCGCCGAGCGAGCGCGCACCATCTTCTGGACCCCGACGCTCATTGACACGTCCTCCGGCGGTACGCCATGCTCACGTCGGTAGCTCAGTGCCTCCGCGCTGAAGAAGCCTCCCCAGCACCGGCGGATGTGCTCGAGGATGGCATCGGCCCCCTGGACCCACAGGTAAGTCTCGAGCTGGCCGGCGAAGCTCGCGCCGGCGAGGTCTTCGGCGACGGCGCTGGAGCGGACCGCGACCGGCAAGTCGGCCGAACCGGCGTCTTGGCACAGTTGGGCATAGGCGGCCTCGACGGCCGCAGCGGTGCTCGCGGGGAGCTCGCTTCCCTGCACGAGGGCGCGCAGCTGCGCGCTCGCGGCGGCGACCTCGGACGGCTTTTCGTAGTCGATCGACGCCAGCAGCTCAGCCTCGTGGCGGCGCAGATCGTGGCTCTTCAGGAACTCATCCTGGGCCGCGGTGGTGACGGCGAATCCCGGCGGCACGTCCATTCCCGCCGCGATCAGCTCGCCGAGGCCGGCGCACTTACTGCCGACCTCACCCGAGGACGACGCGCTGCAGTCCTTCAACCAGCGGATGTGCGGCGCGCTCGTCATGCGTCGAGGACCGTGACCACCCCGGTGTTGCCGTCGACACGGAGCCGCTGTCCGTTGTGAATCTGCTTGGTCCCGAACCCGGTCCCCACAACCGCGGGCAGCCCGTACTCACGCGAGACGATCGCCGCGTGGGACATGATCCCGCCGATATCCGACACGGCGCCGTTGATCCGAGAGAACACGGGCGCCCAGCTCGGCGCCGTGATCGGGCAGACCAGAATTTCTCCGGTGCGCACCTGATCGAGCTGCTCGACCGCGGTGATCACGCGCGCAGGACCCTCGCCCACCCCAGGCGAAGCCGCGAACCCGCGGAGCTCGCCGTTGCCGCCGGTGCCCTCTCCGTGGCCGCCCTGAGCGGCGAGCCATTGCTCCACCATCTCGGTCGTGATGCCCCAGAGCATCACCGTCGCCGCCTCGGTGACGGCGTCCGGCGGCTTGCCGAGCGCGGGCGGCGGTGACCATTGCCGCAGCTTGTCCATGATCCGCTTGCGGGCGTCGATCTCCTCGCGCCAGTAGCCGCTGCGCGCCGGGTTGGTGGTGGCCCACCCGGTGAGCATGTCGTACAGCGCCTGGTTCACCTCGTAGCGGTGCAGGAAGAAGATGTCCTCGGCGTCCTCGAGATAACCGTATGCCTCGAACACACCCCCGAGCTCCCGGACCTTGTTCCAGAAGATCGAGTGGTGCCAGTGCTCGACATAGAAGTTGTGGTTCTCGACGAACGGATAGACCTTACGGGCGAGGTCGAGTACCTGAGCGAAGCCCGCGCGGTCGTCGTCGGTTGGCAAGAGCTCGCCGTACTCCCCGGCGATCCGTTCGCGCTCGGCCAGGATCTGGCCCAGCGGGCGGTCGATGTTCACGCCGGCCTGGAGCTTCTCGATATAGCCGCGCATTGCACTGAACGGAACGGTCAGGTCATCGATCCAGGAGCGGTGCTGGTGGCAATAGCCGGGACCAGTCGAGAACCAGAACCACGGCTCCTTGGCGTCCTCGAAAGCCGCCAGCCAGCGCTCTCCGCCGGGCTGCGCTGCGATCGCCGCGAGTACCTGGTCGGGGTCGTCGTTGCCGGTGATCGCGTCGGCCACTTCGAGCTCCAGCGCCAGCCGGGCCAGCTTGCGCACCTCATCGTCGGGCCGGAAGAACAGGATGTCGACGCCGCCCACCATCTTCGCGATCGTCTGGTCGGCAATTCCGGGGAACGCCTGCTTGCAGAAGTCCGAGAACGTCATGAACGCCCCGTAGCCGAGCATGTTGAGCTCGAAGTGGTAACAGGCCATCTCGTGCATGTTCTCGAGCAGTCGGTTGTAGGAGGCGATCAGGTCCCAGGCCGTGGTCGTTCCCCTTCTGGAGATGACGGTTTCGATCGGCTCGAGTTCGCCGAGCGGGTGGAACTCGATCGCGCGCAGCCGTTCGATGCAGTCCTCGGCCTTGACGATCCAGTGGTCGTAGATCTCGTCCCAGTTCTCGTAGTAATCGCCGGCTCGCTCCAGGAAGTGCGGCACCCGGGCCTCGATCACCGACTCGTCGGAGATCGAGGTCGGGCTCACGTACAGGTAGCCGTTGACGATTCGCTGATCGATCCCCAACGTCGGCGGGACCACCCACACCCGAGTCAGAAACTGGTTCAGTAGCACCCACCAGCTCTCCGGCATGATCGTGTCGAACGGATATACGGGCTCGGGGTTGTGCATCCCATCGAAGAACCAGAACTTCTCCTCCTCGAACTCCCGACGCTCGTCGCTGAAGAGGTAGTAGTACGGATACAGGCGTTGCCAGTCCTCGGCACCCGGCGGAACATCGACTTCAAACGGGCTTGGGAAGCGGCGTGGTGCGGTCGTCGTCATCGCTTCCGCCTTTCGTATGGGTCGCGTGGAACCGGGCGGACGGCGTCGCCGGAGCCCCGTGGGCCAAGTATTATATTTGAAATCTACCCCTGTCAAGCAGCATGAACAGGCCTCTCCTGGAAACGACGGTGGTCGGCAGCTATCCGCAACCGGAATGGCTGATCGACCGTGCGCGGCTCGGGTCACGCCTCCCTCCACGCGTCGCTGCCCGTGAGCTCTGGCGGGTCGAGGACGCACTGCTCCAAGAAGCCCAAGACGACGCGACCGCGGTCGCGATTCGGGAAATGGAGCAGGCGGGGCTCGATGTGATCACCGACGGCGAGATCCGGCGCGAGAGCTACTCGAACCGCTTTGCGACAGCGCTCGACGGAATCGATCTCGACAATCCCGGCAGCGCCCTCGATCGCACAGGTCACCCGAATCCGGTGCCGCGCGTGGTCGGACCGGTCAGACGCGCCCACCCGGTGCAGAAGCGCGATGTCGAGTTCCTGCGAGCGCACACCGACCTGCGCATCCGCGTCACGGTTCCCGGGCCGTTCACCATGACCCAACAGGCACAGGACGACTATTACGGCAACCCCGCGGCCCTGGCGCTCGACTACGCCGCCGCGGTCAACGAAGAGCTTCGCGACGCGGCCGCAGCCGGCGCCGACATCGTCCAGATCGACGAGCCTTATCTGCAGGCGCGCCCCGAGCCAGCTCGCGAGTACGCGCTGCCGGCACTCAACCGAGCGCTCGAGGGGATCGACTGCACGACCGCGCTGCACACCTGCTTCGGGTACGCGGCGATCGTCAAGAACCGCGCGAGCGGCTACTCGTTCCTGGCCGAGCTGGAAGGTTGTGCTGCCGAGGAGATCCTCGTCGAGGCGGCCCAGCCGCGGCTCGATCCCTCGATCCTCCAGCAGCTCCCGAGCAAGCAGATCGTGCTCGGCGTGCTCGACCTCGGTGACCCGGAGGCCGAGACAGCCGCGCAGGTCGCCGACCGGATCCGCGCCGCCCTGCGACACGTGCCGGCGGAGCGGCTCAGCATTGCGCCCGACTGCGGGATGAAGTACCTGCCGCGAGCCCTGGCACAGGCGAAGCTCCGCGCGCTCGTGCAGGGCGCGGGAATCGTTCGCGACGAGCTCAGTCGATGAGGGTGACGACGCCCTTGTCGCCGTCGACGCGGATCCGCTGACCGTTGCGAATTCGCTTGGTCCCGAACCCAGTCCCCACGACGGCGGGCAGCCCGTACTCACGCGACACGATCGCCGCGTGGGACATGATCCCGCCGATGTCCGAGACGGCGGCTCCGATCCGCGCGAACACCGGCGCCCAGCTCGGCGCCGTGATCGGGCATACGAGGATCTCGCCGGCCTGCACCTCGTCCAGTTGCCCGACCGTCGTGATCACCCGCGCCGGCCCCTCGGCCGTACCCGCGGACGCGGCGATCCCGCGCACCTCGCCCGCGTCGGACGCGTCCCCGTCGAGCCACTGCTTGACGGTGTCGGTGGTGACACCGAACAGCATCACGGTGAACGGCTCGGTGATCTCCTCCGGCGCGACCCCGAGAGCGGGCGGTGGCGACCATTGGCGCAGCACTTGCATGATCCGCTTGCGCTCGGCTACCTCTGGCGGCCAGTAGCTGGGCCCGCGCGCCGGCGTTCCGGTGGCCCAGCCGGTGCAGAGGTCATATAGGGCGCTATGAATCTCGAAGCGGTGGAGGTAGAAGATGTCCTCGGAGTCCTCGAGAAAGCCACCGTTGACGAGCACCTGACCGAACTCGCGGACGCGATTCCAGAAGATCGAGTGGTGCCAGTGCTCCACGTAGAAGTTGTGGTTCTCGACGAACGGATACACGGTGCGCGCGAGCTCGCGCATCGCGGTGAATGCCTCGCGGTCGTCGGTCCCCAGGAGCTCGCGATACTCGCCGAAGATGCGCTCACTCTCGCGCCGGATCGCCTCGAGTGGCCGGGAGATGTCCTGCCCCGCGCGCAGCTTGCCGATGTAGCCGCGCATGGCGTTGAACGGGAGCCTCAGATCGTCCATCCAGCAGCGGTGCTCGTGCGAGTAGCCGGGACCCGAGGAGAACCAGAACCACGGCTCCTTGGCGGCCTCGAACGCCTCGAGCCAGGCCTGGCCGTTCGGAGCGCCCGCGATCGCGACCAGAGTCGCGTCCGGGTCGTCCCCGCCCTCGATCAGATCGGCAAGACCCAGCTCGATCGCGAGCGCGCTCAGCTTGCGGAGCTCGTCGTCGGGCCTGAAGAAGAGGATGTCGATGCCCGCCACCAGCTTCGAGATCGTCTGGTCGGCGATCCCGGGAAATGCGGTCTGGCAGAAGTCGCGAAACGTCAGGTACGCGGCGTATCCCAGCCCGAGCATCTCGAAGTGGTAGTAGGCCATCTCCTGCATGTTCTCGATCAGCCGGTTGTAGGTCGCGAGCAGGTCGTAGCTCGAGGTCAGCCCGCGATGTGAGAACACGACCTCCTCGGGCTCGGCCTCGGGCAGATCGCGAATCTCCAGCGCGCGCAGGCGGCGGATGCAGTCCTCGGCCTTGGCGATCCAGTTGCTGTAGATCTCGTCCCAGTTGCCGTAGTAGTGGCCCGCCCGGCGCCTGAACATCTCGGCGCGTCGCGCGATCTCCTCAGGGTCGGTGATCGAGTTGGGGCTGATGTAGAGGTACCCGTTGACGATCCGCTGATCCATCCCGAGCGCCGGTGGGATCACATACACGCGAGTCCCGAACTGGTTGAGCGCCACCCACCAGCTCTCGGTCATGATCGTGTCGAACGGGAACACCGGCTCGGGGTTGTGCATCCCGTCGAAGAACCAGAACTTGCGCTCCTCGAACTCCCGGCGCGGCTCGCTGAAGAAGCAGTAGTACGGGTACAGGCGCTGCCAGCCGTCGGCTCCGGGTGGGGCCTGGACCGCGAACGGGCTCAGAAAGCCGGGCACGGTTTGCACGGGCTCCATGCGGACCTATGCCGGTTCGGCACCGGCGTTGTGGATGCCGGCCGCGACGACCTCCTCGGTGTCGCTCAAGTGCCTGCGTAGGGTCGCCGCCGCCGCCTCGTCATTGCCCGCGCGGAGGCTGTCGAGGATCGAACGGTGCTGCTCCTGCGCAGCTCGGAAGCTGCCGGCTGTGGAGACATAGAGCCGCAGATACGGCTCGACGGCAATCCACAGGGAGTCGATCGTCGAGGACAGCCGCGGCATTCCGGCGGCGTGGTAGATGTTCATGTGAAAGCTCTCGTTCGCGGCGCGCCACTGCTCCAGGTCGTGCTCGTGCTGATCCATCGATTCGACCAGTGCCGCGAGCTCGCGCAGGAGCTCCGGATTGCTTCTGATCGCGTCGGCGCCTGTGCGCATCGCGAAGGTCTCGAGCTCGGCGCGGATCGCGAAGATCTCGCGCAGCTCGTCCTCGGACAGCGAGTTGACGACAATCTGGTTCTTGCGCAGCGTTACGAGGCCCTCGGCCTCGAGCCGCCGCAGCGCCTCCCGGACCGGGGTGGCGCTCACGCCGAAGCGCTCGGCGAGCGGCCGGATCCGGATCGGTCCCGGCTTGTACACGCCCCGGGCGAGATCCTGGCGTAGCTGGCGATAGACGACATCGGGGATCGACGGCAAGTCGATCGGAGAGGCCGGGATCAGTTCGCTGCTATCGGAGATTCGTGTGCTCACCCGCGTCCCCTCAACACCGGATGCTATATCCGATTCCGGATGCGCCGAAGGCGCGTTGGTGTTTGATATATAATACATCAGGTCCACCGAGAGGAGAGGCCGCCACGCGGCGGTAAGCGGAGAGGAGAGGCCGCCAAGCGGCGGCAAGCGATTACGTGGCCAGAGGCGAGAACCTTGATGAGACCCGCACGATCTACTCGCGTAGCGGGATCGGCGGTCGCGTAGGCCTCGGCGAGCGCCCCGCCGTACTCGTCGTCGATCTCCAATATGGCTTCACCGAGACGGCCAGCCCGCTCGGCGGAGATCTCGATGCGGTCGTATCGGCCACGGCATCGCTGCTCGAGGTGGCCCGGGGCCACGGCCTGCCGGTGGCGTTCACGGCCGTCACGTTCCAGGAGAGTCAACTGAACCGCCTCGTCTGGCTTCGGAAAATGCCAGGTCTCGCGTCGCTGGTCGAAGGCTCTCGCTGGTGCGAGATCGATCGGCGCGTCAAGCCGGCGCCCGACGAACCTGTGTTCGGCAAGCAGGCGGCCTCGGCGTTCTTCGGCACGTCCCTGGTGCCGTTCCTGCTCGCCGCGGACGTCGACTCGGTGATCGTCACCGGCTGCGTCACCAGCGGCTGTGTCCGGGCCAGCGTCGTCGATGCCGTCTCCTGGGGCTTTCGTACGATCGTCCCCGCCGAGTGCGTCGGCGATCGTGCCTCCGCGCCCCATGACTCGAACATGTTCGACATGGACTCGAAGTACGCCGACGTCGACACGCTCGACAACGTGATCGGGATGTTGAACGGCTCCGCGCGCGTGCTCGTGGAAACGACAGCGGCTAACTAGTCCCGTGGCGCCGGCGCCTACCCAGCCGATCGGCAAGAGCGGCTACGTCGACGCGGACGTGCGCCTGCACCACCTCGAGTACGGCGATGCGGGGAGTCCGATCGTGATCGTCCCGGGGATCACGAGCCCCGCTGCCACATGGGAGTTCATCTCGACCGACCTCGCCCGCGATCACCGGGTGATCACCCTCGACATCCGGGGCCGCGGCCTGTCCGACAAGCCGCCCGACGGTTTCGCCCTGCCCGACTACGCGGGTGACGTCGCGGCCGTGGTCACGGCACTGGGCCTCGAGCGCCCGGCGCTCATCGGGCATTCGATGGGCGCGCGGATCGCTGCCGCCACCGCGGTGCGCTCGCCGGGGTTGACCGGTCCGCTGGTGCTCGTCGACCCACCGCTGACAGGTCCGGGACGCGATCCCTATCCGATGTCACTCGAGGCGTTCATGGATCAGCTCCAAGCGGCGCGCTCGGGCGGTGCGGTGCAGGAGCTTCGCCGCCACTTCCCCACGCTGACCGACGAGCAACTCGCGCTCCGCGCCGAGTGGCTGCCGACCTGCGAGGAGAACGCCGTGCGGGAGTCGTGGCTGAACTTCCACCGCGAGGACTTCTTTCCCTACCTTCGCGAGCTGAGGCCGCCGGTTCTGTTCATGTACGGGGCACAGAGCCCGGTCGTCCCCGAGTCGGCGCTGCCCGAGGTGGTCGCGGCCGCGGCCGCCGGCGTCGAGCTCGTCGGCATCCCCGGCGCCGGGCACATGATCCCGTGGGATAACCCGACCGACTTCATCGCCGAGACCCGGCGGTTCCTCGCGACGGCTTCCTAACCCCCCGGGGATCAAGCCCCGAGGCAGAGCGTCGAGGGGTGGACCCTCCCCGCTTGCCCACCGCGCAGGGCGGCCCCGGTGCGGTCAAGCGTCGAGGGTGGACCCTCCCCGCTTGCCCACGGCGCAGGGCGGTTCCGGTGCGGTCCACTCGGGACCGGCGCTGCTGAGGGTGCGGCCGGGCACGATCGTGTCAGCAATCTGACAATTTCGCATGCATAAAGGGAAAAGGGACAAATCGCCCGCGCCCGCTGGACCTTGGCTACATAAGCATGTGGGGCATGCTTATGTAACCAAGGTCGGCCGCGGGCGGGGACTTTGGGCCTGTAAGCATGCTGCCGCAGCGGATTTCGGCCCGGTCCAGCCTCCGGCCGCATGCCACTCTTCACCAGCGCGGTTCCCCGACCCGACCGCCACGCATAGCGCGGCCGAGTCGCCACTGCCGTTGATTCAGGGGCTCGGCGCCCGCTCAACCTCCCGGGCGACGGTCGCGACCGCCTGCTCGTAGAGGGGACGCGCCAGCTCGCGCGCCTCCTCGCGCCGAATCCGCTCGTACATCCACTCGAGCTTGCGCTGCGCGTGCTCGAGCGTCGTCTCGCCGTCGAGCACCCATCGGGCGACGAGTTGCACGTTGGTCTCCAGAAACGACAGCGAGTCCGCGGCCTGGATCAGATCGCCGTCGGGCGAGCCGCCGAACTCGTGCTCGAGGATCGGCGGGATCACGTGCTCGACGAACTGCTCGGACATGCCCTGCGTGCGGAGCCAGTCCGACACGATCGCCGCCGAGCGCTGCGCGTGGCGCGTGTTGTAGTCCACGTCGTCCCAGGCGCCGGCGGCCTTGTTCGGTTGGGTGCCGCCGGGGAAGTGGCGCTCCATGTCATGGGTGAGCGCAGCCACCAGCAACGGCTCGGATGCCGCGGGGTCGAGCCGCACCATCCACACGACCGTGAATCTGAGGTGGACGCTGTCGTAGTAGGGCTCTACCCACGCGACCGCCGTCGGCCACAGCGCCCGGAACGCCTCGTCGTAGCGGCGATGGCCGGCTGACTCGAGCAGCGCCAGCCGGCCGCCGTCGGCGTCCGTGCGAATCTCAGCTCCGTCCTCGATCGTCCCGGCCTACTTGAGCACGCCTACACCGGGGGGCAGCGCTACCTCGTCTTGCGACTCGGCGGCCGGAACCACCGCGTGCTCGGGGAACACCTTGACGAGCACGTAGTAGAGGACGCCGCCGACCACCGCCGCGCTCGTGAAGCTGAGGTCGATGCCGTCCACGTGCTTGGTCAGCGGCCCGGTGATGATCGTCGTTGAGGCGAACAGCATGCCGACCGTGGTCGCGGCCGCCCAGGCCACGAACGCCCGGATGTTGAAGCCGCCCGTGAACCAGTAGACGCCCTTCTTCGCCCGATCTGTGAATGCCTGCAGGTCCATCGGCACGTAGCGCCCTCGGCGCATCAGATGTCCCACCGCCATGATCATCATCCAGGGGGTGCAGGTCACGAGCATGATCGTCGCGAACGCCTCGATCGAGTTGATCGCGTTGAATGCGATCAGCGCGATATAGGCGGTTGCGAGCCCGACGACACTCATCACGAATGTGAGCTGCGCGCGCGTCAGTCGCCAGAACGCGGCATGAACGTCGAGCGCGCAGTTGTAGACCGACATCGCGGCGCTCTCGATGTTGGCCAGACCACCCGGCGCGATCATCAGCAGGATCGCGAACCACAGCGGCGAAACGGCGGGGAACCCGATCGCGAACGGAGTGGTGGGGTCCTTGAACGTGGTGGTGACAAACGCGCCGATGATCTCCGCGAGCCAGCAGCCGGCGAAGATCCCGAGCCCGGCCCACAGCGCGCAGGTGGTCGCTTTCGTCTTCGACGGTATGTAGCGCCCGTAGTCGCCGATGAACGGCCCCCACGAGACGGGGAGCGACGCCGCCAGCACCATCGTCAGCACCCAGGTGGGCCAATACTTGCCGAGCAGGTAGCTACCGCCGTGGACATCGTGGAACTTGCCGGCCAACACGATCAGCGCCGCCAGCGATACCACCGCGCTCGAGATCGCAATGAAGCGGAAGCTCGCCACGAGCGTCGCATGCCCGTAGATCGCGAGCACGAACGAGATCAAGCAGACCACGGCCATCGCGATCGACAGGGCGACGTTCCCGGTGCCGCTGCCGAAGATCCGGTGGAACACCTCGATGATCGTCTGGCCCGAGGTCCAGACCAGGATCGCGAAGAACGCGAGACCGATGAACAGGCTGATCAGCGAGCCGAGGTAGCGGCCCGTGACGCCGAAGAACGCGCCGCTCGACACGGCGTTGTTCGTGCCGGTCTTGGGCGACTGGATCGAGACGCCGGTGAAGATCAACGATCCCAGCACGACGCCGACGGTCACGGCAGTGAATGTGCTCCACCAGCTCAGCCCGAACACGATCCCCAGCGAGCCGAAGACCATGTTCCCGAATCCGAACTGCGGCCCGAACATCGCCCACCCGAGGTTCCGGGGATTCGAGTGCCGGTCGCTCTCCGGCACAAAGTCGATGCCGCGTGCTTCGATCTTGCCGATCTCGTCGGCGGACTCTTCACCTACCGGCGATGGTCCGTGTACTGCTACGGGGTTATCCACGGTGATCCCCTTGCGGTTGGCGGGCCCACGCCTCAATGAATGCGCGGATTTGGCGGCGATAATATACAAAATATGGTCTTCGTCAAGGCGGCGAATATCGTATATAGGCCGCTTTTCCACCCACAACCGCTTGAGGAGGCATGCCGATGACGAGCCTCGGGGGAAACACTTTCAGCGACCTCTGCGCCAAGGAGCTAGAGCTGTGCGGGCTAAAGGAAGGCGAAGTGGTGGCCGTCCTGACCCAGGGCGATGAACGGCGCGACTACGCCGACGCGTTCCTCAGCGCCGCCGAGCAACTCGGTGGCACCGCCTTCCACCTGCGCCTCCCGCGTCAGTCGCACAACCTGGGCGGCGACGCCGGCTCCTGGACCGTGGGCACCACACCGCTCGGGGAGAACCGCCCCGCGGTCGAGGCGCTGAAGGCCGCGGACCTGGTGATCGACACGATGTTCCTCTTGTTCTCCAAGGAGCAGCTCGAGATCCAGGACGCGGGCGCACGGATGCTCCTCTGCATGGAGCCGATCGAGCACCTCGTACAGCTGTTCCCCAACCGCAACCTGCGAGAGCGGGTGGAATTCGGCGGCGAACTGCTGGGCAAGGCCGGCGAGCTCCGCTTCACCAACAAGCATGGCACGGACGTCAGCTACCGCCTCGGGGCCTATCCGGTGATCACCGAATACGGGTACACCGACGAGCCCGGCCGGTGGGATCACTGGCCGTCGGGGTTTCTGTTCAGCGGCGGCGCGGACGACGGCGTCGACGGCACGGTGGTAATCGCTCCGGGCGACATCATCTACCCGTTCAAGACCTACGTCCAGACGCCGATCCGCCTGACGATCGAGAGCGGCCGGATCGTCGACATCGGTGGCGAGTTCGATGCAGACATCTTGCGCGACTACATGGCGTCATTCGCCGACGAGAAGGCCTACGGGATCGCCCACATCGGCTGGGGCCTGAATGAGAAGGCTCGGTGGTCCTACCTCGCGACCGATCGCCGCGGCCTGGGCATGCACGGTCGTGCCTTCTACGGCAACGTCCTGTTCTCGACCGGCCCGAACCAGGAGCTCGGCGGCACCAACGACACGCAATGCCACGTGGACATGCCGATGCGAGGCTGCAGCCTGTTCCTCGACGATGAGCCAATCGTCGTCGACGGCGATATCGCCGTCGAGGAGATGAAGGCGCCCGGCCTGGTCGAGTCCCACCGAACCGCAATGCCGCTGGGGTCCCAGGCGCGCCCGCCGTTGGGCTAGGTCAGCGTCACGACCACCTGATCCGCCGCCGCCGGTGCAGCCGGGGCGGTGAACGCGATCCTGAGCGCGCGCGCAGTCGCGTCGCGCATGTCGACGGTGATGGTCAGATACCCGTACTGAGCGGTCGGGCCGACCTCCAGCGTGTAGTCGTTCCACGTCTGCGGCGCCTCGCCCGTGTGCTCGCCCGCGGGCACCCGGGCATTGTGGCCGCCGCTGCCGGCGACGATGTACGGGAGCTGCTTGTTGTTGACGGTGCGCGAGAACCGCTGGTAGATGTGCGCGTGCCCCGACAGGATCGCGTCGGGCCACAGGCCGCCGGCGGCGAATGCCTTGTCGAGATCCTGAGCGAGTCCCGTCGAGCCGCCGTGGGTCAGGTCGGCCGACACCGGCGGGTGGTGGCACGCGAGTATCACCGCGCGCTGCAGCGCTGCCCGCTGCGGCGCGAGCCGTTTCAGCTCCGACACCAACCAGTTGAACTGCCCGTCGCCGGTCAAGGTCGGATAGGCGCCACCCTGGTCACTGATCACGCCGGGTCCCTCGAGCACATTCGTGTACAGGCCGATGATCGAGACGAACGGCGCGTCGAGCGTGAAGTACACGCCCGGCTGCGTCATCGTCGTCCGCGCGAGGCCGCCGGCGTTCTGCGGCGCCGTCGCGGCCGCCGCACAGAAGTTCGCCATGAATCCCTGCAGCGTCGGAAAGTCCGGGTTCGGGCCGCCGTTCGTGTACATCACCGCGCCGTCGTGGTTGCCCGGAATCGCGAAGATCGGCCGGTCGTATTCACGGAACGGCTCGTAGAACTGGTCGTAGTAGTACTGCGCCTCGCCGAAGTTGTAGATCACATCGCCGAGGTTGAAGAAGAACGCCGGCGCGTCGGGCGTGGCTTTCTGCAGATCGGCCACCATCGCGTCTGCGACCGACGCCTCGGTCGTGATCGAGGCCGTCGACGAGGCGCCGGTGTCCCCGACCGCGTGAAACGAGATCTTGTTCCCGCCGACGATCGGCGCGAGGAACGCCGCGCCGACCACGTCCTGCAGAGTCAGTGGCGCCGCGGGCGGCCCCATCGGCACCGCCTCGATGTCGTTGACGTGCTGCTTGTAGTAGGGCGAGTTGTAGTAGGCGTCGCTCGTGTTGTCGACCTGGAACGCCGTTTCGTCCGGGCTCGGGGACGGATCACCGAACAGCTGCCCGTTCGGGCCCGAGAGGTTGTTCAGCCACGGCGTTGAGGTCCCCGGGCCAGCGGCAGGTACGCCCGGGGCTTGTGGGGCAGCCGGGGCGGCCGGAGCCGGCGGAGCCGCAGGTGCCGCCGGCGTTCTGGTGCGACGGGTGCGAGCGGCCGCCGCGGGCGCGGCGCCGGGCGCTTCGGCCCGGCGACCCCGGGCGGCCGCCGCAGGCGCGGCGCCGGGCGCTTCGGCCCGGCGACCGCGAGCGCCAGCCGGTTCCCCGCCGCCCTGCTCTGCAGGCTTACGCGCCACCGGGAGCCGCCGTGGAGCTCGCCGGCCCGTCGTCCTGGTTCGACCACATCAACTGGATCGGAACTGTCCCATTCCCATTTGCCAACGCGACTTCCTTGAACACGAGACTGAGGTTGCCGTTGCAGCCGTTGATCGGCAGGTCCCCAATCTCCCCCTGTCCGGTCTGCGAATACCAGCCGAGCAACTTGTCGTTGTTGGTGGAGTTGACGTCCTCCACCGCGGCGTCGGTCCGCGCTTCGTTGAGCTCGTGATAGAAGGTCGCGACGACGTTCTTCCACGGGACGCCAAAGGCGTCGATGCCGTTGCTGCCCTGCGAGTACACGCCCACGGCGTAGTACACCTCAGTGCCGTTGGCAAGGTGAATCGAGCCGTGGTAGCCGCCGAGCCCGTTCTTGGAATCCGCGGCGTCGTCGTCGCCGACCTTCAAGACCTTCCGCCGGCGTCCCTCGTAACTCTCGGCCGCCTGCGAGCCCGCGGGTGGCGAGAAGCCCGGGGAGAAGTCATCCGAGAGCACAATGTTCTGCGGAAGCATCATGCAGATCACCGACTTCGCCGGGTCTGCAGCCCCAAGCGCACCCTGGTTGTAGAGGTCCTGCGCCAGCCCCTCCGCCGTGTCCTTGTAGACAGTTGCCGGCGCGGCGCCGTCGTGTACGGCCGACGGCAGCATCGTCGAACTGATCGTTATGCCCGGGTAGTACTGGGCGATCACGCCTTCCAGCGCGGAATCGGTAAACGCAGCCTGCAGAGCGTTGTCGATGCTCGTCATATCGGACGCGCTCCACGCGGCGGCCCCTCCGATGTAACGGTTGACGAACGTCAGGTCGCTGATCGTCGGCCCGCTGAAGTTGGTCAGGTTCCAGCTCGGCTGCGGCTGAAAGCCCGGCGCCAGGTTCGGCGACGGCTGCGTGCCCGCCGCCGGCGGCTGCGCCTGCGGTTGCCCCGCATGGCGGTGCGCCTCTGAATTGGGTCCCAGCACGACATTGAGCATGCGCACGGCAACAGCAGTTTCGGTCACGACTATCCCCTAACTCTGGTTGTTCCAGCTTCCCCGAAGCGGCTCCGCACCGGCCACAAAGGATTGTGCGGCGATTATCTCCACAGCGATTACCGGTGTCAAGCACTCCGTGATAAATGTCACGTGTGTACTAGATGTGAATTAGGGTACGGCCGACCCTGCCCTGCGTACCGCCAATTCAGCCTCGCGAGGCGACGGGCCTGTGCCGTCACTCACCGCGAGCGGCTTTCCCTATCCGGCCCGGGCCTCGATCGTCAATCAGCGCACCAAATACTGCACCGGTTTGCGCTCCGAAGCTGTGCGCTTGCGTCATGCCTCGGATACATCGGCCATGTGTCACACCCACCGGCTAGTTCGCCGTCGCGATCTTTGAGCTCACCGGCATCAATGGGGCGTTCGGATTGGTGGGCTGCGGTATCGCGCCGATGGTGAAGTCCTTGATCACCCCCGGCCGGAATATCAGGCAGTGAGTCGAGCCGCCATATTGGAAGTAGCCGAGCTCCTGTCCCTTTGTCACCTGTGCGCCGGGCGTGACACTCGCGTCGATGACACAGGATGAGATCTCCGCCATCCCGACGGGCATGAAGCACATCAGTCCGATGCCCGGGTCATCTGCCTCGATGAACAACACCGCCCGGGCGGCGAGGTGAGTGATATAGCCCTGTGAGTTGTTGGGGCCGGCTGGATCCTCGCCCTCGATCTCGGCCTCCGAGTAATAGGTGCCCGCCTTCACAAACGCCTTCACGATCCTGCCCGACACGGGACTGTGCCAGCGGTGGTAGTTCAGAGCGCTGAGGAAGGCCTGGTAGACGGTTCCGCCGACAAACTGCCCGACCGCCTCGTCATTCGCCAGCATGTCTTGCAACGAATACGGCTGGCTCTTGATCCAGAACCTGTCGTACTCCCTCACCTCGCTGCGGATCGCATACGGCGTCGACTCGCACGCGCTCACGATCACCTTGTCATCGTCCGGATCGGCCACCGGCCGCTCGCCCTCTTTGAACCGCCGGGTGAAGAAATCGTTCCAGGACTTAAAGCCCCAATACACGCCTGCGGGGTCGTACTGGTACTGGTCGATGCCCATCGCCTCCGCCGCGGCCCGGCTCTTCCATCCCGTCGGGCCATCGTTGAGGACGTAGCGCGACTCGGCGCCGCTCAGGAACTCACACCAGACATCCAGGATCTTCTTGAACATTCCGTTGATCGCGTCATTGCGAAACGCGGCAAACCCGGCGGGCGTCCCCATCGCCCAGTCGAGGATCGCGTTCAACGGCGCACCCACCAGCGCCGTCGTGTTGTACTCCGGCGCCCGCGTCAGCACCTCATTGATGAGGGCGAGCATCTGATCGACGCTCTTCAGATGACGCTGCCGGTACTTCTTCGTCCTCGGCACCTCCGCGATCATCTGCTCGAGGTACATCCGGACCACGGGATCGGTCGCGATCAACTCCTGGAACTCGACCATCACGGGAGCCAGTTCGGCCGGCTCCGCTCTCCCCTCCACCTCGCTCCTCAGCCCGCCAAGCCATTCCTCCAGCGCGTCCTGGTCGGTGGGCAGCCAGCCGCCCACGCGGTGCCTCACGATGGTCCCGGGGGCGGTCCGGGGCGCGGTCCCGGTCCCGGGCGCGGTCCCGGTCGCGGTGCCGGGGGCGGTCCCGGTCCCGGGGGCGGTCCCGGTCGTGTGATCGTGGCCTGCGCTCATGCCGTCTCCTCCCTTGGTTGTCGTCACATTACGTCCTCGTCCCCGATGGCGTCCGAGTGTCAGCAATCTGACGAGTTCGGATGCTTAACGGCCCAAACCACAACGCCCGCCGGCGCCTTGGTCATTTCTGCATCTCCCACATGCACAAATGACCAGGCCACAACCAGCCGACCCGCTTTGGGCCGTTAAGCATCCGAACTGGTCACGATTCTGACCCTAGGTTGCCCTGCTGGGCGGAGCGATGGCCGGGCGCGACGTCTACGGCGCGTACAAGGACTGATGGGCCGGTGCCGCGCGGCCTCTCAGCCCTTCCGGTCACCCCTCCATCTTCCCGGGCGGGCCGCCGAGCGAGGCGACCAGCGCCGAGAAGCTCTCGCCCGCCGCAGTCGGGATGCTGTCCGCATCGTTCGTGGCGCTCCACTCCCCCAGCACCGCGGCGTAGGCCTTGGTGCCGTGGCCGGCACCCCACCCAAGCTCAATGCCGGTCGAGTACTGCGGGATGATGGTCGCGATCGCCTGGCCGGCGCGAAGTGGCTCACCGACGTAAAGACCTGGCGCCGGCGTCACGCCTTCGGCGTAGAAGACGTAGCAGTGCGCTTCGGGTCCGTCGAGGAGCTGGTACTCGACGAATGCCCCCGGCCAGCCCGTGTCAGTCGTTCCGACATACGTGACCTCCCCGGCGCCGATCGCGGCGAGCGTGCCCGATCCGGCGTAGTCAACGCCCTGGTCGATGCGCTCCGGCTTCACCCTCGCGCCCGCGAGCGGGTCGGCGTAGTAGCCGTGCAACAGCGTGTCCGCGTGTCGGGTTTGCGTCCCCGTGACCCCGCCCCTGCCCCCGCCGCCGGTACCGCCCCTGCCACCGCCACCGGTACCGCCACCGCCACCGGTACCGCCAACGCTACCGGTAGCGTCGGGTCCGGGCACCGCATGGCAGGTGTCGGCGGACGGCGAGCCCACCACCGCGCGAGACAGCTCAGTGTGCGGCGCCCTTGCCGAGGCCTGGGCGCCGCGGCCGCCGGACACGCTGGGTCGCGTGGCCGCCAGCAGCGAGAGCGTGACGAGGCCCGCCGCACCGACGACCAGCACCATCCACCGCTTGCCTATGGCCTCCCGGCACAAACGCCAATAGGTCGGTATCTCGTGCACCGGCTCCCCGTCACCCGCGAGCCGACGCCGCCCGCGGTGCCTTCGCGGCTCGCGCGGCTCGCGCGGCTCGCGCGGCTCGCGCGGCTCGCGCGGCTCGCGCGGCTCGCTCGGCTCGCGCGGCTCGCTCGGCTCGCTCGGCTCGCTCGGCTCGCTCGAGCGGCCCGGCGGCTTCCCCCGCCGCGCACGCGAACGCTCTAGAGATTCCCGCCACGGATCTACCCGGGCAAGGTCACGCACGATGTCCACAAACCCTCCCTCCGGGACAACTCGAGAGCCTGCGGAGTTAGCTGACGGGCTCGCGCAATGCGCTACGCCGAATTCATCGGCGATTCGCCCCTGCGATCAAATTCGACCGCTGTGGGTCCCCCGCTCGCCGGGCACGGATGGCCCGGCGACTCGGCTCGTTATGTTCACCGGCAAGTTATCACGCCGATCAGCGGACTCGCTCTGGTCCGGCAAGTGCCCGCGCTCGATAGAACCTTTCACGCCTGGGCGATCACTGACGGCGAGCTCCTGCTCGTTGATGTGCGCGGATCACGGCCTGGCAGGGAGCAGCGCGCGCAGGTCGTCGATCGTGTCAGCCTGGTCCGCGTTCTTGTCCGGCCGGTAGCGCTTGACCCGGGCGAAGCGCAGCGCGACGCCGCCGGGGTAGCGCCTGGATGACTGGACCCCGTCGAGCGCGATCTCGACGACGAGCTCGGGACGGACGAGGACCGCGATCCCGCGGCGGCCGGTCTCGCGCTCGAGCAACTCCTTCGTCTGCCAGTTCAGCAGCTCGTCCGTCAATCCCTTGAAGCACTTTCCGACCATCACGAACCCGTTCGAGCCGGGGTCGCGGGCGCCGAGATGAAGGTTCGACAGCCACCCCCGCCGGCGGCCGTGACCCCACTCGGCACCGAGCACGACGAGGTCGAAGGTGCGCACCGGCTTGACCTTGCGCCACGCCTTGCCGCGCCGGCCGGCCGTGTAGGCCGACGTACAGTCCTTCACAACGACACCCTCGTGGCCGGCGCGCAGCGACTCGTCCAGAACGCTCTGCCCCTCCTCGGGGTCCGAGGTGATCACGGCCGGGACGGCGAGAGCCGGCGCGATCGCCCTGAGCCTCGCGGCCCGCTCCTGCAACGGCGAGTCGAGCAGGTCCTCGCCGTCGACGTGCAACACGTCGAACAGGAACGTCACAACCCCCTCCGGAGGTGCGTCGCTGTCGATCTGCGAAACCGTGTCCTGGAAGGCGGCCGGGACGCCGTCGCCCATCCACAGCGCCTCGCCGTCGAGCACGGCCTGCGTGACCGGGAGGCCGCCCACCGCGTCGACGATCCCGGGCAATGCGGCGGTGATCTCGTTGAGGTTGCGCGTGTAGATCCGCACCTCCCGGTCGCGGCGATGTATCTGGATCCGGATCCCATCGAGCTTCCACTCCACCGACGCGCGCTCGAAGCCCGCCACCGCCTCGGCCACGCTCGTGCCCGTCGAGGCGAGCATCGGGAGGATCGGCCGGAAGATCTCAAAGCCGACTCCGAGCAGCCCCGCCTCCCCGCTGCTCATCGCGATCTCGGCCATCTGCGGAAGATCTCCGGAGAGCATCAGCGCCCGCCGCGCAATCTCGCCGGACACGCCGGCGGCCTTGGCGACCGCATCCGCCATCAGGCCGGCCAGCGCGCCTTGCCTCAGCTGGCCGGTGAGCAACCCTCTGATGAACTCGGACTCCTGCTCGGTGGCGCGGCCGAGCAACTCGGCGAGCAGCTCTGTACGCCTCTTCGCCGACCCGCTTCCGCTCGTCCCCTCAATTTCGTCGATCGCACAATCGAGGTCGCCGACGGTCAGGGACGCCTCGGCGGCCGGCGCAAGCTCGATGCCGTAGATGGTCGAGTAGCCAACACCGACACGGCCCTGCCTGGGCACGCCGGACAGGAAACCGACACATATCGGAACCTCATCAACGTCCACGCTCCTTAACAGCTCGGCGAGGATCGCGACCTTTCGCGAGCGGGAGCTCGTGAGGGCAACGTCCCTCGACGCGGTGACGATGTCGGCGAGCAGAGTCATAGCTGATGCGGCGGCGTTCTGGGGTTCGACAAGTGTCTCGCTCGAGAGTCCGATGGCGCGCTCTAAGGTGCAGGACACGGGTCCAGACAGTTGCCATTGACGTCGCAGCACCCGCTCTGACGACAGAAGGCTCCGTTGCCGCATACACAGCCCGCTTGCCCGCCTCGGCAGGCGGGATGGCTCTCCCCCGGGGACCGTCCACACGCGTCCGAGCCGCCGTTCGGGCAGCAGAAGACATCCCGGCCCGGCTTCCCATCGCAGTCGCCGATGCAGAATGCGCCGGCCGGGAAGGGCGTGACGCACGTGCCGGGACGACAGCATGCCTCGCCCGACGGGCAATCGATGCTCCCACACCGGCCGGTGCACACGCCGTTGTGGCATTTGCCCTTCTTGCAGCAGGTGTTTGCACCGCAGCATTCCTCCCCCGGCTTGCAACAGGCGTTGGGGGAGCCCAGCCCCCCACCACCACAGCATTCTTCACCCTTGTTGCACGGCACGCCCGATGGGCAGCACTTGTGGCGGGACGGAGCGTACGTAAACCGGCCGTGGCAGCACGCCACATCCCCGCTGATTCGGATGCACGACCCGCCGCAGCATTGCTCACCCGCCTTGCAACAGGCGTTGGGGGAGCCGAGCTCCCGGCCGCCGCAGCATTCTTCACTCTTGTTGCATGGCACGCCCGATGGGCAGCACTTGTGGCGGGACGGAGCGTATGTAAACCGACCGTGGCAGCACGCCACATCCCGGCTGGCCCGGATGCACGAACGACCGCAGCAAATGCCGTCGCATACCTTGCCCTCGCAGCACGTCTGATTTCCCGGGTCGTAGCAACTCACACCGTTGCAACACAGCTCCGGTGGCAGGCACGGGAACTCGCTGCAACCTGACCGCAGAGCGGAAGCTCCGAGCGGCCTGCCCAGCGAGCCGACGAGGCCGGCCCCGGCTGCCAGCGCCCCGCGCCAGAGGATCTCGCGTCGGCTGTGTCTCCCGGCCGCAAGGTCAGTTGCGACCCCGTCAAGCCAATGGCTCCGCGCTGCGCCCAAGGCGCGACCCTATCAGCCCACGGCGGGGTGACAGCTTGCACGCGGGTTTGACGGTTTGCTTGAGGGTCCCGGCGGCGCGCGCTCCGGGGGGCGCGCTCCGGGGGCGCGCTCCGGCCCGCGCCCCGGGCGGGGGCTCCCGGCGGGGCCGCGCAGAGTGGCAGCAACCCGACCAGATCACCTGCTTAACCGACCAAACCACAACATCCGCCGGCACCTTGGTCATTTCTGCATGCCCCACATGCACAATTGACCAGCGCCCACCAGACACGGGCGATTTGTCCCCTTATGCAGGTGAAATTGTCAGATTGCTGACACCGTCGTCCCGCGCCACGGCCTCGCACAGCCGCAGGGCTCATGCTCGACGGCTCGGTGACAGCCCTGTCAGTTCGCGACTTCGACTGTGCAGCCGGTCGCTTCGATCTCTGACACGACGGCCGGATCCGCCGTGCGGTCGGTGATGACCATGCTGACCTCTTGGATGTCACAGACCTTTGCCAGTTCGACCTCTCCGAGCTTGGAGCCATCCGCGACAATCACTCGCCGGCGCGCCGCGAGCAGCATCGCTCGCTTGATCTCGGCCTCGGGGAGATTGATGTTGGTCACGCCGCCGCGCACATCGACCCCGTTACATCCGATGAACCCCACGGACGCGTGAAGCTTGCCCAGCAGTACGGTCGCGAGCGGGTTGACGAGTGAGTGCTGCAATGGGCGCAAGGTGCCGCCGGTGACCACGACGGTGATCCGGGGATGCGCTCGCTCCAGTTCCAGTGCGACGTTGAGTGCCGTGGTGAAGACAGTCACGTCCCGCAGCTCGGTGCGCGCGAGGAGCGCTCTGGCGACCGCGGTGGTTGTCGTGCCGACATCGATCAGCACCGTTTCACCGCTGACGACCTGGCGCGCGGCGAGTTGGCCGATATGCGCCTTCTCGGCCGCGAGGTCGAGCTCGGATGCCTCAAACGGTTGCTCTCCTGGGACCACACTGGCCGGCACAGCTCCTCCACGGATCCGGTGGAGCTTCCCGCGCGCCTCCAGCGCCTGCAGATCGCTTCGAATCGTCACCGTCGAAACCTGAAACCGGGTGGCCAGATCCGCGGCCCGAACGAAACCACGGTCCTGCACGAGTCCGGTGATCCGCTCCTGGCGCAACTCCGCCGGAACGTCGGCGTCGACCAACTGCCCCGAGTCGAGACTCACCCGTTCAGCTTACTCTCAGCCCCCGACCGCGAGCGCGAAGATGTGCAGCGCCGGGTTGTAGCCGGTCACGCTGCCCAGCGGCGGTAGCGCCACCGCCTCGAGGGTCTTGGCCGGGTTGATCGGGACGGATTGCTCGAACACGTAGATCGTGTGGCCTGAGGAGCCGGTGGGGTAGTTGGCGTAGTTGACCGAGGCGACCTGGACGTTGGTCGGGTTCCCGTTCTGACCGGTCGGATACCAGAAGTTGCCCACGTTCAGCGTGAACGTCGCGGTGCTCCCATCGGTGTAGTAGACGGTACCCGTGCCCGACAGCGACGAGTTGTTGGTGGCGGTGAGGAACCCGAGCTTGGAGCCAGACCCGGACACGTCGATGATCTGGCCTTGCGCCATCGTGTTGTCGGGCTGAGCGCTCGGGACGCTCGGCCAGGTGAAGGCCAGCCCGTCGGCCGAGACCGAAGCGCCCGACGGCAGGCCGCCGGCGACTAGGCCCTGAGCCGAGTAGGTCGTCCCGTGTCCGTCGAAGCCGTCGAAGCCGGGGCTGGGATTCGTGTTGCCGTTGTCGGTGATGCCGACGTCGTCGTAGCTCTGCGCGAGCGATGCGTACGGGACCTCGACCGTGGCCCCGGCCAGCAGCGTCTGGTCGCCGGCCGCGCCAGCCGTCCGATAGGTCGCCTTCGCGATCAGTGGGACCGCTCCGGGCGACAGTCCGGATGGGGGCGGGGTCACAGTGAACTTCGCCGTACGCGACTGACCTGCGCTCACGTTGCCGAGTGAGGCTGTGGTGGGCGCGACCGTCCACCCGGCCGGCACGTTCAGCGCCGCGGTCGCCTGGCTCAGCGAACGGTTGCTCTGGTCGGACAGGGTCGCGGTCACGGTGAACGACTTTCCGGGCTGGGCGAGCCGGCTTGACGCGCTCAGCGAAAACGTCGGCTGCCCGGCGGACGGCCTCCCGTAGATGGCTGCCGAATACCCGGGGCTGATCACCCGCTGGACGGGAACGCCGCCGGCCTGGTTGCCGAGCGCGACGAGCCGAACCGAGCCGAGGCCGCCCCCGCTCGGCTGCAGCGCCCATTCGGCGATCGCGATCGTGTTTCGGCCCTGCTCGTGGAGGAGCCCGGCAGGCACGTAGAACTGGTGCTGGGGGCCGAGCAGGTTGTCGTACTGGCCGACCAGCCATCCGTTGACGAAGATGAAGGCGCGCGAGTCGGCGGTCGCGCCGTTGGGGAGGCTGTCGATCTCGACCGCGATCGGGGTGTAGCTCTGCCGCGGCACGGCGAGCGAGAACGTGGTGCGGTACCACCCAATCCCCTCGGGGACGCCCCGGCTGGTCCAGTCGTCGGGCAGCGACACCGACTGCCAGTCACCGGCCGGGTAGCCGGGCAGATCCCAACCGTGGTTGGTCCCGTACAGACCAGTCGCGTTCAGCGGACCTCGAACCGGGTCCTGGAGTTGCTCGCCACCGCGGTTGCCCTCCAGACGCCATGTGACGGGGGCGGTCGAACCATCGAGCTTGGCTCCCATCAAGCCCCGCGGGTTCTTCTGCGCATCGCTCGGGGGCGAGCCGTAGACGCCATCCTCGTCGTGGCTGGAGCTCTGCACCAGCACCGCGACGACGTTGTCGCCGGGGCGCAGCGCTGCGGCGGGGAAGCTGAACGTCTCGGTCTGCTGGTTGCCCGAGGAGTTCGAGCCGATGAACGCGCCGTTCAGCCACACGCTGAACGCGCCGTGCGAGCCGCCAGCGGCGGTCAGGGTGATGCCGGTCTCCTTCCCGCTGGCGGTGAAATGGCCGCGGTACCAGATAAAGCCGTAGTGGAACCCGTAGTCGTCGGCGTACAGCACCGGCGTGGTCACGGGCGCTGTCGGATTGGTGCTCACCGGATGGTCCGCCAGCGTCCACGAGCTGTCGTCGTAGGACGGCTGTGCCTCGGGCGTCTCGAACCGGAAACGCCAACCCGACAGCGCGGGCAGATTCACCGGCGCCGGACCGCTGAGCTCCCCGGCGAGCGCTCCATCTGGCTCGCGCGTGACGCTGATCGGCTGCCGGTTCCACATCAGTGCCGTGATGCCTGCGGGCGCCCAGACGCTGATCGGGCCCGAGCTGCTCGTGTCGCCGGTGAGCGCGAGCGTGCGTCCGCGCGCGGCGGCGCTGCGAACCAGGTAGCCGCCCTGGACGAGCGCGGGACCGGCGGCGCTCGACACCGGCCAGAAGTCCTCCGCCAGGTTCTTCTCGGCGATCAGCAGCAGCAGCGGCGGGCGGCCGCCGCCTGAGATCTGCACCTCGGCGAGCCCGCCGTGCGTGTAGTCCAGGCGCAGATCCCCGCGGCTCGAGTCCCAGCTGCTCTGCACGCTCCCGTGCAGCACATCGACCGCGGGCTGGCTCGCATACCGCAGGACCGTCTCGCCGTCCGTCCCCGCCGGGCCGTACAGCAGCGCCAGTGAGCGGTCGCCGAGGTTCGCGTGGGTCATCAGCTCGGAGGTCGAGTACTGGAGTTGCTCGCCGTCGAACGTGTAGTCGGTCAAAAGCAGACGGGCGTCGCGTCCCTGGAGGGTGATCGACGTCCCGGGCTGCTGAGGAACGGTTGGGTAGAAGTCGGCCTGCTGGGCCGCGCTCGGGACGTTGATCGCGTCGACCGACACGAACGTGCCGTTCGACGCCGGGTTCTTCTGCCCACTGACGACGATCTTCAAGGTGTGCGCCGTGTCCGGCAGCCCGCTGGCCGAGTACATCACCTGTTGGAACACGTTGCCGGGCGAGTAGCCGTCGACCGTGGCGACCTGGTTGCCGTCGAGATACACATCGGCGATCCCGTGGTTGCTCGCGGTTGGTGCGATCCACTGCACTGCCGTGCCGGTGAAGGTGACCGCCACCGAGTCGCCGGTCGTGTCGCTGAAGCTCTCCGTCCGCTTGTAATCACCGCTGGTGTAGGACTGGTTCGCCACGTGCGACCAGCTGCCGACATAGCTCAGCGCCGGGTCCGGGTCGTCGTAGCTGTAGGAAAAGCTCGGAGCGGTGTTGATTGATAGGTGCGTGGTCACGGTCGCGGTGGATGAGGCGTTCACCTGGCGCAAGTACACGAACTGCGTGTTGTCATCCGGATTGCCCCGCGCCATCGCCGTCACCGATGAGTTGCTGACCCCCGGGGCCGCGACGGCCTGCGTCTTGGCCAGTGACGGAACCGCCTGGATGAAGTCACCGAGCAGCTTGTTCTCACCGTACTTGGAGCCGGCGATGTCTCCCGGATCCGACGGAGTGCCGATCTCGCCCGACTCCCGGATCGCCGCGCCGTAGTCGTAGGAGCTGTACATGAACGGCGCCGGCAGCCACCCCCAGTTCGTGCCGCCGACAGTCATGTAATTGCTCTGGATCGTGACGCCCTGCGCCAAGTTGTTCTTGTAGAAGACGTTCTCGAACGCCGGTCCGGTCAACTGGTAGCACGCGTCGTAACCCGCACCGCCCCAGCTGTCGTACGAGCCGCCCTGAAACTCGGGAAGCATCACCGGCACACCGGGATTGGTTGCGAAGCCAGACGGGTTGCCGAACGCGCTCGCATCCGCGCAGTTGAAGCCGAGCGGGTAGGAGTCGTAGCCCGGGATCTGGACCGCGCCGGCAGTCCCTTGGAAGGTGGCGCTGTGATTTCCGGTCAGTGGCACGGTGATCCCGTCGGCTCGCGCCTTGGCTTCGAGGTCAGCCATGTAGTTGACGGTCGCCGGTTCGTTGTAGAACAGCTCGTTCTCGACCTGGTAGAGGATCACGTCGCCGCCATGCGTGATCTGGTGCGCGGCGATGATCGGGTCGACCTCCGACAGCCACTGCTCCGCCGCGGCCACGTAATCCGGCGCGTCCGTCCGCGCCTTCCCCTGCTGGGTGACCAGCCATCCCGGGAACCCGCCCGCGTCGGTCTCGGCATTGACGTAGGGCCCCGGCCGCGCGATCACGTACAGCCCGGCCTTCTGGGCATCGTTCAGGAACGTGTTGATGTCCCGGACCCCCGAGAAGTCGTACACCCCGGGTGCCGCGGAGTGGTAATCCCAGTCGAAGTATGGGGTCACGGCGTTGAATCCATCCGCCTTCATCTTCTGAAGACGATCGAGCCACAGCGACGGCGAAGGCAGGCGCCATGGGTCGAATTCACCCGCGTAGATGACGGTCCGTCGTCCGCCGATCAGCAGCGAGTACTGATCGAAGGTAACGGCCTGCGACTGGCCCGAGAGGACGTTGCGGGGCGCCGCGATCGGTGCCGGCCTGACCGCGTTGGAACCTCGTGAGACGGGCCCCTTGCCCGACTGGGTGTTCGCCTGGACGGTGAACGAGTAGGAGCTGCCATTCGTGAGCCCGTCGACGATCGCCCAAGCATTGGGAACCGGGGCCGTGGTCTGCTGGCCAGTTGAGGAGGTGACCGTGTAGGAGACGACGTTGGCCTGGCCGTCCACGGGCGGGCACCAGCTGACGGTCGCCGACTGGTCGCCGCCAAGCGCGTGCACGCCCGTCGGCGCGCCGGGCGTGGCAGCAGCTGCCTGGCTCGGGGTCGCTACCGGACAGCCGGGCGCAACTCCGCGATCGGGCGTCGACGCGTGGGCGAGCGACGCGGCGGCCAACACCCAGGCCATGGCAAGCACGGCGAGGCGCAGCGGTGTACGACCCGACATTCCCTACCTCCTCGGGACCAGCGCGCGTTGTCGGCTTGGACGCCCGACAGGGCGCAGTTACTCCGGTCCTGCGGGTAGGTTATCTCCGCTTACCCAGTCTTGTCAACAGTTGGTCTTTCGAAAGCTCGCGGCTTTCGGTAGCGCAAGTGGCCGGCGACCGCCTGCTGGACCGACACCGGCAAAGGCGTAGGTCGGTCAGTCACCGGTTGCGGAGAAATGCTCCGGGTCAACGGCGCCGAGCTTTCCGCCGACCAGCTTGAGCGGCCCTGGGTAATTACGCAGGACGCCGATCAGCTGGCTCGGCTCGGTCACGTCAACGGCGCCGCCCGGATAAGCGGTCGTCTCGTGGTTTGACTGCCCGGCGGGCGCGCTGTACAGGCCCGAGGCATTGATTGCCGCCTGCTCCGCGTAGGTCCGGTAGCCGCTCGTGACCGTTCCGGTCCAGCCGTTCTCGGACGCCCATTGCAGGACGGGGACGATCCATGCCGCGATCGGTTTGAGCTCCGGGTTCCACGACGTTTGTGGAACCAGGATTCCCGCCGTCGCGACAGGGGTCGGCATGCCGATGCTCGGGCGGCTCGCGGCCGCGGTTGCCGACGATCGTGCGACAGCGACGGCCTCGGCGAGCGTGATCGACGACGCGGTAGGGCTGGTCATCCCGCCCGCGCTGACGAAAGCACGCGCGTTCGGATCAACAGCGCTTCCTCGGATCGCCGCGGCCTCCCAGAGGACCGCGTCGACGTACCACACGGCGTGGTTGTAGGCGAACAGTGCGCGCGGGAGGTTCGCTACGGCGCCGTGCGCGGTCAGGTAATGGGCGGCGGTGAAGATCGCATCGATCGGGTCGTACGGAACCGGCTCGCCGTAGCGATCGGCGTTTACCGCATAGGCGCGCCAGGTGCTCGGAACAAAGCCCATCCACCCGACCGCGGACGTGGTCGAGTCGCTCAGGTCACGCCCGTAGTTCGTTTCGATCGCGTTGATCGCGGCGAGGATCTCCCACGGCACGAGGTAACGAGCAGCCGCGCGCTTGTAGATCGAGATCAGATACTGCGGCGGCCCGCCACGTCCGGCGACCAGGGTCGAGCGCACAATCGCGAGGTCCGATGCGCTCGCGTCGGCGGCTGAGATCGCGGTGCTGTTCTCGGACGCGGGAAAGACGGATGACAGCTGAGTCGGAGCCTCGGCGCGGGCCCCACCCGCCCATGCCACCGGGATCTTCGGTCCAGGCAGCGGAGTCGGCGGTTGCTGCGCCAGCGTAGGGAGGGCGGATCGAGGACGTGCGGGCCTCAGCACCGCAGCGGCCGGCGCAATCACACCAGCCGCGACGACCGCCGAAACGCCAAGCGCGACGAACCATCGCCGCCATCGCGCCCGACGCGCGACGCGCTCCCTGGACATGGTTCGATCGACATCGGCAGCCGGGGCCATGCTTTCTGTTTCGCACGCCGCCGGCCGATCAGAGATCCGACCTTGGTCTAGGTCCCGCTAGATGTTGCGCTAGGAGCTCGATCTCGTCGGGCAGCCCCGGTCACGGCTTCGGATCGGCGGCCTGCCCGACCGCGATCGAGCCCCCGTCGCCGACCGACACGCAGAACGACGTCGACGCGCACGACACCGCCCGGACGATGACATTACGGCCGAGCCCGTAGACGTAGCGCCAGGCGTGGGCTCCACCGGCGGGATTGGTCGAGAACGCGAGGTCCGGCAGGGGGTGCCCTGGCCCGCCGGCACCGACGCACCACGATGTGGTCGAGCAGGTGATATCACCGGTCGCAACTGCGGCCTGTCGCCAGTCGCCGGCGATTGGGTTAGTCGAGATCAGGTCGTTCGGCGCGCCGCAGGCCCTGCATCCGGCCATGTCAGGCTGCGCGATGCAGAGGTGCTTTGACGGGCATGAGACCGAGTCGATCTGCCCGTCCTGGTTTGTGCTGCGCACGTAGGTCCACGACGCCGCCGGCCCGGCAGGGTTCTTGCTCGAGTACAGACCCGCGCCCCCCGCCGCCACGCACAGCGCAGCGGACGGGCAGGAGATGCCCTGGAAGTAGTCGTTCAGATCTCGCCCGGCCACCTTCCACGCACTCGGCCCGCCGGTTGGATCGGTGGACACGAGCGGCGTGCCCATGCCGTTGCCGAACTGGTCCGTCTTGTTCTCGATCGCGAAACAGAGATGCGTCGACGGGCACGACAGCGAGCCGATCACCCCCGCGTTGCCGTCGATGCCGTTGACTGTGTGCCATGCCGACGCGCCCCCCAACGGGTTGGTGGTGTAGACGATGCTCGCCACCGGCTCCACACTCGGCGCTGCGCCCGGGACACGCGCGGCACCTGGCCGCCCGATCACGCACAGATGGAGCGACGGACAGGAGACGTCGTACGCCTCAATGTCGATCTGCGCGGCGTCGTTCTGCTGTTGGAGCGTGCCGCCCGTCTGCAGGATCGTCAGGCCGTGAATCACCTTCCAGGTCTGGGCTCCACCGGACGGCCGTTTGGAGACGACGACGCCGCCGGCATTGTTGACCCCCACGCACAGCGTCCGCGCCGGGCATGCCACCCCGATCAGATCGCCGGCTGCCTGGTTGCGCCCCGCAGACCACCGCAGTTGTCCGGCAGCGGCCGCGGGCGCCGCCGAACACCATCCCGCGGCGAGCACGAGCAGTGCCCCGATCGTCCATCGGCAAACAACTCCCGGTTCCCTCACGACTGGCCTCAGTTCTCCCAGCGGGACGGCTCAGTGCAGAGAACGCGCTGGCGGATCGCAAGTTGCGCTCACGGATGGCCGCCATCTCCACGTACCCTGTTTCGTCGTGCCTGAGCTACCCGAAGCCGAGCGCGCGCGTCTGACGTTGGAGGCGGTGCTCAACCGAGAGATCGTTTCCGTCGACGACGGCGACACGTACGTCTCCCGTCCGCATCCTCCGGGCGAGATCGCCGCGGCCCTGATCGGTCACAGCTTCGTTGCCGCTCGGCGCCGCGGGAAGTTCCTGTGGCTCGACACCGCCGACGGTCCCACGCTGGGGCTGCACCTCGGCATGACGGGCGCGATCGTGCTCGATCCGCCTGAGAGCCTGCGCTCGGACCGCTTTGCCGTCGAGTTCGCTGACGGAGGGCGCTTCGTGCTCCGCGATCGCCGCCGACTGGGGCGGGCGGTGCTGAACCCCGACTACGGACACATCGGTCCCGACGCCGCCCTCGTCGGCCGCGACGAGTTTCGCCGACGGATCGGTAGCGGCCGAATGGCGATCAAAGCCCGGCTGCTGAACCAGGGAGCGATTTCCGGAGTCGGCAACCTGCTCGCAGACGAGGCTCTGTGGCGGGCCCGGATCTCCCCGCTTCGGCCTGCGTCGAGTCTGACTGCGTCCGAGCTCGACCGGCTACGTCGCGAGCTGCGCGCGGCCGTCCGGTCGGCACTCCGGCATGGCGGCGCGCACAGTGGGAAGTTCGTCCAGGCGCGCGGGCCGGAGGGGGTGTGCCCACGGGATGGGCGGCCGTTGTCTCGAGCTCGGGTCGGGGGGCGGACGACGTACTGGTGCGAGGAGTGTCAGACGTGAATGGTGCTGTGGCTGGAGGGGTGAGGAGGCCGACGCCCGTCTCGTCATAGTCGAAGTTGGGGCTGAGTGGACCGAACGCTCGTGCTGCATTTGCCGCGTTAGCGAGCGGAAGCTTGATCCAATAGTCCAGCGCCGACGTGTTTCCGGCCCAGTCCCATGCGTAGACGGTCAGCCGATAGCGGCCGGACGGCAGGCCGGCGAGCGGCAGCGGCTGGGTCAGTCCGCCGGCGAGCCAGTAGACCCAGTTCGGGATGCACCTCACCTGGCTGTAGAAGCACCAGAAGCCCGGGTTTGACGCTCCGGGCGCGAATATGACGGTCTTGAGCCCGGGCGGATAGTTCTGCGAGCCGCGCATGGCCCACTCGAGTCCCGTCAGTGCGTTGCCTCGCGCGTCGTATAGGCGCCATGCGAGCGAGGAGGGCGCGAGCACCGGGGTTTCATATGGCATTCCGGTCTGCACGAAACTTTGGGGGCCGAACGCACCAACGATGACGCGGCCGTCGGAGAAGATGCGCGGGGTGCCGATGATCGGCGGCTCGGTATTGGTGTATGGCTGCAGGCTGCCACCGGGTCTGAGCGGGTTGAGGTAATCCGAGGGGGATCCCTCCGAGAGGGCAACGTGCCAGAAGCCGTTGATCACCGTTCCGAGCACGGTCTGGTAGGCGACGACGTACTGCCCATCGGAGACCGATGGGTAAATGTGCCAGTAATCGAAGCTGCCGACGTCAACGTTGACATCGCCGGTGCCGGCGTAGCGGATGTAGGCGTAGCCGGATTGGATTGCGTAGACGGGCTGAAAGTCGCGCGCCTCGATATCTACGGCGACATGGAAGTTCGCCGGGCGTAGCTCGTTGATGCCCGCGCGGATCGCGTGCTGCTCATGGAAGGGCTGGAGCGGCCAGCCCGGGATCGCGCCGGGAGCGGTGCACCCCACCGAGCACGGAAGCCCGTCCGCCCAGAACGGAGGCAATCCGTCAGCAGGGGTGGTTGGACGCTGCAATTGCGAGACCGGGAAAGGCCAGATGTCGAGACTCAACCCCTGGGCGTTCGAGATGGCGGTGTAGGTGAGCCGCGTGTTGATCCGCAGTGTTTCATCAGAGGCCCTGGCTGCGACGATCGGCTGGTCCAGCGTCCATGTCCGGGTTGTTCGTGATCGTGGATTGCGATCGACGATGAAGTTCGTGCCCCGCACCGTGGCGTACGCCAGCATCTCCGGGCCGAGCACGAGGGCCCTTCGGGCATCGACGCCAGATCGCACCTGCACCCGGCCGGACTGGAGCCAGACAGCCAGAGCGACTGTGCGCGGTCCGGTTGGCTTTGAGTCGAGTGCCAGGTTGCGGCACTCCAGACGGAGCTGGCCGTGCGCGATGTGAAAGCGGTTGCCGGCATAGGAGAAGGTGAACGTTGCTGGACGGGAGACTCGAATCTGATCGCCGACTTGAAGGAACAGCTCTCGAGTGGTTGTGCTGCCGGTCTTCGTCGTCGGGCCGGAGGTTGGCTCTCGGCCCTTGGGGCGGTGCGGCGGCGTGAGGCGTCGACCGTCGCGGATCACGACGACGTGAGCGGGGAGCCGCTTCAGCGGAATATGAGTAGCGCAGGCGGCGATCACGCGTGAATTGTTTCTGACGCGGAGGTGAATCGGTAGACCCCGTGCGACAGGGACTCCCAGCGCTGGCGAGCGCTAGGGAGCACTGCTGGGCAGAATGCGCCCGATGGTGGTCCTGCAGCAGCGGAACCAGTCGCAGGCCCCGCCTGGCGATCGCCGCGTCCGCTACCGGGCAGACATCCAGGGTCTGCGCGCGATCGCCGTGCTGGCGGTGGTGGCGAACCACATGGCAGGCTGGCCGACGGGCAGCTTCGTCGGGGTCGACGTCTTCTTCGTGATCTCCGGCTACCTGATTACCGGGATCCTCGTGCGCGAGTTCGAGACGCGGCAGACGATCTCGTTCCGCGGCTTCTATGCCCGGCGGATCAAGAGGATCCTTCCCGCGGGCCTGTTTGTAATCGGCGTGACCTTGTGCGCAACCCGGGTCCTCGCGGGAATCGACCGCTACCACTTCGCCGCCGCCGACGCGATCGCGGCGGTCCTGTTCTCCGCCAACTGGCATTTCGCCCAGACCGGCGTCAACTACTTCAACCAGTCGCTGCCGCCGTCACCCCTGCAGCACTACTGGTCGCTGTCGGTCGAGGAGCAGTTCTACTTCGTGTGGCCCTGGCTGATGCTGGGCCTGCTGCTGATCGGTCTCCGCCTGCGGTTCTGGCGACACGAGCACGCGCGGCTGGTCGCAGGCGTCGCGATCGCCGTGATTTCCGGCATCTCACTCGCATGGGCCTTCTCTGAGACCGCCCAGAACCCGACGGCCGCCTACTTCTCCACCTTCGTCCGGGCCTGGGAGTTGGGCTTGGGAGCGCTCGTCGCGATCGCCGCTCAGCCGATCGGCCGGTGCGACCTGCGCCTGCGCCGAGTCGTTGCGCTGGTCGGCCTGCTCGGTGTGCTGTGCTCGCTGTTCGTCGTCCCTTCGTCCTCCGGGTTTCCCGCGCCCTGGGCGCTGCTACCGACGCTGTCGACCGCCGCCGTGCTCGGTGCCGGCGCCGGCCTCTCGGGCCGGTCACTGGCTGCCGCTGACCAACCCCGTCAGTCAGTACCTCGGCAAGCTCTCCTACAGCCTCTATCTGTGGCACTTCCCGGTTCTCGTGCTGATCGTCCTCGTCGTCCCCCAATACTCGGTGGCGTACTGGCTGGCGGGTCTGGCGCTGATCTTCGGGCTGTCCGCCGCTTCGTTTCACCTGATCGAGGATCCTGCCCGGCGCGGGACCTGGTTTCGCCAACGCCCGGGACGCCTTCCGATTCCCGCCGCCGGCTGGCTGCGATACGCCGGCGCCTGCGCGGTCGCCGCGGTCCTCGCCGGAGCCGGCCTCGTCGCCGTCCGGGCGATCAGTCCGACCAGACTTGCGCTCGGGGCGCCGGTCCTGATCGGACATACACAAGACAATCCGCACGACTGCGTCGGAGCGGCGGCGCTCGATTCCCACCATCGCTGCGCGGGGCTGAACCATGGCAACCGAGTCGCGCCGCTGCCCGGCCAACTGCCGGACGACACGGGCGGCGCCTACGCCTGCTACGCCTACTTACGCCAGCCCATGCACCCGTGCGAATACGGGAGCCGGCGTCCCGACGCGATCCGGGTTGCCCTCGTGGGCGACAGCCACGCTGCGGCGCTCCTGGCGGCCCTCGAGCCCCAGCTCGACGCGCTCAACTGGCGCCTCACCGCATTCACCGGACAGACGTGCGGATGGCTACCCCCCGTTCTCTCACCGGACTGCCCGGGACTTAGCCTGATCCAGCGGGCACTCCGTCACCGCCATTACGCGGTCGTGATCGCCACCGAGATCCGCGTGTACACCAGCTCGGTCGCCGACCACCTGAAGGCGATGAGGCCCGTCGCCGCCGCCGGCGCGCACATAGTGGTCGTCGAGGACGACCCCAGCGTGTCGCCCGCGAGCACGGCGTGCGTGACCCGGATCAGCTACAGCGCGACCGGCAACTGTGGCACCTCTATCACCGTCGCCTACCAGGACCCGGATCGCCTGGCCCAAGCCGCCGAACGGATCCCTGGGGCCCGCGTGGTCAACACCCGCCGGTTCTACTGCCGCCACGGCGTCTGCCCCGCCACGATCGGAAACGTCCTCGTGTACAGGGACACCGCCGCCCACGTCACCGCCAGCTACGCCCGCACCATGAGTCCGTACCTCGTCGAAGCGATTGAGCACGAGCTCCCACCCGCACTCCACTGAGCAGCATTGACTCTGATCGTCTCGGCGACGCGGGTCGAGGCGACGACGACCTCGGCGAGCAGCGTCATCCGCCGGACGATAGCCTCGCAACTGTGGCGTCTGCATCGGGCCCATCCGATCCGCTTGAGCTGCTGGCCGCGCCGGCGCCGGACCCCTATGCGCTGCTCGAGCTCGCGGTCGAGTGGGACGGCCTCGCCGGCGCCGAGGCCCAGCTCGCGGCGGCGCTGCGGCTGTTCGTCATCACCCGCGATCCGTTCGAGGGGGCTGGCGACCGCGGGAGCGCGTGGGCAACCGCGAACGCCGACGGGGAGACCCTGGAGCTTCCGGTCTACATCACCCGCGACGAACTCCGCAGCCGCCTGTCGGCAGCCGGAGGGGATCTCGCCGCGGCCGTCGGGCCGGTGTGCGAGACGGTCGTGCTCGCCGCAGCCGATAGCCAGGGGGTCGTGTTCGCCGGCGCCTACCCGGACCTGGCGCATCGCGGCGAGGTCCCTCGGCTCCTGACGCGGCCGGGCGGCCCCGGGCGCCTCGGAACGCCGTCGGTGACCGTCCGGTCCATGGACTGGGAGCCAATCGGCCTGGGCGCGATCCAAGACCTCGCCCAGGACGCGTTCGGCCCCGTCGATCTCGATCGCTCGATCGTCGCGCTGCCGCCGGGCGACGCCGTGCACCCCGACTGCCCCGCGTGTGCCGGTGCTCGGTTCGGGTTCCCCGGGGGGCTGGTGGAGGCACAGGCCGCCATGTGCCCGTACCACCGGGGGCAGGCAGACGATGTCACGCAGTCACGAATCGAGCGGGCGCGCGCGAGCAATCCGGCGGGCTGGCGCGCGATCGGCGAGGGCTCTGAGCGCGTCAGCGGCAATCCGGAGCCGGCCGCCGAGCCGGGCAGCGCCGGCGTGCCGTCTGCGAGCGCAGGGTGGGAGGGCGATCCACCGGAGGAGGACCTCGGCGATCTGGAACCCGATGAGGAACAGTGGGTCGAGGAATGGGGCCAGGCTGACCGCGAGGCCGTCGAGCTGTTGCGCCACGCGCTGCACGATCTCCAGGGCGCTCCGGCCCCCGAGGCCCTCGCCGACGCCGCCTCGGCAGCTCGCGCCGGGCTTGCCGAAGCGGGCCATCCATTCGCGTGGATCGCCCAGGCCGCCCGTCTCGATCACGAGCCGCTTCCCGAGGATGACGCCGACCTGCTGATTCGTTGCGTGGCAGCAACGATCTCGCCACTGGAGGAGACCGGCCTCGAGACCGAGGAGGAGGCGACGCTCCTGTCCTTGGAGCACGCTGACTGGCTGGGGGCGATCGTCAGCGTCGTGCGCGCCGGTCCGGGCGCCGACGCCTCACCGGAGAGCCTCGTCGATGGAATCCGTCACTGTCCCGAGGTCGAGCTCGAGTCCGATCTCGACCTCGACGAAGTGACGCATCTGGAGACGGCGTTCTGGATCGTCGCCGGGCCGTGGGCGGCGCTGGGGCTCACCGACCGCGACCAGCGATTGACGCCGCTCGGGTCATGGCTCCTGCCGCGCGCGCTCGCTCGCGCCTGGGACGGCGACTTCGATCAGCAGCCCACGGCCGACTGAGCGCGCGCGAGGCTCCCCAGGTATGCTCGTGTCTCGGGGGATCTTCTTGCCGGCGCGCATTCGACAAGCCGTCACATTCGGGACCGTGGTCGCGGTGCTCGCGGTCGGGGCCGTCGCCTCATCGGCCGCGCGATCGCCCGCGACCGCGGCCTCGGCACTGCTGCACTGGTCCGCGGCACAGTCGATCGACCATCACGCGCTGGTCGCGGTCAGGTGCCCGAACATGACTTTGTGCGTCGCGATCGACAACGCCGGGAACGTCCTGACGACGAAGAGCCCGCGGGCGGGCGCCAAGAGCTGGAAGAGCTCGCATCTCGACAAGGCGCTCGCTGCGCTCGCGTGCCCGTCGGCCTCGCTGTGCGTCGCCGTCGACAGCAACGGCTTCATCCTCACCTCCCACAACCCGGCAGGCGGAGCGAAGACGTGGACCAAGACGCTGGTCGATACGCCCAGCCCGGGCGAGCTGTCGGCCGTTGTCTGCCGGTTCACTCTCTGCGTCGCCGGCGACAACCAGGGCAACGCATTCGTCTCGACCAACCCGACCGGCGGCAGGCACGCGTGGAAGCTGATCTCGCTGCCCTCCAACGGTGACAGCCCCGGCATCCTGTCCGGGTTCTCGTGCCCTTCGTTCTCCCTCTGCGTCGGGGTCGATCAGAGCACCGGCGAGGGCTTCATCGACGATGTCTTCACGTCGAGCAGTCCGACCAACCCGCACAAGTGGAACCTGACGACCGAGTTCACCAACAACTCGTTCGACGGGGTCGCATGCCCGACGAAGTCGCTCTGCGTCGCCCCGACCAACGCCGGCGAGGTCGTGACCTCGACCAATCCGACGCACGCGAAATCCTGGCACGCCACGACGCTCGTCAACAACGTCTCGATCAACGCGGTCGCGTGCGCGTCGGCCACGTTCTGCATCCTCGGTGACGACTCGGGCGACGTCGAAAGCTCCACCAACCCGACCGGCGGCGCGAGTGCCTGGATCTCCCAGAGCATCGCTCCCAACGATCCGATCGAGTCGCTCTCGTGCGCGACGGCGCGCCTGTGCGTCGCGCTCACTCACAAGGGCAAAGTGGTCGTCGGGACCCGCTGAGCAGCGGCGCTCGCGCCGGCCGGGCTCGATCGAGCGCATCAGGAACGCGAACAGTTCCGGCTCAGCTGAACGGCGGGGTGAACTCGTCGGCGAGACGTTCGCCGCTCGCCGTATATGCGGCGATCTCGACTTCAAAGCGACCCGACTCGGTCGGAAGCGGGATCCAGAATTCGGGGCTGGCGCTATCGGAGTCGGCCTGCTCGATCAGAGTGTCAACGGGTCGATTCACGAGCCACTGTTCTGGCAGCTGAGTAACGCGGCCGGAGCCATTCTGCAGCGACCACAGCGACCAGCGCACAGTGACGGGCTTGCCGACGTACCCGTTCACCGTGACGTGGAAATTGACGATCACACCGACAGGCGCGCCGGCCACCATTCGCGTATGGCGGAAGACGGTGAGTATGGCCTCCGCATCGGCCTCGGATATCGCCCCGTCGGGCCCTCCGCCGGCTCGAGCGACGCCAGGCCCTGCCGCAGTGCCGCCTGTGTTCACGTCGGCAGCCGGACACAGCGCGCCGCTCGGGAGCACCCCGGCCTTGCACAGCACGATTATGGCCCTGTTCACGGTCACGTGGTTCGCAAACAGGGTGCTCACCTTCGAAAGGGTGAGTGTGGTCGCAGGCTGGTGCGTGACCGGGCCTGTCGCGACGGAGGCGAGTGAAAGAACACTCAGCTGGCTGGGGGTGGCGCCGCTGGCGGTCGTCGTGGTGGTTGTATGCCTGATCGGCCCGGTGGGGGGCGTCAGCTTTCCCCGCACGAGCGGGCCGCGTGAAGCGCTCGTGGTGGACGGGGCGGACGTGGTCGAGGTGGTAGACGTGGACGGCGTGCCGGACGTGGCCGGTGGCCCGGCACCGCCGGTCGGGGACGTCGTCACCGATGGCGGGCGACCAATCGGAGAGGATTGACTCACTGACGAGACGCTCGGGGCGGAGGCCGCGCTGGTTGCAGAAGTGGTCGGACCGATGCGCTGCGCGACATACTCGACCGTCCCTGGACGCCGAAGCCCGCCGATGCCTGCGGGCGGCAGCGTGAGGCTCGCAGGCGACGGCTGCAGCTGGGTTCGCTCAAGGTATTGGGCGATGGTCACTGGAGGCGAGACGGTGAGATCGGTCAGCGTCGCGCCCATCTCGGCCGGTGTGTGGTGGTGCAGGAATGACAGTCGGTCCGTCGCAAAGAAGATGAGTGTGACGATCGCGAGCATTCCGGTGGCGATTGCGCCCACCCGGAGGGTCCCTGACTCAAACAGCGTCAACCGATGCCGCTGAGGAGCGGCGGCGCCTTCGTGCGATCGGATGCTCTTGCGCTTCTGAGACGTGGGTCGTCTTGGTGCAGTCAATCGATCTTCCAACCTGACCACGGCGCCGGATGCCCCACCCAAACGCGGACGACGCTACGCGCGCCGAATCCCCCTGTCAAGGGATTATTCACCGCTAGTTGTGCGGGAGAATTCTCACAGCTTCACTAGCAATAGCAGTGCAATACTTGTCCAGGCGGGCGACCTGTGGCGTTAGTCGAATGCGACGGCCTCTTGGATCGACGCGAGCCAGAACGACCGCTCATCGCCGCGCAGGTGGCAATAGGCATGGACAGCTGCCCCCTCCAGCTCGTACGGCGTGATCTGGCGCTGCGTCATGCCACGGGCCCCGGCGTACACAATCAACACGTCGGTGCCGCGCTCGATCGCATCGAGGACCACTTCGACCGGATCCTCCTCGTCGGCGGCGCCATAGCGTGATGGCACTGTCGAGGGTACAGCCGTTAGCTGCCGGCCAGCCTTGGGCAGCGTCGAGACCTGCTTCAGTTCGGGGGGGTCGTCAACCGACTCAGGTTCCCAGATCTGCTCAGCCTGCGTGTGCACCGGCTCGCGCTCGCTGAAGCGCCCGGACACGCGGTCGATGCCCGCGTCGAGCTCGTAACCTGCCTGTCGCAATGCGGCCTCCGCGATCTTGGCGTCGGCGGCGCGGATCGCGAGTTGCGAGGGGCCGAGACGCTCGACCACGTGCGCCGCGAACTCGCCCGAGAGCAGGGCCTCGGCCGTGCCGGTGTCCCCGGTGTCGAGCAGCATCGCGGTCCGCAGTCGCAGCGGCCGTCGCACCGAGGCTGTCCAGTCGGCGAGCGAGCGAGCCACGTTCTGCGGCAGTTCACCCACGAGCCGCTCGAGGGCAGCGGTCACGCCTCCGGCGAGCACACCGCAACGCTGTGCCACGCGGACCGACTTGCGCGTGAGCCGAAAGACATGCGCCTGCTCCGGCACGGGCTCGCACGTGAGCGCGAGCACAAGACGCTCGGACGGCGTCGGTGGCGACAGTGCGATCAGCTCGAAGTTCGCCTGGCAGACGATACGGCCGGGAGTCCCGATGGCGGCCGGCTCGGCTCGCACGGCAGTCGGCCTGCCGTCCTCGTGAAGCCCGAGGGAGACCGCTCCGGCGAGCCACGCGAAGTGCAGTCCGCGGAGGGCGAGGGCGAAGTCGCCCGCCTGCGGGACACCGACACCGGTTTCGTCGCACAGCGCCCGCAGCGCCGCACCGAAGCTCGTGAGCTCGACCGTCGCGCCGGGCGCGAGCGCGTTCGCGAGCGCGAGCGCCGGCGCACCCATTACCGGGTGGCAGGCATAGCTCGCTAGCCGCGCGCGGAGCCACGCGGGGTCCGCCGCGAGCAGCGCCACGGGGTCCCCGACGGGCACCAGCTCGCGTCGACCGCCGGCGCCCGGGCGATCATCGACCCGCACGCGTACAAGGCGCTCCTCGCGCAGGAGCGCCAGGACGAAGCTCAGACGCGGTCCCTCCATCACGCGCTGCGGATCGTCGAGCTCGAGTGGCGGAAGCGCATCGAACAGCTTCGGCACGTCGCGCTGATAGACGACGCCGTCAGTCTTGACCCGGACCGGCGCGCGCGCGAGGTAGGCCCACAGGGTCGCCATGTCCTGCGCGAGCTGCAGCGGCGCTGCGAGGATCCGCGCCGGCCGGGCAGCGGCGAGATCGCGGGCAAAGGGAGCCGCTAGCGCATCGGCAATCAGCTGATGCAGTTCGCGGGGCACGCGGTACTCGACCAGGTAGGAGTGCTTGAACGCAAACGCAAGCCCGAAGCGCTCCAGTTCGCAGGCGGCATCGCTCGATCGACCACCCCAGCTCTCGTGCACGCTCACTTCGCCGAGAAACGCTGCCTCGGCAGCGAGGCGGCGCGCATCCGGTGAGAGCCCGCCGACGATCGCGGCGATCCGTTCGCGGTCGCGAAGCGTCGTGGCGATCTCGTCCGCCGGTGCCTCGGGCGCGAGTCCGAGCTCGCTCGCCACGGCCCGCCGGTGCGCGACGGAGGCGGACGCCAGCAGCTCAGCGACGCCCTGCTGGCTCACGCTGCCCGCCACATCGGGGCTCCCGTGAGCTCCTCAGGAGCCAGCACCGTGTAGCGGTATCCCTGCTCGGCCAGGAACAGTTGCCGGCGATGCGCGTAGTCCTGCTCGATCGTGTCGCGCGAGACGAGCGCGTAGAACCAGGCACGGTTCTCGCCCGGTTTTGGGCGCAGGAGGCGACCGAGCCGCTGCGCCTCCTCCTGGCGTGAGCCGAACGTCCCAGAAACCTCAACCGCAACGCTCGCCGACGGTAGGTCGAGCGCGAAATTCGCGACCTTGCTCACGCACAGCACCGCCACCTCGCCGGCCCGAAACCGCGCATACAGCCGCTCGCGCTCGTGGCGCGGCGTTTTACCGGTAATCAGTGGCGCACCCAGTTGCTTCGCGACCCGCGCGAGCTGGCCGACGAAGTATCCGATCACTAGCGCCTGCGCATTTGGGTGGCGCTCGAGAATGACGTCGACGAGTTCATCCTTCGCCGCGTTCCGGCTCGCGAGGCCGAACCGTTCCCGTTCGTCGGCGAGCGCGTACTCCATCCGGGCCTGAGCGGCAAGCGGGACGCGCACCTCGGTGCACTCCGCGCTGGCAATCCAACCCGCGTCCTCGAGCTCACGCCAAGCCATGTCGTAGCGCTTGGGGCCGACCAGCGAGAAGACGAGTGGCTCGCCACCGTCCTCGCGGATCAGCGTCGCCGTCAACCCGAGCCGTCGCCGTGCCTGAATCCGCGCTGTCGCGCGGAACACCGGCGCGGGCAGCAGGTGTACCTCGTCGTAGATCACCAGCCCCCACTCGCGCCGCTCGAACAGATCCAGATGCGGGAACCCCGCATCCCGCCTCGGCCGGTGCGTGAGCATCTGGTAGGTCGTCAGCGTGATCGGCCGGATCTCCTTCGCCTGACTTGAGTACTCGCCGATCGCCTCCGGCGCGATCGTGGTGCGTGCCTCGAGCTCCTGCCGCCACTGCGCGAGTGACGCCGAGTTGCTCGTCACGATCAGCGTCTCGCAAGCTTGTCCCGCGATCGCCGCCAGACCGACGATGGTCTTGCCCGAGCCACACGGCAGCACCACGACCCCGGCCCCGGCCGCCTCCCAGGCAGCCACGGCCTGCTGCTGATAGGGACGGACCTCGAGCGTGTCGCGAAGCGCCACGGCGAGCGCATCTCCATCCTCGTAAGGCGCCAGGTCCTCGATCGGCCATCCGAGTTCGATCAACGCCTGCTTCAGAGGTCCGCGCGCCGGCGCGGCCAGCGTGGCCTCGGTCGGCCGCGGCCGTCCGCGCAGCAGCTTCGCGACTGGGTCCGCGCGCGCCACCTCTGCGAGCAGCGCCGGCTCGTCGCATACCAAGCGGAGCAGTCCGGCCTCGCCCTCGACCAGTCGTAGTCGGCCGTAGCGCGCGCACAGATCGCGCACATCGGCGAGCACCGCCTGGGGCACGTCGTAGCGTGAGAGCTCGACGAGCGTCGCCGCGATGTCATCGGCGCGGAGGCCCGTAGCTGCCGCGTTCCACAATGACACGGCCGAGATCCGGTAGGTGTGGACGTGCTCTGGACTCTTCTCGAGCTCCGCGAACCGCGCCAACGCGGCCCGGGCGCGTTCGAAGTCGGGATGTGCAACCTCGAGCAGCACGCTGCGGTCGCTCTGAACGATGGCTGGACCGGACATCCCTGCGACAGGCTAGGAGTGGGGGCGGACGGCTCCGGCTGCCGGGCGTCGTCGTCCGGCGGCCCGTCAGGCTCTTAGTACTGCGCTCCGATTGGATCCGGCAGGGGCGTCTGAGAAGATCGGCTCGGATGTCCATGCTCCGCGCGATGATCCGCTTGCAAGATCCAGACGCAACGAGCGAGTTCGCCCAGCATCGTGCGCAAGCCGCCGAACTCCGTGCGGACGTCGCTGAACGCGAACGCGAGCTCGCGCTTGTCCTGCGCGACCTCGAGATACGGACCGACGAGCTGGCTCGCAGTGAGCGGGCGGCTGCGTTGCGGACCGCACGCCTGCTCGCGGACCAAAGCACGATCGAGTTGCTCAGTGCGCGCCTGGCTGAGCAGGTAGGGGACCGTGACCGGCGTGAGAGCGAGCTGTGCGCAGCGCTCGACGCAGCGAGAGCGGCGCTCGACACCGCGACCGCGGCGCTCGACGCCGCACGCGGCGAGCTTGACGCCGCGCACCGCGTCCTGCGCCGGACCGAGGGGTCGGTGAGCTGGCAGCTCTTCCTGCGGGCGCGCCGGCGACTGTTCGACAGCTTTGGCGGCGAGCACTCGGCGCCGGTGAGGGGGATCCAGGCCGGGCTGCGCGCAGTCGGCCGGCGCATGGACGTGAGGCTCGTCTCCGACGGCACGGAGCTCTCGCCGATTGCCGCCGAGCCGCTCCTGGTGCGCGGCGGCGTTGCGCCGATGTCGCAGCTGCCTGCGGGAACCGCCGCGTGCGTGCCGCAGGAGATGCCGCTCGTGTTCACCGAGGTGGCAACGCCGGTGGTGTCGATTGTGATGCCGGTCCATGCCTGCGCCGACCTCACCCGTGGCGCGCTGGAGTCGATCCTCGTCCATACCCCGTTTCCGGAGTACGAGATGATCATCGTCGAGGATGCCGCAGACCCGGCGACCCGCATCCTGCTTGACGCTGTCGAGGGGGCCCGGATCGTTCGCAACCGCGAGAACCTTGGCTACCAGCGCAGCATCACCGCCGGCGCTGCGCGTGCGCGCGGTGAGTGGATCGTGCTGTGCAACAACGACATCGCGGTGCGGCCGGGGTGGCTCGAGGCCATGCTCGAGTGCGCCGAGTCACGGAGCGATGTGGGAATCGTCACACCGAAGTACCTGTCCCCGGACGGGATGATCTCGGAGGCGGGCGCGATCATCTGGCGCGACGCGACCGGCGCGAACTACCTGCGCGGCGAACCAGCCGGCTCGTGCCATGCCTCCTACCGCCGGGAGGTCGACTACGGATCGGCAGCTGCTCTGCTGGTCAGGAACGAGGTGTGGCAAGAGCTTGGAGGCTTCGACAAGCGCTTCGAGCCGATGTACTACGAGGACGCCGATCTCTGTTTCGCGGCGCGCGCACGGGGGTGGCGGACGATCTACGAGCCCCGAGCGGAGGTCATCCACTTCGAAGGCTCGACCGCCGGGACGGACGAGTCAACCGGCCACAAGCGCAACCAGACCGCCAACCGGCCGCGGTTCGCTGAGAAGTGGCGCGAGCAGCTTCAGATCGAGCACCGAGAGAACGACCTCAGCCGATGGTGGGTGGCGGCCGATCGAGCCGCCGGGCCGCGCGTCCTGGTGGTCGACCACACCGTCCCTACCTGGGACCAGGACGCCGGGTCGGTGCGCATGCGCGAGATCCTCGGCTCGCTGCGCGCGCTCGGATGTCGTGTCACCCTGCTGCCCGACAATCTTGCCGCGCTGCAGCCATACACGCGTCTGCTTGAGAACGCCGGCATCGAGGTGCTCTACGGAGTCGACATGGACGCGACGCTCCGGCGGATCGGGCCCGACCTTGACCTCGTCTTTCTGAGCCGGCCCCAGCCGGCGGCGCGCTGGCTCGATTCGATCCGAGCGCTCGCGCCCCAGGCGACGGTGCTCTACGACACCGTCGATCTCCATTGGCTGCGCCACGCGCGACACGCGGCGATTGCTGCCGGGCGCGACGAGCCCGTCCTGTCCCCGCGCGCCTTTGCGATGCGGGAACTCGAGCATGGGCTGATGCGGGCGACCGACGGGACCATCGTCGTCACGGAAGCGGAAGCGGCCCGGGTGCGCGAGGACGTACCCGGGACGACCGTCCACGTGCTACCGATTGGCAACCAGATCCGCACGACTGTCCCGCCGGCCTCCCAGCGCAGCGGGATCGTGTTCGTGGGCGCCTATCGCCACCCCCCGAATGTCGACGCAGCGCTGCTGCTCGCGACCGAGGTCATGCCGCGCCTCTGGCGCGAGCTGCCCGAGCTCGTCCTGACGATTGTCGGGGCCGACCCCCCGCCGGAGCTCGCGGCGCTCGCGTCGTCGCGGATCGAGGTTCGTGGCTGGGTCGAGGATCTCACTCTCGTGCTTGACGGTGCGCGCGCGCTGCTCGCCCCGCTCCGCTACGGCGCCGGACTGAAGGGCAAGATCACCCAGGCGCTCGCCGAGGGGCTGCCCGTTGTGACGACACCGACCGGCGCCGAGGGCCTCGACGCGACAGACGGTGTCGAGGTGCTGATCGGGCGCAGCGTCGAGGAGCTCGCGGTCCGCACTGTGCAAGTCGTATGCGACGACGCGCTGTGGGAGCGGCTGTCAGACGCCGGGCGAAAACTGATGCTCGCCAGTGGCTCCCCCGCGGTGATGGCCACCCGGCTGCGGGAGCTGCTGAGCGCCACCCGACCAGCCTGATGAAACTGCTCATGACGCTGCTCGTCCGCGACGAGGCGGACATCCTGCGCGAGAACCTCGAGTTTCATCTCGCGCACGGCGTCGACGAGTTCATCGTGATGGACAATCTCTCGGTCGACGGGACGACCGCGATCGCCAAAGAGTACGAGCGGGCGGGTGTGCTGCGGCTCTTCGCTCAGCCCGCCGACGATTACGCACAAGGACGGTGGGTGACGGAGATGGCTCGCCGCGCGGCGACCGACGTCCGGGCCGACTGGGTGATCAACTGCGATGCCGATGAGTTCTGGTGCCCGGCGACCGGATCGCTCAAGGACGCGCTCGGTGCCATCGATCCGAGCGCGATCGCGATCTCGGCCGATCGCACAAACTTCCTGCCCCGACCGGACACCGGCGAGCCGTTCTGGCGGCGCATGGACGTGCGCCATGCGGTCTCGACCAACCTGCTCGGCCAGCCGCTCCCGGCGAAGGTCGCGCACCGCGGCCGCCGCGACATCACGGTGTTGCAGGGCAACCACGGCGTGGCGGCCGGGGGCGCCCGCCTGGCCGCTCTGCCCGCCCCGATCACGATCCTCCACTTCCCGCTGCGCTCCCCAGAGCAATTCGCGAACAAGATCGCCAAGGGGGGCGCCGCGTATGCGCGGAACACCGAGCTCGATCTCGGAATCGGGGGTACCTGGCGGGAGCTGTACGAGCGCTACCGCCGGGGTGAGCTCGACGTGATCTTTACCGCGGAGTGCCGGTCGGAGGCCGAGATCGTCCGCGGCCTCGCCTCAGGCGAGTTGGTGCACGACACTCGCCTGGTGCAGGCGCTTGATCGGCTCGGGATCGATGCGCAGCCCGGGGTCTTCCGATGAGACCCGACGAGCTGATGCGCCTGTACGACCGCGAATACGCCTCGTCGTACGATCGGAACTTCCTCGAGAAGTTCCCGCACGAGCCGGACACGCGCCACGAGCTCGAGCTGATCCGTTCGATGCTCGCGCCAGGCGCGCGCTGGCTCGACGCGGCCTGCGGGACCGGCTACTTCCTCGCCCGGTTTCCGGAGTTCGATCGAGCCGGCCTCGACCTTTCACCGGCGATGCTCGAGGTCGCACGTGAGTGTAATCCGGGGATCGAGCTTCGCCGCCACGACTTCCGTGAGCCGCTGCCGGAGTGGAACGATCGATTCGACCTCGTCTCGTGCATGTGGTACGCCTACGGCATGGTCGACAGCGTCGATGAGATCTCACAGGTGATCGCCAACCTAGCCGCCTGGACGGCCCCCGGCGGCACGTGTTTCTTGCCGGTGGCCGATCCGGATCTGGTCGCCCGCATAGAGCTGCCCGACCGCATACCGTACGGACCCATCGTCGAGTCTCCCGGTGAGATCAGGATCACCGGGATCGTGTGGAGCTTCTTCGAGGAGACGGGCAAAGCCCACCGGCATCTCATCTCGCCGAGCGTCGCGTGGCTGCGAGACGAGCTTGCTCGCCACTTCGAGGGAATTGAGACCATCCGCTATCCGCCGGGCAACGAGTTGATGGGCCGTCGGCCGGCGCTCGTGGCCAGCCGCAAGCGCGCCCACGCCGGGTGAGGGAAGTGCACGCGGCGGTACCGGCACAGCGAGGCGTCGTCACCGCCTGCGACGCGCACTACTTCCCAGGTCTTCTCGCTCTGCACGCGTCCGTTCAGCGTTGCGCACCGTACGAGGTGCTCTGCTACGACCTCGGTCTGAGCGCCGATCAGCGGGCGCAGGCGGCGCGACTGACGAACCTGCGAGTGCTCGAGCTGCCGGCCGACCCGCTGATCGATGAGCTCATCGACGCCACGTGCGACGACACCCCGCTCGCAAAGCCCGGCAAGCGCATCTGGCCGCTATGGATCTGCCCGCTGCTGATCCGGGCAGCGCCGCTGGACAATGTGGTTTGGCTTGACTGCGATGTGCTCGTGCTACGCGGGCTTCAGGAGCTATTCGAGTTGCTCGACGACGGTCCGGTGTTCACACCGGAGACGCACGCTCCGGAGGCGACGCCGAACCGCCCCGAGCTCTACCGGCAGTTGCCGATCGAGCGCGACTTCGATCCGACTCGGCCGGGCGTCAACGGCGGCGTGTCCGCATGGCGGCGCGGACGCGACGACGCAGTGCTCGGCGCCTACATCCGTCCGGTCGCCGCCGCCGCGCGCGACCGTACCGTCCGGGAGGCGATCGCTTGGCACGACCAGGGGGCATTGATCTGGGCGATCCAGGCGCTCGGACTCGAACACCGCGTGTGCGCTGCGGCATGGAACCTGCCGATCGGACACACGGGCCTCCCGCCGGAGCTACTGACGTGGGACGACGGGCTGCTCGCCCGGCTCCGAGCGGCGCTCCCCGACGTCAGGATCGTCCACTGGAACGGACGGCCAGTGCCCTGGACGTGACCGCGTCACGCACGGCCGCCAGCCGCCGCCACTCGATCAGCATGTGCAGGTGGAACGCGAGTGCGTACGCGGGGACCACGAGCAGCCAGCGGATGTCGTGGCGAGCCGCATCGCACGCGAGCGCGAGCGGACCCCACGCCTTGTAGAAACTCTCCTCCACGAGCGGCAGGTAGCGCTGGCCTTGGGGCCGGAACGTCGTGACCGTGAAGCCGCCGTGCGCGGTCTTGAACGCCTCGTAGGCGAGATAGACGACCACCACGCCCCACAGCAGCGGGCCGGTGTCGGCCAGCACGAGTGCCGCTCCGAACGCGGCCGCCTCGACCGGGAGCACGACACCGATGGTGAACGTCTCGAGCCGTGCCGCTCCGAGGTCGTGGACGACCGTCGTCAGCCCCGCTCGCCGATCCCCGTCGGCACTCTGGAGCTGGTGGGAGAGGATGCCGCGCAACCCGGCGGCCGCCGCCCAGGCGATGATGCAAACCGCCAGGGCCGGCGCGACGGAGCGGACGTTCCACTCACCGACGGCGAGTAGCGCGAGCACGGCGGGGTACACGTGGGCGGCGAGCCCATCCGACGCCGCACCCAGCCAACCGCGCTCCTTGAGGCGCATCGGTGGCACGGAATAGATCAGCGGCAGACATAGCTCCAGTGCGGTCACGAGCGCCCCGACACGACCGGCTGCGATCACTCGCGAACAGCACCGCGGCGAGCGCCGAGCCGAGCGCGATCAGCGCCACGTGGCGTCGACCGTGTTCGGCGGCGGCGTTGTGACCGGCCGACCTGCGCGTCCTCCTCGACATCGAGCAAGTCGTTGATGGCGTAGCCGTAGTTGCCCATCGCGCATACGGCCAGCGGCACGAACAGCAAGACCGCGACGGCGTGCGCCGACAGCGGGCCTCCGTCCAGCAGCAGGAGGACAAGCGTGATCGACAGCGGGACCTTGCTGTACCACCAAGCTCGGGGTCGAACGAGGATCACGATTCGTCGCGGATCATCGCGGCCTCCGCGGCGGCTCGGACCTCCTGTAGCTCGGCCTCGAGCCGTGCCTGCTCGCTGCGAACGAGCTTCCGCAACCGCTCCACCTCGCGCTCGTTCCTCTCTTCCTGCTCGCGCAGCGCGGTGCGCGCGGCGTCGAGCTCGCCGTGCATACGATCCTGCTCGTCGCGCACGAGCTCCCGCAGCCGTGCCACCTCCCGCGCTTCGGCCGTGAGCAGCTTGTCCTGGACGGCGATCCGCTGGAGCGCGTCGCGCCGATCGCGCTCAGCGTCGACGAGCGCCCACGCGGCTGGGCGGTCGCGGAGCAGCTCCTCGGGCGCGTCGAGCGTCTGCGTCCCGGGTGCGAGCAACGCGAGCCATTCCCACAGAGCCAGCTGCCGGGGTGTCAGCACGTCGGCGTGGGTGAGCTCGCCCGCGTGGGTGAGCTCGCCGGCGCCGTCATCTGCTCGTCCCGTCCGCGGGTCGAACGCGGCCGCCGCAGCGGCGGGGTCGATGCGCCTGCGGTGCTCTGGCGCGAGCGCCGCGGCCGCGTCAGTCACGACACGCTCGGCCACGGGCGGCGATCCGGCGGCGGGGTACGGCGCGACCGTGACGGGCGCATCGCGCAGCCGACGGAGCAATCCGATCAGATGCAGCTCCCAGGCGGCGATCGCGAATGGGAGCGGCGTCCCGTCGCGCGCGGCGACGGATCGCGCCACCTCAAGTGGGTCGCGGATCACGAGGACGGGTGCGAGACGTGCGCCAAGCAGCGGCAGCCAGAAATCGAGCAGCAGACCGATCCGAGGGTCTTTGAGCACGACCGGCGCCGGCGCCGCCTCGTCGAGCAGTCGCTCGAGCGCGGCTCGGGCACGGTCGCGATGCCCCTCGCCTGGCTCGTATTCGGATGCGGACGGCGGCGGCCGGAACCACGTCGCACCCGCCTCACCGAGGATTTCGTCGTTCAGCTCGACGATCTCGCGACGCTCGAAGTATCCGCGCGGATTGGCATGGTTGGCGGAGATGAGCTCGGAATCCGGTCCAGCGTGGAAGCCCGCCCGGACGAACATGCTCGTGACGGCACTCGTGCCACTGCGGCTCATGCCGAGCACGACGACGCCGCTGGTTCCATCCACGCCGGATTGCCCGATCATCGACGGCCTAGGCTACCCGCAGCCTTATGGCCTGCGAGTCGTCCCGGGCGCGGTCCGAGCGTTTCTGCGGACCACTTGCGGCGCCAGTCTCAGGGTCGATCGAAGGGTGAGGGCAGATTTGAGCCGTCTGAGAGCGTAAAAGAGGCTTCCTGAGGGCCTCAGATCGGCTGAGAATGGGCGCAAAGCGGCTGAATCTAACCCTCTACTAAACACTGAGTCTTTACTGAAAAGGCGTCGTACGCGTCCTAAGGCCGCAGCAGGCCCTCGGGCGGGGTAGTGCGATGGTTCCGAACCCCCGAAATGGCCGGGCCTTAGAACGCCCGAGAATGGCTGAGGATGGGTCAGCGCCTCGGACCGGCGGGGCCTGGTCCTATTCGGCGAGCAGTGCGCGCGCCTCGTCCTCGGTGAGGACGGCGACGCCGAGGCTCTCCGCTTTCTTCAGCTTCGAGCCGGCGGACTCCTCCCGCGACGACGTAATCGGTCTTGGCCGACACCGAGCCTGAGGCTTTCGCGCCGGCGGCTTCAAGCAATGCCTGGAACTCTTTGCGCTCGACCGAGAGCGTGCCGGTGATCACCACGGTCTTGCCGGCGAACGGGGAGTCGGCGGAGGCCTGGATCGGGCGGTCCTCCTCCCGGACGTCGAGGCTGACGCCGAGCTCCCGCAATGCCGTGACCTCGGCCCGGGTGGCGGGCTGGTCGAGAAACTCGCGCAGCGCTTGGGCGACGATCGGTCCGACGTCCTCGACCTCGCAGAGCTCCTCCACGGTCGCGGCCTGCAGCTGCTCGATCGACTCGTAGCCGTGCCGGCAGATGCGCTTGGCCGTGCCCTCGGAGGTCAGCGGGATCGACCAGCCGACGATCGCCCGGCGCAGGCCGACGGCCTTGCTCTTCTCGATTCCCGCCAGGAGGTTGGCGACCGAGCGCTCGCCCCACCCCTCGAACCGTGCCTTGCCGTCCGGCATCAGCGTCTCGTAGTTGAGGCGATATATGTCCGACGGCGTGGACACCAGGCCGGCGCCGATCAGCTGTTCGAGCCGCGCTTCGGAGAGACCTTCGACGTCCGCGCCCGCTCGCGAGCACCAGTGGATCAGCCGACGCAGGCGCTGCGAGGGACATCCCTGGCTGTTCTCGCACACGACGACCTTCGACTCACCGACAATCGCCAGCGGCCCGCCGCAGGACGGGCACGCGGTCGGCGGCTCGATCACCCGCTCGGTCCCGTCGCGCTCGGCCGGGTCAACGACGCCGGAGACGAACGGGATCACGTCGCCGCGTCTGAGGATGTAGACCCGGTCGCCGACCCGGATGTCGCGCGCCGCGAGCACCGCGAGGTTGTGCAGGCTGACGTGCTCGATGTGTACGCCGGAGACGAACACGCGCTCGACGTGTCCGCGCGGCGTGAGCTGCCCGGTCTTGCCGGGCGTCCAATCGACCTCGAGCAGGCGCGTCACCGCGACCTCAGGCGGCGGCTTGAACGCGATCGCGCCCTTGGGGTGATGCCCGGTCTGGCCCGCAGCGTCAAACGCCGCCCGGTCGCCGAGCTTGATCACCACCCCGTCGAGCTCATAGTCGACGTCGTGCCGGCTGTCGAGGATCCGCTGGATGTACGCGCGGATCTCGTCCGGTTCCCCGGACTCCGCGTAGCCCTCAACCGAGAAGCCCAGGCCGGTGAGCTCATCAGCGAGCGAGCGCTGATCCTCGCCGGCGCCCAGACGGATCAGGTCGAAGGCGTAGAACCTCACCGGCCGCTGGGCGACGCTGACTCGATCCTTGGCCAGCAGCGTTCCCGCCGCGGCGCTGCGCGCGTTCGCCAGCGGCTTGTCCGGGTGCCGCTCGTTGTAGGCACTCCAGTCCGAGCGCAGCATCACCACCTCGCCGCGGACCTCACAGTCGATCCGCTCCGGCAGTGTCTCGGGCATGCCGTGGACAGCGCCCGCGCGCACGTTCACGGTCACGTCCTGCCCGACCTCGCCATTGCCGCGCGTCGCCGCGCGGGCCAGCCGACCACCGCGGTACAGCACCGACAGCGACAGGCCGTCGAACTTCGGCCACAGCGCGAACGTCTGCCCCGCGAACCGCCCCAGAAAGCCGTCGAGCTCCTCATCGCTGGTTGCCTTCTCCAGCGACAGCATTGGAACTTCGTGGCGAGCGTCCGCGTAAAGCTCGCCGGCGAGATCAACGCCGACCTGCTCCAGCGGGTTATCCGCCGGCATCAGCTCCGGATGCTCGGCGATCAGGGCCGGAACTCGTCCTCGAGCGCGTCGTACTCGGAGTCGCTGATCGCCGGCTCGCCGGAGTAGTAGAGCCGCTTGTGGTGGCGCAGGTCCTGAGCGAGCTGCTCGATCCGGTCAGATGCCGTCGTCAGGGAGGACATCGATCAGCACTATAGGCACCGGCAACCACCGCCTCAGGGACACGGTGCGGCCGTGACGTTGGGCCGGCGCTGACCGCGTCGCGGTCAACCTCGCCGGTTACGCTTGCGGGATGGATGTCCTGTTGGCGGTGGCGAGTAAGCGTGAGGTGCGCGATTACGCTCACCGGCCGATCCCCGATGACGTCGAGCAGCGAATCCTCGAGGCCGGCCGGGTAGCCGGCAGCTCGCGCAACACGCAATCCCGCCGCTTCATCGTCGTGGCCGATCCCGCCAAGCGCGAGCAACTGGCGGACTCCGTCTACGCGTCCGACAACGTGCGCGGCGCCGCGCTCGTGGTCGTGATCGTGGCGTGGGGACGCGGCCCCACCGCCTTCGACGTCGGCCGAGCCGCGCAGAACATGATGCTCGTCGCCTGGGAGGACGGGGTCGGCTCGTCCCCGAACGGCATCGCCAAACCCGATCAGGCAGCTCGGCTGCTTGGACTCAGCGACGAGGAACGCGCCGTGATCGTGATCACGTTCGGCTACCCCGCCCGCCCTCAAGACCCCCAACGCCGCTCACCCGCGGAATGGATCGCCCGAGCCGACCGCAAGCCGTTCGACGAACTAGTTCAGCGGCTGTAGCACGCGCCCCGCTCACTCGTTTCGGAGCGTGACCGTGCGCCGGCCGGCCGCGAGCGAGCGAGCGAGCGTCAGCTAGTCAGGATCGCGAGCACCGCAACGATCAGCCCCGTCGTCGCGCCCAACGTCAGGGCGGCGGTTGACACCAGGCGACGAAGCCGGATCGCTGCCGGCGTCACCGCCGGTCGGATCCAACACGCGGGCACGAGTCCGAGCGCCGGCCACCTGCGACGCGCCCACGCGACGATCATGTTCGCCACTTGCCTGTCGATCGCCGCGCTGACGCGACTGCGCATCGCGCCAAGATACGTTCGCGTCCGGTCAGCGACCAAGCCTGCAAGCCGCCGCCCAAATCGCTCTCCTCAGAGGTCCTAGGCCTAATTGCCCCTGGTTGTCGGGCAGCCGCAGCCCTACCCTGCACGTATATGTCAGGGTTGAAAAAGCAGCTCACGAGTAGGGGCTGGTCGGGCCCGGCTGAGGTGATCACGGCGACCGTCGGATCGTGGCCCGGAGTCGAACTCGGACCGCATCGCTTCGGCGGCGTCGAGTTCCGGCTGGGTCGACGCGAGCTTGGACATCTGCACGGCGATCGGATCGCCGACCTCCCTTTGCCACGCCGGGTGCGCGACGAGCTGATCGAGAGCGGCCGCGCGAGACCGCATCATGTCCTGCCGGATTCCGGCTGGGTGACCGCGTCGATCGCCGGTCCGGACGGTGTGGACGGAGTGATCGAGCTGTTCCGCCTCTCCTATGACCGGGCCGTCGGTGCGCGGCGCGCCCGGGCCACCCCCGCGAGCGGGAGTGATGGCGATGCCTGAGCGAGCGCGCGTGTTCGCGCTCACCGGCGATGGCCTGGTGCGGTTCGAGCTCGGCGGCGCGCTGGCCGGCGACGCCGAGGTGCTGCTCGGCGCAGTTGGCGCGCGGTGCCTCGCGGTCGACGGGCGCAATCCCGATCGCGTCTACGTCGGCACGCTCGATCAGGGTCTGTACTCCAGCCAGGACGGCGGTCGCAGCTGGCGTAGCGACGAGCGCGGCTCTGGAGGACCGCCGCGTCCTCTCGGTCGCGGTCTCCCCTTCGCACACGGAGTCGGGCATCTCGGTGGTCTACGCCGGTACCGAGCCGAGCAACCTGTACCGCTCGCAGGACGGCGGTCACAGTTGGCAGCGACTGCCGGCGCTGCGTGAGTTGCCCAGCGAGCCGCGCTGGTCGTTCCCGCCGCGGCCGTGGACCCATCACGTGAGCACGATCGCGCTTCACCCGACCGATCCCGACTGGCTCGCGGTCGGGATCGAGCTCGGCGGCGTGATGCGCTCACTCGACGGCGGCGCCTCGTGGATCGACCACAACCCCCAGGCCCACAGCGACGCGCACCAGTTGCTCACCCATCCGCTCGCGCCAGAGCGCGTCTACGAGGCGGCCGGGCAGGGAATCGCCCGCTCGGAGGACCGCGGCGAAAGCTGGGTCAAGTTCGAGGGCGGCCTTGACCGCCACTACGCCTGGGCCCAGGCGATCGACCCCGTCGACCCCGACCTGTGGTACGTGGCGGTCAGCCGCTCCCCGTTCGCCGCGCACGGAGACGGTGACGGGCAGGCCCGGCTGTGGCGCTCGCGCGGCGACGGGTGGACCGCAGTCGACAGTTGGGGCGACGCGTCAGAGCTTCGCCGGATGCCCTACTCGCTGACCACGCTGCCCGAGCGACCCGACACGTTGCTCGCGGGCCTGCGCGGAGGGACGCTGCTGCTCAGCGACGACGCCGGCGAGAGCTGGTCGCGGCTGTCGCTCGAGCTGGACGACATCCTCGCCCTCCAGGCCGCCCCCGCCTGAAGCCGGCCGCCCGTTCTTGCGGGAGTCCAAGCCCGCGGTGGCTTCCGTGCGTGTCACTTTCCTCGGCTCCGGAGACGCCCCTGCCGGTGGCGGTCGGTTTCATGCCTGCCTTCACCTCGACGGCGAGCCGGAGCCGCTACTGCTCGACTGCGGCGCGAGCACACTGATCGCGATCAAGCAAGCCGACATCGACCCCGCCGCGATCGGATGGGTAGCGCTCAGCCACCTCCACGGCGACCACTTCGCCGGCCTGCCCTGGCTGATCCTTGACGGCCGGTTCGCCAAGCGCACCAAAGCCGCTCGTGATCGCCGGCCCCGTTGGCACCCGCGACCCACCCGGCGGCCGCTTCACGAGGCCGAGCATTTTCTTGACCTGGCTTCGGTCGGACCGTGTGCAGCCTGCCTCGGCCCGTCGGCGACCGCGAGCGTCTTGGCGACCTCCTCTGGGCTTTCTATGGCGGGGACGCGATTGGAACCCGCGATTTTCGGGTTATGAGCCAGACGTTCGAACGCCTCGTCAAGCGCGCCGGGCTTCGGACGATCCGGCTCCACGATCTCAGGCACACGCACGCCACGCTTGCCCTCAAAGCAGGCGTCCCAGTCAAGGTCGTGAGCGAGCGCCTCGGACACGAGGCGCCCGCGTTCACGCTCAAGCAGTACGCCCACGTGATCCCGGGTATGCAGGCTGCGGCCGCCGCTGTCGTCGCTGACCTAATCCGCGCCGACAGTGGAGGCGGCACGCGACGCCGCGTGATGAGGCCAGGAGGCGCCGACAGCCTGGACACGACCGCTCAGCTACGCCGCAGCGACGCTCCGGCCACCTCGAACAGCTCCTCGGGCATCTGCTCGGGGAGCTTCCATGTGAACGCCACCGGCCGCTCGCCACGGTGGTCCACGTACTCACCGGCCCGAGGAACGTGAACGGCTGCGTCCCGAGCTCGGAGCGCTTCTTCTCGCGGACGAATAGCAAGACGTTGCCGCCTCGCTGCTGATGCTCGATCCAGCGACGGACGCGCGGCTGGTTGGGCGCCTGGGTCGACTGCGACTCCCAGTGGAACAGCTCGCGGTTGATCGCGTAGTCGCGGTACATCGTGGTGGGCGAGTAGTCACGCTCCGCCTTCCGCAGATCGACGAAGAAAGCGTCATAGCGCTCGTCGCGGCGTCGACGTGACGCCCCTCGCGCGACGGCGGCGGCTTGACGCCCTCGCCGATGCCGAGCGCTGCAAGCACGTCGCTCCGCGTGTACTTCGCGTGGAGCGACCAGCGGCACCTCGGGCGCGAGCTGCGATGGACGACGCGCGCGTGGTCGATTCGCGGTCCAGGACGCTCGAGCAGCTCGACCAGCTCTCGCGCGGACGTCGTCCTCCAGCCACAGGCCAGCAGAAAGTCGTCGAGCGACGAGAACGCGCTGCCGTCCCGACCCGAGGTCCCACGCGAGCATCGTGAGCAAGCCGCCGCTGGCGCTCGTCGAGCGATCCCGTGGCCGGCGGCTCCGGCGTCGCGCAAGGATCGCGCCGTAGAAGTCGATCCGCTCGGGATCATCGACGTGGGTCATCCGGCCAAGCGCCCGAAGCGTCTGCGCGCTCGAATTCGGGATCGGATGCGCGGCCGTCGAGTGCCGCGCGTCGCGCCTCAGCTGCGTCCAGGAGTGCGCGCTGCTTGTAGATGTCCTCGAGCCGGTGATCGTGTTTGCGCAAGAAACTCGGCGAGCCGGATTCCGTCCGGCTCCCGCTCTCAGATCCTCGACCAGCGTCGACCAGCGCGAACGCCGTACGGCCGACTTCAGGTTGTCGAGGATGATCTCCCGGCTCTGGCGGTCGAGATCGACGGTGCATCCGGCCGGCAGGAACGGGAACTCGTCCTCGACCTGCTCGAGGATCGTCCCGCGCCGCGCGTCGAGAATCGCCTTGAGCCGGTCCTCGAAGCGGAACTCGCGATGCTGCTGGCCGATGAGGTCGATGACCGTGAGGCTGCTCTTGCCGCGCGCGCGGCGCAGCCCGCGGCCCAGCTGCTGCGTGAACACCGTCGCCGATGCCGTCGGGCGCAGCAAGAGCACGCGTGTCGACGTCGGGCACGTCGACGCCCTCCCCCAGCACCTCGACCGAGAACACGCATCGGATCCGGCCGTCCTTCAGGTCGCGCCAGGCCCTCGATCCCGGACCTCGCCCGAGTCGTCGCCGGTCAGCGCGACGCTATCGAGCCCTGCCTCGGTGAACTTCCGGGCCATGTAGCGCGCGTGCTCCTTCGAGACGCAGAAGCCGAGCGCACGCATCCGACCCGGGTCCAGCACGATCCGCTCGGATCGCCTCCAGCAGCTTCGCCACTCGGATGGTCGTCGCCGTCGTCAGGAGGTTGCTGAGCTCCTCGGTCGCGTAGCCGCCGCGACGCCAGGTGAGCTGACTGCAGGTCGGTGCCGTCAGCCACGCCGAAGTACTGGAACGGCACGAGGAAGCCCTGGTCGATCGCTTCCCACAGGCGCAGCTCGACGGCGATCCGGTAGTCGAACCACTCGGTGACGTCGCGGCCATCGAGCCGCTCGGGCGTTGCCGTCAGACCCAGGAGCTCCCGCGGGCTGAAGGTGGTTAAGGAGGCGGTCATAGCTGTCGGCCGCCGCGTGGTGGAACTCGTCCACGACGACGACGTCGAACGCATCCGGCGCGATCTCTGAGATGCGCGCATCGCTGGAGCGACTGGATCATCGCGAACACGTGGCGCCCCGCGGCCGTACGTCCGGCGCCGTGGATCTCGCCGAAGTCTCCGCGCCGCAGGACCGCCCGATAAGTCCGAAGCGACTGTTTGAGGATCTCTTCGCGGTGAGCGACGAACAGCAGCGACAGGTCGCCGTGCCGCTCGACGAGCTGGCGGTAGTCGAGCGCCGCGACGACGGTCTTGCCGGTCCCTGTCGCCGCCACCACGAGGTTTCGATGTCGATCGTGACGGTCGCGTTCGATCATCAGCGCGTCGAGCATCCGCTGCTGATGCGGGTATGGCCGCACGTCGAGATTGGCGAACGAGATCGTCGAGGCCTCGCCGAGCGATCGGCGGTCGTGCTCCGCAAGCGCCAGCTCGAGCGCCTCTCCGTTCACCTCCGGGTCGTAGAGCTCGAAATGCTCCGACGCCCAGTGGCTCTCGAACATCATCCGCACGCGATCGATCACGTGCAGCAGCGTCCATCGACGACAGCCGCACGTTCCACTCCAGCCCGTCGAACAGCGCCGTGTGCGAGAGGTTCGAGGAGCCGACGAACGCGGTCGTCAGCCCGCTCGCTCGCTCGAGCAGCCATGCCTTGGCGTGGAGCTTCGTCGTCCGCGCGTCGAGCGCGACACGGATCTCGGCGCCGAGCGCGAACAGCTCGTCGACGGCGCGCTTCTCGGTCGCGCCCATGTAGGTCGTCGTGATGACTCTGACCCGACCGCCGCGGCGAACGACGTCCTCCAGCGACTCGCGGAGGTGCCGGACGCCGGTCCAGATCACGAACGCGCAGATCAGATCGACGGAGTCGGCGGTCGCCAGCTCCGCCTTCAGCTCGGAGCCGATGTTCGGCTGTCCCTCGGCGTTGACCAGCAGGTCGCTCTGGCTGAACGGCGTCGCCGGCAGCGGCGGTAGATCCACCGGCTCGCCCAGCGGCGAGCGCGGCTTGATCCCGACAGGACCCTCGCCGGCACGACAATCTCGGTCTGAGCCCAATCGTCGTCGTCGGGGACGATCCCGCGAAGCAGCGTCGTTGAGCCGCTCGGCCTGGTCGTCCGCGCTCTCGTCGCCGCGCGAGCTGCCGCGCGATCTCGGCCATCGCGTGGCGAGCGAGCCGCTCGGGCGCCTCGGCTGGAGTCGAGCGCCGCCTCCTCGCGGAACTCAGCATCGACCTGCTGGAGCAGCCGCTCAAGCGCTCGTGTAATCAGATGATCTCGCGGCCCCGGCTTCAGCCCATCCGCGTCCGCCACAGTGCGACCCGTACCGCCTACGACAGGATCGACGTTTGATCTGCGTTTGACACCCTTGAACGACGAGAACCTCCGATCTCTGGAGGCCTCGATTACCAGCGATTCTTGATAGCGGGGGCGGGATTCGAACCCGCTACCTTCAGGTTACGAGCCCGATGAAAGAATTGCCACATGGTGGAGGTTGGGATCAGCACCGGGGTTGAGTCGAGCCGTGCCGCGCTGCCCGACGCGAGCGCCCTCGGCCACGATCCGACGCTCGTCGGCAGACCTGGGAACCTCGGCGACCCGCCGATACTCGCGGGCACGAGGTCCCTCCTCCGAGGTGCCGTTCACCGGGACATCAAAGTCGACGAACTCGCCTGCACCACCCGCCAGGACCGCGAACTTGGACAGCCGGCGCCCGAGCGGGAGCAGTTCGTCGCCCGCGTCAACCAGGCTAGGCGCCAGTCCGCGCGCCGGCGCGAGCAGCCACACTGGCTGCACCAGCGACACGAGACGCTCGTCCGGGTCGAGAACCGCCTCATGTGCCAGCTGCGCTCCCCGGCGCTCCCGCTCCCGCCGTTGCGGAATGCGAGCTCCGTGCGCCATGCGGCGTGGTCGGCGAGAAGCCAATGGAGGTGATCCGGCTCCAGACGCCGGAGATCGACGGGCAGACGGTGTCGTTCGCTTGGAGTTGTGATCCACCCACGACGCTGTACCGCGAGACCGGGTTCGAGCTGCGATTCCCCGCGTCGATCGATCTCGAATGGGTGCCCGCGGCAGTCTGGTGGCGCGTTGCGCTGATCTGCCTGCACAGCCAATGGCCGCTGTTGCGACCTTGCCGGGTCGTGCTCCCGGTCCGCCTTGCGCCCGGCGAGCGGGAGTTCTGGCTCAGGATGTGCGACGCCGGGACCGCGACGCTCGAGGCGCACGCCGGCGGCAGCGACATCGGCCGGCGGATCGAGATCGTCGAGTCCGGCCCCGCGCTCGAGTGGCCCGCGCCGGTGCCGGAATCCTCGTTGGTGGTCGCGTGCTTCAGCGGTGGGCGCGACAGCCTGACGCAGACCGCGCTGCTACAGGAGCTTGGGCTCACCCCCCTGCTGGTGTCGGTGGCGTCGCCGAGGGAGGGGAGCATCGAGCACGAAACGGCGCGGCGCCGCGATGTGCTGGCCGAGATCCAATCGCGGCGCGGCCTCGAGCTGGTTGAGGTCGAATCGGACCTTCGAGGGTGCTGGGACAACATGTTCGCCGCTGACAGGTATCGGGTCGCCGTAAGTGAGCTGACTGACACACTCCTGTACTTCGCGGCGGCCCTGGTCGTCGCCGTGGCTCGTGGCGCTTCAGGTGTCTACCTGGCGTCCGAGGCGGAGGCGCAGGAAAGCGCCGAGATCGGCGGCCAGATCGTCCAGATCAAGCACTACATGTTCACGGGGGCAACGCAGCGGGCGCTTTCGAGGCTGATCGCGCCGCTCGGGATCAGATACGGCGCGCTCACCTACCCACTGCGCCAGTGCCAGATCATGCGCCTGCTCAGCAAGCGCTACTCCGACCTGCGCGACCTGCAGTACTCGTGCTGGTCGATGACCGGCGATGAGGACGTGTGCAGCCGGTGTTACTCGTGCTTCACGAACGCCTTCGAACTGATGGCAAACGGCGTTTCACCAGAGGAGATCCGGATCGATCTCGTGACGTTGCTCAGAGCGCAGGCTGACTGGCGGCCGCGGAGAGAGGACGCTCACGCGGTGCTTCCCCACGTCCAGATCTATTGGCAGTTCGACTCGCGGCAGCTGCGTTGCCTGGAGAAGGTCACTCCCGAGCTCGCCGCCGGATACATCGCGGAGCGCTGGCAGGGCACGGAGCGCGCCACCGAGGCGCTCGCAGGCTACGAGCGGATGCGCTCCCGGGCGCTCGCGGCCGGCGTCGAGCCGGAGCCCGGCTACCACGCCGGCTATCTCCAGCTCGTCGACCACCGTCACCGCGCCGGCCTGGCCGCGATCTTCGACGAGTATTTCGAGCGCGAGGACGAAGCTCTTCATCTCGCCCGCTTGCAGCGGAGTCTCGACCTGTCCGACTGGATCAGCGCCCCACTCGCCCGCCCGGAGCTCGGATGACGCGCGGACCGCCTCCCTGAGCTCGAATGACGCGCGGACCGCCTCCCTGAGCTCGGATGGCGCGCGAACCGCGTCGATCCGATCAGCCGCTAATGGACGGCACGCCAGCGGGCCATTTCGATGAACAGCTCGACCGGCGTCGACGCCGGTCGGGTCGGATCGAGCTCACGGTAGGCCGCGACGACGTTGGCCGCGAGGCGCTCGGGATCACCCCAGTCGGCGAAGTCCGAGATGTCAATCTCGTCCGCGGCGTCGCTCGCGCTCATCCCGGCCTCGAAGCGCTCGCGCGCCGCATCTCGGACGAACTCGAGGTAGCGCCTCACGTCGCGCACGCCCGAGGCATCGGTCACCGGGCCGTGACCGGGCACCAGGACCTGGGCACCCAATTCGAGGATCCGGTCGCACGCAACGATCCAGTTGCTCAGGCTGGCCCAGATCATCGGCGTGCCATCGATGAACAGCAGATCGCCGGTGAACACGGCCGCCGCGTCGGGAACGTGCACGATCGTGTCCCCGCTCGTGTGAGCCGGACCGAGCTCGATGAAGCTCACGTCGCGGTCACCCACCCGCAGATCGAGCCGGCCTTCGAATGTGCGAGATGGCAGGCGGACAGTGATGCCTTCGAAGTCGAACGGTCCGAAGGCCAGCTGCACGAACTCCGAGACCTCCGGTGGAAGCTCCGATGCCGACTTCAGCGTCTGAAGCAACGCCGGCGACATGTCGTTCATCTCCGACGCCGTCGCAGCCGAGGCGTACAGCTCGGTGGCTGACGGCAGCAGTTCGTTGCCGAAGCAGTGGTCGGGGTTGGAGTGCGTGTTCATCGCCGCCTCAAGCGGATTGCGCTCGAGCACCGAACTCATCGCGTCCAGCATCTCCTGCGTCAGGTGCAGGTCGTAAAGGGTGTCGACGAGCAGCGAGGTCCCGTCCGAGGTGATCAAACCGGCGTTGCTCCAGCCCCAGCCGCCGTTTGGCTGCAGGTACGCAAACAGGCCGTCGCCGAGCTCATGCAGCCCTTTCTCGTAGGCGACCTTCACGTGACGACCCTACCTCGGTTTGCCGCCGAAGACCGAGAAACGTGATGCGAGCCTGGGGGAAGCAGCTTCACAGCGGCCGCCGCTCCTCGGCCGCCGCGGCGCCGAGCTCGCGATCCAGCTCGGTGTGGACCCCGAGGCGATGCAACGCTTCGTTGGCCTCGTTCAGGCTCCCGGCGTCGGCAACCGCCCGGGCCAGGCGCCCGGCGGAGCGCATCGTGGCCTCCACATCGAGGTAGAAGGTGAGTGTGGCGGCCGCCGTGAGCTCCACCCGCGCGCGGCCGCCGCGAATCGTGATCGCTCCTGAGGCGCCGCGGAAGGCGCGGACCGCGAGGACGCTCGCCTCGGTGGGGACCAGTTCGGCGGCTGCCTCGAGTCGCTCGGCAATCGCGACGGTGATGCCACGCGCACCGCAGAGCCCGCCGGCAGCAGCGACCTCCGCGATCCTGGCCAGGACCTCGTCGAGCGTCAGCTCACCATCGCAACCGGCCCCGAAGACTCCCAGCAGCACCTGATGCCCGGTCTGCGCCAGGCGCGCCGCCGCCGCGAGCATGATCGCGTCGCAGAGAGGGCTCCGGAGCCCCGGTTCATCGCCATGAGCGAGCACGTCTCCTCCGACATCCACCATCACGATCAGGTCGCAGGACAGGCGTTGCACCGCGAGCGCGAGACCATCCGCGATCGCTGCCGGGCCAAGATTGACGTCGACGAGCAGCGTGTCGCGGCCAAGGAACGCCGCGATCCTTGATTCGGCGAACCGGATCCCGCTGTCCCGGATCCGGGTGCGCGGACCCGCGAGCAGGATCCCCGGCGCGAGCTCGGCGGCGTCGGCGATCTCACTGGCAGCGCGTGGTCCCGGAGCTGGATCGATCGGTAGGCGCTCCCACGTCAGACCGCCCAGAACCGGGTCGGCTCCGTCGTAGATTCGCGTGAACTCGGCGGTCGCGAGGGCACCGACGATGTCGCCTCCCCCACCCATACCGAGCACGAGTGGACGACGGGCGCCGCGGAGCACCGCCTCGGCGTCAAGCATCGTGTCTGAGTGGGTGATTTGAGATTTGATATACCATACGCCGCCTGCTTGGATCCGCCCGATGAGTACCAGAGCAAGAGCGACGTCGTCACCGCGGCGCTGCGGGAAGCACTGATCACCGGCGAATTCGAAGCCGGGACTCCCTTGCGCCAGCGCGACCTCGCAGCTCGTTTCGGCGTCAGCCCGACGCCGGTGCGGGAGGCGCTGCGACGACTCGAAGTCGAGGGGCTCGTTCGGTGCGACCTTCACCGCGGGTCGAGCGTGGTCGAGGGCAAGTTCGGCGCCACCGAGGAGAACTATCAGGTCCGCGCGGCGCTGGAATCATTGGCCGCGCGACTCGCCGCGACGCGGATCTCCGAGGCCGAGCTGGAGCGGCTGAACGAGTTGCACGAAGAGCTGGCCCGTCACCGCAAGCGAACCGCCGCCGCGATCGAGATCAACCGCCGGTTTCACTTCCAGATCTACGAGGCGGCCGGATCACCGATCCTCCTCGCCCTCCTCCGACTGTTGTGGAGGTCGTTACCGGACGGGCCGCAACTGATCCGCCCGCTCGCGGAATCGGTCCGGATGCATGGCGAGCTCGTGGCGGCGATGCGGCGCCGCGACCAGGACGCTGCCGAGCGATTGACCCGCGAGCACATCCTCGGCGCGCTGCGCCAAACGTCGTCGAACAAGGAGGAATGAATGGAGCTCGGACTCAAAGGTGCCACGGCGCTCATTACGGGCGCCAGCAAAGGGATCGGGTTGGCCTCGGCACGGCTGCTCGCCCAGGAGGGCTGCGACGTTGCGATCAACGCGCGTGAGGCCGAGCGGCTGACGGCGGCGGCCGAGGCGCTCGCGCGTGAGACGGGTAGGCAGATCCTGACGCTGCCCGGCGACATGAGCGTCCCGGAGGACGCCGAGCGGGTCGCGCACGACGCGATCGAGCGGCTCGGCGGTCTCGACATCCTGGTCACGTGCGCGGGGTCCTCGCCCGGTGGATTGATCGAGGAGCTGACCGAGGAGCACTGGGCGGTCAGCCTGGGGCTCAAGTTCCTGGGCTACGTCCGCTCCTGCAAGGCGGTGCTTCCGCACATGCGCGAGCGGGGTAGAGGCAGCATCGTCCTGGTGGTCGGCAACGACGGGCTGAAGCCGAGCTACTGGGAGGTCACCGCCGGTGCGGCGAACGCGGCGGACCTCAACTTCGCGGCCTCGATGGCTGAGCAATACGGCCGCTACGGCGTGCGGGTCAACACTGTCAATCCGGGGCCCGTGAACACGGATCGCTGGGATGGGCTCGAGCGGGCGTTCGCCCGCGACAAGGGCGTCGATCAGGCCCGGGCCCACGAGCTGGCGGTCAGCAGCATTCCGCTCGGGCGCATCTGCGAGCCCGAGGAGGTCGCCAATCTCGTGGTCTTTCTCGCGTCTCCGCGGGCCAGCTTCATCAACGGGGCTCACATCCCCATCGATGGGGCGCAGCGGAAGGCTCTGATGGACCTTTGACCGCGACGCCGCGACGATGAGCACGCTCGACGTCGAGCTCTACGACACGCAGATCGGCTTCCTGGACCGGGTGATCGCCGAGCGCGTCCCGGACATGGATCGCGCGCAGGCGCTTCGCTGGGCGGTTCTGGAGCACGTCAAGGACCGCCTCGGGGGGGCCGGGACGTACGTTGGCGGTCGCATTCGGCGTGAGACCCTGCGCACGCCGCGTCCCGAGTACGGGCCCCCGCGATACGAGCACACGCTCGAGCCGGTCACCGGCAAGGCGATCCCCGTCCGCCGTGGCGAGGTGTTCCGGATCGAGCAGACCGCGGGAGGGACCTGCGTTGACTTCAACGCCTTCAACCTCCACGACTACAAGGAGTTCCTGGACTGTGGCTTCACCCGCAGCTTCCAGTCCTTCGACCCCCGCCGGGGTGAGTTCATCTGGACCAACGCGCCGCGAGGGCGACCGATGTTCGGCATTCTCGAGATCGCCGACACGTGCGAGCTCGACATCGTCGGGCACCGCTGCAATCGCGTGCTCGACGAGCTCGGATGGGGCCTGGTCGACCACTCCAACTGTCAGGACTCGCTGGCCGAGGCGATCCGCGAGTATCGGCTGACGCCCGACGACGTCCACGACTCGTTCAACCTGTGGATGGCCACCACAATCGACGAGCACGGCCATCGCCAGTTCAAGTGGAACCCGGCGCAGCCGGGCGAGCGACTCGACCTACTGGCCATGTTCGACGTCCTCGCCGTCGCGGTCATCTGCGGCCTCGGTGACCTGGTCGGGATCAACAACTTCACCTTCACGCCGATCAAGCTGGAGGTGCTCGAGGCGACGCCGAGCACGACCGCACTGGTGGACGAGATCGAAAGCCGCTGGGGCCGGCTGGCCAGCCAGGCCAAGGCCGACGATCTCCGCGACATTCCCGTGCTGGCCGAGCGCGAGCTGCAACGGGATCCAGAATACGAGCCGAATTACCGCCGTGCGCCGACGGCCATGCGTCTCGGGCTCGAGCTGAGTCGCGAGGAGTACGGCCTGCTCGCGGGCCTGATCGCCACCGGCGTCTACGGCAACTCGCCGGCCGAGGCGGTGCGGGCGGCGTTCATGCGATGGTGCAACCAGAACGTGACTCGCGTGCGGCGCGCCTTCGTGGAGTTCACCGACTAACGACGGAGGCCACCATGGCGCAGACGATTGACATCCACACCCACTACCTGGCCGCGTCGCTCGTGTCCGCTCTGGAGCGACGGACTGAGCTGCCCCGGATCTCCGACGGCCCGCGGGGTCGGCAGATCGAGTACGGCAAGGGAAACATTCACCCCATGCAGCCGAACATGGGCGATGTGGAGCTGCGGCTCAGGGAGATGGATGAGCAGGGGATCGACGTGGCCCTGCTCAGCATCAACATCCCGGGCGTCGACTGGTTTCCGCCCGCCGACGGCCCGGCCGTGGCCCGCGCGGTCAACGATGAGCTGGCCGAGCTCGTGGCCGCGCACCCCGATCGGTTCGGCGCCCTGGCCACGCTTCCGATGCAGGCACCGGACGCCGCGGCGGCCGAGCTCGAGCGGGTCATGCGCGCCGGCTTCAACGGGGCGATGATCTACTCCAACGTGGCCGGGGGCCACCTCGATCAGCCGCAGCTACGGGTGGTGTTCGACATGGCGGCCCGTCTCCGGGCACCCCTGTACATCCATCCCACCTTCCCCCTGACCGCGTCGACCGTCGACGCCTATGCGCTGATACCGACCCTCGGCTTCATGTTCGACACCACCACGGCGGCCGTGCGCCTGGTCCTGGATGGCCTGTACGAGCGTCATCCCGAGTTCCGCCTCGTGCTGGCCCACGCGGCCAGCCTGCTCCCGCAGCTCGCCGGCCGGATCGACTATGAGGCCGAACGCCACGCTGGCGGGCGGGGGTCACTCAGCGTCGACCCGAGCGAGCACCTTCGTCTCATCTACACCGACTCGGTATGCGTATGGCCTCCAGCTCTGCGTTCGGCGATCGAGCTCGTCGGGGCCGAACGGGTCATGTTCGGATCCGATTACCCGTTCTGGGATCCGTCACGAAGCTTCGAGACCCTCGACGCGACTGAGTCCGATGAGGCGACGCTGGCCGCCATCCGCGCCGGCAACGCACGGCATGTGTTTGATCTCCGTCAGGCGGCCCGGGAGGTCTCCTGAAGCTCCCCGACAGCGGGGAAACCCTCCGCCGGCGAGGGGATCTGCCCGATGACAACCGATAACCCGCGCCAGATACTGGTCATCTGAGGTCCGCTGAATGAAGAAGGTTTTCGCGCTCTGGGCAGTAGCTGCCGCTGCGGTGGCCATCAGCGCGTGCGGAAGCTCGTCGAGTGCAAGCTCCTCGGGTGCCAGCTCGTCCGGGTCCGGCAGCTCGTCCACCGCCGCCGACACCAGCAGCAGCCCGCTTAGCTTTGCCGCCTTCCAAAGCTTCAGCGGCCCGGACGCGAGCTTTGGCCCGGAGCAGATCGCGGGCTGCGCACCCGCGACCCAGGCGATCGTGGCGGCGGGCGGAATTCTCAACCACAAGCAGGCGTCGTGCAGCGCCGTCGACAACCGCGGGGATCCGGCTGACGCGGTACCGGCGGCGGAATCGCTGATCGCCACCAACAACCATCTGGTCGGTGTGCTCGGGCCCGGTTCGAACGAGGCGCCACCGACCGTCCCGCTCTTCAATCGGGCCAACATCCCGATGTTCAGCGACTCCGGCCAAGCCCTATACAGCCGGAACATGCTCAAGTACTTCTGGCGGATCACCCCCCCGACGATGCCGTCGGTTACGCGATGGCCCTGTGGGCGCACGACAAGGGCTACACGCGGGTGGCGTCGGTGTTTGGGCAGAGCATCGGCGCCCAGGGCTCGGCTCCCACCGTGACCGCCGGCTTCAAGAAGCTGGGTGGCACGATCACGACCGCCCAGCTCCTCGCGCTGGATCAATCTTCCTACCGCACCGAGGTCTCGGCGATGGCGGCCGGAAACCCGCAGGCGATCTTCATCGAGCTGGATCCGCAGAGCGCCGCGACCTACCTCGCGGAGGTCAAGCAGCTCTACCACCTCGTTCCGATCATCGGCACCGACGGAACGACCCAGCCGCCGTGGCTGAAGGCGGTCAGCGGCGTGTTGGGCCAGCAGGCGTTTGCCCAGTACTACGTGGGCGCTCAGCCCTATGCGCCCACCACGGGAGCCGCTCACAACCTGTGGCTGTCTCAGCTGCACGCCGCCGCCGCGAGCGTGACCAAGCCCATCGCCCAGTGGGAGAACGACTCGTTCTCCGAGGCCGCGTGGGACAGCATCAACATCATGGGCCTGGCCATGCTGCTGGCCAAGAGCGGCAACCCCGTGGTCTGGAACTCCTACATCCCGAAGGTTACGAATCCCGGGTCGGGCCATGTGATCGTCCATGACTTCGCCGAGGGCAAGCAGGCGATCCTGGCCGGCAAGCCGATCACCTACATCGGGGCCACGGGTCCGGTCACGTTCGACCAGTACCAGAACTCGCCGGGGCAGTTCGAGATCGTCAACGCGGCCGGGGGGACCCTGAAGATCTACACCGCGGGCGACCTCCAGGCTGCCAAATAGGCCGCGCGGACTATCCTCTTTCGTAATACAAAGCCCGACCTGCCGCGGGGACCGGTTGCGGACCAGTGAGCGGTGAGAAATTGGCCCTGGAGCGCCTAGACAACAGACCGCTGGCGGCGAAGGTTCGCGACACGATCCTGCAGGCGATTCTCAGCCAGAGCTTCGACGGCGGCCGGCTGCCCTCAGAGGACGAGCTGGCCAGCATGGTCAACGTCAGTCGGACGACGATCCGCACCGCGCTGCACAGCCTCGAGCAGGACGGGATCATCACCCGCCGGCGAGCGCTCGGCACGACGGTCAACCAGCACGTCAGGCCCGACCTGGTGGCGCTCCAGCAGCTTGCCGGCTTCGACTGGCTCCTGCGCCAGAAGGGGCACGAGGTCAGGGTCGACGTCAGTTGGGCGCGCGAGCCGGTGAGCACCGAGCTCAGTCAGCTGTTCGGCTCGGCTCCGCACGAGGAGGGGATGCTGACCGAGAAGCTGTTCTTTGCCGACGGCCAGCTGGCCATCTACATCCGCGATCTCGTCCCCTGGGAGGAGATCGCCAAGCCCCCGAGGGGGAAGCTCTCGCCATCGCTGTTCGACTTCAGCGCCCGTCACTGCCGGGAGCCGATCGACCACGCGATCGTGGAAATCGAACCTGCGATCAAGCGCGATCAGCAGACGACCAAGCTCGCGGTGGCGATCGGCGACCCGTTCGCCCGGCTGCACGAGCGCCACTTCACGGTTGATGGACGCTCGATCGCGTACTCGGTGATCGACGTCGATGACAAATTCGTCCGGTTCGAGGTGTTCAGGCGCCAATGAGCTCGCCCGCCGCCACGCCAAGACGACGTGAGTCCTGAGCGCCCGAGCGCACGCGAGGTGGCCCGGCGCCTCGCTGAGCGCGCCTATCTAGTTGACACCGGACTGGCCACCGTGCTCTCGGTCGCCCTGTCGGTGGGCAAGCCCCTGCTGCTCGAGGGCGAGGCCGGGGTAGGGAAGACGGAGTGCGCCAAGGCGCTGTCCGAGATGCTCGACGCTCGGCTCATCCGGCTCCAGTGCTACGAGGGGATCGATGTCTCGCACGCGCTCTACGACTGGAACTACGCGCGCCAGATGCTCTACATCCGGACGCTCGAGGCGGCCGACGCCGCGAGCTCAGCCGCCGTCACCGACGTATTCGGCCCGGATTTCATCGTGCGCCGGCCCTTGCTGGAGGCGATCGACAACGAAGATCCGCGCCCGCCGGTGCTGCTGATCGACGAGATCGACCGAGCCGACGATGAGTTCGAGGCGTTCCTGCTCGAGCTGCTATCCGACTTCCAGGTCACGATTCCGGAGATCGGAACCATCCGCGCCCGGCAGCGTCCGATGGTGATCCTGACCTCCAACCGGACGCGCGAGCTCCACGACGCCCTGCGCCGCCGGTGCCTGTTCCACTGGATCGGATACCCGTCGCTCGAGCGGGAGATCGAGATCGTCCGGGCTCGCCTCCCGGGCGTTCCCGAACAGCTGGCGGCGCAGGCCTCCGCCTTTGTCGCCGGACTGCGCAACGAGGCTCTGGACAAGGCTCCGGGCGTGGCCGAGACGCTCGATTGGGTCCAGGCGCTGTGTTCGATGCAGGAGCAGGCGCTCGAGCCGGAGATCGTCGGAGTGACGCTGGGCGCGGTGCTGAAGACCCACGAGGACCTCGAGCACATCCGCGACGAGGGGCTGCCTGAGCGGGTGGCACGCGCGCGCGGCGGGGCTGGCACCCGGTGAACCAGCCCAGCCCGGGCGCGCTCATCGTCACGCGCCTGTCCCGGTTCGGACGGGTTCTCCGGGCCGGCGGGCTCGAGGTGGGACCCGGCCGGATTCAGGATGCCCTCCTGGCGCTGGCCGCCGTGGACATCGGGTCACGCGAGGAGACCTACTGGGCGCTTCGCTGCACGCTGGTCTCAAGACGCGCCGACCTCGAGACATTCGACGACGCGTTCGCCCGCTTCTACGACCAGGCGGGCATCGATCAACCAAGCCTCGCCCGCGGCCAGGAATCCGCGGAGCCGGAGCGGCCGGCGGCTGACCAGCCCCCCCAGACCCTCGATCAGCTCAGCCCGCAGTCATTGAGCCGGGCGCAGGACTCCGACGAGGAACCGGTGCTCGGCGAGGCGGGGCTGCGCTTCTCGGCGGTCGAGCGTCTGCGCGAACTCGATTTTGCCCGCTACAGCGACGCCGAGCTCCGAGAGGCCTTCCGCCTCATGGAGCGAATCGCTCGGGCGGTGCCGATGCGCTTCTCGCGCCGTTTGCGAACCGCGGCCGATGGCCCGGTGTTCGACAAGCGCAAGACGCTCAAGGCGGCGATGCGCACCGACGGCTATCCGATCGAGCGGTCATGGCGCCGCCCCCGCCCGGTCCCGAGAAAGCTCGTCTTCGTTGTCGACGTCTCCGGCTCGATGCAGCCCTACGCCCGGGCGATGATCATGTTCATGCAGGCGGCGGTCCGGGCGGGGCGCAGCGTCGAGGCGTTCACGTTCGGTACCCGCCTGACGCGCGTCACGGATGAGCTCGAGGGCCGCAACCCCGATCGCGCCCTCGCCGCGGCAACGCGGGTGGTCCGAGACTGGGCGGGCGGCACCCGCATCGGGGCCAACCTAAGGGTGCTCAACGACGATTGGGGGCGGCGCGGCGTCACCCGGGGCGCCGTGGTCGTGATCGTCTCCGACGGCTGGGAGCGCGGAGATATCCCGGCGATGGTGCGCGAGATGCAGCGGCTGCGGCGGATGACGCACACGCTCGTCTGGGTCAACCCGCTGGCCGGCGAACCGGGCTACGAGCCCCTGGCTCAGGGCATGGCCGGCGCGCTGCCCTACATCGATCACTTCCTGCCGGGCCACAACCTGAACAGCCTGACCACGCTGGCCGAGGTCCTCGAGTCCCTCCGCGGGCGGCGCCGACGCGGTGAGGCAGCGGTACTCAGGCGTTGAGGTAGGCGTCGAGATCGAGCGGCCGGGCGTCCATCCGCGCGTACATGTCTGACACCATCCGCTCGAGCTCGAGCGACTCCGGGCTCGCGGTTCCCGTGAGCGCCTCATGGGCGTGGACCTTGACCTGGTCGATCAACCAGTCGGTGTCGACCCCCACGAGCTCGCCCTGACGAACCGTCACGCGGCCGTTCACGATCACCGTGTCGACGTCGCGGCTGGGAGCTCCGTACACGAGCTGCCGCACCGGGTCGTTGACGGGTACGAAGGCCAGCGAGCCCCGCCGCATCAGCACGATGTCGCCCTTCGCCCCCGGCTCGATCCGGCCCAACCGCTGGCCGTGTCCGGCCACGGCGCTCCCCTCCACGGTCGCCATCCGCAGCACCTGCGCCGCCTTCACCCAGTTCCGGTATTCCCCGCCCCGCACCTTGTGGACGAGGGCGGTCATCTTGGCCAGCTCGAACATGTCGAGCGTCTCGTCGCAGCCCCGCCCGTCGGTGCCGAGGGCGACCCGGACGCCAGCGCGGTGAAGCGCCGGAAGCCGGGCCACGCCGTCTCCGAGACGGAGGTTGGAGAGCAGGCAGTGCACGGCGGCGCAGTCGTGCGAGGCCATCACCTCGATGTCTCGGTCGCTCAGCCAGACCGTATGCACCAGGGTGGTATCGGGCCCGAGAAGGTGCTGCTCGCCCATCAGCTCGACGAAGCTCTCCCCGTGCCAGTCACGGCTGCTCACCGCCTGTGTCTTGGTCTCGAGCACGTGCGTCTGCCAGGCGACGCCCCGGCGGCGCGCCAGCTCGATCGTGGCCTCGAGCAGCCGGCGTGAGCACCGCTGCGGCGCCGACGGACCCAGTCCGATTCCGATCAGTCCGCCGGGCTCGTGGAAGCGATCGATCGCCGCCTCCGCGAGCTCCATGATCGACTCGAACGTCGTCGGCGGCGCCTCGTTGGCAGCTGCCGCGGCGGCGTCGCCGTCCAGGGGCAGCGACTGCGCAAACGGCAGGTCCGCCACGCCGAGCAGGATCGTCGCGCGCAGGCCGGCGTCTCTGTAAGCCTGAACCACCGGCTCGAGCGTCTCGAGAGTGATCGCGGGGGCCTCGTAGAGGAAGTCGACGGCCGTCGTCGTCCCGCTCCGCAGCATCAACGCGGCTCCGAGCAGCGTGCGGGTATAGATCGCCTCGCGGGCCGGGGGCTCGCTGCGCGTGACCTGATGCGAGCGGACGAACCAGACGTCGAGGGGCAGGTTCTCGTACAGGCCCGGATTGAAGTTCTCGCCCGAGTGCATGTGCGAGTTGATGAGCCCGGGAACGGCGAGCATTCCGGTCGCCTCGATCACCTCGGCTTGGCCGGGGTCGAGACGATCCCCGATCGCGACAACCGTATCGTCCTCGATCAGCACGTCTGCGCGGCGCAGGGCGCCGTCGGCGCGGAGGATCTGGCCATCGCGGATCAGGATCGCCGCGGACATTTCCTACATCACCCCGAGCCGGGCGCGGACGTACTCAGGCGTCGCCACCTCGCGCCCGGCGGCGTGGACGAGCTCGACCGCGCGTCGGACGAACTGGGCGTTTGACTCGGCGAGCTGACCCTTGTGGAAATACACGTTGTCCTCGAAGCCGACCCGGATGTTCCCACCCAGGGCGAGCGCCGCGAAGGACAGCGGGAGCTGCGCGCGCCCGATCCCGATGGCCTGCCAGATCGCCCCCTCCGGGAGCATCGATATCAGCGTCGGGAGCAGCGCGGGGTCGCCCGGCATCCCGCCCCTGACCCCCATCACGAAGCTGAACTGAAGCGGCCCCTCGACCAGTCCGCGTGCCACCAGGTCGGTGCACAGCCCCACGTGTCCGAAGTCGTAGATCTCGAGCTCGGGCTGGATCCCGCGCCCCTTCATCAGCTCCGCCAGGCGCTCGACGAACCAGGGCGGGTTGCTGAACGTCCCGTGGCCGAAGGTCATCGAGGCCGGATTCAGCGTGGCCATGCTGACGTCCAAATTCCCTGAGGCGATGATCTCGAGCCGGTCCTCGCAGCTGACCTCAAGTCCGACCCCGGTCGAGGCCTGGACGACGATGTCGCAGCGCCGGCGGATCTCCTCTGCGATGCGGGCGTAGATCTCCGGGTCCGCCGTCGGCAGCTCGTCGGCGTCGCGGGCATGCACGTGAGCCACGGCAGCGCCCGCGTGCGCCGCGTCAGCCACGGCCTGGCCGATCTCCTCCGGGGTCACCGGAAGCTCCGGGTGATTGGCGCGGGTGGTCAGCGGGCCGGTCGGCGCCACTGTGATGATGACGGGATCCTCGGCGGCCACCGATCGAAGGTTCCTCAGTCCTCGTCGAAGACGACCGCTACCGCCTCGATCTCGATCAGCAACTCGGGGAACATCAGAGCGCTCACCTCGACGAAGGTGCTCGCGGGGTAGGGCTCTTTGAGGTACTCGGCGCGCACGGGCAGCACCTGGCGCCAGTCGTTCACATCGACGACGTAGTTGGTGACTTTGACGACGTCATCGAATGTTGCCCCGGCCTCGTGCAGCGCCAGTTTCAAGTTCTCCATCACCTGGCGGGTCTGCCCGACGATGTCGCCCACGGCGACCACCTGGCCATCGGCGCCGAGCGCCACCGCACCGGCGCAATACACGAGCCGTCCTCCGGGCGGGACGCTGACCACGTGCGCATAGGGCCCGACCGGGGCCGCCATGCCATCTGGATTGATCGAGCGCTTGGTCAAAGCGGGCGCTCAGTCGGAGTGACCGGAGAGCGAGCGCGGCGCCCCGCCCGCGGTTCCCAGCTCGGCCGGCTCGAGGAAGAGCTGCTCGCCCATCGGGTTGACCTCGAACGGCGCCAGGCCACGCGGGCGGTCGTCCTGGGCGGCCAGCTCAGCGCGCAGGCGATTTGTCTGGTCATGATCGATCCGGTATTCCAGCGCGTCGGGATCGATCGCCTGGATCGCCACCCCGTAGACATCCCTTGCCTTCTCGATCGAGAGGAGCTCGTCGATGACATCATCGAGCACCGCCTCGGGCTGGCGCTTCCACGGCAGGCCGTACCCGCCGCCACCGTTGGACGCGAAATAGACCCGGTCCCCCTTCTTGAGCACGGCCTTGGTGGTGAACATGCCGAGGTTCTGCTCCTCGGGCGAGTCGGGATTGCGGATCAGGATGTTCGGGCCGCCGTTGGTGCCTCCGGCCAGGCCGGGAGGTCCGAACCCGCTCACGGTCGCCGAGCACGACCAGCTGCGTGTCGCCCCATACGTCGAAGTTGCGGCTAAGGCCGAAGCCGCCGCGGAACTGGCCATCTCCGCACGAGTCCACCTCCGCCTCGGTGCTCGTGTAGTACATCGGATACCAGCGCTCGAGCACCTCGTTGGGCTGGTTTGAGGCGCCGCCGATGAAGATCATCATGTAGAAGGAGTTGCCGTCCGCGTATGCCCGTGCCCCCTGACCGCCCTCGAGCCAGAGGTAGGAGACGAACGGCAACCCGGTCTTCGGGATGGATCCCACCCGTGCAGAAGTTCTGAAGGTTCACCGTTGCGGCGTGCACGCGGGTTGGATCGACGCGCTGAAGCGCCTGCCCCCAGCAGCACATCGTGACCGCGTCGACCTTCTCATAGGCCCCCGAGCAATACCCGGTTACGGGCGTCGGCTCCTTGACGTCGACGCATGTGCCGGGCTTCGAGACGATGTTGATGGCGCGCACGACGCCGTGGTTCAGCGGCGCCAGCTCCGGGAAGCAGTGCATGGTTCCGTCGTAGACGGCCGATTGCAGGGCCGGGCGAGCGAACCCCCACGAGGCGATCGGGGCGGGGCCCGAATCCGACCAGTCAACCGTCACCTGGTCGCCGTCGATCGTCATCTTGCAGTGCACCCTGATCATCGGCTGGTCCTCGCGCCCGATGTCGCGGTCGCCGTAGTCGATGAATTCGTAGCTACCGTCGGGCAGCCGCCTGACCCAATCACGGAACAGCCGCTCGGAGTGGTCCATGGTGTCCTCAAACGCGTCCCGGATCGTCGCCTCACCGAACTTCTCGATGTATCCGGTCAGCCGTCGCTCGACCAGGACGCCGGCCTGGTGCTGAGCGAAGCGCTCGGCGACCCGCTCCTTGGGGACGCGGATGTTCATGTCGATCAGGTCCCAGATCGGCTTCACCGGCCGATCGTTCTCATACAGCTTGAGCGGCGGCATCCGCAGCCCCTCGGCGTAGCACTCGGTGGCGTGGGGGTTGAAGGTCCCGTGCATGGGGCCGCCGACATCGGGCCAGTGGCACAGCGCGATGGCGAAGGCAAACACCTCGCCGCTGGAGAAGATCGGGCGCATGATCTTGACGTCGTTCTGGTGGGTGCCGCCCGTGTACGGGTCGTTGTAGATGTAGGCGTCACCCGGCCGGAACTCGGACACCTCGCGCACGAGGTGCTGGATCGAGGATTCGAACGTGCCCATATGGGGCGCCTGGTCCCGTTGACCGTGCGAGATGAGCCGGCCGTCGGCGGTCAGGATCGATACCGAGTAGTCGTGGCCCTCGGTGATCGTGGGGGCGTAGGAGACGCGCTCGATCAGCGCGCTGGCCTCGTTGCAGATCGCCTTGAAGCCGTTGCGCAGGACCTCGAAGGTGATCGGGTCAAGACGCAACGACGTGGTTTTGGCAGCGCTCGTCACCTCTACGCTCCTCGGTCGATGGGTCCGGCGGCGGCCAGAGCCGCGCTTTCCTGTACCGGGGAGTCGACGTGGATGACGAGGTTCAGCCGGTCATCGACCGTCGCTCGGGCCTTCGGCGGGATGAGCACGGTGGCGTCCATCTGCTCCACGATCGCCGGGCCGTCGATCGAACCGCCGACCGGCAGTCGCCCGCGGTCGTAGGCCGGGGTCTCGGTGAAGTCGCCGACCTCGTCGAAGTAGACCAGCCGCGGCTGCGAGGCGGTCGCGTCCTGCCCCTCCGGCGCGCTCAGGACGATCTCGGCGGGATCGGCGATACCGATCGCGGCAGCGCGAGCGTTGACGATCTCGACCGTGCCGATGTCGGCGTCGAGGCGGTAGCCGAACTCGCGCTCGTACTGGTCCGCGTAGGCCTCGGCGAGCTGATCGATCGCCGCGCGGCTGTCCGGTGGCTCGCTCGAGCGGCAGGTTCAGGTAGGGGGTCTGGCCGTAGTAGCGGACATCGATCGACAGCTCGATCCGGCGGCGGCCCTGTGGGATCTGCTCACTCTCCAGGATCTCTGCCGCCTCGCGCTCAAGCTCCATGAACACCCGCCCCAGATCGACGGGATCGATCTGAGGCGTCTGGGCGAGGACCGAGCGCATGATGTCGTGCCGGAGGTCGACCTGGAGAATCCCGAGCGCCGAGGTCACCCCGGGCGTGGGCGGGACGATGACAACCGGAATGCCCAGCTCACGGGCAATGTCGACGGCGTGGAGGGGACCGGCGCCCCCGCCGGCCACGAGCGCGAACTCCCGCGGGTCATAGCCCCGCTGGACCGAGATCAGATGGGTCGCCGCGGTCATGTTCGCGTTGCCGATCCGCAGGATCCCGCTCGCCGCCTCGGCGTCGGACATCCCCAGCTTGGCCGCGAGCTCGCCGATCGCGCGCTCCGCCAGGTCGGGGTACAGCTTCACTCCCCCATCGAGATACCGCTCGGGATTGAGGCGTCCGAGCACGATATGGGCATCGGTGATGGTCGGTTGCTCGTTGCCGCGGCCGAGCGCAACCGGTCCCGGGTCAGCGCCGGCGCTATGCGGACCGACGCGCAGCGACCCGCCGGCGTCCACCCAGGCGATCGTTCCGCCCCCGGCACCGATCGCCACCAGGTCGATGGCTGGGAAGAGAATCGGGATGTTCCAGTCGACCCGCCACTCCGACGCCAACGAGGGCTTGCCTCCCTCGGCCAGCGCCAGGTCGGCGCTGGTCCCACCCATATCGAAGGTGATCGCATTCTCAAAGCCGGCCGACTGAGCCACCGTCACGCCGCCGACCACGCCGCCGGCCGGTCCGGAATGGCAGATGCGGGCGGGCATGCGGCGCGCCGACCGCGCCGTAATCACGCCGCCACCAGAGTGAGTGACCAGGATCGCTCCGCCGTAGCCCCAATCGCCCAGTGCCTGCTCCAGGCGCTCGAGGTAGGTCTCGATGACCGGCATGAGATAGGCGTTAGCGACGGTCGTCGACGTCCGCTCGAACTCCCGGATCTCCGGCAGGATCTCCGACGATGTGCACACCCGCACGGACTCGCCGAGCTCATCGAGCAGGATTTCCTTGGCTCGCGACTCGTGGTCGGAGTTCATGAACGAGTTGAGGAAGGCGACCGCGATAGCCTCGATCCCGCGCAGAGCGAACTTCCGCGCCGCGGACCGGACGTCGTCCTCGACGAGCTCGGTGAGGATCGCCCCCTCGTAGTCGATCCGCTCGCGCACGGTAAGCACGTTGCGCCGCGGGACCAGTGCCGGCGAAGGGTCCCAGTTGGAGTTGAAAAGATCGGGCCGGTTGGCCCGGCCGGCACCGAGTACGTCCCGCATCCCGGCGGTCGTGAGCAGCCCCGTCTTCGCGCCTTTGCGTTCGATGATCGCGTTGGTGGCGATCGTGGAGCCGTGCTTGAATCCGGTGAGCTCCTCCGGCTTCACCTCCGCCTTCTCGAGCGCGTCCAGGACCCCCTGGATGAACCCGGGCGGCGTTGACGGCGTCTTCACCGTGATCAGCTCGTGCGTCTCCTCGTCGTAGGCGACGAGGTCGGTGAAGGTTCCCCCGATGTCGACTGCCACCCGTAGCTTCCTCATGCCGACGAGTATCCGCACCGCACCGAACCCCGTCATCGGGAAGATGCCTAGTTGCCGGGAGGGTTTTCCCGCTTTCACCTGAGCGGCTGCAAATCGGGCTGCCGGGCTGAATACAGTCAGCCACCCGCCCGCGACCGCGGTGAACCTGGCCATGCCCGTCGTTGACACCCACACCCATTTCATCCCCCTGGAATTGGTCGAGCTGGTACGCCGCGGCGACGGTCCTCACGACCTGTCGCTGAGCGAGCGGGATGGTGAAGATCCCCTGATCGTCCACGACAATGGACTGCGCTATCCGGTGTTCCCGCTGTTCCACGACGCGGAGGCCAAGCTCGAGCAGATGGACCGGGACGGCATCGACGTGGCGTTGATCTCGCTCACTCCCTCGCTGCTCCTCTACTGGACCGATCCGGCCGAGACGGTCCGCGTTCACCGGTTCATCAACGACGCCGGAGCCGAGCTGGCGCGCCGGGGCGGTGGGCGACTGCACGCGCTCGCGACGGTGCCGCTCAACGATCCACAGGCAGCGGCCGAGGAGCTGCGCCGAGCCCGGACCGAGCTTGGCGTCGTCGGTGTCGAGATCGGTACGAGCGTGGGCGATGTGATGCTCGACGATCCGTGGCTCGAGCCATTCTTTGCCGCTGCCGAGGGGCTGGGCACACCCATCCTGGTTCACCCGTACACCAACATGATCGCTTCCCCCGGGCCCGCGCTGGCCGGGTATCACCTGGCCAACGTCATCGGCAATCCCGTGGAAACGTTCGTCGCCGCAGCGCGACTGATCGTGGGCGGCGTGTTCGATCGGCACCCGGAGCTCCGAGTCCAACTGGTTCACGCCGGCGGAGCGTTCCCGTATCAGCTGTTTCGCCTGGATCACGCATGGGAGGTCCGCAGCGAGACCAGGAGCCGGGCGCAGCGGCGCCCCTCGGAGTATCTGCGCAACTTCCTCTTCGACACGGTCACGTTCGACCCGCGAGCCCTCGATTACCTGATCGAGCTGGCGGGTCCGGATCGGGTGCTGTTCGGCAGCGACCTGCCCTTCGACATGGCCGATCTGTCAGCGCTCGCGATGGGTGACCGGGGAGACCGGGCGCTCGCCGCGCGGATCCTGGGCGAGAACGCGCTCGCGGCGTACGGAATCGGTTAGGCGGCCTGGTCTGGGTCGACGATGTGACGGGCGACAGCCAGGGCGGCAGCATGGGCCCGGTTACGTGCCCCCAGCTTGCCCACAATCGTCGCCACCTGACGCTCCACCGTCTTGGTGGCCAGGAACAGGCTCTTCCCGATCTCGGTGTTCGTGCGGCCCGCCGCCATCAGCATCAGGATCGACCGTTCGCGCGCGCTCAGCAACCCCTGCTCGACCGGTACGGGCAGTTCACCCGGCGCAGCGTCGCTCCCTGCAGCCGCACTCCGAATGACCTCGGCCAGCTCGGCCGCGCCGGCCGTCTTGCGCAGGAAGCGAGCGATTCCGGCGTCGGCCAGCAGCGGCTCATGACCGGTCGAGGACTCGAAGGTGATCACGACGCGCACGAGCGGGAGCTCACTGCGCAGCTCGCGAACCAGCGGCTCGGTCTCACCGATCGGGAGGTGACCGTCCAGGAGCAGAACGTCGGGTCGCACCCGCCGAAGCTGCGCCCGTCCGTCGGCGACGTTGGCCGCCTGACCCACCACTCGGACATCCTCCGCCTCCTGCGCCAGGTGCAGGAGCCCGGCCCGCATCAGCGGGTGACGGTCGATGACGAACACCCGGAGGTTCGTCGTTGCGGGCGCCGGGTCACGTCCGTGCGTCGACTGGCCCGGCAGCTGGCCGGCGGCGTCGCTGACTCCCAGGAGCTCGAAGCGGACCTCGGTTCCCTTGCCCGACGCGGTCTCGACCTCGACGACCCCCCCGAGAGCGTGCGCTCGCTCGCGCATGTGGTCGAGGCCCATACCGACCGAGCCCCTGACAGCCTCGGGGTCGAACCCCTGGCCGTCGTCGGTCACGGTCAAGCGCAGATCCCGGTCGCATTCGATCGAGACGGTGACCGTGGTGGCGGCGGCGTGAAGCCGAACGTTGGTGACCGCCTCTTGGACGATCCGCCACGCCGCTCGACGGGCGGCCGGTGAGATGGCGCTGGTGTCGCCGACGACCTTCAGGCGCGGTTTCGGGTCACCCTCTCCCAGAGGGGCGAGCGTGGCCCGCACCGCCTCCTCGAGCGTGGCCGCATCGAGATCGCGGGGGAGCAGATCGGCGATGGCCCGGCGGACATCGGCCAGGGTTCCCGAAGTCAGCCCCCGGATGCGCGCCAGCTGACGGCGGACGAGACGATCTTCGGCCGGCGTCGCGTCCTCGAGCTCGGCCGCGATCCGGGCGATCGACGGCACGTTCTGTGCCACCACGTGGTAGATGTCGCGCCCGATCCGCGTCCGTTCCCGCTCGGCCGCCTCGTGGCTGATCAGCGCCCGCATCCGCTGCTGCACGTGCAGGTTGTCTAGGAACGCCGCCACCTGATCGGCGATCTGCTGAGCGATCGGGATGTCCTCGTCGCGATAGAACCCTGGGGTCCGGCTGACGAAGTTGAGCACGCCGATGGGCCGCCCCTGGACGCGCAGCGGCACGCTGAGGAGCCCGTGGAAGCCCGCCGCCGCGATCACCCGATCCTCTCGGCCGACGACTCGCGGATCGGTGGCCAGATCAGGCGACACGAGGGCTCGATCGGTGATCACCACGTGGCGCAGGCCCACGTCCTCGAACGGGATGATCACACCCTCGCCCGGAATGATCGGGGAGGTGGCGACGGCAAAGCGCTCAAAGGCCCGCCCCTGGTTGGTCAGCAGGTACGCGCTCAGGCGGTCGTGGCTCAACTGGCGCTTGGCTTCCGAGGCGAAGGCCGACATCAGCGGCGCTACGTCGCTGGCTCCGTTGACGGCGACGGGGGCAAGGAGAATGTCCCCGACGCCCTGACCGGCCAGGATCCCCACGCGGGAGCTGATGACCGGGGCGGCATGAACGAGCAGCGCGGCGTCGGCCGACGCGTCATCGACCTCGGCCGCACCGAGATACACCCCGCCCTCCTGGAGGCCCACGAGCATCCCGCCACTGGCGGTCTCAAGCGGCTCGAGTGCGCGCGACGCGCGACGGAGCTCACGCGGCGGGCACCCCCCGAAGTCGTGGTAGGCGGGATACCGCGCCGACTCCTCGAATCCCTCGGCGGTGATCACCCAGATGCGCACGGCGGGGGGCTCGTCGGCCGGATCGGCGGACGCGCGCTCAAGGCCCACGCTGATTGCGCTCGCCAGTTGCTTCCAGTCGCGGGCGCCGCTGATCAGGCGGACGAGCTCGACGAGGCCCAGGTACCGCCGCTCGACGAGCTCGGAGAGATCCGTCCTCCCACTCCACGTCTCCATGTCATACGAATGATAAAGTCGAGGCGAGGTTCGCGGGGGCCGTAGCGAACCCCTAACAATTGGACAAAGGGTCGACGCGCATCACTGAAACAGCTTCCTGACCTCCCCGGCAACGACCTTCCCGAGCGAGTTCACGGGCAGCGCGTCGATGATCAGGATCCGCTTGGGGCGCTTGAACGACGCCAGGCGCCGGCTGACGAAATCGAGCAGCGCCCCCTCCGACGGAGCACCCCGCCCAGCCACTACGACCGCTGCGACGACCTCCTCGCCCCACCGCTCCGACGCCACGCCGACGACAGCCACCCGGCTCACGCCGGGATGCTCCTCGAGCGCGAGCTCGACCTCGCGCGGATAGACGTTCATGCCCCCGCTGATGATCAGCTCGCGCAGCCGGCCGGTGATCTGCACATAACCGTCGGCGGGATCGATCCGGCCGATGTCGCCCGTCCGGAACCAGCCGCCCGGGTGAAACGCCGTCGCGGCGGCCGATGCGTCGCGGCGGTAGCCGTCGAAGACCTGCGGGCCGCGCAGGACGATCTCGCCGTTTGCACCGGCCGGCACAACCTCGCCCTGCTCGCTCGCGATCTCGAGCTCCACCCCGGGCAGTGGTAACCCCACCAGGCCGACGCGCCTGGTCCCGTCGTACGGATTCGAGACGTCGAGACCGCTCTCCGTGAGGCCGTAGCGCTCGAGGGGAGGCTGCCCGGCCAGCGAAGCGACGCGCTCGGCGAGCGCAGGCGACAGGGGCGCCGAGCCCGACACGAGCAGCCGTAGGCTCGTCAGGTCGGCCCGTTCGATCCCCTCCCAGTCCATCAGCCGCTGGTAGATCGAGGGGACCGCGAACAGGACGCTCGCCCGCCGGGCGGTGATCGCTTCGCACAGGGCCGCCGGATCAAAGCGGGAGCGCACCACGGTCTCCGAACCGGAGAGCAGGGCAGCGTGGAGTCCGCCCAGCCCATGCTGGTGAAACAGCGGTAGCGCGTGCACGAGCACATCGTCGGGCGCCCAGCGCCAGGCCAGCATCACTCCGCGGATCGAGGCGAGGAGATTGGCCTCGCTCAGCGGAACCGCCTTCGGCCCGCCGGTCGTCCCCGACGTGTAGGCGAGGATCGCGGGGGCGCCGGGCGAACGCGCGACGGGTTCCAGGGCGGGCGCCGAAGTGAGCGCGTCGCGCAGCCCATCCAGCGACGCGACCGTGCGCAACCGAGGCGCTCGCGTGGCCAGCGCGGCGAGGTGATCCAGCCCCGATCCGCAGGCAAGTGCGACGCGCGCGCCACTGTCGGTGACCAGCGCCTCGAGCTCAGCCTCCGTATAGGCGGGGTTGGCGAGCAGAGCCGTGGCCCCGGCCCTCAGCACTCCGAGGTACGCGAACACGAAGGCCAGCGAGCTGGGACTGCTAAGCAGGACGACGTCGCCCGCCCCGACGCCGCGGTCGGCCAGCCACCCCGCCATCCGGCCGGCTCGCTCGTCGAGCTCCCCATGAGTCAGTCCCTCCCCATCCACGTCGATGGCCGGACACGCGGGGGCGGCCAGCGCGGTCTCGTGTGCGGCTCCGGCCAGCGAGCCCGCGGCCAGCCGCTGACGGAGATCATCGGCCGGCGGATGCCCCAGATGCTGCGCCCACGCGTCGCGTGAGCGCTCGCTCACTTCGTCTTGCGGCGGCAATTCGCTCACGTCGGCGTCCCCGCTTTCGCCGCGGGTATCCCCGCTCACAGGGTGCTCCCGAGGCCGATCGGCAGCGATGATACGCGGCCATGACCCACGTCACCGCAGGCGACGGAACCCGGCTGCATGTCGAGGAGCAGGGCAGCGGGACGCCGCTTCTCTTCATCCACGAGTTCGCCGGGGACCACCGCAGCTGGGAGCCGCAGGTGGCCCAGTTTCGCTCGCGCTACCGCTGCGTCACGTACGCCGCCCGCGGATATCCCCCGTCGGACGTGCCGCCGGAACTCTCCGCCTACTCGCAGCAGCGTGCCGTCGATGACGCGCTCGCCGTGCTCGACGGCCTCGACATCGCCCGAGCTCACGTCGTCGGCCTGTCGATGGGGGGCTTTTGCGCCCTGCACCTCGGCCTCCAGTCGCCGGGGCGGACCCTCTCGCTGGTCGTCGGGGGCTGCGGTTACGGCGCCGCGCCCGAGGCGCAGGATCGCTTCCGCCGTGAGTCGGCGGCGATCGCCGAGGCCTTCCGCCGCGAGGGCGCGGCCGCGGTGGCTCCCCGCTACGCCGTCGGTCCGGCCCGGGTCCAACTCCAGAACCGCAATCCCGCGGCGTGGAAGACGTTCGTCGCGCAACTCGCCGAGCACGATTCCGAGGGCGCGGCGCTGACCATGCTCGGGGTTCAGAGGGAACGTCCCTCGCTCTACGCGATGGGCGAGGAGCTCGGAGCGATGCGCGTCCCCACCTTGGTCCTCGCCGGAGACGAGGACGACGGCTGCCTCGAGGCATGCCTGATGCTCAAGCGGACGATCCCAACCTCTGGGCTCACGGTCCTGCCCCGCACCGGTCACACGATGAACCTCGAAGACCCGGCGATCTTCAACCGGACGGTCGACGGGTTCCTCTCGGCCGTCGCGGCGGGAGATTGGGGCGAGCGCGACCCACGTTCCCAAACGGCATCGATCACGGGCATGGACGCCTAGTGCGCCACTAGCGACCAGAGGCCAGCCGCTGCACCACCTCGGGTCGCAGCGGGAGCGTGGACAGCGACCAGGCCGCCGGTCCGATGGCATCGGCCACCGCCCCGGTTATGGTCGCGGCCGTGGCGATGATGCCCCCCTCTCCGGCCCCCTTGGCCCCCGCGATCGGATCCTGTTCGGAGGTCTCGCCGTACTCGAGCAGGAGCACATCGATGTCGGGCACCTCGGTCGCGGTCGGCAGCATGTAGTCCATGAACGTGCTGGCCAGCGGCTGGCCCTCCGGCGTGTAGGCGAAGTCCTCGAGCAGGGCGCCTCCCATCCCCTGGGCTGCCGCGCCCCTCACCTGTCCCTCCAGGGTCAGCGGATTGATCGCCCGCCCGACCTCGTAGGCGATCGCGTAGCGCAGGAGCTCGATGCCGCCGGTCACCGGGTCAACCTTGACCTGACCTACATTGGCCCCGCTCAGGACGTGCGACCCACCCCCGGGCTCGTAGCGGAACCGGGCCTCACGGACGAGCTCGCGGATCGGTATCGATTCGCCACCCCACTCGGCGGCTCCTTCGATGAACTCGATCTGGTCGGCCTCGGTGCCCAGCCGGCTCGCCGCCACGGCGCCGGCTTGGCGGAGCAACTCACGCACGGCACCCGAGATCGCGTAGCCCCCCCACACCGTGGCCCGGCTCGAAAACGCGCCCTGGCCCTCGGGTACGACGGCGGTGTCCTGATAGGAGACGCGGACCCGTTCGATGGCGACGCCGAGCACCTCGGCGGCGATCTGCGAGAGAACCGTCTCGACCCCCTGGCCGACCGACGCGACGCCGACGTATGCGGTGAACGTGCCGTCCTCCTCGGCCACCACGCGCGCCTGCTCGAAGATGCCGGGGTTACCCATCTCCACGAACATCGTGGCCGCCAGACCCACCCGCTCGCCGGCCAGCCGGCGCCGCTCGGTGTCGCGGCGCAGCGACGGATAGTCGACATGCTGGAGCAGCGAGTCGAACACACGGGGGAAATCGCCCTCGTCGTAGTGGACCGGCTTGCCCGTGTCGACGTCGGGCAGCCCGGTGTCGTACGGCATCTCGCCCCGGCTCACGAGGTTTTGCCGCCGTAGCTCGACGGGGTCCATGTTCAGCTCGCGGGCGACCATGTCGACCATCCGCTCACGCACGAAGGTCGGCTCGTACTGACCCGGACCGCGGTAGGTCCCGGCCGGGGTCTTGTTGCTGAGCACCGACAGCGCCTCGGCCTCATAGGCTCGCCACCGGTAGGGGCCGGGAGTGTGGTTAAGGATCAGCTTGGGCAGGAGCACGCTGCCGTGGGTCCGGGCGTAGGCGCCCTGGTTGAAGCAGGCCCGGGCGCGGAAGGCCAGTAGCGTCCCGTCCTGCGCGGCGGCGTATTCGATCTCCCACCGCTGCTCGCGAGAGTGGTTCAGCGCGATCAGGTTCTCGCGCCGGTCCTCGACCCATTTGACCGGATGTCCGAGCTTGATCGCCGCCCACGGGATCAGGTAGTCCTCGGGGTAGAACTCGCCCCGGGCCCCGAATCCGCCGCCGACGTCACCCTCGATGCAGCGGATCGAGTCGGGCTCGATGGCCAGGAGGGTGGCCAGGATGCGCCGATTGAAGTGCTTGACCTTGGCGGCGCCCCAGACGGTCAGCTCCGAGCTCGCGCCGTCATACTCGGCGAGCAGGCACCGCGGTTCGAGCGGCACCGCTCCGTGGCGCTGGACGCTGAACTGCCGGCGCAGAACCACGGCGGCCTCGTCGAAGAGCTGAGCGATCCCGTCGCCGTGGCTGATCGTGACCCGGTCGATCACGTTGGCGCCGAGCTCGGCGTGGATCGCCGTGCTGTTGTCCGACGCAGCCTCGAGCGGGTCCAGGACGACTTGGAGCGGGTCGATGTCGACGACGACAGCCTCGGCCGCATCCTCAGCCAGGTAGGGATCCGAGGCGAGCACGATCGCGATCGGATCGCCGACGTACCTGACCGTGCCCCGGGCCAGCGGCGGCTGGAGCACCCGGTTGGCGTTCTCGGTGGCGAACAGACGTATCGGAATCCGCACGTCGGGTAGATCGTCGGCCGTGAGGACCGCCGCGACGCCGGGACAGGCGGCGGCGGCCGACGTGTCGATGGCCCGAATCCGCCCGTGGGCCACCTGGCTGCGGATCATGCGGGCGTGCAGCTGGCCGGGGAGGTCGAAGTCGGCGCCGTAACGACCGCCGCCGGTCAGCAGCCTGAGGTCCTCGACGCGAGGGATCGACCGACCGACGTAGGCGTGAGTCGTGGCTGCCATGTTGAGACCCGGGAGGGATCGTATGCCGGGGCGCTCGGGCGCGTCATCGGGGGAATCCCTCCGCGGAGCAGGGTTTTCGGCCACTCACAGGACCGTTCCGGCGACCGAGAGCCCGTAGACGTCGGAGCGCCGGTCCTCGCGCGGGTTGATCAGCGCGCCCCGGTCGTGGGCCCGCGCCACCGCATCGAGGTCGATCGTCACCAGCGCCAGCTCGGACTCGTCCCCGGTCAGCGGACCGAGCGGCACAGCTCCATACGGGTCGCACACGACCGAGGAGCCGAGGAAGTCGAAGCCGTGGGCAGATCCGGCCTGAGAGGCGCAGGCGATGTGCACCTGATCCAGGTTGGCCTGGAGCACCGCGCCCCGGGCCTGGGGGCAGTAGCCATCGGAGTCCCAGCGCTGCTGGTCAAACCCGGGAAGCCAGGCCGTGGGTACGCAGACCAGCTCGGCCCCCTGAAGTGCGAGGATCCGCACCGTCTCGACGAACCGCAGGTCGTAGCACACGCACAGGCCGATCACCCCGACGTCAGTGCGGGCGACGGGGAGCCCGAGGTCGCCCGGGGTGAAGATCTCCTTCTCGCCCGCAAAGCGGTGCAGCTTGCGGTAGTGCAGCGCGATCCCGTCGGGACCGATCAGGACCGCGGTGTTGTACAGCCGTTCGCCGTCGCGCTCACAGAACCCGGCGGCGAGGTAACCGTTGGCTTTAACCGCCAGCTCGTGCCACGCCCGGGTCACCGGCCCGTCCAGCGGCTCAGCGCCCGCCTCGAGGTATTCGCGCTCGAGTCGATACCCGGGAACTATCAGCTCGGGGAGAACCACGAGCCCGGCGCCGCGTCCGAACAGCTCGCCCGCCGCCTCGAGGCTCAGCTCGAGGCTGGCAGCGCGGTCGGCGGCCGAGGTGATCTGGGCGACGGCGATGGTGAGCTCGCGGCTCACGCGCCCGGCTCCCCCGGAGCCGGATCCTCGCCGAGGACCCCCGCGGCGCGCAGACCCGCCAGATCAGCCGGGCACGGACCCCCGACGCTCTCGGCCGCGCTCCCGCGATCGGCTCTGACCTGGTGCTGCACTCCGACCGGCACGTGCACGACCTGACCGCCGGCGAACTGATGGGTCCTACCCGAATCCAGGTTGGCGATCGTCCCCTGTCCGGCCAAGATCACGATCGTGTCTTCGGACACGGGGTGCCGGTGGGGGACGTTCGCCTCGCCGGCTTCCATCATCACGTAGTTCATGTTCGCGCTGATCGCCCCGACCCCGGGCCAGACGACGAGCCGGGCATCGCGAGCGATCATGGGGAGACGGACCGACGCCTCATCGCGGTGGTAGACGCGGATCGCCACTACGCGATCCCCTCGTAGAGCGCGGGATCCGGCGGGGAGGGTCCGCCCACGAGGGACATCCCCTCCCCCCCGGCGACGACCACGTAGGTCGTCTCGGGGTCCACGTGCACCATCGATCCAGGACGTAGCGGCTGCGCCCCGCCGTCGTCCGCGTCTACGGCCTCGCCACTTCCACCCATGACGTAGTAGACAGCTTCGCCGGGGTGGCGGAGCGGGATCGTCCTGGCCCCCGGAGCCAGGTCGATCCGATGGATCGACCGCAATTGGGCGCCCATGCCCGGCCAGATCACCGCGTGGGCATGACCCTCCCCCTCCACGATGTCCAGCCGCGGCCCCTGTTCGAGCTCCACGACCTGAATCTCGTCGCTCGCGCCCATCAGCTGACCACCGTGTAGGCGTCGGCGGCCTCACGTCGGGGCACGATGATCGCCACGACCACGGCCCCACCCGCTGCGGCGGTGATCCCGTGCTCCACCTCGGGCTCAATGACCGACCAGTCGCCCGCCGACAGGTGCTCGACGCGGTCGCCAATCGTCATCTCGACCTCCCCGGTCTGGATCAGCGTGATCTGCTCCTGGGCGTGGCGGTGCCGCGGGAACGTCGCGCCGTCGGCAAACGTGTAGCTCGTGACCGTGGCCCGGTCCGAGCTGAAGCTGCGCCGGGTCACGCCGTCGTAGACCCGGTCGGCAGGCAGAGACTCGAAGCTTCCGCGCGCGCTCATTCGTCGATGAAGGCGACGACCCGGCACGGGGATGCCTCGCCACCCTCGATCGGGATCGGGAAGGCGCCGATCAGACACCGGCGCCCGAGCACCTGGTCGATGTCTCCCCCCATGTTCTCCACGTGCAGCACGCCGGCCGGGAAGGGCACCTTGTGCATGACGAAGATGTCGTCCTCAGGAAAGCGCTCGTCGAGCTTCACCCCCTCCTCGCGTTCGAAGCGCCGCGCGGCGTCCGGACGCTTGAAGCGAATCGAGGTGTTCATCGGGTGGTCGGCCGATCCGGTGTCGAACCCGGTCCAGGCGAACTCCATCTCCACCAGCCACTCGGCGAACTCCCGGTCGCCCCCTGGGTGGCGCAGGAAATATCGCTCCTCGTCCTCCTCGGCGCCGCCGTTGAAGTAGCGGTGCCAACCCGTGTGGTAAATCAGGATGTCGCCCGTGCGCACGTCCGCCCGGTCGGTGATGTGCTTGGGCTTGATCACAGCCCAGTCCCTCATCTGGTCCGAGATGTCGACGATCACGCCCTCCCGGCAGAGCCGGTCGAGGGGCACCGACGCGATGTCGGAACCGCCGGACACGATGTGCATCTGGCCGTCGAAATGGGTTCCCGAATGCAACGGGAGCTCGAGCCACTGGGAGACGATCCCGTGCGTCGCATGGCGCTGGAAGTAGGAGAGCTTCGGAGACGGGTAGCCGACCCAGCCCGGGGTGTGGATCGAGAACCGATGCGTCAGATCGACGACCTTCATGTGTTGTCTCCTCTCGACGGAGTTCTCCCCCCGCGCGCTCCGCGCCGGCGGGCCAGGTTTGTGATGCGAGCGGGTGACAGCGGCAGTGCCGTCACCTCGACGCCGAGCGCGTCGGATACAGCGTTGGCGATGGCGGCACCGGCCGCCGCCGTGCCGCCCTCACCGGCTCCCTTGGCCCCCAGCGGGGTCAGGGGGGTGGGAGCGTCCTCGGTGATCAGCACCTCAACGTGGGGGACCTCGGCCGCGGTTGGGATGAGGTAATCCATGAACGAGCCGCTGACGAGCTGGCCGCTCTCGTCGTAGGCGAGCTCCTCAAACAGCGCCCCGCCCACGCCCTGGGCGGCGCCGCCGACAACCTGTCCTTCGACCAGCTGCGGATTGATCGCCCTGCCCACGTCGTAGGCCACGGCGTAGCGCTTCAGGTCAACTTCGCCGGTATCCAGATCGATCTCGACGGCCACCAAATGCAGGCCATAAGGGAAGCTCATGTCCTCGGACTCGAACACCGCCTCCTCCTCGAGCCAACCTCCTGGGCCGCCCACGAGCTTGGCCAGGGGCACCCGAGCCGCCGGCGATCCCGCCACGATCACGCAATCGCCATTGAGCCGCAGGTCCCGCTCGGCCGCCTCGAGCTCCTCGGCGGCCTGGTGCATGATGCGCTCGCGCAGTGCCTGGGCGGCCTGCATGACCGCGGCCCCGCCGAGGCTCGTGGCCCGGCTGCCGAACGATCCCATCCCTCTGGGCACCTGGTCGGTATCGCCGTGCAGGACCTCGACCGCGTCGAACGGGACGCTCAGCGCGTCGGCGCAGATCTGGGCCAGCACCGTCTCGACACCCTGGCCGACCGAGGCCGAGCCCACGAAAGCCCGCGCGCGGCCGCGGTCCGACAGTGCCACCCGCGCATACTCCCACCGAGCAATTCCGCTCTTCTCGACGAACATCGCCGCGCCGAGCCCGCGGCACCGGTGGGGCGACGTGAGCGCGCGTCGCCAGCGCCTCATCGCCGGGTGGTCGAAATGTGTAACTGCCGTATCGATCAGACCCGCGTAGTCGCCGCTATCGAACGTCAGCGGATGACCGTCGGCCTCGGTACCACAGGCATAGGGCATGTCGGCCGACCGGATCAGGTTGCGGCGGCGCAGCTGCACCGGGTCGAGTCCCAGGCGGTGAGCGGCGATGTCGATGATCCGCTCCCGCGCGAAGTTGGCCTCGTAGCGGCCTGGTGCACGATAGGTCCCCGCCGGGGTCTTGTTGGTCAGGGCCTGCCGGATGGTGACCTGGAACGCGCTCCACCGGTACGGGCCGGGTAGCAGCGCGGCGGTCAGGCTCGGGACGACGCTGCCGTGGGTGCGCACGTAGGCGCCGGTGTTCAGTACGAAGCTGTCACGCAGCGCCAGCAGCTTCCCCTCGGAGCTCAGCGCGACCGCGATCTGGTGCACCTGCTCGCGTGAGTGGTTCAGCGCCTGCAGGTTCTCGGCGCGGTCCTCGGTCCAGGCGACCGGCCGGCCCAGGCGAATCGCGCAGAATGGGATCAGGAAGTCCTCGGGGTAGAACTCGCCGCGACCCCCGAACCCGCCTCCCACGTCCAGCTCGACGAAGCGGATCCGGCTCACCTCCCAGCCCAGCAGGGCGGCCAGGATGCGCCGGTTGGTGTGGACGACCTTGGCCGCCCCCCACACGGTCAGCCGCCCCGTGCCGGCGTCCACCTCGGCGCACAGGCCGCGCGGCTCGAGCGGAACCGCGCCGTGGCGCTGGCACTCGAGCTGCTCCTCGACGATCAGATCCGCCGCGGAGAACGCGGCCGTGACGTCGCCGTGCTCAACCGACCATTCAGCGGCCACGTTGGACCCCGCGTCCGGATGCAGCCGGGGCGCGGTGTCCCGCACCGCCAGCAGCGGGTCGAGCACGGGTGCAAGCTCGTTGTACCGGGCATCGACCAGCTGGGCCGCATCCTCGGCGCTATAGCTCGAGTCGGTGACCACGACCGCGATCGGCTCGCCGACGTAGCGCACGACCTCTCGCGCCAGGACCGGCTGGAGCAGGCGCTCCATCCCCGGGCGGGGGTACATACGCATGGGGATCGGCCCCAGGTCGGGGGGCAGATCGGCCGCGGTGATCACATCGACCACCCCGGGATGGGACCTGGCCAGGCCCGTGTCGATCGAGCTGATCCGGGCGTGGGCCTGGACGCTGCGCACGATGCGGGCGCGAAGCGCCCCCGGGCGCTTGAGGTCGTCGATGAACCGGCTCGTGCCCGTGAGCAGCCGCCGGTCCTCCTTACGGGGCAGCGAACGGCCGATGGCCGGTGTGCCGTCCGGGGCCACGTGCGCCCCGGAAGCGACCGGACCGTCTTCGACCACGACGGCCAATTCCTAGGACCGGCGACGCCGACCCCGGCGCATCCGCCCCAGCACGGCCGCCGTGATTACCAGACCGGCGGCGCCAGCCGCGAGCCGCTTCTGCGAGCTCCCCCGCGGCGTCGGCCTCGGCGTGGGCGCGGCCGGCGCCGGCGTCGGTGTCGGCGCCAGCGGGGCTAGGGCCGGCGGCCGCTCCCGGGCCCGGCGCTCGACTCCCTCGGCCACCGCCTCGAACACCCTCTGGGCGCCCTGCTGAAAACCGCTACCGGGGTCGTGCCCGGTGCTCAGCACCTCGGCGGTGAGGCTGACTGCGGTCGCCGAGCCCTGATCGCGCAGCCGGTTGCGCAGGATCACCGAGCCGATCGCCGGTCCCTCTACCTGCCGGCCGTGGACCGAAACTGTCGCGACGTGCTCGTCCTCGTCCTGGTCGACCGCGGAGATCGTCGCCTCGCACGACAGATTGCGGGCGGGATCGAGCTCGATGCGCCCGGTGTGGACGCCGTCCACGGCGCGCAGCTGGGCGCCCGGCAGCGCTGCCGCCAGGGCATCGGCATCGCCCAGCGTGCGCCATGCCTGCTCCAGCGGCATCTCGACGGTGAACTCGTGCTCGAACCTCATCTCAGCGGCCACTCGCCCTCCTGGTCTGACCAGCCAACGCGGGCGCGTCAGGGACGCACCTGATTTGTCTATCGTAATACATTCAATTGACTGCGGAAAGGCGACCGGTCGACCGCCGATCGGACCCGCTCGGGGGTCAGTGGAAGTTCGTTGATCTCGACGCCGAGCGCGTGCGAGACCGCGTTGGCCAGCGCCGCGGCCGGAGCCAGGGTCCCGCCCTCGCCCACACCCTTGGCTCCATTGGGCGAGCCGGGAGCGGGAATCTCCAGATGCTGGAGCTCGAGGGAAACGAGCTCGGCGGCGGTCGGCACCAGGTAGTCCATCAGCGACGCGGTCAGCAGCTGACCCTCGCTGTCATAGACGATCGATTCATACAGCCCCCCACCGATCCCCTGGGCCACGGCGCCATGCGCCTGACCTTCGACGACAAGTGGATTGATGATGCGGCCGCAGTCCTCCGCCACCACGTAGCGAACGATGGTGACGTGTCCGGTTTCCGGGTCGACGTCGACCACACACGCGTGGGTCGCGTACGGATAGGTGGTGGTAGGCGCGTCGAACACGCCCTCGACGCGGTACCGGTCCCCGTCACCGGCCGCCGCTGCCAGCTCGCCGAAGCCGACCTGCCGGCTCGGAGATCCCTTCACCCCGACATGACCGTCGCGCAGCTCGAGGTCGGGGGTCGCCACCTCGAGCCGCTCGGCCGCGTCATCGAGCAGGCGCCGGATGAGCTCGTCGGCTCCCGCCCTGATCGCGCCGCCTCCGCTGACCGCCGTGCGGCTGGCGAATGTGCCGGTCCCCTCGCCAGGCCCCCAGGCGGTATCCGGCTGGCGCACGCGCACCGATGCGCTCGCGACTCCGAGGGCATCGGCGGTGAGCTGGGCGAACGTCGTGGCGAGCCCCTGGCCGATTGAGGGCAGCGTCGTCGTGACCGTGATCCGGCCGTCCGTCTCGAGCGTCAGCCAGGCCCGGTCGACGCCGGGGATTCCCACCATCCCCCGCCCGTGAAACACGGCCGAGCCCATCGCCGAGTACTCGACGTAGGAGGCGAGGCCAATCCCAATCAGCCGACCCCGGGCACGAGCGCGTTCCTGCTCGGCAGGGAAATCCCTGTATCCGATCGCCTCAAGCGCGCGGTCGAGCGCCAGCGCGTAGTCGCCGCTGTCGTAGCGCTGGTGGGAGACGGTCGTGTAGGGCAGCTCGTCGCGCGCGATCAGGTTCCGGCGCCTGACCTCGCTCCGGTCCAGATCGAGCTCGCCGGCCAGCACGTCCATGAGCCGCTCGTGCACCAGCACCGAGACCGGCAGGCCCACACCGCGGTAGGCGCCCTCCGGACATTTGTTGGTCCGCACCGACCGGCTCCGGGCCCGGTAGCGGGTCAGCCGGTAGGGCCCAGGAATCATCGCCGGCGTCCCCAGCGCCTCGAGCATCGGGCCGTGCGGATAGACCCCGTAGGCGCCCTGATCGCAAGTGACGTCCACGTCGAGCGCGAGGAGTCGGCCCTCGGCGTCCGCCGCGAGCCGGGCGCTGACGAACTGATCCCGGGCGTGGCTGGCCGCCAGCAGGTTCTCGTTGCGGTCCTCGACCCATTTGACCGGCGCGCCCAGCCGGAGCGCCAGCCAGGCGACCAGGATCTCCTCCGGGTAGACGTGCGCCTTCTGCCCGAACCCACCGCCGACGTCAGGGGTGCTGACGCGCACGCGCTCGCGGCTGACACCCAGGAGCTCCGCCGTGATGCGCGAGAGCACATACGGCACCTGCGTCGAGCTCCACAGCCGAACGCCGTCGGCATCGGGAGCGGCGAGCGCCGCCCGCGGCTCGATCGGAGTTGCGCAATACCGGGGGTTCCGGAAGCGTCGCTCCAATACGACCGCCGCGCCCGCAAAGGCATCGTCAACCGCTCCGGTCTCGCTTAGGCTCTCGAACAGCAGGTTGCGCTCCCGGTCGTGGAGCAGGATGGGCGGGTCGGCGTCGAGCGGGTCAGTCATCACGGGCAGGGGCCGGAGCTCGAGCCCGATCGTCCCGACGGCGTCCTCGGCCCGGTACTGCGTGTCCGCGGCGAGCACCGCGACAGGCTCTCCGACGAAGCGCACCACCTCGGAGGCCAGGAGGGGACGCGAAGGGCTGAAGGCAAGCTCGTTCTCGACCGGGGGATGCAGCGGCGCCAAGCCGAGGTCATCGTGGGCGAACGCGCCGAGGACACCCTCGGCCGCGCGTGCCCGCTCCAGATCGAGGCTGGCGATCTGGGCGTGCGCGGCCGGGCTGCGCAGGAAACGCGCGTGCAGGGTCCCTTCGGGCTCGAGGTCGTCGAGGAAGGTCGCGGTGCCGGTCAGCAGCGGCCCATCCTCCACGCGCAGCATGCGGTCCCCGATGGTCATGACTCGCTCATCATGTCGCAAAGGTATGATGTTGGACAAAGTTCGATCCTGGGGAGGCTGCGCGGGCGTTGAAGCTGACCAACGAATTCACCGTCGCCGTTCCGCTCGAGCAGGCCTGGGAGACGCTGCTGGACATCGAGCGGGTCGCCGGGTTCCTCCCCGGCGCGAAGATCGAGCCCTCCTCCGATGAGGGGGTCTACCGGGGCACAATGCGGATCAAGGTGGGCCCGATGGTGGTCAACTACCAGGGCACGGCCCGGCTCGTCCACACCGACGAGGCCGAGCACGTGGCCGACATCGCGGTTCAGGCCACCGACACCAAGGGCCAGGGGACTGCGTCAGCCACGATCCACAACCGGCTCGAGCCCATCGCCGGCGGCACGCGCGTGATCGCCGAGACCGACGTGGCGATCACCGGCCGCCAGGCCCAATTCGGCCGCGGGATCATGCAGGACGTGGCCGGGCGGATGCTCGACGACTTCGCCAAACGATTCGAGACCTACCTGCTCACGGGCGAGACCGAGCCGCCGGCTCCGGGATCGGCCGACGGTCTGGCGGGTGGGGCAGGGGTTGCAGCTGCCGCTCCGCCGCCGCCGACGCCAGGTGCCGGTGAGGAGGCTGCACTCGACCTCGCGTCAGTCGTGTTCAGGACGCCGGCCGTCCGGCGCGGCGCGCTGGTTGCGCTCCTCTCAGGGCTCCTGCTCGTCTTGCTCACCCGCCGCCATCGCAAGGCCGCATCGGCGTGACCGCCAGCCTGGACCGGGCGAACGCGCCACTGCTCGAGTCCGGGCGCCTCGGGCCGCTGCAAACCGCCAACCGGCTCGTGCGCTCCGGCACCTCGGAGACGATGGCGGGTTCCGATGGCGAGGTCACCGACGAGCTCGTGTCGCTGTACTCGCGGCTGGCCGGGGCGGGTGTGGGGACGATCTTCACCGGACACCTGTACTGCCACCCTCGGGGCAGGTACGCCCGCCGCCAGGCCGGGGTCGACAGCGACCGGCTGATCCCCGGCTTGCGCCGGATCGCCGACGCGGTTCACGTCCGCGGCGGCCTGATCCTCGCCCAGATCGCCCACGCGGGCAGCCAGTCGCGCGTTCCCCAGGTGGCTCCGCTCGCCCCCTCCGCGGTGCCCAACGCGCTGACCGGCCGGATGGTCTCCGACGCCTCGGCCGCGGACATCGCCGAGGCCGTCGATGCGTTCGCCTCGGGCGCAGCCCGCGCCATCACGGCGGGCTTCGACGGCGTCCACATCCACGGAGCCAATGGCTATCTGATCAGCGAGTTCCTGTCTCCGCTGACCAACCGCCGCGAGGATGAATGGGGAGGCGACGCCGAGCGGCGGGCCGCGTTCCCCCTGGCCGTGGTGCGCGCGGTCCGAGCGGCCGTGCCCTCCGACCGGGCCCTGACGATGAAGCTCGGCTTCCACGACGCGCCCCCCGGTGGCCTGTCGGTGGACGACGCGGTCAAGCTGGCCGGGCGGATCGTGAGAGAAGGGGTCGACGCGATCGAGGTGTCGTGCGGGGTGATGCTCCGCGCCAGCGATTCGTGCGCCGAGTACGTCGCCGTCGATCGCCGGCGCGCCGTCGACGACCTCCTCCCGCACCGGATCCTCTCGCCGGGCGGGGAGGAGGCGTACTTCGTGCCGTGGGCACGGGCGCTGCGCCAACAGGTGAAGACGACCGTCGTCGCGGTCGGCGGCATGCGCCGCACTGAGACGATGGTCGCTGTGCTGCGCTCGGGCGATGCTGACTTCATCGCCATGGCACGTCCCTACATCCGCGAGCCGGACCTGGCGGCGCAGATCGTGGCCGGGCGGACGGGAGTCGTCGACTGCACCTCGTGCAACCTGTGCCTGCGCCACGAGGGTCATCACTCGCTGCGTTGCTGGCGTACCCCGCGTCGTCGCCTGGCCCAGCACGCGGCCTACCGCCTGGCGGGAGGCTTCCGCTGGGGGCCCCGGGGCCGATGATCGGCGGGCGAGCGGCGGGGAATCCCGCGCAACCATTCTCGGAAACCCTCTGGTCGAGGTCGGCCGACAGCGGTACGCTGCCCGACCACAAAGGCTCATCAGCATGAACAGGGCTGCCCAAAACCGACCCATTGCCGCGCTGGCCGCGGCCATCGCCCTCGCCGCCGCGGTTGTCGGCTGCGGCAGCAGCTCTTCGTCGGGCGCGAGCGGTAAGGACACGGGCACGGGCACGCTCGTCTACGCCGCCTTCAATCCCTTCAGCGGGCCTGACGCCTCGTTCGGGCCCGAGGAGATGGCGGGCTGTATTCCGGCCGCGGCCGCGATTGAGGCTGCCGGCGGCGTCCTGCTCCACAAGACCGTGACCTGCAAGGCTGTCGACAGCCGCGGCGACCCGGCCGATGCGGTCCCCGCGGCCGAGAGCCTGATCGCCACCACGGGCGGGCTCCAGGGCATCATTGGCCCGAGCTCGGACGAGGCGACCGCGACTGTGCCGCTGTTCAACCGAGCCCACATCCCGATGATCGGCGACACCGGTCAGGCGGCGTTTGACCACAGCAACTTCCAGTACTTCTTCCGCATCACCGCGCCCGACGACGCTGTCGGTTACGCGATGGCGCTCTACGCCCACGCCAAGGGTTACACCCGCGCGGTGGGCGTGTTCGGCGCTGATATCAGCTCGCAGGGCACGGCTCCCACCGCCGCGGCCGGCTTCACGAAGCTCGGCGGAACGATGATGCTCCAGAAGATTCCCCTGGATCAGTCGTCGTACCGCACCGAGGTCCTCCAGGTCGCTGCCTTCAAGCCGCAGGTCGTCTTCACCGAGGCCGACCCGCAGAGCGACGCCACCTACCTGGCTGAGCTGCGCCAGCTCTATCACCTGACCCCGATCATCGGTACGAACGGGACCAACCAGCCGCCCTGGTTCAAGGCGGTCGGCGGCGCGATCGGATCCAACAACCTGTTGTCCTACTACGGCGGCGCGCAGCCGTACGCGCCACTCACCGGCCCCGCGTATCAGGAATGGCGCGCGCAGCTGGCCGCCGTCGCCAAGAAGGTGCCTCAGCCGGTCTCGCAATGGGAGACCGATTCATACGCGATGTCTTACTGGGACACGGTCAACATGATGGCGCTGGCCGCCGAGATGGCCAAGAGCACCAACCCGGAGGTGTTCACCCCGTACATCGTCAAGGTGACAACCCCGAAGCCGGGCGCCGTGATCGTGCATTCCTTCGCCGCAGGCAAGCAGGCGCTGCTCGCCGGCAAGCAGATCCAGTACGTCGGCGCCGTGGGACCGATCACGTTCGACCAGTGGCGCAACTCGCCGGGCCAGTTCGAGATCGTCAAGGCCGACACCGCGCTGACACCGATCGTCACCTACACCGCGCAGCAGGTGCAAGCCGCGAGATGATCCTTCGGACCTCGCGATCACCGCGCGGGGCCGTCGCGTGCTGAGCCTGGCCTCGACGTTCGTTCCCTCGATCGGCTTCGGGCTGGTCACCGCATCGATCCTCGCCCTGGCCGCCGTCGGCTTCACGCTGCAGTTCGGGATCACCAACATCCTCAACCTGGCCTACGGCGACCTGATGACGGCCTCGGCGTACATCGGCTGGGTGGTCAACCATCACGGAGGCAGCATCGCTGAGTCGCTGCTCGCCGGCGCCGCGTTTGGGGCGATCAGCTCCGTGCTCCTCAACCGATTGATCTACACGCCGTTTCTGCGCCGCGGCACGAGCCTGTTCGGCATGGTCATCGTGACCCTCTCGGTCGGCGTCATCATCCAGAACGGGCTGCTGGCGATCGGCGGCGCCACGTTCTTCACCTACCAGTTCAACGTCGGGGCGACCGTGCACCCACTCGGTTTCGATCTGAGCACCTCACAGCTGGTGATCATGGCGATCGCCGTCGCCGCCATGATCATCGTCCAGCTCCTGCTCACCCAGACGCGGCTGGGCAAGGCCATGCGGGCCACCGCGGCCAACCGCAGCCTGGCCCAGGCCTCGGGGATCGCCACCGAGCGCGTGGTCGACGCGGCCTGGTTCATCTCGGGTCTGCTCTGCGGCCTGGCCGGCGTCGTGCTCGTCCTCAACACAACCGCCTTCCAGAGCACCACTGGCAGCGAGTTCCTCGTCGTGATCATCGCCGCGGCGATGCTCGGGGGCGTTGGGCGGCCGACGGGGGCGATGCTCGGGGCGTTGGTCCTCGGGCTGGTCACGGAGGTTTCGGCGTCGTTCGTCTCGCCGAGCTACAAGGAGCTCTTGGCCTTCGTCGTGCTCGTGGTCGTGCTCCTGGTCCGTCCGACCGGCATCCTCACCCAGTACGCCGGGGCCTCGCGGGAGGCGCCGGCATGAGCGGCTGGGCGTTCTACGCCACGACGCTGCTCGTCTACCTCGGGGTCGACATCATGGCCGTCTGGGGGCTCAATCTCCAGTACGGCGTGGCCGGCGTCTACAACTTCGGCTTCGTCGTCTTCCAGGCGCTGGGCGCCTATGTCGCCGCGGTGCTGACCCTCGGGCCATCGTCGGGCAACGGTGGCTTCCAGTCCTACGTCGTCGGCGCCAGCCTTCCGTTCCCGATTCCGATCCTGGCCGCGGGTCTGGTCTCCGCGCTTCTGTCGCTGATCGTGGGCGGGGTCGCGCTGCGCAGACTCCGGACTGACTACCAGGCGATGGTGTTTCTCGTCCTCTCGGTCAGTGCCACGCTGTTCGTCACCAATGACATCGGCCTGTTCAACGGCCCGGCGGGTCTGTCGCTCATCCCCCAGCCTCTGTCGAGCTGGGTCAACCCGAACTCGATCAATTGGCAGTGGCTGTATGTCGGGGTCACTGCCGTCTTCTGCGTGATCGTGTACCTGTTCGTCCACCGGGTGACCGCATCGCCGCTCGGACGCACGCTGCGCGCGATCCGCGACAACGAGGATGCGGCCCGGGCGCTCGGCAAGGACGTCCTGCGGATGCGGTTGTTCATCTTCGTGATGGGGAACGTCATCGCCGCGATCAGCGGGGCGGTGCTCGTTGAGTTCATCGGCGCCTGGTCCCCGGGCTCGTGGCTCTACGTCGAGACGTTCGTGTTCTTCACCGCGATCATCGTCGGCGGCACCGGCAACAACGCCGGCGTCATGCTGGGAGCGTTGCTGGTGCCGGTGGCCTTCAACGAGCTCACCCGCTATCTGCCCCAGATCGGACGGCCCGGGTTGATCGACGCGCTGCAGTGGATCATGATCGGGCTGCTCGCGCTGGGCTTTCTCTGGTTCTGGCCCCGCGGTGTCATTCCTGAGCGCCGCCACCGCTTCGCCCGCACGCCGGCCCAACCAGACGTGGCGCCGCCGGAGGCGGTGCCCGATCGGACCTACGTGGCCGAAGGCGGATGAGCACCGCGGTCGATCCAGCCCACACTCCGTCGCCGCCGGCGGCGGGCGACGCCTGCCTCGTGGTCGAGGATCTGCGACGTGACTTCGGCGGCGTGTGGGCGGTCGACGGCGCCAGCTTCTCCATCAGGCGAGGGTCGATCACCAGCTTGATCGGCCCCAACGGAGCCGGCAAGTCGACCGTCGTCAGCATCATCGGCGGTTCCGTCCGCGCCGCGGCCGGGCGCGTCATCTTCGAGGGCGAGGACATCACCCACCTGCCTGCCCACGAGCGCGCGCGGCGCGGTCTCGTGCGCACCTACCAGCTCTCGAGCGAGTTCGGGCGGCTGACCGTGCTCGAGAACCTGCTCGTCGCGGCACCCGGGCAGCGAGGCGAGCGGATGCGCACGCTGCTGCTGGGCAAGCGCTACTGGCGTGATCAGGAGCGGGAGCTCGTGGTGCGGGCCCGGGGACTGCTCGAGCGCTTTGGCATGTCGCCCAAGGAGAACGAGTACGCCGGAAGCCTCAGCGGCGGCCAGAAGCGGCTGGTGGAGATCATGCGCGCGCTGATGGCCGAACCGAAGCTGGTCCTCCTCGACGAGCCGATGGCGGGCGTCAATCCCACCCTGGCTCGCTCGATCGAGGATGACCTGACCAGTCTGGTCGATGATGGGGTCACGCTCCTCCTGGTTGAGCACGAGCTCGATGTCGTCGAGCGGCTGTCCGAATCCGTCGTGGCGATGGCGCTAGGCAAGGTCCTGGCGGTTGGGACAATGGCCGAGCTGCGCTCACGCAAGGACGTACTCGATGCCTACCTCGGTGACTGATTCAGGCGAGCGACCACCCGTCGCTCTCGACATCGACACGGTGGTCGCGGGCTACGGCGGCCCGCCGATCATCCGCGGGGTCAGCGCCCAGGTGGGGACGGGTGAGATAGTCACGGTGGTCGGACCCAACGGCGCGGGCAAGAGCACGATGCTCAAGGCGGTCGCCGGACTCCTGCGGGTTCAGGGCGGCTCGGTCAGGCTGGATGGCAAGGAGATCGCCAATGTACGGACGCATCGACTGGCCAGATTGGGCCTCGGTTACGTACCGCAGAACAACGACGTGTTCGATCCGCTGACCGTGCAGGAGAACCTCGAGATGGGGGGCTACCTCGTCAAGCGCCACGAGATCAAGGAACGCATCGAGGGGGTCGTTGCCGTCCTCCCGGCCCTGGAGAAGCTGATGAAGCGCCGCGCAGTGAAGCTGAGCGGCGGCGAGCGCAAGATGGTGGCGGTGGGACGGGCCCTGATGAGCCGGCCACGCGTGCTTCTCCTCGACGAGCCGACCTCCGGTCTGGCCCCCGATCTCTCCCGGGAGCTGCTGACCCGAGACATCAAAGGGCTGGCCCAAACCGGAACCTCGATCCTGCTCGTCGAGCAGAAGGCACGCGCGGCCCTGGAGATCTCTCACTGGGGCTACGTACTGGCCGGCGGCACTACGGCGCTGTCGAGCTCGGCCCCCGATCTACTGGCCCGCGAGGACCTCGGACAGGTGTTCCTCGGGCTCGGCGGGGCGGCCAAGGGAGCGCTCGCCGATCTGGAGCCTGAAGCCGTGGCCAGCCGCGGGCGCTCGCTCCTCGGCCTGCGACGCGGACGCCGCTGAGCGCCCGTCGGTTCTGGCCGCCGAGGGCTCGGGGTCCTAGCCGCCGAGGCGCTCGGCCTCGAGCGCCAGCACGATCTCGGCCAGATCCCGCGGCTGATGCAGCGACCTGCCCGTCTGACGCTCGAACCGGCGCAGGTGGTTGATGATCGTATTGCGGTGATAGTGCAGTTCGTCCGCCGTCCCGGCGATCGAGCCACCCCCGGCGATGTAGGCCGAAACCGTCCTCAGGATCCGCTCCCGCTCAGACGGCCGCAGCACCGAGAGCGGCCCGAGCACCCGACGGGACAGCAGCGCGGCCAGGTCGGGGGCGGCGCCGGCCAGACTGGGCAGCAGATGGGTCTCGATCATCGCCGTGCCCGGCCGGCCGGGCGGGATGGACCGCAGCGCCGCCTCGGCCTCCCAGACGTTTTCCCGCGTCGCGCCCAGACCATCCGCCACCGAGCTGATCCCCGCCCTGACCCCGGCAATCGTCGCCAGCGCAGGCCCGACCTGCTCCGGAGTCTCCTGGCTGATCTGGACGACCCCGAGATGCGTGCCGGACTCGCTGTACCACGCCGAGCGCATCCCCGCCCGGGCCAATGCCCGCCGCAGGCTCTCCTCGGAAATGATGGCCGCTTGCGCCGCGGCAACGGAGCAGACGACGAACGGCTCGCCCGTGCCAAAGCCGATGTGCATAGCCGCCCGGCGAACCGTGGAGCCCAGCGGGGCCGGGCCGCGCAGCAGGGCGCCGATCAGGCTCCGCGCCTGCTCCTCGCTCGAGCGCTGGAGCTCCGCTTCCACGTCGCGGTAGGCCTCGGCGACCCCGACCGAGACCTCGTCGATGACATCCCACACCCGGGCGGCGCCATCGGTCAGGAGCTCGAGCATGTCGAGCTCTTCGTGGGTCGCCGCCAGGTCGAGCATTGCCTCCCAGACGAGCCGGTAATCGATCCGCAGCGCCCGCAGCACGGCCTCGAGCGGAGCCGACGAAACGGCCCGACCGCGACCGATCCGCTCGGGAGCCGCGCGCAGCTCGTCATCGAGCGCCGCGGCCGCCACCCGCGAGAGAACCAGGCGAACGCAGGAGCGGCTGGCGGCGCGCAGCTCGGGCACCGTGACGAGCCCCGTGTACTCGGGGTCGTGCTCGCGCACCCAGTCCACCGAGCGCTCGGCTATCTCGTCGGCCCCGGGCAGCAGCGCGAGCGCTGAGCGAACGGCGGTCAGCCCCCAGGCCGCCCCCTCGTGCCCGGGTGCTGGGGCCTGCGGGATGCGCTCAGGCACGGGAGTGGCGCTCGATGTGCAGACGCACAATAAATTGACCGATTATCAGGGTGAGGAATCATTGCATTGGGCCGCGCGCACTGCAATTCTCACCTCATCGAGTGACCGATCCCGATCTCGACAGGAGAGAACGATGCGGTTTGACAGCGGGCTGGTCGTGCACGCCGGGGACGTATCGAACTATCCGCCGGTCGAGGAATGGCGCGGGATCGCGCGGTTCATGGAGTCGGCCGGGTTCACCGGACTGTGGTGCGCCGAGCATCACTTCTTCTGGGACGGCTGGCTGGCCCCGACTCCCACCAACCCGATGCTGCTGGGGGCGTTCATCGCCGGCCAGACCACCTCGCTGCGCCTCGGCCAGTGCGGGGTTTGCCTGCCCGACCATCATCCGCTCCGGGTCGCCGAGGACATCGCCACGCTCGACCACATGAGCGGCGGCCGGGTCGATTTCGGCATCATGCGCGGGCTCAACAATCGGGTCGCCGGGAACTTCAATCCCGACGCCGACAGGCGCGACCAGAAGCGGCTACAGGCGCTGTTCTGGGAATCCCTGGAGATCATCCAGCGCGCCGTCTCAGACGAGCCGTTGCGGTACGACGGCGAGTTCTACACGTTCCCGTTCCGGGGCTGGAAGGATGAATCCGCCCCGCCCGAGGCGCTGGATTCCCGCTTCTACTCGCCCGATGGAGAGCTGCTCGCGCTCGAGGTCGTGCCCAGGCCACTTCAGCGTCCCCTCCCCACCTATGTGATGGCCGACACGATCTCGTCCGTGACCAAGGCCGCCGCCCGGGGTCTGGGCGTGCTCACCTGGGCCCAGGGCCTCGAGGCGACACGCGCCGCCCTCGGTGCCTACCGCCAGGCCGCGCCGGCCGACGCCACCGAGCGGTTCGGGATCATGCGGCCCGTGTTCGTCGCCCCGAGCATGGAGGAGGCGGAGTCGGCGATGCGCCACTCGATCGATCTTGAGATGGAGCACATCACCGGCGGTGCGGTCTCCGCTACGTGGCGCGGGCGCCAGGCCTTTCTCGGACCCGAGGAGGAGCTGACCGACGCCGACCGCAGCGATGACTGGTTCGACTTCCTCAACCGGCACGGCTGGTGCTTCGTCGGCACGCCTGAGCACGTCACCGAACAGCTCGAGCGCCTCGAGCGTGAGCTCGACGTCCACCACCTCGCCTTCTACTGGGCGCTTCCGCTCCTGAGCTACGAGCAGGTGATGGGAAGCATGCGGTTGTTCGCCGACCAGGTGATGCCGCACTTCAGCGCCGAGCCGGCGGCCTCCATCTCCGGAGCGTGAGCGATGGCTGCTGAGATCGTCGTGCGCAACGTCGAGACCGTGGCGGACAAACCGATCGCCAGCCTGACAGTCGAAGGCGATCAGGGCTGGGCGCGGGAGCTGATCACCGCCCAGATCAACGGGAGCCCCGACCTGTACGTGAGCGTCTTCCGGATGGACCCGGACCAGTACCACCCGCTCCACGCCCACCCGAACGTCGGCGAGCTGTATTTCGTCCTCGACGGTCGCTGCGAGCTGCGGATTGGCGATCGCCGTGAGTGGGTGGAGGCGGGCACGGCCGCCTACATGCCCGCCGGCGTGCCGCACAGCGTCCGCACCGGCGAGCACGGGGTGCGGATCCTCGTCACCTTCCCCGAGGGCGATCTGGCCAAGGTCGGAAAGGTGTGGATGGAGTGAGCGCCCCCGACGTGATCGTCGTCTCGGAGCGCATCTACCCGATGTCGTCGACCGCGGAGACGAGGCGGGCGGGCGCCGTCGCGATCGCCGACGGGCTGATCCAGACGATCGTTCCGCGCACGCAGGTGGATCAGCTGCGCGGTCCGGACACGCACGTCATCGACGTCGGCGAGCGCCCCGTGCTCCCCGGTTTCGTCGACCCCCACGCCCATTCCGAGGTGGCGTGCCGGGCCACGTTCGGCACCGTCGATGTGCGGGCGCCGGAGTGCGCCAGCATCCCCGACCTTCAGGCTCGCCTGGCCGACGCGCTTCCCGACGCCGAGCGAACCGGGTGGGTGATCGGGCAGGCCAACCTGTTCTACGACCGCAAGCTCCGTGAGGGCCGCCTCCCCGTCCGGGAGGACCTCGACCACGTGTCCAAGAAGGTCCCGATCGCCGTCCGCGCCGGGGGCCACGTCACGATCCTCAACTCCCCGGCGCTCGAGTTGGCGGGAATCGACGGCAAGTACGTGCCGCCGGAGCACAGCGTGACCGGCAGGCCGGTGGTGGAATTCTGCCCCTGCCACCACGAGCCGACGGGCGTGGTCAAGGAGATGGACAACCTGCTGCCGTTCCCAGCCGAGGATCGCGACTCGATCCGCGCCGCCCTGGTCACGGGGCTCCACGACCTCTTCACCGTCAACGGAGTCACGACGATCGGCGAGATCTCCGAATCACTGCAGGGAATCGCCGCGATGGACGAACTGGCGCTCGCCGACCGCCTGCCCGTCCGCATGCGGCTCTACCTGTGGTCGCCCGGAACCCTGCCGATCGAGGCGGGCGTCGACTGGAAGCGCCACTTCTCGCTGTCCGCGCCCGGCGACCGGATCGGCGTGGCCGGGATCAAGCTGTTCGCCGACGGCGGCTACTCCGCGGCCAGCGCGGCGGTCAAATCCGAGTACGTGCACGTGCCCGACCACCACTGCGGCCAGATCGCGCTGAGCGAGACCGAGGTCGAGCGGGCGGTCGGGCTGACCGATGACGCCGGCATGCAGCTGGCTATCCACGCCAACGGCGACCGGGCTCAGGAGTGGCTGTGCGAGATGATCGAGCGCCACGGCGGCGTGCAGCGGCCGGACGGAGCCTCAATCCGCATCGAGCACGCCGGCAACCTGAGGCCGGACCCGTCGACCAGCGACTGGTGGACGCGGGCCGGAATCGTGCCCGCTCCGCAGCCGGTCTTCCTGTACGCGTTCGGCGACTACTTCGTCGACTACCTCGGGGCGTACGGAGCCCAGGGGCGCTTCCCGTTCCGCACTCTGATCGACAGCGGATGGTCGCTGTCGGCCTCCTCGGACGTATGGGTCGGATCCGAGCGGGAGCAGACCAGCCCCCTGTTCGGTGTGTGGTGCTGTGTCGCCCGCGAGTCCTACGCCGGCAACGTCATCGACCCCGAGCAGGCCATCACCGTCCACGAGGCCCTGCGCCTGCACACGTTCGGCGCTGCACAGGCCATGGGCCAGGAGGACGTGAAGGGATCGCTCGAGCCGGGCAAGCTCGCCGACCTGGCCGTGCTGGAGCGCGACCCCCACACCGCCGCCGCCGCCGACCTGCGGCGGATGCGGGTCGACATGACCTTGCTGGGCGGCAGGGTGGTGTTCGATCGAGACGCGGGCTGAGGCGCCAGGTCAAGCCGTGGATGCGGCAGCCGGGTGTGCGTGGAGCACACTCTCCAGCCGGCTCTCGGCCACCAGCCGCCCGCCGTGGAACACGAGCCGGCGCGGTGGGATCAGCCGCAGCGCCTCGTGCACGGTGGGGGCATCGACCAGCACGAGATCGGCGCGGTCGCCCGGCTCCGTGCCGTAACGCTCGAGGCGGATGGCCCGGGCGGCGTTGACCGTCACCATGTCGAATACGGTCTCGAGCTGGGGTGGGTAGGTCAGCTGTGCCACGTGGGCCATGTACTGCGCCACCTCGAGCTGGTCCGGTCTGCCGAACGGGTAGTAGGGGTCATTGACGTCGTCCTGCGCGGTGATCACGTTGACGCCGGCTTCCAGCAGCTCGCGCACTCGAGTGATCCCGCGGCGAATCAGGCCGCGGTCCCCCCGGCCATCCAGCACCAGGCTGATCTGAGCGTTGCTGCAGATCGAGATGCCCGCCTCGCGCACCATGTCGATGACGCGGGCAGCGTGGGCGTCGTCGTAGGCGGCCAGCGCGCCGCAGTGGCTGGCCGTGACGCGGCCCTGGTAACCGGTCTCGATGGTCCGCACGGCCAGGTACTCGAGGCTCCGTGAGGTTGGATCGTCAGTGTCGTCGGCCAGCACATGCAGGTCCTTGCCGGTCCGCTGGGCCAGCTCGAGGCAGAAGTCGATGTGCTCGTGGACGTGGCGTTCGAGCCGCTCATACCAGGGCAGCCCCCCGACGACATCCGCGCCGAGCCCCATTGCCTGCTCCATCAGCTCGCGGGTCCCCGGCTGACGGATGATCGCCTCCTGAGGGAAGGCGACCACCTCGATCGTGATCAGCCCGGCAAACCGGCGTTTGAGCGCAAGCAGGGCGTCCACCGGCACCAGGCCGCCGATCGTGTCCACGTCCGCGAACGCCCGCATCGCGGTCGTCCCGGAGCGGATCGCCGCCTCGAGCACCGGGACTGCGCGGGCGGCGATCTCCTCGGTCGTGTAGCTGCGCTTGTGGTCCCAGGTGATGTAGATGGCTTCCTGGAGGGTCTGCGACCGGTTCGGGCGCATCACCTCGCCCAGCATCGTCTTGTCGAGGTGCTGATGGGCGTTGATCAGCCCGGGCAGCAGCAGATTGCCCTCGCCGTCGTATTCCCTCTCGCCCGAGGCCTCGATCGACGTCTCCACAGCGGCGATCAGCTCACCCTCGATGGCCACGTCTGCCGTGCCCTCGCGACCGCGCAGGCGGACGTTGCGGATGATGTCCATCAGGCGTCGGCCACGGACTCGGACGGTCTGCTGACCGCCGGCCGCAGCTCGCCGGCGCGCATCCGCTCGGCCGCGAGTTGCACCGATGAGACGATGTTCTGGTAGCCCGTGCAGCGACACAGATTTCCCGCCAGCGCCTCCCGAATCTGCCGTTCGTCCCAATCTGCCGCCTCCGGGAGAAACGGCTCGATCGACATCAGGAACCCCGGGGTGCAGAAGCCGCATTGGAGCCCGTGGCACTCGTGGAATGCCTGCTGGAGCGGGTGAAGCTCGCCACCCATGCCCTCGTTCAGCGCCTCCACGGTTCTGAGCGAGTGCCCTTGAGCCTGGACGGCGAACATCAGGCACGAGCGGACCGGCGCGCCATCCATCTGGACCGTGCAGGCTCCGCACACGCCGTGCTCGCACCCGACGTGGGTTCCGGTGAGTCCCGCCTCGTGGCGAATGAAGTCCGAGAGCAGGAGCCGGGGCTCTACCTCTCGCCGGTATTCCTTGCCGTTGATCTCCACCACTATCACTCGCGTCTGTGGCATCGCGGTCACCTCCCGGCTCGTTCTGAGGCCTGTTCGATTGCCCGGCGCACCATCCCCTCGATCAGCTGCTTGCGGTACTCGCTGCCGCCGTGGATGTCGCCGGTGGGATTGATGTCAGCCACGGCGACTCGGGCCGCCTCGGCGGTTGACTCACCGGTGATGGGGCTCCCCTCGAGCATCTTCTCTGCCTCCTGCGCCCGGCGCGGCGTGTCGGCGGCGGCGAGCAGCCCCAGGCGGACTCGGCGGCAGACGCCGTCCTCGAGCGTGATCAGCGCCGCGGCGCCGCCGAGCGCGAAGTCGCCGTGCCGGCGCGCATATTCGGTGAACGCCCATCCGGTTCCCGGCGGCACCGGCGGGACCTCGATCTCGACCAGGAGCTCCTCGGGCTCGAGCGCGGTGGTCAGGTGGGTGATGAAGAAGTCCCGGCAGCTCACGCTGCGAGCTGCGTTGCGCGAGCGCACGTGGAAGGTCGCGTCGAGCACCGTGAAGGCCACCGGAAGCTCGGCCGCCGGGTCGGCGTGGGCCACTGAGCCGCCCACCGTCCCGCGGTTGCGGATCTGCGCGTGGGCGACGTACCCGAGCGCCCCGGTGAGCAGCGGCCAATGCTCGGCCACCAGCGGCGAGGCCTCGAGCGTGGCCTGGCGGGTCATCGTTCCGATCCGCAGGACGCCGTCGCGCCGGCGCACATAGGCCAGCCCGGGAACGTGTGCCAGGTCGATCAGGTGGTCGGGGCTGGCGAGGCGGAAGTTCAGCAGCGGCACGAGGCTCTGACCCCCGGCCAGCACCTTGGCGTCCTCGCCGTGCTCCGCGAGCAGCTCGAGTACGCCTTCGACCGCACTCGGATCGTGGTAGTCGAACAGCGGGGGTTTCACGTCAGCTGTGCCTCCACTTGGTTGATGGTCATCGGTTCGCCGGGGTCATTTCCGGCGGGCAGTCTCCCGAGCGCTCGGAGCACCCACTCCGGGGTGATCGGCGTGTGGTTGGCGGCCACGCCAAAGGGTGCCAGCGCATCGTTCACCGCCGCCACCACCGCGACCGGCGCGTTGACCGCGCCGCCCTCGCCCATTCCCTTGAAGCCGCCGGGAACGTTGGGTGACGGAGATTCCTGGTGCAGCACTTGGATCGGCGGGATCTCGGCGGCTGTGGGCATCAGGTAGTCCATCAGACTGGTGGTCACCAGCGTGCCCCGTTCGTCGTAGACCAGGTGCTCGAGCAGGGCTCCCCCGATGCCCTGGGCGATGCCGCCGTGGACCTGGCCGTCGACGATCATCGGGTTGACCACGGTCCCACAATCCTCGACCACCCAGTAGTTGAGGACGCGGACCTCGCCGGTGCCCGAGTCGAGCTCGACGTGCGCGGCGTGAAACGCGCTGGCAAACGATCCCGGCTCCGGCGGCATGAAACGGCGCGTGACCTCGAGCCCCGGCTCCATTCCCTCGGGCAGCAGGTGAGGCTCGTGCAGCGCCCGCCTGGCCACGTCGGGGATCGGGATGCGCCGCGATGGGCTACCACGCAGCCCGACGAACCCGCGTGCGACTTCCAGGTCATCGGGGCGCGCCTCGAGCATGTCGGCGGCCAGTTCGATCATCTTGGCCCGGAGATCCTGCGCGGCCAGGATCGTCGCCCCGCCGCAGCAGACCGTGCTCCGGCTGGCCCAGGTGCCGAGACCGTAGGGGACGATCGCCGTGTCGCCGTAGACGACGTCGATGTCTTCGACCTCGACTCCGAGCTGGTCGGCGGCGATCTGGGCGATCGTGGTCTCGTGGCCCTGGCCATGGTTGTGCAGGCCGACCGCGACCCGCACCCGGCCGTCGGGCTCGAACCGGACCGACGACGTGTCGTAGCCGAACGTCATCTCCAGCAGACGCGACCCCATCGCCTTGGCACCATAGGCGGACTGCTCGACCGCGAAGGCCACGCCCGCGCCGCGGTAGCGCCCCGACGCCCGCAGGGACTCGTTCTCGGCCCGCAGCCGCTTCCAATCCATCGCCTGCTCGAGCGTGTCGACCATCCGCAGGTAGTCACCGGACTCGAACCGCAGACCGGTTGCCGTGGTGTAGGGAAACTCGCGGACCAGGTTGCGCCGACGAATCTCCAGCGGATCGAGTCCCAGTCTGGCCGCCAGGACGTCCATCACCCGCTCGATCGAGAACGCGGCCAGCACCCTCCCGACGCCGCGGTACGGGCCCATCGGCGTCTTGTTGGTCACCACGGCTCGCACCCGGCGCTCATAGCACGGGATCGTGTAGGGGCCGGTGACATTCTCGGACGCCTGTCCGGAGTCGAGTCCCGCCGTGTACGGCCAGACGGCGTAGGCGCCGTTTGCGGCGCGTACGTCCGCCCGGACCGCGTGCACCCGTCCGTCGGCGCTCGCCGCGGCCTGGATCTCGATCCGCTGCTCACGGCCGTGGATCGTGGCCTGGAGGTCCTCGACGCGGTCCGAGGTCCACTTGACCGGCCGGCCGAGGCGCCGGGCCGCGGCACACACCGCGAGCTCCTCCTGGTAAAGGACGCATTTCGGTCCGAAGCCGCCTCCGATGTCCGGCGCGATCACCCGCACGTGGTTCTCGGGCAGGTTCAGGTGCCGGGCCAATCCGGTCCGCGCGATGTGCGGGACCTGGCTGGAGAGCCACGCGGTGAGCATCCCGGTGGCCGGCTCGTAGAGCGCCGTCACCGCCCGCCCTTCGAGTGCGGCGGCGCAGTAGCGCTGCTGCTCGACCCGCAGCTCCACGATCTCCTCGGCGGTGCCAAACACGCCATCCACGTCGCCGATCGTCTGCTCGAAATGGTTGAACAGGTTCTCCGGGGCCTCGTCGTGGATGGCCGGCGCACCCTCGGCCAGCGCGTCGTCAACCGAGAGCAGCGCCGGCAACGGGTCGAGCTCGATGGCCACGGCTGCGACGCCGTCCTCGGCGCTATAGCGACTCTCGGCCACGATCAGCGCGATCGGCTCGCCCACCATCCGGACCTTGTCCTTGGCGAGCACCGGCGTGTTGCAGGGCCGGTAGTTGGGGGCGCGTGAGATCGCGCGCATCGGCCTGACGAGTCCCTCGAGGTCGGTCGCGGTCAGAGCGGCAACGACGCCGGGCACGTCCACGGCCGCGCGGACGTCGACCTCGACGAGGCGGGCGTGGGCGGCGGGGCTGCGGAGAAACGCGCCATGGAGCAGTCCCGGGAGCGCGACATCGGACACATAGCTGCCCGCCCCTCGCAGCAGACGCGCGTCCTCGCGGCGCAGCACCCGGGCGCCGACGGCTCGCGGCTGCGCCATTTCACCCATGTTGAAGCCGCAGTATCTCGCCGCCTTCAAGGAGCGTCATCGGGACACTCCCGCTCGGCCGAGCGGGTTTTCCCCCGGGCGACTCGGGGAAGCCCGGCCCAGCTGAGGGTTTTCCCGCCGCTCGCCCGGGGCCGGACGGCCGGGCGCAGCGCGGGGGTTAGGTTGTGTCGGGTGACTCGCCCACAGCTGCGCGGGCAGCGCGCCTCCGCCTCCGCAGGTCTGGGATTGGGATTGGCGGTGATGCTCGTCGCGATCAACCTGCGCCCCGCCGCGGCCAGCGTCGGCCCCTTGCTTCCGCGGATCGAGGCCGGGGAATCCCTGTCGACTGCCGGGGCGAGCGCATTGACCACCTTGCCCGTCCTCTGCTTCGGGCTGCTCGCGCTGGCCGCCCCGCCGCTGGCCAGGCGGCTCGGCGTCCACGCTGCGGTGGCGGCGGCCATGTGTCTGCTGCTCGTCGGCCAATTGGTTCGTCTTATCACAGGCGTCGGGTTCCTGTTCCTCGGCACGGCTCTCGCCGGGTCTGCGATTGCGGTCGGCAACGTGCTCATGCCGGTGATGGTCCGCCGCGACTTCACCGACCATGCCGGAACCGCCATGTCGCTGTTCTCGGCGTGCCTCATCGGGTCCGCCGCGCTGGCGGCCGGGGTCAGCGTGCCCGTGGCCAACGCGCTCGGCGGCGGCTGGCGGCCGGGGCTGGGCGTATGGGCCATCCCGGCCGCCGTGGCCGTGCTGGTGTGGCTCCCGGCGCTGATCAGACGATCGTCACCGCCCGGCAGCACCCCAACAGCGGCGGTCCCCGCTGAGCCGCGGGGCCGTGACGTCCGGGCGCTCCTGCGCAAGCCGCTGGCCTGGCAGGTAACGCTGTTCTTCGCCATTCAGTCGGGCGGGTTCTACGCCACCCTGTCCTGGCTTCCCAGCATCTTTCGCAGCCACGGCTACAGCGAGGCGCACGCCGGGGTGCTGCTCAGCGTGACGCTGATCGTCGGCATCTTCACCGGTCTGACAATTCCGAGCCTCGCGCACCGCCTGCGTGACCAGCGCGTTCTCGTTGCCGCCTCCTGTTTGCTTGCCGCCCTGGGCTGGATCGGCATCCTCGTGGCGCCCACCTCCGCCGCCTACCTCTGGGTGATCCTGCTCGGGCTGGGACAGAACGCTTCCTTTCCGCTCGTCCTGATGCTGATCGTGCTGCGCGCGGGGAGCGTCAGGACCACCCAGGCTCTCTCGGCCATGGCCCAGTCGGTCGGCTACGTTCTGGCCGCGCTCGCCCCGCTGGCCGTGGGCGCGATCCATGGGCTGACTGGTTCCTGGACGCCAGACGTGATCCTGTTGCTCCTGCTGCTCATCCCTCAGCTCCTGGTCGGGCTGGGGGCAGGGCGACCACGGACGCTGTCCTCGCCCGAGCCGGCCCACGAGCTCGCCGCTATGCGAACGCCCCCACCCCGGTGATGTCCCGCCCCACGATCAGGGTCTGCATCGTTTCGGTGCCCTCGTAGGTATGGATCGCCTCGATGTCGGTCATGTGGCGGATCACGTGGTTCTCGAGCAGGATGCCGTTGCCGCCGAGGAGGTCGCGGGCCTCGGCGCAGATCTGGCGGGCCTTGCGGGTGTTGTTGAGCTTGGCGAGCCCGGCGATCGTGTCGCTGAGCTGGTCGCGCTCGGCGAGCCTTCCGAGCTGCAGGCAGTAGAGCTGCATGGCGGTGACGTCGGCGAGCATCCGGACGAGTCGATCTTGGACGATCTGGAAGCTGCACAGGGGCCGGCCGAACTGCTCGCGGCGTTTGGCGTACGTCAGCGCCGTGTCGTAGGCGGCGACGGCGTGGCCGAGCGCTGCCCACGCGCAGGTGCTGCGGGTCCCGGCGAGCACACGGGCGGTGTCCTTGAAGCTGCGGGCGCCCGGCAGGGCGTTCTCGACCGGCACGCGGACGTCGTCCAGCTCGATCTGGGCCTGCCAGATCGCCCGCAACGAGCCCTTGCCCTCGATCACCGATGCCTCGTAGCCGGGCGATCCGCCTTCGACCAGGAAGCCGTGGACCTTGTCGTCCTCGCCGCGAGCCCAGACGACCACGACGTCGGCGAGGCTGCCGCACCCGATCCAGCGCTTGGCCCCGCTGAGCACGTAGGCGTCGCCGTCGAGCACGGCGCTGGTCTCCAACGCCACCGAGTCCGATCCATGATCGGGCTCGGTCAGCGCGAACGCGCCGAGCTTCTCGAGCCGCGCCATCGCCGGCAGCCAGCGTTGCTTCTGCTCCTCGGAGCCGAGCATCGCGATTGACTTCATCGCGAGCCCGGCTTGGACGCCCAGGAAGGTGCCGAGGCTGCCGTCGCCGCGGTTGAGCTCCATGTGGACGAGCCCGGACGCGATCGGGTCAAGACCCGGGCAGCCGTAGCCGTGAATGTCCTCCCCGATGATCCCGAGCTCGCCGAGCCGGCGGATCAACGGCCACGGCATCTCCGCGCGTTCCCAGTAGCCGCCGATCGCGGGCAGCACCTCGTCGTCGACGAACACGCGCACGCGGCGCAGCAGCTCGAGCTGCCCGTCGGTGAGCTGCTCGCGCAGGAAGAAGTAGTCAGTGGCCAGTGCGTGGCCAAGGTCCTCGAACAGGGCAGGGGCGGTCAGCATCCGGTTCCTCCACTCGGTAGTTCTGGATCGGCGAGCGCGGTCGCGATCGCCCGGTAGCTCTTGCGGTTGAAGATCAGTCCCACGTGGCTGCCGGTCACCTCGACGCACTCGCCGTAGGGGACGAGCGCGGCTTGCCAGCGCACCACGCCGTCGCCCTTGGAGTAGATGCTCGTCAGGCGGACGCGGTCCTCGGGGAACGCACACGCGAAGTCGCGGGCGAAGCGGCAGTCGCACGCCTCGGTCAGGCATCTGGGGGATCGCGCCCGCCCACTCTCGACAATCACTCGGCGGGCGAGCACCGCCGCGCCCTGTGTCGGGTAGCTGGTCGCGAGCATCCGTCGCAGACCCGCACCGACCGAGACCGCGTGTGACACGAGCTCGGGACGGCGGTGGCCAAGTGCGCGCGCGTAGTGCCCGCCGCGGCTATGGCCGATCAGCGCCACCCGGCGTCCCGACCGCTCGTGGAGCCGCTCGAGTCGGCGCTCGACCCGCTCGACGGCACGGTCCGAGCACCCGAGGTTGGCGACGAAGCCGCACGTCGACGGGCGGTAGCCGATCCGCCGCAGCCACGTGGCGAGCACGAGCAGCGTCTGGTCGCCGCCCCCGAAGCCCGGGAGCAGGACGACCTGGCGCCCATCGCCGCGCGGCACGCCGCGACCGCGGAACACGGGATCGACGAGCAGCCGGTAGAGCTCGAGCTGCCAGCGCGTCTCGCGCAGGTGGTCGCCCCACCAGCGCTCGGTCGGCAACTGCGGGCAGTTGCGTCAGCTTGCCAGTACATAGGTTCCGGGGGCCTTCGCCTGCGCCTTGTAGGTGCGATTGCCGAGCGACTTCGGAGCCGGCTTCAGCGAACCGGAGCGTTCCGCCAGCCATGCGTCCCAGTCAGACCACCAGCTACCGGGGAGCTTCGGCGCGCCGGCGATGAACGTCGCGGGCTCCGCCGGCAGCTCTTCGGCGACGCGAAAGCTGGAGCGGCTGTCCGGGCTCGGCGGATTGACGAGCGCCTGGATGTGGCCACTGCTCGACAGCACGAACCTCCGCTCGCCGCCGAACAGCCGCGCGCCGCGGTACGCGCTCTCCCAGGGCACGATGTGGTCGCTCAGCCCGGCGACGAAGTACGTGTCGACATCGACCGCGCCGAGGTCGAGCGGCTCGCCCAGCACTTCGATGCTGCCCGGCCGGACGAACGAGTTCTCGAGCGCGATCCGGATGAAGTCGCGGTGCAGACCGGCCGCCAGACGGACCGTGTCCTGGTTCCAGTACAGGATGTCGAACGCCGGCGGCGCCTTGCCGAGCAGATAGTTGTTGACCACGTAGGACCACACAAGGTCGTTCGGACGCAGCCACGTGAACACCCCGGCCAGCGCGCGCCCGTCGAGATAACCCTTGCGGGCCGACTCGGCCACCGCCGCGGCGGCGACGTCACGGCTGGTCAGCGCGGACATCGTTCCCTCGGTGGCGTTGTCGAGCGCGCACACCATCAGCGTCAAGCTCGCCACGCCCGACAGACCTCCGCCGCGCGCGAGCGCTCCGAGCAGCCCGGCGGTGATGATCCCGCCCGAGCATGCAGCCGCCAGATGGACCTTGGCCGCGGATGTGATCGACGCGACCGCGTCGCGGGCCTCCGCCACCGCCGCGGCGTACGTGTCGAGGTCGAAGTGACCCTGAGCCTGTTCGGGATTGCGCCACGAGATCGCGAACACCTGCTGCCCTTGCGCGACGTAGTGCTCGATCATGCTCCGGCCGGGAGCGATGTCGAGGATGTAGTACTTGTTGATCGTCGGCGGAACGAACAGCAGCGGCACCTCCCGCACCTGGTCTGTCGCGGGCTTGTACTGGATCAGCTCGAACACGTCGTTGCGCAGCACGACCGATCCAGGCGACACGGCCAGATTGCCACCGACTTCGAACTTGCTCGTGTCGACCGTCGCCGGCAGGCGCGGCGGCCGCGAGATGTCGGCCATCAGTCGCCGTCCGCCACGGGCGAGGTTGGCGCCGCCCGTGTCGACGATCTCCTTGATCACCGCCGGGTTGGACCACGGGAAGTTCGTCGGTGCCAGCGCATCGAGCAGGTTCCCCGCCGCGAGCCTTGCCTGTCGCTCGGCCCGCCAGCTCACGCCGGCATCGGTGATCAGTCCGTCAGCGGCCTCGCCGAGAGCGAGGTAGCCCTGGAGAATCCGCCGTAGCGCCCAGTTGCGCTCCCAAGCCGGGTCCGCAAAGCGCCGGTCGCCCTTGGCCGGCGCCAGCTCGGAGCGCCCGGCGGCGGTGCGCACCAGCTCTCCGGACAGGCCGGCAGCACGCGCCGCCACCCGGCGTGGATGGCGCAACAGCCCCGCGCCGACCTTGACGCCCGCGCCCGGGGCCAGGAACCGCGGCGGCCCGCCGGCGGCGGCCTCGCTCAGCATCACGTCGAGCCCGGATCGAGCGGCGCCCCCGGCTCGCCGGATCTGGGAAGTGCTCAGCTCGGTCGTCACGGTCTTCGTCATCGATCTCTCCTCGGGGTGGTTCAGCCCCACTAATCCTTCCTACAGTGGAGCCCTAGCACATCGGCCGACGCGCCCGAATTTCGCGACGCCGAGTTGTGAGCCGCTTACAATCGAACGCGAGGAGAGAGGCCATGGCCGTGGTATCGGATCCCGCGATCGTCGCGCTCCGCGAGCAGCTCGAGCAGCGCTTAGATCAACTCGCCGACAGGGCGACCGACCTGATCGTCGCCGAGGTGCCTGCCTACCGCGGCGCCGATCAGGAGTTCCGCACCGACATCCGCGCCCATGTGATCGCGCATCTGCGAGCGAGCCTCGGCAGCCTCGGCGCCGACCGCGATGTCGCGGCCGAGGACCTGCTGTTCGTCCGCCCGCATGCCGCCCGGCGCGCGAAGCGCATCCCGGTCGCCGAGTTCGTGCGCGCGTTCTACGTCGGCGAGCGCGTCCTCTGGGATGCCGCCTTGTCGCTCGCTGTCGACGAGGACTCGCGCCGCGCCGCGCTGCGGTTTGCCTCACATCTACCGCGGTACTTCGAGGTCGCGACCTCTCACGCCGCCGAGGTCTATCTCGAGGCGCAGGAGCAACTCGCCGCGACCGGGGAGCGGATCCGCCGGGATCTGCTCGAGGACCTGCTCGCCGGATGTGAGCTCGAGCCGGGCCCGCGGCTCGATGCCGCACGAGCGGCGCGACTGCGCGACGGCGTGCCTTGCCTGGTGCTCAGCGCGGTCACATCGGCCAGCCCAGACGACGAGCAGCTATTGCGCGGCGGCGCGGCCTCGCTGGCGCGGGCTGCGGGCGGCGGCAGGACCTCACCGCTCGCGGTCGTGCGCCAGGACGAGATCGTCGTCGTGTTCGCCGCCGACTCGGCCGAGCAGCTGACGGAGCGGCTGGAGGCAGCCTGCGGGCGATTGAACGGCGCCGGCCTACCGCTGGCGGTTGGAATCAGCACGGCGGTCACGGATTTCGCGGAGATACCTGACGCTTACCGGGAGGCATGCCTCGCCCGGCTCGCCGCGCGTTCGACGCCCGAAGTCGTGTCGCTGTCCGGGATGACCGCCTTCGAATACCTGACGCTGTCAAGCAACCCGACCACGAAGCGGATGATCGCGCCGTCGATCCACGAGTTCGTCTCCCGCGACGCCGCCGAGGGCGGTCAGCTGATCGCAACGCTACGGGAGTACGTCAGCTCGGACCTGAACGCAAAGCGCGCAGCCGACAACCTGCACATCCACGTCAACACCGCCCACTACCGGCTGGCGAAGATCGCCGAGCGCACCGGCTGTGACCTGCGTCGGGTCGGTGACCTGGTCGAGATCCTGATCGCGGCCCGGCTCGCCGACGCGGACGCCCGCGGCGTCGTTTCCTAGCAGCCGTTGGTGTCAGCGCACAAGCGCGAGGACCGAAGTTCAGTCGCTGATGCCATGGTCGCCGCGACCGCGGTCCGGGAACCTCTCGCGACCCCAACGAAGGAGGAGGACGCGATGAGCGAAAGTCTCGCTTACAACCTGCTCGCGACGGCAGCGCGGCACCCACAGCGACCGGCGTTGCGGCTCGGCACTGCGGCGATCACGTACGCGGAGTTCGACGACGCGACGGCTCGAGTCGCCGGGTTGCTGCTCGAGCGCGGACTCGAGCCCGGTGATCGAGTCGGCGTGATGCTGCCCAACGTGGTCGAGTTCGCGCTCGTCTACTACGGCGTATTGCGCGCCGGCGGCGTGGTCGTGCCGATGAACGTGCTGCTCAAGCAGCGCGAGGTTGAGTTCTATCTCGGAGACTCGGGGGCGAGTCTGGTCTTCGCCTGGCACGAGCTCGAGGCGGCGCAACGGGGCGCCGACGCGGCCGGCGCCGAGTGCATCTTCGTCGAGCCCGACAGCTTTGCTTCGATGCTCGCGCGCACCCCGCCGGCGGCCGCCGTTGTCGACCGACTCGCGGGCGACACCGCAGTCGTGCTCTACACCTCGGGGACGACCGGCAAGCCCAAGGGCGCTCAGCTCACGCATTCCAACCTCGCGATCAATGCCGACGTCAGCAAACAGCTGTTCTCGCTTGATGCCAACGACGTGATCCTCGGCGCGCTGCCGCTGTTCCACGCGTTCGGACAGACCTGCGGCCTGAACGCGGCTCTCAGCGCCGGAGCGTCGCTCGCGCTGCTGCCGCGATTCGACGCGGGCAAGGCGCTGGCGATGATCGCGCGCGACGGCGTGACCGTGTTCGAGGGGGTGCCGACGATGTACTCGGCCCTGCTGCACCATCCCGAGCGCGAGCGGTTCGACGTCAGCACGCTGCGCGTGTGCGTCTCCGGCGGTGCCGCGCTCCCGGTCGAGCTGCTACGCGGGTTCGAGCACGCCTACGGATGCGTCATCCTCGAGGGCTACGGGCTGTCGGAGACCTCGCCGGTGGCCTGCTTCAACCACCCGCAGCTCGACCGCAAGCCGGGCTCGATCGGCACGCCGGTCGAAGGCGTCGAGATGCGGCTCGTCGACAGCGACCGCCAGCCGGCGGCGCGGGGTGAGGCGGGCGAAATCGCGATCCGCGGCCACAACGTGATGAAGGGTTACTGGAATCGTCCGGACGCCACAGCAGAGGCGATCGACGCCGCAGGCTGGTTCTACTCGGGCGACATCGGCAGGGTCGACGAGGACGGTTGCTTCTTCATCGTCGACCGCAAGAAGGAACTGATCATCCGCGGCGGCTACAACGTCTACCCGCGCGAGATCGAGGAGGTCCTCTACGAGCACGAGGGCGTGCGCGAAGCGGCTGTGATCGGCATCCCGCACGACGAGCTCGGCGAGGAGGTCGGCGCGGCCGTCGTGCTCAAATCGGGCTCAGCGATCACAGAGTCCGAGCTCCGGGAGTTCGTCAAGGCGAACGTCGCCGCCTACAAGTACCCCCGGCAGGTCTGGTTCGTCGACGCGCTCCCCAAGGGTCCGACGGGGAAGATCCTCAAGCGCGAGATCCAGCCCCCGGCAATCGTTCGGACGACCGCGTAACGGCCGAACCCGCGCCCGGTTGTGACCGGGCCACAACCCTCCCGCGCGAACGCTGGGATCCGCTGCCGATGATCTGCGGCGGCCTCCCCGGGATCTTTGCGCGGCCCATTCGATCATCCGCGGGCCCAGTGTGCGCCGCGGAGGAAGGAGTACCGCAATGTCCACTCGACTGAAGAGGACCGGACCACTCGCGATCAGCATCGGCGTCGTCGCGTTCCTGTGGTCGGAGTTCACACTCAACTTCAACCTTCACTGGTTCACGGTCGCCGACGGCATCTTCGGCAAATTCGGACTGCCGCAGAAGTTCGAGCTCGTGCTCCCGGCCACGTTCATCACCTGGGGCCTTTACTTCGTGCTCGGCGCGAACCGGGCTGCCGCCCGCAAGACCGTGATCGCGTGCACCACCGGGACGATCGGCGCGATCGTGATCATGACACTCGGGCCGGCGCTGGCCGGGCTCCCGAACTTCTGGGGCGTGGCGCTCGCGATCGCGATCGTCGGCGCCGGCCTCGAGCTGCTCTCAACCCTGTCCGAGGACGGTTACCTGGCGGCGGCGCCGGCGTTCATCTGTGCGGCGTCGGTGCTGTTCTGGTGGTTCGTCACCGGGCTCGACAACTACGTTCCGCACGGCGCGGGCCCGCACACCCTGGCGGCGCTCGGGCTGGCACTGACCACGCACCCGCTGGCGGCAGGCACCGGCGCACTCGGCGGCCTGCTCTCGACGCCGTGGACGTGGGTCGCGCTCAGCACGTTCGTTTCGCTGCTGTGCGGCCCGCTGCTCGGCATCGCGTCCCGGATGCTGGCGGCGGTGCCCGGCCGGATCGCCGCCCCATCGCCCGGCGTCAGCCCCCGGGTGACCGCCTGAAGGCACCGATTGCGCCCGGCGCCGGCCGAGCCGACGCCGGGCGCAATCCCCACGCGATGAACGAATCACCCACCCAAGCGATCGAGGTCGTCCGCACCGCCGCGGTGTGAGTGACTGTCAGCGCGCTGCGAGGTGAGCGTGGACGAGCTGGACCGCCATCGCTCCTTCGCCGACGGCTGTGGCACAGCGCTTGGTCGAGCCAGAGCGGACGTCACCGGCCGCGAGAATGCCCGGAACGCTGGTGGCGAGAAGACTGTCGGAGCCGGCGTCACCGCCGGCCAGAATGAAGCCGTCGGCGTCGCGAGCGACCGCGTCGTCGAGCCAATCGGTGCAAGGCGACGCGCCCAGGAAGAGGAACAGATACGAGAACGGAAGACGCTCGCCGCTCTTGAGCGTGACTGCCTCGAGCTGCCCTCCGGTGCCGTGCAGCTTGGCGATCTCGCTCTCGTCGCGGACCGCGACGCCGTACCGGTCGAGCTCACGCACGAGATAATCGGACATGGTCTCGCGAAGGTCTGAATGGCGGTGCAGCAGCGTCACGAGCGCGCCGCCGCGAGTCAGCCAGACGGCGGCCTGGCCGGCCGAGTTTCCTCCGCCGATGACCGCCACGCGCTCGGCGCCGCAGAGTTGCGCCTCGGGCGGACCAGCGGCGTAGAAGACGCTCACGCCTTCGTATTCGTCGAGGCTCTCCACAGGTAGCCGCCGGTACTGCGCACCGGTCGCGAGCAGAACAGCGCGTGCCGCGACCTCGCGATCCTCTTCCAACCGGACGATGTGGCGTCCGTTCCCGGGTTCGAGAGAGATCGCTCGGTACGGCGTCGCGAGGCGCGCGTTGAACTTCCGCGCCTGAGTGACGGCGCGGCTGGTCAACTCCGAACCGGTTATCCCAGCCGGGAACCCGAGGTAGTTCTCGATTCTCCGTGACGCGCCCGCTTGGCCGCCGAGCGCGGTGCTGTCGACCACCAAAGTGTCGAGTCCCTCGGACGCGCCGTAGACCGCGGCGCCCAAGCCTGCCGGCCCGGCACCGACCACGACCAGGTCGACCTCCTCCCGGGGCGCGAGCTCGCGGCCGATCCCCAGCGCGCGAGAGACCTGGCCGGTCGACGGGCCACGCAGCTCGCTCCCGCCCGGCAGCTTGACCAGCGGAACGCTCGCCGGATCGAGTTCGGCGACGAGCTCAGCGGCCGAGGGATCGTCCGCCCGCTCGGAGTCGCGCCACGTGAACGGCAGGCGATTACTCCGGGCGAACGCGAGCATCCCCATCGTGGCCTGGGAGGAGCGAGGGCCTACGATCTCCAGGCCGACCCCCTGGACGCGCTGCAGGGCTTCGCGCCTGGCGATGAAGGTCGAGAGCACGAGATCGCTGAGCGACTCGTCCTCGTAGAGCAGCGAACGCATCTGGTCGCGGTCGACCGCGGTGTATCGCAACGGCTGTGTGACGACCGCAGTGACGAAGACCGTCTGCCCGGAAAGCAGGTTCAGCTCCCCGAGGAAGCCCGATGGCCCGTGCCTGAGTATCTCGTTGCCGGCGGCATCGAGGATCGCGACCTCGCCCTCGAGGATCGCGATGAACGGGTAGCGCTGATCGCCGACGCGATAGAGCACATCCCCGACTTTCGCCGTGCACTCTTCGCCGTGCTCGGCAAGGGTCGCGAGCTGCGACGCGGACAACGTAGGACTCGCTGGCAGTGGAGCTAAGGGCACGGATTCGGTCATGACATCAGCGTAGCTAGCCCAACATCACACACCTTGCGCAACACGTGGCGGCGGCCGCGAGCACGGTCGCTCAGCGACGCTCATCGCCGCGAAGCAGCATCGCCCGGGCCGTGGTGTAGCTCTCGCCCGTCTTCGCCATCCGCGCGCGGACCAGGCGCTTGAACGATCGGTGAGACCCATCGGCCCACTGCGCACGCTCTCCGCGAGAGCGAGCCCGGATCAGCCGGGCAGCTTCGGCAGGATCGCTCGGGCGATGACCTCATCGTCGGCGAGATCCTTGGTGGCGTCGCCTGAGATGACGGTCACCTCCGCCCCGAGCGTGCCCTTGACGAACACGAGGCCCTCTGGACCGCCCGGGTAATGCGCGGGGACGCCGAGGCCTGTGACGGTCCGTGTCGTCCACAGGAGCTCTGACTTGAGCAGCTGCGCGCCCTCCACATCGAGACTGACCACGCGAAGGTCGGAAGTGCTGTACAGGCAGTGGGACTCGAGTGGGTCCAGCGCACGGCTGTCCGGGCGCCCGGGATGAGGACCGAGCAACGACACCACGAGTGCCCGTGTGAGCAACGAGCATGCCGGGGGCGGCGCCAGCGCAGAGATCGCAGGCCGCGCGCCCGGCGGCAACGGACAACGCACCTGCACTTCAAGCCGAGTGCCGCCGACCGTCTCGCTCCACCGCAGCGTGGCACCCGCCTGTGTCGGCGGCCCCAGGTGGTAGACGCTCGAGCCTTGCAAGAGATAAGCGTCGTGCGCGCTGTAGCGGAAGTCGAACTGGATGCCGTCGGGATACTCGGTGGTGAAGTATCGCCCGCGGCACCCGACGGGGCCGCTGTAGTCGATCTCGGGCGCCCCGTCAACTTGAACCGTCGCGCTGCCGGACTCCGTGACGTCGACCCTCGCGCCGTTGAGTTCGAACGTCGCGCTGTCGCCGCCTCCCCCACAAGCGGCGACTGTTGAAACCGCTGCGATCACGGCGCCAGTCGCCGGCAGTCGCCCCCAGCGCATGCGGCAAGTCTACTCGCGCCGAACCCCAGCGATACCCGCTCGCGCCGCGAACGTGTGTTCGTGGCCGGGCTAGACTTCACCGTGTGCCGCTCGTCGTCCAACCCTCGCTGTTTGGCTCCTTGGGCGAACTCGGCGTCGCCGAGCTCGGCGCCGCCGTCGAGCGCCGGCCGCTCTCCGACGGCGCCTGGGTTGACCTGCGGCCGGGCTTCGTCACCGCGGCGGACGAGCTCTTCGATGGGCTGGCCGGCACCGTCCCGTGGCACGAGGAGCGGATGCACATCTACGACAGCACCGTGCGGGTACCGCGGCTCGTGGCCCGCTACGCGCAGGGCGAGGCGCTGCCCCATTGGGTGCTCGACGAGGCCCGCTCCGCGCTGAGTGCCCACTACGCCGAGGAGCTCGGCGAGCCGTTCGTCAGCGCCGGGCTCTGCCTGTACCGCGACGGTAGCGACAGCGTCGCCTGGCACGGGGACCGCATCGCCCGCGAGAGTCCGCGCGACACGATGGTGGCGATCGTCTCGCTCGGTGCCACGCGGCCGTTCGGGCTTCGGCCGAAGTCGGGCGGCCCGGGACTGCGGCTCCAAGTCGGCCACGGGGACCTGCTTGTGATGGGCGGAAGCTGCCAGCGGACCTGGCTGCACGGAATCCCCAAAGTAGCCAACTGTCTGGGCGCGCGGATCAGCATCCAATTCCGCCCGCACTGGGGCGACACCATGGGCAAGCCCACTGCCGACGGTCGCGACCGTTAGGTGGCGCTACGCGCGCTGGCTCTGCCGGACTGGGAATCCGGTCGCTGGTCGAAAAACCGGAATATATGGCCGGTTTCTCGACCAGGCCTACGGACGTAATCAGAGGTCACACCGTCAGTGCCGTGCGCAGCTCCGCGGGGAGCTCGCCGACGCCCTCGGGCTCCGTCGGACGGAGTGCCGCGATCTCCGGGGCTGGCCGCGCTCGCTGGCTCGATGGCCGACAGGCTCGGCCGTTGGCGAGGATCACACCGTCGCTGCAGTGGGCCTCGATCGCTCCGTCGCCGAACTGCTCTTGGTAGAGACGCGCGTAAATGCCACCCTCGGCGAGCAGCTGGTCGTGGGTTCCACGCTCGACGATCGTGCCGCGATCGATCGCGAAGATCACGTCAGCGTTACGGATGGTCGAGAGCCGGTGGGCGATCGCGATCGTGGTGCGGCGTTGCATCAGCGCCTCCAGCGCCTGTTGCACGATGCGCTCGCTCTCGGTGTCCAGCGCCGAGGTGGCCTCGTCGAGGATCAGGATCGGCGGGTCCTCCAGGATCACCCGGGCGATAGCCAGCCGCTGGCGCTCGCCGCCGGAGAACCGGTAGCCGCGTTCCCCGACCACCGTGTCGTATCCGTCCTCGAGCGCGATGATGCGATCGTGGATGAAGGCGGCTTTAGCGGCGGCCACGATTTCCTCGTCGGTTGCGCCCGGCCGCCCGTAGCTGATGTTGTCGCGCACCGTGCCGCCAAACAGGTAGCTCTCCTGGGTCACCACGCCGACGGCGCCCGCGATCGTCGCGGAGGTCAGGTCGCGCACGTCGTGACCGTCGATCTTGACGGCCCCGCGCTCGACGTCGTAGAGCCTCGGAACCAGGTACGAGATCGTCGTCTTGCCTGCTCCGGATGGCCCGACCAGCGCCGCGAGCTGCCCGGGCGCGACCAGCATCGACACGTCCCGCAACGCCTCGTCCGGCTCCGCCGGCCCGCCGTCCTCGCCACCGCCATAGCGGAACGACACCTGCTCCAGCGCCACCTCTCCCCGGATCTCGGCCGGCCCCAGGCTGAGCGCACACTCGCGGTCGGTGATCAAGGGACGGAGGTCGACCAGCTCGAAGATCCGGCCGAACAACGCCAGCGACGACTGGACGTCGACCGAGACCTGCAGCAGCTGGTTGATCGGGATCAGCAGCCGGCTCTGCAGGGTCGTGAACGCCACCAGCGTCCCCGCCGACAGGGCGCCGTGCGTGCCCTGCAGACCGGCCACCAGATACACAAGCGCGGGGCTGATCCCGAAGAACGCCTGTGTGACGGCGAAAAACGAGCGCCCGACCATCGCCTGGCGGACCTGCAGCTCGGCCTGGTTCGCGTTCTCGACGCGGTAACGGGCGACCTCGTGCGCCTGCCGGCCGAACACCTTGGCCAACAGGATCCCCGACACCGACAACGTCTCCTGGGTGATCGACCCCATCGACGCCAGCGAGGCCTGCGCATCGCGCCGAGCTGTTCGCCGCGCGCGTCCGACTCGACGGCTGAACAACACGAATACCGGCGTTACGGCCAGCGATATAGCCGTCAGCAGCGGCGAGAGCACCAGCATCGCCACCACCGACGAGACCAGCGTGACCACGTTGCTGAGGACCGACGAGGCCGTCGACGTGATCGTCGTCTGCACGCCGCCGACATCGTTGGCCAGCCTGGACTGAACCTCCCCGCTGCGGGTGGCCGTGTAGAACGCCAGCGAAAGCTTCTCGAGGTGCTCAAACAGCCGGTCGCGTAGCTCCTGCAGCACACGATTGCCCACGACCTCAGTCAGATACACCTGGACGATGTTCAGGATCCCGTTGATGATCGGGATCGCAATCAGGGCCGCCACGAGCGGGTACAACGCGCTGAGATCGGGACCACCCGGAACAAACAGAGCCTTGTCGAACACCTGGCGCACCAGCAGCGCGCCGATCACGCTCAGCGCCGACGTCGTCAGGATCGTGACGCTGATCAGCGCCAGCGCACCGCGGTGGGGGCGAAACAAGCGCACGACTCTGCGGCCGAGCCTCGGCTGCTCGGCTTGCGAAGCAGACGCAATCATGGCCGCGAGCCTAGCCCACCCCGCCGCGCTCCGAACCGCAAATCCCCGCGCCGCACGCGACGCGGTATCGTCGAACCGCTCGCGGTTGAGATCACCGACAGCCGCCACACATCGAGGAGCAGATATGGCTGACGAAGAGTCCCCAGCGCAACGCGACGTCCATCACGCGCTCAACGAGGCCGCCACGGATCCCGATCCCACCGAGTGGCCCGACCCCTACGACAAGCGGCCCGACCCGCGCGATCCGGACGCCGAGGCCGACGAGATGAATTTCGGTGACGTCCACACCCCGACCGGCGCCACCAGCACGAGCGAGCCCCACCACGAAGTCGACCCTCAGGTCGACCCGCGCAAAGCCAACCCGCACGAGCCCTCACGGCCCCCGCGACGCCGGGCCGGTCACTGAGCGCCTCGCCCGGCCTTCAGCCGGACAACTGGCCGGTGACCACGCGGTCGGCCGCGTCGTCACACTCGCCCTGCCGGTGCAGCGTGGGATCTCGGGCGAAGCGCTCGGCGACACGCACCACCTCCTCACCGAGCAGCCGCAGTTGCTGCTCGACTAGCTCGTCCTGAACCACACCGGAGTCCGCGAACACCCGTGCGGCCTGGGGCACCGGGACCACGTAGGGCACGGCCCAGCCACGCAGCGAGCGCACAGAGAACTCCATCGTGTTGACGACCTGCAGTCCCTGCGTGCCGCCCGCGGCGCTGATCAAGCCGATGACCTCGTCGTGGAGATATGGCGGCTCACGCGTCCCGAGCATGTGCAACCAATCGATCGCATTCTTAAACGAGCCCGACACCGACCCGTTGTACATCGGGCTGCTCCAGAGCATCCCGTCCGCCTCATAACAGGTGTCGATAAGCGTCCGGACGACGGCTGGCGGGTCGACCTCCAGGTCGGGGCTGTACATCGGCATCCCGAGCTCCCGCAGGTCGAGCAGCTCAACCGACGCGCCGGCAGCCGCCGCGCCCTCGAGCGCTACCGCAAGCGCTGCTCGACTTCTGGAAGCCTTGCGAAGCGAACCTCCGAGACCGACAACCTTCAGACCCGTCACCGTCACAGCCTCCTACTTAACTGTGCCGCTGGCAAGCAGAGGCAACGCGCGCGTCGGCTGTTCTGCGTCGGATCGACCGCTCCCGCCGTCGATCGCGTTGCTGGACTGCCTTCTAGGACTTAGCTGGGGAACGACGACTGGTACCGGCTGTAGCGGACCTGGCCGGTCGGACTCTCCGCGATCGCCAGCGCCACTCTGGCGGGAATTGGCGTCCAGTAGGCGGGCATCTTCGCGGCCATCTGGGGATTCACCGTGTACATCAAGACAAAGTTGACGATCCATAGGGGCGGCGCCATCGACATTCCCACGATCGAGCCTCTGGCACCCTTCTGGTTGGGAACCAGCTGCGCGGCTCCCGACTGCTGCTGGGCTTTGAAGCCATAGACCACTTCCGAGCTGTAGGCCGACCGGTTGAGCATCCGCAGCGACGCCTGAGCCCCGTTATTCCGACACCAGGTGGCGAAGTACCCACCCGGCTTGATGACCTTGTTGATCTGCCTGGTTGGCGCGTCAGTGTTCGCGGGGGTCTCCAGCCACCCGTCCTGGTTCACCGTCAGCCCATAGCTGCCCAGCACGATCGGCGTCAGCTTGCCCTTGACTCTGACGTACTCAGGAGTGCCTGTCGTGTTGATGAGGATCCGAATGCTCTCGCGAATTAGCGTCGCCGCATCCGGATCGCCGCCGACCCCTTTGCCGCTCACCAGCAGCAGGTATTGCTTTGCAGTGAACACGTGGCGCCGATTGAGCCCGAGTTCCCGCGCGATCCGATCAGCATTCCTCTGACCTAGAGGCCGGTTGATCTGGAGTGCTCGGACGGCCTCAGCAGGCGCGAACTTCTCGTACTTCGGCGTACCAGCGAACGGCTGTGCGAACCCCTCATCGCGAGCATCGGCCCACGCGACAGCCTGAAATGCCACGAGCGAGGACACGGCCAGCACCGCGATCACCGCGGCCCAAGTCAGCCGGTTCGACAATCTGGGATGAGCGTGGTTCACGCCAGCGCTTTTCACGACTGCCTCCAAGTCGAACCCTGGCGTCTCCCGGCCGCGCAATATAGACCCACTCCGCCGCTAGGCTGCGATCTCCGACTCGAAAGGCTTCTGATCATGTCTCCGAACGCGACTCCCACTCGTGGCCGCAGTCTGCGATCCACCATCTCCTCCAGGGGCGAGCTGCGGCTGGAACTGGCCGAGCGCGATGTTCCCGAGCCTCGCGGCAGTGAGGTGGTCGTGGCCGTCGAAGCGTCGCCGATCAACCCCTCGGATCTGGGCGTGCTGCTGGGCGCGGTCGCGCCTGGCACGCTGCGGCCCGACGGGCCGGATCTCGTGGGCGCAGTTCCAGCGGTGGCGTTACCGCTGTATCGCGACCGGCTGGACAAGCCGCTGCCTGTCGGCAACGAGGGTGCCGGCACCGTTATCGCGGCGGGCACGGAAGCGGCCGCGCTGATCGGCCGTCGCGTCGCGCTGTTCGGCGGGTCGATGTGGGCTGACTACCGCGTAGCCGACGCAGCCGCCATCGTGGAGCTACCCGACGACGTGAGCACCGCCGAGGGCGCAGCGCTGTTCATCAACCCGCTCACCGCGCTATCGATGGTCGAGACGATGCGCGCCGGGGGCCATAGCGCTCTCGTCCACACCGCCGCCGCCTCCAACCTCGGGCGGATGCTCGTGCGGATCTGCGCCGCCGACGGCATCGGCCTGGTGAACATCGTGCGCCGTGCCGAGCAGGCCGAGGTGCTGCACGACCTCGGCGCGGTCCATGTCGTGGACTCCTCACAGCCGGACTTCGCCAACCGGCTCACCGACGCGATCCGCGATACCGGCGCAACCTTAGCCTTCGACGCCATCGGCGGCGGTTCACTGGCCGGCGACATCCTCACCGCGATGGAACGCGCGCAGCCGCCGCTCGCGTCGTACACGCCCTACGGAACCACGGTGCACAAGCAGGTCTATATCTATGGCTCGCTCGATTTCTCCCCCACCGTCATCGATCGCAAGTTTGGACTGGGCTGGAGCGTTGGCGGGTACCTCCTGACGACCGCGCTGGCGCGCCTGGGCGGCGAGGCGATCGGCCGGATGCGCACCCGCGTCCTCGCCGAGGCAAAGACGACGTTCGCCTCGCGGTACGCGCAGACGATCGGGCTACGCGACGTCCTTCGGCCTGAAGTCCTCGCCGTCTTCGCACGCCGCAGCACTGGGACGAAGTACCTCATCGACCCATCCAGCGACCGTCAAACCTGACCAACTGACCGCCTAGGCCCCAACCGCAGGCGTTCTGTCTGCTCTTGCCTCTCCTATGTTGTCTCGGGTTGCTCCGCGAGACTCGATCGTCCGGAAGCCTGGTGTAGCAGCAGGCCATCTCAGTGTCCAAGACTCTGAGCCTCACGTTCCAGGTCTGCTGAGATCACGCACCCGCCAGCGAACCGCTGCCGACTCGACCCATGCGCCGGTTGGCAGCCCCGGTCGCGGCACCTGGTTTTGGGGCCCTCGACCCTATGAAGTAGGCAACGGCGAGAGTCAGCCTCAGCTGCCGATGCTCAGAACTTGTCGACCTCGAGTAGGTGCGCGACGATGTGCTCCTCGGCGTTCGGCTTGACGGTCGTGCCAGCGCCGCATAGGGTTCTGGCGTGCGCCGCACACGGATTGGCGTTGGGGGGAGGTGGTTGCTTGTAGGCGTGGCATGTCTGGCAGGCACGTGTGGCCTGTCAGTCGCCGGGGTGGGTTGGGCGGCGGCGCCGGGCGATGCCAGAACCGGGACGGCGGCATCGTGGTTCGTCTCGGCGTATCCGCTGTCGGACGCGAGCGAGCTCGACCGCTACTCGCTGGCCGACGGCCGAAGTCTCGGGGTGCTCGTCCAGATCCCGCCGCTGCCGGAGACCGGCTCGGGCTCGAGCGTGTCGACTCCGCATCTGCTGGCCAACGGCGACTACCTGCTGACCCTCGGGCATGGCGAGGTGTGCTCCCGCTCGCGCGACGCCTGCCGTGCGATTCCCAACTCGTGCGCGAGCCGGGTGGAGACCCTAGACCCGGTCTCCCGTACCACGCTGTCACTGTTCAGCGTGTCGGGCGCCTGGCGGGCGATCGACGCCGTACCGAGCCCCAACGACCGCTCGGTAGCCCTCGTCGAGGAGGGCTGCAGCGGCAGTGCGACGCGGTTAGAGGTGCGCGATCTCGCGACCGGCCGCTCCCAGCTGGTGACTCGCCAGCTGTCCCAGTGCGGCCTGGGCTCAGACGTGAGCTGGAATCCGAGCGCAACCACACTCGTGTTTGCCTACGCGCCCCATCCCAACCTCAACGTCTACCCGGCCGGGTGCGAGCTCGCCACCGCCCCAGCCGGTCGTACGACGCGGCCAGCGAGCTGGGCGATGATCCGGGTGCCGGCTTCCTGCGGGTTTGAGGCCAGCGCCTTTGATTTGACCGGGATCGTGGCGATCGTGGGTTGCAACGACAACGACGGCGGCACCAACAGCATGCTGCTGCAATACAGCGGCCACGGCCGGGTGCTGAACCGACACGCGCTCGACTCCTTCGATCCCCCCCAGTACGGGCTCGAGGCCCAACTAGAGAGCGATCCCGCCGCGCACACCGTGCTCGTCAGCGAGATCGTCACCGACGATCCGGACGTGTCAGATGTGTGGACCTTCAATGGCACCACGCTGCACCACGTCGGGAACTACTTCGGCAACTCGATTCTGGCCGAGCCATGACCTCCGCTGCGCAGAGAATCCTGAGTTCCACGGCGCGGTTCGAGACCCACGTTCAGTAGGTCAGCCTGGCGGGCCGCCAACGGCGGGCGGGGTCACGCCGAACGTGATCCGGTAGTCGCACCCGCCGGCGCAGGTGAACACGCTGGTCGCGTCGTCGCCCGACCACGAGTATGCGTAGGGCTCGGCGCGCTTGAACACACGCGCGTAGTCAATCGGCCAGGTCCTCGCCGGCGAGCACCCCGTGGCGTACCGGCCGCTGCAGCAGTAGCGGTCCGTGCGAAACCGCGCGCACGGTGAGATGCAGCCGACGAGTTGACCGCCGCGGCGGACCTGCAGCGCGACGGGACACTTGACCGTGGACGTGCAGCCGTGGCCCTGCTCGCAGCCGTCGGCGGAGATCCGGTTGCTGGTCCGGCCGCGCGCGATCGTGATGTACATCGGCAGGTTGGAGCCATCGACCATCGACACGTCGTAGAAGTCAAGTTGGTCGTAGGAGTCCATGTCGTATTCGGCCAGCGTGGCCGGGATCTGACCCCATCCCCGGCACTGGAACCACCCGCCGCAATCGCCGGTCTGGCAGTGGCCGTGGCCACTGGCGTCGAAGTGACAGCCGGTGCGACCCCACAGCCGCGCATTCCAGGTATCAGAGACGGTGATCGAGAGCGACCCGCCAGCCGGCAGCGTCCAGCCCGTCGTACCGGAGACCGAGCCCGGCCACGCGGCGGGCCAGATCGCCTCCGAGGTGCGGTTGACGAGCCTGAGCGTGCGGTCCCCCGCCACCGCCGATCTGGCCGCCGGACCCGGCGCAGCAGCGGTGCTCGCCGCGGTGGCGGTCCCGGTGGGCGTCGGGCCGCTGCCGGCAAACAGCGGCGGCGACAGCCCGGCGGCCAGCAGCACGAGCAGAAGTACGGTGCGCCGGATCCGCGCCACACCGCGAATCCTACGATGACGGGGCGAGGCCGACCCATCCCGGTCGCTCCCTCGCTTGCGCTTTACCTGCGCCTACCGTCACTTACCGGTTCCCCCAACCGTCGTGTGGTGGTGCTGGTCGAGAAACCGGCCATATATTCCGGTTTCTCGACCAGCGCCCGGATTCACACACGGTCCGTGCCGGGCTTCTGATCGCTCCGGCGGTCCGAGGCATGATTGGCGCGGTGATCGTGTTTGCGTCACGCCGTTGAGCGGCCGTAGAGGACGAGCGCCCAGGCGAGGCAACCGAATGCGCCAGTCGAGGTAACGACGCGCACGAGGTTCCATGCGGCCCAGCGGGTCTCGTGAAAGCGCTCGCGGACGCTGGCCAAGTCGCGGATCTGGTCGGGGTTGCCCGCGGCCTTGATCGCGTCGTTGAGTGGCACGTTGACCGCGATCGTGACGACGAACGCGACGAAGTACATTGCGGACGCGACGGCGATCCATGGCAGCCCCGCGTGGCCGAGGTTCAGCAGCACGGCGGCGACTGTGAACAGCAGCGCGCCGAGGAAGGCAGTGGTCATGAACCACGGATTGATGATCGCTCGGTCGATCGACTGAAAGGCAGCGACGAAAGTACGGTCGTCGGTGTTCCTGAGCGCCGGCATGATTGTGTGCGCGTAGAGCGCGAACACGCCCGCGACGAGCCCCATCGTGATCGTCGCGCCGAGAAGCGATATGGCACGCAGCGTTGTCATGCCTTGGTTGTCGTCAGCGCTGCGTTGCTGCTCGCTGCCGTGTCGGTGAACGTGAAGCGCTCGCCGGTGGCCGGGTTCTCGAGCGCCTGGCCGGGGATGATCATCGGCATCTCCTGTCGGTCGGGGTGTCGATGCCGGGCATTTCACTCCGACGACACGAGACGGTCCATAGTTCAAAGGCGCAGAAGCATACGCGAGCGTCTATAATCCACGATGTGGACGCTGTTGCAGGCCTACTCGACGGTCCACGAGCCCGCGCGGCGTTCGTTCTGCGCACCACCATGAACCCGCCGTGGTCGGTGCGCATCGCCGACGAAGCGCCCCTGACGCTGGTTGCGCTCGCGCACGGGCGCGCCTGGGCGCTCCCGGACGGCGCCACGACTCCATGCGTGCTCGAGACAGGAGACGTCGCGATCTTCCGTGGCCCGGACGCGTATACCGTCGCCGATGATCCAGCTACCCCGGTGCAGGCGATCATCGGTCCCGGTCAACGCTGCACGACTGTCAGCGGCGAGGAGCTGGTCGAGCAGTGGAGCCTCGGGGTGCGAACCTGGGGCAACACCCCCGACGGCTCCACAGTGATGCTGACCGGCACCTACCAGTTGCGCAGCGACGTCAGCCAACGGCTGCTCCGCGCGCTGCCTGCGATGCTCGTCCTGCGCGACGGTGAGCTGGATTCGCCGTTCGTGCCGCTTCTAGCTGCCGAGGTCGGCAAGAACGAGCCAGGCCAAGAGGCCGTCCTCGACCGCCTACTCGACCTGCTCCTGATCGCGGTCTTGCGCGCTTGGTTCGCACGTCCCGATGGGCAGGCCCCCGGCTGGTACCGCGCCCACGCGGACCCGGTCGTCGGCCACGCCCTGCGCCTGATGCACCACAACCCCGCCCACCCGTGGACACTCGCCGCGCTCGCGCGGGAAGTCGGTATCTCGCGGCCGGCGCTGGCGCGACGCTTCCACGAACTCGTCGGCGAGCCACCGATGACATTCCTCACCGGGTGGCGGATCGCGCTCGCTGCCGATCTGGTGCGCGAACCCGGCGCCACACTCGCCTCGGTCGCCCACCAAGTCGGCTACGGCAGTCCATTCGCGCTCAGCATCGCGTTCAAACGCCTACGCGGCGTCAGCCCGCAGCAATACCGGACGCTCAACCCGGCCGCCTGACCCAGCCCAGCCCGGCGGTCGCGGGCGTCGCGCGGTTCAAGCGCCGCACTGCTGCTTTGCCGGCCGGGCCGGCGCTGTCTCGCGTCGCTGATATAAACGTGCCATGCGCAAGCTACTGCTCGTGGTCGCCCTCAGCGCGCTCGTTTTCACCTGGGCCGACGCGGCCGCCGGGGCGACGCTGCCGCCCGGCACGATCGGGTATCAGATGAGCTACACCGGCCTCGTCTACCTCAAGTCCAGCGACACCGGGCTGCAGCAGAACGCCAACTGCCCCCAGATCAACAACGGCCTCCTGGCCTACCAGCACACGTCGACGATCAAGCTGGCCTGGAACGCCGAGTTCAAGTTCGCGTTCAACCCGACGGCCACTCACTCTTCGGTCTCGATGGCCAAGCGGACGAGCGTGCACGGCTCGAGCTTTCGCTACAGCGGCTTCACGTATAACGACAGCTGCCAGAAGGTCCCGTACGGTGGAGCCAGCGGCTGCGCGGGGGTGCTGATCAATCACGGCCCGGCGATGGCATTCGCGCGACTGACGAAAGAGCGCAAGAACGAGGACATGAAGTTCGATATCGCGCCGTTCGGCGCCCTGTCGGCGAATCCGTCGACGTGCGACGGGCAGTCGGCTGCGGACACGCTGAATCTGGCGGTGCTGGCCGAGGACTTCACCTCGCACGTGTTCAGCACAGTCGAGCGGATCGGTCGCGGGGTCAACCGCACGGTTGAATGGAAGCTGGACAACAACAAGAACTGCTCGGTGACAGGCGGGCTTCCGGGCGAGACCGACAACTGCAGCAGCACGACTACGGGCACCGCGTTCTTCGATATCCACCCGCTCGGGTAGCCAAGCGCGTCCGTTCGGCGTCACAGCAGCCGTGCGGCGCAGCCTGTTCTGGCCCTGCATCTCATCTGCTCCCTCCGAATGCGCATCGGCGAGTCGAGCTGTCCAGACGGCGCTCAGCGGGTCTACAGCGGGCTGAGCGAGAGGAACATCGCCTGCGCCAGCTTGCCGTCCTGGGGACCCCAGGTTATGCCTATGTAGACCTCGCCGTTGGCGGCGGCTCCCACCCCCGACAGGACTATTCCGTGCTGGTACGCCCACGTCTCTTCCTGGCCATTACTGGAGCTCATGAAGAACGGGGTGGACTGCGCTTTGCCCGCTGACTGGATGCCCGGGAGAATGCTGCCAGCGCCGCTACTGAAGCCCTTGACGGTGTCCTCCATGACCCCAACCAGCGCTGCCGTGTCATTCGCGAGGGGCCCGGCAGCCGCCATGGGGATGCTCAACACGAACGCGCCGCTTTTCTGGTCTGGGGCGAGGTAGCCGTCAGCGCCCGGTGCAATGTTGGGAAACGGCTGCCAGCCCGCCGGCGTGCACATTGCGGCGACCACCTGGTTGAAGCGAACGGCCTGCAGCGCCGGCCACGAGCCGGTGGCGGTCGCGCTGCCCGCCAGCCGCCCGTCAACGTACAGCTCGACCCTGTACTGACCTTCAGGCAGACACGTCGCGGGGCTGGAGGCTGAGACGTAGGAAGGATTATTCGAGGCATAGCCGGGGCTGAGCGAGACCAGCCCTCCCTGCCCGACCGGACCTGAGAGCTCCGGCAGGACCGCCCACTCGCCGTTGACTGGATCCTTGTACTCCCATTGTGCGGACAGATGGTCGTTGTTTGGGTTGAAGCCACCCGCGTTGTCGATCAGGTACAGCAGGTGTCCGGGATCAGGCTCAGCCTTGATCCCCGAAAGGTGCACGACGTGCTCGCCCTGCCCGGAGAAGCCGTTGGGCGTCGGATACCCAACCTCGCCCTTGGCGACGATCTCGGCCTTGAGCGCGTCGGCCTTGCTGGCAAGTGCAGGGTGCTCATTCTCGATCAGGCTCAGATCTGTAAGGGCAGCCGCGACCGCGACCTCTGTGTTGACGCCGGGAGCTTGGAGCTCAGACTCGGCCGCTCGGTAGTCGGCATCCGTGGCCGGATCGCCGAGCGCCAAGTCGTCTTCCGCCAGCACAAAACGCGTGGTGATGAGCTCCGCGGCGACGTGTTGCTGGTCCTTGAACCTGGCAGCCGCCTCTTCAGCGTCGTCACGGCTCTCGCGCAAGCTGGAGTCGCTGTGCTCGAGCAGCCCGCGATACTCGAGTCCGCCGCTCAGGTCCGCAAACAGGGTCGGTGCGTCCGAGCCTCGATCGTGCGCCTGGGCAAGGTCGGCGACGTCCTTGTCGATCGCGGCCCTGATGGGAATCGTGACCGGACCTGCCGTCGTCGGCTGGGATGTGTAGCCGCTACCGACGTGGGGGATCCCAGCGTCGTACTCAGCGGCGGCGCGGTCTACGTACGCGTCGACGAATTGGGGCCGTTGTTTCAACGCACGGTCATAGTCGGTGATCGCAGCCTGATCATTGCCGTCATTCTGCGCCAGCTGTCCGTTCGCGAAGGCCGTGGCTGCCGAGTCAGGCGGATGTGACACAGGGGTTGCTGCCTGATAGAGCGCCCAGGCGCCAGCTACCAGCACAAAGCCACCCGCGACACGCGAGTAGAGAGTGCGACGAGCTTGGCCTTGAGGGGTCAACGAGTAACCGAGCAGGAAGACGGATACGGCGAGCATCGTCAGGGCCGCCGCGTAGTGGACGAACTTCGCCTCGTCGTCGTCGGCCTCCTGGTTGGAGGCGTCCCTAAGAGCGGTCAGGCGGTAGGCCGCGTATTGCGATTGCTGCATGTAGCGATTCGGGAAGCTCGGATCCTGCTCGGGGCTGTAGAAGGCATTCGTCGCAGGGCAGCGTTTCTCACCAGAAGGAAGATTCGAGGCGATGTCCGCCACGATCGTCTGCGAGCAGATGAACGGGATCCCCAGTGTGCCCGCGATCGCAATCGTGTCGGATTGTGTCTCGCCGGCGATCGCGTTCCACCGTGCCGCCAGCAGGCTTGTGGCCTTCGAGGCGGTCGCGTACGTCTGGAACAGCGTTGCGTCGTCGGCCTGCCGGACTTGTTGGGAGAGCAGGTTGAGCCGGTCGATCTGTACCTCGGCCTTGCCGCGATCAATCGCCGCCGTGCTGAGCGCGAGCGCGCCGTACTGCTCCGCCTGGGCGTCGGCGCGGTCATGCGATCTCAGCGATGCCGCCTGCGCAAAGGCCACCAGCGCTGCGATCAGGGTCGTGAGCACGACGGCGATCGCGATCAGCCGTCCGTAGCGGCCGTGCGCTTCCACCTCCTCGCCGACGAGCTCATCGATGTGTGGGATCTCAGGTCCTGCTTCGGGCATGGGTCAGGTGGTTTGGATGATGAGGAACAACGTCACGGCGCCTATTCCCAGCACGGCCGCCGATCCAGCGAACCACAGCGTCGGACGCCCGCGCACGAAAGCACCGAAGGTGAGCAGCACCAGTACGGCCACGAACAAAGCGGCGAGGCCGGTGAACTCGACGCCGCGAGTGTGCTCTGTCTCCGCGGCCGCGTGCAGCGCTTCTGGCGCGAGCCCGTGGAGCGCTACGTCTTGGCTCTCGGCGTAGTTGAGCGCGTCGCTGGCGTTGTACGGGTGGCCCGGAAGGTAGCCCCCGTCAGAGCGCAGATAGGGGTTGCCAGTTGGGTTGCTGGGATCAAACGCGTAGTTCTCGTTCCGGATCTGCGCGCCGAGCCCGAGAGCGAGTTCGAGATTGGCTTGCGCCTCGATTCGCAACTGGTCGCCGACTGATCCGCCGACCACGCCGGCGTCATGCTCCAAGTGCTGCGCGAGCGAGGAGTACTGGGCGAATTGACCGAACAGCCGGATATCGGTGTCGACGGCATCGTTGTCTTGGATCAATAGCTGTTGCTGCTGAACCAGGTCCTGACGTGAGAGTTCGAAGGTGTGCGCCGAGCTCTCGTCGGACAAAGATGCGCGCCAGCCGGCGATCGCGGCACAAACCGACACGAGCACGATCGCCAGTGGGATCCAAAGGTGAACTAGCTCGTGCAGCTTCCGTTTCTCAGCGCTCGAGGAGCCGCCCGCCTCAGCGCTCGAGGAGCCGCCCGGCTCAGCGCTCGAGGAGCCGCCCGCCGGCGGATCGCTGGTGGACGCGTCGCTCGGCGGAGAGGAGGGTGTTACGGGCTCAGCGGCCGCTGGCCCATCATCTTCTGGGGTGGTAGACATAGGCGTCCCGCTTGCGCCTCACGCCCCGCTTGCCCCTCAGGCCCGGCGGCAGCTCAACAAGAGCCGTCTGGCGTTGACCCGCGCAAAGCGATCGCGAGCCTATAGCCTGCCGATCACGCGCGCAAGCCGGAGCTCGACGTCTGACGCTAACTCGCGACCCTGCTCGTATGTCGATGGCGAACGTGTAGCGGCGGCGGACGGGGTGGCGTCAACTCAGGCGATCACGCATTCCGAGACCAACTCAGACGGGCCGAGTCCGATGGATCCGGACCAGTCGTGACGACCTGCGGTGATCGCCGCGTGACTGAGGTTGCCCGGTTTCAGCAGCCTGGGCGCCCGGCTTACAGTTGCTGAGGTGACCGCTTCGCACCGGCAGGAGCGATCTGGACCGGATCGAGGCGGCTGGTTGATGGCGCAGGGAAGCGAACTCTGGCGCTCAGCGAGACGTCTCGTCCGAGCGTTGTAGGCTCGCGTCGTGAGCCCTCTTGGCTTGGAGGTTCCGATCATGCAGGCGCCCGTCGCCGGCGCCGCCACGGCTCGACTCGCTGGCGAGGTGTCGCGGTTGGGAGGCCTCGGCTCGCTGGGCGCGTCGTGGACCGAGCTGGGGGTCCTGCGCGAGCAGATCCGATCGATCGGGCGGATCACGGATCGCCCGTTTTGCGTGAATCTTGTGCTCGACTTTGAGCAGGACGAGCGGCTTGAGGTGGCTGTTGAGGAGGGTGCGCCGATCGTGTCGTCCTTCGGGCTTCGTCCGCAGCTGCCCGCGCGCGCGCGTGCTGGAGGCGCGCGAGTGTTGGTACAGGTCGGCTCGGGGGACGCCGACGCCCATCCGCGGTACAAGGCGCGCTTGCTGGGACCGGAACTCGCGACACGGCACTGACTGAACTGTTCGACGTGGGCTGGCCGGCGTCGCGGCATCGTGTGCTGCGCAACAGCACCTATGAGCGCTGGGAGGCCGCCGGCAGCCCGCCGTCAGGCGAGCGCCCGAGGAGGGCGAGGAGGTTGCCAGCGGCATCCCGCGTTACGCGGCCAACCTGCCGCTCGCGGGCATGGAGGGCGACGTCGAGGCGATGGCGATGTACGCCGGCCAAAGCGTGGGTGCGATCACCGAAGTGGAGCCGGCGGCAGCGATCGTCGAGCGCTTCGCCGCCGCGCTGCGCAACGGATAGCCCTTCTCCGCGGTCGCTGCCGTCCGGCGTCCCAAGCGGCGGACGGCAGCAGCCCGCCGATGGGTCTGGGGCCATCGCTATTGCCGCCGGCGCCTCCGCGTGCTGGCCATTCTTTGGCGACGACACACAGCCCTCGTGCGGGAGCTGATTGTTCTCGCAGAAGAGCTCCGACGGGGTTTGGGGTCGTGCCTTCTCGACGGTCGATCGCCGACACCTCGGCGCAGACTTTGTCAATCGTTCCCGGTCGGGATCACAGTCGCCGGCTCGACCATCAGCAAGACGGTGCGTCCGTGCGCGCGTGGGCGGTGAACGACGCCACGCGGGATCGTCACGCCCTGATGAACACCAAGCAAGAACGGCTCCCGCCCCTCCACCTCGAGCTCGAGCCTTCCCTCGAGCACGAGAAAGAACTCGCCTTCGTGCTCGTGGCTGTGCCAGTCGACGAGCTCGCCCTCGATCACAGCGAGTCGAACGACGCAATCATTCACGCTCGTGAGCGTCTGATTCACCCACGGCTCATACCCCTCACCCTCCGCGGCAACGCAGCACTACCGGCTGCCCGTCGCCGCCATGGCGGAGGCGCAGCGACACATCGCCGACGTCGACCTGCTCGAGCTTGAAGCCTTCGAACACGTCTACTCCTCGCTGTGGTGCGTTTGAAGTTGCTGCCATGTGTGGCTCGTGCGCGACGCGGCGGGCGGCGCGAATGGCATTGCTACGAGCGCCGCGCGCTGTGACTCCTCGATGTGGGCCTAGACTACCACCATTCAGGAAAGTATGAAATCTGGTGGTGTTAGACTGGGGCTATGGCAGCCGCAAGCGATGCCCGGATTCAGCTGTTGGCCGAGTCCTGCATGGACAGCCGCATCGGACGACCACACCTCGGCGGTCAACTCGGCGTCCAGCTCGCAGCCTCCCTGCGCCAAGAAGGGTGGCTCGAGACCACCGAGCAGCCACGCCGCCTCACACTCACGCGGGCCCGCAACAAAGCCCTGCACCGCCTCGGGATCCGCCTGCAAGCGGCCACCGATCATCCAACTCTGGAGGTGTGACGAGCGCGCGATGAGCACTCCCTGGGATGCGCGGACATACGACGTGTCGAGCGCGCCGCAACAGGCGTGGGCGAAGGATGTGCTGTCGCGACTTGACGGGATCGCACCCGACGCGACGATCCTCGACGTCGGTTGCGGTACCGGGCGAGTGACCGAATCGCTGCTTGCGCTCGTCCCGGCCGGGCGTGTGCTGGCGATCGACGCCGACGTCGAGATGGTGGAGCTCGCCCGTGCGCGACTCGGAGACCGAGCGGACGTGTGGTGCCAGGACGTGCTCGCGCTCGAGCTCGCCGAGCCGGTCGATGTGGTCGTCTCGACCGCCGCGCTGCACTGGGTGACCGACCACGCGCGCCTTTGGCAGCGGCTGGCGGCAGCGCTGCGGCCCCCAGGAATTCTCGAAGTCCAATGCGGCGGAGCCGGCAACATCGCTCGCGTCCGCGAAGTCATCCAGAGCGTCGCCCGGGACACCGCGCCGGAACTCGTAGGGTGGTCGCCATGGGAGTTCGCCAGTGCGGAAGACACCGAGCGGCGCCTGCGCCAAGCCGGCTTCGCCTCGATCCGGTGTTGGCTGCAGGAACGGCCGACCTATCCGCAGGACGTGGCCCCGTTCGTACGAACGTCGATCCTGGCGGCACACATCGCACGCCTCCCAGAGGTACGACGTGACCAGTTCACAGCCGATGTCCTCGCGCGCGTGCGACTGCCGCTGGACTACGTGCGGCTCAACATCTCGGCAATCCGCACCCCGGACTGACACCCCCGCGGCCGGCATGTCGTCCTGCAGGCGCAGATCACTCGTGAACCTGGTCACCGGGTCCGCGTCGGGCATCTCGAAAAGGCCCAGCACGTCGTTGCCGTTGTGAAACACCATTTCGCCCATCGCCCCGTACTCCTCCCGCAGCGCGCGCCCCCGATGTACCTGCTTGAAGGCGGCACACAAGCCGCGCTCCATCTGCTCTCACGTCCTAAAGACGGATCGGCATTGCACCGCTACGGGACCACGGCGTAGATCCGGTCCTGGCCGGACTGGTCCCTGCCGGCGAACAGGAACTTGAAGTCAGCCCACCCGCCGAAGCCCACGACCACAGGGTCCGAAACGTTCCCGGAAGTCCCCGCGTCGCCGTAGGACAACAACTGGCCGGTGTGGTTAACCGCGTAGATCCGGTCCTGGCCGGACTGGTCCCTGCCGGCGAACAGGAACTTGAAGTCAGCCCACCCGCCGAAGCCCACGACCACAGGGTCCGAAACGTTCCCGGAAGTCCCCGCGTCGCCGTAGGACAACAACTGGCCGGTGTGGTTAACCGCGTAGATCCGGTCCTGGCCGGACTGGTCCCTGCCGGCGAACAGGAACTTGAAGTCAGCCCACCCGCCGAAGCCCACGACCACAGGGTCCGAAACGTTCCCGGAAGTCCCCGCGTCGCCGTAGGACAACAACTGGCCGGTGTGGTTAACCGCGTAGATCCGGTCCTGGCCGGACTGGTCCCTGCCGGCGAACAGGAACTTGAAGTCAGCCCACCCGCCGAAGCCCACGACCACAGGGTCCGAAACGTTCCCGGAAGTCCCCGCGTCGCCGTAGGACAACAACTGGCCGGTGTGGTTAACCGCGTAGATCCGGTCCTGGCCGGACTGGTCCCTGCCGGCGAACAGGAACTTGAAGTCAGCCCACCCGCCGAAGCCCACGACCACAGGGTCCGAAACGTTCCCGGAAGTCCCCGCGTCGCCGTAGGACAACAACTGGCCGGGGAGCGTCCCCAAGCTGTAGCCGATTACGTCCAACAGCTGCAGGTCGACAGCAGACACAGGATTTACCACGCCCGAGTCGCTGAACTGATTGAACGCGTCGTTGCTGCCTCCGGCCCAATCTCGGGAATCCAGCATGTTTGCCGTTTGATCGTTCCACAGCTTGAGCAGCGTGATCCCGTTGTCGATCGAGAAGAAATTCCCCGCGCCACCACGAAGACTCTTTGTTCCGGAACCCGTATATGAGAAGTTGTCGATTAGGCCGACCGACTTCGAGGTCGCGTCCCCAGCACGAGAAAGGCCGATGCGACCCATAACCTCACTGATCTCGTGTGCCGCGATGCCCTGAAAGTCATACGTGCCCGGTGCGATTGGACCGGAAAACGTGAAGGGGTTTCCAGCGCCGAAGGTCGTGCCGCCATCATCCTTCATGTCGTTAGAGATATGACCGAGCGCTTTGGCTTGGGCTCGTGTCAACGACCAGGCTCCGGCACCGTTCGTGGGATCAAACGCGGTCATGGAACCGCCTGAAGCGATGGCGGTGTGATCGCTCTGGGTCGTTGCGCGGGCGATGACTCTGGCAAGCAGGTCGGCATACGAGATCGACACGAAACCCGGGAAGCTCTCACCAAAGACGTTTGTTCCCGGAAGCGCGTCCACCGTAATGTTGATGTTGATGTCGTCTATGAAGTGGGTCGTGAAGACCTCGGAAGCCGCTATCCACGCGTCCTGTGCTGCCGATGCGTTCACGCCGAAGTTCGTGTTGAAGTTGGCCGTAAACGTGGGCGTAATAATCAGAGTGATCCCCCCTTTGAACAGGTCACACTCGGCCGCTCCACCGTCCGCGACGCGAGAACCCGCGCGAGCTCCTCACAACAGACAAGGGACTGCTCGCAGACCGCAAGGTCGCAAAGGTCAACTTTCATCGGCCCGGCACTTCAATGTGAGTCTCGTCGTCGTACCCCGCTGGCCTCGGAGCGTCAGCCAAATCCTGGTGCTCGGATGGCTGAGGCCGGGCCACGCCGCTGACGACGGCCTGTTCGGTGTGCTCGGATGGCTGAGGCCGGGCCACGCCGCTGACGACGGCCTGTTCCTGGTGGTCGGATGGCTGAGGCCGGGCCACGCCGCTGACGACGGCCTGTTCCTGGTGGTCGGTTGGCTGAGGCCGGGCCACGCCGCTGACGACGCCTTGTTTGTGTTGCACTCGACCCTCCCGGGCTCCCGGGCCCCTCGGCGCCCGGGTGGTGTGGTTCGCAGGCCCACTGGTTCCGTCGTCGGATTCTAAGCGCACTGGGGCACCGTCGCAATCGCTGCGCCGACCAACGAAGACGCAACCGAGCCGCTGGCCTTCTTCCGCGTCGGGAATGCAGACGGAGATCCAGGGTGCGCTCTCCTGCCGATGTGTGTTGGCGGCAGATCTGCGAAGCTCACGTGGGCATGGCTGTCCCTGGGTTGAAGTTGGTCAGCTCGCGCGGTTGCGGGTGCGCTGCGTTGGCGGTTGGCGTCATAGCTTGGGTGTCGCTCGCAGGTCAAGTGGCCGCGGCGGCGACGTTGCCTGTGAACACGGCTCGGGACGAATTTGTCGCTCGTGATGGGAAGTGCTCGCTGCGCGAGGCGGTCGAGGCTGTGGACGTGCCATCGGTGCGGACCGGTTGCGGTCCCGTAGGTCGGGGGTCGAACCTGATCGTGCTCGGCCCGGGGCGGTACGTGCTTTCGATCCGAGCGTCGGGCGCTGATGACGACGCCAGCGGCGATTTGAACGTCACCGACAGGATGCCGCTCACGATCGCCGGCGCCGGCGCGGCAAGGACGGTGATCGATGCGAGCTCGTTGCGCGACCGGGTTCTGTCAGTGGCTCATGGATCGGTGTTGAGATTGGAGGGGCTGACCATCACCGGTGGACGTGCGCCGAGCGCCGATAGCGGGTCAGATGGGACCGCCGGGGCGGGCTGCACCGCAGGCGGCGCCGGGTCGGACGGCCTGGGCGCGGTGGACGCCGGCAGCGGTGGCGGCGTCTTCAACAGCGGGACGCTGATCCTCGATGCCGTGACGGTGATGGGCAACGTGGCGGGGACCGGGGGTGCCGGGGGGAATGCGGGCGCCAGCGGCTGTGATGGCGGAAGCGGCGGGCAAGGCGGGTACGGCGGAGGCGTGTACAACCAGGGCGCATTGTCTGTAACGGCCTCGACATTCAATGGCAATCAGGCTGGACGCGGCGGAGCGGGCGGAGCCGGCGCAGCGTTCAGTCCGGCGGGATCGAGCGTCGGAGCCCCGGGTGTTGACGGCAACGGCGGTCAGGGCGGGCTGGGTGGCGGCATCTTCAGTGAATCCGGGAGGCTGACGGTGTCCGACAGCACGCTGGGCGACAACTTCGCCGGCGTGGGAGGCGCTGGTGGCGGCATGATGGGTGCGGGCGGTGGGGGCGGCAGCGGTGGAGCGCTCGCGGTTGTGAGTGGCCCGAGCGAGGTCCGCCAGTCAACGGTGGCTGACAACGGAGTCGGCGGCGGGGGAGCTGCTCCCGCTGGTGCCACCGCTGCGAGCGGGTCGGGCGGCGGCCTGTTCGTCGAGTCCTCGAGCACCGCCGACGACCTCAGCCTCCGGAACACGATTGTCGCATCGAACAATGGCTTAGATTGCGCGAGCAGCACCGGATCGGCGATCTTGAACGGCGGGTATGACCTGAGCTACGGCGACAGGACGTGTCCGGGCGCCCACCGCAACCCGAGGCTCGGCCCGCTTCAGGACAATGGTGGGCCAACCGAGACGATGGCAATCGCAGCCGGAAGTCCTGCCGTCGACGGGGTTTCCGGCGGGGCTCGAAGCTGCCCTGCAACCGATCAACGCGGTGTTCGCCGGCCCCAAGGGCGAGCGTGCGACATCGGCGCTTTCGAATTCACGACCCCCACGATCACATTCATCGCGCCGAGCGCCGACGGCTCGTACCGCGCTGGGTCGCGGATAGTGGCCCGCTTTCACTGCGACGAGGGAGGAGTTGCCAGCGCGATCGCCACCTGCAACGGCAGCATCGCGCTGGGCCGCCGGATACCGACGAGCAGCCCCGGCCCGACGAGCTTCGTCGTGACCGCGGTCGACAAGAGCGACAACCGCATTCGAAAGATCATCCACTACAGCACTTGGCAGTACGTCAATCCGCTCCGGCTCGTGAGCGGCCTGACCCCTCGGCGCATCGACCTCGGCGTGGACTATGCGGGGTCTGGCCCACTTCTGGCGATCGGCCGAGGGCTGGTGACAATGGCCAGCGACACGGACTCGGGGCCGCCGAGTTGCTGGGCGATCAGCTGCTGGCCCGGAGGCGGGATCGTCGTCTACCGGCTCCTTGACGGCCCTTACGCCGGGAAGTACACCTACGTTGCCGAGCACATCACGGTGACCGTGACCGCCGGACAGACCGTCAGCCCCGGCCAACAGATCGCCACGCTCTACCAGGGTTACCCGTGGTCGGAGTGGGGCTGGGCGGCTGGACCGGGTCCCGAGGCGCTCGCGATGGCGGACGGCCACTGGTGCCCGTGCAGCGATCCGGGCGACTGGTCGACGATCGAAGGACGGACGATGAACAACCTGCTCGTTTCGCTGGGTGCGCCATCCGGCCTGCTGCAGTCAGCGCCCAACCAGACGCTGCCGGGACGCTGGCCGCCCGGGCCCGGGTAGGCGGGAAGAGAGACGTCGGCAACACCGGGCTCTCGGCGACCTCGACGCACCCCGACGCCGACGCGATTCGAACGGGTTCTTGACCCGTGCCGTGGAAGGAGATGGAATGCGCGTTCGATAGGACACCGGCTCCAGACCCGGTCGTGAGCGGGGTGTGAGGCCCAACCAGTGGAGGTGCCAGATGGCAGAGCTCCCACCGCCCCCGGAGGGGATTGTGCTGGCCCACTTCATCGTCTCGGACGATGTCGAGCGCTCTCGGCGCTTCTACACCGAAGTACTCGGCGGCAGGCTGGCCTTCTCCGGCCCCGGAGGGCTGACCTACGTCGCGCTATCCGACAGCTGGATCATCATCAACGTCGGGGGCGGCCCGACGGACGACAAGCCTACGGTCACCCTGCAGACGCCACGCGATCCCGACCGGGTCAGCAGCTTCCTGAATATCCGGGTCAAAGACATCGCGGCCGTGTACGCCGAATGGAGCGCCCGTGGCGCTGAATTCCTGACGCCGCCCAAACAGCACCAGTACGAGATCCGCTGCTACATCCGCGATCCCGACGGACACATCATCGAAGTCGGACAAACCACGGACCCAGAAGGGGACTGGACGCCCGCTCACTGGCCATCGAGTACGCCCCCAGAGGGGCTTGTGCTGACCCGCTTCATCGTCTCGGACGATGTCGAGCGCTCTCGGCGCTTCTACACCGAAGTACTCGGCGGCAGGGTCGTCTTCTCCGGAAAGCCGTCCGGAGAGCCGACCAATGTCGCACTATCCAACGGCTGGATCGTCATCAGCGTTGGCGGTGGACCGACGGACGACAAGCCTACGGTCACCCTGCAGACGCCACGCGATCCCGACCGGGTCAGCAGCTTCCTGAATATCCGGGTCAAGGACATCGCGGCCGTGTACGCCGAATGGAGCGCCCGTGGCGCTGAATTCCTGACGCCGCCCAAACAGCACCAGTACGAGATCCGCTGCTACATCCGCGATCCCGACGGACACATCATCGAAGTCGGACAAACCACGGACCCAGAAGGGGACTGGACGCCCGCTCACTGGCCATCCGAGCAGACGACTTGAGAGACGGGTTCGGGTCATGAGCACCGCGATCATCGGCACTGGAGGGCTCGGGTCGGTCATCGCCCGCCGGCTCGCGTCAGGCGGCGAGACCCTGCGTCTCTCGAGCGCCGACACAGAGTCGGCACGAACGCTGGCTGCGGCGATCGGGCGAGGTGCGGCCGCTGCCAGCGACAACCGCGACGCGTTGCAGGGCGCCGATGCCGTCATCCTCGCGCTGCGGTTTGGCGTGCTGAAGGGCGTCATAGAAGAGATCGCCGACTCGGCTAACCGACAAGCTTGTGGTCGTTCCGAGCAACCCGGTCGGCCTCGATGCACAAGGGAAGATCGTGCGTCTGCTGCCGCAACGGCAATCCTCTGGCAAGGTTGTAGCTGGGTGGCTGCCGGAGGGGGCGCGCCTGGCCATGGCGTTTGGCAGCATGTCGGGCGATCTCCTCGAGTCCTCTAGCAACCGGTCACCGGAGCTGGCCGTGCTCTTTTACGCGACGGACGACAAGCGTGCCGGCTGGCAAGTCGAACGGTTGATCCGAACGGCCGGCTTCGAGCCGGTGAAGGTCGGCGGCGTCGAACAGTCCGGTCGACTCGAGGTGGGCGGCGACCTTCACGATCTCGTAGTCGGCCCCGCGGAGGCGCGGTCATTGATCGGTGGCACCTGATCGCCTCGCCGCCGTCGTCAACGAGCGAGACGGGAACGGTTTGCTAGGGTCGCCGCCGTGACTTCCTTCGCGGTCGTCGGGGCGGGTTTCGGCGGCGTCGGAGCGGCGGTGCTGCTACGCCGGGCGGGGTACCGCGACGTCACCGTGTTCGAGCGCGGGGAGCGCATCGGGGGGGTGTGGAGCGAGAACACCTATCCCGGCGCCGCGTGCGATGTCCCGTCGCACCTGTACGAGTTCTCGTTCGCGCCGAACCCGGACTGGTCGCGTCGGTACGCGCCGCAGGCGGAGATCCAGGCGTATCTCGAAGAGGTCGCGCGCCGCGAGGGCGTGATCGACCGGATTCGGACGGGCGCCGAGGTGACGCGCGCGACGTTCGACGACGAGCGAGGCAAGTGGGTGCTCGAGACGAGCACCGGAACGCACGAGGCCGACATGTTGATCACCGCCTGCGGCCAGTTGTCGACGCCGAGCGTCCCGGCGATGCCCGGGCTTGACAGCTTCGACGGTCCGGTCTTCCACTCGGCGCGCTGGCGCCACGACGTGCCGCTGCACGGCCAGCGCGTCGCGGTCATCGGAGGCGGGTGCAGCGCGATTCAGATCGTGCCGGCGATTCAGCCGATCGTTGGCCAGGTCGACGTTTACCAGCGATCGCCGGGGTGGACGCTGCCCAAGCTGGACGCCGCCTATGGCGAGCGCGCCCAGAGAGCGTTCAAGCGGATGCCCCTCCTCCAGCGTCTCGACCGCGAGGCGAACTTCTACTACATGGAAACCGGTGCACTCGCGCTGACCAGCCAGCCGTGGTTGAGACCGGCGCTGCGCGCGGTCGGGCGCTGGCAGATCACGAAGGCGATCAAGGACCCGGAGCTGCGAATGAAGGTCACGCCGGCCGACGAGATCGGCTGCAAGCGGATGATGCTCACCGACCATTGGTATCCGACGCTGACACGGCCGAACGTCTCGGTGATCACCGATCGGATCGAAGGTGTGACGCCCTCGGGGATCCGGGTTGCTGACGGGACCACCCATGCCGCCGATGTGCTCGTGCTCGCCACCGGTTTCAAGACGCACGGATTCGTCGCGCCCATGGAGGTGTTCGGCACGCAGGGACGAAGCCTCGCGCGGGAGTGGTCAGAGCTCGCGCGCGCCTACCTCGGTCTCAGCGTCCCGGGGTTCCCGAACATGTTCCTGCTGTACGGACCGAACACGAACGGGGGGACCGGCTCGGTGATCTATACGATCGAGGCCGGCGTCCGGCACGTGATCGAGGCGACGCGCGAGCTCGAGCGCAACCGGGCGCGGACGATCGAGGTCCGCCGCGACGCCGCCGAAAGGTTCGATCGGGAGCTGCGCGCGGCGCTCAGCACGACCGTCTGGCACACGGGGTGCACGAACTGGTACATCGACGAGAACGGTAACGATCCGAACCAGTGGCCGTGGACGTGGAGTACCTACCGCCGTCGGACCTCTCGGCTCGCGCCGGGCGCATACCAACTGGCCTAAGAGTCCGCGCGCGAGAGCGGTCGCCCGCGGGCTGCACCAACTCGCTCTCCGATCGTTCTGGCGTCCGCGAGGGTCAAGGGTAGGATTTGTCGGATCGTGTTCGATGGCTGGGGGTTCAGTGAATGGACGCGAGTACGGTCCTCCGGTACCGCGGCGCTTGATCGAAAGCATGGACCCCTCGGCAACTGCTTGCCTACGGCTTCAACAAGCCGCTGCTGTTCGCACCTGGCACCAGCTACGACTATTCGAACACAAACACCGTGCTGCTCGGACTGGTTGTGCAGAAGGTGACCCATCAGGGGCTGGCTGCCTACATCACGAACCACATCCTGAAGCCCGAGCACCTCACACACACCAGCTTCCCGACCGGCGCCGAGTTCCCGGCGCCGCACGCCCAGGGCTACACCAACAACACGGTCGAATGTCTTGTGTCAGGTGGTCGCGCCTGCGACACCATCGTCAACGCCACGAACTGGGACCCTTCTTGGGGCTGGGCAGCCGCAGCGATGATCTCAACGCTGGGTGATCTCCACCGCTGGGCACAGGACGTAGCAACCGGCAACCTTCTGACCCCAGCCGGCCAGATACAGCGTCTCGGGTTCATCGCCACCAACGTGAGGCACGTCGGCTATGGCATCGCGCTCAGCAACAGCAACGGCTGGCTCGGTCACACCGGAGGCGTCCCCGGCTACCAAAGCCTGACCATATATCTGCCATCCCAGCAAGCCACGATCGTGGCGCTGATCAACACCAACATCAACCCCCAAGATGCGGTGACGCCGCTGGTGAATCGGCTGGGGCAGGCCATAACCAGGATCATCACTCCAAGGCATGTGTACGTACCGTGGTAGCCGGCGCGTGATCGCGCTCGGTCAAGGCCGACCGCGCACCCGGACGTGCATCGCGGGCAGCGACATGACGCGCCGACCCTAGCTCCAACGATCGCGTCAGCCCGCGTCTGAAATGGACATGCCGGGCCGAACCTGTGCGGTCTTGAGCCGCTCCTGCGCCCTGGGGCCACGGTGTCCGCGGGCGAACGCGTACGCTTCTGCTCCGTGCGCCTGTTCTACCGAGCTCAGACGGGACGTCCGCTGCGCGTGGCGTGGGCGCTTGAAGAGATCGGGGTCGATTACGAGCCGGTCGCGCTCTCAGCCGACGAGTGCCGCGATGACGCATACCGCCAGCGGCACCCGCTGGGCCGCGTCCCCGCGCTCGAGCTCGACGACGGTCAGGTCCTGTTCGAGTCCACGGCGATCGTGCTCGTGATCGCCGACCTCTACCCAGACAGCGGGCTGACCGGCCCGCTCGGTTCGGCGCTGCGCGCCCAGGTCGACGAGTGGTCGATCATGGCAATGACCGAGCTCGAGCGCACGACGCTCGGCGCCTGGTCACGGACCGAGCACGTCGAGGACGAATACCGCCGGCGGCAGCTGCGCGCGTTCACGCGGGCCTCCGCCGCCGTCGGCGATCAGCTCGCCGACCAGCCGTTCCTGCTCGGCGCCGCGCTGACCGCAGCGGACATCGTGCTCGGGGGCGTCCTCGCCGTCTCCCGGTATGCCGGCGTGCTCGACGCGGCGCCGGCCCCCGTCGTGCACTACCTCGACCGGCTACAAGCGCGACCCGCATACGCCCGCGCTCTCGCGTGCACCGAATCGCTACTCGCCCCCTAGCACCGCGACCAGCCGGACCGCACCGAGGGGCTCACGCCGAAAGGAGGGGCGGCGCAACGCCGGGTAACACCCGCGCGATACCTATGCCGCATGACCCCGTGGCCTGATGCGGTCTTCCGGTCACTGCTTTGCCGCCCGCCCGCGGGCTTGGAATCGGCGTGGAAGCGAGCGCAGCATTTGGCCGGCGCATCCGCGTTCTGCGCGAGCCCGGACAGATCGTCCTCTATCGCCTGCGCCAGCGATCGTCTAGGGTCGCCACCAACCCCTACTCAGGAGAGGCAACACAATGCGGATGCTGCTGAAGATGCAGATGGAAGTCGAGGCCGGAAACCGCGCCATAAGAGATGGATCGTTCGGAGAGATGCTTGAACGCGTGATGGGACAGATCAAGCCCGAGGCTGCCTACTTCACGGCCATCGATGGGAAGCGGACCGGCTTGATCTTCTTCGACCTCCAGGAGCCGTCGCAGATTCCGGCGATCGCAGAGCCCTTCTTCATGGCCGTGGGCGCCTCGATTGAGTTTCTGCCAGTGATGACGCCCGAAGACGTCCAGAAAGGTCTCGAACAGGCCGCCGAGCACTTCTAAGCAATCCGGGCGGAACAGGAGCGCCCAAGACACGCTGGTTTCGCTAAGGGGGGCCAAGGAGCCGACGGTCAGCAACGCCGCCTTCGCGCCCTGGGCGCGATTCACGTGGACGCGTGCGGGCCGGCGCTGTCGCATCCGGCCAAAGCGCGCGGACTGACAGCTCGCCTGTGCCCTCGTACGGTCAACCTGCGTCGTCCCGGTCGGCCGGCAGCCGCAATCACCGAACGGTGACAGCGATCGGGGACGAGGAGATGCCGTTTGCAACGACGACGAGTGTGGCCTTGCCCGGCAAGACGCGTGCCGGGATCTGGAACTGGGCGTGCGATGCCGACATCGGGGTGACCGCCATTGACGACATGTCGAACGTACGGGCGTAGAAGACGCGGCCGGTCCCTGCGTAGGTGACGCGAACGAGAGGATAATTCGTCGAGCTCTGATAGTCGTCGCCGTAAAAGGCGCCTTGCGTGACACCGTTGAGTTGGTATCCAGCTATCGAGTAGGTACCACCCGGAGCGAGCCTGGTCGCGACTTTACGGATCACGGGTCGCCAACTTGCATTCGGACGTCCGCCGTCGATGTAGACCTCCATATGGCCGTCCCGGTCGTTGAACAAGATCTGTCCGGTCGGCAGAACGAGCATGTATCCAAAGTTAGACTCTAGGTTCGCCGCGTTGGGAGCGTCTGTAACGCGCGTCAACGAACGTCCATCAAAGACGAAAAAGTGCGACGGTGGCTGATACAAGCCTGGGCTCGCATCGATGAGGACGTTCCCGTTGGGCAAGACCGCGGCAGGCGCGTCCGCGCAATGGGGCTGCTCGCCATCGATCACCGGAAAGCTCGGACCCGGCGCCCATGTCCGCGCGGCAACGTTGTAAATGGCATTTTGACCAGTGGCACCGAGCACAAGCACGGTTCCGTTGGGGCGTAGCACCAGGGGCCCGATCTCACCCCCAACGCTGTCGACAACTGGGACCGGGATCGTGCCCGCGTCAGTCCAGTCGCCTGTAGCCGGATCATAGACCTCTGCGTAGTCGGGCTGGCTCTTGAGGCCGACTGACAGCACCTCATGGTTGGGCAGCAGGGTAAACCCCGCTTCCTCGTTGTCGTCCACTTTGTTTGCCCCGGTGATGGCCCACGTGAGCGTCCGGGGATTCAGCAGTGCTTGGGTCGTATTGGTGAAGTTGCCAGACCCTCCCAGCATAAAGATGCCGTTCGCCAGGACTGTGGCGGGTGGGTCGCCAATCGTCTGCCACTCGGTCCCGGCAGGGGGCGCGACGGGCGTCCATCGGTTGGTAAGCGGCTGGTAGATCGCCCCGAGGGGGGTGAACACATCGGGGTGCCCCAGGTTGTCCTCGCCGCCCTCGATGATCACGCGCCCATCGGGAAGCACGGCCGACGCGAAACTCAACGGGCCGTATCCCGAGGGCAGTGATGCGAGTCGACGCCACGTCCCGTTCAAATAGCTACCCTGCGCGCTGGGCGTCAACAGCCACCATCCCGACGCCCCGCCGTTCACAGGTCCCTGATCCTGCACCATCACGGAGCCAGTTGTGAGCAACAGCATCGCGCCCGGATGCAGCTGGCTTGGGAACGCCAGCCGCTGCCACGGAGATACTGGCCTCGTGGTCCTGGCCGCACCTGACGCTACGTTCAGCACGCCAATCAACAGGCCCAGCAACACAACGACACCGACAACGACACCGACACGACGTAATGCCCCACAGCGAAGCGCCGCTCGTGTCATCCGAAGCCGGCCAGGCTGACGAGGCCGCACACGGCAGCCGATACGTCAAACACGCGCACCAATCGCGCTGGACGTAGGAGAACTACAGCCGACTTGCGCCAGCCGCACGGAAAGGCCAGTGCTCGCCGGGCGGGCTAGGGTCGGCACATCGCGCCAAAGTCGGTGGGAACCCACAGCGACCAGACTCTCACAACAAGCGGCTCCCGACAACTCTCGGTGTGACCTGGTTGCGGACGGCGAACCGTCCGAACTCGCCTGTCTGACTTCTCGCGGTCGTCCATCATGGGATTACCGCCTCAGCGTTCCCCGCACGGCCCACAACGACTGGCAATAGCGCCGCTGCGGTCGTGCCTTCCGCATTTGGGACTGCGTCGGCACCCTGAACTCATGGAATTTCGCGGCTCCATAACCCGCCCGCACGTACCCCTATCGACGCTTCGCCGCGCCCTCACGAGCGCCAACGCATGACTCAGGTACGTCCGCCAGCTGCATGCTGCCCGGCCAAGGTTGAGTCCGCCGTTTCCCCGTTCCATGTCGCCGCCGCGCTGCGCGGCCGACTCCGCGCCGAGATGTGCGGTTGCTAGGTCTCCGCTAGCAGCTGGGTAGGTCGGCGGCGCCGAGCTTTGCGCGGCGTCCGGTGACCGCGACTAGGACTAGGCTGGGGGTCATGTCCCTTGTGATCGTCGGTGCCGGGCCGAACCTTGGCCTGGCCGTGGCCAGGCGGTTCGGGCGCGAAGGCTTCACCGTAGGCCTGATCTCCCGCACCGAGTCTCGGCTGGTCGAACTGGCCGCTCAGCTCCGGCTCGACGGGATCACCACGGCCGGCGCGGCCGCAGACATCCGCGACAGCGATGCGTTGGCGAACGCCATTCATAAGCTTGCCGCCGAGCTCGGCCCAATTGAGGTTCTGGAGTATTCGCCGCTGCCCGCACCGGACTTCATGAAGCCAGTGCTGGAGACGACGGTTGACGACGTCCGCGGTCCGCTCGAGTTCAGCGTGCTCGGCGCCGTGGCCGCGATCCAGGCGGTCATCGGGCCGATGCGCGAGGCCGGGCGCGGGACGATCCTCTTCACCACGGGCGGCGCCGCCATCAACCCTTACCCGGCCCGTGCCGGCGTCGGGATCTCCTTCGCGGGCGAGGTCGCCTACGCGCGAATGCTTCACGACGCGTTGCGCGAGGAGGGGATTCACGTCGCCCACACCGCCATAGCTGGCCGGATCGCCCCCGGAACCGACAACGAACCCGAAGACGTAGCCGAGGTTCTCTGGACCCACCACGTCGATCGCCACGTCTTCCAAACCCGGCTCGGAATGCCTTGAGCACCGGGCGGCGAGCCGACCGCGGTTTGAAGTAGCGAGCCTGAAACCTTCGGTAACGCTCGCCGACCGGAGGGATCACGCCGATCGAGCTGGACCAGCGGCTTAGCCTCGATCGCATTCGCCCGAGAGCGAGCGCGTGGCCCGGCGCCAACGAACACCCACGCCACCGCCGCGACAAACGCGGCTAACGCGAACCCGCCGACCCGCATACCACCGCCCACCGTCCCTGGCCACCCCTTTCGTTTCGCGCCCCAGGCCGGACGTCGGGCGCCGAGGCGCATCACTGTAGGCCAGGTTCGGTTACAGCGGTGTTCCCCGGAGGTCCCGTGAGCCCGACCGTCTGGCGCGATTACCCGCAGGTGTACAGCGAGTCCGATGCTTCACCAATCGAGTCCAGCGCAGACGTGACGTTCGCAGCCGCGTAGCGCAGCGTCACAGTAATTAATCCGCCGTTGCTCACCTGGCCTCTGCCTGATGCAGCTCGGGCCGCGCCAGATGGCGTGGCTGGGCGACGCTCGGTTGTGTTCCCAGCTGGTTAGATCGCGGGTGTCGCTTCCTAGGTCTGGTGGGCGCGTCGCGACGCGTGTGTTATGTTCGGCGTCGCGTCGGCGTCGGGCTACGCCGGTATCCGGATTCAGAGGAGAGCATGGTGCGCACGGTTCCTGTGGACGGGCTGCGGGTGTGGCGTGTGGTCGTGGCGCTGGCCGCAATCGCGTGCGTGCCGGTGGTGGGGACGTTGGGCGTGCGCACGGGCGCTTCGGCGGAGCCTGCTGCGGCGGGGGCGGGCGCGCACAGCGTCCCGCTCGCGGCCCGCGGGATCGTCTCGCAGACGCTCGGCGCGGCCGACCTCGCGGCTTATGCGGTCCACGACCTCCGGGCTGATAACGCCGCTCAGCGGCTGCGGGTGACGTTCGGCGCTAGCGGCGTGACCGTCGCCTCGGGCGCGCTGCGCGTGGGCTTCACGACGGTCGCCGGGCCACCACTGGTGATCGGCAACCGCGTGACCTACACCGCTCCCGGGATCCGGGAGTGGTGGGTCAACGGTCCGCGCGGGCTCGAGCAGGGCTTCGACGTCGCGCACGCGCCCGCTGGCGCTGGGACGGGCGGGTCGCTCCAGCTCTTGCTCCGTCTCAGCGGCGACGCGCGCGCCCGCGCTACGGGCTCCGGCCTGCTGTTAAGCGCTGGCGGCCGGAAACTGAGGTACGGCGGCGTTACCGCGGTCGACGCGAGCGGCCGGAGGCTCCGAGCGCGGCTCCTGCTTCGCGGCAGGCGGATCGTGCTCGCGGTCGACGTCGGCGGCGCGACCTACCCCGTGCGGATCGACCCGTTCGTCGAGCAGCAGAAGCTGACCGTGCCCGATGAGACGAACGGCGAAGCGACGCTCGGGACGAGTGTCGCGATGTCCTCCGACGGCAGCACGCTGCTCGTCGGCGGCCCGGACGACGGCGGCGGACCGGGGGGCGGCGCCGGTGCGGCTTGGGTGTTCGTCCGGTCCGCCAGCGGGAAATGGATCGAGCAGCAGAAGATCACGGCAAGTGACGAATCGGGAGGTGACACATCGGACTTCGGCGACAGCGTCGCGCTGTCCTCCGACGGCAATATGGCGCTGATCGGCGGCCCCCAGGACAACACCGGTGTGGGTGCCGTATGGGTGTTCACGCGCTCGGGGCACAGCTGGAGCGAGGTTGCCAAGCTGCCTGGGCTCGGCGCTGGGCTGGGCGGCGAGTTCGGCGCGAGCGTGGCCCTCTGAGGTGACGGCCATACCGCCCTGATCGGCTGTCCGGAGTGCACTTCGGACTCGACCTTCGAGGCTGGGATGGTGCAGGCGTACAGCGACGCGGCAGGATCTTGGAGTCTGTATGGCAGCCCCCTGACTGGCGACGATGCTTCCGACGGTCTATTCGGAGGAGCCGTGGCGCTGTCAACCGACGGGAGCACGGCGCTCGTCGGCGAGATCGGCGGGGGCGCCGTCGGCGAGGCGTGGGTGTTCACGAACTCAGGCAGCGGCTTCACGAAGCAGAGCGGCGGCGCGTTGATGCCCACGGGCGAAGTCATGAGTACGAGCTCGGAAGGGAATCTGTTCGGCGGCAGCGTCGCGCTGTCGGCGAACGGCGACACCGCCCTCGTCGGCGAGCCCGGGGCCGGGAACTACGGCGAGGCGTGGGCGTTCGGTCGCACGGGCTCGAGTTGGAGCGCTGGGCAGAAGTTGACCTCGAGCGCCGGCGTGTTTTTCGGAGCTTCTGTGGCGCTGTCGTCTGAGGGCGGCACGGCGCTGATCGGCGCGGCCGCAGGCGCCACCGCAGGGGCCGGGTCGGCATTCCTGTTCGCGGCGTCGAGCGGCGGCTTCGTGCTGCACGCAGGCCCCGTGACCCCCGCGGATGAGGTCGCTGGACGTACGGGGAGCCCCACCGCGCCCGCGTCGGCCTTCGGCCAGAGCGTGGCGCTGTCCGCCGATGGAAGCGCAGGGCTGATCGGTGGACCGGACGACAACTTCAGCTCGGACGGCTTTGCCGGCGCCGCGTGGGTGTACCAAGCGTCTGGCGCGATCCAGCCGCCACCGCCGCCGTCGGGGCCGCTGACCACCACCGCGACGGTCGCCAACCAGCGCATCACGCTGACGACCCCGCCGCCGTCGACCTGCACCCCCCCGAGCGAGCGGCTGTCGATCAGGTTCGCCACGAGCGCGATCCCGCATTCGCGCAACCGTAAGCTGAAGTTCCACAGCGCGTCGTTCTTGATCGGCAAGGGGGTTGCGCACGAGCGCCGCCACGGCCAGACCACGCACACCCCGAACGCGATCTTGTACCACTCGCCAGGGACCGTATCCTTAAGCCTGAAGGGGCTCAGCAAGGGCGCCCGAAGGGTTCAGCTGGTCATCGGGTACACGACGTCGCGCGGCCGGCATCGGACCGCCGCGGTCACGAAGACGATCTACGTCAGCTTCACCGTCTGCTGAGCCCGCTCGGCTGAACGGCCGACGACACACCGGCGACCGCGATCCGCTGCGCTATCTGGCGCGAACCGCGCTGCATCAGGGCCACAGTGATAGTCAGGCGCGGGTATAGGTTGCCGGCCCTTGCCGGCGCGCAACATCGATTCACAGGGGACTGCCCGAGCCTGGGGCCAGGCAATAGGCTCTAGCTGCCCGGCCGTTGCTCAGCCGGCGGGCTGGAATGTGACTGTGCCCGACCAGGAGTAGCTGCACGTACGCGTGTAGCCGCTCCCGGCGGCATAGGGCACGTAGTTGCAGTTCGAGGCCACCCGCTCGGAGCCCGGGCGGGAGTTCGACACGTCGTAGACGAGGTGGTGGTGCTCGAGTCCCGAGTCCGAGACGCTGAGGTCGGTCGTGAACCAGTTTTCTGCGTTGCACGCCCCGTGGTGGGCGACCAGCGCCTGGCGCATGTCGCCCCCGCAAGCCGGGGCCGAACTCCCGTCGGTCGGCCCAAAGAACCCCGCCCCCTGACACGCGGAGAACATGTTCTGCGACGGCCCATAGGCGCCCGCGGAGATCACCAGCGCGGCACCGTCGAAGCCCGGACCCGCGTCGGCGCCCGGGAGGTGCACCTCCGTGACGGCCAACGTCGGGTTACCGCCCACTCCGCTCCACGTTCCGTGTACATCACAGTCACCACTCGGCTGGGAGGGCGCCACGAGCTTGTACGACCACGTACCCGAGGCGTCCGGATTGCCGAACCTTACGTGGTGCTGGCTCTTGTACGGGTCCAATGGCCCGTACACCTCCCTGTAGGTCCAGTTGGCGGCATAGGTCGTGTCGGTCCCGCAGCAGTTGGTATCGGGCGCCTTGTCGCTGAATGAGCCCTTGATCTTGTAGATCAGGAAGTAGGACATGGTGCTCGAATTGGAGGCGCCGGCCCCGGCCGCACCAATCGCGCCGGACGCGACCAAGACGCAAAGGCCCGCAACTAATACCCGGTACCGCCCCACGGCCGAGCATCTTACCGGCTCATCTCGCCCCAACTCAAGAACGGCTGGGAACGTTCCTTGGGCATCGGGATCGCAGTCCTGGCGTGCCGTTTAGGTCGAAGGGGGCAGCGTGGACCCGGGCCGCGAGAATGCCCCACGCTTGCAGCCAGCGGAGTCTGGGACGTTGGACGCAGAGCGATCAACGCGCTGATCTACGACTACGCGATGCGGATGGCAGTCGTATTCCTGATCTCGACCTCGACGATCCTCGCACGGAGTGGGCTCGCGCCGCGCCTACTCGCCCTGTCCGGCTACCTGATCGCAGCCGTGCTCCTGATCTTCGTCTCCACGATCACCGTGACCGAACTGCTCTTCTAAGTATGGGTTTTCATCCTGAGCCTCTACATCCTGCGCCGAGGTCACCTCTACTCATCGCCTGCCGCCCCGGCGTAGACCGGCCATCGGCTGACCCACCCGAGCAGCAGCGGCGACGGACTTCCTCCTCCTTCTGTCCAGCAGGGTCCCGCCCCCCGCGCCGGCGTGTCGGGAACGCCGGGTGGTGGCAGTGGAGCGGTGAGCCTCGGGTTGTCGATCGTCCTGGGTGCGCGTGGCGCTGGGTGGGCGTTCCCCGGGCCGATCTGCGTTGGGAGCCTGCCGGGACGATCACCCCATATGGATGATGCTTGGCCACCGGGCGTTTGGGACGGTGCTCGCGCGCGAGCGTGCGCGATCTTCTTCCCACTGATACGTGAGGTGTGACGCGATGAGCGAGCGGTTCAAGGGCGTTATCAATGTTGACATTCGTGATTCGGTGCCGGATTGGGCGCCGTTCGAGGCGCCGAAGGCTCCCGAGGGAGCGCCGAACGTTCTTTACATCGTGCTGGACGATGTGGGCTTTTCGGTGTTGAGCAGCTATGGCGGTCCGGTTCCGACGCCGAACATCGATCGGATCGTCGCGGACGGGGTGCGTTACACCCAGATGCACACGACTGCGTTGTGCTCGCCGACGCGCTCGTGCCTGCTGACGGGGCGCAATCACACGCGCAACAGCATGGCGTGCATCACCGAGGCGGCGATCGGGTTCCCGTGCGCCAGCGGGGTAATTCCCCCGGAGAACGGGCAGATCCAGGAGATCCTCGGGGCGGCGGGCTGGAACACGTATATGGTCGGGAAGTGGCATCTGTGCCCGGAGTCGGAGATGAACCTCGCGTCTTCGCGGCGGAACTGGCCGACCGGCCGCGGCTTTGAGCGCTTCTACGGGTTCCTCGGGGCGGAGACGAACCAGTGGTATCCGGACCTCGTCTACGACAGCCATCCAGTGGATCCGCCGCGATCACCGGCGCAGGGCTATCACCTGACCGAGGACCTGACCGACAAGGCGCTGGAGTTCATCAAGGACGCTAAGGTGGTCGCGCCGGACAAGCCGTTCTTCCTGTATTACGCGCCGGGGGCGTGCCACGCGCCGCACCACGTAGCGACGGAGTGGATCGCCAAGTTCAAGGACCAGTTCGACATGGGCTATGAGGCGATCCGCGAGCAGACGCTCGCCCGCCAGAAGGAGCTGGGGATCGTCCCGCCGGACACGGAGCTGCCGCCGATCAACCCGATCGCCGACCAGACCGGACCGGACGGGCAGCCTTTCCCGCCGCTGGACATGACGAGGCCGTGGGACTCGTTGACGGCCGATGAGCAGCAGCTGTTCTGCCGGATGGCCGAGGTGTATGCCGGGTTCATGGCGCACGCCGATGATCAGATCGGGCGGTTGCTGGACTATCTGGAGGAGACTGATCAGCGCGAGAACACGCTGATTCTGTTGATCTCCGACAACGGCGCGAGCGGCGAGGGCGGGCCAAACGGCTCGGTGAATGAGAACAACATCGCGAACGGCATCCCGGACTCGATGGAGCAGAACCGTGCGATGCTCGACGAGCTCGGCGGCACGAAGACCTACAACCACTACCCCAACGGCTGGGCGATGGCGTTCAACACGCCATTCAAGATGTGGAAGCGCTACGAGTTCAACGGCGGCACAAGTGACCCGTGCATCATCTCGTGGCCCAACGGGGTCACGGCGAAAGGCGAGATCCGCGAGCAGTACCACCACGCGATCGATCTCGTCCCAACGATTCTCGATTGTCTGGGCGTCGAGCCGCCTGAGACGATCGGCGGTCATGTCCAGAGCGACTTCGACGGCGTCAGCATGCGCTACAGCTTCAACCAGGGGTCGCTTCCGACCGCGCGGGCGACGCAGTTCTACTCGATGCTCGGCTCCCGCGCGATCTGGCACGACGGCTGGAAAGCCGTCACCGCCCACCCCACGATCAGCGGCTGGAGTCACTTCGGCAGCGACACCTGGGAGCTGTACCACACCGACGTCGACCGCGCCGAGCTGCATAACCTCGCCGATCAGGAACCCGAACGGCTCAACGAGATGATCAGCCTGTGGTACGCCGAAGCCGGTCGCAATGGGGCGTTCCCGCTCGATGACCGCTCAGCCCTCGAAATCCTCACGACCCCGCGTCCGCTTCTGAGCCCGGCGCGCAACCGCTACGTCTACTACCCGGACCTGGCGGAGGTGCCGGAGTCACAGGCGGTCAACATCCGCAACCGTTCGTACGGGATCGGCGCGCTCGTCGATATCCCCGCCCCGCGCGCCGAGGGCGTCCTGTTCGCCCACGGCTCTCGATTCGGCGGGCACGCGCTCTACATCAAGAACAATCGCCTGCACTATGTCTACAACTGGGTCGGCCATTTCGAGCAGAAGATCGTCGGCACCGAAGACGTGCCGGTCGGCAAAAACCTGATCCTGGCCGCCAACTTCGTCAAGGACGGCGAGGACCCGCCCGGCGTCTCGACCGGGATCCTGTCCCTCTATCACGGCGATACGAAGGTCGGCGAGGAGCGCATCAAGACCCAGCCTGGCAAGTTCTCGATCGCCGGGGAGGGCCTATGCGTGGGACGCGACGCTGGCGAGCCCGTCACCGACGACTACCCAGGCCCCCACCCGCACGAGTTCACCGGCGGCACCATCAACCGCGTCGCGGTCGACGTCAGCGGCGAGCCGTATATCGACCTCGAACGCGAAGCCGCCGCGATGCTCGCCCGCGAATGATCGCCGCAGGCGACCATCCCCGGACGAAGCGTTCCGAAACGAGCCGCCTATCACGAGAGCGAAACGACCTGATCGTCGCCGACAAAGTGCTTAGCGAAGGATCCGGCGTCGGCTGACGCACTCACCGATGCGATCCTCCGCGCCGGTTCGACTCAACGCTCCAGATTGGCCGGCCGGCGGCCGAGCCAGTGGCGAGCCACCCCCGCCCAAGCACGTCGAGAAAGAGCCACCCGCGATGGTCCCTGCCCGATACGCTCGCTTATCGCCGAGAGCCGATGAGCGCTCGGGTCTCATCCGTGAACTTGCCGTCGATCAGGAAGAACAGCAACTTGGCGGTCTCGTTCGACCTGTTCTCCCAGCCATGCTCTGTCCCTCGCTGCACGAACAGGTCGCCCTTGCGCAGCAGCACTTCACCTTCCGTCAGCACGAGGTTGATCTCGCCGTCGAGGACGATGCCGCAGTCGATTGTCTCGGTCCGGTGCGAAGCCTCCACGATCCCGGGTGCTTTCTCGGCGATCACCATCGTGAGCCCGTTGCGGGCAGGCGGGAAGTGAAACGGTCCGTCAGTCGGATCGGCCGGTTCCACCGGCAGGATCGGAGCCGGCGTTGCCCTCGTGTTCCAGATCTCATAGACCACCTGATCCTGCAAGCTGTGCACGCCAGGAGCCGGACCATCCGCTACGACGACGGATCGGCCGTCAGCGTCATGACCGGTGACGACACGACGAGGGGATTCGGACGGGACGAGCACATATCCTCCTGTTTGATGATCTGGTCGGTGCCAACGTGAGGCTCACCACTTCCCTGCAGGCCGCGGCAGGCGATCACGGATAGTAAGCGGGACGCCACGTATCCCACGCGCGGTCTTGTTGCGCAAATTGGGTTCTGACGCGTCGATGACCTCGCCAGTCGTGGAAACAACCGCCGGCAAGGTGCGTGGTCTCGAACTCGGTGCCGTCCGGGCGTTCAAGGGCATCACATACGGTCGACCCCCGGTCGGCCGGCGCCGGCTCCTGCCTGCGGAGCGACCGGCGCCCTGGGACGGCATCGTCGATGCGATGAAGCCTGGGCGCTGCGGACCTTCACCGGCCTTAGCAACCTGCCAGCGGTGCCCCGGGTTCTGAGCCGACGCGAGCTCGCTCCGTACGAGGGTCGCTACGAGGACGAGTACATCGCGCCGGATGGCACGTTGGGGAAGAACGTGTACGAGCTTCGCGGGCACCAAGCTCCCGAGGAGATCGCCCGTCCCTACAAGTTTTTCTACTGGGTCGATCCCTGGGGCGTGCAATGGGAGATGGAGCAATGCCGACCGATCGACCGGGGGTTCGGCTACCCGCCGAAGTAGCAGTTCTCGACCACACGATTGCTCTCGTGGGCCCAGAAGAAGGTCGACTTGTTGATGCCGTAGCCGCCTTGGCTGATCGGCCTGAACATCGCGTCGGTCAGCGCGGGATGCTTCGGATCCGGGGGATAGCCGGGGTAGTAGCCCGCGTTTTGGCCCTTCTGGTTGAAGACCAGGCTGTGGAAGTCGGGAGGCGTGTCTCCGAAGTAGTCGTAGACGAACTCGGTCCAGGTGCTCGCGGGTAGGCCTCGCCATGGCGGCTTGACGTAGCCGAACGGGATGCACTTGTCAGCGCGGGCGTTTTCGGGCAGCCACCAGACGTTGTAGGCGAGCGGCAGCAGGGTCGAGGAGAAGTACGCGTCGGCCGAGATTGTGAGCTGGTTCGAGATGCTCGACACCCACTTGCCCCCCTGGGTCGTCTCCACCTTGGACAGAGCCATCAGCCGCCCGTAGTTGGAGTTCGCCACCGCCCGCACGCCGTCCAGGCCGTTGGCGGCGTCGGCGACGTTGCTGCCGATCTTCGCCGCGAGCTGGTCCACCTTCGTGGAGACCTTGTCGGCGACGGGGTTGCCGTTCTCGGTCGCGGCCGTGACCCCGAGGTCGGTCATGGAGGCGGCCAGTCCCAACACGAGCGGGAGCCCGGCTGGACCTCCGAAGATCGTGACCCCCGCGTCGCTGATGGCCTGAATGAGGTACAGGATCGGTGCGGCGAGATCGACGTTCGGCAACGTCCTCAGCGACCGCTTGATCGACCGGCCTGCGTCGTACAGGTCGTTGCCCTGTTGTCCGGCACTGCGCGACAACGCCTTCTGGTAGGCGCCGACGAGGTCCTTGACGTTGTCAAGCGCGGCGAACTCGTGCTGGAGCTCTGAGGTCAGGTTGCAGAACTCGGCCCGGGTGTATCCGGGATTCGACGTCTGCTTCTGAGGGTTCTGGGTGCAGACCGTGCCATCACCCGGGTAACGCAGGTTCTCCAAGGAGATCGACAGGTCCGCCCAGGTCTGGTTGGGGAGCCCCACATACGCCTGCCGGAGGTCGGGCGACCAGCTCGGCAGCACCTGGCTGGTTATGTACGCGAGCGCCGCCGAGTAGTCGCCGACGTTGACCCGGGCCGTTGGGTTGGTGGGATCACAGGTCGCGCACGTGTACGGCCACGGCTTGGAGACAGACGGCGAGAAGATGTCGTCGTACAGCGAGCCGCCCGCCTTGGATGGCTCAGAGACCACCGGTGTGAAGTACCCGTCGTGGTTGATCCGCGCGCGCCCGCGCAGCTTTCCAGGCTCGTGCGTCGGCGGCGAGGTCGTCGGGTCGGTGACGTTGACCGAGCTCGACTGGACCACCTCGCTGCGCGGCAGTGGCGGCCCGCCGAAGAACGCGTACGAGCCGTTGATGCGGTTGAAGATGTCCGGGTTGACGCCGAAAGCGTCGAGCGCATCGTTGAGCCGGAACCAGCTCGGGTCATCGGGGTGCACGCTGCCGATGCTCTGGATCGCGATGTAGTCTTTCTGCGCGCCGATCGCGTCGAGGTAGCTCGCCATGTCGTGGATCGCGGCCGCGTTCACACCGGGTGACGACGTGTTCGTGCGGAACGACTGGTTGTCAACGATGCTGAGGTCGCGGGGGTCGATTTCGACGACCTGGAAGCCCCCGAAGATCTGCGGCTGCGGGACGCCGTTGACGTACTCGTCCGGCTTCAGCACGCCGTTGGCGGTCTTGCCGTTGAACGTCATCTGGTTGGTGGTGGCGGTCGACTCTGAACTGGTGTCGTAGAGCAGGCGCTCGGGCTGGAAGCGCATCCGCAGCGCACCGGAGCTGTCGGTCGAGCCGTCGGGCATCAGCCAGCCCACGGTTGGGAGGCCGCCCCCTCCGATCGGCCGCTGCTTGACCCAGCCGGTCCCGGCCCCGGCGCATGGTATGCCGACGATCGTCTCCGACTGCTGGGCGCCGTTGAGGTCTGAATCCGGAAGCGGATCGACGCCGAGCGCCTGCAGGGCGTCGTTGAACTCGTCGAACTGGCTGCTGGAAATCGTCGCCTGGTTAGACGGCACGGTGATGATCACGAGCTGGCCGAGTCCCAGCGAGCTCCCCGACCCGCAAGTCAGCTGCCGCCTGAGGTACCCGAGCGAGTTATGTCCCGTACCGCAGCACCAGCTGTTGCCAGTCTGCGTCGGCTGTAGCGTCGCACGGTCGAGCGTCAGCCATTGAAACGAAGCCCCCGGCCCCTCGTTGTGGTAGAAGGTGCCGCCAGCCTGAATACCTCGTGGATCATAGGCCTCAGCGTTGGCCCGAAGCTTCAGCAGCTCCGACCGCGGCGTGACCGTGACTGAAACGTTGTTTGCCGCCGTCTCGGCGGACCCGGTCACGGCGACGTCGGGGCCGGGCCGCTCCGTGACGTACTGGCGCGCGCCGTAATGGCCCGGCTGGTCCGGAATCAGCATCGCACTCGCCCGGGTCGCCCCGACCAGCCTCGCCCGCGAGCCGTTCGGCTTGACGGTGAGCACCCACCGGTAGTGCAGGGCGCCGCCATGCGCCGCCAGTGCCAAGCCGCCCAGGCGAATGTGCATCCCGGGCCGGCCGAACCGGTCAAGACCCGCGTCGGGCAGCGGGGCGGTGCGCGCGATCACGAAGCGGCGCTCGAGACGCGCGTATCGGCCTGCCTCGGTCTGCGGCGGCTTCCCGGTGCGGGCGGCCGTGACCGAGACGATATTGAGCCCGCGCCGCAGTCCGTCGCGCGCGGCGAGCTTGCCGACCAGCACCCGGCCATCGGCTCGGAAGCGCCTGGTCACGTTGCGCCGCCCCAGGTCGATCGTCAGCTTCGCGCCCGGCGGCCGGAGAACCACCACGCGGACCGGCGACCCCGCGATCACGGCGTTCGCGCCCGGCGACAAGACGCGCGGCGGTTGCGCCTGAGCGCTTGCTGCGCCGCCAGCGGCAAGACCCGCCACCGCACAGATGAATGCAATCGACGCAGCACGCGCCGCCCTGATGCCACCGATCATCTCGGACCCCTATGCAGTTGACCTGGCCACCCCGGGGGCGGCGAGCCTCATCCGTTCCCGGCGGACACCCGCTTCCGCCGGACACTCTAACGTGGCAACAAGGCCACTGCGCGCCCGGCGGAACGTCTCTCGCATCCGTCAACCGGGCTGCAAAGCAACCGATGGCTGCCCGATGATCGCTGCCACCGAGCAATCCGCGGCGACGCTCGATGCCGCATGCCGCTGGACCACGCCGCAATGTCGTCGCTGCCGACATTCGGCGGGTCGTTCGGGGGCATCTGCACGGCGTCGGAGGCAAAGCACCGACCCAGGCGCCCGCGTCGTTTGTGTCGAGCGCGGCGACGTCGGCGTCGCGCATGCGGTCGAGGTCTTGCAGCTGGGCTGCTCGAGCTGGTCATCAAGGTCTCCATCGCGGGCTTGGCTTGCGACCGATCAGGCGGGGCGCCGGGAGGCGACGGTCACGCGGGGATGCCGGGGCGGCCGAGGATCTCGACGCCGTATTCGGCGGCGAGCGCGGCCATCGCCCGCGACGTCCGGCGGTTCGGTCGCGGGCGGCGGGATCACGAGCTCCTGGGCGGTCTGGCCGAGCGCACGGACGAAGCCCTCAAAGCCCGCCGGCTCGACGACCAGCAGGAACCGCGCCTGCTCGGAGCTGACCGTGAACGTGTGCGGGACCTCTCGGGAGCCGTACACGAACGATCCGGCGTGCGCTGTGATGACCTGCCCTCCGACCCAGAAGGTCAGCTCGCCCTCGATCACGTAGAACCACTCGTCTTCGTTGTGGTGAACGTGCAGTGGCGAGCCGCTTCCGCGGGGGGCCAGGGTTTCCGTGACGCCGACGCGCCCGGCGGTCGATTCGCTCGGTCACCCTCAACGATTTCGACGCCTGCCTGCGACAACGGGGCGGCCTTCTCCGGGTTGCGCACGAGGACTCGGACCGGTTCGCCTTTCGCGGCGAGCAGGCGCGCTGCCTCTGCTCCAACCTTGCCGGCGGTGGTGATCAGGATCAGGTTGATGTTCCCTTGCGGTCGAGATGTAGATTTCGGCGGGGCTCAGACGGCGACGCGGCCGCCATCGGCGGGTAGGATCGCGCCGTAGATGAAGCTTGCTTCGTCTGAAGCGAGAAAGCTGACGGCGTTGGCGATCTCCTCAGGGGTTGCGCCGTGCCCGGCCGGTGTGCTCGAAGCCAGGACATCGAACATTTCGCCCATCGCGGCGCTCGCTGGGGTGCGTGTCGGGCCGGGTGCGACCGTGTTGACGCGGACGCCTCGGGCGGCGTACTCGGCGGTCCAGGCCTTGGTGAGTGATTCGACTGCGGCTTTGGACGCGCCGTAGGCAGCCAATCCGTTCATGCCGATGGTCGCGGCCATGGTCGAGATATTGATGATCGTGCCACCGCCCTTCGCTGCCATGCGGGGCGCGATCGCAGCCGTCAGGAAGAACGGCGCTTTTACGTTGACATCAAACGTGACGTCGAACGCCTCCTCCGTGGTCTGGTCGGTCGGGCCGCCGGGAAAGACGCCAGCGTTGTTGACCAGCACGTCCACGTCGCTGGCTGCCTCGGCGAGGCGTTTGACATCGTCGAAGCTCGCGAGGTCAGCGGCGATGAACCGTGCCGTGCCTCCAGCGCCCTCAATCGCCTCGACGACCTGGCGGCCACGGGCCTGATCGCGGCCGGTGATGATCACGTTGACGCCCTCGCTTGCCAGGCGCTCTGCGACGGCGCGGCCGATGCCTGATGTGCCGCCGGTGATAAGGGCGGTCTTGCCATCATCAAGAAGGAGCAGCCAGCCGCCGCTGCTCGATGCGTGGCAAAGCGCAAGCCGGCCTCGACCGTCTCAGGCGAGCAGAGCGATCGTCAGCTGTCGGCCGGTGCTAGTCGGCAGACAGGCGCGTAGCTAACGATTCCAGCGGACGCGCATAGAGGCGAAGAGCGGGGCCGACCCAAATTTGGCGAGTTGTCCTGCTTTGCTTCTGACTCAAGCTTCGCCGGCTTCACCTACAGGTCGTCGAGAGCGGCAGTAGCGGCACCCGCCTCCGTTGTGAAGCGTGAAGCCTTCGTGTCGACGAGCGCTTCCAGGGCATCGACTGGCTGAGACCCGTAGCGACGGCTCGTCATCAACCCTGCCGCCGAATGTTTCAACAGCCCCTCGACGACCTCGACGGAAGCGACCTCGGGGATTGCTGCAGGAGAGGGAGCGTCCACTGGACGTGACTTCACCAGGCGAGCGTGCCGCTGCGGCCCTTTGAACGGCCCGATCAGGTCGGCGGTGATCCACCCTCCGTAGAAGTCGCTATGCTGGGCTTGAACGCGCTCGTCATCTAGCCAAGCAGCGTCCACGCGCCCGGGGTAGAAGGCGACGTGATCGGCGCAGCGCCTCGTATCCGGGCGAGGGGTCAGGGTAGCTCCAGCCGACCGTCTTGAAGCGCCGTCCCTCGACGACCGCGTCCAGGTATTGCGCCACGCCCTTGAATTCGCACCAGGTCGAGCGTGTGTCGCTCTGGGCCAGGAGCTCTTCGCGCACGTCGGCCAGCGGGATGTAGATGGTCGGTGGGTGGCTGGTCTCGAGCACGCGCAGGGCGCGGGTGGAGTCGGCCAGCACCTCGCCCGGCTAGCTCGATCCGGACGCGACGCTTGCAGGGCACGACGGCCGGCGGGCGGGGGTAGTCCCAGACTCGCTCCATCGTCAGCTCGAGCCGTCCGAGGGGTCGCCGGCTGCCAGCGCCGCCGGCCGTTCGGGGTGGCGCTCGTCAGTGCGCGGCACGGAGTCGGCTTCGCCTTCGCCGGTAGCGCGTTTCCTCGTTGCGGGCGAGGGCGCCTGGCCACCAGACGCGAGGGCCGATGTCGAAGACGAGCGCGGGCACGAGCACTGAGCGGACGATGAAGGTGTCGAGCAGGACCCCGAATGCGATCGTGAAGCCGAGCTCGGTCAGCGTCTTGAGTGGCAGCGTCGCGAGCATCGTGAATGTCCCGGCGAGCACGATCCCCGCTGAGGTGATGACGCCGCCGGTCACCGCCAGCCCGCGCAGCATCCCGTGCCGTGTGCCGTGGCGCAGCGCCTCCTCGCGGGCGCGCGCCATCAGGAAGATGTTGTAGTCGACCCCGAGCGCGACGAGGAAGATGAAGGCCAGTAGCGGCAGCGTCGAGGGCTCGCCCGGGTAGCCGAAGATGTGGTCGAACACCGCCGAGGAGATGCCGAGCGCGGCGCCGAAGGACAGGATCACGGTCGCGATCAGCAGCAGCGGCAGCGTGATCGCGCGCAGCAGCAGCGCGAGGATCACGAATACCAGCAGGAGCACGATCGGCACGATCAGCCGGTTGTCGTGCGCGGCCGCGGTGTCGAAGTCCTTCTGCTGCGCGGTCGGGCCGCCCACGAGCGCGGTCGGGCTGGCCGCGTGGGCCGCCGCACGAAGGCGCGGGACCAGGTTCTCGGCGCTGGGTCGAGTAGGGGTCGGCACTGAGCGTGACGCCGAAGCGCGCGCTCGGTCTGCCGAGCTCCGGCGGCCCCACCGCCGCCACGCCGGGCACGGAGCGCAGTGCCCGCTGGACGCGAGGGACCGCGCCGTACGTTGCGCACGACGACGTCGGTCGGCGCGTTGGCTCCCGCCGGGAACGCCTTCGCGATCAGCCGCTGGCCCTCGACGGACTGCACCCGGCCGCGGAAGTCCTGCGTGTTGGTGAGGCCGGTCGAGAAGCTCGTCAGGCCGAGGCAGCCGAGTCCCAGCAGCAGCACCGTAGTGATCCATACGCGTCGTGGAGTGGCCGCGACGCGCTCGCCGACGCGGCGCCATGTCCCGTGCGTTTCGTCCGTGCCCTCTGAGCCGTAGCGCGGCACGAACGGCCAGAACGCGCGCCGGCCGCCGGCCACCAGCGCCGCCGGCAGCAGCGTCAGCATCGAGAGCATCGCCAGCGCCACTCCCATCGCCCCGATCGGCCCGAGCCCGCTGGTGCCGTTGACCTGCGCCAGCGACAGGCATAGCAGCGCCAGGATGACCGTCGACCCCGATGCGAATACCGCCGGTCCGGCCCGCCGCAGCGCCTGGCGCATCGCGTCGACCGGGCGCTCGTAGCGGCGCAGCTCCTCGCGGTAGCGCGCGACCATCAGCAGCGCGTAATCGGTCCCCGCACCGAATACGAGCACGGGCAAGACGCCGGCGCTCTGGCCGTTGACGGTGACCCCCGCCTCGGCGATCGCCCATCCGCAGAACCGCGAGAACGCCTCCGCCATCAGCACGCTGAAGAGCGGAATCACCCAGAAGATCGGCGAGCGGTAGATCAGGATCAGCAGCACGAACACCAGCGCGCCGGTGGCCAGCAGCAGCGTCCCGTTGATCGAGGCGAACACGTTGACCGCGTCCCGCGAGAAACCCGCCGGACCCGTCACCTTGACCGTAAGACCGCGCGCACGCAGCGGCGCCATCCGGCTCTCCACCCCGCTCACGGACGACTTCAGGAGCGTCTCTTTGCCGCCCGGGTTGAGGTTGACGATCACGAGCGCCGTCGTGCGGTCCGGTGAGACTCGGACGAGCACCTGCCGCGAGCCCGTGACCGGGGGATTGGCGGCAAGCGAGGCACGTGTTCGCTCGATCGCGGCCAGGTCTCGCGGTTTCAGTCCGCCGTCGCGGCGCACGACGGTGATCGCGGCGAAGCGCTCGCCGGACGGGAAGCGCTTGGCCAGCGTCAGCTCGCGCACGGATTCCGAGGAGCCCGGCAGGAACGAGGACTCCTCGTTCTTCTGCACATCTTGGAAGCGCTGCGCGAACGAACCGCCCAGTCCGCCGAGAACGAGCCACAAGAGGATGATCCCGATGCGGGCGGGGCGCGAGCCGAAGAGACGCTCGAGGGCTCTCATGTGGGAGCAAGTTCGGGGTCTTCTGCGACGGCGCGACGGAGCGCTTGGTCGAAGCTGATTGGCTCGATGTCGAACAGCGCCATTCCGGAGGGGTCGGTGACGACCGTCGGCGCGGCGAGCCCTTCGATCAATGGTCTTGCCACGCCGGCGTCGACGGGTGTGACGAGCCCGATCCACAGTGAGGAGAGCCACGGGGTGATGAACGGCACGGGGATTCGCGGCCGGCGGCGGATGTCGAGGACTTCGGCCATCCGGTCGAGCATCTCGGCGTAGGTGAGCACGTCGGGGCCGCCGATCTGAATCTCCCTCCCCGCCGACGCTTCGACCGTCAGCGCCTCGATCAGATAGCTCAGCGTGTCGTCGATCGCGATCGGCTGGGTCGCGTTCTTCAGCCACGCCGGAGCGATCATCGCCGGCAGCCGCTGCACGAGGTAGCGCAGCGTGCGATAGGACTCGCTCTGCGGGCCGACGACCATGCCGGCCCGGAAGTAGGTCAGCGGCGGGCCGTACTCGCGGAGCGCGATGGCGGTCTCGTGGCGGCTGCGCAGGTGCTGGGACTGCGGGCGGTCACCGAGGCCGCCGAGGTAGATGATGCGCTTGATCCCCTCCGCGCGTGCCATCCGGGCGAACGCGGTGGCGGCGGCGCGCTCGCTGGCGGCGAAGTCCTTGGGTCCGCCTCGACCCATCGAGTGGATCAGGTAATACGCCACGTCGATACCCTCACCGGCGCCGCGCAGCGTTTCTGGACGCAGCACGTCACCCTCGTGCAGGTCGAAACCGTCGCGCTCGAGCTCGCGGGCGCGAGTCGCGCCGCGGTCGCGCACCAGGCAGCGCACGTCCCGTGCCGAGCTTGCCAGCCTGGCGGCGAGGCGAGCGCCGATGAACCCGGTCGCGCCGGTGACGAGCACCCTTTCCGTCATGTCACGGTGCGGTGGGCGACGGGTCCGGCGCGAGCGCAGCGGCCAGCCGCTCAGCCTTCTGCTCCTCAAAGTCGCCGACCTCGCTGGCGAGTACTTGGCCGGAGCGCTCGACGATTAGCACCGCGATCGTGTCGGTCCCGGCGAGCCCGAGGTCGTCTACGACCCTCCGGACGTCGGTGTAGACGGTGATCGTGCGAGCGCGGGCAGAGGTGTCCGGGATCCCGCGGGTCATGCCGCCGTCGATGAACCACCGGGCTGGGCCGTAAACGGAGGAGAGCACCGGCAACTCGTACACCGCGACGTCCGAGCGGCGCTGCTCGAGGTCGATCAGCCACGGCAGCCACTGATCGACAACGCGCTGCTGCTCACGGCGGAAGGCAACGACGACGAAGTTGTGCTGCTTGGGGAGATCGCCGGGTAGCTGGTACTCCTTGCCGTCGAGAGCCCGACCGGATAGCGGGCTAAGTCTTTGCGGCCGCGAGGGGGCGAGTGTGCGCCTGAGACCGGCGAGAGCGCGATCGCCGACCCGGTTGAACGCGAGCGCCAGGAGCGGGTCGGCGATCCTGAGCAGGCCCTTCAGCGCGAGGTCGGCATCGTAGGTGACGCGTGTGCCCTCGGCGGTCGACTCGAACGTGATCCTGTCCCGCGAGACCACGGTGGCGTTCTCGCCGAGGAACGTCACGGCATGCGGCGGGTCGTACTCGACGATGCGATAGGTGAGCTCGTTCTTGCGGCCGAGGAACTCGGCAACCAGCCGGAACTCGGTTCCCTCGCCCACCGCTTGACCGTTCAGACGCTCCGCCTCGACGACGCCCGGATCCCATTCCCTGGTCGTCGAGAAATCGCTCAGATAGGCAAAGACCTCCTCGCGCGGTTGCTGGACGTCGATCGATGCTCGGTAGTGGGCCATCACGATTCTCCCTCTGGAATTGAAGTCGACGCGGTCGAAACGGACGCGTCGTGCCAACCGCTGAGCCGTACGCACTCGGCGAGCAGCCGCTCGCGCTCCTCCCGCGTCTCCCGTGTCCATCGCAGCCAATGTGTGGGACGCGGTCGCCGGTCGTGCCAGAACCGGCCCGAGCTGCGGCCCGGTTCGGCGGCGGCACCAAGCCACACGATCGTGTCGGCGCCCTGCCCGGGCGTCCTCAGTAGCGGTCGTGTCACCTTGTAGAAGCGAGGCAGCGAGGATCGCACGCCGGGGGTGTCCGACCACCCCGGGTGCATCGCGTGGACCGCGACCCCGGTGCCCGCCAACTGCTCTGCCCAGAGCTCGGTCAGGATTACCTCCGCACGCTTGGTGCGCGCATACACTTTCGGCCCGTCGAACTCCCCGCGCTCGCTCTGCAGGTCATCAACCCTGAGCTTCTGCGTGTACATGCCACCGGAGGACACGTTGATGATCCGCGCCGGGACGCTCTCTTGCAGCGGTGGGATCAGCAGGTTCGTCAGCAGGAACGGGCCGACGACATTGGTCGCCAGCGTGAGCTCTATCCCATCGGCCGACACACCGCGCGCGTCGGTCATCACCCCGGCGTTGTTGACCAGCACATCCAGGCGCGAAGCATGATCTCGAAAACGTCCAGCGAACTGCCGGACCGACTCGAGCTTGCTGAGATCGCAGACCCCCACGTGCACATCGCCGCTACCGGACCGCTCGACGATCCTCGCGCGCGCCTGCTCGCCGCGCTCCCGGCTGCGAACGACCAGCCAGACCGTGGCGCCGAGACGTGCAAAGCCCTCAGCAGCGGCCAGACCAAGCCCCGAGCTCGCGCCCGTGACCAGCACCACCTTGCCCGGCATCGGGCGCAGATCCGAAGCATCCCACCCGCGGCTGCGGATCCGATAGCCGACGTTCGTGAAGCCGGCAACCACGGTACGGTCGAGCACGTCGTCGAGCAGCGAAGTGATCATGCGCTCAGCGAGAGGTCGCGCTGCCGGCTGTGGCCAGAGCCTGTCCGGTACGTGCGCGAGGCGATCCGCGACCGGGGCTTGGACAGCAGCAGCTGGACGTCGCAGATCCGCCGCTCCGCGAAGCCGGCTTCGCAGTAGGCAAGGTAGAGCGTCCAGAGCCGGCGGAAGCGCTTGTCGTAGCCGCGCTCCGCCAGTTCGTCGGCATGGGCCGTGAAGTTCTGGCGCCAGCGCCGGAGCGTCTCGACGTAGTGCGGCGTCAGGTCCTCGAGCCCCACCGCCTGCATGTCGGTTCGCCGGGCGAGGTGGCAGGTGATCACCTCGAGCGAGGGCAGGCATCCGCCGGGGAAGATGTGGGTGTTGATGAACGACTTCGATGCCTTCTCGACCTCGTAGGCGCGGTCGTCGATCGTGATCGCCTGCAGCAGCATCGCGCCGTCGGGAGCCAGCAGCTCCGAGCACGTGGCGAAGAAGGTGCCGAAGTGCCGCCAGCCGACCGCCTCGATCATCTCGATCGAGACGAGCTTGTCGTACCGGCCGTGCAGCTCGCGGTAGTCCTCCATCAGCACCGTGACCCGGTCGGTCAGTCCCGTACGGCGGACCTGCTCGACGGCGTAATCGTGCTGCTCGCGCGAGATCGTGGTCGTGGTCACGTGGCAGCCGCGGGTTGCGGCGGCGTAAAGCGCGAACGCTCCCCAGCCCGTTCCGATCTCGAGCACGCGATCCCCCGGACCGAGGTCGAGCTGCTCGCAGATGCGCTCGAGCTTTGCGACCTGCGCCTGCTCGAGCGTCATCCCCTCGTGCTCGAAGATCGCACACGAGTAGCTCAACGTCGGATCGAGCATCCGCGCGAACAGCTCGTTGCCGAGGTCGTAGTGCGCGGCGATGTCGCGCTTGCGCCGGCGCTTGGTGCTGCGGCGCAAAAGCGCCCCGGCCCGCTGCAGCGGCCACCGCAGCGGCGCAAGACGCGAGCGGAGCCTGTCCAGGCCGCCGGCGTTGCGCGCCGCGAGCCTGATCAACGCCATCAGATCCGGCGAGTCCCACAGGCCTTGGGCGAAGGCCTCAGCCATTCCGCGGCTGCCGCGCAGCAGCATTCGCCACGTCCGCGCGGAGGCGATCTGGACGGTCGCAGCCGGTGCACCGGAGCCGAGGACGAGCCGCTCATCCCCCTCGACGACGATCAAGGTGCCGGCCTTGATCCGTCTCAATAGGAGCAAGACGAGCCGGCGTGAGAGCCAGACGCTCATGTCCGTGCCGCCCGCGGATGGGCGTGGACGGGTACGCCCGCGAGCTTGAGCCCGAGCGCGTGTGTGTAGATCAGCGCCAGCACCCGGACGGTCGCGAGCGGGTAGCGCAGGGTGATTCCCGCGATCGACGCGCGCGTCAGCTCCCGGCGGCGCAGCGTCAGCGTCGCGTCGAACACGGTGACGCCGGCACGGCTTGAGGCGATGTGGAGGGACAGGGTCTGGGCGGGCGTCGCCGCCCGAGCGCCGTAGCGATGATCCATGCCCATGAACGGCGAGACGTGCAGCGCCTTGTCGAACTCGCCAGCGAGCGCCGCAGAGTCGGGATGCTTGCGTTCGATCACGTAGGCATGCCGCTCCCCCCAGGGCGTGTTCGTCACTTCCGCGACCAGCGCCTGCAAGCGCTCGCCGCCCGGCTCGAAGGAGTAGTAGAAAGTGACGGGGTTAAAGCAGTGCCCGAACGAGTGCAGCTGGGCCAGCAGCCGGATCGGGCCCTCGGGCCGCACGCCGGTCTGCTCCTCCACCACGTCACGCACGGCGCGGTGCAGCGGCACAGCGGGATCGCCGAGGTAGTCGCGCCGGCGAAAGCGCACCAGCCCCGGGCGCCGGGCGACCAGTCGGCCGTCAAGCAGCCCCGGGAGCTCGTCCAGGTCGAGGTAGGCCAGCGCCAGTCGATGGCTGAACTCGCGCCGCGGGTCGAAGCGCCGGTGGCGAATCGTGCCCTCGTAGATGCAGCTCGCGCTCACAGCCGCGCCCCGAACCGCTGGCCCACCCGCAGCGCGCTGACAACGCCGTCCTCGTGGAACCCCCAGCCCCAGTAGGCGCCGCAAAAGTGCGTCCGGTTGCGCCCGTCGATCTCACTTACTCGCGCCTGCGCCCTGACCCCCGCGGCCGTGTACACCGGGTGGGCGCAGGGGATCGTGCGGATCACATGAGCCGGGTCGATCGCCTCGGTGCGATTGAGCGTCACGCAGAACTCCCGCTCCGCGCGCAGCGACTGAAGCCGGTTCATGTGGTAGGTAACCGTGCTCGCGGGCTTCGGCTCGGCGAGCAGGTGGTAGTTCCAGCTCGCCCACGCGCGCCGGCGGCGCGGCAACAGCCGCACATCGGTGTGGAGCACCGCCTCGTTGGGCTGATACGGGATCGCGCCGAGAATCTCGTGCTCGCGATCGCTGGCATCGCCAAGCAGCGCCAGCGCCTGGTCCGAGTGGGTCGCCAGGACGACCTCGTCGAAGCGCTCTGCCTCACCACCATGCGGCTTGACCAGCACACGATCAGGGTGACGCGTGACGGCATCGACCGGCGTGCACAGCCGCAGCTGATCAGCGAACGGCCGGATCAGCGCCTCCACGTACCGAGCGGAGCCTCCGCGAACCGTCCGCCACCGAGGCCGCCCGCGGAACGACAGCATCCCGTGATTGTCGAAGAACTCCACCAAGAAGCGCGCGGGAAAGCTCCACATCTGCCGCGGCGCGGCTGACCACACCGCCGACGCCTGAGGCACGATCAGCCGCTCGACGAACGCCCGCGAGAAACGATGACACTCCAGCCAATCTCCAAGCGAGATGTCCTCGGCACCGTCGTCAAGCAGTTCTTGAGCGGCATGGTTGAACCGACCCAGATCGGCGATCATGCGGTGAAACCACGGGGTCAGGAGGTGCGCGCGCTTTGCGAACAGGCCACTGGGAGACGCACTGCTGTACTCGAAATCCCCCATCCCGTCGCTGACGCTGAAGCTCATCGTCGACCTCTGCCAGCCAACACGCAGGCGCTCGAGCAGCCGCTCGAAGTTCGGATAGTTGCGGTCATTGAAAACGATGAACCCGGTGTCGACCTGATGCGTCTCGTTCGGGGTATCGACGCGGACCGTGTTCGTGTGCCCGCCTGGGTAGTCATTCGTCTCGAACACCGTGACGTCATGCGCCCGGTGCAGCAGATGCGCCACCACCAGCCCAGAGACCCCGGCACCCACCACAGCAACCCTCATCTCAGCGATCACCCTTCGTCAAACCGGGCTCGACGGACGCTGACAGAGCGGCCCAGCGAGGGCGCTCAGTGCCTGTCTGGCTGAGGATGGGCGACACCGGCACGAGGGAGACAACGCGCCGAACACGATGGCGCCGTCCGCGGAGTCTCTCGCCGGCGGGTGGATGTGGAAGGGTGAGTGCAGTCATCGTGGCCTTTCCGTACGGCCGGCCCCTGTCCGTCGGCCGACCCCGGTCAGGGCGCCGCAGCGGCGGCGCCCTGAACAGGTGGGTGGGTCAGCGCGGGATCAGCACCTTGTTGATCACGTGGATCACGCCGTTTGAGGCGCCGATGTCGGTCTTGATGACGCGCGCGCCGCCGACCGTGACCGTGCCGTGGCTGACGCGGACCTTCAGCGACTGGCCGTTGAGTGTCTTGACCGAGTGCAGCTTCACTACCTTCGCGGCCGTGAGCTTGCCCTGGGCCACGTGGTAGAGCAGGACGGCCTTCAGCTTCGACTTGTCCTTGGCGAGGGCGGCCAGCGTCGCCTTCGGCACCTTCGCGAACGCCGCGTCCGTGGGCGCGAACACGGTCAGCGGCCCCGGCCCGGAGAGGGCGCCCGCTAGGCCCGCCTGCTTGACGAGCGAGACGAGCGTCTTGAACGAACCGGCGGCGACGGCCGTCTGGACGATGTTCTTGGCGGGCTTGTGCGGAGCCGATGCCGACGAGGCGACCGCACCCAGTGTCATCGCGCCAAGGAGGGCGACGGCTAGCGCCGTGACGAACGACTTCTTCATTCGAGGAACTCCTTTGTATAGAGACTGTCCAAGGACCGTACAGATTTGTCGAGACCTTGTCAAGGGTCTGTCCAGAGTCTGTACACTCATCGCATGAGTGCTCATGAAGCCGATCGCGGGCCCGTGCGGATCGGGGAGCTGAGCCGCCGTGTCGGGGTAACACCGGAGGTCCTCCGCGCGTGGGAGCGTCGGTACGGGATCCTGTCGCCCACTCGCACCGACGGCGGATTCCGCCTCTACGGCGAGGACGACGAGCGGCGGATCCGTCGCATGCTCCAGCACCTCGAGCAAGGCCTATCGGCAGCCGAGGCGGCTCGGCTCGCACGAACTGACCCGCCGGCGCGACCTGACCCCGCCGGAACAGATGACCGAAGCGGGGCACCGACGGCAGCTGCCCTCGGCGAGCAGCTGCGCCATGCGCTCGACGGATTCGACGACGTCGGCGCGCACTCCGTACTCGACCGGCTCCTGGGTTCCTACCCGCTCGAGAGCGTCCTACGGGACGCGGTCCTTCCCTACCTCCACGAGCTCGGCGAGCGCTGGGCGCACGCCCAGGCATCGGTCGCGCAAGAGCACTTCGCCAGCGCGCTCCTGCGCGGCCGTCTGCTCGCCCTGGCGCGCGACTGGGGCCGCGGTCGCGGTCCCCACGCACTGCTCGCCTGCGTTCCCGGAGATCAACACGATCTCGGGTTGATCTGCTTCGGGCTCGCGCTCCGCGCTCACGGCTGGCGGATCACCTACCTCGGAGCCGACACTCCGCTGCTCACGCTGACAGAGACAGCGGATCTGCTGCAGCCTGCGCTCGTCGTCGTCAGCGCCGCGATCCCCGAACTGGCTCAAAGCGCTCTCGGCGGCCTGCGCGAACTCGCCTTCGTCGCCCCCCTCGCGCTCGCCGGCGGCGGAACCGATGCGAGCATCGCAGAGACCGTCGGTGCTCGATGGCTCAACGAAGACCCCGTCGCAGCCGCGACGAGCACCGCCGCACCCGGGGCCAACGCGACCGCATAGACACCTGATTCGTGTGCCCAAAGGTCCGCGGTCGTGCCAGTACACGACCTCATCTGATCCTCACCTGCTCTCTTGTTGGCGCGGGCATCTTGCGCTCCGCGCCGCCGGCCCTCCCTTGCGCGCGAATCCGAGTCAGGCGAAGACGCTAGCTACGGCGCCTGTCTACCGGCTAGCACGGGCCGACAGCTGACGATCGCTCTGCTCGCCTGAGACGGTCGAGGCCGGCTTGCGCTTTGCCACGAACGCAATCGTGAACGCGAGTCGGGGGACGATCCCTTTCCCCCAATTCCGAGCGCAGCGGTGGATGCCGAAGAGCCGGTCGCCCGGGGCTAAGCACGGCCGACGCTGCCTATCTATGTAAACGGGCGACTCTGCGCGCCGCCTCCTCGGCCCTGCTCTCGGCGACCTCCGGGCCCCCGGTGTTACTCGGATTAGGGCGCGGCGAGGAAGGTCCGTCGGCTCGGCGCTGAGTCCGCGTCGATCCGCTGCCAGCGCGTGTCAGCCGAGCACGGCCTGGCTTATGGAGGCGAGCGCGGCGATGTGCTGATCGACGGTCGAGAAGCCGGCCCGCACCGTGTTGATGCTCAGGTGCGTGGCGCCGGCCTCGCGCCAGGCGGCGATCTGCTGATCGATCGAGGATGGGCTCTCGGATCCGAGGTTGATGCGGCCCTCCATGCCAAGCGTCGTCGGGTCGCGCCCGGCGTTGAGCGCGGCGCCGTGCACGATCGCGATGGACCGCGCGAGCGCGGGCCCGGGCTGGTCCATCGGGAACCAGCCGTCGGCGATCCTGCCGGCCCGGCGCAGCGCAACGTCCGCGCGAGCTCCGATCCAGACCGGGATCGGGCGCTGGACCGGGAGCGGCGCGATCCCCGTGCCGGTGACGTGCTCGTGGTCGCCGGCGACCGTGATGCTGGTCTCGGTCCACAGCCGGCGCAGCAGCGCCACCTGCTCGGTGAGTCGCGCACCGCGATTGGAGAAGTTCTTCCCGAGCGCCTCGTACTCGACCTCGTTCCAACCGAGGCCAACGCCGAGCCGGAGCTTGCCCTGCGTGAGCAGGTCGATCTCGGCGGCCTGCTTGGCGACCAGCACGGTTTGCCGCTGCGGGAGGATCACGATCGAGGTCACCAGCTCCAACGACGTCAGCGCCGCGAGGTAGCCGAACAGCACGAACGGCTCGTGAAACGTCGTATGGACGTCGTACGGGCCGCTCCAACCGCGGTGGACCGCGGGATCGGCACCGACCACGTGATCGAACACCGCGATGTGCGCGAAGCCGAGCTCCGAAGCTGCCGTGGCGAACGCCCGCACCGCTCCCGGGTCACCCCCGAGCTCGGTCTGTGGAAGCACCACGCCGATCCGCATCGACTCAGTCCACCGCGTCGCCGCGACGGACGAGCTCGACGTCACCGTCCCGCGGGGCCGGCAGCTTGAACCACTGCTCCTCGGAGTCCTCCACGAACGCCACCATGTTCGCCCGCCCCATGAACCCCGCGTCGATCCGGGTGACGGTCAACTCGGCGCCCGACCGGGCGCGCAGGCGGTCGCCCCCCGATCGACAGGAGGCGCGCATCCCAAGACCCGGAGAGCACGGTCCGCGGCGATGCAGATGTCGCGACAATCCGATCCGCGTACTCGCGACCGGACAAGATGGCGAACGCGATCGTCACAGACCTGCGCCAGCCGATTTGCTGGGGCGAGCTCCCGCGCGGCTGAGTGTTGCTTTGGCGATGAGACGCGCGGTGTGCACGATGCTCGCGACCGCCGCTTCGGAGTCGAGGCCGTAGAGGTCGGTGAGGGTGAGGACGGCCTCGGCGCTGATGACGACGGCGAGGCCGCGCCGGAGTTGCTCGAGTGTTGCCGCACCGATGCCTGGATTGCTCTCCGTGAGCGGGGATAGCGCTTGATCGATGAGGGCGAAGCGGTAGCCCGGCCGCACCTGCCGAGCGGTGCCGCGGGCGATCGAAACGGAGATGAGCGCGCGGATCGCGCCTTGGCGCTCGATCACGAGCCTTGCCAGAAGCTCGGCGGCGTAGGCGACCCGCTCGACCGGATCGCCGGGATCGGCGCCTGCAGCCAATACGGCGGCCGGATCGGGCTCAATGCCGGCCAGCGCTTCCTCGAGCAGTGAGGCGAGATCCGGGAAGTAGCGGTAGGCGGTCGGTTCCGAGACGAGCGCCGCGCGCGCGACGGCCGGCATGTTGATCGCCGCGCCGGCCGTGATCAGCTCCTGACAGGCCGCGATGATCGCGGCGCGCGTGCGCCGCTTCTGGTTGACCCGGCCACTCTCCTCGGGCGTGCCACTCATTGTTGCTCCTGTTGCCGTGTACGGTCCGTCGCTTGTCAAAGTGTGCTCTCGTCATGATAGTCACCTTGCATAACGAGCGTGGATGCGCTACGGTCCTTCGTGATAGTCAACTCTCACGAAACGGAGCGGTAAGTGTCCGAGGTATCGATCGTTGGACCCCAAGGTGGAGAAGTGGTTCTCCCCGGCCCCATACAAGTGCGCATGGTCGAAGATGGAACCGGCACCGCCCACCGCCTCGCGATTGCGGTTCTCACCGTCCCTCCGCGCACTGATGGGCCACCGCCCCACTGGCACCAGAAGCACGACGAGACTTTCTACGTGATCGCGGGCACCGCTGGCTTCACCGTCGGTGACAGCCAGCACGAGGCACCCGCCGGAACGTTCGTCTCCGTACCCATCGGCGCCGAGCACACCTTTGCCAACCCTGGCGATGAGCCGGCGATCATCCTCAACACGTTCACCCCCGATCTTTACGTCGGCTACTTCCGGGACCTGAGCCAGCTGGCGGCGTCGGGCGAGATGACCCCCGAGGCGATCCTCGCCGTGATGGCGCGCTACGCGACCTACCCGGCGGGCACGCCCGCCCCCGACAACACCGACTAGAAGGCACAACATGACCACGAACATCAAGAACGGCTTCTATGCCGACGACCTGCAAATAACGATCGATGAGCACGGTGAAGGCCGACCCGTCCTGCTGCTGCACGGAGGCGGTGGGCCGCCGTCGATGGGACCGCTTCCCTCCGCTCTGTCCGAGGACTTCGAAGTCATCGCTCCCGTGCATCCCGGGTTCGCCGGTACACCGCGACCAGAGTGGTACAACGGGATCGACGACATCGCGCTGAGCTACCTGCAGCTGCTCGAACAAAGAGATCTGCACGACGTGCTCCTCGTCGGCTCATCAATTGGCGGCTGGATCGCCTCCGAGATGGCCGTGCGCGAGCACGAGCGCATCAGCGGCACAGTGCTCCTCAACGCAGTCGGAATCGACGTTGAAGGGATCGAGCTTGCCGACTTCTTCTCGCTCACACCCCAGGAGCTGATCGCGTACTCGTTCCACGACCCCGCCGCGGCACCTGACCTGAGTCAGCTTCCACAGGAGGCACGGAACGTCCAGGCCGCCAACGCCACGACGCTCGCGGTATACGCCCGCGAGCCCTACATGCACGATCCGAAGCTGCGGCGACGGCTCGCGCTCGTCCCGACGCCGGTCATAGTGATCTGGGGCGAGAGCGACCAGATCGCCCTCGAGCCCTACGGACGCGCCTACTCCGCCTCATTCCCCAACGGCCGGTTCGAGCCGATCCCGCAAGCCGGACATCTCCCACACCTCGAGCAGCCCGAGCAGGTCCTCAAGGCGATCCATCGCTTCGCGGACGAGACGACCCGCTCGGCCACCATATAGCCCGGCTGTCGACGGACCCCGCTCACGCCCCGATCGCCGGGCGCACCGCAGGACGAGCGCGGCCGCGGTCAGACGTCGAGCAGCTTCTGCTTCGCCGCGTCGAACTCCTCCTGCGACAGGGCGCCTGAATTCTTCAGCGCGGCGAGCTTCGCGAGCTCGTCGACCGTGTCGCCGGCCGCCGTCGCGGCGGTGCTCGTCGGTCCGGCGGTCCCGGCGAGCTGAGCGTCGGCCTGTGCGACTAGAGCCGCAGTCTGTCGTTGGACCGCATCCAGCTGGCTCTGGTGGTCGGCCAGGTGCTGGGCCTCGAGCGCATCGACGTCGATCACGACCTTCGAGTGGTCCGAGGCGTCGTAACGGACCGGGACAATCGTCCCCTCGTACAGGCTGCCGACCTTGAGCGAGCTGAGCAGATTGGCCGAGAACTGGCTTTCCGTACCGTCGGGGAACTTGATGTGGCCCTTGACCTCTAACAGCTCTCCCCAGCCCTTGCTGTTTGACTCCGTTCCCTGGAGATGCCGCTCCGTGATCACGCCCTGACCTTGCTCTCCGTCCTTCAAGAGATGATGGTGCAGTAATCCCTCGAGCATGCGATGAAGTCTCTCACAGCGCGACGCGTACGCTGCGATCGCGGGCTGCACCTCTCGGACAGCAGCGGCAGCTATTGACTCGTGCGCCCACGCGCGCGAGGATTGGCGCAACCACCCGTAAGGAGGGACCAATGGCTCGAATGATGGCCGACTGTCGTCGTTTTCCCAGCGAAAGCAATTGCTCGCTGGTGATCATCGGCGAGGAGGGAGAGGTCGCGCGCGCCGCCGCTGAACACGCGATCTCCGTACACGGGCATCCGGACACTGCGGAGACGCGCGAGGCCGTGCAGAACTTCCTCGAGCCCGCTTCGACCTACACGTTCGAGGCACGCCCGCAGGAGCCGCTGCCGACCTAACCGGTGTACGGCTGTGGACGCCTGAAGGATCCGATCCAAGATGCCACCCGGGGCGCGCTTCGGCGCGCCCCTGCTTATCGGTGGTTGACCGAGGCCAGCGCCGGTTAGAGGACGGCTGCCCGCAACGCCCGCTCCTCCTCTTCGAGCAGCGGGATCCACGAGGTCTGCGCCTCGAGCAGCACGCGGCGCTTGATCTCGCGTACCGCGAGGCGGGGTGCCGTGGCGATGCTGGTGGCCAGCGCAACGGCGTCCTCGAGCGCTCCGACGCTTGATACGACTCCACGTGCGAGCGCTTGGGGCACGTCAATGACACGGCCGGTCAGGCAGAGCTCGCGCGCGAGCGCCGACGGAAGCGCTGCACGGGCAGCCGCGTAGCTGGGTGGTATGAACCGGCCCAACTCCGGGAACCCCATCCGAGCGGATTCCGCTGCCACACGCAAATCGCACAACAGCGCGAGCGCGAAGCCGCCCGCGATCGCTGGACCGTTGATAAACGCCACCGTCGGCGTCAGCGAGCGCGCCAACGTCGTGAACAACCGCGTGCTCGTCTCGACAATCCGACGTCGATTCGCGTCATCGCCCCCGAACTGCGTGACATCCATCCCAGCGCAGAACGCGCTCCCGGCTCCCGTCAGGACGATCGCCCCAGTCTCCTCACCGCCACACGCGTCGAGCGCGTCCGAGAGCCGATCGCGCAACTCCAGCGACAGAGCATTGCGTTTCTCCGGCCGGTTGAGCGTCAGCACGGCGACCTCGCCATGACGCTCGATCAGGACTAGATCCCGGAAATCACCCATCACAAGCGGCATCAGGGCGCAGCACCGCGGTCCGCACCGCCGCCACGAGCTCGATCCGTTCCTCGAAGGTCGATTCGCCCTCGAGCAGGCGATGGACCGGACACTTGGCAGCGATCACCCGCAGCGCATTCACTTGCTCCTCGCTGCAGGTATCCGGGAGTCGCAGGACAACGTTGAACTGGGTCTCGGAGCCGCGGTCGGCGGTCGCATACTCGCACTCGACCTCGACCTGGCCGAGATCCCAGCCCTTGCGGTTGGCGTACATCCCCAGCGTGATCGCAGTGCAGGATGCAATGCTCGCAGCCAGAAGCTCCTGCGGGCTCGGGCCCTCGTCCGCGCCACCATGGTCGACCGGCTCATCGACGGTCAGCTGATGGCCACGGATGTCGATCACATGAGTGAACATCCCTGTGGTGTGCCGCGCAATCGCCTTCATCACAACACCGACGCTAACCTCGGCTGGCCACTCGAATTGTCAGTGTGACGCACTCCCAATCCGGGCCTAAGGTCTGCTACGTCAGCTCGGCGGCTGCTGCCGGTTTGAGGAGCCACTCGACGTCGACCTCCTCTCCGCCGACGTTGCGGGTGTCCCAGGCATCGCTCACCAGGAGCGTATGCACGAGCTGCCCCGGGAGCCGCTCTAGGTGGTCGCGCAGGGTCGCGTCATCCGGCAGGCCGTCGATGCGCGCCTCCAGCCGATGGCGAATCCCAACGAGGCGCTCCATGAGCGCATTGATGTCGGCTTTCTGGTCAAAGGCTCCCTGGTCAGCTTCCGCCATCCCCTGGGCGATCACGTCCTTGATCGCGCGCACGTCCCCCGAGGCGTCGGTCGTCACCATCTGTCGCCACGCCCGACTCTTGTGCCGATACTGCAGCATCGCCATCACGGCCTCGTGGCGCACGAAGTCCGCGTCTCGCAAGGCGGTTCCACGCCAAGTCGTCGCCAGGCATCGCGCCAGCGAGATCGCCGACGCCAGGCCGCTGTTGAGTCCGCGCCCCGGCCAGAAGTGAATCGCATTCGCAGCGTCACCGAGTAGGAACCCGAACGTCCCCGGTGCTGTCGCTGTCGTCGGATACAACGGGGTTGTGAAGCGCGGCCGCTGCACCATATCGAGCCGGAAGCCCGTCACTGCGGTCAGGTTCTCCGGTGCAACGCCGAACAACTGCAATCCTTCGTGAACCCGCTCCCAGAACGCCGATCCTCTCAGCAGGGCCGGCAGAAAGAGGGCGTGATGTCCGCTACAGAAGAACTCGCCGCTCTCCCTCCGCTCCAACAGGCAGGGTTCGGACTGGATGCATGGTGTGAACACCTGCCGGACTGGGTCGATCCCTACGGCTTCCTTCGTCTCCTGCTCGGTCAACCGCATATTCAGGAATCCCTCGCCGCGCAGCGAGTTCAGCAGGAAGCGATTCTGGGCGACGGTCAGCAGGACTGACATAGGGTCAGAGAGCTCAGACTTCACCCGCAGGCCGAGCACCATGTCCTGCACATGCGTGCCATCAAGCGCGTACAGTGACGGGTCTCCGATACCGAACTTATCGGCGAAGTGTTCGATCGTACGCGAGCGGCTGCCTTCGCAGATCGCGAGCACGTGCCCCTCGGCGATCTCGTCTTGGGCCGCGACCGGGTCGAAGGGCTCGGGAATGAGCTGGATCTGGTCTGGCTTCTCGTTCGCGATCGCGAGCAGCTGATCCTCGATGTAGGCGATGCGGATATTACGCGGGCCCAAGCCCTCGATCGAATCCGGTCCCGCGGGCCACATCTCGCAGTAGGCGTCCGGGGTGAACAGGCGATCCTGGACCTCGGTTGGGAGTCTCAGGTACTGACGGCTCTGGACGGTCACGACTTGCTGTCGGCGCACATTGCCCTGCTCGGGAGTCTTCCATACCACCTCGCCGCCGGACCGCGTCCAGCGACCATCGTATGCCGTGATCGAAACCCGCGGCCCCATCTGATCCGCCAGGAGCAAGGCAAAGCTCAGTCCAACCGGCCCGCCCCCGGTGACAGTGACGCGCAAGACCGGCCCGGAGGGCGACTGCACGACGCGGCGGGGGATCCGCGTCGCCAGTAGCGTTGCGTTCGCGTCAGACGATTCGAAGCGGAAGGTCTCATCGCCGATCGCGATCTGATCGCCGGAGCGGAGCTGGTGGGTGGTCACGGACTTGCCGTTCACCAGGGTTCCATTGATGCTTCCGCGGTCGTGCAGGACGTAGCCGTCGGCCTCGGGCAGGAGCTCGGCATGGACGCGGGAGGCCAAGACGCTGCTGAGGACCACGTCGTTCTCATCCCCGCGACCCAACGTGATCGGACGGCCGCCGAGCCCGAACCGCTTCCCCTTCAGGCCACCTTCAACCGCGACGATTGCGGCCGTCGCCCCGATTGCGGCCGTCGCCTCTGGTTCTTGCTCCACCGTCATGCGCGCTGCCCGGTCGCGAGCTGCGCTTCGCTAACCTGGGCCGGCGACAAGGCTCGACCGTCCGTCTCGTTGCTACTGCGACGCTTTCGTGCCCCTCGCACAGCACCCGCGAGTATTCCTAACCGGGCAGGCCAGGTCAAGCAGGTTCGGAGCCGAGATCGGCGACCTCAGCCTGGGGGTGCCATAGGATTGCGCCGTGCCGTTCACGCTCAGGAACCTCAAGCAGGACCCGGAGGACCTCGGGTCCAGGTTTGACGGCGCGCCGGACCTGGAGTTCCGCTCGGCGACCGACGCGCTCGAGCTCGAGAAATCCGGCCTGACCTACCAGCGCGTCCCGCCCGGCTATCGCTTTCCGTACGGCCACACGCACAAGAAGCAGGAGGAGGTGTACGTGGTCTTGCGCGGGAGCGGGCGGATGAAGCTCGACGACGAGATCGTCGAGCTCAAGGAATGGGACGCGGTGCGCGTCCCGCCCGGTACGTGGCGAGGCTACGAGGCCGGGCCGGAGGGCCTCGAGATCCTCGTCATCGGCGCGCCCAATCTCGGCGAGGCCCCGCGCGAAGACGTCGAGGGCCAGCGCGACTGGTGGGCTGACTAGCGCCATGGACGCGAGCGTCAGTGGCCGCTGCGGCGTGAAAGGAGGCGACCGCGCTGTCCCCTGACTTCTTGAACGCTCGCACACGAAGCAGCGGTTTCCCCCAGAGCCCGAGAACCGTCCCGGCACCGCGATGACAACTCTGGTGTTCGTTCATGGCGCATGCGTCCGCGACGCCGATTGGTGGTGGAGCCGGATGACCCAGCCGCTCGCCGAACTCGGCGTCCCGACCGTCGCGGTGGCGCTGCCGAGCTGCGGCGAGACCGCAGAAGCGCTCGGAGACCTTTACGACGACGTCCAGGCGTGCCGCGAGGCGATCGCTGAGGTCGACGGCCCCGTCGTCCTCTGTGGCCACTCCTACGGCGGGATGATTATCACCGAGGCCGGTGCCGAAGACCGCGTCACCCAACTGCTCTACGTGACCTCGGTGATGCCCGACGCTGGACAGTCCCAGGCCGATCTCCTCGGCTCAGAGCCAGCGCCGTGGCTGCAACCGGGCGAAGACGGCACCGTCGGCGTAGATCCCGACATGATCCGGGAGTTCTTCCTCCAAGACTGCGACGAGAGCACGACCGAGCAAGCGGTCAGCCGTCTCACCCGTCAATCCCTCACGCCCTTCACCCAACCACCCCGCCAGATCGCCTGGAAGCACAAGCCCGCCACGTACTTCGTCTGCACCGAGGATCTCGCCACCCCGCCCGAGACGCAGCGTCAACGCGTCAGAGCGGATACGCGACTCGTGAAGTTCAGCGCGGGGCATCACCCGTTTCTCTCGCGTCCCGATGCGTTCGCCGAATGCATCGTCGCTGCGATCGACCGCAGTTGAGTGTCGCTGCACTAGGATCGCGGGCCCAATGGACGGCTCTGAGCAGCTGACGCGCCGTGCGGCCCTCGGGATCGGCGCCGGCGCGGCGGCCGCTGTCGCGGCCGGGGCGCTACCCGCGTGGGCGCGGCCGGGCAGTTCGCTCCTGGGTGGCCGGGGCGTACAGCCCTACATCCGGTCCGGCCGGAAATACACCACCGGGGCGGCTGGGCTGACCGAGATCGAGTACCTCGTGCTGGTGATGCTCGAAAACCACTCGGCCGACAACATCCTCGGCCGGCTGCCCCATTTCGCGAAGTCCCGGACCAGCTTCGACGGCCTCCCGGTCAACCGCCACGGAGTTCCGACTGCCAGCAATCCCGCTACGAGCGGGCAGCCTGTCAAAGCGTTCCCGTTGCCGGACGTGTGTCCGTCGGTGGGCCTGACGCAGAACTGGAACTCGAGCCACGCGCAGTACGACGGCGGGCGCAATGACGGCTTCGTGACGAACGTCGGCGTCTCGACCCCGATGGGGTATCTGACGGCGGAGCAGATGCCACTCACCTACACCCTGGCGAGCCACTTCCCGGTCAGCGACCGGTACTTCTGCTCGGTGCTCGGCCAGACGCTGCCGAACCGCCGCTACTACTTCAGCGCCACCTCGAGCGGGTGCGTGAATGACGACAACGCGAACTTCGCGATCGCGGCCGCCAATGGGACGATCTTCGACCGGCTCGATCACCGGAAGGTGCCCTGGCGGCTCTACTACGGCTCCACCCCGAGCCCGTACTACTTCCCGAACTTCCGCAACAACCACTCGCAGGTCGCGCGTTGCTTACCCGCCGAGCAGTTCTTCGCCCACGCGGCGGACGGCAAGCTGGCGACCGTCACCTACATGGAGGAGAACTTCGGCTACCAGTCTGAGGAGAACCCGCAGGACATCGCCTACGGCGAGAGCTTTCTCAGGCGGGTCGTCGAGGGGGTGATGCACGGCCCGCACTGGCCGAAGACGGCCCTGTTCATCACCTACGACGAGCACGGCGGGTGGTTCGACCACGTGCCGCCGCCGGCCGCGATCCCGCCCGATGACATCCCGCCGAATCTGACGCTGTCGTCGAAAGGGACGTTCCCGGCCGGATTCAATCGGTACGGCTTCAGGGTGCCGCTGACGATCGTCTCCCCGTGGGGCCGGACCGACTACATCTCGCACAAGGTCGCCGATCACACATCGATCCTCGCATTCGTCGAGCACCGGTTCGGGCTCAAGCCGATGACCCGGCGCGACGCGACCGCGTGGGACCTGAGCGACATGTTCGACACCTCCGAAGGCGAGCCCCAGCTCCTCGAGCCGATCAAGCTGCCGGCGGCGCCCAGCATCCCGGCGTCGCTGGCCAATTGCCGCGCCGAGGGCGAGAATCCGCCGACGAGCACGTCGCCGGGCTCCGACGCCACTGACCTACCGGCCTGACACCGCGATCGCCGCACGCGTCAACTCGGCAACCCGCCGCTCTGTAGCTCGCTTGGTTCGGTCAGGGTGGAAGCGGGGGCGATCGAGCTCCTCGGGGAGCGGCTCCGGCCCGGTTTCCGCGAGGATGGTGGGGCGCTTCGATCCCGAGCGCCTGAGTCAGCCCGGAACAGGAGGCTCGTCTGATGGCCGCGCGTAATGGTGGGGAGCAGTCTGGTGAAGATGATCGCGGCCGCGCTGAGGAGGAGAGGGAATCGCTCGACGGCGAGGCGGCCGCGCGGTTCGATCGGGCGTTCGCCGCGCTGCGAGGGCAGCTGAGCGGCGGAATCTCGCCGGTTGCACTCTCGCTGGCCTGGCTTGATTGGGCGGGGCATCTGGCGAGCATGCCCGCGCGTCAGGCGCAACTCGCGGCGCGAGCGTGGCGCAGGATGCTGGGCCTCGGTGGCTCCGCCTTGGCGGGCGGGGAAAGCGACGCAGGCCAGCAGCTGCGCGATGTGGATCCGCGCTTTGCCGGACCCGGGTGGCGGCAGTGGCCATTCAACGTCGTCTCGCAGACGTTCCTGCTGGCCGAGCAGTGGTGGCAGGAAGCGACCACCGGCGTGCCCGGCGTCTCGCCCCACCACGAGCAGATGGTTTCGTTCTGGGCGCGCCAGCTCCTGGACTTGGCATCGCCGTCGAACTTCCCGTTATCCAACCCGGAGGTGCTGAAAGAGACCTTGGAGCAGCAGGGTGGGAACGTGGTCCGTGGCGCTCAGCTGTTTGCGGAGGATTGGTCGCGCTCGATGAGCGGCGCTCCGCCGGTCGGCACCGAGGCGTTCGTGCCGGGCGAGCGGGTGGCGCTGACCCGAGGCAAGGTGGTCTATCGCAACCGCCTGATCGAGTTGATCCAGTATCAGCCGGCGACCGAGCAGGTCCACCCTGAGCCGGTGCTGGTCGTCCCGGCGTGGATCATGAAGTACTACATCCTCGATCTCTCGCCGGAGAACTCGCTGGTGAAGTACCTCGTCGGTAACGGCCACACGGTGTTCATGATCTCCTGGCTCAATCCGACGGCAGAAGATCGCAACCTCGGCATGGAGGACTACCGCGAGCTCGGGGTGATGGCCGCGCTCGAGGCGGTCGTGGCGATCGTCAGGAACCGTCGAGTGCACGCCGTCGGCTACTGCCTCGGCGGGACGATCTTGTCGATCGCGGCGGCCGCGATGGCGCGTGACAGCGACGATCGGCTGGAGAGCGTCACGCTGCTGGCGACCGAGACCGAGTTCACCGAACCGGGCGAGATCGGCCTGTTCGTCGACGAGAGCCAGGTCGCTCAGCTGGAGAGCATGATGTCCGAGGAGGGCTACCTGGAGTCGTCGCAGATGGGCGGCGCGTTTCAGATGCTGCGGCCGTATGAGCTCATCTACTCGCGCATCGTCAGCGAGTACCTGCTCGGCGAGCGTCAGCTCCCCAACGACCTGATGGCCTGGAACGCCGACGGGACGCGGCTGCCTTACCGGATGCATTCCGAGTACCTGCGCGGAATGTTTCTGCGCAACGACCTGTTCGAGGGACGCTACCGCGCCGGCGGGCGCCCGGTGAGCCTCGGAGATATCCGGGCGCCGATCTTTCTGGTCGGCACGATGCGCGACCACGTCGTGCCGTGGCGCTCGGTCTACAAGCTGAACATCATCGCCAACGCGGAGCTGACCTTCGTCCTCACGAGCGGCGGCCACAACGCCGGGATCGTGAGCGAGCCTGGCCATCGGCACCGCCGCTTCCAGACGGCCACGCGTCCACCCGGCGCGCCGTATGTGGACCCTGATCGATGGGCCGAGCAGACTGCGACCCAGGAGGGGTCGTGGTGGTTGGTCTGGGTGCGGTGGCTGGCCGAGCGCTCGAGCGAGCCGGGCAAGCCTCCCCCACTGGGTGCGCCGAGACGCGGCTACCCCCAGCTGGCAGACGCTCCCGGAACCTACGTCCTGCAAAGGTGACAACGCATCGATGCTGACCGATGGTGGGGATAACAGGCCGCCCGAGAGGCCGAGCGAGACTCTGGTGCTGATCGAGAACCGCACGTTCGAGGAGATCGCGATCGGCGAGAGCGCGACGCTCCAACGAACCCTGAGACGGAAGGACATCGAGCTGTTCGCGGTCATGTCGGGCGATGTGAATCCCGCCCACCTGGATGAGGAATACGCCCGGAGCGACATGTTCCACAAGATCATCGCCCACGGCATGTGGGGGGCCTCGCTGATCTCGACGCTGCTCGGCACCCGGCTGCCGGGGCCCGGCACGATCTACCTCGAGCAGACGCTGCGCTTCCGCCGCCCGGTCGCAGTCGGGGACACGATCACAGTTTCGGTGACCGCGGCAACCAAGGACCCGCAGCGCAAGCGCATCTCGTTCGAGTGCCTGGCCGTCAATCAGCAGGGTGAGACCTTGATCGACGGGATAGCGAACGTGATCGCGCCGACGGAGAAGGTCAGCCGCCCCCGCGTCGCGCTCCCCAAGGTGCAGCTGCATGAACGCGGCGTGCAGTTCGGGAAGCTGCTGGCCCGCGCCGCGGCGGTCGGTCCCGTCCGGATGGCGATCGTCCATCCGGTCGACCGGGATGCGTTGATCGTGGCGCTGCAGGCCGCTCAGGAGGGGCTGATCGTTCCCGTGCTGGTCGGCCCGGAGGACCGGATCCGCGCGGTCGCCGCCGCCGACGAGCTGCAGATCGCGACGCTGGAGCTGGTCGCCGCCGAGCACAGCCATGCGGCCGCCGAGACCGCGGTACGGCTCGCTCGCGGCGGTCAGGTCGAAGCGCTGCTCAGCGGCAGGCTGCACGCCGACGAGTTAATGCGCGCGGTGCTGGCCAACGGCACCGGGCTCGGGACCGGACGTCGCATGAGCCATGTGTTCGTCACTGATGTGCCGGCCCATGGCCGTGTGCTGCTGGTCACCGACGCCGTGCTGAATATCAAGCCTGACCTGGCGGCCAAGCGGGACATTGTCCAGAACGCGATCGAGCTTGCGTGCGCGATCGGAGTGGAGCTGCCGAAGGTGGCGATCCTGTCCGCGGTCGAGACGATCAGCCCGAAGCTCGTTGCCTCCCTTGATGCCGCCGCCCTGGCCAAAATGGCCGAGCGAGGCCAGATTCGAGGCGGCCTGGTCGATGGGCCGCTCGCCTTCGACAGCGCGGTGGCACCGGGCGCCGCCAGCGGCAGGGGAATCGATTCCGCGGTTGCGGGCGAGGCCGACATCCTCGTCGTTCCGGACCTCGAGAGCGGCAACATGCTCGCCAAGCAATTGGACCACTTCGCAGAATCGCAAGCGGCGGGGATCGTGCTGGGCGCACGCGTGCCGATCGCGATCACCGGCCGGGCTGACAGCCTGACTGAGCTTGTCGCCTCATGCGCGCTCGCCACCCTCATGGCCCGTGTCCCAGCGCAGGAGCGCCCACGATCGGAAGGCGGCAACATCGACCGACTCGCCAGCGCCGGCTTCGAGCCAAGCTCCCAATAGCCGACTAGGGCCGTCCCCCGGGATACGATGCTGATCGTCGCGCCGGCGTCAGCGCCCGTCCCGGGGGGCTATTGCCCACCCCCGGTCCCGAGTCGGTTCTCGGGGTCCTCGGTGCCGGCTGCGGTCTGGTCGGGCACAGAGGCGGTGGCCTGGTTTGCTGCCGCCTGGTTGACTTGGGGCGGGATCATCGGCCCATCGCCCGATGGGTCGACGATGCCGTCCTCCAGCCAGGAGTAGCGGCCGGCGAGCACGCGTTGGGCGGCGGCGTGATTGGCGTCGTCGTCATTGGCCCACAGGTCGTGGAAGAGCGCATCGGCACGGCGTTTGGCTTGCCCGCAGAACAGCTCGGCGAGCTCGATTGCCTCCGCCTGGCGTTCGGGATGCTCGCGCCCGATCGTGTCGGCGTAGCAAACCGCGGCGGCGATCGCGAACAGCTCGGCGCCGATGTCGACCATTCGTCCGAGGAACGCTTGCCGGCGCTCGAGTCTTGCCTGCCAACGAGTGATCGCGTAAAAGGTCGAGCGCGCGAGCTTGCGGGCGGAGCGCTCGACGTAGCGCAGGTAGCCGGCCAGCGGACCGAATTCCACATAGGAGCGCGGGTTCTGACCCTCGCCGACAACCAGCTGCGGGAACCACCTGGAGTAGAACAGCCCGGCGTGCACGGCCGCTTGCGCCTTGGTCTTGACGTCGCCCGCCGGCTTCAGGATGTCGCCCGCGACGCGGAGGTGCTGGTCGACCGCCTCGCGCGCGATCAGCAAATGCATGATCTCGCTCGAGCCCTCGAAGATGCGGCTCACCCGCATATCCCGCAGCGCCTGCTCCACCGGCACAGGCTTTTCTCCGCGCGCCTTCAGCGACGCAGCGGTCTCATAGCCCCGTCCGCCGCGCACCTGGACCAGCTCGTCGATCACCCGCCAGCCCAGTTCCGAGCCGTACACCTTGCATAGCGCGGCCTCGATCCGGACATCGTTGGACTTATTGTCGGCCAGCCGGCCGGCGACGTCGAGCATCGCCTCCAAGCCGAACGCGCTACCGGCGATGAACGCGACCTTCTGCGCCACGGCATCGTGCTGGCCAATCGGCCGTCCCCACTGAACGCGTTCTGTGGACCACTCGCGGGCGATCTTCGTCGACCATTTCGCCGCGCCGACGGCGACCGCCAGCAGTGCCAGCCGGCCCGTGTTGAGGGTGCTCAGCGCGATCTTCAGGCCATCACCCTCGCGAGCGATCCGGTTCTCCTCGGGTACGAACACGTTCACCAAGCGCGTCACCGAATTCTCGATCCCGCGCAGCCCCATGAACGTGTTGCGGTGCTCGACCGTGATGCCCTCGCTGTCGTAGGGCACCACGAACGCGCTGATCCCGCCGCGGTGGCCCTCTCTCTTGGGCACCTTGGCCATCACAACGACGATGTCCGCGATCGTTCCGTTCGTCGCCCACAGCTTGCGACCGCTCAACATATAGCCGCCGTCGACCGGCATCGCGACCAGGTCGCTGTCGCCACCCACCGGCGTTGCGGTGGCCGCCATCCGCGCCGGGTCCGAGCCCACATCAGGCTCGGTCAGCAAGAACGCGCTCAAGTGGTCCTTAGCGACGAGCGGCAACCACTTGCGCTTCTGCTCCTCGCTACCGAACATCCGCAGCGGCTCGGCCACGCCGATCGACTGATGCGCGCTGAGCAGGGTCGAAACCGCCCCATGCCAGACACCGGCCAGCGCCAGCGCCCGGTTGTAATACACCTGCGACAGCCCCAGCCCGCCGTACTCCTCCGGGACCTTCATCCCCAACGCGCCGATCCGCTTGAGCCCTTCGATCACACGATCGGGAATCCTCGCCTCGCGCTCGATTTCGAGCGGGTCAACCTCCGTCTCCAGAAACCCGCGCAACCGAGCGAGGAAACGCTCGCCCCTCTCCACCGCCTCCGCGTCCAACCGCGGCTGGGGATGAATCAGATCAAGCCGGAAGTCTCCGAGGAACAACTCCCTGCCGAAACTCGGCAGCTTCCACTCCGACTCGCGCGCCGCCTCGGCTACCGCACGAGCCTGTTTCTCTGAAACGCTGCTGGCCACAGCAAGCCTCCCTCCGAAATCGGGGCGTTCCCCACGTGTATACGCGGCGAAGGAGCCCGCCCGGGCAGGAGTTGCTCCGGAGCGAGCTCTCTCCGCCCCGCTGTTGTTTAGTTGCTCGGGTCGTATTTGAACGAGATCCCGAGGCGAACGCGGAAGTTCACTACCGCCCCGTCCTGGATCGTCAGATCCTGGCGCACGACTTCTGCTACACGTAACTCGCGCACACTTTTCGCGGCCGTCTCGACCGCAACGCGGGCCGCGGCCTCCCAAGACTCGCTGCTGACGCCGACAACCTCGGTGACCCGGTAGACGCTATCCGCCATGCGAACCTCCTGTTTGGGAACTGTTGAACAGTGCCCAGTCTTGCAGGCCGAGCAACACATGGGGGACCGGCTCCCCGGGTATCCCGGAGCCGTACCGTCGCCGCGCGCCAGCCTGGGCGACCACGCACACAGCGGCGAGGAAATCGGAACATGGCGCCTCAGCGCCACCCTGGCGCTCGCGTGGAAGACTGCGCCACCCCGGAAGTCTCCCATCCCACGATTGATCCGCCGCACGACGGTGCGCCGGATCGCCCGCAGCCTCGCCGTCGCTGCGCTTGCCGCCGCGGTCGCGGCCGGTCGCGCCCCGGCGGCCGGTGCCCGGGTCTCCACCCGCGCGCCGGTGGCGGTGGAGGTTGTGCAGACGACCGCCGACCTCTCGCAGGCGCTCACTCGCCTGCCGGACGCGCGCCTGGCGCCCGCCCCGGCCCCGCGCGGCATGCCGGTGATCGCCGTCGACGACGCCCAGCGCTACCAGCGGTTCATCGGGGTCGGCGGCGGGCTGAGCGACAGCTCGGCATGGCTGATCGGAGACGAGCTGTCCCCGTCCGCGCGCACGGCGCTGCTCGCCGACCTGTTCGGCCCATCCGGCATCCACCTCAGCTTCCTGCGCGTGCCGATGGGCGCCTCCGACTACACCGCGACCGGGGTCCCGTACACCTACGACGACCTCCCGCCGGGGCGCTCTGACCCGTCGCTGGCCGACATGTCGATCGCCCACGACCTGGCGTACATCGTCCCGACGCTACGAGCCGCGCTCGCGCTCAACCGGCAGCTGTACATCGATAGCCAACCCGTGGACCGCGCCGGCGTGGATGAAGGCCAACGACGCGCTCGACAACGACGGCCACCGCGGAACGCTGCTGCCGTCGGCGTACGGCCCGTTCGCCCGTTACTTCGTGAAGTTCATCGACGCCTACCGCTCACACGGAATCCCGATCGCCGCGGTAACACCCCAGAACGAGCCCGCGGTGGCGCTCAAGACCCCGGGGATGGAGCTTTCGCTGGCCGCCGAGGAGCGCTTCATCATCGATGATCTGGCGCCGGCGCTGCGCGCCGCCGGCCTGCGCACGAGCATCTACGGCTGGGATCAGAGTTGGGGCTACCTCACCCGCCGCACGCCCTGATCGCGACCACTCGCGGGGTCGCTGGCGGGCATCGCCTGGCACTGCTACTTCGGCAGCCCCAACGCGATGACCGGCCTGCACCTGTCCGCGCCCGGGCTGCTGCAGATCGTCAACGAGTGCTCGACCGCGACGACCCCGGCGTGGCCGACCTCCGAGCTGCTGATCGCGTCGTTTCGCAACTGGGCCAACGCGGTGGCGATGTGGAACCTGGCGCTCGATCCGCAGGGCGGGCCGGTGCAGCCGCCCAACCTCGTCGGCTGCCCGGCGTGCACCGGGCTGGTCACGATCGACGAGCAGACCCACGCGGTGTCGTTCAGCCGCGACTACTACGAGCTCGGCCAGCTGAGCCGGTACGTCGACCCCGGCGCGGTGCGCATCCGATCGAACACGTTCGTCCGCTACGACCTCTCGCCGTCCTACCAGACGGTCGTGACCCGCGGACTCGACGACGTCGCGTTCCTCGATCCCGACGGCACGCGGGTGCTGATCGCCGACAACCACTCGTCCGCGCCGCTCGAGTTCGGCGTGACCTGGGACGGCCGTGCCCTCACGCACACGCTCCCGCCGGGCGCAACCGCGACGCTGACGTGGACCGGGCCGCGGTAGCGCCGTGATGCCCGGTCGCGCGTCGGCTTCGCGCGCTCCTTCTTCGCCGGCGCAGCCTCGCTTGATGTGGTGATCGCCGACAACGCGAGTCTGTCCTCGGGTGTGGTCACTTGCCGCACCTGCTGCAGCTACATTTCAAACATGGCTCGGCTACCATCGGTCACCGGCCGGGTCCCCAGTGGGGATCGCTGCGAAGCGTTGCAGTGCGGGGTCCGCCGGGGTAGCGTGCTGGAGCTGCTGACGGTCAAGTCGCTTGGGGGTGAGCTGGCCGATCCGGTTCGCATAACTGGGGCTTCCGGGGCGGGGTGTGGGCATGCCCGAGCCGAACAACGCCGGTGACGGCTGTCAGGGGAGCCCCGTCAGGGGCGCCTCGCAGGCGCGGGCCGAAGGCCCGACCTTGACGGCGGCGTCGGTGTTGTAGGCGTGTAGGGGCTGCCCGCACCCGGCCGCGAGAGGGCCTTGCATCCGTCCGGTAGCTGCGAGGGCACTCAGCGCCGAAGCTGTGCGGCTTGGGAGGTCCCATTCGTAGTGGGGCGGCGATCAGCTTCCCAGGTTCTCACTGAGGCGAGGAGCAAGTCTCGCGCGATCCAGCTGGTCGAGGTTGACACAGGACGTCTGCCTTCGTGTCGGCGCGGCTCGCGGTTGGAGTCGGATCCGATTCTGTTACTCGCGGCCGCGAGGCCGGAGCCGGGCACCGTTCTGGATCGGTCTGGTCTACCGATCCAGCCGTGAGGTTGTGTACGCTTCTCGCGTGCGCGCATGAGGTGCGCCTGAGTGAGGAGGCTCCTAGATGCCTGGGTTCCGTGCTTTCCGAGCGGCTAGGTCCGCGACGACTGCGTGCGCTTTCGTCCTCCTACTGCTTGGCGTGCTGGCGCCGGGGCAGGCGCTCGCCGCCGACATCACGGTCAGCCCTACGAACCCTGTAGCGGGCGACAGCGTTACCGCCACCGGGTCGTACACCATGGAGTGCTACAGCGGCATCCCCAACAACGCCCCGCAGATCACGTTCACATTCGAGATCAAGAACAGCCATGGCACGTATTCCGCGGTCAGCACGAGCAGTGCGGGCAGCGGCGTGCAGTACACCGCAGTGCTCTCGCTGGCGGGGACGTATGAAGTCAAAGAAGACTTCGTCTGTCCGAACAACAATAACCCCGGCCCGCAAGACTTTCCCACAACCTCAGCCCCGTTCCAGGTAGGGGCCGCGCTGACGGTCGCCCTCTCGACGGACCCGACCACAGTGATCGTCAACCAGCCGGTCACAATCTCGGGAACGCCGAACGGCGGCACGTCACCCTACTCGTACGCCTGGGACCTCACCAACAGTGGGCACTTCACCCCCGCGACGCCGTCAAACAACTCGTCGATCACCACGACCTTCACGACGCTCGGCGTCCACACCGTGAAGCTGCAGATTCAGGACACTGCCACTTCCGGTAGCGGGAACGTGCAGCACACGGCCACGCAGCCCCTCGACATTGACGTCGTCGCGGCGACGCCCGGCGCACCGCCTCCACCACCACCTCCGACTTGCTACACCTCCATACCCGACGGCCTCGCGCACTTCACGACGCAGGGCTGCTTCACGCAGTCCACCACGAACCCGAACGTCTACACGACGAGATCGACCGTGATGATGAATGGCGGCACGCTGACCGGCTACGGACAGACGTTCACGGTCACCACAACGTCGGACGCCTCCCCAGGGCATTTCACGGCCCCCAACTCGACGATCGCAATCGGTGGAGTGGTCGTCTTCTCAGGAAACATCGACTGGACGCTGCCGGCGGGCGGCCCGGGCGACCAGGCGCTGGCGGAGAGCTTCACCGTCGCCACCGGCTACAACTTCCTGAACCTCAATATCTCGGGAACCGTTTCACTCACACTCGGGCAGAACCAAGACGGCTCCTATTACTCCGACTACGGGCTGAACCTCCAGTTACCGGCGGGTTTCAGCGCCGGCCCGAATCCATCGTTCGGTAGCGTCAGCGGCGGAGCCGCGATCAAGGTCGAGGATTCCGGCAAGGTCGATTTCGGTGGCGTCGTGTTGCAAGCCCAGAACGTCTGGATGGGCTCCTTGCAGGTTGAGAACGCCTGCTTCGCCTATGTCCCGGCCGACGGTAACCAGAGCAACAGTTGCGGGGCAGTATCGGCCACCAGCAACGATGCGCCGATCGTTTCATGCAGCACCAACCCCGACGCGAGCTACTGGGCGGCAAGCGTCACCGTCGACCTGCCAAGCGGCCTGCGGCTGGGAGCATCCGGCAGCATCGTCGGCGACCAGGTCGGGTCATTCTCCGGCGTGCTCGGCAATCTCGGCAGAACGGTCCCGATCACCGCGGGCTTCTTCCTCGATCACATCGCGTTCGGTATGTGCCTCAACCCGCCACCGCTGACGATCGCGGCTAACGTCGGTGTCAGCTTCCTCGGCAACAGCAAAACCGTCGCGGTGGAGGGCGGATTCCTCTACACCGACTCGAACGGCGCGACGCCCTGGAGCCTGCAGATCAACGGTGCCGTCACGGTCGGTGATACGCCGATCGGAACGGCTCAGATCAGCATCGACGGCAACGAAGTCATCGACTTCGGTGTCCAAGCAGGCTTTACGGCGCTTGACAATATCGCCAGCCTGAATGGCGACGTCTACGGATGGATCGATGCACCCGAGAAGGAGTTCCTCGTCGGCGGTGACATCAAGGGCTGTTTGGCAGGCGCCTGCGCCGGGGCATCCGGTGAGTTCTCCAGTACGGGCGTCGCCGGTTGCGTGACGATCGGGAGTACAACGCCAACCTATGACCTGATCATTCCGCTCGGTGGGGGTTCTCCGTACCTTGACACATCGGTTGACCCGATCACGGCCGGATTCGGTTACGACTGGGGTGCGAGCTCGGTCGATTTGCTCGGCGGCTCGTGCGACTTCTCCGCCTACGAGCCCGCCGATGCATTCTCGGCGCGCGCAGCCGACGGGACCACGAAGCTGTCGACACAGGTCGCCAGCGGAACCGAGGCGGTGGCACTGCGGATCCACGGAACCCATGGGCCGCCGCAGATCGTCGTGCATGGGCCAAATGGCGTGAAGATCAGCTCGCCGACCAAGGGCATCATGAAGCGCCTCAAGGGCCACTACATGCTGATCGAGAACCAGACGGACGGCACGGCCGACCTGATGCTCGTGCGACCGGCAGCGGGGACCTGGACCATTAGCCAAGCACCTCATTCGACCTCGTCGCTGAAGACGATGGATCGTTCCAGCCTCGAGGAGCCACCGACGTTCGGTGCGCATGTCGAGGCCAAAGGCTCCCGCAGGGTCCTTCAGGTTGCCTATGCCGTCCCGGCTGGCACCAACGTGCGGCTCGTCGAGCATGCGAAGGGTGTCCAGCACACGATCGTCAGGCATCTCGGTGGCCAACGCTGCCCCGGCCTGCCGGCGCTGCGTCCGCATACCGACGAGCAGATCCTCTGCACGAGCGTGACGTTCACTCCGTCGCTCGGACCGACTCGCAAGCGTCAGATCGTGGCGGTGGTGACAAGGGGCGGGATCCCGCTGATGCAGAAGGCAATCGCCACCTACACGGCTCCGCCGCTGCAGCTTCCGGCGCGTCCTTCCGTGATGCGGGTGCAGCGTGGCAGCGGTGATCTGGTCGTCTCATTCGCGCGGTCGTCGTCCGCTTCGCACTACGCGGTCTCGGCGAAGCTCACGGATGGACGCCAGCTCGCCTTCTACATCGATGGTTCATGCCACGCGTTGAAGATCACCAAGGTGCCGACCGGCGTTGGCGGCACGATCAAGATCGCGGGCGTGCGCTACGACCTGAAGATGGGCACGGCGAACACAATCACGATCAATGCCAACGCAAGGTCGGCCGGCATCAAGAGCAAGAAGCTGAAGAAGGGCAGGGTCTGCAGCTGACCCAGAAGAACGCCAGCCCGCGGACGATCGCGGCCTACCGCGACACGCTCCGGCTGCTGTTCGCGTTCGCCCAACAGCAGACCGGCAAGGAGCCGTGCCAGCTGGACTTCGCTGACCTCGACGCGCCGCTGATCGGCGCGTTCCTCAACCACCTCGAGCAGGACCGCGGCAACAGTCCTAAGACCGCAACGCAAGGCTCGCAGCGATCCACTCGCTCTACCGCTACGCGGCGCCGCGCCATCCCGAGCACGCCGCCACGATCGCCCGCGTGATCGAGATCCCGACCAAACGCCACCAGCGAACCATGATCTCCGACCTCGACCGGGACGAGATCGACGCATTGCTCGGTGCGCCCGACCGGGCCACGTGGCTCGGCCGGCGCGACCACGCGATGCTCCTCACGGCGATCCAGACCGGCGTGCGCGTCTCAGAACTCGTGAACCTCACCGTCAGCGGCCAACTTCAGATAACGCCCGACTTCGCATAGAAGCTGAAGTGTGTACTGGTTTGGCGCCTTCCAGTTCTCGGGGTACACGTCGACGTCGCCACGTTCTCGAAGGCGCCCCAGGTGAATTCACTGGGTTTCCGGAGCTACAAACACGATTCGGTATTGGGGTGTCCCTATTGTGCGATCCATACTGATGTGCGATCATGGCCAGCGTCGTGAGCCGTTCGATTCGAACGCTGCCATGAGACGATTCCTTGACTTTCCCGTAAACCGTCGCTGGGCCTGCGTTCGAGCGCCGAGGGACACCTGATGCAAGTCCGTCTGTGGGCAGCGGGCACAGCGGCTGCGGCGTTGATCGCGGTCGGTTTGCTGCTCGTCTCGACCGCGACCAGCGCGGCACCCCCTTCCAGAGCGAGCCGGACCGTGGTCCTCGCTCCGAAGACCACGCTGACCGCGCACCTCGCCGGGTTTAGTGGGGATTATGCTCAGGGGACCATTGCCAACTTGACGCCGTACACATGGACCTTCGTTGACGATGGGGGGATTGGATCCGACACCCACCCCCAGCCCCGATTCTCTACATTCCCGGCCAGCCTGAAGCCCGGCCAGGACTTCGTCTATTCGCTTATCTGGACGAACCACCCCCACCTGACGACTTGGGGGTACGATGGCTGGTTCACCTACAAAGCTGACACGCTCAACCACACCGAGTATCTGTCGGTCGCGCTATTCGGGGAGCACTGCACGGGCATCTGCTCCGGTAGCGAAACCCCCCTAGCGGTGCAAGCGTATAACACAACCGCTGCGCCCAGGTACCAGAACGGGGTGATTAGTTTTGGCTCAAACACTCCCAACCCGGAGATCGGCTGGACTTCGGGCGGCGCCGCCGCTGTTTACCCGAACCCATCATGCTGTTTCAGACCTGATCTTACCGCCGACTTCGATTACAACTTCCAGGTCAAGGGCAACTACATTCTCGACGCGTCCAAGGCTCCTCAGCATGTGGCTGACCTGCTCAACGCCATGTGTGCCGACGCTGCGGGGACATCGTGCTCGTTCACGGCCACAGGACCGTTGACCATGGGGCTTGGAAAGACCATTTTCCAGGGCGCTGCGGACAACGTGGATTGCTCACAGCCTCCGAGCAAGCAATTGAGACCGCTGCGCGTCCGCGCTGGAGCACAACCCCCACCACCGCCGTCGGACCAAGATCCGGACTGGCATGAGGTCAGCGTGACGGAGAGTCGCGAGACTGCACTCGACGTCGGGGGGAGCCTATCGGTCGGCGCGAGCTTCAAGGTGCTTACCCTGGTCGATGCCGAGGTGTCGGTGAAGTTCGGGGCTGAGACGGAGTGGTCTGACACCACGTCGATCACCAAGAGCGTAAAGATCCTTTTGCCGCCGAACTACATCGGAGGGGTTTGGAGTGCTCCCGTCGTCGGCACGGTCACGGGCACGCTGGTGGTGTCGACAAACCTGGCCAAGTACACGATTACCAACTACACGGCGACGAAAGATGGGATGAGTCCCGACCTCAAGGTCCCGCCGTTCGACGTCATGACGTACACGCGTCCATTGACCGCAGCCGAGTATCAGATAGAGCATCAAGAGAAATGCCCGACCCGACTCCGAGCGCCTGCACCCATTGGCGGACTTGGCTGAGCCCACGAGCCCTATGAGAATGATCACCAAGAAAATCATGATCGCTCTTGTGGTGGGCGGAATGCTGGCAGGTGTTTCGGCCATCATCCCCGACTCGGGCGCGGGCGCATCGGCCGGCGCTAGCCCGCGCGCGGACGCGGCAGTAGCCCAGCAGGTGCTTAACGCCGAGCAGGACCCCGCGGGCGCCGCCATGGCGCTCAACGATTTCTGCGATCCAGTCTCGAACTGCGAATTCTCCAATTCCGTTCCGACCGTCCAATACGGTGCCCCGCGAACGATTGGCGATGCCCTCTACAACTGCGGCGCCACTTACGCCGAGGACTCGGTTGAGATCAGCGACGAGCGCTCGAACTCCGTCAGCCTGCAGCAATCCTTGAACACGTCGATCACGGTGGGCATTGTCAAGGCGGAGGCCGAGATCTTCACCGGGCAGCGGGAGAAGGTCACGACCACCCTCGGCCAGTCGGAGGGGGTGGCGGTCGCGCCGGGCTGGAAGGGATGGATCGATACCCAGGTCCCCACGGTCACTGGCAGTGTGTCCCTTACTAGCAACATTCACTTGCTCCAGATCAGCAACGTTGACCTCTCCTATCCCGGGTACGGCAGTGAGAGCATCAACAAGCTCTTCTTCACTGGCGTCCACGACCCCTTCAGCACCACGAACCCCGACGATCAGAAGGTGCATTGCGGCGACCTCGAGCCTCCGTTGACACTGCCTCCCGGCGCGCTAGGCAGTGGACCAGCCAGCGGCTTGCCGATCTCGATCTGCACGAGCTCCCGCCGATGCACCACACGCCACGTGATCACCTCCCTGCCGCCGGTCCGGCCCAACACAAATGTAGCCCTCGCTCGCGGGAGCCGGATCTACGCGAGCGGCATCGCCGGCAGGAAGGGGATTGTCCTGCGCGCCCGGCGCCTGGTCGGGGCCGGGACATACCTTCTACTGCTCAGCGGGCCGGCCGGGGCCACAATGCGTCAAGTCACGGTCCGCTAAGTCTCCTGCTGTGAGCCGCTGAGCCCTCCGGCGAGCGCGAAGGAGCGACGTACTGCCCGTTCGACCGCCAACGGTCTCGGCACTGTGCGGGCGAATCCCGGCCACGGGCAAGCCCATCTTCCCGCAGTATAAGTCGGGCGCCTGCGCGCGAAACCTCAGAGCGCGTCGCCAGCTTCGAGAACGGGGCCTCGACGGTGCGCGACTCCTGGCTCGGGAAGCACTCGCATTGCGCTGCGCCGTCCAGCTTTGCTGCGCTTGTGCCAACTCCAGGCTGCGCGCGTGGCGCCGCTCGCTGGTGACGCCACTGGGGCCGCCTCCCGCGCAGCCCGTTGACATTGTTAGGCCTGCGTGGCAGGCTGACGTCGTGGGGCCTAGAAGCAGGGGGCGAGCATTGCGGGTAGATCGGCGGCGACGCGCTCGAACAGTAATCGCGTCCGGCTGCGCGCTTGTCGTTGCCGTTTGCGCAGTGGTTGCCCTCGCCGCTCCTGGGGTGGCTTCGGTTCCGAGTCAGAAGACGACGAACCCGATCCCGGCCGTGAGGGTCGAGACGATGGCGAGCCAGGGGGGGCAGGTCGGTGTGGCGATCGTCGGTCCGACCGCGGCAACGAGCGCGTTCTATCCGGCGGACCCGACGAAATGGCTCCAGGTTGTAGTGCTCAGCCGCCAGAACCTGTCGCTGGTGTCGAACACCAACTACGACTGCCCGGAGGCCACGAGCAACCCCTATCCCGTCGCCGTCGCAAAGCTCACGCCGTGCATCGAAAAGGTCAAGGCGGATCTGGCAAAGCTCCCGGCAACCGACTTGGTGATCGCGACCAATCCGCCGCCGATCGGCGGCAGCTACGACACGCAGCCGCCGAACGGAATGTTCCGGGCGCTCGGCGCGGGGATCGGCGTGCAGGCCTGGAACTGGTGGAACGAGAGCGCCAACATCGTCAGAGGAACGTTCTCGGCGATCGGGTACGGCAAAGGCCACCTGATGGTCGAGCATCCTTCCCTCTATTCGACTGATGTTCCTGAGCCTCAGCAACGCAGCGGCGCGATCACCGGCAATCTCGTGCGTGACAACGACGGGAACTACACGTTCGATCCGGGCGAGCGGCTCACGTTCAACACGCAGGCACCGGGATCCAACGCGGATCAGAACGTGATCGAAGTTGGCGACCACCGTTTTGTTCAGCCGATTCCGAATCACGCCACCCCGCATCGCGGCGGCTTTGAGGTGCTAGTGGTCGATTCGCGCACGCTTGACGGCGAATCGAAGTACTTTCGGTTCGACACCTATCCCCAGCGAATAGCCGAGCAGCTCCAGGCGATGCGAGACATGCTCGCGAAGGCCAATCAAGCGAGTGCGGTGCCGTTCAGCGCCCCAAAACTGGTCTTCGTGGTCAGCCGGGGCAACCCGTCTTTCCAGAATGACAACGGCGAGGTCGCCGCCAGCGACGAGGTCGACAGGACGCTCACGATCGTGACCGACCAGATCGAGGGGATGGGCGGCACCCGTTCACGATTCTTCGTCGCCACTGACCCCGCGTTCTCTGGCGGCGGCTCGTTCACGCTGGTGAGCATCGCTGGGTCGCAGCGCGGAACGGGAGCCGAGCTTAGCGGTCCCGCGCCCGCAGACAAGCTCAATGGGCCGAACACCGTGCCGCTTGAGGGAACCCTCGCTCGCACCGGCACCTACGACCAGTACCAGGTCCAGACCGACGATCGAGTTGCCACCGGCGAGAGCATCAGCAAGGGCATAACCGAGCTGCTGCAGACCGCCGGCCAGGCACCCACACCCTGGCCGGAGACCGGCAACCCGGGAAGAACAGCCGCGGTTCAGTACCTGGGCAACGCGGTGCTGGGGACGCCAGACCCGCGCGGGCAGTACTGGACGGCCACTTACGACTCCACTAAATGGAGAGACATCGCGGCCCAGATCAGCGGGCTGAGCTACCCGTGCTGCGGCTTCACGTTCTCGGCAGAGAATCTCAGCTGGGCCCAGCAGGAGCTGGTCAAGGAGATCGGCTGGCTGATCTCCGAGCACACCTACTTGAACGCGCTCGCCCAGCCGTTCGCGAAGGAGCAGTTAACGAGCTGGGCGGCCCTCCAACAGATTGCAGCCAACATCAACGCAAAGGTCCAGCCCGATCCCAACCGGAAGGCCAAGCTCGTGGCCAGTGCCGTATTCAACTATGCGGTCGACATCGGCGAGGAAACGCCTCTTATCGGTCATGCCATCGGCGTGGCGAACGCGATCTATACGGTCGCGACGGAAATCGCGTCGATCAATGGCGAGCGTGTCGAGGAGCCGTTCGAGGTGCCGGTGGCTGATGCCGGCGATGCGCTCGCAAAGCGGCTCGAGGCCGCACAAACGTTCCTGACCAGCCAGCTGCCGAACGTGATCGCATCCGACTACGATCGTCTCAAGACCGTTGGGGCCTGCGGGTCAGAGCTAGTCAGCATCCAAGCCGACTGTCCCTTCGACCTTAGGGATTGGCAGTACACACAGGACGACCAGAGAGCCGCGGCGAAGGGGGTTGAAGAGTCGGCGAAGATCGCGGCATACGGCGCGCTGCTGCCGGTCAAGTACACCGCATGGCTCCTACCTCAGAGTCCTCACACTGACGCGAACAACAGGTTTGCCGGGCGGCCAATCCCCGTAATTGGGGAGTGCTTCTACCCGTTCGCCACTGAGCCCGCGTCGGCGCAATTCGCCAAGCCGATCTACCGTCGCATCCCGTTCTACAACGACGACCGCTGGGAAATCACCGCCCTGGGATACCTGACTGGCAGCGGCAAACTTAGCGACCGCTGGGATATGCACGTCCCGGACGGGAGCGTCACCGACGAGCTGTTCCACCTGGGTGTGAACAAGGAGGAGTTCTTTGACCGCTTCTTTTTCCCCGGAGCGCGCCTGGAGCACTTCCCCGAGGACACGACCCCCACCGGCTGGGATCTGGGGTGCACGCGCGGACAGGCTCCGAGTGGCCTCGGCCAGCCCCCGAGTGGCCTCGGCTAGGCAGTCACTTTCGCCTCGTCGGTAAGCCCGGAACTGCCAGCGAACCGGCGGTCGCTGATGCGGTTTCTGATCCATCGACGGGTTAGCCTTGATCTTCGTCCCATCGATCGTGAGTGCCCGCCGGACGCGCGTCCGACGGCCTCGCAAGGCCAGGCGCGGCCGCCGCAGTCGCTGCCGCGGTCGTCTGTGCAGCGCCTATGCTGAAGTCATATCCGTCGCTGGGCTTCATCGCGCGGACTTGTCCGGTGTGAGATCGTCGTGCACGACGGCCCGTCGACGATTGGAGGCTTGGGTGAGCGCCGGACTGGATCTTGAGGCCGTCGGCGTGCTGCGTCGGCCGTCGATCGGTTTCGCGGCGATCTGCCTTGGCTATTTCGCGATCATCCTCGACGGCAGCGTGCTGAACGTAGCGGTGCCCGCGATCCGGGCCGATTTCCACGGCTCGCTCGCGGGCGCTCAGTGGGTGCTGAACGCTTACACGCTGACGCTCGCCGGGCTCTTGCTGACAGCAGGCGCGCTGGGTGATCGCATCGGGTTGCGACGGATGTTCCTGGTCGGCGCAGGAGTGTTTACGGCGGCATCGGCGGCCTGCGCGGCGGCACCGTCGATGGTCGCCCTGATCGCGGCGCGCGTTGTCCAGGGTGTGGGTGCGGCGGCGCTGTTGCCTGCGACGCTTGCGCTCATCCCGTATCTGTTCCGCGACCGCGCCGGCCAAACGCGAGCCGCGGTCGTTTGGGTGGGGATTGGAGCCGGCGCGGTTGCGCTCGGGCCACTGGTTGGCGGCCTGCTGATCGATGCGTTTGGATGGCGCAGCGTGTTCTTGATCAATTTGCCGATCGGCGTCGTCAGCGTGCTGCTCGGCCGGATCAGTATTTCCGAGACGCCGCGCCGTCCCCGCCGCGTCGACCGGTTCGGTCAGCTGACTGCGGTGATTGCCATGGGCCTCGTGACGGCGGCGGTCATCCACGGCGGTGAGTCGGGATGGCGCTCGCCGATCACGATCGGCATGCTCCTCGCGGGCCTGCTGTTCGGGGCGGCATTCTGGAGCGCCGAAAGACGGATCCGCGAGCCGATGCTGCCGCCCGTGTTCTTCGCGAACCGCGTGCGCACCGTGGCCGTCGTCTGCGCGTCGCTGATGGGGTTCCTGTTCTACGGCACGCTCTTCCTGATGTCTTTGTACTTCCAACTGCTGCGCGGCTGGAGTCCAGGATCGACGGGCGTCGCGCTTCTCCCCCTGACGGTGGGAACGCTGGCTGGGCCGTTTCTGATCTATCGCCCGTTGTCTCGCCGATTTGGCCATCCGGTGCTGCTGGTCGCCGGTTTCGCCTGCTGCGCGGTCGGCGTCGCCGTGCTCGCCCCGACCGACGCCCACACTGCGTATGCTCAGATCGCGTTCGGTCTGCTGCTGATTGGCCTTGCCAGTACAGTGTCGTTTTCTGCGCTGACCTCGCTGCTGCTCGCCAGCGTTACCAAGGAGCAGTCGGGTCTCGCCTCCGGCGTGCAGAACACCACCCGGCAGGCGGGTGCCCTGTTGTCGGTATCGATCCTCGGTGCTGTTCTCAACGTCCAAGCGATCGGCTCCCGGCTCCCAGCGGCGTTTGGCGTTCTCGGCGTGGTTGTCCTCCTCGCGATCGCGGTGTCCGCGCTGTCGCTCGACGCCGGCGCCCGGCACAAGCCGATCGCGCACGGCCCCTACGACGTCACGCACACCTGAACGGCCGTGAAAGCGAGTCAGCGTCCTCCAGGCGCGTGATCCCGTGGGATGCGCCCGTCCGAGACCTATTGCGGGCCCCCAACATCTAGGCCGCATATGAGACCAAAGAAAAAGCTGGCTGTCGCATTTCGCCCGTATGTGGCTGAGGAGATGCTTCGGCGCGCCCACACCCTCGGCGACCTTACGGCCCCGACAGCGCCATCTTGGCGTTCTGGCCGGGCCGGCAAACTCTCCAACGCCGCTCGCCCGGTTCTATAATCCTTGGCTGTGCGAGCTCAGGGGCGCGCGGACGCGTCGGGAACGGGCAACGCGCACGGCGGCGTGGTGTGCGCATACGCCCGGCCGCCCGCCAGTCCATGGCCGTGGCGTCGAAGCGCGGCGGCGGCGCGCCGACGAACGCTGGCGGTTGACGCGGCCGCCCGCCGCATAGCGTGGGAGACATACGGGGCGGTCTACTACGACCGGCCGGGAGAGCAGGAGGGCTGGTTCCGCGACGCTACCAGCATGCGGCCTGTTCATGGCCCGCAGGCGACGCGAGCATGTGAGACGAAAGACGTCTCGCACCGTCCGCCTCTCACTGCGACGGCGACCATGCATGTATACGGGCGAAAAGCGACACGCGGAAAAAGCCGGAATTTCCACGCCTTTCTAAGTAGCGGGGGCGGGATTCGAACCCGCGACCTTCGGGTTATGAGTCGCTTCAGGGGCGTTGGGTACCCGCAGATTTGCAGGTCTTTCGTGAAATTACGTTCGGTTACGAGAGGTCAAATCTGCTTGTTTTGGTACCCGTTTGGTACCCGTTTTGGGCTTCTGGGCGCGCTGTGTGGAGAGTGGCGCTTGGCGGGGCAGCGCTTACGCCGCGTCACGTTCGAGCGCGCTGTAGCGTTCGACGGTGATCAGCACCGCGCGCATCTGGTTGCGTTGGGTCAGCACAACCTTCTCGAGCTCCCCCTCATCGAGCTGGTCGAGCAACCGGCCGAGCTCGCGCATCGCTTCGCGAACGGTCGCGAGTTCCTGGTTGGACACTCGCAGCTGCGCGGGATCGTTCATCGTGACCTGGACGGTACGTCCCGGACCGGACGGATCCGTCGTCAGTTGCGTCGACGTTCTGTCCGCAGTCTGCACGACACTCCCAGGGAATGACTCAGGCGGCGGTGTTGGATCGTTCGGCCGTGCGGTTCGGAACGGCACGCGGCCGGTACTTCCGGGAGAACTTCGCACAGGGCGGAGTCGATCTCGTTCAGATCATCCCCGAGCTGGTCACGAACGCCGATGCGGCGATCGCCGCGTCGGGCCGGCTGTCGGGCAGGATCGTGTTGACGGTTGCCGCGCCCGAGACGGAGTTCGTGGCGACGTGGCGGGCGCGGATGCGGTCGCTGCGCTCGCCGGCGTTGCTGTCGTGGAAGCACGAGCTGCGGTGCACCGATGACGGCGAGGGTGTAGACGCCGACGTGATCGACCATCGGCTTGGCGCGCTCGGGGTCGAGCCGCCGAGGGCAGGTCAGCGCGGCCTGTTCGGACGCGGCCTGCGGGATGTGTGGCTCGCGCAGGGCGCCGGCCGGATCGAGGGGATCCGCGGCGGCCGGCTGGTCGAGTCCTGGTTCTTCCCCGCCCCGGGAGATGAGCCGTACGCGTTCGTGCACGTCCGTGACCGGGCCGCGACCGCGCCCGATCTCAGCGCGCTCGGTGTCAGCGTGTCGGGGACGCGGGTGACGGTGCCGCTGCCCGCGGCGAGGCTTCCGGCCGCCGGACGGCTGCGAGCGCTCGTCTCGCAGCTCGTGCAGTTGCGACCGATTCTGGAGGATCCGACCCGCGCGATCCTGCTCGAGCAGCCGGGGCACACCCCGGCGCTGGTCACCTATCCGGCCCCGGAGCCCGACGTCGAGCGTCCGGTGTTGTTTGACGATGACGTGCAGATCACCCGGGCGGTCAGCGCGAGAATCACCGTGCGGCGCGCGAAGGAGCCGCTCTCGCAGGGCTTCTCGCGCGCGACCCGGCGCGGCGGGCTGGTGATCCGCTCCGGTCGCGCCGCGCACGAGACGACGCTTGCCGGCTTCGAGGGGCGACCGGGTGCCCGGCACCTCTATGGCGAGGTGGTCTGCGATGCGATCGAGCAGCTGCAGCGCGACGCGCTCGACAAGCCGCGCCCCGAGCTCGTCGTCAAAGTCGACCGCTCGGGGCTCAACCAGCACCATCCGATCGTCGAGCGACTGTACGCCGCGATCGACCGCGTGCTGCGACCGATCGTTGCCGCCGAGGAGCGCCGTGCCGGCGCCCACCTGATCGGAGCCGCTCGCGCCGTGACCGCCCGCGACCAGGTCGGCCTCCGTGCCCTGAACGACCTCCTGAAGGCCGCGTTCGACCAACCCGGCAGCGCTGGCGCCCAGCCCGGCACGGATCCAGCGAGCAAACCGCCGACGCAACCCGCCGACAGCGAGTTGGGTGCGGAGGACGACCGCGTGTCCGACGAGTCGGAGAGGGAGCCTCCCGCCCCGGCGGCGCCGGTGGTGCAGCCGCTCTGGTTCAAGCAGTCACCTGTACGGCTTCACCCGGGCGAGAAGCGGACCGTCACCCTATACGCCGACCCGACGAGCGTTCCCGCCGGCACGATCGTCGAGATGGAGGCCGACCCCGGACTATCGCTGACGCTTCGCACGCACGAGGTCCCGGCGCCGGGCGCCCGCGGCTACAGCACCCTCCAAGTCGCTATCCGCGCCAAGGTCACGGTCGAGCCCGGCTCTCGGCTCGTTGTTCTGGCGGCCGCGGGTGAGCACACGTGCGAGCTGGAGGTAGTGATCGTCCGCCACCGCGCCTCCGGGTGGGTCCGCGAGATCGCGCGTAAGAACGAGGACCAGGTCACGGAGGCCGAGTTCGACCCCGAGACGGGGATCGTCACGGTTTACGAGGGCCGCCGCGAGTTCCGCGAGCTCGAACGCGCCGCCCGCAAGGCGGGCTACGGCAAGAAGCGCGTCCCCGAGTATGTCCCCTACCGGATGCTTGAAGTAGAGGCCGCCGCGAACGCCGTCTACGCGTGGGCGGCCGAGCAGCTCCTCGCACGACGGCTGCCCGAAGAGCGACCCAACGACCCTGCCGAGTACGCAGCCGCCGTCCGCCACGAAGCTCAGGCGCTTCGCCACCGTGCCCACCACAAGCTGATGCAGGCGTTCCTCGAGCCGGAGATCTTCGAAGGCGCCGTCAGCCTCAGGCGCACGTCCGGTCGCCACTTCCCCGCAGCTACGGCTGGTGGGCGACGAAGAATCAGGTTGACGCGATGCTTCGGCCTGACTCCTCAGGCCGGGCCCTTGCTCGTTTCGACGGTACGGGCCGCAGGTGGTAGCCTGTAAGAGACGTACCAGAGAAACCGCCGTAGAGAATTCACGACAGAGATGACGACAGTCCGAGAAGTCCGGATCGCCGGCCACCCGTTCGTTCTGCGCAGCAGCGACGTCGTCCGTGCCATGCGAGAAGTCGATCCCGAGCCCATCGCAAGCCACTATGTGGTCGTCGGCACCCGGCGGTTTCCACCGAAGCAGATCATCGGCGAGCTCACCGGCCTTGACCGAGCCGACTTCACCACCCACCAGGCGAGACGAACCCTCATCCGCCTCGGCTTTTCGGCAGGCCGCAGGCCTGGGCGGACAACCGGGACCATCTCGGCCCCTTCCCGCCACAAGCCGGTGAACGCCCCCCGACCTCTCGCTGACCGCTTGCGGCCGTTGGCTGGCAGCTGGGTCGCGATCAGGGATGACGACATTCTGCATTCGACGGAGTCTCCGCAGGAGCTCGTCGCATGGCTCAGCCGGCACGGACAGAAGGCGGACAGCATGTTCCGAGTGCCGGAGGATGAGCTGGCCGCGAGCGGGCTCGCGCCTCAGTGAGGTTCGCGTTCAGAGACATCCCGGATCCCGGCACGGGTGGCGTTCGGCCGCGTCCCATCGTTGACGTTGTCGTCGAGGGCCTCGATGTCGCGCCCCAGGCGTGCCTCCTCGACAGCGGCGCGACGGCAGTGCGCTTCGGCGCACACGTCGCAGAGATCTGCGGGATCGACCTGCGGGACGCGCCGCGAACGCGCCTCGCGGTCGGCGGCGCGGTCGTCACCGCGCTCATGGCCGAGGTCACTCTCGAGGTCGACGACGGCTCTCAGCAGTACGCGTGGTCAGCGCCCGTCTGGTTCTGCGAGCCATGGGCACCGTCGTTCGGACTCCTCGGCCTGACCGGCTTCTTCGACCATTTCACGGTGACGATCGCCTCTTACCAAGAGTGGTTCGAGCTGACTCCACGCAGCTGAGCGCGCCCTGCCCTGGCCCTACGCCGCATCACCTAAGTCGTCGAGATCGGTCAGCGAGGCGGTGTAGCGGTAGCCATCGCTGAGGCCGTCGGCTTGACCGAGGGCGACGCTGTAGTGAAAGCCGCCACGACCGACAGCGCGCTCGAGCGTCGCGAGCACTCGTTGTGGGTGGTCGTGAGGCCCGTTGATGTACAACGGCTTGCCATCCCTGCCGAACGTGATCGAGCTCCGGCCATCCCACGATCCCAGGGCCCGCCCCGCCCGCCGGAAGTCGGGGTCCGGCTCGAAGCCGAGGCTCCGTGCGTAGTCGACGGCGCCGAGTACGAGGTGCCGGGCGAGCTCGAGCGGGACCGGGATTCCCTCCGACTCCCACGGTCCGAAGTACTGGCGCTTGAAGGCGTCGAGCTCGCGCTGGCCCATCCGCTGTGGCCCGATCGTGTTCTTGACCCCCAGACACCATGTGTCGACGAGGTAGCCGCACACGGACAGCTTGTCGCGCCTGTCAGGCGAGGCGACGAGCACGCAGGCGACGCCGCTGTCGCCGGCTTCGCTCGGCGCACCGGCGTCGTCTGGCCAATCAGAATGGCCGTCGATTCGCAGCCCGTGCCGCCAGCCAGGGTTGACCCAGCACCGAGTCTGACTCGCGACCGCTTCGCCGTTGGCGTTACCGCCGGCAGCGGCCGTCGCTTGGCTCTCCCGCTCGCATGCCACGACGCGTACGAGTCGGGCAGCATCGGCCTTACTGACGCCCAGCGCGCGAGCGATCTCGGTGGGCGTGAACCGCCGCGCTCGCAGCGCGCGGACCGTGGCAAGCAGCTCCTGTTCCATGAAGTGACTTCTACGAAACGCTGCGGACGGAAGTCGGGATCGACTTGACTACGCGCCTCGCGGCCGGTCTGCCCTTCAACTCGTCGATGAGCACTGCGCGCGTAGCGGCTAAGTGTGCGTTTTCGACATTTATTTCGCATACACACGTGGTCCGTAAGGATCCTCATCTATCCTTACAAAGCTCCGGAAGCTCTGAAAGGTTCGCGTGTCGATCCCAGGCATCTCCCAGCCTATCCCGACGGTCCCGCTCGGCCACACCGAGAAGCGGCTGTGGCCCGCCGACCCGGGCGCCTACGGGGGTCGAAAGGCACGACGGCCGGGCGCGTACGAAGTCTTCATCCCGGATGAGATCTCAGGGCGCGACTTCCCGCTCGACGGCGATGCCGTCGCAGCCGTAACCGAAGCGACCCGAGCGCTGCAACATCTGGAGGCTTCGCCGCCACGCATCGCAACGCTGGGAGCGCTTGCGCAGAACCTGCTGCGCTCGGAGAGCGTGGCGTCTTCTCGGATCGAGGGCGTTCACCTTTCGCACAAGCGACTCGCGCGCGCCGCCTATCAGGCCGACAGGGGCCAGCGCGACCGGCGCGCCGCCGAAGTCCTTGGAAACGTCGAAGCGATGAAGCACGCGATCGAGATCGGGACGGCTGGCAAACCGCTCACGACTTCGGACATCGAAGACATTCACCGGACACTTGCTGCGGTTCACCGAAGACGCAGACATCGCCGGCGTTGTGCGGGAGTCACAGAACTGGATCGGTGGGAACGACTACAACCCGATCGGCGCCGCCTACGTGCCGCCGCCGCCAGAGTACGTTCGGCCGCTGCTCGACGATCTTTGCGCGTTCGCCACCCGAACCGATCTCGCGCCGATCGTCCAGGCCGGGATCGCGCACGCCCAGTTCGAGACGATCCACCCGTTCGCCGACGGCAACGGTCGCGTCGGCCGAGCGCTCATCTACACGGTCCTTCGCCGCCGTGGCGAGATCCCGAACTACGTCCCTCCGATCAGCCTCATCCTGGCAGCGGAGCCGAAGGGGTACGTCGGCGGGCTCACTTCGTACCGAGAAGGCGACGTCAGCGCATGGCTCGCGCAGTTCGCCGACGCGACCGCACGGGCGGCGACGGAAGCCGAGCGACTCGCCGACGCGATCGAGCAGCTCCAATCAACGCTGGCTCGACGACCTCGGCCAGCCGCGAAGGGACGCCGCGGTCCGGCAGCTCATCAGTGCGCTGCCGCAGCAGCCCGTGATCGACGTCGCGGTCGCCCAGACGCTCACAGGCAAGTCGCACGTCGCCGTTGGCAAGGCTCTGCAAGAGCTCGAGCGCGCGGGAATCCTGCACAGGCTCAACGAGCGCAAGTGGGGCCGCGTCTGGGAGTGCGACCAGCTGCTCAACTTGGTCGATGCGTTCGAGAAGAGCGTCCGGGTACCCGGCCCGTAGCAACACCCAGTCCTCGATGTCCTGGACGTGGAGGCATCGATGCGCATCGCTGTGATCTCCGACATCCACGGCGACCTCGACTCGCTGCGCCAGGTGCTCACCGCGATCGATCGGGCGGCCACCGAACAGATCTGGTGCCTGGGCGACATCGTCGGGCTCGGCGCGACCGCGCCGGCCGAGGTCGTCGACCTCGTTCGCGATCGCTGCGCACTCGCGCTCGCCGGCAACCACGACCGCTGGGTCACTGGCCAGCTCTCGCTCAGCATGCTGCCACTGCCCCGCCAACGCGCGCAGCTGCAATGGCAGCACCGTGTGCTCTCCAACGAGCAGCTCACATGGCTCGCAGCGCTGCCCGCCCAGGGTCGGGCTCACGACATCGAGCTCTGGCACGGCAGCGTCCAGGACCCAATCACCGGCTGGATCTCAAGCCCGCAAGACGCGGCGGATCATCTCGCCCGCCAGCAAGCCCGGATCGGGCTCGTCGGGCACACCCACCGACCGTTGATCGCCGAGAACAACGGCACGACGATCGACTACGACGAGAACCCGGACAGCCACGACCTCGCCGACGACCATCGCGCAGTGCTCAACCCCGGTGCCGTGCTCGCGATCACGCAGATGGCTCGAACTCGACCTCGCAGCGGGACACGCGACCTGGCACACGGCCTGAACCCCGGCGCCGCTTGAGGCTACGGAGCCTCGCTGCGCGCGTTCCAGCCGGCTATGAACGTCCTCAGCGCGTCGCCGTCCTCGACGTCGATCGCCGGCTGCCTTCGCGGCGGTCAGGAACTGCTTCGCAGGACCGCCGGCCGCCGGATCGCTGCCGCGCTCGACCATCTGCGCTGCGCCAGCGCGGGATCGCCTTCCGCGTCGCCGTCCACTGCCCACTCGGGCGTGCCCGCCTTGCGTCCGGCGAACCGCACCCACGCGTCGAGCGCTGACGGCAGCCGCTCGAACAGACCCTCGTCGGCGAGCACCTTCCTCGGGATCCAGTTGGCCATGAACAGCTCGACGACCACCGGGCTCCAGCGCAGCGGGCGTCCGTCGACGTAGTCGGCGCAGAAGTCGATCGCCAGCGACGCGGCCCAGGCTTCATCACTGTCGGGCGCGAAGTCCTTTCCCTCCGGTGACGCAAGGAACTCGTCGCGTAGCCGGTCGCGCTCCTCGGACGGCATCTCGTCCCGCTCGGGCACCGGCTCGACGTGGGACACCTCGTCAACCCGCAGCAGCGCCAGTGCCCGCAGCCGTGCGTAGTCATCCGCCACGGGCGGATCCAGCGTCATCTCGGTCAGCTCGATCGCCGCGTCGATCCGTCCCGCCGCGACCCCCGGCGTGATCCGCTCGAGCGTCAGCTCCCCGTCGCGCCGCGGATGCTTGCGCATCACCTCGGCGACGCGATCGATCGAGTCGGCGAGCAGGATGTCCTTGGCCATCACGCCGAGGTTGTTGTCGATCAGCACGCCGACCGCGTGCGTCTCGCCGCTCGGATGGCGAGCCTCGAGGAACACGGTGCAGGCGTCGTCGAACACGTCCTCGCGCATCACGGCCGCCCCGGTGATCTCCGCCTCGCCGACCTCGCCGAGCCAGCTCGGTCGCCGTCGCCTGACCCAACTCCAGCTGCTCGGCCAGCTCGCCGGCGCGGATACCGAGCTCACCGTCGTCCACCGCATCGCGATGACGCTCAGCGCTGTCCGGGCGCTCCTCGCCGCCCGAGCCGAGCCACCGCCTCGATCAGCGGCTCGCCGAGGATCAGGCTGTAGTCGGGCGACGCCGCCTCCTCGAGCGGCAGCGTGTACCGCTGATCCCAGAGCACGCCGAGCAGGTGGGACGCCCAGAGCTCGGCGTCGAGCGGGCTCGTCAGCTCCTGCGCCTCGTGCACGATCCGGCGCGCGACGCTGTCGGGGCCGGAGCGGGCGCACCCGAACCCGCCGGCCGCCTCACGCTCGCGCCGCACCGCGACCTTGGCGGGATGGCCGCTCGGTCGACGACTTCGCTTGCCCTTGCTCACCGTCCGGCAGCCTAATCGCCTCGTGCGGCGAGGGTCCCAAGGCGAAAGCCGCACGCTGCGGCAAACGCCATCGAGCGTAAGAGCACTTTGCGAGCGTGTACGCGCGGACGGGGAACGAGGTCGTCGCAGCGGCGGGCCGTCAGCGCCAAAGGCCCTCGAGCGGCACCGCGAAGAGGCGATCACCGAACGGGAGCGTGCGTTGACCGGTGTACACGACGATCCCGGCTCGTAGTCGTGACCCGAGCTGATCACGCATGTGCTTGAGTCCTTGGAAGTCGCGTTCTCGGACAGTCGCAGACGCTTTTACCTCGATGCCGACCAGCTCGCCGGAGGGGCGCTCGGCGATGATGTCGACCTCGCGTTCCTGCTCTCGGTAGTGCCAGAACGTCAGTGGTGCCACCGACCAGGACGCCTGGCGCTCGAGCTCGGTCGCGACGAACGTCTCGAACAACGCGCCGGCGAGTCCGTCGTCGTTGCGCACCCGCTGTTCGTCGATGCCGATCAGCCCCGCAAGCAGCCCGGTGTCGGCGACGTACGCTTTCGGCGCTTTGACCTGACGCTTGCCGAGGTTGGCGTGCCAGGGACGCCTAACGCGCACGAGAAAGAGCCGCTCGAGCACGTCGACGTGGCTCTTCGCGGTCTTGCCGTCGATGCCGGCGTCTCGACCGAGCGTCTCGTAGCGGGCGAGCGCAGCCGACCGAGCGGCGATCAGTCGCAGCACCGTCCCGACCGAGCCCGGGTCATGGACACGCGCGGCATCGCCCAGATCGCGGTCGAGGATCGAGCCGACGTAGCTCTCGAAGAACCGTGCCCGGGCGGCTCCCTCGTCCTGGTGAGCGACTCCGGGAACCCGCCGGTGAGCAGCCTCCGGGCATATTCGCTGCGACCGACCGGCGCATCAGTCAGCATCGGCACCTCGCCGTCGAACAGCTTGTCGAGGAAGTCCTCCCGGCGACCTTCGATCTCGCCCTGCGTCAATGGCCAGAGGGTCAGGTAGTCGACGCGTCCAGGGAGCGCGTCGGCGACTGCCGGGATTCGGCGGAGGTTCGCGGAGCCAGTGAGCAGAAACTGTCCGCGCCTGCGGTCACGGTCAAGGCGCGCCTTGACCGCCAGCAGCAGATCCGGCGCGCGCTGCACCTCGTCGATTACCGTGGACCGCCCAAGCGCGGCCACGAAACCCTCCGGATCGGCCTGGGCCGCAGCTCGGACCGGATCGCTGTCGAGCGTCACGTAGTCCGCCGGGATCGGACCGCCGGCGAGCACGCGGGCGAGAGTGCTCTTGCCCGCCTGACGAGCGCCGAGCAGCGCGACCGCCCGGGCGCTCTGCATGGCGTCGACAACGACCGGAGCGATGCTCCGCTCGATGAACGCCTCGGATGGAAGGATGTCGGCCAACTCGGAAAATACTAGCGGCTAACTCGGAAAATCTGCTCCAGCTAACTCGGAGAGTCGCCACCGCACACCCCGGACTTCGCCTCTGCGTGCACGTCGGTGTGGGCCACGCCGCCGCCGCCGAGCGCCGTCGCGACTGGCCACGCCGCACGCCGGCGAAACCGGCTTGGCGCGCACCTAACCCGGGCCGCTGAACGGCGAATCGCCGTGGGCGGCGGCGTAGCTGGGGCAGTCCTCGAGAGCTTCGTTGCGACGGAGCTCCTGCGCCAGGCCGAATGGACCGAGCGGCCGCTCCAGCTCTTTCACTACCGCGACAAGCAGCAGCGCGAGGTCCACGTCGTGATTGAGCGCCATGACGGCGACGTCATCGGGATCGAGGCCACGTTCGCAAGAAGATCGGTGCCGGGTACCTGGCGCCATCCACTGGCTCGGCCGTCGAGCCGACCTTGCCGTTAACCCCGCACGGCAACCGGAACTGCCAGGCGACCGCGACGATCGCCCGCTCGGGGATCACCCGAGAGCCGGAGACCGCCTGAGGGCGGGCGCTGCGTGGGCGCCCAGCCGAGGTCAGGCGGCGCGCTCCGACTCGATGGATCCGATGCCCAGGTCGGCCAGGTCGCCGAACAGCGTTCCGGCATACCACCCTTCGCCGTCGGTGGCCGCCGGTGAGACGAGGCCGGCCCCAGGAAACGCCGCCGACGCCGCCCGCTTGGCGGCTGCGTCACGCTCGGCGAGGATCGGGATTAGGGCGACGGATGTCTCGGCGTCCGCGGCCGTCACCGTCGCCGCGACGGTGTCGCGCAGTCGCTGGCCAATCCGCATGCCGAAGGCCACGAGGAAGGAGCGCCGAAACCGGGTGGTGCGGCTGCGCCCGTCACGGTCGAACTTGGAGCCCGCGCGCCGCAAAGCCACCGCGGCCTGGACGAGCAGCGAGGTGAAGAGCTCCTCGACCGCGTCGAGCTCGTCGGCAAAGCCGAACGCGGTGCTGAACCCCAGACCTTTCGACCACACCGAGTGGCAGCCGTTGGCGGCGGCGATCTCTCCGAGCATGAGAGCCTTGGCCTCAGCGTAGGGGTCATCGACGGCGAGCCGCCGCCCGACAGGGCTCGTCCGCGACGCATGGAAGTCGTGCTCGAGCACGGCACGGTCGATGCGGTGAAGAGCCATCAGCTCCTGAGCCTTGGCGGTCAGCGCCTCGGCCTCGGCATCAAAGGTGGTCGACTCGGCCTTCGCTAGGAGCGCCCGGACCTTGCCGAGCATCGCCGGTGGCACGCCGGGGTCCTCGGCCAGCGTTCCCGAGCTCCAGCGGCCCGGCGGGTCGACGAGGTGCGGCAAGCGGGGGAGCGACATCAGCAGCGCCATGAGCGCCACCGCGGCGGCCAGAGCATCAGGCCACTCGCCGCCAAGCTGGCGAAGGGAGGCGCCATCGGCGGGCCGATCGCGCCGCGCTCCGATCTGCTCGAGCTGGCCCATCCACCCCGGTTGGACCTGTCGACCGAGCGTCTCATAGGCCCGAGACTGCGATGCGATCGTCCAGCGAACCAGGCGGGTTTCGTCTGAGCCCAGGCGCTGGCGCACGATCCGGTCGACATCGGCCGGCTGCCAGCCGTGCTCCCACAGGTCGCCGACATGGCTCTCCATGCATTCGGCGACTTCCTTGGCGATCTGGGCCGACGACTCGCCGGCGAGGATGGCGACAACGTGTGCGACACGCTCGGCGTCACCCAACTGCTGGGCCCAGACCGCCGCTAGGAACAGCTCCCTGGGCGAGAGCGACAGATCGGCGGGCGCGAAGGCCCGACTGTGAGACGCCGACTGCGACCAGCTACCAGCGCCGCGGGACTCGCGGGACGAACGCTGCGTCTGAGCGCGCTTACGAACTTTGGCCGCTCGTCGCTGCCGGTTGTTCTTGCCCACCGGACGTTTCTAGCTCACCGGACGGACGGCAGCGCTCCCGAGGCGTGATGGCGAGAGGCCAAAGTCGTCTCGCCCGATGGTGAGCCCGGTCCGGTCGATCTTGTGCAAGCGACGATCGTCCCCTCCGAACCCGGTCGAGAGGGCACGTCGCGCTTCACCAGTCGCTCTTGCCACCCTGCCGGAGCCTTGGCGGTCTCAGGGCAGCGGCAATTGTCACCAGCCCATCTCGGCTCGAATCGCATCCGCGGCCTCAAGGGCGCGTTCGCCCGCCGATCGACAATCGAGATAGAGCTGCACCGGATCGGCAACCTGGATCCCGCCGCGGTCGCCGGCCAGTGACAGGACGAACGGATCTCGAGTCAGCTGCATCGTGACCCGACCAGGTGCCGGCCTGGACGGCGTAGCCGCGAGCCGTTTGGCCCAGAGGTCAGCATCGTCTCGCCGGATCCAGACGACCACGTCGACGGGCTCGACCGCGGGGCGAACGAACGAGGCTCCGGCCACCCCGCCGACGGCGTACGGCACGTTGAGTTTGTGAGCCGCTGCCTGGAGAGCCTTCATGGCCTCCGGCGCGTCGCGCGCGCCGATTTCCCACGTGACCCGCCGCGGCCGGCGCAGCGCGACGGCCCGCTCGAAGGCGTCGAGCAGCCGTGCAGGCTCCGGCAGCCGAGCGAGTCGCAGCCGAGCGTCCCGTGGGTCGGACCCGATCGCCACAAGGCCATCGTCCGCCAGGGCGCGCATCGTGCGCGAGACCATCGCTTCGCTCAGCTCAAGCCGGGTCGCGAGTTCACGAAACGACGGTTGGTCGTTAGCGTGGAGAAGCAGCCAGCGCGGCACGCGGCTCGCGCGGTTCGCGAACGGCGCCGCCGGCGCCGCGCCGACCGGCACGACCTTCCGTCGCGGCGGCCGCTCGACGAACACGGGCGGTGCGTACACGAACAGCTCTCCGTCCCCCGCCGCGTAGGACGCCCTGCGCTCGCGCAACTACGCCCGTGCCTCCGGCGAAGAACGCTCGAACGCGATCATGATGGGGCGACGGGAATGGCGAGCCTCTTCGGCGAGACCTTCCGCCCCGGTGCGAGTCAAGACATCGACGCGTCGGACCGCAAACGACCCTATGCGTCTGCCGTCGATCGACAGCGACGCACGGGCCTTCCCAATGCTGACCTCGATCGGTTCAGAGCCAGTAGATCCTTGCAAAATCGCGATGCTTGAGTGTAGGTGCAAACATCATACTAGCTGCAAGCGCCCGGCCCTGCTTGCCACCGTCAGCCCCGTAGTAACGGGCTAGTGCGGAGATACCGCAGGCGCTGGATCGACTTTTGGGCCAACTGCAAAAGGTGCCCTTTTCTCCGCATTAGGTCGGTCCAACTCCGCACTAAGTCAAGGCCGTTCGGCGCCCGGACAGTCCCGTTTTGCAGGGATTTCTATGACCTACGGCGGAGTTAGGCCCGAATCGCCCAACTCCGCTCTAAGTCGTCTTTAGGTTCGGACCCGTCGCCAGGTCGGAAACAGGCGTTTTGCAGGGATTCCCTCGGGACCTAGCGCGGAGTAGACCCGGATTTCGCACGGTGACTTAGGTATAGGTACGGACGTCGCGGGAATCACGCATACCGTTCGGGACGTCGACGGCGGCGCTGATCCCGGTCGGATCGCCGGCTGCCGGTCGTATCCTGGGACCGTGGAGATCGAGATCCGAGCCGGCTTCTGCGACCCGGACGGCGAGCTCCTCGCCGTGCTCGAACGCTCGGATTGGCGGCGCATAACGGCCCAGCGAAGGGGCGAGATCGCCGACGAGATGGTGCGCGTCTGCGACGACGACCGAGCGCGGGATCGCCGAGGCGTGGCAGAGGCGCGCCGAGCTCGCCGCGGTTCGTGGTCGGCTATCTGCCAACCGTCCCTTCCCGGCTGAGCGTGCGATGACGGCGAACCGCTGGGTCCCCGCCGACGATGGCCCTGGCAGACCTTCTGATCGGGCTGCTGGAGCGGGTCCCGATGAGCGAGGCGCAGATCGCGCGAGCGACCCAGGCCGAGCCGGCGACGATCCGGCTGTGGCTCCAGCGTCGGAAGGCTCCCGCCGGGCTCGCAGGCTCAGCGGCTGACCGAGCCGCTCGATCTCCTGCACGCGTGATGTCCTCGAGCGCCATCTCGCCGAACACCGGCAGCAGGTGGACGCTGATCGCGTTGCGGTAGTTGCGGATCGTCGACGGCTTACAGCCACGATCCTCCTCCGAGAAGCGCAGGTACTCCGCGGCCGCCTCGGCGAACGTCACGCCCGTCGACGCTGCACGAGCCGCGCCGGATCGCGGGCCCGGCGCTTCGACCGCCGCCGACTCCCGCCGCACCTCCTCCAACCGATCGTGCAGCCAGTCCTCGGCGAGCCGCTTCGTGAAGTGCCCCTCGGCGGGCCGCCCACGCCCCGCCCACGCCGGCCCGATCTTCCGCTTGACCTGCGTCCCGATCAGGCAGGCGGTACTTGGCCCACCACGACGCACCGCGGGCCTTCTCGAGCCTGAAAACGAAGCCGGACGGCCGAGCCACAGACCCCGATACTAATGCAGATCTTGGTACCCGTTTGGTACCCGGTTCGGAAAGCGAAGCAGTCCGGGCAAAAGAAAAAGCCCGCATTTCCGGGGCTTTCTTAGTAGCGGGGGCGGGATTCGAACCCGCGACCTTCGGGTTATGAGCCCGACGAGCTACCAGACTGCTCCACCCCGCGGCGGACTCTTATTGATAGCAGACCAGAGGCCCTTGACTCAAGCCCCCCGGGCGGGATCGCCGCCGACCGACCCGCCTTGAGGCCGCCCGGGCCTCCACACAGACGCAACGGAATTGGCCCAGTCTTGTGACGACTATGTCTTGATCCGTTACAGACGTCTGCCGCATGCTTCGAGCATGGCATCGCTGGCCCGAAAGATCGACGCAGAGCGGCGGATGCGGGACCTGCTCGAGATGGAGGGCATCCCTCCGCCGGACGCGGTCGAGTACGGCTTCACGTGCATCCGGATGTTCTGGACGCAGTCCAAGCACTGCGTGATCGTGGACCTTGAGGACGCCAATAACGAGGACGGATATGACGAGTAGCGCCGAGCTCGTCCGCCCGCCCCGCGCAGGCCCGCCACCCGGCCCGCCCCGCGCAGGCCCGCCACCCGGCTCCCCGCCCAGGCCCCCACCCGGCCCGCCCCGCGCGGGCCCGCCACCGGCGCCAGGCCCTCGACCCCGCCGTCCCGTCGCCTACCGGCTGAGGCGGCTTAGGCTGCTCCTCCGGCCGCCCGCCGGTACCGAGCCACCGCCAGCGGCGCGAACGCGACCAGGATCACGAGCGACCATACGAGCGCCCCCCAGACGTAGTTCTTCGCGGGCGTGCCGATCCAGAGCGAGCGCATTGCGTCGACCATGTACGTGAACGGGTTGATGTTTGCGAACGCGCGCAGGATGGGGGGCATCGTGGCCGGGGGGACGAATGCCGAGGAGATGAAGGTCAGTGGAAAGACCGCGATGAAGCCGACCGAGTTCGCCGACTCGGGGGAGTTGACGAGCAGGCCGATCCAGGCGAAGAACCAGGAGAAGGCGTAGCCGAACAGCAGTAGGAGGCCGACGCCCGCGATCGCGTGGAGGAAGTCGGTGTGGAACGTGAAGCCGATGATGACGCCGGTGACCACGAGGATCGTCATCGACAGGGCGTTCGTGACGATGTCGGACATGGTGCGGCCGGCGAGGACGGCGGGGCGGGCCATGGGCAGCGAGCGGAAGCGGTCGATCAGACCCTTGTGGACGTCCTCGTTGAGGCCGATCGCGGTGACGAAGCCGCCGAACGCGATGTTCTGGACGATGATCCCGGGGATCAAGAAGTCGACGTAGGTAACGCTCCCGGTGTTGATCGCGCCGCCGAACACGTAGCGGAACAGGAGCACGAACATGATCGGCTGCACGGTGAACGCGAGCAGCAGCTCGGGAGCGCGCGGCAGCCGGATCAGGTTGCGCTCGGCGATCACGAGGGTGTCGGAGACCAGACGCCTCATGCCGCGGCTCCTCGTTTGGAAGTCTTCTTCTTCTCCTTCTCCTCCTCCTCGACCGCCTCTTCGGCCGCGTGGCCGGTCAGGGCGAGGAACACGTCGTCGAGGGTGGGCCGGCGCAGCACGAGATCGTCGACGCCGATGCCAGCCTCGCTCAACCGGCGGACGGCTTCGACGATCGCCCCCGCCCGCTGGCGGACGCTGAGCTTCACCAGTCCGTCCTCGTAGCCGGGCGTGTCATCTGACATCGGCGCGACTGCCTCGATCGCGGCGGCAGCGTCCGCCTGATCGTCGAGGCGCACCTCGAGTCGCTCGCCGCCGACGCGGTCCTTGAGCTCGTCTGACGTCCCCTCGGCGATCACTCGCCCGTGGTCGATCACCGCGATCGTGTCGGCCAGGCGGTCGGCCTCGTCGAGGTACTGCGTGGTCAGAAGCACGGTCGTTCCCTCCTCTACCAATCCCTCGATCACCTCCCACAGGCTCAGCCGGCTCCGGGGATCGAGACCGGTGGTCGGCTCGTCGAGGAACAGCACGGGCGGTTTGGCGACCAGCGCCGCGGCCAGGTCCAACCGCCGGCGCATGCCGCCGGAATACGTCTTCGTCGGCCGGTTGGCCGCGTCCGTGAGGTCGAAGCGCTCAAGCAGCTCCTCCCCGCGGGCCTTGGCGGGCCCGCGCTTCATCCCGTACAGGCGGCCGACCATGGTCAGGTTCTCGAGCCCGGTCAGGTTCTCGTCGACGGCCGCGTACTGGCCCGCGAGACCGATGTTCTGGCGCAACTCGCCGGCCTGGCGGACGACGTCGAGGTCTAGGACCTTCGCGGCACCGGCATCCGGCTTGAGCAGCGTTGTGAGGATGCGAACAAGCGTGGTCTTGCCGGCGCCGTTGGGACCGAGCAGGCCCAGCACCGCGCCGCGCCGGGCGTCGAGATCGACGCCGTCGAGCGCTCGCACGTCACCGAAGGACTTGGACACACCGCGGACGCTGATCGCCGCGCTGCCGTCGAACGCGCGCGCCATCACCTGTTCCTCGGCGACCGAGGTTCTGCTGCGAGGCGACTCCACGCACTAGACAGTACGAAATTTCTTCGTGGACTCACGGTCACGCGCGCTCGGTTAAGCCGGCTCTAACCGAAACTAGACTCGCCACTCCGGCGGCATGTAGGATGACGCCCTCGTGCGCACGGTGGAGGGGTGTTTCTTGATCGCAGTCGCGGCCGTGCTCAGCGCTCACGCCAGCCTCGGCACCGCCTGAGCATGACGCCGGGCGCAGATCTGACGTCCGTCGCCGACGTTGTCGGGACCACAGTCGCGGAGCAGGGCGTCCAAGACGCGTTCGGCGTCATCGGCTCCGGCAACCTGGTGGTCACGAACGCGCTCGCCCGCAAAGGCGCACGCTTTCATCACGCGCGTCATGAGGGCGGCGCGATCTGTATGGCCGACGGCTACGCCAGGGTCACCGGACGGGTCGGCGTGTGCAGCGTGCACCAGGGCCCCGGCCTCACCAACACGATCACCGGGCTGACCGAGGCGGCGAAGAGCCGCACGCCGGTGCTCGTGCTTGCCGGCGAGACGCCCGCGGCCGCGCTGACGTCGAACTTCCGGATCGACCAGCACGATCTGGTCGAGTCCGTCGGGGCAATCGCCGATCGCGTACACAGCCCCAAGACCGCCGCCGATGATGCTCTGCGCGCCTACCAACGCGCCCAGGTCGAGCGGCGCCCGGTCGTGCTGATGCTGCCGATCGACATCCAGCCGCAGCCCGCCGCCGCGCACGAGCCGACGCAGCCGAAGCTGCCTCAGCTGCACCCGCCCGAGCCGCCGCAGGCCGCGGTCAAAGCCGCCGTGGACGCGATCAGGAACGCGCAGCGCCCGGCGATCATCGCCGGCCGCGGCGCGGTCCTCTCAGACGCGAGGGCATCGCTCGAGCGGCTCGGTGAGCGCATTGGCGCAATCCTCGCCACATCCGCCCCCGCCAACGGCCTGTTTCATGGCCTTCCCTACGCCCTCGGCATCTCCGGCGGCTTCGCCTCGCCGTTCGCCGCCGAGCTGCTCCCTCAGGCCGACCTCGTGCTCGTGTTCGGCGCGTCGATCAACCACTGGACGACCAAGCACGGAGCGCTGATCGACAACGACGCAACCGTGATCCAGACGGACGTGGAACCGGGCGCGATCGGGCGCAACCGCCCGGCCGACGTCGCTCTGATCGGGGACGCGAACGCGACCGCAACAGGCGATCGACGCCCAACTGGCGCAAGCCGGCCACACGACCACGGGCTTCCGCACCCAAGCGCTGGCGAACCAGATCGCGACCAGGCGGTGGCGCCACGAGCCCTACAGCGACGCCTCGACCGACGAGTGGATTGATCCGCGCACGCTGTCGATCGCGATCAACGACGCACTCCCGGAGGACCGCGTGGTGGCCGTCGACTCGGGCCACTTCCTCGGCTACCCGTCGATGTACATCGACGTCCCTGACGCCCGCTCGTGGGTGTTCGCGAACGGCTTTCAGGCGGTCGGCCTCGGTCTCGGCAACGCGATCGGCGCCGCGATCGCCAACCCCGACCGCGTAACCATCGCGGCGATCGGCGACGGCGGCGCGTTCATGGCGCTCGCGGAACTCGAGACGGCCGTCCGCCTGCACCTCGGCAACCTGCTCGTGCTGATCTACGACGACGCGGCGTATGGCGCGGAGGTGCACCATTTCGACCCGATCGGCCACGACGTCGTCGCTCGTCCGCTTCCCCGATGCCGACCTCGCGGCGATCGCCGAAGCGGCGGGGGCACGGGCCAAGACGGTTCGGTCGACGGCCGACCTAACGGTCGTGGGCGAGTGGCTCGAGGAGCGATGGGGCCACCCGCTGGTACTCGACGCCAAGGTCAACCCGACAATCTGTGCGGAATGGCTCGAGGAGGCATTCCGGGCCGGCTGATCCGCCACTGTGCCCACCTCGCCCACCCCGCCCACGACGCCACGACGCCCCCGCCCGCCTCAGCAACTGCCTACAGCAACTCCCCCACAAGGAGACACCCAATGTCCAGCATCCAAACCTCCCAGGTAGCGGCCCTGATCGACGGCCTGGCCGGCGGTTCGGTCGAGATCGTCGACCTGACCCAGCCGCTGACCGAGTCGACGCCGGTGATCAAGCTGCCGCCGCCGTTCGCCAACACCCCCGGCCTGACGCGTGAGGAGATCAGCCACTACGACGACCGCGGGCCGGCCTGGGCGTGGTACACGCTGACGATCGGCGAGCACGTCGGCACCCATCTGGACGCGCCGATCCATTGGATCACCGGCAAGGACGGCAAGGACGTCGCGTCGGTGCCCCCGGCGTCGCTGATCGGTCCCGCCTGCGTGATCGACAAGACCACCGAGACCGAGGCGAATTCCGGCTACCTGCTGACGGTCGCAGACCTCGAGGCCTGGGAGGCCGAGCACGGCCGGATCCCGGACCGCGCCTGGGTGCTGCTGCGCACGGGCTGGGATTCGCGCGGCCCAGGACGAGGCCGCGTTCCTGAACGTCGGTCCCGAAGGGCCGCAGACGCCGGGACCCGACGTCGAGGCAGCGCGGTGGCTCGCGAACGAGCGGCCGATCTCGGGGTTCGGCGTCGAGACGGTCGGGATCGACGCCGGCTCGGCGGGCGGCATGGACCCGCCGTTCCCGGTCCACAACTTCCTGCTCGGCGCGGGCCGGCTGGGCCTCACGCAGCTGGCGAACCTCGAGCGGCTGCCGGCCACCGGCGCGTTGATCGTGGTCAGCCCGCTGAAGCTTGTGGGCGGCACCGGCAGCCCGAGCCGCGTGTTCGCGCTCGTGCCCAAGGGCTGAATCGGTCCGCGCATCCCGAGGCTCGAACACTCCCGGCGCCCGCGACGACTCAGCCGCTCCGGGGCCCACAATGCGACGACTCAGCCACCCCGGGGCCCACAATGCGAAGACTCAGCCACCCCGGGCGCCCGCGAGATCCACACCCGCAGCGCCCCGAGGCGGCCCATCGGGTACCGTCGTCACCGAAACGAAGTGCCGCTGCGACGCCCCGGCCAACCCCTCATACAGCGCGTGGAACGTCTTCACCGCCCGCCCCCGCGCCCGCCCGAGCGGCGCTAGCTCCTCGGGCAACTCGGGGTCCATCAAGGGGAAGCCGCGGAACAGGTGCACGAGCTGCGTACGGACCAGGAACGCCTCGGAGTCCGACAGCCGCGCCCGCGCCGCGCGCGGCAGCCAGACCGAGAACTCGGCATGAAACGCCTCGTAGCGCTCCACCAGCCCGCTCAGGTCCCAGGCCCGCGAGACGAGCGCCGACAGCCCGCGGCCCAGCCGCCACCTCGGCCAGGAACATGGTCGCGAACGACTCGACCCCCAGCTCGCCGAGCAGCTCGTGAAGCTCAGCCGAGTGGTCGTGCGGCGAGACCCAGACGCTGTCCTGCACCGACCCGAAGCCGAGGAAGCGCAGCCGCCGCGCGAGCCGGCTGCGCTCGAGCCGGCGGTCCTCGGGGATCTGGTGCCAGAGCACGGTCCAGTGGCTGCCGTCGTCGGGTGGGTCGCCGAGCGAGAAGATCCGCCCGTCGCCCTCGGCCAGCAGCCGGTCGGCGCGCGGTGTGACGCGGTAGTGGACGAGGCGCCCCTCGCGCATCCGCACGATCAGTCCCCGGCGCACGAGCCGTGTCAGCGCGACCCGTGCGGCGCCGGTCGAGAAGCCGAGCTCGCCCAGCAGCCGCACGAGCCCGCCTGACCAGACGCTATCCCCGTACGGGCGCACGTACGTCCCCAGCAGCGTGATCACCAGGTCCTGCGGCTGCAGTTGCTCGCTCGCCGCGAGCGGTCCGGAAACCACCCCCTCGCTCACGACCGGGCCGGCAGCGGCGAAGGCGACGGCGTGGGCGACGGGCGAAGGCGACGGGCGACGGCCTCCCCGGCTCGGAGACGGCCGCGCCCGACGACACCGGCTCGAACGTCCGCTCGAGCTCCTTGCGGACCCCGTCGTCCCGACCCGCCGGGCGGCTTGCGCGCCCCGGCGTGGTACTGCGGCACCCAGTCGACCTCGACCGCCCTGCTCGGCGGCGGCGTGAAGCGTCCAGTGCGGGTCGTAGAGGTGCGGGCGCGCGAGCGCGCAGAGGTCGGCGCGGCCTGCCAGCACGATCGTGTTGACGTCGTCGTAGCTCGAGATCGCGCCGACGGCGATCGTCGGGATCCCGACCTCGTTGCGGATCCGGTCCGCGAACGGGGTCTGGTAGCTGCGACCGAAGGCCGGACGCTCGAACGGCGACACCTGGCCCGAGGAGACGTCGACGATGTCGCAGCCGTGCTCGAGCAGCATCCGCGCGAACGCGACCGCCTGGTCGGGATCGAACCCGCCCTGCACCCAGTCGGTCGCGGAGATCCGCACGCTCATCGGCTTCGACTCGGGCCACACGGCACGGCACGCGTCGAACACCTCGAGCGGGAACCGCGCGCGGTCCGCCAGCGAGCCGCCGTACTCATCGTCACGGGAGTTCGAGAGCGGCGAGAGGAACGAGGACAGCAGGTACCCGTGCGCGCAGTGGAGCTCGAGCAGGTCGAAGCCGGCGGCGTCGGCACCGCGCGCCGCGCGCACGAACTCGTCCCGTACGGACACCATCTCCGCGTGTGTCATCTGCGACGGGACCTGATTGCGCGCGCTGTAGGGGATCGGCGACGGCGCGATCACCGGCCAGCCGCCCTCCGGCAACGGCTCGTCGATCCCCTCCCACATCAGCTTGGTCGAGCCCTTGCGCCCCGAGTGCCCGAGCTGGGCGCCGACGGCACAGCCCCCGTGCTCGTGGGCGAAGGAGACGATCCGCCGCCACGCCTCGATGTGCTCGTCGCTGTACATGCCGGCGCAACCAGGGGTGATCCGCCCCTGTGCGGAGACGCACAGCATCTCGGTCATCACGAGCGCGGCGCCGCCGAGCGCGCGGGCCCCGAGGTGAACGAGGTGGAAGTCGCTCGGCGTCCCGTCGACCGCCGAGTACATGTCCATCGGTGACACGACGACCCGGTTGGAAAGCTCCAACCCGCGCAGCCGGAACGGGAGGAACATCGGCGGGCGCCCCAGCGAGGACCCCGGCAATGCGCCGCGTGGGTCCGCCGCAGCCCCGGCACCGCCGTTACGACCGGAGGCCAAATCCCCGGGGCGCCCCGCCCGCGGACCGCGTCCGGCGGCCGCGGGCGGGGCTGGTGGGGGCACGGCAAGTCGAGCACGATCCGGGACCGGGAGCGCGTGCGCAAACGCCCCATCGACTGCCCGCACAAACTCGGGATCGCGCAGCCGCAGGTTGTCGTAGGTCACGCGCCGGCTCCGCGTCAACAGATTGAACGCGAACTGCATCCGCTCCTGCCCGACGTAGCGCCCGATCCCCTCGAACCACTCGAGTGAGGCCTGCGCGGCCCGCTGGGTGCTCTCGACGATCGGTCGCCGCTCGGCCTCGTACGCCGCGGTCGCGCCCCACACATCGGACGAGCCATGAACCTGGAACGCCCACGCCAGAGCGACGGCGTCCTCCATCGCGAGCTTCGTCCCCGAGCCGATCGAGAAGTGGGCGGTATGGGCGGCGTCGCCGAGCAGTACGACGTTGTCCGCACACCAGCGCCGGTTGCGCACCGTGACGAAGTTGATCCACTTGGAGTTGTTCGCGATCAACGAACGACCGCCTAGCGCATCCGCGAACAACGACGAGCAAAACGCCACGCCGGCAGCATCGCTCTCCCCGGGACGCAGATCCGCAGACGCCGGGGAGTCCAACCCCGCCCGCCGCCACACGTCCTCGTGCGTCTCGACGATGAACGTGCTCATCTGGTCGTTGTACGGGTACGCGTGGGCCTGGAACACGCCGTACGGCGTCTCCACGATGAAGAACTTGAACGCGTCGAACACCAGATCTGTGCCAAGCCACATGTAGCGACACAACCGCGGCTCGAGTGACGGGACGAAGTCGCGATACAGCGCGGACCGCACCGCACTGCCAGAGCCGTCCGCCCCCACCACCAGATCCGCCCACCCAAGTTCGGACACCGGCGGCGCCTCGCACGAGAACCGGATCTCGACACCCAGTGACAGTGCCCGCTGCTGCAGCACGCCGAGCAGCTCCCGCCGCCCGAGCGCGGCAAAGCCGTGACCGCCGGAACGAGTGACACGACCGCGATGGTGGATGTCGATGTCCGTCCAGCGGGCGAACTGCGAAGCGATCGCCCCATAGCTCTCCGGGTCGGCGTGCTCGAAGACAGTCAGCGTCTCGTCCGAGAACACGACCCCGAACCCGAACGCGTCACCAGCCCGGTTGCGCTCGAACACCGTCACCGAGCAGTCGGGCGCGACCTTGCGCATCAGGATCGAGAAGTACAGACCGCCGCGTCCCCCGCCGACGACGGCGATTCTCATTGGGGCAGTCACACCCCGACGTCGCTCAGATGCTCGTAGCGGAGCGCCAGTCCGTTGACGACGTTGTGCATCAGCGCGAGCGCCGCACGGACATTCGCGGCCGCGTTCGGCGGCAGGTCCTCCGCACAGAGCGCCTTGAGCTCGCAATACACGGCCAGCAGCCGCTCCTCGGACGCGGTCAACGCAGACCCGAGCAGATCGACGCTCACGACGCAGCCGCCCCGATCGGCGCCTCGCGACTGATCGACGGTGCGCTTGGCCTTGAGCTCAAAGCGTGGCAGCTCCCCTGCCCCGGCGCGCTCGATCCGGAAGTTCAGTCCCTCGTGCGCGTGCGCCAGCCGCTTGTGCAGCGTGCCCGACAGCCCGTCCCATCCGTCCGCGCTCCAGTCGGGCTTCATCTCGACCCGCAGTGTGATCTCGTCGCGCAGCTCCTCGCGGGTGATGACGGTCTGGAACTCGTCGACCTCGGGGAACTCGCGGACGATCGCCTCGATCGCGCGCGGGTAAACGTTCGTGCCGCGGACGATCTTCATGTCGTCGACCCGGCCGAGGATCCCGCCCTCGTAGATGTCGAACCCGCGCCCGCACGAGCAGCGGGAGGCGGGCACGCGGCACACGAGATCGCCCGTGCGGTAGCGCAGCAGCGGGATCGCCCCGCGCCCGAACGAGGTCACAACCCGCTCGCCCCGAACGCCGTAGTCGACGGGCTCTGAGGTAACCGGGTCGAGCACCTCCTCGATCAGGTGGTCCTCGATGATGTGCGTGCCCCCCGGCTGCTCGGTGCACTCGAACACCATGATCGTCCCGATCTCGGTCATGCCGGCGGTGTCGAACGCCTTCGCCCCCCACTGCTCCTCGATCAGCGCCTTCGTCTGCGGGATCGAGCCGGCCGGCTCGCCGGACAGGATCAGTCGTGACACCGCCGAGTCCCGGAGGTCGATCCCGAGCACCGAGGCCTCCTGGGCCAGTCGCAGCGCGTACGTCGGCGTCGAGGCGACGACGGTCGCGCCGAAGTCGACGATCTGACGCACGCGCGCCTCGGTCGGCTGCGCGCCGCCGGGCACGTTCAGCACCCCGACCTTCTCCATCGCGTAGTGCAGTCCCCAGAAGCCGATGAACGACCCGTAGCCGAACGCGATGTAGGCGGTGTCGGACGGCCGCACGCCGCAACCCCAGAGCGCGTAGGCCCACATCTCGGCGATCCACGCCCAGTCCTTGCGCGAGTCGAGCGCGCGCAGCGGGCCCGCGTCCGGTCGTCCCCGAGGTGGTGTGCACCCGGATCGCGCCCGCGCCGTCGATCGTCGGAATCTCCCCGTAAGGCGGGCGCGGAGAACTGCGAGTCCATCCACTCGTCGCGGGTCAGCATCGGCAGCCGCCGGAGATCGTCGAGCGAGCGCAGCTGTCGCGGCATCGAAGCCGGCCTCGGCGAATCGCCGCCGGTACCAGCGGGCTGCGCGCCGCACGCCCACTCACACTGGACGCGCAGCTTGGCCAGCTGCAGCGCCTCGAGCTGCTCGCGGCCGAGCGTCTCGGTCTTCGGGTTCCAGTACGGGCTGTCGCCTACCAACGCTCCTCCAGATCGGAAGGATAACATTGCTCCCGGCTCCTATGTCGAGTATCGTCGCGCTTGGCATGAGCCCGTATCGCGCGTGCGCGCCGCTCACCGGCGACTGGAAGCACTTCGACTTCACCGTCGACGGCGACGGCGTCGCGACGATCACGTTCAACCGCCCGGACAAGCTCAACGCGCTGACGTTCGAGGCGTACGCCGACCTCCGCGACCTGCTCGCCGAGCTGCCCCAGCGCGGCGACGCCAAGGTGCTGGTGATCACCGGCCAGGGCCGCGGCTTCTGCTCGGGCGGCGACGTCGAGGAGATCATCGGCCGACTGCAGGAGCTGCGAGACAGCCGAGCTGCTCGAGTTCACGCGCATGACCGGCGAGGTCGTCAAGGCGCTGCGCGAGTGCCCGCTGCCGGTGATCGCGGCGGTCAACGGCGTGGCCGCCGGCGCCGGCTCGGTGATCGCGCTCGCGTGCGACTTCCGGATGCCTCGCCGAGTCGGCCTCGTTCGCGTTCCTGTTCACGCGCGTCGGGCTGGCTCGGGCGCGGACATGGGCTCCGCCTACCTGCTGCCGCGGATCGTCGGGCTCGGCCGGGCGACCGAGCTGCTGATGCTGGGCGACAAGGTCGACGCGCAGCCGCGCGTACGAGATCGGACTCGCGACCGAGGTCGTCGTCCGACGAGCGACCTCAGCGCCCACGCGGACGAGCTCGCCCGGCGCCTCGCCGACCGGACCCGCGTTCGCCTACTCCACGACCAAGGCGCTGCTCACCCGCGAGCTCGACATGGCGCTCGGCGAGCGCGATCGAGCTCGAGGCGATCACCCAGGCGCTGCTGATGCACAGCGACGACTTCGCCGAGTTCTACGACGCCTGGAGCGAGGGCCGCAAACCGGACTGGACCGGCCGGTGACCCCCACGAGATCATCAACTCGACCGAGCTCGGCGAGCCGCGGGGCTTCTCCCACGCCGTCAAGGCCGGCAACACCGTCTACCTCGCCGGCCAGATCGGCGCCGGCGAGACCCTCGCCGAGCAGTTCGACGCCGCCGCCGCCAACCTGATCACTGCGCTGCGCGCGGCCGGCGGGCAGCCACGAGGACCTCGTCTCGCTGCAGGTGTTCGTCACCGACGTTCGCCGCCTACCGGACTCGCTCCCGAACTCGGCCAAGCGTGGCGGAAGCACTTCGGCCGCCACTATCCGGCGATGGGCCTGTTCGGCGTCACGGAGCTGTCCGAGCCCGAGGCGATGGTCGAGCTGATGGGGATCGCCGACCTCGGCCACCCCACCGACGCCGGCCAGTGACCGCTGCGCTCGACCTGCACCTGACCGACGAGCAGCGCGAGCTCTACGACAGCACGCAGCAGCTCGCGGCAAACGAGCTTTGAGGCCGATCGCCGACCAGGGCGAGCCCGGGCGCGTCAACCGCCCGCTGATCAGGGCGCTCGCGGACCACGGCCTGCTCGACCACCTGTTCCCGCACGGCGACCAGCGCGATCGAGCTCTGCCTGATCCGCGAGGCGCTGGCGCGACCATCTGCACCGAGGCCGAGACAGCGTTCGCGCTCCAGGGCCTCGGCGCCTACCCGATCCTCCAGGCCGGCCACCCCAGCGGTCAAAGCCGAGTGGATCCCACGGGTCGCCCATGGCACGGCGGTGGCAGCGTTCGCGCTGACCGAACCCGACGCGGGCTCCGACGCACGCGCGATCGAGCTCACCGCAGACGCGGACCCCGAGACCGGCGGCTACCGGCTGACCGGCGAGAAGCTGTGGATCTCCAACGCGCCCGAGGCCGACATCTACACCGTGTTCGCGCGCGCCCCGCGCGGCGGCATGACCGCGTTCGCGATCCCCGGCGACCACGCTGACCGGCGAGCCCAAGGCGATGCTCGCCCCGCATGCGATCGGCTCACTCATTTTCGACGACGTCCCGGCCGGCGCCGAACAGCGACTCGGCCAGGCGGGCGACGGGTTCCAGGTCGCGATGCGCACGCTCGACCTGTTCCGCCCGTCGCGTCGGCGCGTTCGCGATCGGGATGGCGCGGACAGGCTCTCGACCTCGTCACCGCCCACGCACTCCAACGCCATACCTTCGGCAAGCCCCTCAAGGACCACCAGGCCGTCGCCCACCGCCTCGCCGACCTCGAGGCTCGCACCCAGGCGGCGCGCCTGCTGGTCCACCAGGCCGCACGGGCCCACGACGACGAGATTCACGACCCCTCGCTCGCGGCGATGGCAAAGCTGCTCGCGACCGAGATCGCGCAGGAGGCCGTCGACGCCGCGATCCAGTTCCACGGCGCGCTGGCGCTGGAGCATGGCCACCCGCTCGAGCACCTCTACCGCGAGGTCCGCGCCCCCCGCATCTACGAGGGCGCGTACGAGATCCAGCGCGAGATCATCGCCCGAGCGATGTTCCGCGCCGCCGAGGGGCGCGCAAGCTCGCCGCCCGGACCGCCCGAGACGTAACCGGGCTTCCCCAGCACGATCTGCGCCACTCCGATCCGCCGCTCGGCAAACCCCGCCTCGCAGTACGCGAGGTACAGCCGCCACAACCGGCGGAAGCGATCGTCGTAACCGAGCTCGTCGAGCCGCGCGCCGGCGGTCTCGAAGTTCCCCCGCCACCGCCGCAGCGTCTCGACGTAGTGGGGCGTCAGATCCTCGAGTCCGACCGCACGCATGTCGGTGTGCCGCGCCACAGACCGAGTGATCACCTCGAGCGAGGGGAGGCTGCCGCCGGGGAAGATGTAGGTCCGGATGAAGCTTGGCGAGGCCTTCTCAACCTCGTACGCGCGGTCGTCGATCACGATCGACTGCAGGAACATCGCCCCCTCGGCCTCGAGCAGCGACGAGCACCGTTCGAAGAATGTCGGGATGTCCCGCCAGCCGACGGCCTCGATCATCTCGATCGAGACGAGCTTGTCGAAGCGCCCGCGCAGGTCCCGGTAGTCCTGGCACAGGACGGTGACGCGGTCGGCAACACCGGCCTCGCGCGCCCGCTCGCGCGCGTACTCGTACTGCTCGAGGGAGATCGTGGTCGTCGTCACCCGACAGCCATGCCGCCTCGCGGCGTGAACGGCAAATCCACCCCACCCGGTTCCGATCTCGAGCACATGGTCACCGGGACCGAGGCCGAGCTTGCGGCACACGAGCTCCAGCTTCGCGGCCGACGCCTCGCTGAGCGACGCCCCGGGCCGCGGGAAGTACGCGCACGAGTACATCATCGTCTCGTCGAGCATCAACGAGAACAGCTCATTGCCGAGGTCGTAGTGCGCGGCGATGTCGCGACGGCTGCCGGCGCGCGTGTTGCGGGCGCGGATCCCGCGCAGCGCCTGTAGCGGAACCCGCACCGGCGCCAGGCGCCGGCGCAACTCGTCGAGGGCGGACACGTTGCGCGCCCCCACCCGGACGACCGCAGTCAGATCGGGCGAATCCCACAGCCCTGCCATATAGCTCTCCGCGAGGCCGCGGCTGCCGCGCAGCAGCACCGGCCACGCGCGCGGTGACCGAATGCAAACCGTGGCTTGCGGACAGCCGCTCCCGAACACAAGCCGCCGGCCGCCCTCGACCACCGTCAGCTGACCGGTACTCATTCGCGCCAGCAGCCCGAGTCCGATCGCCCGCGCCGTCCGCTCAGCCGGTGTCACGCAGCCACCTCCGGACGCGGGTGGACGGGGACGCCCTTCAGCCGCAGCGCGAGCGCATGGCCGTAGATCAGGGCCAGCACCCGGCCCGGCGGGGTGACACGCGCGAGACTCACACGGCTCAGCGGCGTGCGCTTGAGCGCGAGCGTCGCGTCGAACACCGGCCGGCCGTGTTCGTGGCTCGCGATGTGCACCGACAGGGTCGGACCCGGCACCGACATGTGCCACGTGTAGCGCTGATCCATCGCCATGAACGGAGAGACGTGCAGCCGCTTGTCGAACTCGCCACGTAGGACCGCCCCCCCGGAGCCGGAGCCGGAGCCGGAGTTCGACCCGGGGCCGGAGCGGGTCAGCACATACGCATGGCGCTCGGCCCAAGGCGTGCTGGTCACCTCCGCCACGACCGCGTCGAGAGTGTCATCGGCACTGAAGCAGTAATAGAAGCTGACCGGATTGAAACAGTGGCCGAACCGGCTGAGCAGGGTGAGAACGCGTACCGGCCCTGGCACCAGCGTCACGCCGGTCCGCGTCTTCACCACTCCCCGGACCGCATCCGTGAGCGGGATCGCAGGGTCGCCGAGATGGTCGCGCCTGCGAAAGCGCGAGCACCCCGGCAACCGCGACGGTCCCGACACCCCCACTTCATCCAAGTCCAGATACGCAAACGCGACCCGGTGGCGGAACTCGTGTCCTCGGACCGCGAATCGGCGGTGGCGAATCGTCCCCTCATACACCGCGCTCGATCTCATACCGCTCATACACCCACCAGCTGCCCGCTCCGTGCGCCGATTTCCCGCGCCACTCGCACGGCGCTGCGAACCCCGTCCTCGTGGAACCCCCAGCCCCAGTAGGCGCCACAGTAGTGCGTGCGGTTGTGGCCGCTGATCTGCTCCCAGCGGGCCGCCGCGGCCACCGAGTCACGGTCGAATACCGGGTGGGCATAGCTGAACGTCCGGATGATCTGCGCCGGATCGATCGCGTCGGAGTGGTTCAACGTGACGCACAGCTCCCGGTCGGCCCGCAACGATTGCAGCCGATTCATGTGGTAGGTGACCCGGGTCTGCCCGGGCGCGGGCGCCTCCCGAGACGCCCCGGGCGCAGGCGTGACCCGGGCCGTCCCGGGCATAGCCGCGGCGCCCCCCAAGTGGTAGTTCCAGCTCGCCCACGCCCGCCGGCGCCGGGGCAGCAGCGCACGGTCGGTGTGCAGCACGGCCTCGTTGTCCTGATAGCGAATCGCGCCGAGCACCGAGCGCTCGACCGGGGTCGGATCATCCAGCAGCACCAGCGCCTGGTCTGAGTGGGTCGCGAACACGACCGCGTCGAACCGTTCGACATCGCCGCAGGCAGACCCGACCACCACATCCGACCCCTCCCGGCGCACGAACGCGACCGGACACGACAGCCGCAGCCGGGCCCGCCACGGCGCGACGATCGCGTTGACATACATCCGCGATCCACCGACGACCGTCCGCCACCGCGGGCGACCGCGAAGCCCGAGCATCCCGTGGTTGTCGAAGAACTCGAACAGGAACCGCGCCGGGAACGACCACATCTGGTCGGGGTCGGCGGACCACACGGCCGACGCCTGGGGCACGATCAGCCGCTCGACGAACCCCTCCGAGTAGCGGCGCTCCCACAGCCATTCGCGCAGCGACGGGTCCGCCTCGGAGCGCAGCAGCGCCCGCGCCTCCCGCTGGAAGCGACCGACCTCGGCGATCATCCGATAGAACGACGGCGACAGCAGATGGCGACGCCGGGCGAACAGGCCGTCAAGCGAAGCGCTGCTGTACTCGAACGCAGCGCCGTCACTGACGCCAAAGCTCATATCCGACGGCTGCGTCGCGACCCCGAGCTCGGCCAGCAGCCGCTCGAACAACGGGTAGTTGCGGTCGTTGAAGACGATGAAGCCCGTATCGACGGCGCAGACGCCCTCGCCGGTCTCCACGTCGACCGTGTTACTGTGCCCGCCGGGGTACGCCGCCGCCTCGTAGACGACGAGTTCGTGATCGGCGTGCAGCATGTGAGCGCAAACGAGCCCGGACACGCCGGAGCCGATGATCGCGATCTTCATCGTGATCCTATTCGCGCCTGGGAGCGGAATGGATCAACCGCGCGAGATGGGCGACTTGCATAAGTGGCTCGGCCACTGAGCTGAAGGGGCCGGAGCGGGCCGAAATCCGTCTCCGAAGATGCTTAAAGGCCCAAAGCCCTCATCCCCAGCCGACCTCGGTTAGAAAAGCATGCCCCACATGCTTATGTAGCCAAGCTCCAGCAGGCGCGCGCGGTTTGTCCCCGTTCCCCGGACCTGCACGTGAAATTGTCAGACTGCTGACACCCCCGCCCCCGCCGCTCCCCAGCCCCTCAACCGCCCCGGCCTCCGCCACCGCGCGGCGGCCACGGGAAGAACCCGCTCGTCCGCGCCACGTACTCGGCGTACCCGGGCCGCTCGATCATCCGGGCCTCGAGATGGCCCTTGCCCGACACCCGGATCAGCAGCAGCGACATCACCAGCGGCCCCACCACCGTCCACCACGCACCGCCGGTCGATGCCGCGATCAGGTACAGCCCCCACCAGACCGTGAAGTCGCCGAAGTAGTTGGGGTGGCGGGTGTAGCGCCACAGTCCGCGATCCATCACCTGGCCTCGGTTGGCGGCGTCGGCCTTGAAGTGCGCCAGCTGGTAGTCGCCGAGCGCCTCGAACAGCAACCCAATCGCCCACACGCCGACCCCGACGAAGTCGAGCACCCCGAGCCCCGGCGGCCGGGGCGCGGCCCCCTGCACCGGCAGCGACACGATCCAGATCAGGACCCCCTGGAGGAGGAACACCGTGACCAGGCTGACGAGCGGAAACCGGGCGCCGTGACGCGCGCGCCACTCGCCGTAGCGCGGATCCTCCCCCGGGCTGCGGAGCTTGCGGGCTACCAGATACAGGCACAACCGCACACCCCATACCGACACCAGCACGGCGAGCAGCAGGCGCCGCCCCAAGCAACCGTCCCCGACCACGAACGCGATCCACGCGACGATCACGAACCCGAGCCCCCACCCCGGATCGACGATCGAGACGTCGTGCAACGGCAGGCTCAGCAGCCATAGCGCCACCACGTACGCAAGGAGCGCGCCTGCGCTCCAGATCAGGACCGAGCCCAGCATCAGCGCTAACCCGAATCTTGACACCCGCCCCCGAAGCTCGACACACTACCCCGGGGACCTGTTAGCCATGGATTTCGGAGTCTTTCTCCCCGTCTCCGGCGCTGCGTGTACGAGAGCCGGCCTGCGCCACGCCGCCGAGACGGCGGAGCGCCTCGGGTTCACGACGGTCTGGGCCGCGGACCGGATCATCATCCCCTGGAAGATCGAGACCGATTACGCCTACAGCTGGTCGGGCTCGTTCATCGTGCCGCCGGAGAAGCCGTTCCTGGAGTCGATGACGGCACTCGCGTTCCTCGCCGGCGTGACCGAAACCATCAGACTCGGGGTCAGCGTGCTCGTCACCACCTACCGCGATCCGGTCCATTGGGCGAAGGTCGCCGCGACGATCGACTGGCTCTCAGAGGGCAGGTTCATCCTCGGCGTCGGGATCGGGTGGATGCGTGAGGAGTTCGAGGCGCTGGGACGCGCCGAGATCTACGAGCACCGTGCCCGGGTCGCCGACGAGCAACTCGAGGTCGCGCGCAACCTGTTCACCGAGGACCATTGCAGCTTCGAAAGCGACCACTACCGCTACGACGACATCGCCTTCTACCCCAAGGCCCACAGCTCACCGATCCCGATCTGGTGCGGCGGCGAGAGCCGGGGGGCCCAAACCCGCGCGGGCACCTACGGCGACGCCTGGTTTCCCTACTTCGCCCGCGTCACACCGACAGAACTGAAATCCCGCTTCGACCACGTCCGCGCCGCCGCGCACCAAGCCGGCCGCGACCCTGAAGCGATCAAGCTGAACACCTGCCTCCCGGTCGAGGTGACCGAGGGGCCCGTGACCCAGGAGCCGGACCGCCTCCGCGGCACCCCCGAGCAGATCGCGGATGCACTCGAGCGATTCGCTGAGATCGGTGTCGAGCACGTGGGCCTCCAGTTCCTCGTCGGCCGCTATCCGGAACGGCTGGCGCAGATGGAGAAGCTGATGCCGGCCCTCACCGGATGAGCCGAACGGTCGTCGTCACCGGCGGCGCCAAGGGCATCGGCCGCGCGATCGTCGAGCAGTTCACCCAGCTCGGCGACGAGGTGATCGCGCTCGGCCGCGACGAGCCGGCGCTGACCGCCCTGCAAACCGCCACGAACGCGCGCGCATACGTCTGCGACGTCACCGACGAGGAAGCTGTCAGCCGCACCTTCGGGCAGATCAACCAGGTCGATGTGCTCGTCAACAACGCCGGCATCGGCGAGTCTGCCCGCCTCGCGGCGACCTCGCTCACAAGCTGGCAGCGCCACCTCGACGTCAACGCCACCGGCCCGTTCCTCTGCATGCGCGCGGTCATCCCCCAGATGACGCAGCGCAACCGGGGCGCGATCGTCACGGTCGCCTCGACCGCCGGCCGGGTCGGCGTGCCCTACACGGCCGCCTACACCGCCTCCAAGCACGCCGTCGTCGGACTCACCCGCGCTGTCGCCGCCGAGCTCAGGGGCACCGGGGTACGCGTCAACGCCGTCTGCCCGACGTTCGTGCGCACCGAACTGACCGACCGCGCGATCCACAACATCGTCGAGAAGACCGGCCGGACCGAGCAGCAGGCGCAGGACGCACTCGCGGCCCAGTCGCCGCTGAATCGCCTGCTCGAGCCCGGCGAGGTCGCGGAGGCGGTCGTCTACCTCGCCTCGGACGCGGCCGCCGCGATCACCGGTCAGGCGCTCGTGATCGACGGCGGCGGGATCCAGGCTTAGCGCTCCCAACAATGCTCGGCAACCATCCAGCCACCGCCTCCCCGAGCGCCCCCAGATCGCCGCTCAGGCTGTGGTTCCCGCGAACTGTCACGACCTGGCGCAAACGACCCGCCGGAGGCATCCCAAACGGGTCAGAAGCGCCCTGCACGACCAGCACCGGCACGTGCACGCCGTCCAGCTCCTCGAGCCGCGACTTCTCTGGCCGCCCCGGCGGATGAACCGGAAACGCCAGGCACAGCACCCCCGCCGCGCCGCATTCGGCGGCCGTCCGGCACGCGACCCGCGCCCCGGACGAACGGCCCCCACACACCAGCGCAAGCCCGGCAAAGGCACCACAGGACAGCCACGACACCACCGCGACCCACGCGGCGTCGAGCTGCCCCGCCGGCGCCGGCGACCGCCGCCCCGCGACCCGGTAGGGCTGCTCGACCAACGCCACCGCAAGCCCAACCGACCGCGCGGCGCCCGCCGCCGCGACCAGATCCCGAGCCCCCACTCCCCCACCGGCCCCGTGCCCGAGCACGAGCGCCCCGACCGGCCGCTCGACGTCCGACAGCGTCACCCGCGCCGGGCCGTGCGGCGTGTCAACCTCGAGCGCGTCCACGGGCGCACACTACTTATTGAGGGGCCCGCTCGCGCGGGCCTGTTTGGTGTGGCTTTCGCAGCACCGTCACGACGGAAAAGCGCCGAACTCGCCACACTGGCCCGCGGATGAGCAGGCCAACTCGCCGCCAGCTGCTCGGGATCGTCGCTGCGCTTGCGCTCGCCGCTGCCGTGATCGTCGCCGTCAGCCTCGGCTCGGACTCGAGTTCGGACACCGCGACCGGCAAGCCCGATGACGCGCGCAACGCGGCGCAGCTGACCGTCGTACCGGCCGGGACCGACGTCATCACGCTTGGCCCCAGCGCCCTGTCGAGGCCGGTTTCTGGGGGCTTCATCGGCCTGTCGCTCGAATACAACGCCGTTCTCGGCTACGCCGGCCGCAGTCCGAGTGCAGTCAACCCGGTGCTCGTGCAGCTGATCCGCCAGCTCGCTCCGGGGCAGCCGCCGGTGCTGCGGATCGGCGGCAATAGCGCGGACTCGACCTGGTGGCCGGTTCGGGGGATGAGCACTCCAGGCGGCGTGACGTTCACGCTCACGCGCCGCTGGCTGGCCGTTATGCGGGCCCTATCCCGCTCGACCGGCGCGCACGTGATCCCCGGGATCAACCTCGAGGCGGACAGCCTGCCGCTGGCCTCGGCGGAGGCGCGGGCGCTTGTATCCGGAATCGGACCGGGCGCGGTGCAGACGCTCGAACTCGGCAACGAGCCCGAGCTCTGGGGTTCCTTCACCTACTACCGCGCCGCCGACGGGAGCAGAGTAAACGGACGGCCGGCCTCCTACCACCTGCCCGCGTTCACGCAGGACTTCACCCGGTTCGCCCGGGTGATGCCGCCACTCCCGCTCGCCGGCCCGACCACCGGGGTCCTGACCTGGGCCCCGCATCTGAAGCACTTCATCGCCGCCGAGCCGAGGCTCGGGCTGGTGACGCTGCACCGCTATCCGCTCGAGCGATGCTTCACCTCGCCCGGCGACCCCATGTATCCCACGATCAAGCACCTGCTCGCGGCGTCGTCCTCTGGGGGCCTGGCCAACTCGGTCAAGCAGTACGTACTCGCGGCCCACGCAGCCGGGCGCCGGCTCCGGATCGACGAGCTCAACAGCGTCGCGTGCGGTGGTAAGCGCGGTGTCAGCGACACATTCGCCTCGGCGCTGTGGGTGATCGACACGCTGTTTCAGATGGCCCGCGTCGGCGTCGACGGCGTCAACATCCACACCTTCCCGGGCGCCAGCTACGGGCTGTTCGACTTCCGGCACGTGGGCGGCGTGTGGTCGGCGTTCGTGGCGCCCGAGTACTACGGGCTGCTGCTGTTCGCACAGGCCGCGCCCCCCGGATCGGTGCTGCTTCACACCTCGCCGCCGACTGTCACCAAGGTGGCGGTCTGGGCGACCCGCGCGACGAACGGCCAGATCAGGGTCGTGCTGATCAACAAGGCCACGGCCCATAGCCGCTACATGGCCATACGCGCCCCAGCCGGCTACAGCTCCGCGACGCTGATGCGGCTGCGCTCGACGGGCGTCCGCGCCAAACAGAACGTCACGCTCGGGGGTCAGACCTTCGGTTCGGAGACCACCACCGGCGTACTCCCGCCCGAGCGGGCGGTGACGCTGACTCCGGTCGCCGGCGACTACGTGTTCAAGCTCCCGCCCGCGAGCGCGGCGATGTTGACGCTCACGCCGTAAGGGCCCGCAGCGCCTCGACTCCGTCCCACACGTCGACGAACCGCGTCGTCAGCGGCGAGAGTCCGAACCGGATGACGTCCGGGCGGCGGAAGTCGACGATCACGCCGCGCTCGATCAGAGCGTCGCACAGCGCCCGGGCGTCCTCGTGCGCGAGCGCCACGTGGGCGCCCCGGCGCTCGGCATCCCGGGGCGAGGCCACCGACACGCCGAACTGCGCCAGGCGCTCGTCGATCAGCGAGATGGCGAGCTCGGTCAAGGCGATCCCCTTCGCGCGGATCCGCTCGATCCCGGCCTCGGCGACGAGCGCTACTGCCTCCTGCACGGCGCTCAGCGCGAGCACGGGCGGCGTACCGGACAGCATCGACCGCACGCCTGCGGCCGGCACGTACCCGGGCTCCATCGCGAACGGCTCGCGCCGGCCTAGCCAGCCCCAGATCGGCTGGCGCAGCCCCGGCTGCAGCTCGCGGCGCACGTACATGTACGCGGGCGCCCCCGGGCCGCCGTTCAGGTACTTGTAGCTGCAGCCGACCGCCAGGTCAGCGCCGTCGTCGTCGAGCGCGACCGGCACCGACCCGGCACTGTGGCTGAGATCCCACAGCGTCAGCGCCCCGACCCCGTGCGCGAGCTCGTTGATCTGCGCCATTGCGGCGATGTGCGCTGAGCGATACGAGACATGCGAGAAGGTCACGAGCGCGGTGCGCTCGTCGATCATCGCGGCGAGCGCTTCCGGCGTCGGCCCCGCCGTCGGATCGGAGCGCAGCCAGGCGACCGAGGCACCACGTGCGTCCGCCAGGCCCTCGACCACGTACCGGTCGGTGGGGAAGTTGTCGCTGTCAATCACGATCACGTGCCGCTCGGGCCGCGCGTCGAGCGCGGCCCACGCGAGCTTGTAGAAGCAGACCGTGGTCGAGTCACCGACGACCACCTGCCCCGGCGCGGCTCCGAGCGCCGCCTCGCCGAGCGCGTCCCCGATCCGCTCGGGCATCTCCATCCAGCCTTCTTCCCAGGCGCGCACCCCGCGTGAGCCCCATTCGTGTTCGGCGACGTGCTGCAGCCGGGTGAGCGCCGCGCGCGGCAGGCACCCGAGCGAATTGCCGTCGAGGTAGATGAGCTCGTCGTCGATCACGAACCGCTCGCGGAACGAGCGCAGCGGGTCAGCCGCGTCGAGCGCTTGCGCGCGGTCCCGGCTCACCGCCCGAGGTAGGCCCGCTTGAGGTCCTCGTGGTGCAGCAGCTCGCGCGCCGGTCCCTCGAGCACGATCTCGCCGGTCGAGAGCACGTAGCCGCGGTCGGCGATCGACAGCGCCATCGTCGCGTTCTGCTCGACCATCAGCACCGCCACGCCCGACTCGTGGACCTCCTTGATGATCCGGAAGTTCTGCTGCACGAGCGCGGGCGAGAGGCCCATCGAGGGCTCGTCCATCAGCAGCATGCGCGGGCGCGACATCAGCGCCCGGCCCATCGCGACCATCTGCTGCTCGCCGCCCGAGAGCGTGCCGGCGAGCTGCTCGCGACGCTCCTGGAGGCGGGGAAACAGCGTGTGGACGCGCTCGAGGTCCTGCTCGAAGGTCGTCCCGTCCTGGAGCACCGCGCCGAGCTCGAGGTTCTCGCGCACGGTCATCTGCCCGAACAGCCGCCGGTTCTCGGGCACGATCGCGAGCCCGTTGGCGATCCGCTGCGCGACCGGCCATTGGGTCACGTCCTCGCCGCCGAGCAGCACGCGGCCGGCGCGGGGGCGGACGATGCCGAGGATCGTCTTCAGCGTGGTCGACTTCCCCGACGCGTTGCCGCCGAGCAGGCAGACGAGCTCGCCTTCGCCGACGCTCAGCGAGATCCCCTCGAGGATCCGCATCTGCCCGTAGTAGGTGGTGACGTCGTCGAGGCTCAGCAGCGGGTCGCCCATCAGGCCTCCGCCAGCGCCTCGGGGTCGCGCCCGAGGTAGGCCTCGACCACCGCCGGGTGGTTGGCGACCTCATCGAAGCTCCCCTCGGCGATCTTGACGCCGTGGTCGAGCGCGATGACGCGGTCCGAGCATGCCCTCGACGACGTGCATGTCGTGCTCGATCACGAGGATCGCGACTCCGCGCTCGTCGCGCAGGTCGCCGATCAGCTCGGTGACCTCGTGGGTCTCGTTCGGGTTCATCCCGGCGGCCGGCTCGTCGAGCAGCAGCAGCTTGGGCCTGGTCGCGAGCGCGCGCGCGATCTCGAGCCGGCGGCGGTTCGCGTAGGAGAGCGAGTAGGCCGGCTGGTCCCAGCGGTAGCCGTTCAGCCGCTCGCCGAAGAACGACAGCACCTCCTCGGCGAGCGCGTCGACCTCGCGCTCCTCGCGGCGCGCTCGCGGCAGGCGCAGCATCGACTCGATCGGCGTGGCGTGCGTTTGGCCGTAGGTCGCCGACTTGACGTTCTCCTTCACCGACATGTTCAGGAACAGCCGCAGGCTCTGGAACGTGCGCGCGATCCCCAGGTCGGTGATCTTGTGCGGCGCTTGCCGGCGATGCTCTGGCCCGCGAAGCGGACGTCGCCGTCGGTCGGCTCGTAGACGCCGGTGATGACGTTGAACACGGTCGTCTTGCCGGCGCCGTTGGGCCCGATCACGCTGACGACCTCGTTCTCCTCGACGTGCAGGTCGAGCTCCGAGAGCGCCCGCAGCCCGCCGAACGACAGCGACACCTTGTCGAGCTCGAGCAGCGGCATGGTCAGACGATCTCCACGCTGCGCTTGCCGAGCAGGCCCGCGGGCCGGGCGGCCATCGTCACGATCAGGATCGCTCCGATCATGATCTGCGTCGTGATCGACGGGTTGACGATCAGCCGCGCCTCCCAGCAGCAGGCCGCGACGTAGACGGTCGGGACGATCGCGATCAGGCGAGTGGTCCCCCGCAGGCGGACGAGGACGATCAGCAGGATGATCATCAGGACGAACAGGATGTTGCCGTACGTGCCCGGCTTGGCGGGCACGATCACCCAGTTGCTCACGGCGGAACCGATCCAGCCGCCCGGCCCGGCGACCCCGCCACGGCCGAGCTCGAGATCGCGCCGACGATCGCGTGCATCGCGAACCCGAACGCCACCAGCGCGGGCAACAGCAGCACGAGGTAGCGCCACGGCCGCACCTTGACCAGCAGCGCGAGCAGGATCAGGCCGTAGAACAGGTAGGCGGCGTCGGTCGGGCTCGAGAGCATCTGCTCCGCGGCGGTCACGACGATCCCGCCGAGGATCGCGCCGGCGATGCTGCCGACGCCGCCGAGCACCAGGCAGGCGTAGATCAGGATCAGGATGTTGGCGGTGAAGTTGGTCGGAAACACGGTCGACTGCTGGGCGGCGAACACGGTCCCCGCGAGCGCGCCGACGATCGCGCCGAAGCTGAACGCCATCACCTTGAGCGTGTTGACGGGGATCGTCATCGCCTCCGCCGCGAGCGGATCGTCGCGCAGCGCTCGCCAGGCGCGGCCGGTGCGCGAGGTGTCGAGCAGGTGCAGCGCCGCGGCTAACACGACCACCATCACCAGCGCGACGTAGTAGTAGCCGAGCGTCGTCGTGATCTGGCCACCGAAGCCGTGGAACGGGTCGAGGCCGAACAGCCCGTTGACGCCGCCGAGCGTGCTGGGGTCGACGTTGTTGACGATCTCCACGAACGCCTGACCGACGAACAGCGTCACGATCGCCAGGTAGTCGCCCGACAGCCGCAGCGCGACCAGGCCGATCAGCACCCCGAGGATCCCGGCGCCGACGAGCACGATCGGGATCGTCTCGATCGTCGGCAGGTGGATCACCGCCGGCCGCCGGTGCCGAGCGCGTCGAGAGAACATCGCGTAGCCGTAGGCGCCGAAGCCGAAGAAGGCGATGTAGCCGAGATCGAGCAGGCCGGCCCAGCCGACGGCGATGTTGAGCCCGAGCGCGAGCATCGCGTACAGCATGCAGTTGAACGCGACCTGCTCGATGTTCACGTTCGGGCCGCAGCTGCCCGAACACCAGGCCGACGGCCGTCGCGAGCCCCAGGCGCGGCCACCAGCCGATCGCGCTGCGTCGAGCGCGCGCGAGCTGCCTGCGCCAGCCCGATCCCTGATCGCGACGGTCCCCGGAGCGTGCGACCCACTCGTCGACGCCGATGCCTGGCATTCCGTCACACCTTCTGCAGCGGCGGCTGACCGAAGATCCCGGTCGGGCGGATCAGCATCGTCGCGATCAGGATCCCGAACACGATCAGGTCGGTGTACTGGGTCGAGATGTAGCGAGGCCGTGAACGATTCGCACAGCCCGATGAACAGGCCGCCGATCATCGCCCCGGGGATGCTGCCGATGCCGCCGACGACGGCGGCGGTGAACGCCTTCAGACCGGCGAGGAAGCCGATCGTGTTGGAGATCTGGTTGAACGCCAGCCCGGACATGACGCCGGCCACGCCGGCCATCGCCGAGCCGATGAAGAACGTCAGCGCGATCGTGCGGTCGACGTTGATGCCGAGCATCTCGGCCGCCTCGCGGTCCGAGGCGACCGCGCGCATCGACTTGCCGAGCGTCGTGCGGTTCGACGAGCTGACGCAGGCCGAGCATCATCACGACGCTGACGACGATGATCAGTGATCTGCACCGAGTCGATGTTCACGCCGCCGATGTGGATCCCGCTCGTTGAACGAGATGAAGCTCGGCGTCTTGTAGCTGCGGGTGAAGCCGCCGAACAGCAGCAGCACCGTGTTCTCGAGCATGAACGAGATGCCGAGCGCCGTGATCAGCGGCGCGATCCGCGGCGCGTCTCGCAGCGGCCGGTAGGCGAAGCGCTCGATCGCGACGCCGAGCACGCCGACCCCGACCGCCGGCCAGCAGCATCATGATCAGGACCAGCAGCGGCACCGGGATCGCCAGCGCGTTCGGGCCGCCGAACCACTGGATCACGAAGTAGCCGATGTACGCGCCGACCATGTAGAGGTCGCCGTGGGCGAAGTTGAGCAGCTTCAGCACGCCGTAGACCATCGAGTAGCCGAGCGCGATCAGCGCGTAGAGGCAGCCGGTGACCAGGCCGTTGACGATGGTTTGGATGAAGACCTGCACGTGTGCGGGGCCGTTACTACAGCTCTTGAAGTCCGACGGCGCCGCCCGCGGATTGCGCGAGCGGCGCCGTCGAACCGTCAGACGTGATCCGTCACGCGTTATCTGCGATCACTTCGGCGGGATCTCGACGTACTTGCCCGCGCTGTTGATGTGGAACAGGTAGCCGTAGCTTGCCGGCGAGGTCGCCGTGTGCTGGTGAACGCGATCGGCATGTCCGAGCGGGTTCGCGGACGCCGGGATGTTGGTCGTCTTGATCGCCGCCAGCACGTTCGAGCGGCTCGGCGTCTTGCCCGACTTGCAGACCGACGCGATCGCCTTCATCACGACGTCGGTCGCCTCGTAGGTCGGCACGCCGAACGCGCCGTACGGGCCGTACTTCGCGACGCCCGTGACGATCGACTTGTCCAGCGGCGCTCGTCGACGTCGAGATGTCGGGGCCGAAGTTCGACACGTAGCTGCCCGGGATCTTGAACTGCGACGGGCGAGTTGGTGCCGTCGGTGCCGAACAGGATCGTCGTCTTGCCCTGCTGCTGGGCGTCGAGCCCGAACTGCTGGGCGTTCGCGGCCGCCTGCCACGGCAGCACCGTCACGCCGTCAGTCGGAGTTCAACTGCGAGGTGACCAGCGACGAGAGCGCGTTCGCGAGCGTCGCGCCGGTGTCGGTGCCGTTGTAGCGTCTGGTGGTTGACCGTGATTCCCGCCTTCTGGAGGATCGGGATCATCGACCTTGACCAGGCCCTGCGAGTAGGCCTCGTCGTCGTCGATGATCAGCACGGCCTTGGGGTGCAGGTGGTTGACGATGTAGTTGGCGTCCTGCGGCCCCTGGACGTCGTCGTCCGGCACGACGCGGAAGAACGTCGGGTTCGCGCCGCTGGTGGCGAGCGCCGGCAGCGTCGCCGAGCCGGAGACGAACGCCATCCCGGCCTTGCCGAACAGCGGACCGACGGCCTCGACCTCCTGGCTGCCGGCGGGTCCGACCACGGCGACCGCGTTCGAGGCGATGATCGCCTGCGTCTTGGTCGTCGCGATCGACGGCGTCAGCTGCGTGTCGTCCTGGCCGAGCGTGACGTTCGTGCCGTTGGCCTTGTTGTCATTGGCGACGGCCAGCTGCGCGAAGTGCAGCTGCTCGAGGCCGACCTGCGCGACCGGACCGGTGAACGGCCCCTCGATCGCGATCGACGCCTTGCACTTCGTGCCGCTGGCGCTGCTGGCACTGCCGCTGCTACTGCTGGCGGCAGCGCTGCTGCTGGCGCTGCTGCTACTGCTACTGCTGCTCCCGCAGCCCGCCACGCCATGCGGCGAGCGCCAACGCGGCGACTAAGGTCCGTACCTTCATCGATGTGTGCTCCTCCTCTGGAGTGCTCGATGTGGCTTACGACGCCGCCATGGTCGGCGCGCCGGCATACGCCGGCGTGCCGTCCGGGTAGTAGGCGGCCGCCGGCGAGCCGGCGGGCCGGAACACGGCGACGACGCGCATCACGTCCGCGCCCGTGTTCTCGAGGCAGTGGACGGTCCGCGCCGGCAGCTGGATCGACGAGCCGGCGGCCAGCGGCTGTTCGGAGTCGTCGACGTGCATGACGCCCTCGCCGTCGAGCACGTAGATCACCTCGTCGTAGGTGTGGAAGTGGTCGGGCGCGCGCGTCGTCGGGATGTAGCCGACGAACTGGGTCGCCGAGCGCAGGCCGGTGGTCGGGTCGGCGACGATCCGGAACTCGCGCGCAGCCGTGGCGTCTTGCGCCTCCTGCTCGGCGAGCCGGCGCACGACCGTCCGGCTTTGCCGGGCGTCTGGGCTCGCCTCGGCGGACTGCGGAATCCGGACGCGACCAGCCGCAGGTCGTGCGCCCGGCGTTGCGTCGAGCTCGTAGCCCTCGCCCGGCGCGAGGTACGCGCCGCTCTCGGGCTCGAGCTCGTGCTCCTGGCCCGCGAGCTTCAGCGTGCCGGCGCCCGCGAGCACGAACAGCACCTCCTCGGCGTCCCCCGTCTCACGCAGGCACCTGCGCGCCGGGAGCGACACTCGAGCACCTGTCTGCTCGAGGTTCACGGTCGCGCGCCACCCTCCCATATTCAGCTTCTCCCGGTCAATGCCGTCTTAGTGCACGCTGGATGACAGCTTCGCCGTCGAGCGTGATCTCGGTCCCGGCCAGCGCGCGCGACACCGGGCACGTCGCCTTCGCCTGCTCGGCGAGCTGCACGAACGTCGGCCTCGTCGACGCCGGGCACGTCGCCGACCGTGCTCAGCTCGATGCGCGTGATCGCTGAAGCCGGTCTCGAGCTGCTCGAGCCGCACGCGGCGGTCGTCCGCAGGTCGGCCGGCGGGTGGCCCGCCTCGCTCGAGCAGGTTCGCGAGCGACATCGTGAAGCAGCCCGCCTGCGCCGGCGCCGATCAGCTCCTCGGGGTTGGTCGCCCGCTCGACGTCCTCGACCCGCGCCTTGAGCGTGAACGGCCCCTCGAACGCGCCGCTGCCCAGCGCGATCCGGCCGCCGCCTTCGGGTACGGTTCCCTGCCAGCTGGCCTGCGCGCTGCGGGTCACGCGAATGCTCAAGCGCCCCTCCTGACTCGTCGTCTCGATGCTCGGTATCAGTAAACAGTTGCCCGAGCCGAGGAGTTGATGTGCCAGGCGTGATCAAATCACTGGGCGGCCGCGCGCGCAAGGCCGCACAGCTTTGCGATTTGGTTAGCGGTGCAACGACAGACCAGAGGAGCCTTGATGGCCGAAGTCCTGAGCGAGCTCGCCGTCGACGCCGTCCGCGGACGGTTCTCCTCGCTGCAGATCGGGCTTCGCCTTCCTCGACGCCCCCGGCGGCTCGCAGGTCCCCGACGAGGTCGGCGACGCGATCGCCCGCGCGCTGCGCGAGGCGAGCGCCAACCTCGGCGCCGTCTACGCGACCAGCCTGCGCGTCAAGGAGATCCTCGAGCAGGCCGAGCCGCGCGCGGCGCGGTTCCTCGGCTGCGAGCCCCACGAGGTGATCTTCGGCCCGAACATGACCTCGCTGGACTTCGACGCTGTCGCGCACCGCCGGGCGGGACTTCGAGGCCGGCGACGAGATCCTCGTCTCCTCCGCTGGACCACGACGGCGGCGTCGCCCCGTGGCTCGAGCTCGCGCACGACCAGGACCTCGTCGTCAAGCACATCGAGCTGCGCCCCGACACGACGCTCGACTACGACGACCTGGCTGCTCAAGCTCTCGCCCGCGCACGCGCGTGGTCGCGTTCGCCTGGGCCTCGAACGCGATCGGCACGGTCGTCGACGCCGCCGGGTCTGCCAGCTCGCGCACTCGGCGGGCGCGCTCGCCTGGATCGACGCGGTCCACTACGCCGCGCACGAGCCGATCGACGTCCGCGCGATCGACGCCGACGTGCTGATCTGCTCGCCCTACAAGTTCTGCGGCCCGCACCTCGGCATCGCCTACGGCCGCGCCTCGGTGCTCGAGACCTGGCGGCCCTACAAGGCGCGCCCGGCGCCGAACGACCCGCTCGGGCGGCGGTTCGAGACCGGCACGCAGCCCTACGAGCTGCTCGCGGGCTTCAACGCCACGATCGACTACCTCGACTCGATCGGCGGCTTCGAGGCGATCGTCCCCTACGAGCGCTCGCTCGGCGAGCGGTTCCTCGTTCGCGTCTCGGACAGGGTGACGGTCTACGGGCTGCCGACGATGGAGGGCCGCGTGCCGACGTTCCTGGTCAACGTCGACGGCGTCCCGGCAGCCGACGTCGCCCAGCAGCTGGCCGACCAGCAGATCGGCGTCTGGGCGCACGACTCCTGGTACTCGCTCGACCTCTACAAGCGGCTCGGCTACGAGCACGACGCGGTCCGGCTCGGCTTCATCCACTACAACACGGCCGAGGAGGTCGACCGGCTCGTGGCCGCGCTCGAGGCGGCGCGCCCGGGCGGTTGACACCAGACGAGTTCCGCGCCGGGCGGTTGACGCCAGGCGAGTTCCGCGCCCACCCACGGGCCGAGCCCGCTACCCCCCGAGCTCCCGCTCGGCGTCGAACAGCTCCACCAGCCGGCTGCGCGCGTCCCACAGCTTCGGCAGCTGGCGCTGGGCGATCAGCTTGCCCAGCACCTGCACCGGCGTGCCCTGGGTGCCGATCGTTTCCTCCCCGAGCGCGCGGGCGACGATCGTGTAGTGGCGGAAGCGCCAGACCCAGATCCGCTCGTCCCACTCGGTCAGCAGCTCGGCGAGCTGGTAGAGCTCCTCGATGCTCGCGGCCGTGCTGGTAGAGCCCGGCAAGGTCGAGGCCGGCCTTGGCCAGCAGCTCCTCGAACGCCTTCCCGACCCGCAGGGTGACGTGGGGAAGCCGGCGGAAGCCGGGCGAATCGAAGCCGCTGCCGTGCCCGAGCACGACCCGGATCTGCTGGTACTCCCACGGGTCCATCTGGTTGAGCATCTCGAGCTGCGTGGTTATGTACTGGAGGCACAGCACCGCGCGGCGGAGCAGGCGCAGCGCCGGTGCCACGGTGTCGTGCTCGAGTGCGTCGGCCGCTTCGTCGACCTCGCTCGCCGCCAGCTTCAGCCACAGCTCCGAGGACTGGTGCACGGTCTGGAACAGCAGCTCGTCGTGGTGGACCCGTTCCTCGGTCGTCTTCTGCAGTGACAGGAGCTCGTCGGTGCGCAGGTAGCGCTCGTAGTCACTCGCGCCGCGGCCCGGAAGCACGGGGGCGTGCAGCATCGGTCATCCGTTCCCTCCTGAGAGGATCGAAGCCAGCCTTCCCAGGTCGATGTTGCCACCCGAGACGATGCACACGACCTTGCCTGACCCGGCCCGGCCCGCGAGCGCCGCGGCGCAGGCGAGCGCGCCCGCGCCCTCGGCGATCACCCGCACCCGCTCGGCGATCGTCCGCACCGCCGCGGCCGCGTCGGGGATCGGCACCGCAAACGCCTCGTCGACCAGCGGCGCGACCCGCGGCCACATCGTGTCGAGCACCCGGCGGCTGCCCGCGCCGTCGACGAACGACGGCTCGTAGTCGACGTCCGCCGGGCCGCCGGCCGCAAGTGCCGCGACGAGCGCGGCGCCGGTCGCGGGCTCGGCGGTGTAGATCTTCGTCTGCGGGCGCAGCGCCTTGATCGCGCTCGCGATCCCGACCGTCAGCCCGCCCCCGCCGTAGGGGATCACGACCGCGTCGGGGTCGGGCAGGTCCTCGAGGACCTCCAGCCCGATCGTGCCGTTCCCGGCCATCACCGCCTCGTCCTGGACCGGGTGCACGAACAGCCCCTCGACGCCGTCGACGCGGCTCGTCACGATCGCGTCCCACCACTCGTCGTAGGGGAACTTGATCGCGTGTCCGCCGAGCCGCGCGATCGCTGCCAGCTTCGCCTCCGGCGCGTGCTCGGGCACCGCGATCGTCGCCGGCAGCCCGAGCTCGCGCGCCACCCACGCCACGCCCTGCGCCATGTTCCCGGCGCTGGCGGTGACCAGCCCCGCCCGTCGCGCTGCTTCCGGCGCGCTGCGGATCGCGTTGGCCGCGCCGCGGATCTTGAACGAGTTGATCGGCTGCAGGCGTCTCGAGCTTGAGGTAGATCTCCGCCGGCGCATCGTCGACCCGCAGCCGCACCAGCGGCGTGCGAACCGCCACGTCGGCGATCCGTGTTCGGGCGGCCTCGATCTCCGCCAGCGCGATCATGCTCGGAGCTCCTCGGCCGCGGTCATAGCTCGACCTCGGTCCCGAGCCCCTGGCGGCGCGCGTTCGCGACCGCGAGCTGGGCCGCCGCCAGGTCCTCGACCGCCAGCCCGAGCGAGCGGAACAGCGTCTGCTGCCGGTCGTCGCTCCCGTCCTGGTGCAAACCCGGCGAGCACGTCGCCGAGCTCGGCCCGGACGTGCTCCAGCCCGGAGATCCGTCCTTCCCGGACCGCGAGCTGAAACTCGCCCGGCCTCGTCCTCGAGCGACTCCCGGCTGTCGCAGAACAGCGCGCTGGCCGCGACCGTCTCGGTCTGAAGCTCGCGTGCCGTCGGCGTGCTCGCGCCAACCGCGTTGACGTGCACGCCGGGTCCGAGCCACGCCTGCTCCAACACCGGCTCGCGCGAACTGGTCGCGGTCACGACCACGTCGGCGCCGCGAACTGCGTCCTCGGCACTGTCTGCGACGACCGCCCCCACGTCCGCGTCGGAGAGCCAAGCGCCTGCGCGTGATCCCTGGTTCGCGAGTAGACGCGCACGGATTCGAACTCCCGCACCGGCGCCAGCGAGCGCAGATGAGCGCGCGCCTGCACACCCGCCCCGAGGATCGCCAGCACGCGCGCATCCTCACGGGCCAGCAGTCGCGTCGCGACGGCGGTCACCGCGGCCGTGCGGATCTCCGTCACCGCCGACGCGTCGAGGATCGCCGTCGGCCTGCCGGTCTCGTCGTCGAACAGCGCCACGATCCCCTGATGGGCGTCGAGCCCGCGGGCGGGATTGCCGGGCATCACGCACACCACCTTGAGCGAGTAGACCGGGTCGGCGCCGCCGCGCCAGCCCGGCATCAGCCCCATCAATCCCGGCGCCGACGGCGGCCACATCATCGAGCGCAGCGGCATGTGCGCCTCGCCCCGCGCGCGCGCCGCAAGCACTTCTGCCATCGCCTCGGCGCACTGCGCCGGCGGCAGCGCGGTTACCACGTCCTCATGGCTGAGCATCAGCACACGCATCAGGCGAACATCCTCTCGACCTCCGCTCGTTCATCGACACTCAACGGCTGCTCCAGCGCCTCGCGAACCGGCGTCAGCTGCTCGGGACGGCCCGGCCCGACGACGATCTGCGTCACACGATCATCGCCGAGCAGCCACGCGAGCGCCACTCCCGCCATCGACATCCCGCGCCCGGCGGCGAACGCCTCCAGCGCCTCGAGCGCGTCGAAGGTCCGCTCCACGAGCAGCGACTCGTATGGCTCCGGCCGCTGCGTCATCCGCGATCCTGCCGGGAACGGCTCGCCACGGCGGTACTTGCCCGTCAGCCAACCGCCGCCGAGCGGACTGAATGCGAGATAGCCGAGAGCCTCTCGGTAGCACAGCGGTAGCACGGCGTCCTGATCGCCGCGCTCCAGCAGCGAGAACGAGTTCTGGACCGCGACGGGCGCCCCCGCAGCCAGCGCGTCGCGAAGCGCTGAAGCGTTGAAGTTGCTCACCCCGTAGGCGCCGATCCGGCCACCGCCGACCAGCTCCTCGAAGGCGCCGAGCGACTCGTGGAGCGACACGTCCGGGTCGAACTCGTGCGCGAGGTACAGGTCGACCCGCTCGACCCCCAGCCGCTCGAGGCTCGACTCGAGCTGGCGACCGATCCGCTCCGGCGCCAGGCCGTGATCCGCGCCCGCGCTCATCGGGTTATACGTCTTGGTCGTCAGCAGCGGCCGCACTCCGCGCGACGCGATCCAGCGGCCGATCGCCTGTTCGCTGCGCCCGCCGCCGTACGCATCGGCCGTGTCGAAGTGCCTGATCCCGAGCTCCCAGGCGGCGTCCATCAGTCCCAGCGCCTCGCGCTCGCCCAGTCCCTGCCCGAACAGCTCGGGCGCAGAACCGACTCCGCCGAAGTTGCCGCAGCCGAGCGCCACTCGCGGGACCGACACGATCCCGCCGCCGAGACCGCGGCACTCGATCTCGAGTGTCGCGGTCATCTGCACACGGTCTCGTCGCGGGGCGCCACGGTGCGGATTTGATCACACTCGCGGCTTGGCTCTGACAGCGATCGCCTAATGGCTGCTGGCGCGCCCGTTGCCAGTCGCCCAGGCGACGGCGGCCGTGCGGGTGGAGACGCCCAGCTTCGCGTAGGTGTGCTCGAGGTGCTTGCCGACCGTCCGCTCGCTGAGCGTCAGCTCGCGGGCGATCTGGGTGTTCGTCAGGCCCCGCGCGACGAGGACCATCACTTCGGCCTCCCGCAGGGTGAGTCCCGCGGCATGCAATGCCGCGGCGCTGAGCTGACCGGCGTTCGCGAGCAAGATCGCATCGAAGCCGCCGGCGCCGCCGCGAACGAATCGCGCGGTCCGGTTGGCAAACGAAAGCGGCTCGCTGAGCCCCACGACGCCCCGCCTCTGCGCCTGGCTCCAGGAGTCCAGTGGCTCGGGCAGCCGGGTTGGTCGGTCGGGGGCGGGCAGCTCGCGCAGACCGGCTTGCGCGGCCGGGGTCGCAAACTGGATGCTGCCGTTCGGATGCAGCACGATGATCGCCTGCGCCGCCACTTCGGCCGCGCTCTGGAACGCCGACAGCATCCCGCTCAGCAGTGCGATCGTGGCCGTGCGCTCGTAGGCCTGGGTGATCAACGGCTGCGCGACCTCGAGCACGCTGCGATCTCGCTCGGAGAAGTCCGGCCGGCGGCGGTTGAGCGCGACCCCGATCACGCTCGCGGGCGGCGCCGGCAGGGCGAACGCCATCTGACGTTCGACCTTAAGCGGGCGATACACGAGGTCGTAGACGTCGAGTCGGTGCAGCTCTCTGAGGCTGATGTAGTCCGAGAACTTCACTACCCGCCCGGGCGTCGCCGAGACGAGCGGATTCTGGTGCAGGAATGCGCCGAGCAGTTCCTCGTCGCCGTCCTCCCGGCAGTCCTCCGGGTCCACTGCACTGATCTGTGCCTCCAGGTTGCGCGGTGAGACCACGTTCCACGACGCGATGTCGTACGAAACCAACCGCTTCAGCTGGACCAGCAGGGTTGCTCGGAAGCGATCCGCTTGATCGATCGCTCCCAGGTCGCGCGCCACCCCAAGGACAGTGCGCAAATCCTTTGCGCTGAGCCGCTCCATCTCTTCGCCGCGGGGCGACTATACGCAGAATTACGTATCGATTGCGTCAATTCCGCACTTAATCGCGCGATCCCTATTCAAGTTGGTGCCATGCGAGCTGACCGATTCCGCGTGAACCGGACCGCAGTCCGCTACACTTAGCTGCGTAAGCGGACTTCAGTCCAGATCTACTACCCAAGGAGCTTCGGTCTCCCAATGAGCACCACCATCCAGCAGGTACCCACCGGCACCTACACCGTCGACCCGGTTCATTCGACGATCGGCTTCGGCGTCAAGTACAACAAGCTCGCCACCTTCCGCAGCACGTTCGACAAGGTCGACGCCCAGCTTTCCGACGGCGTCCTGACCGGCACCGCCGACGCGAGCTCGATCCAGATCGAAGAGCCCAACTTCAAGGGTCACCTCCTCTCCGAGGAGTTCTTCAACGTCAGTGCCACACCGACGATCACGTTCCGCTCGACCGACATCCGACCGGCCGGCGACGGCAGCGTCGAGGTCGACGGCGAGCTCACGATCCGCGGCGCGACCAAGCCCGTCACCGCCACCGGCACCTACGCCGCCGGCGGCGACGCGTTTGGCAACGAGCGGGTCGCGTTCGAGCTCGAGACCACCGTTGACCGCCGCGAGTTCGGCCTCAACTGGCAGAACCAGCTGCCTGACGGCTCCGAGGCGCTCGCCTGGGACGTCACGCTGACGGTCGACCTCCAGCTGATCAAGCAGGCCTGAGCGACCGTGGCTGCGATCCGCATCCTCGGCATCTCCGGAAGCTTGCGTCGCGGGTCTCACAACACGAGCCTGCTCCGGGCGGCGGCGCGGTCGCTGCCGCCCGGGGTCGAGCTCGAGGTGTTCGACGGCCTCGCAGAGCTCCCGCAGTACGACGCCGACCTTGACACCACGCCCGAGCCGGCGCCGGTCGCACAACTGCGCCGCGCGATCGCCGACGCCGACGGCGTCCTGATCGCCACGCCAGAGTTCAACGGCTCACTTCCGGGCGTGCTGAAGAACGCGCTCGACTGGGCTTCCCGGCCGTTTCCCGACAACTCGCTGCGCGGCAAGCCCGTGGCCGTCGTCGGCGCCTCGACCGGCCTGTTCGGCGCCGTCTGGGCGCAGGCGGACGCACGGAAGGTGCTCGGGATCATCGGCGCCGACGTGATCGACGGCGAGCTGCCCGTCGGGCAGGCCCACGCCGCGTTCATAGACGACGATCGGCTCGCGGACCCGGGCCTCAGCACCGCGCTGGAAGACCTGGTCGGAGTGCTCGTCGCGCGAGCGCACTCGACCGAACAGGCGAAGGCAGCTTAGAGTGCTCTATGTGGGCACCCCGCCGTTCGAGCTGCCGATGTACGACGCGTCAGTCCAAGAGCATGAGAGGTCTGACGCCAAGCGCAATCGGGAGCGCATCCTCTGCGCCGCCGCACGCCTAGTCGGCGAGCGGGGGATCGATTGCGTCTCGATGGACGACGTCGCCGCCGAAGCGGGGGTGGGCAAGGGGACGCTGTACCGCCGCTTCGGCGACCGCTCATCGCTCCTGCGGGCTCTGATCGAAGAGCCCGAGCGCGACTTCCAGGATGCGCTGATCCGCGGCGAACCGCCGCTCGGGCCCGGCGCTGCACCACTCGAGCGCCTGCATGCGTTCGGCGTCGGCCTGCTCCGCCTACTGGAGACCCACGCCCGCTTCATCCGTGAGGGCGACGGCCTGCGCGCCGGTCGCTTCGCCCACCCCGTGTATTCCGTCTACCGGACCCACGTCGCGCTGCTGCTCCACGAGTTGCTCGGCGACGACATGCGGACCGACTACCTGGTCGACTCACTGCTCGCGCCGTTGGGCGCCGAGCCGTTCCTCTACCAGCGCGAGGTGCGCGGCATGTCGCTCCAGGACATGACCGTAGGTTGGTGCGCGCTGGCGGACGCGGTCGTGACGATGGCCGGCCGGTAGCCGGGCAGCGGGCGGTGGTTGGGGCTGGGGGCGGTGGCTGGGGCTGTGGGCGTGACCCTTCACCAAGCCACGCCACCAGCGGAAACGTCGGCACGCAAGGCCGGCCGCCGCCCCGCCCACGGCATCGCCTCCTCCAGCTGCGCCGCGACGCGCAGCAGCAGGTCCTCGCGCCCGTAGGACGCGACCAACTGCACCCCTACGGGCAGGCCATCGGCGGTCCAGTGCAGCGGCAGCGAGATCGCGGGCTGTCCCGAGGTGTTGAAGCCGGCGGTGAAGGTCGCGAACGGGATCGCTCGGAGGATCGGTGCCAGCGGGTGCTCCGGGGGCGGGTCGAACTCGCCCAGGCGTGGCGGGGGCTCGGCGCAGGTCGGCGTCAGGAGCAGCTCGAACCCGTCCTCGGACCACCAGGAGGCGATCCGCCGTGAGGACGCCTGCGCCGCCTCGAGCGCCACCAGCAGATCGCCGCCGGTGTAGCCGCGACCCTGCTGCGCGAGCGCCCAGGTGCATGGCTCGACGTCGTCGGCCCCGAGCTCGCGACCGAGCACGCGGCCCCAGTACTTGAGGTTCCAGTCGATCCCTGAGGTCCAGCGGACGAGGAAGTTGACGACCTGGTCGGGCGAGTCGAGATCGGCGGGGTGAGAGGGCTCGACGTGGTGGCCGAGACTCCTCGAGTACCGCGCCTGCGCGCTCCGCCGCGCGCATGCACTCCGGGTGCGTGGCGAACTGACCGCCCGGTGGTGCGGTCATCAGTCCGATCCGCAGGCGTCCCGGGTTGGCCCCGACCTCCTCGATGAACGGGCGCGGCGGTGGCGGCGCCGCATACGGATCGCCCGGAGCGGGGCCGTGCACGGCGTCGAGGATCGCGGCTGCATCGCGGACCGAGCGCGTCAGGGCGAGCTCGACCACGAGTCCCGCCCATGATGTCGCCGAAGTCCGGCGCCAGCGACACGCGCGCCCGCGTCGGCTTCAGTCCCACTAGCCCGCAGTGGCTCGCAGGGATCCGGATCGAGCCGCCACCGTCGCTGGCGTGCGCTGCCGAGACGACGCCCGCCGCGACCGCGGCCGCGGAACCGCCGCTCGAGCCGCCGGGTGAGCGTTCGGGATCCCACGGGTTATGGGTCGGGCCGTACGCGACCGGCTCGGTCGTCGGCAGGATCCCGAGCTCGGGCGTGTTGGTGCGGCCGAGCACGACGAATCCTGCATCTCGAAAGCGCCGCGTGAGCCACATGTCGTGGTCGGCGCGGTGACCGGCGTCGCGCAGCGCCCGCATACCCTCGTGCACAGGCGCGCCCTGCATATAGCAGGAGAGGTCCTTGAGCAGGAACGGCACGCCCCGGAACGGCCCGTCCGGGATTGCGCCCGCCGCGGCCTCGCGCGCCTGCTCGTACAGCGGATGGATCACGGCGTTCAGCTGCAGGCCCGTCAGCTCGGCGCGCGCGATTGCGTCATCCACAAGCTCGGTGGGCGACGCCTCGTGGTCGCGGACGAGGCGGGCCTGCTCGGTTGCGTCGGGGAGCATGACGTTACGAGCCGGCTAGGAGATGACCGTCTCGACGGTCTCCCCCTGAGCCCCGTCGACGCAGAGCGTCAGATGATGGGTACCGCGAACAAAGCCCCGGTTTGCCATGGTCGTGTCCTCTCCTCGCGATCGCGTGCGCTCGCGGCGAGTCTACTTGCGCGCATGACGCGCTCTGGCCCCTGGCACGTGCGCTCTGCGCTCGCGCTCAAGACGGTCTGCGCTCGCGTTCAGGCGGCCGGTGCGCCCAACCGCGCGCGCTCGCGACTGCGACCGCCCTCGGCAAGCTAGGAGCCGGCGCGCAGGACCGCGTTGAGCAGCCCGGGGAAACGGGCCTCGAGGTCATCACGGCGCAGCGAGTTGAGCCGCGAGGTTCCCTCCTGACGCTGACGGATCACCCCAGCTTCGCGCAGTACCCGAAAGTGGTGCGTGCAGGTCGACTTGACGACCGGGAGCTCCACGCTCTTGCACGTCCGCTCCCCGCCGGAGGCGAGGGCTGCGACGATCCGCAGCCGCATCGGATCACTGAGCGCGTGCAGCACAGCTCCGAGCTCGATCTGGTCCCGCTCCGGATGCGTCAGCGGCTCAGGGGCGACGGTCGATTCTTTCGTGGCGCTGGTCAGCAGTTCCCATGTGTTCATTGTACGACGTTCATCGAACGTTTTGCTAACTTGGTTCGAGAACCACTGTACTCATACGGCAGGAGGAACATGGGAGCCGCAGCACTCGGCGAACCCGTAGAGCACAAGCCCAAGCACCTGCGCGCGACGCTGTTGCTGTCGTGCTTGGCGCAGTTCATGGTGATCCTCGACGTCTCGGTCGTGAACGTGGCGCTGCCCGCAATCCGTGGCGCGCTGCGCTTCTCCGAGCAGGATCTCCAGTGGGTGGTGAATGCCTACACGGTGACCTTCGCCGGCTTCCTGCTCCTCGGGGGGCGGGCCGCTGATCTGCTGGGCCGGCGCCGCGTGTTCGTCGCCGGCCTGGGGCTGTTCGCATTCGCTTCGCTCGCCGGTGGACTCGCCCAGAGCCAGACGACGCTGATTGTCGCTCGTGCCGTCCAGGGACTCGGCGGCGCCGTGATCGCGCCGGCCTCGCTGTCGATCCTGACGACTACTTTCGAGGAGGGCGCGGCGCGCAACCGGGCGGTCGGGATCTGGGGCGCGATGGGTGGGGTCGGCGGCGCGGCTGGTGTGCTGCTCGGCGGCGTGCTCACCGATCTGCTCGGCTGGCGCTGGATCCTGTTCATCAACGTGCCGATCGGAATCGCCGCGTTGCTGTTGGCCGAGCGCTACATCGCAGAGGGTCGCAACCCGGGCGCGACGCGCAACTTCGACCTTGCGGGCGCGGTGACCGCCACGCTCGGCCTCTCGCTGCTCGTGTTCGGGATCGTCAGGACCGATGTGACCGGCTGGGGTGCGGCCGGGACGATCGCGCTGATGGCCGGCGGCGTGGCATTGCTGCTGATCTTCGTCGTAATCGAGGGCAAGCTCGCGAAGTCGCCGCTGATGCCGCTTCGGATTTACAGATCGCGGACGCTGAGCGCCGCAAACTCGGTGATGCTGCTGATCGGTGGGGCGATGTTCGCGATGTGGTTCTTTGTCTCGCTCTATCTCCAGCAGGTGCTGGGCTTCACACCGATCCAGGCGGGGCTGGCGTTTCTGCCGATGACTCTGTGCATCATCCTGTTCTCGACCCTGGCGTCGCGTGGCGTGCAGCGGTTCGGCGCCAAGGCGCTGCTGGTAGCGGGCACGGTCGCGCAGACGGCGGGCCTGCTCCTGTTTACCGGCGTGGACCCCCACGGCAGCTACCTCGCTGATGTCCTGGCGCCGTCGCTGCTGGTCGCGTCGGGCCTCGGCCTCGCGTTCGTGCCGGTCACGATCAGCGCGGTCGCGGGGGTCGCGCGGCAGGAGGCGGGTCTGGCATCGGGCCTCGTGAACACCTCGCGACTGGTCGGCGGCGCGCTCGGGCTCGCGATCCTCGCCGCGATCGCCACCTCGCGCACGAACAACGACATCCGGCACGGGATCGGCATCCACGCGGCACTCACGAGCGGCTTCCAGATCGCGTTCCTCGTCGCTGCCGGGTTCGCGCTCGCCGGCGCGGTCGTGGCTGCTGTCGGGCTGCCACAAGTGAAGCGACGCGGGGTGGCGGCGCCAGCGCAGGCGGCGGCAGCCGCGATCGAGCGCTAGCGGCGACGGGATATCGGACCGCCGCGTATGGTCATGGGACCATGCGGGTCGCCGTCGTCGACATCGGGACCAACTCCACCCGGCTGCTGATCGCCGACGCCGCCGATGGGCGCGTCAATGCCGAGCTCGTCCGTCATACGAACGTGACCCGGCTCGGCGCCGGCGTCGACGCCGACGGTCGGCTGCGCGACGACGCGATCGAGCGCGTGTACTCGACCCTCGACGGCTATCGCGAGGAGATCGACAGCCACCATGTCGATCGCGCGCTGGCCGTGCTCACGAGCGCCGTTCGCGATGCGGCCAACGGCGCCGAGTTCGCGGCTTCGGTGCAGCAGCGTTACGGCCTGGGGGCCCACGTCCTGTCCGGCGACCAGGAGGCCCGGCTCACGTTTCTCGGCGCCACCAGCGAGCGCGATCCCCACGACCCCACGCCGACGCTCGTGGTCGACATCGGCGGGGGCTCGACCGAGCTCGTGATCGGGACCGGCAGGTCGGTGGCATTCCATGTCTCGACCCAGGCCGGGGTGGTCCGCCAGACCGAGCGCCACCTGCACTCCGATCCGCCGACCGAAACCGAGCTTGCCGAGCTTGCCGGCGACGTGCACGCGGTCCTCGCCCAAGCGGTGCCCGCGAGCGTGCGCGATGAGGTGGGTCGCGCGGTCGGGGTCGCGGGGACCGCTACTTCGTTAGCGGCGATCGCCCAGGAACTCGAGCCCTACGATCCCGAGCGCGTCCACGGCTATGTGCTGAGCGCCGAGCAGTGTGAGCAGATGCTGGCCCGGCTCGCGAGCCTGACCCTGGCCCAGCGCCGGCAGGTCGCGGGTCTCGCATCCCGATCGGGCACCGACGATCGTCGCCGGGGTCGTGATCCTGTTGCAGACGCTCGGCCTGTTCAATCTGACCGAGGTCGAGGTCTCGGAGCACGACATCCTCCGGGGGGCGGTGCTCGGCTTGGGGCTGGCCGGGGCCTCTAGTTGGCCGGCGTCGCAGTCCGGAGCCGACCGCTGATGTCGGCGCACTCAGCGCACACTGACTCGGGCACGACACCCGCGCGGATCAGCACTCCGAACACCTTGCAACCGACGCAGTAGCCGAAGATCGACTCCAGCCCGGCGGCCGGCAGGAACGCGATCAGGACCCCGTCGGCAGCCTGATGCGAGACGGCGAACGCGAGAATCAGCGCCGCTGTCGACATCACGGCTCCCATCGCCTGGGCAAAGCGCTTCGGTGGCCCGGGGACGGGCCGCTTCGGCCCCAGACGCGGCGCGATCACGTTCTGTGCGGTCCACCCGAGCGGACTCAGCGTCGGACCGGTGAGCACCCGCGCCCAGAAGCCGTAGGCGAGCGGAACGAGCAGCCAGTACCAGGTCGTGGCGAGGATCACGATGACGGTCGCGAGCACGACGCCCGCGACGACCCGGGCCGCCTTTTCGTTGACGGGGTTGGGGAACGAGAACAGCTCGCGCACTAAACCCATGTTAGCCAGTCAACATTTACGCAATTGACATGTGACCAAACAGTCACCTATCATTGCCGCGTGGATGACGACCGCGTCTTCAAGGCCCTCGCAGACCCGACTCGCCGACACCTGCTGGACCGCTTGTACGAGCGCGATGGGCGAACGCTCAGCGAACTCGAGGCGGAGCTCGAGATGACCCGCTTTGGCGTGATGAAGCACCTCAAGGTGCTCGAGGAGGCGGGGCTCGTCGTCCACCGCCGGTCCGGGCGGGAGAAGCTCCACTACCTGAACCCCGTCCCGATCCGGCTGATCCACGACCGCTGGATCGACAAGTACACCGAGCGCCGCGTGGCGGCGCTGTCAGAACTCAAAGCCGGACTGGAGGAGTCCATATGACGACGATCATCGAGGCGCCCACGACGCAGGTCTACGAGGTGTTCATCAAGGCCTCGCCCGAGCAGATCTGGGAGGCGATCACCACGCCGGAGTTCACCCGGCGCTACTTCCACGGCGCGAGCATCACAGTCGCCGACGGCAAGTACACCTCCCATGGCCCCGACGGCTCAGTCTGGGGCGACGAGACGGTGGTCGAGTCAGACCCGCCCCGCCGCCTCGTCCACGGCTGGCGCTCGCTGTACGACCCGGAGATGGGTGCGGAGGCCCCGAGCCGCGTGACCTGGGAGATCGAGCCCCGCGACGGCGGCGTGTGCAGGCTGACCGTCACCCACGATCACCTCGAGGGCGCGCCCAAGACCGCGGCCAGCGTCCACGGACAAGGCTGGATGTTCGTACTCAGCGGGCTGAAGACGCTGCTCGAGACCGGGGAGCCGCTCTCGTGAGCCGGCGGCTGTAGAGCGCCGAGTCCAGCGAACCGTGAATGCCTGTTCGTCCACCCGCCCCAACCCCCGAACTGGACGGATGTACGATTGCGCTCCCAGGGGGCACACTGGATTATTGCGGGCGGGGTAAGTATCGCCTAGGCGATTCCTACCTAACATAGGTTCGGGCGAAGCCGCAGACATCGGCGCCTCCCGCCGCCCGAGCCACTCTAACCGGCCCTTTCTGGCACGTACCCCTGCCCGTCCCGATTGGGCCAAACCTGGATCGGAAGCCGCCCGCTGAGATGCGGGCGGTTTTCGTTAATGGGTCGATGCTAGGCGAGGTTTGACCGGCGTGGGTAGGCCACGGATGGGTCGGTGAGCACATTGACCAGCGGCGGGCTTGCCGGATTCGAACGCGCGCTGCAGCGCTGGACCGAGGCTTTCCGGGGTGCGGACCAGCTCGCCTTCGCACCCGAGCGCCTCCGCGACTTGGTCGTAGCGGGTCTCGGGGCGCAGGTCGGCGGCTACCGAGTAGCCGTAGATCGCTTCCATTGGGTGCTTCTCGAGGGCCCAGATCCCGTTGTTGCCGATCACCGCGACGACCGCGATGTCGTGGCGGGCGAGGGTGTCAAGCTCCATCCCGGAGAAGCCGAACGCGCCGTCGCCGAGCAGCAGTACGACCTGCCGGTCGGGACGCGCGAGCTTGGCGGCCAGCGCGTAGCCGGGTCCCGACCCAAGGCAGCCGAACGGACCCGGGTCGACCCAGCAGCCCGGCTCGTAGGACTCGATCAAACGTCCAGCGAAGGAGACGAAGTCGCCTCCGTCGCCGATCACGATCGCGTCGCGGTCCAGCAGCGGGGCGAGCTCGCCGTACACGCGCATCGGGTGCAGCGGCGCGCGGGGGTCGGTCAGCCCCGGCTGCTCCGCGAGCCGGAGCTCATTCTCGGTACTCCGCAGCGACTCGATCCAGGCTTCGCGGTCGCCGGTCAGCGAACCGCCCGAGCCCCGGCCCCCGCCCGCCGTCGCCGCGACGCGGAGCGCGTCGAGTGTCGCCGGCAGCGCGCCGTACAGCTCCGCCGAGACCGCCCGCGGATGCTCGCGCTCGGGCTCGGCGACATCGATGAAGATGATTTCCGCGTCCGCCGCGAACGCCGCCCCAAACCCGAGCCGGAAGTCGAGCGGGATCCCGATCACCAGCGCGACGTCGGCCCCGCGCAGACCGGCGCCTCGGCGCGCGCGAGAAGAACAGCTCGTGGTCGGCGGGCAGGCAACCGCGCCCGAGGCCGTTGAGGAACACCGGAATCCGCAGCTCCTGCACGAGCGCCTGCAGCGCGCCCTCCCCTCGCCCCCAGTACAGGCCGGTGCCGGCCATCATCACCGGACGCTCGGCGTGGCGGAGCATCCCGGCGGCGAGCTCGACGCCACGCGTGTCGGCGACCGGACCGCGCCACGGCTCAGGCAGCGGCGGCGGGTCGGGCCCGGGCGCGGCCTCCATGAACACGTGGTCGAGCGGGAAGTCGAGGAATGCCGGGCCGGAGTGAGGCCGCAGCGCGGCGCGCATCCCGTCGTCGACGAGCGACGGGATCTCGGCGGTCTCCGACGGCGTCGCCGCGAGCTTGGCCAGCGGCGCGACGAACGGCACGTGATCGATCTCCTGCAGCGAGCCCTGGCCCCAGCGGAGATGCGGCGCGCGCCCGCCGAGCACCAGCATCGGCGAGTGGTTCTGGCTCGCCGAGGCGATCGCGCTCATCCCGTTGGTCACGCCCGGCCCGGCGGTCAGCGCGCAGACGCCGATCGTGCGCGTGACCTTGGCCCAGCCCTCGGCGGCGAACGCGGCCGTCTGCTCGTGGCGGACGTCGACCAGCTCGATCCCCTCGGCGCGACAGCCGTCGTAGATCGAGAACAGATGGCCGCCCGACAGCGTGAACAGCTTGCTCACGCCGTGCGCCCGCAGGCACTTTGCGACAAGCCGGCCGCCGTGGAGCGCAGTTGCGGTGTCGGTCGCCACCTTGCAGCACCTAACACTCAGCCTCGGCCGGATGATCGCGCCCGTGCCACCGCAGCGCGTTGACGATCCCGCCGCCGAGCATGATCAGCGCGAGCACGTAGAACCAGCCGAGCACGATCAGCACGAACACGATCGTGGTGCCGAACCGGGCGATCGTCGAGATGCTCGTCAGATAGGCCGGGAAGGCGTAGTCGACGATCCCGATCGCGACCGTCGCGCCGAGCGCCCGGGCCAGATCGCACGCCAGCCGATCTCGCAGTTCGGCACGCGTGAGTAGATCACCGCCAGGCAGCCGAACAGCAGCGACGAGGCCGATCGCGAGCGAGATCACGTAGACGACGACTGCCACCCGAGCGAGGTCGAACGGCAGCGCGTCGACGCCGGCGTGGAGGATGGCTCTGCACCGTCGGCACGGCGACGGTCGCGATCATGAACAGCAGCACGACGCCGAGCATCGCCAGCGCGAAGCGCTTCTGCTCGAGCCACGGCGCGACCCGCAGCCGTAGATCCGGCCGAAGGCCGTGTCGAGCGCGCCCCAGAACGAGGACCCGAGCCACAGGCTCGCGAGCAGGGCCAGCACGCCCGTGCTCGTGGTCGAGTCGCGGATCTCCCCCAGCAGCGCCTGTAGGGTGTGCTCGGTGGTCCCGGGAAAGATCTCCCGCAGATCGGTCAACACGCTTTGCGGCGACGGCATGGCTGGAGAGGACCTGGCCGGCGATGAACAGCCCCAGCAGCGCCACCGGCATGACCCCCAGCAGCATGTTGTAGGCGACCATCGCGGCGAGCCCGGTGATGTTGGTCTCCCAGCCGACGCGCCAGAAGCGCCTGACCGCAGTCGGCACGCGCGGCCGAAAGCGGCGTCGAGCAAGCCGCGTCCCGCTCATCACGCCCGGGCGGCCCGGTCGACGGGATCGATCATCCCCGAAGAGTGTGACGCGCGCTGCGGCGCAGCGCGAGAAGTCCGTCAGCCGACAGGCGCCAGCGGCCGCCGGTACACGGCCTGCGCGCGCAGCAGCGTCGCAGCCTCGACCGGCGCCTGATCACCGTCGAACCACCGCTGCCCGATCCGGATCGCCGGCAACCGGCGGACCCGTCGCGCGGCGAGGATGCGCGCCGGCGCCCGCAACGCCTGGTCCCAGGTGAAGTCACCCGCTGCGGCGAGGCAGCCGTCGAGCGAGACCCCGGCCGCGGCCGCCGCTTCGGCCAGAATCTCCGGATCCTCCAGATCGAAGCCGCCGCAGAACGCGAGCCGGCCGGCGGCCAGCGCGAACGCGTCCGCGGCTCCGGCCTGCGCCGCGTAGGCCGCGGCCCGCATCGCGCCCGGAGAGCCGTCCGGGAAGCGGTCGGGCCACACGAGCGGGAGGCGCAACGCTTGCGCGAGCCGCTCGGCGTGACCACGAACCGCTTCCGGGCACGCGGAGCTTCTGCCCAGCTCGCGTGCCACCCCTGCCGCAGGCACCCACTCGACCTGCCCGAGCAGCCGCTCAATCCGCTCAGACGCGAGATACGAGAACGGGCAGCCGAGATCGAAGAAGAACACCGGAGAGCCGGTGGGGGACTCGCCCCGGGCCACTGTCCGCCACATGTCGAGATGGATCAGGTCTCCCATGCAGATCCGAAACGACCGCCGAGTCGAAAACTTGCGAAAACTCATTCGCCGACGTGTAAGAACGGTTGCGATAGGCAAGCCTTCCGATAGACTCAAAGTTGGTAGGTAGGAACCGTCCTTAGGGGAGGCACCCATCCCTCACGTACCCCCGCCCAAACGCCATCCGTACGACCAATGGTCGCCGGATGCCCGCGCCCTCGATCTGGTCGGCGACAAATGGACGCTGCTGATCGTCCGTGACCTCGCGGCCGGTCCGCGACGCTTCGTCGAGCTTCAGCGCGTGCTGCCAGGGATCTCGACCGAACAGCTGCGCTCGCGGCTGAACCGGATGGTCGCCGATGGCATGCTGACCCGCAAGCGATACCGCGAGGTCCCCCCGCGCGTTGACTACGAGCTCACCGAGCGAGCCCGCGACCTGATGCCGATCCTGGGCGAACTGGCCCGGTGGGGCTATGAGTGGGCGTGGAGCCCACCGCGCGCGGCGGAGACGATCGATGTCGGCGCGATCTTCAGGCTCGCCCCCGGCCTTCTGCGACCGAGCTCGGGACCGACCGGGACCGTGGAGTTGATCGTGGCCGATGGCCACGAAACCGGGCAGCACGCCTGGTACTCGCTCGTCGTGACGAGCGAAGGCACCTCGATCCAGGAGCAGGCGCCCGAGCGCTCGGATGCACGGATCTCGGGCGACACGCTCTCCTGGGTGCGTGCGTTTTCCCCCGATGGCGAACGCGACGGGCTCGAGATCCGCGGCGACCGCCGCCTTGCCGAGAGCCTGCTCGATGCGCTCGGCTCGGCCCCTCCGAGGCGCGCGGTCCACGTCGCAGGCACGGCTGCCTAAGCCGGGTTAGCTCGGGTTACTTCGTCGGGTAGCTCGCCGCGTTCACCTGCGGGAATTTCCCGCTCTCGCCGAGCAGTGCGGCCGGCGGCGAAGGGACCCAGCACGCCGGATGTCCCGACGCGGCCGGGACTGAGCCGTCGCCGCCCGCGCCGGTGTTGTTGCAGTCCCACGCCGGGAAGATGAAGCTGCCGGGGAACTTGCCCCCGGCGTTGAAGTCCTGCGGATCGCCAAGCCACAGCGGCGGCGGATACGTGTTGCCACGGTTGGCGGCATCACGAGAGGGGGCGAGCGACAGCGTCTCGGGACCGATCGGCGAGAACTGGCGCAGATAGTGGCCGAGGCCGTTGCCCCCGAATGACGTCGTGGTCGCGGCCAGGGCCGAGGCGCCCTGGGAGATGAAGTCCGAGGTCAGCTGCTGGTGCAGCGAGAGCCAGCTGAGGATCGGGTTGAGCTGCTCCAGGAACGGACCGAGGGACCCGAGCAGCGGTGTTGCGCCGTTGAGCACGTCACGAATCGCCGGCAGCCCGGTCTCGGACACCGAGATCAGCGGGTTGAGCTGGACGAACAGATGGCGCAGGTAGGGGGAAAGTGTGTCCACCGAGCGGAGTGTCGGCGTCAGCTGGTCCGCGACCGGGACAAGCTCCTTGACCAGCGGGTCGGCGTCCAGCGAGAAGCTCTGCAGGCGCGCCATCGTCTGCTTGGTCTCGTTCAGGAACGTCGGGAAACGTGGAACGTCGCCGCCAGCGCATTGTTGTTGGCGGCGGTGGTGTTGAACGTCGTCTCGGCGGTCGTGATCAGGTTGCGCAGGGCGGCCTGGTTCTGATCCAGGGCGGCGAACACCGTGCCGCCGTTCTGCAACAGCCGCACGACCGCAGTGTGCTGGATGTCGAGCACCTGCAGGATGTCGGTCGCGTCGGCGGCGAACGTCGGCAGGTTGCCGAGCACGTCGTTGAGGTTCTGGTCGTTGCCCTGGACCGCCCTGGCCAGTTGCTGCTGCCAGACCTGAAACGCGCGGCGGGTCCTCGGGTCGAGCGCGTTGAAGATCTGGTCGAGCTGGACGGCGGGGACCACGTTGGCCCGCGAGAGGAGCCCGCCGTCGGCGAGCACTGGGGCGCGCGGAGTGCCGGGATTGAGCTGCACGTAGGTCTCGCCGAGGATCGTCTTGGTCCGCAGGATCGCGGTTGCGTCGCTGTGGATCGGCGAGTACTGGTTGTCGAGCTGAATCGTCGCAATCGTCCGGTTGCCCTTCGGGTCGAGCGACTTGCCGACCACCTGACCAACCGACACGCCGGCGATCCGCACGTCGGCCTGGGTCGCGAGCTGGGGCGCGTTGGGGAACGAGACCTCGAACCGGTACCCCTGCGGATTGAGGGGGATCGTGCCCCCGAACGAGAGCCACAGGAACAGCAGCAGGCCCACGCACGAGAGCGCGAACAGCACCATCGTCGTGATCTTTGCCAGTGAGGGGCTGCCGGTATCCATCAGTTCGTCGGCAGCTTCGGCTGGAACGGCGGGGTTGACTGACTCGATCCAGCGCCGGCGTTGCCCGATCCAGCGCCGGCGTTGCCAGCTGAGGCGCTCGGGTTGCTCAGCGTTCGAGCAGTGGGGGACACTGCCTTTGAGGTAAACGGCGTCGACTGCGGATGCTGCTGCCTGTAGGCCTGGTAGTCGCGGATGTCCGCGGCGGCCTGGGTCGGGCACAGCTGCAGGCTGGTCAGGATCGAGGTCACATTGAGCAGCGCCTCCGCCCCGGGGATCGAGTTGACGATCTGCGCGTAGCTGGCGCAGCTGAGCTGCAGGAACAGCGGGCGGAAGACCCCATTGGCGTCCTGCACCGAGAACAGCGTGCGCGCGTTATGGTCGAGCCACGCGAGCCACCACAGGTAGCCGTGCTGCACGCCCGAGGGGTAATAGCCAAGCATGTTGAGCAGGTGGCCCAGCGTCGTGAACGTGCTCGACAGGTTCGGGGTCGCGTCGGCGAGGTTGACCGACGCGGGCTTGAGGTTGCGCACGACCGGGCGCGCGGCGATCACGAACGGGCGGATCTGGTTCTGGACGATCGGGGTGCTCGGCTTCGCGAGCGCGGCGAGCGCCGCGTTCGCGGCCGGCAGGGCAGTCGCGGCCGGGAGCAGGTTGCGGGCGGTCGGACCGAGCCGGTTGGCGAACGCCTGTACCTTCGCCAGCGTCGCGGTCGTCTGGCTGAGCGTCGCGGGCAGATCCGCAACCGCGCGAGTGACGTTGTGATCCTCGGACGCGAACGCGCTGAACACGCGCTCGCTCGAGTCGACGAGCTGGATGATCTGCCCCTGCTTGGCGGCGAGCGCGGTGTTCAAGCGCTGCAGCGAGTTGACCAGCCGACGCAGGTTCGCCCCCCGCGCGGCGACCGCCAGGTTCACCCGGGCGAGGTCCTGGTGGGTCGGTTCGAAGCGCTCGAGCACCTGCGCCAGCTGATCGCCGCCCCTCCCCTCCAGGCCCTGACCGGCGCCGTTGACGAGCAGGTCGAGGTACTCGCGCGTGTCGGCATCGAGTGAGGACAGGATCTCGTCGACGTTGATGTCGGGCTGGGTGTTCGAGACCGGGATCGTGAACCCGGCGTTGGCCCGCGGCGCGCCGGTCGAGCCGGGGTCGAGCTCGACGAACATGTCCTGCAGTCCCGTGCGCGGCCGCAGCAACGCGGTGGCATCGGTGTGGATCAGGTCCTTGTACTTGTCGTCGATGTCCAGCGAGACGACCGCCACCCCGTCCTTCAGCGAGACGCTGCCGATCTCGCCGATCTGGACGCCCGAGATCGTTACCGTCTGGCCCTGTCCGGGTGTGACGGCCTGCGCGGTCTGAAACTCGGCGTTGATCACGAACGGCGATGACTCGATGAACGGGAAGCGGAAGCGCTCGTGGTTGAGGACATAGCCGGCGACGACGATCGACAGGACCAGCAGCACGACGATCGCCGCGAAGTCGCCGGCATGGGTCTTGATCGCGCGCCTCATTACTTGCTCGCCCCCCCTGCGGCGCCCACCGACACTCCCTGCTGGCCGGCGACCGATGAGATCAGCGACAGTGCTGACTGGCCCGCTGTTTGCGCCCGCAGAAGCGCGCCGGGTGCGTTGAGGGTGGTTGACAGCTGATGCAGCGGCGGCGCCGTGGGGGCCGACAGATCCGAGATCGCCGGCTGGGTCTCGCACGGCACGTTCGGCATCAGCGCCGGCCGGGAGACCGCCACCAGCGGATGGTCGGGGCGGGGACCCGGTGCCGGCAGCTGCGGCTCAGTCCCCTGGAGCGGCGCGAGCGCCTGGCCGAACAGGCCCGGCTGGAGCGAGTAGGTGAGCGTGCCGCCGGTCAGCAACACGCGGATATAGGGGCCGTTGGCGTCAAAGTTGCGCGACTCGCCGGCGAGGCCGGGGAGATAGTCGACCGCCTCGACGTACACCGGGCGCGGCGGGAAGCCGTTGCCGGCGTTGAAGTTCGGATCGTTGAGCGTCAGCTGCGACCACGGGTAGATGACGTTGGCGACGCAGCTCGCCGCAGGCCGGACCCCGTTTTCCATCAGCGGGATCGTCTGCTGGCTGAGCCTCGCGAGCGCCGGTACCGTCACCTTTAGATCGGATGTCAGGCCCCGCAGCTCGGACGGTTGGACGAGCGCGCGCAGCTGGCTGATGAACGGCAGGCTGACGTCGATCGTCGGGCCGGCCGACTGAACTCCCGGCACCAGCGCACGCGCGAACGCTCGCAGTGGCGGGAAGGCGGCATTCAGGGAATCGAAGGCGGGGATCGCCGCCGACAGTGTTCTTGGCAGCTCCGCGACCGCGCTCTGGAGCGCGCCCGACTGAACCGCGAACGAATTCGCGGTCGTGTTGAAGTTCGTGATCAGGTTCTCGAGGTTCGGCGGATGGGCGTCGAGCGCGCCCGCGACGGTCCCCATCTGCGCGATCCAGTTCGAGAGATCGTGCGGCTGGAGGCCGAGCGCGTCGTGGGCGACGATCGACGAGTACTCGTATGCCGGCAGCCAGTATTGGATCGAGGCGTTGTAGGCCGGACCGCCCTGCTTGACCGCGGTGCCGAACTCCTGCAACAGCAGCTGGAGGTTGTGGCGCGTGTCGGACTGCAGGGCGCCCAGAACTTGGTCGAACTGGACCGGCTCGATTCCCTGCTGGATCGGGAACGTGTATCCGTCGGGGGTCGTCGGCAGCGACGGACTGCCGGGCTGCACGTCGACGAAGAAGTTGCCCTCCAGGAAGGTCCGGGGACGGATCGCGAAGGTCGCGTCGCGGTGGATCGGCAGCCCGGAGTTGTTGATCGTCATCGTCACGTCGGCGGCCTGGCAGCTGCTGTGCGTCGAGGTCGTGCACCCGGGCGCGGTGCTGACGGCCGTGACCGTGCCGACGTTGACGCCCGCGATGCGCACCGCTGATCCCGGCCCGAGTCCGTTGGCGTTGGCGAACACGGCGTGGACCGTGAACGGGCTTGCGAACGGGTTGGCGAACTTCGTATACGCGCCGTAGGAGATCGCGGCGATCGCGGCGATCCCGATCACTCCCGCCGTGAACGCGCTAAACCCCCGCCGGCGTCGTTTCCTGCTTCTCAGTCTCATGGATTCGTCGGGTTGTAGGCGAGTTGGGGACCGGTCTGGGGATTGCGGCTGAAGGTCTCGCCGGCCGGGACGCGCGCGCGCCCGCTGAACGTCGGCCCCTGATCGCCCGGCGTGTGGTTGTCGGTGACGAAGCTGCGGTGCAGCGGATCGAAGTAGTTCAGCTGCTTGGGGTAGCCGCGCTGTCCGGTCTCGCAATCGGCGTTGCCCTGGTTGTCGATCGCCGCGCCGTACGCCTGGGCGTGGAGGTACTCGGCTCCCCCGAGCGGCGTGTCGGGGACGCCGCCGTCGGCCGGGGCGGTCGCGCCCTGGCTACCGAAGTTGTTCGACTGCGCCGGGTTCTGCTGGTTGAACAGCGCCCGCTGGGCGAAGCCAAAGTCGGTCGCCTCGGAAAGGTGCTCTGAGAGGTAGGTCCACCAGTAGTCCCAGTAGTCGCAGACGGTCTGGTAGGGACCGAGGTAGCGGATCATCGGATTCAGCGTCGAGACGGTCGCGGTCAGGGCGTTCAACCCCAGATTCGTCCCGGGCGCCAGCGACAGCGACTTCAACGCCCCCATCACCTGCTGCAGGTTGGCGTTCAGGACCGGGGTGCGCTTGAGTGTGCTCGTACCCGCCTCGATCGCCGGATTGATTTGGGGCAACGACGTGCCCAAGGTCGCGCTCGCGGGCGTCGCCGCGTGACCGAGCGTCGTCAGGTCGGCCAGGAACGGCTGCTGGACCTTCAGCGACGCGGTCGAGACAGCCAGCGTCGACGGAGACTCAGCGATCGTGGACACGAGCGCGTTCGGGTCCCTCGCGATCGCCGCGAACGTCGTGGCCATATCGGTGAACAGCCGGGCATTGGTCTGCGCGACCGGCGCGACCGCCCCCATGAACCCGTTCAGCGTCGTCAGGAATCGCGTCAGCTCGCTGCCCGGGTCGGCCAGATATGCGCTCACCGGCCGCAGGTAGGAGAACAGCGCCGGCAGGCTCGAGATTGTGTCGTTCAGATCCGGCCCCCGACCCGCGAGCGTGTCGCCGATCCCGACCAAACCCTGTTGAACCTCGGTCCGCGTCGGCGCGTTGAACGTCTTGAAGATGTCGTCCAACTGCACTGGCACCGTCGTCTGAGCGATCGGCAACGTGCCGCCATCCGAAATCAGCTTCGGCGAGGAGCCCTTGTGCAGATCGACGAACTTCGTCCCCAGCACCGACTGCGGACTGATCGTCGCCGTCGAGTCGACCGGCACGCTCCCATCGGACTTGTTCAACGCCAGCGTCACCTGCGCCCCGACCTGTCCGTTGGACAGCTCGATCGGCCTCATGTCCGACACCAGCCCGATCAGATAGCCACCCTCACGCACGGTGTTGCCGACGACCAGATTGGACCCGTCGGCGAAATCCACGTTCAACTGCTTCGTCGGAACGAACGGCAGGCCCGCGTTGGCGGTGTAGGCGATGAACACCGCGACGATCACCGCCAGCACGGTCACTGCTCCAACCATCACCGGGTTCGTGAACGGGGATTGCTGGCGTCTGGTCATGGCGAGAGCAGGTAGCTGAGGAGTTGCTGGGCGGGGCCGCCGGAGCCTGTGCCAGAGCCGGAGCCTGTGCCGGGGCCGGAGCCGGAGCCGGAGCCGGAGCCTTTGCCGGCGCCGGAGCCGCTGGAGCCGCCGCCGCCCGAGCCGGAGCCGCCCGAGCCGGAGCCGGAGCCGCCGTTGCCCGAGCCGGAGCCTGAGGAGCCGGAGCCCGAGTTGTTGGCCGAGGAGCAGGTCCCGCTGCCCGCGCCCGGGCGCGAACCGAGCAAGCCGCCGAGGACCCCCGAGACCGATGACCCCGAGCCCGACGGGGAACAGCCGGTCCTCGGCGAGCCCCCGCCGAGGACCGACAGGACCTTTCCGATAGTTCCACCGAGCCCCAGCGGTCCACCCGAGCCGCCCCCGCCTGCGCCGCCGGCGCCCGCGCCGCCCGCACCCGCGCTACCCGCACCGCCTGCACCCGAACTGCCGCTGCCGGGGCCGGCGCCGCTCGAGCCCACGCCGGTCGCACCACCACCTCCCAGCGAGCCCCCCTGCGAGCCCGCCGGCGCCGCCGAGTTTGCGTTGTGCGAAGCCCGCGCCGCCTTGCCCTTCGCGCCCGGAATGTCGGCCGCGCCGAGCATGCACACGCTCGTGTTCGGACCCGGGTCGCCGGGCGGCGCACCCCCCGGATCAGGCGCGCACGCGCTCGGATCGGACGGGTCGGGCTCGTTTACCCCCGGCTGGTTTGGGCCGAGCCACGAGTAGCAGCTGCGATATCCAGGCCCGAAGAGCTTGAGGTTCGTCGCAATCGTTGACGGAGTCGCATAACCGGTGCACTGCGCGTTGACGAACCCGTCGACCGCGAGCATGTGTCCGAACGGCCCGTACGTGTTGATCGCGACCGCCTGGTTGAACACGTACTGGAGCAGCGCCTCGAGACCGGTGTATCCCTTGCCGCCCGGACTGCGCGGATCGGGCTCGACTGCCCTGCTGCGGTCATCGAGGTCGTGCAGCACGATCGCCAGGTTCTGCGCCAGTTCGGGCGTCGGCTGGGCGAACTGGTTCAGGTGGGCGATCGTCGGGTTCGCGGCCTGGACCGCGACCTTGCCGGTCACCGAAGCCTGACCGAGCGACCTGACCGCCGGCAGCGCCGAGCGCGAGAACGGCGGCAGGTCGGTGAACAGTCGATCGAGCTGGCCCGAGGCCGCGTCGAGGTTGACGAGCACCGGCTCGTTGGCGTCGACTGCCGTGCTCAGTCGCGCCAGTGTCGGCCGCAGCTGCTCGAGGAATCCCGGCAGCTCCTGCAAAGTGGTCTGGAGGTTGGCCTGCTGGCTGGCGGTGTCCGTCGCCGCGCTGTCTGCGGCGGTGATGAAGTGCTGGACCTGGGTGCTGTTGTCGGCGAGCGCGGTGATCACGCTGTCGGAGTTGACGATCAGGTCCTGGAGCGTGTGCGAGTCGTTCGCGAGCAGGCTCAGCAGGTTGTCGGTCTGGGTCAGGGCCGGAACCGCGCGCTGCAGGGCCGCCTGCAGGTCCTCGCCCCGGCTCGCCACGCCCGCGCCGAGCTCGTTGATGATCAGCGTCAGGCGCTCGCGGTAGGGCATCTGCATCACGTTCTGGAGCAGGTCGGCGGGGATCGTCGAGAACGTGTGTGAGACCGGGATCGTGCTGCCGGCCTTCAGCACCCTCCCCGATTCCCCGGGCTGGCACTCGATGAAGTACTCGCCGATCAGCGACTGCGGACGCGACTGGCAATACGCGTCGGAGCGGAATTGCCCGTAGCCGCTCTGCGTCACCTGGACCGTGACGACCGCGTGCAGCGTCTTGGGGTCGAGGTCGATCGACTTGATCGTGCCCGCGCGTACGCCGGCGACCTTGAAGTCGGCTCCGGTCACGAGGCCGAACGCGTTGTCGAGCTCGATCTTGTACGTCCCGGCGGCGGTGCCATTTGAGGAGCCGCCCGCGATCACCATGAACGCCGCGGCGCACAGCAGGATCGCCGCGCTGATCAGGATCCGCTTCACGGGCCGGTGGGGACTTCGCTCGGATTGCACGGATAGCCGCTCTCGGGGTAGAACAGCGCGCCACGCTCCATCGACCCCGGACAGCGGTCGCCCTGTCCGGTCGTCAGGACGCCCTTGGTGAACGGCAGCCGATCCGTCGGATCGGAGAGCAGGTTCTGGATCGAGGAGCAGTTCGGGATCAGCTGCAGCACCAGGCCCGAGCACAAGTTCAGCGCACCGCTATCGACCGATCCGACCCCGACGACGGGGGCGACCCGGCTCGTGCCGCCGTTCGCATCCTGGGTGCCCGGATGGCTGAAGCCCTCGAACCAGCCGGTGAGATCGACGGCATAGGGCCGCCCGACCGCGAGCTCCGGAGTCGAGTCGTTCAGCGCCGTGACCGACTCCGGGAACGCACCTGGCCGGGTCGCGCCGTCCGCGTTGATGTTGCGGACTGTCGCGTTCGCAAGCGGCACCCCCAGCGCGGTCAGATCGATCAGGTCGTTGGCGGGGCCAGGCCGGCTGATGATGTTCGCCAGATCGCGCACGGTCGGCAGCGACTGCTGCGCCAGCGGCCGCAGCTGGACGAGGAGCCGCTGAAGCTTGGGCGCGACCGGCTTGGAGTCGTTGACCAGCGGGGTCAGATCGTCCAGCGCGCCGCGGAGGTTCACGAACGTCGTATTTGCGAGCGCCATGAACCCCGGCAGTTCCTGAATCGACTGGCCGAGCGCCGTGTGCTGCGCGGCGAGCGCGCTGGTGGTGTGGTCCAGGTTCTGGACCAGCGCGCTCAGGTCGGACTGACGCTGAGCGATATCGGAGACCAGGTTGCTGCTGTTGACGAGGAAGTCGGTGAACTTGTTCGTGTCCCGGTTGATCTCGCTGAACAGCACGCTCGTCGAGGCCACCGCGGGGTTCAGGTACTGCCACGCCGCCTGGGCCTCCTTCCCGGCGCCCGCGTACTGCGACGCAGAGCCCTGGATCAGGTTCTGAAGACCCTTCAGCGTCGGCGGGTTGAGCGTGTTGAACAGCTGGTCGAGGTCGACCGCGCTGGTCGTGTACTGGGTCGGGATCGTGCCGCCGTTGGCGATCGGCCCACCACTCGCCGGCCCGAGCCGCAGGTCGACGTAGCGGTTCGCGATTCCCGACAGCGAGGCCTCCCTGACGGTCGCGAGCGTGCCGACATGAAGCGGGTCGTAGGCGGAGTTGGAGATGTCGAGTGTCAGCTGCGCCTGACCGTCGGGGGTCAGCGAGATGCTCGAGACCGTGCCGATGCTGTTACCCGACACCTCGACCAGGTCGCCGCTGACGATCTGGCTCGCGTCGGCGAAGATCGCCTTGACCTTGTAGCTCGAGCCCCCAGAGAGCACGATCACGCCGACGGCCACGACTGCGAGCGCGACGGCCGCGACGGCCGCGACGCGCCCGATCACGGTTGTATTGCGGATCACCGCGCCCTGCCCAATCGAATTCCTCCCGCTCCGGGTAGAGCCTGGATACCCGGACTAGAAACTGGTCATTCGACGCTAGCAAGGCCTTCGTCGCGCTGTCAAAGTGGAACCGGGGGCCTCCGAATCGAGCTTGGATGCAGATGGGATGCCGAGTGCGGGCGCGCTACGGTTTACCTGCGCCCGGGTGGCGGAACTGGTCAGACGCGATCGTCTTAAGAACGATTGCCCTAGCGGCATGAGGGTTCGAGTCCCTCCCCGGGTACTTCACCGTGTCACCGTGCCGCTGGTCGAGAAACCGGAACATATGGCCGGTTTCTCGACCAGCAGGGGGGCCCGGGGGCGGCCCGGGATGCCCACCTACACACCCGCGGGCACCACCGAAAAAGCGCCTAAGAACTATCGAATAACCGCAACTATTGCGGTGCTACGGTGTCTTTGCTGCGAGGGATCTACTCAGGCGCAACCGGTTGGAAGTCTCCGCACTCAAATACTCCGGTGGAATCGGGCTTCATGGACGTTCGCCCCTGCTCCGGCTGCAATCTGACGAGCGCCTGATCGGGTTCGTCCGCAAGGGCAATCAGACCGCGTTCGAGGTCCTGCTCAGCCGCTACGAGTCGCGGCTGCTGTCGTTCTGCCGCCACCTGCTGGGCTCGCGCGAGGACGCCGAGGACGTGTTGCAGGAGGTCTTCGCCGCGGCGTTCAACGCGATCCTCGCCGACGACCGGCCGATCAACGTGCGGCCATGGCTGTACCGGATCGCGCGCAACCGCAGCCTCAACCACCTGCGCAGGATCCAGGCCATCGGCGTCGACTCGATGGACGTCCTGTTCTCCGACAACGGCCTCAGCACCGCCGACCGAGTCCACGAGCGTGAGGAGTTCCGCCTGCTCGTGGGCGATATCCACTCCCTCCCCGAGACGCAGAAGACCGCGCTCGTGCTGCGCGAGATGGACGCCCTCACCTACGAGCAGATCGCGGAGGCGATGGAGACCACGGTGCCGAGCGTGAAGTCGCTGCTCGTGCGCGCACGGGTGTCGCTGGCCGAGGCGGCCGAGGCGCGCCTGCTGTCCTGCGACGAGGTCCGGATCGAGTTGGGCGAGATCGCGGAAGGGCTGCGCCGCAAGCCGAGCCCGCTCGTTCGCCGCCATTTGAAGGCCTGCACGCGGTGTGACACGTTCCGCGTCCAGCTCAAGGACACCAACAAGCAACTTGCCGCCCTGCTGCCGCTCGGCCCCCTCGTGCTGCTGCGGAAGTTCGTTCTCTCACACCTCAGCCATGGCGCCGGCTCCGGCGCGACCGCGGCCGGGTCGACCGCGGGCGCCGCGGGCTCCTCGGCCGCCGTCGGCTCGACCGCGGCGATCGGAACGACCGTCGGATCGACGGCCGGTGGAGTGATTTCGGCGGGAATCGGCGCCATCGCCACGAAGGCAGCCGCCGGCTTGGCGGTAACGGCCCTGGTCACAGCCGGCGCCGTCGAGGTCTCCCACGTCACCCACTCCCATCACGTCGTAAACCCGCCGACCGTCGCATCGGTACACGGGGCGGCCCCGGCCGACCAGTTCACGACCCAGGGCGCCGCACTGGTCGTCCGGCACATCCACCGAACCGACGCGATCAGGCGCAAGACGTTGGTGAGCAAGACAGCCACCGCGAGGACGCCGGTCGCGACGCTCGCGGCCAAGACGACCCCCAAGCAGAACGTCAAGGCCGCCGCAACGACCACGACCACGACTACGACCACCACGACGACGACGACAGCGGCGACCACGACCAGCGCGGCGGCGGCGCCCGGCCGCACGCAGGCTCAGACAGAGCCGACCGTGCTGAGCACGACCACGAACCCGTCGACGCCGACCACCGCAACCGCAACCTCGACGACCACGCCCGCAACCGTGCCCACCACCGCGCCGATCGAGCCGGCCCCGACGACGCCGACGACGACGTATTCGGCCACGGCCCCGGAGCAGCCTCCGACCACGACGACCGCCTCCACTGACACCAGCACGACCGGCAGCACGGGCTCCACCGGCACGGGCTCCACCGGCACGGGCTCCACCGGCACGGGCGCTGGCGGCACGGGTACTCCGGGCACAACCGGGCCTACCGGCTCGACTGGTTCCACCGGCACCGGCGGCACCGGCGGCCAGAGCGGCCCCACCGGCACTCCCGGCAGCGGCGGCGCAGGCGGCTCTTCTAACCCGGGCGGCCCGGCTGGCGATCCGGGCGGATCCTCCGGCGCCAACACCGGGGCCTCCCCGAACGGGACAGGCGGCACACCCGGCCAGGGACAGACGCCGTAGCGCCGGCGTTGATCGACTTCGATCAGTTCCAAGCAGTGGACATGCGCGTCGGGCGCGTGGTCTCGGTCGACGAATTCCCGGACGCGCGCAAGCCGGCGTGGAAGCTGGCGATCGACTTCGGCCCCGAGATCGGGATCAAACGCTCCTCAGCCCAGATCACCCACTATTCGCCGGACCAGCTCGTCGGCTCGCTCGTGGTCGGGGTGGTCAACTTCCCACCACGCCAGATCGGACGATTCTTCTCGGAGGTGCTCGTCCTCGGAGCACTCGACGACGCGCTCGGAGTGGTGCTGCTGCGCCCTGATCAGGACGCCGAGCCCGGTGCCAGGATCGGCTGAGGCCCGCTTACAGCGGCGCGGCTGAGCGCAACTCTCGCCTCCCACTGAGCTCTGGCCGGCGGTCGGCTCGGTAAACGGCGCTGGTGAAGGTGGCTTGCGGTGGGAGGCCCGGGGCGAAGCGCGGCCGGGTCGGAGCGGGCGAGAGGCCGGGCGGAGCGGCGGAGGCCGGGCGGAGCGGGCGGCCGGGCGGAGCGGGCGGCCGGGCGGAGCGGGCGGCCGGGCGGAGCGGGCGGCCGGGCGGAGCGGGAGGCCGGGGCGGAGCGGGAGGCCGGGCGGAGCGGGCGGAAGGCCGGGGCGAAGCGGCGGGAGGCCGGGGGACCGGCGCGGGAGTCCAGCCCCGCCCGAAATCGGCCTGCGCGGGCATGCATAACGGCACAAAGTCCACCCTCAAACCCCCCCTTGGCTACATAAGCATGCCCCACATGCATAAGTAACCAAGGTCCAGCAGGCGCGCGCGATTTGTCCCTGTACGCAGGTGAAATTGTCAGATTGCTGACACCGTCGCCTCCCAACCCCTCACCAGCGCCGTTCCCCGAGCAGACCAAAGCGCGCCAGCCACGCTGGCACCGCCCCAGGGCCCATCGCCCAGCGCGCCAGCCACGCTGGCACCGCCCCAGGGCCCAATCGCCCAGCGCGCCAGCCACGCTGGCACCGCCCCAGGGCCCAATCGCCCAGCGCGCCAGCCAGACTGGCACCGCCTCAGGCCAAATCCGCGGCCTGCGCCGGCCTCCCAGCCCTGCTACCCACTCACGGCCCCGGCTCGCCCCCGATGATCAGCGTCCCGCGCGGCTTGCCGTCAACCGTCACGCCGTAGCTGCCGGCTCGCTGCCCCGCGACCAGCACCGACGCGCGGCCGTGAGCCGGAACCGACAGCGAATGCGGCGTGGGAGTCTCGAGCAGCACCTTGTGCGCAGCGCCGTCGCCCGAGAGGATCGTCAGCTGGACCGCCAGAAATGCCGGTGAGGTAACGGTTGGCGGAACCAGCGAACCTCCGGGGCGGATTGTGAACGTCGCCGGCACCCGCACGTTCGCGGACCCGCCGGCGGGCGCCGACGGGTGCGTCGAGCCTGCGGACGCGGATGAGGTCTGGGTGGTGCTCGTCGAGACACTTGCCGGCGGCTGGGCGCTGGTCGAAGCGCTCGTGCTGGTCGAACCGCTCGGGCTCGCCGAGCCGCTCGCCGTCGCCGCCCCGCCGGCGCCGGTCGCAGCGCTCGCAGCACTCGTACTCGGTGACTGGGTCGCGCTCGAGCCGGCATTGTGCCCGGACCCGCCACAGCCGGCCAGCCACACGGCAACCACCGCCAACCCGGAAAAGGCCAAGCCAGACCTCATCGGCTGAGCATATTGGTAGGCCCTCGTCGCGGTAGGAGGCCCTCGTCGCGGTGGCAGGCCCCGTCGCGGTGGGAGGGCCCCGTCGCGGTGGGAGTCCCCGTCGCGGTGAGAGGCTCAGCCCCGGTAGACCCGCATCAACCGCTCGTAGTAACGCTCCCCGGTCAACAGCTCGCGCGCCAGAGCCAGCGATTCCTCGCCGCGGGCCCGCCGCAGGCCCGGGTCACGCCACAGCGCCCCGAGCGCGCTGGCCCACGCCTGAGGGTCATCGACCGGGAGCACCGAATCCGGCGGCAGCCGCTCGGGGATGCCGCCGCGATCGCTCGCGAGCACGGGCACACCCGCCGCGATCGCGTCGAGCGCCACGTACGGGCAGGCCTCCTCGCACCGAGACGGCACCAGCACGGCCGCCGCCCCGTCTCGCAGCTCGGCGAGGCGGCGGTCGTCGACCCAGCCGAGGAAGCGCACATCGCCGCCGGCGGCGAGCGCCCTCAGTCGCGCCTCGTCGGGACCCTCGCCCGCGATCAGGAGCGGGACCGATGCTCCCCGCGCGGCCGCGATCGCGATCTCGAACCCCTTGTAGTCGACCAGCCGCCCGACCGCGAGCGCATAGCTGCCTCGATCCGCCCGCGACGCGGGGGCAAACGAGTCGACGTAGTTACCCAGCACATGCGTGCAGTCGACCGGCAGACCGAGCTCGTGCATCCGTGCGCCGGTTCCCTCGCTGAGCACGACAACCCGGTCGGCGTACTCGAGCAGCCGAGGCTGCTGGAGGTGCAGGCCGGCGGCATATGCCGCGGCCTCGCCGAGCGTCCCGCGGCAGCGCAGCCGCAGGCCCGGCAACGTGTTCGCGCCGCGGCAGCGAAAGCACGGCGCACCGTCACGATAGGCAACGGCGATCGCGCAGAAGAGGCGGAAGTTGTGCAGGTGCAGCACGGTGCGCGCGCCCGCCGCGCGCGCCGCGGCGAGCGCCCGCCATCCGAACAGGGGGTGGAGGTTGTGGCCGTGGACGACATCGGCGCCGATCCGCCGCACCGCCCGGCCGACTTCGCCTGGATCGACGCCGCCGAGCACCAGGCCGCCGGCGGCCCGTGCGCGCCCGACCCCCTGGCTCGAGCGCTCCATCAGCTCGACCGTGTGCCCACGCCTGCGCAGCAGCGCCGCGACACTGGCCACAGCTCGCTCCTCGCCCCCTTCGGCGCGGTAGCGGTTGTGCAGCATCAGGACGCGCATCGGAGTTCCAGGCGGCACCGTTGCACCGTCATCGCGGGCGATTGTGCCAACGTGCCCGCCCGTCGTGACGATCGCCCTGCTGACCCCATACCTGACCCCATACCGGCTGCCGCTGTTCACGCGGCTCGCGGCTCGGCACGAAATCGAGGTCGTGTGCTACGGCGGTGGCGAGCGTTACGTTCCGGCGTGGCTCGCCGACCTCGATGCCCAGCTTGCGGCGGCCCCGTTTCCCGCCCGCCGGTTGCGCGGCGGTCGCGATGCCCTCACGCTCGGGCGCCGCCACCGGGCCGTGATCGCGGGGTTCGCGGGTGGGGTGATCCTCCCCGAGGCCTACCTCGGGGCGAGGCGCTACGGCCGCCCGTTCGTCCTGTGGGCATCTGTCTGGGTGCAGCCCCGCTCCGCCGCGCACACCATCGCCTGGCCCGCGGTCCGCCACATCTACCGCCACGCCGACGCCGTGCTGGCCTACGGCGAGCACGTGCGGCGGTTCGTGGCGGAGATCCGCGGCCGTGACGATGACGTGTTCGTCGTGCCCCAGTCGGTCGAGCCGGAGTTGTTCGCGCGAACGGTCGCGAGCGCCGAGATCGACTCCTTCCGCCGGCGTCATCAGTTGCCCGACGGCCCGCTGGCCGTCTACGCCGGCCGGCTCGTGGCGGCAAAGGGAATCGACGTGCTGGCCAGGGCCTGGGCCGGCCTGCACACCGAGGCGACGCTCGTCGTGATCGGCGACGGCCCGCTCGCGCCACACCTTGGCCGCATAACGGGGGCACGGCTGCTTGGCCCCCTGCCCCGAACTGAGATGCCGGTCGCGTACGCGGCGGCGGAGCTGGTGATCGTCCCCTCGGTCCCCACCCCACGGTTCGTCGAGCCATGGGGGCTCGTGTGCAACGAGGCGATGCACCAGCGGCGCGCGGTGATCGCGACCGATGCCGTTGGCGCAGCTGCCGGCGGCCTTGTCCGCGACGGCGAGACCGGCCTGGTGGTGCCCAGCGGCGATCCCGACGCCCTGCGCGGGGCGATCGAGCGGTTGCTCGCCGACGAGCCGCTGCGAGCGCGGCTCGGCGCGGCTGCCGAGGACGCCGTCGCCCCGTACACCTATGACGCGATGGCCGACGGGTTCGACCGCGCCCTCGCCGTCGCGGGCGTCACCGGTCTGCCGTAGCTCACTGGCCGACCGAGAACAGCGCCTCGAGGTCGTGGCTGCGAGTAGGCCTCGAACGCGACCATCGTCTGCGGTCCGCCGCACGCCGGCCAGCTGCGAGAGCCGCCCGGTCACGACCTGCGCCAGCTGTTCGTGCTCGCGCAGGCGCAGGATCGCGACGAAGTCCCACTCGCCGGTCACCGAGTATGCCTCGGCCACACCCTCGATGTCGGCGAGCTCGCCGCCGAGCGTCGCCAGCGCCGAGCGCTCGGCCTGGATGAGGACGATCGCGTGGGTCACGCCGAGTGCGTCTCCCCGGGCTCGAGCACGACGACGTTGGAGCTCGTCGCGGACTCGACGTCGGACTTGAACGCCTGCGCGTCGGTCTCGATCGGCGGGAAGGTGTTGTAGTGGCACGGGATCACCGTCTTGGCCCCGACCAGCTGCGCGGCGTCGACGGCGTCGGAGCGGTCCATCGTGTAGTGGCCGCCGATGCACATCAGCGCGACGTCGATCGGGTGCGCGCTTGCCGACCAGCTGCAGGTCGGAGAACAGGCACGTGTCGCCGAGGTGGTAGACGATCGTGTCCTCGAAGTTGATCAGCAGGCCGGCGGGCGTGTTGACCGTGCCCTTCGGCGTGGTCGAGGTGTGCCAGGCGGGGACGAGCTTGACCCAGCCCCAGTCGAACTTGGCGGTGCCGCCGAGGTTGCGGTCGCGGACGTCGACGCCCTCCTCGCCGATCTCGCCGGCGAGCTCGGTGATCGCCACGACCGGTGGCGCCGGTGCGCTTGGCGATCGCGACGGTGTCGCCGTAGTGGTCCTCGTGGCCGTGGGTCAGCAGGATCGTCGTCGCGGCGACGTCGTCGGCGGCGATCGCCGCCTTCGGGTTGCCGGTCAGGAACGGGTCGATCAGGACGCGTCGTGTCGCCGTCGGAGAGCGTGAAGCAGGCGTGGCCGAGAAAGCGCACTTCCATCGTCGATCAGTCCTCCTTGGTGGTTTCATGGCTCGGCGCGAGGTCGAGCTCGCGGCGCCAGCTCGAAGCCGACCGCCACGCCGACCAGCATCCCCAGCCGGGTCTCCTCGGCGAGCAGCGTCCGCACCGCGCGCAGCGCGCTCGCGCGGATCGTCCTCGCGCCGCGGCCTCGCGGACCGCCTGCTCGTGGGCCGGAGTCGAACCAGCCGCCCTCGGCCAGCGCCTCGCCCAGCACCCGCTGCAGCGACGGCGCGGCGCGGGCGACCAGGCTCCTGCGCCTCGCGCAACCGAGCCGGGTCGGTGATCGCCGCGATCGCGGCATCGAGCTCGGCGTCGGTGTAGGCAGCGGTCCGGCACTGGCTTGCGGGGATCATACGTACGTGGCCGTTCCGCTGACCTCGCTCTCGCACGGCGCCGGTTGCGGCTGCAAGCTCCCGGCGGCTGCGATCGGGCCGCTGCTCGCGGCGCTGCCGAGCGCAATCGGACCCGAACGTGCTCGTCGGCTTCGACACCGCCGACGACGCCGGCGTCTACCGGCTGCGCGACGACCTCGCGCTCGTGCAGACGGTCGACTTCTTCACCCCGATCGTCGACGACCCGTTCGACTTCGGGCGGATCGCCGCGGCCAACGCCCTGTCGGACATCTACGCGATGGGCGCGACGCCGGTCAGCGCCCTGAACCTGGTCGCGTTCTCGATCGCAGACCTCGGCGCCGAGTTGCTGATCGAGATCCTGCGCGGCGGCGCTGCGATCGCGCAGCAGGCCGGGGTGGCGATCCTCGGCGGCCACTCGATCGAGGACGCCGAGCCGAAGTACGGCCTGGCGGTCACCGGCATCGTCGCATCCCGACGAGCTGCTCACGAACGCCGGCGGGCGGCGCCGGCGACGCGCTCGTGCTGACCAAGCCGCTCGGCGCCGGCGCGGTCTCGACCGCGGTCAAGCGCGGGCTCCCGGACGCGCCGCTGGCGCAGGCGATCGAGGTGATGACGACGCTCAACCGCGACGGCGCGATCGCCGCCCGCGCGGCCGGCGCGCACGCGCTCACCGACGTGACCGGCTTCGGCCTGCTCGGCCACCTGCACGAGCTGGCGCTCGCGAGCGGCGTGGCGGCCGAGGTGCGAGGCCGCGGCCGTGCCGGCGATCGAGGGCGTGCTCGAGCTGCTCGCGCGACCCGACGAGCGCGCGGTCGCCGGCGGCACGCGGCGCAACCGCGCCCACGCCGAGCAGTTCGCGAGCTTCGCGCCGGCCGTGCCGGAGGCAGCGGCGCTGGCTCGTGTGCGACGCGATGACCTCCGGCGGGCTGCTCGCCGCGGTGCCCGAGGACGGCGCCGGCCAGATCCCCGGAGCGGTGATCGGCCGGCTCGTCGACGGCCCGCCCGGCACGATCCGCGTCGTCTGAGCCCGGCGACGATCAGCGTCGCTGAGCGCGCCGCGCGCCGAGCGCTCGAGCCGCCGAGCCGCGCGGCCTAGCGCCGCGCGAGCCGCGCGAGCGGCAGCCCGACGACCACGCCCGCCAGCACGCCGACGCCGTCGGCCACCCAGCTCGCCGGAGGCGACCGCGAGCGGCATCAGCGCGACGACGATCGCGATCGCAGCCGTCGCCGAGCAGATCGCCCTCGACCTCCTCGCCGGCGCGCAGGATCGAGCAGATCCGGAATCGCCCAGGCGACCAGCAGCGCCAGCGCGCCGCCGTTGGCGCCGAGCGCGACCGGGTGCGCGTACACGGCGGCCGTCGCCGCGGTGCCGCCGATCGCCGCCGAGCGCGAACAGCCCCAGCACTGCCAGTCGGCCCGTGCCGGCGCTCGAGCAGCCAGCCGAACATGCGCGATCGCCCCCAGCGCCGACGAACGCGTAGCCGGTGTTGTTGTAGGTGAACGTCGCCGTCACCACCCGCCACCAGTGACCAGTCGGCTTGCCGATCACCGCGAGGTCGCCTGGCGTGACGAGCGTCGTGCGCCACAGCAGCGTCCCGACGATTCCCGCCAGTACCAGCGCGATCGTCGCGTACGGCCGCGAATCGGCGCGGATGCCGGGGATCTCGTCGCGGCGCAGCCGCGGCAGCGACGGTGCCGGCGGCCGCGCCGGCGCCGCTTCTCGGCCGACACGGCCCTCACGGTCGATCTTCGGAGCGCGCTTGCGCAGCCGGTTGCCGCAGTACGGGCACTCGGTGATGTACGGGCTCACCTCGGACCCGCAGCTCTTGCAGATCACGAATAGATCCGGGCCGCCGGTGCTCACATACCGATTGTAGAGCCGCTCCAAGGACCGTTCGAGGCGGCCGCTGTGTTAGTGCTCGAAGTCGCTACAGCAGCGGTCGCCGCGACGATCTCTGCCATGACCTCGCGGAGGTCGTGATTGGCCTCGTAGACGACCACCTGCCGCGCGGCGCCGTTGCCCCGCTCGAGCAGATCCTCGACCGCCTCGAGCTCGTCCAGCGAGCCCAGATCCTGGCAGTGCTCGCGCATCCGGTCGACGCAGCCGGCGCGCCAGTGCGCGGGTCGAGACCCGCTCCGAGTTGGGCAGGTCGACGAGCTCGCCCTCCAGCCCGTGGCGCGCAGCCAGCCACTTGTTCTCGTCCAGCATCTCGAACGGGTACTTCGACAGCTGGCCGCCCGCATCGAAGTGCTCGGACAGCTCACGCACCAGTCCCTGGACGAGCGCGGCCAGTCCGAGCGTGTGCTCGACGTGGCGTCTGCGAGTCCATCACCCGGACCTCGACTGTGCCGAAGTTGGGGTGCGGGCGCACGTCGTGCCAGAGGTAGGTGTAGTCCTCGATCACCTTCGTCCTGACCATGAATTCGATTCGCCGCTCGTAGTCGTCCCAGTCCTTGTAGGTCGGCGGAATCCCGACCCGCGGGAAGGCCCGGAAGATCGGCGTCCGCGTCGAGGCCAGGCCGGTTAGGTCCGCGCGCCAGAACGGCGAGTTGGCCGACAGGCCGAGCAGGACCGGAACGTGGACTCGCATCCCGTTGGCGACATGGATCGCCTTATCTGGATCGTCGACCCCAACGTGCACGTGCATGCCGAAGATCAGCTCCTGGCGCGCGACGAACCGCAGCGCCGAGATCAGATCGCGATAGCGGGGGCGCGCGACGATCCGCTGGTCCTCCCACATCGCGAACGGATGCGTCCCGGCGGACCCGATCGCGAGCTGCTTGGCCGCCGCCGTCTGCGCGACCTGCCGGCGCAGCGCGCGCAGCTGCTCCCCGGCCTGAGCGGTGTCCGGGCATGGCTCAGTCGAGATCTCGAGCACGGACTCCATCAGCTCGGGCTTGATCTCCCCGGACGGCGCAGGCTCGAGCAGCGCTCTCGATCGCGTTCACGAGCTCGAGCGTCTCGGCGTCGAGGATCATCAACTCCTCCTCGACCCCGATCGTGAACGGCGGACCTGTGAAACGGTGCTCCACAGTGAGAGGAGCCTAACGACGCGCCCGGTCTAGACTCCGTCTGAGTCCAGCGAGTTCAAAGGAGGGCGCTATGGCCCTGGGTTACGACGGCAAGCTTTACATCCTCGCGTTCGACCATCGCGGGTCGTTCCAGAAGAAGATGTTCGGGATCCAGGGCGACCCGACGCCGGACGAGGTCGAGCTGATCTCCGACGCCAAGCGGCTCATCTTCGAAGGCATGCTGGAGGCCGTCCGCCGCGGCGCAGAGCCTGGTGCGACCGGCGTGCTGGTCGACGAGCAGTTCGGCTCGGACATCCCCAAGCGAGCCCGCGAACATGGCCTCAAGCTGGCGATGCCGGTGGAGAAGTCGGGCCAGAACGAGTTCGACTTCGAGTACGGCGAGGATTTCGGCGCCCACATCCTGGAATACGACACGGATTTCTCCAAGGTGCTCGTCCGCTACAACTCCGAAGACCCGGACACGGAGATGAACGCCCGTCAGCTGAGCCGCCTGAAGCGGCTCGCCGACTGGCTTCACGACCACGACCGGAAGTTCCTGTTCGAGCTCCTGGTCCCGGCGACCGAAGCCCAGCTCGCGGGCGTCGGCGGCGACACCGACCGCTACGACACCGAGCTACGTCCGGAGTTGATGCGCCGCGCGATCGAGGACGCCCAGAATTACGGGATCGAGGTCGACGTGTGGAAGATCGAGGGCGTCGACGAGCGCGCCGACGCGGCGATGCTCGCCGAGCAGGCACGCACCGGCCCGGGTCGCGAGGGTGTCACCTGCGTGCTGCTGGGCCGCGGTGCCTCAACCGAGAAGGTCATCCAGTGGCTCGAGGCGGCGGCCCCCGTCGAGGGGTTCATCGGCTTCGCGATCGGTCGCTCGATCTGGTGGGACGCACTCAAGGCGTTCCTCGACAAGAAGCTTGAGCGTGAGGCCGCGGCCGCGCAGATCGCTGAGCACTACATGATGTTCGTCGAGGTTTACGAGCGGGAGCGGCAGGGAGTTCATTGACCCCCGGCCGCGTACGCGCCGCTCCGATGATCCACAACGACCGTGAGGATTGGTAGGCTCGGCGTCTATGGCGATGAAGATGCGCCAGAGCCTTGCGCAGCTGGAGCAGGAGTTCAGGCACGAGGCCCAATTGGACCGAAGCCGCCGGGAGAACCTCCGGCGCCATGCAGTCCTGCGCTCGCGGTCGCGCTGGCGTGCACGCGAGCGCAAGCGCAGCAACGTCCGCTTCTGGGTGCTCGTGTTTTCGCTGATCGCCACCGCCGTGATCGTGACGGTGGCGATGTTCGAGACGCTGTACTACCTGCTTGGCTAGCGAACCCCTGGATCAGGTCCGCTGCGTCGGTCCTGCTATCGGCCATCGCCGAGGCCGCGAAGTGCTGCGTCGACTTCCTCGCGAGCGTCCTTACCGCCGCCCACTCGCTCCTGCTGAATCTCGAGATAAACCTCCTTGCGGAACACCGGGATGTCCCGCGGAGCCTGGATGCCGATTCGGACCTTCTCGCCCATGATCGCGAGCACCGAGACCTCGATGTCATCGCCGATCATGATGCTCTGGTTGGACTTTCGGGTCAGTACCAACATGGGAAGTGCCTCCCTGCTCGGCCTAGTCATTACAAAGACAATCCCGGCCGGCTCCGTCTCGATGAGCTGCCGGTCCGCCCTCGGGTGAGGATAGCGTGTCAGATCGCTGCTGCACAACCGCCTACAGTGATTGCACAGCTCCCTCGGACCGGCCGCTGTATTAGTCTCCTCGGCTCACACCTATGACCCGACGATCTTTGCGACCAGAGCTCAACCGAATCCGCGCCTGGGTGCGGCAGGGCCGGACCGATGCCTGGATCGCTCACCAACTGGAAGTCACCGTGCAGCAAATCCAGGCGTTCAAGCGCGAGCAGGGCCTAGAGCCGGGCAGCGAGCCCGAGGGCGTGGGCGCCGGACCTGACTTCGACGATGAAATCGACCTTCGAGCCGAGGACGACGCGCTGATCGCTGCCGAGCTCGACGCAGCGGAGGCCGAGCGCGCGGACGAGGACGACGGGGAGTCTGAGGAATCCGACGACGACGAGGACGACCGCCCCGCCCGGCGTCGCCGGAGCCGGCGTGGCGGCCGTGGCGGCCGTGCCAGGCGCAAAGCGCCCACAACCCTCGAGGCGACCTTCGACCACGGTGAGGAGGGCTACGGGCTGTGGCTCGATCCCGCCGTCCAGGACGACCCCGTCTACGCCGAGTACTGGGCCGGGCACCGTCCGGTCGAGGTCGCGATCGAGGAGGACCAGATCGTGATCCGGCGGGCCGGCGGCGACGAGTCAGACGACGCGGAGTAGCGGTCGCCCCAGGCAACCGCGCAGGGCCAACGGTCAGACGACGCGGAGTAGCGCCCGGGTCGTCGCCTGCGACTCGGCAGAGACGCGGCCGGCGTTCGGCTCGGCGCCACCGCGCCGTTGTGCGCCCCCGGGCCCGCGCGGGCCGAAATCCGCCCTCCCCGAGCATGCTTAGCGGCCCAAAGTCCGCGCCCGCGCCCGACCTTGGTTACATAAGCATCTTGCCCCACATGCTTATGTAACCAAGGTCCAGCAAGCGCGCGCAGTTTGTCCCCGCTCCCCGTATGCAGGTGAAATTGTCAGATCCCTGACAGCCACCCCGGCCAAGCCCCTGGGACCCCTACTCCTCCTCCCCCTCTTTCTCGACCACGCGCCGGCCGACCGAATAGTTGACCGCCTCCCGCGCATAGCGGGCAAACGCCGCCCCGGCAACCGTGGGGATGTCCCAGGCCGCGGGCGTGTGCGGCGCGACGCGCGTGGCGATCTCGAAGCACCAGTCAGTCCCCTCGAGATAGAGCTCAGCCAGCTCCCCCGTCGTGAACGGGCCGCCGAGCCGCCGTCTCAGGACGGCGATGATCTCATCGCGGACCCGCTCGAGCGTGGGCCGCTCGTCGGGCTGAGCGCGTGCCAGCCGGCGCTGCCCGTCCTCCCACAGGCCGATCAGCTCGCCGAACCCGACCGGCTCGGGGCTCACGGCGACCGCATCGTGACGCGCCCCAGCGGTTCGCCAGCCCCGCGATCACGCACGGCCCCCCGCCCCAGCGGTTCATCAGCCCCGCGATCACGCACGGCCCCCCGCCCTAGTGGTTCGGCAGCCCCGTGATCACATACGGGTGCTCGCCGAGCCGCACCATCCCGAGCGCGCGCGCATCCCGCTCGATCGTCGCCCGCTGGCCCAGCGACCGTTGCGCCTGAGCCAGCTGCGCGTTCTGCTTGGTCAGGCTCTGGACGATCGACAGCTGCTGGTCGGCCTGCGCCCGGGTCGAGAAGTACACGAGCCCCTGCTTCACGTACAGCCCCACGACGACGAGCAGAACGACGAGCAGACCGATCCGCCCGACCCGGTCCCAGCGCACTCGAAACCGCGACCGCGACCGCGACCGCGACCGTGGCGAGGCTACCCGTCGTGGACGCCCGCCGGCGGCCGGGCCGCCCTGAGGCGGGGTCCGCGGGCTGCGCCGAGGCGCTGCGGCTGCGAGTCGGGCTGGCGGCATCCGGTGAGCCCTTCGTTGGCCATCCGCCGACTCCTTCCTGCCGCAAGCAAAGCTGCAACTTCGATCAGGCCCGGAACGCCCTGCGACCCGGATACGTAGCCTCGACGCCCAAGGCCTCCTCGATCCGCAGCAGTTGGTTGTACTTCGCGACCCGGTCTGACCGCGACGGCGCGCCGGTCTTGATCTGGCCGCATCCCGTCGCCACTGCCAGGTCGGCGATCGTGACGTCCTCGGTCTCGCCCGAGCGATGGGATATGACGGCCGTGTAGCCGGCTTCGCGGGCCATCCTGATCGCCGCGAGGGTCTCGGTCAGCGTGCCGATCTGGTTGACCTTGATCAGGATCGAGTTGGCGACGCCGGCCTCGATCCCGCGCTTCAGGCGGTCGGTGTTGGTCACGAAGATGTCATCGCCGACGAGCTGGAGCCGGTCGCCGAGCCGATCGGTCAGCGTCGTCCATCCTTCCCAATCCTCCTCGGCCATCCCGTCCTCCAGCGAGATGATCGGATAGCGCCCGGCGAGCTCGACCCAGTAGCCCGCGAGCTCGTCGGCGCTCAGCGTCCGCCCCTCGTGCTCCAGCACATAGGCCCCGTCGCGGTACAGCCCGGAGACGGCCGGGTCGAGCGCGATCGCGACCTGATCGCCGGGGATGTAGCCGGCGGCGCGAATCCCCTCGATCAGCACCTCGAGCGCCTCTTCGTTGGAGCCGAAATCGGGAGCGAACCCGCCTTCGTCGCCGACCGCGGTCGAGAGCCCCTGTCCTTGCAGCGTCGCCTTCAGGTGGTGATAGACCTCGACCGCCATCTGCAGCGCCTCTCGAAAGCTGGACGCGCCCACCGGGACGATCATGAACTCCTGGAAGTCGACCCGGTTGTCGGCGTGAACGCCGCCGTTGACGACGTTCATCATCGGCACCGGCAGGATATGGGCCGTCTCGCCGCCGAGATAGCGCCACAGCGGCAGCCGCTCCTCGGCAGCCGCGGCGTGGGCAGCCGCGAGCGAGACCGCGAGGATCGCGTTGGCGCCGAGCCGTGACTTGTTCGGCGTCCCGTCCAGTGCGATCAGCATCCGGTCAAGCCCGGCCTGGCTGGAGGCATCCTGTCCGCGCATCGCCGTCGCGATCTCCCCGTTGACGTTGTCGACCGCGCGCGTCACGCCCTTCCCGAGCCAGTCGGAGCCGCCGTCGCGCAGCTCCGTCGCTTCGAACTCGCCCGTCGATGCCCCTGACGGAACGGCCGCACGTCCCCATGCGCCGGACTGCAGGCTCAGCTCCACCTCGACGGTCGGATTTCCCCGGCTATCGAGGATCTGGCGGGCATGCACGTGCTCGATCTGGCTCATGTGCGCGTGGGACCTCCTTCTGTCAGTCGCGCGCGGGCGTAGTAGACAAGCTGCTCGTCGGGCGTCAGATCGTCCCAGCTTCGTCCTTCGGATGCCGCCAGCTCGACCCCGCCGTTCACGCGGGCCCGGAATCGGTCCGACGCGGCCGCGCAGCGCGAGCTCCGGATCGACCTTCATCTTCCGCGCTGCGTTCACCGCCGCAAACAGCACGTCGCCGAGCTCGTCGAAAGCGCTCCTCGGCGCCGGCCGCCGCCTCGAGCTCGTCGAGCTCGTCGCGGACGGACTGCAGCGACCTCTCGACGCCCGGAAAGTCAAATCCGCTCGACGCCGCGCGCCGCTGGAGCTTGCGGGCGTACAGCGGCGAGGGCAGGTTCTCCGGGCACCTCGGCGAACACGCCCTGCTCGCGTCCGGGCTCGCTCGCGCTTGATCTCGTCCCAGTTGCTGCAGCACCTCGCCGGCGGTCTCGGCCTCGACCTCGCCGAACACGTGCGGATGGCGGCGGATCAGCTTCTCGGTGCACGTGCTCGGCCACCTGGGCGAGGTCACCGGCGCCGCGCTCCTCGAGCAGCAGCGACGAGGAAGTGGACCTGGAACAGCACGTCGCCGAGCTCGTCGAGCAGCTTCGCATCATCGCGGCGGTGAGCGGCGTCGGCCAGCTCGTAGGCCTCCTCGACGCGTGTGCGGGACGATCGTCCGCTCGTCCTGCTCCCGGTCCCACGGACACTCGCGTGCGCAGCCGCCGGGTGATCGCGTCGAGCCGCGCCAGCGCGGCTTGGATCTGCCCCTTGATCGGGTGCCACTAAGGCGTCGACGTTGTCGTCGGTGGAGCCGTCGTCGGTGCAGCCGTGGTTGGCGCGGCAGCCCGGGGTCGACGTCGTGGAGGCCGGCGCCTTGTAGCCGTGGCAGTCGGCCATCGAGTAGTACTGGCGGCACGAGGTCTTCGCCAGCCAGTTCTTCTTCGCCTGATTGTCGACGGCGGTCTGCGCGGCGGTTTGCGCCTGCTGGTTCAGCAGCGTCTGGATCTGGCGCCGTCGCCTGGGCGAGTGTCTGCTGCGTGGCCTGCTTGATCTTGGTGACCTCGAACACGTAGTAGCCGGAGGCCAGCTCACCCTTGACCGGACCGAGCACCTTGCCCTTCGGGGCCGCGAACGCAGCCGTGTCGAGCGCCGCGTCCTGCTGGCCCTTGGTCACGCCGACCAGCAGGCCGCCCTTGTTCTTGGAGGTGGGGTCGATCGAGTACTTCTTGGCGACCACGGCCCAGCTCTGACCGGACGCGAGCGCCGCCTTGGCGCGCGTTGGCGTCGGCGCGGGGTCTTCGCGAGGATGATCCTGATGTCGCGCGTCTCGGGGCTCCCGAACTCGACAGGTGGCTCGAGTAGTACGCCTGGATGTCAGCCGGAGTCACCTTCTTCGCGTGCCGGCTCAGCAGCTTGGTTAGATCTGGTTCAGACGGACGCGGTAGAGGATGTCCTGCGTCGTCTGCCCCGACTGGCTCAGGAACGTCTGGAACCCGGCCGCGGTCGGATACGCCTGCGCCTTCTCCTGGTTGAACTGCTTCTGGACCTGAGCGTCGCTGACCTTGATGTTGAGCTTGGATGCGTCGGCCTGGTACCAGTAGGACTTGATCAGGAAGTCGAGCACCTGACCCGAGAGCTGGGTGAACAGCGCATTGCACTGGGTGCGCAGCTGCGAGGTCGTCTCCTTGGCGACCTGTGGAATCGCTTTGCGCGCGTCGGCGATGCACTTGGAAAACTGCGGCGGGTCGTTGGGCACGATCACCGGCGTCGTCGAGCCCTGCGAGCCTGCCCTTGGCGTCGACGAACATCCAGTGGTTGAACGCCTGCGGTGGTGACCGGGTTGCCGGCGACGACCGCGACCGAGTTGCCCGGGACACTCGAGCCGCACGCCGAGATCCCCACCGTCAGCACAAAAAAGGCGCCAAGCGCCAGGAACGAACGTGGCCATATCTTCACGGTGCGCCGATGGTAGCGAGCCCGACACGCCGAAGGCTCCACATGAGCCCATTCCGAAGGAACTCTCTACGTTATGCCGCCTCGCGAGTCACCGCCAGCAGGACATCGGCTGCCTTCACGACCGCCGGGAAGCGCTTACCCGGATCGTCGGGCACGCGTACCGATAGCTGCGACTTGCCCGATTCGTACAGCGCCTCCGGGATCTCCTGGCGGATCCGTTTGGCCCGCACGGAGTCGAGCTCGATCGGCGTCACCGCGAGCCGGCCGCCGCGGAACGTAACCGCGCGGGCGCCGGCCTGGCCGAGCTTGATCCGCGCCTGTTGCAGGGCGATCAGGTTGCGCAGCGGCTCGGGCGGCTCGCCGAAGCGGTCCTCGAGCTCCTCGCGCAGCTCCATCAGATCGGCGACCTCGCGAGCCGCCGCGATCCGCCGGTGGACGTCGACCTTGGCCTGCTCGTAGGGGATGTAGTCGGCCGGCACGTACGCGTCGACGTTGACGTCGAGGCGGACCGGCTCCCACTCCTCCTGCGGGCCGGCGCCGTCCTCGGCAGCGGCCACCGCCTCGTCGAGCATCTGCATGTAGAGCTCGAACCCGAGCGCCGCGACGTGGCCGGACTGCTCGTCGCCGAGCAGGTTGCCCGCGCCGCGGATCTCGAGGTCGCGCATCGCGATCTTGAACCCGGCACCCGAGCTCGGTGTAGTCCGACAGCGCCGACAGTCGCTGCGCCGCGTCCGGCGTGAGCGCGGCGGCGCTCGGATACAGCAGGTAGGCGTAGGCCCGCTCGCGACTGCGTCCGACCCGGCCGCGGATCTGGTACAGCTGCGCGAGCCCGAACGCGTCGGCGCGCTCGACGATCAGCGTGTTCGCCTGCGGGATGTCGATCCCCGACTCGATGATGCTCGTGCACACGAGCACGTCCGCGTCGCCGCGCAGGAAGCGCAGCATCCGCCGCTCGAGCTCGCGCTCCTCCATCTGCCCGTGGGCGACCTCGAACCGCATCGACGGGCACAGCCGCGCGCAACCGCTCGGCGGTCTCGTCGATCGTCTCGACCCGGTTGTGCAGGAAGAACGCCTGCCCCTTGCGACCGTGCTCGCGGATCAGGGCCTGCTTGACGAGCTCCTCGTCGTACTCGCCGACGTAGGTCTTCACCGGCCGCCGGCCCTCCGGCGGGGTCTCGATCACGCTGATGTCCCGGATCCCCGCCATCGACATCTGCAGCGTCCGCGGGATCGGAGTCGCGCTCATCGCGATCACGTCGACCTTCAGCCGCAGCTGTCGCAGTAGTTCCTTCTGCTTGACGCCGAACCGCTGTTCCTCATCGACGATCAGCAGGCCCAGGTCCTTGGCCCGCACGTCACGCGAGAGCAGGCGATGGGTACCGATCAGGATGTCGACCTGGCCCGCCGCGAACGCCTTGATCGACTCCCGTTGCTCGGCCGCCGGGCGAAACCGCGACACATGCGCGATCGTCACCGGGTAGTCCTTGAGTCGTTCGGAGAACGTCCCGAAGTGTTGCTGGGCGAGAATCGTCGTCGGCACCAGCAGCATCACCTGCTTGCCGTCCTGGACTGCCTTGAACGCGGCCCGGAGCGCGACCTCCGTCTTGCCGTAGCCGACATCGCCGCAGATCAGCCGGTCCATCGGGCGCGGCGCCTCCATGTCGGCCTTGACGAACTCGATCGCGTCGCGCTGGTCCGGGGTCTCGGTGAACGGGAACGCGTCCTCGAACTCCCGCTGCCAGTCGGTGTCGGGCGGATAGGGATGGCCTTGGCGTCGCTTGCGCTCGGCGTACAGGTTCAGCAGCTCGCCCGCGAGCTCCTGGGCGGCGCGACGCGCGCGCGACTTGATCGTGTCCCAGCGCGTCCCGCCGAGCTTCGACAGCGGCGGGTGGACGCCGCCCGCACCGACGTAGCGGCTGATCTTCGCCAGCTGGTCGACGGGCACGAACACGCGGTCAGAGCCCGCGTATTCCAGGTACAGGTAGTCGCGGGTGACGCTCGCGACGGTCTTGGTGTCAAAGCCCGCGAACCGGGCGATCCCGTGGTCCTCGTGGACGACGATGTCGCCGGTCCGCAGATCGGCGAAGCTGCGCAGGACCCCGCGCCGGCGCACTCCGCCCGGGCCGGTCCGCCGCGCGTCGGCGCCGGAACAGCCGGTGCTCGGGGATCACCGCGAGGTGGAACTGTGGCGCGATGAAGCCGGCCTGCAGGCGCGCGTGGGCGAACGTGATGTTTTTTATGGGACCGGCTTGCGCCGGTCCTGTGGACCCGGCCGCTCCATCCTCGGGGAGCCAGCCGACCTTCAGCCGCCCGAGGTTGTAGGCCGCGCGCTCTCCCTCGCCCCGGCGCGCGAACGCGACTACCGTGCGGTAGCCCGAGCGCGCGAGCTTCTCGAGCTCCGGCTCGGCCTCCTTCAGGCCCCGGGCGGAGATGTCCGCGGCCTGCGCGCGGAACGAGAATTGCTGGTCCTGGTCGATGCTCGAGAGGCGGATCCGCGCGCGCTGCTCGAGCGCGTGCGGCGATCGCGTCCGGCGCGACGTACAGGTGGTGCGCGTCCTCGTCGTGGAAGGCAGCCGTCACGTCCTGCCAGTGGTCGGCCAGCGCCGGCGCGACGTCCTCTTCGCCGGCGATCATCACCGCCGCCTCGGTCGGCATCAGCTCCAGGAACGGGTGGAAGTTCTCGACCGGCAGCAGCTCGGCGATGTCGGGGCGGTCGGCCGCGTCCTCGAGCGCCGCGATCTCCGCGAGCTCGCGGTGCTCCTCCGCCAGCTCGGCGGCGGGCGCGACCTCGACCAACTCGGCCTCGCTCGAGCGAGCGCTGCGTGAACGTCGAGAACCACTGCAGCGACTCGATCTCGTCGCCGAACAGGTCGACGCGCACGGCTCGGTCCTCGGTCGCGGGGAACACGTCGAGCAGGCCGCCGCGGATCGCGAACTGGCCTCGGTCCTCGACCTGGTCGACGCGCTCGTAACCGGCCGCGACGAGATCGCGTGCGGTCTCGTCGAGGTCGAGCAGATCGCCCTTCCTCAGCGTGAAGCCCGGAGGGCGCATCGCCGGGTCCGGGACCTTCTCCGACAGCGCCACGGCGCTGACCACCACGACCGGTGCGGCGCCGTCGCCCTGCAGGGCGTCGAGCGCCGCGATCCGCAGGCCGACGAGGTGCGGCGGCGGCGCTAGATGGGATTCGTAGGTGACGCCGCGGCTCGGGTAGTAGCGAACCGTTCGGGGCTCCAGCCAGGCCTTGAGCCCCGCGGCCAGGTCTCGGGCCGCGCGGTCATCACCCGCGACCACGATCGCCGGCCGATCCGGGGCCCGCTCGAGCAGTGCAGCGACCAGGTACGGACGCAGCGACTGCGACACGAACGCCCGCCCGCCGTCGCGCTGGAGCGCGTCGGTCTGGGGGTCGTCGTCAGCGTGGGCGAGAAGAGTTCGGAGCATGGTCATCTGGGCGGCGGACCGCGGAGAGGACCACCAATCTCAGTCTAGTTCCGCCGTTCCGGGCGGCCCGCCATCACGCCAGATCCTGCTCGCCGGCCGGCGCTCTAGCCGGGTCGGCGTTCAGCTCAGCTCAGCTCGGTCTCGCCGCGGAGGACCCGCTCGGCGGCGTCCGCTGCCTGCGCCACCAGCAGTGCTACCTCCTCGCGCGGCTCCTTGAAGCGGCCGAGCACGTACGCGGCGACACGGTCGGGATCGGTGCTCGGCGGGCGGCCGACGCCGACCCGCACCCTGGCAAAGTCCGCCGACCCGAGACCTTCCTTCAGCGACTTCAGGCCGTTGTGGCCCGCGAGGCCGCCGCCGAGCCGGACCCGGATCTCCCCGAACGGCAGATCGATCTCGTCGTGGAGCACGAGCACGTGATCGAGTGGGACCTTGAACGCGCCGCGCGCCGGTCCGACCGACCGCCCAGCGTCGTTCATATAGGTCTGCGGCAGCAGGATTGCCACCCGCGGGCCGCCCGGCCCGGTCCGCCCCTCGGTCAGCAGGCCCCCGTATTTCGCCTTTGCCCGAGGCAGCTCCCAGCGGGTCGCAAGCAGGTTCGCGATCTCGAAACCGATGTTGTGGGGTGATCCCGCGTACTCGGCGCCGGGATTACCGAGGCCGACGATCAGCCAATCGACTCGGGCGCCACGGCCCGGAAGGGGCATCGTCGCCGGCTACTCAGACGACTCGGATTCGCCCTCGCCGGCACCGTCTGCGGCCTCAGCGGCCTGCTCGGCGGCACCACCCTCCGCGACGAGCTCGGTCTCCTCCTCGATCTCGACCTCGCCTTCGGTCTGCAACCGCGGCGGCGTCAGCGTCGCGATCACCGTCTCGGGGTCGCCGAGCAGCGTTACACCCTGCGGCGCGCGCAGCGCGTCGAGCATCAGCGTGTCTCCGATCACCATCTCCGAGACGTCGTGCTGGACCGTGTCGGGGATGTCGGTCGGGAGCGCCTCGATCGTGACCTCGCGGGTCACATGCTCGAGCACGCCACCCTCGCGCACCCCCGGCGCAGAGTCGGCGCCGATCAGCTCCAGCACGACCGTCGCCTGGATCGCCTGGTCGAGCCGGACGCGGAGAAGATCGATGTGGATCGTCGCCCCGCTCACCGGATGCCTGGTCAGCTCCTTGATCACGACCGGCGTGGCGGCAGCGCCGTCGATGCTCAAGTCCAGCACCGCCCCCGAGTGCGCGAGCGCCAGCCGGAGCAGACGCGCATCGACCTTAAACGCGACCGGCTCATCGCCGCCGCCGTACACGACGCCGGGCACGTTGCCTTCACGGCGCAGGCGGCGGGCAGCGCGCGACCCCTCCGGGTCCCGGAGGGCGACGGACAGAGCAGTGGATTGGGTACCGGCCATCGGCGACGACGATGGTAGCGAGGCGGTGCGCAGGCGGTCGCGCGGCGGATCAAAACCCCTCCCGCGTCCGCGCGCGGCGCGCTAACCTTTCCCGCATGTCAGGCGAGTCTCAGCTAGTGCTGATGATCGCTGGGGTGCACCTACTGGGATTGCTGTGCGTCGCGGTACTGCTGATCCCTGCCTTGCGTGACGGTCCACCTCCCTCCCGCCCGTCGGATTCGGGTTCTGATGAGGGCTGGGGCCGCGGCCCGCGGCTCCCGCCGAGCCGGCCAAAGCCGCCGCGTGGCGGTATTCCGCTGCCGGACGCCGAGCCCGCCCGGGTCAGGCTGCGCGACGCTCGCCGGCTGGCGGACCGCCTGCCGGCCCGTCAGCGTAGGCCGTCGAGGGAGCCGCAACGCCGGCCGGTGCGGACCGGTCACGCGACAGGTGTGCCCCGCGTCGGTCCGGCACGGCGCCGCTTCTAGAACGTAGACGGACAGTCGCTGTCGCTCGGGATCCGGAGGCTGATCTCGAGCAACTCGACGCGCAGGCCGCTGAGTGCATTCCCGGCCCGTCGAACCCGCAGGCACTGCACGATCGGCAGCGAAGAGCGCGTCTGCCAGGCCACGCGCGCGGTGCCGACCGTGCCTGTGAACGAGAAGCTCACCGAGGTGTTCAGCTGCAGGATCGTCACCCCTCCCGACCGCGTCAGCGCAGCGGCGTTCTGCGTCACCCGGGCGCGGCACGACGGGCTCGCCGCGCATCCGGTGATGCTGGCGATCATCGTCCTCGAGTCTCCGCGAGCCTCGGCCTGGATCAGCGAGGTGATCGCCGAGCGCTCGGCGGCATCGGCACTGAACACCCGCGCGAGCACAGCGCTGATGGCCAGGAACAGCACGATCCCGATCACGATCAGTACGACGATGTAACGGCGCGTCACCGCGCCAGAGGCTACGCGGCGCTGGGAAAGTCGTCCCCGCTCAGCTCGAGGAACCGCTGCACCGACGCCTCCTGATGTTCGAGGCGCTCGCCCAGCGAGCGGGCGTGCTCGGCGGCGACGGCGAGGAAATCCTCAACGCAGCGCTCCGGGTCGTCGGCGAGCGGATACACGCGGGTGAAATCTTGCTGTGCGCACGCGATCCCGAGCGGCGGCTTGCCCTCCGCCAGCGTCCGCGCGCCGCACACCGGGGTTACGACCAGGTGCGATTCCCGCGACACGAGCGCCGTCGGCAGCAGTCGCGGAGCCGGAAGCCGAACCCCCAGCTCGACCGATCGATCGATATCGACAGCGGAGCCGATCAGATCGCCAAGCGGCTCGCGCCACACGTCGAGCACGATGTCGGCGCCGACCAGCGCATCCCGCAGGGCCGTGGCCTGCTCGACATACAGCCGCTCGGCCTCATGCCGGTCATCCGCGTCGGCCAGGTCCAGGTCGCACGGGACCCGCAGCAGCTCGCTGGCGGCGATCCTCGCGCCGGCGCCACGGCTTCCCGGAGCCACGTAGGTCTGCAGCGTGCCAAGGTCGCGGCGGCCGTGGAAGATGACAGTCACCGCCTCGCTGACCGGCAGGCCCCCGACCCGCAGCGACACCGCGACCGCGGAGGAGTCGTCGAGCAGAGCCCGCCTCAGCAGCTCATCGGCTGCGTCATTGCTGGGCTTGTGATCCTCGTCGAGCATGTCTGCCCCTTCAGATCGGCAGTTTCCGCTCATTATTTACCCACAACCTCCGGCGTCCGACCAGTGCCAGGTGGAGCAATCGCACCATTGGCGCCTTGGACATCGGGCGGATCGCGCTGTCCAGCGCTCCTGGGGGGTAGGCTGCAGGGCAGAATGAAGCTCATCTACAAGCCGTTCGCGATCTTCGCCGGGGTGATTGGCGCCAGGCTCGGACAGGCTGTCTTCAAATCGCTCTGGGCACACGTCGACGACGCCGAACCACCCACGCCCAAGACCCCCGACGTCAGCTACCCAAAGCTGGTCGGCGCCGCCGCGCTCGAGGCCGCGACGATGGCCGGGGTCGGCGCCGCCGTCGATCACGCCAGCAGGCGGTCCTTCCGGTACCTGACCGGCTTCTGGCCCGGGGATAAGCGCTCCGAGCCGGACAGGCCGGAATAGCGCCGAATAGCCCCGGCGCGAGCTGAAATATCCCGAGGAGACCGCGGTCGACCCGGCGACGCCCCCGCGCGGGCCGAAATCCGCTGCGGCGACATGCTTAACGGCCCAAAGTCCGCGCCCGCGGCCGACCTTGGTTACATAAGCATCCCCCACATGCTTATCTAGCCAAGGTCCAGTCATGCGCGGGCGATTTGTCCCCGTATGCAGGCGAGATTGTCAGATTACTGACACCGTCTCGTCCGGACCGCACCCTCACCGGCGTCGTTCCCCGAGCAGACCGGACCGCGCCGGCTATCGCCCCCCCCTGCGCCACCGCCGCCGACGTGATCCAGCGCCTGGCCGCCGAGACCTCCCGCCGCAAGCCACCGCCCTCCCGCCGCAAGCCACCCCTCCCGCCGCGAGCCACCCCTCCCCCCGGTGCTCAGCCCTCAGGCCCCCCGACATCCCAGGGCGAGAGCCCCGCGCGGAGCCAGTCCGGGATCGGCGTCTTCTTCAGGGTGCTGAGGTCCACGGTCACATGGCGCATGTCGGCCTCAACCAGCAGCTCGCCGTCGCCGAGCACCCGATGATGGGTATGGATGCTCGTGTTCCCCAGCTCCGACACACCGACCTCCAGCCGGAGCTGATCGTCGAATTTGGCGGACGCGTGGAACCGCAGCCGGGTCTCGGCCACGACCATGTCAACCCCGTTGTCGAGCATCGTCCTGTAGCCGCCGACCGCCGCCCGCCACAGCTCGGTCATCGCCACGTCGATGTACGCGAGATAGTGGGCGTTGAACACAACCCCCTGGAGGTCGCATTCCGCGTAGCGGACGCGGAGGGTGGTGGCGAACGGTTCAGCCATCTTGCCGGCCGCCGCCGCCCCGCAGCAGGAATCCGCGCTCAGCGAGCTCGGCCAGGGCGTCCTCGAAGGTCGCGAAGTCCCGGCGTAGCAGCGCGTCGAGTGGCCGGCCCGAAGGACCCGAGCTGCGCACCCAGCGCCGCAGCACGGCCGGCCCCGCCTCGGCGGCGGGCTCTTCCAGCAGTCCGAGCAGGATCGGCAGCTCGCCCCGGTGCTCGAGCTGGCCGGAGAGCAGCGTCAGCGGGTCGACGTCCAACACCTGGCACAGCTCGTCCTCGCTCAGGCCGAGCAGATCCATCAGACGCGCTGCGCGGTCGCTCTGCCCGGGGTTCACTCAGAACAGCTGGTTCTCGCCGCCGAACACGTCGCTCACCGAGCCGTCGGTGAAGATCTGGCGGATCGAGTTGGTCAGCAGGTCGGCGCAGGAGAGCACCGGACGTTGTCGGGCGCGCCGGGCGGCAGCGGGATCGTGTCGGTGACGACGACCTGCTCGAACCGCGCCGCGCGGAGGTTCTCCCAGGCGTTGCCGGAGAACACGCCGTGGGTGGCGGCGGCGTAGACGCGCCGGGCGCCGGCGTCGAGCACGGCCTCGGCGGCGGCCTTGAGCGTGCCGGCGGTGTCGATGATGTCGTCGACGATCACCGCGGTCTTGCCGGCCACGTCGCCGATCACGTAGCCGATCTCGGCGACCTGCTGGGCCGGGCGCTCCTTGTTGAGGATCGCCAGGTCGGCGCCGATCTTCGAGGCGAACTTCTTGTTCAGCTTCACCCGGCCGGCGTCCGGCGCGACCACGACGAGGTCCTCGAGGCCGAGGTCGGCGAAGTACTGGGTGAGCATGAACAGCGCGGTCATGTGGTCGCACGGCTTCTGGAAGAAGCCCTGGATCTGGCCGGAGTGCAGGTCCATCGTCAGGATCCGGTCGATCCCGGCCGACTCGAGCATCCGCGCCACCAGCCGGGCGCTGATCGGCTCGCGCGGGCGCCGACTTCTTGTCCTGGCGCGAGTAGCCGTACCACGGCGTGACCGCGATCACCCGGTGCGCCGAGCCGCCGACCGCGGCGTCGATCATCACCAGCAGCTCCATCAGCGCGTCGTTGGCGCTCAGGCCCGGCCTCGGGGTTGCCGCAGGTCGGCTGCACGATGAACACGTCGGCGCCGCGGACCGACTCCTCGTAGCGGCAGTAGACCTCGCCGTTGGAGAACGTCTTGAGCGTCGACGCCGCCGAGCTCGACGCCCGAGCTTGGAGGCGATCTTCGCCGCCAGCTCGGGTTCGCGCGCCCGGAGACCAGCATCAGCCGCTTGTCGTAGTCGAGTCGCAGGTCGCTCGGCGCCGGGCTCGCGTCTCCAGCACGCTCATCGTGTCCGCGAGTGTACGCCGGAGCGCCGACGAGACTCGCCTTGCCGCTACTCGACGGCTCGGCGGCCTGTCCCGCTGCTCGCGGCCTCCTTGTTCGCCGCCGCGTCGCGCTCGGCGCGGCGCTCGGCGTAGCCCTCGATGTTGTGCTGGCGCGAGCGGGCCACCCCGAGCGCGCCCGGCGGCACGTCGTTGCGCGATCACCGAGCCGGCGGCGGTGTAGGCGTCGTCGCCGACCGTGACCGGCGCGACGAGCGTCGTGTCGACGCTCGACTTGACCCGCGCGCCGATCGTCGTGCGGTGCTTGCGGTAGCCGTCGTAGTTGGCGGTGATCGTGCCGGCGCCGAGGTTCGTCCCCTCGCCGATGTCGGCGTCGCCGATGTAGGACAGGTGCGGGACCTTGGCTCCCGGCCCGACGTCGGAGTTCTTGATCTCGACGAACGTCCCGGCCTTGGAGCCCTCGCGCAGCACGGCGCCGGGCCGCAGATAGGCGAACGGGCCGACGCTGACCCGGTCGCCGACGTCGGCCTGTTTGAGGTAGGAGTGGACGATCGAGGCCTGTCGCCGACCCGGGAGTCGATCAGCGTCGCGTGCGGCCGATCGTCGACCCGGTCCCGACCGTCGTGGTGCCCGTGAGGCTCGTGAACGGCGCGATCACCGTGTCCTGGCCGATCTCGACGTCGACGTCGATCACGGTCGCCGCCGGGTTGACGATCGTCACGCCGGCGAGCATGTGGCGCTCGTGGATCCGCGCGCTGGGCCACGGCCCGTGACCGCGGCCAGCGCCACGCGGTCGTTGATCCCGAGCATCTCGCTCGGATCGTCGATCTCGTGCGCGACCACGGTGCGCTCGTGGCGCACGCAGGATCGGCAGCACGTCGGGCAGGTAGTGCTCGCCCTGGGCGTTGTCGGCGGTGACCTGCTCGAGCGCCGCGAGCAGCGCGCCGCCGTCGAACGCGAACATGCCGGTGTTGACCTCGCGGATGTGCAGCTCGAGCTCGGTCGCGTCGCCGGGCGCCTTGGTCTCGACGACCCGCTCGACCGTGCCGTCGGGCGCGCGCACGACGCGGCCGTAGCCGCTCGGATCGTCGAGCACCGCGGTCGCGATCGTCGCCGCGGCGCCGGCTGCGCTCGTGGGCCGCGACCAGAGCGCGGATCGTCTCGGGCGTGATCAGCGGCACGTCGCCGTTGAGCACGACCACCGTGCTCGTCGGGGTCGATCTGATCGGCGGCGGCCCGGACCGCATCGGCGGTTCCCAGCGGCCGCTCCTGGACCGCCAGCACGGCGCCGTCAGCGACCACATCCGCGAGCCGGCGCTCGGGGGCGTCGACGACGACGACCTTCTGCGCGCCCGCGTCTCGCGCGGCCGCCACCGGCCAATCGATCATCGGCCGCCCGCACAGCGGGTGCAGCAGCTTCGGAACGTCGGAGCGCATCCGCGTGCCCTGCCCCGCGGCGAGGATGACGACGACGGGCGCGGTCACGCGACCAGATCGTAGGGGATTCAGCGGCCTGTTTCCGCCGTCTCATCCGGCGTAACTTAGTCGGCGTCGGCGATCACGATGGGTGATCGCCGTCGCCGGCTATGTCGGTCAGGGTACGATCGCAACGCGATCGGTGCTCAAAACATGCGACCTGCTTCGACGTCGACGCCGTCTTAAGTCGTAGCTCGTTCGGGCGCGCTTGGCAGGTCTTGCGTGCATGATGCCCCGCTTCCCCCCTGCCGTCATCCCGGAATGTGTGCAATAAGAACGGGGAAAGTACGGATTACGGGCCTTCGAAAGTACGGATTACGGGCCTTCGGGTGTTGACAACTGCAGGAAGGCTCGCCCATAGATGCTGGACCGCATATGCCCGGTATGGCCGCCAATTCTCCGCGAGGCGCTCGGCGCTTGCGGGTCGCCCGTCGTGGCCAAGCCGCTCGAGCGCGTGCCGGACGCCCAGGTCCCCGGCCAGGAACGCGTCCGGATCGCGCAGCGCCCGGATCGCGATGTAGTCGGCCGTCCAGGGCCCGATCCCGGGCAGGGCCAGCAACTGCCGACGCGCCCGCTCGCGCTCAGCGCCCGCGTCGAGAATCACGTCACCACTCGCCAGTGCGCCGGCCAGCGCGAGCATGGCCCGGCGCCTGGCCACCGGCATCGCAAGCCGCGCCGGATCCGCCTGCGTCAGTGCCCCCGCCGTCGGGAACAGGTGGGTGACCGTCCCCAGTGGCCGCTCCAGCGGCTCGCCGTAATCGGCGACGAGACGGGCAGCGAGGGTCGCCGCCCCCCGGAGCGACACCTGCTGGCCGAGCACCGCGCGAACCGACAGCTCGTGAGCGTCCATGTGGCCGGGCACGCGCCTGCCGGGCGCGCGACGGACGAGGGGAGCGAGCAGCTGATGGCCGCACAGCACCTCTGCGACCGCCTGAGGGTCCGAGTCCAGGTCAAGCAATGCCTTGGAGCGCTGCACGGCCGCGGCGAGATCGCGGAGATCCGTCAGCCGGAAGCGGGCCAGCACGTGCTGCTCGCGGGGTGAGAGCTCGACCAGCGCCGGGCCGTACGGCAGCCCGATGCTGCGCCGGTACCCACCCTCCATCACTTCCTCCACGCCGGGCACCGCCCTGCGGGCGAGGAAGTCGATCAGCGCCTCCCCATCCAGGGGCGCTCGATATGGCAGCCTCAGCACCACAGCACCGCTGTCCGCCTCACGCCCGTTGCGGCGCGCGCGAGCCCGCAGCGCCCCCGGCGCGGTCGCGAACACCTCTCTGACGGTGTCGTTGAACTGCCTGATGCTGCCAAACCCTGCCGCGAACGCCACCTCGGAGATCGGTAGCGCGGTCGTCTCGAGCAGGATCCGCGCGCTCTGTGCCCGTCCGGCTCGAGCGAGCGCGAGCGGTCCCGCACCGACGACCGCCACGAGCTGCCGGTGGACGTGGCGCTCGGTGTAGCCGAGACGACGCGCGAGCCCGGGCACGCCCTCGCGATCAACGACGCCGTCGGCGATCAAGCGCATCGCGCGGCCGACGAGATCCGCGCGACGGTCCCACTCCGGTGAGCCCGGCGTCGCATCGGGTCGGCAGCGCTTACAGGCGCGAAACCCGGCCGCCTGAGCCGCGGCGGCGGTCGCGAACAGGCGAACGTTCTCACGCTTCGGGGTGCGGGCCGGGCAGCTCGGACGGCAGTAGATGCCAGTGGTCTTGACGCCACAGACCACCCAACCGTCGAACCGCGGATCCTTGGCGTCGATCGCGTGCCAGAGACGGTCCGGAGCGGGCAGCATCGGGCCACGATGACATACGCCGCCGGCGATGTCTGGCGGGAATCGGACACCGGGGGCGGTGCAGGTCCGATTCCCGCGCTCGCCGGCTCGCCTGGGTTGCGGCCGCCGTGTCATTGGTAGATTCGGCGCGATCGGACCATGGGGGGTCGTCCAACTGGCCAGTGACGCCGGGTTTTGGTCCCGGAGATCGGGGTTCGAGTCCTCGCCCCCCAGTCCCGATCCGCGGTAAGCCGCCCGCGACCCGCGCGCGCCGACAGGTTCGTCAGCCCGCCCGCGACCCGGCCCGCGACAACTGCTTCGTCAGCCCGCCCGCGACCCAGCCCGCGACAACACCTTTGTCACCCATTCCGGCAGGATCGGGTCGGCGAGCGCAGCACGCACATCGGCAGGACGCCGCAAAGCTCGCTCGACGCGCAGGATGCCGATCTCCAGCCCCGCGTCGCGGGCGGCGGCGATGCCGACCGTCATCACGTCCCGGCTGCGCCACGCCTGCTCCGGCAGCGCGAACAAGCTCGGCAGCGGCCGCGAGAACGCGATCAGGTACAGGCCGCCGTCGACGACGGGACCGAAGACGACGTCGCACCCGGCGCCAAGATCGTCGAGTGCCGCCGCGGCGTGCTCCGCTCGCAGCTGCGGAAGATCCGGCCAGACGATCAGCAGTGGGCCGCTGTTGCGCGCGAACACCCGCGCGGCCGCGTCGGCGAGCCTCCCGGCGATCCCATCACCGTTCTGAGGGAAGACCACCGCGTCGGACCCGACGAGTGGGCGCAGTTCCGGCCCGGCGTCCGGCGGATCGTGGGCGACGTGAACCGCCCCCGCGGCGACCTCGTGCGCCCACGACGCGGCATGGGCGATCAGCGTCGACTGCAGCGCGATGCAGCCGTCGGCCCCGAGTAGCGGCTCGAGCGCACGCCGCACCTCGCCCCGCCGGGGCGCACGAGCCATGATCAGCACCGCAGGTTGACCGCGATTCATCGTTGCCCGAGGCGATAGACGGTCCCCGCCGGCGCGGGTGGCGACGCGGATAAGCGTGTCAGCGCGCCGCGGACGACCTCGGCGAAGATCGCCGAGCTCGCCCCCATCAGCTCGATCAGCCTCGGGCACGGGCGTCGGCTCACCGGGCTTGACCTCGTTCGCGTAGTCGGTCACGAACCCGATCAGCCCGAACGGCAGCTCGAGCTCACCGCACAGCACCGTCTCCGGACCAGCCGTCTGGCTGACCGCCGAGACGCCGCACGCCGCCAGCTGCGCGATCTCGGTCGGGGTGTTGAAACGCGGCCCGTCGACGTGGCCGTACGTGCCTCGATCGCGGGCCCGATGACCGGCCTGTGCGGCGCCCGCCGCCAGCGCGGCGCGCACGTCATCGGAGAATGGACCGCCGTGGAGGATCCAATGTCCGCGGGCGGGATCGCCCGGCTCGGTGAAGAACGTGCACAGGCTCCCGTCCGGCAGGCGGTTGGAAGCGAAATGGAGATCGTCGAAGATCACCAGCGACCCCAGCTCGAGCGTCGGATCGACCGCGCCACATGCGGTGCAGCCGATCGCCGCTGTCGCGCCGAGCTCCTTCAGCGCCCAGATGTTGGCGCGGTGGGTGACCTGGTTGGACAGCCGAGCATGGCCCTCGCCGTGACGCGAGACGTGAACTGCCTGCACACTTTGATAATGACCGCGCGTGACGGCTGCTTGGCCGTACGGCGTACGCACCATCACCTCCTCCGCATCTTCGAAGCCCGGGAGCGCGTGCGTGCCAGACCCCGTGATGATCCCGACAGCCATCGCGCGCGATCCTACTGACCGGCTCGCGCGGACCTCCGGCCGCAACTAGCGAGCCCAGTCGGGCTCGGCGACGGCCGTCACGACGCGAGCGCCGGCTGCTCGTGCGCCGCCAGCCAATCGTCGAACGCCTTGGCCTTCTGAGTGTCCTCGTAGACCTCGTAATCCTTGAGCATGCCCCAGGCCATGCGCCCCCAGATCACGTACCGGTTCTCGTACACGAGCTCACCGTCAGGGCCACGGAGGAAGTCGTGGCCGCGGACGCAGACGGTCTGGTTCCACGGAAAGCCTTTGAGCACGACCTCGTCGGGGACGATCTGCATCCCGACGCGGGCGAACCGCCGCAGCCACGATTCGACCTGGTGCTTGCCCTGAAACTCGCCTGACCACGAATTGTCGCCGGGGAACCGGAGCCTCACGTCCTGTGCCTCCATCCTCAGCGTCGGACCCGGGTCACCGGCACTGATCCGCCTCATGTTGTGACTGATCAGCTTGTGTGCAAGCCACGACAGCATCGCCGCCTCCTCTAGATCGATCGCTCTAGAGAAATACTACCGCGGGACGCGCCCGCCCTCGGCGCCGGGCTCGGTGGCCGGCCCCCGCGGCGCGGCGATCCCGAGCACGCGCATCGCCTTGAGCCCGAGCGAGAGCTTCTCGCGGCCGTCGGTGGAGGAGACGTCGAGGCCGGTCAGCTCGCGCACCCGCTCGAACCGGTAGCGGATCGTGTGGCGGTGGGTGATCAGCCGGGCCGCGGTCGCGTTGACGTTCGCGTCGCAGTCGAGGAACGTCGACAGCGTGCCGAGCAGGTCGGTCTCGTACTGCTCGTCGTAGGCGACGAGCGGACGGACGGTCTCGCTGTAGAAGCGCTTGAGCTCGGCCGGGTCGCTCATGTACGGCAGCAGCAGCTGGTAGGTGCCGGTCTCCTCGTAGGCGAGCTCGGCGCGCTCGGGGTCCCCCTCGACGACGTTGACCGCCAGCAGCGCCTCGTTGCGCGGCCCGATGGAGATCGAGCGGGTCGCTGGCCTGGCGGCTGCGGCCGATCGCGAACGCGAACCCGGCCAGCCCGGACTCGAGCTCGCGCAGGACCGCCGATGACACCCGCCGGCCGGCCTCCCCGTCGGGGTCGGGCACGAGCACGACCACCTCGCCGGCGTCGACCTCGTCGGGCGAGGCGATCGACCCGGGCGCGATCGAGCGGGCGCCGCGGGCGGCGACCGCCAGCAGCCGCCGGCGCCAGTCATCCTCGGTCGGGTTGCGCGGGTGGGCGCGGACGACGAGGACGCTCGCCGCCCGACGCGAGGTCGGTGCCGAGCTCCTTGCCGCGGGCGACCAGGTCGTCGCGGTCGGGCGATCGCGGCCGCGAAGCACGGCGCGCTGAAAGCTCGTCGGCGGCCTCCTCGGAGGCGCGCTCGGGGGCCCGGACGCGCTCGACCTCGGAGGCGATCAGCGTCGTCACCAGCCGCAGCAGCGCGCCGTCGGGCGCCGTGCGTCGCGGGCGCGCATCCGCAGCTGCCCGACGGTCGCCTCGGCGACCTTCAGCTCGATCGTCGTCACGTCGTCGGCGTCGCGCATCAGCGAGCGCTCGTCGGCCGGCGAGCGGGCCGCCACGGCGAGCACGGTCGCGCGAGCGGTCGATCAGGATCAGGCTCGCGTCGAGCGCCCGGGCCGCGGCGCGCAGGATCTCGGGCAGGCCGGCGCCGGCCTCGACCGCGTCGGTGATCGCGGCGAGCGCGCCGAGGTCGGGAGCGCTAGCGGCGCGGGGCGGACGCCTCAGCCACGTCGGTCACCTTCTTGGGGGGATCGCAGTGCTCAGAAGACTCGCGGCCACTCGAAGATGATCAGCGCGCCGACCAGCACGCCGACGCCGACGAGCGCGGCCAGCACGTACAGGGACAGGATCACGACGGCCACCCGCTCGAGCGGCCGGCGGTAGGCGGTGACGGCCGGGACGAGCACGAGCGCGCAGAACGCGGCGAGCCCGAACACGCCGAAGCACGCGCCAACGAGGTAGGTGACCGTCTGGTTGCTCATCGATCCGGGGATGAATTGTGCCGAACGGCGGCGATGGAGTGAACACACGCGTCCGAGCCTCGCTCGCCAGCGCCGTAACCATCCCCGCAAACAGCGACAACCGCCTCACGCCAACGTGACCGCGCCGAGCTCGCTGCCGACCGGCTCGACAGCGTGCACGCCGGGAAACCGGGCCGCCAGCTCGGCCGCCGCCGGCCCGGCTCGACCACGTCCCAGAAGATCCCCGCGACGTCGGACCGGAGCCGCACACGAGCGCTCCCTCGGCGCCCGCCACGCGCAGCGCGTCGAGCGCATCCGCGATCGCGGGGCACAGCGACAGGGCGGCGGGCTCAAGTCGTTGACGAGCAGCTCGTCGGGCAACCGCGTGCCCGGCCCGAGCGCGGCCGCGAGCTCGTCGGCCGCGCTGCAAGCTCAGCGGCGGCCCGCGGCAAGCCCGAGCCGGTCGGCCTCGCGGTAGACATCGGCCGTCGCGAGGGCGCCCGGCTGCGGCACGATCACCAGCGCGTGCGGTGCGAGCGGCGCAGCGGCGCGACCTCGTCGCCGGCACCGGTCCCGAGCACCAACCGGGAGCGAGCTGGCTCGGCACGTCGGCGCCCAGCACGCGGCGATGCAGCGATCTCCTCAGGCCGTCCCGGGCGCCAGCTCCACCGCCAGCCGCAGCGACGGCAGCCGCGTCGGCCGAGCCGCCGCCCATGCCCGCCGGCGACCGGGATCCGCTTGGCGATCTCGACCCGGACCGGCGGCCCTCCCCAGCCGCGCTCGCGCAGAGCCGCCAGCGCCCGGCGGCCAGGTTCGGCCCCTCGACGCCGGGACAGACGACCTCGTCCGGCCCCCGGTCGAGCGTCTCCAGGACCAGCTCGTCGGCCAGCGAGACCGACTCGAACAGCGTCACCAGCTCGTGGCGGCCGTCGTCGCGGGTCCCGCCCAGGAACAGGCACAGGTTGACCTTGCCCGGCGCGAGCGCGCGCAACTTCAAGAGGCGAGCCTCGCAGCCAGCTGCGCGAAACTCCTCCGGCGACAGCCGCTCGGCCCGCTCGTCGGCGGGGTGGCCGAGCTCGACGAGCGCCGCCCGCGCGCGCTCGCGCACGCCCGGGACCGCGTCCGGGCTCAGCGCCAGCGACCCGGCGAGCGCCTTGCGCCGGTGCGCGAACGCGTCGTGGACGACGTGCCCGCAGCGCGGGGTCGGCGGCCGGGCCGACGCGTCGCAGGCCGACGCAGCACCGAGTCGACGTTCGGGACCGGCCGGAACACGGTCCGCGCGACCGGCCGCAGCACCTTGACCTCGCAGGCCAGCTGGGCCAGCACCGACGGCACGCCGTAGGCCGCGCGTCCCGGGCGCCGCGGCGAGCCGCTCGCCGACCTCGCGCTGGACCATCACGACCCACTCGGCGGCTCGGGCAGCTCGTCGATCGTGCGCAGGATCGCCGTCGCGGCGATCCCGTAGGGCAGGTTGGCGACCACCTTGTCGGCGCCGGCCGAGCGCGCGAGATCGAGCTCGAGCGCGTCGCCGATGTGCAGGGTGACGTTCGCGATGCCGGCGAGCGCGCCCGCAGGCGCTCCTCGAGGCGCCGGTCGACCTCGACCACGTGCAGGTGCGCGGCACGCGCGGCGAGCCGCTCCGACAGCACGCCCAGTCCGCCGCCGATCTCGAGCACGACGTCCTTGTCGACCGACCTCGGCCAGCCGCTCGATCACGTCGAGGATGTTGCGGTCGACGAGGAAGTTCTGGCCCAGCTCGTGCTGGCGCGCGCGACCGCGCTTGCCGCTCACCATCCGAACACCGCCGCGGCCGCGCCGCTCGACCTGCGCCGTCGAGCTCGTCGTAGGCGACCCGGCGCTCGACCGCCACGCGCGAGCGGTGTGGACGACGTGGGCCGGCTGGTTGGGCCGTGCCGCGCACCGCCTGCGGAGACAGGTACGGCGCGTCGGTCTCGACCAGCAGCCGCTCCGCGGGAACCCGCAGGCCGCCGTGCGCAGGTCCGGCGCCTTCGGGTAGGTGACGTTGCCGGCGAACGAGATCCACCAGTCCTCGTGCGCGAGGCACTCCTCGATCCGGTCGGCCATCGAGAAGCAGTGCAGGATCACGCGGATCCCGCCGGCCTCCGAGCGAGCATCGCGAGCGTGTCGTCGTCGGCGGCGCGGGTGTGGATCACGAGCGGCTTGCCGATCCGCGCGCGAGCTCGATCTGGGCTCGGAAGGCCCGCTCCTGATCCTCGCGGGGCGCGTAGTCGCGGTAGTAGTCGAGCCCGGTCTCGCCGATCGCGACGCACTTCTCGTGATCCGCGCCAGCGCCTCGAGCTCGGCGAGGTCGGCGTCGTCGAAGCCGGTGGCCTCGTTCGGGTGGCGCCCGATCGCGGCGTACACCTGGGGGAAGTCCTCGGCGGCCGCCAGCGCCGCGCGGCACGAGGCGCCGTCGGTCCCGACGGTGAGCATCCGGGTGACGCCCGCGGCCGCGGCGGCCGCGACCAGCTCCGCATCGGGCGGCTCGCAGAACTCGAGGTGGGTGTGGCTGTCGATCACCGCTACGCGCGCTTGGGAAACAGCGGCTCGAGCTCAGCCACCGGGTGCCGCTTCCCTGTCGCGCGAACCGGGCGCCGTCGCACTGCACCGCGGGAGCCCCGAGCGCACTGAGCAGCCTCTCGGTCGCTGGCCGGCATGTAGGGGTGCAGCAGCACGCTCACCACGCGCAGCCCCTCGACCAGCGACGCCAGCGTCTGGTCGAGCGCGCCGGCGGACCCGGGTCGCGGGCCAGCTGCCACGGCGCCCGCTCCTCGACGTAGCGGTTCAGGCGCCGCACCCGCTGCCAGATCAGCTCGAGCGCCTGCGTGGCCTCGGCGACGTCGAGCAGCGCGGCGACCTCGGCCGGCAGCCCGTCGAACTCCTCCGCGAGCGCCGGGTCGGTCCCGACGCTCGGCACGACGCCGTCGCGGTAGCGGTGCACCATCGCGATCGTGCGGCTGGCGAGGTTGCCGTACTCGTTGGCGAGCTCGGCCTCGTAGCGGCCGCGCACTGCGTCCATCCCGACCGCGCCGTCGGCGCCGAACGCGACGTCGCGCATCAGGTAGAAGCGCAGCGCGTCGGTGCCGAACTCGTCCATCACCTCGAACGGATCGAGCACGTTGCCCAGCGACTTGCTCATCTTGCGCCCGTCGGCGCCGAGCAGGAAGCCGTGGACGAACACGTGCTGGGGCACCGCGATGTCGGCCGCCATCAGCATCGCCGGCCAGAACACCGTGTGGAACTTGAGGATGTCCTTGCCGATGACGTGGTAGGTGGCCGGCCAGAAGCGCTCGGTCAGGTCCTCGCCCGGACGCGCGTAGGAGAGCGCGGTGTAGTAGTTGAGCAGCGCGTCGAACCAGACGTAGAACACCTGGCCCGGGTCCCACGGGACCGGGACCCCCCACTTCAGGCGCGCGCGGGTCAGCGACACGTCCTGGAGCCCTGAGGCGATGAATGAGCGGGCCTCGTTGTAGTGATGTGGCGGCATCACGAAGTCGGGCTGCTCCGCGTAGAGGCGCTCGAGCGGCTCCTGGAAGGTCGAGAGCCGGAAGAACCAGTTCTCCTCCTGATGGCGCTCCAGCGGGATCTCGTGGATCGGGCAGAGGTTGCCCTCGAGGATCTCGTTCTCGACCTTGAAGTCGGCGCACCGCGGGCAGTACCAGCCCTCGTACAGCCCCTTGTACGTGTGGCCGTTGTCGTGCACCCGCTGCAGCACCTCCTGCACCTTCGCCATATGTTGTGGATCGGAGGTGCGGATGAAGAAGTCGTTGGAGGCGTCCAGCCGCGGCAGCAGCGCCTTGAAGCGCTCGGCGTTGCGATCGGCCAGCTCCTTGGGCTCGAGTCCCTGAGCGCGCGCCGCGTCGGCGACCGGCTCGCCGTGCTCGTCGGTGCCGGTGAGGAAGAACACGTCCTCGCCTCGCTGGCGCATGTGACGCGCGAGCACGTCGACGGCGATCGTCGTGTACGCGTGGCCGAGGTGCGGCTGCGCGTTGACGTAGAAGATCGGGGTGGTGATGTAGAACGTCATTCGTCCGGGCGCGACTATACGTCGCCCAGCGTCATTTCCCGGTACAGCACGTTGGCGCTCACACCGGTCAACTCGGCGACGACCTTGGCCGCGACCCGCGGCTTGGCTCCGGCATTGATCAGTCGCCGGAGCGCGTCGAGGGCGACGCCGATCTCGGTTGAAGCGGTGCGCGCCGGTGCGGGTCCCACCACCAGCACCACCTCTCCGCGCGGCGGCTGCTCGCCATAGCGCGCCGCCAGCTCCTGCGCCGTTCCGCGCACGATCTCCTCGTGCAGCTTCGTCAGCTCGCGGCACACGGCGACCGGTCGCTCCGGGTCGACCGCCGCCAGGACCGCCAGTGACGCCGCGACGCGACGCGGAGATTCGAACGCGACGAGCGTCTCCGGCGCCTCGAACACCTCGAGCAGCTCCGCGCGCTTGCGCGGCAGAAAGCCGGCGAACCGCCACCGGTCCGCCGGCAATGCCGACGCCACCAGCGCCGCGATCGCGGCCGAGGGCCCGGGCAGAACCTCCACCGCCAGCCCCGCGGCCACGCATCCTTGCACGAGCACGAAGCCGGGGTCGGAGACGAGCGGCATCCCCGCATCGGAGACGAGCGCGACGACCGCCCCTTCGCCCATTCGCTTGACGAGCTCCGCGGCTCGCTCTCGCTCGTTGTGCTCGTGATAGCTGACAAGCCTGGCCTTGACGCCGTAGCGGTCGAGCAGCACGCGGGTGCGGCGGGTGTCCTCGCAGGCGACCACGTCGGCCTCACGCAGCGCCGCCAGGACGCGCAGCGTCACATCCTCAAGATTCCCGATCGGCGTCGGACACACGATCAACCGTCCGCTCATCGCGCCGCGTCCAGCGCCGCGAGCCCGTCGAACGCGAGCGCGGCGGCACCGATCATCCCCGCCTCGACCCCGAACCGCGCCGCCACGATCCTGACCTCGTCGCGTGACGGCGGCAGCGCACGCGCCGCAACCGTCGCCCTGACCGGTGCCAGCAGCAGCTCGCCGGCCGCGATCACGCCGCCGCCGATCACGACCACCTCGGGGTTGAAGATGTTCACGAAGCTCGCGACCGCCACTCCGAGGCGGGTGCCGATCAGCTCGATCACCTCCCGCGCGGCCTGATCGCCGTCGTGCGCGAGCTCGGTAACCAGCGGCCCGGCGAGCTCCTGACCCTTGTCCAGCGCGCGGGCCAGCCCGGAGTCCGGCCGCTCTTGCGCCAGACGCCGCGCCTCGCGGGCAAGCGCGGTGCCGGAGGCGAGGGCCTCTACGCAGCCGTAGTTCGGGCAGTTGCCCTGGCAGCGAGGGCCGTCCATCTCGATCACGACGTGGCCGAGCTCCGCCGCGGCGCCGACACCGCCGCGGTACAGCTCGCCGCGCAGGATCAGCCCGCCTCCGATTCCCGTCCCGATCGTCATCAGGACCGCCTCGCTGCAGCCGCGCGCGGCGCCGGCACGATGCTCGGCGATCGCGGCCACGTTCCCGTCGTTGTCGACGAACACCGGCAGCTCCAGCCGCTCGGCCATCACGTCCGCGAACGGGACGTTCTTGAGCGGCAGGTTGACCGCGACGACGCCGATTCCGCTGCGCTGGTCCATCAGGCACGGGATCCCGAATCCGACCGCAGCGACCTCGGCGCCCGCGGAATTGCGCGCCTCTTCGACCGCGTCGACGGCGATGTCAAGTAGTGCCGCCTGGTCGAGACCCGTCACACTACGCTGGACGCGGTGATGGACTCCGAGCCGCGCGTCCACCGCGCCGGCGAGCAACTTCGTTCCGCCCAGGTCGACGCCGATGGTCCGGCGGGCCGGCATGACCGTCACTATATGTCCTAGATGCCCAGCGATCTCGAGCAGCGCCCATACACGCTTTACCGCTCCGGCCCCCGCGGTCTGCGCGCGATTCTCCGCGGCGAGGAGGACCCCGGACTACCGACCCCCAGCGGACCCGACGAGCCGGGCCGGCGCCGTTTCCGTGGCCGCCCGATCACCGTCGGGCGGGTGCTCAAGTACCTCGCGCTCGCGATCGTCGCGTGGCTGCTGCTGTCGCTTGTGCTGTTCATCGTCAGCGCCCAGATCGAGCAGGGGAACCTGCCCAGTTCAGCGACCGCCGCGCTGACGTCGGGTGGGAACATGCTCACCTCGACCGACACGATCCTGATCCTGGGCACCGATCAGCGCCCGGCCGGGTCCAAGGAGCCGGGCGCGAACACCCAGGACGCCGGCAGCCGTTCGGACACGATCATGCTCTGGCGCATCGGCGGTGGAACCTCGCGCCGGTTGTCGATCCCGCGCGATACGGCCGCCGCGATCCCCGGCCACGGCACGACCAAGATCAACGCCGCGTACGCGTACGGTGGCCCCGCGCTCGCGATCAAGACGATCGAGCAGTTCACCGGCGTCAAGATCAACCACCTGATCGTCGTCAACCTCGCCGCGTTCCCGCAGTTCATCGACGCGATCGGGGGCATCGACGTCACGACCGGGAAGGTCTGCTCGAACATCAGCGGCGGCACCAAGAACGGTGGCTTCTCGCTGTTCCTGTCTCCCGGAAGCCATCATCTGAACGGGATCCAGGCGCTCACCTACGCGCGGACGCGCGAGAACGCCTGCAACCCGGCCGACAGCGATTTGACGCGCGTCCAGCATCAGCAGCAGATCCTCAACGCGATCAAGTCCAAGCTGCTCTCGCCGAGCACCTTTTTCCGGCTCCCGTGGGCTTCGTGGGACGCGCCCAAGGTGCTCCGAACCGATATGGGCGGCTTCACCCTACTGTCGCTGTTCGCGGCCTCGGAGATCGGCGGCTCGGCCCCGGTCAAGGTGCTCCCGACCAGCCCCGCCCAAGACGGCACATCGAACCTGGTCGCGTCGCCGAGCGCAATCCGGAGCTCCGTGTCGCAGCTGATCAACGGCTGACGGACGGGATTCTCGAGCCGACATGGACCGGTGCCGGCAAGCCAAGCGCTCGATCCGTCGGCACTGCTCGACGGTCACCGTCATCCTCACGGCGCTGGTGTGCGCGTCGGCCGCCTCCGCCGACACCGGCGATCCTGCGAGCTACTACGGTGGCCCGGTCGCCCACTCGATGACCGGCGTGATCGTCAGTTGGGGCTCGGAGATCAACAGCGCCTATACCGACGCGACGACCGGAGACCCGGGTCTGATCAAGTACTTCGCGGCCTCCAGCGGGGGCACGTCCGATATCGGTGGAGTGCTTGCGCAGTACTTGGACAGCTCCGGCCAGAACGCCGCCAACCAGGTCAGCTACGGCAACCAGTTCGCGATCACGCCGAGCGTCAACGGCAGCACGATCAGCGACAGCGAGATCCAAGCGGAGCTCGTGTCGCAGATCCAAGCGCAACACCTGCCGGCTCCGGCCGGAAACGGCCTCTCGACGGTCTACCTGGTGCTGTTCCCGGCGGGCGACACGATCTGCATCGACGGAAACACCTGCTCGGGTGAGGAGTTCTGCGCCTACCACGGCTCGGTCCCGCTGAACCACAACACGCACGTGCTCTATGCGGTGTTGCCGGACAACACCAGCGGCCCGATGGCCCAGGGCTGCGGGCCTACGAGCGCCACGTTCCTGCAGAACCAGACCTCATACCTGAGCCACGAGTGGTCAGAGACGATCACCGACCCGCTGGTCGCCGACGCCAAGTCGTTCGGGCCGCCGCTCGCCTGGTATGACGCCAACTGCCCGAACCAGAACTCGGTGTGCGGCGAGATCGGCGACAAGTGCAACCAGGTCGAGGCGGCCGAGGGCGGCTGGACGGTCCAGACCGAGTGGAGCAACCTCGACACCGGCTGCGAGCCGAGCGAGCCGTCCTACAGCCAGCCGACGGCGAGTTTCGTCGCGCCCCCCGCTTCGCTCGCCGGCGTTCCGGTCACATTCGACGGCTCCGGATCGAGCGATCCCAGCCAGGATCAGGCCTCGGCTCAGTACAACGGCGACGTATGGTCGATCTCCCCGGGGATCGCGAGCTACGACTGGAATTGGGGCGACGCGACGGCCGACTCGGCGGGCCCAACCGCGACCCACACGTACGCCCAAGCGGGCGCCTATCAGGTGTCGTTGACCGTGACCGACGATCTCGGCTTCACCAGCACGCTCACCCGGCAGGTGTCGGTCTCCGGGAGCGGCGCGACGCCGGCACCGACCGTCGCCACCCAGGCGGCGAGCGAGGTCTCCGACCAGGCCGCGACGCTCAACGGACAGATCGACGCGAACGGGCAGCAGCTGAGCTATCGGTTCGTGTACGGCACCGCCGCCCTCGATCAGGCCACCCCAGTGGTGCCGGGACCGTCGAGCGATACCAACACACCGGTCAGCGCCACGATCTCCGGCCTCAGCCCGACGACCACATACCAGTTTGAGCTCGAGGTGATTGCCGGCGGCGTCGACTACTTCGGAACCACCCAGAGCCTGACGACCAACGCTACGCCGCCGCCCACAAGCCTGACGACGCCACCGGCCCAGACCCCCGTCGCCGGCACAGGCGGTGCCGATCGAATCTCGACCGGGGCCGCACGGCTGAACGGAACCGTCAATCCCGACGGACCCGCGGCTGTCACCTACCACTTCTCCTACGGCACCACGCCGACGGATCTCCGCAGCAGCACCGCGCAGGCGCAAGGCCCGACGGGCAGCACGGCCACGCCGGTCAGCGGTGTGGTGTCGGGGCTCGGCGCGGGCGTGAGGTACTACTACCGGCTCGACGTCGAGCTGAGCGGACGGTCCTACTCCGGCGCGGTGCAGTCGTTCACCACGCTCGCGCCGGCGCCGGCCGCGACGACCGGCGCCGTCACAGCGCTCACCTCAGGCCGCGCGACGGTCGCCGGCGAGGTCACGCCGAGCGGGCTGGCGACCACCTACCACTTCGAGTACGGAACGAGCACCGCGTACGGGCAGAGCTCCGCCGTCCTCCCGGCCGGCGCCGGATTCGGCCCGGTTCCAGTGAGCGCCACTCTGACCGGCCTGCGGGCGCGGACGCGCTACCACTACCGCCTGGTGGCCTCGAGTCCCGGGGGGACCACCGTCGGCGCGGACCACACGTTCACCACCATGGCGCCGCCCGCCCCGGCACCGAGATTCGCGTTCTCGGTCGTACGCGGGCAGTCGCTGAGCCACGCGCTCGGGCGGCGGTTGCTCGTCAACTTCAGCTGCAGTCGGGCGTGCACGGCGCACTTCGTGATCGTGGCAGTGCTGCCGGGGAAGATTCGCGCGACGGCGACGCCGGTGAGTCTCGCGAGCGGGACGGCGCGGCTTTCCACCGGCCGCCGCTCCGGGCGGGCGTCGTTGCATTTCACGAGCAGCGCGCGGAGGATGCTCTCGAGGGCTGCATCGACCAGGCTGCTGATCGAGGGGTACGCGGTCGGCGCCGGGGGGAGCCTGAGTGCTCCGAGGTGGGCCGTGCTGGCGCTTCGGCGCTGAGGCGCCGCTGGGCGCGAGGGGTGCGCGCCGCCGAGGGTCAGTCCGAGGACGAAGAAGCGGCCTTAGCGGACGACTCGGTCTTCGTCTTGCTCGACGAGTCCGAACTCGACGAGTCCGAACTCGACTTGGACGATTGGTCGTTCTTGGCGCTCTTGTCCTTACTGCCTTCGCCGGCGGCTTCCTTCATCTCGCGTGAGCGCTTCCGGGTGCCGTAGTCGGTGTTGTAGAACCCCGACCCCTTGAAGTGGACAGCCACCGGATGAAACACGCGTTCGACAGGCGCAGAGCACGTCTCGCACGACACAACCGGATCCGCAGTCATCCTCTGCATCACCTCAAAGGTATGCCCCTGCTCACAACGGTACTCGTAGATCGGCATTGCTTCACCAAGTATAGCTGACCGTCCTTGGCACTCTCAAGGGGAGAGTGCCAAATCCCCCTCTCGAGGGCAGGGGGGTCGCAACTCGGCCCAGCCGCCGTTGCCGTTCGGCTCGGTAAACGGCGCCGGTGAAGGGTGGCTTGCGGGCGGGAGGCCGACCCGGGGCGGGATCCGGCCGACCGCCGAAGCCGCGCAGGCCGACCGTGAGCGGTCCGCCCGGGGAACCGCGCTGGTGCGACAGCGGTGCGACCAGACAGTGTCAGCAATCTGACAATTTCACCTGCATACGGGGACAAATTGCCCGCGTCTGCTGGACCTTGGTTACACATGCACGTGGGGCATGCTTATGTAACCAAGGACGCCTTGGGGTGGTGGACTTTGGGCCTTTAAGCAGGTCGCTGGGGCCGATTTCCGGCCGTGCGGGCCATCGCCTGGTATCGAACCGCATCGCCCTCGCCGAATTCGGCCCGCTCCGGCCTTTCGTAGCCCGCCCGCCGCGGCCTCCCGACGCCAGCCACTCTTCAACCGTGCCGTTTACCGCGCTGAACGCCGGCGCCGGCCAGCGGGTAACCGAGCCATCCGCCGACATCCGACCACCCAACTGAGCCAGCCGCCGACATCCGCCCACCCAACTGAGCCATCCGCCGACATCCGCCCCACCCCACTCCAGCCTCCCGCTCAAGCCGCCGATTTTCGTCTGGCCCGCCCATGCCGCCCAAGGCCAGAACACTTCCACCCGGCCACCCCCACCCGGCCACCCCCATCCGGGCCGGGGCCACTCCCACCCGGGCCGGGGCCACCCCCATCCGGGCCGGGGCCACCCCCACCCGGGCCGGTCTCATGCGTTCGGCTGCCCGCGTTGCTTCCGTCCCGATCGCGGAGTATGTTCTGGTACGGAAGTGGGGCTGACCACGGACAGGAACGCGCCCGGCGCACTTGACTCGAACTCGCACAGCGCGCTCGATTCGCTGGCGCGCGGCCTGGCCCGCGGCATGTCCCGGCGTGAGGCGCTGCGCACCGGAGGGGCGGCGCTGGTTGCTGCGTCGGTGATGAGCCCGGTTGACGCCTGGGCCAAGGTCACCGGGCACTGCCCCAAGCACCGGGTGAGCTGCAACGGCAAGTGCTGCCCCACCGGCCAGGTCTGCCTGCATCCTAAGCCCAAGCCCGTGAGGCACGGCAAGCCGAAGCCGGTCAAGCCGGTCTGCGGCTGCCCGACCCACACGACGAGCTGCCACGGGCAGTGCGTACACACGACCACGGACCCGAGCAACTGCGGCAAGTGCGCCAACAAGTGTGCGCCCGGACAGAAGTGCGCCAACGGCAAGTGCGTCGGCTGCATCAACGGGCAGACGACCTGCGCCGGCGTGTGCGTGACGCTCAGCCACGACCCGAAGAACTGCGGCGCGTGCGGCCACGCCTGTGCCGCCGGCACGGTTTGCTCCCGAGGAGCCTGCGTGGCGAGTTGCCCGTCAGGGACGATCGACTGCAACGGCGGCTGCGTCGACACGACCAGCGACCCGGGGAACTGCGGCAAGTGCGCGAGTGCTTGCGCGGCCGGACTGGTGTGCTCGAGCGGTGCGTGCGCCAAGACCTGCCCCGCGGGCACGGTCGACTGCAGCGGCGGCTGCGTCGACACGACCAGCGACCCGGTCAACTGCGGCAAGTGCGGCACGGTGTGTGCGGCCGGGCTCGTGTGCTCGGGCGGGGTCTGCGGAACGACCTGCCCGCAGGGACAGGCGAACTGTGGTGGCAGCTGTGTCGATACGACGACGAACCCGCAGAACTGCGGCGCCTGCGGGACGGTGTGCTCGGGCGGTCACGTGTGCGCCGCCGGCGTGTGCACCGGTAGCTGCCCCGGCGGCACCGTCAACTGCCAGGGCGCGTGCTGCCAGGGCTCGGCCTGCTGCGGCAGCAAGTGTCAGACGGCCCACAGCAACGGCCTGGGCCAGCACTACTACGACTGCAATCCGCTCGCCTCGCCCGGCGACGCATCGACCTACAGCCTCGCGCTCGCCCAGGAAGCGCGAGCGGCGTTCACCGGCAGCACCGCCGGCGGGGCGCCGCAGAGGTGCGGCTCCGCCGAGGACGCGATTCTCGGCTTTAAGGGCACCGAGTACGCCGTCTGGGTGTACAGCGGGCCGCTTGCCGGCCGCGTCAACGCCGCCAGCGCGCCGACCTGCCCGACCGCCTCCAGCCCGACCTGGAACTGACCGCACCCGGCTGAACCGGCGACCCACGGGAGCGCCGGATAGCATCAGCCGCTCGATGCCAACCGACGTCGTCACGATGGACAAGATCGTCTCGCTGTGCAAGCGCCGCGGATTCGTGTTCCCGAGCAGCGAGATCTACGGAGGCCTGGGCTCGAGCTACGACTACGGCCATTACGGCGTGCTGCTGAAGAACAACGTCCGGGGACAGTGGTGGCGGACGATGCTCCAGGAGCGCGATGACATCGTCGCGCTCGACTCGGCGATCATCCAACACCCCAGGACCTGGGAGGCGAGCGGTCACCTGTCGGGATTCACCGATCCGCTGATCGACTGCCGCACGTGCAAGCTGCGGTTCCGCGCCGACCACATCGACCAGGCCCAGTGCGGGCGCAAACCGTCAAAGCACCCCGGCGAGACACCCGAGTGCGACCTGACCGAGGCCCGCGACTTCAACCTGATGTTCGAGACGACGATTGGCCCGGTCAAGGAGGAGGGCTCGACCGTCTACCTGCGTCCCGAGACCGCACAGGGGATCTTCCTCAACTTCAAGAACTACCTCCAGTTCTCCCGCAAGAAGCCGCCGTTCGGAATCGCCCAGATCGGCAAGAGCTTTCGCAACGAGATCACGACCGGGAACTTCATCTTCCGGATGCGCGAGTTCGAGCAGATGGAGATGGAGTTCTTCGTGCCGCCGGATGAGGCCGAGACCTGGTTCGGCCACTGGCTCCTCGAGCGGATGAACTGGTACCTGCGGCTCGGCATCCGACCCGATCACCTGCGGCTGCGAGCTCACGAGCCGGAGGAGCTTTCGCACTACTCGAGCGCCACGAGCGACGTCGAGTATCTCTTCCCGATCGGCTGGTCCGAACTGGAGGGGATCGCCAACCGGGGCGACTTCGACCTCACCGCGCACGCCAACGCCTCAGGCCAAAAGCTGGAATACGTCGACACGGTCAGCGGCGAGCGCTACGTACCGCACGTGATCGAGCCGGCGGCCGGTGCCGACCGGGCCCTGCTCGCGTTTCTCGTCGATGCCTACGACGAGGAGGAGATCGAGGGTGAGACCCGCACGGTGCTGCGTCTCCATCCACAGCTCGCGCCGGTCAAGGCCGCAGTCCTGCCGCTCGTACGCAAGGACGGGCAGCCGGAACTCGCCCGAGAGGCCTACGAGCAGCTTCGCCAGCGCGTCCAGGCCGAGTACGACGACGGCGGGACGATCGGCCGCCGTTACCGCCGCCAGGATGAGATCGGGACCCCGTGGGCGATCACAGTCGATCACCGGTCGCTCCAGGACGGGACGGTGACGGTCCGCGACCGCGACAGTCTCGCGCAGGAGCGGATCGCGATCGATGCACTTGCCGACGAGATCGAGCATCGGCTCCGCGCGCCCTGGAGCTCACCGAAGCTCTCCCGCTAGCCGGCTGCGCCGCTCCGCAAGCGTCCCGCCCCCCGGCAGACGCCCTGGCCTGCGAGCGGCGCCGACGCGTGCCGCCCGGCCGACGTGCAAAACTACACTGCTGAAGCATGTCGCCCTCGACCGCCGCCGACCAGATCAGCTATGCCGACCTGTACGCGCGCTGGGAGCACGGCAACTGGCGCGCGACTGAGATCGACTTCGCCGAGGACCGGCGCCAATGGCACGAGGATTTCTCTGAGCTCGAGCGCCGGGCCGCCCTGTGGACGTACTCGATGTTCTTCCACGGCGAGGACTCGGTCGCCGACAACCTGTCCCCTTACATCGACGCGGCGCCGCGCGAGGAGCAGAAGTACTTCCTCGCTACCCAGCAGGTCGACGAGGCTCGCCATGCGGTGCTGTTCGGCCGCTTCATGCGGGATGTAGTCGGCGCCGGCGAGGACACGGCCGCCTCGCTGGAAGCGACCCGCGCCGAGCTGACCTGGGGCTTCAAGAAGGTCTTCTCCCGCCTCGACCGGATGGCTGACGAGCTGCGGCGCGATCGCTCACACCCGAAGCTCGCGCAGGCGATCACGCTCTATCACCTCGTGATCGAAGCGGCGCTCGCGCAGCCCGGCCAGCACTTCATCGAGGAATCGCTCACCAGGCGCGATCTGCTTCCGGGCTTCCGTGAGGGGATCGCCCACGTCTCACGCGACGAGCAGCGCCACATCGCCTTCGGCGTGAAGATGATCGCCGACCTTGTGCGCGAGGACCAGGACTGCAGACCGGCGATCGAGGAACTGCTGCGCGAGGTCCTCCCGTACACGACGGCGCTGTTCGTGCCCCCCGGCTGGGATGAGCGGTACGTGACGAGCTTCGGATTCACGCTCGAGCAGCTCTACGCACACGGCGCCGACGCGCTCGAGCACAGACTCCGCGCCGCCGGCCTGGACCCGGAGACGATGCGCGTCGGCCTCCCGTTCGACCTGCCGGCGCCAGAGCGCGCCCGGCGCGGCTTGACGCTGCTGCGCGCCGGCTATCTGGGCGGCCCGGAGAGTCAGGTGACGCGCAATCCGGAAGCCACCGCGCTCCTGTTCGACGGCCTGCGCCGCACGGTCGACCCGTCCGTCGCCCCGGGAGCGACGATCCAATGGGATTTCAGCGACGCCGAGCCCTGGCACCTGCGGATCGACAACGGGCGCACGGCGGTCGCCCCCGGCCGCGCCGAGCGGCCCGACCTGACGTTCCACTGCCGGTTCGACGCCTGGCTCGACCTCACCGCCGGACGGACCGAACCGTGGCGCGCGCTGGTGACGGGGAGGGTGCGGCCGAGCGGCAGGCTGCGGATGCTGCTCAAAGCGCCGAAGCTGTTCGAGTAAGAGCGCACTCACCAACTAAGCGCAGTCTCACCTCGCATTTAGCATTTTCTTTGCACCCGGGAGCACCCTTTGGTGCATGGTCCGACGAGTACCACCTGCGGTCAGTGCGCGCGACGCCGGTCTCGCCCTGATCTCGCGCATCAATCGCTGGCTGATCGCCGGCGCCGTCGGCCTGACCGGAGTGATCTCGCTCGCGGCCGCGCACGCGTTCCATGGGCGAACGGTGGCGACCTCGTCCGTCAGCGCGGCACCCGCTGCATCGTCGCAGCCCGCATCGAATCCAAACGCCGGCTCCGGCTCCGGGCTCCAGCAGCCGACGAGTGCCCCCGCACCCGCGCCGGCACCGGCGCCCACCCCCAGCCCGGCGGTTTCGGGCGGCTCGTGAGCGGGCCAAGCGCATTCTGGTATCTGACACGGGGGACCGGCGCGATCAGCCTGATCCTGCTGACCCTCAGCGTCGCGCTGGGCGTCGCCAACGTCAGGCGCGCGCAGACCGAGAATGTGCCGCGGTTCGTGGTCGACGCGGTGCATCGCAACGCCTCGCTACTCGCGATGGCGTTCCTGGTCGTCCACATCGTGACCGCACTGCTCGACGGGTTCGCCCCCATCCGGGTGATGGACGTGATCGTGCCGTTCGGGTCGCCGTACCGGCCGCTGTGGCTCGGTTTCGGGGCGGTCGCGTTCGATCTCCTGATCGCGGTCACGCTGACCAGTCTCCTCCGCCGGCGGTTCGGGTACCGCGCCTGGCGCGCGACCCACTGGGCGGCGTACGCGAGTTGGCCGGTCGCGTTGCTGCACGGTCTCGGAACCGGTAGCGATACCAAGACGACCTGGATGCTGATGCTGACCGGCGTCTGCGTCATCGTCGTGATCGTGGCCGTCGTCGCCCGCGCCACGGCCGGCTGGCCGAACCACATCGGAGCGCGGACGACGGCGATCGCCGCCTCGGCGCTGGTCCCGATCGGCCTCCTGGTGTGGCTGCCGACCGGCCCGCTCGCCGCCGGCTGGGCGAAGAAGGCCGGGACGCCCGCATCGCTGCTCCGGGCCGCGTCCACCTCCGGGGGCTCGACCGGCGGCGGCTCGACCGGCGGCGGCTCGAGCGGCGGCGGAGCGACCGGCGGCGGCTCGGCCGCACACACCGGTTCGAACGGCGCGAACTCGTTCACTGCCCAGGCGAGCGGGACGGTCCGCCAGGGACGCCTCGAGGACGGCCGCGCGCGAGTCGACATCTCGCTCAACCTCACCGGCCAGAAGCTGACCCTGCTGCGGATTAGAATCGACGGCGTCCCGATCGACGGCGGCGGCGTGCAGATGACCTCGAGTGGCGTCTCGCTCGGCACCAGCTCCGATCCCCGGCAGTACTACGGCAAGGTGACCGGGCTGCAAGGAACCAACATCCAGGCGACCGTCAGGAACGGCGCCGGCGCCGGCCTCTCGGTCCTCGCCCAGCTCCAGATCAATCCTGCCGACGGGACAGCGCAAGGGACGGTCACCGCCCAGCCGGTGCCGTGAGCGTGCCGCGCGAGAGCCGGACCAGCCGTCGCGACCCCCTCGCCGCGGGCGTGGCCGTGCTGATGGTCGCGCTCGCCGGCTGCGGCGGGCAGGCCGCGAGCACCACCACCGGCGCCGCCACGGTCACGGTGAAGGTGCTGAGCACGACTGCTACGAGCACTCCGAACGGCTCCGACCCGGCGACAACGACCGCGACGCCGAAGCGGACCCCGCCCGTCCCGCCGAAGCCGGCCGCGCCGCCGTACCCGCAGCTGCTCGGCGCCGCGCAGCAGACCCGACCGACGGGATTCGTCCCGGCCGTGAAATGGCAGGGCCGGACGGCCGCGTGGGTCGCGCGGTCAGCCGCCGGCATCGACCTGATCTCGTTCGACCAGAGCCTGGTCGGGCTTCATCTGCACTCCGGGACGGTCGACGCGGGCAGCTCGGGGTGGCGCTATGGGCCGGCGATCCTCCCTGCCGAGCAGCGGAGCCTTGTCGCGGCCATGAACGGGGGCTTCAAGTTCTCGACCGGGGCCGGTGGCTTCATGTCCTACGGGAATGTGGGCGCGCCGCTGCGCGACGGCCTCGGCTCGATCGTCACCTACACCGACGGGCACACGGACATCGGCAGCTGGCACCAGGAGGTCCCGGCACCGGGACAGCAGGTCGCATCGGTGCGCCAGAACCAGACCCTGCTGATCGACCGCGGCCAAGCGGCGTCGACGGTCGGCTGCGACAGCTGCTGGGGCGCGACGCTCGGGGGTGTCAGCGACCCGGCACGCTCGGCGCTGGGCGTCACTGCGGACGGCCGGCTGATCTGGGCGGGCGGCGAGCACGTGACGGTGGCGCAGTTGGCCGACGCGCTGCTCGGAGCCCGGGTGCTCCGTGCCGTCGAGCTCGACATCAACCCCGAATGGGTCGCCGCCTACCTATACGGGCATCGAGGCGGTGTCGGTCCGCTCGCCCCGGTCCCCGTCGTACCTGCGCAGCAGGGGATCCCTGGGCAGTTCCTGGCTCCGTGGAGCCGGGACTTCTTCACCCTCGTCGCGCGCTGACCGGTGGCGGGCAGCGGCGCGCCGCCGCCCCGCCGGCCGCTCACCGTCTCCTTGGCGGCCGCCTCTCCGACGACCGCCTGGCGTAGCTTCGGCGCCGCTTGCGCGACTCGAGCGCAATGTTGATCGCGATCGTGACCAGCACCAGGATCGCGAGTATCCCGGTCACGGCCAGACCCGGCGAGACGATCAGCACGAACGCCGCGATCACGACCGCGATCCCGGCGTCGACCGCAAGCGTGTTACGCCTCACAGCGGCAGCCTCCGGTACGCGGGCCGCGGCACGTGACGAAGGGCCGAGAACACGTATCGCAGCCGGCCCGGAACCCAGACCGTGTGGGCGTTGCCTTCCAGTGCCTCGGCGGTGGCCTGCGCAACGGCCTCCGGCGTGGTCGCGAACGGCGCCTTGGGCAGGCCGGCGGTCATCCGCCCGACGACGAAGCCGGGACGCACGACCAGCACCCGGACCCCGGTGTCCGCGCTCGCGTCCGCCAGGCCCTGGGCGAGCGAGTCGAGCCCCGCCTTGGCAGCGCCGTAGATCGCGTTACCCGCCCGCGGCCGCTCGGCGGCGACGCTCGAAAGCACGACGACAGTCCCCGAGCCCTGCGCGCGCAGCGCTCGCATCGAGTGCCACAGCAGCGATCCACTGCCGACGAAGTTGACGCCCAGCACATCGATCACGGATTCGGGCGAAGCGTCGAGCGCCTGCTGTGCGCCGAGCACACCGACCGCGAGCACGACCAGGTCGAATCCCCCGGCTCGCTCGAACGCGTCGCGAATCACGGCCTCGTGCGATGAGACCTCGCTCGCGTCGACCATCCCGATCTCGCCGCGGGCGCACCCCGACCGCTCGAGCGTCGCCATCGCCTCCTCGAGCCGCGCCCGGTCGCGACCGAGCATGTGCACGGCGACCGGCCCATCGGACGCCAGTCGCCGCGCGATCGCGACCGCGATCTCCGAGCTGCCGCCCATGAGCAATAGCCGCTTGGCGGGGGCCGCGCTCATGGTCCCACCAGACCAGTTCGCAGCGCCAGGTCCGACCGCCACACTCGCTCGGGGTCGAGCCGATCGCGGATCGCCGCCATTCCTCGAGCCGCGGATACATCGCCCGCACCATGTCTGCTCTCAACCGCGCGTCCTTTGTCAGGTACACCCGCCCGGACGCCTGCGCGACCAGCTCGTCGCAGTAGCGCAGCGCCGCCTCCAACCCGGGGGCGCCGCGCGGCAGATCGAGCGCCAGCGTCCAGCCTGCCATCGGGAACGACAGCGGCGCGTCGTTGGCCTCGCCGAAGTCCTTCAGCACCGCGAGGAAGCACGGAACGCGCATCGCGTCGCAGCTGCTCGAGCACGTGCGCCAGCACCCGCTCCTGGCCGCCGGGGACGACGAGCTGGTACTGGACGAAGCCGTGCGGACCGTAGAGCCGCGGCCACGCGTCGAGTACGTCGAGCGGGAACATGTGCGTGCCGAGGCTCTCGACGCCGCCTCGGCGGCGCCGGGGCGAGCGACGGAAGCGCAGCTCGTTGAACGCGCGGATCGTGCTCGCTCGCAGCATCCCCGCCGGCCAGCGCGCCGGCACCGTCGCCCGCGCGGCGACTGTTGCGCGGCCCTGGCTCCGGGCCCCGGACGCCGACTCGAGGTGCTCGGCACGCGTGACCACGCCACGAGCGAGACCGGGGCCGAGCAGATCGAGCCACGCCACCCGATGCGGGCCGCCGGGGGCGGACAGCGCCTCGAGCGCCTCGTCGAGCCCACCAACCCGGTCGGTGTCAACCGACAGCAGCGCGGTGCGGACCGGCCGCAGCGCGATTTCGGCCCCGGTAATCACGCCGGTCAGCCCCATCCCGCCGACTGTCGCCTCGAACGCGGGGTCATCTTGCTGGAGCTCGAGCAGCTCACCGTTCGACGCTCAGCAATGCCAGCGCGCGAACGTGGGTGCCGAACGTGCCCGCGGTGCCGTGGTTCTTGCCGTGGATGTCGCTGGCGATCGCGCCGCCGACGGTCACGTGCTGAGTGCCGGGCACGACCGGGACCATCCATCCGGCGCTCACCAGGCCTTTCAGAAGCTCGCCGAGGGTCACGCCGGCCGCCGCCCTGACAGTCCCCTTCGAGGGCTCGAACTGAAAGCCTCTCAGACCGGTGGTGTCGAGGACCAGGCCGTCGCGCAGTTGCGCCGCATCACCGTAGCTGCGCGCCATTCCACGCGCGATCGCCCCACCACCGACCGGATGCTCGCGCTGCGCTTGCAACGCGGCACGCAGGCGCTGGACCCGATCTCCACGCACGACCCGCACCGGCGTCGTCGGGCCCCCGCCCCAGCCACTGACGCGGGCGGGCTCGGGCTCGGGCGCGATCGCGTCCGCGGCACTCGGCTCGCCCGATATGGCCGCCTCAGCCGGCAGCATGGACGCCCAACGCGAACAGCACCAGCCACGCGGCTCCGGCGATCAGCAGCAACCGATCGGAGAGCAACAGCGTCTCCGGCGCCTCCCCGCGACCACCCTTGACGAGCGCGCCATAGCGCAGCAGGCAGGCCGCGAACGGGATCACCGTGAGCGGGCGCCACGGCACGCCATCGACGTCGGGGACCTCGAAGGCCCACACGCAGTACGCGAACAGCGCGACCACCGCGCTCGCGGCCATTATCACGCGCAGGCGCGCCGCGTTGTAAAGCTCGAGCACGCGCCGCCGACCCGTAAGGTCGGCGTCGGCCGCCTCCGCGCGCCGCAGCTCCGCCAGGCGCTTGCCGGCAGCCACCAGCACGGCGGCGCTGGTGATCACGAGCACGAACCAGCGCGAGAGCGCAACCGGGGCAGCGACGCCACCCGCGACCGCGCGCAGCACGAACCCACCGGCGATCGCGAGCACGTCCAGCAGAATGATGTGCCGCCAGATGTACGTGTAGCTGAGGGTCAGGGCCAGGTACCCGGCGCCGACGGCCAACAGCAGCGGCCGGACGAACACGCACAGGGCCAAGCCGGCGGCCATCAATCCCAGACCGAGCGCGACCGCGAGCTGCGGATCGAGCTCCCCGGCGGCGACCGGACGGTAGCGCTTGCGCGGATGGAGGCGATCCTCGTGCCTGTCGCGGACGTCGTTGATCGCGTAGATGCCCGAGGCGAGCATGCAGAAGGCAACGAACGCGAGCGTCACGCGCACCGGAACGTCGTCGTGAGCCAGCGCCCCGGCCGCGCCGGCGGCGGCGATCACGAGCACATTCTTGATCCACTGTCGCGGACGGAGGGTGGCGATCGCCGCACGCAGAGGGCCGCGTCGCGGCTCGCCCACGGCGAGCGGCAGGGAGGCGTCGAGGACCGGCAGCGCGAGCGGGGTTTCCGGCGCTGGAGGAGAGGTCAACGGTTGGGTTTGGACGTGCTCGTGCGCCAGGGCACCTCCAGGTATTGGCATCGAGCGACCGTATGCTGGTTTTCTCAAGCATACGTGTGCGGAAGATGAGCTTCCTCTCAGCAACATGAGGACCCTCTCAGTTTCCCTTTAGCCTGTACTGGGAGCAGTTCTGCAAGGTACCCCGCCGGTGCTGGCCCCTTCACAAACTCCATTACAGCAACCACCCCGTTCTGCGCGGAGCAATTCGCGCGGTCCCGGGCGTGCGTCGAGCCGCCGCCAGCGGGTCCGGCGAATCGCGCTGGCCACGGCAATCATCTGCCTGATTCCGGCGCTGTTCTCCTACGTCAACACGGTCACCGAGCCATCGAACTCGAGCCTCGGCATCAGCACCGTCGAGTGGCTGCGCGACAACGGCGCCCGGGGCCTCGTCAACAAGGTCGAGAACATCTACTACTCGCTGAACCAGCCGTCCACCGGCGGCCCGGCGCTCCACGCGCTCCCGACGCAGCCGGGAAGCGCGCTGGCCCTGGCCAAACAACGAGCTGCCGCCTACTACCGCCCTCACAATATCCGCCCAGTGATCCAGCCATCCCTGCCTGGCGAGGGTGTCTGGCACGCGACGTTCGCCGGCGGCGGCTCCCACCCGCCGGTGCTGATCACGAGCTTCCGCCCAGACCCCAATTACCCGCAACTGGTCGCCGGCGTCGCGTGGATCGACCACACCCGGACGTCGACCTGGCTGTATCCCGGCTTGCAGGAGCCGAACGTAACGATTCCCGACCGCGGCCCCGAGGAGGTGCCCCAGAGCATGCGATCGCGGGTGGTCGCGACCTTCAACAGCGGCTTCAAGCTCCAAGACTCGGGCGGTGGCTTTGCGACCGGCGGCCACACCTACGCGCCGCTCAAGCCCGGCCTGGCGACGATCGTCCGCTACGCCAATGGCCGCATCGACGTATTTGCCTGGACCGGCGGCCCCGATGTCGCGCCGAACGTCGTCTACGCCCGCCAGAACCTGCCGCTGATCGTCAACGACGGGCGGCCGAACCCCAACCTCTCAGACGGCCCTGAGTGGGGCGCGACGCTCGGCAACGCGATCCGCGTCTGGCGCTCCGCGGTCGGCATCGACCGCCACGGCAACCTGATCTACGCCGCGGCCAATGACCAGACGGTCGGCTCGCTCGCGGCGATCATGATCCACGCCGGCGCGGTACGCGCGATGGAGCTTGACATCAACACCTATTGGACGAGCTTCATCAGCTACCGCTTCCCCGGTGCGGGCGGAGCTGCCAACCTGCTGCCTGACATGGACCGCTCGCCGCAGCGTTATCTCACCCCCGACGACCGCGACTTCTTCGCTGTTTACCTCCGTTGAGCCCGCGGGCGGCGTTTAGGCTCGGGGCCTGCGCCCTGGTCGTGGCCGGTTGCGGAGGGGCCACCGCGGCCACCCACGCCCCGACCGCGCCCGCCCCGGGCGCCTCAGTTCGACGACCACCACGGCCGCAGCCCCGAGCACGACCACAACCGTCACGATCACCACCCCGGTCCGGCCGCCGGCACCCAAACCCAAGCCGAAGCCCCCGCACGCTCCGTTCGCCGTCGGGCTGCGGATCATCACGTTCGTCGATCACACCCGCTCCGTGACCCTGCCCTCGGGCCAGACCGAGCCGCGGACGCTGGTGACGCTGGTGCGCTACCCAGCGCTCGGGCCGCTATCGAGCGTCGACATTCGCAACGCGCCTCCGGCGCACACCGCCGGACCGTTTCCGCTGGTCGTGTTCGGCCACGGCTTCGCGGTCACGCCGGCGCCGTACGCACGTCTGCTTCAGGCCTGGGCCCAGGCGGGCTACGTCGTCGCAGCACCGATCTTCCCGCTCGAGAACGCGAACGCACCCGGGGGTCCCGACGAGTCGGACCTCGTCAACCAGCCGCGGGACATGAGCCTGGTGATCACCGGGATGGTCAAGGCCAGCTCCTTGCCTCGGACCTTCCTCGCCGGCATGGTCGACCCGCGGCGGATCGCGGTCAGCGGCCAGTCCGACGGCGGCGAGACCGCGCTCGCCGTCGCCTACGACCGGTTGTTCATCGATCGCCGCGTGGACGCCGCGGCGATCCTGTCGGGCGCCGTGATCCCGGGCGTGGGCGGGTTCGATTTCCCCGCCCCCAGTCCGCCGCTGCTGGCAACGCAGGGAACCGCCGACACGATCAACCCGCCCAGCGCCACCTACGCCTTCTTCGACATCGCCCCGCCGCCGAAGTACCTGCTGAGGATGTTCGGCACGGCGCACCTACCGCCGTACACCTACGAACAGCCGCAGCTGGGAATCGTCGAGGGGGTGACGATCGCGTTCTTCGACAGGTACCTCAAGCACGCCCCCGGCGCGCTGGCGCGGATGAAGGCCGCGGGCGATGTCAACGGCGTCGCCGCGCTCGAGGCGGATCCGTAACCGGGCTCAGCCGAGCCTGCCGCGCGCGACCACGGTGAAGCCCCCCGGCGCAGCCGCGGCGCTGACGCTGTGGACCTGCAGGTGGGGGTCGCTGAACACGGTGACGGTCGCGAGGCTGCCGAACGGCACGTCCGGCTGGACGACGAGCGCACCGTTCACCGCGGCGACGGTTGCGTCCACGCTCGCCGTCACCCCGAGCAGCGTCGCCGTGCCGCGCATCACCAGCCGCCCGTCGGAGGAGGCGACCGGCTGGACCGCGTCGAGAAACGGGACGGCCGCGCGGAGGTCCGCCTCGGTCACGGTCGCCGATCCGGTGAGCTGTTTGCCGCGTTTCGACAGCGTCGCATCGCGGAGCGTCAGCAGCCCGGTGTCCAGCTCGGTCGCGGACGCATCGAGCGAGCCCACGTCCCCGGCCTGATCCAGCAGGCTGCTCAGGTTGCCGGTGCTCGATCGGTACCGCGCCAGCCGCACGACGACACGGTCGGCCCGGTGCCAGAGCAGCTTGATCGCCGGGAATGCGTCGACCTGCACGGACACCACGGTGCCCGAGCGCGCCAGCCGGTCGCGGATCCGCTGCGCAGCGATCCCCGGAAGCACCAGTTGCGCGATCACCAGCACCACTACGACCACGCCGGCGCTCGCGAGCGTGATGATCCGGCGCATGGCGGCGAACGTTAGGGCGTTGCCGGGGGTAGCGGCGCCAGAGCGAGCTGGCGCGGTCCGGTCATGGGGTGTTGGACTTGATCTTTACCGCGCCCCTGAGGACCGCCTCTGGTGGATAACGGGCGGCCTTTGGGTTGGGCCCGGGACCGGTGGCGCTCGTCATTCTCACCTGCATACAGGGACAAATCACGCACGCCTGCTGGGCCTTGGTTAGATAAGCATGCCCCACATGCTTATCTAGCCAGGGTCGACTTCGGGCGTGCGCTTTGGGCCTTTAAGCATCTTCGGCGAGGCGGATTTCCGCCCCACCCGGCCCTCAGCCCAGCAACGCCCGCGCCGCCCCGACCGCAAGCCCCATCGCCGGGCCGATGTCGAACCCCGGCTCGGTCAGGAGCCTGGTCGTGAACCCATCCGCGAGCACGAACAGGAACGTCGCGATCGCATCAGGGTCGGCTCGGAGCTCGAGCACGCCCGCCTCGCCCTTCGCCAGCAGCGCGCTGGCCATGTGGGTGCGGGTGCGCCGGCCCAGTTCCGCGAGCTCGATCGCGATCTCGTCGTTGCGCTGGCCGAGGGTGATCATCTCGAAGAACATCACCGCGGGGCCCGAACCTTCGCCGACGAAGTCCTCGAAGCTGGAAACGAGCGCGTCGAGCACTCGGTCGGCGCTGTCGGCACCGGCGATGCCCTGCTCGAGTCGCTCGATCTGGACGTCGCACTCGAGCCGTACGACCTCGATCAGCAGCCGCTCCTTGCTACCGAAGTAGTAGTGCAGCAGGCCGCGTGAGACGCCCGCTTCCCGCGCCACGTGGTCGAACGTCGATCCGGCGATCCCGCGCGCCGCGACGCTCGCCCGCATCGCTTCGACGATTCTCGCTGCCTTGTCGCCGGGGAGGTCGCGTGGGGGCGCAGACGCCGCCGTGGTTGCCGCCTGCATGGCCGCGATTCTAGTGCAGCCCCAGCTCAGGCCGGGACTGCGCGATCGACCGCCGGGCACGAGCCTTAAGCGCCGAAGGCGCCCGGTTGGGCGCCTTCGGTGAGCGACAGCTGAAAAGACGGTGCTCGCGCTACGCGGCGCTGACCGGAGCTGTGGGCTGAGTCGGCGGTGCGCTGGGTGGAGGCGTGTACTGGAACTCCTCCTCGGCGCCGAACAGCGTGTCCAGCACCTTGGAGCGGAGCTTCTCGGAGCCCGCGAGCGCCAGCCCGCCGGCCAGCGACACGATCATCACCCTGCGGCCGAACGAGAAACCCTTCTTGGCCCGCTGCTTGGGCGCTTCGGTCAGCGCCGTGGTCGCATCACGCACCGCCTCGAGCGCCGTGCGAAGGTCGTGCTGGAGCTTCTTGTCGTCCAGCAGGGCCTTGGCTGGGGCCTTGCCGTTGGTCAGTCGATCGAACGCGCTGCGCGTCGAATCGATCGCCTTGCCGACGTTGTCGCGGATACTCGCGTCGTCGATCAGGCGCTGGATATAGGGGTTGGCCTTGGCGATGCTCGCCACATCCGCGGCGTTGAAGGGCACCGCCTTGGCCTTCTTGCGTCTCTTGGGCATTGCACTCCCTCGAAGCGTTGGGCGGGGTCAGATCAGGATAGACCTTACCCTCAGGACGCGATTGTGAACGCCCAGCGCTCTAGACGAGCGCCGGCGCGGCTCCTCGCCGAGGGGCAGCGCGACGTTGCAGAGCCGCCGCGAGCACTTCCTCGATCGTGCTGACGAACACGAAATCGAGGTCCTGGCGCAGGAGCTCGGGGATCTCGTCGATGTCCTGTTCGTTGAGCGCGGGGGCGATCACGCGACGGATCCGGTTGCGCTGCGCGGCGAGCGCCTTCTCCTTCAGCCCGCCGATCGGCAGCACCAATCCGGTCAGCGTGATCTCGCCGGTCATCGCCACGTCGGCGCGGACCAGGCGACCCGAGAGCAGCGAGGCCAGCGCCGTGACCATCGCCACGCCGGCGCTGGGGCCGTCCTTCGGTGTCGCGCCGGCGGGGACGTGGATGTGGATGTCGTGGCGGGCGAACCAGTCGTCCGGCAGACCAGGAACGAGCTCCTCGGTGTTGGAGCGGATATACGACAGCGCCGCCCGAGCGGATTCCTGCATCACCTCGCCGAGCTGACCGGTGATGATCAAGGCGCCCTTGCCGGGCATCGCCGTCGCCTCGATGAACAGCACCTCGCCTCCGACCGGGGTCCATGCCAGCCCGGTCGCGACCCCGGGGCGCGCGGTCCGCCGCCGTGTCTCGGTGAAGAAGCGGCGCTTACCGAGCAGTTGCCGCACCCGCGGCTCGGTGATCGTCAGCCGCCCCTTGAGCGAGCCTTCGGCCACCTGCACCGCGACCTTGCGACAGACGCTTCCGATCTCCCGCTCGAGTTGGCGAACCCCGGCCTCGCGCGTGTAGTCGGAGATGATGACCCGCAGCGCCGCGTCGCTGAACGCGATCTGCGAGCGGCGCAGCCCGTTTCGCTCGATCTGCCGCGGCACCAGGTAGCGCTTGGCGATCTCGAGCTTCTCGGCTTCGGTGTAGCCGGCGAGCGCGATCACCTCCATGCGGTCGCGCAACGGTCCCGGAATCGTGTCGAGCGTGTTCGCGGTCGTCACGAAGATCACGTGCGAGAGGTCGAACGGGAGATCGAGATAGTGATCGCGGAACGACTCGTTCTGCTCGGGATCAAGGACCTCCAGCATCGCGCTGGAGGGATCGCCACGGAAGTCGGCGCCCATCTTGTCGATCTCGTCGATCATCAGCAGCGGATTGTTGGCGCCTGCATCGCGCATCGTGCGGATGATCGTTCCGGGCAGCGCGCCGATGTACGTGCGCCGGTGTCCGCGGATCTCGGCTTCGTCGCGGACGCCGCCGACGCTGATCCGCTCGAAGCGCCGACCGAGCGCACGTGCGATCGAGCGCCCGAGCGAGGTCTTGCCCACGCCGGGGGGGCCGACGAAGCACAGAATCGAGCCGCGGGCATCCCGCTTTAACGACCTCACGGCAAGGAACTCGAGGATCCGCTCCTTGACCTGCTCGATGTCGAAGTGATCCTCGTCGAGGACCTCGCGCGCGTGCCCCAGATCGAGGTTGTCCTCGGTGGATTTGTCCCACGGCAGCGCCGCGATCCACTCGAGGTAGCTCCGGACCACGCCGTACTCGGCCATTGCCGGCTGCAGCCGCTCGAGCCGGGCGAGCTCGCGGTCGGCTTGCTTGCGGACCTCCTCGGGCAGGTTGAGCGCCGCCAGCTGCTCGCGCAGCTCGGCCACCTCGGCCTGAACCTCGTCGCCCTCGCCGAGCTCGTCCTGGATCGCCTTCATCTGCTGGCGCAGGAAGTACTCGCGTTGCCCCTTGTCGAGCTCGGACTGGACCTGCGATTGGATCTTCGACCCGATCGCCACCACCTCCAGCTCGCTGGCGAGGATCTCCGAGAGCCGCCGGAGCCGTTTGGCGACGTCCACCTCCTCCAGCAGCTGTTGCTTCTCCTCGGTCTTCAGCCGGAGCGCTCCGGCGATCAGGTGCGAGAGGGTGCTCGGGTCATCGACGTTGGCGACCATCACCTGCAGCTCCTCGGGCAGGTAGGGCACCTGCTCGACGATGGTCGTGAACGTGTGCTGGACGTTTCGCATCAACGCCGTGAGCTCGGGACTCGGCCGCACGATGTCCGGGGCCTCGGATACCTCCGCGGCGAGGTAGGGCTCGGTACTCACCCAGCGCTCGATCCGCACTCGCTGCCCGCCCTGGATCAGCACCCGAAGGGTGCCGTCGGGGACCCGGATCATGCGCGCAACGACCCCGATCACGCCGACCGTGTAGAGGTCCTCGGGCGCCGGGGACTCGACCTCGGTGTTACGGCTGGCGACCATCACGACCGTGCGATCGCCGCGCAACACGTCGTTGATCAACTCGATGCTTCGCTCCTGTCCCACGTTGAGCGGGACGAGCATGTCCGGGAACGTGACCGTGTCGCGCAGCGGCAGCACGCCGGCCTTCTGCGGGTAGCTCTCGCGTGCCGGCGACAGCTACCTCACGGGGACCGCCATCAGGAGAGCCGACCTCGATCACGGCTTGTGCTCGCCACCTTCGATCGGCACCGCCCGCGGTCGCGACTCTGCCCTGCACGAGCGGCAGTTCGACCCGCAGCATCCCGTCCTCGTAGCGAGCCTTCGCCTCCTCGGCCTGCACCTCGGCGCCGAGCTCGACCACGCGGCGAAACGGTCCGCGCTCGATCTCGACCTGGTGGTACACGTCGCCCTCGACGGCCGGTCCCCGTCTACCGGCCAGGATCAGGGTCCTGCCCTGGATCTCGAGCTCGAGCCCGTCGATATCGACCCCCGCGAGCTCGGCGGTCACGATCGCGCAGGGAGGATTCGATGTGTAGACGACGTCGATCGCGGGCGAGAACCCGGTCCGGCGACGCGGGATCCCGCTGCGTTCGAACGCGTCGCCGAACAGCTCGTCCATCTCGCGGCGCATTCGGTCGAAATTGGCGAACAGATCTCGTTCGGACATCAGGATGGAGATTAGACCGTCGGTCGCCTGTTTCTAGACCGTATAGATCGCACCTTCGCTCGCGAGCTCGACCGGCGCCCCGAAGCACGCGCCGGCCTGCGCCCGGGCCCACTCCGGGTCGAGCTCGTCGGAGAAATGGGTCAGCACGACCCGGCGCGCGCGGGCGCGCCGACCGTGCTCGCCGGCCTCCCCCGGTGTCAGGTGGCCGCGGACGCCCGTGCGCTCCGGCCGCGGCAGCGTCGCCTCGATCAGCAGCACATCGGTTTCAAGCGCAAACCGCACCAGTGCCTCGTTGGGGGCACAGTCGGCGCTGTAGGTGAGCCGGCCGCCGTTGGCGGCCAGCTCGACCGCGTACGTCGGCGTGTAGTGCGGCACCTCGCAGAAACGGACCCCGAACGGGCCGATCGCGAACTCGTCGGGGGCGTCGTACTCGTGCAAGTCGAACGCACCGTCGATCAGATCGTCATTGCCCCAGCAACCGACGATCTGACGAAATGTCGCGCCCGCGCCAACTGGCGCAAATAGCTGCGGTCGCGCGGGCGTGCTCGTTCCCGGCCAGCCCGCGACGGCGACCGGCTGCTGGCGGGGCGCGTATCTGAGCGCGTAGCTGAACGGCACGAGATCGAGGAAGTGGTCCGCGTGGAGGTGACTGATCAGGACCGCGCTGACATCGACGTAGTCGCGCAGCTGACGGAGCTTGGAGAACACGCCGTTGCCGCAGTCGAGCAACAGCGCGAACTCGCCCTCCTCCACCAGGTAGCCGCTGCAAGCGCCACCCGCATCCTGCCAGGAGGGTGACTTCCCAAGCACGGTGATCCTCACACCGCTCCTCTCTCGTGACCGTCAGAGAACTCTAACCGTCAACGCGCGGGGCATTGAATTGTCCAGTTCAGCGTTACGATCGCGGCAGTCATGTTCCCGTTCCCGATCGGATCCGAGTGGCGTCGCGAGGCGCTGCGCACCAACCTCTGGTTGGTGCCGATGCTGGAGGTGATCGCAGCCATCGGCCTGTACTTCGCGACCCACGCGATCGACCTCGCCGCCTACCGGGGATCGCTGAAGCTGCCGTCCTGGGTGATCTTCGGGGGCGCCGATCCCGCGCGCCAGATCCTGGCCGCGCTCGCGGCCGCCGTGATCACCGTGGTCGGGGTCGTGTTCTCGATCATGATCGTGACGTTGACCCTGGCCTCGACGCAGTTCGGGCCGCGGATGCTGCGCAACTTCATTCGCGATCGCGGCACGCAACTCACACTCGGAACGTTCGTCGCGACGTTCGTGTACGCGATGCTCGTGCTGGTCTCGATCGGGGCGGGCACAGATCCGTTCGTGCCCCACCTCTCAATCACGGTCGCGGTCGGGCTCGTCGGGGTGTCGATGGGAGTGCTGATCTATTTCATCCATCACATCGCGACTTCGATCCAGCTCCCGAACGTGATCGCCAGCATCGCCAATGATTTGTCGAATGCGATCGACGCCGAAGCGCACGACGGCCATGCTCAGCTCGAGGCCGGACCCTCGGTGGCCGAGCTTCTGACCCGGATGCAGGACGGCGGCGGTACGGTCCCGGCGCCCGCGAGCGGTTACCTGCAATTCGTACGCCATCAGACGCTGATCGGCCTCGCGGCCGAGAAGGGAGCAGTGATCCGACTGCTGTATCGGCCGGGCCACTTCCTCGTCAGCGGGCACCCGGTGGCGACCGTGTGGCCGCCGGACGCCGCCGAGGGCGTCAGTCATGCGCTGCGCCGTGCCCACATCGCGGGATCGAGCCGAACCCTGGCCCAGGATCTGGCGTTTGCGGTCGATCAGCTCGTCGAGATCGGGATCAGGGCGCTGTCGCCCGCGGTCAATGACACCTTCACCGCGCTTACGTGCATCGACTGGCTCGGCGACAGCCTGTGCAAGATCACCAGCCGGTGGCATCCGATCCGCGTCCACCGCGACAGTCATGGATTCGTCCGGGTGATCACCGCGCACGTCAGCTACGAGCGGCTGGTGCAGCGGGCGTTCGAGAAGATTCGGCAGGCCGGTCGCGGCATGCCGGCGGTGATGATCCGCCAACTCGAGGCGCTGACCAAGATCATCGACCAGACCACGACCGTGGAGCAGCGCACGCTGCTGTTGGAGCAGGCGGCAATGATCCAGCGCGCGTGCGAGGAATCGGTGCCGGAGGCGGCGGACCGCGCCGACGTCAGGCGCGAGTACGACGAGGTCCTCGCCGCGGCTTCCCGGATGGCCCGCTCAGAAGATCAGCTTGTTCGACAGTGAGGCGAACGTCAGCTGCGCGTTCGCCGGGCTCTCGACTGTCGCGGTCACGGCGTGCGCCGCGCGCTCACTTCTAGTGCCCGTCGCCCCCTGATCCGTTCCCGCGCGAGGTGTCCATGATCCAGCCCAGCAGGATCGAGATCAGCACGAACGCGATGAAACCGCCGATCAAGGGCCAGAACATGTGTCCCGAAATGTATAGAAACCCGGCCCGGCCTGCCTCAGCGGTGCAGCGCTACCTGTTCGTTGGCCGACGGGAACGCCCAGGCCACCTGAAGTCGACGCTCCTGCCGGAAGACGAAACGCAGTTGCTTGGGCGGCCTCAGACCGTCCGGGTGGTTGGGACGGTAGGTCGCACACGGCCCCGGCTCGTTCAGCGCACACAGCAGATTCTGGTGGAAGAAGCAGCTCTCGCAGCTTGCCTTGGAGACCCCTGTGCGCCCGTTTGCCATGCCTGACCCGATTTCCTTCGTGTGTTTGAAACGTGAACGACGAGGACCGATCAAAGCGCCTTCGCCGCTTCCGTGCAAGCGCGAATCCCGGAAAACGCATGAACTTCACGGGCCAATGAAATACCTGCAAGGAGCGGGAATTTTCGCAGCCGAGGTGTTTAGCGCCCGCATTTTCCGTAGCTTTCCGATGCGCGATGGCACCTGCGTCCGGCCCGCCGCTGATCACCTTGGCCGACTACGAGCGCGAGGCGGTCGGAGCCGTGGCCCCCGGGGCCCACGGTTACTTTGCCGGCGGCGCGGGCGACGAGATCACGTTGCGCGACAACGCAGCCGCCTGGCTGCGGCTGGCGATCTGCCCGCGGGTGCTGGTCGGTGTGGGCAAGCGTGATCCCGGGGTCGTGTTGCTGGGCCGACCCCGACCCCATCCGCTGCTGATCGCGCCGATGGCGCTGCAAGCGCTGGCGCACGCTGACGGGGAGAAGGCGACCGCCGCCGCGGCCGCCGCGACCGGCACGATCATGTGCGTTCCGACGATGGCGAGCGTCGGCCCAGAGGTGCTCGCCGACGCCGTACCGACCGTGCCGCGGTGGTTCCAGCTGTACGTGTTCCGGGATCGCGGCAGTCAGCCACGAACTCGTCGCCCGTGCCGCCGACAGCGGCTACGAGGCACTCGTGGTGACTGCCGACCTGCCGGTCTTCGGGCTCCGCGAGCGCGATCTTCGCTCGGGTGTGTCGGCAAACGTGCAGCTGATCGCCACCGCGGAGGCGGCCGGAGCGAGCGAGGCGATGACCTCCGCGGAGTTGGCCCGGCTGATCGACCCGGATCTGAACTGGGACGACATCGAACGCTTCGCCGCCGAAAGCCGGCTCCCGGTCGTCGTCAAGGGAATCCTGCGTCCCGAGGACGCCCGGCTCGCGGCCGACCACGGCGCGCGCGCCGTGGTGGTCTCCAATCACGGCGGCCGCCAACTCGACACCGTGCTCTCCGGCGCCGACGCGCTCGCGCCGATCGTCGACGCGGTCGGCGACCGGCTCGACGTGCTCGTCGACGGTGGCGTGCGCCGCGGCACCGATGTAGTGAAGGCCCTCGCGCTCGGCGCCCGCGCGGTGCTGATCGGACGCCCGGTGCTGTGGGGGCTCGCGCTCGGAGGGGCTGACGGAGTACGGCGAGTGCTCGAGATCCTGTTGTCGGAGTTCGACAACGCGCTCGCACTCGCGGGCGCCCGCGGACCCGCCGAGCTTGACCGCAGCTTCCTGACGCCGGCGCCCTGGGCAGCCGACCGGCGATGAGAGTACTCGTCACCGGAATCACCGGCTACATCGGCTCCCGCCTGGCGCCGCGCCTGTTGCACGACGGCCATGAGGTCCGCGGGCTCAGCCGGCGCGGTCGGCCGCTCGGGCTCGACGTCCCAATTGCGATCGGCGACGCCGTCTCGGGTGCCGGCCTCGCGCAGGCACTGGAGGGCATCGACGTCGCCTACTTCCTGATCCACTCGATGGAGCCATCGAGCGACGGCACGTTCATCGTCCGCGACCGGGCGGCCGCCGAGAACTTCGCCCGCGCGGCGGAGCGCGCCGGCGTGCAGCGGATCGTGTATCTGGGCGGGCTGCTTCCGGCGCAAGGCCCCGCCTCGCCCCATCTCGCGAGCCGGCTCGAGGTCGAGGAGATCCTGCTGGACGCCGCTCCATGCTCGGTGGCGCTCCGGGCCTCGATCGTGATCGGAGCGCGGTCGCGCTCGTTCCGGTTCCTGGTGCGCCTGGTCGAGCGGCTGCCGGTGCTCGCGGTCCCGGCCTGGCGAACGCATCAAACCGCGTCCGATCGACGAGCGCGACGTGATCGAGTTCCTCGCCCGCGCGGCGACCAGCGACGCCGTCTGCGGCCAGTCACTGGACGTGGCGGGACCCGACACTCGTCTCCTATGGTGAGCTGATCGACCGGATCCGGCACCACATGCTGGTCGGCCGGCCGACGATCGCTTTCAAGCGCCTTACTCTGACACCGATCGCCAGCCGCGTCGCGGCAGTTCTGGCCGGCGAGGACCATGCGCTGATCGGACCGTTGATGGACAGCCTCGGCTCCGATCTGCTGCCCCGCGACGACCGTGCAGCGCCGCTGCTCGGCGTCAGGCTGCACTCACTCGACGCAGCGATCGAGCGGGCGCTCCGTGACTGGGAGGCGACCGAACCGCTGGCGGCGCGGTAGCTCAGCGCGCGTTAGTGTCTGGCTCGCAGCGATGAGCACCGTCCATGTCAAGATCGAGATCGAGCACCGATCGAGCGGGTGTGGGAGACCGTGATGGACCCCGGCCGACTGCGGGACTGGGTCACGATTCACCGCTCGGTCAGCGGCGTGTCCGCACAGCCGCTGGCGAGAGGCGCGACGATGGACCAGGTGCTCCACATGCGCTGGTGTCTCGTTTCACGTCCACTGGACGCTCGTCGATGTCAATCGCTCCACACCGGGCCGAGTGGGAGGGACGGGGGCCGGCGCACTCGGGCGCGCGGATCCTGTACGAACTCTCGCCGGTTGGCGATGGCGACGGGCCGACCATGTTCGAGTACACGAACGAGTTCAGCGCGCCCGGCGGACGCCTCGGGTACTGTCGCCAGCAGGTTCATCGTGGGCGCCGCCTCGGAGCGAGAAGCAAACAGTTCACTGTCTCGATTGAAGTCGCTGCTTGAGCGCGAGTGACGTAGATACAGGTAACTGTCTGTATCGTGTCGCGGATCAACCAACTGTTCCTACTTCCAAGAAGGAGATTCCAGTGGCCGACTTCGTTGACAGTACCGTGAAGGACATCGAGACGCCGCCTGAAGGAGCTCAGAGACGAAGTCTCCAAGCTCGAGGGCGCGCTCGTAGCGTTGGGTGGCAGCGCGGTTCGCCGCGCAACCGGACGCCGGGGCCCCGGTCGTCCTCGCGGCTCCGCATCAAGTGCGCCTTCGGCCACGAAGGCTCCCGCCCGTCCTGCCCGCGCCGCCCGCCGGCCCGGTCGGCCTCGCGGTCGCCGCAGCGGCGGTACGCGCGCCGACCAGGCGCTCGAGCTCGTTCGCGACCGGCCCGGGATCACGATCCCGCAGATCGCGGAGCAATTGAAGATCGAGCCGAACTACCTGTACCGGGTGATGCCCAAGCTCGTGTCGGAGGGTAAGGTCCGCCGGGACGGACAGGGCTGGCATCCGGCCGCTGGCGCTCCGATTACTACTCGAGGTCTTCGCTGAGTTGCGAGGGCCGGTCTCCGCAGTGAGCGCGCGGTGCGACGCCGACTCTAGATCAGCCCCAGCCCCCTCACCGCGTCGCGCTCCTCGCCTGAGCTCATTCACGGTCGCGTCGATGCGCGCTCGTGAGAACTCGTCGATCTCCAGTCCCTGGACGACCTCGTACGAGCCGTTCGCAGTAGGTGCACCGGGAAGCCCGAGATCGATGTCCCTCCTGGACGCCGTAGGAGCCATCCGAGGGGATCGCCATCGACACCCAGTCGCCGGCCGGCGTCCCGAGCACCCAATCGTGAACATGCGTCGATCGCGGCGTTGGCGGCCGACGCCGCGCTCGAGGCGCCACGCGCCTCGATGATCGCCGCGCCGCGCTTCTGCACGGTCGGGATGAAGTCGTTCTCGAGCCAGTGCTGATCATCGACGAGCCTCGGCCGCGTTCTCGACCATTCACCTTGGCGTGGAAGATGTCGGGGTACTGAGTGGCCGAGTGGTTGCCCCAGATCGTCATGTTGGTGATGTCCTTGACCGCGCCGCCGGTCTTCGCCGCGAGCTGCGCGATCGCCCGGTTGTGGTCCAGCCGCATCATCGCGGTGAACCGCTCAGCCGGGAATGTCCGGCGCGTTGCTGCTGCGCGATCAGGCAGTTGGTGTTGGCGGGGTTGCCGACGACCAGCACCCTGATGTCGGACGCGGCATGATCGTTCAGCGCCTGGCCCTGGGGCTTGAAGATGCCGCCGTTGGCCTCGAGCAGATCGCCGCGCTCCATTCCCTTGCTCCGCGGGCGCGCGCCGACCAGCAGCGCGATGTTGACGCCATCGAACGCCTTGTTCGGATCGTCATGGATATCGACTCCCGCCAGCAGCGGGAATGCACAGTCCTCGAGCTCCATCGCGGTGCCCTCGGCGGCCTTGACCGCAGCCGGGATCTCGAGCAGCGACAGCTGGACCGGGGTATCCGGACCCAGCAGCTGGCCGCTGGCGATGCGGAACAGGATCGCGTAACCGATCTGCCCGGCGGCGCCGGTTACGGCTACTCGTACAGGGGAATCGCTCACTAGTCGTTCATCTCCTAAGAAAGGGCTTGAGGTCAGCCTCACTCTATAGACCGACCTTTTCCGCGAGGTCGCTGGTGGCGCGTTCCACTAGGGTCCTTGGTTCGCATGAAGATCATCTACACGCACACCGACGAGGCACCCGCGCTTGCGACAGCGTCGCTGCTGCCGATCGTGCGCGCGTTCGCGGCCACGGCCGGCGCGGAGATCGAGCTGCGCGACATCTCGCTGGCAGGCCGGATTCTCGCGCAGTTCCCGGACCATCTCGATCAGGATCAGCGCGTCGCCGATGCGCTGAGCGAGCTGGGTGAGCTCGCCAAGCAGCCCGACGCGAACATCATCAAGCTGCCGAACATCAGCGCGTCAGTGCCGCAGCTGAAGGCGGCGATCGACGAGCTGCAGGCTCAGGGATTCGCGATCCCCGACTACCCCGAGGCTCCCGCCGACGAGGAGCAACGGGACGTGCGCGCGCGCTATGACAGGGTCAAGGGAAGCGCGGTCAATCCCGTACTGCGCCAGGGCAACTCTGACCGCCGCGCGCCCGCGTCGGTGAAGCGCTACGCGCGCAGCCATCCGCACTCGATGGGCGCGTGGTCACGGGATTCACGCTCACACGTTTCGACGATGACCGAGGGCGATTTTTGCTCGACCGAGCGTTCGGTCACGGTTGAGAATGAGGGCAGCGTACGGATCGAGCAGGTCGCGCAAGACGGCACCGTCACGGTGCTCAAGGAGTCGACTCGCGGTCCTCGCAGGCGAGGTGCTCGATGCGTCGGTGATGCGTCAAGCCGCGCTGCAGGCGTTCCTCGCGGCGCAGATCGACGAAGCCAACGAGCAGGGCGTCCTGTTCTCCGTGCACCTGAAGGCGACGATGATGAAAGTGTCAGACCCGATTATCTTCGGGCACGCGGTGCGGGCCTATCTTCGCCGACGTGTTCGCCGCGCACGGCCCCGCGCTGCGGTCCGTCGGCGTCGACGCGAATGACGGCCTGGCGGCCCTGTTGAAGGCCGTCGAGGCGCTGCCCGACGATCAGCGCGCCGCGGTGCTGGCGGCGATCGACGACACGTACGCACGTGGGCCGGCGCTGGCGATGGTCGACTCCGATCGCGGAATCACGAACCTCCATGTACCCAGCGACGTGATCATCGACGCCTCGATGCCGGCCGCGATCCGCACCTCGGGGCAGATGTGGAACGCCCAAGGCGAGCTCCAGGACACAAAGTTCGTGATCCCCGACCACTCCTACGCGCCGCTGTACGCCGAGGCAGTCGATGACTGCCGCGAGCACGGCGCGTTCGATCCGGCGACGATGGGCAGCGACCCCGAACGTCGGGCTGATGGCACAGTCGGCCGAGGAGTACGGATCGCACGACAAGACCTTCGAGATCGAGAGCGCCGGCACGCGTCCGGGTGATCGACTCCGGCGGCGTGACGCTGATCGAGCACGCGGTGCAGAAGGGAGACATCTGGCGGATGTGCCAGACCAAGGACGAGGCGATCCAGGACTGGGTCGCACTCGCCGTCGCCCGCGCGCGCGCGACCGGCGTCGCCGGCCGTGTTCTGGCTCGACGAAGCCCGACCGCACGATGCCGCGCTGCTCGACAAGGTCCGCCCGGCGCTCGCGGAGCTCGACACCGAGGGGCTCCAGATCGAGGTCATGGACGTCGCTGCGGCTGCCCGGTTCACGTTCGAGCGGGCGCGGCGCGGGGAGGACACGATCTCGGTCACCGGCAACGTCCTGCGGGACTATTTGACTGACCTGTTCCCGATCCTCGAGTTCGGCACGAGCGCCAAGATGCAGTCGATCGTGCCGCTGATGCACGGCGGCGGGCTGTTCGAGACCGGCGCCGGGCGGCTCGGCGCCCAAGCACGTGCAGCAGTTGCTCGAGGGAGAACCATCTCCGGTGGGACTCGCTCGGTGAATTCCTGGCGCTCGGCACCGTCGCTCGAGCTGCTCGCCGAACACAGACCGACAACCCGGGCGCGAAGCTGCTCGCGCGGACACTCGACCGGGCGACCGGCCGCGTGCTCGAGGAGAATCGCTCGCCGTGCGTAAGGTCGGCGAGCTTGACAACCGCGGCAGCCACTTCTACCTGGCGCTGTACTGGGCGCAGGAACTGGCGAGTCAGACCGACGACCGGGCGCTCGCCGATCGGTTTCGCGAGCTCGGGGAGCGCCTCGGGCAGAGCGAATCGCTGATCGTCGGGCGAGCTTGAGGCGGTGCAGGGCTCAGCGGTGCAGCTCGGCGGCTACTACCACCCGGATCCCGATCGGGTGTCGGCGGCGATGCGCCCCAGCGCGGACGCTCGATGAGGCGCTCGACACGTGGTGCTACAGCTCGACGTCCGTAGACGGCGCTGAGCTTGGTCTTCAGGTAGCGAGACGAACGGCCCGACCGCGATCGGGCCGCCGACGACTCGTTCGAGCAGCTCGCCGGTCGTGAACTTCGCGCCGTGACGGTGGACGTTCTCACGCAGCCACTCGCGCAGCGGCGCGAGCTCACCGGCGGCGATCCGCTCGTCGAGATCCGGCACGTCGTCGTGCACCTGCTCCCACAGCTGGCCGGCGATCAGGTTGCCGAGCGCGTAGGTCGGGAAGTAGCCGATCAGCCCGGCGCGACCAGTGGACGTCCTGCAGCACCCCGTCGCGCGTCGTCGGTCACCTCGAGCCCGAAGTACTCCTTGAAGCGGGCGTTCCATGCCTCCGGGAGATCGTGCGACCGACGAGCGTCCCGTCGATCAGCTCCTGCTCGAGCTCGAACCGCAGCACGATGTGCAGCCCGTAGGTGGCCTCGTCGGCCTCGACGCGGATGAACGACGGCTGCACCCGGTTGACGGCGCGGTACAGGGTGTCGCGCATCGAGGTCCGGCGAGCGTGCCTCCGAACGCATCGGCCAGCCGTCGGCGCAAGCACGCCGCAGAACGGGCGACCGCGGCCGACCATGTTCTCCCACAGCCGGCTCTGGGACTCGTGCAGGCCCAGCGACTCGACCGTGACCGAGCGGCGTGCGCTGCAGCGAGTCGGCGATCCCGGCCTCGTACAGACCGTGGCCGCACTCGTGCATCGCGCCGTACAGCCCGGAGGCGAAGTAACGTCTCGATCCCAGCGGGTCGTGATCCGGACATCGCGGGAACCGAACCCGGTCGCGAACGGGTGCACCGCGTCGTCGATCCGCCAGCTCGCCGGATCGAAGCCCATCAGCTCGACCGTGTCCAGCACCAGCTGGCGCTGACGGTCGATCGGGAACGTGCCGTGCAGGCAGGCGTCATCGACACGGTCGCTGTTGTCGGCCAGCGTGGCGATCAGCGGCACGAGCTCGGCCTTCAGCTCGGCGAACAGCCGCGCGACCTCGGCGCGTCTTCATCCCCGGCTCGTAGTCGTCGAGCAGCACGTCGTAGGCGCATTCGAAGCCGTCGAAGCAGTCGACGTAGCGGCGGGCGAGCTCGAAGTTGCGCTCCAGATACGGGGCGAACGCGTCAAAGTCCGAGGCTCGCGCGCGCCGTCGACCCAGGCCTCCTGGCCGAGCGAGCCGGCGCGCGCCATCTCGGCGGCGAGCTCGGTCGGCACGCGGCGCGCCTTCTCCCACTGCCGGCGGGTGACGCGCGACCAGGCGCGCGTCGTCGGAGTCCGGGTCGGCGCCGTTGAGCTCGCGCGGCGGCGGCTTCGAGCAGCCGGCCGGTCTCGGCGGAGACGAACATCTCGTGGCTGATGCGCTCGAGCGTCGCCAGCGCCTCGGCCCGCGCCGGCGCCGCCGCGCGGGGGCATCATCGTCTGCTGGTCCCAGCTGAGCAGCTGCGGCGCGTGTCGCGCAGGTCCGACAGCTCGCGCCAGTCGCTCGCGCAGTTCGTTCATGCGCGTCACTCATCTGCGTTCCTCCTTGTGGCGCTCAGTATCGGCCCGGTCGCGATCGACGGCTGCCTGTGCCACCATTGCAGCATGTTCGCGGCGCGTCAGGATCGATCAAGCTGATGGACGTGTTCGGCATCCGGATCGGGGTCGACGCGAGCTGGTTCCTGATCCTGTTCCTGCTGATCTTCATGCTTTCGCCGTCGTTCCGCACCGACGCTGCACAGCTCCGACGGCGTCGCCTACCTGACGACCGTGGTCACCGTGCTGCTGCTGTTCGGCTCGCTGATCGTGCACGAGCTCGGCCACGCGCTCGTCGCCCGCCGGCAGGGGATCGAGGTCAAGCGGATCGAGCTGTTCCTGTTCGGCGGGCTCACCCAGATGAGCCGCGACGCGGCGTCGCCTGGCGAGGAGTTCAAGATCGCCGCCGCCGGCCCGTTCGCCACCGTTCGGCTGTTGTCCTGGTGTGCCTGGCCGTCGACCTCGCGATCGTCGGCCCCCACCGCCTGATCCACGCGGCCGCGCTCGACAACACCGTCACGATCACCCCGGTGCTGCTGTCGCTCAGCTGGCTGCTGTTCTGTGAACGTGCTGCTGCTGGTGTTCAACCTCGTCCCGGCGTTCCCGCTCGACGGCGGCCGGATCGCGCGCGTCGATCGTCTGGCAGCGTGACCGGCGACAAGACCCGCGGCACGCGGGTCGCGGCGCAGATGGGCCAGGGCGTTCGCGGTGATCCTCGCCGGCGTCGGCATCTGGTGGGTGCTGCTCGCTCGGCAGCTTCGGCGGGCTGTGGCTGATCGCGATCGCCTTCCTGCTCGGCCAGTCGGCCCGCGGCGCGCTGATGCAGACGGCGCGTCACCGAGCGGATCGAGGGGGTGCGCGTCGCCGACATCATGGACCGCCAGCCGGTGGCGATCCCGCGCTGACGACGCCGGTCGGCCAGGCGCTCGACGAGTACTTCCTGCGCTACGGCTGGTCATGGTTCCCGGTCATCGACGAGACCGGCCACTTCATCGGGATCGCGCGCCAGGAGCGCGCTGCAGGCGTCGCATCGACGGCGGCGAGGGCTGGCTCACGGTCGGCGCCGTGCTCGAGGCCGACGGACGCCGGCGAGCTGGCGGGTCGACGAGGACCGCCCGCTCACCGAGCTGCTCGTCCTCGGAGTCGCTCGGGCGCCTCGGCGCGCTGATGGCGGTCGACGGCGAGGGCGTGCTGCGCGGCGTGGTCACGTCGACCAGGTCCGCCGCGCGCTGCAGTCGGCGCTCGGGTCGCCGGCGGCGTAGCCGCGGCCGGCTCGGCTCGGGCGCGGTCCGTCCGGGGAAACGGCGCTGATGAGGGTGCGCTGAGGACGACCCGGGCCACACCAACAGGCGGCCGCAAGGCCGCCCCCAATAGAATCGAGCGTCGTGCCCTCCCACGACGTCCTGATCATCGGCGCCGGGCTGGCCGGCCAGCGGGCCGCGCTGGCAGCCGCGCAGGCCGGCGCGATCGGTCGCGATCATCTCCAAGGTCCATCCGGTCCGCTCGCACTCGGTCGCCGCCGCCGGCGGCATCAACGCGGCGCTCAACCCCGAGGACACGTGGGAGTCGCACGCGTTCGACACGGTCAAGGGCTCGGACTACCTCGGCGACCAGGACGCGATCGAGATCATGTGCCGCGAGGCGCCGGACGAGATCCTGTGGCTCGAGCACGCGGGCGTCACCTTCCACCGCAACGAGACCGGCCATCTCGGCACGCGCGCGTTCGGCGGCGCCTCGGCGGCGCGGACCTACTACGTCGCCGACATCACCGGCCACGCGATCCTGCACGTGCTCTACGAGCAGCTGATGAAGCACGCACGCGACGGTCGACCGCTACGAGGAGTGGTTCACGACCGACCTGCTCCAGGACGACGACGGGCCGCTGCGTCGGCGCGATCTGCCGCAACCTGCGCGACGGCCACCTCGAGGTGTTCAACGCCAAGACCACGATCCTCGCCTCCGGCGGCGCCGGCCAGGCGTACCAGCCGACGACCAACGGGCTGATCGTGACCGGCGACGGGATCGCCCAGGCGTACCGGATCGGCGCGCGGCTGATGGACATGGAGATGATCCAGTACCACCCGACGACGCTCGCCGGCAACGGGCTGCTGATCACCGAGGGCGCCCGCGGCGAGGGCGCCTGGCTGCTGAACGCCGAGGGCGAGCGGTTCATGGAGAAGCTACGCGCCCAACAAGCTCGAGCTCGCCTCGCGCGACGTCGTCTCGCCGCGCCGAGCAGACCGAGATCAACGAGGGCCGCGGGTTCCCGGACGGCACCGTCGCGCTCGACATCACCAAGGTGCCGCGCCGGCGCACGCTCGAGGCGCTGCGGGAGATCGTCAACATCGGCCGCGACTTCGCCGGCGTCGACATCACCCGCGAGCCGATCCACATCCAGCCCGGCCAGCACTACATCATGGGCGGGGTCAAGACCGACGTCGACGGCCAGACCACGATCCCCGGGCTGTACGCCGCCGGCGAGGTGGCCTGCGTCTCGGTCCACGGCGGCAACCGGCTGGGCGCCAACTCGCTGCTCGACACGCTGATCTTCGGCCGCCGCTCCGGCGAGCACGCGGCCAAGCAGGCGGTGCAGATGCCGATGCCGAGCACACCGCAACTCGAAGGTCGACGACACCGAGCGCTATATCGACGCGATCATCGACCGCGAGCCCGGCGGGCGGCGCGATCGCGGCGATCAAGGACGAGCTCGGCGACGACGATGAACGAGTACGTCGCCGTGTTCCGCGACGCCGAGGGGCTGGCCAAGGCGCACGAGATCGTCCGCCGGCTCAAGGAGGAGGCGCCGAAGGCCGCGATCGACGACCGCGGCACGGTCTTCAACCAGGACGTGATCGGCGCGATCGAGCTCGGCTACATGCTCGATGTCGCCGAGGCGATCGTGGTCGCCGCGCATGGAGCGCAAGGAGTCCCGCGGCGCGCAGTTCCGCACCGACTTCCCCGAGCGCAACGACGAGGAGTGGCTCAAGCACATCGACATCTCGGTCAACGGCGCCGACGTTCCCAAGGTGAGCTACTCGCCGGTCACGATCACCCGCTGGCAGCCCGAGGAAAGGACGTACTGAACCGACATGCCTGAGTACACGCTGCAGGATCCGCCGCTACGACTCCGCAGTCCGGCCAGGCGGCGTACTGGGACGAGCACACGGTCGAGCTGCGCGAGACGCAACTCGGTGCTCGACGCGATCCTCAAGGTCAAGGGACGACACCGACGGCTCGGTCGGGATCCGCTGCTCCTGCCAGCAGGCGATCTGCGGCTCGTGCGGCGTGCGGATGAACGGCAAGCCGGGGCTGGCGTGCAACACCCACCTCGACGAGGCCGCGGCCCGCGGCCACGGACCGGATTGAACCAGTCTGAGGAGGCGCCGCAGGCGGAGACGATCGACGTCGAGCCGATGGGCAACATGCCGGTGATCCGCGACCTGATCGTCGACATGGACGCGGTGCACTGGAAGAAGATCCAGCGCGTCACGCCGTGGCTGATCAACAAGCAGCCGGTCCCCGAGCGCGAGTACATCGTGCCCGCACGAGAACATGGTCGACGTCACCCAGACGATGGCCTGCATCCAGTGCGGCGCCTGCGTGTCCGACTGCCTGTCGATGGAGATCGACCCGCGTGTTCATCGGCCCGGCCGCGCTCGCCAAGGCCTACCGGTTCGTCGGCGATCCGCGCGACGCCGAGCACACCGAGCGGCTCAAGGACCTGGCCGAGGACGAGCACGGGATCTACGACTGCACCCACTGCTTCAACTGCATCGACGCGTGCCCCAAGGGCGTCGACCCGATGAGCCAGATCATGCGCCTGCGCCGCGTCGCCGGTTCGGACGAGAAGATCAACGACCGCAACAACGGCCACCGCCACGAGGACGCGTTCGTGACGCTCGTCGGCGACTACGGGCTGCTGCACGAGGCCGAGCTGCTGCCGCGCAGCTACGGAGGCAACTCGTGGTTTGGCAAGTTCCACCCCGCGGCGGCCAAGGAGCTCTGTCCTCGCTGCTCGACGGTCGTCACCGGCGGTGCTGCGCGGCAAGATGAGCGCCGAAGCTCGCGATGCTCGGTCACAAGATCCCCAAGCGACGATCTGAAAGCGGTCAAGCAGATCTACGCGAAGGTCGAGGGTCGGGAGAAGCGGGTGGAGCTCAACCTCTACGTAACCGGCTACGAGGACGATGAGCCCGAGCACGCGCCGCACGACGAAGAGCGCCCACTACCCGAGCCGTCGACCGAAAGCGAGGCCTCGTCGAAATGAAGGTCGCCTACTGGCCCGGGTGCGTGAGCCGCGGGTTCACCCCGGAGTTGCACGGATCGATGGCCAAGGTCGCGCCGCTGCTCGACATCGAGCTGATCGAGCTCGACCGCGCGGCGTGCTGCGGCGCCGGCGTGATCGCCGAGCACAACCAGGAGCTCGCCGACACGCTCAACGCGCGCACGTTCGCGCTCGCGCAGCAGACCGACGGCGAGCTGATGATGAACATCTGCTCGACCTGCCAGGGCGCTCAGTCCGAGTGCCAGGAGCGCCTTGACGCCAACACCGAGTACCGCGAGCAGATCAACGCGAACCTGTCCGACGAGGGCCTTCGCTACGAGAAGGGCCTGACCAACAAGAACTTCCTGTGGCTGCTGGTCGAGGAGATCGGGCTCGACACGCTGAAGGCGAAGGTCAAGCGGCCGCTGACCGATCTACGCGTCGGGCCGTTCTACGGCTGCTACATCGTCCGCCCGGTCAACCGGCTCGGGATCGACGAGGAGCACCCGCGCGACCGGTACATGCACATGGGTGATCGAGGCGCTCGGCGGCACCGTGTCGACTACGCGGGCGTTTACAAGTGCTGCGGGTTCCCGATCATCACGATGAACAAGGAGGCCTCGCTGAAGCAGGCCGGCCGCCACCTCGGCGACGCGATCGACGCCGAGGCCGACTGCCTCGTGGTCCCCTGCCCGCTTTGCCACCTCAACCTCGACCTCCAGCAGCCGCTGGCGCAGGACGTCGTCGGGCGTGAGCTGGGGTTGCCGGTGCTCCACCTGCCCCAGCTCGTCGGCCTCGCGCTCGGCCTGTCGCCGAAGGAGCTCGGGATGAACAAGCACGTCGTGCGACCGACGTCGGTGATCGATTGGTCGACCTCGGTGGTGGCGGGCGCACCGGCGTGATCGGCCGGCTGCGGAGGCTGCTTGGCTCGGCGCGCGCGGGCCGAGGCGGTCACGGTGGCCACGACAGCCGAGGCGGGCGGCTCGGACTCGGTGACGAAGGTGGCGAGGGTGGCGAGGTCGCGCGGCGGATCGACGCGGCCCAGCGCCGGCTGAAGGCGACGATTCCGCCGCCGGAGGAGTGAGGCGCGGCCGCGGGAGTGAGGCGCGGCCGCTAGAGCGAGGGGCGGCCGGTTAACGACGAAAACGGGGCTCTCCGCTAGCCCCGCTCTCGTCATACCCCTGCATCGTCCCATCGGAAGTCTGTTCGGACGTGATCGTCCGGCCGGTGGTTGTAGCTACCCAGCTCAACTGCCCGCAAACCATCTCACGCAAACACGATCATTTCGTCCCCTGCGCCGGGGGATCTTCGGGGCAGGCCCAACGACCCGAAGGGTGACGCGGGTCTCACCCTTTCTTGCCCAGTGTCCGATAATTAACCGGCGGCCTGGGAGGCGCGGAAAAGAAATGAACAACCGGCCACCAGTCTCCGTTGCAGTTGCGCGCTTTGAGGACATCGTCGCGCGCGGTCTGCGAGCACTGATCGACGAGGATCCCAACCTGCTTCTGGTTGCCGACGGCGTGCCGCACGAACAGCTCGCCTCGGCCCTGGGCGCCAACAGGCCGCAGGTCGCGATCCTCAACTTCGGCTCACTCGGCGGCGGCGTCGGAGCTGCGCGACCTGCATCGCGCCTACCCCGAGACCAGGTTGGTGGTGCTCGCCAACCGCCCGACGGCCGCCGAGTGCCGGCAGATGCTCGCGTTCGGCGCGACCGCGTGCCTGGCGAAGAGCACCGAGGCACGCGACGTGCTGCACGCGATCCACCTCGCCTCGCGCGGGCTGCACGTGCTGCCGCCGGCAGTCGTCGAAGCGCCCGATCCGACCGGACCGGAGCTCCTGACCCCGCGCGAGGCCGACGTGCTCGAGCTTCTGCAGGGCGGCCGCTCGAACGCCGAGATCGCGGCCTCGCTGCACGTCAGCGTCGAGACGGTGCGCACCCACGCGCGGCGGATCTACCGCAAGCTGGGAGTCAAGACGCGGCGGGAGCTGCGGGCCCGGCGATAGAGCCGATCAAAACTGCTCTCCCCACCGCTCCGCGAACGCGAACTCGGACACGGGGTGCCGTGCGAGCTGCTTCGGCCAGGGGCCGGCCCGGTGCCCAACCGAGATGTGAGCCGCCAGCGCGACACCGTCGGGGATCCCGAGCAGCGCTTTGACCTCTTCCTCGGCCGGCACCAGCAAGGTCGTGAACGCCGCGCCGAGTCCCTCCGCGCGCAGACCCAGGAGGATGTTCTGCACGAATGGGTAAATCGAGCCGCCGCCGACGACGCTCGGGCGGTCGAGCTCGCGGTCGGTGATCGCGAGCGCCGCGATCTCGACGCAGATCACGAGATGGACCGGCACCTTGTCGAAGTTGTGGGCGAACTCGTCGGCTCCCTGGAGCATCCGCAGCCGCGCGGCCGACACCCCTCCGGCCGCGCCTGCCTCGAGGATCGCCCGCGCCCCGGTCCGTTCGGTATATGCATCCCACCGTGGCTCATACAGCTCGCGGAGCCGGCGGCGGGTGTCGCGATCGCTCACCACGATCACCCCCCAGCCCTGGCGATTACCGCCACTGGGGGCGTAGCGCGCGTTGTCCAGCACTCGTTCCAGCACCTCGTGTGCGACCGGCTCGGCGGTGAATTGCCGCGTCGACGGCGCGCAGCGCATCACCTCATACAGGTTGTCGGGCATGCAGCAGCTCGGCAATCTGGATCGCGTTTGTGGCCGCGCCCTTACGCAGGTTGTCACCGACGATCCACATGTTGAGGGTGTTCGAGTTCGACTCGTCACGACGGATCCGGCCGACGAATACCTCATCGTGCCCCGAGACCTCGGAGGCGAGCGGATAGCGCCCGTGCGCAGGATCGTCGACGACGACTACGCCGGGCGCCTCGGACAGCAGCTCACGCGCTTGCTCGGGGCTCAGATCGGCCCGGGTCTCGACATTGAGCGCCTCCGAGTGGCAGTTGATCACCGGTACCCGCACGCAGGTGACGGTGATCCGCAGATCCGGGAGGCCGAGGATCTTGCGACTCTCGGCGATCACCTTGCGCTCCTCGGTGGTGTAGTCGTCGCCCTCCTTGAACGTCTCGACCTGAGGGATCACGTTGAACGCGATCCGGTGCGGATACACCCGCGGCTCGGGTGGCTGCGAATCGTTCAGCACCGCGCGCGCCTGCTGCTTGAGCTCGGCGACCGCGTCGTTGCCGGTACCGGACGTGGACTGGTAGGAGCTGAATACGATTCGCTGCAGTCCGACCGCGTCCGCGATCGGCTTCAGCACCACCAGCGCCTGCATCGCGGTGCAGTTGGGGTTGGCGATGATCCCGTGGTGCTCGCCGATCGCGTCGGGGTTGACCTCGGCGACGACGAGCGGCACATCGGGCTCCATCCGCCAGCACGACGAGTTGTCGATCACGACCGCACCGTGCTCGACGAACCGCGGCGCCCACTCGCGGGAGACCCCGGAGCCGGCCGAGAACAGCGCGATGTCGAACCCGCCGAGCTCGTCTTCGCTCAGCCGGCGCACAGCGATCCCTTCGACGGTCTTGCCGGCCGAGCGCTCGGACGCGAAGAGCAACGATCTCCGAGGCAGGAAAATCGCGCTCGCGCAGCAGGCGGAGCATCGTCGTGCCAACTGCGCCGGTCGCGCCGACGACCGCAACCCGCAGGCTCACCGGGCCTCCTGTCCAATCGGGCGCTCGCGCTGCACGTCGGCGTCGCCGAGCTCGAACGCCCCGTGCAGCGCACGGACGGCCTGCGGGACCGCGTCCGAGCGGATCACGCACGAGATCTTGATCGGCGAGGTCGAGATCATTTCGATGTTGATGTCCTCCTCGGCCAGCGTCTCGAACACCTGCGCCGCGACCCCCGGATGCGAGCGCATCCCGGCGCCGACGATCGAGACCTTGCCGATCTCCGGGTCGGTGTCGATGCTCGCGATTCCCAGGCGCGATTTGACCGGCTCGAGCGCCTGCTGGGCAGCCCGCAGGTCCTCGGTCGAGATCGTGAACGACACCTCGGCATCGCGGCCCTGGCCGCGAGGCTCGTTCTGGATGATCGTGTCGACGTTGCAGCCGGCGTCCGCCAGCGCGCGGAAGATCGCGGCGGCCGCGCCCGGCTGGTCGGGAACGCCGAGCAGAGTGATCCGGGCCTCCTCGGTGGAATGGGTTACGGCGGTGATCAGGGGGTGTTCCATCGTCTCGTCTTCTCCTAGTACAACGGTACCGCGACCGTCTTCGAAACTTGAGCGGCAGTGGATCCGGACGCCGTGAGTCCGGGCGTACTCGACCGAGCGCAGCTGCAGGACCTTGGCGCCCGAGGCAGCCATCTCGAGCATCTCCTCAAAGCTCACGTATGCCAGCTTGCGCGCCTCGGGAACCAGCCTGGGGTCGGCGGTGAACACGCCGGAGACGTCGGTGTAGATCTCACACACCTCGGCGTCGATCGCGGCGGCGAGCGCGACCGCGGTGGTATCCGAGCCACCGCGCCCGAGCGTCGTCACGTCCCGCGCGGTCGAGACGCCCTGAAAGCCGGCCACGAGCACGATCAGGTCCTGGGTCAGAGCCTCGCGGATCCGATTGGCGCGGACATCCAGGATCCTCGCCTTGGTGTGGGACGTATCGGTGACGATCCCCGCCTGCGAGCCGGTCAGCGAGATCGCGCGGTGGCCGAGGTCGTTGATCGCCATCGCGCACAGCGCGCACGAGATCCGCTCGCCCGTCGAGAGCAGCATGTCCAGCTCACGCGGGTCGGGATTTGCCGAGACCTCCTCGGCCATCGCGATCAGCTCATCGGTCGTCTGGCCGCGGGCAGACAGCACCGCGACCACGCGCCGGCCGGACTCGCGCTGGGCGACGATCCGGCGCGCGGCGCGCTTGATCCGCTCGGCGTCGGCGACAGAGGTCCCGCCGAACTTCATTACGACTGTTCCGGGCACTGGCGTGAAGGCTACGGGGTGAGGCGGGAATCGGTGCTGCGGGGCTTCGGGAGGGGGATCTCCCCCGCGGCGAAAGGAATCGGTCCCGGGGCGGGGGGAATTGGTGCTGCGGCGGGCGAAATCGGTTCTGCGGCGGCGGGGGATCGCCCCGCAGCGATGTCACATTCCGTGCGGCTGCCTGGTCCTTGCAGCAGAATCGATACTTGAGAAGAGGTGTGATGCGGTGATGCGAGTAGCGGTATTGGGCGGGACCGGAACGTTGGGGACGCTGGTGGTCGCCGAGCTGCGCGATCGTGGTCACGAGGCTCGGGTGCTCTCCCGGCATGGGCACGGCCGCGCCCAGGTCGATCTGATGACCGGCGCGGGGCTGCCCGACGCGCTCGCCGGCGCCGAGGCGGTGATCGACGCGTCGAATTCCACGCGCCGCGCGCGGGCCGTGCTGGTCGAGGGGACCGGACGGCTGTTGCGAGCGGAGCTCGAGGCCGGTGTCGAGCATCACGTGCTGATCTCGATCGCCGGCATCGACGAGTTGCCGTTCGGCTACTACCGATGCAAGCTCGAGCAGGAGCGTCTCGTCCGGGAGAGCGAGGTCCCCGCGACGGTGCTGCGGGCGACGCAGTTTCACCAGCTGCTGGAGCAGGTATTCGCCGGGGCGGCACGGTTCGGCGTGCTGCCGGGTGGCTCGATCCCGATCCAGCCGGTCGACCCGCGTGAGGTCGCGATCCTGCTCGTCGACGCGGTTGACGCCGGGCCGCTGAGCCTCGAGCTGCGATCGCTCGCGGGGCCGGAGGTCGCGTCCCTGTCCTCACTGGCGCGGACCTGGATGGCCGCGACCGGGCGTCGGCGGGTGCGCGTCCCGATCCCGGTCCCCGGCGCCGGTGGCCGCGCGCTGCGGGGCGGTGCGCTGGCCGACCCGCAGGCGCCCCGCGGGACGGTCACGTTCGCGCGCTGGCTGTCGGAGCGGACAACGGCGCCGGGAGCACGCGGCGGGGAGAAGGCGGTGAGCGCGTGACTGGGCCGGCTGGGGGCGGCCAGCGTGGGCGTGCGGCGGCGGGGGGCGGCGAGCGCGCGGGTGCAGCGGCGGCGGGGGGCGGCGAGCGCGCGGGTGCAGCGGCGGCGGCGGGCGGCGAGCGCGCGGGTGCAGCGGCGGCGGGGGGCGACGAGCGCGCGGGTGCAGCGGCGGCGGGGGGCGGCGAGCGCGCGGGTGCAGCGGCGGCGGGGGGCGGCGAGCGCGCGGGTGCAGCGGCGGCGGGGGGCGGCGAGCGCGCGGGTGCAGCGGCGGCGGGGGGCGGCGAGCGCGCGGGTGCAGCGGCGGGGCGGACCGGTGTCGCCTCGGAATTCGAGCAGTTGCGGCCCTACCTGCTGCGGCTCGCATACAGCCATCTGGGCAGCTTGGCCGAGGCCGAGGACGTGGTGCAGGAGGCGTGGCTCCGGCTCGAGCGAGTTGATCGAACGGAGATCCGTGATCTGCGGGCGTGGCTGACGACGACCGTCGCTCGGCTGTCGCTCGGCGCGCTGACCTCGGCACGGGCACGGCGCGAGCGGTATGTCGGCACCTGGCTGCCCGAACCGGTCGTAGCCGACGGGGCCGGCGGCGAGGACCCCTCGGACCGGATCACGCTCGATGAGTCGGTGAGCATGGCGATGCTGGTCGTGCTCGAGTCGCTCTCGCCGGCCGAGCGGAGCGCGTTCCTGCTCCACGACGTGTTCGGATACTCCTTCGAGGAGGTGGCGACGATCGTCGGCCGGACCGCGGCGGCGTGCCGCCAGCTCGGGTCTCGCGCCCGCCGGCGGGTTGAGGAGCAACGGCCGCGATATCCCGCCAGCGCACAGGAGCAGCGCGAGATCGTCGAAGCGTTCACCACCGCGGTCGCCAACGGCGACATCCAGGCGCTGCTCGGCCTGCTTGATCCCGACGTCGAGTTGCGCAGCGATGGCGGCGGCCTTGTTCCCGCGGCACGCAATGTGTTGCGCGGCTCGGACCGGATCGTCCGCGCACTCGCCGGGATGGTGCGCCATTACGTGGGGGCTTATGAGGTCGTGCCGGTCGAGGTCAACGGGGCGGCGGGACTGATGTTGCACACGGCGGAAGCGACATCCGTGGTCGCGCTGACCGTGGATGGCGGGCTGATCCGCTCGATCGACGTGATCCGCAACCCCGAGAAGCTGCGGCACGTGCGGACATGACGCGCCGAGCTGTCGCATCAGACGATCAACTCGGTCGGTCAGCCGGTCGCGTGCTGCCCGTGGTGCTCCTGGCGATCGCGATCGAGGACGCGGTCATCGGCCTGTACGCGACCGCGGCGCCCCATTCGTTCTACAGCAACGTGATCGGCGATTTGCTCGGTCCCTACAACCAGCATCTGGTCACCGACGTCGGCGGCTTCAATCTTGGCTTCGCGGTGCTGTTCGTGTGGGCGGCGTGGGCGGCCTGGGCGGCCTGGGCGGCTGGGCGGGAGCTAGCGCGCGCCGCGTGTGCCGCCGCCACGCTCGTGACCGTCCTGCATTTCGGTTACCACGCGGTGCATCTGAGCCATTTCAGCGCCGGCGACGCGGCGACGCAGACGGCCGGGCTGGCGATCGCGGTGGGGTTGCCTGTGGCGGGGTTGGTGTTGGCCCGCGCGCGGGCCAGGGTGGGTTCGTTTGCCGGCGGGGGTGGTGGGTGAGCGGCCGGGCGCCCGGGGGTTGGTGAGCCATCCACGGGCGCGGGGTTGGATGGGCGACCGGAGATTCGGGGCGGGGCAGCGGCTTTGGCAGGGCGGCTTTGGCGGGGCGGCGGCTTTGGCCGGGCGGCCGTTTCGGTCACCCGGTGGAGGGGCGGCCGGTTCGGTCACTCGGCAGAGCTGCGGCCGGCGGTCGGCTCGGTGAACGGCGCTGGTGAAGGGTGGCTTGCGGTGGGAGCCGGGGGCGGGCCGCCGGGGCGCCGCGGCGGGGCGCCGGGCCGCGGGGGCCGCCGGGGCGACGGGCCGCCGGGCCGCCGGGGCGCCGGGCGCGGACCGCCGGGGCGCCGGGCCGCCGGGCCGCCGGGCCGCCGGGCCGGCGGGCCGGCGGGCCGCCGGGGCGCGGCGGCGGGCGGCGGGGGCGGCGCGGGCCGAAACGCGGCGAAAGCGACGTCGTCCACGCCGGGAAGGCCCGCTCCGGCCGAAATCCACCCGGCGAGCATGCATTAAGGCCCAAAGTCGGACATCCCAACCCTCCTTGGTTAGATAAGCATGCCCCACATGCATAATTGACCAAGGCCCTGCAGACGCGCGCGCTTTGTCCCTGTATGCAGGCGAAATTGTCAGATTCCTGACACTTTGAGTCCGTGCCGCGCCTTCACCAGCGCCGCTCCCCGAGCAGACCACCCCCGCCGGCCTCCGCGGCACCGCCCCCCAGGCCAAATCCGGCCCGCCCCGGCCTCCCGCTGCAAGCCACCCTTCACCAGCGCCGTTCCCCCAGCAGACCACCCCCGACGCCACCCGCGGCACCGCCCCGCGGCGAGGCCCTGGACCGCGAAGCGCCCCGCGGCGGGGCGCTGGACCGCGAACCGCCCCGCGGCGGGGCTCTAGACCGCCCGCCGCCCCGCCAGCGCCCGGCCCAGCGTCAACTCGTCCGCGTACTCGAGGTCGGCGCCGACCGGCAGCCCGCTCGCGAGCCGGGTAACCGCCACGTCTGGGGCCCGCTCGCGCAGTGCCGCCGCGATGTGGAGCGCGGTCGCCTCGCCGGTGGTCGTCGGGTTGGTCGCGATCACGACCTCCCGAATACCGCCGCGCTGGACACGGTCGTAGAGCTCGGTGAGTTTGAGATCCTCGGGATCGATTCCGTCGATCGGAGACAGCGCCCCGCCGAGCACGTGGTAGCGGCCGCGGAACTCGTGGGTGCGCTCGATGGAGATCACGTCCGAGGGCTCCTCGACCACGCAGATCAGCTCGGGATCGCGGCGCTCGTCGGCGCAGATCCGGCAGATCGGGCCGTCGGCGAGGTTGTAACAGGTCTCGCAGAGGCCGATCCTCTCCTTCACCTCCTTGATCGCTTCAGCGAGCGCGAGGGCGTCCTCGTCGCTGGAACGCAGGAGGTGGAACGCTAGCCGCTGCGCGGTCCTGCCGCCGACGCCCGGCAGCTTGGACAGCTCGGTTATCAGCCGCTGTACCGGAGGTGCGTACATCCGCAGTCGCTCGTGTCTGGGGAGCCGATCGAACCCGGGTGGATCTAGAAGCCGGGGAGCCCCAGCCCACCGAGCCCTCCGGCGATCCCGCCGAGCTTCGAGGTGGCGAGCTCTTGAGCCGAGCGAAGCGCCTCGTTAACGGCCGCGAGGATCATGTCCTGCAGCAGCTCGATGTCCTCGGGATCGACCGCCTGGGGATCGATCGTGATCGACTTGAAAGCGAGATCCCCGGTTATCCGGACGGTGACCATGCCGCCGCCGGCCGAGGCCTCGACGACCTCATCCTTGAGCGACTCCTGGGCGGCCATCATCTCCTCCTGCATCTTCTGGACCTGCTTGAGCATTTGCTGCATGTTGGGCTGGGGCATGTTCAGCTCGCCTCGTGTTGGGTCGGGGGGTTCGGCGGGGGCGGGTCGTCGGGGTCGTCGAGGATCTCTTCGGCGTCAAACTCCTCCAGGAAGCGTCGCACGAGCTCCTCCCCGGAGAGGACCGGACCGCTCTGATCGCCGTCCGGGGGCTCCTCCTCCCGGAGCTCGTAGCGGAGCGTGACGGAGTGGCCGGTCACGGTCCGCAAGGCGTCGGCAGCGACCCGGCGATAGTCGTCCTGTTCGGCCTTGCGCTTGAGGAAGTCCGCGCCGGCGGGAAACGCGACCGTCAGCGCACGCTCGCCGGCGGCGACGGGAATGGCGTCGGCAAGCAGCGCCGCGAGCATCTGGTTGGCCTCCTTCACCTGCTCGACCACGGCCGGCCACGACGCGACGGCGGTGTCCAGCTCGAGCGCGGACGCCTGCGCCGGTTCGGGCGTGACCTCGGCAGGCGGGGCGGGCTCGCGCTCCGGCGCGAGCGCCCGAGCCGCTCGGCCCGCGGTGCTGCTCGCGGCAGGAGCCGCCACGTCACCTCCGCCCACGCTGCCCGCACTTGGGGCGCTGATCTCCGATGGCGCCGGTGATACGGGCGGCTGCGGGGCGGCCGCTGTCGAGCGCTGTGAGCTCTCAACCGCTCGCAGCCCGCCCGACCGCAACCCGGCCTCGAGCCGGTCGATCCTCGCCAGCAGCGCGCCCGTCGAGGGGTCGAGCGCGGGCGCGGCCGCTTTGATCAACACCAACTCGAGCTGAATCCGGGCCTGGGCGCCGTTGGCGGTCGCCTCCAAAGCCGCCGAGACGAGATCCAGCAGCCTGACGAGATCGACCCCGGACACCGCCCGCGCCTGCTCCGCGAGGCGGCGATCCCGCTCCGGGGTGACACGCAGCTCGGCGGGCACACCGTCCAGCACCTGCACGGTCAGCAGCTCGCGCGCATGTACCTCGAGGTCGCGCAGCAGCTGTCCCGGATCGCGGCCCGACTCCGCGAGCTTGGCGGCCGCCCGCAGCGCCTGCGCGGGCTCGCGCGCGACGATCGCCTCGACCGCCTCGAACAGCTGCTCCGCGTCGGCGACGCCGAGCACCGCGATCACGTCGGCGGGCTCGATCTGCTCTTCCCCGGCGTAGGTGACGAGCTGCTCGAGCGTCCCGAGGGCATCTCTGAAGCTGCCCGTGGCGTGGCGCGCGATCAACGCCAGCGCCGCCTCGTCGATCACGATGTGCTCCTCGCGGGCGACGCGCGCCAGCACCGTCGCGACCTGCTCGACGGTCGGGCGGCCAAAGTCGAACCGGTGACAGCGGTCGACGACCGTCGGCAGCACCTTTTGCGCCTCGGTGGTGGCGAGCACGAAGATCGTGCGCGGCGGCGGTTCCTCGAGCGTCTTCAGAAATGCGTTCCAGGCCTGAGGGGAGAGCATGTGCGCCTCGTCGAGGATGTAGACCTTGTGCCGCCCGGAGACGGGGGCGTAGCCCACCTTCTCGCGCAGATCGCGGATGTCGTCGACCGAGTTGTTCGACGCCGCGTCCATCTCGATCACGTCAAGCGAGGTCGCGCTCGCGATCGAGATGCATGAAGCGCATTTGCCGCATGGGTCGGTGGTAGGGCCGTGCTCGCAGTTCAAACACGCCGCGAGAATCTTCGCCATGCTCGTCTTGCCCGTCCCGCGAGAGCCGACGAACAGGTACGCGTGGTGGACTTTGCCGTGCTCGACCGCATTGCGCAGGGTACGCACGACGTGCTCCTGGCCGATCACGTCGGTGAACGTCCGAGGACGGTGGCGGCGATAGAGCGAGGGGCCGGTGGACACGCTCCGGTCGAGTCTAGTGAGGCGTTCGGCGGGGCTCCGGCATGCCCGGGAACCGGGACTGGACCTACGTCTAGGACGGACTGGATCTTCGGCGCTGTTGAAACCATCCACGGCGCCGACGACCAGAGGGTGGTCGGTACGCGACAGGCCTCAGCGCGTCTAGCACCCGCGCGGTTCCTCAGTCCCCGCAGGCGCGAGATCTGGGCGATGGCCGCGCGCCACGGCGTGTTCGTGCTCGCGCCGGTGCTGGTCACGCTGCTCGTGCTCGGACGAGCACTGGCGTCGCACGCGCTCGCGGTCGACTTCCAGCACGGTCCGCTGCTGGCGGGAAGCCGGCTGCTGGCCGGGGCGAGTCCCTACCCCGGGCCGCATGCCCCGGAGGTGCTGAACGGCTGGCCATTCGACTATCCGGCGCTCGCGGCCCTGCTGGGGGCGCCGTTCTCGGTGCTGGGGCACGTGCCGGCGGACACCGCCTTGATCCTGCTCAGCGTTGGCGCGGTCGTACTGACGCTGCGCTGGTGCGGCGTCCGCGACTGGCGGCTGTACGGGCTCGTGTTTCTGTGGCCGGCGGTGATCGCGGGCTGGCAAACGGCCAACCTGACGCTGCCGATCATGCTCGGGATCGCCGGGCTGTGGCGGTACCGCGATCGCCCGGTGATCGCGGGTGCGCTGGTCGCTTTGGTCATCTCCCTGAAGCTCTTCCTGTGGCCGCTCGGGCTGTGGCTGCTGGCGACCAGGCGCTATGCCGCGACCGGGTACGCCCTCGTCATCGGCGTGGTGCTCAACCTGATCGCCTGGGGTGCGATCGGGTTTGACCAGATCGGGCGCTATGTGCGGTTACTGACCGCGGTCACGCGGCTGCTGAGCCCGCACACATACACGCTGGTCGCGCTGCTGCACATCACCGGCTACCCGGCGCTGCTGGCGATCGCGGCGCCGGTGCTGATCACCTGCGTTGGGCTCGGCCGGCGCGGGCACGATCGGCACGCTTTCACGCTGGCGATCGCGGCCTGCCTGCTGGTCACCCCATTGGTCTGGCTTCACTACTTTGCGTTGTTGATCGTCCCGCTCGCGCTCGCGCGCCCGCGGGTCGCGCCCGTCTGGTTCCTCGGCGTCCTGCTGCAGTTCCCGATCTCGACCCCCGCGCCCTGGCAGGTCGCCGTGACGCTGCTCGCGGCGGCGGGCATCACGGCCGCCGCACTCCAGCAGCCGCTGCCCGTCAGATTCAGGAAAAAGATGGACCGTGCACCCTCCGTCGAAGCCGGAACCCGCGGCGCTGCCGCCGTTTTGTGACTCCAGTCCGGCGCTCCCGCAGCGCCTGAAGGTGACCGCTTAAGGCTGCTTCCTTCCGGACCTGACCTGGTTCACGGGTCTCCATCGCTGCAGGACCGGGCCATCGCCGCCACAGACGAGGCGCCGACCGCGGGCGTCAGCCCCTCGGGAGGGGATTCAGCCCCGCTAGAGCGGTTTGCGGGTACAGGGCACCGCTAGCACCCCGCCTAGCACGGTCCACGACTAATCGTAGAGGTTTCGGATGCCGAAGTTGTCGCCGGGGCTGATCGGGTTGGTCCCACCTGCCAGCTCGACCGCCCGCACGGCTATCGTCAGGGCCATGTCCATCGGGATCGTGGGACTCGGATACGTCGGCCTGCCACTCGTAGTCGCGTTTGCCGAGGCGGGCGAGGACGTCGTCGCGGTCGACACCGATCCGCGCAAGGTCGCGGCTCTGCGCGCCGGCGAGTCCTACATCGAGGACGTGCCATCCGAGCAGCTCGCCCGGGTGCTGCCAAGGATCACCGCAACTTCCCGGTACGCGCCGTTGGCGAAGACCGAAGCAGTTGTGATCTGTGTCCCGACGCCCCTGACTCCCAACCGCGAGCCGGACCTCGCCGCGCTGATGGCTGCCGGCCAAGAGCTCGGCCGGGTGACTCAGCGTGGACAGCTGGTGGTGCTGGAGTCGACCACATACCCCGGCACCACGCGCGAGCGCCTGGTCCCGGTGCTCGAGCAGGAATCCGACTTGCGGGTCGGCGAGGGTCTGAACGTGGCCTTCTCTCCCGAGCGCGTTGACCCGGGCCGGACCGACTTCACGCTGCGAAACACCCCGAAGGTGATCGGCGGCATCACGCCCGAGTGCACCGACCGTGCAGTCGAGCTCTACAGCCGGGTGTGCGATGAGATCGTGCGCGTCTCGGCGCCAGAGACGGCGGAGATGACCAAGCTGCTCGAGAACATCTTCCGCTCGGTCAACATCGCCCTCGTCAACGAGCTCGCAGTGCTGGCCGACAGGATGGGGATCGATATCTGGGAGGTGATCGACGCGGCCGGCACCAAGCCCTACGGGTTCATGCGCTTCGAGCCTGGGCCTGGAATGGGCGGCCACTGCCTACCCGTCGACCCCTTCTACCTGACGTGGCGGGCGCGCGAGTTCCACATGTCGACCGAGTTCATCGAGCTCGCGGGCAAGATCAACCAGCAGATGCCCTACCACTGCGTGGAGCGGATCGAGCGGGCCCTGAACGACGCCCGCAAGCCGGTCAGGGGGTCACAGATCACGCTCCTGGGCGCCAGCTACAAGGGCGGCGTCGGTGATATCCGAGAGTCGCCCGCGCTGCGGATCATGGAGGTCCTTGCCGAGCGGGGCGCCGTGCTGCGCTACCACGACCCATTCGTGCCGTCGCTGCCCGATCTGGGACTCGAGAACATGCCGCTCGACGCGGCCACCGCCGACGCGGACGCGATCGTGCTCGTCACCGCCCACCCGGGGATCGACCACCTGGCGATCGCCCGCGGGGCGACTCTGTTCGTCGATCTCCGCGGTGTGACAAGGGGCTTGCAGATCGAGAACCTCGTTCGCCTCTAGGCCGGCAGCTCGCGGCCAAAGCCGCGTAGAATCGTCCGCCCAGGGCGCGTAGCTCAGTGGGAGAGCGCTCGCTTCACACGCGAGAGGTCGCTGGTTCGAGCCCAGCCGTGCCCATCAGAAAAAGCCCCGTAAACACGGGGTTTTTTGTTTGCCGTGGCGGCCCGGCTCCGGAGCGCTGGTATCGTTATTCACGATTCCCGTTCACTAAACGAACGATAGGCCCCCGTGCCCAAGCCCCTCTCCGGCAGCATCCTGACCCGCCGTCTGGCCGACGACACGCTGGTCGTCGACGTGAAGATCCGCACAGAGCGGCGGATGCTTGGGCCGGCGTCCGAGTGGAGCGAGGCGCGCGCACGGAAGCTGCTCGAGAAGAGGCTGCTGCCGGCCGCACAGCTGCGACAGGATTGGACTGCGCTGATCCCAGGTGCCGTCAACGGCGGCTCCAACGGCGAGGCCGCGGGCACGCTGACCGTCCGCGAGGCCGCGACCGACTACGTGGAAGCGCTCAACCGGTACGAGAACCCGAACACCGTCTCCGCCTATCGATCCCCGGTCGTCAAGCACCTGCTCCCGTTCCTGGCCTACACGGACGCCGAGCGGACCGTGGACCGCGCGCTCGCCGAGGTCAACGAGGCTCTGATGCTGAGGTTCGTCTCGGCCAAGCAGGGCGAGCGCGCCGTGCTGCAGGACATCGCCGAGGCGCTCGCGGAGCTCGATAGCGACGTCCGCGGCGATCCTGAGCTGGTCAAGGAGCAGCTCGATGCCGAGGAGTGGCAGTTGCTCTGCCGCTACGGCCAGCGCGGCGGCGATTCCATGGTCCTCGACCCGTCAGCCAGCGGGCTCATCAGCCTCTCCTCTCGCGGGCTCAGCAACAACGAGATCAACCGCTGCCTGGCCAGGATGCGCGACATCGTGCGGATGGCGAACCGCCGCTACAAGCTCGGGATCGACGACCCAACCGAGGGCTGCTCGTTGCCGCGAGGCGATCCGAGCCGGGATTGGCTGCACCCAGTTCAGATGCAGGCGCTACTCGACGCGGCCCAGACGCTGGACGCCAACCCTGCGCAGGACGCGTACGCGCACCACGGGCGCTACAGCGCAGTCCTCGCCCTTGGCCTCCTGGGCCCGCGCGTGTCCGAGTTCTGCTCAGCCCGCTGGCGAGACCTTTCGGCACAGGGGCTGTTCATCCCCGACGCGAAGACGAGCGCCGGCCGACGGCACCTGGAGCTACCGGCGATCGTCTGCACGGCGCTGGAGCGACGCCGAGCCGAGCATGATCCACACCCGAGCGACTTCATCTGGGCGTCCGCCGCAGGCACCAAGCGCGACCGCAACAACGTCCGCAACCGTCTGCTGGCGCCTGTGCTCGAGCTCGCGGCCAAGCTCTTGCACGACAAGGGCCAGCGTCCCCTGCCTGCCCGCGGCGACGCCGACGGGAACCCAACGAGCGTCCGCGTCACGCCGCACATGTTCAGGCGCACCGCGATGACGTACTGGGCTTGGGCAGACCGCAATCAGCGCTGGGCGATGGGTCAGGCCGGTCACAAGTCGGCCAAGATGACGCTCGAGGCCTACCAGCAGACGTTCCCGCACGATCCCGGTGCCCGAGCCCAGGTGGTGGCGTGGTTGCGCGGAGCCGGCGAAGAGCCGGCCTGATCCGCTTTACTCGACGTCGAGCAGCGGTCGCCCGTTGCGGGTGTGCGTCCGCTTCCGCGGCTTGGGCTTGCGGCCGCCCGCCCCCGACCCCGAGCTGGCGGTCGGCGTCGCCGGGCGTCCATGTACGCATCCGCGGTCGCGAGGTGGTAGCGCAGCTTCGAGTTCGTGCTGTCGCTGATCGGCGTAGCGCCGAGGTTGGCCGCACGCGACTCGACCCACTGCACCGAAAGCTGATAGCGCGCCGCGAGCTGCTCGGACGTCGCGTACTTGGCCCCGTCGGGAATGAACGCAGCGTCGCTTCCTGTGTGGTTCCGGGTGGCCAGGTCAGCAAGCTCCCCGGCGAGTCGCTCCGCTAGCCGGTCGACAAGGCGATTCGAGAGCTCGTCCGCAAGCTCCTCCAGAACGGGATCGTGCCGCTGATTGTCGCTGGGAAGGCGGATCACTGGGCGGCCTCGGTCCGCACCGCCTCTCGGGGCGAGCTCGGCCACGACCGGCGTGGTCCTCGCGCGACTGCGCTGCACGCTCATGTAGATGAAGTACGGGACGAGAGGCGCAGAATCCCTGCTAGCGCTTGGGACCTGCGGAGCCCGCCGCCCGTATCGGGTCGCCCCGAACAACACGTCGGCCGCAGACGATGTCCGGCGCACCTATGGCGGCGCCGTGTGCGGCCGCGCGCGCGTTGGCCCAGCTTCCGAACACGCTCGTGACGACGCTCGCCGACGGCCAGTCGCCCTGTCGCAGGCGCGCCAGGGCATCACCGCCGCGGCACCCGGCGCTCGTACGCGACCAGTCGTACGACGACGGTAGCCCGCCGTACCGGGCGCGCCATTCGAGCATCGCATCGAGCACGCGCTCTCGCGTCCACCGACGCTCGATCGCGCCGGGGTGGCAGGCCTTGCAGTACGCGTAAGCGTCACCCTTGCCGTTGCGCGGCTGCGTGTACGCGCCGCAGCCCCGGCACACGCCCACGTAGCGCGCCTTGACCGCTTTCGCCTTCTCGCCGGTCGGGTCGTAGAAGTAGCTCTTGATCGTCGCCGGAGAGCGACCAAGCCGGTCGGCGATCTGCCTGATCGAGAGGCCCTCGAACTCGCGGTAATGCCGCGCCAGGGCGACCGCCCGCCGACGCTCGGCCACTCGATCCACACCGCATCACCCTAGCCCGCCGAGGTGGTGTTTTCGCCGAGGTGGTCACCGCCGCGCCGCGCAGGTGCGCACCTCGTCGTCGGGCTTCCCTGCAGGTGTCGCGAATACATGGGGCTGAGCGGTGGGCCGCAGCCTGTGTCTCGCATGCGTGTAGCTGCGGGTGTCGACGGCGACGTGTTCGTTTGACCCCCGCGAATGCGAATATTCAGCGGGCGGGTCTATTGCGACGCTGCCTTTGCGACTGCACGCCGGATCCTGCCGCGCACGGGTGCGTCCGGTGGTGGATGGGCTTGCGGACGAGATCGATCACGTCTAATCTCACGGCGTTCCGACCTGCTGTGGGTCTCGAGTCCTGGCGCACTCAGGGCGCTTTTACCCGGCCGGCGACGAGGCATCTCGGCCACAAGCGATGCAGGACTGCATAGCCAGTCGTCAGATGGATCGACGTGGCTGCTCTACGCCTGATGCGCGTGTCGGACGTCAGATAACTGGCACCTCAACTGTTTTTGCCCGGTAGCCCCTCTTCTAGCCTCCACCTGCTGTGTCCCGCCCGACCCTGAGACAGACCCGCGGCGGCAGCGAACGGTGCTGGTCGCCCGGGAGGCGATGTTGAGGTTCCGCACTCGTAGGTCGGCGAGCAGGAACGCGAGCGGCTTGCCTCGCGTCGAGCCGCGGCCGGGCGTCATGATCGCTGCCGTGCCGCCGTTAACCAGACCGGGGCTCACAACTGCGAGCAGACGCCGTTTGAGAATTTGCGCGGCGCCGTTACCCGGAAGGACACAGATGGTCGAGAACGGGCTCCTGGATCCGGCTGTACGCACTGTCTTGGCTGTGGCACGGGACGTTCTTGTGGATCTCGACCTAGAGGCGGTGCTGGGGCGCGTGCTTGACTCTGCGCGCGAGCTTTCAGGTGCGAGCCATGCTGCGCTGGGGGTTCTGGGTGAATCGCGACGCGAGCTGGAGCGGTTCATCACAGCGGGCGTCGACGATGCGACTCGCGAGAGGATAGGCGCGCCTCCGCACGGGAACGACGTGCTCGGGGAGCTGATTGACGAGCCGCGGCCTCTGCGTCTGCCGGAGGTGAGCGAGCACCCTCGCTCGTGCGGCTTTCCTCCTGGGCATCCGCCGATGAAGTCGTTCCTTGGCGTCCCGATCATGGTCGCCGGACAGCGGGTGGGAAACCTCTACCTGACCGACAAGGCCGGTGGGGAACAGTTCACCGACGGGGACGAGGTGGCGCTCACAGTCCTGGCGGAATTCGCCGGAGTGGCGATCGACCACGCGCGGTCCTACGCCGGCCTCGAGGCCCGTCGTGCGGGCCTGGAGCGGACGGTCGACGCGTTGAACGCTACTCTGCAGATCTCTCACTCGGACGGTGGCGAGATGAACATCGATGCGACGTTGGAGCTCGTGGCAGCTGCGTGCGCGAGCGTCGCCATGGGAGCGCGGACTGGTGATCGAACAAGAGCGCGGTGGGAGAGTCGGGGTCCTCGGGATTCTCAGCGAGTACGTCTGAGCCGGCCGCGAGGTCAGTCAGAGCCGCTTGATCAGGGTGGAGCTTCGTCTCATCACCGCATGGCGGCGATCAACTCTGCGCCTGTGTTGGCGTCGTTAGGGTTCAGCCTGCCAGGTGCCTTACGGCGGCGTGGTGGGCCGTCGTAGGGGTCTGCGTCTGAGGATCGGTCTGTCGGGTCGGTGCCTCGTTGCTCAAGGGTCCACTGGCGCGAGGCGATACTGGGCGCATGGTGGATGACGGTCGGCTTCAGACGGATTCTCGCTGCGGGGGTGCTGGTGGGGCTGCGATTGAGCCGCTGAAGAGCGTGCTGTTCGTGGACGACGAGCACGAACTCCTTGACAGTCTTCGTGACGCGTTGCGTCCGTATCACCGGGTGTGGCGGATGCGGTTTGCCGACAGTGGGGCCTCGGCGCTGGCGCAGCTCGAGGCTGAACCTGCGGACGTGATCGTCTCGGATATCCAGATGCTCGGAATGGACGGTGCTGCGCTGCTGGGTCACGTGCAGGAACGCTATCCAGCGACGATCCGTCTGGTGTTATCGGGTTACGCGGATCCGAAGGTCGTGGCGCGTGTCGCTACGGTGGCGCATCGGATCCTCGCCAAGCCGTGCGATGTCGATGAGCTTGCCATGGTGGTTGAGCGATCCTGCGCGCTGCACGAGTTGACTGAGCGCGCCGAGCAGTATCGAGTCGCTGCCGGAGCTACGACACTGCCATCGGCGCCGGGGTTGTATATGGAGCTCTCGCGGGTGATCGCCGACCCGAAGACGGGTCCCGACGACGTCGCCGCCGTGATCGAGCGTGACACGGCGATGATCGCGAAGTTGTTGCAGCTCGCGAACTCCGCGTTCTTCGGTAGCGGTCGTACGGTGAACAGGGTGCGTGACGCGGTCGTGCTCCTCGGATCGGACACGATCAAGGCGCTGACACTCTCGGCGGAGGCGGTTGGCAAGCTCGCGCCGGCAGGCGTGCATGGATTCGCAATCGACGAGTTTCAGCGCCACGCTACGCTCGTGGCGCGAGTCGCCGCGGGGATCCTCCCGAAGGGCGCCAGTCAGCAGGACGCGATCACTGCCGCGCTGCTGCATGACATTGGGCAGCTCGTCCTGATCGCCGATGACCCAGATCGGTGGCGGGTGCTGGCAGACGAAGCTGAGCGCCGTGGCGTGCCGCTCCACGAGGTCGAGCAGGACGTTCAGGGCATCACCCATGCCGCAACCGGGGCGTACCTGCTGTCGCTGTGGGGTCTCCCGGACAGCGTTGTGGAGGCCGTCGCCCATCACCATGATCCGCTGGCTGTGCCGGGCGCCGCGCTCGACGCCGTCGCGGCGGTGCACATCGCCGATGCGCTCGCCCACGAGGTCCAGCAGCGCCCCGGAGACCGACCACGGCCGCCGCTGCTCGACGACGCGTATGTTGACCAGCTTGGAGTCCGGTTGCAGCTCGATCAGTGGCGTGAGCTTGCTCGCTCAGCAGGCGACGCTGTCCCGGTCGCGGGGACAGACGTCTAGGTGACCTCGTCGACGATCATCAACGGCTGGCGGACCGAGGCGGTGCGGAGGTTGCGGAGGCGGGTGATCAGCTGATCGGTCGCGGTGTTTCCGCGGGCGATCAGCAGGGCGCCCGTTTCGCTGCGAACGTCGCCGGCAAACATCATCCCGGCGCGCAGACCTCCCACTGGGATCTCCCGCACGCGGGGCGTTGGGACGTTGTCGCCGATGACGCGCTCGAACGCTGCGAGTAGGTCCGGGTCGTAGGTCTGGCCGCGCCCGTGCATTGTCGATAGCGCCAGCCCGTGGTCGCCGAGCTCCGCGTCGAGCGCGTCGTAGTCGAGCGCGATCCTCAGGATTCGGGCACCGAGAGGTAACAACGGCCCGGCACCCCTCTCCCCGAAGGCATGCTGGTAGTCACCGATGATCTCAAGGACACCCTCGAGCCTCGGAATGTTCTCCAAGATCCGGCGGGTCGAGTCGGGTATACGGTCCACCATGTCCTGCTCACCAGGCGTCAGCCTCGAGCCGGCGTACAGCTTTTCCGCGGTCTCTGGCGGCAGCGTCACAGCACCGATGTGAACGAGCAGTGCAGCGACCTCGATCTCCCAAGCCTCCGTCAGGTCGAGCGCATGGGTCACGCGCACGACCAAGCTGCGCACCCGGGCGCTTCGCCCGAACGCGGCTGGATTGGCGAGGGCGAGAACATCTGCCAGTGCCTTCACGCTCCCCTTCAAGGTCTGCTCGAGCAGCACCCGCTCGGCCGTGCGCAAGCGATGCTGCTCCAACGCCGCGTGGCACGCGCCGAGAAGGTCGGCCTCGCTGCACGGCTTCATCAAGAAACGAAATAGTTGGCCGTCGTTGACCGCGCTGGCCGCGGCATCGAGATCGGCGTAGCCGGTGAGCAGGATCCGGGTCGCGTCGGGGGCAACGCGCCGGGCTTCGCGCAGGAACACAGATCCGGGCATCTCGGGCATCTGCATGTCGGAGATGATCAGCGCGTATTCATCCGGCTCATCACTGAGCCGTGCGAGCCCTTCGGCGCCGCTTGCGGCGACGCGCACATCGAAGTGTTCATAGAGCGTGTCTTGCAACGACTCGAGGATCTGAGGCTCGTCGTCGACACACAGGATCCGCGGCCGCTTGCGACGCATACTGCGAGTCAGTTGGGGGCCCTTGTGCTCACCGGCGTTCCTATGCTAGGCGACGCGAGGCCTTGAGACGCTGGCGTCTTTCAGGCTGTGGGTTCGGTGGCCTCGTCGTCGGCTGTCGCGGCGTCTCGGGGCAAGTGGACTCGGAATGTGGTGCCGCCGCCCGGATTGGGCTCGAAGTCGATCGTTCCGTGGTTGCGTTCGACGACGATCCTGTGCGCGATCGCGAGTCCTTGCCCAGTACCTCGTCCGGACGGCTTGGTGGTGAAGAATGGATCGAAAACACGTTTGGCGATGTCCGCCGGGATCCCGCAGCCGGTGTCGCTGACAGCGATCAGTACGTCGGTCTCCTCGGCGCAGGTTCGCACCGTGATCTTCCCGCGCTGGTCGGTGTCCCGCACGTGAGCTTCGATCGCATGGCTGGCGTTCACGATCAGGTTGAGGAACACCTGGTTCAGATCGCTGGCGTTGGCCATCACGAGCGGGAGGTCGCCGAGGTCCAGTTCGATGTCCGCCACGTACTTGTATTCGTTCTTGGCCACGGTCAGCGTCGTTTGGATGCCAGCATTGATGTCGACCGGTGCCCGTTCGGTAGCAGGGTGGGCAAACTCGCGCATCGCGCGTATGATCGCCGAGACACGCTCGATGCCGTCCAGCGCCCGGTCAAGCGCCGGTGGTATCCGCTCGATCAGGTAATCCAGATCGGCGTCTTCTTCGGCGAGAACCGCGCGGCGCTTGACCTCGTCCATGTCGATCGGCTGATCACTCTGCAGTAGCTCGTGGTAGACGTTGGTGAGCGCCAGCAGCTTGTCGGCCGCGCGCTTGAGAAACGTCACCGAGTTGCCGATGAACTGGACCGGCGTGTTGATCTCGTGCGCGACGCCGGCGGCGAGCTGACCGACTGCCTCAAGCTTCTGCGCGAGGCGCAAATCAAGCTCGAGCCGGTCGCGGTCGCGCTCAGCCTGCTGTGCCGCGGTGATGTCGAACAGAACCGACTGGACACGGCAGCAGTCGTCATCTCTGGATACCAATGCGGAGACGCCGCGCAGCCACACCTCTTTGCCGTCGGGCCGGACGAACCGGTACTCGGCGGGCAGCGGATCAACCGTGGAGGCTACCGGCTGCCAAACAGGCGGGAGCAGGCGATCCTCGAGGTGGACGTAGCTCAGAAAGCGACTGGCGTCGCCTAGCAGCTCGGACGGTGCAACGCCAAGAATCGTTTCGCATTGGCGGCTGACGAACACGATCCTCCACGGACCGCCCCCGTGGGCGTCGAGGACGAGCACCACGCCCGGGATCTGCTCGATCAAACGCTCCTTCTCGCTCACCTGACCACGCAAGTCCTCGGTCATCGCCGCCAGCGAGTCGCTCTGGTGGCTGATCATCTCCTGCGCATGCCGACTCTCGATCGCTTCGCCCAGAATGTTGGCCAGCGCATGGAGGAAGGGAAGGCAATCTGCCGGAACGGACTGCGGCTGCGTGTAGTGGACCTCGAGCACACCGAACGGCGAGCCCGGGTCGCCGACACGGACGCCGACGCTGCTGCGCACGCCGCGAGCCAGCCGCCCGCTTGTAGGCGGAAAGCGCCGCTCCTGCTCCCAATCTTCGACCACAACCGACCCGTGCGATCGTGACACGTACCCCGAGAGTGAGCGCTCCTCGCCGGCGATCTGCTCACCCGGCTCGTGATCTGGCCACCCGACCTCCGCGATGAGGACCGGATCAGACGCATCCGCTGAACACTCAACCAGCCAGGCGCAGTCAGAACCCAGAACCCGCCACGCCGCGCCGACCGCAGCGTCAAACAGCTCATCGAGCGACGCTTCCTTCAGCGCGAGACGCCCGAGATCGGCGATCTCCTCCTGCCCCGCGGCATGCCGGCGGATCGCTAACTCGCTCATGCGGCGAGCGGTGATGTCGACCGAAACGCTGATCAGCCCACGGGACGGCACCCCGTGACGGCTGAGCGGCACCAACCGCTCCCGAATATAGACCGGGAACATTCGCCCCTGGTTGTCGTGCACATCAACCTCGGCATCCGCCGGTCTGCCCGCCACTGCGTCCTCGCGAAGCCTGAGCAACTCGGGGCTGTTCTCGTCCAGCTTCATCAAATCAGACGCTTTGCGCCCGATCGCCTCCGGAGCGGCATAGCCATAGAGCTGCTGCGCGCCGCGGCTCCAGTAGCGAACGACACCCTCGCGGTCAGTCAGGGTCACGGCCGCGTCGACCTCGTCGAGTAGTTCCGCTTGCAGCGCGATCTGCTCCTGCGCGCGCACAGCCGAGGTCACGTCACGCGCGATGCTCGACGCGCCGCTCACCCTGCCGGAGGCATCGTAAACCGGGGAGACCGACAGAGACACTGTGACGACGGAGCCGTCCTTGCGCACCCGCTCAGTTTGAAATTGCTCGACGCGCTCGCCGTCAAGAACGCGGTCAAGAATCTTCTGGTCCTCACCGCGACGCGCCGGGGGAACCAACAGCGCGACCGGCCGGCCGATCGCTTCGGCCGTCGAATAGCCATAGAGTCGTTGTGCTGCGGGGTTCCAGACGGTGATTGTCCCGTCGAGATCCTTGCCGATAATCGCGTCTTGGGAGCACTCCACGATCGCTGCTAGCCGGGCGTTCTCGGATTCGGCGGCTTTGCGCTCGGTGATGTCGCGCGCGATCCGCGCGATCGCGACCACACGACCGTCAGCGTTCCGTATCGGCGAACCGGTGACCGATACGGCGAACGAGTCGCCGCCCTTACGAATGTCGCGACCTTCGACGTGCGCGATCTCGCCTCGAGCGACTGCTTGCAGCAGTGGTTCGCGTGTCGCTGGATCGCTGACGAGCAGTGTCGAGGCGTGCTGGCCGATCGCCTCGTCACTGCTGTAGCCGTACAGGCGCTGCGCGGCTTGATTCCAGGTCACGATTTCGCCGGTCGGCGCGAGCGTAATGATCGCCTCGCCCGCGGACTCGACGAGTGCGGCCAGCTGGGCGATGTTCGCATCGTTCGCTTTTCTCTCTGTGATGTCGGTGACGATTACAAGCGCACCTGCGTATTTGCCTGCCGAGTGTGGGAGCGGATTTGCCGTAGCCTCCGCCCACACCTCGCGACCGTCGAGACCTCGCAGCCGCACCTCCTGCGGGGCGTCAGCCTCGAGGCGGTTTAGCCGCAGGCTTGTGCTCGCGTCTCCGTCGAGGTTGGGGTCGGTGAAGTCGCCGATTGGCTTGCCCAGCAGCTGGTCGGGCTCGCAGCCAAGGATCGCAGCCATCACGGGATCGGCGTAGGAGGTCAGGTCGCGGTCGTCGAGCATCCAGATTCCCGAAGCTGCACGGCGAGTGGTGCCGACGTGGCGTTGTGCTTCCTTCCCCGCTGTCGTCGTGGCACTCGCTGGCAGCCAGTCGGGTTGCGTGTCCAGCAGCGCCGTGAGCTTGTCGGCCGCCATCGGCTTTGCGAAGTAATAGCCTTGGGCGATATCGCAGCCGAGTGCCTGCAGCAGCGCCGCCTGTTCGCGGGTTTCGACGCCCTCGGCGATAACCTTGAGGTCGAGCGCGTGCCCCATGTCGACGATCGCGGCGGCGAGGTCCGCAGCCCGTGGCGTGTCGATCATGTTCTCGATCAGCGAGCGGTCGATCTTCACGCTGTCCAGCGGCAACTCGCGCAGGTAGCTGATTGAGCTGTAGCCGGTGCCGAAGTCATCGAGCGAGACGTGGACGCCGAGATCTTTGATCGCACTCAGCGTGCTCCTGACCGTATCGAGGTGCTCGATCAGCACGCTCTCGGTGATCTCAACCGTGAAGAAGCCAGGTGAGAGGTCCTCGGAGGCGATGGCGTTCGCGATCAGCGACAGCACCTCGTCAGGCTCGATGAGTTGGCGCGTTGAGATGTTGATCGCGACTCCGGAGAAGCCGGGCAGATGCTGCCAGGCGGCGGATTCGCGGGACGCCTGGCGCAGTACACACGCGCCGAGCTCGTGGATCAGGCCGCTGTCCTCGGCGATCGCGACGAACTCCTGCGGCGATACCGATCCCCATTGGGGATGGCGCCAGCGCGCGAGCGCCTCTGCGCCGACGATCCGACCGTCGCGTAGCGACACCAACGGCTGATAGTGCACGAACAGTTGTTCGTCGTCGGTGAGCGCGGCCCGGAGCGCTACCTCGGTTCGAACCCGGCCAAGGATACGGTCGCGCATCTCTGTGCCGAACAGCTCCGCTCGGCCACCGCCGTTCGCCTTGGCGTGATGTACGGCCGCGGCTGCATCGCGAAGCAGCACGGCGGCGGTCGACTCGGGGCTGCTGATCGCGATCCCGATGCTCGCGCTCGCGACCCGCTCCTCACCCGCAAGCACAACCGGGTGCTCGAGCGAGTTGATCAGGTGCTCGGCGATGCGAGTCGCGCCTAGCTCAGATGGGAGCTCCTCGCACAGAACTGCGAACTCATCGTCACCGAGGCGCGCCAGCGTGTCACCTTGGCGGACCGCGCTCGTGAACCGTCCCGCGAGCAGCCGCAGCAGCTCGTCTCCGGCTGCGTGGCCGCTGCTGTTGTTGACCAGCTTGAAGTGGTCGATGTCGATCAAGAACACAGCGAGCGGCCGCGAGCGGCGATCGTTGCGAGCGAGGGCCTGGGTCACACGGTCGAGGAAGAGGGTGCGGTTGGGCAGCCCGGTCAACTCGTCGTGCAGTCCCTGATGGCGGATTGCATCGTGCGCCTTGTGGTTTTGGATCGCCCCGGCGAGCGTGTTCGCGAGGCCGTCGAGAAACGGCAGACAGTCAGTAGGGACGGCATCTGGCCGGGCGTAGTGGACGGCTAGAACCCCGAACGGATGCTCCGGGTCTCCGACGAGCACACCAACGCTGCTGCGGGCTCCGAGCGCGAGCAGCGCGTCTGAGCGCTCCAGTTGCTGCTCCAGGTCCCAGTCGGACACCACGATAGGCTTGTGTGCGCGGATCGCGGCGCAGAACATCGATCGGTCCTCCCTCGCGACGTGCTCACCGCTGCGATCCTCTGGCCACCCTTGCGCGGCCCTCACGACGTAGCTTTGAGCGTCGGCGACGTGCTCAACGAGGCAGGCCCCGTCCGCAGACAACACCCGAGCCGCAACTGCTACGGCATGCTCGAACAGCTCCTCCAATGGGGCCCCTCGGAGAGCGACCCGGCCGAGGTTTGCGATCTCCGTCTCTCCCTCAGCGTGGCGGCGAATCGCGTGCTCGGCGTTTCTGCGAGCGGTGATGTCAACCGAAACGCCGATGATGCCCGTTGCATCTCCATCGCCGAGAGCAGTGGCGCGAAGGCGGATATACACGGGAAACACGCGCCCCTGCCTGTCACGCGCGTCGAGCTCGCCCTCCGCAGGTTGCCCCGTCATCGCCCGATCAGCAAGCTGTCTCATCGCCACGCCGCTGTCTTCCGACACGATCAGATCGACGAGGGCTCGGCCGATCGCTTCCTCGCACGTATGGCCGTAGAGCTGCTGCGCCCCACGACTCCAGTACCGCACCAAGAGCTCCGCGTCGGTCAGAATCACGGCCGCGTCGACCTCGTCGAGCAGTTGCGCTTGCAGTGCGATCTGCTCCTGCGCACGTACCGCCCAGGTCACATCGCGCGCGATGCTCGACGCGCCCGTGACCCGGCCCACCGAATCGTAAAGTGGAGACACCGACAGCGAGACGAGAACGACGGAGCCGTCCTTGCACACCCGCTCAGTCTGGTGGTGCTCGACGCGCTCGCCCGCGAGCACACGGTCAAGCAGCTTTCGGTCCTCACCGAGACGCGCCCGCGGAACCAACAAGCTGACCGCGCGGCCGATCGCCTCGGATGCGCTGTAGCCGTACAGCCGCTCCGCCCCGGGGTTCCAAACCGTGATGATCCCATCGAGATCCTTGCCGATAATCGCGTCCTGGGAGCAGTCGACGATCGCTGCAAGCCGGGCACGCGCAGACTCGGCGGCCTTACGCTCGGTGATATCGACGATATTGCCACCGACACGAACGACACGCCCATCCTCGAGCACGGGCCGGCCGATCGTGCGTACCCAGATCCGCTCGCCGTCGGCGCGAACCAGCCCAAGCTCGAGATCGTACGGTTCGCGGTCGTCCACCGCCCGTTTGAACGCGGCGTCGATCAGCGGTGCGCTGTCGGCATCGTACGCCGCGATGTTTTGCTCGAGATCGTTGGGATCGTAGCTTCGGTCAAGACCGTAGATGCGGTAAACCTCGTCTGTCCACTGCACCCGGCCGCTGGACACCTCGTATTGCCAGCCCCCGACCTTGCTCAGCTCCTGCGTGCGATCCAGCAACGCCTTCATCCTCGCGAGCTTGTCCTGCGCATCGACCCGCTGGCGCACAGCACCGAGGAGGTTCGCCACCGACTCCACGAAATACACCTCGTCGGGCGAGAAGCTCCGCCTGTACATCGTGTAAGTACCGATCACACCGTACGCCTCGCCGCCGAGGCTGATCGGCACGGTGATGCTGGCGGCGACACCGAGGTCGGTCAGCAGCGCGGCAGGTCGAAAACGTGCCTCTTTCTGAAGATCCTCGACGACGACGGGTTGCCCGGCATCCAGCGTATAGCCGGACTGCGAGCCCGCCCCGCCTTCGATGGTCGTCCCGATCACATCGCGCTCAAAGCCGACAGCTGCGGATAACACCAAAGCACCGTCATCCTGCAGCTCGAGCACGGCGGCCAGCTCAAGCCCCAAGGCCTGCGCGACCCCAGCCACAGCCCGCTCGAGAAGCATCAAGTACGGGGGGTGGCCGACGGCATAGCGACCAAGCTCGGCGACCGCCCGCTGCAGGCGCTCGCGCTTCACGAGCGCCGCCACCGCGAGCTCACGCTCGGTGACGTCCTCGAGCTGCGAGAAGACCACGATCGGCTTTCCAACCGCGTCGCGCACCACCGTCGAAGCGACGAGCACACGCACGATCCCGCCGTCGCGCCGGACATAGCGCTTCTCCGAAACGGACGGGCCGTGCCCGTCGAGCATCGCACGGACCCGTGCACGATCGGCGGCTAGGTCATCGGGATGCGTAAACGACCAAACCTTGGCGCCTGTCAGCACCGCCGGATCCTCGTAGCCGAGCATCGACGCAAACGCCGCATTCGTGCTCACGATCGTCGCGTCGGGGCCGTTCAGCACCATCCCGATCGGGGAGTGCTCAAACCCTCCTCGAAATAGCTCCTCGCTGGCCAGTAGCCGCTCGGCCTGCGCCCTCAGCTCGTCGCTACGCTCGATCAACTCCAGCTCGGCCTGCTTACGCGCGGTTACATCCGCAGAGAACGAAGCACCACCGATCACCGCTCCCGCCCGATCGCGCACCGGACCCACCTCGACCCGATACCAGCATTTCTCGTCCGGCGAGCGGACCTCGAAGGTGTGAGTCTCTCCCTGCAACGCGGCGCGATACAAAGGCTCGTAGAACGCCCATCGCTCGGCGCCGAGCGCCTCCGCCGCCGGCCGGCCCTCCAGCGACGACGCGCTGAAGCCATGCTGAGCAAGCGCCGCACCACGCGCCAGCACGTAGCGGAACTCCGCGTCAAATACCAACACACTCGCATTCGGCAGAGCGCTCAGCCCAGCAAGCGCAAACGCCTCAACTCGTGGCAGACCACCACCAGCGCCGTTCTCGACCGGCGGAATGTCGACAGCGGAGCGCCCGCGCCCCGACGAGCCGCCGCCATCAGCCTCACCAGCCGAAGAACCGGCCGGCTGCCGTCCCGCCGGCCCCCGCGAACTGCTCATCACCTTCTCCACATCACTGACTTCCGTTCTCTCACGGCGAACGTTTGACCGCTACTGCGCCGAGGCCATCACGAGTTCGTCCTGTAAGCATCGGCTCGACAACAAGTCGGCGAACCAGTACATCGCCGCCGGATCGACCAGGAGTTAGCCGCAAAACCCACTCCTCGGTCGCCGCACCCCTAGACCAACCCCGAAACGCGCTGAGACCCAGCTCCCGGAGGCACTCCCGACCCGATCCTCCGCCGCGCCGACGCGCACCTCTGCGACACCAAGGACGCCGGCGCAAACCGGTCTGATCCGAGGTCAGGGGCGTGCGGTCGTCGTTCCCGTTGTGCGACGCGGCGACGCCATCAAGGAACGGCCTCAGGGACGCTCGTGACCGTCTGCTCATCGATGGGATCTGGGACGCGCGATCGTCCGGATCCTGACGGGCTCGACCCGTCACGGGCGACTGAATCCTGGCCGGCCGGCCGGGCGGGCTGGATGCCGGTGGCGTGCGACGATTCATCGGTGCCGACCCCACCGCCTGACGGTTTGCCGGCCTACCGACTCCTGACCGGTCCCGATGACGACGCATTCTGCCGCCGCGTGAGCGAAGCTCTCGAGCTTGGCTACGAGCTCCATGGCAGCCCGGCGGTGATGTTCGATGGCGAACGCGTCATCGTCGCGCAAGCGATTCTGTGGCCATCGCAATAGGCGATCCTCTGCGGACGCGTGATCTTCGTGCGTTGCGATCGTTCGGCCGGCTGGGCCGCCGACGAGTGCGTTCATCGCAGAGCGCGCCACCGCCGGGCGACGCGCTGGCGACTTCGTTGTCGGCGAAGCGGTAGTGCGAGGCGAGTCGGCCGCAGGGCGGCAGCGGTCGCTGGCGACGGCGGCCTGGCCGTCCGCATCGAGTGGCTTGCGGAAGCCCCGCCGCGGGCCGGGCACGCCGGCCGATCGGGCAGGACTACCCGTGAGCCGACGCCGGGGCGCTCGCAGCGTGCGAGGCGCAGTCCGGGGAAGCGCTGGGTACCGGCGCCGCTCGCCGGGGGAGTGCCCGGCGCCGCTGTGCCGGCGGTCGCGTGGCTGTGTGGTCAGTGCGTCTTTTTGTGCTGTGTCGCGTACGTGAAGGTGATCGTGCGGGCGGGAAGCGCGTGGCTGTGCCTGGCGATCGCCTGTGCTGCCTTCAGGCTGACGGCGAGACGGTGGTGCTTGGCGAGCAGCCGCAGGCCCGTTGCGTTGAGGGCGATCTGTACGTTCTGTGTCTTCCCGGCGGCGAGCGTGATGCTCGCCGTCGCGAGTACGACGATCTTGATCTTGCCTTTCGCGGGCGTGGTCGGGGTGATTGTGATGACCTTGCGTCCCTTGAGCGTCTCGGTGATCGTGAGGGAGAGTGTGAGGTGGCAGGTGACCGTTGTCGGCCCGTGGCAGCTGATTGGGATGCGGGCCGCGGTGCCGGTGATCCGGGCGCGGCCGATGCTCGCGGTGCCGTCGGTGGCGCTACCGCCCTTGCCGCTGCTGGCGCCTGTGGCGCTTCCCGAGCCGGGCGTGCCGCCGCCGCTACCGCCACCGGGCGTGCCGCCGCCGCTACCGCCACCGGGCGTGCCGCCGCCGCTACCGCCACCGGGCGTGCCGCCGCCGCCCCCACCATCGGGTGTTGCGGCCTTGACGATCGCCGATGGGGCGGAGGCGGCGGGTGTGCTGGCACCGCCGAGGTTCTCCGCGGTCTCCTGAATGACGATCGTGTGGCCGATGTCGTTTGAGGTCAGTGTGTAGGTTTGGCCGGTCGCGCTGGGTATCGGCGTGCAGCTGCCGTCGGAGCTGTCGCAGCGCTGCCACTGGTAGCTGTAGGAGGTGGGAGCGTTGGACCATGCGCCGTGCGCTTCGCTGAGTGTCTGACCGGCGGTTGTCGTCCCCGTGATCGCCGGTAGGCTGCTGTTGACGGGCGCGGGGATCGGGGTGGTGGCGGCGAAGTTCCAGGTGCTGCAGTGGGTGGTCAGGATGACAAGCTCGAGACCGCCATCGGGTGCCGGTGTTCGGCTCTCGACGCACGGATCGGGGCTCGCCGTGCCGTCGTGGGCATCGCAGTCAGCGGCCGGGCTGCCGTTGCGTGTGACGGTGATGTGTGAGATGTCGATCCCCGCCGGGATCTGCGATTTGTCGAGTGCGAAGTCGAGCTTGATCGGCGCGCTCGCGGTGCCTTGAACGCCGCCGGTGCCGCTCGCGTCTGAGGCGTCGATGTTCAGCTGCTGGCCGAAGATCGAGTAGCCGTTGGCGCTGGGGGTGGTCGTCGCCTCCGTGGTCAGCGTCACCTGGGCTGCTGCGGGGGGTGTGACGGCCACGATCACCGGGGTCGCAGCGGATGTCTGTTTGCCTGGGTCGGAGATGAACGTGCCGCCACTTGTTACGGTGCCCTGCTTGGTGCTCGTCTGCGAGGCGGGGGAAACCGTCCACCTCAACTGTGGGGGGTTGTTCTCGACCACATCGTCCACGGTCGCTCGGACCGAGAAGCTGTGCTGGCCCTGCAGCAGTTCGCCCGTGTCGAACGGCGACGTGCACGCCTGGTAGGTGTGGTAATCGAGAGAGCATTCGAAGGTGGCTCCGGCCATGTTGGCGGTGAAGGACAACGTGACGTTGGTCTCCTTGTTGGCGGCGTTGGCGGCCGGGCCGCCGGTGATCGTGGTCACTGGCGCGCCGCTTGGCAGGTGCGCGTCGATGCCGGTGCTCGGAGCCGCGAGCGTGGGCGTGAGGACGTGCGCCTGCGAGATGTCCGCGACGCCGTCGAAGTACTGACCGGCGCGAGCATTGAACGCGCAGCCGTTGAACTTCACAACGTAGCTGCCGGCCGGGTCGACGTGATTGAAGGAGTACTCGCCGTGTACGTCTGTGTACGCCCACCCGTACGTGTAGCCGTTGATCTGGCTGCCGTCGGCGTTAAGCGCCTGTACGCAGATGCTCGAGAGCGGCGTGCCGGTGCCGGCGCCGCTGTACACGTGGCCGGTGATCGATGTCGCAGCCTTCATCGAGACGTCGATGCCCGGCGTGTTCTGCCCGGCGCTGACCGCCACCGGTCCCGGGTAGGTGCTGTCGAGGTCGTTCCGCGAGCCGCAGTCGCGCAGCGTGACGTTGTAGGACCCGGCCGGAAGGCCGCCGATCGTGTACACCCCGTGCGACGCCAGGCCGCTGCTGTAGTAACTGGAGAAGGAGCTACCGGACGCCGGGGTCGCACTGGCGCAGATCATTGACGTGATCGCATTGCCGCTGCCGTCGGTCACGGTGCCGGTGATCGCCCCGCCGGCGGCCAGATTGGCGTCGATGCCGACCGCCGGTTCTGCGACCGTCGGTATGACTGCGACTGCATCGCTGAACGAACTGCCGCCGCCGTAGTACTGCGATGGGTATCTCGCGGGGCTCGAGCAGTCGCTGAACTGGACGATGTAGCCGCCGTCGATGTCCGCGACTTGCCTTATCGAATACACCCCCGACGTGTCTGTCCGGGCGCTGTAGAAGGAGCCGTTGTTGGCCTGGGACATCGTTTTCGGGCTCACGTTCACGCACTCGTTCGGGACGGGCGTCGCTGTTCCCGACCCCGCGTAGACGTGGCCGCTGATCGATGTCCCTTGCGCAAGTTTGGCGTCGATGTGGTCGGCGGTGCCGCCGGCGGAGAGGATCACGAGTTCGGAGTCGTTGCGGTTCCCGGGGCCGCCGACCTGAATGGCGTCCAAGTAGTACTGGGCGACGTCGTTGCGGCTAGTGGAGCTGCAGTCGTAGAACTGGACGTAGTAGCTGCCGGCCGGCAGTGCCGAGATCGTATAGGTGCCGTCGGAGTCGGTCCTGGACTGGCCGTAGCCGCCGCCGATGTCGTAGGGGGACGCCTGCACGCACACGTCGGCGGCGATGGGATGTCCATCCGCGTCGTTCACAGTCCCGGTGATCGTCGCCCCACCGGAGAGATGCGCGTCGACCCCGATCGACGGTGTCTCCAGCGTCGGCGTGACCGGTTTGGCGTCCGTGAAGTTGGTCGTCCTGTCGTACCACTCGGAGGTGTACTTCGGGCCTTGCTGGTTAGGTGAGAACTGCAGCTTATAGTCGTTGGCAGGCGACAGGTGCTTGATGGTGTACGCGCCATTTGCATCGGTCATCGCGATCGATACTTCTTGCGGATAGCTGCTCCCGCCCCCGCCTCCGCCCACGGGCGCGTTCGCGGTTACGCTCGCGCCGGATAGCGGGTAAGCGTCTCCCGGGCCTCCGTAGAGGTGTCCGCTGATCGACGTCGCCGCAGCGAGCTGCACGACGACCGGCTCGGTCCGCTGACCGAGCGTCACCGAGACGGTGGTGCCGGAGTCGCCAGGCCCCGATTGGTAGTTTGGAAGGTCGTTGCGAGCGCTCTGCCAGCCATCCTCACCGTGGACGTCGTACGTACCCGCCCGGAGACCACTGACGGTGAAGTTCCCCGACGCATCCGTCCCTGGGCTCCAGATGCAGCCCATCTGTCCGCCGCTGCGACACACGGTCACCTGAATGTCCTTCGTCTTGATCGGATTGCCGTTCGAGTCCTGCACCGTGCCGGTGATCGAGCCTCCGAAAGGCAGATGGGCGTCGATGCCTGTCGCGGCAGCAGCGGCCGTCGGCGTGACCGTTGTTGCGTCGGCGACGTCGTCGTGACCGTCGTAATACTGACTTACGTATGGTGACGGTGGCGATGGGCTGAAGCTGACCGTGTAGCCAGCCCCGGCCGCTAGATGTTTGATCGTGTAGCTGCCGTCTGGTCCGGTAGCGACTGGGAAGTCGGGCAGTGGCATGCCCGTGCTGCCGCCAACCGTCCCGGCCGACACGGAGACATCGTTCAGGGGTGCGGAGTCGTCAGATCCGCCGTAAACATGGCCACTGATCGATGTGCCCTGCGCGAGCGTCACGTCGACTCCATCTGTCGTCACGCCGGCGCTGACCGCCACAGGGCTGCCCGATCCGCCGGATCCGGTGCTGTACGGGACGTCGTTGCGTGCGCTGCCATCGCAGTCGGAGACCCAAAGGTTGTAGGAACCGGTCGCAAGACCGGTGATCTCGTAGCCACCGTTCGCGTCGGTCGTGGCATCGCCGTAGGATCCGGATCCATTCATGCTCGTCGAGCTCGTGCTCACGCACACGTCCTTGCTCATGATCACGGCCCCCGCGCCGCTGACTCGACCCTTGATCGCCCCGCCCACGGACAGGTGCCCGTCGATCCCAGTCGTGGGGCTCCCGAGCGCTGTCGTCACCTGGTTGGCGTACTGCTGCTCGGTATAACGAGAGCTCGAGCAGGGGCGAAAATCGACTGTATACCCGGACCCCGGTGCCAAGTGCCGGATCTCGTAGAGCCCGTCAGGACCGCTCTGTGCGGACCCATAGCCGGATCCCCAGGCGCTCACACAAACGTCTTGGAGTGGGGTCGAGCTCCCATCGCCGGCGTACACGTGCCCGGTGATCGAGGTCGCAGCCGAGAGCGTGACGTCAAAGCCCGTTCGAGCCTCACCGTCGCCGAGCGCAATCGGTGATGACATGGCCGAGTCCTGGCCGTTATAGGACGGCAGGTCGTTGCGCTCGCTGCCATCGCAGTCCTCGAAACCCAGCCAGTACGAGCCCGCGGCCAACCCGGCCAGCCTATAGCTGCCCGACGCATCGGTCTTGGTGTCAAAGGAGGCACCGGAGTCCTCGGAGCTCGCCTCCACGCACACGTCCTTCGTCGTGATCGGCGCGCCCGTCGCACCCCTGACCGTCCCGCCGATCGACGCCGTCGAATCCGCACGCGCACCAGCAGACCCAGCCGCAAGCAGCACGACCATCGCGACCACCAATGCGTGCGCACTACGCCAGATCAGCGCGCGACAGAGTCTTCCAAGACCGGAGAAACGCATCCCTGCACCTCACTTCGTCGCTCAGTATTGCCCCACAAAGTTCCTCGACACTGAACTGCGGCGCTTGAGACGGACGCTCGGCCGCGGACGCTCGGACGATCAACGCGACGCTAGTGGGCGTTCCTGCACGTACGCTCCGGGCTGCTTGAACGAGCCATAGCAATAGTGGTGAATCTTGTTGGTAGTGACCAGCAAGTACCGGATCGAGCTGAGCGACGCGGAGGAGCGCGACCGTCGCCGCAGCGCCGGGCAGTACACCCGGTCGCACCGGGAGGTGCTGCGCGCCAAGATCGTGCTGCTGGTGGATTGGATGGACATCGGCACCATTCCTCGGATCGGCCATCCACCGCCGAAACAGCCAACGCCCGCGGCCGAAAAGAGACTCCGCATTCGATGCTGCTGATCGCGCTCGGCGTCACCAGCACCATCCGTGGATTTGCCACCGGCAACCGAACACCGAGAAGCGTGCCGGACAGCTGAGACGGCTAGGGCCAAGCGGCACTCCACAAGCCGTGGCGGGCGTACTGAGATCGGCCCCGCGCAAGCCGGACTCGTTCTCCTGACTGGCGTTCCGCTGTGAGACGCCATCCCGGGGAGCACCAATGCCGGCTCGACACCGGTCCACGCGGCAACTTGCGTGAGAACTCGTCGGCCGGTACAAAGCGCAATGTCATGGACCGACGGACACAGCTGGGCGCTACGCCGTGGAGATACGTGCTCGAGCTCCACCCGCCGTGGGTGCACTGGTCGTTCTGGATGGTCTGGTGGATCACAGCCACGCTTGGACCGATCGCCTTCATGGTTGGGCTTTTGGTCGGATCGGGCAAATGGTGGATTGGCTTGGCGATCTCCGGGGTTGCACTCGTCACGATCGGCGTGGACTGGCTTATATTGCAGCGCCTTCGTCGAAACCGCGACTGGACGCCGTGGGAACCACCGCGGTGGAGCGCGTAGCCCGCGCAACGCTGGTTGCCGCGCTCTGGGCTGCGAAAGCAGCAGCACGCGGCTCTGAGCCCGGTGTTCGCTGATCGTTCCCGACTGAGACGACGGCCGGGCCCTCGGGCCGGTGCGATCCAGCGTTCGAGTCGTGCGGTCAGCGATCCCATGTCGCCGCCGAAGGCCCATGCGGTGCACGGAGCCGGCTGCTGAGGCTGCTGTCCTGTCGCTTGGCTGGTGCCTCGATGCTCGCGAGTGACCACGATCCAGGATTGAGCACTGCCGGGCCTGGGTCAGACGGGCGTCGGTACGCTGGTTGAGGATGGACATCCGCCCGCTGCTTGCTACCGACGCGCCGGCCATCCACCAGAGCCTTCTGGGGGATCCGCAGGTGGCAGCCTGGTTTCGCTCGAGCGGCGCGTTCACGCTGGCGGAGTGCGAGGAGATGGTGACGAGGAAGGTCGCTCATCGGACCGTCCATCGCTTCGGCTGGTCGCTGGGATGGGAGGGTGAGACCTGCGTTGGGTGGAGCGTGGCCCAGTACTGCATCGTCGATGGCATCAGCGAGGTCGAGATCGGCTGGACCGTCGCTCGCTCCCACTGGCGACGAGGCATCGCCTCGCGGCTCGGTCGGCACGCGCTCACCGCGGTGATGTCGCTGGGGCTACGGAGCGTCGTTGCGTACACACGGGAGGACAACGTGGCTTCGCGCGGGGTGATGACCAAGCTCGGGATGAGCTACGAAAAGAGCTTTGACTTCGACGGCGAGCCGCACGTGCTGTTCCGAAAGGGCCTCGCCGGGAGCTGACGCGGCGATCCCTTCCGTGCCCGAGTCCTTTGCGCGCATAGCAATCGTCCAGCCGAACTAAATAGTCGCTGGCGCGTCTAAATCGTGGCTGTGAAGACTTGGCGTTTGACCATTGTGCCGGAGCCCCGTTAGGTCCATCATCACGGCCGCAGGCTAGCCCGGGGCGGCTAATGGGGCCGGAGACGGTGCGCCGTTAACCCGGGCGGCGATCCAACTTGGTGGTTCCCCCGATGATGCAACTGGAGGTCGATCAGATGAGCTGGCACGACGCATTCGTAAAGCGACGCGCGGAGACGTACACATGTGTATCCCAGCCGCCTCGTCGGGCGCGGCGATCGAGCGGCGAGGCACGGCGGCGAGCGATCGGTGTGGTTTCGGCGATCGTCGCGGTCGCCGGGCCGGGCGCAGCCGCGGCCGGTGCTGCGGTGACGGCGACGACGATGTACAACTCACCGGGCGTGGATTCGTTCACGGTTCCGCAAGGCGTCTCCAGCATCGAAGTCACGGCCGTGGGCGCCGCCGGCGGCGGCAATGCAAACTGCACTCCGGCCGGCGGCCGGGGCGGGTCGATCAGCGGCACGATCCCGGTCCTCGCCGGCCAGCAGCTGTCGATCGGGGTCGGCGCTCCGGGCACGGTCAGCTGCGGGGGCGCGAGCCCGGGCACGATCGGGGGCGGCGGCGCCGGCGGACCGTCTGCCGGTAGCGGCGGCGGCGCGTCGGTCGTCAGCACCCCGCAGCCCTCTCCCGGCTATCAATCGGCGCTGATCGTGGCCGGCGGGGGCGGCGGCGCTACAGCGGGTGGAGCCGGCGGTGACGCCGGCGCCGCGGGCGGGAACGGTCCCTTCACTAATGGTGGCGGGCCCGGCACCGCGAACGCGGGCGGCGGCGGCGGCACGGACATCAGCGGTGGCAACAACGGTGCGAACGGCAGCTTCGGGGTCGGCGGCGCCGGCGCCGCGTTCTTCTCGATCGCCGGTGGCGGTGGCGGCGGAGGCGGCTACTACGGAGGGGGTGGCGGCGGCGCGTCGACCTTGCCGCCGTTTGGCAGCGGTGGGGGCGGTGGCTCGAGCTTCATCACCTCCCAGGCGTCCAACATCAGCGGCCCGACCGTGACCGCGGCCGCGCCGAGCGTGTCCATCACCTACGCGGCACCGACCGCTGATCTCGGCTCGACCGCGCTCACGTTCGGGACCGAGCCGCAGGGAAGCGTCAGCACCGAGCAGATGTTTACCCTCACCAACAACGGGTCCGCCCCGCTGGTCGTCTCCGGCGTGGAGCCCGGCGGCGCCGACCCATCCGACTATCTGATCATCGACGGCTGTCAGCACCCAGTGGCCGCCGGCTCAGGCTGCCAGATCGGCGTGCGCTTCTCGCCCCAGGCGCAGGGAGCGAGTTCGGCTAGCCTGACCGTCCTCAGCAACGCCGTCACGGCCGCGTCGCCCGTCGCGCTCTCGGGCACTGGCGGCCCGGCTACCCAAGGCGCCGCTGGACCGCAAGGCCCGACCGGCGCGACCGGTCCACGCGGCCCACAAGGGCCGGCGGGGGCCGCGGGAACGATCGTCTGCCGCAATAACTCGGTCGCGCTCGCGCTCTGCACACTCGAGTTCGCGCCCGGAACCTGGAGCGCGCAAGGCAAGCTGACGCGGGCGGCGTTCGAGATCCAGCAGGCGGGACGGACGATCGCGCACGGCACGCTCCCGATCAAGCAAGACCGGCTGACGACCAAACAGATCGGCAAACTGCGGCGCGGCCGCTACACGCTGATCATCACCGACGGACAGCAGCCCCACGCGCGAGTCATGCTCAGGCTGGCCTTCCGCGTACGCTGAGAGCCACCTGGCCGGCGCCTGGACCGCAGGCGCCGGCCCCCGGTGCTCAGCGCCCGGGGGACCTTCGAATGAATCCGACTGACGCTCTCGTCGGGCGGCCGATTGTCGCCACGTCCGTGGTGCTGATCGGCGGGTCTGGTGCGCTGAGTGCGCAGCACCTGCCTTCGGCCCTGGGGGCACAAGGGCGCGAGCTCGTCACCGTCGCGCTTGGTCTGGATGTTCGCTTGACCTTGGCTTCTGCGACGCGGCGAGCTGTTCCCGCGCACCGTTTCAATGCACGCTAACACCAGTTGCCTGGGGGCCGTCGCGTCGCGACAGCGCTGAGGTGAACACACGTCTGCGAGGCATGGCGCCGTGCCACCAGCAGCGGGAACAGCGCGCGGCCCTGGCTCCAGCCAAGCACACCGCGGCGACATGGGCGGCTGCTCGAATGCGTCACTCCGCTGGAGGCCGGGGACTTCGACCGCGCCCGGGCGCTCGTCCCCGATGCGGGGGATCTGCTCGTCGAGTCGATTGTCTGGGTCGATGACGCAGCCGACCCGCTATTCGACCAGATTCAGGCCAACGCGTACGCGCCAGATCGACGACTGGGGTGTGTGGCGCCGATCACCGCTGGAGCGCTCCTGCGCGCGATCATGCGGAGGAGGTTCTTCGTCTCCCGAGCTGGAGGGGTCGGGCGCGCAGGCTTGCTCCCCAGGCCAGCGCGATGAGCGCGCTCCCGGCCGCGAACACGATCCAGGAGACGGTGTCGGTTGAGCGTGGTTTGGGCGCCGCAGTGGCGGCCGGCGTTGGCAGCGGGTGGCCTGAGGCTGCGGCCAGGCGCTGCACGGCGCTCAGGGCGGCGGTTGCAAGCCCGGTCCCCGCTGCGGGTGTGGGTATTCCCTTGAGCACGGCTCGTTCGCGCACCAGCGTTGCGTCGGCACGGTAGAAGCCAAAGCCGGCTGGCATGACCACGAGCAGCGGTCCGCGGTAGAGCAGTGCGAGTTCTTGGCCGAGGAACTGGGCGTAGTTCTGGGGTTGGTGCCAGAGTTCGGTGACCGAGCCGAGGTCCGCGCGGGAGGCGATCAGCGCGACGCGAATGGGGTAGCCGTCGCGCCGCGCTGCGGTCAGGAGCGCGGCGAGCTGCGTCTGCTGGGGGGCGGGGACTCCGGCGTCTTGTGGCAGGAACAGGGGTTGGGAGACGAGGACGTCGCTGGCAGGGTCTCCGTCCGCTCGCGCCGACTGGGCGAGCGCTCCTGTCAGGAGTGCCAGGATCGTGATCGAGATGGCCGCGAGCAGCGTGACGCGAGCCCGCGAGCGATCGTTCGGAGTGTGCGTAGAGTCCGCCAATGTGATGAGCGCTGACGCGTATCGGAGCGATTTGCCGACCGCGGTTGCGGCTGCTGTGAAGTCTATGGTTCGGGTTCGCGGCTGGGCGGTCGCAGTGATCCTGGTTGGTGTGCTGCTCGGCGCCGGGGGGTTTCCGAGCGTGTCGTGGGCGCACGGGCCGGTCGCTCCGATCGCTTCAAGCTTTGGGCCAGGGTCACTCTGCGTCCGGCGGGCCTGGAGGCGAAGGTGATCGATGGGGATCAGCGGATGTGGCTGCGGGTTGCGACGAGCGAGAGCGTCGTGATTCTCGATTACCGCGGGGCACCGTATCTGCGCTTCTCACGTTCTGGTGTGGCGGTCAATCACAACTCGGCGATGTACTACCTGAACCAGACGCCGGCCGAAGTGCCGCCCTCGAACCTTGAGCCGGCGAGGACGCCGCGTTGGTTGAGCGTGAGCGGCGGTCATGAGTACAGTTGGCACGACGGGCGGTTGCACGCGTTGGCGACGGTGCGCTGGCGCCGGGGAAGGCGTATGTGGGCGGTGGAGCATCCCGGTCCGGATCGATGGTCATCTGGCCCGATCTTGGGCGGGTTGTGGCATCGCCGAGGACCCGTCGATCGTGTGGTTCTGGCCGATCGTGGTGGTGCTCGTGTGCACGTTGGCAGCATGGCGGGTACGCCGTCCCGCGCTCGATCTGTGCGTCGCCCGCGTGCTCGGGATCGCGGCGCTGGTTGCGATCGCGGTTGCAGCCGGCGCGCCGGGAGCTTCATGGACGCCCGACGGTCGCGGTGCTGCGCTGATCACGTTCGCGGTCATCGTTGGGCTTGTGGGTTGGGGCTTCGCCGCGTGTTGTTTCAGCACCCCGGGTACTTCTCGTTTTTCGTGATCTCGTTCTTGGCGCTGTGGGAAGGCACGCAGTTGATCCCGACGCTCCTGGACGGCTTTGTGCTTGCGGCGGTGCCGGCGTTCGTCGCGCGCACGGCGGCGGTCGTCTGCCTTGGCTGCGGTGTGGGGCTGCTGCTCGTCGTGTTCCGTTTGGTCGATCAAGGGGATGCCCGATTCCTCCGACGGTGATGATCCTGGCAGCGACTACGACATCGAGGATGCCGGCGCCCGTGAGTCGCTCGCCTGACGGCGCCCCACGCGTTTGGTCCCGGACAGGTTCCCCGTGATGCCGAGAGCGTGCTCGTTGGCTGCAGTCGGCCCTGTGCTGGCGGTCGCGGCCGTGCTGGGGTCTGGATGCGGTTCTGCGCGGCAGGCGCCCCCGGCTTCTGGGATTCTGCGCGCGCTGCTGCGAGAGGCTCGTCCGATCGGCCGCGGCCCGCGATTCCATCCCGGAGTGAGCGGCCCGGTGCTCGGTTGCTGCAGCAGCCGCCTGGGAGCGCGAGACGGAGTGCATGTCGAGGTGTTCGCCGCCAACCGCGTGGTGATCGTGGCCGCGGGGATCGGGACCCGGCCGCCGCTGACGTTCTCCGCGGGGCGAATCGCTGGCGCTGGCTGCTACGGCGATCTCGTCACACTCGAGCCCACCGGCGTCGTGCTCATGCGCCCCGGATCACGGCTTCGCTTGTCGTCGCTGTTCCGTGCCTGGGGCCAACCGCTGTCGTCACACCGGCTGGCCGGTTTCTCGGCATCGGCGGGCGGGCGGGTCGCGGTGTTCGTCGATGGACGACCCTGGCACGGTGCGCCCGCAGACGTGCCGCTGTCGAGGCACGCGGAGATCGTGCTCGAGGTCGCCCCGTACGTCCCCCCGCATCGCTCATACACGTTTCCGCCCGGCAGCTGATCACAGCCGCTCCGACGCGCGCGCGATCGTCACGCACGCCGCGCGTATCCCGGTTCGAGCGCCGGCGCGCAAGAGACTTCAGAATGCCAAGCATGACCCGCCCGGTCGCCTCGTCGATGGTCAGACCAATCCGGCGGATCGTTCGCCGGACGGTGCGGGATCACGGAGCGACCCGCTGGTACCGGCGCAACCAGCTGATCACCTCTGGGCTTGCTCTACCGCTGCTTGCGGTCGCGTTCGCCGGCGGGTTTGCCGCGGTCGCAAGCGCCGACGGTGATCCCGCGAGCGACTATCTCGTCACCAAGCAGGTGTTCCTCTCCTCGCAGTCGGGATCGGAGTCGGTTTCGCAGCGACAGCTCCTGGGCGTTGTGGCGGCGGCGAATCGCGCGGGGTTTGCGATCAGGGTGGCGGTCATCTCCGATGAGTACGACCTCGGCTCGATCACCGCGCTGTGGCGAAAGCCACGGATCTACGCCCGCTTCCTGGGACTGGAGCTCTCATCGGTGTACAAGCAGCGGCTGCTAGTGGTGATGCCCAACGGTTTCGGCCTGAACTGGCCCGGGCACTCCACGGCATCCGCAAACCGGTTGCTCGCGCGCGTCCCAGCCGGTTCGGATGCTGCCGGCCTGGCGGCGGCGGACACGGCAGTCAGACAGCTCGCGCTCAGCGCCCGGCTCAAGCTCGCCGTGCCCACGGACGGGAGGAGCCGCGTCAACGCGCGTGCTCGTTCTCACGGCAGCAACAGTCTCGTGATCATCGCGGCCGCAGCGGGCGCCCTCGCTGCCGTGGTTCTGCTGCTGCTCGCCTTTCGCCGCCGCAAGAGGACGGGTGTGCCGGTCCGGAGCGAGCCGTCGAGCGCGAGCCGGAGCGGCTCGCCGGTTCGGTTGCGGTGGGCCGTCCCGGCGTTCGTTGCTGTGATGGTTGTCGCCACGGGTGTGCCGATTCTCGTGCTCACCGCGTTCAGGCACAGCAGTTCGGCGTCCGGGGCGCAGGTGGGCTCGGTTGTCACTCCGCCGCCGTTCTCCTGGCCGGCGGGACGGCGGGCGGCTCCTGGGTTCGTGTTGCGCGACCAGAACGGCCGGCCGGTCTCGGTCGCTGCCTACCGCGGGCGGCCGGTGATCATCACGTTCATCGACCCGCTATGCCGGAACCTGTGCCCGCTTGAGGCGAAGGTCCTCAATGATGTCGTCGGCCGGATGCCGGCCTCGCAGCGTCCGGAGATCCTGGCGGTCAGCGTCGACGTGTACGCCAACGCGCGCGTGAACCTCCTCCAGGATGTTCGCAAGTGGGAGCTCGTGCCCCAATGGCGCTGGGCCGTCGGGGGACCGTCACAACTCGCCGCCGTATGGAAGCTATACAAGGTCGGCGTCTTGGTCACGACGAAGAAGATCGCCGGAAACACGATCAACTACATCACCCACACCGAGGCGGCATACATCATCGACGCCTCCGGCCACGAGCGCGCGCTGTTCCTCTGGCCGTTCTACCCCCAAGATGTCGAGCGGACGTTACGCGAGCTCACCTGACCGGCCACCGCGCCCGCGGGCTGGTGCGTGACCGCCGGTGGGGAGGTATCGTGCCCGGGCGATGATCGCGCGTGCTGATCGCCGGGCGGTAAGTCGATGCCTCGTCCGAGCGGCGGTAATGCCCGCTGGCGCCATGTTGGTGCATCAGCTGCGGTTCATTCTGGCGTTCGGCGGCAGCGCGGGCGCGGAGCTCGCGCGACAGGGGCACTCCTACCTACATTCGCTGGTCCCGTGGATCGTGCTGCTGATCGGCGTCGCTCTCGGCGGTTTTTTGTGGGCGCTCGGACGCGCGATGAGCGGTCAGCGATCGCTGCCGCGATACACGCTGTCGCTGGTCGCCCTGTGGATCTTGTGCTCGGCGTGTCTGATTGGGATCTATGTCGCGCAGGAGTTCCTGGAGGGCCTGTTCGCAACCGGCCATCCCGGTGGGCTGGCCGGCATCTTCGGCTATGGCGGCTGGTGGTCGATCCCCGCGGCGGTGTGCGTCGGCTTGGTGCTCGCAGCGGTGTTCCACGGCGCCCGCTGGGTGCTGGACGAGGTCGCGCAGCGCCGCATCGATCTGCTCTCCGGCAGGGCGCCTCGGCCGGCGAGGCTGCCTCGTCCTCGTGATGTGTGGCCGCCGCGGCTCTCGCCGCTGGCCGGCGGCTGGTCGGGCCGCGGTCCTCCGAGCTAGGACCTGATCGCGCGCCGCTGCCGGATCGGGGCTGCGCTGACCTCCAGCTTCCCGATTGAGGATCAGTTCGGCGTGCCCGTCGTCGCGCGCCTTGCTCGGTTGTGACCGTTGCGACGTCGGTCCGGGAGGCGAGCGGCTTGCGATTTGTCCGAGGAGAAACCCACCGCCGTGGCGCTCTGCGACCGCGCGTGGTGGCCCGTGAGCCAGTCCCAGTTACTCAAAGGAGAACCACCAGAAATGAACGTCAGGAGTTCATGGGCGCGACGCCCACTCATCCTCGCTGCGGTGTTCGCGCTCGCAGCGGTCGTTCCGGCGTCCGCGTCGGCGCATGCGCGGATCAGCCCCGCGGTCTCGCTGTCGGGCAAGTTGCAGCTCTACAGCCTCGCTGTTCCGACGGAGAAGAGCGGGCTGACGACGTCGAAGATCGTGTTGACGGTCCCGGACGGGTTCGGGATCGACTCGTTCGTCCCGCCGCCGGCGGGTTGGACACAGCAGCTCCAGCAGACCGGGTCGGGCGATAGCGCGGTGATCACGAAGGTGACGTGGACCGGCGGGAAGACGCCGACCGGTGAGGACTCGTTGTTTCAGTTCCTCGCCCAGCCGGCGTCGGCGAAGACCTACGCGTTCCAAGTCCAGCAGACCTATTCGGACGGGTCGATCGTGAACTGGGCGGGCTCTGAGTCCTCCGCTGCGCCGGCGCCGACGATCGACGCCGCAGGCTCGTTGGGCGGCGGCGGCTCGTCGGTGCTGGCGATCATCGCTCTGATCGTCGGGGTGCTTGGGCTGCTCGCCGGCGGGTTCGCGCTGGTCAGTCGCGGCTCGAAGGAGCGAGTGCTGGCATGAGTGCTCGGGGGCGGAGCGTCGCGGCGATCGCCGCGCTCACGGTCGGATTGATGCTGCCGGCGGCCGCGTCGGCGCACGCGTATTTGATCAAGACGGTGCCCGCGGCGAGCGGCGTGCTCGACGTTCCGCCCCCGAACGTGCAGTTGACCTATGACGAGGCGGTCGAGCCGCGGTTCGCGATCATCTCCGTCACCAACGCCGCGGGCAACCAGGAGACGACCGGTCCGGTCAGCCGCTTACCGGCGAACCCCAACACGCTGGTCGTGCCGCTGCGGCCACGCCTGCCTGAGGGCTGGTATCTGATCTATTGGCGGGCGATCTCTGTCGACGGGCACCCGGTGCAGGGCGCGTTCACCTTCGCGGTCGGGCCGAACCCCGGGCCGGCGCCGCGGTTTGCGGTGCCAAGCATCGCGGGGTCGGCGACATCGCTGCGGCTGCTGATTGCGCGCTGGGTGATGTTCCTCTCGGTGATGAGCGCGATCGGTCTGTTCGTGTTCCGGGTGCTGATCGCGCGGCCGGCGGCACGGCGGGCGCCGGGGACGAGCCTGCGGGCGGTGTCGCGCGCGTTCGTGATCGCCTCGGTGATCGGGCTGCTGGCGATTCCGGTCTATCTCGATATCGCGACCGCGATCGACTCGCTGCGCTCAGCGTTCGACCTCGGCGCGCTCGTCCCATTGTTTCGCGCGACCGCGTTCGGACGCGGCTACGTCGACATGCTGGTCTGCTTCGCGCTGTTCTGCCTCGCCGCCTGGACCGCCGTGTGGCTCGATCGCCCCGACCGCGAGCGACGGTCGATCGCCGAGGTCGTGTCGATCGCCGGCGCGCTCGCGTCGGCCGGAGCGGTGCTGCTGTTGCCCGGCAGCGCCGGGCACGCAGCGCAGACCTCGCCGCGCGGGATCTCGGTGATCCTCGACTGGCTGCATCTGATCACCGGCTCGCTGTGGCTCGGCGGGCTGATCGGACTGATCGTCCTGTGGAGCACCGTTCAAGCGTCACTCCGCGTCAGCAGCCTGTCCGTCGTGGTGCCGCGGTTCTCGAACGTCGCGTTCTGCAGTGTGTTGCTTCTGCTGGTGACCGGGACGTGGGCGACGATCAACCACATGCCCGCGCTCGACGCGCTGTGGCTGACCGGCTACGGCGTCGCGATCCTGGTCAAGATCGGGCTGCTGATCGCCGCGATGGCGCTCGCCGCCGGCAACCTGCTGCGCACCAAACCGCGGCTGCAGGCCGGCGCGCGAGACCCTGAGCTCGGTGAGCCCGCAGCACGCATGTTGCGGGGGCTGATCAGCGGCGAGGCCGCGCTGATCACCGCGGCGGTGTTCGCGGCCGCCGTGCTCTCAAGCCTGGCGCCGCCGCCTCCCGCGTTCGCGCTACAGAACTCGGCGCTCGCGAACGTCGGACCCGGCCGGGTCGCCGAGACGGTCAGGCAAGCGGGCTACACGCTGCAGGTGCTCGTCACCCCGAACAAGGCCGCCGCTCCCGATTCGTTCGCGCTGCGGATCACCAAGAACAGACAGCCCGTCCGCGCTGCGAACGTGACTCTGACGTTCAACCACACCGAAATGCAGATGCCCCAGCAGGAATACCAGCTGACCGAGACCCAACCCGGCGTCTACTCCCGCGCCGCCCCCGCGCTCGTGATGGTCGGCAAATGGGCGCTCTCCTTCCAGATCACGCCAAAGACCGGACCGCCGTTCACCGCACTGATCCTCGACCAAGCCAACGGATGACCGACAACCAACCCACACCCACCCACATCTGGCTGCGACTCCTCGCCGCCGTGCTCGCGCTCGCCGCCGGCGCAACCGCGATCCTGATCGCCGTTCTCTACCTCAAAGGAGTGCTCGGATGAGCACCCGCAACGGCGTCCCGCCCGCCCGTGAGGGAAGTCCGCGATGAAGGGCAATCGTCCGGTGATCGCCGCGGGCGGGCTGGCCCTGCTGGTTGGGATCGCGGCGGGTGCCGCGATCCTGCTCCGCGGCACTGCCAGCACCGGGCAGACGATCCCGCCGGATGCAGCCTCGGCGGGGAGCGGCCCGTTCCTCACCGCCGCCACGATGCCCCAGGGGCTCGGTGGCCGTCCCGTGCCACGGTTCATCCTGCTCGACGCGCGGGGAGGCAGCGTCTCGAGCGCGCGGTTGGGTGGGCGTCCCTACGCGCTCACGTTCCTGTACGTCCATTGCGTCGATGTGTGCCCGCTGATCGGCAGCGAGATCCACGACGCGCTCATCAAGCTCGGCGCGCAGGCCAACAAGCTGAACGTCGTCGCGATCTCGGTCGACCCGCACGGCGACACGCGCCGCGCGGTCACGCAATGGCTCGCCGCCCATCACGAGCCCGCGAACTTCCACTACCTGATCGGCTCACCGCGCCAACTCGCCCCCGTCTGGAAAGCGTTCTACGTCTCACCACAGACCCCCGGCAACCCACACAGCACCCACACCGCCGTGATCTGGCTCATCAACCGCCACGGACGCCTAGCCGCCCTGGTCCCCGCCGGGCTGCCGATCAACACCAACAACCTCGCCCACGACCTCCGCGTACTCAGCGCCACAACATGAACCCCCGACTCAACTCTCCACGACAACAACTTGCCGACCCCGTGCAAGGAGGCGACATGCACCGAGATCACCAGAACCCCGCCAGCGGGACCCGGACCGTGGCCGCGACTCGAACCGCCCACCGTCGGTGGGTGCTCACCGCCTTGATGTCGCTCGCAGCGGCGCTCGCAGGATGTGGATCGAGCTCCGGAGGCGCGGTCAGCGCGCCGATAGTCGCGCCGGCGAGGACGTACACGCTGGCGGGGTTCGAGCCCTCCGCGCCTGTTCAGGCAGGCCAGAGAACACTGCTCTCGTTCACGATCCAGCAGCCCTCGGGCAGGCCGCTCACCGCGTACAGGAAATGCTGCGAGCCGCACGCCGGCGTGGATCTGATCATCGTCCGCAACGACGACAGCCACGTCCAGTACGACGACAGCGACATCGCCGCAAACGGAAAGATCACCCAGCCCGTCGTGTTCCCCGCCCCCGGCCGCTACCGGATCGTCGTCAGCGCATTCCTACCCGTCAGCAGCCCACAATCCCAGAACAACTTCCAGCTCTTCACCACCGTTCACGTCCGCGGCAGCTACCGCCGACAGCCGACCCCCCCGTTCAACCCAACCCAACTCGTCGACGGATACCGCTTCCAGATCCAAGGCCATCCGCGCCTGAAAGCGATCGAAGCGAACTTCCTCACCCTGAACGTGCTCGACCCCCACGGGCACAAGGCGACGTTCACCACCTGGCGTGGTGCGCTCGCGCACGCGATCTTCTTCCACGAGGGCTCGCTTGACTACTTCCACACCCACGTCTGCAGCCCCGGCGCGATCTACTGCACCTCCGCGCTCGGCGCCAGCAAAGTCACCGGCAGCTCGAACGCCCCCGGCCGGCTGAAAGTCGGAGTCCTGCTCCCCGAGCCAGGTACCTGGCGAATGTTCCTCATCACCTACATCAACGGCCGCATCCTGACCGCCCCATACACCCTCAACGTCAGCTAGAACCAATGCCAGCAAAGGCCTGACCGCATGACGCACCGCGATTTCAGCCCGTTGCGGCCCGCGTCGAGCTCTGCCGCGCGAGCGCGACGCAGAAAGCTTGTCCGCCGCCGCCGCGCGGGAGCTGTCGCGGCGATCCTCGGCGTTGTTGTTCTGCTCACGCTGATCACGAGCGGCGGCGGACACCCCACCCGAGCGGTCAACAACTCCGTCCACCGCGGGTCGACGAACCCAACCGCGAACGGTCGCACACCCGCCTCAGACAGCCTGCTCAAGCGGGAGAACGTCGCGATCGACCGGCTGCTCTCACGCCAACCCTTCATCACCTCCGGCGGCGAGCAGCGGCGCGAGATCGCGCTCACCTTCGACGACGGCCCCGGCCCCTACACACCCCGACTGCTTGACCAACTACAACGCATCCACGCACCCGCGACGTTCTTCGAGGTCGGGTTCATGATCAGCTACTTCCACCATTCGCTTCAACGCGAGCTACGCATGGGGATGGTGATCGGCGATCACACCGAACTTCACCCAATGATGGCCCGACTCACGCCACCAGCACAGGAACGCGAGATCCTCCTCCAAACCGACCGGCTCGGTCAATACGGCGCAGCGTTCCCACGCCTCTACCGACCGCCATACGGCTCATTCAACACGCCGACATTCCGGATCCTGCACCGGCTACACATGCTAATGGTGCTCTGGAGCGACGACACCGACGACTATCTCAGGCCCGGCGCCAACGCCATCGTCCAGCGCGCTCTCGCGGGCGCCAAACCCGGCGCGATCATCCTCATGCACGACGCCGGCGGCACCCGCACCGAAACCATCGCCGCGCTACCACAGCTCGTCCACGCGCTCCGCGCCCGCGGCTACACGCTCGTCACCATCCCCCAACTCATCCTCGACGATCCACCACGCGCCACACAACCAACACCCACGTCGCTCGCCGGAGACTGACCGCTACCTCGATCGACCATCAGCCTCCCACAATCGCAATCCCGTCGCCGTGAGCGACCGTCTGCGGCGCACTGCCACCCCAGGTGCCACGCCGCGCGACGCCAGGCGCCTCTCGCCTACCCGACCACTCCCGCGCCAGATGCGCGTCTCTCGATCGTGTGCGCAAGGGGTTCCTCTTGCGGGGTGCCAATCAGCGCCGTTTGCGTTTGCAGTCATTGGCGTGGTAGAAGGGTTGGACGTGCCTCGTCGTACGACGAATCCACGCCGATTTACTAAGCGGTCCGACGATGCCCACCGTCGACGCGTGGTTCCCATCGTCGCGGCTGTCGTTCTGGAGACGGTCGCGTTGTGGGTCCGGAGCCACCGGCTCGGCGGCAACGTCGTGGTCCGTTGCCGAGACGGCCACCTCTTCACGACGATCTGGATTCCCGCTGTTTCGGTGAAGTCGCTTCGGCTCGGGTGGTGGCGAATGCAGCATTGCCCGGTTGGTCGTCACTGGACGATCGTCACGCCGGTCAAGGAAGCCGACCTCAGCGATCAGGAGCGGCGCGCCGCGCGGGGGCGCCACGACATCCGGCTCCCCTAACTGACGGGCGATGCGAAGCAGAGTCCGTTTCCAGCCGATGATGGTCTGGTCTCGCATCGGCGCGGGAAGGAGGGGCTGCGCTCGCGTCCTCCTATGAACACGACTACACCGTCATAAAGCGCCGTGTAGCACGCCACTCGTAAGCGACGCCTGCCGTCTACCTCGGCGTCCGTTGATCGTTGGATGATCGGACGGAAACGTTGGCTGGGCGCGCCAAGTTGGGCGACGTCTCGCTGACATTGCGTTCATTCGGTGGCGCTGCTCGCGAGCGTGACGGTCCGGATTGGTCCGGGTCGCCGGCGGCCCGGGTCGCTCACCCGGTCGCTTCGTGGTCTCGGTGATAGCTGGCGTGCGAGCGTCTCAGCTATCGGGCTCTCGGTCGCGCGCTGACCAGGGGTGTTCGTACACTCGTGCGGCGAATGTCCGTGATGCTGATCGGTTATGCCCGCTGTTCCACCGACAGGCAGGATCTGGCCGCGCAGCGCAAAGCGCTGCGCCAACTTGGGGTGGATAACAAGCAGATCTACGTCGACCGTGGCCTTGCGGGCAACCCGCCGCGACCCGGTCTGGAGAAGGTCCTCGCAGTCGCGCGTCGAGGCGACACGCTGATGGTGGCACGGTTGGGTCGACTCGCGCGCTCGATCCGCGATGCCCGCTGGATCGGCGCGGAGCTTGCGGCCCGCGGCGCGCGGCTGTCGCTCGGCGGCGTCGTGTATGACCCAAAGAACGCGAACGGGCGGTGCTTCTTTGATCTGCTCGCGATGTTCGCCGAATTCGAGGTGGATCTGTTGCAATTGCGTACCCGCGAGGGGATGGCGGTCGCGCGGGCGAACGGCAAGCTCAAAGGCAAACGGCCGAAGCTGACGGCCAGCCAGCACGCCGAGCTGCTCGAATTGCGCAACGCCGGCGGGCACACGATCACTGAGCTCGCCGAGCGTCTCTCGGTCAGTCGCGCGACGATTTATCGCGCGCTCGCACGCGCAGGCGCGCAGACCGCATAGGCCGCCGGCCGCGTTAGGGGCCGGGCCCACACCGGTAGCACGAGACGGCATTTCGCAGTCACTCACCGAGCCCGAGGACCGACGTGGGCCTCTGCGACGCGAACGTGCTATCCGCGCAAGGTCGGGATGCGACCGGGTGCGGCGAGATGCCGTCGCATCGCGGAAGCGGGTCTACAGAGTTACCGGGAAGCTCGGTTGCGAATCATCCGGAGCAGGTGTCTTGACCTCGCGTAGCGCGTGGGCGTCGACGTCGTACACGAACCCACGAACGCCGTCGCGGTGGGCCAGGAACGGCGACCGGCGAACCCGCAGCACCGACTGCCGCACGTTCGCGTCGACATCCGAGAACGATTCGATCGCGAACGCAGGCGCCATCCCAGTCGTCTGTTGCAGCTCTGCGCGGAACCCGTCGTCGGTGATCTTCTGCATCCCGCAGTCCGTGTGGTGGATCAGCATCACCTCGCGCGTTCCAAGACGACGCTGGGACACCGCGAGCGAGCGGATCACGTCGTCAGTGATGACGCCCCCAGACAGATCCATAGTCGCTCCATCGTATGACGGATTGGCCGGGAACGTTCTGTTTACGTTCCAAGAACCGTGATGGGCCGAAAATCGTGGCGAATAGCGCTCTTGATCGGGGTATATGTGAGCGTTATCATGCCGTCGGCGTCCTGCCCCCGGGGCGTGAGCGAGTGAGAGAACGGAGAGAGAGATGTGGCATCAAGGCGCAGGCGAGCGGACGTCTGAAAGCGCTGATAAGCGCGCGACGGGCGGACGGGTGCTGGCGGACATCACACGTCGGCAGGCGCTTGAGGTGGGCGCCGTGGCCGTCGGGTCGCTGGCGATCGAGGCGGCGGGGCGCAGGGCTGACGCGCCGTCCTCGAGTTCGCATGGGCTCCGGTCAGAGGTCTCCTTTGATCAGGACTGGCTGTTCTTCCGAGGCGATGCGAGCGGTGCCGACGCGTCATCGTTTGACGACAGCGCCTGGCGCAAGCTCGATCTGCCGCATGACTGGAGCATCGAGGATCTGCCATACGCCACGTCGACTGACGGTGGCGGCCACCGCCGATGGCTCGGCGTTTGACTACACCACCGGGCCGACCACCTCGGGCCCGAATCCGCCTGGGACCCCTGAGGTGATCGGGCCGTTTGACCACCAGAACAGCGCCGGCGGCGGTTCCACCGGCTACACCGTCGGGGGCGTCGGGTGGTATCGCAAGCACTTCGTTCACGCCCGGCCCGGCCGCGATCGTCACGTCGAGTTGCGATTCGACGGCGTGTACCAGAACGCCGACGTGTGGCTCAACGGCGTTCACCTGGGTTTCCATCCGTACGGGTACACGTCGTTTGGCTTCGACCTGACGCCGAATCTGAGTCCAGCGGCGTCAATGTGATCGCTGTGCGTGTGAACAACAGCGGTCAAACCAGCCGCTGGTACTCGGGCTCGGGCATCTACCAGCACACGTGGCTGACTGCCACCGCCGCGGTGAGGATCCCGTTGTGGGGCGTCTTCGTCACGCACGCCTGTCGTCGACGAGCGGCACTCGGTGGCCCATGTCGAGGTCGAGGCGACCAATCTCGGCACGGCACCCGGTGCGACCGCGGTTCGCGTCAGCGTGCTCGATGACGAGGCGACGGACCGTCGCCGTCGGCCAGGCGCCGGCGCAGTCGCTGACGCCCGGAGCGACCAGCACCTATAGCGTGGACCTGTCGGTCCGGCACCCGCGCTGTGGTCGCCGGACTCGCCGAGCCCTCTACCAGGCAAGGGCCGAGTTGCTCGTTGACGGCCGCGCAGTGGATTCCGTGACGTCACGTTCGGAATCCGGTCGCTGGAATGGGACGGCAACGGCTTCCTTCTCAACGGCAAGCCGGTCAAGGTGCGGGGCGCGTGCACGCATTCCAGCCACGGGCCGCTGGGCACGATCATGCTCGGGCGCTCGGAAGAGCGGGAGATCGAGGTGCTGCAGGCGGCAGGCTTCAATGCGCTGCGCACCGCCCACAACCCGGTCGCGCCCGCGAAGCTGGACGCCTGCGACCGTCTCGGCATGGTCGTCTGGGACGAGTTCAGTGACGTCTGGGACCGCGCGAAGAAGCCCGATGACTACCACCTGTACTTCCCGCACTGGTGGGAGCGCGACCTCACCAGCCTGGTACGTGCGCGACCGCAACCATCCGAGTGTGGTGATCTGGTCGCTGGGCAACGAGATCACCGACACCACCGGCGGGTCGCGCGGCCAGCAGCTCTACGACCTCGTGCACGCATTGGATCCGCTCGCGACCCGTGACCCAGGCCGCCGGCCCGTTCGCAACGCTCACCGACCCGCTGTACCAGTACATCGACGTCTCCGACTTTCACTACGACAACCCGCCGCGCGGCACAGCCCCACCCGCGACGGCAGCCTCACTTCACGCCGCCTTCCCCAACAAGGCGGTGACCAAGAGCGAGAGCTGGCCGGCGACGATCTACGACGACTGGCAGCTCACCCAAAACAACGCCTGGTTCGTCGGCGCCTGGGTGTGGGCCGCCTGGGACTATCTCGGCGAGGCGGGCACCGGAGCGCCGATCTACGCGCCGCCGAACACCACGAACCTGCCGGTCTTCGGCAGCGCGGTATACCCCTGGTTTCAGGACTTCCAGGGCGACATCGACCTGATCGGACAGCGCAAGCCGCAGAACTACTGGCGATCGGTCGTCTACGGGCTGAGCCCGATCGAGATGATGGTCGAGCGTCCCGCCCCGGCGGGCACCCAGCAGTTCGCCCACAACTGGAGCTACTACGACGAGCTGCCAAGCTGGACCTGGGACGTTCCGAATGGCCAAGTGATGACCGTCCACGTCTACACCACGGGCGACAAGGTCAGCGTGCTGCTCAACGGCCAGACAATCGCGACCAACACCGTCGCTGCGTCCGACAAGCGGGTCAGCACCTTCAACATCCCGTATGCCGCCGGCAAGCTCACCGCCGTCGCCTCCCTGAACGGCCGGGAAATCGGCCGTCGTACGTTGACGACAACAGGAAGCGCCGCCACCTTGAGGCTCACTTCAGACGTCGACATCCTGACCACCAGCCGCGACGACCTCGCCCACGTCCTCGTCGAAGTCCTCGACGGCAAGGGCCAGCGCGTGCCCGACGCGGTGCTCGACGTCTCCTTCGCGGTCGCTGGCGCAGGCGAACTGGTCGGCGTCGGCAACGGCAATCCACACAACATCGACAGCTTCAAACGGTCCGGCCGTTACACGTGGCACGGCCAAGCGCTGGCCATCATCCGACCCGCAAAGACCCCCGGCCGCGTCACGCTGACAGCCACCGCCCCCGGCCTACGGACCGCAACCCTTAGCCTTGCGGTCCGTCCGGCCTCCGAGCATCACGTCCGGCGTTCTGAGACAGCGATTCGCCGTCGCCAGCGTCGGCATCACGGAACGTTCGCTCTGGCCAGCCTCCCAGCTCCGCTGCTGATCGTCGGCGCGCTGCTCCGCCGGCGACTCGCCAAACAAGACTGGCAAGCCGATCACACCACAAATACCCAGGAGCCGTGACCGCCGGCGCGCCCACACACCTGACCGCGCAGCGCCTCACAGAGGGCATGGGAAGTGCGACGGCCCGTCGCGGTCAGGCTGGCCCGGCTCACCGTGCGAACGCTCGTGAGCGCCAGGCTGCTCACCGCTGCGGGACGCGCCCGCTCCAACCAGATCGTCGACGTAATCCCATCACTGCGCTCTGCAGCGTTTAGGAACGCCCGGCATAAGGCAGACACGGAGCACGAGGATTGTCCCACCGCAGCCCCCGGTCCCGTGCGGTGGGCGCCCCTTGTTTTCCAAGAAACGTCCGGGTTCGCCGCCAGCATCGCGAGCCGGAGGGACCCAGCAATCGCCGCGGTGGCTGGGCGACAGGTGTGCGGTAGTCCTTTCGTCACCGAGCGACGAGCGCCAGCGCTCCAGTCCGTCGGTGCCTTCGATCATGATCAGCCAGTAGTAGTGCGCGATCTCATGGCGAAAGTGCTCGAGGATCGTCCTGTAGGGCTCTCCGAGCTCGGCGGCAGCGATCCGTTCGTCGTGCTCGCCGACGCCGGCCTCGAGGCAGCGGCAGTTTGGGCGGTGTGGAGCAGGTTCCAGAACACCGGGCAGTCGTGCATTGCGGCCAAGCGGATCATCGTCGAAGACGCGGCCGCCGACACGTTCACCCAGCGCCCGCTCGCGCATGTCGCTCAGCTGCGGATCGGTGATCCGACAGAAGCGGGCGTCACCGTGGGGCCGCTGGCGCGGGCCGATCTCCGTGACGCGCTCGCACGCCAGGTTCGCGAGTCGGTCGAGCAGGGCGCCCGCGTACTGGCAGGCGCAAGCGCGCCCGAGCGGCCGGGCTTCTACTACGAACCCACGGTGCTCGACTGCGTCTCGCCTGGGATGCCGGTCCTCACCGAGGAGGTGTTCGGCCCCGCCGTGCCAATCGTCCGCGCCGTCGATGCCGCCGCTGCCAGCGCGCTCACGAACGACCCGCTTCGGGTCGGGGAGCAACGTCTGGACATCGGACCTGCCACGCGGTCAGAAGCTCGCGCTGCGACGCTGGTCACACTACAGTCAACGGGATGACGACCTCCGACCCGCGACTGCCGTTCGGAGGCGTCAAGGACTCCGGCTACGGTCGCGAGCTGTCGCGCTACGGGATTGACGAGTTCGTCAACGTCCACACCGTCGTGGTCGACGGCCCGGCGGGCCCGGTCGGCGACCGGCAGACCACGATCGAGTAGCCGTGAACTCAACCGGCAAAGCCGCCCACCGCGACGTCGCCGAACTGATCGTCCGCTGCCTGGAGAGCGAGGGCGTCTCGTATGTGTTCGGAATCCCTGGCGAGGAGAACATCCACCTCGTCCAGGCGCTCGCGACTTCCCCGATCCGCTACGTGCTCGTCCGCCACGAGCAGGCAGCGTCGTTCATGGCCGAGGTCTACGGACGGCTCACGGGCAACGCCGGAGTCTGCTCGGCGACGCTCGGTCCGGGAGCGATCAACCTGCTGCTCGGCGTCGCCGACGCCACGACGAACTCGACGCCGGTGGTCGCGCTGTCGGCACAGGTCGGCATGCACCGGGCCTACAAGGAGTCCCACCAGGGCGTCGACCTCGTCTCGATGTTCGCGCCGGTGACGAAGTGGGCGGAGCTGATCGCCACCCCGGAAGCGGTGCCGGAGATGATTCGCAAGGCGTTCAAGCTGGCGCAGACCGAACGACCCGGAGCGGTATACCTCGCGGTTCCCGAGGATGTCGAGAAGTCGGCGGTGCCCGATGACGCGCGGCCGCTGGCGGTCAACGTGCCGCGACCCGATGAGCCCTCGCCGAGCCAGCTCCGCCGCGCCGGCGATGTGTTGCGCGCCGCCTCGAGCCCGATCGTGCTCGCCGGCCACGGCGCTGCGCGCGCGGGCGCCGGCCCGGCGCTGCGCCGCTTCGCCGAAACGCTCAGCGTCCCGGTAGCGACGACCTTCCACGGCAAGGGCGTGTTCCCGGACGACCATCCGCTGGCGCTCGGCGCGGTCGGGTTCATGCGCCACGACTACGTGAACTTCGGATTCGACCAAGCCGATGCGATCATCGCCGTCGGCTACGAGCTGCAGGAGTTCGACCCGGTCCGGATCAACCCAGGCGGCGACAAGCAAGATCATCCACATCCACCGCTTCCCGGCAGAGGTCGATCTCCACTATGAGGTCGAGGTCGGCCTGCAGTCCGACATCGTCCGCACGCTCGACGCGCTCGCCGAGGAGGCCGGTTGCCGGTTCGAGCCCAAGCTCGGCGAGCAGCGGATCCGGGCGATGCTCGCTGCCGAGCTGGGGCGCGGCGCCGAAGATCAACGCTTCCCGCTGGCGCCGGCGCGAATCGTCGCCGACACCCGCGCCGCGCTCGGACGCGAGGACATCGTGCTGGTTGACACCGGCGCGCTGAAGATGTGGATGGCCCGCCTCTACCCCACCTACGAGCCGAACACGTGCCTGATCTCCAACGGCCTCTCAACGATGGCATGGACCCTGCCCGGTGCGATCGGCGCCAAGCTCGCCCGCCCGCCCGCAAACATCCTCATCGCAACCGGCGACGGCGCCTTCATGATGAACTCGCAGGAGATCGAGACCGCGCTACGCGAGCAGATTGCGATGGTCATCCTGATCTGGGTCGACGACGAGTACGGCCTGATCAAGTGGAAGATGGACCTCGAGCTCGGCGAGCACTTCGACACAGCGTTCGGCAACCCCGACTTCGTCGCCTACGCCGAGAGCTTCGGCGCCCGCGGGTACCGGATCGAGGCGGCCAATCAGCTGCTTCCGACCCTGCAGCGGGCGATCGCCGACGACACCGTTTCGGTGATCGCCTGCCCGGTCGACTACTCCGCCAACCTCCAACTCACCGACGCACTCGGCGAGCTCGACGAATCGCTTTCCTGACCCCCAGCCGCCTGGACCGAGTCTCACTGCGGTTAGGCGGTTCCCCACGCGGCTCCGATTCGCCTGCTACACGGTCTTCGGGGCCGGGAAACGCGTCGAGCTGAACGCCTCGGTGTTGTACTCGACCACCGTGACGTCGGATGTGAGGTGTTGCTCGTGTTCTGCCGGCAGCCGTTGCGCCAGCTCGAGCAGGCGTCGCGCGCGGTCGGCGACCGGGACGTCGACGAATTCGCCGTCTGGCATTTTGATCGCCTCGCCATGGGCGCTGTCGAATGCGTCGAGCACTGCGTGTGCCCGCGCTAGTTCCGCTGCGGTTGGGGTGAAGACTTGGTGCAGGGTCGCCAGTTGTCTGGGGTGGATCGCGGACTTGCCGAAGAAGCCGAGTGAGCGGGCGAACTCGGCCTGTTCGCGGAGCCCGTCGTCGTCGTCGAGGCGGGCGTAGACGCTGTCGATCGGCGGGTCGATTCCGGCGGCGCGTGAGACGATGACCAGGTGGGAGCGGGCGTACAGCGTCTGCAGGTGGCCGTCGGACGCGGCGAGGTCTCGACGGAGGTCGACGCCGCCCAGCGAGAGGTGTCGCACGCCGGGGACGGTTGCGATCTCGTGTGCAGCGAGGAGTCCGCGGGCGGTCTCGATCGCGCAGATCAGCGGGGTGTCGGGCGCGCGGACGCGGACCCACTCAACGTCCTCTGCAGACTCCACCTTTGGGATCCGGATCCCGGCCGCGAGACCGGCGACCGCGTCGAGGTCGGCGGCGGCGAGGTCGGTGTGCGCGGCATTGATGCGTACCCATGCGGGGCGTTCGGTCAGCACCTCGGCGACCATCGCACGCGCCTGCATCTTTGAGTGGGGTGGGACTGCGTCCTCGAGGTCGAGCATCACGGCGTCGGCGCCGGCGTTGAACACGCGCTGTAGGAGCTTGGGGTTGTGGCCGGGGGCGAACAGGTAGCTGCGGCGCATCAGATCGCTCCGTCCGCTTCCAGCTCGCTCAGGCGCGCTGGGTCCAATCCGAGCCGCTCGCTGTAGACCTGCTCGTTGTCCTGGCCGAGGCGTCGGCCGGGGAAGCGGATCGCGCCCGGGCTGTCTGAGAGGCGGAACATGACGTTCTGCATCCGCAGCGGTCCGAGGTCCTCGTCCTCGACCGTCGTGATCGCGTCGAGCGCCGCGATCTGGGGATCGCTCATCAGCTGCTCGATGTCGTAGATCGGCGCGATCGCAGCGCCTGCCTGTTCGAACGCTTCCATCACCTCGTCAAAGTCACGTGCTCTGATCCAGCGTGCGACGATGCCGTCGAGCTGATCGCCGTGGCGGACGCGCTCGCGCGCGGAGTGAAACCAGGGCTGCTCGGCGATGTCGGGACGTCCGACGAGGCGCATCACGCGCTCGGCGACCGTCGTTGCGCTGGCGGAGATCGCGACCCAGCGGCCGTCTCTTGTCATGTACGTGTTCCGCGGCGCGTTGTTGGGCGAGCGGTTGCCGTGGCGGCCGGGAACGATGCCCAGTTGGTCGTACACGCTCGGGCCCGGTCCGAGAAGCGTCAGCAGCGGCTCGAGCAGCGAGACGTCGATCACCTGTCCGTGTCCGCCGTTGTTGTTGCGGTGATAGAGGGCGAGCAGGACCGCGATCGCGCCGGCGAGCCCGGTCACGCCGTCGGCGAGCCCGAACGGCGGGAGCGTCGGCGGTCCGTCTGGCTGTCCGGTCTGATGCGCGAAGCCGCTCATTGCCTCGGCGAGCGTTCCGAACGCCCTGCGGGTCGCGTAGGGGCCGAACTGCCCGAACCCGGTCACGCGAAGGATCACCAGCGCCGAGTTGAGCTCGCGCAGGCGCGGCGGACCGAGACCCCATTTCTCCATCACCCGGGTCTGAAGTTCTCGATCAGCACGTCGGCTTCGAGCACGAGCCGCTCCAGCATCTCCCGCCCGGCCTCATGGGAGAGGTTGAGCGTGACGGTCCGTTTGTTGCGCGAGATCACCTTCCACCACAGCCCGTGTCCGTCTTTGTTGTGGCCGTGGGTGCGGGCGGGATCGCCGCGTGGGTGCTCGACCTTCATTACGTCGGCGCCGTAGTCGCCGAGCAGCATCGCGGTGATCGGGGCGGCGTAGACCGTGCTCAGGTCAAGCACGCCGATGCCGCTCAACGGGCCCGAGCCGGGAGCCACGCGACCGTTGCCGTGAGCGTTCCCGATCATTTCCCCGCCTTGCCCTGTCGAGGCTCTGTGTGAGGGCTTGCCGGCTTGGTGTGAGCGTTTGGGAGGGTGCTGATCAATGTGATCTTTGGCGCTTGCATGAGTGTGGGCCTTTCATGAGTGACAGACTGGGACCGCCCGGCGTGCGCGGGCGGTCCCAGCCACTCCCGTCGTGTTACTTCGTGTACCCCTCGAGCTGGTTCGCGTCGAGCGCGAACGAGTTCGTGTAGGTCGGTGCGATGTTCGCCGGCTTGGTGATGTTGCCCGCCAGCTTGTCAACGGCGAGCGCGGTGGTCGGCGCGGTGGTCGGCATCAGGCCGTCGGGCAGGAACTGTCCTTTGTCCTGCGCCAGCTCGGAGATGTAGTCCGCCTTGGTGGTCAGTCCGTTGGAGACGAACTGGGAGGGCATCGCGTTTGCGATCTGCGCGGCTGTGTGGGTGTGGATCCAGTGCATCGTCGCGACGAGCGCATCGACGACCTTCTGGACGACCTGCTTGTGCGACGCGACCCAGTCGGCTCGCGCGAGCACCCCAGCAGCCGGGTACACGCCCCCGAGCCATTGCTTGGCGCCGGCAGCGGTGGCGAGGTTGATCGCCGAGTAGCCGATGCCCTGCTTCTGGATCGCGCCCGCTGTCGGCTGGGTGGTCATGCCGCAGGCGATCCGGTCGTGCTGGATCGCCGCGACGAACGTCGGGCCGGCTCCCACGGCCACGCGGCTGAACTGCTTGGTCGTGAGGTGATAGCGCGTGGCGAGGTACACGGTCAGGTTGTCGGTGCCCGAGCCGATGTCGGTCACGCCGAGGTTCTTGCCCGACCATTGCGCCGGCGAGGCGACGGCGGCGCTCTTGGAGCACATGATCCGCTCGCCCGGGGCGCCGGAGAGCTGCACGACGTCGACGACGTTCTTGCCCTTCTGCTGGAAGTCGAGTGTGTGCACGTACCACGCGCCGGCCATGTCGACCTGACCGGAGACCATCGCCTCCTCAGCGCCGACGCCGCCGTTCTGCTCGGTCGAGAGCTCCACCTTGACGCCGTACTTCTTGTAGAAGCCGAGGTCCTGGGCGAGCTGGTAGGGCAGGTAGATCTGCTTGTCGATACCGCCGACCATGAGCGTGACCGTCGGCAGGCCCGAGCTTGCGCTCACGTTGGCTGCGCTCACGCTCGAATTGCCGCCGCTGCTGCTACCGCAGGCCGCCGCGCCGAGCGCGAGTACAGCGGCGCTGATCGCGAGTGTCAGGGTGCGTTTGAACATACGGGGTCTCCTCCCGTTGTGTTGATGGGTTATGGGTGTGAGGTGTTGTTCGGAGGCTGCGCCTCCGGTGCGATGCGTTTAGGCGAGGCCGCTTTCGGAATGCGCTCGTGGCCGCCACGAGAGCAGGCGCCGTTCGAGCAGCCCGATCAATGCTTCGGCCGTCAGGGTCAGAACCGCGATGATCAGCATCGCGGCGAACACGCCGTTGGGGTTGAAGTTGTTCTGCGAGGTCGCGATCACCAATCCGAGCCCCTTCTGCGAACCGAGGAACTCGCCGACGATCGCGCCGATGATCGCCATGCCGAACGCGACGTGCAGGCTCGCGATGATCCAGGTCAGCGCGGAGGGCAGCACGACATGTCGTGTGATCTGCGGCCGGGAGGCTCCGAGCACTCGCGCGTTGGCGAGCAGGTTGCGGTCGACCTCGCGCACGCCCTGGAAGGCGTTGAAGAACACCACGAAGAACACGAGCACGGCGGCAAGCGCGACCTTCGAGGTCGTTCCCAGCCCGAGCGCGACCGTGAACAGCGAGCCGAGCACGATCCGTGGGATCGCGTTGAGCACCTTGATGTATGGACCGACGACCTCGGCCAAGAAGCGACTCTGGCCGAGCAGAACCCCCGCCGTGACACCGGCGAGGACGCCGTAGAAGAAGCCGAGCAGCGCCTCCTTCATCGTCGTCCAGATCTGCAGCCAGATCGAACCGTACGCAGTGCCGTGCTGGATCCAGTCCGACAGCTGCGTGGCGATCCCGCTGGGCTTGCCCCAGAAGAACGGGTCAATGATCTTCGCGTTGGCCAGCAGCTCCCAGCCGCCGATCACGATCACGAACGTCGCCACACGCGCCGCCCACACGATCAGGCGGCGACGGCGGACCTTGCGGCGCGCCCGGCCCGCGACCGTCGCTTCCTCGGATACGGCCGGCCGCGCGTGGGCATCGATCGACAGGGCGCTCATGATTTCTCTCCTCCCTCTGAGGCAGCGACTGATGCGGTCCGGGCGTAGGCGCGCTCGACCTCCTCGCGCAACGAGTTCCAGATCTGGTGATGAAGCTCGAGGAACCGCGGCTCGAACCGGATCTCCTGCACCGCGCCACGCGGGCGAGGCAGATCGATGTCGTAGATCGCCTTCACGGTCCCCGGACCGGCGGTCATCACGACAACCCAGTCCGCGAGCGCGATCGCCTCCTCAAGATCGTGAGTGACGAAGATCACCGACGGTCGCGTCTGCTCCCAGAGCCCGAGCAGCTCGTTGGACATGATCGCCTTGGTCTGCACATCGAGCGCGCCGAACGGCTCATCCATCAGCAAGATCGACGGCTCATTGATCAGCGCCGCCGCAAGGCTGACGCGCTTGCGCATCCCGCCTGAGAGCTGATGGGGATGATGGTCCTCAAAGCCGCTGAGCCCGACGCGCCGCAGCCAGTCGCGCGCCTGCGACTGCGCCTGCTTCTTCGGCACGCCATGAAACAGCGGCCCCAGCGTCACATTCGCAAGCACCGTCTTCCACGGCAGCAGCGCGTCGGTCTGGAACATGAAGCTCGTGCTCTCGGTGATCCCGTCAACAGCGCGCCCGCCGACGCGCACCGAGCCGGCGCTTGGCGAGGTGAGCCCCGACACAAGCGACAGCGTCGTCGACTTGCCGCAGCCCGTGGGGCCAACGACCGCGCAGAACTGTCCGGGCGCCACCGTGAAGCTCACATCGCTCATCGCCGTGAACACATCGCCCGCCGGCGTCAGAAAGCGCTTGGTCACGTCGTCAAGCACGATCTCGACGGCCCGCGGGGCGCGGCTCGCTCGATCAGAACCGGAGTTCTCTCGGTTGGCCGGTGGTGTTGTCAGCGCCATCTCTCCTCCTAACCTCTTGATCAGAACACCCCACGTTGGGGGTTGAGCGATCACGGTAGGAGTCCGGCGCCGGCGCGCCAAGGCTTGTGCCGCTTACCCGACTAAGCCGCATTTCCTGCGGTTTTGCGCATTTTGCCCACGCGCCGGCGGCGTACACTGCGCCGACGAGGGAGTCGAGATGAGACGCAGGCGTCAGCTGTCCACGCGGATTGTCGCCAGCGTGGTCGTGATCTTGATCGCGAGCACGCTGGTCGGGTTCACGCTCGTCACCCTGGGCGAGCGCGGCGATCTGGAGCACCAGTACCAGAAGCGGGCGCTCGCGATCGCGCAGACGTTCGCGGCAACACCCTCGGTTCGCGCGGCCTTGGCCCGGCGCGGCCCCACCGACCGCCGCTTGATCCGATCGCTCGCCGAGCAGGTCCGCAACCAAACAGGCTCCAGCTACATCGTCGTGATCGACCGCCACGGCGTGCGCTACTCCCACCCCAACCCTGCCCTGATCGGTCGGCCCGTGACAGAGCCCTTGATCGCGCTCGACGGCCGCGACCACCTCGGCATCGACCACGGCAACCTCGGCATCTCCGCCAACGCGAAGGTCCCACTTCGCGCACCTGACGGCGCGATCATCGGCGAGGTCTCAGCCGGGATCCTCGAGCGGCAGATCTCAAGCCAACTGCTGCACGAGCTGCCCACGCTGCTGCTGTACTTCGCCTGCGCGCTCGGGATCGCCGTGATCGCATCGCTCACGCTGGCGCGGCGGCTCAAGCGGAGCACCTTCGGGCTCGAACTGGATGAGATCGCCGCGCTCGTGCAGGAGCGCGAGGCGATGCTCCACGGCATCCGCGAGGGGGTGATCACGCTCGATCCCGATGATCGAGTCACGCTTATCAACGATGAGGCCCGACGCCTGATCGCGCTCGGCGCCAGCGCACTCGGGCGCCCGCTCAGCGAGCTGCTCCCGGCCGGCCGTCTGCGCGATCTGCTGACCGGAAGCGTCCCGCGGACCGATGCCGTCGTAGTGACAGACGAACACATCCTCGTTGTCAACCGGATGCCGGTCTCGCGCCAAGGACGACAGCTCGGAGCGGTCGTGACGCTGCGCGACCGGACCGAGCTCGAGGGACTGCTGCGCGAGCTTGACAACGTCGATGCCCTGACCGACGCGCTGCGCGCTCAACAGCACGAGTTCTCCAATCGCATGCACACGATCGCCGGTCTGATCGAGCTCGCCGACTACGACGCCGCAGCCAGCTACGCACTCGATGTCTCAGGCCAGAGCGCCGGCCGGGCCGAGGCGATCCGCGAGCGCGTCGAGCGCCCCGAGATCGCAGCGCTGATCCTGGCAAAGATGACCGTCGCGACCGAGCGCGACGTGACACTCGAGCTCTCCGAAGATTCACGCCTGGCGGAGCCCGGCGCTGAGACGAACATCGTGCTGACGGTCCTCGGCAACCTCATCGACAACGCGATCGACGCCGCCGCCACGGGTCCAGCTCCCGCTCGCGTGACGCTGCGCCTTGCGGCACGGGAGGACAACATCGTGATCGAGGTGACCGACACCGGCCGCGGCGTGCCCGAAGAACTCGCCGAGCACATCTTCAGCGACGGGTTCACGACCAAGGACCACAACGGCCGGCGCCACCACGGAATCGGACTCGCGCTCGTGCACCGGTTGATCCACAAGGCAGGCGGCACGATCACCGTCGACTGCTCAGGACCGACAACGTTCACGGTGATCCTGCCCCTCGCCCAAGCTGTCGAGCTGGACGCATGATCAGCACCCTGATCGTCGAGGACGACTACCACGTCGCAACGATCCACGGCGCCTACCTACGCCGGGTTCGTGGCTTCACCATCGCCGGGCATGCCTCGACCCTCGCCAGCGCCCGCACCGAGATCAACCGCCTCGGCCCGCAGCTCGTCCTGCTCGACCTCTACCTGCCAGACGGACACGGACTCGAGCTCGTACGTGAACTCTTCACGCACGAGCGCCAGCGGCCGGATTTCCTCGTGATCACCGCAGCCCGCGACATCGCAAGCGTCCGCGCGGCGATGCAGCTCGGGACCGTCCACTATCTCGTCAAGCCGTTCAGCTTCGCCCAGCTCGAGGAACGCCTGCTCGCCTACCGCGACCTACACAACCGCCTCGCGCGCGCGGAGGACGCCGAGCAACACGACGTCGACGCTCTATTCGGCCTGCTCCGAGGACCCGCCCCGCTCCCAAAGGGACAATCGGCCCCGACGATGACCCGCATCCGCGAACTGCTCCAAGCCGCACCCGCGGACGTCTCCGCCACCGACATCGCCGCACAGGTCGGCATCAGCCGCTCGACCGCCCAGCGATACCTCGCCGAGCTGGCCCGCCAGGGAAAGATCGAACTCCGCCTGCACTACGGCAGCACTGGCCGGCCCGAGCATCGCTACCGGATCGCGCACGCGAGCAACTGAAAGGCCCACCCTAGGGGTCGGTCCGGTCAGAGCCGTCGCTCGCAACATCGACGGTTCCAGCGGCTTTGATGTCCTCGGTCACAGCAAGAGTGCGCCGCGACAGGTCCAGCAACTGCTCGTTCTGCTCGTGGTTCTCCTCGGCGCGACCGGCGAACACACGGACCTCTGTCGTCAGCGCGAGGATCTGTTGTGAGAGGTCGAGCAACTGCTTGTTCTGCTCGTTCTCCTCCCGCACCAGCCTCCACTGTTGATCGGCGAGCACCTGGCGCTTCGCGTCGGCCCGGTTCTGACTGATCATGACGAAGGTCGAGAGGAAGATGGCCTCCAGTGAAACGATCATCGTGAGCAGGCCGAACGGGTACTTCTCGATCCCGAACCCGATCCAGCAGGCGAACCAGATGATGTGGATATAGACGAACGCCATCGAGCCCGCGAATGAGGTGATCGCGTCCGCCATGCGGTTCTGGACATACCCCGCGCGGTGCTCGGCATGCTTGATCAGCGCCGGGTTGATCGGCTTGGGGGTCCTGATCGGCAGGACCCACCGGTGCAGACGACCAGCCGGGTGAGGACGTGCCGTGGCCTGGGTGTGATCGGTTGAGGGGCGCGCAGTCATTGGCGTCGAAGCATTCCCCCAGCGCACGGCAGCGGCGACTAATACGCTCCGCGCGAGGGCGAGGGCGAGATTGGTCCTTGGTCGCTGGGTGCAGTGAAGACCCAGACGAGGTCGTAGATGTCGCGGTGCGGGTGGGCGATCTTTCGCAGCGCCTCGAGTCCCGACTGGATCTCTGGGTCTTCGTCGAGGCGCTGTTGATCGGCGGCAGAGCGCATGCGAAGGTACGACAACACCGCAGTGCCGCCGGATCCCTGGAAGACGCGGCCCTCGACGAACCCCTCGCTCGATTGAAATCGCTCGTAGAGGCCAAGCAGTCCGTCAATCAACTCTTGATGGCCCTCCGCGCCGGTTGTCCACACATCAATGACTAGCGACTCTTGTGCGGGTCCCGACAACGCGAGCTCCTTTCCGAGTGTCTGGTCGACGGCTGCGGCTGACAGAGGATGGCGGCGGTCAAAAGGGCCAGCTCACCCGTAGAGCTGACGGAGTCACTATTGGTTCCTCGGCCGCGCGCGTTCATCGTGTTGGAGACGGAGCGGGTGCAAGCGGCAGAAGAGACGAGCGCCTGGACGACGGCCTTGGTGAGGCATCAGCCGCCCGAGCACTCGGGACTCGGTCGAGCACCGGCACCCAATGACGGTCCCCCGGCTCTATCGCTTCGATCACATTCGAGTCGCCCGGCAGATCGGGCCAGGCGCCGTTCGAACTGACCTGCAGAAGGATCTTCCGGCGGTCGAACCCGACGACGACGCCGCGCAGCTGCCGATCCTCTTCTTGCCAGCGATCGCCGGGCAGCGCCGCCCAGCGATAGAACCGGATTCGAGCCAGGTGCAGGAGCGATGCGGAGCTGGACACTTCACGCCACCAGGATGGAGAGCCCGACCGTGAGCGCGGACACGACGATCAGGATGGTGAACGTGACCAGGTAACCGCGGTAGTGGCCGATGATCGCCGCGGCAAGCAGCGTGATGCCGATGGACGTCATGACGCAGGCCGTCGACTTGCCAAAGAAGAACGGCAGCGCCGGCAAGACGGATCCGATCAAGGTCGCCACGGCCATCACCATCGCTTTGCGGAGGTTGCGCTGATCGTCGGAGAGGTATTGGCCGGCGCCCATGCCGATCGTGGCGGCAACAGCGATGCCAATCGCGCCCGCGACGATGTGAGAGGCATTCGACTTGGTGGCCAGCAGTCCGGCGACGACGCCTAGGGTCGAGGTCATCCCGTCAAACGAGCCGAAGATCGCCTCGCGGGTGTCGCTCGGGTTCACGTGTGCGCGCCGGATGCTGTGACGTGCGGGGCGCTCGGTGGAGGGTACGACCGACATGCCACATCATCTGGCGGCCGGGCCTTTCCCCAATACCGCATCCGTATCGCGGCGTCCGGGGTTTCGTCTCGCAGCGCCCGCCGCTGCAGTCCCCAGCCGCGTTTAGGTCTGGGCGGCTTGGAGTCCGCGCGCTGAGCCCGCCGCGCTGGGCAGCTCCGGCCGCGCCAATGCGTTGGCGAGCGTGCGATAAACCTTGCGATTGAAGATCAGGCCGACGTGGCTGCCGGTCACCTCAACGCAGTCGGCATGCGGGATGATCTGGCACTGCCAGTGGACGACGCCGTCTCCCTTTGAGTAGATGCTCGTGAGCCGCACTTCGTCGAACGGGAACGGCCGCGCGTAGTCGTGGCTGAACGGACAGCCGCAGTGGCCGCTGAGACAGTTCTCCATCCGCGCGCGACCGGTCGCGTGAACCACCCGCCGGGCGGCGCTGACCCCGAGCAGCGTGGGTGCGCTGGCGCCGAACATGCCTTGCAGGTCGGCTCCCATCGAGACGGCGTGTGAGACGAGTTCGGGGCGACGGGCGGCGAGCGCGCGGGCGAAATGGCCACCGCGACTGTGGCCGATCAAGGCGACACGCCGTCCGTAGGAGCGCCACAGCGCTTCGACCCTGCGCTCGACGCGATCCAGCGCGCGGTCCGAGCAGCCCGTGTTGGCGATGAAGCCGCAGACGCGCGGTCGGTAGCCGATCGATCCCAGCCACGCTCCGAGCACGCCGAGGGTTTGATCGCCGGCGAGAAAGCCTGGCATCAGCACGACCGGCCGGCCGTCGCCGCGCGGGATGCCACCGCCACCGTACAGGACCGGGTCGGCGAGCAGGCGGGTCAGCTCGAGCGACCACCGCGTCTCGGCCAGCGGCCGGCCCCACCAGCGCTCGCGGACAGGGTCCGCACCGAAGACGAACCGGTCCGCGTCTCGGTCATCGGGGCCTGAGTCCGCCATATCGCTGTGCTGGGCCGCAGCGCGGTGCGGGTCAGCTCGCATGGACGTAGCTGCCTGGGGCCTTGGCCGTTGCTTTGTGCGTGCTGCTCCCCAGCGTCTCGGCGGCCGGCTGCAGGTCGCCGGATCGTTCGCTCAGCCAGGCGACGTAGTCGGGCCACCAGCTTCCGCGGCGGATGTCGGCCTCCCCCAGCCACACCTCGGGCGTCATCTGCGAGATCATCGGTGACGCGGTAGCTTGCGCGGCTCTCAGGACTGGGTGGGTTCACCAGCGCCTGGATGTGGCCGCTCGTCGAGAGCACGAACCGAGTGGAGCCGCCGAGCAGCTGCATGCTGCGGTAGGCGTTCTCCCAGGGCACGATGTGATCGGTGAGCCCGGCGACCGCGTAGCTGTCGAGTGTGATTGCGCCGAGATCGATCGGGGTGCCAAGCACCTCGACCTCCCCAGGGTGGGTCAGCGCATTGTCGAGCGCCGTCAAGATGAAGTCCCGATGCAGGCCGGCGGCGAGCCGCACGCTGTCCTGGTTCCAATAGAGGATGTCGAACGCCGGGCGGATCCTTGCCGAGCAGGTAGTTGTTGACGACGTAGTTCCAGACCAGATCGTTGGGACGCAGCCAGGCAAATACGCCCGAGAGTGCGCGACCGTCGATGTAGCCCTTGCGGGCCGATTCGGCGACCGCCGCGGCCGCGAGCTCCCGGTTGACGAACGCGCCCGCGGTCCCCATCCGTGCCTGGTCAAGCGCGCACACCATCATCGTCAGTGCGCCGACCTTGTCCTGCTCACCGACGGCTGCCAGGTGGCCGAGCGCGCACGCGGCGATGATCCCGCCCGAGCACGCGGCGTTCAGGTTGACCGCGGCCTGCCCGGTGATCTCGGCGACGGTGTCGCGCGCCTCGAGCACCGCCTCCGCGTAGGTGCCGAGGTCGAAATGGCCTTGCTCGACGTCGGGGTTGCGCCATGAGATGACGAACACCTGCTGCTGCTGATCGAGCAGCCACTCGACCATGCTGCGGCCTGGCGAGAGGTCGAGGATGTAGTACTTGTTGATCGTCGGGGGCACGAACAGCAGCGGCACCTCGCGCACCTGCTCGGTCGTGGGGCCATACTGGATCAGCTCGAACACTTCGGTGCGCAGCACGACCGATCCTGGCGTGACCGCCAGGTTCCCGCCGACGTCGAACTTGCTCACGTCCACACTGGCCGGCAGACGCGGCGAGCGCGTCACATCGCGCAGGAACCGCCGTCCGCCGCGGACCAGGTTCGCCCCGCCCTCGTCGATGGTCGCCTTCAGCACCGCGGGATTGGACCAGGGGAAGTTCGTCGGGGCCAGCGCGTCGAGCACGTTGCGTCGCCGCAAAGCGCGCCTGGCGCTCGGTGCGCCAGTCGAGATCGGCGTCCGAGACCAGGCGATCGACGGTGTCGCAGGTCGCCAGGTATCCCTGCATCACCCGTCGCAGCAACCAGTTGTCCTGCCACGCCGCGCTCGCCGAAGCGACGATCGCCCTTGGGCGGCCCGAGCTCAGACTGCCCGGCAGCGACGCGGACGAGCTCGGCGCCGAGGCTCGCCGGCATCGCGGGCCGCACGACCGGGATGGCGCGCCAGCCCGGCGATCGTCCGCGCCGGCCGCCCGAGGCTTGAGGAACCTGCCGACGCCGCCGTCCTCGAGCGCAGCGTCCGCGAGCATCACGTCCAGGCCCGACCGGGCAGCCCGGCGGAGACCCGGCGTCTGCTCGCTCGCCCCGAGCCGTGTTTCTCGGTGTCGATGTCGCGTCCATGGCCATCACGCGAACGCGCTCACGCCGGTGATATCACGCCCGACGATCAAGGTCTGGATCGTCTCCGTGCCCTCGAAGGTATGAATCGCTTCGATGTCGGCCATATGGCGGATGACGTGGTTCTCGAGCAGTATGCCGTTGCCGCCGAGCAGATCGCGGGCTTGGGCGATCACCTGCCGCGCCCGGCTCGTGTTGTTCATCTTGGCCAGGCCGGCGATCGTGTCCTTGAGCGCGTGCTCATCGCCGAGCCGGCCGACCCGCAGGCAGTAGAGCTGCATCGCGGTGACGTCGGCGAGCATCTTCACGAGGCGCTCCTGCACGATCTGGAAGCTGACCAGCGGCTTGCCGAACTGACGGCGCTCCCGGCAGTAGGTGAGCGCCGCGTCGTACGCGCCCACGGCGTGGCCGAGCGCCGCGAACGCGCACGTCAGCCGGGTGGACGCGAGGACTCTGCCGGTGTCCTTGAACGTGCTCGCCCCCGGCAGCCGAGCGCTGAGCGGCACCCGCACGCCGCGCAGCTCGATGTGCGCCTGCCAGACCGAGCGCACGCTCCCCTTGCCCTCGATCACCCGCGCGTCATACCCCGGCGTACCACCCTCGACGAGGAACCCTTTGACCTGCCCGTCCGCCGTGTCGCGCGCCCACACCACGACGACGTCGGCCAGCGAGCCGTTGCCGATCCACCGCTTCGCACCGTCGATCACGTACTCATCGCCGTCCCGGCGTGCGGTCGTCTCGAGCGCCACCGAATCAGAGCCGTGGTCCGGCTCGGTCAGCGCGAACGCGCCAAGCGCCTCCATCCTCGCCATCGCCGGCAGCCAGCGCTGCTTCTGCTCCTCGGAGCCGAACGCCGCGATTGACCGCATCGCGAGCCCCGCCTGCACGCCGAGGAGCGTCCCGAGGCTGCCGTCGCCGCGGCTGAGCTCCATCTGGATGAGCCCGCGCCGCGACCGCGCTCATCGACGGGCAGCCGTAGCCCTCGATGCCGTCGCCGACCAGCCCGAGCTCGCCCATGCCGGCGGGCGAGATCGAGTGGCAGCTCGGCGCGCTCCCAATGCCCGGGCATCACTGGCAGCACCTCCTCATCAACGAACCGCCGCGTGCGGTCCAGGTAGCCGAGCTCCTCCTCGGTCAGCTCGCTTCGCAACAGGAAGTAATCGGTACCGAGCGCCCGGCCGATGTCGGTTTCAGCAGTGACCGTCATCGTCGCATCCAACTCCTCGATCTCAGCGACGTCCTGGTCGGCGACCGGCGTCGCAGACGAACGTCTGGGTCCACAGCAGCATCGCCGTTGTCGCACGACGCCAGAGCGTATACCGACCGTTGCGATGCGACCACAACAAAGAACCTCAAGGGAAATACGTTCTGCGTATGGCCCGCTGTCGATCACAGGACTCCCTCCTCGAGCCACGTGTAGCGCCCATCGAGCAGCGACTGAGCGGTCTCGTAGCCGGCGGCGTCGTCGTTGCGCCACAGCGCCGTGAACAGCGCGTCGACGCGGCGGCGGGCCTGGCGGGCGAACAGGTCGGCGAGCTCGTGCGCGGCTCGGCGCCGGTTGGGATGCTCGCGCGCGATCGTGTCGGCATAGACCACCGCGGACGCGATCGCGAACAGCTCGGCGCCGATGTCGACGATCCGCCCGAGGACGGCCTGCTTCTGTTCGAGCTCGGCCTGCCAGCGGGTCATGGCATAGAACGTGGAGCGGGCGAGCTTCCGCGACGCGCGCTCGATGAAGCGCAGGTGCGGGGCGAGCGATCCGAACTCGTGAAACGCGCGCGGGTGCTGGCCTTCGCCGACCGTCAGCTGCGGTAGCCATTTCGCGTAGAACCTGCTGGCTTGAATGGCGGCGTTCGCCTTGGCCTTCAGGTCTCCGTCGCCCTGGAGGAGCTCGCCGGCGACCTCGAGGTGCCGGTCGACGGCTTCGCGGGCGATCATCAGCCGCATGATCTCGCTTGATCCCTCGAAGATGCGGTTGATCCGCATGTCACGGAGCACTTGCTCGGCGGGGATGGGATCTTCGCCCCGGGCGAGCAGCGAGTCGGCGGTCTCGTAGCCGCGGCCGCCGCGGATCTGCACGAGCTCATCGACCACCTGCCAGCCGAGCTCGGAGGCGTAGAGCTTGGCGATCGCCGCCTCGATCCGGATGTCGTTCTTCTTGTCGTCGGCGAGACGGCTCGAGACGTCGACGACTGCTTCGAGTCCGAACGTGCTAGCGGCGATGAACGCGAGCTTCTGCGCGACGGCGTCGTGCTTTCCGATCGCCTGTCCCCACTGCACGCGTTCGCTCGACCACTCGCGGGCGACGCGGGTCGCCCACTTGGAGGCGCCGACGCAGATCGCCGGGAGCGCGAGCCGGCCGGTGTTCAGCGTCGTCAGCGCGACCTTGAGTCCCTGGCCCTCCTTCGCGATCAGGTTCTCGGTCGGGACGAAGACGTTCTCCAGCCGCGTGACCGAGTTCTCGATCCCGCGCAGTCCCATGAATGCGTTGCGATGCTCGACGCTCACACCGGCGCTGTCATAGGGCAGCACGAACGCGCTGATCCCGCCGCGCGCGCCCTCGCGCGCCGGGACCTTGGCCATCACGACGACGATGTCCGCGATCGCGCCGTTGGTGGCCCACAGCTTCAGTCCGTTGAGCACGTAGCCCGTGCCGTCCTCGGTCGGCGTCGCGGTCGTGGCCACCCGCGCCGGGTCAGAGCCGACGTCGGACTCGGTCAAAAGGAACGCGGAGATGTGATCCTTCGCGACCAGCGGCAGCCACTTGCGCTTTTGCTCCTCGGAGCCGAACAGCATCAGCGGCTCGGCAACGCCGATCGACTGGTGCGCCGAGAGCAGCGTCGAGATCGCGGCGTGCGAGCTGGCGGCCAGCGCAAGCGCGCGGTTGTAGTAGACCTGCGACAAGCCCAGCCCGCCGTAGTGCTCGGGCACCTTGATGCCGAGCGCGCCGAGCTCTTTGAGGCCGTCGATGACCGAGGCGGGGATCTTCGCGTCGCGCTCGATCTGGCGCGGATCGACGCGCTCCTCCAAAAACGCGCGAAGGCTCGCGAGGAAGTGCTCGCCCTTCTCGACCGCGGTCGGATCGAGCGGCGGCTGGGGATGAATCAGGTCGAGGCGGAAGTTGCCGAGGAACAGCTCCTTGCCGAAGCTCGGCAGCTTCCACTCGGCCTCACGCGCGGCCTCGACGACTTCTCGTGCCTCTCGCTCGGTGACGTTGACCGGCATCGGATCAGCGCTCCTTCGGTGACTGCGCTGCCGGCGGGATCACCGGAACATCGCGCCGATGCGCCGACAGACTCTGAATTTGTGTGACCTGTGGGGTAAGCATTGCCGCAAGCTAGCCCCGCCACACCGCCGCGCCTATGAGCGCACGACACAGCTTTCAGCTGTCGCTCTTGTGGCCTCGTAACAGTCGGGTCCGTGCCGAGCCGAGCACGCACCCTCGCTTGGTGCGCAGGCGCCATAGGGACGCTCGGCGCTTGGTGTCAGCCACCATCGACCCCGGAGCGAGTCCCTCCTATTAATCACGCTCAAGCTGAATCGCTACACCCAACTTGGAGAGGAATTCGATGAGCGCTATCAACACTGTCCCCGAGCTGCTCCGCGCACAGGCGTCCCGTATCCCCGAGCAGCCGTTCGTGCGCTGGCGCGGGCGATCGGTCAGCTATTCGGAATTTGACGTCCGCACCGATGCGCTGGCGGCGGGTCTCGCGGATCTGGGCGTCGAGCCCGGCGACGTCGTCTCGGTGATGCTGCCCAACTCGCTCGAGTTCCTCGAGGCCTGGTGGGCGATCCTGAAGGCCGGGGCGGTGTTCGGCCCGATCAACCCGGCGTTCACGGCGCCGGAGGCGGCGTACGTGATCGGTGATTCGCGGGCGGTCGCGGTCGTCACCGACGGCAATGGGGCCGCCACGCTCGCCCCTGTGCGCGGCGCGCCGGAGCTTCAGCGGCTGCGCCACGTGATCTCCGTGGAGGACGGCGGCGATGTCGCGCTCGAGTCGCTTGCCGGTCGCGGTGGCGAGGCCCCGGCGAGCGGGCGGGGGCCTGAGGACCTGGCGACGCTGATGTATACGTCGGGGACGACCGGTAAGCCGAAGGGCGCGATGCTGACGCACGGCAATGTCCTGGCGAACGCGGCGATGGGAGCGGAGGTATTGCCGCTGGTGGCCGGTGAGCGGGTCGGGATGATGCTGCCGCTGTTTCACGTCAACGCGCAGATCGTCACCTGTGTGATCCCGATGATGGTCGGGTGCGAGATCGCGATGTGGGAGCGCTTCTCGGCCTCGACGTTCTGGCAGACGGTCGCGGAGCTCGAGCCGGTCGCGCTCTCGGCAGTGCCGACGATCCTCGCGGCGGTGTTGCACACCGCCAATGCCCCGACCGGGCCGACGTCGCTTCGCTACATCATCTGCGGCGCCGCGCCGCTGTCGCGGGAGCTGCTCGAGGCGTTCGAGGATCGCTTCGGCATCCGCATCCTCGAGGGCTATGGGCTGACCGAGTCGACGTGTGTGTCGTCGCTGAACCCGTACTACGGGGTGCGCAAGCCCGGGTCGATCGGGCTGCCCGTCCGCGGCCAGCAGATGAAGATCCTCGCCCCCAACGGCAGCCCGGTCGGCGACGGCGAGCTCGGCGAGATCGTAGTCAAGGGCCCGAACGTGATGGCCGGCTATCTGCACAACCAGGAAGCGACGGCCTCAACGGTCCGCGACGGCTGGCTGCATACCGGCGATGTCGGCTACGTCGATTCCGACGGGTACTTCTTCATCGTCGACCGCGCCAAGGACATGATCATCCGCGGCGGCGAGAACATCTATCCGCGCGAGATCGAGGAGGTCCTGTACACGCACACCGGCGTGCTGGAGTGCGCGGTGATCGGCGTGCCGCACGAGGTCCGCGGCGAGGAAGTCCTCGCCGTCCTGGCACCGAAACCAGGCGCGGAGCTCGACGCCGAGCAGCTCAAGGGGTATGCCGCCGAGCGGCTCGCCGCGTTCAAGGTGCCACGACGCTTCGAGATCCGCGCCGAGCTCCCCAAGAACGCCACCGGCAAGATCAACAAGCAGCCACTACGCGAGGAATTCGGCCACTGGGCGCCCGCGGGCGCGAAGCAGCCGCAGGTCGTCTGACCCACAAATGAAAAGGAGGACAGGATCATGGGAGCGGTAAGAGCAGATGCGGCACAGGCTGAATTGGCCGTCGAGGAGGACTCGCTGGCCGGGCGGGTAGCGCTGGTCACCGGCGGCACGCGCGGCATCGGGGCTGCGATCTCGCTCAGTCTCACGCGGCGCGGAGCCACGGTGGCCGCCGGGTTCTCCGCGAACCGAGGCGCGGCCGTGGCATTCCGCGAGAGACTGCAGCGGGCCGGAAGCGACGCCAGCATTCACCAGGGCAATGTCGGCGACCCCGAACACTGCCTGCGCGTGATCGACGAAGTGATCGAACAGCACGGTCGCCTCGACATCCTCGTCAACAACGCCGGCGTCACCGTCGATCGCCCCGTCTCGACGATGACCGTCGACGACTGGCACAAGGTGCTGCGCGTGAACCTGTCCGGCGCCTTCTACATGTCCCAGCCGGCGCTCGCGCACATGCTCGAGCGCGGCTCCGGGCGGATCATCAACATCTCCTCGGTCGTCGGGGAGACGGGCAACATCGGCCAGGCCAACTACGCCGCATCGAAGTCCGGCCTGCTCGGACTCACCAAGACGCTGGCCCGCGAAGCCGCGTTCGCGCTCGAGAAGGCGGGCAAGCTCGACAGCGGCGGGATCGGGCTCACCGTCAACGCCGTCACCCCCGGGCTGATCGAGACCGAGATGACCGACGCCGTACCCCCGAAAGTGATCGAGAAGCTCCGGGCCACGATCCCCCTGCGACGGATAGGACGCCCGGAGGAGGTCGCCCGCGTCGTGCGATTCCTCGCCGCCGACGCCTCGAGCTACATCACCGGCCAGGTCTGGGGCGTCAACGGCGGCTTTGACATGTGACGCACGTCAGGGTTAGACTGACGACGGGATGTCGACGGTCCAACCGGACCTCGAGACGGTCGTCGGACAGCACATCGAAGCTGTTCTCGCCGCGCTGCGGCCGGCTCCGCTCGCTCAGGAGATGGCGGACCTGCTGATGGCGTCGATTCCCGAGCTGGGCCGCGCCCCCGATGAGGACTTCCGCGCGGGATTGCTGCTCAGCTGCGAGAGCAACGTGAGCGCGATCTGGAACGGGATGCTCAAAGGGGCGCCGCTCGATTCGATCGCCCCGCCGCCGGAGGCGATCGCGTGGTCGCACGAGCTCGTGCACCGCGGCGTTCAGCTCCCCGCGCTGCTGCGGGCCTACCGGCTCGGTCACGGTCTCGCCGAGCGCCGTCTCGAGGAGGCTGCCGCCGGGCTGGAGATCGAGCCGGAGATCCGCTGGCGAGTGCTTGCCCGGATGTCCCATCACCTGTTCGCCTACGTCGACGCGGTCTGCACCGAGCTGGTCGACGATTACGAGCAGGAACGGGCGCAGTGGATTCGTGGCGCCGCCGCGGCTCGCGCCGAGCTGGTCACCGCGATCGTCGAGCGCCAGCCCGTCGACGCTCGCGCAGCCAGCGAGAAGCTGCGCTATGACGTGTCGCGACGTCACCTGGCGCTGATCGTATGGGCCGATCTGCCCCGCGCCGGACAGCAGGCCGGTTCGCTCGAGACGCGAGGCCACGGCGCTGGCGGCGGCGCTCGGCGGCGGCCCGGTGCTGACGGTGCCGATCGGTGAGCGCGTCGTCTGGGCATGGACCTCAGGAGATCAGCTGATCGACGATCCGACCGCCGTCGGGCACAGAATGGGCGCGGGCGTGCGAGCAGCGATCGGAACCTGCCGGGAGGGCGTCGCCGGCATGGCCGACTCGCACGATGAGGCGCGGGTCGCTCGTCGAGTGGCCGAGCTGCGCGACGCTCCGGCCGGGTGCCGTCGTCGGTTACCGCGCGGCGGATCTGACCGCGCTCTTGACCGCCGACCCGGTCGAAGCCGTCCGCTTCACCGAGGCCGAGCTCGGGGACCTGCTTGCCGACAGCGACATGGCCGCCAGGCTCAGGGCGACCGTACGGGTCTACCTCGAGGAGAACCTCAGCCCGGCGCGAGCCGCTCGACGCCTCGGGATCCATCAGAACACGGTCGTCTACCGGGTCAAGCGCACCGAGGAGCTGCTCGGACATCCGATCGAGGAGCGGCGCTTGCGCCTGGAGGTGGCGCTGCGGCTGTCGGAGATGATCGGCGGCCTGCGCGCCGCAGCCGACGGCCGGCGTCGAGCGCACCCGTAGCCGCGCCTCGCGCGAGTGCGCAGCGGGTCAGGGCCGTTTGTGCGCAGAGACCAGGGATCGCGCTCGGGACTAGCGCGCGCAGCCATGGAGGCAGCGGCCCGCCGACTGAGATAACCCGTCGCGCACAGTTCAACTCTTTCCAGGAGGAGATTCCGCGATGGGATTTATGACAGGGAACTTTCCGCCGGTCGACCCGGCGACGTTCATGGAGAAGCCCTACCGCGAGCGGATCAAGACGCTCGCCGGGCACTGGGCCGAGTACGGCTTCGGTTCGCCGAAGGTGATCATGGTGATGTACCTGCTCAAGCTGGTGTTCTTCTACGTGCTTGGTGGCGTGCTGGTCGCCACGCTGACCTCGCATCTGAACCCGCTGCACCCGTCGGCCTGGTTCTTCCAGCCGATCTTCTACGAGAAGGCGGTCCTGTGGACGGTGCTGCTCGAGTGCCTCGGGTTCGCCGGCTCGTGGGGCCCGCTGGCCGGTCACTTCAAGCCGATGAGCGGTGGCATTCACTACTACGCGCGGCCCGGCACGATCCGGCTGGCGCCGTGGCCGGACAAGGTCCCGTTCACGAGCGGCGATGAGCGCACTCCGGTCGATGTGCTGCTGTACGTCGCGCTGCTGGCCGCGCTGGTCGTGTCGCTGGCGCTGCCCGGCGTTCACACGCACGGGATCGACCGCGGCGCTGGCCTCGAACCACGGCCTCGTCGCGCCGGCGGCGATCATCGCGGTGATCGCCCTGCTCGTGATCGCTCGGGCTGCGGGACAAGGTGCTGTTCATCGCCGCGCGCTCCGAGCAGTACCTCCCGGCGCTGATCTTCATGGCGTTCTTCCCGTTCGTCGACATGATCGTCGCGGCGAAGCTGCTGATCGTGGTCGTGTGGTTCTGCGCGGGCTTCTCGAAGTGCAACCGGCACTTCCCCAACGTGCTGGGGCCGATGGTGTCGAATGTCCCGTGGCTGCCGTTCAAGGCGATCAAGCGGATGCACTACGCCAACTTCCCCGAGGATCTGCGCCCGTCGAAGCTCACCGTACCGCATCGCGCACGGCCCGGGCATGTTCGGCGAGCTCGTGCCGCCGCTCGTGCTGCTGTTCTCGCACAACCACACGGTGACGCTGATCGCGGCCGTGTTCATGATCGGCTATCACCTGTTCATCATCTCCACGTTCCCGCTGGCGGTGCCGCTGGAGTGGAACGTGCTGTTCATGTACCTCACCGCGTTCCTGTTCCTCGGCTACCCCGCGCAGCACGGGTACGGCCTCGGCGACATGGGCACGCCGCTGCTGGTGGCGACCGTGGCCGGGCTGCTGTTCTTCCCGGTGCTGGGAAACCTCCGCCCGGACCTCGTCTCGTTCCTGCCCTCGATGCGCCAGTACGCGGGCAACTGGGCCTCGGCGATGTGGGCGTTCGCGCCAGGTGCTGAGGAGAAGCTCAACGAGCGCATCGTCAAGTCGGCGCCGATGCAGAAGGACCAGCTCCAGATCAAGGCTCCGCTGCTGGGCTACGACGAGCGGGTGGCCGAGGTCCTGCTGAACATGCTCCTCGCCTGGCGATCGATGCACAGCCAAGCCCGCGGGCTCAACTCCGTCATGATGAGGCACCTGGGTGAGGACATCGACACCTACACGCTGCGCGAGGCCGAGTTCAGCTGCAACGCGATCGTCGGCTTCAACTTCGGCGACGGGCACCTGCACGACCAGCGCATGATCGAGGCGATCCAGAAGCGCTGCCAGTTCGCGCCCGGCGAGTTCACCGTCGTCTGGGTCGAGTCCGAGCCGGTGTGGAGCGGCCGCCAGCAGTACTGGGTGATGGACGCCGCCGTCGGCGTGCGTCGAGCGCGGCAGCTGGGCGGTGAAGGACGCCGTCAAAGAGATCCCGTGGCTGCCCGAACGGCCCGATCGCCACGCAGGTCGATTGGCGGCTCGAGGGATATGAGCGCGTCAGCCACTCGCAGCCGTCGTCACGTGCCGCCGTCGACGGCCTCCGAGGCTGCGGCGACGCTGGAGCAGGCGGTGACGGCATGACCAGCGCAATCGTCGTCGGCAGCGGGCCCAACGGGCTCGCTGCCGCCCTCACCCTCGCCTCCGAAGGCATCGAGGTGACCGTGCTCGAGGCAGCCGACACGCTGGGGGGCGGTACCCGCACGAGCGAGCTGACGCTCCCGGGGCTGCGTCCACGACGAGTGCTCGGCGGCTCACCCGCTCGCGGTCGACACCCCGTTCTGCCGCCGTTTCGACCTCGCAGGCGCACGGGCTGACGTGGCGCTGGCCGGAGGTTCAGTACGCCCATCCGCTGGACGGCGGCGCCGGCGCCGCCGCGTACCGGTCGGTCGATGAGACCGCCGTGGGCCTCGGCAAGGACGGCCGCGCGTGGCGGTCGGTGTTCGGAGCGCTCGCCGAGCGCTTCGACGACATCACCGCCGACTTCCTGCGACCGATGCTGCACGTGCCCGAGCATCCGGTCAAGCTGACCCGGTTTGGCCTGTACTCGGCGTTGCCGGCGGCGGTGCTCGCTCGCCGCTGGTCAACCGAGCAGGCGCGGGCGCTGTTCGCCGGCGTCGCCGCCCATGCCTTCCGGCCTTTCGGCTCGCCGATGTCCTCGGCGATCGGCGTGGCCCTCGGCACCGCGGCGCACCGCTACGGATGGCCGGTCGCCGAGGGCGGGTCGGGGTCGATCAGCCGGGCGATGATCTCGCTGCTCGAGGGTACGGGCGCGCGGTTTGAGACCGGCGTCCGCGTGCAGTCGCTCGACGAGCTCGCGGCGGCGGACATCGTCATGCTCGACCTCGCACCCGCGGCCGCGGCCCGGATCGCCGGAGACCGGATGCCGCGCCGGATCGCCCGGGCGCTGACGCGCTACCGCCACGGCCCCGGGACCTTCAAGGTCGACTTCGCCGTGCGAGGGCGGAATCCCGTGGGCCTACGAGCCCGCCCGCCATGCCGGCACGGTGCACGTCGGCGGCGGCCTGAGCGAGATCGCGGCCGGCGAGAAGCTGCTTCACGCCGGGCGCATGCCCGACGCGCCGTTCGTGCTCGTCTGCCAGCAGTACCTGGCCGACCCGGCCCGGTCACAGGGAGACGTGCACCCGGTGTACTCCTACGCCCACGTCCCCGCCGGATACACCGGCGACGCCACCGCGCAGATCGAAGCGCAGATCGAGCGGTTCGCGCCCGGGTTCCGCGAGCGGATCCTCGCCCGCGCCACGAGGTCGGTCGCACAGACGGAGGCGCACAACGCCAACTACGTCGGCGGCGACGTGGTCACCGGCAGCAACGACGCGCTGCAGCTCGTGTTCCGCCCCCGCGTCGCGCTCGACCCGTACTCCACCGGCATCCCCGGCGTCTACATCTGCTCCGCGGCCACGCCCCCCGGCGCCGGCGCCCACGGCATGTGCGGCTACAACGCCGCACGCTCGGCGCTGCGACGGATCGACCCCCACCGCGACGACTCCCACACACCTGACGTGCACTCGTCGGAGCTCGCGCCAGGCCCTGTGCCGCTGTCGCGGCGCTGAGGCGTTGTGGACGGCAGCACGGCGCAGCCCGCTCCGCCGTCCGCATCGCAGCCACGGCGATGGAGACAAAAAACCGCCGCCTGCGCTCGTACGAGCGTCAGGCGGCGGCTGTGCGAGCGACGGGCTACTCGGCGGCAGCCCGGTCGGGCTGCTTACCGTCCTGAATCGCGGCCCAGATCAGCAGTGTGAACGCGACTACACACGCGAACGCGCACATCTCTGAGAGCACGATCGCCCCACCAGCGCGCCGTGCCGCGGCTGCCGGGGCTTTGGTTCCGGCACAGACAATGGTGCACCGAGTCATGGGAACTGACGAGGGGCCATAGGCAACCGCATCTAGCTTGCGGCGGTCGATGGCGGCCGATTCCGAGCGCCGATCGCCCTGCCGGGCCACGCACCGGGCGTGGGGAGGGTGCGCACGTTGCACCAGTCCCGGTCCCGAGTGTTTCCAGGCCACAAAGGCGGTGGGTGGAACCTGTGTCGAGCGCTCATAGGCGCAGCGCTCAGACCGGGTTAGCGTGCGGCCATGCTTACTCCCAAGGGTCACAGGAATTCAGAGTCTGTCGGCGCACCGGCGCGACGTCCCGGTGGTCCAGCCGGCAGCGCACAAATCACCGGAGCGCTGACCCAAGTGCCGGTCAACGTGACCCAGCGAGAACTGACGGAAAGCGTCGGGACGGCGCGCGAGGTCGAGTGGTGGCTGCCGAGATTGATCGATACGCGCCTCGCGATCCCTGCAAAGACTCGCCATGGCACGAGCGTCCTGACCGCCAGGGCATGCCAGCCGCGATCCTCGGGACACGCGGACCGAGCTGGAGGATGAGGTCAGTGGTGTACGCGGGAATCGCGCCAGCGCTGGCATGCGCCGTCGTGACGCAGGTGGCTTTTCTGCTCAAGCAGCGCGGTGCCCAGGCCGCGGACATGGTTCGGCTCGACCGTCCGCTGCACGGTGCCAGAGAGTTGCTCAAGTCCCCGTGGTTTGCCCTCGGCATGGGCGCCTCGGGCGTGGCATGGGCGTTGCACGTGGCGGCGCTCGCCGTCGCGCCGCTGTCGATGGTGCAGGCCGTGCTGGCGAGCGGCGTAATCATTCTCGCTCTGCTCGGCCGCTTCCTGCTCGGCTGGAGCATTTCACGCCGCCAGTGGTGCGGAATCTTTCTGACTGCAGGCGCTCTCTCCGTGCTCGTGGTAACGCTGCCCGGCCCAAGCGCCCATGCGGTGGCAGGCTCGGGGACGCTCTTGTTCGTGGTCGCGGCGCTTGGAGCTGGCGCGACGTTGGTGCTCACTCCTCGCCTCGGCACACCGTCGCACTGGCGCGGCGCAACGCTGGGGGCAGCAGCGGGGGTGCTGCTCGGGGTCTCGGATGTGGCCAACAAGGCGCTCTTGCACGTGGCCGCAGGCGGTCCGGCGGCTCTGATCAGTTCGCCGTGGCTATCGCTCACCGTGCTCGCGGGCGTGGCCGCCTTCGTGGTCTCGGGGCGCGCATTCCAGGAGCGCGACGCTGTGCCGGTCATGGCGTGCGCCTCGACCGCTGCCAACATCACCGCGATGCTCGGAGGGATTGTCGTGTTCGGAGACGGCCTGTCCAGCGGTGCGCTGCTGGGCGGCCTTCAGGTCTTGGCATTCGCACTGATCGCAGGCGCCGCTCTGCTCACGGTGTCGAGGCACGGCCGCACCGCAGTTGGAGCTGCCGCCGTCGCCGCGTGAGTTCGCGCGGAACCGCCAGTCGACGCACGCGGAGTTCAGATGCCGGCGGAGGTTTTTGGGGTTTGGCCGGACGCGACGGCCATACTGCGCCCGCGACCCAGCACGACGCATGGCTGTGGCTGAGCGGCGCCGAGGCGGACGTGACCTGGCAGAGCGCCCGGGCAGCGGCGCTGGCGGTGCAGGACGCCGCCACCGTTGCCGCCGAGCAGCCCGGCTTCACCTATCAGGGCGGTCGGGATATCACCGGCTTCATCGACGGCACCGCCAACCCGCCGGTCCGCCGCGCGGCCGACGTTGCGCTCGTCCCCCCCGGCCACGCCGGAGAGGGCGGCAGCCACGTCCTGACGATGCGCTGGGTGCACGATCTCGTGGCGTTCAACCAGCTCTCGGTGGAGGAGCAACAGCGGGTGATCGGACGAACCAAGGCCGACAGCATCGAGCTCTCGGACTCCGAGAAGCCTCCGACGGCCCATATCGCACGCGTCGAGATGACCGTCGACGGTGAGGAGCTCGAGATCTTTCGCCGCAGCGTTCCCTACGGCGACGCGGACGAGTCCGGTCTGTACTTCGTGGCCTTCAGCGCCGAGCGCTCGCGATATGACCAGATGCTCGAGCGAATGTTCGGCAACGCTTCCGACGGGCTGCGCGACCGGCTGACCGACTTCTCCAAGCCTGTCCGCTGCGCCTACTACTTCGCCCCCTCGCTCAATGCGTTGGCGGACGCGGCCGGACCGGAGTGAGCAGCAGGCTGTAGTAGCCGCGTCGCGCGCGCGACGCGGTAGCAGGACGGGTGATCCAGACAGGAATGTGATCGGGTCACATGGTCCGATGAGAACTCTGTTGCCGGGCCGCGGCCGGGGGTCGGGCCCGCAATGGAAGGATGGCGGGACAGTAGTAGAGGAGGCTGTAGGCGATTTCAACCGGCCTCACAGCGAATCAGCGGACCGGGGCTTCTGGTTGTGCGAGCCGCTCGTCGCCGCGGATCACGTGCAGGACGTCCTTGATGAGCGCTCCAGGCGAAGTCGCGAGCGCCGTAGGTGCCGGTCGATGGCGATAAGAACTAACCTTTCCGCGTCGGGATATGGCCCGGCCACACTCCCGGTTTACCGGTGGCGAGGGATACTGCTCGTCTCGTGGGTCCGTCGGAGGGCAACAGCGCCAGACCAGAAGTGTCATCGCTTGACACTCCCGCGCACGCTCTAGTCGCTCAGCTTGGTCCCGCGGTGCCGATCGGTGCGAGCGCGTTTCCGCCGATCGCTGACTACGGCTTCTTGTCGGACTGCGAGACGGTCGCACTGGTGGCGCCGAATGGCGGCGTCGAGTGGATGTGCCTGCCCCGGGTCGATTCGCCGAGCGTTTTCGGCGCGATGCTGGATCGCGATGCCGGTACGTTCCGCCTGGGTCCTGCCGGCGTCTCGGTCCCGGCCTCGCGGCGGTATCTGCCCGGCACGATGGTGCTTGAAACGAGCTGGTGGACGGGCGCCGGCTGGATTATCGTCCGCGATGCGCTGCTGATCGGCGACTGGCATCACGAGAGCGAGCGCTCGCACACGCACCGGCGAGCGCCGACCGATTACGACGCTGACCACGTGTTGCTGCGCACCGTCCGTTGCGTCAACGGCGAGGTCGAGGTGGCGCTCGATTGCATCCCGGCGTTCGACTACGGGCGCAGGCAGGCCCAGTGGGGATACAGCGGTCCCGGCTATCACGAGGGCGTCGCCTGTGCCGAGGGCTGCGACCTCCAGCTGCGACTGCGGACCGATCTGCGCCTGGGGTTCGAGGGTCCCCGCGCGACCGCGCGCCACCGGATGAAGGAGGGCGAGCAGATCTACGTAGCGCTGGCCTGGAGCGAGCACGCGCCACCGCAGACTTCAAAGAGGCCTACCGGCGGCTGGTCTGGACCGCGCACCACTGGCAGCATTGGCTGGACGGAGGCGTCTTCCCCGATCATCCGTGGCGCAGCTTCCTGCAGCGCGCAGCGCTGACGCTCAAAGGGCTGACCTACGCGCCGACAGGAGCGCTGATCGCCGCGGCGACCACGTCGCTACCCGAGACTCCGTATGGCGAGCGCAACTGGGATTACCGCTACAGCTGGATCCGCGACTCGACGTTCATGCTCTGGGGCCTGTACACGCTCGGCTTCGATCGGGAGGCGAACGATTTCTTCTACTTCATCGCCGACGTTGCCGGCGATGAAGGGGACCTGCAGGTGATGTACGGCGTCGGCGGCGAGCGCGCCCTCGACGAACAGGTGCTCGATCATCTCAGCGGCTACCAGGGCGCACAGCCCGTGCGCAACGGCAACGCGGCCTACCGCCAAGCGCAGCACGATGTGTGGGGCGCGCTGCTCGACTCCGTGTACCTGCACACGCGCTCGCGGGACGCCCTGGACGAGCGTGTCTGGCCCATTCTCCAACGCCAGGTCGAGGCGGCGGTCGCCAACTGGCGCGAGCCCGACCGCGGGATCTGGGAGGTGCGGGGCGAGCCCAAGCACTTCACCTCCTCAAAGATGTTCTGCTGGGTGGCGTGCGAGCGCGGCGCACGACTGGCGGAGATCCGCGAGGATCTGGAGCAGGCCCGGCGCTGGCAGGAGGTCGCCGACGAGATCCACGCCGATGTGTGCGCGCACGGCATCGACGAGCGAGGGGTGTTCGTCCAGCACTACGACACGAATGCCCTGGACGCGTCGCTGCTGCTGATGCCGCTCGTGCGCTTCCTTCCTCCCAGCGACGAGCGGATCCGCAGCACCGTGTTCGCGATCGGGGAGGAGCTCAACGAGAACGGGCTGATCCTGCGCTACCGGACCGACCAGACCGACGACGGCCTGGAAGGTCAAGAGGGAACGTTCTTGATCTGCTCCTTCTGGCTCGTATCGGCGCTACGTTGAGATCGGCGAACTCGACCGCGCGAGGGACATCTGTGAGCGAGTGCTCGGGTACGCAAGCCCGCTCGGACTCTATGCCGAGGAGGTCGACCCTCGCACCGGCCGTCACCTCGGCAACTTCCCTCAGGCCTTCACCCACCTCGCGCTGATCAACGCCGTGATGCACGTGATCCAGGCGGAAGGACATGTCGCACTCGGGCGACCACACTGGAACCACTGGCGATGAGCTGCTCCGCTCGCCGCTCACAGCCGGTCGACGAATAGGTCGTCCTCGCCCCGGCGCGTCGACGTGGCGAGGACCCATGCTCGGGCTGCAGCTCGCAATCGGCAGGTCGCGGCTGCTCGTCGTCAGCCGGCTAGACGCCCGGACAGACAGCCCTTGAGCGTTGCTATCTCGATGACGGCGGTCACGGCATAAGCATGCCGCATCGTCGCAAGCTCGTCCTCGAGATCGGCCATGTAATCGATGTCCTCATCGAGGCCTTGGATCGACGCGAGCACGCGTTCAGCCTTGAGATTCTGAATCTTGCGTTGAATGTCGACGGCGGACATGAAGCCATGATGCGCCCTCACCTCAGGAAGCGCATCGTGGGCGCGCACTGGCCTGGCACCTGAAGCTTGTCCCGCGACCACAAGTTGATCGGGTCGCATCGGGTCGTTCTTCAACTCCCATCTGAGGGGTGTAGTCAAGAGCCGTTGTGATGTCCTCCAAGGCGCGCTCGACTGGCGTCAATCGGCTCGACGGTGACCCCACTTGCCCGCACGCGGGGCATCTGAACTGCGGTGGCGGGCGTGCCCGCCGCATGGATTCGGCGACTGCCGCTGGGCCGGCGCGATGCACGAGCGGTCGGCTGTCCAGGCGGTCCAGCGGAGGCCACGCACCCGCTCGCGGTTGACACTCCGTTCATCCGCCGCTTCGACCTCACAGGCCACGGGCTGAGGTGGCGCTGGCCGGAGGTTCAGTACGCCCATCCGCTGGACGGTGGCGCCGGCGCCGCCGCATATCGGTCGGTCGATCAGACCGCCTTGGCCCTCGGCACAGACGGCCGCGCCTGGCGCTCGGTGTTCGGGGCGCTCGCCGCCGGCGCCGGCGCCCACGGCATGTGCGGCTACAACGCCGCACGCTCGGCCCTGCGACGCATCGACCCACACCGCGACGACTCCGACACGACGGACGTTCACCCGTCGGAGCTCGTGCCAGGCCCTGCGCCGCTGTCGCGACGCCGAGGCCTATGGAACAGGCGGGAGCGTCGACGCGCAATGAGAAAACCGCCGCCCGCGCTCGTTCGAGCGTCAGGCGGCGGCTGTGCGAGCGACGGGCTAGTCGGCGGCAGCCCGGTCGGGCTGCTTTCCGTCCTGAATTGCGGCCCAGATCAGCAGTGTGAACGAGACTACACACGCGAACGCGCACATCTCTGAGAGCACGATCGCCCCCACCGGCACGCCGAGCGTTGCGCTCGCCCCGGCGATCGCGGCGGCGAGCGCCGAGATCGCAATAGTGGCTATCGAATACTTGGCAAAGCGTTGGTCTGACTCCATCTCGTCCTCCTGAGTGGGACCTCGGGTCGTTGGCTGGCGGCCCGGCGACGGTTAACCGCATAGCCGCCGGATCGTTCTGACGCCACCGTAGGGCGGTCGGATCCGAGGTTCCATGGGCGCTTGCACCAAGCGATCGGCGGCACGACTGGCGGCGCACACCAAGCGGCGTGCGGCAGGCGCCCCGCCGCGTCGGAGAGCCACTCGTCCTCGAGTTATCGCCGAGGCATAAACCGGAGTTATCGCCGGGCGATGGACGGTTGTCGGCGCTCTCCGGCACAGGTGCTAAACGTCACGGAAGTATCGTCACCGGCTGCTCCATGAGCGGCGTTCCCCACAGCGAGCCCGGCACACAATGACCATCCAGCAGCACGTTCCCCGCAACGACAGCCCGTCGGACGCCCGGCCCGAGCGGAGTGCTGAGTCGTGAATCAGCCGGACCAAGGGCGCACTTCTGGGTCGGGACGTCTGGGCGTGGCCATATTGGCCACAATCGCAACGGGCAACATCGTGCTGTGGGTCGCAGCCCGCCCGAGCGGCGAACCCGGCCGCCGGTTCTACGGCGAACTGTGCGGGGCCGAGGCAGTCCTGCTGTTTTCCTGCGCGCTCGTCCTCGCAACGCTGCTGCCCCCTATCGAGAGAGCGTTCGGTGGACTCGACCGCGTCGCGGTCTGGCACCGCCGCGCTTCGGTCGCTGGGATGCTGCTGCTGATCCCGCACCTGGCCCTCGTCACGTCCCCGCCGGATACCTACGAGACTTCGTTTGGGCACGGCCTCGGCGACGTCGCTCTCGCCGGACTGACGATCCTCGCCCTCTGGGCGCTTGCCCCCGGCCTGCGGACGGCGAGATGGCCGGGACCGATCCGGCGGATGGCCCGCGCAACGTACGAGCAGTGGCTGACGGCGCACCGCCTGACGGGACTGTTCGTAGCGGCGGCCGTGGCCCATGGAGCGATCGTCGATCCGGTCCTTCATCGCTCTAGCCTTCTGCGCGTCGTCTTCCTGACCGTCGGGAGCGTCGGCGTGGTCGCGTACGTATACAGGGAGCTGCTTGCTCGCTATTTCGTCCCGATCTACGACTACGCCGTCGCCGACGTCCAGCGGCTGAACAAGGCCACGCTCGGCGTCGCCCTGACCCCCCAGGGCAAGCGGCTGACGTTCGCGCCCGGGCAATTCGTGTTCCTTGCGGTCGGCGGTCCGGGGGGATGGGAGCGGCATCCGTTCTCAGTGTCAAGCTCACCAAGCGACGAGCGGGTCGAGCTGACGATCAAGGGAGCCGGCGACTACACCCGCGAGCTGTACGACAAGCTCCGACCTGGCATCCCGGCGAAGCTCGCGGGACCGTTCGGCGGCTTCGACTACCGCCAAGGCGGTCACGACCAGATCTGGATCGCCGGCGGCATCGGAATCACACCGTTCGTCAGCTGGATCCGCTCGATCGACGGCGAGTTCGACCGCGACGTCGACTTCTATTACTCCGTTGGACACACCGATGACGCGGTCTACCTCGACGAGATCCACAGCGTGGCCGATCGGTATCCCTCGCTGCGCCTTCACCTTGTCAGCGCCGACACCGACGGTCTACTCACCGCAGACCGAGTGATCTCTGCCGTTTCTCCCGGTATCAAGCCATGGGTGTACATGTGCGGGCCGCCGCCGATGATGAAGACGTTCTCACGCGACCTACGCCGGCGCGGTGTGCCCGCCAGCCGAGTGCGATGGGAGCAATTCGGCGTTCGGTGAACGGCGGCAAAGCGGTCGAGGCCCAGCCCGCCAACGCGTCAACGTACTCGTAGTTGTTCGGCTGCCCATCGGGATCTCGACCACGCACCTGATCCTCACGGCTTGGCCCGCACGCTCGGACTGCGGTTGCTGGATGGGCTCGGTCATGCGGGTATCAGATCTCCGTCGCCGTGTGCTTCCGAGCCGAGAAGCGCACCGCGTCCGCTCTGCAACCGTCGATCGGTTCCCGCGCCCTTAACCTAATCCGCTCGAGCGCGGGGACTACAACGAAGAGGCGCGCGCGTCATACGCACTGCGTATGGGATCGGGGAAGCTGTGTGTCGCCACCGAGGCAGCGCCAGATGCGTAGATTGCTATGCCGTGACGCAGTTTGGGCCCGTCGGCGCTCCCGCCGCTCCTTCCCCGACGACAGGAGTGGTGCTTCGTCGTACGCTGAGTATGGGCATCCGATGTCCAGAGCCATCCACCGCCTCGCCGCGACACGCCACGAGCGTGGGAAGGCGGCGTGCGGCTCCGATCCTGGTCGCGCTCGGCGCCGCGAGCAGCTTGCTGGCCGCCTGCGGTGGGAGTACATCGGCGACCCAGGGCGTGGCCGCGGCAGCGTTCAACGACCCAGTCGTCAGGCTGGCGCAGAAGGACATCCATGCGCAGCTGACCTCCAACGCGGGCTACGAAGGACCGGCCAGCGGTCCCAAGGCGAAGCGCAATCAGCTGGTCGTGCTCGTGGCGGCCGATATCACCAACGGGGGAATCGCCGGCGTTGCCCAGGGGGCTGCTCAGGCGACACAGGCGCTCCGCTGGAGGCTCCGAATCCTCGATGGAGAGGCCAGCGTGCGCGGTCGCAGCTTGGCGATGAAGCAGGCGCTGGCGTTGAAACCTGACGGCATCATCCTCGGCGGGTTCGATGCGACGGAGCAACGGGAGGCGATGAAGCGCGCCCGGGAGGATGGGATTCCCGTGGTGGGCTGGCACGCGGGGACCAGGCCGGGCCCCGACCGGGCCGATGGCCTGTTCACGAACGTCAGCACCGACCCGCAGGCCGTCGCTCGGCTGGCCGCCCACTACGTGATCGCCCAGTCAAGCGGCAAGGCAGGCGTCGTGATCTTCTACGACTCGGAGTTCCAGATCGCGGTCGAGAAAGCGCAGGCCATGAAAACCGAGATCCAGAAGTGCAAGGGTTGCTCGGTCCTCGCGATGGAGAACGTCCCGATCCGCGAAGCGCAGACCCGGATGCCGGCATTGGTCGCCGCCCTGGTCCGGCAGTACGGCAGCAAGCTGACCGACATGCTGGCGATCAACGGCAACTACTTCGCGGGCTCGGGTGCAGCCCTGTTAGCGCTGGGAATACCTGGCGACGCTCCACCGTTCGCCGTCGCGGCGGGCGATGGCGATGCGTCGGAATTCGCCCGGATCCGTAGCGGCAACTACCAGGCCGCGTCGGTTGCCGAGGCGTTGTACCTCCAGGGTTGGCAGCTGATCGACGAGATCAACCGCGCGCTGGCGCACCAGCCTGCTTCGCACTATCTCGCGCCGCCGCGGCTGATCACCAAAGCGGACGTTCCAGCCGGCGGCGTCTTTGACCCCAGCACGTCCTACCGGCACCACTACCGGCGCCTCTGGAGCGGTTAGGGGCGTTCAGTCGGCGTCGCGACTCCGCTGTCGGACGCCGCAGCCGGCGGATGAGCCCCGTTCAGAGGGATCGTGGCCCGCAGCGAGGTACCCCCGCCCGGCTCGCTCGTGACCCTCAGCGACCCTCCGAGTGCCTCCATCCGGTCGCGCAGCCCGAGCAAGCCCGACCCTCGGTTGGGATCGGCGCCTCCGACCCCGTCGTCGCTGACTGCGATCTCGATGGCCGCGTCTTGGGCGGTCACCTCGACCGTCACGGCAGACGCCTGAGCATGCTTGGCCGCATTCGCAACCGCCTCGGAGACCACGAAGTATGCCGCCACCTCGGCCGCAACGGGCAGCCGATTGTGGACCTCGATGTGGAGTTCGATCGGCACGTGTGCCCGCCGCGCCAGCGCCTTGAGCGCAGGCTCGAGTCCGCCCATGGCCAGGATTGCCGGATGGATCCCGCGTGAGATCTCCTGCAGCTCCGCCAGCGCCGCCGTGAGACCCTGTTCGGTCTCCGACAGCGCCTGCTTGAGCTCGCCGAGCTCCGACGGAACCCTCGCGTTCGCCGCGCGCAGCATGAGCGCAAGCGACACCAACCGCTGCTGGGTTCCATCGTGGAGGTCGCGCTCGATGCGCTGGCGCGTCTCGTCGGCGGCGGCGACAACTCGCGCGCGGGAGGCTGCGAGCTCGGAGCGGCTGTGCGCGTTGGCGATCGCGGTGGCGGCCAGCTTTGTGAACTGCGTCATGCGCGCCTCGAGATTGCTCAACACCGGTTGCGCTTCTCGCCAGGCGAATCCAAGCAGTCCCCACAGCTCCCCCTCGACGATGATCGGCGCTCCGGCCGTCGAGCGCAGGCCACGCCCGCGCAGGATCTCGGCTGATGGACTCGAGGCTCCCTCCAGGCTGACGATGCCCGTCGCCTGCCCGGTGCGCTTGATCTGGGCCGAAACGCTGTCGCCCTCGATCGGCAGACGCAGGCCCAAGTCGATCTCCGTCCCAGGCGCCATGTCTGCCGCTATCACGGTGATCGTCGAGCCGCGTTCGTAGCGCAGCAGGACCGCATGCGGAGCGTCGAGCAGCCGGCGCGCCTCGGCGGTGACCGCATCGAACACCTCGATCGGCGAGGCGCCACGAGCAACGAGCGTGGCGACGCGCCGCAGCGCCGCTTGCTCATCCGCCAAGAGTTGCAGGGCGTCGCGGCTGGCCTCGAGCGCCGCCTGCGCCTGCCGAATCTCCTCCTCGGCGGCCCGACGCTCGGTCACGTCGCGTCCGGCCGGCGTAGATCAGCCGCTCGCCGGGCACCGGACGGCTGCTCCATTCGAGCCACCGCGCCGATCCATCCTTCCGGATGTAACGGTCCTCGAACGCGTCGACGGGATCGCCGCGCTGCAACCGCGTAAACGCCTCGCGCGACTTATCTCGATCGTCTGGATGGACAAACTCCAAGAATGGTTTGGCCAGCAGCTCATCGCGCGAAAAGCCGAGCGTATCTTCAAACGCGGGGTTCAGGCGCTTGAAGAACCCGTCGTATCCGGCGACGCAGAGCATGTCTGGAGATAGGTCGAAGATCCGCTCGATCGTGCGCTCCGCCCGCCGGCGACCGGCGATCGCACCGCCGACGAGCAGGACGACCAAGGCCACGGCCGCCGGCCACGTGAGCGCGATCCAGGGGAGCAACGACTGCAGTTCGGTCGGCGGCGGGAGCGGCCGGGCGATCTGCCAGCGCTGCGCCAGCGCTTGGAAGTGAACGGCGGCCGCCGGCTGCGCGTTGAGTCGCCCCTCGAGGAGATGTCCGTCGAGCCGGACCGCCACATCGCGCGGGTCCTCGCCGAGCGAAAGCGTCAGCCATCCTCGGGGAACGAACACCGCCAGGTATCCGGAGGCGCCCTGAGCGCGGCCGAAGCGCGTGCTCTCGAGCAGATAGAAGCCGGACTGCCCGCCAAACGACCCGACTTCGGTTGCATTGACGCCAAACACGATGTGCTGGCCACGAATCGGGGCCGCGAGCGCCGGCCAGCCGGAGACATTGACGCCGGGCGTGATCGTGGTGGCGTATTTCGCGATCAGTGCGCCCGCTTCGGCGCGGATCCAGAGCGCGTCCACCAGGCCGAAGCTGGCGCTGTTCGTTCCGACGAGGAAGGCGAATTGCCGTTGCCCCGCCGGCTGCTGGCTGGCCAGCAGCCCTGCGAGTCCGTTGACGTACACACGGGCATGTTCCAGCAGTACCTGCACGCGCCTGCTGGCAAGCGCCGCGTCACGTGCGGCCGCGGCTCTGCGGTCGCTGCGAACCGCGGCCGCGGCGAGAAGATATCCGGCTACGCTGAACACCACGATCACCCCGGTGATGGCAAGCCGACGCGAGCCGATGCTTCGGGACCGTATGCGGTTCACCCCGACCGCCATCGTGACGCATCGAGAACCCGTTGGCAATGCACCGGGAACGGGCTCAGTGCCGGTCGACGACGCGCGACCAGGCGCTCGGCCACCGAGCTCTCACGCAACCACGCGGTCCCAACCGTCCCCTGCGCCCGCCGCGCGCGAGCGCGTGATCGACACAGGCAAGAGTCGGAGGTGAAGTTCCGCGGACGTCGCACACTCGGCCGGGTTTGGCAGCCTCGCGTCACAGCGTGCGCAGTACGCGGTACCGGGCACATAGGCGCCGGTGACAGCGCCCCGCCTGCAGTGCATACATTGGACATACGCCATCAGGATCCTCCAGGGCTCGATCGTCGTCGTTCTCGGACTGAACAATCGCTTCCGTTTCGACGTCCTGTCATCGCCGCCAGCGACAATTCGCGAACCCTGCGAACTGCACTTGTGCTCCCCCCGCTAGCCGGAAGCGATTGCGCGAATTACCGCTAGCTGCAATGCGCGCCCGCGCCAGGCCTGCGATCCTGGACGTCGTGTCTTTGCGCTGCCTGATCGTGGACGACAATGCCGAGTTCCTGGCGGCGGCACGCGTGATCCTGGAGGGAGGAGGCGACTTCACGGTCGTCGCCGAGGCGGCAACCGCTGCCGAGGCGGTTCAGACTGCCGACGAAGTGGAGCCAGACTTCGTCTTGCTCGACATCGACCTCGGTCACGACAACGGGTTCGATGTGGCGCGGCAATTGGCCGGCCGTGCGGGGAATCCGACTCCGAAGCTGATCTTGATCTCAGCGCATCCGGAAGACGACTTTGCGGATCTCATCGCGGAGAGTCCGGTGCTCGGTTTCATCCCCAAGTCCGAGCTCTCGCCTGCCAGGGTCGGGGAGCTTCTGCGATTGACGTGACACCGGCTCGAACGGCTTGGGTCAGCGAGAGTCCAAGTACGCAATGACCGCCAGTACGCGGCGGTGATCGTCGCCGGTTGACGGCAAAGGCAGCTTGGCGAGGATGCTGCGCACATGCTTCTCGACCGTGCCCTCGGTCACCCACAGCCGCCGGGCGATGCCGGCGTTTGAGCGTCCTTCCGCCATCAGCGCGAGCACTTCGCGCTCGCGCTCGCTGAGCTCGGCGAGCGGGTCGTGCCTACGGCGCGTCGCCACCAGCTCCTGTACCAAGGCGGGATCGACGACCGAGCCGCCCTTGACGATCAGCTCAAGCGTTTCGACGAACCCCTCCACGTCTGTGACGCGACTCTTGAGCAGGTAGCCGGTGCGCTCGCCGCTCTCAAGCAGTTTCATCGCGTGCTCAACTTCGACGTGGGCCGACAGCACTGCGATGCCCACTTCGGGAAACTCTTCGCGGATCCGGTGTGCCGCATCAAGACCCTCAGTTGAGTAGGTCGGTGGCATGCGGATGTCCACAAGCGCGAGATCCGGCCGTCGGTCGCGCACGATTTCGAGCAGTTGGGCGGCATTGCCTGCCTGGCCCGCGATCTCGAACCGGGCGCGTTCGAGCAGGCTCGCGAGACCCTCGCGCAACAGAATGTCATCCTCGGCGAGGACCACGCTGCTGCGCTTCTTCCCCCCTGATGATTCGCCGAGCAGATCCCCGTCAGCACTCATCCGCAGCACACCACCGTCAGCCGATCGAGAGTACGACGAGGGTCTGGTTGTGGAACCCGCCGCATCCCGCGTGTTCTTGCAATCTCGCCGTAGGTGTAGAAGCCCGCGACCGGCGCATCGCCGGCGCGTGCAACAAGCCGGCCGATCTCCGTCTGGATCCGATCCTCACCGAGCACGCCGCGTCTCGCGACGCAGTCAAACGCGAGGATGCCGAGCGGCGGACGCCCCTGCAGGGCGGCCAGAGAGTCATGGCACGCCGCATCTGTTGCGTCCAGCACAGATCTCGCGTCGCCCTCCATGATGCGCACGAGTGCGCCCTGCGGAACCGCCGCGATGCAGCCCAGCGAGCGTTCCCCGAAGTCCCCACCGCCGATGAAGCGGACTTGCTCCTCCCCCGCTGGACGGCTCACGCCGAGCGGGTGGGTGAGCGCGAGTTGTGTCAACGCTTCCTCATCCAGGTCGTCCGGTTGCGTGCCGAGGCGCTCGAGGTAGACATCGAGCGCGGGGCGGTCGTCGAGCGTGTAGACACGATTACCGTTGCTCCGGGTCACGAGCATCGGATCCCCAACCGCGCGCCAGCCGTGACGCACACCAATTCCAAGTGGGGCATCGGAGGCGATCCCCGCGCCGAGAACGGAATCGCTGAGGACGCGGTCGTCGTACAGCTGGAATGTCTTTGTCATCTTCAGGTCATCGCCGGCGCAGCCTCCGACCAACGGGACGCCAGCCCCGAGAACCCCGTAGGCACCGCGCACGATCTCCTGCTGGTCGCCTGCGAGACCGTCGGTCAACAGCATCAGCGCCCGGTACGGCCGCTCCTCGTCGGAGATGAGACAGCGCGCCGCCCGCGCCCCCGCGGAGCGAAGATCACGGGACGCGTCGGTGGCGACGGCGGTGTGAATCGCGAAGCCATCCCCGCCGAGAGCTGCCACGACCACGCTTGCCTCCTCGTTCCCGCTGACGATCTCGCCGGCAGTCGTGCAACCGACGAGCGGCACAGCCCCGGAGCGTGCCCGGACGCGGCGCAGGAGGACTGGGAGATCGTGGGACGAGGAACAGAAGACCACCACCAGCTTCGCGTCGTCGTGCAACAGTGCCTGGTCGGCCGCTCGCGCCGCAGCCTCCGGCTCGTACCCGGCGGCGGACCCGACGGCAAACCAACGCGATGGCGGCATCAAAGAACCTGGCGATGCTGAGCCTAGTCGATGCCTATCGGAGTCGCAAGGAGGCGCAGAAGGAGCCGAGGGAGAGGATCTCACGCAGCGGCACGTGCTCATCGCGGGCTAACCGGATGCGGCTGTGCTCCGCTCGCTGCGAAAGCGGAAGCTCGACAGAGAGCGACGTGCCGGCGCCCGGTTTGCTGTCGAGTGCGATCCCGCCGCCGAGCGCCTCGACTCTGTCCCTCAGCCCGACGAGACCGGACCCGCGGGCGAACTCGGCTCCGCCGACGCCGTCATCGCGGACACGGACGCGCAGCACGTCATCGGTCACCCTGACATCGACGGTGACATGTGTTGCATCCGCGTGCTTGGCGGCGTTCGTCAGCGCCTCGGAGACCACGTAGTAGACCGCGACTTCGACCGGCTCCGGCAGACGGCTCTCCGTGCGAACGTCCAGGTCGACCGGAACGGCCGAGCGGCGGGCCAGCACTCTCAGCGCCGGTCCGAGCCCGCCCTCGGCGAGGATCGGCGGGTGGATGCCGTGCGCGAGCTTGCGTAGCTCCTCGAGCACGCCATCCAGTCCGGCAACGGCCTGGTCGATCTCCGCCGTGACCTGGTCGAGCTCAGGCGGAACCGCCGCTTGCATCGCCCGCAGCCGCAGCGCGAGCGTCACCAGCCGCTGCTGCGCGCCGTCGTGGAGGTCGCGCTCGATCTTGCGCCTCGTCTCGTCGGCGCTGGCAACGATTCGCGCGCGCGAGGCTGTCAGCTCGGCCGCGCGTTGGCATTCGCGATCGCGGTCGCGACCAGCTCGGTGAACTTGGCCAGCCGCTCCTCCGTGTCCACGGCGGTGGTTGCTCCTCGCTCGTCCACGCGACCCCGATGAGCCCCCAGAGGCGGCCCTCGACGGTGATCGCCGGGCGGCGGATCCCGGCGGAGCGGTTCCCGAGCTCGGGCAGCGCGCGGTCGCCGCTGCGCCGAGGCGCGCTGCGAGCGGCCGGTCTCGCGTACGCGCATGCTCAGCTGGCCGCGTAGCTGTTGGTGTAATCCGGGCACCTTCTCACCGGTCGGGCTCCACCCGGCGACCACGGTCACCATGTCGTCGGTGTCGTAGTGCGACACGTACGCGCGGTCCACCGAGAGGAGGCGACCCACCTCCTCGGCGACGGCCGCGAACACCTCCGCCGGTCGACGCACCCGCCGCGACCAGCGTGGCCACCCGCCGCAGCGCCGCCTGCTCGTCCGCAACCCGCCGGAGCTCGTCGCGCGCCTCGGTGTTGGCGATCGCGGTGGCGACGATATCGGTGAAGTCGGCGAGGCGCTCCTCTGTCCCGGCGGGCAGCGGACCGCGCCGCGAGAACACGGCGACCTGACCCCAGGTCCGCCCCATGAGCACGATCGGGCTGGCGACCCACGCCTGCACGTGCTCGGCGCGGATGATGTCATCAACGATGGTCCCGACCGGAGCAGCGTCGACTCGTACCGAGCGGCCGCTGAGCAACTCCGCCACGCCCGGCATCGACGGGCCAGGATCGAGGCGAAAGCCGATGGGCATCACATCGGTCATCGCGCCGCGATTGGCAAGCACCGTCCACAGGCCGTCAGGGTCGTACCGAGAGAGGCCGGTCTGGTCCGCGTGCAGGAGCCGGTGAACCTCCTCGGTGACCGCGTCGAAGATCTCGGCGGCCGGAGCGGCACGCGCGACCAGTGTCGCCACCCGCCGCAGCGCCGTCTGGTCGTCCGCAACCTGCCGCAGCTCTTCGCGCGCCTCAGCGTTCGCGATCGCCGTCGCGACGAGCTCGGTGAAGTGTCCCAGGCGCGCCTCCGTCCACGGGGGCGGCGGGTCCTCGCTCGTCGACGCGACCCCGATGAGACCCCATAGACGGCCCTCGACGGTAATCGGTGCGGCGACGGCCGAGCGGAGCTCGGGCACGAGCTCCGCCTCGCTCTCCTCCGGGTACTCGTCAACCCTCGCCGGCCGCCCGGTCTCGCGTACGAGCGCGCTCACGCTGTGCGCGCCAAACGAACGCCGGAATGCCGTCGTCACCTTCTCGCCGCTCTCGTACCAACCGCCGACGATCGTCACTGCGTCGTCGTCTTCGTACCGCGCGACGAAGGCGCGGTCGACGAGGAGCAGGCCGCGAACTTCTGCGGCCACGGCCGCGAACACCGCCGACGGTGAGGCTGACTCGGCGACGAGTGTGGCCACGCGCAGAAGCGCGGCCTGCTCATCCGCGACGCGCCGCAGCTCCTCGCGCGCCTGCGCGTTCCCGATTGCGGTCGCGATCAACTCGGTGAACGCAGCAAGCCTGTGCTCGATCCCAGCGGGCAACGCGTCCCGGTGAAGTGAGCCGACCAGCATCACTCCCCACAGCCGACCTTCGACGCTGATCGGGGCGCCCGCCGAGGCACGCGACCAGTTGCGCGCGACCGCCGTCGCGGGCGAAGTGTCATCGGGAACATAATCGACGCGTGCCGGTTCGCCTCGCTCGAACACGAGGGTGGACACGTTGTGACCTCCGAGAGCCACGCGGTCTCCGACGAAGCTGGGGTCGCTATCTCGGCTCCAGCCACCCACGAACTCGACGGCGTCATCAGGAACGTACCGGCCGACCAAGGTGACATCAGCGGCGGGGACGACGCGTCCCACCTCGGCCGCGACCGCGCCAAAGACAACGCTCGGCGGCTCGCCATGTGCGACAAGCGTCGCCACCCGCCGCAAGGCCGCCTGCTCTTCGGCGACCCGCCCCAACTGTTCCCGCGCCTCTGCGTTTGACAGCGCGGTCGCGATCAGCTCGCTGAACTGCACCAAGCGGCCCTCGCTGCCCGCCGGCACGGATCGCCCTAGCGCCCAGGCCGCGCTCATCACTCCCCACAGGCGACCCTCGACAACGATCGGCGCCGCGGCGGCGCCGCCGTAGCCGAACGCGCGCAGCTGCTCGCCCGGCGAGCCGGGCTCATCCTCGTGGGCGTCGATCCGAGCCGGACGACCGGTGTGCAACACGCGCTCGACCACTCCGTCACGCAGGGGCGTCCAGCGGTCCCCGACCGCTGCGTCGACCGGCAGCGTGGCGTCCGCCGCCATCACGGTCACCGCTCCGTCGGGGTCCAGGCGGTACAGGAATGTGGTGTCGAAGTCGAGGATTCGTCTGGTTTCGCTTACCACCGCATCGAAGACCTCATCCGCGGATGCGCCTCGCGCCACCAGCGTCGCCACGCGACGGAGCGCCGCCTGCTCGTCCGCAACGCGTCGCAGCTCGGCGCGCGCTTCGGCGTTCGCGATCGCGGTTGCGACCAGTTCGGTGAACTCGGCGATGCGAGCCTCGCTCCCCGCCGGCAGTGCCTCCGGCCGCGCCGAGGCTCCGAACGCGACTCCCCACAGTTTGTCCTCGACGACGATCGGACACCCGACCCCGGTATGAACGCCGAGGTTGCGAAACGTGTCTGCGACCGAGCCCGGCGGCCCGTGAAAGCGCTCAACCCGAGCAGGTCCGCGCGTACGGCGTACAGACACGACCACGCCCTCACCCTCGACCGACAGCCGGGCGCCGACCGGGATGTGCAGGCCGGGGACGCTCCAGCCACCGACGATCGTCGCCGTTTCGTCCGGCTCGTATCTGAGTACCGCCGCCACGTCGGCACCCAGGCGCTGCGCGATCTCGGCGGCGACCGCCGCGTAAATGTCCGCGCGCGCCGCCGCCCTCGCGACAAGCGTCGCGACGCGGCGCAACGCGGCCTGGTCGTCGGCAAGCCGGTCGAGCTCCTCATGCGCCAAGCGCTCGTTGTCGAGGAGCCGCAGCGTGCGCATCGTCATCGATGCGACCCGCGCCATTCCACGCAGCAGGCCGGTTTCCTCGCGCGTCAGGCTGTGCGGCGCCGGTCGGGCGATCACAAGCCGCGCACCGGCGGGATGCTCGAGCGACGCCGCCGCCGCCGAACACGCGCCGACGCCGGGCACCTCCAGGGAGGACCCTTCGAGCCCCGGCTGTACCGCCGCGAGCTCATCACAGGGCGCAGTCCCATCTGGGTACCCAATGGCGGCGACGAGCTCGCCGTCGCAGACGATCGCCGCCACCACGGCGTCGAGGGCTTCGGCCGCTCGATCGACCGCCGCAATCGCGGCGGCCGACTCGCTCTCTGCGGTGGAGACGGCCGCTACGAATTCGGCGAGCTGCTGGGTGGACCAGCCCGTCGTGCTCATGTCACTCGAGCGACGCTACTCGTTCGATGCATCGGAAGCAAGCGCCGTGCGCTCGCGCCGGTCCTCCTAACGTGCCGGGTAGCGGGAACTCGCATGGTTCAGCTAGCGGGGGGCGGAAATGGCGGCTGACGGCGATGACAGATGCCCGCCCGAGCGAGATGCTTCGTTGCGTGGAAGTGATCTTCATTCTCGCGGTGGCGCTGAGCGTCATGACACTGGTGCCGCTGGCACTTCCGCTCCTGCGCATAGCGTGGAGCGCCGTGAGCTCCCGGGCCGCTGGTGCAGCGGTGATGCCGGACTCGGCACGCGACGTCGAGCTGTCAGTGCGGCGTCGGCTGTATGCCAACCGTCGAGGCCCGGCGCCCGTTCGACCGGGTCGCCGGATCCAGGACCGGTATCAGCTGCTCGGACGGGTCGGTACGGGTGGGATGGCCATCGTCTACCGCGCCTACGACGAGTTGTTGAAGCGCGAGGTGGCGATCAAGTTCATTGCCGAGCGCTTCGCAGCCAACCCGGGGTTCGTGGAACGCTTCCGCCATGAAGGATGGCTGTGCGAGCATCTCGCGCACCCGAACATCGTCGCCATTCTGGATGCTGGGGTGCAGCCGCGTGACTTCATCGTCATGGAGTACGTGGACGGACTCGACGCCCGCCGGCTGCTGCAGAGACGCGGGCGGCTCACGCTGGGCGAGACCGTCCACGTCGTCGCCCAAATCTGTGACGCGCTCACGTACGCGCACCATCAAGGCGTGGTTCACGGCGACGTGTCGCCCTCGAACATCCTTGTCCGCCGCTCGGACCGCGTCGCGAAGCTGGCCGACTTCGGACTTGCCTCTCGGACGGCCGGCGTCGACTCGACCCACACGGCCGTCACGCAGGGCACGCCAGGGCACGTTGCCCCCGAGGTGCTGTGGGGAGCCCAACCGACACCGCGCTCGGACCTCTACTGCCTCGGCGTAGTCACCTACCGTTGCCTCGCCGGCCCGAGCGAATTGTGCGCCGGCGATGCGGACGCCACCACCCTGCTGCCCACCGCTATCCCGGCGATGCCGCATCTCGGCACGGTGCGCCCCGATCTTCCACGCGGACTCCTCGCGGCCGTTCACCAGGCCGTCGCACCCGACCCGGACTCCCGCCAGGACTCGGTCGCGGAGTTCCGCGCGCAGTTGCTCGGCGCGCGGGGAAGGCTCGTCAGGGCGCAGCGCGCGCGAGCGACGCTCCCGGCGTCAGTTCGAAGTGAACTTCCACGAGCCGCATAGGGCGAAGCGAAGCGCACATGACACGATCTCGCGCCACAACCACGGACGGCCTCCATGAGCTGACCGATCACACGAGCACGACCACGGGCTCGTTGCTCCCGCAAGAGCCGCCACGCCGTCTCCTGCGCCGCGCGCTCGAGCTCTTAGGCGCGGGTGAGCTCGGCCAGCCGATGATTGAGATGCTTGCGACGGACGAAGACGGGTTGCGTATCGCTATCGAGAGCCTGCACGCTCTGGGGAAGGAAGCCGGGGAGCGGGAGACAGCGGCAAGCAGCGCCCGAACGGACGCCAGCACGCCACGACGGTGAGCGAAGTGAGCGCTCCATCTCGCCGGTTGCCGCGGCAGCGGCTGAGGGCACGCTGGCTGTCACGCGCGTACATCTGGGCGCTGCGATCGCCGCGCTCGCACTCGTCGCCGGGCGACCTTGGTGGGCCGCCGCAGCTCTTGCTCGTTTATGGACGTGGAGCGGTAATAGGCGGGTATGGCGGGCTGCCCGAGCGTTATCAAGAGTCCGCGGCTCCAGCCCTAAGTTCAGCGCGTCAACAATCACGAAAGGAGCGCTTCGTGTCAACGAACGCCACCATTGAAGATTCGATCCGGGATTCGCTGGTCTTGGACCCGCGGCTACCCGACCCCGATGAGGTCGCGGTCTCGGCCGACGACGGCATTGTGACGTTGCGCGGCACCGTCGGCAGTTTCAGCCAGCGCCGTGTGGTCGTCAAGGATGCCCGCGAGATCGAAGGCGTCGACGCGGTCTTCGACGAGCTCGAGGTCCGGCTGCTCAATGACGCCCGCCGCGAGGACGCAGACATCCGCGGCATTGCGCTCCAGATCCTGATGTGGGACACCGAGGTTCCGGCGGACCTGATCGATGTCAAGGTCCACAACGGCTGGGTCACGCTGAAGGGCGACGTGAGCTTTCAGTTCGAGAGCGACGCGGCGTACGACGACGTGGCCGGCCTGTACGGAGTCGTCGGCGTCACCAACGAGATCAGGGTGATCACACCCTGACGGATTGGGGTTGACGTGGGCGCAAACCGCCCACGTCAACCGCGCCCCCAAGAAAGAAAGGTATCTCCATGTCATTAGCAGCTTCACACAGCACAGAGGTCGGCGAAAGCGGAGTGTTCGGTCAGGTAATGGGCCTCGTCGCGGCGACGCTCGGCCTGCTGACTCTCGGCGCGTATCTGGGCCGCAACCTGGCCGGAGGCCCGTCGTTCGTCTGTTTCATCCTCGGCTTCCTCTGCATCGTCGGGCTGAGCTTTGTCCGCGACTCCGGCGCTCCGGCGGTCGGACTCCTGTTCGCCGCCGGCCTGTTTCTGGGCCTCGGACTGGGCGGAGGTCTGTCAGCCGCGCCCGGCGCGGTATGGCAGGCGGCGGCCGCGACCGGCCTGTTTGTCGCGGCACTCGGAGGTGTTGGCTACGGGATCCGCTCGGACCTTTCGGGCGGCTATCGCGTGCTGTTCCTGCTGCTGCTGGCGCTGATCCTCTACGGCCTCGTCACCCTGTTCGTCTCGATACCAGCAGGCAACGTGGTCTACGCGCTGCTCGGACTCGGGATCTTCGGGGGCTATACCGTCCTGGACTTCAACCGCATGCACCGTGCAGGGACGGATGACGCCGTCTGGATCGCCTCCGGAATATTCGTCGACGTCCTCAACGTCTTCACTTTCTTCCTGCAGCTGTTCGGCCGCGGTCGAGGCTAGGCGTCCTGACCGAACGGCTTCGGTTGCAGTTCGTAAGGACGCATGCCTCAGAGAGTGCCGCGTGTGCCGTCGCCCGCTGTCCGCGGGCGACGGCGGGCATAACCTGACGCGTCGGTCGCGATAGTGATCACGACTTGGTGAAGCTCCACGCCGGCTCGACACTGAGTGGTGCAGCCCAACCGAATCGCGCTGCTTCGCAGAGGCACAACGACCCCTGTCGAACACCCCCAACCACCCCAGGAGGACCGATGGCAGACAACATGGTGCTCTACACCGCGGTATACGACGACGTCGATGACGCGCTGGCCGACCTCGACGCTCTTGAGCAACTGCACGACGACTCGATGATCGGCAAGTACGACGCGGCTGTGATTGACCAGGAGAACGGCGAGCCGCGAATCGTCAAACGAATGGATCGTCCGCGCATCCGCGTCATTCCCGAAGCGTTCGGCTCGGGGACGTTGCCTCGCAAGGAGCTCAAGGACGCAGCTCGCGAACTCGGCTCTAACCAAGCCGCCCTGATTGTGGCCGGCGAGCCAACCCTCGAGCAGGGATTCGACAAGGCGGTGACCAAAGCTGCAAAGGTCGTCAAGGGCGCTTTGGACGCCACGACCGATGAGGTCGCGAGCGAGCTGCAGGACGCGGTCAAGAGCTGAGCGGACCGGCTCAGATAACTCGTGGAGACACAAGGGAAGTGAGCGTGGCGCTGGCCGCGGCAACTGCAGCCGCGGCCGGCGTTGCGGGCGCAGGACCTAGCTTCGCCGTGTCACACATTCGATGAAAGGACGTGCCATGGCTGATTACCCGTTGGGCCAGGAGAACGTGATCTCTGTCGGCTTCTTGGATGACAGCAACGCTTACGAGGCGCTGACCCGCCTCAAGGAACTCGATTCACAGCATCAGCTCGAGATCGCGGGCGCCGCCGTCGTAGCCCGCGGTGAGGACGGCCAGATCATGGAGAAGGACGGGTCGATCGACGGGAGCTACACGGGCATGGCCAGTGGAGGGCTCGTCGGCCTCATCATCGGAATCCTCGGCGGGCCGCTCGGAGTCCTGATCGGGGGTGCGACCGGGGTGCTGATTGGCTCGTTGTTCGATATCGATGACGCCGACGACACCGAGTCGGTGCTCAGCGACATCTCGAAGTCGGTCGTGGTCGGACGTACTGCCCTCTTGGCCGAGGTGACCGAGCAGAGCTCGGAGGTCATCGACACCGCGATGGCGCGGCTCGGCGGCACCGTGCTCAGGCGCTCGGTCGACGAGGTGGAGGCCGAGATCGCGGCGGCCGAGAAGGCACAGCGCGAGGCGAAGAAGCAAGCGCGCGAGGAACTGCACAAGGCGCGGCACAAGAAGCACCAGGATGAGATTCATGCGAAGGTTGAGGAGCTGAAGGCGAAGCTCCATCGACACGAGAAGGCCGCTGCGACAAGTTCGTGAGTCTCGCGTGAGCAAGTGGTCCGCCGGTCCCGCGTCCTTCAGAGGACCGGGGCCGGCATCTGCGGCCACCTCCGACCCCAGCCATCATGTTTCGGTGAAGCCGATACAGGCGCGCTTCAGCTACGACGAAGCGCAGAGCCTGTTCTTGCCTTAACCTTGAGGGATTGTCGGTCGCGAGCGCGGCGCAGCTCGAAGCGATCTGGGCCACGATCGATGATTACCTCGCCGCGATCGGTCGCCGGGTGTACGCGATCGTCAACTACGACAACGTCTACATCGCACCCGACCTCATGGACGAGTACACCGAGGCGGTCCGCAGCACGGCTGAGCGTCACTACTTGGGCGTGACGCGCTACACGACCAGCTCGTTCATGCGCCTCAAGCTCGGCCACGTGCTTGAACGCCGCGACGTCGCCCCGCACATCCACGAGAGCCACCAGGAAGCCACCGCCTGGCTCCGGCGCGCCGAACGGAAAGTGCGGAGTCATGCGGGCATCCGTGATGAGTGCTGAGCGCGTTGGCGAAGCTCGCGACCGGACTACTTCTGGGTGAACTCGACGTGGTGCGCTAGATGAGCGACTTCGCGGTCCTTCTCAGCTGCGAGGCGAGACGATTCACACGTCGATCGGAGCCGAGACATGATCGGCGCTGGCGGCGCAGGCGGCGAGATGTCGGACGGCTGTGGTGGACATCCGATACGTAGAGCTCGACGGAGTGAGGTTACGTACCTCGATCCGCGGCATTGGGCGTCCGCTGCTGCTGCTCACCGGCATCGGAGCAAGCCTCGAGCTCTCGGCGCCGTTCGAGCACGCGCTGAACGTGCACGGTGTGCAGACGATCGCCGCCGACGCGCCCGGTACCGGGGGCTCGACTCGGTACCAACGGCCGCGACGGATGCCCGGCCTTGCTCGCACGTTCGAGCTGATGCTCGACGCCCTCGACTATGAGCAAGTCGACGTCCTGGGTGTGTCCTTCGGCGGGATTCTCGCCCAGCAGCTCGCCCATCAGGCGCCCAGCCGTGTGCGACGGCTCGTGCTCGCCGCCACCGGCGCCGGCGTCGCCGGGTTAGGCGGAGTGCCCGGGTCCCCGCGCGCGATGCTCGCGCTCGCCACCCCGCGCCGCTACCAATCGCCTGATTACTTCCGCCGCATCGCCGGAGCGCTGTACGGCGGCCAAGCTCGACGCGACCCCGACGCATTGCTGCGCGGCTCGATCGCGCCGTTCTCCGTGTCCCCATCCGTGCGCGGCTATCTCGACCAGCTCTACGCGATCAGCTTCTGGACCGGGCTCCCCTGGCTCTGGCGGCTCTCGCAACCGACTCTCGTGCTCACCGGCGACGACGACCCGATCGTTCCCGTGATTAACGGGCGCATCCTCGCGCGCATCATCCCGAACGCGCAATTGGAGATCATCCGCGGCGCAGGCCACCTGTTCCTCCTCGAACGTCCCGCCGAAATCGCCACCCTCGTCGCCGACTTCCTCACACCGGACAGCGACAGCACTGACCGAAACACGGCCAGCCCCGCCTGATCCGGCGTAGCCGTAGCCAAAACTCTGTCCTGCATGGATAAAGTCCCTCGATCGAATCCGAAGGATCCGCGCCGACGAGAGCACTCGAAGCCTCGGTTGAGGACTTGACCGCGCTTGGCGCGCCGGTTGCGCTGCGGGATGGCTCACGCGTGCGAATTCGGCAGGGTCGGCCTTCGGACGGCCAGTTGCTGGTGGACGGTTTCTACCGACTCAGTCCGACCTCGAGCTACCGGCGCTTCCTCTCTGCGTCGCCTGTGCTAACGGCGGAAACGGTGCACGAGCTGACCGACATCGACCATCGCGACCACGAGGCGATGGTCGCGCTCGACGAACGCGGCAGTGAGGGGCTCGGCATCGCGCATTATCTCCGCAGCGCTGAGCGGGCCGACACCGCAGAGATCGCGCTTACGGTAGTCGACAGCTGGCAGGGTCGCGGCCTCGGCACACTCCTGTTGGAGGTGATCAGCGCCCGCGCGCTCCAGGAGCGGATTAGAACCTTCACGGCGCTGATGCTGGTCGAAAACCACGAAATGCGGGGTCTCCTGGATCGTCTTGGCCCGGTGCGGATCATCGACGAGGCACGCGGCACCGTGGAGGTCGAGGTGCCGATCCCAGCCGTCGGAGTCGCGCCCGCGCTTCGCAAACTGCTCCGCATCGCGGCTCGGCACGACAACTCGTCTCCGTTCACCCACGAGGCTTCAGACCCACGCGTATGAGGCCGCGAGTCGCAATCAACGGTATCGGGCGCACCCGGCACCGCGCCCAGGGCCAAGGGTTGAGCACTCGGCCACCGAGCAGGCGGCGACCGGCAACGAGCCGGAGTAGCACGCGCTAGGCGTCACCGAGGTCCTGGTGTGGCGCAGGCGGGAATTCGTCCTGATGCTGGCGCACGAGATCGTCGCCGAGCTGCGCAGCACGGACCCCGAGCGCGAGGTCAAGGTCCGAATTCAGTAGGGCCTGTGGTTCACGGCGACGAGCAGCTGCTGCGGATCGCGATCGCCAGTCTGCTCGAGGACGCATTCGAGTTCACCGGCAACACCACGAACGCTCGCATCGAGGTCAGCCGTGCGCGCGTGGGCCAGAATCTGTCCGTCCGGGTGCGCGACACGGCGCCGGGCTCGACCCCAACCACTCCAATCGACTGTTTCGTCCTTTCAAGCGCGTGCACGCCGAGAGCGAGTACGCGGGCACCGGCATCGGTCTCAGTACAGCGTGGCCTGTAGGTCCCCTGGCAGGTCCTCGCGCGCGGCAACCGACCGCAGAGATCGGCTCCGAGCGTTCTCAGCCGCTTGGCGAAAACCTGTGCCGCCCAGTCCCGGGACTCGCCCCGACACGTTGAAATCGAGTGCGATCAGGTCGCGCTCGGGAAACGGGCCGGCGAATGCGCAGACTGCTTCGACGACGATCTCGCTCGCGAGTGACCCGCTGAGCACGAGGCCCTCAGATAGAGCCGCGGCCATGAACGTCGCGTGCGTGATGGCGAGTAGTTCGCCCGGCGTCGTCGTATCGGCGTCCGGGTGCCTTCGGGCAGCGAAACCGGCACTGCGTGCAAGGCAGTGCTCTCGACGACGGGAAGTCTGTCGACGCAGACGCGCGCGCTGCCCGACGGAGGATTGGGTCAACCACGAAACGCGGCCTCTCCGCAGGACACGCTCGTCGGCCGCTCCGGAGGGCGGGTCTGCGTCTCCTGCTGGAGGGCTGGAGGAAGGTTGACTCATCGACGGCCCTATGTTCGATCTCGCCTCACAAGAGCCGATCGCAGGCCCTGGGGCGCCAAGCAAGCGCGGACAAGGAAGATAGCCACGAGACACCCGCGCTGCTGGGGCGTTCCGCGGTCACCGCGGACGGCTCCCCGCGCTCAAGCCGGTGCTGCCCGATCACCGCGTGCCGTCCCAGCTTGTCCATCACGACGATGTCGCCGCGGCGTTGGTTGCGGGTGTGCTGGGGCGGGGTCATCCGGGCGTCTATAACCTCGCCGAGGCCGGGGAGGTCCGATGGTCCGACCTCGCCGACGAGCTCGACTGGTACGCCGTCCGGATCCCCAGGCGAGCGATCGACGTGTCCGCGAACATCGCCGGCCGGATGCCGCTGCTCGCGGTCCAGGCAGGCTGGCTCGAGGCGCTCCGCGTCCCGATGCCGATGGACTGCAACCGTGCCCGCCAACAGCTGGGATGGCAGCCGGCATACGACAGCCGTCAAACGCGCCACGAACTCGTCGCGGCACGTTGCCTATGACTCACGAATCGGGCTGCCGACACCGAGCGCGTGCTCGCTTGTGACGCTTGTCAGCGCCTCCATGATCTCGTCGGCCAGGCGAGCGCCGTCGCTTGCCCGCTCGGGCGTCGCCTGGACTCTGACCACTACGTCCTCGCCGTCGATCTCCTCCAGCAGGACGGTCGCCTTCGCGCGCGTCGGCGTTGTGATCCGGCTGTCGAGGATCGTCTGGACTTGGCTGGGACGGATCCCGGCCGCGAGGCGGACCTTGACATCGACGGATGGGGGCTCGCGGAGCGGCACGACGGCTGCGGCGAGCACCACGCCGTTGGGGATCAGAATGCGGTCCTCCCCCGGGGGGATCGCGAGCGTCGTGTAGAGCAGGCCGAGCGAGCTGACGACACCCTCGACCGAGCCGGCGACGCCACCCGCCTGGAGTCGTACCCGATCGCCGATGGCAAATGGTCGTGCGCTGAGAAGCACCATGCCGGCGATCAGGTTGCCGAGCGTCTGTTGCGCCGCGAGACCGAACACGACGGCCGTGAACGCGCCGCCGACCGCGAGCGTCCGGGGGCCCAGGCCGACTATGTGAAGCGCGATCAGAAATGTGATCGCAACCGTCACCAGACGAATCAGGAAGCCGACGGTCCCGGCGGTTGCGGGATCCATCCGGCGGAAGAACGTCGGCGCCGCCACGCGACCGATGTCGCGCGCGATCGTCCAACCTAGGACCAGGAGCGCCAACACGGTTGCCCCCTGAAAAGGCGTCTCCCATGGGCTGCTCGAGCCGATGCCAAACAGCTGCTGTCGGTGCCCGTACACGACGAGCACGCCGACGAGCAGCAGCACCAGGACGGCGGCCTCGCGCCACACACGGCGCAAGGTCTTTTGGCTAACGTCGACCGCCAGCCCGACACGCTCCCAGACCTCGCTGCGAGCGTCGGACATACGCCCCGGTGGTGACCGCGTCGTATCTTGATGAGCCAGGCGTTTCGGCATGTGTCACAAGTGTGGTCCCGCTTCCCGGGCTCGCTATACGAACCACTGGTCCGCCGCGAGAGCTTCAAGCGATGGCTTGACGAGGTGCCGAAGGCGGTCGTTGCGGTGGCGAAGGCGCCGCCTCACCCGGCGTGAGCCGCGCCGCAACACTCACGCGAGCACTGAGAGGGTGTTGCGGACACGCGGTCTTCTTTCGGCGCTGGCGCGGGAAGACACATGCCGAGTTCGACGGCCTTGGAGAGCGCGGTGGAACCATCGAGCTCGGCGCGAACTCGACCTTCGCCGCGTCGGCATCACCGCGGGGTCTGGCGAGCAGGGGCTTGAGTTCTTGGCTGCGCCAACTAGCGCGACCTACGTTTGCTCAAGGCCGGAGGAACAGCCTCTGGCGGTCAATGTCCTAAGGAGAATCATGCTCGCTTTTGGTGCCCCGATTTCGCGGGGCCACGCAGCAGTCCGTGGTCTGCTCGCGGCGGTACTCGGCATCGCTTGCCTGGTGTGGCCGAACGTGACGATCGGTGTCGCAGTCGCGCTGTTTGCGATCTACTGCTTCGCCGACGCAATCACACAGATGGTGAGGCTTTTCAATGCGTCCGACACTGCGTCGCAACGCGTCCTGATGGTTCTGCTCGTCTTGATCGACATTGCCGCCGGCGTCGTTGCCATCTCCTATCCCGGCATCACCGCGGGAGTGCTTGTGGTCCTGATCGGCGTCTGGGCGATCGTCGTCGGCGCCGCGGAACTCGCCGCCGCATGGAGCATTCGCGGCTCGGACTCGGGCTGGGTGACTCTTTCGGGTGTGCTCTCGATCATTCTCGGCGTGCTGCTGATCATCTGGCCGGGCATCGGTGCTGTGAGCCTCGCGGTCGTGTTCGGAGCGTATCTCGTGGTGTACGGCATCATGATGCTCATCGCGGCCGCCGTCACCCCGCACGGGCGCGAAGTCAGCGCCGTCGGCGCTCGCTAACGAAATCGTGTTCGTCGACTCCGGATCGGAGTGATGATGACATTTGGCGTCGCCCTGCTCACGATCGCGATCGGAGCCATCCTCAAGTTCGCCGTGAGGGCGAATGTCGCCGGCCTCAACATCGCGACGGTCGGCGTGATCCTGATGATCGTCGGTACCGCCGGCCTCGTGATCGGGCTGGGATTGACCGTGGCGAACGGAGAATCGGGCGGTCCCTCGAGCTGACCTCGAGCTTGCTGAGGCCTCCTTCGCAGGCGATACACGATCGTGTGCGGGCGGATGAACAGCTTGGCTGCGAGTTCGCCTGCACGCGCCACCTCGGTCACGACGCCCGAGCGGCCGAGTTGTCCGACCGACTCCTCAGACTGCGCCCGTCGCCGCGGCGACGTCGGTCGAATCGGCTACCCGCGGATTCGCTGAGCCGTTCGCCCGCCCCTCGGCGAAACGCTCGCGGAACCGCACGAGGCTGGCTTGTGAACCCAATGGGGCTCCCACGACCGCACAAGGCCTCGCCGGCGCAACGCAAACCCCGCGAGACCGATCGTCGGAGATCGCGTAACGCCCTTGCTGAGCTCTGCTGGCTTGCAGCCCACAATGACCAGCATCGCGAGAGCCGGCCACCCCCGGAAGCTCAACCAACAGAACGCCGCAACAGAGTGACGGCGTGTTGAATACTCCTGCCCCCTGTCGAGGGTGTCGCTTTGACCGCGACCCGGGTCTGTGAACTGTAAACACCACAGTGGTTCATAGATGGTTGGGAGATGACTGTCTCTCTGGCGACGGTTATCTCCCAAAGGCCCTTGACGTCGCTCATCTCGGGCGATTCCGACGGGTTGTCAACACGCTGCAAGGCCCGGCATTTGTGCAAACAGCGTTCTCGGCGGCCTCTTGTGTCGCCACCAACCAACGGTGAGACTGTACTCAGCCGCCGGGGGCTGACGCCGGCGAGGCTGGGTGCGTCCTGAGAGCCCGTGCGCCCGTGCGACACTGTGGCGCAGGAGCCGGTGGGAACGGTTGATTGCTGCCATGAGCTGGTAAGCCAGACTCATTTCCGGGAGGCTCCTCCCGGCGGCCCACACCGTCGGTTCGGACGAAGAGTTCGTCGGCCACAGCCTGACAAGTCAGCATGCTCACCCGGGCCGATCAGTGGGTGGTAGGCCCCCGTTCCTGCATGCTCGCTATCGCGCCTCCACCTCGACGGATTCACAAGCCGGCCTCATAGGGCGCGACGATGCCCGTCGAAGAGACGTCCGGACCGACGTCCCCTTGTGTGATCACCGCGACCTCCGGCTGTAATCGGCAACGACGCTGCGCACAGACGCGAATCGTTGAGGGTGGCGCGGGTGGCCCGGCGCTTCACACTGCATGAACGCCGAAGCGAACGTCACTGAGTAGGCTCGCCGTCGAACCCGGCGCTCCCACCCGACGCGCCGTGGCTCCGGCCAGGGTCCCCGGTCTCACGGGCCGCTGCCCGGACATCACCCGGCGCCGCGACCGCTATCGCGTCGCGCCGGCGGTCGCGAGCTCGCCCGATGCTGCCTCCACCACGCCGGAGCGTGCCAACAGGGCGGCCGCGAGGAGGCCGAACAGGAACCCGCCGACGTGGGCGAAGAACGCCGTCCCGCCGCCGTTCGCCCGGGCGGCGAAGAAGCCGAAGTTGGCCTCGACGAGCTGATACAGGAACCAAAGCCCGAGGAACACCCACGCGCGGATCCGGACCGGGAACACGAGCACGAGGGTGATCACCCGGGACTCGGGATAGAGCACGAAATACGCGCCGAGCACCGCAGCAATCGCGCCGCTCGCGCCCAGCATCGGCGCCATCGCGTCGGCCGCGCTCCCGCCGATCAGCGTCATCACCGCCTGAGTGAGGGCCGCGACAAATCCGCCGAGCACGTACAGACCGAGATAGCGCACGTGTCCGAACGCATCCTCGACGTTCTTGCCGAAGATCGCCAGAAACAGCATGTTGCCGAGGATGTGACCCCAGCTGGCATGAACGAACATCGCGGTGAACCAGCTGACCCCCCAGGGTTCGGGCCCGTTGCACGTCGCGTTGACGGTGCATGGGTAAAACGACGCATGGAACACAGCTGAGTTGAGGTGAGGAAGCTCGTAGAAGATCCAGACGATGAAGTTCGCCGCGATCAGCGCGACATTGACAAACGGAAAGCGTCGAGGCCGGATACCGTCGGAGAGCGGGAGCATGTGTCAAACATCGGCACCGGGGCGCGCGTGACCCAGAACGAGGACGGCGCCGGGGCATACCTGTCGGTTACCGAACGCTGCTGCGGCCAGCACGCAGGCGTATGGCGGCCGCGCCGCAAACATCTCGCAGCGCAGCCGAACGCTCCGATGATCCCGTCATGGGATTCAACGCGGTGTCCTGGCTGCCCGGCCGCGAGCGCCGTCGGATCACCCATGCACGCTCCGACGCGATCTCGCGCTTGCGAGCCCAGGCGGCGACGCGAACGCATGAGAGAATGGCCGCGCGGGAGCTCGAAGGCTCGCTCATCTCACTCGCCGCTCTCGTTGGGACCGAGGTCACAGACCCTCGGGGTGTCAGCATCGGACGGGTGCGGGACGTTGTGGTGCGATGGACCCGTCGTGGGTTCTACCCGGCCATGACGGCGCTGGTCGTGTGCACCGGCGAGCGCGATGTCCTCATCGGCGCTCGCTGGGTCGAGGTGTCCGCACCGGGATCGGTGCGGCTTCGCGCGACCAGGGCCTACGCGACCCAGGTCGAGCGTCATCCTGCCGACGTCGCGCTGGCACACGACGTGCTCGATAACCAGGTCGTGGACTCGGCAGGTGTTGACATCGTGCGCCCGGCGGACATCTACCTGACCGCCGTCGACGGTCGGGTTGAGGCGGTGGGCATCGAGGTCGGAATGCGGGCGCTGCTGAGACGGCTCGGACCGAAGGCCCTGCGCAGCCGCGTGCGGCCCGAACAGGTCATCGACTGGGCATCGATCGCGGCCTTTGCTCCCGCGCGCGCGGACGGCGAGCACCACCGCGGGCGCCGGGGCGAGCTTGCCGGCCTGGCCGGCACCGGGCTCGAGCTCACTGTTGCGGCGGGGGAGGTGAGGCGGCTACATCCGAGCGAACTCGAAGCCGCGCTCCGGGAGGCTCAGGTCAACGCCACGGGGGATGCGCGATGAGCGCTGTCGACACCCCCGCTGCTGGCGGCCGGGTGGCCAGGCTTCCGCGCTGGCTCAAGCGGCTGCTCGGCCTGCTCGCGATCCTCGGCCCGGGCCTGATCGCGGCGAACGCCGGCAACGACGCCGGCGGCATCCTCACCTACGCGAGCGCCGGCGCGCAGTTCGGCTACCGGACGCTGTTCCTGATGGTGCTCGTCACCGTGGCGCTGATCGTCGTGCAGGAGATGTGCTCGCGGCTCGGGGCGTACACGGGCGAGGGCCTAGGCGCGCTGATCCGCGAGCAGTTCCCGCTGCGCAGCGGCGCGGGCGCGATGGCGCTGCTGTTCGTCGCCAACGCGGGGCTGACGGTCAGCGAGTTCGCGGGCGTCGGCGCATCGATGGAAATCTTCGGCGTCTCGCGCTACATCGCGGTGCCGCTCGCGCTGATCGCGATCTGGGCGGTGACCGTGCTCGGCGACTACTCGCGCGCGGAGCGCGTGTTCCTGGTGATGGGCCTCGTGTTCCTCGCCTACCCGATCTCGGCGTTTCTCGGGCACCCGCACACCGGCGCGGTCCTCAGCAACCTCCTCTGGCCGCACTTCCTGCATTCGAACGCGTTCCTGCTGCTGGCGGTCGCGCTGATCGGCACGACGATCACCCCCTACATGCAGTTCTACCTCGCCTCCGCGGTCGTCGACAAGGGCGTCACGCCGAAGACCTACCGCGGGCGAGCGGATCGACACGATCAACGGCGCGATCCTCTCGCGACGTCGTCTCGATCTTCATCATCATCGCCACCGCCGCGGCGATCGGCGGCACCGGGCCGCTGAGCTCCGTCGGCGCAGGCCGCCGCGAGCGCGCTGCGCCCGGTCGCCGGCGCCGCCGCCGAGCAGCTCTTCGCCTTCGGATTGCTCGGCGCGTCGCTGCTCGCGGCCACGGTCGTCCCGCTGTCGACCGCGTACGCGATCGCCGAGACGGCGGGCGTCGAGCGGTCGCTGTCGCGCAAGCTCCGCGAGGCGCCGCGTCTTCTACGGGCTCTACACGGCTGCAGCTCGTGATCGGCGCCGCTGTCGCCCTGCTGCCCGGGAACGCTCGTCGAGCTCGTGGTCAACGCCCAGGTGCTGAACGGATTCATCACGCCGGTCCTGTTGACCTACATCCTGATCCTCGCCAACCGCCGCTCGGTGCTCGGCGATGCCGCCAACGGTCCGCGCTTCCGCGTGCTCGCCACCGTGTGCGTCGCGGTCGTGGGAGCGCTGTCCGCCGTGGTGCTGCTGCAGACCGTCGCCGGGTGGCTGTGAGCAGCGCGGCGATGTGGTCGTGGATGAGCAACCGAGCAACCGCCGACCGAGCCGCGTCGCGGGACCTCAGGCCCAGCGCGAGATCCGGACGGGCGCCGAGGATCGCCCACGGCGGTCGCCGTCGTTCGCCTGGCGGCGCCGTCGCTGCGCGGAGTGATTCGGATCCTGCTGATCGTCGATCGCGTGCGCGATCGCCCTGTACCTCGCGTGGCGCGTCCGCGAGGTCATCCGGCTGGCCGCGATCAGCCTGTTCCTCGCGCTCGCGCTGCTGCCGATCGTCGATGCGCTCGATGCGGCCAAGACGCGCGCGCACCGCGCGCCTGATCATCCTCGCCATCTACGTGGTGCTGATCGCCGCCGTGGCGGTGGTCGGCGACGTCGTGGTCCCGAGCATGGTCAAGGAGGTGCAGCAGCTCTCGCCACGACGCGCCCGCAGTACGCGCGCGATCTCCGCACGCAACGCGACGTTCCGCCACTACGACGACCGCTACCACATCACGCCCAAGCTCGTGCAGGACGCGCGCCGGCTGCCGGAGCTGCTCGCGCACCTGGCGGGCCCGCTCAAGGATGTGACCGTGCAGGCCTCCAGCTTCATCGGCCAGCTCGTCACGGTGCTCGCGCTCACGTTCCTGCTCATGCTGCACGGCCGCGACTACGTGAACATGGGCCTCTCGCTGACCGGCGCAGCGCCAGGAGCACGATACCGCCGCCTGATCATCGACGTCAACAAGGCCGTCGCGGGCTACATGCTCGGCAACGTCGCGATCAGCGTGCTGGCGACCCTCGCGACCTGGATCGTGCTGTCGATCCTCGGCGTCCCCTACGCGCTGTCGCTTGGCTTCGTCGTCGGGTTCTTCGACCTCATACCCGCTCGTCGGCGCGACGCTCGGCGCGATCGTCGTGGCGCTCGCGACGGTGACTGTCAACTTCCCGATCGCGACGATCGTGTGGGTCGCGTTCATCATCGTCTGGCAGCGCTTCGAGGACTACGTGGTCCAGCCGCTCGTCTACGGCAAGGCGCTGCACGTCAATCCGATCGTGACGATCGTCGCGGTGCTCGCGGGCGCATCGCTGCTGGGGATGCTCGGCGCGCTGATCGCGATCCCCACCGCCGCGGCGATCCAGATCGTCCTGCGCGACTGGTGGAGCCACCGGGTACATGACGACAGTCCGCGCCCCGACACCGCCGAGATCAACCGCGCGTCCGGCGACGGAACATCGACCGTGCACACATAACCGGCATCTATGGCGACGGTGGCAGCGCAATCTCGTCACAGTAACTGGGCCACCGATACTGGTCACATGAGTTCACTAGACACAACCGCCAGCGCCCGATCTGCCTCCACGGCTTCGCAGGTACGGGTTACAGTCAAGAAGCCGACATTCATCACCTGGACGGCGCTCGCGCTGATGACCACCGGATCGGTCGCGAGCCTGCGCTCGGCGCCGACGATGGCCGTATTCGGCCTGGCCTCGGTGTTCCTGTACGTGGTGCCGGCAATCGTGTTCCTCGTGCCGACGTCGCTGGTCTCGGCGGAGCTCGCCTCGGGCTGGAAGGGCGGTGTGTACAACTGGGTGACCGAGGGGATCTCCGCGCCGATGGGGCTGCTCGCGATCTGGTGCCAGTTCGCGATGACGATCTTCTATTACCCGGCGCTGCTGGCCTACGTCGCGAGCACGCTCGCCTACATCGTCGATCCCAACCTGGCCAACAGCGGCGTCTACACGGCAGCGTCATCGTCGTGCTGTACTGGGGCAGCGTGCTTGTCTCCTCGCGGGGGGTGGGTCTGATCGCCAAGCTCGCGTCCGAACGGGACCGTGATCGGGACGCTGATTCCCGGCGCGATCCTGGTGGTGATGGGGATCGTCTACCTGGTCCAGGGCAACCACTCGGCCGCGCCGATGAACGCCGGCGCATCTGCTTCCCGCCTGGACCGGGCTGGCCGGCGTCGTGCTGATCGTCAACAACTTCCTCGCGTACGCCGGGATGGAGATGAACGCGGTCCACGTCGATGAGCTGCGCGACCCGGCGAGCGAGTTTCCGAAGTCGACCCTCCTCGCGATGGTGCTCGTGCTGGCGATCTTCATCGTGCCGGCGCTCGCGATCTCATGGGTGATCCCGTCCCAGCAGCTCAGCCTCACCGCCGGCGTGATGCAGGCGTTCAGCGCCTTCTTCGCCCACTTCGGCGCTGAACTGTGCTCGTGCCGCTGATCGCGATCGCGCTGGTGATCGCGTCGCTCAGCGGGATGGTGGCCTGGCTGGCCGGCCCCTCGAAGGGGCTGCTGAAGATCGGCCGGGAGCAGGGCTACCTGCCGCGGTACTTCCAGAAGGTCAACGCCGAGGGCATCCAGATGCACATTCTGATCGCCCAGGGCGTCGTGATCACGATCATCGGCCTGCTGTACGCGTTCATCCCAAGCGTCTCGAGCGCGTACTGGATCTTCTCCGTGATGACCACCCAGGTGTACCTGATCATGTACGTGCTGATGTTCATCGCGGCGGTCAAGCTGCGCCGCAACCAGCCCGACCACCCGCGCGGATACAAGGCGCCGGCCTGGTGGCATGGTGCGTCGTCGGCGGCCTCGCCTCGGTGCTCGCGATCCTGATCGGGTTCGTCCCGCCGTCGCAGTTCGGCGCATTCCAGTCCGGTCGTCTACGGCCTGCTGATCCTCGTCGGGATCCTGCTGATCGGCGTGGTGCCGCCGCTGCTGCTCTACCGCCTGCGCAAACCGTCCTGGAAGACAGCGGTCGCCGCCGACACCAACGGCACGTCCGCCGCTGCTGCGGCGGCGGCCTCATCGGCTGCGCCCGCGCCGGCTCCCGCTGCGGCTCCCGCTGTCGTTGCAGCGACGGCCGCCGGCCCAGCTGCCACCGCCACGCCGCCGTCGAACGGCAGCCCACCTTCCGGACTGCCTCGATCGCACCGGCATCGACCCGAGGCATGGGCGATCGGAGCCGTCCTGGTCGTGCTCGCCGCGGTTGGAGTGGCGATCTACAAGCCGGGCAAAAACGACCGGCTCGCGCGCGACCGAGCCGACCAGGTCGTCGCGCCTGTTCAGCGTCCCACCATCTGCGTCGTCCGGTCGATCGCAAGACGCTGATCGACGTGCTTGGAACGACCGGCGGGCCCGTCTGCGCCAACCCCAGCGGAGCACTCACCAAGGCGCTTCAGGACCAGCAGCTTTCAAACGGCGCCGCCACGGTCGGATCGCGCCCGATCCGCGTCGACCGGCAGGTCTTCTACGGCGAGGAGCTCGTGGTCATCCGGTGTACTGCCCGGCGAAGCTCGCCGCGCTACCGCACCTACGTCAACGGCAACGCCTACTACCCGGTCATCCGCAAGTAGCGCTACGCGGGAGATCGCACGACATGCCCCTGCACGCATCCCCGCCCGGCGAGAGCTCGGTCGAGGAGGTCAGCATCCGGCCCGAGTTCGCCCAACCGGGCGAGCTCCAGAGCGTCCCCCGCTTCCGTCTGGCCGATCAGACGCTGCCGGCGCAGACCGCCTACCAGCTGGTGCACGACGAGCTGCTGCTCGACGGCAACAGCCGCCTGAACCTCGCCACCTTCGTCGGCACCTGGATGGAACCCCAGGCGCGGGTGCTGATCGAGGAGTGCCTCGACAAGAACATCGTCGATCGCGACGAGTCGCCGCAGACGGCCGAGCTCGAGCTGCGCTGCGTCAGCATCCTCGCCGAGCTGTGGAACTCGCCGCAGGCCGAGCAGGCCACCGGCTGCTCGACGACCGGCTCCAGCGAGGCGTGCATGCTCGGCGGGCTGGCGCTGAAGTGGCGCTGGCGCGAACGCCGCCGCGCGCGAGGCAAGCCCACGGACCGGCCCAACCTGGTCATGGGCGCCAACGTGCAGGTCTGCTGGGAGAAGTTCTGTCGCTACTGGGACGTCGAGCCGCGCCGAGATGCCGCTGGAGCCGGGACGCACCTGCCTGAGTGCGGACGGAGCGATCGCGCTCTGCGATGAGAACACGATCGGGGTCGTCGCGATTCTGGGCTCGACCTTCGACGGCGCCTACGAGCCGGTCTCGGAGATCGCCGGCGCGCTGGACGCGCTCGAGGCCGGACAGGGCTGGATATCCCGATCCACGTCGACGCGGCCTCCGGCGGTTTCGTCGCGCCCTTCCTCGACCCCGAGCTCGAGTGGGACTTCCGCCTTGCCACGCGTGCAGTCGATCAACGCCTCGGGGCACAAGTACGGCCTCGTGTATCCGAACCTCGGCTGGGTGGTCTGGCGCGAGAAGGACGCGCTGCCGGATGACCTCGTGTTCGAGGTCAACTACCTCGGCGGCACGATGCCCACGTTCGCGCTGAACTTCTCCCGCTCCGGCGCACAGGTCGTGGCCCAGTACTACACGATGGTCCGTCTCGGACGCGACGGGTTTCGCCGCGTGCAGCAGGCCTGCCGCGACACCGCCGATATGGCTGGCAGACGCGATCGCGAGACATGGGGCCGTTCGAGCTCATCTCCGACGGCAGCACGATTCCCGTGTTCGCGTTCCGCCTGAAGCGACAAGGTCGCGGCATACACGCGTGTTCGATGTCTCCGAGGCGCTGCGCCTGCGCGGCTGGCAGGTGCCCGCGTACACGCTTCCCGCGAACCTGCAGGACACGGCAGGTGCTGCGGGTGGTGGTGCGCAACGGCTTCGGGCAGGACCTGGCGCAACTGCTGGCCCGCGACCTGCGGCGTGCCACCGAGCACCTGGCCGACATCGGCCCTCTGCCCCCGCACGAGCAGCGCTCGATGCTCACCACTGACAAACCTTGACCAGGACTGAACAGGAGACCACGATGAGCACCCCAACGCAGACACACACGACCACTCCCGACGGCCGAGCTGAAAAACCGCGTCAGCGCGCTGATGGGCCAAGCCCACGAGGACCTCGCGGCGCTGGTCGCCTGCCAGTCCGTGGCCGATCCGCGCCAATTCCCGGCCTCCGAGTGCGCTGAAGGCGGCCCAGCTGGTGATCGAGAAGTTCACCAAGGCCGGCCTGCAGGAGGTGCGCCTGGAGGAAACCCCGGACGGCCATCCCTCCGTCTACGGGCACATCCCCGCCCCCGATGGCGCGCCCACGGTGCTGCTGTACTGCCACTACGACGTCCAGCCGCCGCTCGACCCGACCGGCACGGCCTGGAAGATCCCCGCCGTTCGAGCTGACAGAGCGCGACGGCCGCTGGTACGGCCGCGGCGCCGTCCGACTGCAAGGGCAACATCGTCGTTCATCTCACCGCGCTGCGGGCGCTTGGCGAGGCAGATCTCCCGGTGGGCGTCAAGCTCATCGCCGAGGGCTCCGAGGAGCAGGGCACAGGCGGTCTCGAGCGGTTCGTTCCCGAGCCACGCCGAGCTCCTGAGCGCCGACGCGATCCTCGTCGCCGACACCGGCAACTTCGCCGTCGGCGTCCCCACGCTCACGACGAGCCTGCGGGGACTGGCCAACGTCGTCGTGAGCGTCAGCACGCTGAGAACGCGATGCATTCGGGCATGTTCGGGGGCCCTGCGCCGGACGCGCTGCTCGCGCTCGATCCGGCATGCTCTCGACCCTGCGCGACGCCGCCGGCAACACGACGATCAAAGGCCTCGCTCAGTGACGCCAACTGGACACGGCGTGGCGTATCCCCCCGAGCAGTTCCGCGTCGATGCGCACGTGCTCGACGGCGTCGAGCTGCTCGGCTCAGACGGCGCGTCCAGGACATGCTGTGGTCGCGCCCGGCGGTCACCGTGCTCGGGATCGACTGCCCGCCGGTCGTCGGATCCGCCGCCGCTGTCCCGGCACAGGCCCGCGCCCGCGTCAGCCTGCGGGTGCCGCCCGGCATCGACGCCAAGGAGGCTCAGGACACGCTCGATCGCCCACCTGCACGCCGTCACGCCCTGGCACGCCAAGGTGCAGATCGAGCCGGAAGGCGCAGGAGCAGCCGTTCACGGCGCGAACGATGGCCCCGCATACGCGGCCATGAGCAACGCGCTCGAAGCAGGCCTTCGGCCGGCCCACCACCACGGAGGTCAGGGAGGGCTCGATCCCCCTGTGCAACGTCCTGCACAACACGTTCCCGGACGCCGAGATCATGCTTATCGGCGTCGAGGAGCCACGTTGCCTGATTCACGCGCCCAACGAGAGCGTCGACCCCGGCGAGATCGAGCGCATGGCCCTCGCCGAAGCTCTGTTCCTGAGCGACTACGCCCGCGGCGCGACGCGGTGACCCGCGCCGTCGCATTCGGCCCGATTGGAGCGGTCTCTATCCATTTCGGGTGCCCGTGAGGGCGGTATAGGATCGGCTGGCCGCAGCAGGCAGGCTCCGCGCGGAGCTGAAGTGAGAGCAGGAGTCGTCTCCCGCATCGCGATCGCCAGCATCGTGCTGGCGATTGCGGTCGGGGGCGGGGTGCGCGGATTTGTGATCACGGGCCAACCACGGTTTCTCGCGCCATGGGTGGCCGCCCGCGCATCGATACCCGGGCAGGCCGAGCGGCTAGCAGCTTTGGTCGACAGTCCCGAACACGCGCGCCGCGCGCAGAAGCTCGGGCCGACATCAACTCGTATATCGACGACTACACGGAGCCGCTGGTGGCTGCGGTGCGAAGAGATCGCGCCTCCGGGCTGAGCGTCGCGGTCACTGCAAAGGGCAATCGGCGCGTCGACGCGCTCCGAGCGGAGTTCGGCCGCTTCCGAACTGCCGAGCGCGCGCGGCTCGCCGCACGCCAGCAGCGCGACGACCGGAACGCGTCGCGGGTCGTCACGCTGGCCGCGATTGCGCTCGGAGCCTCAGTCGTCCTCATTCTCCTCCGCAGCATGTATCTGCTACGGACGATCGCCGTAGATCTGCGAGGCGCGGCCGCAATGGCCGACGTGATCGCCCGCGGCGATATTGCTGTGCGGCTTCCCGAGACTGGCACTGGGGAGGTCGCCGGGCTCCAGCGCGCGTTCAACCGCATGGCCAGCTCGTTGGAGGCCAGAAGCGACGAGCTCCAGCGGCTCGCCGACAAGCAGCCTGCGCGGCGCCGAGCGGCGACGCTCGTCGGGCGGCTTGAGCAGGACCGGCGATCCCGTCGCGCTGGCGGCCAGAGTGAAGCTCGGCGGCCGGAACGTCACGACGCTTGTGTTCGAAAGCGGCCGGCCGGCGAGGATGGACACGTACGCGGACGCCTCCGGTCCCGCCGCGTCGTTCGCCGCCGGCGAGATCGGGCGTGACTCGACGGTCGGTGCGCCGATCCGGATTGAGGGCCGACTCTGGGGCGTGATGATCGTCGCGGCGCGGCGCGAGGAGCCGCATCCCCCCGACACCGAGGAGCGGCTGGCGAATTCCACCGAGCTCGTCGCGACCGCGATCGCCAACTCACAGGCGCGCGAGGAGTTGCGCGCAATCGCCGACGAGCAGGCCGCGCTCCGGCGCGTGGCCACCCTCGTCGCACAAGGCGTGCCTGCAGCCGAGATGTTCGAAGCGGTCGCGAGACGAGACCAGGCGCGTCTCGATCTCGACACCTGCGGGCTCATGCGCTTCGAAACCGACGGCGGCACGACGCTCCTGGCTGCCGACAGCAGGCTGCCACTCGCGGGCGCGGTCGGGGAGCGGCTGACGCTCGACCCAGGCACTACAGCCGCGCAGGTGCGCCGTACAGGCAGACCGGCGCGAGTCGAGCGTACGACGACAACGCTGGCCCCATGTCGCAGCGGCTGCGCAGCCTCGGCCACGGAGGAGCCGTCGGAGCGCCGGTCGTCGTTAAGGGCCGTATGTGGGGCGTGATCGTGGCGACCTGGGCGGCAACGCGCGCGATCCCGGCCGGCGACGAGGAGCGCCTGGTCCAGTTCACCGAGCTCGCGGCGACCGCGATCGCCAACACGCAGGCACAGACCGAGTTGACGGCCTCACGCGCGCGGATCGTCACCAGCGCCGACGAGACCAGTCGCCGGATCGAGCGTAACCGTCCACGACGGTGCCCAGCAGCGGCTCGCGATGGTCGCGGTGCAACTGCGAGCCGCGCGGGCGGCCGTACCGCCCGATCTCGGACAGCTCGCCGCAGCTGGAGAGCGTCGCGGCCGGGATCGACGCCGCGTCGTTTCCGAGGCGCTCACCAATGCCGCCAAGCACGCGGATGCGACGCATGTCGCCGTCGCAGTCACAGCAGACGACGAGCGCGTATCTGTGCGTCGACGTGCGCGACGACGGAGCCGGTGGCGCCAGCTTCGCCGGCGGTTTGGGTCCGCTCGGGTTGAAAGACAGAGTGCAAGCGCTCGGTGGCCGGATGTCCCTTGGAGCGAACCCGGCCACGGCACGTCGCTCTCGGTCGGGCGACCGCCGGTTCGACGACGCGAATGCAATCCCGTACTAGTGCGCTGGTCCGGGTTCGTCGTGAGCCGGTTGCGGTCACCCATGTTCCGTTGCGTTTGTCGCGGATAACCGGAGCGCATGGCGCGCCGGCGCCGGACGTCTGGGCGATTGAAGCCAGCGGCCGTAGGTAGGTAGCTGCATAAACCCCGTAAGGAGGGACTGATGGACGCGCATTTAGAGAGTCGCGTGCGCTCAGCGTTGGAGCTGGAGCCGCGGATATCCAACCCAGTGGACGTGGCCGTGTCAGCGGTGAGTGGGACAGTCACCCTGCTCGGAACGGTCCCGAGCTTCGCGCAGCGTCGCGCCGCCGTCGACGCTGCGCGACGTGTCGGCGGCGTGCATCACGTGGTTGACGAGCTCGAGGTTAAGTTGTTCGCAGACGACCGCTCGGACGACGAGCTGCGAGGTGCGGCACTTCAGGCGCTGATTTGGGACGTCGAGGTCCCGTCGGATCACGTTGACGTCGAGGTCACGAGCGGCTGGGTCACTCTGAAGGGTGAGGTCAGACACCAGTTCCAAAGCGATGCCGCGTTCGAGGACGTGGCACGGATCCAGGGCGTGGGCGGGATCACCAACAAGATCGCTGTCGTCACCGCCTGACCGGAGCACAGGGGCGACATCGCCGGCCCGCCGCGGTTGGCGGCGCTGCCGCCGGGCTCACTGGTGCTTGCGCGCGATGACCTTAATCTCGTTCGTGATGCCGATGACGCCGCACATCGACGCGATGTCCGTGAACGCAGCGTCGCTCTGGTGCTGGTGATCGACCTCGCCCATCAGCGTCACCCACCCCCCGTGGACGTTCACGTCAACCGCGTCGGGGGGAATTTCCGCGTCCCAGATCAGCATCTGGAGTGCGGCGCCACGGATCTCATCGTCATGACGACGATCATGGTCCTGAAGGCGCACCTTCAGGTCATCGATGACCTCGTAGACGCCGGAGACGCTTTGTGCATCCTCGACCGCTGCCCGGAGCTGCCGGAAGCTGCCGACGGTTCCGCGCAGTCGGACGATCCCGCCGTCACCGAGGATGGCGATCTCGGTCGGGTGATGGACCCGCTGATCTCGGTTGAGCGTTGCGCGAACCTCGGCTTCGAGTTGGGGGTTCATCTCCATTGCGGTTCCTTTCGGTGGTTGTCGCTTTGCGTTCGTGCTGCTGGGTTTGCCTGTCGGCCGTCTCCTGATCGCGTCGTCTTGCTGAGCTCATGGGTCGAAACCACGGTCCGCCGCGCGGGAATCGGGCGTGTGGGACCGGTGTGAGGTACACGTAGTCGATTGCGGGCCAGCGTTCACCCAGCTCGATGGCTGATCGCATAATCGTCTCCTCAACCTCTGGTACGTCCAAGTCGTCGTCGAACGTGACATCGCCGTTGACGATCAGGCTCGAGGGCCCAACCACGACGGCGAACAGGTCCGGGACGTCGACGACGCCCTCCTGTGTGGCGACGACTTCGCGCATGTCGCGCAACATCGACAGCGGGACGCCGCGAGCCGAGAGAAGCTCCCTGTTCGTGCGCAGCAGGAACGCCGAGCCGGCCAGGAGCAACAGACCGATCAGCGTGCTCGCAACCGTGTCAGGGGTTGCGCTCCCGGTCTGCTGGCTGACGATCAACCCGGCCACCGCTACGACGCCGCTGATCACCCCCGAGACTCCGCCGACGACGACCGTAGTCGCTGCCGGATCGGTGCTGCGACGAACCAGAGCTCGCAGTGGGATGCGGCGGCGCTCCGCCTCTCTGCGTAGCGGTCGCAGCTCAGTCTCCAGCACAATCGCGTCCAGCACGATGGTTACGGCCAGCACCGCGTAGGCGATCGAGTAATGGCCGAGGGGTGATGGATGCAGCGCCGAACGGATGGCGCCCTCGAGAGCGAATCCGCCGCCTCCGACGAAGATGCCCAGAGCCGCCAGAAATGACCAGAAGAAACGCTCCGCTCCATATCCGAGCGGATGGGTTTCATCCGAGGGCCGAGTGCTGCTCAGCACCCCGATGAGCAGGAACACCTGAACCGCCACGTCGGCAGCAGCCGCGGCGACCTGTGATCGCATCCCGACCGACCCGGTCGTCCAGGCCGCCAACCCCAGCATCACCGTTTCGATGCAACCCACGGCCAACGAAGCGAGCACGCTTCGGCGCGTCGCTCCAGCGTCGGTCATCTTCGCCATCCTGACCGCGCCTTGGTTCCCGACCGGCGTCGAGCTGCTCAACCCCCTCATGGCATAGCTAGCGCGGCCGGTGGAGCGGCGTGTCGCGGCGGCAACATCGGGAAGCCCATACCCGCTAATTCGATCGACGCGGCGAGACGACAAGACAGGGTCCGGGCCGCCGCCATACATGACGTTTACGGACTGCCTCTCGCGCGCCTCATAACAATGCCCTATTGGTGTGACCACTCACTCGCATACGGGCGCTACCCGAATGTCGGTAAGTGGCCTTGTGACGTCAGTTCAAGAGCACTCACTTGGCGAATGCACGCGATCTATCTAGCGCATATCCAAACCGCCGCCTCCGTGCCCCGTGGCGCGGCAGCGACCGGCGGCTCCGTGATCGCCGCGGCCTGGGCCTCGATCGCCGTCTTACTCCTGCTGTTCGGGATCGCGCTGTTCATCGCTTGCCAGGCGCCCGCGCCCGGGAGCAGCGGCGACGGGGACATCGATTCGGGCGGGGGCGGGGGTGGCGGCGGCCCGGGCGGCCCCCCTGGCCCGGGCGGCCGGCCGCCCCAACCGGGAAGCGGGCCCGTCTGGTGGTCTGAATTCGAGCAGCAGTTCGCGGCATACGTCGAGCACGCTCGAGGAGCTGACCCGGTCGTCGTCACTGCTCAGGCCGACTAGCTCGAGCTCCCAAAACACGCCCCGTTCAGCGACCGTCGCGCGCGCATCGGAACACGATGACCCAGCCCCAGGAGCTTCCGATGCACGGACCAGTAGGCCGCACGGAGCGACAGACCCCGGCCGCGACGCCCGATCGCACCGTGCAGTTCGTGGTGGAGCTCGCAGAAGCTCTGACTCAGGCGGGCGCGCCTGAGGGGCTCGTGCAGCCGCGGGCGGCCCGGATCGCGCAGGTGTACGGCGTTCCAGACGCGCGCGTGGTCGTCCTCCCCAACTTCACGCTGGCGGCGGAGGGCCGAGGCGCACCAGTCGCGCTCGACTCCACCGCACCGAGCGAGGCAGAGCTCCGGCTTGACCAGATGGCAGCCGTGGAGCACGTGGCGCGTCTGGCGGACCGTGGCGCAGTGCGCCCCGAGGAGGGCTTGCGGGAGTTGGAGGAGGCCAGAGCCCTCGAACACCGGTTCGGCCCTGTTGGGATCGTCGGCGGTCATGTGGTGATCACGCTGGGACTGTGCCTGATCCTGCAGCCGACCCCGTTCGTGCTGCTCGGCTCAGGGATCTTCGGCGCAATGGTAGGTCTGATCAAGCTGCGGGCTCGCAGCGCCCAGACGCTACGGGTGCTGCTGCCGATCACTGCCGCGACGCTCGTGAGCCTGATCGCGTTCGTCGTCGCTCCGGAAAAGGCGACGCAGGAATCGCTGCGCGCGTTGATCCCGCCGCTCGTCACCTTCCTGCCGGGCGGGCTGCTCACGAGCGCCTCGTTGGACCTGACGACCGGTCACCTGATCAGCGGCGCGAGCCGGCTGGTCGCCGGGACGATGCAGATGGTGCTCTTGACGCTCGGGATCGCCATCGGCGCGGCGATGGCGGGCGCCAATCTCGACGCGGCAACCACGAACACACCGATCAACACCCTCGGAGCCTGGGCGCCATGGCTCGGAACGATCGTGTTCGGTCTGGGCTGCTACCTGCACTTCTCGGGACCACCGCACAGCCTCGGCTGGCTGCTCGTGGTCCTGCTCACCGCGTCGATCGGCGAGCAACTCGGAGGCAAGCTTCTGTCCGGCGAACTGGGCGCGTTCTTCGGCGCGTTCGCGATGACTCCGGTCGCGGCGTGGGTGGAGGGCCGCCCCTCAGGTCCCCCCTCGCTCGCCACTCTCATGCCCGCGTTCTGGCTGCTCGTGCCGGGCGCCGTGGGCCTGATCGGCGTCGCGCAGTTCGTCGGCTCCGATAACCCGGCAGGACTTGGGAACATCGTCAACGCCCTGGTCACCATGGTGCTGATCGCATTGGGCGTGTTTGTCGGCAACGCCCTGGTACTGCACGTCCGCACTCGCCGGGCCGCGGCCTCTTCTTCGCCGGCATGACGATCACTTAACGCGGGGGCTCGTCAGCGGTCGGGCACTATAAGCGCCGACTGTGGGGTCGGTGCTCAGTCGGTATCGGCCTAGCAGACGCCGGACCTAGCCTTGCTGCGTCAACGCATTCCCCAGGCGAACAGGAAGGTGTGCGATGTGTGCCCACTGCAAGGCAACAGCAGGATGCGACTGCACCGGCGGTTCCACGCTCGCTACGTGTGCGTGTAACAGCGGCGACCACTGCCCGGTTTGCAACCACGAAGCGAATGCGAACACTGCTGCCGCGCACGATCTTGCGATCGAGATCCTCGGCGCCGACATGATCGCCGGGCTCGACTAAGACACCGTGACCAAATGCCTTGGAACATCGAAGACGTCGAGAGGCACTACAGGGGCCTGAGCGATGTCGACAAGCGCCAATGGGTGGCAGTAGCCAATCAACAGCTGGCTGCGCATGGCGATGAAGGCAGAGCCATCAGAGAAGCCAACGCGGTCGTGCACAAGCGTCGCGACCGCACGCGCGGCGGACCATCCGTCTAACAAGGACCCGACTCTCACTATGGACCAGACCACCGAGCTCATCCGCAACAAGAACGTCGTCGCTGTCATTGCCTTCCGCGAGACCGACATCTACGCAACTGACGCAGGACCCGGTGAGCGACCAACGCGCATTGTCGCGCCCGACCCGCGCGGACGGTTTCACAAGGTTCGCCATCACGCTGGGAACCCATCCGGGGCCTACGAGGATGACAGTCCGGAGTACTGGAAGGAGATCACCGATGAACTCGCTCCAGCCGGCGCAATTCTCGTCTTCGGTCACGGCAACGGCAAGGCAAACGCATCGTGCCACTGGGTGACGTACGTCGAGAGGCACCGCCCAGATGTCGCGGCGAAGGTGGTGGCCGATGTGCGAATCGACATCGACCACATCGATGAGCGACAGGTGCTGCGGCTCGCCCAGCTGCACTTCGGCGAGGCGCCGCACCGCGACCTCGACGACAGCCGCCAAGACACGAATCGGCACGTGACCGGCGAAGCGGGCGGTGCGCCGAACGCGATCTCGAGCCCGCTGCGAGGAGCACGTCATGGCCGTGCCTGACAAGCAGCCTCAGTCGCCGGCTCGACCATCTAGGCCTCCGCAATCCCACAGGCGCGCCGCGACTCACACAGACTCCCCATCGGGGGACGGCCGAGCGAAAAACGCTCGTAGTTCGCTGCACCCGGCGGCTCGCACGCTGCCGCAAAAGAAGCGGGTGCTGGGGATGTTCAGCCTCGCGATGATCGATGTGGCGGCGGTGATCAGCCTCAGGAACCTGCCGACGATCGCCGAGTACGGCTGGGGATCGATCTTCATCTTCGCGTTGGCGCTTCTGGGCTTCATGATCCCGATTTCGCTGGTCGCGGCCGAGCTTGGAAGCGGCTGGCCGAAGGCCGGCGGCGTGTATCTGTGGGTCAAGGAGGCGTTCGGCGAGAAGCGCGGATCGCTTGCGATCTGGGCAGACTGGGCGCAGTCGCTGGTCTGGTACCCGACTGTGCTGGCATTCATCGGCGCGGCACTCGCCTACGTGATCGTTCCGTCTTGGTCAAGCAACAAGTGGTGGCTGTTCGCCGTGATGATGGTCGTTTTCTGGGCCACGACGCTGGCGAACTTCTTCGGCGCCAAAGACTCGGCTCGGATCAGTACCTGGGGCTCGATCGCAGGCTCGATCTTCCCCGGAGCGGTGCTGATCCTGCTCGGGATTGGGTGGCTGGTCAGCGGCCGGTCGCTCGCCGCGCCCTATTCGGGCGCGCACTCGTTGGTGCCAAGCTTGAACATCACGAACCTCGTGTTCTTCTCGGGGGTCCTGCTCGCGTTCGCGGGAATGGAGATGGCGGGCTTCTCGGCCGACGCGGCCAAGAACCCGAAGAAGGACATCCCGCGCGCGACGCTACTGGCCTGCGTCGTGCTCGTTGTTCTCTACGTGCTCGGCACCCTCGCGATCGCGTTCGTCGTCCCGGCGAAGCAGATCGACCTCCACGCGGGCTTGTTCCAGGCCTTCCAGATCTTCTTCACCAAGTTCGGTGTCGGCTGGCTGCTACGCCCGATGTCGCTGTTGGTCTTCGTCGGGGGAATCGCACTTCTCAGCACGTGGATATACGGTCCAGCGAAGGGGTTCATGCGCGCCTCGGCCCAGGGTGACTACCCGAAGATCTTCCAGCGCCACAACAAGAGGCTTGCCCCGACCGGAGTCCTTCTGATCCAGGCGGGCATCGGCACGATGTTCTCCCTGCTGTTCCTGTTTGAGCCCACGATCTCGACCTCGTATTGGATCCTGTCGGCACTGACCACGCAGCTGCTCGTGATCATGTACGTGCTGATGCTGGCCGCTGTGATCCGGCTGCGCTACACCCAGCCCGACACGCCGCGCCCCTACCAGATCCCCGGCGGCAAGCTCGGCGTGTGGGTCGTCGCCGGCTTCGGCATCGCCGGGTGCGCGTTTGCGTTCTTCCTCGGATTCTTTCCGCCGTCGCAGATCGCCACCGGGAACCACACGCTCTACGTCTGCCTGATGGTCGGCTTTACCGTCGTGCTGGCGATCCCTCCGTTCCTGTTCGCCCGCTTCCGCAAGCCCCAGTGGGAGGACGACGCGTTCGTCAACGAGATCGACGCCTGATCGGCCGAGGGGAGCCAAGGCAACAGGCGACCCGCTGTACCGCAGGCAGGAGAACGAGGCAATGGAGCACTATGAGAACTACCCGGTCCTGCTGGCGCATCACGAGCTCGGCACCGGCTCGGTGACCGCTACCGCGGTGGGCGACCTGGCCGCCGCCCTCGAGGCGCGGGAGCTGACCGTGACGCTCGCAAGATCCTCAGCCGACGTCGAGTTCGCGATCTCCCAGAACGCGGGCATCGGCGCGGCGCTGCTCGATCCAGACCTGTTCGAGGACGAGCGCGCGTTGCTCGGCGCCATCGATCAGCTGCACCAGCGCAGCGACAAGATCCCAGTCCTCGTGCTCGCCGGCCGGGGCGACATCGAGCACCTGCCGCTGGCGCTCGCCGAGCACACTCGTGGCGCTTTCTCGCTGCATGAGGACACGGCGTCGTTCGTCGCGGGCCGGGTCGAGCGGCTCGTCGCCGACTACACGGCAGAGCTCCTCTCGCCGTTCTTCGGCGCGCTGAAGCGCTACGTCGATGACTACAACTGGGTCTGGTGCTGCCCCGGGCACAACGGCGGGACGTTCTATCGCAAGACGCCGCTGGGCAGAATCTTCTTCGATTTCGTCGGCGAGGAGTTCTTGCGCGCCGACCTCTGCAACGCATCGCCCGAGCTCGGCTCGATCCTCCAGCACCAAGGCCCAGTGCTCGATGCCGAGAAGCGTGCCGCCAAGGTGTTCGGCGCCGAGCGGACCTACTTCGTTCTCAACGGCACATCGACATCGAACAAGATGGTCACGATGAGCCTGCTGCGGCCGGGTGACCTTGTCCTATTCGATCGCAACTGCCACAAGTCGATGCACCATGGGGCGCTGATGCTCGCCGGCGCGATCCCGGTCTACCTCAACCCAACCCGAGATGCCAACGGCATCATCGGACCGATCGATTGGCAGTACCTCGACGAGGACTACATCCGGCATCAGATCCGCGCAAACCCGCTCATTTCCGATCCAGAGGCTTGGCGGCGCGAGCGTCCGTTCCGCCTCGCGATCGTCACCAACACGACCTACGACGGCGTCTGCTACAACGCCCGCCTCCTCGCCGAGAAGCTCGGCCACCTGTGCGACTACCTTGTCTACGACGAGGCGTGGATGGCCTACGCGAAGTTCCACCCGCTCTACGTTGACCGGTTCGGAATGGGCCTGGGCCCCCTCGGCCCGGACGATCCCGGGATCTATACGACGCAATCGACGCACAAGTGCCTCGCAGGGATGTCCCAGGCCTCCCAGATCCATGTCCGAGATGCTCACATCAAGGGGCAGGCGCGGCGCCTCGAGCACGATCGCTTCAACGAGGTATTCATGATGCACACCTCGACCTCGCCGCAGTCAACATGATCGCGTCGCTCGACGTCGGCGCCGAGCTGATGCGCGGAAGGCAGGGGTTTCTGCTCATGGATGACGCGGTGCGCGAGTCGATCGCACTTCGGAAGCAGGTCGAGCGCTACCGCGACGAGCTCGTCGCCCTCGAGACATCTCGATCGGCGCAATGGTTCTTCGACATCTTCGGACCGCACACCGTCACGATCATCCCGGAGCAGCTCGAGGCGGCCCTTGCGGCGCCGGAGCTGACGCTACAGACCCGCGAGTCGATCGGCAGGGCGATCGCCGCGGGCGGGGTGAGGAGTGCCCGGTGGCGCGACCTCGACGACGACCTGCTGGCGAGCGTTCCTGAGTGCTGGATGTTCCACGAGGGCGACGACTGGCATGACCTGAAGGGTCTCGCACCTGGCTACATCATGCTTGACCCGACGAAGTGCTCGATCACAACCCCTGGGATCCGCGAAGGCCGCGACTTCGACGACTGGGGGATCCCGGCAGCGATCCCCGCCGCGATCCTGCGCTCGAGGGGCATCGTGAGCGAGAAGACGAGCTTCTACACGATCCTGCTGCTCGTGACCGCCGCGATCGAGCGGGGGAAGTCCGCCACCGTGCTCTCTGAGCTGCTCGAGATCAAGCGCCTCTACGACTCGGCCGCTCCCCTGTCCGAGGCGCTCCCCGACCTCGTCGCTTCCCACCCACAGCGCTACGGCGCGATGACCTTGCCCGCGCTCTGCGACGAGATGCACCGGTTCCTGCGCGACCGCCATGCCGACGTCCTCCAGCGGGCCGCCTACAACGCCGAACACGAGCCCGAGATTGCGCTCCCGGCGGCGACGGGACACGCCGCGCTCCTCGGTGCCGACGTCGAGCTGATTCCGCTCGACGAACTGAGCGGGCGGATTGCGGCAACCTTGATCGTCGTCTACCCGCCCGGCATCGCCCTCATGGTCCCGGGCGAGCGCTTCGCCGAAGGCTCTGCAGCCACCGCCTACCTCCGTCTGTTCGAGGAGAGCGACAACCTCTTCCCGGGCTTCGAGAGCGAGATGCAGGGCGTGTTTCCGCGGCGCGGTGACGACGGACAAACCCGGTACTTCACCTACGTCGTCAAGCAAGGCGGCTGAGATGCGTCTGGTGGAGTCCTTCCCGATTCTGCTCATCGACGACGAGCTCGACGACGACACGGCAGCGGGCCGCGCCACGCGCGCGCTTGTGGATCACCTGCGAGCGGACGGCACGCGGGTGATCACCGCCACCGACCCCGACGACGCCACGCAGATCATTGGCTCGACGGCGTCGCTCAGCTGCGTGCTGATCGATTGGGACGGGCACGACGAGCCCGCCTCCGGACACGATCGGTCCGATCCGATGGTCGGCACCGCGGGGCCTGCCGACGCGCTTGTGCGGCTGGTGCGAGAGCGCAACGGGGCGGTCCCGATCTTCCTGCTCGCCGATCGCTCGACCGCGGAGGACCTCCCGACCGAGGTGCTGCGGATCGTGACGGGCTACGTGTGGAAGCTCGAGGACACACCGCAGTTCGTCGCCGACCGGGTCGAGGAGGCCCGCCGTGAGTATCTTGCGCCACTGCTGCCACCGTTTTTCGGCGCGCTGGTGGAGTTCGTGCAGGAGGCGCGCTACTCGTGGCACACGCCTGGCCACAGCGGCGGCGCGGCGTTCCTGAAGACGCCCGTCGGCTCCGCGTTTCACGAGTTCTTCGGTGAGAACATGCTGCGCAGCGACCTGTCTGTTTCAGTCGAGGAACTCGGGTCGCTGCTCGAGCACTCTGGACCGGTGGGCGCGGCAGAGGCCGAAGCGGCGAAGACATTCGGTGCGGACCGCACGATGTTCGTCACCAACGGCACCTCGACCGCGAACAAGATCGTCTTCTGTGCATGCGCACGGAGGGGTGATGTCGTGCTCGTCGACCGCAACTGTCACAAGTCGATCATGCACGCAATCGTGATGACCGGCGCGATCCCCGTGTACCTGCATCCGACGCGCAACGCGTACGGGATCATCGGCTCGATCCCGCCTGCCGGGCTCAGCGCCGACTCGGTCCGCGCGAGCCTCGCGGCCAATCCGCTGGTACCCGCTGGCACGACCACGGCAGCGCTGGCGGTGATCACGAACTCGACCTACGACGGTCTCTGCTACGACGCAAGCGCAGTGCTCGACGCGCTGTCTGAGACGAGCAGGCGGGTGTTGTTCGACGAGGCATGGTTCGCCTACGCGCACTTCCACCCCCTGTTCGTGGGGCGGCATGCGATGGGCGTCAAGCGAAAGCCGGGACAGGCCGCGACGTTCGCAACCCAGTCGACGCACAAGCTGCTGACCGCATTCTCACAAGCATCGATGATTCACCTCCACGAATGCGAGGAGACCGTGAGTCAGGCAGCGCTCGAGGAGGCGTTCATGATGCACACCTCGACCTCGCCGCAGTACGGGATCATTGCCTCGCTCGACGTGGCCTCGCGGATGATGGAGGGCCCACAGGGCACAGCGCTGGTCGATGACGCCGTCCATGAGGCGCTCACGTTCCGTCGCGAGCTGGCAACGCTCGCCGACAAGTCCCCGGCGGAGGACTGGCGCTTTCGCCTCTGGCAGCCCGACGACACCGCGACCGCTGAAGCCGTGGACCACCGCGATCCGGAGCACTGGATATTGCGCGAGGGCGAGTCCTGGCACGGCTACTCGCAGCTCGCAGACGGGCATGCAATGCTCGACCCGACCAAGGTCACGATCCTCACACCAGGCGTCGGACTTGACGGTCGGCTCGACGAGCACGGGATCCCGGCGCCGCTGGTGTCGCGCTTTCTCGACGAGCGCGGGATCGTGGTGGAGAAGACCGGCTCGTATTCGTTCCTTGTGCTGTTCTCGCTGGGGATCACGCGCGGCAAGTCCGGGACGCTGCTCAGCGAGCTGCTCGAGTTCAAGCGCGTCCACGACTCGGAACTGCCGCTGAGCGAGGCGCTGCCGCGACTGGTCGCCGAGCATCCAGAGCGCTACGGGCCGATCACCATTCGCGATCTCGCAGACGAGCTGCACGCGGCGATGCGCTCGGCCCAGATGACCGACCTGATCGAAGCGATGTACTCGGAGGTGCCCGAGCCCGTCACCACGCCGGCAAGCGCCTATGAGCAGCTCGTGTCCGGTGGCGTCGAGATGGTCGGCGTCTCCGAGCTCGCCGGCCGGGTCAGCGCGGCGATGATCGTCCCCTATCCGCCCGGTATCCCGGTCGTGATGCCCGGTGAGCGATTCGGTCAGGCCGACAGCGCGCTCGTCCGCTACCTGACCGCCAGCCAACAACACGACACCCGCTTCCCAGGCTTCGAGACCGAGATTCACGGGATCCACATCGAGCGCGTTGGCGCTTATCACATCCCGTGCATCGCAACCCCGGATTCAGCCTCCCGCGAGCTCGCGGATCTGGAACGCCCGGAACGATGTCGTTGATGCCAGAGCCCAGATGCCGGCGAAGACGAGCAGTGTGTCGGCCCGCTCGAGGAAGAACTGCCCGCTGACCCAGAAGGCCAGCACGGCCGTCAGGATTCCGCTGATCAGGCTCAGCCACCATAGGGAGTTGAGAACGCGCGAGGCGAACGCCTGCGTCATCCACATGACGCCGATGAGCAGGAACACGAAGCCGAGGGCGGTCAGGACGACGACGGTGACGACACAGCACCGTCCCTTGGATCGAATGAAGATAACTTCGGCTGGCGAGGGGTAATCGTGAGACGTGCTGCTTACGGTGATCCGCTGTCAGCACGTCCGGACGGCTGCAAGAGAAACAGGAACACGTTGAGGATCGAGAGCCATCACCGCGTCGTCTAAGGAGCGCCGGCTTTGTGTATTGGCATCGATCAAGGCGCTCCTAGATTCGTGGTCAACGCATCCGACGAGAGGAACGGTCATGTCCGGTAACAAGAACAACTCCAGCAACGAAACGAGCCCGAATAACGTCATCGCTGTCTCGTTCCAAGAGGACAGCAATGCGTACGAGGCGATGACGAGGCTCAAGGAGCTTGACTCGCAGGGACAGTTGGGCCTTCAGGCCGCTGCCGTCGTCGCCCGGGACGAGAACGGTCAGATCGCCGAGAAGGACGAGGTCGGAGACGAATTCCTGGAGGGGACCGTGGGTGGCGGGCTGGTCGGGCTGCTGATCGGCATCATCGGTGGCCCCCTGGGTGTGCTCATCGGAGGCACGACCGGAGTCCTCGTCGGCTCGTTGTTCGACCTTGACGGCGAGGACGAGAGCGAGTCGGTTCTGGGTGACATCTCTCAGTCGGTCCGGCCCGGGCACACCGCCCTGGTGGCGCAGGTGACAGAGCAGAGCCCCGAGGTGATCGACAACGCGATGGGGCACCTCGGTGGCACGGTCCTCCGGCGATCGGTCTACGCGGTGGAAGCGGAGATCGCCGCTGCTGAGAAAGCGCAGCGCGAGGCCAGGCGGAAGGCCCGCAAGGAGCTGCGGCATGCGCGGCACGAGAAGCACCAGGAAGAGGTTCACGCGAAGGTCGAGGCACTGAAGGCGAAGCTCCACACGGGCCGACCGGCGGCCAAGACCGGCTCGTGAGCTGGTCGGGTTCCCTTGGCCGCCGCCGTCGCTGATCGAGCCGAAGGCTGGCCGTACGCACACCACCGCACTCGGCGCGCGCTGGGTGCCGCACGGAGTCACTTGCGGAAATCGGCGCTGAAGGTGCTTGGGTGGGTCGTCTTTGCGTTCCTGGTTCTCGAGCTGCTTCCGGGACTGCGGCAGGCCCTCCACAGCCTCGAACACGTGACCCCTGACTGGGTCCTCGTCGCAGTAGCCCTCGAGATGCTGTCCGAGTTCGGCTTCGTGCTGTCGTGGCGATCGATCGTCGACCCGGAGAACCTGCTTGTGCGCGATGGCCGCGGCGGGCGGACGGCCATGCGCGCCGCCTGGGCTCAGCTCGGAGGGGGAATGCTCGTGCCGGGTGGCTCGCTTGCGAGCATCGGCGTCGGCGCATGGATCCTGCGGCACTTCGGGATGCCGCCGAAGATGATCGCCCAGCGCCAGTTCAATCTCAGCTTCCTGAATACCGCCGTCGACGCTCTGGCATTAATCGTCTTCGGCCTGGGCCTCGCTGCAGGAATCTTCTCGGGTGCGCGGAACCCGCTCCTGACGCTCCTGCCGGCGGCCGTCGCGGTCTGCGGCATCGCGGCCGGGCTTGTCAGCGGGCGTCGGGCGACCAAGCTCGCCGAGCGTCTGAGCGATGACCACCCGAAGGCGGCCAGCTCGATCTCTTCTGTCGCGGGTGCCGTGCAGGGCACCGAGCAGATCCTGTTCCACCGCGGCCGGATGAGGAGCCTACTCGGCGCGCTCGCCTACCTCGGGTTCGACGCGTTGGTGCTCTGGACGGCGTTTTCCGCGATCCACACCCAACGCGCTCCGGGGTTCGCGGTGGTAATGATGGCCTACATCATCGGCGCGTTGGGTGCCTCGATTCCCCTGCCGGCCGGGATCGGCGCGGTCGGAGGAATCGCCGGCATGCTGATCGTCTACGGAGTCGGACACAACGCCGCGGTGGCGGCAGTGCTGATGTACGAGGCCGTCGGGCTGACCGTCCCGCTGCTCGGCGGCGGGATCGCCTACGTGTTCCTGAGACGTCAATTCGGCCCGATGCAGGCCTCGGGCGGCGAGCGTGAGAACCCGCCGTCAGGGGACCAGAAGCGACTCCCACTGGCGCCATACGAAGGCCGTCTGGGATGACCCCCGCCGTGGCCCTAGGTTGGCGACATGAGCGTCGTCCCGACGGAACAGACCATCAAGGGCCACGCGCCCGACGACACACGCCACGATGCGCCACGGCGCATCGGACTCGATCAGTCCGATGCCAAGGAAGCGATCTTCGGATCCTTCGATGGGATGACCTCGACGCTTGGAGTGGTTGCGGGCCTGCTTGCGACGAAGTCGACGTCGCAGCACATCATCGCCGGAGCGATCGGCATTGCGGTCGCAGCGACGGTGGGCATGGGCGCCGGTCAGTACCTCTCTGACGGGGAGCGCAACGTTCGCAAGGCGTGGGTGATGGCGCTGGCCACGCTGGTCGGTTCGGTCCTGCCGGCTCTGCCATTTATGTTCGGCACCTCCACGGCGTGCGTCCTGGCGTCTGCCGGGATCACCATCCTGGCCTCGGCGGTGATCGGCCACTACCGTGGCTACCTGGTGACCTACGCGATCTTGGTGATCGTGTCGGTACTCACCATCGGCCTATCGATCGCCGTGACCTGAGGCCGGAGCATGGCTGCCGCCGCTGGCAGTGCCACCGGGCGATCGGACTCCCCCGGGTTCTTCAAGCAGCACCGGCGGGTCGCGCTCTCGTTGCTCACCGGCGCCGCGGTTGTCGGCTTCATCTACTTCGTGGTCCCCCAGATCGTCGGGCTCGGCCCGACCTTGCGCCGACTGCGTGAAGCCAACGGCTGGTGGCTTGCGCTCGGCGTCCTCGTCGAGGCCGTCTCGATCGGCGGCCTGATCGTGCTGCTGCGCGGGGTCTTTATGAGGTTCGGAAGCCGTGTGCGCTGGGGAGCCAGTGCTCAGATCACCCTGGCTGGCGGCGCTGCGACGAAGCTGTTCGCCACGGCCGGCGCAGGTGGGGTGGCGGTAACGGTCTGGGCCCTGCGCGCGTCCGGGCTCACCGAGCGGGCCATCGCCACCGGCATGGTCTGCTACGAAATTCTCAACTACTCCGTGTACATGGCTGCACTCGCGATCTGCGGGTTTGGCCTGTGGTTCGGGGCACTGGCCGGACGCGCGCCGGTCGGCGTCACGCTGCTACCCGCCATCTTCGGAACGGCGGTGATCCTGATCGTGTTGTCGATGGCCCTGGTGAGCGCTCCGTTGGAGCGGTCCCTCCGACCGCGGGCAGAGCGGTCGACGGGTCGCCGGCAGCGCTGGTGGCGTCGCGCCGCCGCGCTACCAAGGAGCGTCAGCTCAGGGCTCTCCGTGGCGCGCGAGATGCTTCGTGCAGCCGATCCCACGTTTCTCGGCGTGCTCGCCGCCTGGGGTTTCGACATCGCGGCGCTGTGGGCTTCGTTTCGCGCCTTCGGGCACTCGCCTCCGGGAGGCGTCCTCGTGATGGGCTACTACGTCGGGACCCTGGCCAACACGTTGCCGCTGCCCGGCGGGATCGGAGGTGTCGAGGGAGGGATGATCGGCTCGTTCCTCGCCTTCGGCGTCAGCGCGCCACTTGCCGTCCTGGCGGTCTTGGCGTACCGCACAATCTCGTACTGGCTGCCGACCGTTCCGGGCGCGATCGCCTACGTTCGCTTGCGGCACACGGTTGCCGACTGGCGCTCGAGCGACGGCGAGCCCAAGGGTAGGCACGCGGCCGGAGGACAGCAAGACCGCCGGGCAGCCGCATGATCAAGCGGGTCAACGCCCGCCTGGCTGAGCAGCGGCCGACTTGCTCTCATCGAACCGGCGGGCGAGCACCGGGACCGGGCGCAGCGTGCGTGAGGGCGTCTTCATCATCGGCGAGCCGCACATGCACACCCGCGCCGATCACCCCGCTGCACGTGGGCCGGGAGCGAGCACTTCATCCGCGAACGCTTGCGCGGGCGGTCGCTCCCTCCCGCGCAATTCGCGTCGTCAGGGGTTGGTGACCACGATCTCGTTCGTCATGCCGTAGACGCCGTGCAGACTGGCCACGTCGTCGTACGCCGCTTCACTTTGGAACTGGTAGTTGACGTCGCACCTGAGGGTGACGCGACAATCGTCGACCGTCATGTCGACCGAGTCCGACGGGACCTCTACATCCCAGATCAGAACCTGCAGCGCTGTTTCGCGGATCTCGTTATCTTCGCGGCGATCCGACCCGAGCAGGTTGACCTTGAACTGGTCGTCGACCTCATATGCACCGCCTGCGGGTGGGTACGAACCAACGTTGGATCGTCTGGGGCAGTCGTCGCAGAACCGTCGACAGCGCTGCATATACACGTCGCTTAGCGTGCGGGAACGCCGATCGGGTTGACGACAATCCTTTGACCGCGGAGCCCGCTCGTGTCGCGCAGTCTTTCGGGCGACTGGTTGCGCGCGCCATCCCGCCCGCGGAGTCGCCTATGTCGCGGTCGAGGCCGGCTGGACCCTGGCGGCACTGCGGTTGCCATCCGGTCCGCGGGCAGTCGGATGATTCGGCGCGATCTTGTCGGGGGCAACGCGATTCCGGTCGGCGACTGTCAACAAGAGCGCGGGACAGGCAGCTCGTGCTCGCTGGTCGAGTGCCTGGTCACAGGCGAGGCATCGCTCGCCTCGGCTCAGGTAGGACAGCGCGACGTAGTTGGTCACGCGGCAATGGGCGCAGGTGACGTAGGGCACATCAGTGAGCATGGGAGCCGGCGGGGCGTAAACCTAGGTCCGTGCGTTCGGGCCAACATAGTTTCCAGTGATATTGATCTTGGTTCGGTGTGTGCGCCGCTTGGGCGGAGTGCGTGTGGTGGTCAACCGCGGTCAGGTAGCGGGAGCATCTCCTCGACGTGGTCGACGGCCAGCTTGGAGAACAGGACCTCGTTTACGTCCTGCAGCGCGCGCAGGTAGATGTGCTTGGCGAGGTCGTCGCCGTAGCGGCTGAACGCCTCGTAGGCACCCAGCGCCTGCTGTTCGAGCGTCTCAATCGCCGGCGGCAGCAGCCCGTCCAGGCCGAGCGCCCGCCGCTCCTCGGCATCAAACGCGGTCCCTTTGTTGACGATCGGATCCTGGAGCAGCGCAACGCCCCGCTGTTCAACGCTGGCTTGCATCGTGCTCACCTCGTCACCTCACTGGGCCGGGGGATGTTTCGGACGTTTGCCCGCGCCAGCTCGACGATCCTTCCGACGCCGCCGTCGAGCACGACCTTGCCCGCGCCGAGCGCGAATCCCTTGACCTGCGCGGTGGTGATGTGGGGCGGAATCGAGAGGGCGTCCGGGTCCGTGACAAGGTCGACGAGAGCGGGACCGGGGTGGGCCAGCGCTTCGGCCAGCGCGGCCTCGACATCCGCCGGTCGCTCGACGCGGACGGAGTGGATGCCGGTCGCCTTGGCGATGGCGGCGTAGTCGAAGCCCCCGTTGTCGGTCTGGTAGTCGGGGAGCCCGTCGACGAGCATCTCTAGCTTGACCATCCCGAGCGCGGAGTTGTTGAAGGTGACGATCTTGACCGGCAGCCGGTGCATCGCCACGGTCAAGAGCTCGCCGAGCAGCATCCCGAGCCCGCCGTCGCCGGACATCGAGATCACCTGGCGGCCGGGATAGGCGAGCTGCGCGCCGATCGCATGCGGCAGCGCGTTGGCCATCGATCCGTGCCGGAAGGAGCCGATCACCCGCCGCCGACCATTCGGTGTGATGTACCTGGCCGCCCACACGTTGTTCATCCCCGTGTCGACCGTGAACACGGCGTCCTCCGATGCGACCGCGTCGAGGATCTTCGCCGCGTACTCCGGGTGAATCGGCAGGTGGCGCTCGATGTCATGGGTGTAGGCCGAGACGACGTGCTCGAGCGCGTGCGCGTGCTTGTGCAGCATCCGCTCCAGGAACGAGCGGTCCGGTTTCTGCTCGATCAGCGGCAGCACCGCGCGCAATGTCTCCCTCACGTCCCCGTGCACCGCCAGCTCAAGCGGCGTGCGCCGCCCCAGCCGGGTGGCATCGTGGTCGACCTGCACGGTGTGGGCTCCGGGCAGGAAGTCCTGGTAGGGGAAATCGGTCCCGAGCAGGACGAGCAGGGCGGCTTCGTGGGTGGCCTCATAGCACGCGCCGTATCCGAGCAGGCCGCTCATCCCGACGTCGTAGGGGTTCTCGTACTGGATCCATTCCTTGCCGCGAAGCGTGTGACCGATCGGGCTGTGCAACTTGCCCGCTAGCTCCATCACCTCGGCGTGCGCGTCCTGCACGCCCGCGCCGCAGAACAGCGTCACGGTGTCCGCCCGATTGAGCCGCTCGGCCAACGCCCGCACCTGCTCGGCCGGCGGGCTCGCGGTCGCCTTTGAGATCAAGACGTCTGTCTCGCCGATCGGAGTCGCCGGTTCGCGCTGCAGCACATCACCGGAGATCGCCAGCACCGACACGCCCCCGCCTCCCAGCGCATGCTGGACCGCGCTGCGAGCGACCCGCGGCATCTGCGCCGCTTGGCTGATCAGCTCGCAGTAGGCACTGCACTCCACGAACAGGCGCTCGGGATGTGTCTCCTGGAAGAAGTCCAAGCCCACTTGCAAGCTGGGGATCTGTGAGGCGATCGCAAGCACGGGCGCGCCTGTGCGGTGGGCGTCATACAGACCCTGGATCAGATGCGTGTTCCCCGGTCCGCAGCTGCCCGCGCACACGGCCAGGCGCCCCGTCAGCTGCGCCTCGGCCGCGGCCGCGAACGCACCCGCCTCTTCGTTGCGAACGTGAATCCACTCGATCCCGTCGACGCGTCGGACGGCGTCGACCACGGGGTTCAGACTGTCGCCGACGACCCCGTAGATGCGCTCGACGCGAGCCTCGAGGAGGACCTCCATCAACTGGTCGGCGAGCGTCGCGCTGCTCATTTAGATCTCCTTTGTCGAAGGTCGGTAGTGATGACTAGTCCTACGCTGCCCGGGCCGCGGGGCACGCCACTGCCCGCAGCCGCCGGAGCGCCTCGAGCTCGATCTGGCGACTGCGCTCCTCGCCGACTCCGAGCCACTGCCCGATCTGCTGGTGGCTCTGGGCGACCGGTGATCCAAGCCGTATCGACGCACAAGTACCTCTCGCTGGCGCGGCGGCAGAAGCCGGAGCATCGCCGTATACCTGACGCCGATCCTCGCCCGCGATCGCGTTCTCGAAGGGGTCCACGGCGCGCTCGTCAGCGACGAGGTCGCCGAGCGGTGTCGCGTCCTCGCCGACCGGCTCGTCCAACGAGACGCTCACGCGCGCAGCGCAGCGCAACGAGCGAATCGGCGTGCGTGCTGAGCCCGGTCCGTGCTGCGATCGCCGCGTTCGACGCCCGACGCGGACCGAGACGCTCAAGCTCCGCCTCGGCGCGACGCACGGCGGCGAGCTGCTGGTTGGCCTTTGCCGGGATCCGGATCACCTGCGAGCCGGCGATCGGCGTCAAGCATCGAGCGCCTGATCCACCACGCTGCGTACGTGGAGAACTTCAAGCCACGACGGTGATCGAATCTCTCGACCGCGCGGACCAGCCCGACCGTTCCCTCTTGGACGAGGTCCGCGAACGGCACGCCACGACCGCGATAAGACCTGGCGATCGCGAACACCAACCGCAAGTTGCTCTCGATCATCCGCTCCTTGGCGCTCAGATCGCCGCGCTCGATCCGCTTGGCCAGCTGACCTCCTCGGCCGCCGACAGCAGGCGAGCTTGCCCTGCGCCTGACGCGTGAGCGTCTCGAGTCGAGTCCTCGCTCCGGCTTCGACCTGCTCGATCGTCAGGCTCTGCCCTGATCACGCGACCGCGGCCAGCGCGCGGCGGGTCGGCGACCCGCGCTCCATCGCGTGCCCGCCGCGACGCGGACGAACTCGCTCAGCGCCGCAGAAGCGGTCTCATCTCGCCACAAGCAGCTCGAACGCGAGCGTGCGAGCCGGATCCAGCGGACGGGCGATCACGTTGGGGTGAAGAGCTCTCGGGCGCGGTCGTGAGTGCCAGCACATCGCCGGCCGCGACCGCGCGGTACATCGCCGGCCCTGGCGCGCCGCGCACCAGCGCCGCTGCGACGCCGAGCTCCCCGAGCATCTCGGCGAGGGCGCGGTCATAGCCGGCACCGTCGCGATGGGCCGTGACGGCGATCTGCTCACCGTGCAGATCCTTCGCCGCCAGCGCGCCGACACCGGCAAGCCGATGGCCGCCGCCGACCAGCACCACCCACGCGCTCGGCGCCAAGCTCAAGCCGTCTGCAGATCAGCGGAGGAGAAACACGACGGAGCAAGCACGGCATCCAGGCGCCCGTCGCGCAGATCGCGCCACAGCGTTCCCCCGTAGCCCCTCGACCACGGTCAGCTCAACGCCGGCGCGCTCGCTGGTGAACCGCTCGAGCACCGCCGAGGTCTGACCCCACCGCGCCCCGGTCGCGATCCCCAGCCTGACGCTGCCTACGACCCCGCTCTGAAGGTCGCTTCCGGTCGCGCTCGCAACCTCAGCCGCGGCCAGCGCCGCCCGCGCGCGCTCGAGGAACAGCTCACCCGCATCGGTGAGATCCACCCCACGCGTGTGACGGTCAAACAGCTGGACCCCCAGCTCGGCCTCCAGCCGCCGGATCTGCGTCGACAACCCCGGCTGAGCGACCCACAACCGCTCGGCGGCACGCGTAAAGCTGCGCTTCCTCGGCGATCGCCACGAAATAGCGAAGATGACGAAGCTCCATCGCGACTCTCCTACGCCGCAGCCTGGATCTCAGAGCCCCGGCCACCCGCGCCGCGGCCGCCTCCTCGGCATCCAGCGCCGCAACGTACGAAGCGAACGCCCACGAACGGGCCTCCGGCCCAGCCTCCAAGAACAGCGCCCACCGCGCCGACACCAGCCGTGCCGCCTCACGCCACTCCTCGAGGGCCACGGCCCGAGCATCATCCATAAATACCGAACTACCTCGATCACGCGAAAACATCGGACACACCTCCATTTGATTTAGGTGCGTGGTTCGGACACAAACGATCCCGCTCGAGCGGTCTCCTGTCATCGCCGCCAGCGCCCATCAGTGACCCCGGCTAGCGGAACATGCGAATTCCTGCTAGCTGGAGCGGTGACTGGCTGCTGGCAGCGATGACAACCGCCGTATGTGCGGCATCGTTTCGAGTTCGTGCGGCTGCCATTCGCACGGCCGGCGGTACACGATCACCAAGATGCAGGCGACGGAGGTGACCACCATTGAGAAGGGCACTGCAACCGACGCAGGCAACGCCGGTCCGATGAACAAGGCTGGTAGGACCACGACAAAAGCCGAGGCCTCCAAGGTGTCGAGCGCGCCGGCTTTTCTTCACGCGTCATCGAGGACCTGTTGGCAAGCCTTCCTGACCCGATTGACCTCGATCAGATCGACCCGAAAGTCGTCGCGACTCACGACCTTACCGCCGAGCACCTTATGGACCTGCTCGGCGGAAGCCCATGAGCACGACGCAACCGGCGACGAGCTGGCGGGCCTCTTGGAGCACGCCGCCAGGACGGGCGATCAGCTCACTCGCGGCCGCTGTGAGCTCGAGCCGGATCCGCCTCCGCGCGAGACGGGCGTAGACGCCGGCGAGCTGCGGATCGACGGTCTGTTGGATCTCGGTCAGCGTCAGCGCCTTGAAGAGAACGATCACGTCGCACCATCGCCGCCTGCGTCTTCAGGATCAGCCGGTTCTTGTCCACGTGCTCGCCTCGTGCCCTCGCCGGGTCACCGCCGGGCGAGCGCGCAGATGGGACTCGAGCTCGTCGATCCGTGCCAGCAGTTCGCACGCCAGCACGGCGCCGGCGAAGTTCAGGCCGAGATCACGCCGCAGACGCACCGCCCGCGCCAGCAGCAACGCGTCGGTGCGGCAAAACAGCGGTGCGGCGTCGGTGCCGCCGCCGGGCTCGATCAGCCCCAACCCGGCGAGGCGACGCACGAGCTGGGAGTGCAGTCCGGCCTCGTCGGCGAGCTGTTCGACCCCGATCAACTCGCTGGTGATCACGTCGCCCTCGGGTCGAACGTCGACGCGTCTGCCAGCTGCTCGAACAGCTTGCGCTCTTTGCGATCCAGGGTCTCGGGCACCCGGATAGCGAGAACGGCGTACAGATCTCCGCCCTCCGGGAGCCCTTGGCCGCGCAGCCTCAGCTGGCGGCCGGACGACGATCCCGGCGGCACCCTCACCCTCGCCCTGCCCTCGAGCGTCGGCACCGGCACTTCGGCGCCGAGCGCCGCTTCCCAGGGCGAGATCGGAAGATCGACGTACAGGTCGCGGCCCTCGACATCGAACACGGGATGCGGCCGCAGCCGCGCGCGCAAGAACAGGTCGCCCGGTGGACCGCCGCCGATGCCGGGCGCCCCCTGGCCGGCCAGGCGGATCCGCTGCCCGTCGCGGACGCCGTGCGGGATCTCGACGTCGAACTCGTGCCCATCTTCGAGCGAGATCCGCCGCTTGCCGCCCCTGGCGGCTTCCTCGAGCGTCAGCTCGAGCACCGCCTCACGGTCGCCTCCCCGCATCGAGAACGCCTCGAAGCCGTCGGTCGTGGAACCGTCGGGTGCGCGGGCACGGCCCCCGAACAGCCCCTCGAAGAAATCGCTGAAGTCACCGCCGCCGAAATCGAACCGGACATCGCCGGCGTCGAAGCCGTCGGCGCCGGCCACGTCCTGACCGGCCCTCCAGTTGGCGCCGAAGCGGTCATAGCGCTGGCGCTTCTCGGGGTCGCGCAGGACCTCGTAGGCCTCGGAAATGTCCTTGAAGCGGTCCTCGGCGCCGGAGTCCTTGTTGACGTCAGGGTGGTGCCTGCGGGCCAGGTTCCGATAGGCACGACGGATGGCATCGGCGCTGGCGTCGCGCGCGACCCCCAGCGTCTCGTAGTAATCCTGAGACGCGACAGCCATCAGCCCGCGCGCGCCACGGTGACCTGGGCCGGCCGGAGCACCCGATCGCCGAGCGTGTAGCCGGAGCGCTGCACGGCGACGATCGTCCGGTCTTCGGCATCCGCCACGCCGTGCTGGACGGCGACCGCCTCGTGGCGCTCAGGATCGAACGGTTCTCCGATCCGGCCGATCCGGTCAGCCCCTTCGCGTGCGAGCACCGCGTCCATCTGCTGCAGCACGGCTTGCAGACCGTCGTAGCAGGCGCGGTCGGGCTGCATTTGCATCGCCAGCTCGACGCTGTCGACGCTCTGGAGCCAGTCAGAGATCACCGACGCCCGTGCCTCCTGCACGCGCCGCTCGGTCTCCCGCGCGGCGCGCTTGCGGTAGTTCTCGAGGTCCGCCAGCGCGCGCCTGTAGCGGTCCTCGACCTGTGCGAGCTCGCGAGCCAGCGTGTCGTCGAGCGGCTGATCGGGCTCACTCTCGGGTGAACTCAGCATCGATCACCTCCGTGTCGCTGTCGGCGCCGTTGCCGTTGCTTCCATTTCCGCTCGCCGCGCCGGCCGCCGCTGCGCCGGTGGGCAGACTTTGCGCGAGTTGCAGGAGATCGGAGATCAGCGGACGGACGCGGTCAAGGCCGGCCTGGTCGCCCAGCGCCTGGCGGGCATCCGCAACCACCTGCTCGGCGCGGGCCTTCTCGTGGACCGGCAGGCGGTCCTCCAGCTCGCGCAGCTGTTGCTCGACCCGGTAGGCGAGCGAGTCGAGCTCGTTGCGGGCGTCGATCTGCTCGCGCCGGCGTCGGTCCTCACCAGCGTGCGATTCGGCGTCCCGGATCATCCGCTCGACGTCGCCCTGATCGAGGTTCGAACTCTCGGAGATCGTCACACGCTGCTCCTTCCCGGTCGCCTGATCGCCCGCGGAGACGTTGAGGATCCCGTTGGCGTCGATGTCGAAGGTGACCTCGATCTGCGGGATGCCCCGGGGCGCCGGGAAGATCCCCTCAAGCCGGAAGCGGGCCGAGCTGGCGGTTATCGGCAGCCAGCTCGCGCTCGCCTTGCAGCACGACGACGTCGACCGCGGTCTGGTTGTCATCGGCGGTCGAGAACGTCTCGGTGCGGCGAGCGGGGATCGTGGTGTTGCGCTCGATCACCTTCGTCATGACACCGCCGAGCGTCTCAAGCCCGAGCGACAACGGCGTGACGTCGAGCAGCACGACGTCCTCAACCTCGCCTTTGAGTACGCCGGCCTGAAGCGCGGCTCCGATCGCCACGACCTCGTCGGGATTGACGGTCATGTTCGGCTCCTTGCCGGCGGTCAGCCGGCGCACGAGCGCTTGGACCGCTGGGATGCGCGTCGAGCCGCCGACGAGGATCACCTCGTCGATGTCGTCGGCCGTCAGCTTCGCGTCCGCCAGCGACTGCTCGACCGGGCTGCGCGTCCGCAGGACGAGGTCCTCGGTGAGCTGATCGAACTTCGCGCGGGTCAGGCTCATGTTCAAGTGCTTGGGCCCGGACGCGTCGGCGGTGACGAACGGCAAATTGATCTGTGTCTGGGTCGTCGTCGAGAGCTCGACCTTCGCACGCTCGGCCGCCTCGTAGAGGCGCTGGAGGGCCTGCGGGTCGTGTGCGCAGGTCGATGCCCTGGTCGCGCTTGAACTCGTCGGCGAGCCAGTCGACGATCCGCTTGTCGAAGTCGTCGCCGCCGAGGTGCCCGTCGCCGCTCGTCGCCCGGACCTCGACGATGCCGTCGCCGATCTCGAGCACGGAGACGTCGAACGTGCCGCCGCCGAGGTCGAAGACGAGGATCGTCTCCTGGCCCTTCTTGTCCATCCCGTAGGCGAGCGCCGCCGCGGTCGGCTCGTTGATGATCCGCAGGACCTCGAGTCCGGCGATCTTGCCGGCGTCCTTGGTCGCCTGGCGCTGGGCGTCGTTGAAGTAAGCGGGGACGGTGATCACCGCCTCGGTGACGCGCTCGCCGAGGTACTTGCCGGCGTCTTCGGCGAGCTTGCGCAGCACCAGGGCGGAGATCTCCTCCGGCGCGTATTGCTTGCCGCGGATCTCGAAGCGGACCGTGTCGTCTGGCCCCTTGACCACGTCGTAGGAGACGATCTTCGACTCCTCGTCGACCTCGTCGAAGCGGCGGCCGATGAAGCGCTTGGCCGAGTAGATCGTGGCCTTCGAGTTGAGGATCGCCTGGCGCTTGGCCACCTGGCCTACCAGTCGCTGACCGTCGTCGGTGAACGCCACCACCGAGGGCGTCACCCGCGCTCCCTCCGCGTTGGCGATGACTTCCGGCTCGCCGCCCTCCATCGTTGCGGCGACGACCGAGTTCGTGGTGCCCAGATCGATGCCAACAGCCTTCGCCATGTCAGTAGCTCCTCTCAAGTTCGAAAGACGATCCCGAGGATGCGGCAGTGCAGCCGAGCGGCCGATACCGGTCACCACGCGTCCCATAACGAGTGGTGATGGTCAGCCCAGCGTCTGCGCGACGAGGTAGAGGTTGAGGCAGACGATCATGGCCGCCGCGGCCCATGCCACGACGGTGGTAACCCGCCTATTGACAAGCGTCCCCATCAGCCAGCGATCGCTGCAAAAGATCACCAGGGGAATCACCGCGAACGGGATGCCGAACGAGAGCACGACCTGGCTGAGCAGAAGCGCTTGCGACGTGTTCGCACCAACGGCGATGAGCGCCACCGACGGGAGCATCGTGACCAGGCGGCGTGCAAACAGAGGAATGCGACGGTCGATGAAGCCCTGCATCACCACCTGGCCGGCCATCGTCCCGACGCTTGACGAGGAGAGCCCCGACGCGAGCAGGGCGATCCCGAACAGCAGCGCGGCACCACGCCCGAGGTATCCCCCGAGCATGTCATGAACCGCAGGTAGCGAGCTCCCGACGCCGCTCAGTCCGCGGGAGTGAAACACGGCCGCGGCGGTGATCAGCATGCACATGTTGATCGCGCCGGCGATGCCCATCGCGACTAGGACATCCGGCGAGCTCGAAGCCGAAGATGCGCCGCTTGGCCGCCTCGCTCGGCGCCGACGATTCGATGCTGCGTGAGCGCCGAGTGCAGATAGATGACGTGCGGCATCACGGTCGCGCCGAGGATCCCGACCGCCAGCAGCACGCTCGCGCGCCCGCGAAACCCGGGCACCAGGCCATGCGCAGATCCCCGCCGCGCTCGGCTTCGCCGCCACCACCTGGAACGCGAATGCGGTGACGATCACCCCGATCAGCATCGCCATCACAGCCTCGACCCGGCGAAAGCCCTTCGCTTGCAGAGCGAGGATCCCAAAGCTCGCCGCGGCGGTCAGCAGCGCGGACGGGAACAGGGCGACGCCGGTCAGCATGCCGAGGCCGAGCGCCGCCCCGATGAACTCGGCCACGTCGGTCGCGACCGCGACCAACTCGGCCTGAATCCACATGAGCACCCTCGCCGGCGCGCTGAACCGCTCGCGACAGACCTCGGCTAGGTTGCGGCCCGTCGCCACGCCGAGCTTGGCGCTCATCGCCTGGATCAGCATGGCCATCAGGTTCGCGCTCACCACGACCCACAGCAATAGGTATCCGTAGCGGGCTCCGGACGCCATGTTGGTGGCGAAGTTGCCGGGGTCGATGTAGGCGACCGAGGCGATAAACCCGGGCCGAGGAACGGCCACACGCCGCGCAACCCCCGACGCCGACCCGTGAGCGAGCGAACCGGCCTGGCATGATCTTCGAGCCGGCGACGGGGTGACCGATGGGCAGTTTCCCGCCGCTCGGTCTCGACGGCGAAGTCCCTCGATCTCACGCACGGATCGTCGGCTGCGCTGCGCCTGGCGCTAGACGAGCTCGATATCGCGGAGGTGACGCCTACGTCTCGGGCTCGCGAGGTCCTCGCACCGATATTCGCGGTCATGTTGTCCCGCGAATGGAGGTACAGACGTGAAGCAAGTACATGGAAGGCGAGGCATGAAGCGAGCGATTACCGGGCTGCTGACGCTCAGATGGCTGCGTCATCGCCGCCAGCGCTCACACGACTAACGGTCATAGGCTTGAGATGCGGGCGTGCCCCCCGGCACGAGGAGTGTGGCCGCGGCCACGCTCGCATCATCAACCCGTGGGTCTGAACGGACTCGCCGGTGTGTCATGTGGTCGCGATCAGCTGGCACTCGGGACGAGAGCCAGAGTCGACATTCTCGGATTGGCTAGCTACCCGCTCGAGTTTGTATTGCCGGCCAGTCAGCGGTCGCCGAGGATCCGGGCATGAATGACGATCGTCAGGACCTCAACGGCCGGCGCACCGTTGATAGGGCCGTGCCCCCAGCGCCGATGCCGCAGGACGAGCGCGGCTGGAGGGTTGCGCCTGCGCCGGACGGGCGCGGGATGCCGGAGCAGCGCAAGCCGCGATCGCCGTTCCGGCGCCGCGGCTTCTGGATCGTCGTTCTCGTGCTGCTGGCGCTGAACTGGTTCTCGGTGCTGATGACCCGGCCCGGCGCCGAGCCGCGCGTGACGGTGCCCTTCAGCCCATACTTCCTGAACGAGCTCGACGCCGGCGCGGTGAAGTCGATCTCGTCGAAAGATGTCATATCCGGGTCCCCCGTTCTGAGGCGTCCCGGAGGGCGCGTGAGGCCGCGGCATGGAGAGGTGGCCGGGCCTTCGTGTCGAACAGCATAGGTAAGGCGCGCGCGGGTTGCAGGCCGCGCGGCCGGCCGTTCAACAGAAGGCACCGACCGCGGCCCAACGTATCGATGGGTCGGGGCTGGACGCTGCCGTTGTTCGCCTGCTCGGGGTGGTGCCGCGATGAAGGAGGTTCGTTGGATGTCGATCGTGATGGGCGTTGACCAGCATCGCGCGCAGATCACCGCTGAGTGGATCGATCTGGTCAGCGGCGAGATCAGTCGCGCGCGGGTGAGGCCGGCGGACCGGGCTGGGGTGCGCCGGTTCCTTGAGCGGTTCGCGGGCCAGCAGTTGGAGGTCGCGCTGGAGGCAACGACCGGCTGGCGGTTCTTTGTCGAGGAGCTGCGGGCGGTCGGCGCGGTGGTGCATCTCGCCGAGCCGGCGGAGACCGCGGCGCGGCGCGGCAACAAGAAGCGCGCGAAGACCGACCGCGCGGACGCCCGCCATCACCGCGAGCTGCTGTTGGCCGGGCGGCTGCCGGAGTCGTGGATCCCGCCCGATCACATCCTCGATCTGCGCGCCCAGGTGAGGCTGCGTCACACGCTGATCGAGCAGCACTCGGAGTGGCAGCAGCGGATCCAGGCCGTGCTCTATCACCACGGCTGCCCGCAGCGGCGCCAGCTGATGAAGGGCGACGGCCGCGACTGGCTCGCAGCGCTGGCCTTGCCCGAGCCGCGCGCCAGCAGCTCACCGTCTCGCTTGCACGATGATCGACGCGCTCGATGTGCAGCTCGCGCCGCTCAGCCGCGAGCTGCGCTCTATGCGCGCCGCCAGACCGGCTGCAAAGCACTGATCGACCAGTACTACGGGATCGGAGAGCTGTGCGCGGTCACGATCCTCGCCGAGCTCGGCGACTGCCGCCGGTTTCACAACAGCCGCGACGCGGTCCGCTACGGCGGGATGGACATCACCGTCTACCAATCCGACCGCCACCGCGCGCCCGGGCGCCTGTCCCGCCAAGGGCCGCCGGCGCTGCGCTGGGCGCTGTACGAGGCCGCTCAGGCCGCGCGGCGCCCGGGCTCACCCGACCGCAACTACTACGAGCAGGCAGCCGAGCGGCTCGGCGGCAACCGCGCCTGCCTGGCGCTCGCGCGCAAGCTGCTCAAGCGCTGCTACCACACGCTCCGCGAACTCGGCGAGGACGCCCTCGCGCCACCCGCGGACCAGCGGCCGGTAGCGGAGCCGCGCGCCGCGCGTCAAGCGGCGAGCGCTCGCAAGACCGAGCGTCCAGCGACCCACGAGCCTGCAGATGCCCTGGCCGCTTGACCCGGGCTTCGGCTCCGCTGTGCCGCAACGATTGCCGGCCAGCAGGCCGACATATCGCGCGACAACTTCCCATCAAGCAGATCGTTCGCGCGCGTCAAGTCCTCACTCACACTGATGCGCCGCGGCCGGCTCCCTCACTGTCGCTGCCGACACGCTCGCGTGGACGGCCTAGAAAGATTGAGCGGCCGCAACGCTTCCCCCGGCGGGATCACCCCATCGAACATCTTGTCGCCGGCCCCGGAGCCAACCCGAGGGTCGTGGACCGAAGTAAGGCTGGGCGCCCGCGCGCAGACAATCCGCTCAACCCAACGCGCTCACGCCCCCCCGAGAGCCGCTGCGCCCCCCTCTCCAAACGAAGAAACCCTGAGCGGTACTTGACACCCCAGCCGCCGGACAAGTAAGGCGACACGATCCAGGGCACGTTCGCCAGCAGGGTCCGCTATCCCCCGGATAACGCCAGAGTAACGCCGACGACGCTGTTCTCGACGGAGGTCCCGACGTTCTGGAACGACGCCGAGCTCACTGCGCTGCTGCGGTCGCGGGGCGTGCAGGTGAACGCGAAGTCGACCGCGCAGGGCACGTCGATGCTGGCGGAGATCCTCCTCGGTTTCGGTCCGACGTTGCTGTTCGTAGGCCTGTTCTGGCTGTTTGCGCGTCGTGCGTCGGCAGGTGGCATGGGTGCGCTTGGAAACTTCGGGCGCTCGCAGGCCCGCCGGGTCGATCCGCAGAAGATCCGCGTGACCTTTGACGACGTCGCGGGGATCGACGACGCAAAGGCCGAGCTGATGGAGGTCGTCGACTTTCTCCGCACCCCCGATCGCTATGCGCGACTCGGCGGGCGGATGCCTCACGGAGTGCTGTTGTTCGGTCCGCCTGGCACGGGGAAGACGCTGCTGGCCCGCGCCGTCGCCGGCGAAGCGCACGCGGCATTCTTCTCGATCGCCGCATCGGAGTTCATCGAGGCGATCGTCGGCGTCGGCGCGGCCCGGGTGCGCGACCTGTTCGCGAAGGCCAAGGAGGCGGCGCCGGCGATCATCTTCATCGATGAGCTCGACGCGATCGGCCGCTCGCGCCAGGGCTCCGCCGGCATCACCGGCGCCAACGATGAGCGCGAGCAGACGCTCGATCAGATCCTCACCGAGATGGACGGATTCGAGTCAAACCAGGCGGTCGTCGTCCTTGGTGCAACCAACCGCCCGGAGATCCTCGACCCGGCGCTGTTGCGCCCAGGACGGTTTGACCGGCGCGTCGCCGTGCAGCCACCGGACCGTGGCGGACGGCTGAAGATCCTCCAGGTCCACACGCGCCAGATCCCGTTGGCGGACGATGTCGACCTCGACGAGCTTGCGGCCTCCACGCCGGGGATGGTCGGCGCGGATCTGGCCAATCTCGCCAACGAGTCGGCACTGCTGGCGGCTCGGCGAGACCACGACAACGTCAGGATGGCCGACTTCACCGAATCCCTCGAGAAGATCATGCTCGGCGCGCCCCGCGGGATCATGCTCAGCCACGCGGATCGCGAGCGGACCGCCTACCACGAGTCTGGGCACGCGCTCGTCGGGATTCTCACCCCAGACGCCGACCCCGTCCGCAAGGTGTCGATCATCCCACGGGGGATGGCGCTCGGAGTCACGCTGTCAACCCCCGACGCCGACCGCGTGTCCTATTCGCGCGAAGAGCTCGAGGCGAAGATCAAGGTCGCACTCGGCGGCCGCGTCGCCGAAGAGGTCGTCTACGACAAGATCACCACGGGCGCCGAATCCGACATCGAGCAGCTCACCCAGATCGCCCGGCAGATGGTCGGCCGTTGGGGAATGAGCGACAAGCTCGGTCCCGTCGCACTCCTCCCCAGCAACGCGAACGGGCCGCTCCTCCCCGGCGTGAGCGAGACCTCACCGCGGACGGAGTGGCTGATCGACCAGGAAGTCCAGCGGCTCGTCGAGGATGCCCACGCCGAGGTCACCGAGCTGCTGCGCGACCATCGCGACGAGCTCGACAGCCTCGCCGAGGCTCTTCTGCAGGCCGAGACGCTCGACGCGGTCGATGCGTACCGGGCAGCCCGCGCGCCGATGAGGTCCGCTCAGCCCATCCGCTGACCGGCCAGAAGTGGCCGGATCCAGACACTCAGGGATACTGCCGTCGATGTGGAGCGGCAAGGTCGACGTCATCGATTACTGGAGGTTCCATACACCTGGGCCTTCGCCTGGACGCCGCGCAGGTGAGCACGGCGCGTTCTCGCCCCAGCACGTCGCGCAGTTCATCGCGGCGATTTCGGCCGCCGAGACGGAGGCAGCCGCCGCGCGAGCGTCGGTCGAGCGGGCGGCCGAGACGCTCGATGCCGACGTCGCGGCAATCGTGTGCGGGGGCGATCTCATCGCCGCCGTGGGATTCGCGGAGGGGCGAGCCCCCATCGACGAGCTCGAACGAGTGCGCCCCGGCTCCGCGGGCGCCAGGCTCGAGGTCGCGGGCGTCGGCGCGTGGCCGGCGGCGGCGTCCGCGCTCGAGCACCCGCCCGGCGGGACCTTCGTCGTCGCACGAACCGATCCCCTGACGCAGGCGGAAACCGCGCTGCTGGGCGCAATGGCGCGCGTTGCCTCGATCGCGATGCGGATGCTCAGCTTCGCCGACCGCGAGCGCGCGGCTCGCGAGGAGCTGGAGCGGCTCGGCCGTGAGCAGGTCGGCGCTGCGCCGTGTCGCGGGCAAGCAGGCCGCGCTACGCCGCGTGGCGACGCTCGTCGCTCGAGGCGAGCGGGCCGGGGCCCTCTTCGCCGCGGTCGCGGAGGAGGTCGGGCGCGTGGTCCCCGCCGCCGACGTCACTCTGGTCGGCCGGTATCACGCCGCCGGTGTCGTCGAGTTCGTCGGGGGCTGGAGCAGGGACGGTAACGCGAGCGTCGTCGGGGAGCGGGTGACGCTCGGCGGCAACGATGTTCTGACGCTCGTGGTCGAGCGCAACGAGCCGGCGCGCGTCGATCGCGTCACCGGCGACGACACGCCCGAGACGGCGCTCGGGCATCGCTGGGCGCGTTCGTCGGCCGGCGCGCCGATCAGCGCGGAGGGTCGGCTCTGGGGCGTGATGATGGTCGGCTCGCTCCAGCCGCACGGTCTTCCGGACGGGATCGAGAACCAGCTCGCCGACTTCACCGATCTCGTCGCGACCGCAATCGGGAACGCGCACGCGCGCGAGGAGCTGGGGATGCTCGCCGACGAGCAGGCCGCCCTGCGGCGCGTGGCCATCCTGATCGCCCGCGGCGAGCCGCCGGCGGCGGCGTTCGCGGCGGTCGCCGAAGAGCTCGGCCGGCTGTTCGGCGCCGAAGCGACCGGTGTCAACCGGTACGAGGTGGACGGCGCAGTCACGTCGGTTGGCTCCTGGAACAGCGTAGGCCCGATCGTGCCCGCCGGAAGCCGCTACGCCCTCGGCGGCCACAACGTGACCACGCTCGTGTTCGAGACGGGACGGGTCGCGCGAGTCGACCGTTACGCCCCTGACGACTCCAGCGTCACTGCCTTCGCGCGCGGCCACGGCTTACGGTCCGCCGTCGGCGCACCGATCAGCGTCGAAGGGCGCCTCTGGGGTTCGCTCCAGGTGGCGATGTCTCGCGAAGCGTCGCTGCCGGCCCGTACGGAGGAGCGTCTCACGGCGTTCGCCGAGCTCACCGCAAGTGCAATCTCAAACGCGCAGGCGCGCGAGGAGCTGACGGAGATCGCCGACGAGCAGGCAGCATTGCGGCGGGTGGCAACGCTCGTCGCGGAAGCGGCGCGGCCGCCGACCCTGTTCGCCGCCGTCGCTGAAGAGGTGGGTCGGCTCCTCCGCGCCGACCGCGCCTTCCTGGCGCGCTACGACGGGGACGATGTCGTGACAATCGTTGCGGCGTGGAGTGCCGGCGGCGATGTCGTCCCGATCGGGTGGCAATCGCCGATCGATGATCCCGGCATCAGCTTTGCCGTGCGCGAGACCGGGCGCCCTGCACGGATCGACTGGTCCGAGGGCGGCGCCGGCTCCCCCCCGGCGGCAGTGTCGGAGTTCGGCATTCGCTCGGCGGTTGCCGCGCCGATCATGGTCCAGGGGGGCCTGTGGGGCCTGGTGGGCGTCGGGTCAACGAGTGACGAACCGGCGCCCCCGGGGACCGAGGCGCGTCTCGCTGGCTTCACCGACCTGGTTGCGACTGCGATCGCGAATGCCGAGGCGCAGGCTCGAGCTGACGGCGTCGCGTGGACGGATCGTGGGGACCGAGGATGAGACGAGGCGGCGGATCGAGCGCGACCTCCACGACGGCACGCAGCAGCGGCTCGTCTCGCTGATCCTTCAGCTGCGTGCTGCGCGGGAGATAGTGCCCACGGAGCTCGCCGATCTCGGGGCGCGGCTCGACGACGTGGCCGCCGGGCTCGCGAGCGCGACCGACGAGCTCCGCGAGTACGTGCGGGGCATCCACCCGGCGATCCTGACCAAGGGTGGTCTCGGGCCGGCGCTGAAGGCGCTTGCCCGCCGCTCCGCCCTTCCGGTCGAGCTCGACGTCCGGGTGCAGCGCCGCCTCCCCGAGCCCTTGGAAGCGGTGGCGTACTTCGTCGTCTCCGAGGCTCTGGCCAACGCAGCCAAGCACGCGAACGCCGGGCAGTTGTCGTGGACGTCGAAGCGAACGACCGCATCCTGCGGATCTCGGTTCAGGACGACGGCATCGGCGGCGCCGACTTCGGCGGCGGATCGGGCCTGCTTGGGCTCAAGGACCGCGTCGAGGCGCTCGGCGGCCGCATCTCGCTCGAGAGTCCGCCAGGGGCGGGCACGTCCGTGAGCGCCGAGCTGCCCATCGACGACGATGGCAGTGGCCTTCAAGCCATCAGCCGCCAATGGTTTGGATCCGGTCGCCCGCGCCAGCGCCGAGAGGCTCGGACCGGCGACGTGCCGGATTCTTCAGGAGAACCCACGTAGACGGCGCAACGAGCGCCGGCGGCGCGTCTCGCGCCTTGCTGTTCTGCTCCCTCCGCGCGCTCAGGATCGCCGCGTCGCGCGGAGGTAGCTGATCCAGTCGCCGTTGATCAGGTCGAAGATGGTCAGCGGCTTCGTGAAGGTGTACTCGGGAGCGACCGCGTAGACGAGCGGCGCCGAAAACAGTGGCACGTATGGCACCTGGGTCCCGATCATCTGCAGGATCGTCTTGACCGCTTCCCAACGCTTCGCGGGATCGGAGGAGCTCAGCATTACCCCGCGCGCGCGGACCATCTCGGGTGGGGCCCAATTCGCGGTGTTGAGATGTCCGGACTTGAGCACGGGATCAGTCAGCGCGCCGAGGACGTCGTTGGGATCGGGCGCTGAGGCGCCGATGTTGGGGAGCACCTGGATTCCCGTCATCTGGTGTTCGAAGAACTGCTGCCCCCACTGATTGAGACTCTCCGCCTGAGCGGCGACGTTCACGCCCAACGGCTTCATGTTCTGGGCGAGGTTGAGGATCGCGAGCTGCACCCAGGCCACATCCGTGCGATACGGGATCGTCACCGAAAACCCGTGTGGGTAGGGCGACTGCTTCAGCTCCGCCTTGGCCTTGGCGAGGTCGAGGCCGTAGGCAGGGAGGCTCGAGAGGAACTGCTGGAGCGCAGATGGCGAGGGTGCGACATCGACCAGTTCCGAGGAGGGAATGAGCGCCTGCAGGAGCGTGGCGCTCTTGCCGAACGCAGCCGCTGCGATGCCGGCGCGGTCAAACGAGTACGCAACCGCTCGCCGGACGTGGAGGTTGTTGAACGGAGGCCTCGAGGTGTCGAACGAGAGCAGGTTGGAGCTCATGTTCTCCGCCGACTGGAGCGTCACGCCGGCGATGGCCTTCCACGCGCCGGCGGTCTTGAGATCCCCAACGGTCGCCGCCTGGATCGAGCCCTGCCGCATTGCCAGTTGAGCGCTCGTTCCCTGCGGGATCACAGGGAAGACGAGTGTTCTTACGAGCGGCTTGGGGCCTCTGAAGTAGGGATTTCGCACCAGGGTGATGCTCTGAGGAGTCACCGAGTGGTAGACGTAGGGCCCGCTGCCGATCGGCAGGGCACCCGGGCTGCCGAGGTCACTCGCGTGCGCGCGCGCGACCGACGCCTCCTGGATGTAGCTAATGCCGTTCAGTTCGACCCTGTCGCTGGCCTCATGCGTGGCGAATCTGACCGTGACCTGGAGCGGTCCGGTGACGCTCACGGTCGGCGGTCCGCTCAGCGTCGAGGCCGTCGCCGAGGTCGGCGCGGTGACGTGCTTGAGGCTCCAGGCGACATCGCCGGCGGTCAGCGGCCGCCCGTCGGAGAAGCGCACCCCCGATCTGATGTCGTAAACGATCGTCGTCGGCGCGGGCTGCCGCACGGACGTGGCCAGGTTCGGAATCGAGCCGCCGGTCACGGTCTGGCGGACGAGCGGCTCTGTCACCAGCGACATGATCTTGGCGTCTTGGGCGATCATTCCGTCCTTGGCGAGGTCGAGCGAGCTCGGCGCCGCCGAGAGCGCCCACGAGAACGTGGGGATCGCACGATCGCTCGCCGTGGCACCCGTGGAGCGGTCCTTGCTCGACCCGCCGCACCCAGCGAATGCGAGGGCGCACGCCAAAGCGCCGAGCGCGCTCGAGCGGACGCCCCGCACGCGCGCGCGGCGATCCGGTCCCGTTGATCTGCGCATCTGGATCTCCTTGTCTGACATCCACGCATGCCGGCAGCCTCCCGGTGCCGCCGAGGGCTGACAGTTTGGCGGGTGTCGCGACGAGTGTCGAGGCTTCCGCCCGACTATGCCGAGCTGCGCGGGGCCGCCCCCGCGCGCACTGCGGGGAGGAGCGAGCCGAGCAGCTGCGCCGTGTACGGGTGGGTCGGAGAATCGAGCACGCGCGCGGTCGCTCCCGCCTCAACAACCTCGCCGCGATAGAGGACGACGAGCCGTTCCGTCATCTGGCGGACGACCGACAGGTCGTGCGTGATGAACAGCATGCTCGTGTCGTAGCGGCGGCGGATCTCCCGCAGAGCTCGAGGATCTGCGCTTGGACGGAGACATCGAGCGAGGCGACGGGCTCATCGCACACGAGCAGCCGCGGCGCGACCGCCACGGCGCGCGCGATCGCCACACGCTGGCGCTCGCCGCCGGAGAGCGCCACGGGGCGCCGACCGGCGTACGAGGCGGGAAGACCGACGAGTGAGAGCAGATCCTCCACCCGCGCCGTGCCCGCCCCGTCGCGGCGCAGCCGGATCGCACTCCTCCAGCGCCGTCCCGATGCTGAGTGCCGGGTTCAACGACCGATACGGATCCTGGAAGACGACCTGGACGAGCTGGCGCACGCGCCTTCGTTCCCTGCGGTCGAGCCGTCGATAATCCGCTGAGATCGTGCCCCCCGAGCGTGATCCGTCCCGCGTCGGGCCTGATCAGCCCGAGCAGACAGCGGGCGAGCGTCGTCTTCCCCGAGCCGGTCTCGCCGACGAGCCCGACCGACTCCCCCTCACCGATCTCGAAGGAGACCTCCCGAACGGCCACCGTCTCCCCCGCGCGTCCAAGCAGCTTCTGGGTCCGGTAGCCCTTGGAAACGCCCTCAACCCGGCAGATTGGCTGCAGGGCGCCGCCGGCGGGCGGCGGCGAGGCTCCGTGCGGAGCCGCGAGCTCAGCCTGCATCTGCCGCGCGATCTCGTCGAGCCGCAGGCAGGCCGACACTCGTTCCTCACCGACCGGCCGCAGCGACGGAGGGGTGCTCACGCACACGGGCGCACGCCAGCGGCAGCGATCAGCGAACGCGCACCCGGCAAGGGTTTGAGCGCCCGAGGGAGCGTTGCCGGGGATCGCGCTGAGCCGCTCGACGAAATGGGACACCGGCGGCTCGGCGAGCAGCAGCCCGAGGGTATAGGGATGCTTGGGCACCCGGAGCACCGCCGATGCCGGGCCCTGCTCGAGGATGGTTCCCGCGTACATCACAAGCACCCGGTCCGATATCGAGAACGCGACGCGCAGGTCGTGCGTGATCAGCAACAGCGCCATCCCCCGCCGCCGCTGCAGGCGCCCGAGCAGCTCGAGGATCTCCGCCTGGGCGCTCGCGTCGAGCGCCGTCGTCGGCTCGTCGGCGATCAGCAGCTCCGGATCGCGAGCGAGCGCGGCGGCCAGCGCGACGCGCTGCAGCGTCCCGCCGGAGAGCTGGAACGGGTAGCTGTCCGCCACGTGCCCGTAGCTCAACCCCACCTCGTGCAGGCACTGGCGCGTCTGCTCGCGCGCGAGCGCTCGGTTCCGTCGCACCTCACGCGGGAGCGACTCGATGATGTGTCCCCGGACGGTCTGCGACTGGATTGAGCATCGTGAACGGGTCCTGGAGGAGCAGCGCGATCCGCGCCGCCGCGGACCGCGCGCACCATCCGCGAGCGGGCCGTCAGCAGGGGCTCTCCGGCGAGGCTGACGCTCCCGCTGGCACTGACGCCGGCGGGCAGCAGCCCGACCAGCGCCCTCGCGGTGATCGACTTGCCGCTCCCCGACTCGCCGACGATCGCCACCGTCTCCCCGGCTCCCAGATCGAAGTTGACCTCGCGCACCAGCACACGCTCGTACCCGCTGCTGTTCGCACCAACCGTCAGCCCCCGCGCGCTGAGCAGCGGCGCGGCACGAGCGTCGTCGTTCGCGCTCGGAGCGTCCGCGTCGCTCACGTCTGCTCGCCGCCCCGCGAAAGCACGTCATAGACCCAGTCGCCGATCAGCGTCACACTGGCGGCCGTGAGCATGATCATCACGGCCGGGGCGAGCGACAGCCACGGGTTGGTGGTGATCAGCTCCTGGCCGGCGGCCAGCATCGCCCCCCACGCGGCACTTCCCGCTTCGATTCCCAGGCCGAGGTACGACAGCCCCGAGAAGCTGATCATGGCGCCGACGAAGTCGAGCAGAAACGTTGCGAGGATGATCGGCAGGATGTTCGGGAGGATGTGCCGGCCCATGATCCGCAGGTCAGAGACGTCGAGAGTTCGCGCACTATCCACATACGGGAGCCTCGCCTGCACCAACGTGGCGCCGCGCGCGAGCCGTATCTGCCACGCGATCGAGAGGAACAACAGGATCCCCGCGGCGAGCCAGTAGCCGCCCTGCACCACGCCGATCACGACGACCGCGACAAGCAGAGCGGGCAGGGAGAAGATCAGGTCGGCGACCCGTCGTAGCGCGGAGTCGACGACCCCACCGCGGAAACCCGCCAGCAGCCCGAGCGAGGACCCGATCAGCGTGGCGCCGACCGCGACGCACAGCGGTCCGATCAGCGCCGGGCGCGTCCCGACGATCAGTCGCGAGAGGACATCCCGGCCGAGCTGGTCGGTGCCCAGTATGTGGCCGGAGCCCGGCGGGACGGCGCCGAGCAGCACGTTCTGCTTATCGGGATCCTGGGGGGCAACGAGCGATCCCGCGATCAGGCACACAACCACGAGCGCGGTGAACGCGATCGCCGCCATCGTCAGCGGGGGCGGGCGCCGGCGCGGTCGGAGTCGACCGTCGCGATCCGAGACGGAGAGCTCGAGGGCGGCGCTCACTGGTCCACCCGGGCCGGGTAGCGCGTACGCGGGTCGATCGCCAACGCGATCACGTCGACGCCGAGGTTGACGACGATCACGAACGCCGCGGCGAACATCGCCAGCCCCTGCACGACCGGGATATCGCGTGAGGTCACGGACTGGTACATGAGGTAGCCGAGCCCCTGCAGCGAGAACACCTCCTCGATGAACAGCGCACCGGACAGCGCGACGATCAGCACGATTCCGGTTGCGGTGATGATCGGGAGAGCGACGTTGCGGAGCGCGTAACGGAAAAAGATCCGCCGTTCGCTCAAGCCCCGCGCGCGCGCGAACGCGATGTAGTCGCGCTGCATGACGCCCAGCGCGGCGGCGCGCGTCTGCCGCGCGACGATCGCCGTCAAGAAGATCGAGAACGCGATGGCCGGAAGGGTCAGGTGAGATATGCGCCCGAAGAAACCGCTGCCGACGCCGTACACCGGAAACCAGCCGAGCTCGACCCCGAAGACGTAGAGCAGCATGATCCCGACGGCAAACCCCGGGGCCGAGAAGCCCAGCACGAGCAGGCCGGACACCGCGCGATCGATCGCACTGCCGCGCCGTATCCCGGCCAGCATGCCCGCCGGGACGCCAACCAGAAGCGTCAGCACGAGCGTGTACGCGGCGAGCTCGAGCGTGATCGGCGCGTGTGCGGCGATCTCGCTGGTGACGGAAGCGCCCGACTGGATCGAGCGCCCGAAATCGAGGTGGACGGCACCCGCCAGCCAGTGCACGTACTGGCCTACGAACCCCTCGTGGAGGTGGTACTCCGCGGTGATCGCCGCGATCATTCGCGGAGTCGCCGGCCTCGTCCCGATCAACGTCGCCAGGGTTGAACCCGGGCTCAGCCACAGAAGGCTGAAGACGAGCAGGCTGATCACGAGCAGCAGCGCCGCCATCGCGGCCAGTCGCTTGGCAACAACGATCAGCGCTGCCGTCATCGCGGGCGAGTCGGCCGATCCTTTCCTGGCGGCTGCTCACCGAAGCGCTCCTGGCGGCCGCTCACGGAAGCTCGATCCTCGGGACGAAGTCCCGACACGGTACACCGGGTGGCAACGAACTTGTGGCCCGGTCCCGAGACATCGGCGTATTCAAGCGCCCACGGCGGCGCCTCTGTGGGCTTGTGGACTCCGACAACCGCGTTTGCGCGCCAATGCACGGAGCGCAGGCCCCCGAACCGCCGTGATCCTAGACACCAGGGGCATCGGTGTCACGGTGCGGCGTAATCCCGCCGGCTCGGCGTTACGGACCGGTAACCGGCGCCGTACAACCGGAGCAGGCGGTGCCGACCGATGCCGACGCGAAGATTCTGTGATCGACGGACCGCCCGACGCGGACGCATCTGCCGTCCCAGCCGACCGCTCTTGGCTGGCGGCCAAGGGCCTATCCCGATTGGGCGCGCGACTGGGGTGCTCCGGGACGAAGCTGGGCGCCACGCACGGGTGCAGCGGGTAGTGAACTACCTGCAAATCCGCGGGTGGCGATCCAGCGCCGGTCCCGGGACACATCCAGGCGTGTGACCAAGTGGGATAGGTCCTAAGCGCGTGATCGTTGGCGCCGCCGGCGGTCTCGTCGCAGCGGGGATTGCGCTCGGCGCGGGAACTTCCTGGTCCGTCGCTGCGTTATGCGCCACCGACGTCGCGTCGCTCGCGTTCGTCTGGGTGTGGGCCAGCGTCGCGGGCGCCGATTCCGCGGCGACGGCCAGGATCGCCCGTGCTGAGGACGCCGCGCGGGCGGCGGCGAAGGCCGTCCTTATCGGTGCCGGCGCCGCAAGCGTGCTGGCGGTCGCGTTCTCGCTTGCCCAGGCAAGCCACGCCCACACCCCGGCGCGAGGACCCTCCGCGCTCGCACTGGCAAGCGTCGCGCTGGCTTGGTCATCGGTCCACACCGTGTACGCCCTTCGCTACGCCAGGTCGGCTACATCTACCTCATCCAGTTGCTCGACACCGACGAGACGCTCTTCTACAAGGTGCGTGATGTCCGACCCGGCGCGGTTCCTGCCGATCCTCTACGACCCGACGGTCGGCGAGGCGTGCCTGAAGTTCGGGCACATCTTCCGCCGGCCGCGCGGCCTGTACCTGTCGCTCGAAGCACCGGGGCCGGGTCAGGGAGGTGCTGCGCAACTGGCCGGACAAGGACGTGCGCGTCATCTGTGTCCACTCGGGCGAGCGCATCCTCGGCCTGGGCGACCTGGGCGCCAACGGCATGGGCATCCCCATCGGCAAGCTCCAGCTCTACACGGCCTGCGCCGCCGTGCCGCCCGCAAGTGCTGCTGCCGATCCACATCGACTTCGGCACGAACAACCAGGAACTGCTCAACGATCCGCTCTACCTGGGCCTGCGCCAGCCGCGCGTCCCGACCGCCGAGCGTGGACGAGTTCGTCGAGGAGTTCGTCGCAGGCGATCCAGGAGGTCTTCCCCGGCTGCTGCCTCCACTTCGAGGACTGGGCTGGCGTCGGACGCGATGCGCCTGCTGGCCCGATACCGGGACAGGGTCTGCTGCTACAACGACGACATCCAGGGCACGGCCGGCGTGGCCCTCGCGGGCTTCTGAGCGCCCTGCGGGTGACCGGCGGCAAGCTGCGCGACCAGCGGATCCTGTTCCTGGGGGCGGGCTCGGCCGGGATCGGCATCGCCGACCTGATCGCCTCGGCCATGACGCTGGAGGGCCTGACCCGGAGCGGAGGCCCGCGCCGCATCTCGCTGTTCGACGTCAACGGGCTGCTCGAGCCGAGCCGCACCGACCTGTTCGACTTCCAGAAGCCCTACGCTCATCCCCACGCGCCCTCGCGCGACTTCGTCGCCGTGCATCGAGTCGATCAAGCCGACCGCCCTCATCGGGGTCAGCACCAAGGGCAAGGCATTCACCCGGCAGGTGATCGAGGCGATGGCCGGCTCAACCAGCGGCCGATCATCTTCGCCCTGTCCAACCCCACCGAGCACGCGGAATGCACCGCTGAGGAGGCACTCACGCTGGTCCGAAGGGCGCGCCCTGTACGCGGCGGGCGTGCCGTTCCCGCCGGTCCGCGTCGGCGAGCAAGACGCTAGTGACCGGGCAGGGCAACAACCTCTACATCTTCCCGGCGGTGGGCCTGGCCATCTACGCGACGCGCGCCAGGCGCGTCACCGACGAGATGTTCATGTCGCCGCGAGGGCCGTGGCCGACCAGGTGACCCAGGCCGAGCTCGACTCGGGCCTGCTCTACCCGCCCCAGACCGACATCCTTCAGACCGAGGTGGCCACGGCGATCCGGGTGTGCGAGGTCATCTTCGACCGGGGCCTGGCGGGCGTCGAGCGACCGGAGGACATCCCGGCGTTCGTCAACTCGCAGCTGCACAAGCCCGACGCAACGTAGACCGCGATCGACTCGCGCGCCGACGTGCCGTAGCCGCTGGCCTGCGGTTTGGCGGGCGGCCATTCCCGCAAGGACACATGAACATGTCAATCACGACTCGTAGTCCGGACTCTGCCGAGGGACCCGCGCCTGAATCGGGGGACCACGGTGCGGGCATGACGTTGGCTAAGCGTTCCGATCTTGTCCTGGCTTCGGCGCGGGTCCTGTACGTGAATGGTCAGACAACGGACCAGACGCTGGCGGGGGCCGAGCGGATCGCCCGCGCGCTGCGGCTCCGGACGACGATCGTCCCTCGCTGGGGCGAGCTTCAGGCCGAGGACGGAGACGCCAGGCTGGTCTCCGTGGTAGCGGCGGATCCGAGCGGCGTCCACATGATCCGCGCGGCGTCCATGGCGCGCACGATCGAGGACCTCGACGCCGGCCGCCTCGCGCCGGCCGGCGCCATGAAGGAGATCGGGGTGATCTGACACACACCGCCCTTGCCCACGTGGCTGTTCGCGCTCGCGGCCGCGGCCGGCGCCCTCTCATTGGCCATGATCTTCGGGCTGCGGCATGCCAGTGCGGCGGCGCTCATCTTCCTGAGCGCTGGGGCGGGCGCCATTGTGCGCCGCCAGTTAGCGAAATTGAGCACGAACGTGTACCTGCAGCCGTTCGCCGCGGCGTTGCTTGCCGGCGTGGTCGGCGGACTGGCGGTTCGCTGGGGTCTGAGCTCGCCACTGCGCCTCGTCGCGATCTGCCCATGCCTGGTTCTGGTCCCAGGCCCCCACCTGCTCAACGGCGGGCTGGACCTCATCCAGGGCCGCATCCATCTCGGCGCCGCCCGCATGGTCTATGCCGGCCTCGTGCTGCTGGCGATCACAACCGGTCTGCTGCTCGGCCTCGCGCTGCTCGGCCAATCCTTGATGATCGACCCGCCCGGGAGGTCGGTGTCGCTGGGGCGAGACATGGTCTTCGCCGGCGTCGTGGCGGCCTGCTACTGCATCTACTTCTCCATGCCGATGCTGGCGCGGCCGGTGGCGGTGGGCGTGCTGGCCCACGCACTCAGGTGGGTGGCGCTCACGGAGCTTCACGCGAGCGCCGCGATCGCCGTCCTGGTCGCCTCCATCTTCGCTGGGCTGGCCATCACGCCGGTCGCGCGCCGCCGACACCTGCCGTTCGCCGCCATCGGCTTCGCGAGCGTGGTGTCGATGCTGCCCGGCTCCTACATCACCCGGATGGGGGCCGGCCTCGTGAGCATCGCCGACGGCTCGCATGCAACGCTGGCACAGATCAGCGGGACGATCGCTGACGGCACCACGGCCATCCTCATCATTCTCGATGGGCGTCGGCCTGATCGCCCCGAAGATCCTTATCGATCGCTACGGCGAGAAGCCCCGGTGGACTGGCGTCAAGTCCACCCGCCCCTCCCTCTACGGCTAGCCACGAGGCCTTGCAACAACCTGCCCTGACCCCATGAGGGGATCATCCAGCCAAGGAGTGGTTTCGATGATCACCGACCCACAACGCGCGACCGAGGACACGCAAGCACGGAGAATGGGATGGCCGAGCGGTGATGGTCTCCGGCGAGGGCCTCGTGACCACGCGCGAGGGCACGTGGGCGCAGGCCGCCGTGATATTGCGAGGAGCGACGTATGGCCTGCCCGACGGGTGCAGACACGCGATGCCGCCCCGACGGGAGTTGTCGGGTCTACCGATCAATACACGGTCTGCCAGCTCGGCGGGATCGATACCGGGGACCGCTTGCTCGTGCTCGGCGCCGCGTGGGGCGTCGGCGGCACGATCGTCTCTTGCCCACGGCACCGGGGCACGGTGTGGGGTTTACCAACTCAGCGGAGACCTGCGACGTGATCACGAGGGAGGGCGCCGACCGAGCGATCGTGCCCGGCCCCGACGAGCTGTCCGACGCGGTCTCAGTGCTTGAGCCGGCGATCGTGTTCGACCCGCTCGGGGACGGCTTTGTGCAGCCCGTGCTCGATTCGCTGGCCGCGCGCGGTCGGCTGGTCTCGTTCGGCACCTGCGCCGGCGCGGACGTTCAGCTCAACATGCAGACGTTGGAACGCAAGATGATCTCGGTGCTCGGCCTCGGGGCAGGGTGCTCACCCCCGCCGAGCGTCGCGCCGGACAGGAGAAGGCCCTCGAGGCGCTCCGCGCTGGCGACCTCCACATGGTGGTTGGCGATGCCCTGCGGCTCGATCAGATCAACGAGGCGTTCCGGCAGCTCGAGCAGCAGAAGGTGCGCGGGAAGCTCCTCAGGCTGTTTCACTGGCGGTCCCGCCCGGGGCGAGCGGCCGCTCGGGCGAGGATGAGCGCAAGCGCGTCCTCGATGGCGGCAACCACGAGCGGGCACCATCGTTGAGACGCCGCAACGCGCGCGTCGTGGCCGACCCTGGCGCTCGCCAGAGCAGCGGCTGATCCGACGATGACGGCAGGCAGGACGGGGCGGTCGGCGCCGCGAGCGAGAATCGCTCCCGACGTGCCCGCGAACACCGCCCGGCCCGCGAGCGGACCGGGCTCCAGGCGCGAGTGCATCGCAGGCAGCTTGTCCATCACGAACTCCGCTGCGACAACGAGACGTGCCAGCACCCGGGGAACCGGCTGTGTCAGCAACGAGGCCACCGCGGGCGACCCGGATTCGATCAGCGCCACCACGCCGACAGTCGAACGAAGGCCGGTGGCCAAACCCGCGAGCGCTGCCTTTCGCAGATACAACTCCGAAGTGTCCGTGGCTCCCATCAGGTGTGTCCTCCCTCGATCCTGCATTGGCCGTCAACTCGCTCTCGTCCCTGTCATTGGACCCAGCGCGAGAATGTCACGGCCCTCAGTGCAGGTAGCGCTCCCAATCTGCGGGCACGCGCCCCTCCGGCCCTGGCGTAGGCTGATCAAATGGATGTTGTTGGGGCGCGGCGAGTGGCGGACCCTCGTAGAACTGCTCGGTGCGATAGTCCCAGAACCAGTCTTCGCCGGGTTCGAAGCTGCGAATCAGTGGGTGCCCGGCCTCGGCGGCGTGGCGGCTGGCATGCTGTGAGGGAGACGTGTCACAGCACCCGATGTGCCCGCACTGTGCGCAACGGCGCAGGTGAAACCACCAGCCGCCCTCGGCCAGACATTCGACGCAGCCGGTTGAACTCGGCGGCACCGCGGGATCGATCAGGTTCTCGTCGGACATGCGCTCAGCAACGCTAATGGCTCATTGGGGGAGATTGGGGTTATCGGGGAGAGAGCAGTGTTGGACGCCATCGAGAGCATCCCTTGCGTTTGCGGTCTGAGATGCGCCCGTCACCGGACGACCTAACAGAAGCTTGGAGCACGCTTGCGCCTGGACTAGAAGCTCACGCGGCCCAGCGATACGACACGCGTATGGCAAGGAAGGGATCGTCGCGGTATCAACAGCAGCGATCGTCGCCGCGTCCGGTTCGTATAGCCGCGACGCTGCGACGCGCACGTTCGATGGGCAATCGGCGGCCAGGCGAGCGGCGGGAGACGCCGTCGATGGTGACGTCGGCCTGCCGGTGGTCTCGGAGCACAACGTTGCTCCCGCGGGTTGTCTTCTCGGCCCGATGGCAACCGACGCTGTGCGTTTACGATTTGTGCCAGCGAGTCCGAGGTGAGTCCGATGCTGTAGCACGGTCCAGCGACCATGCGACAACGCCGTGAGGCTGCCCGGGTCGTGTCGGGCGTATCGTTGACCGCTCTTACCGGAGGTTTCCCATGGCCGTGCTGGACCGTTTCCGCCTCGATGGCAAGGTGGCCGTCGTCACTGGCGCGTCGTCCGGATTGGGGGTTGGGTTCGCCGTGGCACTGGCGGAGGCCGGTGCCGACGTCGCGCTCGGTGCGCGCCGCGCCGACCGGCTGGCCGAAACCGCCCTGCTGGTCGAGGCTGCCGGTCGGCGGTCGCTCGCGGTCGCTACCGACGTGAGCGAGCCGGAGGACTGCACCGTCCTGGTCGAGAGCGTGATGAGTGAGTTCGGCCGGGTCGATGTCCTGGTCAATAACGCCGGTGTCGGTACGGCCTATCCGGCGACCCGGGAGACGCCCGAGCAGTTCAGGGAGGTCGTCGACATCAACCTCAACGGGTCGTACTGGATGGCCCAGGCCTGCGCCCGGGTGATGCAGCCGGGCAGCGCGATCATCAACATCGGAAGTGTCATGGGGTTCACGACCGGTGAGTTACCGCAGGCGGCGTACTGCTCGACGAAGGCGGCAATCGTCGGCCTGACCCGCGACCTGGCCCAGCAGTGGAGCGGCCGCAAGGGTATCCGCGTCAACGCGCTGGCACCGGGCTTCTTCGCCTCCGAGATGACCGACCATTACCCCGAGGGCTACATTGAGCGGATGATCGAGCAACGGGTGCCCTTGAAACGAGCGGGAGAGGCCGAGGAGCTGTGCACGGCCCTCATCTTCCTCGCCAGCGACGCTGGTAGCTACGTCAACGGGATCACCCTGCCGGTCGACGGTGGATTACTGACCACGTGATGTGGAGAAGCCGATCGATCGTGCGACATGAGCGTCGAGTTCTGGAGCCGTCGTATCTGACGGTCGGTACGTCACGCAAGTCGCAACCTCGCCTGACGCTGACGGGTCGGAGTGGCGCCTGGTGAGCCCGCGGACCGAACGCAGCGCAGCCCCAGACCAGGACCGGCTGGGCATCCGCTCGGCCTTGGACGATCCCACCGCAGCCGCCGGTCAACTCGCAGCCATCCTGCTCGCCGACGCGACGTCCAACCTCCGCGGCCGGGTTCCGGTCGACGGGATCGTCCAGCTTTTGGCCGGGCTGGCCGGCCACCCGGGCCGAGTGGTCCGCCGCCTGGGCGGGTTGGCCGGCGAGCTCGCCTCGATTGGCTGGGGCCGCTCAACGAGTCGAGCCCGAGCCGAAGGATCGGAGGTTCCTCGATCCCGCCTGGCGGTCCAACCCGTTGCTGCACCGGATCCTCCAAGCCCATCTCGCGGCGGCTGAGACGCTTGACGGACTCGTTGACGACGCGAGCTTGGATGTGCAGATGAGCGAGCGGATGACGCTATTGGCTGACAATGTCGCCGCCGCCATGGCCCCGAGCAACGCGGCGCTGCTGAACCCTGCTGTTGTGAGAGCGGCCGTGGATAGCCAGGGAGCCAGCTTCGTTCGAGGAGCCAGGGCGCTGGCGCAGGACCTCCGTGGTGGCCCCGCCCTCCCAGCGATCGTCGACAGCTCGAAGTTCAGCGTGGGCGAGGACATCGCCATGACCGCGGGCGCGGTGGTGCTGCGGACACCTCTCCTTGAGCTGATCCAGTACGAGCCGACCACCGTCGAGGTCGATCCCGTGCCGCTGTTGCTGGTCCCATCGGTGGTCAACAAGTACTACCTGGTCGACCTGTCGCCCGGGCGCAGCATGGTCGCCGACGCGCTCCGACGGGGCCGGCAGTGCTTCGTGGTGTCGTTTGTGAACCCCGATGTCGCTCACGCCGGGCTTGGACTCGACGACTACACCTCGGCGCTACTGGAGGCGCTCGCCGCAGTCGAGGCGATCAGCGGCTCGCCCCACACGCACGTGGCCGCGTTCTGCGCCGGTACCGTGATGTTGGCTGTGGTCGCCGGCTATCTCGCCGCTGTGGGCAAACTGGATCGGCTGGCCAGCATCACCCTTGCACTAGCTGTGCTCGATCCCGAGCAGGGCGGCCTCATCAACGCGCTGCTCGACCGAAGGGCGGCCGACCGGGCGATGGCCAAGGCGGCCCGCGCCGGCTACGTGGACGGGCGCTCGACGGCGTCGATGTTCGCGTGGATACGACCCAACGAGGGCATTTGGCTACCGGCCATCAACAACTACCTGCTCGGGAACGACCCGCCGGCCTTTGACCTGCTGTTCTGGGCAGACGACGCCACCAACGTCACCGCCGCGCTGCAACGCGACATGATTGAGATCACCCTCGGCAACGGGTTCGCCCACCCCAACCAGGTCCGAGTGCTCGAGCGACCTATCGACCTTACCCAAGTCCGGGTCGACGCCTACCTGCTAGCGGGGCTAACCGATCACATCGCCCCCTGGCCCGGCTGCTACCGCAGCGCCACGCTCCTGGGCTCAAAGAGCCGGTTCGTGGTCGCTGACGCCGGCCATGCCGCCGTCATCGTCGCGCCCCCCGAAGCCAAGCGCGGCCGCTACCGCACCAATCGCGCCAGGCCAGCCAACCCCCAGTCGTGGCTGGAGAAGGCGTCAGTCCACCAGGGAAGCTGGTGGGACGACTGGCACCGCTGGCTCGACCGTCGGTCCGGTGGACGCCGTCCCTCGCCAGCCACGCTGGGTGATGCCGATCACCCACCGATCGACCCGGCTCCCGGCACCTACGTCCGACGCAGGATCCGCTAGCCATGGGATCGCTCATGGTCAGACGTGGTCGACGAACCTGTACACCTCCGGCGTCGCTCCTGCGGCGTACGCGTAGGCGTCGAAGGCGACGGCTCGGCCGCATGATCACCGCGCAGGCGGCGTCCGCGTACAGCGCCGGCCTGCGCGAGGTGGCCGTCGCGTCGTCGGCGCCGAGCAGGTTCTGCGCGCGGCGGCGGCGATCACCGTACGGGGCCAGAGCGCGTTGGAGACGATCCCAGCTCGCGAAACTCCGCCGCCAAGCCGAGCGCACACAGGCTCATGCCGTACTTCGCGACGGAGTAGGCGACGTGCGGCCGAGCCAGCGCGGCTCCAGGCTGATCGGCGGCGACAGCCGAGGCGTTGTCGGGGCACGTCGATCCCGCCGAAGCGCTCCACTTTCGCGGGCCGCGCGGAGGTCAATGGCGTGTTCAACCAGAGCGTCCATGGGCGCCAGTGACAGAACTCAACGGGATGTGACACGATCTTTCGTGGCAGGGATCGGGAGCTCTGCGCGCAGCCTGGTGCCAGCGCCCGGCGGGCTGTCGAGGAGGATTCGGCCGCCGAGCGCTTCGACGCGGTCCTTGAGGCCGACCAGGCCGGTGCCGTGGGTGAAGTCAGCGCCGCCGACACCGTCGTCGCAGACTGCGATCCGCAGGACGTGGTCGTCGGCGTCGGCTGTGACCGTGATGGCCGTGGCATGCGCGTGCTTGGTCGCGTTGGTGAGCGCCTCGGAGA
>CAVYMX010000008.1:0-866059 GCA_963769695.1 uncultured Solirubrobacterales bacterium | reverse complement strand
GCCACGAGTGCTCCCCGCGCGGCTACAGCCGCCGCTTCTGTGCCCGAGGACATGCAGGAAACCACCGGTGTGCTGCTTCTGCTGGACCAAAGCGTCCACGCAGTTCGCATTCCTGACTTCCCGGCACGAGTGCTCCGTCGCCAACGCGATCGCTCGAGACGAGACGACCAGAGGATGCAAGCGGTCGCGCCGACGGCGGCGGCCGGAACGCTTGAGACTGGGTGAAACCGATTCCGAGCAGTACTCACGCGAACCCTCGACGCATAAGCCGTTGCCTGGGTGTTGCACGCGCGCAGCCAGCCGTCTGTCGTTGGCGTTAGCTCCCGGGAAACCGTCGCCCAAGCGAGCGATCGATGGCTCTGGCGCCTAAACCGAGGGCTCCACGGAGCGCAGAACGGCGTTGGCTCCTGCCAACCTGCGACCCCTAGCTCGTTGCGCCGACGCTCGCCTGCCGACGCGTTTCCAGAAGCGCGGCGTTGATCTGCTCCACATGCGCCGACGTGCGATCTAGCCACTGATCGAGCGGCAGCGTCTTGGCGTCGACATTGCCGAGATCTTTGGCATCACGTTGGAGCGGGTCCATCAGGATCGTTGACTCCTGTGGGTTCAACCGCGTCAGGCTGGAACTCAATTGACTGATCTCGGTAAGGATTACGCTGGCGTCAGGCGCATTGCCACTGTCGGCAGCCGCCCTGAGCATGCGCTTCAGGCGCCTGATGCCCTGGCGCGCCAGCGGGTAGGTGGAGTCGGTTGAGCGGGTCTGCTCGGCGGTCGTGAGGTATGGCCCCAGCGACGGCTGGTTGAGTAACGCGCCGCCGCGACCGCGCATGTACGCGAGGAAGGAAGCCGATGCCGGCTCGCCTTCATCCCCTAGGAGGACCGGTTCCCCCTCGGATTGCATCAACGCCTTTTGCAACTCCTGGACGAATACCTCGGGATCATCGAGCAGGACTTCGTACAGCCTCGACCAATCCGGCCGAAATCCCATCATTTGGATAGCCAGGACGGCGTCTCGGTTGAGGCCTGCGCCCAGGCGCGGGTCAAGCAGCTTGAGTTGGAGTGTGTAGGCGTTGATCAATCGCTTGATTTCACGTGGGTTGAGCGGGCCGCGATCGGTCATGTAGAGCAGATGGGGCTTCACGGTCTGGTCCAGGTCGTTGGCTTGCTCAGGGGAAAGCACGGAGCTACCGCTGATGGCATCCAAAAACTCGTCCAACTGGCTCTGGTCGATGGGCGGTAGCGCAAACGGCACCTGGAACAGCTTCTTGACGTAGTCCGCACCACTGATCGGGCCAACACGAGCCTGCGGCACCGGACTGGGGGTGAAATCGTCCGCACCGGGTCGGTGCGCCCCGTTACCGGCTCGCTCCGGGTCTGAGGTTCGGCTGCGCTCGATCACGACCGTCTCGTGACTTGAGTTCGCGGGCTCGTACTTGGCCTCGATCGCCCGCTCGATCACGTTCTGGTCTAGGCCCACGACAAACACGAATCCCTGTAAGTCGAAGAAGAGCTTCATCGACTCAAGCACCTGCAGAGCGCTGGTCGGGAGACACCGATCAAGGTCGTCGATGAACACCACCACTCGTCGAGAATCGCCCTGCACGAACTCTTTCGTCGCCTCGACCATGTCACGAAAAGCCGCGTGGTAGAAGGACGCGACGGCCACCTCCGACGCCGGTGCTCGCGCCGCCTCGATCACCTCCCCGACATCGACCGAGGCCTCGACGCCCACGAGCTGACCCTTGAGCGTGACGCCAGCGAGAAGGGCGCGGGCAGCCCGCCCAAACAGCGTCGCAGCCTTTACCGCATAGTCGCGAGCGTCCGCGGTGCGACGTTCCTCCTTGCTCCACTCCAGAAGGGACTCCCGCAGGTTGTCCAAAAGCGGCACCACCAGATGCTCCTCGCGTTCGTATCGCCAGGCGTTGAACCACACCGGCAGCATCTCGTCAGAGCGCGAGACGCGCGACTTGATGGCCCGCATCAACGTCGTCTTGCCGGATCCCCAATCCCCGAAGATCCCAATCGCGAAATGCGGCGGACTGTTTCTGATGATCTCGGTGAACGACTGCGCGTACTCAGCAAATCCCAGACGAGGCGAATCGCTGGGCTCATCAAGCAGGATGATGAAGTGCTCGTAGGCCACTTGGAGAGCCTAGACGTTCCCACGCTGTGCAGACGCGGCAAAAGTCACATGCGCAACACACCACCTCCTCCTCAGCAGCGAGTGTGCCGGCCGGGTCTCCGAGCGGGATCCAGGCGTCGTCGCCGTCGGCGCGTGTCCGCTCGTAATCGTCCAGCGGATTACCTTCCCGTTGAACGCGCGGGCAGTGACCGTCACCTCCAGGACCTGGGCAAGGAAGGAAGATCGGCTCCGACCCATATGACGATCCCACGCACGGACGCCAAATCGGATCTGATCCCTACGACGACCCGACCAGAGGCCGGTGCTCTGGCGCCTTAACCTCGAGGTGGTGAGCCTCATCGACATCGCTTACCCCGGGGTAATCGACACGCCGCCGCCTCGGCCCGATTCTCTGCTACAGTTATCAACCACCGAATAAGGGGACCAATGCAGCCTTATGGACACAGACATCTCGTGGTACGCTAATACCTGTGGGATAGCTCTTCAACGCTCCAACGGCTCTGCCCTGCCGACGCGCCGGACGCCTACGTCGGCTTCGACGTGATCGTCACCGACGATGGCCGCATCCGCAACGTCTACGGCTTCATGGACGCCGCCCCAGCCGCGTGACTCAGCACCGCCCGTCCCGCCGCCCGGACCCTCCGGGTGGTGGGGAGGCGCAAACCGATCGAGCCTAGCCTACCCGTGAACGCGAGTTCGCGTCCGCCGACTGATTGCCCCCTTCCGTACCTCGGAGGCAATCGACAGCGACAGAGGAGAAGAGAAGACACATGCCTTTTGTTCAAACACACGATGACGTTGCTCGGTTCTTTCGCGACTGGGGTGAGAGGCGAGCCGGTTGTGTTCTGCGCCGCCTGGGCACTGAGCAGCATCGCCTGGCAGTACCAACTGATCGGCGTCGTGGACAGTGGCCGGCGCGCCGTGGCCTACGACCGGCGCGGGCACGGACGCTCCGATGACTCAGGCCGCGGATACGACTACGACACGCTTGCCGACGATCTCGCGCGCATGCTCGAACACCTGAACCTCCGGGACGTGACGCTAGTCGCGCACTCGATGGGTAGCGGCGAGGCCGTCCGCTACTTGACCCGCCACGGCGGCAGTCGCGTCGCCCGGCTGGTCCTGCTGGCGCCCACCACGCCGTTCGTGCTCAAAACGCCCGACAATCAGGACGGCGTCGATGGTGAGCTATTCGCAGAGCGCCGAGACGAGTGGCGTCGGGACTTCGGACGCTGGATTCTTGAGAACGAGGCGCCGTACTTCGGCGATGGACTGCCGGGCTGCGAGGTCTCGTCGTTGCTGCGCGATTGGACCAAGGACGACATGCTCTCTACCACGCTTCAGGCAGCGATCGAGTTCCAGCGCTCCGCCGTCGACACCGACTTCCGGGCGGAGCTAGCGACGCTATCGGTGCCGACGCTCATCATCCATGGCGACGCCGACGCCTCTGCGCCGCTGCCTCTGACCGGCATGCGCACAGCGGAGCTCATCCCGAGGTGCCGCTTGCTCGTCTGACCAGAACGCGCCGCACTGGCATTGACCTCACCCAGCGGGACACGGTCAAAGAGATCTGCTCCGCCTTTCTCGACACGCGCGACCGGACGTTGATCGCCGGCGACGTCTTCACATCAATCGGCAGCGTTCAGGTCACAAACCACTTCTACCTGCGGTTCCCCCTCGCCCAGATGGCGACCTGGGACAAGGCAAAGGACCTCCAATCCGCGCGGGGGACTCACGAGGCTCGCGCCGACGCTGCCCGTCGTTGGACATGGCCCCGCCGTGACGAACGCCGTTCCGAGGATGGAGAAAGCCGTGCTGCAGGCAAGCGAAGCGACACGAGAAGCCGCAGCCGCAGCGTAGAGATGGCCAGCGTCCGGGCGCCACAACGGAGTTCCTTGACCTGTCCGACGAACGGCTACCATGCGACGGCACCGGCGATGGGACGCTCGTGCTGCGCCACGGTTTCCAGCCAAATGGGCGTGTACCTGGACTCGGCGTCGATCACCGCACACTCCCGCTCCCGGCCGACCAGATCCGCAACCGCCCGGCCCAGCTCAGAACGACCCATCACTCAGAAATCCTCGTCGGCTATCTCCCCGAGATCCCCGACGCAAAACAGCCTAAGTCGACCGCTGCTCCTGGTTCCGCGCCTGCGCGGAGGCGTGGGAGGGGTTGTCAGCGTCCGAAGCAGCAGTCGCGGTTGGGTGTTCCGCGGAAGGGCTCGCAGCGAGAGCGCGTACCGGCCTGGCGATACACGCTCGAGGATCAGCTCGCGCACCCAGCGCAGCGTATCCGTCCTGGGCAGCCACAGCGCGGCCCACAGCCAGAGTCGTAGGACGGCGATCGCTTCCGCCCTGCTGGGCGGCGCGCGGGTCGCAGAGGCGACGATCGTGCTGTGTGTCAGTCGCGGTGGACTGTGGTTGCGAGGGTGTCCGCGAACGCACTCGGGCGCGAGAGGAATGGGTGGTGCCCGGCTGTCAAACTCGACGACGCGGGCTCCATTCCCCTTGACGCGACGACGCTGGACGTCGGCCGGGGTGGCGAGGTCCTTGGTACACACGACGTATGTCGCGCGCTTCTCCCGCCAGGCGATCTCGCGCGGTGCCTGGGTAAACGGGGTCAGAGACTGTCGTGTCAGCCGGGAGATCGCCTGATCGGTGGTGGCGTCGTCGCAGTCTTGGAGGAAGTACTCGCGGATCATGTCGGGCTCGACGCCGACGGTGCCATCCTCGCCGGGCAGCATCCACGGAGCCGGTTCTGAGCCGATCAACTCGGCCTGCGACTGGCCAGTGTCGGGCATGACCGAGGTCACATAGAGCAACTGCGTCACGCGGGCCTCGGCGCCGGCCTCGGTGATGATCATCCCGCCGTAGGAGTGGCCGCAGAGCACAACCGGACCCTCAGCCGCCGCGATCGCCTCGCGGCACGCGTCGACGTCGGCATAGAGATCGCCGAGTTGGCTTCCGCTCTCCCCACAACTGGGCAACGGCACCGAGGTCGTCGCGATTCCGCGATCAGAAAGCGGCTGGCGCATCTTCTCCCACCACCACGCCGCGTCGCGCACGCAGGCGCCGTGGACGAAGATCAAGGTCGTCATCGCGCGATCACACTACCGCAACTCACAGGTTGCGGATCGGATAGGGCTGACGATGGGTGGCTGAGCGGTGGCCGGGCTCGTGGTGCCCCGTCACTGGGCCGCGAGACGTTTCAGCTGATCGTGATCGTCGCCCGGCGGGTTGACCAGCGGCGCTCTTGGCGGGCGCGCACCGTCAGTGTGTAGCGTCCGTGCTCGAGCGCCAGCCGCTCGTCCAGCAGCAAGAGCGACCGCCCGCCGCCCATCGGCACGCTTACGCCCGCGGCGTACACGACGCGCCCGCGGGAGATCGTCGCACGGTCATCCGCGGCGGTGACGGTGAACTGCACGGTGCCCGACACGAGCCTGCCGGTGCACTTCTGCGCCTGCGCCTTCACCCTGCGCGTCTTGCCGTTGACCTTCTTGGTCACGGTCGTAGTGACGGTCCTGCAGGTGACGAGCTCCACCTTGCCGGGTGCGCCCGCGGGCCCCGTCGCCCCGGTCGCCCCGGTCGGACCTGCGGACCCGGTGGCGCCGGTCGGCCCTGGGGACCCGGTCGCCCCGGTTGGTCCTGTGGGCAGGCTGCCGCCGGTTCCCGACAGCGCCACCTGCAGCGGGCTGCTGGGGTCGTTGCTCGCGAACTGCAGCGTCGCGGCGCGGGCGCCCAGTCCCTGGGGGGCGAAGCTGACCGTCAGCTCGCAGCTTCCCCCGGGCGCGACTGACCCCAGGCAGCCATTCGAGGTCAGGATGAAATCACCCGCATTCGCGCCGGTGAACGTCAGGCCGGTAATCGACAGCGGTTGCCCGCCGTTGTTGGTCACCGTCAGCGTCAATGGGGCACTCAATGTCGCCTGCGCCGTGGTCGCAAACGCGGGCGGCGAGGCTGGACTGATCTGTGCCACCGCTCCCTCCGATACCGCCACCCCGTAAGCCTCGCTGGTGCCGCTGATGAAGCTCGGGTTGACATCGCTACCGTCCAGGTTCGCCTCCCCAACCGCGCTGCTCAGCGGCTGAGACCCAGCCCAATAGATGTGCTGGTCGTCAACCGCGACGCCGACCGCGTGGACGCCCGTGATCAAGCTCTCATCGACCTGGCTCCCGTCGATGCCTGCCTCCCCGATCGCGGAGCCGTTGGCGTTGCTCCAGTAGATCCGCTGGCTGTCGATCGCCAGCCCGAACGGCTCGGTCGCGCCGGTGATGAAGCTCTGATTCACACCGCTGCCATCGAGGTTCGCCCGCCCGATCGTGCCGGTACCAAAGTTGACCCAGTACACGTGCTGGCCGTTGACGGCCACGGCTTCGGGCTCGTTCGCACCGGTGATGAAGCTCTCCTCGACATTGCTGCCGTCGAGGTTCGCCCGGCCGATCGTGTTGCCGGCGAGATTAGCCCAGTAGATGAACCGGCCGTCGATCGCCATCAGATCTGGGCCGTCGGCGCCAGTGATGAAACTTTGCTCGGGATCGCTGCCATCCAGGTTCGCGCGCCCAATCGTGCCGTTCCCGCTGTTGCTCCAGTAGATGAACTGGTCGTTGGCCACCACCCCCTCAGGCTGATCAGCGCCGCTGATCACGCTCTGATCGACAGCGCCACCGTCCAGGTTCGCCGCGCCGATCGTGCCCGCGCCGAAGTTGGTCCAATACACCAGCGGTGGCGAGAGCGCCAGCGCCGCCGGAACGCACACCAGCGCCGCCGCCATCACCGCCAAGGCCAACGCTGCACGTGCGGCCAGTCGCTTCGGACCGCGCCCACAACGCTCGACCAACGAAACACGACTGCCCATCGAAACCTCCCTCATCGCGAACACCTCCATAGCCGTCACCGACACGCCCTCGACAGACAGCACGAACGCAGCAGCACCTCCACCCCGGGGCGATGGACCCGCACCAGCGAAAATCCTTCGCCTGACAAAGATCCAACCAGCCGTTCGGCGAAGGTTAGGACATCGGACGCGCAAGACGGAGCCTCCGCATGTCTTTGGAGAGGTCTTGGCAGAGCTCGAGCTTGCCTTCGGCTAGATCGGCCTTCGTCGCGTCCGGCTTGCGATCCGAATTCGCACGCCGGTGCCCGATCGGACGAGGCGTCCTTTCCGCGCGCCATGCGGGTCAGTCGGCGCCGCTGCCCAGAGACGCGCAATGCCGGCAAGGTAGTGCGATCGCGGACGACTGTTCGGGATTGAAAGCAGGTTCGCCGCCGGGCAGCGCGAAAGATTTCGCGCCAGATGACTGCGCTTACAGTCCCGTTCGTCGTTATCGGCGTGGCCGTGACCGTGCCCGTGTTCGCGTTCGGTGTGCGCCGCTTGCTTGGCCTGCGCGTCTCGCCGCTGCGTTGGGTGATCGGCGGGATCGTGGCGTTGGCGTTCGCTTCGCCGATCATCACAGCGATCGGGGGCTCGATCGTCAAGCGCAACGGCAGATGGCCATTCCTACCGGCCGTGTGGTTCGTGATCCTCGGGGTGGCGATCGCGCTGTTGCTCGGGATGCTCGTATTGGTCATCCTCGAGGCGCTGGTACCGAGTGGGACGATGCCGGGACCGCTGTACTTGATCCGAGGGCTGCGCAAGCGCGCGCGGCGGATCCGCCGTTACTCGCAGATCACCAGGATCCTGGTCCGCCGCGGAATGCTCCCCTACCTGCGGGGCGCTCGCCGCGCCGAGCTCCAGACCCAGCGACGGCCGCACCCAGCTCGCGCGCTCGCTCCGACTCGCGCTCGAGGATGGCGGCGTCACGTTCATCAAGCTCGGGCAGATACTGGCGACCCGGCGGGACCTACTGCCGGCCGAGTTCATCGACGAGCTCAGCGGATTGCAGGACGACGCCGCGCAGGTCCCGTGGCTGGAGGTCCAGCAGGTGCTGAGGTCCGAGCTCGGAGCCGATGTCGACGACGTGTTCGCCAGCTTCGATCGCAGCTCACTCGCGGCCGCCTCGATCGCGCAAGTGCACGCTGCCATGCTCGACTCCGGTGAGCGGGTCGTCGTGAAGGTTCGCCGGCCGGGGATCGACACAGTCGTGGCGTGGGATCTGGACATCGTCGATCGACTGGCGATGCGCCTCCAGCGCAGCACGCGCTGGGGGCGGGGAGTCGGCGCGGTCGACCTTTCTAACGGGTTCGCGGCGGCGCTCAGGGAGGAACTCGACTTGAGGATCGAGGCCCAGAACATGACCGCCGTGGCCGCCGCGGCAAGCACGCGGGGCGCCGCCGCGTCGGTCCGGATACCGAAACCGCATGAGCCCCTGTGTACCTCGAATGTGCTCGTGATGGAGCGGCTCGAGGGCCGCCCATTAGGCGCGATCACGGCCGATGAGCAGATCGGTGACCGCCAGGCACTCGCCCGCACCCTGTTCGACACTCTGCTAGGCGAGGTGATGATCGATGGCATCTTCCACGCGGATCCGCATCCGGGCAACGTGCTGCTGCTCGCCAATGGACAGCTCGCCCTGCTCGACTTCGGCTCCGTTGGACGGATCGACTCCGGGCTTCGGGCCGGGCTGCAGCGGCTGCTGGTCGCCGTCGATCGTGGCGATCCGGCGGCGCTAAACGACGCGCTGCTGGAGATCGTTCAGCGACCCGAAGAGCTCGACGAGCCCGCGCTCGAGCGGGCGCTCGGCGTCTTCATGGCCCGCCACGTCGGGGCCGGAATCACTCCCGATGTGCGCATGTTCGCCGATCTCTTCCGGATCATCGCTGAGCATGAACTATCGGTGCCGCCCGAGATCGCGGGGGCGTTCCGCGCGCTGGCGACGATCGAGGGCACGCTGACCCAGCTCGCGCCCGGCTTCGACATCCTCACGGACGCCCGCCGCTTCACCACCGACTACCTCGCCGCGCAGCTCAGCCCCGCAGCGCTACGCAAGACCGCCACCGACGAACTGATCTCGTTGGTGCCGATGCTACGCCGGCTGCCGCGCCGGCTGGATCGGATCAGCGCCTCGCTCGAGCACGGGCGACTCGGCCTCAACGTCCGCCTGCTAGCCGACGAGGGCGACCGCCGCTACCTAACCGGCCTCGTGCACCAGCTGGTGCTCGCGTTTCTGGCCGCCACCCTCGGCGTCATGTCCGTACTCATCCTTGGTCTTCACGGAGGGCCGAGGGTGACCCACAGCGTGACCCTATATGCGTTCTTCGGCTACTGCCTGCTCGTGTTCGCCGGCGTCCTCGCGCTACGCGTGCTCGTGGTCGTATTCCGGTCGGATACAGGCTGAGGGAGCCGGTTCGTAGTCGTATTCAACGCAATCTCCTGTTCGACGTCCCTGGTCCACCTTCGAGAACGGCGGGTTCAGACCGAAACTCGGGTTTGCCCGTGAGCCCCTTCTGAACTCGCGGCTTGCTAAGCGCGACGCCAATGGGGAAGATCACATCGTGGAAGCGGCGCGGACCTCGAGAGCGTGGGAGCGGTATGCCTGGGTGGCGGGCATCGTTTACGTCATCGCGCTGCTGGCGGAGATTGTGGTCGCGCTCGGAGTCGGACTGACCCAGAACGACTCGGCAGCGAAGATCGCGAGCGGGCTCCACGAGCACCGCGACCGGCTGTTGGTGATCGCATACCTCTCCGTCGTCTACGCCACCGCGTTTCTGATCTACCTCTGCAGTCTCTACAACCTGCTGCGCGGAGACACCGACAGGCCCCGGATCCTCGGCTCCCTGGTGCTGGTCGGCGGAGTGCTCTTTATTGCCCTGCATGCCGTCAGCGACATCGGCATCACCGGCCTGGTCGGCGCAAAGATAGCGTCGTTTGGGTATCGACACGACCCTGGTGTCGCCTACACGCTGTACCTGATGACGTATGCGCTGGAAAGCGTCGGGGACGTCTTCGGCAGTCTCTCTGCTGTCGCCGCAGGCTTGCTCGTGATCAGGAGCGGCGTCCTGCCGCGCTGGCTCGGGTGGGTTTCGATCCTCGCCGGGATCATGCTCTTCCTTCAAGGCTTCGGCCTCGGCGGCGTCATCGCCTCGTTCGGGCTGATTCTCGACCTCATCGGGTTCGTGCTCTTCCTGATCTTCGTCCTCGTGAGCAGCGTCATCATGCTGACGCGCGACAACGCGGTCCCGAACACCGCGGTTCAGATCAAGTAGACCACTACATCTTCGGGGTCGGGAGCCGGCAACCCGCCAAACTCATCGTCCGCACGCCAGAAGCAGGGTCGGCTTGTCCGCATTCGAGTCGGCATCCGGCTGATGTTGGGAAGTGCGACGACCCCTGGCTTCCGGGCGCGGCTCCTCGCGCTGTGCGATCGTCCGGGCGGCCGGCCCGGGGACGATTGCCGCTGGCTATCGCGAGCAATGCGGGGACCTCGCAACCGCGATTTCGCGCTGGCCTCTGTGGCTGACAGGAAGCTAGCCGTGCTTGGGGGCGGTCTGGGCGAGCGCCTCCTCCAGTGCGCCCTTGCCGCCGGGCTTGCCGGTGATCGCCAGCTCCGGGGACCAAGTGGGGACGCGGCCGACTAGTGCTGCGGCGCGCTTCGGCCCGCGACCTCGATAGGCGCACGCTGACGGAGCTGAGCGAGCAGCCGGGTGCTGTACTGCTGCGGTGACTCCTCGGGCGCGATCGCGGGTCGATCGAACTCGAAGAACTCGACCCGCACCTCCGGGCGTGCTCTGGGGAACCGCGGGATCGCGACCGTGCCGTCGCACGCAACCCCGACGATCGTCGCCTCCGGCACTGCCCGCGCCATGTAGCCGACGCCGCTACGGGCCCGCAGCGCTCGGCCGAGCGAGCGTGTGCCCTCGGGGTAGATCCCGATACATGCGCCCTTGCGGAGCTCCTCGATCGCGCGGTCGAGCGCTCCGCTGTCGCCGGACCCACGCTGGATCGGGATTTGGCCCATCCCGGTCAGGACCGCGCCGAGCAACTTGTTCTTCCACATCGAGGACTTCGCCAAGGCCCTGATCTGCCGGCGGGGCATCGCCGCGATCCCGGTCGCCACGGTGTCCCAATAGCTGTCGTGGTCGCCGACGAGCAGCAGCGGCCCCTCCACCGGCAGCAGCTCGAGGCCGGTCACTTGCAAACGGCCCCACCAAACAACACCAGGAGTGGAGGCGATCAGCACACCGCGATACGCCGGGCTGATGGGCTCGATGCGATCCGACATTGCCCCCGCAGGCTACCCGGACTGCCGCTACGCTTCCGCGTTGCCTCGGCCGAGACCAAGGCGGGGTCCGCGCCAGCTGCTCATCGGCGAGGGAGCGGGAGCCTTCGCGGCGGGGAGTTGACCAGGCGTGCGCCGGCGCCGCCTGATGCTGGCGCGGTGCGGTGCCGATTCTTTGCTGCGCGTTGCGGGTAGACCCACCGCATACCCGTCCGTCGCATCGTCATCGATCACCTCGCGATCGGTGTTGCAGACCTCGATCGCAGTCGTGCGTTCTATGCTCGCGCGCTGGCCCCGCTGGGCTTCGTCGAGCTCAATGAAACCAAGGACGGTCGTCAGGTGGCTTTCGGCCCGGAGGGGATCGATGACTTCGCGATCTCGCTCGCCTACCCCGTCGGAGCGCCGATTCATGTGGCCTTCACCGCCGACTCACCGCGACAGGTCGACGAGTTCTACGCGGCAGCGACCGCCGCCGGAGGACGTGACAATGGCGCGCCCGGCATCCGTCCCGATTACTCGCCGGGCTACTACGGGGCGTTCGTCCTGGACCCCGACGGCAATAACGTCGAGGCCGTTCACCACGCCACTTAGGACGGCGCTCTCGGCCTTCGGAACGCGCGAACCCGATCCAGCCGCGCCGCCTGGTGTGATGATCGCATTCGCGTCCGCTCACCCGGAGGGCGTGCCACCTCGGGGGGTGCAGGTGTTGCGGTAATTACTGAGTGGGGGTTCGAGTTCGCGCGGATGGCATCGCGCTGGAGTTGACGTAGTCTGCGTCGATCGCTCGAGAGTCGTGCTCTGGTAGTCGCGACGAGTGGGCGCGTTTGATCGATTGAGGTTGGAGTAAGTGGCTGGTTCCGCATGCAATCCGTGGGTGGCGCTTGACGTCATGACCGATCCGGTCGCGCACGCTGGCGTGTTGCGACGCGCCCAGGAGCGTGGGCTCGCGGGCGCGTGTGTCCGTCCTCGGGATGTGCGCGCGCTGGTGCACGAGAGTTGGGGGCGCAGTCTTGCGGCGGGTGTCGCGCCGGACGCAGACCGGAGCACCCGTTCGGTTCACCCCCGACGAGCTCGAGGAGGCCCGGGAGCGTTCGCCGCTGGCGCCGGCGGTCGGCGTGATCCACTCGACGCTTTCGAGCCTTGACAGCGACGCGCGGCATATCGTTGCGATTGGGGATGCGCACGCCAACCTGCTGTGGGTAACGGGCGATCGCGGCACGTGCGAGCTGGCGCGCGAGATGCGCTTTCAGGAGGGCGCCTCGTGGTCCGAGCAGCGAGGCAGGAACCAACGCTGTGGGCACGGCGGTTGTGCTTGGATCATGCGGTGCAGATCTTCTCTGCCGAGCACCTTGTCGCCGCTGTGCACCCTTGGACGTGCTCCGCGGCTCCGATCCACGAGCCGGCCACCGGTGAGCTGATCGGCGTCGTCGACCTAACCGCCGATTTGCGAACTACACCACCCGCATACGCTGTCGCTTGCGGCGCTCGCGGCCCACGCTGCCGAGACGGCGCTCCATCTCCGCTCGCTCAAGGTTGCGGCACGGCTGAGGGAGGGCTGGGAGGCCGCTACCGGGGGGCGGCGCACACCCAGCGCGCTGCTCGACGCGCACGGTCGGGTAGTCGGATCGCGCGGCGCCGGCGAGCTGCCGACCCGACTCGATGTGGCCGGCGCAACCGACGGCGCCGTTGCCCTTCCAGACGGGCGGGTGGGCGAGCTTCAGGAGCTGGACGGCGGCGCGATTCTGTGGCTTCGCCGACGATCGCGACCGCGCACGTCCCGCTTGCGCCTGAAACTGCTCGGGCACGACGCGGGGGCCCAGCTCGGGACGGGGCCCCGGGAGCGTGGGCTGCGCTCGCTCGAGTTGCTCGCGGTGCTCGCGATGCGCCCGGAGGGCATGACCGCAGAGCAGCTCGCGCTCGCGCTGTACGGCGAGCGCGGCAAGGCGGTGACTATCCGGGCGCAGGTCCACCGCGTGCGCGCCTACCTCGGCCGGCGGGCGCTGCAGACTCACCCTACCGGCTCAACACGCCGATCGATGCTGACTGGCTTGAGGTCGGCCGGCTGGTCAGCCGCGGGACGCCCGCGCGAGGCACTGCGCGTCCTATCGCGGGCCGCTGCTGCCGGCTTCAGATGCCCCCGCGGTCGTAGAAGCACGCGCGTTGCTCGAGGAGTCGTTGCGGCGCTCGATTCTCACCACAGCCGATCCCGAGTTGCTCTCACGATGGCTGGCACATCCCGCCGGCGCCGATGACCTGGTCGGCTGCGCGGACGCTCGTCGCCGTGCTCCCGTGCGGCGGTCCGCGCCGCGCAGCGGCGACGGCCACTGCTGCGGCGATCGCGCGGCGGATGTCCCTGTCCCGACGCTGACGCAGTCGTGGGCGACGAGCCGCTCGAGAGCCGGGCCTTCTGTACGTGTGGGCCGTGCAACGCGAGTGCAACGTCCTTGCACCGTACGGTGCCGGCTTCCCGACAACCTATCCAGGAGGATGACACGACATGGCAACCACGACCGAGCCGGCATCGGCCGCAGCACGGTTCCTTGAGCAGCCCAAGCGAATGCTGATCGACGGCGAGTGGATGGAGGCCCGCCACTGCCGCACGCTCGAGGTCTACGACCCGGCGCTGGGCGAGGTGATCGACCACGTCCCCGCTGGCGACGCCGAGGACATCGACCTTGCCGTCGCGGCCGCCCGCCGGGCGTTCGAGGACTCCGACTGGAGCCGGCTGACCGCTTCTGAACGGGGCCGGATGATCTGGCGGATCGGCGACCTGATCCTCGAGCACGCCGATGAGCTCGCGGCGATCGAGTCGATCGACAACGGCAAGCCGGTCGCGGTCGCGCGGGCGGCCGACGTGCCGCTGGCGGCCGACCTGTTCCACTACATGGCCGGGTTCGCGACCAAGATCCACGGTCAGACGTTCCCGATCTCGGTCCCGTACGCGCCCGGGCGCGCAGTTCCACGCCTACACGCTGAAGGAGCCGATCGGCGTCGTCGGCCAGATCATCCCGTGGAACTTCCCGCTGCTGATGGCGGCGTGGAAGCTCGGTCCCGGCGCTCGCGACCGGCTGCACGATCGTGCTCAAGCCTGCCGAGCAGACTCCGCTGAGCGCGCTGCGGCTCGCTGAGCTGATGCTGGAGGCGGGACTGCCAGACGGGGTCGTGAACGTGGTCACCGGCTTCGGCGAGACCGCCGGCGCGGCCCTCGCTGCCCATCCCGGGCGTCGACAAGGTCGCGTTCACCGGCTCGACCGAGGTCGGCAAGCTGATCGTCAAGGCGGCGGCGGATGACCTCAAGCGCGTCACGCTCGAGCTCGGGGGCAAGTCGCCGAACGTCGTGTTCGCCGATGCCGACCTCGAGACCGGCGATCCCGGGCGCGGCGAACGCGATCTTCTTCAACCACGGCCAGTGCTGCTGCGCCGGATCGCGGCTGTACATCGAGCAGAAGGTCTACGACGACGTGCTCGCGGGCATCTCCGACCACGCCGAGCACATCAAGGTCGGCCGCGGGACTGGACGCCCGATACCGAGATGGGACCGCTCGTGTCGGCCGAGCAGCTCGAGCGCGTGACCGGCTTCCTGGAATCCGGCGAGCGCGAGGGCGTCCGCACGGTGACCGGCGGCAAGCAGGTCGGCGAGCGTGGCTACTTCGTCGCGCCGACCGTGCTCGACGGCGCCGACGCAGGGCAACAAGGTCTTCGACGAGGAGATCTTCGGGCCGGTGGTGACGGCGATCCCGTTCAAGGATCCGGCCGAGGTCGCGCCGGCGGCGAACGAGACGGTCTACGGCCTCGCGGCCGGGATCTGGACCAACGATCTGACCAAGGCGCACCGCCTGATCCCGCAGCTGAGGCAGGGACGGTGTGGGTCAACACCTACAACATCTTCGACGCCGCGCTGCCGTTCGGCGGCTACAAGCAGTCGGGCTGGGGGCGCGAGATGGGCGAAGAGGTGATCCACGAGTACACCGAGACCAAGTCGGTGTGCATCGGGCTGTAGCCCCGTCGACCCTGAGCGACTGCGTCTCCGGGGCCGCTCAGCGAATGCCGCGGTCGCCGGAGCATCTTGACCGACGAACGAGCCACTACACGAGGAGAGACAGATGAACCCGTCGACGACCGCCACCACGAGCGGCCAGCCTACTCGTCGGCGAGCAGCTCGAGCGCCGGCTCGAGGAGCTGCTGCACCAGGACCGCTTCACTCCGCCGCCACGGTTCTTCGCCGGCGAGCGCGTCAACGAGGCGTCGCTTGCACGCGCAGGCCGAGCTCGACCCGGAGGCGTTCTGGGCCGAGCAGGCCCGCGGGCTGCACTGGGATGAGCCGTTCACGACGATGCTCGACGACTCGAACCCGCCGTTCTACAAGTGGTTCACCGACGGCACGCTGAACGTGTCCTACAACTGCCTCGACCGTCACGTCGAGGCCGGCCACGGCGACCGCGTCGCGTTTCACTGGGCCGGCGAGGAGGGCGAGGAGCGCGCGATCACCTACGCCGACCTGCATCGCGACGTGCAGCGGCTTGCGAACGCGCTCAAGGACCTCGGCGTCGCAGAAGGGCGACGTCGTCGGGATCTACCTGCCGATGATCCCCGAGGTCGTCGTCGCGATGCTCGCCTGCGCGCGGATCGGCGCGCCCGCACAACGTCGTGTTCGGCGGGTTCGCGCCCGAGGCGGTCAGGGAGCGGATGGAGGTCTCGCGACGCCAAGGCGCTGATCACCGTCGACGGCGCGCGGCGCAAGGGCAAGACCGCGCCGGTCAAGGCAGCGGTCGACGCAGACGATGGGCGACCTGCAGTCGCTCGAGCACATCGTCGTCGTGCGCCACACCGGCATCGACGCGCCGATGACGCGCCGGCCGCGACGTCTTCTACGACGAGATCGTCGCCGCCGCCGATCCGCGTCTGCCCGGCCGAGCCGATGGAGGCCGAGCATCCGCTGTTCATCCTCTACTCGTCGGGCTCGACCGCGAAGCCGAAGGGAATCGTGCACACGACCGGCGGCTACCTGACCGGCGTCAGCGCCACCCACCGGTACGTGTTCGACCTCGACCCCGAGCGCGACGTGTTCTTCTGCTCGGCCGACGTCGGCTGGATCACGGGCCACTCCTACATCGTCTACGGCCCGCTGGCCAACGGCGCGACGAGCGTGATGTACGAGGGCGCGCCGGACTACCCGCACAAGGGGATCTGGTGGGAGCTGTCGAGCGCTACGGCGTGAGCATCTTCTACACCGCGCCGACGGCGATCCGCGCGTGCATGAAGTGGGGCGCCGAGCATCCGAACGCGCACGACCTCTCGTCCCTGCGGCTGCTGGGAACGGTCGGCGAGCCGATCAACCCCAAGGCGTGGCTCTGGTACCACGTCGTGATCGGCCGCGAGCGCTGCCCGATCGTCGACACCTGGTGGCAGACCGAGACCGGCCAGATCATGATCTCCCCGCTCCCGGGGCTGACCGAGACCAAGCCGGGTCGGCGACCCATCCGCTGCCCGGTGTGGCCGCCGACGTGCGTCGACGAGACGACCGGCGAGAGCGTCGAGCAGGGCCAGGGCCTGCTCGTGCTCAAGCGGCCGTGGCCGGGGATGCTGCGCACGCTCTACGGCGACGACGAGCGCTACGTCGAGACGTACTGGTCGCGCTTCGGCGCCCGAGACCTACCTGGTCGGCGACGCCGCGATCCGCGACAAGGACGGCTACCTGTGGATCGTCGGGCGGATCGACGACGTGATCAACGTCTCCGGGCACCGGCTCTCGACCGCCGAGGTCGAGTCGGCGATCGTCGCGCACGAGAAGGTCGCCGAGGCGGCCGTCGTCGCGCAGTCCGACGAGCTGACCGGCCAGGCGATCGTCGCGTTCGTGACGCTCCAGGGCGACCTCGAGGGCACCCCCGAGATCGAGGCGCAGATCCGCGAGCACGTCGCCGAGCACATCGGCAAGCTCGCGCGACCCAAGCGGATCCTGTGGACCGACGACCTGCCCAAGACGCGCTCGGGGAAGATCATGCGGCGGCTGCTGCGGGACATCGCCGAGGGCCGGGCGCTCGGCGACGTGACGACGCTCCGCGACCCGGCAGTGATGGCCGAGCTGGAGCAGAAGGTCGCGGACGGCTACAAGTCGGCGGACAACTAGCCGCGAGTGGGATCCGAGCACGAGCTCACGCTCGGTCGAGCGCAAGGCGCGCAGGCTCGACGTAATCCGTTCCCCGCCGACCACCGCCGCCCCCGACTGCAGGGACGAGTCGCATTCGCGACTGGCGGCACGCGCGGCATCGGCGAGGCGATCTGCCGCAGCTTCGCCGAGCAGGGGCGGTCGTCGCCGCCGGCTACGGCCGGGACCGCGAGCGCGCCAGGGCGGCTGCTGTCCGAACTCAGCGCCCATAGCGTTGCCGCCACCGCCCACCAGGGAAACGTCGGCTCGTCTGAAGATTGCAGGCGCATGATCGAGGAGGTGATCTATGCCGCATGGCCGGCTCGACATCTCGTCAACAACGCTGGGATCACGATCGACAAGACCGTGATGAAGATGAGCGACGAGGACTGGTACAAGGTTCTCGCCGTGAACCTGTCCGGCGCGTTCTTCATGTCCCAGGCGGTGCTGCCGCACATGATCGAACGTGGTTCGGGCCGGATCATCAACATCTCCTCGATCATCGGCGAGACCGGCAACATCGGCCAGGCCAACTACGCCGCTCGAAGTCCGGCCTGTTCGGCCTGACCAAGTCGATCGCGCGAGAGGCCGCTTCCAGCTCGCCCGCGCACGGCAAACTGAAGGAGGATTCGCATGGGGTCACCGTCAACAGCGATACACGGCCACGGAGATCCAAACCTCGTGGTCAGCTTTTTGCGAGCGCGCGGTAGTGGTCGCGCCAGATCAGCTTGTAGAGCGGGATGCGGCGGGGGATGTCGCGGATGCCCGGCAGCAGCGGGACCAGGACGAACGCGAGGCTGAGGACCCCCATCACGGCCAGCACCAGGATGTCGGCGTTGGCCGAGGTCGAGAACGGTTTGATCTGGGTCGTCCACTTGGTCTGCTGGTCTGAGGACGCTGAGGTCCAGGTGGAGATCGCGCTGGTCAGCGCGGGATCGCCGGACACTGACCGCAGCGGGTCCAGCACGAAGTCTGTGGTCGTGTTGATCGGGTGGCTGACGCCGAGCCACTTCTGCAGGCGGATGAACGCAATGTGCTGACCCTCGCTGCCGTGGTTGTACGGCGGGCCGTAGCCGGCGGTGCCGCTCGACCCGTCGAGCTCGGCCACCGCGGTCGTCACGAAGTCGACCGGATCGCTCCGCGACCAGGTCTTGATCGTGCTCGGCGGATCATCGGGCGAAGAGAACAGAATCGTGAGCACGAGCGACAGTGCCAGCACGACGCCGATCGCGATCGAGAACTCCTTGACCAGGTCATAGCGGCGGTAGCCGCCCTTCCATTCGCGCGCGGCCTCGTTCTCGCGCGCGCGGCGCTCGCGGCCGGTCACGACGACCCCGCCCGATTCGCGGCGCCGTCCGACGCCGCTTCAGCCGGGGCGCCACCGACGGGAGCGACGGCGAGCTTTCCTCGTCGAGCTCGAACGGGGGCACGACGCCGTGCTTGCGGACCAGCAGCACATGCCCGACCACGAGCGCGATCACCACGACCGGCAGCAGGAAGATATGGAAGGAGTACATCTGACCGAAGTTCGTCAGGTTAAGAACGAGCCGACCCCGACCGCGTTCATCGCGTCCTTGGCCTGCGTCGAGATCCACTGGGCGTCGAAGTTCTGCTGGGACACATAGCCCGTCAGCGCACACGGGATCGCCACCAGGAACGTGACCGCGCCCGTGACCCAGGTGCGCGTCCGACCGCCCCGCCAGGCCGCCATCCAATACTTGCCCCACAGATGGATCACCATGAAGAAGAAGAACAGCTCGACGGACCACAGGTGGATGCTGTTGAAGAAATGCCCGATCCCGGTGAAGTGCCACCAGCTCGGCCCCTTCAACGCCAGCACCGAGCCCGACAGCACGATGATCGCGAGCGACGCGAGCGACAGGACCCCGAATACGTAGATCCACGACGACACGTAGGAGGGTTGCTTGTCGGCCAGCAGCTTCTCGGGCGGAAGCGCGTCGACGGCGCGCTCGCGGACAACCTCAGTCCACGTCCGCCGAGGTCCGCCCGTCGTAGCGCTCACGACGCTCCGCCTGCAGAACGGTGACCCGGGAACGGCAGCGCGATCGCCAGCGCGAACACCGCGAGCATCAGCACGAGCACGATCACATTCGACACCGACAGCGTGAGGAAGTGCCAGTGCACGGTATGAGCGGGATGATTGAGGTTGAAGATGGCAGCCATCGAAACATCTTCAGCGCGTTTGAGACGAGCTCGTTCTAGGGTTGGAAGACGATGCGCGCGGCCACGCGGCCAGCGTTCACGTCGTCGATCGCCTCGTTGACCTGGTCAAGCGGGCGGATCTCGCGGATCACCCTGGTCTTACCGGCAGCGTGCAGCTCGAACACCTCGCGCAGGTCAGTCCGGGTGCCCACAATCGATCCGACGATCGTGATGCCGTTCAGCACCGTCTCGAAGATCGGGAGCGTGACGTTGTTGTCGGCCGGCAGCGCGACGAACACGAGCGTTCCGTGGCGCCGCAGCGATCCGTACGCCTGCTCAAATGCGCGTGGCGAGACCGCCAGCGCAATCGCCTGGTCAGCGCCGCCCAGCTTCTGGATCGCCTCGACCGGGTCCTCGCGTGAGGCGTTGACGGTGAATTCGGCACCGAGCTCGCGGGCAAGCTCGAGCTTCTCGTCGATCAAGTCCACCGCGATCACGCGCCCGCCTGCGATCGCCGCGTACTGGATTGCCAAATGCCCCAACCCGCCGACGCCGAACACCGCCACCAGATCCGACGAGCGCGTCCCGGCGACCTTCACCGCCTTGTAGGTGGTAACGCCGGCACAGGTCAGCGGCGCCGCATCGAACGGATCGACGCCATCGGGACCTTCACGACGTAACGGGCGAACGCGGTGGCGTACTCGCCGAAGCCGCCGTCGATCGAATAGCCCATGTTCTTCTGCTCAAGGCAGAGGGTCTCCCATCCGGAGACGCAATGATCACAGGTGCCGCATGCGTAGCCGAGCCATGGCATCGCCAACGCGCTCGCCCACCGCCACCTCGCTCACGCCAGGCCCGAGCTCGGTGATGATGCCGACGCCCTCGTGTCCCGGGATGAACGGCGGCGACGGGCTTGACCGGCCAGTCGCCGTGCGCGGCATGAATGTCCGTGTGGCACAAACCCGAGGCCTCCACCTTGACGCGGACTTGTCCCGGCTCCAAAGCACGACTTGGGACCTGCTCGACCGTGAGCGGGCTGTGGAAAGCGTGGACGACTGCCGCCCGGTAGGTACTCACGGGCGCCCCATCCACATCGGGCTGCGTGGCTGTAGTCGACATGCTGTGCTCCTTCTCGAGACTAACGGTGGTTGCGGTAGCGTCTTGTACGCGGCGGCGGGTTGCAGATGCGTTGCACTCTCACTCCCGCTTTGGCTTGGCAGCCACCCTGCTCACAGGCAAACCCGATTGACGGCCAACCAAACGGTTGGTAGGGTCTTTCGGCCCGGTCTAGTCGGCCACGGGGATCGCTGGCCTGGCAACATACGAGGAAGCGGCAGTCAATCTGGTTGACGAGCGACAACCTGATTTGACGGAGGGAGGGTCTAGCGTGCGTTACAACCGTGTCGCGGATATTGGGTGTTGTGCTCGTTGCCGGCCTGTTCGCCGCACCTGCGGCGAGCGCCCATCGCGATCATCATCGGCGGGCGGGTGCTTGGTTTGTTCAGGGCGGTGCGCCGTCCGGGGGAAATGGCTCGGCGCGGTCGCCTTTTAACTCGCTGGCGACGGTCCAGAGCACGGCTGCTCCCGGCGACACCATCTTTGTCCTCCCGTCTTCAACCCCGCTTGACGGCGGGATCGCGCTGCAGGCTGACCAGCGTCTGATCGGCTTGGGGCCCCAGGTGACGGCTCATCCCGCGGGCTCCACCGCCGCGATCACGAACTCGTCTCCAACCAGCAACGATGGGAATGGAATCGTGCTGGCCGATGGGGCGACGGTAGAGAACGTTCACATAACCGACGCGTACGCGGCCGGCATAGTCGGCTTGGACATCACCGCAGGGAGGATCGTCGACAACCTCATAACTGGTTTCAATCAGTCTCAGACCGTTGGTGCGGTCGGATTCCTGGGCCTAGAGTTCGGTCGGGCCGGCATCGACATCCGAGCCGACGGCACGACCACGTCGGACGTCGATATCCGTGGCAACGAGGTCGCTGACGCGACCGGCAACGGGACAATCTTCCGCACGTCCGACTCGGCGCAGCTGGACATCACCATGCGTAGCAACTCATTCCACGACCTCGGCCTGGCCAGCTCGCTGCCGAGTGGGAACTTCGGGTTTGTCGAGGCGATCTTCTTCGACAGCGTGGGCTCGAGCACGCTCGACCTTAATGTCGATCGTATGTTCGTTAACAACATTGGCACCGGGGTCTCGAATTCGGACGCGATCTTCAGCACCCTCGATGGCACCTCCGCGCAGAACGTCGTCCTGCGACATTACATCTACCGTGACACTTCCGGTGTCGGTGGGTCGCGAGCAAGCGCCGGGGAGTACGTGACGGGTGAGCCGACCGCCGGGCCTGGCAGTGAGTTCTCGCTGAAGATCGCGGACAGCAACATCCAGCAGGCTCCGCAGGAAGGCCTGCAGATTGACGACTTCGGAACAGGGGAGCACGTCTCAATTGACGTGACTCACACCGTGTATGACAACGTCGGTCATACGGCCGTCCCTGATCCTTCCGAACAGCCGCACACCGTAGCCGACTGCATAGAGATCGGTCCCAGGAATCCCGCCAACGGGAGCACCTATCAGATCTCGCTTACCGATGACCGCTTCATCGACTGCGGCTACAACGGCATTCAGCTCTGGAACGGGCCGGTGACGTTGACCTCGATCGCGGCCGCCAACGTCGGCTCGCTGTCACTCGATCTCCGCAACGATGTGTTCGCGCACGAGGGTTACGCCGGCCTATTCCTCAACGACGTCGGATCGTACGGCAGCTTTGCGCTGCGCGCCGCGAACACGACCTTCGCGGACAACGGCACCGACGGTATCACCCTCGACGACGCGACCTTCGGAGCCTCGGGCGCTAGCACGATCGATCTGGGCGGCGGTGGCCTGCACAGCCCCGGTCGAAACCGCATCTTCGACAACGCCGATTACGACATCGCGGCGAACAGCGATTTCGACGTGGTGGCCAAGCACGACTGGTGGGGCAGCCCTTCCGGACCAAATCCGGCGAAGATCTCCCTACAACAGAGCGCCAGCTTCGAGGGGACGCCGTTCCTGCTACATGATCCCTCGCGCTAGCAGCAGCGAACGATCGTCACCCAACGATAGTGCGTGAGAGCGCGCTCCCGTCTCAGGTGGGTCTCCGCGGCAAGGCATTGTCTCTGGTAGCGTTGCCACGACCAGACGTGTTCGTCGGGGCGCATGAACGGAGCCGGAGCTGCGGAGCATTGGCATCGCTGTGCGCGAGCGCTGTGCTGGTCGCCGTGTTCCCGGCCAGCGCCAGCGCCGAGCCTCGGGGCTTACACGCATGCTGTCCTCGCTGACCATCCGAGCGCGTTCTACGAGTTCGCCGAGGCCGGTGCCCCGATGTCGTTCGCCGATTCAAGCGGGAACGGCAACGCGGCGAGCGCCGACGGTAGCGACGAGACGGCTCCCCAGAGCCCTTTCGACGGAAACGCGCAGTCGCTGCAGATCGGAGACGACGGCGCCCAGACGCCTGAGCTGACAGCCATGCAGGGCGACCACAGCCGCACGGTCGAGCTCTGGTTCCGGACGACGAATACCGGCGACGAGTGCGTGCTGAGCGCCGGGTCCCAGACCGCCAACGGCTCGTTCTCGCTGTGCCTGACCGACGGACAGCAGGGAGGCGCGCCGCCGCCGAACACCCCCGGCGTGTATTTGCAGACCTGGAACGCGGACCTCTACATACCGAACCTCATGCTGACGGACGGGAATTTTCACTACATCGCGGCGACGCTGTCGGGCTCGACGATGTCGATCGACGTCGATGGCCAGACGCCGTCGGGTTCGTCTGGAACGGCTCGGGGTACTCGGGCAAGGTCGCCCAGCCGTTCACGCTCCCGTCGCAGCCGAACACGACAGCGACGGCGACCGGAATCGGGTCGGCCGGGTGGGCCGCGAACTTCTCGGGCGAGATCGCGTTCCCCGCGATCTACCCGACGGCGCTCCCGGTCGACGACCTCAACGCCCATTTTCAGGCGGCGATCAGCTCCGGGGCGTCGCCAGTTCGTCGCCGCCGACGATCTCGGCAGCGCTTCACAAGGCCAGACGTTGATCGAGTCGCACGGCTCGTGGTCTGGTGCGCCGACGGCGTACGCGTACCAATGGGCCCGGTGCGACAGTTCGGGCAACGGGTGCCTGTCGATCCCCGGCGCGACCGGACAGTCGTACACGGTCACGGACACGGATGTCGGCCACACGATCAGGGTGTTCGAGGACGCCTCCAACGCGGACGGGTCGGGACGACCGCCGAGTCGGCGGCGACGGCGGTCGTCCCGGCGACCGCCCCGGAATCGAGCAGGTCGTATTCGTGCACGGGCTGAACGCGAGCTGCGCGGTCGCGGGCGCCGCCGACTACAAGGCGCTGTACGACGCGATTGTTCGCCAGGACGGGGGGTGTACACGTTCTGCTACGACCACGACATCGCGTTCGGCGATTCCAAGGCGGGGCTCGCGCCAAATCGCTGCTTCTCGAACACCAGCCGCGGCGAGTCGATTCCAGAGGCAGCGACCGCGTCCCGGGAGAAGACCACTTCGCCCAACCACATCGGCCCGCTGTTCGTCAGCCAGAACAAGTTCGGCGTCAGTGAGTCCAACGATGGCGACGACCCGCTCGCGTATGACGCCGCAAAGCTCGACGACTGCCTGACGGCGCTCGTGCAATACGACGTTCGCACCTACGGTCAGCCGCTGCCGATCGCCGTGATCGGGAACTCGATGGGCGGCGCGATCACCCGCGGCTGGATGCAGCTCGCCAAGTCGCGCAACAGCCCGGCGCTCGAGGGCGTCACGACCATCATCGAGGGCGCCACACAGGGGTCGTGGATCGCCGCGGTCGGCGAAGGCGTCGACAACGGTCTGTTCGTGGGGGGCCTCCTCAACGACGGCCTGCTGGCGCTCGACCAGATCGCGCGGACTGTCGCGGCTAACAGTTTCCACGCCAACCCCGGCCGGGCGGGAATCCAGGATCTGGCACCGCAGTCGGCCTGGTATCGGTCGATCGTCGCCTCCGGGGCGCCTCCGCGACTGCACTACTTCGCGCTGTCGGTCGACATCACGCTCGACTTCAGGGCGCAGCTGCTGTGGTGGAACAACGACCTCGGCTCCACCGACTTCATCGGCGACGGCGTGATCCAGCTCGGATCGCAGTCCTCCAACGCCGCTCCGCAATGGGGCGGCTCGCAATTCCTCCCCTTCGGCTCAGCCACCGATCAGCATCAGTACGTGATCCGGCCGCCGACGTACATCGAGCAGCTCTCGCTCGAGCCCAGTCCGAGCCCACCGTTCGTGAGCATCTCGGTCAACGCGAGTAACCCGTACTCCAATCCCTACAACCACTTCAATTTCGGGACCTACATGGGCAAGGAGAACGCCCAGGGCGGCTTCTCCGGTGGCCTTGTCGTGAATGCGTGCGCCTCGCGGTTCGGCACGATCTCGATCCCGGCCGAGTTCAGTCGCGTGCTTGAGGATCCCGCGGACGCGTGTGGCAGGTCCGCCCCTGCTCCGTCCCGCGACGCCGGCATGTCCGCCGGACCCCAACCACGCGCGGCGGCGTCCTCCACGACCCTCCGGCGCCTCGCTCGCCTGCCCGTCGTGTTTCGCGATCGTCGCGGTCGCGCGTTACTCGAGCTGAACCCGACACGCGGCCCGACCCAAGGGCAGTTCACGCTCGAGATCGCGCAGTACGGGACGTTTGTCGCTGCGCTGGCCCGCAAGCTCGCGACCCGGCGCGTGATCGATCTCGACACGATCTTCAATGCGACCAAGGTCGGCGCGGCTCCAGCTGCAGTATTCAAGCTCCGGCTTCGGGGCACGCTTGTCCCCGCCAATGCCTACGCGCGGCTGACGATAGACAGCACCCGACCGCGCCTGCGCACTGCGCTCGACTCCACGACCCCGAGCCCCAAGGCGGCGATCGCCGCGAGCGAGCGAGTGATCGCGCTCGTCGCGGGCGACGATCTCCGCGACCTCGCACGGATGCTCGCACCCGCGCTGCTCGCCGGGCGCAGCCCGGCGACCGTCGCGGCCACGCTCCGCGCCGCGGGCGTACGCGTGAAGTCGATCCAACCACGCGGAACCGGCAGGCTGATCTCGCTCCCCGACGGGAACCCCGGGCTGGTTGCTGCCGGTGACGGCACTCGCCGCCGGACGTCCAACGCTGATCACCGAGCTCGTGCTCGAGGACCTGAACGGCGCCTGGCGGCTACTCGGCTCGACCGGCTAGTAGCGCAACGCGGCGAACGCTGGCCGGGTCGCTTATGCGTACCGCAGCGCCTCGCCCGGCTTGAACCGCACGGCACGGCGCAGTGGGATCTGCATCGCCAAGAGCGCGAGGATGAGGGTGCCGACTAGCGCGAGCGGGATGTTGAGGGCCGGGAATCCGAACAGCACGTGTGTGTTGAACACGTTCTCGGCGAGTGACACGACGGCGTGGGCGATTCCAAAGCCGAGCGGGATCCCGATCAGCCAGCCGGCCAGCACAACGGCCAGGCCTTCGGTGGCGAAGATCCGCCTGATGTCTTGGGCGTGGGCGCCGATACAGCGGAGTATCCCGATCTCGCGCGTGCGCTCGAGCACGACCATCGTGAGCGTGTTGATCACCGCGACCATGCTGATCGCGACGATCAGCAGGCCGAGCACAGTGATCGCGGTGGTGATGCCACGGTAGTTGGCGCGATCGTTGGCCGCGCCCACATATTCGATCTGGGTTGCGATCTGGAGCCCGTGCGCGGCGAACAGGTCCTCGAGGCGCGTGTTGGTCTGATCGATCAGGTGGTGGCTGTGAGACGTGGTCTGGATCCAGTACTCGTTGATCGCGCCGGGGGTGTGTAGGACCGATTGCATGGTGGCCAGCGCCGTGAACAGGACGGTGCCGTTCTGCTGCTGGTCTGAGACGATCCCGACCACGGTGAACGGCACGTCGCCGGCCGCGGTGCGCACGATGACGCGCTGCCCGACGTGGGTGTTGGTCGCGCGCGCGATGTCCTGCTCCATCACGACCCCGGGCGCTGCGGAGCGTGCGTCGGCCGGGGTCAGGAGGCGGCCGGAGAGGAGGTGGAAGCTGTACATCGGCTGGTCGGGAAGCGCCCACGCTTGACCGTCCTTGCCGCCGAGCTTGACGTAGTTGCGCAGCTGCGGCTGGACCTGCGCGACACCTGGGACGGACGCGATCAGCTTCTCGGTGCTCGGTGGGAGCGCGCCGCTCAGGACCGAACCCGCGTCGATGTCGTAGCGGTAGGAGTTCCAGGACTCATTCACGGTGTTGCCGACGCTTGTGGCCAGCGAGAGGAACGCGAGCAGGGTTGCGACTGCGAGCGCGACCTGCAGAACGGTTGCGATGGCGCGTCGCCGGCGGCGGGTGACACCACGCAATCCGATCTGCGCGGTACGCGGCAGAAAGCGCGCCCGGCGCAACCACTGGTCAAGCCGCCCCCCGGAGCCGGTCGCGCTCCCGGTCGCCTGCAGGGCCTCGGCAAGGGGCAGCCGCGCGGCGCGACGGACCGCTGGTAGCGCTGCCAGCGGGGGCCCGATCACCCCAAGCGCGACGCTCGCGGCGACCACCGGTAGGTCAACGCTGAACGGGGCGCTGATGGCGAACAGCGAGGAGGCGAAATACGAGGTCAGGGCCCATGAGAGCAGGATCCCGAGCACCGCGCCCGCGAGCGCGCCCAGCGCGCCGAGCAGCGCCGCCGTGCGCAGGTACACGCGCCGGATCTGACGCTCGCGCGCGCCGATCGCCTTCATCGTCGCGAGCTCTTGCGTCTGCTCGCCGACCAGCGTGCTCATCGTGCTGGAGAGCAAAATCAGCGCTCCCAGCAGGGCGAGCAGCGTGACCACATAGAGGATGCCGGTGATGTTGGCGAACGTGCTCTTGCCAGGCCAGTCTCCAGGGGCGCGGATCTCTGGCAGGTCGCTGAAGCCGGTGAAGCCGGGGACCGTCTGCAGGTACTGGCGGATCGTCGTCACTGTCCGGCGGGCGGCCGCCGTGGACGGATCGCGCAGGCGGAAGGCGAGCCGGGTATACCCGGGGGTGCCACTCAGCGCGGCGACGGTCGGCGCCGTCGCGTAGAGCGTCACGACCTCGTCCTTCGCAACGAGCTGAGCGCCGGTCAGGTTCCGTCCCTCACCGCTGATCGGAAGCGACACCACGCGGCCGTTGCCCGAGTAGAGACGGACTGATCCGCCGGCGCGTCCCACTCCGTTGCCGTACGCGGCGTTTTGGACATCAGTCAGCACGGCCCCCGGTCCGGGCGCCGCGCCGGCCGTCACGGCGACGGCGTCGACCGTCTGGTGCGCGAACGAACGCTTGCCAATCAGAAACGCCCTCATTCTGCGCGCGCCAACGTATACGCGGGTAGAGAACGTGACCCGCGGGTCGAAGGCTGCGACATTCGGCAGCTCCCCCAGCGCCCGCAGCTGGGCCGCGGCCAGCGTAAGCGGCCTGACCGTGACCGTCACATCGGCGAGCTTGTTTGCGGCTATCTCGTCATTCATCGCCCTATTCATCAGCGTCGGTAGCGCGAACAGGCCGACGCTTGCGACCGCGAGCGCCATCGCCGCCGAGGCGAACGCCGCCCGCGCGCGGCGCCTGGTCAAGTCGCTGGTCGACTTGCGCACAACCGCTGAGAGCCGCATTACTCCCCCCTGACGACGAGACCGTCGCGGATCGTCACCACACGGTGGGCCCGCTCGGCGAGCGATAGGTCGTGGGTGACGTACAGCACCGTCTTACCCTGATCATTCAGTCTCGCCAGTAGCTCGAACATTTCCAGCGCGGTGTGCGTGTCGAGGTTGCCGGTCGGCTCATCGCCGACGATCAGCTTGGGATCGCATGCCAGCGCGCGGGCAATCGCCACTCGCTGCTGCTCACCGCCCGACAGCTCGGAGGGGAGGTGGTCGAGCTTGTCGCCCAGACCGACCAGCTCGAGGTTGTGCTCGCCGTGCTCGAACCGCTCGCGTTTGGACCCGCGGTGCGAGAAATCGAGCGGCAGCACCGCGTTCTCAAGCGCGCTCAGCGTCGGCAGCAGCTGGAAGAACTGAAATACGAGCCCGACATTCTCGCCCCGCCAGGAAGCCAACTCCTCCTCACTCAGCTGATCGATCCGCTCTCCACCGACGGTCACAGTCCCGGCGCTGGGACGATCGATACCGGTGATCATGTTGATGATCGTCGACTTCCCGCTGCCCGAAGGGCCAACGATCGCGACCATCTCCCCGGCCGCAATCGACATATCGACACCACGCAGCGCCGGATACTCCAACTTGCCGCTGCGATATACCTTCTCGAGGCTGACGAGCTCGATCAACGTCACCGTCGCCGTGCCCAGTTCCGGGGCTTGTGTCACATAGGTAGCCACAGTCACATCTCCACAGAAGTGCGGAACCATCAACAGCATCCCACCATGCTCGTCGCCCGCCATCCGTACATTCGAGTACGCCGGGCGCGGACTTCTACTCCCCTACCGGAAGAAGTACTTATCCGCTCCGGTCTGCCTCGGAGTACCGATGAGAGGCGACCGTGATCGCGTCACGCTGGCATTGGTGCGCCCGCTGAACGGGTCGCCGGAGGTCTTGGAGGAATCGCGATGACTATCGAGTATTTGCACGCCTCTAAGTTTGGCAACGGAGCGAGGGTCGCGGCGCGCTTCAAGGAGCAGATGGCCGCCAACGATGTTCAAGTCGACGTCCACCACATCCGGGAGGTGAGGCCGGCGCAGCTTCCGTCGGCTGATCTGTACGTGTTCAGCTCTCCGGGTCGCTTCGGCAGGCCGATCCGCGGGATGCGGCAGTTCCTGAAGAAGGTGAGCCTGCCTGCCGGCTCCCGGTACGCGATTCTGACCACTGAGGCGATGCCGCAGCCGGACAAGAAGACCGGGCGGGTGCCGAGTGAGGAGGAGCTGGCCAGGCACCAGCGGGTCAGGTCGATCATGAACGGGCTCCTTCAGGGCAGGGGTCTGGTCAAACTCGGCGAGGACAAGGTTCACGTGACCGGACTCAAGGGGCCGCTAGAAGAAGGGTGGGAGATGAAGGTCGATGCCTTCGCGGCCGCACTCCGCGCCAGCCTCGGACGCGCTGCGCCCGCACCAGCGGGTGCACCGCTGGCAGTCGCCTAGAGCGGAGTCCGGGTCTGATGGAGATCAGTCAGCATCTGGCGCAAGAAGAGAGTCAACAACCTCGGGGTGCGGCCGGGCAGGCGAACGGCGCGTCGGCTCCGATCAACGAGCACGATCTGAAGCTCAACGTGGCCGAGGTTCTGGACCGCTGGCCCTGTGCCGGCCTCGCTGTCGTTCTCGTGCGCAGCTGATCTCTCGAGTGGTTCCTTGGCCACGGCATCGCAGACATTGAATCGAAGGCGCCGATCACGGGGACACCGTGTTCCGGCTCGGGTCGATCACCAAGACGTTCACCGCGATCGCGGTGATGCAGCTATGCGAGCAGGGGCTGGTGAACCTGGACGCGCCCGCCAATGATTACCTACGCACCTTTCGGCTGATCCCGGCCAAACCGAGTTTCCGGCCCACGGTCCGCCATCTTCTGACCCACACCGCCGGGATCGGGTATTGGCGGCGGCTGTCGGACCTGCTTCAACCCGGTGTCGGCTCGGGCGTCAGGGCACGGGCGTCGGGTGCGCCGCCCTTGGCCGAGTACTACCGCCGAGGGCCTGCCGGTCGAGGTCGAGCCGGGAACCAAGTGGGCGTATAGCAAGCACGGGTTCGCCGCGCTCGGCCAGATCGTCGAGGACGTCAGCGGCGAGCCGCTGGAGCATTACCTGCGCGAGCGCATCTTCGAACCGTTGGCGATGGACCACACCGACCTCGTCCGCTCCGAGCGGATCCGCGCCCGCCTGGCCACCGGGTACGTGCTCCGCTCCCGCGGCCTGAAGCCCGCTAGCAGACCGGGCCACGTCGATGCCGACGCTCCGGCATCTGTCCGGATTTCACTCCGCGATCGTTCTGGCCCCCGAGGACCGGATCGGAGTCGTCGTTCTCAGCAACACCGGAGGTCTTGATGGTCGCAATGCGACGGCGCCGCTTGCGGCTGTTCTCCTCCGTCGCCGGCTCGGCCTCCCAGATCAGGCGATACGAACCGACATCCCCGCCCGCCCCGAGACCTGGAGCGAGATCTGCGGCTGGTACAGCCCCGATCGTGGCCCTGTCACCAACCTGTTCACACGCGCCCTGATGGGCGCTTGAGCCGAGGTCACGGTCTGCAACGGCCACCTCACGATGAAGCCGCTGCACCCGATCCCGGCGATCCGACGCGGCATGCGGCTACGCCCCGACGATCCCAACGACCCGTGGGCGTTCCGAGTCGAACTGCCCGAGTACGGCATCAACCTCCGTGTCGTGTTCAGCCAGAGTCCTGAACAGAGCCGGACTGTCACGCGGCTGCTTACGGACACGTTCTCGTTCCAGAGACGGCCCGATCTCCGCAACCCGAGGCGATTGGCCGGCGCCGCGCTCCTCACCGGCGCAACGGCGATCGCCGTTCGCCGCCGCTGGTAGGAGCAGCGCTCTGCGCTCCCGCGACTGCTCATCGGCAGCTACCGTTGGGGTGGGCTCATCTTGCGCAGTAGAGGCGCTGCATGGCGTTGAACAGCGTCGCGCTGCCAGAGTCCTGGGCGGCGCTGCTCGCACCGAAGCCGTTGACGAGCACGACCGCCACGCGACGGCCATCGGGCGAGACCTGCACGGAGGACATGTAGCCGTCGCCCCCGCCGTTGTGGCCGTAGGCGAGGCCGGTCGTGGCGCAGCCGTCCTGCTGGATCACGACGCCGAGGCCGTAGCTCGCGTTGCCGAGCCCGGGGCCGCCCTGCGCGTATGGGGTTTCGAGCGTGGTGAGCTGCGCGTGCCGCAGGACTTGCCCGCGCATCAAGGCCTGCAGGAACTGAGCTTCGTCGCCGGCGTCGGACACGATCCCGCCGTTCGCTGCGAGGCCTCCCGTCCAGCCGGTGGCGTCGACGAGCTTGCCATCCGTGGAAAGCGAGTAGCCGTGGGCGTGCGGGCCGCTGATGTTCGGCGCCGGGTCATAGCGGGCGCTCTGCAGGTGCAGCGGATCGATGATCTGCCTGCGGAAGAGCGCTGGGAGGTCGGCGCCGCCGGCCCGCGCCGCGATCAGTCCGAGGACCATATAGCCGATATTCGAGTAGTGCCAGGTGCTCTCCGGCGGGTAGAGCAGCCCCGCCCCCGAGGCGGCCTCGATCCACACCTGCGTGGGCGGGTATGTGGGGTCGATTCGGGCGCGACGGGCGGCCGCCAGCACACGCGTGCGCAGCGCCGGATCCTTGATCTTGCTGATGTAGTACGCCGGCCTCGCGTAAAAGTCGTTGGTGTCGATCATGCCGCTCGTCATGCTCAGCAGCTGCGCGACGGTGATCTGGTTGCCGTAGGGCAGGAGCCCCGGGAGCCAGTGCGAGACGGTGTCGTCGAGCTTCATCCGCCCCTCGCCGACGAGCTTCAGGATCAATGTCGCAGTCCACATCTTGCCCACGCTGTTGAGCCGCAGGCGCGCATCCGGCTTCATCGGGGTGCCGATCGTCGCGATGCCTGCAGAGCCGACCCACAGACCCCGCGGCCCGGCGGCGTAGGCGGTCACGCCGGGCGCAATCCGTCCGGGCCCCGCGACGAGCCCATCGATCAATCGCTGCAGGGTGGGCCGCGAGCTCTGCGGGCCGCCGTCGAACGCGGTGCGGTCGATGAGCACCGCCAAGCCGCCAGCCAAGACCACCGCGACCAACCCCAACCACACAAGCCGCCCAGGCTGGTGGCTCGCGTGCCGATCACCGTGATGAACCGCCGAGGTGGCCATGCTTCGAAGCCTCCTGTGTCAGGGTGTCACCGGGCAGCCGCAGCGACATCGGGGCACGCTACCCGTGCGATTGCGCGAAACCACTGGTTCGCGGGCCAAGCCGCACCCCCGGAGGAGCCAAAGGTGAAACGGGCGAGTTGATGGCGAAGACTCCTCGCCCGAGCTGGTCCTCGACTGCGGCGCTCGGGACGCGCCGCGCCGTTGGCGGGGGGACGTCAGCGCTTGCGCCGCGACGGTGGCGCGCGGCCCGTGGGAATCCTGAGCGCCGTCGGCAGGGTCAAGGCAAGGATCAGGTCGCCGCGCAGCTTGAGCTTGCCCGCGATCAGCAGTCGCGGGGGGCTGGCAGTTCCGCCGACCAGCCTCAGGAACGCGACCGGTTCAAGCTCTAGCGTCAACGCCGGCGCGGGTCCGCCGCCTCTCGATGCCCCGCCCCGGCCATCGGCGAGCGTGATCTGGTAGCAGTCGATCCCGCCGTCCCGCCGGCCGGCGATCCTGAACTCCACGACCCCCGCGACATGAGCGTCCGGCTGTGCGCGCCGAGCGATCGTGCGGAAGATCTGCCACAACAGGACCCCGCGAAGCCGGCCGCGCATGACCGACCGGAGTCTGCGCTCCGAGGAGCGCCTCACCCACCACGCAAGCGACTCGGCCTTAAGCTCGGCAAACCAGCGCCGGCGCCGGGCACGAGTCCCACTCTGATGGTGACGCGCTCCGCGGTGCCGGCTGCTGGTGGTCGATGATCTACTAGACGGCGTGGGGCTTTGCTCCGTCGCGGCTGCCCAGCGTCTTGGCACCGCTGTCGATGACCTTGCGCACGAAGTCGTTCATCGTGTGGACCAGTCGGTCGGCCATCTCGAAGCCCGACTCGGTGATCTTCTTGGCCACGTCGGACGTGCTCGCGACTTCTTGCGGCAACGCCTCCTCGATCGTGATCACGAACTGGCCAACCGCTTCCAGCGCGGCCCGCTCACTCGTCTCAAGCGACTTGAGCACCCCGTCAGACAGCTCGGCGCTCCGATCAACCACACTCGCGAGGCGAGCCTCCGGGGTGCGGCGGCGATGGGTCGTCGGCGTCTTCACAACCGGGCGATGTTTGGTGGCAATCTCAGCCATTTGGTACTCCTCTCGAACGTATGTTCGTACTGCTTAATCTATACACCGCACGCAGGCGCGCGTTACCGCAAGGCCCAGACCACCTCTGTACTAACCAGACTGCCTGGGACCCGAACGTGAAGATGGTTCTGTTCGAGGACACCGCGGCGCTGGCGGGGATCTCACTCGCGTTCATCGGCGTTCTCGCCGACCAACTGACCGGGGGGCTGCTCACCGGATCTGCAGCGATGCTCGCGGAGGCCGCTCACTCGGTCGCCGATTTCGCGCCGAACCAACGCGCGTCCCTGGAGCGCGCGATCGAGGAGTTCGGGGTGGTCGAGAAGGTCGTGGAGCTTCTGACGATGGTTCTGGGCCCGAATTCACTGCTTGTCGCGGCGCGCGTCGATTTCGCGGACGGACTGGACGACCACCAAGTCGAGGCGGTATCCGAGAGGATCGATAAGCGGCTCCGCGACGTCGTGCCCGACGTGACCGAGGTCTTCCTCGATGCGACGACGGCAAGTCCCCGCCGGACCTCGTGCGGCACGTGATCGAACCGGCTGCGATCAACGTGTGAGCACCCCCGGGGATCTCTCCTTGGATCGTTAGGATTGCCGCTGTGCTGATTGCGGAGGACTTGACCGGAATCGATGGACGGCGGATCGATCCAGCCGTTCTGGACGGTAAGGCGGTGCTCGTGGTCAATGTGGCGTCGCGGTGCGGGTTGACGCCCCAGTATGAGGGCCTCGAGCGATTGCAGGAGCGCTACGCCGGCGCGGGGTTCACGGTTCTAGGTGTTCCGTGTAACCAGTTTGCCGGCCAGGAGCCGGGCACGCCCGAGGAGATCCAGGAGTTCTGCTCGGCGACGTATGGCGCCAGCTTTCCATTGACCGAGAAGCTGGAGGTGAACGGCCGCCACCGCCACCCGCTCTATGAGCGACTCACGATTGTGCCGGACGCCGATGGCAGGGCGGGCGAGATCGAGTGGAACTTCGAGAAGTTCCTGATCTCCGCGACCGGCGAGGTCGTCGCGCGGTTCCGTCCCCAGGTTGAGCCCGAGGACGAGCGGGTCACGCGCGCGATCGAGCGCGCGCTCCCGTGATCGTGGCGTCGGAGACGGTCAAGGCAACGGAGATCCGAGTGGGTGATCGGGTGCGCGCCCGGTCGGGGGCAGAGCTGACCGTGACCCGGATCGATGAGGGGTTCATGGGGCGCACCGACATGTTGGCGTTCGTTGAGGATTCCGAGCAGCAGTGGTTCAAGATGCCGGCGCCGACCGACGGCGACGTCGAGCTCGTCCGGCGCGCCGGTTCGGCTGACTGACTCGCGCTCACGGATCCGCGGCTCGCCACCGGTCTGACATGAATCCTCGGGGTCCGTGATCGCGTACCGTACATGCGCGGTGCGTGGAATCTTCGTGGCTCCATTCGACGAGCTGGTCGACCCGGTTACGTTGGTGGACCTCGCCGTCCGGGCCGAGGCCAACGGCTGGGACGGGATGTTCCTTTGGGACCACGTCGTGTACCGCGCGCCGGTCCGCGCCGTCGCCGATCCGTGGGTGGCGCTGAGCGCGATCGCCTGCGCCACCAGCAGCCTCCGCATCGGCCCGATGGTCACGCCGCTGTCCCGCAGGCGCGTGCACAAGCTGGCGCGGGAGACCGTCACACTCGATCACCTGAGCGACGGACGCCTGACGCTGGGGGTCGGGTTGGGGAGTGACAGCACCGGTGAGCTCGAGCCGTTCGGCGAGGTCGCCGATCCGCGCCAACGCGCGCTGCTGCTCGACCAGGGCCTCGAGCGGCTGAGCCGCTACTGGGCCGGGGAGTTCGAACCGCGCCCCGTGCAGCAGCCGCGGATCCCGGTCTGGGTGGCCGCGCGGTGGCCGCATCGCCGGCCCGTGCGGCGCGCGCTGAGTTGGGACGGGCTGTTCCCGATCGACCTCCCGGGTCCGGAGCAGCTCGCCGAGCTCGCCGAGGAGATTCGCGCCGCCCGCGGAGCGGATACGCAGTTCGATCTGGTGGCCGAGATCGAACCCGGCGCCGACCCCGGCCCATGGCAGGCGGCCGGCGCCACCTGGGTGGTGACCGACTTCGGCTTTCAGCCGCGCGAGACCGAGGTCCGCGCGGCGATCCAGGCCGGGCCGTGAGCCCATCCGCTGCCGATCGACGACTGTTGGCAGGTGATCTGGCCCGGTGAAGTTTGGCGTGCTGCTGCGTTCACAGGATCCGCCCCGTTCCGAGAACATCGTGCGGCGCTGGCAGGAGCAGCTGCGCGCGGCCGAGGTGCTGGAGGAGGCGGGGTTCGATGGCGTGTTCGTCCCCGAGCATCACATGATGGCCGACGGCTACCTGCCGAACCCGTGGCCCGCGCTCGGGGCTTTCGCCGCTCGGACGAGCCGGGTCGACATCGGCACCACCGTCCACCTGCTTCCCCTCTATCACCCGATTCACGTCGCCGAGGCCTCGGCGATGGTCGACATCCTCTCCAACGGCCGGCTGCGCCTCGGGGTCGGCATGGGCAACTTCGCCCCGGAGTTCGAGCTCTACGGTCTGAACAAGAAGACGCAGGTATCCCGGTTCGAGGAGTGCATCGAGATCGTCCAGCGAGCGTGGGCGGGAGAGGACTTCGATCATCAGGGGAAGCACTTCAGGATCAAGGGAAAGGTGACGCCCAGACCGGTATCGCCGCAGCTCTGGATCGGGGCGACATCAGAGCCGGGTATCGACCGTGTCGCTCGCTTCGGCTGCCGATGGGCGACCTCGCCGCTGCACAACATCGCGGTGATGAAGGAGTGGGCTGACATCTACCGGGCCAAGACCGAGGAGCACGATACGGCCGACCGGGCAGGCATCGTCCTGCTGCGCGACGGCTGGGTGGCCGACTCGCTGGATGAGGTGGAGAAGGTCTGGTGGCCACACGTTCGCCGCGAGCACTGGTTCTACTTCTCACAGGTGCCGCGCTGGAAGCTCGACAGCGAGCCGTTCCTGGCTCAGGTGAGGACCGAGCAGGACTTCCACTTCGGCGAGCACCGCCGGCAGCGGCTCGTGGTGGGTTCGCCCCAGGATTGCATCGAGCAGATCGCCGAGTGCCGGCACGCGATCGATCCCGAGTACCTGATCCTCTCCTTCCGTGTGGCCAGCGGTCCGAGCCACGAGCAGGAGCTCGAATGCCTGCGCCGCTTCGGCGCCGAAGTGATCCCCGCCTTCCGGACATGAGGAGCACGCGATGAAGTTCGGAGTCCTGCTGCGCACGCAGGATCCGCCGCGAGCGGAGAACATCGTGCGGCGCTGGCAGGAGCAGCTGCGCGTGGCCGAGGTGCTGGAGGAGGCCGGGTTTGAGGGGGTATTCGTCCCCGAGCACCACATGATGGAGGACGGGTACCTACCGAACCCGTGGGCGGTGCTCGGCGCCTTCGCGGCACGAACCAATCGGATCGATATCGGCACGACGATCCATCTCCTGCCCTTCTATCACCCGATTCACGTCGCCGAGGCCTCGGCGATGGTCGACATCCTCTCCAACGGCCGGCTGCGCCTCGGGGTCGGCATGGGCAACTTCGCCCCGGAGTTCGAGCTCTTCGGCCTGAACAAGAAGACGCAGGTGTCGCGGTTCGAGGAGTGCATTGAGATCGTCCAGCGAGCGTGGGCGGGAGAAGAGCTCGACCATCGCGGCAAGCACTTCCAGGTCAAGGGCAAGGTCACGCCCCGGCCGGTCTCGCCGGAGATGTGGCTGGGAGCGATGTCCGAACCGGGACTGGAGCGAGCCGCTCGTCTCGGACTGAGGTGGGTGACCGACCCGCTGCACAACCTGAACCTGATGAAGGAGTGGGCGGATGGCTACCGCCAGGCCGCGGAGCGGCATGGCACGACCGGCACGACGGGCGTCGTCCTCAAGCGCGACTGTTGGGTGGCCGATTCGCTGGCTGAGGTGGAGAAGGTCTGGTGGCCGCATGTCCGCGGCGAGCACTGGTTCTACTTCTCGCGCGTCCCGCGCTTCGTCCTGGACCGCGAGCCGACGCTGGCCGGAGTCCAGGACGAGACCGATCTTCGGTTCGACACACATCGCCTCCAGCGGCTGATCGTGGGTTCTGCGCCGGACTGCATCGAGCAGATCCGGGAGTGGCAGGAGGCGATCGATCCCGAGTATCTGATTCTGTCCTTCCGCGAGTCCAGCGGTCCGAGTCACGACGAGGAGCTCGAGTGTCTGCGGCGCTTCGCGGCCGAGGTGATCCCGGCCTTCCGGACCTGACGCTCACCGACCGTTCGGCAGGTAGCGGACGGTAGGATCGTGCTCGTGCCGCAGGCGACGAACACGATCATCGAGGACTTTCACGCGATCATGGCCGGAAGACCAGAGGTGGATCGCCACGAGGTGTTCGCACGCTGTCGCGCCGAGGCTCCGATCTTCTTCAGCGACGCCCTCGGCTCATGGGTTCTCAGCCGCTACGAAGACGTGCGGGCCGTGCTCGAGGACGAGCGGCGGTTCGCTTCGCTCAGCGATGAGCCGGGCGCCTCGCTGCAACGCACGTTTCTGCAGATGACCGGCCGCGAGCACAACAAGAAGGCTGGCACGGTGGCTCGGCGGATCAGATCCCCGCGCGCCTTCACCGAGGGCCTGGAGGAGTCCATCCAGGACATCAGCCGACGCACCGCCGACGCGCTGGCGATGGGCGAGCCGGTGGATTTCAAGGCCGATTACGCGATGTGGATCCCGCTGTTGGTGATCACCGAACTGACGCAGCTCAGCGAAGCGGGCAAATTTCGCGACTGGTATCGCCTGATCGCGGCGGGCGGCGTGGCGAGCGTGGCTCGTCCCGAGGCGCGCGAAGCCGGGCTGGCCGCCGTCGCGGACCTGAGAGAGTTCGTCACACCGATCATCGATGAGCGCCGCCGCAGACCCGGGCACGATCTCGTGTCCACTCTGGCCGGGTCGACCTATGACGGCCAGCCCTTGTCCGACGAGGAGATCGTCTCGACCGTGACCTTCCTGCTGACGGCCGGGGTGGAGACGACGGAGCGGGCGCTGGCAAGCCTGTTCCGTCATCTGCTGCTTCACCGCGATCAGTGGCAGGCCCTGGTGGCGGCTCGGGAGGACCGCGACTTTGTGACCAGCGTCTGTGCCGAGTCGGTGCGGTTCTTCCCCCCGGTCCAGGGGCTGACCCGCAAGGCAACCGAGGAGGTCAGCCTTCACGGTGCCGACATCGCTCCCGGCGAGCGCGTCGTTGTGTTGCTCGTGTCAGCGAACCGCGACGAGGCGCAGTTCTCCGAACCCCAGCGCTTCGTCATGGAGCGGTTCATGGACCGTCCCGGCCGCCAGTTCACCACGGCGTCACAGATCATGCCGTTTGGCGCGGGCCGCCACCACTGCACGGGCTCGCGCCTGGCCGCGGCCGAGATGGTTCACGCGATCGGCGAGTTCACCCGGCGAGTCGCGTGGATGGAGCCGGTCGGGCCACCGCCGCCCGGCGAGGGCTTCATGCTGCACTCGCCGCCGTCGCTGCCGATGATCCTTCATCCCGTCGAGTAGCGCCTACGGCGGCGGCGTACCGACCGGGACGCGGCCGGCGTGGATGTCCCGCTCGTGCACGGCGAGGACGTCGCAGCGATTGTTGAGCTCGACCGTGCTATGCCCTTTGACGCGTTTCCAGATGACCGTATGCGGTTCGATGGCGGCGAGCAGCGCCACCCACAGGTCCTGGTTCTTGACGGGCTTCTTGCCGCTCTTCCAGCCGTTGCGCTGCCACTTGGCGAGCCATCCTTCCGTGAACGCGCTCGCCAGGTAGGCCGAGTCGGGGTGGATCGTGACCGTCGCCGGGCGGGTGAGCACCAACAACCCTTCGAGTGCTGCCTTCAGCTCCATGCGATTGTTGGTGGTCACGTCCTCGCCGCCGTGGCCCTCGAGCTGCTTCGCCACGCTGCCGTCGGGACGCCGGGCGATCAGGATGTACGCCCAGCCGCCCGGTCCTGGATTCCCCGAGCAAGCGCCGTCTGACCATAGTTCGGTGAGAAGAGCCATCAGCGAACAGTAGGCGCCCGGCTACGCCTATCCACTACCCGCCCTGGGTGGACTCGGATGCCTTGGTTCGTACAAGGCGAGCTCGCCGCCATCAGGAAGCTCGAGCGCGGTTATCAGGCCCCAACCCGCGTCAGTGATCGGGCGCGTGAACTTCACACCTTTGTTCTGGAGTTCTTCGATGGTGGCGTGAACGTCGTCGCACATGAGGTAGAGCTCGTGATGCGGATCGTCGTCGGTGGGGTGGGCGGCCAGTTCCGCGGGCGGCAGAGCGAAGATCAGCCATCCGCCGCCGGCATCGACGGATGCCAATCCGAGGACGTCGCGAAGAAACGTGCGGACGCTTACCGGATCCTTTGTGAAGATGACGGCATGGGCTCCGGTGATCACCGCCGCGCGAGCCTATCTGTTTCAGACGCGCATCGCCCCCTCGGGCCGAGTCACACCGGCAGCTGCCGCCGCTGCGATAATCGGGGCCGGTCCAAGATGGCTTCATCCGCTTCCGCACGAGTGCTGATCGTGGCGCACCGCACGGCGGCGACGCCGCTGTTGCTGAACGCGGTCCGAGCTCGCGCGGGCCGCTCGTCGTGCTCTTTCATACTGCTCGTGCCGCGGCCCTACTGGGATCCCGACACCGATGAAGCTGCGGCGACGTTGGAGCTTGCTGTGCCGCTACTCGAGCAGGCTGCGGGAGGCCGCGTCGATGGGATCATCGGCGACGCCGACCCATTCGTCGCCGTGCGGGACGCCGTCACCCGGATCGGCATCGACGAGATCATCGTCTCGACGCTGCCGGAACGGGTGTCACACTGGTTGCGCCGGGATCTGCCTCACCGTGTCGAGCAATTCGGGCTACCGGTCACAGTCGTGACTGCCGAACAGTCCGAGCGCGCGGTGTCCGACCGCTGATGGAGACCTCGCACGGTCACGGTTGCGGTTGATCGTCTGCCCGTGGCGGCTCATCGTGGCGGTGCCGACCGAAGAGGCGCCCAACGCGCCGCATGTCGTTCTCGGCGGCCCCCATTGGAGCCAGCATCGCCACCAGCTCTTGCAGGGTGTCAGTAAGACGGTCTACGGACGCGCGCAATGGGTCGATCGACGTCGCGAGCGTGTCGATGACCTCAACGTGCCGCTCGATCGAGGCGGTCGCCTTCTCAATCGCCTCGACCGCATCGAGCATATTCGCCTCGATGTCGCGCGACTCACGCACGGACTCGACGACGTCCCGCTCGGTCCCGCCGAGGACCGTTCGGATCGGACGGGTGACGAAATCGAGCATCGTCGAAGCCTACTTCTTGGCGCTGCTCGATCGCGGCCCGCGCTTAGGAGTTGCGTAAGTCGTGTCTCAGAGCGGTAACCCATTTGCTGCGCCGGCGATATGTAGTCCAGCACCTCCCATGAGCGGACCCAACCCAGACAACACCCGCAGATTGGTTTTACGGCTGCGATGGCTCCTGACCCAGTCAAGCGGAACGATCGCGGACGTTGCGCACCAACTCGAGACCCGCGCCGCCGACGTTGACGACGCCGCCCGCCAGCAGCTGCGGGACGACGTTCTCGTCCTTGACGAGGAGCTCGCATTGCTCAAGGCGCTGCTCTTGCCGCCCATCGATTGGGATGCCGAGCACGAGCGCCTGCTCGCCGGCGAGATCCCGCCGTTTGAGGATTACGCCGACGAGGAACAGGACGAGTGACAGCGGCCGCGACCAATACCTGCGGATTGCGGCTCGGCTTGGCCATGCCGTGCGTCAGTGCACGCTCACCAGGTCAACGACGAACACGAGCGTCTCGTCTGGTCCGATGACGCCACCGGCGCCGCGTTTGCCGTACGCGAGCATCGGCGGGATCGTAATGCGGCGCCGGCCTCCGACCTTCATACCGGCAACGCCCTGATCCCACCCGGCGATGACCTGTCCTTTGCCGAGTCCGAACTTGAACGTGCTACCGCGATCCCACGATGCGTCGAATTGCTGTCCCGTCTTCCACGAGACGCCCACATAGTGGACCTCGACAATGCGCCCGGGAACTGCGTCATCGCCGTCGCCGACGACCATGTCCTCGATCTCGAGCTGATAGGAGGGTGTCTGGCCCGATGGCACCGCGACATCGGGCTTCTCGTTCATCGCCACGCAATCACCCTAGCCGACTTGCGCCGACGGACGCCTGCTGTGCACCCATCAGCCGCGGAGGTCGATGTCCCGGCTGATCTCGCGTAGGACGGCGCGCAGCGCGGGGAGGGCCGGGTTCTGCGCCTCCGCCTGCCAGACCAGGACCACGCATGCTTCCTCGGCCTCGAGCGGCACGAACGTCACGCCGCCGTCCCGGAGACTTCGCGACGAGAGCGGCAGACGGGTTACTCCGACGCCGGCCGCAACCAGAGCGAGAAGGTTCTGCGGGCTGGTCCCGCGCTGCACCACGCGTGGACGGTAGCCCGCGAGCGCGAAGTCCGCGTCGTATTTCCGATGCCACGGGGGCCACGACCGTCGTGCCGTGAGCACCCACGGCTCGCCGGCAAGCTCGCGCAGTGTCAACGTTTGCCGATCGGCCAGCGCATGACCTTCGGGCAGGACGGCGGCAACTGGTTCGCGGAGGATTTCGTCTGTCTCGAGGTCGTCGACGAGCGGTGGACGGCTGAGGCCGGCATCGAGCGATCCGTCGCGGATCCCACGCGGGCGTCGATCGACGCAATGGACGGAACTCAGCCAGGCGACCCCGACAAAGCTGCGTCGGCGATTCTCGCCGCGCTGGCCGCGCCACAGCCGCCGTTACGACTCGCGCTCGGCGAAGACGCCGTAAGCCTGATCGGCGCGGCACTCGAGCGCCGCCACGCCGACCTGATCCGGTGGCAGTCGGTCAGCCTCGACACGCAACTGGCCCGATAGCCTGCCTCGTCGGTGCTAGGCTGCGCGCCGCGGCCGCGCGCAACAGCTTTGAGGAGGAGGAGTTCGTGGTGCGAACATTCGTTGGCGTCGTCGCAGCGATGCTCATCGCAGCGTTGGTGGTCGTTGCTCCCGCGGGAGCGCAGGTCGACTTCTCCGGGCCGGCTTTCAACATCCTCGCGCCCGGAGAATTTGGCGGCATCCCCGCCAACCAGTACTCGACCGATCAAGGCCAGCTCTACGATGCGCTGACCCCTCTTCAGGGCAACGTAACGCCGGCAGACCTCAGCCGTTTCTACCTGTCGGAGAAGTTCGGCGTGAGCGGCCCGGTGGTTCGCAGCGAACAGACCGGGCGACCGGGTCTGCAGATACTCCGCGACAGCCACGACGTCCCGCATATCTACGGGCGCACCCGGGACGACGTCATGTTCGGCTCGGGGTGGGTGGCGGCAGAGGATCGCGGGCTGCTTCTCCTGGAGGGCCTCGGCCCCGCCTATCTGGCGACGCTCGACGTCCCGGGAATCAATCCGTTCAGCCTCGTCACCTCCGCTCGGTCGTTCACACCGAGCGCTCAGGCGATCCGCTCCGTCGCCGCGCAGGAAAATGTGCTGCGGCGCGCCGGCGCGAAGGGCCGGCAAGTGCTCCGCGATCTTCAGGATTGGGTCGACGGCATCAACGCCTATGAGGCGTCGCCCGAACAGGCCGGGCCGAAGCTGCCGCGGGCGAAGCTCACCGACGCGATCGCCGGCTTTGCCTTCATCGGCTCGATTTTTGGCAATGGCGGCGGCAACGAGGTCGCGAATTCCGACTTCCTCGCTCGCCTGCAGCGCCGGCTCGGCACCAAGGCCGGACTGCAGGTGTTCCGCGATCTGCGCGAAGTCAATGATCCCGAGGCGCCGACGACGATCTCAAAGGCTTTTCCGTACGACGGTGTGCCCACCGGGCCAACCCCGGGCGCGATGGTGATCGACCCTGGCTCTGAGAGCAGCGCCGTGGCCGCCGCGGGCCAGGCGACGGCCGCGTCGCATCGCCTGGCATCGAACTTCGTCTCGCGGGACACACGCACTCGGCTGACGGGCATCCCCTGGCCGTGATGGGTCCGCAACTCGGTTACTTCTACCCCCAGATCGTGATGCAGGGCGATCTCCACGGCGGCGGTATCGACGCTGAGGGAATCATCGCGCCGATCGCACCGTACGTGTTCATCGGCCGTGGCCGTGACTTCGCCTGGAGCCTGACCAGCGCCGATTCCGAGAACGAGCAGCAGTTCCTCGAGCAGCTGTGCAACCCATCGGGAGGTGCACCCACACGCGCATCGACGCACTATCTCTACCGGGGACGCTGCCGCCCGATGCAGCTCTTCGACGCCGGGCGACTCGGACCCGGCGACGGTCAGCCCGCCCGTGAACTGATCTTCTATGAGACGGTCCACGGTCCGGTCAGCGGCACGGTCACCGTGCACGGCCGGCCGTACGCGGTGGCGCTGGATCGCTCGACGCGCGGCGATGAACCCGCCGGCGAACTGGCACTCAGCGACCTCGACTCGGATCGCGTGCATTCTCCACAGGATTTCTTCCGCGCAGTCAATCAGTTCGGGACGACGTTCAACTGGCCGTACATCGACAGCCGCCAGATCGCCTACTTCTCCTCGGGCAGATTGCCGATCATGGCCCCTGGCACCGATCCGAGCCTCCCGACGCTCGGAACCGGCAAATACGACTGGCGCGGCTGGCTTTCCTTGAACGCTCATCCGCACATGATCGAGCCGCGCTCCGACACGCTCACCAACTGGAACAACAAGCCCGCGCCAGGTTGGGGCGCCGCCTCCGACAACTACGACTACGGCTCCGTGCACCGGGTGCAGCTCTACCGGGGATTCACAACCGGCATGCACGAGAACAACGACGTCTCGATCATGAACCGAGCCGCGACCGAGGACCTCCGCGCGATCGAGGTATGGCCGATCATCAGACGCGTTCTTGCCGGGGGATCGCCGCCGAGCAAGCTCGCGGCGCAGGCCGCCGCATTGATCGACCGCTGGCGCGCACGCGGCGCCAGTCGCATCGACCTGAACCTGGACGGACGCATTGATGACCCGGGCGCGGCGGTCATGGACACGGCCTGGGACGGGATCGCGAAGGCGGTGATGAGTCCGGTGCTCGGGCCACTGACCAACACGCTGGTGCAGATCATGCCGACCAGCTCGACCCCATCCTTCGATCCCGGTTGGTACGGGTATGTCTCGAAGGACCTGCGCAGCGAACTGGGCATGAAGGTGTTGGGCCCCTACAGCCGCCATTACTGTGGCAACGGCAGTCTCAACGCCTGTCGCAAGTCACTCTGGGCAGCGATCCAGGCCGCTGCGTTGAAGCTCTCCGCGAGCCAGGGGCCGAACCCCGCCAACTGGTACTCGAGCGCCACGGCGGAGCGAATCCACTTCGTTCCGGGCCTGATCCCGTTCACGATGCGCTGGACGAATCGCTCCACCTTCCAGCAGGTGATCGAGTTCACGGGGCATGCCAACCCGTGACCCGGTCGCGCCGGCGGCCACTCCGGCGGCGACAACTTCCATCGCTCCTCGATCGGACGCATGAGCCCGACTACGATCGGAGCAGCTATCTCCGATGCGCGCGATGACCCCGCCCACTCCAGACGGCGAAGACTGGACCGCCCATTACGCATCGAGCAACGGCTCGACAGCCAAGATCCGGAGCGACAGCGCCCGTCGACTCGTCGTCCTCGGCTACATCACGGCCGTCGCGCTGCCGCTGATCGGACTCATCCTGGGGATCGTGATTCTCACGCGTCCCACCAAGGCGAACTTCAAGCACGGCGCCTTGATCATTCTTCTCAGCATCATCGCCGGGATCGTGTGGATCCTGGTCTTCAGCTCCGGCGCCCTTACATCCACGAGCAACGACCTCAGCTGACCCAAAGCGACCCGGACCCGCGGTCCCGAAGCGCCCCGCGCATAGTTGATCGCCGCGCTCTGCCCGTCCCCCATTAGCCTATGGGCGAATGCCGGCGCACTGGGACGAGGTCGAATGGACCCGCATCGACCGCGGGCCGCTCCAGGGTTCGCGACAGCGCCTGGGCGCCGCCGCGGGCGCGGCGCGCGCGGGGCTGAGCCGCTACCGGATGGGTCCCGGCGAGCGCGCGATGCCGGTGCACGTCCACGCCGACGAGGAGGAGATCTTCTACGTGCTCGGCGGGAGCGCGCTCAGCTGGCAGGACGGGCGGACGTATGCCGTGACGGCCGGAGACTGCATCGTGCACCGGCACAGCGCTGAAGCGCACACGGTCGTCGCCGGCCCCGACGGTCTCGACGTGCTGGCGTTTGCCAGCGGTAGCGACACCGGGATCACGTGGCTGCCGCGCGCGGGCGCCTGGTGGATGGGCCCGCGGTGGCTGCCGAGTGATGGGCCCAACCCGTTCCGGCTCGAGGCAGCGGCCGGCGAGCTCGAGTTGCCCATCGCCGAGCCGTCGCGACCGCCGACGATCGTCGCGACGCAGGACGTCCCGCAGGAGCCGATGCGTCACGGACAGGTCGATAGCCAGTGGCGGGAACTCGGGGTCGCGGCCGGGTCCGCGTTGAGCGGGATCAACCACGTCGCGGTCGCGCCGGGGGCGCGCAGTTGCCCGTTTCACTGCCATGGCGCCGACGAGGAGATCTTCGTCGTGCTCGCGGGTGACGGGACATTGCGCCTCGGCGACGAGCGCAGTGCCATCAGGACCGGCCACGTCGTCGCGCGGCCGCCTGCGACCGGCGTCGCGCATCAGTTCATCGCGGGTGATCGCGGGCTGACGCTGCTCGCCTGGGGCACCCGCGAGCCGAACGACATCGTTTGGTACCCCGACTCGAACAAGGTCGGCCTGCGCGGTGTCGGGATCAAGGTCCGCGTCGAGCCGCTCGACTACTGGGACGGGGAGAGCTGAGCGAGCTCGGCCCTGAGGGACTGATCGACTTCCTTCGGTCCGAGGGCGCCGAAAGGAAGCGTCACGCCGGGGGACGCACGCTATTGGACCATCTCGCCGGAACGTACGAGATCGTGCGTCGCTGGAACCAGCCCGCGCTGCTGCAACGGGCTGCGCTGATCCACAGCGTGTACGGCACCGATCTATACCACGACGAGTTGCTTGCGTTCTCGAGGCGGAGCGAAGTCATCGAGATCGCCGGAGCACCAGCAGAGCGCCTGGCGTACCTGTTCTGCGTGACACCTCGCGATCTCGTGTTCGGCGGCAGCCATGTCTGGGCAGGTGGTCTACCCCCGCCGCTGACCGGCCGTGAGCGAGACACGAACGATCAACCCCCCGCCACCAGAGCCGAGCTCGATGCGCTGGTACTCCTGCACATGGCGAATCTGGCCGAGCAGGCCCGGGCGCAGGACGGATCGCCCGGGAGCTGGCTCGTGAGGCTACGGGAACTCGGCGAACTGCTGATCGACAGCCAGGCCGTGACCCTGCCGCTGTTCGTGGCCGAACTCGCGGCCTTCTCCGAGGCCGATGAGTCGCTCAGCCGCCGCGCATACCGGGCCGGGGTCGCCCAAGCCGATGATCTCGAGGCGAAGGCCAGCCGGCTGGCGCTGACGGCCGCGGCGTGCCCTGTGGTGGCAGAACCATGCGTTTGGCTGTCGCACCTGTCGCACTTGCGGGGTGACCTGTCGGCGGCGCGGTCGTGGGCCCGCTGCGCTCATCGACGGCTTCTCGACCTCGGGACCGCCTGGGACAAGCGTCTGACATTCGACGAATGGCTCGGGCTCGCACAACTACTCGACCAGCCAACAGATGGCGGGCCGGCGTCGGCCGCCGCGATCACGGATCCACGGAAACTGTTCGAGGCAGTGGCACGCCGACACCTCGATCCGATCTCCGAGCCCGGCTCGCGGATCGCCGAGCGGCCCCTCAGCCCACCCGACTCGGCCGCGGGGACCCACCGATTTCACCGCTACGTCGAACTGTTCGCTGATGGTGATGGACCGGCCCTGCGTGGTGTGTACCCCGACCTGCCGAGCCAACCCTGGTTCGAGGCACACGATTTTGACCTGGCGAGCTACCTGGAGTCCCACTATCAGGCGATCCGGGAGGAGATCCTGGCGTTGGAGCCGTCAAGGTTTCATCGTGAGAGCGAGCGGATCAAGCGCTTTGGCGAGTGGGACGTAGCGTTCCTGTATGAACGCGGGCGCCGGCGTCACGAGGTATGCGATGCGTGCCCGGTCACGACCCGTGGCATCGAGTCCCACCCGACGATGCGCACGGCCGCCGGGTTGATCTACGTGTCCCGAATGCGAGGCGGAACGCACATTCGAGCGCACCGCGGCCCGACGAACCTCAGGGTGCGATGTCATCTCGGGATCAAGGTCCCAGACGGGGATTGCGGGCTGCGGGTCAGCGACCAAACCCGGCACTGGCACGAAGGCCGGTGTCTAGTGTTCGACGATTTCTACGAGCACGAAGCGTGGAACCACACCGACGAGGACCGGGTCGTCCTGATCGTCGACATCTGGCATCCGGGACTGTCGGCGACCGAGGTGCGCCTGCTCGAGGGCCTACACAGATACGCCTACGGGTACGCGCGGCAGCTCAACCGGTATTGGTCGTCGAATGCTGCGGCGACGGGCACCCTGGCCGGCGAGAACTCCGGGCTGGCCGGTTCAGGCTAGCGAGGCCGTTGGTGCCGGGGCCCCCGGCTCTAGCCATCGCTAGCCGAAGTCGCCCCCGTCGCCTCCGCCACCGTCGCCCCAGTCTCCTCCGTCGCCCCTGTCTCCACCGTCGCCACCGTCGCCCCAACCTCCGTCCCCTCCATCCCCGCCGTCGCCGTCACCGCCGAACAGGTCCCCAACCGCATCGGCTCCGAATCCGAGTCCAGCACCGAGCGCCGAACCCACCAGCAGCCCTGACAGGAGCCCGCCACCGCCGAAGCCGTTGAAGTAGCCGCCCGCCCACGGCCCGTAATGCCGAGGGGCGTTCCAGTAGTCCGTCGGATGACCGTCGACCGACACCTGCCGGCCATGCGGCTGAAAGCCCTCCTTGATCCGCAGCGCATCGGCGGCACATGCGGGCACCGGCCGCGACGAACCGCCCGGCGGTGCCCACTCCACGTCTTCGGTCGATGGTCCGTGACGGGGATCGAAGAAGCACGGCGGCCGTCGTTCCGGCAGTGGCCGGCCGTCGGACAACGCCTTCGCGCAGGCCATCGCGAACCGCCCCTCCTCGAGTGTCTCGCTCACAGGAGCGAGGTCCTCCGGGCGCTTGGCACGATCGAAGATCTCGCTTGCCCGCTGATATGCCTCGACGGCCTGCTCATAGCGCTGCTTGAGATCCTCGGAAACACCCGGCATCTGGACGTCGACGTCAAGCGCGCGAATGTCGTCGCCGAGCGCCACCAGGTCATCCTGGGATGAGGAGCGCACCTCTTCCCATTCGCGCTCACGGCGCGACTTATGTCCAAAGAAAGGCATCGACGCAACCATAGCCTGCGCGACGTAGGTGGATGGGTGTGCGGCCCGCTCGGCGTCCTGGCCTTGCGGGCCGCTGGTGCGTCACTGAGGGTATTTGGCCTGACAGGCCTGGATCTTGCTCGGGTCGGTGCCGGCTGTGGCCACGCATGCGGCCAGCTTTGCGGCACTGCTGAGCCGCTGCTGGGCCTGCCCGACGGCCGGGCTCGGCTGACCGCCCGCGGGGCTGGCCTGACCGCCGGTGGGGCTGGCTTGACCGCCCGCGCTGCTGAGCTGCTTTTGGGCCTGGCTGATCACTTGCTGAGCCTGTTGCTCGCCCGTCTTGATCGCCTGGTTGGCCGTATTCGTGCTCGGCTGGATCACGGTGAAGAAGACCACGCCGAAGATCAGCAGTGAGGCCGCCAATCCGGCCAGCCAGATCCGCCAGCTATTTGTAACTAGAACCATTACTAACTCCTTGTTGAATTGATGGGTGGTTGGTTGTGTGTTGAACACGGCAACGTGCGCCGCCGTGGGACTTCGACGGCCGCCCGGGTCAGGCGGTCGCGGGTGCTGTCAGTTGCGCCAGCGCCGCCTCCCAATCGATCACGAGCTCGCGATCGTCGCCGTCGGGCATTCGCTTGGCAGGCACGGTGTGGCCCGGATAGAGCAGCGGCAGTGCAGCGGCGGGGACCGGATTGCCGAGTTGGATCTGATAGGGGGGTCGCCCCTCGGCGATCACGGTCAGCGTGAAGGCGTACATGTCGTCGCCGTTCGGGTTGCGCATCCCGAGCGGCTGGGTCTCGACGATCACGGCGTTGCACGGCACGCCCAGCTCGAGGATCCGCGCGGCCGACCGAGTGTTCGAGTCGCCGGAACGGGCGATCGTCACGGTCGGCGCCGGCTCGCCGAGCGACAGCGCGATGCGGCTGTGATCGTACGGATCGACCCGCACCGCGACCATTGCGCCGGGCATCATCAGTTGCGGCAGGATCGTTGCTCTGACGGCCTGCCGGCAGGTAGCCGTGTAGCGCGGCACGTTGTCGAGCGCCACCTCGACCGTGAACACGCAGACGTGTGCGGGGTCGAACTCCGCTCCGGTGCTGACCGGCGTCTGCTGGATGCTGACGATGATTCCCCGGCCGAGCAGCCCGTTCTCGAGCAGCGCCTTGGGCACCGATCCGGTCAGGTTGCGCATCTTGTTGAACAGCCCCACTGCTTGCCCTCCTTTTTGGGAACTCGGATTCGATGCGCCCACTCTGAGCGCGCTTGCCTAAGGCGCACCAAAGAACCGCCAAAGCGGGGCTTGTCCTGCGGCGGGTGGGGAGTTACTGTGTGGCGGGGTGGCCGGTGGCGCTTGTCGTTTTGGTGTGCTCGGTCCGCTTGTGCTCGAGCGGGATGGACGAGCCGTACCGCTGCCGAGCGGCCGTCAGCGCTCGCTGCTGGCACTGTTGTTGCTGGGTGGGGGTGTCCCCCTGTCGCGCGACCGGCTGATCGATGAGCTTTGGGGCGAGCGCCCGCCCGCGAGCGCGGTGTCGGCATTGCACGTGCATCTGTCGAAGCTGCGGGGGCTGCTTGGCGGTCTGCTCGTGCTCGAGGCGGGTGGCTATGGGCTGCGGCCGGGCGGCTTTGAGGTTGATGTGTGGCGTTTCGATGCGCTGGTGGAGCAGGCGAGGGCGGAGCCGGTGCAGGCCGCAGCGCTGCTGCGTGAGGCGCTGGGGTTGTTCCGCGGTGAGCCGCTGTACGACGTGGCGTCCGAGGGCAGCGTCGCGCAGTGGCGGCGGGCGCTCGAGGAGAAGCGTCTGCAGGCGATCCTGTTGCGGCTCGATGCTGATCTCGCGGCCGGTGCGGCGGGTGAACTGGTGGCGGAGCTCGAGCAGCTCGCTGGTGAGCATCCGTTTGAGGAGCAGGTGTGCGCTCAGCTGATGCTGGCGCTCTATCGTGCGGGTCGCCAAGCGGATGCGCTCGATGCCTATCAGCGCGCGCGTCGCTTGTTCGCGGGGGAGCTTGGTCTGGAGCCGGGCGAGCCGCTTGCGCGGTTGCAGCAGAGGATCCTTGAGCGCGATCCGACGTTGGTGTCGCAACCGCAGGCGTCGGCCGTGACGGCGCGACCCGCGTCAAACCTGCCGCGACCGCTGGCGAGAATCGTGGGTCGCGAGCGGGACTTGGCGGAGCTGACCGGACTGATCGCCGATCCGGACGTGCGGATACTCACTTTGACCGGGCCGGGCGGTGTCGGAAAGACGAGGTTGCTGCTGGAGCTCGCGCGCACCCGGGAGCCCGACTACGCAGACGGCGCGGTGTTCGTGCGCCTGGAGCAGCTGACCGATCCGGCGCTCGTGGCGGCTGAGATCGCGAGTGCGCTGGCGCAGCGCGACGGAGCGGATGGGCCGGGTGCTGACGGCCTGGTGAGCTACCTGCGTAAGCGGGAACTGCTGATGGTGGTTGACAACTTCGAGCATCTGCTGGTTGCGGCGGTGCTGGTGGCGGAGTTGCTCGGGGCGGCGCCGGGGATCCGGGTGCTCGTCTCCAGCCGGACCGCATTGCGGATCCGGGGCGAGCAGGTGTTCGAAGTCGAACCGCTCGAGTTGCCGGCGGGCGGGAGCCAGCGGGAGCTCTCACAGAGCCCGGCGGTGGAGCTGTTCCTGCAATGCGCCCGGGCGGCCAACCGCAAGCTCGAGATCGACCATGGCCTGACGCTGACCGTTGCCGAGATCTGCCGGGCGCTTGATGGGCTGCCGCTGGCGATCGAGCTGGCAGCCTCACGCTCGCAGTCACTGACCCCGGCGCAGATCGCGGCCCAGCTCGCGCGCCCGCTGTCAATCGGCGAGCACGCGCTGCGAGATCTCCCCGACCGCCAGCAGACGCTCCAGGCGACGATCAGGTGGAGCTATGACCTCCTCACCCCCAGTGCGCAGGAGGTGCTTCGCAGCGCTGCCGTGTTCCGTGGCGGCTTCACGGTATCGGCGCTCGAGGCGGTCGCCGGCGCGCCGGCGCGCCCAGCGATCGACGAGCTCATTGAGGCGAGCCTCCTTCGCCGCCAGGCCGAGGACGGCCGGTATGAGCTGCTCGAGCTCGTTCGCGCCTTTGCGCTCGATGAGCTCCGGACAAACGAGCCGGCCTCCGACGCGCGGACCCGTCACCGCCGGTATTTCGCCGCACTCGTGGCGCCGGCGAGTGAGGCCTTCGACGGGGGAGGCGCGCCCGGCGAGCTCGCCGCGCCGCTCGTGGCGGATCACGCCAACCTGCGCGCGGCGCTCGAGGACGCCATCGAGACGGGCGAGGAGGAATCGTCGCTCGCGCTCGCTCTGGGACTGCGGCCGTTGTGGCTCGCGGGCATGCTCCGGCAGGAAAGCCAGGAGTTCATCGCCCGCCTGCTCGACCGGTTCTCGGCGCCCGGCGACAAGGAGGTCGCGCTCCTACGCGCGGCGTCCTTCCTCGACGGTTTCAGTTCGAACGCAGGAGACTGGAACGAGCGGCTCGCGACCCGCGCCGCCGAGATCGGCGACCAGGAGGCGCTCGCGCTCGCGGCGGGCAATCTGTTCGGGCACGCGCTCAACGCGCGCGATCGCGACGAGATGAGGCGCCTGCGGCCGACGCTGCTCGCACTGATCACGCCCGAGACCAGCGCCAAAGCACTCGGCTGGACCCAGTACTTCCTCGCGCTCGATGCGTACGTTGACGGGCGCCTGGAGCCGGCTTGCGAGCACGCGGCGCTGAGCGCCGAGCAGGCTGAGGCGATCGGACACGAGTTCATGTTCGCCAGCGCGGCGGCCACGCGGCTGCTCGCCCAGTCGGCCCTCGATGGCGTGATCACGCAGGTGGCGCTGGCCGAGACGCTCGAGCTTGTCCGGCGGCCCAGCGTTCCGCCGCTCGCGGCGTTTGGACTGTGGCTCGTGGCTCGCTACGCCGCCGGCGTCGCGCCCGAGACGGCCGGCCGGTGGCTTGCTTACGCTGAGCGAATCCTCGCAGCGAACGACTCCCAAATCTGGCCCGAGAGCGTCCTGCGCGACGAGACGATGGCTGTCCTCGGCATCGAGGATCTTGCCCCGCTGCTCGACAGCACCCCACCGCTCGATCACGCTGCGGCGCTCGCCGAGGCGGCCTCGTGGCTGGCCGAGCGAGCCCCCGCCGAGAAATCCCCGCGCGAGGGGACGCGACAGTTCACGTCCCCGGCGAGTTAGTGCACTCGGCTCCCGGCCGCGCCGAAACCAGCAGCATCGACGGGTGATGGCTATTAAGGCGGCGCGGGCAGGCCGAGCAACTGGATCACGGCGAAGACGAGCAGCAGCACTCCCACGCCGATCAGTCCAAGGCGCGCTGCGCGAATACGGAAGTGGCCGCTGATCCCGACGAGAAACAGCACGGTCGCCAGGAACACGGTGTCGCGAATGTATTTGTCGGCCGTCGCACCGGCATTCGACCCGTTCGCGAACGCCGCGTCGGCTTGCGCGTCGTACGCCGTCGCCGCGGCCTCCTGGGGGATGACGTATTGCGGCATGTAGGCCGGGCCCGGAGGAGCGTTGGGATTGTGGGCAGGATCCGTCGCCAGCCAGGCATTGAACGCCGGACGGTAGCCGGGTCGCATTCGCCTTGCCGCCAACCGCTCGGCATTGGCGTTTCCGGCCGTGAACGCGGTGAACCAGGCGTTGAAAGATGCCGAGTCGAGCGTCCGGGTCACGATCCCCTCGAAGTCGGCCCGGTTCGCTTTCGTGCGCTCAGCGGAAGCCTTGGCCAGCATAACCGAAGACTCGGTCCCCCACTTGGCCGCGGCGTAGCCAGAATACGCGGCGAGGACCGCTACGAGCGACAGGAGCAGTGCCTCCACGATCGACAGCCAGCGGTCGCGGTGCTCGTCTCCCTTCTCGGCTTCGGCAGCGAGCTTCTTGTGCTCGGCGATCTCCTTGCTGACCTCGGCTGGCGAGAGACCCTCGGGCACGGCTCAGGCGTGCCCGTACTCGCGATTTGGAACCGTCTTGCGGTCTCCCGCGTCCCGATCAGCCTGCGAGCTCGTCATCGTCCGGTGATGGTAAATGGGTCGCTGGGCACGTCATCGCCCGAAGTGGGTGAACTCGAGCAAGCTCGCCTAGGTTGTATTCCGCCGCCGCGCCGCAAGCCGCCGACTGACATCGCTCAGGCCCCCGAATCTCGTGGCGCGAAACGGCTCGAGCGCGTGCGGTCGCTCACCGGACAGCACGAAGCTGGCGAGGCTCTCGGCGGCCGGTGCCGCGAGCGTCATCCCGAGCATCGAATAGGCGCCGGCGAAGAACACGTTTCCGAGGCGCGGATGGCGATCGATGATCGGCAATCCATCAGGTGCGATCGGCCGAAGTCCGCACCACAGGCTGTCCTCATCGAACGTCTCCCAGCCGCCGATCATCTCCCCGGCGCCGTCGGCGATTGATTGGATCCGGCGACGATCGAGGCGCGCATTCACACCGCTGAACTCCATCGTGCCGGCGATCCGCAGCCGCTCACCGAGCGGTGAGCAACCGACATGCGGCTCGAGCAGCAGCAGCGCGTGGCGCGGCATCCGCCGTGGACGAATCTCGAAGCTGTATCCCTTCCCGGCCTCGACTGGCAGCCGCGCGCCGAACACCCGGCCGAGTGACGCCAGCCACGCCCCCGGCGCCAGCACGGCACAATCGCAGCGGCTGCAAGCGGGAGAGGAACGTCTGCGCATGGCCCGGCGCTCTTGGCCGCGATCAGCAGCGCCGCTCGGTGCAGCTCGATGTCGACACCGTCGGCGGCCATCCCCTCCAATAGCTCGACGCACCGATCGCCAAGCGTGGCGAGCGCGAGGCGGCCAGTGATGTGATCGACTTCGTTGCAGCGCCTGGCGAAACGCACGAGCCACGGGATCATCCGAACCAGACGGCGAGGCTCGAAGTACCGCGCCGCGTCGCGGTCGACCAGCGAACGCAGACCGTAACGCAGCAGCCCCGGCTCAGGCAGGGGCCCGGCCTGCGCCGGCGTGATCCACCCAGCGTTGCCCGAGGACGCTCCGCTGCCCACGCGCCGGGTCTCGAACACGGTGACCGTCGCGCCCGCGCGATGCAGGTAATAGGCGGTGCACAAGCCGGCAATCCCACCGCCGACGACGATCACCTCGCTCAAGTCAAGCTCCGATCCATGGCCTGGATTGAAGCGGGCTGTGTCGCTGCTCGTGGTGGCGCAGGTAGCAGGCCCCGGGAAAAGAAATGACGCGTTCTCAGAAGATCGTGGCCCAGTCGCGCTTCATGCTGACGATCGTCCAGCCGCGACCGTCGGCCTGCTCCAGCGCCTGTTCGGCGCCGCTCGTGTAATCGAACTCGCGCTCGGCGTCATCGTGAAGGATGAGCAGACGCAGCAGCGGCTTGTTCTCATGATGGGTGAACTCGAGCATCGGGACGTCGCCATTCGAATTGCCGGCAGCGAGGACCGGTCGGCGGCCGGTGCGGTTCCAGATCCGAATCGGCTTCTCCGGGCCATCGTCGAGATAGTCGGCCCGCGGATCATGCGTGATCGTGCCGCCCTGGAGGTCACTCGTGTACGTGAGCGTGGTCGCACTCCCGATCACCCGCTCACGGGGAATCCCGTAGACCTCCCGGCTGATCGGCCGCATGAAGTCGCGGCCGCCGCCGGAGGCGATGTAACACGAGAATCCGTTGGCCGCCAGGTAGCCGAGCAATTCGACCATCGGTGCGTACACGCACTGGAGATAGCCGCGACCAAGTGTCGGGTGCTGCGCCGTGCGGAGGAAAGCGTCTGACCTCGCCTCGAAAGCCTCGACAGTGATCCCCTCGAACGCGGCGAGGATTCCGGCTGCGAGCGCCGGCAGATTCTCGTCGTTACCCGCGTAATGCTCGGCAAGAACCCGGGCCAGCCAGCCGTAATCGTGGTCATACGCCGCCTTCCAAGGCTGGCGAGGACGCAGTTCCGGATCAGCCTGCGCCATCTCAAACAGGCGGCGGAGAATGAAGTCAGCCTGAATCGGCATCGGCTTCTCGCACCACAGGGTGCCGTCGTTGTCGAACACTGCCACCCGCTCCGGCACCGGTACTTCCTCCGACACGGTTCGGATCACGAACTCCACGACCGCTCGCTTCGCAGGGCCGGGGGTCCAACTCGTCAACACTTCAGTCTCAACGCTCATCAGGCTCTCCTGTAGCACTCGCGGACCAGTCGCTGGTCCGGACCCTACGCCGATCGCCCGCCGCCCACTTTGTGGCTCCCTGTGCTCGGTGGTAGGCCGCCGAAACTCACGCAGCGCCAGACGCACGCTCTGGGCCGCCCGCAGGTCTGAGTGATACAGGGGCGGAGTACGGACCGCACCCGTACGAACATCGGAGCGCCGGCTCGGGTTGGCTCAGCAGCTTTCCGGCGTCCAGGGGTAATTACTACCAATAGCTGACCAGCAGTTGTCACTGTGAAGATGTGCCGGTGAGTTAGCCCGGTGACGGAAACCTAGCTCCCGTCTGGACGGAAGGCCGAGGTTGCCGACTGTGTCATCGAGTTAGGCACCCCTGACGGCGAGGAGATAGGGAGCCGGCCCCGAGCCGGAAAATTGAACCAGCACCACCCGACAAGGGCAACCCCGCCGCGAGACGGGTTCGCAAAGCCACGGGACTCCTCGAGTCAGCCGGGCCACCGAAGTGGACTGCAACTGGGTGTGCTGCTCGCGACTGACAGAGGGTCCAATGCTTGCACCACATTCAGGTCATCGATCCGTCACCCCTGGCCGTCGGCGGATGTCCTCGCCGGACCATCGACCGGCTCATGCACACATCGCCGGCCGCATTCTACTGCTGACCGTGACGGTGATTGCGCTGCTCGGCTCGACCGCCTCCGCGAGGGCAGCGACGCCCGCACCAGCCCTGAAGGTGTCGGGCACGACGCTGACTTGGGGTGCGATGTCCGGCGTCAGCAGCTATCAGTTGGCGACGATTCTCAACCCCAAGACAACACGTAACACGACTTATCAGATCGTGACAGGTACCGGCTTCACCCCGCCGGCGGTGCCTGGGCAGGCTGTCAACTATGGGCTCCGGGCGAACGTCAGTGGCTCCGCGTGGGCTCCTGAGGTGACGATCACTTGGCCCACGCCTTTGCCGCCGGCTCCGGTGTTGAAAGTGTCAGGCGCAACTGTCACGTGGACGGCAATAGCCGGCGTCAGCAGCTATCAGCTGGCAACGATTCTCAATCCGACCACAACGCGGAACACGACTTATCAAACTGTCACCGGCACGAGCGTGAGCCCGACGGCGGTTCCCGGGCAGGCTGTCAACTACGGACTGCGTGCGAACGTCAGTGGTGCACCGTGGGCCTCCGAGGTTACGATCAACTGGCCGGCGGTGACGACTACAACGACGACGACCAGCAACGCTGTGACCTCGCGGGCGACCATAGCATCCACGACGTCGACAACTTCCGCCACGTCGACAACTTCCGTGGCCTCCACAACTTCCGCGACGTCGACAACTTCCGCGACGTCCACGACTACGACCTCGAGTGCGCCGACGTCGGGCGCTCCGGTGTCGGGGAATTTGGTGGTTGGTTTGAACGCCGCGGTTGATGGTTGGGGTAATGAGAGCCAGCGGCTTAGTCAGGTCGAGTCTCAGACGGGCGTGAAGTGGATCCGTGAGGAGTTCAACTGGGGCGATGTCGAGGCGACTCAGGGTGTGTTCAATTGGGGCACGCTTGATACGTTGATGACGCTCGCGGCTCAGAATCAGGTGCAGGTCCTGCCGACGTTGGAGGACACGCCGGGTTGGGCCGGTCCGGCTTCGAACGCGATCCCGACGGACCCGTCGGCGTTCGCGACGTTCGTGGGCGCGGTCGTCGCGCGCTACGGCCCGCACGGCAGTTTCTGGAGTTCGCATCCGTCGCTGCCCAATGACGCGATCGTGACCTATGAGCTGTGGAACGAGCCCTATTACGCCAACGGCGATGACAACAATTACAACCCGGCCGCGTACGCGAACCTGGTCAAGGCCGCCGCGATCGCGGGCCGGGCCGCCGATCCGGGCGCGAAGTTCCTGCTCGCGGCGGATAACGAGAGCGCGCTGGTGAACGGCAACTGGGTGTGGTGGGTCGACGCGCTCTACCAGGCGGTTCCGGATCTGAACAACTATTTCGACGGGGTCGTGGTGCATCCCTACGGCACCGACCTGACCGATCTCAGCATCCCGACCGCGGGCCAGGCGTACGACGGCTATGACCAGATCCGCCGGGTCGAATCGGTCCGCCAGGAGTTCGTCAACCACGGCGCGAGCAGCAAGCCGATCTGGATCACCGAGATCGGCTGGCCGACATGCGTCAGCGGCAGCGTCCGCTGCACCACCGCGGCCGGGCAGGCCGCCGATTTGACGACCGTGTTCAACTACGCTCGCACCACCTGGAAGAGCTATGTCCAGGCCGTGTTCGTCTACTGCTATCAGGACAACGGGTCCAACAGCAGCGACCCCGAGAATGACTACGGCCTGGTCGACTACAGCGGCAACGCCAAGCCGGCCCTGAGCGTGTTCGAAGCGCAGCTCGCTCAAGGCTGACCCGCTTGGGCAGCACGCCCAACGCCGACGGGATTCGAAGCCCCCCGCCGCGGTCCGGACCAACGTCCGACCGCGGCGGCGGCGTTTATGGCCACCGCGCGCCCGGCCAGGGAAACGGTGCTCGCGAACGGCGCGAGGGACCGAAGGTGTCAGAACTCTGACAATTTAACCTGCATACAGGCACAAACCGCGCGCGCCTGCTGGGCCTTGGTCAATTATGCACGTGGGGCATGCGTTTCTAGCCAAGGTCGGCCAGGGATGTCGACTTTGGGCCTGTAAGCATGCGCGGAGGCGGATTTCGACCCGCTGCGGGCCCTGCCCGGTGCCGACCGCGTCGCCCTCGCCGCGTTTCGGCCCGCTCCGGCAGGGTGTAAGGGTGTGGCCGGCCCGCCCCAGCCTCCCGCCGCGCACAACTGCCCGGAGCCGAGATCAGGACGCGGCTGCGGACGGGACTTCGTTGGCGGTAGGGTGACGCGGCATGATTGGTGGAACACTGAGCGTGGCGTTCGCCGCCGCGGCGATGCTGATGACCCCGGCGGGCGGGTTCCACGGCCACTATGACCATGGTCCTGCTGCTCAGTTTCGCGTCGGCGCGGCGGTGCAGAGCTTCACTGCGCCGCTCCACGGCCAGGTGGCGGGGGGCGATCCGGCCGACTGCGCCCACCCGGCGTCGTATGACGGGCCGCGACAGTTCGCGTTCGAGGAACCGTATGTCGACGTCAATCACGACGGCCATTACGACCCGGGCGACCCGTTCGTGGACTGCAACCACAACGGCCGCTGGGACGGGAATCTGCTCGGCGGGGGCGGGAACACGCCGCGTTACTTCGACCATGTCGCGGACCCGGTGACGGCGCGGGCGATGGTCGTCTCCAACGGGACGCAGACGATCGCCGTCGAGGTGGTCGATCAGGAGGGGTTGTTCGATGTCTACCAGGCGCGGATCCGCGCCAAGGTGCGGGCCGACGGCTACCACCTGAGCAACATCTTCATCTCTGCCACTCACGACGAGTCCGCGCCCGACAGCCTCGGGCTTGGCGGCGTGACGGCGACGACGTCGGGGGTGAACAACTACTGGGTGAGCTACATGGTCGAGAAGAGCGCGCTCGCGATCGAGCGCGCCTACCGCGCGAGCCGTCCAGCGACGGTCCGGTACACGGAGGTGCTCGAGCCGGCGAACGTGCGCCAGTGCTGGTCGTCGTATCCGTTCGTCGACGATCAGCACATCCCCGTGCTGCAGGCCGTCGGAGCTGACGGCAAGGCGATCGTGACGCTCGCGAGCGTCAGCCAGCACGCTGAGACGCTCGGCTTCAACGGCGGCACGCCGGCGCTGAACGCCGAGGAGAACTGGGTGTCGGCGGACTGGATCAACTTCTTCCGCGCGTCGCTGGAGCAACGGCTTGGCGGCGTCGCGATCGAGATGGCCGGTTCGGTCGGATCGGTCGAGAGCCCCGAGGTGTACTCGAGCTCGATCTCGCGCACGCCGCAGCAGTTCGTCGATGCCAACCACTCGGCGGGGTGCCGCACGCTGTTCAAGGTAGGACCCGCGACCGATGCTGCCGGCGAGGACCACGTGCCGCTCGGCTACAGCGGCGAGACGCGCGCGTTCGGCCAGGACATGGCCGGTCCGATCATCCGCGCGCTCACCTCCGGCGCCTATTACAACTCGCACAGCGCTCAGATCTGGGGCGCCCGCGCGAACATCTGCGTTCCGCTCCAGAACGTGCTGTTCAAGCTTGGCGCCACGGTGGGGGTGTTCGCACAGCGCCCCGGCTACAACGAGAATTGCACCGCGGCCTCCCCGGTGCTTTCGAATGGGTCCTCGGCCGGGGACGCGTTGCGCTCGGCGGTCGCGGCGTTCAGGATCGGAGATGGCGAGTTCATATCGCTTCCCGGCGAGGCCTTTCCGTTCACGTTCCTGCGCGGGTTCCTGGGCCCGCAGGACCTGCCGATCCCGAACACGTCGCTACCGCCGTGGCTGATCCCGCACATGCATACGCCGTTTCGATTCATCGACGGCCTTGGCGAGGACATGCTGGGTTACATCTTCCCGAGCGGAAACGCGGTCGGGATCCCCTCGGCGAGCAATCCGAATCCGTCCTCCACGGACCGCTTCGGGTGTGGGCATTCAGACGACAGCGAGTCCGTCTCGGCACAGGCGGCGAACATCGTCGGGACGGCGCTGGTGCGCCTGCTGGACGAGCACGGGGGTCCCGCCGAGCGGATCGTCCGTGGTCGCTATCTCCTGCCCGGGCACAAGCTCTCACGCGATCCGCTCGGAGGACCCGAGATCAAGTGCTCGACCGACCAGCAGTTCGTCTCCAGCGGTGCGGCGGTCGCGGTCAGGCTGTCCGACGGTCAAATCGTCCGGCCCCGGGCCTGGATGTCGCTGAGCGGGCTGCCGCAGCGCGCGCCCGATCGTGACACGCGCGGCTACTTCGATGCGAACGGCAACCGGGTGTGGCTTGACGTGTACCTGGCCGCCTAGGCGGGGTCGTTGGCGCCGGCGCGGCGCGGGAGTCGATGGTTCAGGTCGGACACGGCCCGAGTGACCGTAGCCGGCCGCGGTAGATCTGCATGTCGGCGTGGTTGAAGTCGCTGTGCGTCTGGGTCCGCAGCGCGGGCTCGTCCTCACGGTGATACGGGCTGCTGAGGCTCTCGTTGTGCCCGATCACGTCGGCGATCGGGATGTGGAAGCGACAGCGAAGCCAGCGCACGAGGTGCAGACTCGCCGCGATCTGGCTTGGGTCCTCGAGCACTTGCTGGTCGCTGTAGCCGACGTGCTCGATTCCGATCGCGGTCCAGTTCAGGCCGACGGTGTGGCGGCACATGATCTCGAGCGGGACGAGCTGGTGGATGATGCCCTGGCCGTCGATCACGAAGTGCGCGCAGGTGTTGGGCAGTTCGTGCAGCTCGCTGTCGGGTGTGTCGGGCGCGAACGTGTTGTAGGTCGACTGAAAGTCCGGTGTATCGGTGAAGTGGATCACGATCACGTGGGGATCGACCAGCCTCCAGGTCGGCGCCATGAAGCTGCCGTAGTGGCGGGCGACGTAGGCGGCCATCTCAGCCTTGCGCTGCGAGCCGAACGGAATCGGATCCCACACCACCGGCGGCCTGACGATTGACGGTACCGGTGGAGGCATGGGCAATGGCGGTCGGCGCTTCAGTGTCTCCGGCGGGCGCTCGGACGCGGTCCTCGACGAACTGGTGACGGCGCTGGTGGGCGCGACTGCCGTCGCGGTGGTCGACCCCCCGACGGTCGAGCTCGCCGAGCTTGGCGGCGAGGCGGTCGCCGGAGGGGGTGTCGAGGAATGAGACGAGGAGCCGCAGCCTGCCAAGGCGAGGACCACCGCCACCGCCGAGAACAGGGCCCCCGGGTTGCGGGTCGCGTGTCTCAGTGTCTCATCATCCACGCGACCCTCGCCCCGGCCTAGGCGCTCGGGGCGCGGTAGCGCAGTCCGTCAAGCGCAATCTCGAGGATGTGATCGATCTGCTCGTCGGGGCGATTGGCCTCACAACCGGAGGAACACTCCACTTTAGCACCGCCGGCGCGCGACCGGCGCCGGAGGAAGCATGGCAGGGCGCGGCCGTGTAGGGTCGCGTCGCCGCACTGAGGGGCAAGCAGTCAATCCGTTTTTCCAATGTGAGGAGTAGTCAAGATGGCCTACGGCGTCGTGCATCAGTTCGCTGGTGGCACTCAGGGGCAATACCAGGCCTCGGTCGCAGCTGTACATCCAAGCGACGGCAGCCTGCCGGAGGGGCAGGTGTTTCACGCCGCCGGCCCGTCGGCCGACGGCTGGTTGATCGTTGCGATCCATGATTCCAAAGACAGCTGGGAGCGGTTCCGCGACGGGACTCTGATGCCCCGGATGCAGGCGGGCATCGACGGCGGCTTCACCGCGCCGCCTCAGGAGACGACGTTCGAGGTTCAGAACCAAGTCTCCGCCTGAATTCCGGCAGCGGGCGTACGGAGCCCCAGTACTAGAAACCTGGGGCCCCGTGCGCATCAAGCGCGACCGATTCATCCGGCTTCCTGCTGCAGATGGGTGTCGATGTACTGCTTGGCGAGCCGTCTGGGGGCTCGAGCAAGCCACGCCTCGACGATCACCTCCTCCAGTTCGTCGACGGGGATCCTGTCGAGGCGCACGAGCACCGCGGGGTAGCCGTCGAAGTGCGGCGTCGTGAAATAGACGTTCGACTCGTCTGCGAGGAGCGCCTCCTTCGCACCGAGATGTTCGACCCGTGCCCCGAGGACCGGACCCGTCGGCGCTGCGTCGCCGAGGGCGCGCAGGTCGGCCGGACGCAACGGGCGTTCCCAGACGAACAATCGATCGCGTATTCGCCAGAAGGCCAGGCCGCGTCGTGACTGCTCGCTCGTTTCCGGCAGGTCGAGCGCAATCCGCCGGACATCGTCCCAGCTGCCCATATGAGCACTCTAACCCGCAAGTGCGTCCAGCTGAAAGGCTACGCGGATGAATCCAAGTTCTCCCCACAACAGCGCGCCGCTGCGCGACCGCACGATCCTCATGTCGGGCGGCAGTCGCGGCATCGGTCTAGCAATTGCTCTCCGGGCGGCCCGCGATGGCGCCAATATCGCCCTGCTCGCCAAGACGGGGGAACCGCACCCGAGGCTCGAGGGCACTGTCCACACGGCGGCTGAGGAAATCGATCGGGCCGGGGGCACTGCTCTGCCGATTGTCGGCGACGTGCGGGACGAGGAGGCGATCGGGCGCGCCGTGGCAGCGACGGTGGAGCGCTTCGGCGGAATCGACATCGTTGTCAACAACGCCTCGGCGATCGACCTCTCGCCGTCGACTGATCTGGCGGCGAAGAAATTCGACCTGATGCAGCAGATCGAGGTCCGTGGGACCTTCCTGCTGACGCGCGCCGCCGTACCGCACCTGCGGGCGTCCGACCACGCCCACGTGCTGACGCTCTCGCCGCCGCTCAACCTGACCAAGCAGTGGCTCGGGTCCTGCGTCGGCTACATGCTGGCCAAGTACGGCATGACCCTGGCGGCACTTGGGTTCGCGGCTGAGTACGAGGGCGATGGGATCGCTTCCAATGCCCTATGGCCGCGCACGATCATCGCGACGGCCGCGGTTCAGAACCTGCTCGGCGGCGATGCGGCGATGGCCCGGGCGCGTAAGCCCGAGATCATGGGTGACGCTGCGCACGCAATTCTCGCGCGGCCGCCGATGGACCGCACCGGACAGACGCTGATCGACGACGAGGTGCTGGCCGAGATCGGTGTCACCAACCTCGGCCCGTATCAGTACTCGGACAATCCGGACCTACAGCCCGACATCTTCCTCGATGCCTTAGGCGACGATCGCGAGTCTCCGAGCGGGCCGAAGTGACGGTGGTGCGATGATCTGATCGGTGCTGGCAGTGCTTGCTCGTGTCGTCGGAGCCGTCCTGGTGGCGCTGGCGCTCGGCGCCTGTGGCTCGGGGGGACATTCGACCAGCAGCTCTGCGCACTCGAGTCAGGGCCATGCGGGGGCGGCTGCGAAGGCCGCGAAGCCGGCTCCGGGGCCACCCGCCGCGGCGATCCCTGCGCCCGCTCCGACCGGGATCGAGGCAAGCCCGTCGGCCGTGCGGGTGATCAAAGGGTGGTCCGATGCCCTCAGGCGCGGCGACGTGCAGGGCGCGGCCCGCTACTTCGCGCTGCCGAGCGAGATGATCAACGTCAACGGGGCCGGCGGCCAGTTCTCGGTGATGCGAATCGAGACTCCCGCTGAGGCCGTGAACGCCAACGAGACCCTGCCATGCGGCGCGAAGTTCATCTCGGCCGACATGCGGGGGCGGTTCGTCAACGTGTTGTTCCTGCTCACGGGACGCCCCGGTCCGGGGGGCAGCAGCTGCGGTGGGGGACAAGGCACGACGGCCCGGACGAACTTCGTCATCACCGCCGGGCGGATCGTCGAGTGGATCCGGGCCCCGGATCAGCCCGGAGACAACCAGGGCCACGCGGCGCCGCCGAGCGGCCAGGGCCCGGTTGTCTAGGCGACGCGCTCGCGCTCGCCCCGCCCGCGACTAAGAGGACCAGTCGAAGATGATGTCGGCTGCCCGCGGCGGCGCGCTGACGATGCGCTCCCAGGACGAAACCACGTCCCAGAACTCAGGCTCGGCGAGGATGCGCTCGAGTGTCGGCAAGCCATCAGGCGCGCCGAACACGAAGATGACCTCGTCCTCGGTCAGGAATACCTCGTGCCTGTCGATCCCGGCGCCCGCGAGATCGAACGGCGGCCCTTCGGCGAGAAACGCGCGCACGGTCTCGCGTTGCCCCTCGGCGATCGGCACGACGATCGCGAGCTTCTTTGCGTTGGGGTGCCCTTGAAGCTTGCCGACCGCCGCCGCAAGCTCCGAGACATCGAAGTGAACTGCCATTAGGAACATGATGGTGGGCGCGGCGCCTGGTGACATCCGCTCGCCGTCCGGTCGCAACTGCGGCAAAGTACGGCTTGGCCCGGTGGCGCTTTACGATCCGCGCAATGAGCGTGTCCGGTTATCGCCTGCCGGTGCATGAGTTCGAGCGACCGCCGGAGCTGGACGGCGCCGAGGCGAGGCCCCATCCGGTTCTCATTGTCGGCGCCGGGCTCGCGGGGCTGACGCTCGCGGCCGAGCTCGGGCGCCGCGGCGTGCCCGTGGTCGTGCTCGAGCAGGGCTCGTCGCTCGGTGCCGCCGGGAATGCCTCGCGGGGGATCGCGTACGCCAAGCGGACGCTCGAGATCTTCGACCGGATCGGGATCGCGGAGCGTCTGCGGGAGAAGGGGCAGACTTGGAACGAGGGTCGGATCTATGACGGCCTCGACGAGATCTACCACTTCGTGATCCAGCCCGAAGCCGGCCAGAAGTGGACCGCGTTCATCAACATGCAGCAGTTCTACGTCGAAGAGTTCCTCGTCGAACGGATCCGCGAGATCGGTAACGTCGACGTGCGCTGGCAGAGCCGGGTGATCGCGGCGCAGCAGGGGGATGAGCTCGTCCGTGTCACCGTCGCCACGCCGGAGGGCGAGTACGAGCTGGCCGCACAATGGCTGGCGGCCGCCGACGGCGCGCGCAGTTCCGTGCGGCGTTTGCTCGGGATCAAGGCGCCCCTCGCGGAGCTCGAGGACACTTGGGCGATCGTCGACGTCAAGGTCGAGATGCCCGGCCTGCAACGCCGTATGTGGCTCAATTCGCCGCTGATCGAGGGCGGGGCCGCGGTCATGCATCCGATGGCCGACGGCGTCGTCCGCGCCGATTGGCAGATCGGGCAGCTGCGCGACCCGGCCGCCGAGATCGAGCCGGAGCGGGTTCACGATCGCCTCGCCGCCTTTCTCGGTGAAGGGACCGAATTCGAGATCGTCTCGATCAGCCGCTGGAGCTACCGGCGCCGGGTGATGGATCGTCTCCTGCACGGCCGCGCCGTGTTCGTCGGCGACGCCGGCCACGAGATCCCGCCGTTCGGCGCCCGCGGCGGAAACGGCGGAATCCAGGACGCCGAGAACCTCGCGTGGAAGCTCGAGGCTGTCCTGTCCGGACTCGTTTCGCCCGCACTGCTCGAGACGTACGCGATCGAGCGCGGGCAGGCGGCCAGGGAGAACGCGCTCCAGTCCTGCCGAGCGCAGGCGTTCATCACCCCGCCGTCGCGGACGGCTCGCGTGTTTCGCGATGCCGTGATCGCGCTGGCTCGCGATCACGAGTTCGCGCGGGCGCTCGTCAACACCGGCCGCGCGAGCGTGCCGACGACGTACGACGCGACCCCGCTGAGCGTCGCGGACGACGGTCGCTTCGATCACGGCCCGCGGCCCGGCGCGGCAGCCCAGGACGGGCCATTCAACGGCGGTTTCCTGCTCGATCGGCGCCCGGACGGGTTTCTCGCGATCCACTTCCCAACCGATGACGGTTCGCTTCGCGTTCCCGAGGCCGACGACGTGCGCGGCTTGCGCATCGACCATCTAGTCGTGCCCCGGCGAGAGGACACGGAGGTTCTCTACGACCGCTACGGCGCCGGCAGTGGGGCGACTTATGTCCTGCGTCCGGACGCGCACGTCGCCGGTCGCACACGCGTCCCGTCCGCGAGTGCCGCGACCGCGATCGTCGCCAAGGCGCTTGACCAGGCAGATCCGTCATGACGCTGCGCTGGCAGGATGGCGACCGGATCTACGAGCGCCTGACCGAGGTCACCGATGGGATGGACGATCACGTCGAGCTCGGATCGTTTCTCGCGCGGCTCGTGTTCCTGCTCGCGAACGAGATCGGCGATGCGGACACGGTCCTGAGCGCAATCGACGCCGCGCTGACGGCCGCGCCCCGGGACGGGTGAGGCAAGAAGCCGGGGCGGGTGGGCTCAGAGCAGCGCCGCCGCGAGCCGGCGCCACTGCTCGCGGGGAATCCGGCGGCGATCGTCGTCGATCACATGTAGGCAGATGTGGTCTGCGCCGGCCTCGTGATGGTCGCGGACGCGGGCGGCGATCGCTTCCTCCGCCCCCCACGCGACGAGCCCATCGACCAGCGCGTCGCTGCCGCCGTCGGCGAGGTCGTTCTCGCCGAAGCCGTGCCGCAGCCACGCGTTGCGGTAGTTGGGAAGGCCGCTGTACGGGTTGGCGAGGAAGGTGCGGGCCAGCTGCCGGGCGCTCGCCGGATCGGGGTCGAGAATCGCCGGCAGGCCGGGCGCCAGCAGCGGACCGCTGCCGAGCGTGTCGCGAGCGAACCGCGTGTGCGCGACCGGGACGATGTAGGGATGGGTGCCGGCTGAACGGTCGCGGGAGACGCCCAACATCTTGGGCCCGAGCGCTGCGATCACGCGCCGGTCGACCGGGATCGGCTGCTGCTGAGCATCGAGTTCGTCCAGGTAATAGCCCATCGCTGCAAGCGGCTTGTCGAACAGCCCCGGCTGCACCCGATCCAGCAACGAGCGGTGGCTGATCCCGATGCCGAGCAGGAAGCGACCCGGGTGGGAGGCCTCGATTGCGTGATAGGCAGAGGTCAGGGCCGGCGGCTCGTGAAGCCACATGTTCACGATCCCGGTCGCGACGACGATCTCGCGGGTCGCGTCGAGCAGCCGCACGACATCGTCAAACACCGCTTCATTGGGCTCGACTCCGCCGGGGACCCAGATCGCGCCGTACCCGAGCTCCTCGAGCTCCGCCGCCGCTTCGGCGATCTCCGCCGGGTCGGCTTCGCGGAGGTAACGCCCCCAGACACCTACTTTGCCAAGGTCCATCATGCGGATCATAATCAGTAATTGCAAAACGACGGAGAGGACCTTGAAGTGCTCGATCCCGACAAGCCTGACTGGATCTTCCGAGAGCAATCGCACGTCGGCATCGTGTGCGAGGACATCGAGATAACGATCGCCGAATATGAGCAGCTCGGGTATACGTTCGCGCTGCGCGCGGGCGAGATCACGTTGCGCCGCCCCGGTCTCGGCCCGCAGGATCCGTTCGGCGCCCGCTCGGCGTGGTCGCTGCAGGGACCACCGCACATCGAGCTCGGCGAGGTCGCCGATGCTGGCGGCTTGCCCTATCTATGGCCCTCCCGCGGCCACGATCACGTCGAGCACGTCGGTTACTGGGTCGCCGACCTCGCCGCCGCCTCGGCGCTGCTCGAACGCCACGGATTCCCGCTCGAGGCGACACCGGCGGGGGACGACACCAAACCGCTTGGGTTCTGTTACCACCGGACCCCGAGCGGCGCGCGGATCGAACTCGAGGACGGGCCGATGCGCAAGCAGCTCCTCGCCGAGCAGTTCGCCCGCGTGCGCAGTGGCGACACGTCCGTGATCGGCTACACGCCGGTCGCCGGAGAGTGACGTAGTGAAGTCCCCCATGCGCGCGCGGTCGATTGCTGGGCTATCGGTCAGATCGTGTAGCCGCCGTCGACGTCGAGCATCTGCCCCGTGATGTAGCCCGCCTTGGGCGAGGCCAGGAAGCAAACGGCCTGTGCGATGTCCTGCGCGGATCCGAACTGCCGCAGCGGGATCCGGGAGCGGGTCGCTTCCATGTCCCGCTCGTCGACCTCGCCGCTTTCAAGTAGCTGCTTCGCCATCCCGTCGGCCATCACTCCCGGTCCGACGGAGTTGGCCCGCACGCCGAATTTCCCCTCCTCCGCAGCGAGCGCGCGGACCAGCCCCTCAATCGCCCCCTTGGGGCTGCTCGACAGTCCATCCCGCAGCAGAAAGCGCCGCGTCGCCATCGTGGTCACGGCGACGATCGAGCCCTGCTGCTCGCGCAGTGACGGCAGCAGCGGGTGGACAATGTTGAAGAATCCGGCGGCCTCGCCGACGAGGTGTTGGAGATACTCATCCGGCGCGACCCGGCTCAGGTGGATCTGGGTCACGTACGGACCAGCCGCGTGGATGAGCGTGTGCACCGCGCCGAACCGATCGAGCACCTCGGCTGCGAACCTCGCCGCGGCATCGGGATCCTCGAGCGCAACTTGCCACGCGGCCGCCTCGCGTCCGGCCGCCTGCGCCGCGGCGACGACGCCGTCCGCCGCCTCGCGCCGCGCGTGGTAGGTCAACGCGACGTCGGAGCCGCGCTCTGCGAGCAGCCTGCAGCACGCAGCGCCAAGGCCGCCGCTCCCGCCGGTGACGACAGCCGCACCTCGGTAGCGCTCGAAATCCTGGGGTTCACTCACGGTGATCGCCGCAATCTACAAAGGAATATCGTCGGGCGGCCGTGGCAGCGGATCTGCCGAGTCGCGTTTGGCCCCGGCCGCTCAGGCCTGCCCCGGAGGCCTGACCGCTCAGGCCTCCACCTCGCGGCCGTCCTCGCCCCACATGACATGGAAGGTGCCCTCCCGGTCGACGCGCTGGTAGGTGTGGGCGCCGAACAGGTCGCGTAAGCCCTGAATCAGGCTCGCGGGACCGCGAGCCCGGCGGTAGCCGTCGTAGTAGGCCAGCGAAGACGAGAACGCCGGGGTGGGAATGCCGAGCTCCGCCGCTCTGGCGACCACCCGGCGCCACGGGTCCTGCGCCTCCTGGAGCGCCTTGGCGAAGAACTCGGCCAGCATCAGGTTGGCGAGCGTCGGCTCCTCGTCGTAGGACTCGCGGATCCGGTCCAGGAAGCGGGCGCGGATGATGCACCCGCCGCGCCAGATCGTCGCCATCGCGCCAAGGTCGACGTCCCAGCCCTCGGCGTCTGCCGCGGCGGCCATCTGCGCGAAACCCTGGGCGTAGGAGACGATCTTCGACGCGTACAGCGCATGCTCCAGATCGTCCGCCAGCGACTCCCCGCCGGCCTTGGCGGCGCTGGGCCCGGCGAGCCGTTCGGCAGCTGCCTCGCGCTGGCTCTTGAGCGCGCTCAGCGTCCGCGCGAACACCGCCTCGGTGATGCCGGTCAGGGGGACCCCGAGCTCGAGGGCATTCTCGGCGGTCCACCGGCCTGTGCCTTTCTGCTCGGCGGCATCGAGGATCACGTCGATCAGCGGCTTGCCGGTCGCCTGATCGGTCTTTGAGAGAACCCGAACCGAGATCTCGATCAGGAACGATTCCAACTCCCCCTGGTTCCAGGACCGAAATCGCTGCGCGATCTCAGGCACCTCCAGCCCGGCGCCGTGGCGCAGCAGGTCATAGCTCTCGGCGATCAACTGCATGTCGGCGTACTCGATCCCGTTGTGGACCATCTTCACGTAGTGGCCCGCGCCGTCGGGACCGACGTACGTGCAGCATGGTGTGCCGTCGACCTGGGCCGCGATCGCCTCGAAGATCGGTTTGACGGACTCGTCATATGGCTCACGATCGCCGCCGGGCATGATGCTCGGACCATTCAGCGCCCCCTCCTCGCCACCGGACACCCCGACTCCGAGGAAGTGGATGCGACGCTGCGCAAGGGCGGCGTGCCGGCGCTGCGTGTCACGAAAGTTCGCATTGCCGCCGTCGATCAGCACGTCGCCGGCGTCCAGGTGGGGCACGATCTCGTCGATCACCGCGTCGGTCGCCTTCCCGGCCTGGACCATGCTCATCAGCACCCGCGGGCGAGCCAGCGCCCCGACCCAATCCTGCACGGACTCGTAGCCGCTCAGCTGTCCCTCGGAGCCGTGTGCATCGATGAACGTCTGCATCCGGCTTGTGGTGCGGTTGTGCACCGCGACCGGGATGTCGTGATGGGCGACGTTGCGGGCCAGGTTCGCCCCCATCGTCGCCAGGCCGGTGAGGCCGAAGTGTGGGTCGGTGCTCATCACCGCAACTTAGCGATTTCGGGCGTGAGCCCGGGAAGTGCCGTCGTCGATTGCCGCATCACCTATCACCGCATCGACGATCGGCGCGGGTCAGTTGGGAGCGAGCTCGGCGATGTAGTCGGGCTTCGGCGTCACGTCCTGGTAGTCGATCGGCCACGCGGGCTCGTCCGAGGCACGAGCCATCCACACGCGGCCGGTCTCACCCGATTCGAGGATGCGGATCACGGAATCCGCGATGTACGACGGCGGCGAGAACTTCTTGTCGGGGCGCTCGCGCAGGTCCTTGGGAATGATCCCGGTGAGGATGCTGTGCGGGCAGATGACGTTGATCCGGATTCCGCGCTTGGCGAGCCACGGCGTCAGGCTCCGGGCAAGGCCGATCAGCGCGTACTTGGAGCCCGAGTAGATCGGGTCCGGCTCAAACGGCTGCACCCCGGCCGTCGATGAGGTCACGACCACATCGCCGCCGCCAATCTCGAGCAGCGGGATGGTCGCGCCGAGGCCGAACCCGACACCGTCGACGTTCACGCCCATCACCTTCCGAAACGCGTTCGGCGCCAGCCACTCGATCGGGTCGTCGAGCAGCGGCACCTCCGGCGGCCTGGTCATCACGCCGGCGTTCAGGAACGCGATGTCCAGCCGCTCGACGTCGGCCGCTGCCCTCGACCACGCATCTGCATCAGCGACGTCGAGATGAAGGTAACGGTGCGGCGCTCCGAGCTCGGCGAACAGCTCACCTCCGGCCTGATCGGCGACATCGGCCCCGATTACCGTCGCGCCGAGCGACGCAAAGCTGCGTGCCGTCGCGGCGCCCATGCCGCTGGCCGCACCGGTAACCAGCGCGATCTTGCCGGTTAGGTCCACGGTCAGCGAACCTACCCCGGAGCGGGGCAGTTGTCAACCAAACGTTCGGTAGACATGCCGGCCGGGATGGCGGGGGGGCGGTGGCGGTGCGGTCCGCTCGGGGCACGGCGCCGGTGAGGGTGCGGCGGCCCCGGCCTGGTCACACCACCCGGGAGAACTTCGCCACCACGTTGCGCCCGACGTCCTCGATGTAGTGATCGACGGCGTCCGGCGTCATCTCCGGCCAGCTCGGGCGGACTATCACCGGCCCGAGCCGCGCCGGATCCAACCGCCGCAGCTGGGCGACGCAATCGTCCGCAGACCCCAGGATGGCACGCTCGAGCGCCCATTCGCGAAAGCCCTCGCGCAACCGGTCAGCGTCGCCGGCGACGAAATCGGCGCCGCGCTCGGCGTACGCGAGGAAGCGATCTCGGGCGCGGGATTCGTAGAGATCGAGGGCGTGGTCGACGTCGCGCCCGACGATGATCTCGCGACGGATCGGCACTCGCCCAACGGGAAGCCCCAGCCGGCGCCGCTCGCGTTCAAAAGTGTGCAGGGCGGACTGCGCCTCGGAGAAGCTCGTCTCGACGGTGATCATCCACGCGTCGCCGAGCCGAGCGGCGCGACGGATCCCGATCGGCCCCATCGCCCCGAACCACAGCGGCGGCCGCGGTTGCTGGACCGGGCGCACGTGGGTGGTCGCGTCGTGCACCTGCCAGAAGCGTCCCTCGAAGGTGAAGCTGGGCTGCGACCACGCTTGCTCCATCAGCGCGACGGCCTCCTCGAGACGCGCGAAGCGCTCCTCGAATGGCACCTGGAGGAGGTCGAACTCCTCCCGCCGGTAACCGGCGCCGACTCCGACCACCAGTCGTCCTGCGCACACCATGTCGAGCGTGGCGAGTTCCTCCGCGAGCACGACCGGGTGGTAGAAGGGCACGATCAGCACGCTGGTGACGAGCTTGACGTGGGGATCGGTGACAGCCGCGAGGCGGGCCAGCAGCGGAACCGGTTGCGGCCAGCGAAACGAGCGATACAGGAAATGCTGGCCGATGCATATGTAGGAGAAGCCGTGCCGCTGGGCGGTCTCGACCTGACGCAGGATGCGGTCGAGGTGCTCGCGCGGCTCGACCGTGTCGGGCACGTCGCCGAGGATGATCCCGAACTCCAACTCGCCGCCCTCCTCCCCGCTCACACCGCCTCGTAAACCGCCACCGGCCGCACTCATTCCCAATCGACGACCTCATCCATGAACGCCGGGTAGGCCCGGCTCACCTCGTCGGCGAACTCGAGCAGATGCTCTGTCATCACCCGCTCGGCTGTCCGCCCGTCCGCCCGTCCAACGGCCTTCGCGATCCGCTCGTGGACGGCGATGATCTGGCGCCGGTGCTCGGGGCTGAGCCCCATCGGCGGCAGGTGCTCGACGTAGATGCTCATCAGGGCGAGGCAGAACAGGGCGACGACCCGGTTCTGGCACAGTTCCGCGATCGTGCTGTAGAAGCCGCTCGCGGTCAGCGCCCAGGCCCGGTCCTCGAGCTCGAACGCCTGCTTTGTCGTTTCGATCGCCCACCGCAAGCGCTCGGCGCCCTCCGGCGTGGCGCGCTCCGCCGCCAGCCGCGCGGTGAGCCCCATCATCGACACCCGGGCCTCGATCACCTCGCGGTAGGTGGCTCCGCTGGCCATGAAGTACAGCGTGCTGGTCCGGCCGTAGTCGCGGCCTGAGGCCTGCGCCAGCACCGGGCCTCCTCCGGGCCCCGGCCGGATCGTCAGCAGACCCTGGACCTCGAGGATCCGCAGGGCCTCTCGGAGTGAGGCGCGCCCGACACCCAGGCTCTCGATCATCTCGCTCTCGGGCTCGAGTCGCGAGCCGGGCTTCAGTCCCCTGCGGCTGGCGCTCTTCAGGATCTCGCGCGCCAGTACCTCGGCCACCTTCTTCCCGCGCCTGATGGAGGGGACGGTGCCGTCGGTTCCGCGCGCCATCACGACCGGGTCACAGACGGTTGCCTCACCGGGTCGCGGACGGTTGCATCACGGGCACGATGTCAACTCTCGCTCGCCGAAGCGGCGCCCCGGCCCCGGACCGGCAGCATCACCGAGACGGTTCCGTCACTGATCTGCACCGGGTAGGTCGCGGCACGCCCGCCACCGACATACAGCGACCGGCCGCTGTCGAGGTCGAACTCCCACCCATGCCACGGGCAGCGCAGCACCCGACCCGCGAGCCCGAAGCGCATCTCGTCGGGCCCTGAAGGGAGCATCGTCCCGCCGATCTGTCCCCGGCAAAGCGGAGCGCCCTGGTGTGGGCAGCGGTTGCGGATCGCGTACCACCCGGCCTCGGTGTGGGCCACGCCGATCGAACGGCCCGCGACCTCGAAGATCCGGAAGCGGCCGAGCGGGAAATCGTCCTCGCGCCCGACGGGATGGGCCTCGAGCCGGCGGCCCGTGCCGCTGCCAGCCTCGAGCCGGCCGCCCGTGCCGCTGCCAGCCTCGAGCCGGCCGCCCGTGCCGCCGGGTGCCTGCTCCGCCATCACAGACCGAAGAACTCCTGCGCGTTGGTCCAGGCAATTCGTTCCCGGGAGGCCTCCGGCAGCTTCTTGAGAATCACCGACGGGTCGTCGTTGTCGTAGTGGGGATAGTCGGAGGAGAAGCACAGGATCTCCTCGCCGTCGAGCATCTCGATCAGCCGCCACAGGTCCTCGATCCGCTCGGGCTCGTCCATCGGCTGCGTGGCGAATCGGATGTGGCGCTTGATGTATGCAGCCGGCGGCTCCTTGACCCATGGGGTGTCCGAGCGGAAGTTCTTCCACTCGCGGTCCAGTCTCCATCCGAGTGGCAGCATCCAACTGAAGCCGTACTCCACGAACATCACCTTCAGCTCGGGAAAGCGCTCAAAGACGCCCTCGAAGATCAGGCTCGCGACATTGGACTGACCGATCTGGGTCAGCATCGCATGCCGCTCGGCGTACGTCCGGGGCACGCCGCCCGCGACGGTGGGCGTTCCCAGGTAGCACCCCTCCGCACCGGTCTGGTGCACGATCACCGGCAGCCGGGCGCGGGCCGCGGCCTCGTAGATCGGGTAGTAATAGCGGTTGCCCATCAGCGTGTTGATCAGCGGCAGCTGCACGGCGATCACCTCGGGCGTGCCGGCCCAGGTGTCGATCTCCTCGCCGGCGGCGATCGGATCGTGGGGTGAGACGGTGATCGCGAGCTTGAAGCGATCGTCGAGCTTCACCCAGGTCTCGTGAAAGTAGCGGTTGATCGCCGAAGCCCACGCGTTCGCCGACGGAGGGTCGGTCCACGCCGCGATCGCGAGGCCCTGCATCGGCAGCAGCATTCCCATATCGATGTTCCAGGTGTCGAGCAGGTCCCGGCGGACGAACTCGGGATCCGAGGCAGGCAGGCCGCCCGACGGTGGCGCCGCATCGGCGCGGAGCGGCACGCCGGGGTGGGGGTAGCGCTCCGGCGCGCGTCCGGAGATCTTGAACTCCTGTTTCTCGAACTGATGTCGCCACGACTCCTCGACGAACGGGAACACGGCCTCGGGTCCGTTGATAGTCGGGTGGACGTCGCAGTCGAAGATCTTCATCGTGGGCAGCCTTTCACTTGGGAGTCAGTGATCACGGTCGTCGCCCGGAGCTCGCATCACTGGGTGCGGGCGCGGTCATGTCTCGGCCATCGATTTCAGGCGTCTGCGAACCACCTTGCCGGTCTGGTTGCGGGGCAGCTGTTCGAGCCGGACGAAGCGGCTCGGCACCTTGTAGCGCGAGAGGCCGGCGCGGCAGTGGTCCTCCAGCTCGTCGTCGGCCACCTCTTCGCTCAAGACGACGAACGCCACGCCGGTCTCGCCCCAGCGCGGGTGGGGCGCGCCGACGACGGCGGCCTCGCGCACCGCCGGGTGCGAGATGATCACCCGCTCGACCTCAGCCGGGTAGACGTTGAGCCCGCCCGAGATGAACATCTCCTTCTTGCGCCCGACGATGTACAGGTAGCCGTCCTCGTCGGTGTAACCGGAATCGCCCGTCGCCATCCAGCCCTCGCGCCAAACCGACGCCTCCTCCTCCGGACGTTGCCAGTAGCCGATCATCACCTTGGCGTTGCGGACGAGGATCTCGCCCGTGTGGCGCGGAGGCAGCGGCTCGCCCCGCTCGCCGGCGATCTTGAACCGAACTCCCGGCACCGGGCGGCCCACCGAGGCGAGCTTCTCCGCGAACGTCGGGTCGGCCAGCGCGCGGCGGTGCTCCGCAGGGGTCAGCACCGTGAGCGCGGGGCAGCCCTCGCTGATCCCGTAGCTGTGCAGGAAGCCGGCCGGGATCCGCTCGAGCGCGGCCGCTTGGATGTCGGGTGGGATCGGGGCCGCCCCGTAGACGACCAGGCGCAAGGTCGAGAGGTTCGCGTCGGCGAGGCCCTGATCCCAGACCAGGTCTCGCAGCATCGCGGGTACGAGGACCGTGCTCGTCACCCCGCGCCGGGCGACTTCGGCGTAGAAGGCGGCGGGACTCCACTTCGGCAGGAGCACGTGGGTGATCCCCTCGATCCCGAGGCTGAAGAACCGCGACCCGCCGGCGGCGTGCGCGATCGGAGTGCAGGTCAGGAAGACGTCGTCGTGGGTGAGGCCCTGGGAAAGCACGGTGTTCAACCCGTGAACCAGGAGCGCCCCCTGGCTCATCAGCACGCCCTTGGGCTCGCCCGTGGTGCCGGATGTGTAGTACTGCATCACAGCGTCCTCTGGACGCTCGACGAGCGGTGGCTCCTCGGCTACGCCGTGCGCGCTGACGTCCGCATAAGCCTGGTCGCCCACGCCGAAGGCCAGCCAGCGTCCGCCGCCGCCGCGGTCCGCCCGTTCGAGCAACTCCGGCACCGCGAGCCCGAGCCGGGCGCCGGCGTCCTGGTAGGCATAGGCGATCTCGGCGCCCACGACCGCGGGGCTCAGCGGCACCATCACCGCTCCCAGCTCGGCGATCGCATAGGCGACCTCTGCGCACTCGAAGCAGTTGTTGCTCAGCACGACGACGCGATCGCCGCGCGCGACCCCCTCCAGCTCGAGCCACCGAGCGACCCGATGCGTGCGCTGCGCCAGCTCCCGCCAGGACAGCACGACGTCGTCGCAGATGATCGCCGGCTCGGACCCGTAGAGATCGGCGGCGCGCAGCAGGACGTCGCGCAACGTGAACGGGGCTGCGCCGGCCGGCACCTCTAGGCTCCCTGGGCCGACGCGCCGGCCCCGGCGCGTGCGGGCGCGCCCCGGCGCGGGCGCGGGCCCAGCTCGAGCTCGAGCAGCAAAGACCCCCAGGCCTTGCCGTGCGGGTCGATGCCAAGCGTGCGCGAGACCCCGCCGCCGAGCGTCCCGGTCAGCACGAAGTTGAAGGCCGGGATCCCGGGCAGCTCGTAGCGGCGGACCTCGCCCGAGAGCAGCGGCGCGTAGAGGTCGCGGACCCGCTCGGCGGTCACCGTCTCGGCGAGCCAGCTCCAGTCATCGGGATCAATCGGAATCAGGCTGAGGTTGAGGATGTCGCCCTTGTCGCCTGAACGTACGTGGGCGACTTCGCCGAGGATCATCCGGTCGGCTCCCCGACCGCCACCGGTGCGTGCTTGACCACAGTCACCTGGGCGGGCACGGCGCCCCGCGGCACCGATCCGGACACCATCCCGAGCACCGGCCGCACATGCGTGCGCACGCCGCCGCCCCCGACTCCGGGCGCCCACCAGAGGTCCTGGCACTCGAGCACGAACGCCTCCGTCTGCTGGGCGGTGCGCACCCGGCAGGCCAGCCTGAGACGCACGTCGAACGGCTCCGGGCGGCTCGGCGTGGCCGGTCCAAGGACGCTGTCGACGCCGATCACGTCGGCGCGGAAGTCCTCGGGTGCCAGCCCGCTCGCCCGCAGGCGATCCTCGACGATCCGGCCGGCCAGCCGTGCCTTGTCCACCGCGCCCCGACCGGCGAACGAAGCCTCGCCCTCGGCGATGAACCCGTCGTCGATGCCGAGCAGGATCTTGTACGAGTCGGGAGCCGGCGTGCCCCGCGCGCCGCTGACGCGGACCCGATCGGGTCCGACCTCGTCGAGGTGAACCCCGGTCATGTCGAGCGTTACGTCGGGCGTGAGATAGCGGGCGGGATCGTTGATCTCGTGGATCAGCTGCTCGGCACAGCTGATCCGGTTGACGAGCCCGCCGGTGCCCGGCACCTTGGTGATCACCGCAGAGCCGTCTTCGCTGACCTCGGCCAGCGGCATCGAGGTGTGTGCGGGATCGGGTGTGTAGCGGCCGAAGGCCGGCTCGGCGAAGCACGTGCCGGTCACGCACCGGCCACACTCGAGCAGGTGCCCGATCGCGGCCGCCCGGGCGCGCAACTGCAGATCATCGATGTCCCAGCCGTAGTGGTGGAACATTGCCGCGATGTACGGCGCCACGTCCGCCCCGCGCCCCGTGACGACGATGTCGGCGCCGCGCTGGAACGCCTCGAGCACCGGCAGGAAGCCGAGGTAGACGTTGGCCGACACGAGCCGGTCACGAAGGTCGTCGAGCTCGCGTCCGTTCCAGAGCCGGACCGGGAGTTCGCCGTCCCGCACGGCATCGAGCACGTCGTCGCCGGTCACGACGCCGACCGTGAGGGAGTCCACCCCGTCCGCGGCGGCCTGCGCGACAAGCACGCGTGCCGCCGCCTCGGGGTTGGCGGCGCCCATGTTTCCGGCGATCCGAGTCCCGCGCGCCAGTGCCGGCCCGATCAGCGCGCCAACCCGCTCGCGGAGCATCAGGTCGTAGCCCTGACTCGGATCGGCCCGCTTGCGCAGCTGGGCGCTGGCGAGTGTTCGCTCAGCCAGGGTGTCAAAGCACACGTAGTCGACGTCGCCGTCGGTGACCATCTGCATCGCGAGCGCCGGACGGTCGGGTTCGCCTGCCGCCCCACAGCCGATCCGGAGCACGGAGTCTTCCCTCATATCCTTATAATGATGCTCAGGAATCGCTCAGTCAAGTCTTGAGCGACTCACGGAAAGCCGCCGTCAACGCTGAGCAGCGACCCGGTGGTGTAGCTCGAGGCGTCGCTGGCGAGGTACAGGACGGCGCCCACGATCTCTTCCGGGCGCCCGCCGCGGCGCAACGCAAAGGTGCTCGACTCACGCGCGAACACGTCCATGTCCCAGTGACGCGAGATGTCGGTCAGGAAGGCGCCCGGCACGATGCAATTGACTCGCACCGAAGGTCCGAATGCGTGCGCAAACGCGACGGTCATCGCATTGACTCCCGCCTTGGCGGCGGCGTACGGGATCACGTGCGGGCGCGGCCGAAACGACCCCACGCTGCTGACGTTGATGATCGACCCGCCGGCGCCGGCCGCCATCCGCGAGCCGACCAGCGCGGTGAGGCGGAAATGGCCTTTGAGGTTGACGTCAAGGACCTTGTCCCACAGTTCCTCGGAGACCTCAGTCACGTCCCCGTAGGTCGGTGACATGCCCGCGTTGTTGACCAGCACGTCCACCCGCTCAAAGGCGTCGTAGCTCGTCTCGACGAGCGCCTCCACCTCTGCCCACTTGCCGACGTGACACGCCACCGGTAACGCTCGGCGGCCGGTCGTGGCGCTGACCTCGTCGGCCAGCTCCTGGCAGCTCTCGAGCCTGCGACTGGCGATCACCACGTCACATCCGGCCCCGGCCAGGCCGAGGACCATTGCCCGGCCGAGGCCCCGGCTGCCGCCGGTGACGAGCGCGACGCGACCGGTCAAGTCAAAGCGAGCGAACGGCTCGGGCGCACTCAACTGGGGCTCCTCGAGAGCTCGGTGGCGGCGAGTATTCCAGCCTCCAGCAGTCGTAGCCGCTGCTCCTCGGGCACGCCGAGCTCGTCGGCCAGCTCGGCGGTGTGCTGTCCGGGCCACGGTGGGGGACCGTCGATCGCCCCCGGCGTGCGGCCGAAGCGGGGCACGGGCGCGGGCTGGATCGCTCCGTCGTACTCGACATAGGTCTCGCGGGCGCGCAGATGGGGGTGGGCGAGCACCTCGTCGATCCGCAGCGCCGGCGCAAAGCACGCGTCGCTGCCCTCGAGCTCGGCGCACCACGCGCTCAGGGGACGGGAGGCGAACAGCTGCTCGAGGCGCTCGTGCAATGCCGGCCACCGTGCGCGATCCCACTGCGGCCAATCCTCCTCGGCGAGCCCGAGCCGCTCGAGCAGCAGCCGATAGAACTGCGACTCCAGCGTCGCCACGCTGACGAAGCGGCCGTCAGCAGTCTCATAGGTGCGGAACCACGGCGCCGCACCCTGCAGCCAGTTGGTGCCCCGCTCCTGCTCCCACAGGCCCTGCGCGTCGAGCTGGAAGACGCCGGTCATCAAGCTCGCGACGCCGTCGACCATCGCCACGTCGACGACCTGCCCGCGTCCTGAGCGCTGACGCTCGAACAGCGCGGCGAGCACGCCGAAGGCCAGCATCGCCCCGCCGCCGCCGTAGTCGCCGATCAGGTTGAGCGGGACGGGCGGGGGCTTGCCGGGCTCGCCGATCGCGTGCAGTGCGCCCGCCAGTGCGATGTAGTTGAGGTCATGGCCGGCCGCGGACGCCAGCGGTCCTTCCTGACCCCACCCGGTCATCCGTGCGTACACCAGCCGCGGATTTCGCTCCAGTGCCACGTCGGGGCCGATCCCGAGCCGCTCGGTGACACCGGGACGGTACGGGTCCAGGAGCACATCCGCGCGCTCGAGCAGCAAGTGGACGATCTCCACCCCTTGATCGGACTTGAGGTCGACCGCCAGCGAACGCCGGCCCCGCGCCAGGAGCTCACGCGAGGACTCCGACGGCGGTTGGCGGGGGACACTGGCGGGCCGGTCCACCCGCGTGACCTCGGCTCCCAGATCGGCGAGCAGCATTGCGCCGAGCTGCGCGGGGCCGATGCCCGCAAGCTCGACCACTCGCACACCGCTCAGCGGCCCGCTACGACTCATCGGATGAGCACCACAAAACTAGTGTCATCATATGCAGGCTAACGGTACCGATGAGCATTTGTGAATCCCCACCGGACACGCTCGGGGCCGTCATGCGCCAGGCTGCGGACCGCTGGCCCAGTTCGAAGGTCGCCTTCCCGGCCGAGTCGGTTACGTTCAGTCAGCTCGACGAGCGCGCCGATCACCTGGCGCGCATCGCGCTCGCGGCTGGAGCCCGGCCGGGGGACAAGGTCGGCGTGCTGCTGGAGCCGTGCGTCGACTTCATCGCGGCACTGGTGGGAATCGCCCGGATCGGCGCGACGATCGTCCCGATCAACGAGCGCTTCAAGGCGCGCGAGCTCGCTCACGTCGTCAGCCACGCTGATCTGACCGTGCTGTTCACGACCGACCGGATCGCCGAGTTCCTAGATTTTCCCCAGCTGCTGGTGCAGGCGCTCGAGCTCCGGGACGCGCCGCTACTGCGCACGGTCGTCGTGTTCGGCGGCGAGAGCCAGCCCGCCGGGTTCACGACCGCGGCCGCGCTCGACGCCGAAGTCGAGGCGATTGCGCCGGAACGTGTGCGCGAGCTCGAGCAGCAGGTCGGCGCGGACGACCTCGCGCTGATCATGTACACGTCGGGCACTTCGGCGATGCCGAAAGGGTGCATGATCACCCACGACGCGTTCACCCGGCAGGGGCGCGCGATGGGCCGTGCCCGGTACTTCCTCGCTCCCGGCGACGCCTTCTGGTGTCCGTTGCCGCTGTTCCACAACGGCGGTCTCGCGACCCTGATGGCGTGCCTGAGCACGGGCGCCTCGTATATCCATGCCGGTCGTTTCGATCCCGAAGTGTCGCTGCGACAACTCGAGCAGCACCACTGCACGCACGCGATCCCCGCGTTCGAGACGATCTGGCTCCGGGTGCTCGATCATCCGCGTTTTCCCGAGGCCGACCTCAGCGCGCTGCGGATCGTGCTAAATGCCGGCACCACAGCCCGCCTGCGCCAGTTGCAAGAACGTCTGCCGCAGGTGATCCAGGTCGCGAACTACGGTCTCACCGAGGCGACCGGGCATTTCTCGGTCACCCTGCCGACCGACTCGCTCGAGCTGCGGTTGAACACCGGCGGCCACCCACTTCCCGGCATGGAGGCGAAAATCGTCGACCCGCTCACTGGCCACGACGTGCCCGCCGGCCGGGTGGGCGAGATTCTGTTCCGGGGACCGATGCGGTTTCGCGGCTACTACAAGGATCCCGAGCTCACCGCCGAGGTGATCGACCGCGACGGCTGGTTTCACTCCAGCGATCTCGGGACGCTCGACGAAGACGGCCGGATCACATATACCGGGCGCCTGAAGGACATGCTCAAGGTCGGAGGCGAGAATGTCGCCGCCGCCGAGGTTGAGGCCTTCCTGCTGTCGCACCCTGCGGTCAACATCGCCGCAATCGTCGGCGCACCTGACGCCCGCTACATCGAGGTGCCGGCGGCGTTCATCGAGCTCGTGCCGGGCACCGACTGCAGCGAAGGGGAGATCATCGAGTTCTGCCTTGGGCGGATTGCGACGTTCAAGGTGCCACGCTACGTCCGCTTCGTCAGCGAGTGGCCGATGTCGGGCACCAAGATCCAGAAGTTCGTCCTCCGCGAGCGGCTCGAGCGAGAGCTGCGCGAACGCGGGATCGAGGAAGCGCCGGTCCTGCGGGTCGGCGAGCCCGTCAGGGTCGCCGTCGGACCGATCAGGCCACCTGCATGATCCAGCCGCCATCGACCCGCAGGATCTGGCCCGTGATCGCGTCGCTGGCAGGCGAGGCCAGGAATAAGAGTGCCCGTGCGAGCTCCTCGGGCTCGAGCACGCCGAACGGGATCGTCGCCGCGATCTCCTCCCGGGAGCCGCCGGCCGCGCGTCGCCCGGCCTCGGAGTTGATGTGACCTGGCGCGATCGCGTTGACCCGGATGCCGAACGGGGCCAGCTGGCGAGCAAAGCCGACGGTCATGCTGTGCAGCGCCAGCTTGCTGCTGCGATACGCGCCGCCGCCGAGGAACGCGCCGCCCGAGGACTGGTTGATGATCTTGCCCCAGCCCTTCTCGCGCATGTATGGGACCGCTGCGCGGACGCCGAGCAGCGGGCCCGTGAGATTGACCCGGTGGATCCGGTCCCACTCCTCGAGCGAGATCTCGAGCATGTCGGCGGTTGTGATCTCCGCCATCAGCGCGGCGTTGTTGACCAGGATGTCGAGGGCGCCGAGCTCCGTGGCGAGTTGCGTGGTCGCCGCCTGCCAGCTCTCCGGGCTGGTCACGTCCAACCCGACCGCGACCGCGCTGTGACCGTCGGCCGCGATTGCGTCGGCCGCGGCCTGGGCGCCGTCATGGCGGATATCTGCGAGCGCGACGGCCGCCCCGGCCTCGGCCAGGGCGCGCGAGTACGCCGCCCCGATATCGCCGGCCGCGCCGGTCACCAGTGCCACCTTGCCCTCTAGACGATCACTCACTTGAAGCCACCTCGACGATCCCTCGGAAACTATGCGCATGATATGAAGAAGGGTGGCAGAAGATGAGCTCCCTTACCGCAGAGCAGACCCCGGTCGAGATCGAGCTGTTGCGAAACGCCCTGACGTCGATCGCGGATGAGATGGCGATCACCGAGGTGCGCGCGGCCTACTCGACGGTCGTCCGCGACCTGCTGGACTTCTCGACCGCCGTCTGCGACAGGAACGGCCGGGTGCTCGCACAGGGACTGACCTTGGCGATCCAACTCGGCGCGATCCCGCGCTTCATGCAGCACATCCGCGAGCGCATCCCGCGGCCCCGGCCCGGCGATGTGTATCTCGTCAACGACCCGTGGCAGGGTGGCGTGCACCTGCCGGACTTCTTCTTCGCCAAGCCCGTGTTCCTAGAGCGTGAGGACGAGCCGGTGGCCTACGCCGGGATCGTGAGCCACATGGTCGACGTCGGCGGCCGGTTCCCGGGCGGCATCTCGGTGACGGCCGCGAGCCTCTGGGAGGAAGGGCTCGTGATTCCGATCGTGCCGCTGGTGCAGGCCGGAGAGCTCAACCGGGCGGTGCTCGACATCGTCGCCGCGAACGTACGCGAACCGGGCAAGGTCCTCGGCGACATCCGCGCGGCGCTCGCAGGCCTGGCGACCTGCGAGCGCCAGGTCCAGGAGCTCGCGGCCAGGCTCGGCAGGGAGACCCTGCGGCGGCAGATGGACGCGTTCCTGCAACACAGCGAGCGCTCGACCCGCGCGGCGCTGTTGGCGATACCCAATGGAGAGGCGGCCGCGGAGGGCTTCCTCGATGATGACGGCTGCGGGGGGCCACCGGTGCGACTCTGCTGCCGGATCACCAAGCGCGACGACCGACTGCTGTTCGACTACACGGGCACGGCCGGCCAGGTCCCCGGAGGAATCAACTGCACGGTCGGCGACGCGATCTCGGTCAGCACGTTCGTCGCCGGTGCCGCGGTCGGCGAAGACGCAACCGTCAACGACGGGTTCTCGCGCTGCATCGAGACGACGATCCCCGATGGGACGGTCGCGAGCGCCCGCCGTCCCGCGGCGATCAGCGCCCGGGGGACGCTGCTGTACCGGTTGGCAGATATCGCATCGACGGCGATGGCCCAGATCGTCGCCGACCGGCTGCCGGCCGAGGGTAGTAACCCCGGGCTGATCACCTTCTCCGGACACCGTCCCGACGGGAGGCCGTGGATCTGCATGGACTTCGTGCAGGGTGGCTGGGGCGCGACCGCAGCGCATGACGGGGTTCCGGGCGCCTCGCACGCGATCTCCAACACGGGCAACATCCCGATCGAGGCGATCGAGCAGGAGTTCCCGCTCCGGGTAACCGAGTACGAGCTGTTGGCGGACACCGCGGGACAGGGGGAGTTCGCCGGCGCGCCCGCCGTGTGCCGCGAGTATGAGGTGCTCGCCGACGACGTCGCCCTCGGCTATCGGATCGAGCGCCAGGCGTTTCCGCCGCAGGGCGTCGGCGGCGGGGGGCCGGGCGCCGCGGCCCGCTGCCACGTGCGGCGCGCGGGCGGCGACTGGGAGGAGGTGGCGCCAAAGTGGTCCACCCGGCTCGGCGCCGGCGATGCATTTCGAATGGAGCTTCCGGGCGGCGGCGGCTTCGGGGTGGCGTCGGCTCGCACCCCTGAGGCGATCGAGCGCGATCTCGCGAGCGGGCTGCTGTCGGCGTCGCGGGCTGCTGAGCTCTACGGCGGGCACGTACGCTCGTGAGCGCCGAGGGCTGGCGCATCGGGGCCGACATCGGCGGCACGTTCACCGACATCGTCGCGCTGGGACCCGATGGAACGGTGCGGCGGATGAAGGTCCTCTCGACCGTCGACGATTACGCCCGGGGAATCTGCGATGCGCTCGCGGAGGGGCTCGACCGATCCGCGCTGGACGGAGTTGACCGGGTCGTTCACGGGACCACGATCGCGACCAACGCGATCCTCGAGGAGCAGACCACGAAGCTGGGCCTGATCACGACGCAGGGGTTCCGCGACCTGCTCGAGCTACGCCGCTCTCGCCGCCCGACGTTGTACGACTTGACCTGGCGTCCACCGCCGACGCTCGTCGGGCGCGGATTGCGGCTGGGCGTGCGCGAGCGGGTCGCGGCCGACGGATCGATCATCACGCCGCTGTCGCACGACGATGTGATTCGGTGTGCCGAGATCCTGCGGGGCGAAGACGTCGCCGCCGTCGCCGTGTGCCTGCTTCACGCCTACGCGAACCCGGCGCACGAGCAGCAGATCGCCGAGATCCTGGCCGCGGCGCTGCCCGATGCGAGGGTCACCCTCTCCTCGGCGATCGCGCCCGAGCCCGGCGAGTTCGAGCGCGGGAGCACGACGACGGTCAACGCCTTCCTGCTGCCGGTGGTCGAGGACTACCTGGTCCGCCTGGAGACCTCGCTGACGGCGCTCGGAATCCGGGCGCCGCTGCAGATCATGCAGTCCGACGGAACCACCGCCGGCTCCGAGCTCGTGCGGCAGCGGCCGTTCCTGATCATCGAGTCGGGTCCTGCGGCGGGCGTCAGCGCCGCCGCTCGCCTGGCGGAGGAGATGGGCCGCGAAGCGATCATCACGTTCGATATGGGAGGCACGACGGCGAAGGCGAGCCTCGTCGAGCACCATCGCCCCGACCTCGCCGCGGAGCTCGAGGTGGGCAACTCGCTGAACCGCGGCGGTGGCTTCATGCGCAGCGCCGGCTATCTGGTCCGCGCGGCATGCGTCGATCTGACCGAGGTGGGCTCGGGTGGGGGGTCGATCGCGTGGATCGACCGGGGCGGCGCGCTCCGGGTCGGGCCGGAGAGCGCGGGCTCCTCGCCCGGGCCGGCGTGCTACGGCGCGGGGGGCGTGCAGGCCACTGTCACCGACGCCCATGTCGTGCTCGGATACGTCAACCCGTCGGCGATCGCGGGGGGAAACAAGCCGCTGCGGGCTGACCTCGCGACCGCCGCGGTGCAGCGCCTCGCCGAGCAACTCGGGCTCTCGCTCCTTGACGCCGCGTTCGGCATCTTCTCGATCGCGACTGCGACGATGCGTCGCGCCGTCCGCGCCGTATCGGTGGAACGCGGGCGCGACCCCCGCGGGCACACGCTGGTCGCGTTCGGGGGCGCAGGCGGGATTCACGCGGCGGCGCTCGCGGCCGAGATGGACATGGACGAGGTGGTGGTGCCGGTCGCTGCGGGATTGTTCAGCAGCCTCGGCCTGCTGTTCGCTGACACGGCCGCGAGCCGGATGGCGGCGTTGCGCATACCGCTCTCGGACGGCGCCACGGGCGCGATCGACGCCCAGGCCGCGCTGCTCGCGGAGGCGGCGAGCCAGGAGCTGCGGACCCTGCACCGCGACCAGGGTGAGCCGGAGATCGAGATCCGCGTCAATCTCCGCTACATCGGCCAGTCCTCGACGCTGATGCTTCCCTACGCCGTCGGCACCGGCATCGCCGAGCTCACCGCGGCATTCCATCGCGAGCACCGGCGCGCGTACGGCCACTCGGCCGAAAGCGAGGCGGTGGAGATCACGGCGATCAGAGCACGAGCCTCGTGGCGCGCGCCGGCACTGTCGTTTGCGGACCTCGCGCGGGAGGAGATCGCGCAGGGAATAGGGGCCTTGGACGCGGCGCCGGGCCGGGAGCTGTATTTCGGCCCGGGGATCGGGTCGCGCGAGGCGCCGATCCTGCACCGAGCCGCGCTGGCCGAGGGGCCTCAGGACGGGCCCCTGGTGCTCGAGGAACCCGAGGCGACGATCCTCGTGCCGCCGGGATCCAGGGCCTCGCTTGACCCAACCGGCAGCGTCGTACTGACGCGCCGGTCCGCCTGACGGCGCCGCGCGGGTCGTTACTCGTCGCTCGGGTCGCCTGCGGTCGCGCTCTCGGCGATCGCGAGCATCTCCGGAATTGTTACGACCTTGACCCGGGGCCGGCCAAGCGGCGCGCCGAGTCCCTGCTCGTGGGTGTCGATGCTCCGCCACCCCTCCCAGGTCACGAGGCCCGGCACGCGCGCTGCCAGCCACGGCTGCACCGACGCGGCATCCGCCTGCGGCGGCTCGCGCAGACGGCCGGTCTCGGCGTCTTGCAGCAGCTTGGCCACGGTGTCGGCTGCGTCCTTCTTGTTCGTGCCGATCACGCCGCTCGGACCGCGCTTGATCCAACCGACGGCATACTCGCCCGTTAGGGGCGCGCCGTCATCGCCGGTGACGCGGCCGCCGTCGTTGCGGATCAATCCGAGCCGCTCGTCGAACGGGACGCCCGGCAGCGGGTGGCCGCGATAGCCGATCGAGCGCACCACCAGGCCGCACTCGATCACTTCCTCCTCGCCGGTCGAGACCGCTCGCAGCCGGCCGCCCGGATCGGGCTCGATCCGGTTGCGCATGATCCGCAGGCCGCGCACCGGCTGGTTTTCCTCTTCACCGATCAGTTCGATCGGCGAGCGCAGGAAGCGCAGCTCGATCCGGTGCGACTTGCCGCCCGGCTCGCGGGCGGCGAAATCGTTCAGGATGTCGACGTTGCGCCGCGTGGTCGTGCTCGCCTGCTCCGAAGCCAGCCAGGCCGCACTGTGCTGGTCGAGCTCCATCTCGGAGGGGTTGACGTACACGTCCGCGCGCGCCAGTTCGCCGAGCTCACGCAGCTCGGGATTGGTGAACGCAGCCTGCGCCGGTCCGCGCCTGCCGAGGATCACGACGTCCTTGACCTGGGCAGCGCGCAGCGCGTCGATCGCGTGGTTGGCGGTATCGGTCGGGGCGATCTCCTCGGGATCGAGCACGAGCATCCGGGCCACATCGATCGCGACGTTGCCGTTGCCGACCACGACGGCACGCGAGGTCGACAGGTCGAACTCGTGTTCGGCGAACTGCGGGTGGCCGTTGTACCAGCCGACAAAGTCAGTCGCGGGGATCGAGCCGGGGCGGTCCTCGCCGGGGATGCCGAGCCGGTTGTCACGTGCTGTCCCGACCGCGTAGACGACAGCGTGGTAGCGCTCCAGCAGGTCCTCGCGCTGCACCTCGGAGCCGAGCTCGACGCCACCGAAGAACCGGAATCGCTCGTGGGCGGCAGTCTTCTCGTACACCCGGATCACAGACTTGATCTTCGGATGGTCCGGGGCAACGCCCGCCCGGACGAGCCCAAACGGCGTTGGCAGCGCGTCGAACAGGTCGACGGCAGCACCCGCGCCGAGCAGCTGCTCGGTCGTATAGAAGCCGGCCGGCCCGGCGCCGATCACTGCAACTCGCAGGCCCATCGGCTGCTCAGGAGAAGACGACCGGTTCGCCGGTCGGCTTGTCTTGCCAGCAGGGAGAATCGTCGAGCGTCAGCTCGTCGAGCCGGGCGCAGAGCTGGCCTGCGACCTCCCGCGGGGAGGGGGCCTGGGAGGGATCGAACGGGGTGCGTCCCTCGGCTGCCACGCCACGCAGCATGTCCGTGTTGACCGGGCCAGGTGAGGAGATCAGGATCGCGACTTGACGGTCTCGCAGATCCCGTGCCAGGCCGAAGCCGAACGACGTCAGCGCCGCCTTGGACATCCGGTAGCCGTAGTTGCCGATGCTGGGCGCGTGCATGTTCATCGCCGAGGCGCCGACGCCGACGAGCATGATCTTGGCCCCACGGTTGAGGTGCTCGAGGCATGCGAGCGTGGCTCGCACCGCGCCGAGCGCGTTGACGTCGAACATGCCGGCCAGCGCCGGCACCTCGATCTCCTCGAGCCGCGGCGCATCGTGATTGACACCTGCGTTGCAGATCAGCGCGTCGAGGCCGCGCGCGCCGATCGCGTCCGAGAGCTTGGCGACCGAGGAGTCGTCTGTCAGCTCGCACCCGGGAACAACCTGCACACCGAGCTCCGTCAGCTCCGGCGTCGCCTCTCGGCACGCGGCGATCACCTCGTCACCGCGTTCGGACAGCACTTCGCAGAACCCGAGGCCGAGCCCGCGCGAGGCGCCAGTCACCAGAACACGCATCGGTTCTCAGCCTAGCGGAGCTCTGGCACCGAAGGCCGGTGCTGCTCGGTCTCCAAGTGCAGCCGGCGCAGCTGCGTGCGAGCGATCCGCCACTCGCCGTCATTGCCCTTGGCGTAATCCTCGACGTAGTGGCCATAACCCTCGTAGCGCGGAGGAAAGGCGCTGCCCGAACCGCCCTCGCTCGCCCGGCTGCCGCGCAGCAGCAGGTCGTACATCGGCCAGATTCCCCGCGCTCGATCCCGGCCGCGGATCTCGATCTCCGGCATGTGGCCGTGGTGGATCGTGAACAGCTCGTTCAGGTTGCGACGAACGGCGGCGAGGATCTCGGTGCGGCCCCGCAGCGGCGTGTCGCGCAGAAGCGGGACATCGAGCACCGCGTCGGGCGTGAACACCTCGCCCCAACGGTCCCATTGCTTGGTGTCGACGAACCGGAAGTAGCGGGCCTTGAGCCGTCTGATCGCCTCGAGGTCGTGCTGGCTCATTCCTGTTCCCAGCGATCGAACGCCGACAGGTCGAGGTCGCGGCGATGCTCCTCGATCTCGAGGTGCAGGCGGCGCAGGTGCAGGTGCGCGATCCGCCACTGACCATCCTCACCCTTCACGTAGCGCTCGATGTAGTGGCCGTACCCCTCGTAGCGAGCCTGGCCGTTGCCATCCGGCGTCGGTCCGATGAGGCGGTCATACATCGCCCAGATCCCCTTCGCGTGGTCGGAGTCGAGTAGCTCGATCTCGGGCATGTGGCCGTGGTGGATTGTGACCATCTCGGCGAGGTTGGTGCTGACGGTGGCGACGATCTCCCGGCGCCCGCGCAGCGGCGTGGGCCGGTTCGCCGGATGGTCTAGGACGGCGTCCTCGGTGAACACGTCGGCCCACCGATCCCATTGCTTGGTGTCCAGGAATCGGAAATATCGGGCTTTCAGCTGTTTGATCGCTTCGACTTCCTCGAGACTCACGCGTCTCCCTTCGGTTCGGGTGCTCGTTGCGGGTCGGTCACGACAATCACGTCTCCATCGCGCACGATGGTCTGGTAGGAGCGCAGCCGGCGGGATGGGTCGGCCAGGCAGGTCCCGGTGCGCGCGTCGAACTCCCAGCCGTGCCAGGGGCAGGCGACGACGGTCGTTTGGGGATCGAGGAACTCGCGCAGCCGCCGGGCCTGCACCTGGCCCCGGATCGCGGGGAACAGCCCGCCGGTGCCGACCGGGCCACCTTGGTGAGGGCACACGTTCAGGAACGCGTGAACCTCGTCGCCGACGCGGAAGACGCCGACCTGACGGCCTTCGACCTCGACTAGGAGGCCACGGTCGAGGGGGATGTCGTCGATGTGGGCGACGCGATGTTCTCCCACGGCTGCGGCCCCGCCTTTCGGAGCTTGAACACTTGCAGTGCATTGCCGGCCAGCACGCGCGCCTTGGCCTCGCGGTCGAGAAACGTCAGGCGCATGATCGCGCGCGGATCGTCGTAGTCGAAATGGGGGTAGTCGCTGCAGTAGAGGAAGTGCTCGTAACCGTTGGCGGCGTCGAACACCATCTGCAGATGGCTCTGGTTCTTCGGCGCCTCGATCGGTTGGGTGCCGAAGTAGAACGACTCCCGGATGTAGTCGCTCGGCAGGCGGGTCAGAAGCGGGGCTTCGGAGCGCCGTTTGAGGAAGTACTCGTCCAGGCGGTACTGCATCATCGGCACCCAGAACAGGCCGCTCTCCTGGAACACGTACCGCTGGGTCGGAAAGCGCTCGCACAAGCCCTGCAGAACCATGCTCGTGAGCTGGATCTGGTTGCTGACCGAGAACCCGAGCGCGTGCGACTCGATCAGCCGCTGGAAGTCGGCATAGTCGGCGCCCGAAACCAGGTTGAGTCCGGGGGCGCCGTGCAACACGATCGCGAGCTCGTGGCGCTGGGCGGCCTCGTAGATCGGGTCGTAGCGCGGGTCGCCCAGCGGTGGCTGTGCGCCGGCGCTCAGCATGCAAACCGCGGCGATCCCCGGGTGATCGCCGACCTCGTCGATCAGCTCCGCCGAGGCCTCGGGATCCTGCCAGCAGGCGATCACCATCGTGTAGATGCCGCGCGCCGGGTCGCACACGCGGTCGAGCATGTAGCGGACATATCCCGTGTTCAGCGCGACCACGAGATCCGCCACCGTCAGGTGGCCGAGCGTCACGAGCCGGTTCGGGACCAGCACGCAGGCATCGCTGCCGACGTGCGCCATCGCGGCCGACACCTCGTCGGCCCGCTGGACGCCGTACCCGTACCCGTAGTCGAGATCGTCTCGGCGGATCCGCCCCGCGAGCATCCGGTCGCCGAGACCGATCGGGATCCACTTCGCGGGGTCCGCGCCGAGCAGCCGTGAGCGCCATGGCTCATCGATGTACTCGGCCATCTCCTGCACGGGCTCGAGGTAGTGAGCATCCGCATCGATGACCAGCATTCCGTTGACCGCCAATGACCCTCCGTTTCTCCAACCGGTGCGCCCGGGAAGCGGGCGCTGGCTGCACGCGAGCCTACCAAACGGTAGATTGATTCCGAGATGCCCAGACCTCCCACCGCCCCCAGCCGCGAGCAGCTTCCGGTCGAGGACCGCGAGGCCTACGACATGGTCGTCGCGCGCAGTGCGGGGAAATTCGGCGGCGGGCTCCCGCCGTACCACGCCGCCTTGCTCAACAGTCCCCCGTTCGCCGCCGCGCTGAACCAGATGGGGCGTCTCGTGCGCACGGCCGGCGAGCGCACGGGCACGTTCTCTCATGCCGACCGGGAGTTCGTCGACCAGGTCCTCTCGGCCGACTGGCACACGAACGTGGTGCAGTCACTGCACATCCCCGATGCCGTCGCCGTGGGCGTGCGGCTCGAGGCGATCGAGGCACTGCGCAGCGGCCGCGAGGACGAGCTCACGGACGACGAGCAGCTACTCGCCTCCTACATCCGGGCTGTCGTCAGCGGCACCGTGACCGATGACGCCTACGCGGCGATCGAGCGCCGTCTGGGCGAGCGCGGCGCCGTCGAGTACACGATCTTCATCGCCTTCCTGAGCGGGACGATCCGGCTGTTCCAGGCCTTCGGGATGCCCGATCCAAGTGAAGCGGAGATTGATCAGCTGATCGCCGACCTCGGCAGCGGGGCGCGCGACGTGCCAGACCCGAGCGTTCGGTTCGGCTAGCGAGTCAGCGGAACATCCCGCGCCGCAGCGACGCGACCTGCCGCTCGAGGTCGTCGCGCAGCAGCGCGTCGATCGGGTCGCGCACTGTTGCCGGCTGCTCGGAGACCCAGCGCAGCCCGTCGGCGAGCTCGTCGAGCAGCGCCCGCTGGAGCTGCTCGGGCGCCAAACCCGGGGCGGGCGCGCTGCGCCGCACCCATCCGGCCTTCGATCAGCTGATCGAGGACCCCGCCCAGCTCGGCGTTGCGGCGCTCGATCGGCGCCGGGGCCCAATCGAGTTCCGCGGCGAGGTTTCCGAGCAGCTCCGCCGCGGCCTTGCATTGCATCTGCGCGAACGGATCTCGCACATGCGGCGAGACATCCTCGGCCAGCGCGCGGGCGATGCCATCGAGCAGCCGGCGGGCCGAGTCAGCCATCGGCCGGAAGGTCGGCCATCACGTGGCGCAGGAGGTAGGGAAGCTGGCGGCTGAAGGCGGCGTAGCGCAGGTCACGAGTCGCCCCGTCGGTGAACAGGCGCGCCGCGACGTGGAACGAGACCGCCGAGCGCACGTCGTTGAATACCAGCCAGAACGTCAGCGCTCGCTCGGGGACCTTCCAGCCGGAGGCCTCGCGCGTAGGCGGCGAGCAGCTCTTGGACCGTGAGCAGGCCGCTGGGGATCTTGAGCTTGCCGCGGTACAGCCGGTGGGCGAAATTGCCCAGGTCCTCGACTGGATCGCCGACGTGAGCCAGCTCCCAGTCGAGCATCGCGGCGACCTGATCACCGCGCACAATCGCGTTACCGATCCGAAAATCCCCATGCACGAGTCCGCGGTGGCCGCTGAGCGCATCCGCCGTTCGCGGCGAGCCAGCCGAAGGCACGCTCGAGCACCGGATCCGGCGCGTCGCGAGAGCGCTCATAGACCGACTCCCAGTAGGCGACCTCGGCCGTGGGGTCGCAGTCGCGCAGACCGCGCAGGCCGTCGGGGAGCTGCTCCAGTCCGACGGCGTGGATCGCGGCGAGGATCCTCAACAGCTCGCGACCGACCGCAGCGCGGTGGCGGTCGTCCCGGAAGTAGGAGTGAGAGTTCCAGGGCGCGGGCACGTCGCCCTCAACGTGCTCCATGAAGTACAGGGGCCGCCCAGTCGCGTCTCCGTTCAGGTCCACCCACAGCGGCTCTGGCAGCGGAATCCCCGGCACCGACCTGAGCGCCCGCGCGAGCTCCCACTGGCCGGCGACGTCATACGGCGCCATCAGCCCCGCCTGGGGAACGCGGCGAGCGATCAACCGTCGGTCATGCCTGCACCCGTCCGAGTTCCAATGGGCCGTGAGCTCCCAGGTCTCCCACGAGAAGCCCTCGATATGGCGCCGCAGGTCTGAGATCGTCAGCTCGTCGTCCCCCAAGCGCGCAGCCAGGAACTGGCGCAGCCCGTCATCGAGATCCTCGCTCACGCTCACGATGCCGGGCGCGTGAGGTCCGACCAGCCGCAGGCCCTTCCGTCCGGACCATCGAAATCGAACAGCGCCTGGCCGATCCGCACCGTTCGCTCGTCGCTGCGATGTCGAAGCGGCAGGAACGAGCGCACGGTGGCGTCGTATCGCAGCTGCCTGTCGGGAAGGCCGAACACGACCGCGAGCGGGCCGTCCAGCTCCACCCCGCCGGCGTAATCACTGATCACCTCGAAACCGCTCAGCGGCTGCCTGCCGTCCTCGCTCCAGCGGACGCCGTGCATGTGATCGCGGTCGTCCAGGCGGGCGGCGAAGCCGACGATCGCGCTGCCGTCATCGGCGAGCACGGTGGTGAAGTTGGAGTACGGCGTGGACTGCCAATCGCGCGGACCCCACGAGTGATCCCGAAAGCCGGGGCCGCTGAAGGTGAACGCGCTGACCGCGAAGCTCGATCGTGCCCGACACGGTCCCGAATTGCTCGTAGTGATCCCGCGCGAACGGTGCGCGCCCGCCGGGCACGATGTCCCCCGATCCCGACAGCACGTGGAGCGGGAAGCGGCCGTCGAACTCGAGCGCGACCGAGACGGGGCAGCGCTCCGAGGCTCGCAGCGCCGAACCCGGGTCGAGGCCGAGCCCGCGGGGATCGAGCAACCGCCGCGGGTCGGAGCCCTGATAATGGAGCCGCCAGCGCCTGGTCGGCACGACCGCCTCGAGGCGCATCTGCCCGCACTGCCAGACGCCCGTGCCGACGGCGAAATCGGCAACGGTCAGCGGTTCGCGCCGATACAGGAACAGCGTCGACCCGTCGCCCAGCGGGAGGTTGAGCGACAGCTCGGCGTAACCGTCGGTCGGGCGCAGGCCGACGCGCATGATCCCGCCCAGCGGGCCCTCAGGCAGACCGGTGACGAAATTGAAATACACGCTCTCGTTGTAGAGCGCGCCGGCGCCCGGATCGTGGAGCGCTTCGTCAGCCCCCGCATACCGGCAGGAGGTCCAGTCGTCTGCCGCAACCTCGGAAGAGCCCACCGAACACACAATAAAACAAACGTCTGGTAGAAGTTCGGGCGAAACCACGCCGACGAGGAGAGAGAAATGGCCGACTACTCGCAGGTCTGCGACGTCTTTGCGCGATACGCATCCGCGATGGATGACAACGCCTACGACATGCTGCGAGGCGTCTTCAGCGACGACGCCACGTTCACCGTCGACATCACCGGCGGACCCACCGTGGGGCCGTTCGAGTCCGGCGACGCGATCGTGGAGTTCATCTCCAGCACCACCGAGGAGCAGCAGGACCAGCGCCGCCACGTGATCACCAACGTTCGCCTCGACGGCGACAAGGCGTACGGCATCCTGTCGCTGTTCGTGACCGCTGACGGACAGCTCACGGTGCAGACAACCGGCGTGTACGCGGTGGAGCTCGTCGAGCAGGACGGGGCGCCGCGCTTCTCCAGCATGTACCTGACGCTCGACCGGCCCTACTGACCGACTGCGGATCGGCCTGCTCCAGGATCGGGTAGCAGTCACGCATGTAGACGAATCGCCCGCGGTGGTTCTCCTCGAGCGCCGAATTTGCACTGACGGATCGGCTCGCGCCGCTTCTCCTTTGGTGTAGAGCGTGCGCAAAATAATGTCCCGTCCATGAGGTTCGTGGTCTTGGGCGCCGGCGGGATCGGATGCGTGGTTGCGGCCCATCTCGCGCGTGGCGGTCATGACGTCACGCTCGTGGCACGCGGCCAACAGCTCGACGCGATCCGCGAGTGGGGTCTCGAGGTCCGGGGTCTGCGCCAGTTCTTGGTGCCGGTGGACGCGGCGCCCACGGCTTCAGGGCCGTGCGATGTGTTGGTGGTCGCGACGAAAACGCCGGACACGATCGCGGCGCTCGGCACCGTCCGCGACCTCGACGTCGGCGCCGCCGTCTCGCTCCAGAACGGGGTGCTGAAGGACCGGCTCCTGGCCGACAAGCTCCGCAGCGACGCGGTGCTGGGCGGCACGACCATGATCGGCGGCGAGCGGATCGCGCCCGGGATCGTCGAGTTCACGCTGGACGGCATGACCGCGCTCGGCGAGCTCGGCGCCCCCGTGTCCGAGCGGGTGCGGCGGATCGCCGCGGCGTGGAACGAGGCCGGGCTCTCAATGGTGGCAGTGGACGACATCGAGGCGCATGAATGGGCGAAGCAGATCCTCCAGGCCGCGGTCTCGCCGCTGTCGGTTCTGGCCGACCAGCCGATACACCTCCTCTGGGGCCTGCGCCCGTTCGCCGAGGCACTCGTGCGGCTGATGCGCGAAGCCGGCGCCGTGGCCGCGGCGCTCGGTGTCACGCCGTCCTCCTACAAGGGCTACGGCTTCGACGTGCCCGCGATCCTGAGCGAACCGTCGGAGGCCGCGGTCCGCCGGATCCAGGACCGGGGCGCCGCGATGGTCGCGGCCGGGAAGACGAGCACCGTCGTCTCGATGCTTCAGGACGTCCGTTCAGGACGGCCGACCGAGCTCGAGGAGACAGCCGGGTTCGTCGTTGCCGAGGGCCGGCGACTTGGCGTCGCGGTCCCACTGCTCGAGTTCACGTGCGAGCTGGTGCGGGGTGCCGAGCAGGCGCACCGGGCGCGGGGAGTCGGCGGCTAGCCGGCGGTGGGCTCGGAGGACGCGGCTGAGCTGCTGCCGGGTGGGCGGCTGGCCCGGCGGTGGGCTCGGAGGACGCGGCTGAGCTGCTGCCGGGTGTGCGGCTCGGCAAACGGCGCTGATGAAGGGTGGCTTGCGGCGGGTGCCCTGCCCGGGGGTGGCGGGAGGCCCGGGGGTGGCGGGAGGCCCGGGGGTGGCGGGAGGCCCGGGTGGTCAGAAATGCGACGACGGCGACTCGGTCTGCGGCCGGCGAGGCCCGCGGGGCCGAAATCCGCCTCCGCGGCATGCATAACGGGACAAAGCCCCACCCCCTCAACCCTCCTTGGCTACATAAGCATGCCCCACATGCTTATGTAGCCAAGGTCCAGCAGAAGCGCGCGATTTGTCCCCGTATGCATGCGAAATTGTCAGAGTGCTGACACGATCCGGCCCGGCCGCACCCTCACCAGCGCCGCTCACCAAGCCGCCCGCCCGCCCCAGCCCAGCCGAGTGACCGGGCATCTCGCCAAGCCGCCCGCCCGCCCCGGCCCAGCCGAGTGACCGGGCATCTCGCCAAGCCGCCCGCCCGCCGCAGCCCAGCCGAGTGACAGGGCCATCTCCGCAGGCAGTCCGCGCCGAACAGCCCGGAGGCCCCGCCAGGCCGCTACGACCCTGTTTGCCCCGCCATCTGCAGCGGCGGCACCCGCGCATGCGAATCGGGGGGAGTGACCGAACCATCGAGCAACCCTTCGATCAGCTCATCGACGTGCTCCTGGCGCCACTCGGACCCGCCGACCGCCTGCATCACCCGGATCGTCATCAGCAGATGGCCGACGAAGCCGGTCAGCTCGATCGTCCCGCGGGTGCCCATTCGCTCCTCCATCCCGCGGTACTGCTCGTCGGTCACCTTGCCGGCCATCACCGAGCGGATGTAGTCGGTGAGCTGGCGCTCCTCGGGGGTGAGCTCGTGCTCGCGCCCGGCCCGCAGTGCCTTGACAGCCTCGACTCGGACGCCGACCGCCGCGGCGTCGAACAGGTGGACGTACTGGACGAATGGACAGTCCAGGTCTTGGGAGACGACCATGTCGACCCACTCGCGGTCGGCGTGGGTGTAGCTGTTGCCGAGCTCGCCGCGAGTCCGGTAAACCACCCCCAGCTCGCTGATGTGGTCGGCGATCAACGGGCTGTGCAGCAGCGCACGGAAGTAAGGCTGGATCTCCCCGGAGCTCCAGTCGGGCACGGGGTGTGGCATCGCCGCCGCAAACGACTTGTAGTCGTAGGCGTTCTGGCGAGCGCACACGCGCTCGAAGGCCTCCTGCTCCTCGGGGCGGATCGACTCGGGGGATGGAAGGGACGGTGTGCGGGACATGCCTCTCCTCGTACTGGTTGGGCTCCTGCTCTTGTCAGCTGTGGTGCTGTTGCTCCGGTCGGCGTCGGGGCCCGGGCTCCGTGAGCGTCGGGGCCGGGGCTCCGTGAGCGGTGGGGCCGGGGCTCCGTGTGCGGTGGGGCTGTTTCTCCCGTCACTCCCCGGCTCCGACGACGACGACGCAGGAAGCGACACCGGGGCCACCGAGCGTGTGGGCGACTCCCAGTCGTGCCCCTGAGACCTGCCGCTCGCCGGCGCGACCGACGACCTGATCGGCGATCTCCTTGATCATCCGCACGCCCGTGGCGCCGACCGGATGGCCGCACGACTGCAGGCCGCCGGACAGGTTGACGGGGATCTCGCCCCCGAACGCGGTCGCGCCGCTGCGCAGGAGCTCGACCCCGTCGCCCCGATCGCAGAGCCCGAGATCCTCGTAGTTGACGATCTCGGTGATCGTGAAGCAGTCGTGGCACTCGGCCACCTGCAGCTGGTCACGCGGCGACTCGATGCCGGCCTGGCCGTATGCGACGGCAGCCGCCTCCCTGGTGGCCCGGAAGCCGAGATAGTCCTGGTCGTGGAAGAAGCCGGAGTAGTACCCGTCGACGACCGCGAGCCCGACGCCCTCGATCACCGCGTACGGGCGTCCGTGCCGGCGGGCCCAGTCGACCGACGCCAGCACCACGGCGGCGGCGCCGTCGGTGGTCGGCGTGCAGTCGAGCGTCCCGAGCGGCTCTGCCACGCGCGGCGCGCGCACGACCTGCTCTACCGTCACCGGTGAGCGAAAATGGGCGAGCGGATTGCGGGCGGCGTGCTCGTGGTTCTTGACCGCCACGGCCGCGAAGTCCTCGATCGTGGCGCCGTGCACGTGCATGTAACGGCTGGCGAGCAGGGCGAACTGGCCCGGCGCGGTCCGTCCCTTGGCCAGCGTCGGGTGGGTGAGGTTTGCGGTCCGCGCGACCAGGCTGCCGCGCGGGGTGACGTCGCGCATCTTCTCCGCGCCCACCGCCAGCACGACCTCGTACTCGCCGGCGGCCACTGCCATCGCACCCGCCCGCACCGCTTCCATGCCGGTGCAGCAGAACGTGGAGACGCGCGTGACCGGCTTGGGCGCAAAGCCGATTGCCTCGGTGACGGCCGAGCCTGCATCTCCGACCAGGGCCGAGATCGCCGGCTCGGCGGTCCCGAGCCACGCGGCCTGCACGTCGGCCTGCTCGACGCCGGCATCGTCGATCGCGCCGCGGGCGGCCTGCGCCAGCAGGTCGAGATAGCTCTGGTCATGCAGGACCCCGAAGCGCGTCGCCGCCGAGCCGACGATCGCGATCTGACCGGCTATTGGCACGGCACAGCCTTCCAGAAGTACTGCACGACGCCGCCTCCCTGATGCAGTCGGCGCGGGACCAGCCGCGCGCGCGTTCCGATCTGAACCTCTTCGCCCATCGCGACCTGGCAGTAGAACCGTGCGCCGTCGTCAAGCTCCAACACGGCCATACCGGTTACCTCCCCACCGGGGTAGACATGGTCGCGAGTGTGCGTCAGCACGGTCCCGAGGCGGGAGAGCGCCTGCATTACCGGAGCACTTCCGGCTGCCACCAGGGCCGGCGGCGGATAGCTGAGCTTGCCGCCTGCGAGCACGCCCTCCAACCGCAGATCCTGCGCTCGCTCGCGCCAGGCGCGCGGCCCGGAGGCGTATGGATCGAAGCCGGCGCCCGAGGGCTCGGGAAACGGCGCCTCGCGGTCGACCCCCCCGCGCGCTCGCGCTCGCACGCGCTCGGAGAGCTGGGGCCCTCCGGGTCCCGGCGCGACATGAACCGTCTCGGCCAGCCCACCGGCGACAGCGGCCACGATCCTGTGCGCGTCCAGCCCGCATGCCAGGCGCAGGAGGGGGTGGGCGGTGCCGAGGATGCCGGTCCGCGAGACCAGGTCATCGCCCGGGCCACCGAGGCCCGCCTCGGCCCGCGCTGCCGCGCGGACGCTGAGCGCGGCGACCGACACCGGCACGCCCGATCCCGCCCCGCCGGAGCCCGTCCCGCGTGAGCCCGCCCCGCCGGAGCCCGCCCCGCCCGAGCCGGCCCCGCTGGAGCCCGCCCCGCCCGAGCCGGCCCCGCTGGAGCCCGCCCCGCCCGCGCCCGGGGCGCCGAAATGCGCCACCGCCCGAGCGCCGAGCAGCGACGCCAGCCGCGAGCCGCCGTATTCGTAGATGAACGAGGCGTCGCCCTCGCGGGCCACAGCATCACCGCGCAGCCGCCAGCGATCGCGCAGCTCCTCGACGTGGGCAGGGCCGGCCGTGAGTTGCGCGAGGGCCGCATCCGCGGCCGCCGCCGGTCCGACCAGCAGCGCCACCGCCCCGTCGCCTTCCTCGCCTGCTCCGTGAGGGCTGGCCGCGTGAGCCGCGCACACGAGCACCGGAGCGTCGTGCACGCGAGCCAGCGCCAGGGCCACGCGCAGTGCGGCGAGTCCGTCACGAGCGGTGGCCGTCAGCTCGCTGGCCCATACGTCAGGTGCCAGCCGCAGAAGCTCGGCGAGCACCTGCACCGAGCCGCCCTCGTCGTAGGGCGGCGTGGTCGTGGCCAGCAGCAACGCCACCGGTCGCTCGCCGTTGCGTAGCGCCTCGGCCCCGGCTTGCGCCGCCAGTGTGATCGCATCCTCGTCGGGCCGAGCGGCACAACGGCGTGCGCGCCCGCTCGGAACCCGATCGATTCCGAACGCGGCGCCGACGGCCAGAAGTGCTCCGTCCGGCTGGGGGGAGGGGGAGTCGTAGGTGGGAGCCAAGGGTGCCGCTCGCCACGATACCAATCAAACGTTTGGCAGAATTCAGCTCGTGCCTGATCGCGTAGCCAGCCTGGAGCACGCATCGGACGCGGCGCGTGACTGATCGCGTAGCCGATTTGGAGCAGGCGCTGGAAGGCGTGCGCGACGGCGCGGTCGTCGCGTTCGGTGGCTCGCCGCTCGCGCGCAAGCCGCTCGCGGCGGTTCGCGCGCTGGCAAAGTCGGGACGGCGCGAGCTCGAGTTGCTCACCTTCACCGGATCGCTCGATGTCGAGCTGCTGGTCAGGGCCGGCGTGGTGCGCTCGGTGCGCGCGAGTCATGTCAGCCTCGGAGAGGCGGGACGGGCGAAGGCGTTCGAGGACGCGGTCGTCTCCCGGCGGCATCGAAGACCTCGAGGAGAGTGAGTGGATGCTGCTCGGGCGCCTGCGGGCCGCCGCCGCCGGGCTTCCGTTCCTGCCCACGCGGGCGGCGATGCACTCGGACCTCGTCGCCGCAAGGGGAATGCGCGAGGTGGCGGATCCCTACACGGGCATCAGCTACCTCGCCGTCCCGGCGCTGGCGCCGGACGTCGCGTTCATTCACGCGTGGCGCGCCGATGCGGCGGGCAACGTTCAGATGCCGTGGCCGCCCGACCACCTCGCTGACGTCGATGTGCTGCTGGCGCGGGCCGCGAAGCGCGTCGTGGTCACCGTCGAGCGGATCGTCCCCAGCGACGAGGTGGCGCGGAGCAGTGAGCGCACGGTCCTGTTCGGATTCGAGGTCGGCGCGGTCGTAGAGGCCCCGCGCGGCGCCTGGCCGACCGCCTCAGCCCCGGACTACCCGGCCGATCTCCGGGCCGTCGCGGAGCAGTGAGGATCGGGGCGGTCGCGGAGCAGTGAGGATCGGGGCGGTGAGGACCGCCTACCACCGACAGGCGACGGGTATCGCCGGATGGTCGGGCGCCGGATACTTCTTGTGGATCGGCTGCACGACCTCCTCGCCGAAGCGCTGGATCTGCTCCCGCGCGGCCTCCATCGACGGTCCGGTGGGCATCCGGAAGCGGACCGTGAAGTAGTCGACCCCGTACTCCTCGTGGTAGCGCTCGAGCTGCTCGATGCACTGCTGCGGGGAGCCCATGATCAGGTGCGGGCCGGCCCGCTCGGCGGTGATGTCCTCCTCGCTTTGGAAGTCGGGATGGTGGGTGAAGATGCCCTGGCGGTAGTAGAAGCGCATCTCCTCGACGAAATGGGAGCCGAACTCGCGCGCCGCGTCCTCGAACGTGTCCGCCACCCAGCCGTCGCGCATCAGCACGATGTAGGGCTTCTTGCCGAGCTCCAGAGCGCGTTCGCGATAGGTGCCGGACTGTTCCTCCCACACCTCTTTCATCAGCGGGAACGGATCGCAGGTCCAGCACTCGCCGTAGTCGGCCGAACGGCGGATCGCCGCCGGGACCGCGTTGCCGCCGCCCCAGATCGGCCAGCCGCCTTCCTGGTAGGGCTGGGGTGCGAGCAGGCCCTGCTCCACCTGCCAGTACTTGCCGTCGAAGTCGAAGCGCTGGCCCTCGAAGGCCAGGTTCCACACCTTGATCGCCTCTTGGAAGCGGCCGAGCATGTGGGTTTGGGGCATCCCGAACTGCTGCCAGTAGCCCGGGTGGAAGCCGCGCGACAGCGTCGTGTACAGCCGGCCCTGGCTGAGGTTGTCGATGACCGCGAACTCCTCGGCCGTCTTCATCGGGTGGATCAACGTCGCGACCAGGGTGAAGGTGCCGATCGCGACCTTGTCGGTCTCCCGCGCGAGGATCGTGAGGATCTGCTCGGGTCCGGGGAAGTAGCACTCCGTGCGGCCGTGCCGGTCCGGCACCTGGAGCGAGTGAAAGCCCGCCCGCTCCGCGATGATCCCTTCCTCGATCATCGCGTCCATCGTCGTCGTGGGCGTCCTGCGGCGTGGGCATCGGCTGGTCGTAGCCGCCCTTGTGCAAGTCGATCAGGTATCCGATCCTCACAGTGCTGTCTCCTCCTCGTTGGCTGTGACCACGACCGTCTCCAGGGGCGGGTCACCCAGCTTGAACACGGTCGCGGCGGTGTCGTGCAATAGCGCCCGCCGCGCCTCCGGCTTGAGGTCCATCGAGTCGATCTGCTCGAGACTCTCCTCATGCAGGATCAGCGGATGATCGGTGCCCCACATGACCTTGCCGATCCCGCGCCGGCGTGCGTTGAGGAAGCGGACCAGCTTCGGGTCCCAGTAGCGGGGCGCGTGGCCGGAGACCGCGATGTATACGTTCGGATGCTTCCACGCCATCGCGATCAGCTCCTCGGTCCAAGGCCATCCGGTGTGCCCGCCGATCAGCCGAAGCTCCGGGAACCAGATCGCGATGTCATCGAGCAGGATCGGCTTGCCCATCGCGCTGGGCATGAATTCGGCCGAGTGGCCGACCTGGAAGATCACCGGTACGTCGAGCTCCGCGCACTTGGTGTAGAACGGCCACCACTCGCGCTCGTTGATCGGAATCCCGAAGCCGAACGGGTGCACATGTGCGCCCTTGAAGCCGAAGTCGAGCACGGCCCGCTCGAGCGCCCGCACGCCCTGCATGCCGCTGATCGGGTTGATCCCGGCCAGGCCGACGATCCGCTGCGGATATGCCCGGATCAGCTCGGCGATGTGCTCGTGCGGGATGTCGGCGAGCATCTCGCGCGTTCGGTATCGCATCATCTTCAGGCTGGGCACGCACACGCGCTCGACATTGTTGGAGTCCATGTAGGCGACGAACTCCTCGGGCTCATACCAGCGCATGTTCTCGTGACGGCCCCACTGGTCGCCCATCACCTGGCTCACCTCGGGGTTTTCGGTGAAGATCGAGCGGATACCGCACTCGGTGAACGGGTTGCACCAGGCATCGATTGCTGGGATACCGTCGTTGAGCATCGAGACTTACCTCTCTCCGGCTATCTCAAGGAACCGGGTCTTGTGGGAGGTGCGCCCCAGCGTTCCTGCCGCGACCACCTCGATATCCGGCCGTACTGACAGCCGATTGTGCATCGCCGAGGCGATGTCCGACGCCAACTTCTGATCCTCCTCTTCGCGGGCTCCGAGCGCCCCGCTCGATGCGCAGCCGCAGCGGCGGCTGAACCCGAGGTGGCCGTTCGTCGAGCAGGATCCTGAACTCGCCGCTGGTCCTGGGAGCGAAGCCGGCGATCAACTCACTCGCGGCGGCTGGATACAGCTTGACTCCCTTGACGATCAGCAGATCGTCGGTGCGACCGATCACCCGAATCCGGGTCACGAGCGTCCCGTCCTGGTCACGAGTGCGGCTCATCTCATAGACGTCGCCGACTGAGGTGCGAAGCTGCGGCTGCGCGCGCCAGCGCAGGCTCGTCTTGACGCGCTCGCCGTACACCGGCCGGCCATCATCGGGCACCGCCACGGGCGTTGCGCGGTGTCGGGGTCGATGAGCTGCTGAACCGAGCAGTCGTCGCCCGAGCACGACCATCCCGTCGTAGGGATGAGCGCCGGTGGACGCGTTCATGATGCCGTGCGCACCGCCGAGCGCGTCGTAGACGACCGCGCCGGTCGCCGACTCGATCGCCGAGCGGACCTCGGGCAGCCCGGCACCCGGTTCTCCGGCACACACGATGCGTGCGCAGCCCCAGTTCGCGCATCGCGTCCGGCGCGGTCTCGACCAGGTGGCGGGCGTAACTCGGCGTGCACAGCAAGGCGGTCGGTGAGACCAGCCGCGCCACGGCCAGTAGGCGCTGGGTACCGGCCTCGGCACCGACCGGCACGATCTGTGCGCCCATCCGCTCGACGGCGCGTAGCAGCGGATAGCCGGCTAGGAACATCGACAGACCGAAGCCCTGGAGCACGACGCTCCCATGACCGATGCCGGCCTGGCCCAGCGCCCGGGCCCAGAGCGTGTCGGTCGTCGGCGACGTCCTCGGGCGTGAACGCGTAGAAGGTCGGCGTGCCGGTCGTGCCGGAGGTCGACGCGACCGCCACGACCTCCGCGGGTTCGACGCATAGATGTTCGCCGAACGGGTGCCCGAGCTCGGCGCGCGAGCGCTCCTGAAGCTCGCGCTCGTCGTCCTTGCCGAGCAGCACCGGCAACCGCTCCAGATCGTCGACGCCGCGCGATCTCGGCCGGCGCCGACACCGAGGCCGTCGAGGCGCGGCGCGATAGTAGGCCGAGCGCTCATAGCAGTAACTGACTGTCTCGCGGGCGAGCTGGTCGCGTAACGAAGCCAGCTCCGCCGCGGAGGGCGGCGGTTCGATCACGAGAGACCTTTTCTACCAAACGTTTGGCAGTCTGTCATCCTGCGCAGAGCAACCAGCCCGTGTGCGCAACAGGAGAGCGTGATGCCGTGAAGTTCGACGTGGTCGTTGTTGGGGCCGGGGCGGCCGGCCTGTGCTGCGCGTCTTTGCTGGCCAAGGAAGGTAAGCGCGTGGCGCTCGTCGAGCGCCACCGATACCTCGGCGGTCGCGCGATGGAGCAGCGCTTCCGTGGCCATCAGATCGGGATGGGCTCCCACCTCGTCGAAGACCCCGGCGACAGCCTCACCCGCGTTTGCGAATACATCGGAGTGCCACTCGAGCACAGCCCCCAGAGCGACTCGATGCCGTTCTGGGACGGTCAACGCTGGATCCCGATCCAGCAGCGCTACACCGGCAGTGCCAAGCAGGGGCTGAAGCGTTGCATCGCCGCAGTCACCGAGACTCGACTGGGACGAGCTCGAGCATTGGGACCACGCTTCGCTGCGCGAATGGATGTCGCAGTACACCAGCGAGGAGGGGGCGTTCCTGGTCTGGGAGGCGATCTCGGTGCTCGAGCAGGTGACCCTGCTTCCGTGGGAGCACTCGGCTTCGGAGAACCTGTTCGCACGCAAGCTGCACTACGAGCGCCGCGCACACTGCTGGTTATTCGTTCTGGCCCATGGGTGGCTGGGAGCGCCTGTGGAACGAGATGGAATCGACGTTCAGCGCGCTCGGTGGAGCGCATCATCAGCCGGCCCAGGTGCAGCGGGTGCTGGTCGAGGATGGGCGCGTCGTCGGTGTACGGCTGCGCGATCCCGCCGGCAACGGAGCAGGCAACGGCGACGGCCCCAGTGCTCGAGGCGGACGAGGTAGTGGTCAGCGCACCGGTCTGGGAGCTGTCGAAGTTGTTCGAGCCGGGGGCGTTGCCGTGGGATCTGCGCCAGCGGATCAAGCTGCTGGCGACCAACCGCGCTCGCGCCTGCTGGCTCGGCTACTGGATCGCCGCGCCCGAGCCCGTGATCGCGATGAGCGAGCTGGAGATGAGCGCCTTTCTGTCGACGCCGCGCACCGGCCTGCCCGGGTTCGCACTCAACTTCACCGGCTACGACGCCGACATCTCGCCGCCCGGGGAGTACCTCGCGTGCGTCGGCGCTGCGTTCGACGCCAACGACCACCTCGGCGATCGTGCCTGGATCGATCGCATGTTCGACGAGCTGTGGCTCGACATCGAGGAGATGCTGCCCGCTGCGCGCGGTGCATTGTGGAAGAAACGCCACCTGGTCACCAGCTACGGCGTCCTCTGCCGGCCAGGGCTCGTCGGCGCCGTGCGCCCGGATACGCGGGTGCGCGAGATCGAAGGGCTGTGGCTGACGGGCGACACCACCCGCGCGCGGGGAATCGGCGTCGACAAGGCAGCGCGTTCGGGCATCTCGACCGCCGAGGCCGTGCTCGGCCGGCGATTGCCCTTCTTCGCCGACACGATCCGCTACTGAGAGCGGAAAATCGGACGTGGCAACGCCGCCATGGACGTGCCCGAAACCAAGATATGCCCCGACTGCGCCGAGTCGGTTCTCGCACCCGCTCGCAAGTGTCGCTTCTGCGGATACCGCTTCGACCGCCCCCGCGCCGGGGCGGCCCAGTCCCTGCTCGAGCGCCTCGGCATTATCCGCTACCGCAGAGAGGCGACCCTCCCGGAGGTGCTCGCGGACTGGGGCATCGCCACAGAGCACGAAGAAGTGGTGTTCTTCCGCTACGGCGAGGTGGACGGCCAATACGGGTACCTCCTCGTCACCGACAGCCGGATGCTGTTCGTCGCCGACCACCGGCGCGAGCAATCGCGCGTCTTCGAGCACCAGCTGACGCAGGTGCGCGCGGTCGACGCGTCCGGGCGAGGGCGGCCGCTGATCGTCAGCGGTAACAACTTCCGGCACGTGATCCGCGCCGGCTCCCCGAAGGCGCTCAGAGGACTGGGTGCCCGCCTCGTCGAGCGGTCGCGGTCGACCCCGGAGCGAATGTCTCAGTCGGCGGGACACTAGACGCCCCAACCAATCGTTTGGTAGAAATCATGCCTATGTCATCGGGAGAGGGCGAGGCGTGGATCGTCGGTATCGGCCACGCCGCCACGGCGCCGGCGCGCGACGAGGTCAACACGACCGAGCTCGCGTGGGAGGCGATCTCGGCCGCGCTCACCGACGCCGGTGTGGAGCTGGGGGAGATCGAGGGAGCCGTCACCGCCAGCCAGGACTTCTGGGAGGGACGCACGATCTCGAGCATGGCGGTCAACGAGGTCGCCGGCGGCACGCTGCGCTCGGAGGCGAAGGTGGCGGCGGACGGAGTGATGGCGCTGCTCTATGCGATGGCGCGAATCGAGGATGGTGACCAGCACCTCAACCTCGTCGTCGCCCACGCCAAGGAATCTCAGGCCGATCCACACGGCGTCGAGCTCGCGGCGTTCGATCCGTATTTCGAGCGCGCGCTGGATCCCGACGAGACGGTGGCGGCGGGGTTGCAGGCCGACCTCTACTACCGCCGCACTGGGCTCGGCCCGCGTCGACGCCGCCCGCGTCGTTTCGGCGGCGCGCAGCCGCTCGACCGTCCTCGCACCCCTGACGCCCGAGGAGGTGCTCGCCTCGCCCGCAACCTCGGAGCCGTTGCACGAGCTCGATCGTGCGCCGCGGATGGACGCAGCCACGTGCCTGGTCGTGTGCGACGGGGACAACGCGCGCCGTCACGGCACCGCCGGTGTGCGGCTGGTGGCCGGGGCGGCCGGCTCCGGAGCGTGGTGGACCGCGCGGGACCTGACAACGGCGCCCGAGCTCGGCGCGGCCGCCGACGAGGCGCTGGCGGCTGGCCGGCTGGACGGCGGACTCGCTGACCCGGATCGAGCTGAACGCGCCGTTCGCCCACCAGCAGTTGCTGCTCGCGGAGGCGCTCGGGCTCGGACAGGGCGCCGCGCTCGTACAGCGCTTCGAGGCCCAGGACGCGGCCACGCATGTGAGTGCGATGGCGGCTGGCTCGCCGGAAGCGCGAGCAGCGTGGCCGGCCTCGCCGCGACCGCCCACGCGGCGCAGGCGCTCCGAGCGACCGGAGGCAGGGCGCTGATCCACGGCACCACCGGGCTGTGCGCCCAGAGCCACGCCGTCGTCCTGATCGAGGGCCAATGAGCCCGGTCGAGAGCGCGATCGTCGCCACCGGGCAGACCGACCACGTCTCGCGACGGCTCGACTGCTCGATGGCCGAGATGGCGCGCGAGGCGGTTGACCGATGCCTGGACTCCCGGGGACTGGGATTTGACGACGTCGACGCCGTCGTCGCGGGCAACATGGAGATGTTCGAGGGCATCTATCTCGTCGATCAGTTCTTCGTCGACGCCCTGGGCGCGCTCGGGAAGCCCCTGTTCAAACTCAACACCGGCGGCACGGTCGGTGCCAGCGTCGCGATCGCCTGCCACCACCTGGTCGCCTCGGGGCGCTATCGCAAGGTGCTGGGCGTGGGCTACGAGAAGCAGTCCGACGGCTCGACCCAGGCGGCGATCACGACGGTGGGCGACCCGATCTGGGAGCGCGCGGTGATGGCCGGAGCGATCGGCAACTTCGCCTCGATGGCCTCCACCTACATCCACGAGAGTGGCGTGACCGAGGAGCAGGCGGCCAAGGTCGCCGTCAAGGCGCGCCATGAACGCCTGCCGCAACCCCCATGCCCACCTGAAGCTGCCCGACCTCACGGTCGAGGAGGTGCTCGCCTCGGACTACCTCGCCCACCCGATCCACCGCCTGGACATGTGCCCGTCCTCCGATGGCGCGTGCGCGATCGTGATGGCGGCCGCGGGCGAGGCCGAGGGTCTCGCCGAACACCCGGCCTGGGTGCACGCCGCGGCGACCGCCCACGACCAGCAGTACATGGGCGACTCGCCCAAGCGGCTGGCCGTGATGCGCAGCCTGCGGGCAGCGGCCGAGAAGGGCTACCGCCAGGCTGGCATCTCCGAACCGCTGCGCGACTTCGACGTCGCCGAGATCTATGAGCCCGCGAGCTATGCCGAGCTCGCGATGTGCGAGAACCTCGGGATCTGCGAGATGGGCGGCGGTGGGCGGCTGATCGACGACGGCCTGACGCTGATGGACGGCGAGCTGCCCGTGAATCCCTCGGGCGGAGTCCTGTCGACCAACCCGGTCGGAGCGACCGCGCTGATCCGTGTCGCCGAGGCTGCCATGCAGGTGATGGGCGAGGCCGGTGAGCACCAGGTGCCCGACGTCGTCCGGGCACTGGCGACGGGCTACGGTGGCAACGCCTGGACCGATCTGATGATCCTGTCCCGCGAGCGGCCGAGATGACCGAGTTCACCAAGGAGCAGGCGGTCCGGATCGAGCAGCAGATCACACTGCAGTACCGGTTCGCCGCGGGTCGCCACGCCACCCGCTTCTTCGCGGCGCTGCGCGACGAGGGCCGGATCCTGGCCACCCGGGACGCGGCCGGCAACGTGATGGTGCCGCCGCGGCCGGTGTGCGGCCTCTCCTCGCTGCCGATGGAGGAATGGGTCGAGGTCGGGCCGGGCGGGACGCTGGCCGGGTGCACGGTCGTCTACGTCCCGTTCGTCGATCCGATGACTGGCGTCCAGCGGCCAGTTCCGTACGGCTTCGGACTGGTCCGCTTCGACGGGGCCGACTCGAGCATCTACCACCTGCTCGACGAGACCGACCCGGCACGGATCGGCGTCGGCAAACGGGTCGAGGCGGTGTTCAAGCCGCGCCAGGAGCGGGTCGGCAGCCTCGCCGACATTCGTCACTTCCGGTTGGTGGAGTAGCAAACTATGGACGTCCCTCTGATCTCCGAACAGAAGATCTCGCTGCCCTACCGCTACACCGCCGGGGCGGCGCAGCGCGCGGCCCTGGCCGGGTTGCGCGATGGCCAGATCGTGGCCGCGAGCGGCGGGACACACACAGTCGTCCCCGCCCGCCCGTTCGCGCCCGACGGCACGGCGCTGCGCGACGTCGTCGATCTGCCCGACGAGGGTGTGCTCGCGGCGGTCACGGTCGCCCACCACCTGGACGGGGCTCCGGCGTTCGGGCTGATCCGGCTCGCCGGCGCCACCACGCTGCTGTTCCATCGGCTCGGAGGCGGAGCCGAGCAGCTTTCGGCGGGGGCCCGCGTGCGTGCGGTGTGGCGGCCGGAGCGGGCGGGCTCGATTCTCGACATCGAGCACTTCGCACCGGCATGAGCCCCGTCCGCGGGTTCGCCCACGTCGGTGTGATCGTCGCCGACCTCGCGCCGGTGGCCGAGCTGTTCGGCGAGCGGCTCGGCCTCGAGGTCCGCGGGCCCGAACCCGAACCGGAGCTCGGGCTCGAGGTGCTGTGGGTCACGGCGGGCGACACGACGATCGAGTTCGTCGCGCCAACCCGGCCAGACGCTCGCGCCGCGCAGGTGCTGGCACGCGGCGAGGGCGGCGTGCATCACGTCGCGCTGCGCGTTGAGGGGCTCGATGCGTTGCTGGAGGATCTCGACGCCGCGGGTGTCGCACTCCGCGATCGGACGCCGCGTCCGGGCGCTCACGGCAGCCGGATCGCGTTCCTAGATCCTGGTGGCGCGGGGGCGCTCGTGGAGCTGGTCGAGGATGGCGAGTGACGCTGGACGCTCCGGAGACCGTCGCGCTGATGACCTGCAGGCTGGCCCGCGAAGTGCGTGACGGTGACGTCGTCGGCGTCGGCCTCGGCACGCCGCTGGCGCTCGCCGCCGCGCTGTTGGCCAGGCGCACCCACGCACCCGGAGCCGACGTGATCGTGGCCGGGGCGGTGTCGCCCGACGCCGATCTGGCCACGTGTCTCGGCGGGGCCCGGGCGCTGGCCGGGCGCACCCCCGGGTACGCCGTGCACCTGGTGACGATGGAGATGGCCGAGCGCAGGGCGATGACGATGCAGTTCCTGCGTCCGGCGCAGGTCGACGCGCACGGCAATGCCAACACCAGCGCGATCGTGCGCGACGGTGCGGTTGCGTCTCGGCTCCCGGGCGGCCTGGCCACCGCCGACGTGTTGCGGATCCTGCCCCGCGTGGTCCTCTACCACACCGATCACCGCCCTCGCTCACTCCCCGAGCGGGTCAGCTTCTGCACCGGGGCCGGCGGCGGCGATGCGCTCGCCGGTACGCGCGGCCCGACGACCCTGGTGACCGATCGGGCCGTGTTCACGTTCACCGAGCAAGGGGCCGCGCTCGAGTCCGTCCATCCCGGGGTCACAGTCGAGGAGGTCCGCGCGCAGACCGGATTTGACGTCGGTCGATCGCCGGTGCCGGAGACGACCCAGCCCACGGACGGCGAACGCGAGGCGCTCGAGCAGCTCGATCCTCACGCGCTCCGCGAGCTCGAGCTGCGGGCGACCCACGGTGCGGCGGCCGAGCGGCTGGCCGCGCTGCACGGCTGAGGGGAGGATGTCGGTGGCGGATCTCATCATCGAGCAGCTGGTCGAGTCGGTCCCCGACGGTGCCACGGTCGCGCTCGGCGGCGTGCGCCTCCAGCGACGTCCGATGGCGCTGGTCCGAGCCCTGGCGCAGGCGGGACGCCGGGACCTCTGCGTGGTGGCTTTCCTGGGCAGCCTCGACGTCGAGCTGCTTCTCGCTGCCGGCTGCGTGGCGGAGCTGCACGCGCCGGCCGTCGGCCTCGATGCGGCGGGACTTGCGCCTCGCTTCCGGGCCGCGCGTCAGGACGGCACAGTGCGGTTTGTCGAATGGTCCGAGGGACTGATGCTGACCTCGCTCGAGGCGGCTGCCAGAGGCGTCCCGTCATACCCGGCCTGGATGGGTCTGGGCAGTGATCTCCCCGCGCTCAATCCATGGCTGCGGCCGGGCACCGACCCATTCGACGGGACTGCAGTGATGAACGTCCGCGCGCTCGATATCGACGTCGCGCTGCTCCATGTCCCGGCCGCCGACGACGCCGGGAATCTGTACGTGGACGGGGATCTCGGCGCGGACGGGCTGATCGCGCGGGCGGCTCGGCAGACACTCGTCAGCTACGAGCGCCGTTGTGATCGCGACCCACTCCGCGCCGCGGTGTCGCGGCTGTGGGTCGAGGGGCTCGTCGCTGCGCCCCGGGGTGCGTGGCCGTGCGGCTGTCATCCGCACTACAGCGCCGAGTTGGACGTGGCCCGGCACTGGGCGCACGACAGCGACGAGCCGGGTGTCCTGGCGCCATGACGACGGCAGCGAACGACTCCGAGCCGGCGATCGCCGACCTGCTCAGCACCGAACTGGCACGCGAGATCGCTGAGTCGGGGGTCAGCGTGTTTGCCGTCACGTCGCCGGCGACGATCGCCGCGGCCCTGGCCGCGCGGGCGCTCGATCACCCCTCGCTGGCGATCGCCGTCGGCTTCACCGCGCTCGACGCCGACCCCGTGCCGGCAGTCACGCTCGGGGAAGCCGGGATGCTCGCGGGCGGATGCGCGGTGCGCGACTGGGCCACCGACACCTTTGGTCTGCTCGCGCGCGGGCGCGTGGGTGTCGCCACGAGCCCGGCGCAGCTCGATGCCGCCGGGGCGACAAACCTGTCGGGGATCGGGCCTCCGGGGCGGCCCAAGGTCGCCCTCCCGGGTGCGCAGGGCCTGCCCGACAACAACCGCTCGCCGTCACGGGTCTGGTACCTGTATCCGGCGCACTCCTCGCGGCAACTCGTGGAGCGAGTCGATGTCGTGTGCGGGCCGCCGCCTCGGCGTGGCGCGGTGCGCCGGTTGCTGACACCGGCAGGCTGCTTCGAGCTTTCCGAGTCCGGGTGGCGCGCGATCTGGCTGACCCCGGACGGGCCGGAGCTCGTCGCTCAGGCGCCCGGGCTTGGCGTTCGCCTGAGTGGCGGCGAGCCGGTGCGGTCGCGGGCCGACGAGCGGATCCTCGCGGCCGTGCGCGAGGTCGATCCGCACGACGTGCGCGCGATCGAGTTCGCGACCGGGCCCGAGGCCGGAAAGCGCTGGGCGCAGGCGGCCACGCGCGAGGCCGCGAGCGGGGATGTTGTGAGGGAGGTGAGCGCCCCGTGAGCGACGGCGAGCTGTCTCTGACCCGCCTCGACGATTACCCGTGGCATCAGACGATCGAGCCGTTTCCGCTGCCCTCGACATCGGACACGCACTTCAACGACGGCTACTACTTCGGCTTCTACGGGGAGGGGTGCTTCGCCTATTTCGGTATGCGCCTGTACCCGAACACGAACGTGATCGACGGCTACGGGGGTGCCGCGGTGCGCGGGGAGCAGCGCACCGTGCGGGCGTCGCGCGCGTTGCGACCGCGAGTCGACGAGCTCGAGGTGGGGCCGCTGAAGCTCACGATTCTGGAGCCGATGCAGCGACAGCGCCTCGAGGTCGCGGACAACGACAGCGGCGTCCACTTCGAGGTCACGATCGACGCGAGCGGGCCGGCCTTCTTCGAGACCCCCGACATCCACTACCGTCGGGGCCGGATCCTCAACCACGTCCTGCGCTACACCCAGCTCGGGCGGGCGGAGGGAACGATCTGGGTCGACGGCGAGCCGATGGAGGTCAAGCGGTGGTACGCGACGCGCGACCATTCGTGGGGTCTGCGAGCCTCGATGGGTCCCCACATCCCGCTCCGCGGGGTCGAGCAGTCGATCGGCGATCCGCGCGCAATCCGCATCTGGCTGCCCTGGGAGGTTGACGGACAGCAGGGGATGTTCGCCCAGCACGAGGACTCCGACGGCAACGTGCTCGACTTCGATGGGCGCCTACGCGAGGGCGAGGGGGCGGAGGTGGGACCGGAGGTGGCGCTCGTCTCCGCGCGCCACGCCTTCCAGTACACGCCCGGCACGCGCCGGCTCGAGCGCGGCGAGTTCACTGTCACGACGGTCGACGGAACCGAGCACAGCTATACGTTCGAGGTCGTCTGCGATCCTCTGACGCCCCAGGGCTTCGGCTACGTGTTCGGGTGGCAGGACGGGCAGCCGCCGGGAGTGTGGCGCGGGCCCGACCATGTCGAGAGCGACAGCTTTCGGATCGACGATCCCCACACGGTGGCGGGGCCGCCGCACGTCAAGCCCGAGCGGCGGCTGGGGGTCACCGAATACCCCGCCGCGCTCCGGCACGCCGACGGGCGGGTTGGCATGACCCAGATCGAGCACGCCGTATACCGCGCCTACCACCCCTACGGCCTGGCGTAGCCGCGCGGGCCGCCGGCTCGGCAGGAGTCCTACGACCTGGCGGAGTCCTGCTGGGGTGCGGTGGCGACGCCGGCGACAGCTGAGAAGCGCTCCCGCAGCAGCGGCAGCACATCGCCGCAGAACTGATCCAGGAACCGCTCCTGGTCCTCCCCCGGTCCGTGGAACACCAGCCGCGTGAACCCGAGCTCGACGTACGGCCGGATCCGCTCGACGCACGCCTCTGGATCGTCGGTGACGATGAAGCGGGTGTGAGCCTTGTGCAGCGCCGCGTCGGCGAGACGCTCCATCTCGACCGGGTCCTCGACGCCGGCCTTCTCCTCGCCGGTGAGGGCCAGTGCCGCCCACCAGTTACACGCGGTGCGCGCATACTCCAGGTCGCGGTCATAGGAGACCTTGATCTCGATCATCCGCTCGATGTCCTCCGGGTCGCGCCCGACGCTCTCCGCGCCCTCGCGGACGTTGGCCAGGAGCTCCTCGTAGAGCTCCGGCGCCTTGCCGCTGGTGCAGATGAAGCCGTCGCCGGTGCGGCCGGCGAGCTTTGCCGCCAGCGGTCCCGACGCGGCCACGTGAATCGGCACAGGCACGGTGGGCCGGTCGTAGATCGTCGCTCGGTCGGTGCGGTAGTACTGCCCCTCGAACGTGACCCGTTCCTCGGTCCACAGGCGGCGGATCAGCGTGATCGCCTCGGCCAACCGCATCCGGCGCTCCTTCGGTCCCGGCCAGGGGGCGGCCGTGACCGGCGTCTCGTTCATCGCCTCGCCGGTTCCGACCCCGAGGATCACGCGGCCGGGACCCAGGCATCCGAGCGTCGCGAACGCCTGCGCGACGACCGCCGGCTGGTAGCGCATCGTCGGCGTCAGCACGCTGGTCGCGACTGTCGCGTGCTCGGCCGCCTGGACGAGCGCCCCGAGCCACACGAGCGCGTTCGGCGCGTGGCCGCCGTGGTGACGCCACGGCTGGAAGTGGTCCGAAACGGCCACTGTGTCGAGGCCGAGCTGCTCTGCCTTGACGGAGTAGTTCAAGAGTTCGCGCGGCCCGAATTGCTCCGCCGACGCCTTGTAGCCGAACTGAACGGCCATCACGCATCCGCCTTTCTGATGCTCGTCGTACAGGATCGCGCCGTGACTCTAGCAGCGGCGCTCCTGGCTATCGTCCCGATTCAAACAAGCGTTTGGTAGATTGGATGTATTCATACAAGCCGGGCCGAAGCCGGCGCGATCAGAGTGGCTGGAGGCAGCCGTGAGTGGACAGCAGGGCCGTGAAGTCGTAATCGTCGAAGCGGTCCGCACGCCCGTGGGGCGCGGACATCGGGAAAAGGGCTACTACAAGGACGTGCACCCAGCCGACCTCCTCGGCGCCACATACGTGGAGTTGATCCGCCGATCGGGTATCGACGCCTCCGAGGTGGAGGACGTGATCGCCGGCTGTGCCCAGCAGCTGGCCGAGCAGGCTCAGAACGTGGCTCGCAACGCCTGGCTGCAGGAGGGCCTGCCGGTCGAGGCCGCTGCCACCACCGTCGACCGTCAGTGTGGGTCGGCCCAGCAGGCGGTGAACTTCGGTGCGCTGCAGATCGCCTGCGGGATTCACGACGTAGTCGTCGGCTCAGGGGTCGAGCACATGGGCCACGTGTCGTTCGCGGTCGGCGAGGAGGTGGCGAACACCTACGGCAGTCCGTTCACGCCCAAGTACTTCGATCAACACGACGTGCGCGGCCAGGGTCTCGGCGCCGAGATGATCGCCGACAAGTGGGAGATCCCCCGGTCCGAGCTCGACGAGCTCGCCCTGCGCTCACATCAGCGCGCAGCCCGGGCCACCGATCAGGGTCTGTTCGAACGCGAGATGGTCCCGATCAGGGTCAACGGCGACGTCCTGACCCGCGACCAGGGCATCCGACCCGACACGACGCTCGAGGCCCTGGCACAGCTCAAGCCCGCGTTCAAGCCCGACGGCAAGGTGACCGCCGGCAACGCATCGCAGATCTCCGATGGTGCCGCCGCGGTGCTGCTGATGTCGCGCGAGAAGGCGCAGGCCCTCGGCCTCACCCCCCGCGCACGCATCCTCGACCAGACCACCGTCGGCTGCGACCCCATCCTGATGCTCGAGGGGCCGATCCCCGCGACGAGCAAGATCCTAAAGCGCAACGGGATGACGATCAACGACATCGACTACATCGAGATCAACGAGGCGTTCGCCCCTGTGATCGCCGCTTGGCAGCGCGAGCACAACCCGGACATGGAGCGGGTGAACCCCCGTGGCGGCGCGATGGCGATCGGCCATCCACTCGGCTCGACCGGCGCGCGCCTGATCACGACGCTGCTCCACGAGCTTGAGGACGACGACAAGGAGATCGGGTTCGTGACGATGTGCTGCGGCGGCGGGCTCGGGACCGGAACGCTGATCCAGCGGCTCTGACTCGCCCGCTCGGGGAGTCAAACGCCGCCGGCTATCCGGGCCCGGATTCCCGGCCCCACGGATGCTGCGAAGCAGCCCCCCTTCCCCAGTTCCGTTTCTAACGGACGTTTGGTAGGTTTGCGCGAGGCTCCCCGCATCGATGTGCGCGGAGAAACCTGTTAGGAGGAGAAAACGGTGCCAGTCTTTCCGCGCCCTGATACCCCGTTTGTAAGCGTCGAACGCGAGGCCGTGAGCGGCACTTGCCCGGAGTGCGGCAGCGACCACATCGCGCGCTATCCGGTGATCAGCGAGAAGGGGTGGGAGATCGCCACCAAGTGCCAGGAGTGCCTGGCCTCGCTTCATCGTGAGCCGTGGAATCGGCTCGGTCCGATCACCCTCCTGACGGACTCACTGACATGACTCCCGGGATGCTCGCAGTCGACGTCGGCGGGACGTTCACCGACGTGATCGGGGTTCGGGACGGCAAGATCGAGGCGGTCAAGGTTCCAAGCAGCCGCGAGGCGCCCGAGCAGTCGGTGCTCGCGGGCGCGGAGGCGCTCGGCGCCGCCGACCGATCGGTGTTCAACCACGCCAGCACCGTCGGCCTGAACGCGGTGATCACCCGCAGCCTGCCCAAGATCGGCTTCCTCACCACTTACGGACACCGCGACATGCTCGACTTCGCCCGGTCGTGGCGGCCGATGGAGGCGCTCACCGACCCGGGCTGGCGGCGGCCGTTCGGCGACGCGCGCGCGCCGCTCGTCGACCGCTACCTGCGCCGCGGGGTACGCGAGCGGATGCTCGCGACCGGCGAGGTTCTGATCGAGCTCGACGAGGATCACGCGCGCCGCGAGCTCGAGCGCTTCAAGCGCTGCAACGTCGAGGGCCTCGCGATCTGCCTGATCAACGCCTACCTCAACCCATCGCACGAGCTGCGCGTGCGGGAGCTCGCGAGCGAAGTGCTCGGCGATATCCCGATCTCGATCTCCTCCGAGGTCTCGCCGCTGGCCAAGGAGTACGCGCGCGCTTCGACGACGGTGATCGACGTGTTCATGAAGCTGATCTTCACCTCCTACGAGCACAAGCTCTCCAGCGGCCTGCGGACGTACGGATTCGAGGGCGACCTGAACTTCGCCGATTCGGCGGCGACGCTGATCGAGGCCAACCGGGCCGTCAACCAGCCCTTCCGGCTCGTGTTCTCGGGGCCGGCCGCCGGCGCGGTGGCGAGCGCCCACTTCGGCTCGATGATCGGCGACGAGCACCTGCTCTGCTGCGACGTCGGCGGCACCTCGTCGGACATCAGCCTGGTGATCGGCGGCGAGCCGTCGCTGCAGACGACGTTCGAGCTCGAGCCCGACATGCTCGTCAACGCGCTGCCGGTCGAGCTCGGGACGCTCGGTGCCGGCGGCGGCAGCATCGTCGTCGCGACCACAGTCGCGGGCGAGATCCGCGTCGGACCCTGAGAGCGCCGGCGGCGACCCGGGGCCCGCGTGCTACGGCCGCGGCGGCACAGCGCCGACGATGACCGACGCGTTCCTGGCGATGGGCCTGCTCGATCCGGGAGGCTTCAACGCCGGGCGCATGAGTCTCGACCCGGCGCTTGCGTTGAAGGCGTTCGAGGCGCTCGACAGTCCGCTCGAGCTCGAGCAGCGGATCGCGTACGCGTACCGGATCGGGCTCAACAACGTCACCGAGGGGCTGATCGACGTCGCGATCGGACGCGGGCTCGACCCGCGGGACTTCTCCCTGGTCGCGTTTGGCGCCGCCGGGCCGCTGATGCTGCCGGCGATCCTCGACGACGTGAAGGCCCGCCGCGTGATCGTGCCGCCCTATCCGGGGCTGTTCTCGGCTCTGGGGCTGCTCAGCTCGGACCTCGTCTACACCGAGAGCCGCAGCGCCTATACGGTCCTGTCCGAGGATGCCGCGCCCGCTGTGAACAAGATGTTTGCCGAGATGGAGGCCAGCCTTCGCGAGGAGCTGCCCCCGGGTGTCACCGATGTCGAGGTCAGGCGGACGTTCGACGGCCGGCTGGTCGGGCAGTCGTGGGACACGCCGTTCGTCGACGTGCCTGGCGGCGAGATCGACCCCGCCGGCGTCGAGCGGATGATCTCGAGCTTCCACGACGAATACGAGTCGCGCTACGGAAACCGCTTCGAGCAGTTCCCCGTCGAAGGCGTGACCTACCGCGTCCAGCTGGCGCTCGGAGCCGACAAGGTCGAATACCCGACGCTCGAGGCCGGCGAGGCGGTCGAGATCCCGCCCGACCGAATCATCGAGTTGAGCTACGTCGACGAGAACGAGAGCCGCGCGGGCGAGTACCAGCGCGAGAACCTGAAGGCGGGCAACCTCGTCAGAGGCCCCGCGATCATCCGCGAGCCGATGTCGACTACCCACGTCGTCGCCGGCCAGATCGCGACCATCGGTCGCTACGGCGAAATCCTGATCGAGCGGGAAACGGCCTAGGAGGAGAGCTGCTATGACCACCGTCGACACCACCACGTTGCGCCTGAAGGAGCTGACCGACGAGCAGTTCCTCGAGCGCTACTCCTGCGACCGATTCACCGCTTCAGTGTTGTCGAGTCGCTTTCGCTACATCGTCAAGCACATGTGCACGCACCTGGTGACCAACGCGTTCAGCGTGATCCTCAGGGACTGGTACGACTTCTCCGCGATCCTCTCGGGTCCACCCGATCTCGACTACCCGATGTGCGCGGTCTCCGACAGCCTGATGATCTTCAGCGGCAGCATGTCCGAGGCGGTGCGTAACACGATCAACGAGTTCGGGCTCGAGAGCCTCCGCCCCGGCGACGTCGTCGCCTGCAACGACCCGATCCGCTGCGGGACCCATCCCAACGACACGTGCTTCGTCCGGCCGATCTTCCGCGACGAGAAGATCGTGGGGTTCGCCGCGATCCAGCCGCACATGATGGACATGGGCGGGATCGTGCCGGCCGGCTTCAGCGCCAGCAAGCACAACACGTACGAGAACGGGTTGGTGATTCCGCCGACGCTGTTCTTCCGCGACAACAAGCCGGTCAAATCGGCGTTCAGCATGCTGTTCGACAACGCCCGCTTCGGCGAGGTGATGCTGCCCGACATCATGTCGATCTTCGCCGACCTGCGGCTCGGCGAGCGCCTCGTGCTCGAGTCGATCGACCGCTACGGAATGGAGGCGTATCTGGGCGCGGTGCGCTACTCGACCGACGTCACCGCCGAGTCGATGTACGACGCGCTGCTGGAGATGCCCGACGGCGTCTACGAGGGCGAAGACATGATCGACTGCGACGCGGTCGACGCGTCCGAGGAGTACACGATCAAGGTCAAGGTCAAAGTCGCCGGGCCGCGGATCGAGGTCGACCTCTCGGGCAGCTCCCGCCAGGCACGGTCGTGCATCAACTGCGGCTGGCTCGACGTCAAGACGTCTGTGGCCACGGCGCTCAAGTTCCTGCTCGAGCCCAAGCAGCCGTTCACCTCGGGTGCGTGGCGCCACCTGGACATCGTGCTGCCACCCGGGTCGATCGCCTCGGCGATGCCTCCCGACGGAGCGATCATGCTCTACTGGGAGGCCGCTTCGGCGCTGTTCATCGCCGTCCTGCGCGCGCTCTCGGCGGCGCTGGGGCCGCGCGCGATCGCCGGCGACTTCGCCTCCGCGATGACCCATAACGCCAACGGGCTGCGCGCTGACGGATCGATCTGGTCCTCATCGGCGACCTGCGGCGGCGAGCTCGGGCCCTGGGGCGCCACGATCGACGGCGACGCCGAGAACTCGCTCGGCATCTACCTGGCCAACAGCATCGCGCCCCCGATCGAGTCGATCGAGCAGGACGCGCCGCTCGTCATGCTGCGACGCGAGATCGCGATGGACAGCGGCGGCGCAGGTGCGAACCGCGGCGGCGCGGCCACCCGTAAGGACACGATGTGGCTCACCCAATCCGACCAGCACTCGTACGCGATCCACGTCAAGAAGCCCAGCGGCGCCGGCGTCTACGGCGGGCGCGACGGGTCGTGCGGGGCGATCTGGATCTGGCCCGGCGAGATGATCGAAGAGCCCCAGTTCGTCGGCACCGACGCTGAGTCCGTGTCCAAGGCGGAGCCGATCTGCGGTGTGCTCGACTCCGAGACACACCTGCTCGATCCGGTCCACGGCACGTACTTCCACTTCGGGCGCAAGCCGTTCTGGCGCTCGGCGCCGAACACCATTACGCGCTACCAGACCAACGCCGGCGGCGGTTGGGGCGACCCCCTGACCCGCGACCCCGAGCGCGTCCTGCGCGACGTGCGCAACGAGTACGTCTCGCGCCAGGCCGCGCGCGACGTCTACGGCGTGGTGGTCGTCGGCGGCGATCCCGACACCGATCCCGAAGCGATGAAGGTCGACGAGCCGGCGACGGCCGAGCTCCGTGGGGAGCTCGCCGCCAAGCCTTCCTAGACGACGCTCAAGGGAGCCGGGTGCTCTCCGGTGGCCGCGCCTGCGGTGCGGCCGGCGGCCGCGCCTGCGGTGCGGCCGGCGGCCGCGCCTGCGGTGCGGGATCAGGCCCCCGGGGGCGGGATCAGGCCCGGGCTGGAGCGTCGTGGCGTGGACCCTCACCCGCTTGCCCACCGCGTAGGGCGTAAGGGGCGCGGTCTGCTCGGGGAAGCGCGCGGGTGAGGGGGCTGCGGGGCCGGGCGGTGTCAGCAGTCTGACAATTTCACCTGCATAAAGGGACAAATCGCGGGCGCCTGCTGGACCTTGGCTACATAAGCATGTGGGGCATGCTTATGTAACCGAGGTCGCCCGCGGGCGCGCACTTTGGGCCTGTAAGCATGTTGTCGCAGCGGATTTCGGCCCGCTACGGCCACCCGCCGCAAGCCACCGTTCACCGAGCCGGCCGCACCGCGTCGGCCGCACATATCGGCGGCACGGCGCAACCGGCTAGCGAACGCCGGGCGGCTTAGCGGCTGTCCCAGCCAGCGGCCAGTGCACGTGCTTGACCTGGAAGAACTCGGCGAAGCCGGCCTCGCCGCGCTCGGCGCCGACGCTGCTCTCCCCGTACCCCGACCAGGGAGCGTCTGGGCGCTCCGGGCCGCCGCCGTTGAGCGCGACCGTGCCGGAGCGGATCCGGCGCGCGACCCGCATCGCGTCGTCGGTCGGGCCCCAGACGGTGGCGTTGAGCCCGTACCGGGTCGCGTTGGCCATCGCCACCGCCTCCTCGACGGTGTCATAGGGGACGACCGCGCCGACCGGCCCGAACAGCTCCTCCTGGCAGATCTCGGAGTCGTTGTCGACGCCGCCGAACAGCATCGGGGTGAAGTAGAAGCCGCGATCGGGAAGCGAGGAGGGACCCTGGGCGACGGTCTCGGCGCCCGCCCCGATCGCGCGGTCGACGTAGCCCTGGACGCTGTTCACCTGCTCGCGGCGGATCAGCGGACCGACGTCGGTCTCCTCGCTCCAGGGATCGCCGACCACCAGCCCGTCCATGAACCTCGCAGCGGCCTCGTTGAAGCGTTCGACGTCCTCGCGTGGCAACAGCACGCGCGTGGTGGCCCCACAACCCTGGCCCGAGTTGCGTGTGAAGCGCAGGATTGACGGCGCCACGGACGCCTCGACGTCGGCGCCTGGGAGCAGAATGTTGGGGGACTTCCCGCCGAGCTCCAGCACGACCCGCTTGAGTCCCTTGGCCGCCTGCTCCATCACGCGGCGCCCGACCGCCACCGACCCGGTGAACGAGACCATGTCGACCCCCGGGTGCTCGGTCAGCGCCTGTCCGGCCTCGGCGCCGCCGACGACCAGGTTCACGACGCCGGGTGGAATCCCGGCCTCCTCGGCGATCCGCGTGAACGCGATGCAGGACAGCGGCGCGCGCGGAGAGGGCATCAGCACCGTCGTGCAGCCGGCGGCGAGCGCGCCCGCGACCTTGAACGCGATCAGCATCATCGGGTAGTTGTAGGCGACGACCGAGGCGACGACGCCGACCGGCTCCTGGAACAACATGCTCGCCGCGAGCGTGGGGCCGTCGATCAACGGCAGGCCCTCCTGGTAGCGGCCGTGAGGTCCCTTGAGCGCCATGTCGGCCCAGTACTCCAGGAACTGAATTGGCCCGGCGGCGTGCAGAGCACGGCTGAGGACGATCGGTGACCCGATCTCGAACACCCCGAGTTCGGTCAGCGATTGCTCGTGAGCGGCGACGCGCTCGGCTAGGCGCGCCATGATCGCCGAGCGTTCCCGCGGCGACATGCGCGGCCACGGCCCGTTGTCGAACGCGTCCCGGGCGGCCGCGACGGCGGCCTCGATTTCTGCCGTCCCGCCCTGCGGGATCCGTGCCAGGACGCCTTCGGTCGTGGGGTCCAGGACGTCGAACTCGGCCACTGCCTCGTCGCTCCAGCGCCCACCGATGAAGTGCCCGGGTGCAACGAGGCCGCGCAGCTCCGCTGACATCTCGCGGTCGATGGTTGAAGTGCTCATCGTGCGTTGTCTCCTCGTCGTCGGTAATTTCTGATCATGTTAAACATATTGCGATTTCACCGTGGTCCTCGCCCGCTCGAGCGTCTGATAGCGTCGCGCGGCATGGGGCCCGCCGGACCAGCGTGAGCACATGCACCGTCTACCACTGAGCGCCGCCGACGAGGCCTACCGCCACCAGGTCGTCGCACCGGCCCTCGAGACCTCGCACATCGATCCCGCCTGGGCCGAGCGCTGCTGGCATCTGCTCAACCTCGGCGACGGCTGGGTGCTCGGCGCCGGGCGCGCCGCGTGGCCCCACGGCGGCAAGCGCACCGCGGTCGCCGGTGTGAACACGGGCCGGGTCCAGTTCGCCCGCCGCTCGCGCGAGGTCTTTGCCCTCGGCGAGGACCCGGACGCGCCCCAGGTGGGGCCGATCCGGATCGAGGCTGTACGGCCGCTGCAGGAGGTCCGTCTTGTGCTCGACGACCCGGAACTCGATTTCGGTTTCGACCTTACCTACGAGGCCCGCTTCCCGCCCGTTCCCACCGACCGCAATCGGATCGAACGCGATGGCGAGGTCGTGACCGACTACATGAACTTCTTTCAGCCGGGGATCTACTCGGGCGTTGTGCACGCAGACGGCCATGAGCGCCGCGTGCAGGAGCGGGCGGGGTTCCGCGATCGCGGCTGGGGACTGCGCAAGCACGAGGGCGCGGCGCGGCGTGGGATGCACATCTTCTGTGCCTGCGAGCTGCCCGACGAGGCCGTCTACGCGCTGCTGTACGAGACCGCCTCGGGCCGGCGGGTGTTCACCAACGGCTGGGTCCTCGGTCCCGGTGGAGTGCTCGACACCGTGCGCTCGGCGGAGCATGACCTGCGCTTCGACGGGCGCCAATTGCTCGGCGGAGCTCTGTCGGTCACACTTGACTCCGGAGTGACGAGGGAGATCGCGATCGAGGCCGAGGGACGGATCTGGATGGAGTCGCTCGGCTATACCGCCGTCCCTGGTCGTGGCGAGCCGGGCGCGGATCGTCTCGACCTGACCGATCCGGCGGTGCACGCCGCATACCAGGGCCTGTTCGACAACGCGTGCAGGTTCAATTGCGACGGCGTCGACGGCCACGGATTCGTCGAAGTCGGACTCGGGGTGCACACGCGCTACCGGCCGCAGGAGTGAGCGTGAGCGCAGGTCCCCGGACCCGCAACTGGCAGGAGGTCGTTCGGTTCGCCGATCTGCTGCTCGCGGCGGCGGCTCGCGAGCCTGATCACGAGGCGCTCGTGTTCGAAACGGCCCGCCTGAGCTACGGCGAGCTCGAGCAGCGCGCGATCAGCGCTGCCCGCAGCCTGGCCGCGCTCGGCATCGGAGCGGGCGGCAGGGTCGCCGTCCTGATGCCCAACTGCACCGAGTTCGTCGAGCTCCTGTTCGGCGCCTCGCTACTCGGTGCCGTGATGGTTCCGATCAACTCGCGGTTCGCCCCTCGCGAGCTCGGCTACGTGATCGCGAACGGCGACGTGGAGGTCGTGATCACGAGCGACGTCGTGCTGGAGCACGTCGATTACGCGGCACGCATTCACGAGGCGCTGCCGGGCCTCGCGTCCGGCCGCGCCGGGGTGCCCGCGCGGACGGCCGAGGCTCCCGCGCTGCGGACCGTCGTCCTGCTCGGCTCACGTGAGGAAGCCGGGATGCTGAACGAGGCCGACTTCAGGGCCGGCGCCGACCGGATCTCGGCGGACGAGGTGCTGCGCATGCATCGCCGCACCCCGATACGGAGCGTCGCCATGATGATGTACACGTCCGGTACGACCGCGATGCCGAAGGGCTGCCTGATGTCTCACGAGGCACTCGTCCGCACCTCGGTGCTCGCGGGTCGGACGCGGTTCCGGCTGACCCGCGAGGATCGGCTCTGGGACCCGCTGCCGATGTTCCACATGAGCGCGATCCTGCCCCTGATCGGCGTCTTCGACGCGGGCGCGACGTTCATGTCGATGGTTCATTTCGACCCGACCGCCGCGATGGAGATGCTCGACCGAGAACGCACGACTGTCTCGTTCGCGACCTTCCCGGCGATCACCCAGGCGCTGCTGAACCATCCGAGCTACCACCCGGATCGGTGGCGCCACATCCGGCTTGATCAACAACGTCGCGCCGCCGGACACGATGCGCGCGATGCAAGAGCAGATGCCCCACACGATTCAGATCAGCGCCTACGGCTGCACCGAGTGCGGCGGCGTCGTCGCGTTCAACGAGCCCGATGACACCCTCGAGCAGCGCTGCACCACGAGCGGGCGGCCGTTTGACGGCATCGAGCTCGAGATTCGCGCGATCGAGACCGGACAGACCGCCCCGCCCGGGCAGCGGGGGGAGATCATGGTCCGCGGATACAGCCTGTTCGAGGGCTACTACAAGGATCCCAAGCACACCGCGGAGTCGTTCGACGAGGCACGGGTGGTTTCACACCGGCGACATCGGCGCGCTCACGCCCGATGGGCGCATCAGCTACCTCGGGCGGCTGAAGGACATGCTCAAGGTCGGCGGCGAGAACGTCGCCGCGGTCGAGATCGAGTCCTACCTGGGCACGCATCCGGCGGTCAGCATCGCCGCCGTGGTGGGCGTGCCCGATCCCAAGTACGTCGAGGTCGCGGCGGCGTTCGTCAGTTGCGGCCCGGCCATGAGGCGACCGAGCAGGAGATCATCGAGTTCTGCCGGGCCGGCCTCGCCTCGTTCAAGGTGCCCCGCTATGTCCGCTTCGTCACCGAGTGGCCGATGTCGGCGACCAAGATCCAGAAGTACCGCCTCCAGGAGGCCCTCTCCCGGGAGCTCGCCGAACAACGAGCGATCGCCGCAGCCCGACCCTAGTCAGGACCTGTGAAGGGGGCGGTGCCGGCGCGGATTTGGCTCCCGTCCAGCGGCTGGCGCTGGGGCGTGAGGCCGGGGCGGGGCGGATTTGGCCTGGGGGCGCTGCCAACCACGCCCCGGCGGCCGGTCTGCTCAGGGAACGGCGCTGGTGAAGGGTCGCCGGGCTGGACGGTGTCAGTAATCTGACAATGCGCCTGCTTAAAGGCCCAAAGCGCGCCGCGCATTTGAACCTTGATTACATAAGCACGTGGGGCATGCTTTTCTGACCAAGGTCCGCCAGGAGTGCGGACTTTGGGCCGTTAAGCATGCCGCCGAGGCGGATTTCAGAGTCACATTTCTTTCCGCTCCGGCCGGCCTGGGAGCTTGGCCCACCCCCGGCGTCCCGGCGCAAGCCACCCTTCACCAGCGCCGCTTACCGAGCCGACCCGCCGCCGACCGCCCCGCCCGTAGCACCCGCCCCGCCCGCAGCGCCCGCCCCGCCCGCGGCACCCGCCCCGCTCGCGGCACCCGCCCCGCCCGCAGCACCCGCCCCGCCCGCAGCACCCGCCCCGCTCGCATCCCCCAGCATGTGCTCGGCCAGCAGACCCGGCGAGCACCCCGGGCGCCTCCTGCGGGATCAGATGGCCGATCTCGGCGAGCTCGACGTACCGGGCCCCGGGGATCAGCTCGGCCAGCCTGCGGCCATTCTGCACCGGGGACAGGGCGTCGAGCCGCCCGTGCACGATCAGCGTCGGCGCGGTGATCGAGGCGAGGCGCTCGGCGTGTGCCCAGGCGCCCATCGCGCGCCCCTGGTGGATCAGCATCGCCCGCGGGGTCGGCCGCTCGAGCGTCTGCCGGGTCAGCTCCTCGATCGCCTCCGGATGCTCGCTGGCGAATCCGGGTGCGGCGGAGTATGACCACAGCTTGGTGAAGTAGCGGCCGATCGACTCGCCGGGCATCGGCGGCCGGACCATCATCCAGCGCGTCTGGAACGAGGGCAGCTTGAACGCCGGGTTCGGCGGCCGGGTCGCGGCCAGGATCAGCGACTGCACCCGCTCGGGGCTGCGCAGCGCGAGTTCCTGGGCGATCATCCCGCCCATCGAGATGCCGAAGATCGTCGGCGCGAGGCGACTCGGTCTCGTCCATCACCCTGCGCGACGTCGTCGGCGAGATCGGCGATCGAGAACGGCGTGTCGACAAACCGCGAGAAGCCGCTGCCGCGATTGTCGAGCGTGATCACGCGAAAGCGCTGCTCGAGCTCTCGCAGCCACTCCCGCGGCCACGTCCGCGCCGACGCCGCGTAACCGTTGATCAGGACGAGCGCCGGGCCGCGGCCATGCGCCTGCCAATACACCGGAGCGCGCGGCGGCGCCACGTCTTCGAACATCGCGTCGGTCACGCTCATCGCGTCACGTCCATGCCGCTGGCCTCATCGATCCCGAGCACATGCATCGAGTCGCGAACCGAGTCGACATCGTGGGAGAGGATCACCAGATCCCTGGTCCTGCCCTCCCGGTCGCGAATCTGGTTCTTGAGCAGCGCCTCCGGCTCGAAGCCGATGCTGGTGAACATCTCGAGATCTCCTTCCTTGTCGGCCGCGACCTCGACCACGATCTTGCTCAGCCCGCCGCGCAGGGCCTCGAGCAGTCCACGCCGTGCCAGCGCCCGGCCAAGGCCCAGGCGCCGGAAGTTGGCGCCGACGACGAGCCGCAGCTCGCCGACGTGGCCGCTCCAGCCGACACCCGGGATGACAGCCAGGTACGCCCGGATCGTGCCGTCTTCCTGCTGCACGATCCAGCGCCCGGACCGCTCGTTGCGACACCAGTACTCGACGGTCTCGCGGTCGTCGCCCTCTTTGAAGAACGTCCGGTCGCCGTCGGGGAGGTCGCGCAGGAACTCCATCAGCGCGACGGCGTCGTCCGGCGCGAGTGGGTGGATCCCGCTCAGGAGATCGGTTGATCCAGCCATTGCAGAAGTCCGGGGAGTGTGACAGTGGCCGACGCGCGACTGGTCACCAGACCGACGTGACCGGCGGGCACCTGGAGCTCGTCGACGACATCGCTGCCGACCAGATCGATCAGCGGCCTCGCCATCGACGGCGGGACGATGTGGTCGTGCTTGGCGGTGATCACCAGCATCGGGCGGCGGAGGTCCTGCAGCGCGACGCGTCGATTGCCGAGCGGGACCTCGCCGCTCATCAGGGCGTTGCGCCGTAGCAGGAGCTCGACGCACTGGCCCGCGCACGCACCGGGGAACGGAACCTGGTCCCGCACCCACTGGCTCATCGCCTGGAAGCCGTCGACGAACTCGTCGCTCCACAACCGCTCCCACAGCATCGCGTAGGTCGAGATGTCCGACGTCGGCTTGAAGTTGCGGAACATCCGGTACACCGCCTCGGCCGGCACGTTGCCCGTCTCGTCGAGGATCTCCTCCACCTCGAGGCGCCGGCGCGCGAACAGCGCCAGGATGCCCTCCGCACGCGAGAAGTCGATCGGGGTCGCCATGATCGCGACCTTGCGGACGGGGAGCTCGGGGTGGGCAGCGAGGCACAGCGCGGTCAGCACGCCACCGAAGCAGTACCCGAGCACGTCCACCTCCTCGCCTGTCTGCTCGGCCGCGGCGTTCACGGCCCGCGGGAGGTAGTTGTCGACGTAGGTCTCGAGCGTGTTGCCCGAGTCGACCGCATCGGGGACCCCGAAGTCGACCAGGAACAGGTCGGTGCCGGCGCCGAGCAGCCGCTCGGCGAAGCTGTTGCCAGGGCGCAGATCGAGCACGTAGCTGCGCCCGAGGATGCTGAAGACGATGATCAGCGGGGGATGCCGTGTGCGCGAATCGCTGTCGTAGCGCCACAGCTGCGCCTTGCCGCGGCTCCAGATCACCTGATGGGGGGCGAGTCCGACCTCGGGGCGACCGATCCCGGCGACGTATTTGATCCCGTTGCGGGCGCGGAACAGCGAGCGCTCTGCATCGCGCTTGACGGAGTCGATCAGGCCGGCGCCGGGGATGAGCCCAAGTCCTAGGCCGAGTCTGGCTTCTTCGGCCGGGCGGGGGAGGCCGGCTTGGAGGCTGCTTGCGACGCCGATGAGGACCCGCCGTTCGCACGACGACCCTCCTCAGCCTCCTCGAGCCGTTCCGAGACATCCCGCAGCCGCGCCTCGACCGCCGAAAGCTGCGAGCGCACCCGGCGCATGTCGGTTGCGGTGGGGAGATTGCACAGATGCCAGACGCGGCCGGTCTGCCGCTCGACCCGGCGACGGACTTGGCTCTCGAGGCGGATCATCGCGGCGATCGCGTCGGCAAACAGATTCGTCCGCACAAACGAGTCCGCCCTCGGGGTCACTGTTCGGTCGACTTGATCGACCACCGTCCTCCAGGTCGGGCGACGGGACTCGGTCATGGGATCCGATCTCCTCTCGTAGCGTTACAAAGCACGAAGTTCACGCTTGAGGATCTTCCCCGTCGCGGTGCGGGGCATGTGGTCGAGGAACACGATCTCGCGCGGCGTCTTGAACCGGGCCAGGTGATCGTGCACGTAGGACCTGAGCTCCTCGGGGCTCACCGGTACCTGCCGGCGGCAGACGACGAACGCCTTCAGGCGCTGACCGAACTCCGGATCGCTGACGCCGATCACCGCGGCCTCCGCGACCGCGGGGTGCTTGCTGAGCAGGTCCTCGACCTCGCCCGGGAATACGTTCTCTCCGCCGGAGATGATCATGTCGTCCTCGCGGCCGTCGACGAACAGCCGCCCCGAGCGGTCGATGTGGCCCAGGTCGCCGGTGCACAGCAGGTTGCCGACCGCGTCCTTGCTGCCGCCGCCGGTGTACCCGTCGAAGCCGAGCGAGCTGCCGACGAACACCCGTCCCGTGCTGCCCGCCCGGACCGGCCGGCCGCTGTCGTCGAGGACGGCCACTGTCGTGCCGGGGACGGTCCGACCGGCGGTGCCGGGCGCCGAGCGGAGATCTCGCGGCGGCGCGACCGTCGCCAGCGCGGTCTCGGTCGAGCCGTAAACGTTGTACAGCACGTCACCGAAGCGGTCCATGAAGCGCCGGGCCAGATCGCCCGGCAGCTGCGCGCCGCCGCAGATCACGACGCGCAGGCTCGAGGTGTCGAACATCGCGGTCCGGCGCCGAGGGAGCTCCAGGATGCGCTGGAGCATCACCGGCACGGCGACCAGCACAGTCGCCTCGCGGTCGGCGATGTCCAGGAGGGTCTGCTCGGGACTGAATTTCCTCCGGAGCACGACCGTCCCGCCCAACGCCAGTGTCAGGTTGGTGGTGAACAGCCCGAGACCGTGGAACAGCGGCGCTGCCACGACTGACACCTCGCCGGGGAGGAATGGGATACACGTGAGGATGCCCGCGGCGTCGAGTGGGTTTCCGGAACCACTGCGCGCGGCGCCCTTGGGCTTGCCCGTGGTGCCCGACGTGAGGACGATCATCCGCCCCACTCGGCCCGGGGGTCGAAGGCTCACCGGTTCGCGCTCGCTCGCAGCGCGCTGGATCGCCGCCTGGTCGATTGCCAGCGCCGGCTTCGCCAGCGCGGCTGCGGCAGCGAGCTCGTCGTCGTAGACCAGCACGTCGATGCCCTCGTCCTCGACGACCTGTGCCACCTGGGGTGCCGGGAACGCCCCATTCAGGTAGACGATGTCGGCTCCGAGCTTCGCGGCGGCGATCCACGCCTCCAGGAACAGCTGACCGTTGCCCGCCAGCACACCGACGGTCGATTGCTCGCCGATACCGGCGTCTCGCCACGACGCGGCGATCGCGCTGGTGCGGTGCTCGAGCGAGGCGAACGAGACCTCGGACTGATCGTCGACGATCGCAATGCGCCCAGGGTGCCGGGCCGCGCCGAGCACAACGATCCCGGCGGGGTTGGCCCGCCAGCGCCAGATCGAGGGAAAACGCTGCAGCATCCGCTGCGGCGCGTCGGGCACCGTCGCACCGAGTGCCATCAGTGCCGTGACTGCCTCCCAGCGTTCGTACATGCGCATTGGGTGCAGCCCGACGATATTGCTGCGCGCAGATCGCAGCAGGCCGTGTTGCCACGTAGCTCCATCGGAGCGATTGCCCTCGGATGTGTGACCTATCGGCAAGGTGACCCGCTTTTCAGGCTACTCGAATCTCTCTCGACGGAGCAGCGGGCTGCCGAACAGGCGGCGGCGACTGATATAAGCCACGCGTGCCCGATGCTCCCTCCGCCTGGCGCCTGGATCCCGCTTACAGCCGCGCGGTCGTGACCGGGGGCGGCAGCGGACTCGGCCGCGGGGTCGCACTGGCACTCGCGAGCGCGGGCGTCGAGGTGACCGTGGTCGGCCGCCGTCAGGAGCCGCTGCTCGAGACCGCCCGCCTGGCCGCGAAGTTGCCGGGCGAGGTGCACGCCAGCCCGGGAAGCGTGCGCGAGGAGGACGACCTCGACCGGGTCTTCAGCGCCGCCGAGGCGCGCGGCGGTCCCGTGCAGATGCTCGTGCACGCCGCCGCCGGCGCATTTCTCGCGCCCGCCGAGCGAATCTCGCCGGGCGGCTTTCGCGCCGTGATCGACGCCGGCCTGAACGGCGCCTTTCTGACCCTGCGTCGCTGGGCCCTGCCGCTGATCGAGGCCGGTCTGCCCGGCGTGGCGGTCAGCGTCGGCAGCGCGCTCGGCGCGCGCGAGGTGCCCGGCGCCGCGCACTCGAGCGCGGCCAAGGCCGGCCTCGAGGCGCTCACCCGCTCGCTGGCCGTGGAGTGGGGGCGCTACGGTCTGCGCCTCAACGTGCTCGCCCCGGGCGCGGTCTCGACCGAGGGTGCTGAGGAGGGCATGTGGAGCGACCCGGCGATCCGGGCGCGCGTCGAGACCGCGATCCCGCTCGAGCGCTTCGGCACGATCGATGAGGTGATCGCCGGCACGACCTTCCTGGTCAGCCGCCAGGCGTCCTACGTGACCGGCACGACCCTGGTGCTCGACGGAGGTTGGGGTCTGCGCGACTGGGCCTTCTTCGCCCCGGGTGACACGTCCGGTCCCGGACAAGTGCGATCCTGATCGGACCCGCTCAGCGCGCGTCGTGCTCGACGCGCAGCGCCGCCAGCGAGCGGGCAGCAATCGTGGGCACGTACTCGAGCGGCTGCTCGGGCACGGTCAATCCGGGCAGGCGCTCGAGCAGGCGGGAGAACGCGACCCGCCCTTCGATCCGCGACAGCTGCGCGCCGATGCACGTGTGCACCCCGCGGCCGAACCCGATGTGCCGGTTCGGGCTGCGCGTGATGTCGAGCGTGTCGGGGTCGGGGAACCGCTCGCCGTCGCGGTTGGCGCCCGAGAGCACGAGGAACACGCGATCGCCCGCCTTGATCGTCTTCTCTCGCAGCTCGACGTCCTCGACGACCCAGCGGTGCAGCACCTTGATCGGCCCGTCGTAGCGCAGCACCTCCTCGACCGCCCCGCTGACGAGGTCGGGCTGCTCGCGGATCAGCACGAGCTGATCGGGGTGGCGCGTCAGGTGGAGGACCATGTGGTTGAGCAGGTTCATCGTCGTCTCGTGGCCGGCGAACAGCATCAGCGCGCACATCCCCTCCATCTCCTCGCGGTCGAGGACGTTGCCCTCGCCGTCGCCCTCGAGCAGGCCGCTGATCATGTCCTCGCCCGGATGCTCGGCCGCGTAGTCGATGCGCTCGCCGAAGTAGGCGACCATCTCCTCGAGCCCCTGCTGAGCGCGGGCGTGGCGGTCAGTGCGCTCCTCGCCGCCGGCCCCGAACGCGATCATCGCGAGTTCCTGGGACCACGTGCGGAAGCGGTCCCGGTCCGCGGCCGGAGCGCCGATCAGCTCGGCGATCACGGTCGCCGGAAGGGGATAGGAGAAGTTGGCCACGAAGTCGTCGTGACCCTGCTCGATGAACTCATCGAGCAGGTCGTCCACGAGCTCGCGAATGCGCTGCTCGCCGGCGGCGATTCGCCGCGGGCTGAAGGCGCTGGCAACGAGGCGGCGTAGGCGCGTGTGCTCGGGAGGGTCGCTGACCACCATCCAGTCCTGGATCATTTCCATCACCCGTCCGGCCTTCTGTCGGCGCTCGTCGGTCATCGCCGCGAGCAGCGGCCTGACGCGATCGGAGGACATCCGCGCGTCGCCGAATGCCGACACGACGTCGTCATATCGGGTCAGCAGCCAGGCGCGATGGGTCTCGCTCCAGTGGACAGGGTCGCGCTCCCGCAGCTCGGCCAGGTACGGGTAGGGATCCTGGATCACCTCCGGGTCGAGGAGGTCCGCGGAAAGCTGCTGCTCATCCGACAACGAGATATCCATCGATTGACCAACGATCCTTTCGGCCGGCGCGAGGCACGGTTCTGATGATGCGCACTGTAGCTTGACCCAGTGGGTGCAGCCACAGCCAGTTCTACCAAACGTTTGGTTCTTCTACCAAACAGTTGGTTGACACCCAGTCGGGGAAGTGTTATCAGTGCGCCAAGCGTGTCGGGGCTCCCTACCTCGACGCGCGAGACCGAGGTCGAGGCGGCCGTGCACGGGCTGCCGCGGCTGATGCGAGGTTGTACCGGGGCTGGCCGCCGGCGGGCGCTCCTCCCACGCCGGCGGCCACCGCCCGGACACGCGAGACTGTCGGGTGCGCGGCGCTGTGTCGCGCCGACACACAAGAGGAGTAGGGACATGAGGACTGAGACCGAGGGTTGGGCCGAAGCGATCACGATCGGGGACGCGCTGCTGCGCGCGCGGACGCGGAACCCCGAGGACGACGCGGTCGTCTTTCCCGACGAGCGGCTGTCATACGCCGAGCTTGCCGACCGAGCGCAGACGCTCGCCCGTGGACTGATCGGGATCGGCGTCGAGCCCGGCGAGCACGTGGGCCTGCTGATGGCCAACGGCCCCGAATGCATCGCGTCGATCTACGCGATCGCGCTCGCCGGCGCGGTCCTGGTTCCGATCAACACCCGCTACCGAGCGGTCGAGCTGCCCTACGTGATCACCAACGCGGAGCTCGCCGCGATCCTGACCAGCGACCGGATCGACGACTACGTCGACCTGCTCGGTCTGTTGCAGGAGGCCTTGCCCGGTCTTGACGGCGCACCGGATCCCCGCCGTCTGAACCTGGAGGCCGCGCCGCGGCTGCGCAGCATCGCCGTCCTCGGTCATCGCCGCAGCCCGGGAACGCTCGATGAGCAGCAGTTCGGCGAGCTCGCCGCGCAGGTGACTGGGGAACAGCTCGCACGGCGCCGGGCCGGCGTGCGCGTCGGGGGCACCGCGCTGATTCTGTACACCTCGGGCACGACCTCGCAACCCCGCGGCTGCATCCTCACCCACGAGGCGCTCGTGCGCTGCTGGACGGACGTGGCCCGGATCTACAGCCTGACGGCGGCCGATCGTCTGTGGGCGCCGTGCCCGCTGTTTCACCTTGCCGGAATCGGCCCGCTCCTGATGTGCGCGGTCACCGGCGCCAGCTTCGTGTCGGACACGTTCTTCCAGGCGGATCGGGCGCTGTCGCTGCTCCAGCGCGAGGGGGCGACGATCCTCTACCCCGCCTACCCACCGATCACCCAGGCCGTGCTCACCCATCCGGGCTTCCTCGCGACCGATCTGCCGGCCGCCCGTGGGATCCTGAACGTGGCGCCACCCGACACGCTGCGCCAGATGCAGGCGGCGCTGCCCCATGTCACCCAGCTGTCGCTGTACGGCCTGACCGAGGGCGGTGGGCCGATCACCAACAACCGGATGCACGACGACCTGGAGACCAGAGTCGAGACGGTCGGGGAGCCGCTGCCCGGGACCGAAGTGCGGATCGTCGACCCTGTCACCCGCGAGCCGATGCCTACCGACGCGTCGGGGGAGATCGCGATTCGCGGCGTGACCGTCTGTCAGGGTTACTACCGCGACCCGGACAAGACCGCCGCACAATTCGATTCGGCGCGGCTGGTACTACACCGGCGATCACGGCTCGCTCGATGCCGCGGGCCGGTTGCGGTTCCTCGGCCGCCTGAAGGACATGCTGAAAGTCGGGGGCGAGAACGTGGCCCCGGCCGAGCTCGAGGCCCATCTCGCACTGCACCCGGCGGTCAAGCTCGTGCAGGTCGTGGGCGTGCCCGACCCGCGGCTGGTCGAGGTGCCAGCGGCGTTCGTCGAGCTGCGCCCGGGCGCCAGCGCCAGCGAGGAGGACCTGCTCGATCACTGCCGCGGCCAGATCGCGAGCTTCAAGGAGCCGCGCTACATCCGCTTTGTCACGGCGTGGCCGATGTCTGCGACCAAGGTCCAGAAGGAGCCGCTGCGCCAGGCTCTGATCAAGGAGCTGGAAGCCGGCGAAGCGGTCTCGGTGGGCTCGCCCCCGCGCTGAAAATCAAACAAGCGGCCGGTAGAAATTGGCCACTGATGCACTGTAGGATCCTCCGTCCATGCTCGCGTACCGCAACGACGGCCCGGTCGCCTGGGCGACGCTGGATCGGCCCGAGAAGCTCAACGCCATGACCCGCGCGTTCTGGGGCGAGCTCGTCGGCGTGCTCGATCGCGCCGAATCCGATCCGGAAGTTCGAGTGCTGGTCGTACATGGCGCCGGGCGCTGCTTCTCGGTCGGCGGCGACATCGAGGGCTTTGGCGAGCTGACCCACGCCGGCGATCGCCGCGCCTACCTGAGGGAGGCGATCGGGGCGATGGAGGCGGTCGAGCGCTTCACCAAGCCGACGATCGCCGCGGTCCACGGCCACGCGCTCGGCGGCGGCTGCGAGCTGACGCTGGTGTGCGACATCGTCGTCGCCGATCAAACGGCCAGATTCGGCACACCCGAGGCGATGGTCGGCCTCGTCCCGGGTCCGGGTGTCGCGCGCGGACTGGCACACGTCAACCTGCATTGGATGAAGTACATGATCTTCACCGGCGAGACGCTCGACGCCGAGCAGGCGAGGCTGGCCGGACTGGTCAACGTCGTGACACCCGCGGGCGAGCACGTCGCGACTGCCAAGAAACTCGCGCAGCGAGTAGCCGCCCGGGCTCCACTGGCGCTGGCCGTCGGCAAGCAGTTACTGGGCGTGCAGGCACCTGCGGCCTATCAGCATGCAATCGACGGTGTGGGTTACCTACAAGGCACAGACGACTTCCGGGAGGGCATCGCTGCCTTCGAGGAGCGGCGCGAGCCGCGCTTCCAGGGGCGCTGATCGAGATGGCATCGGATACCAACAGCACCACCGAAGAGACGGCGGCCGATCTCGTCGCCGCTCTCGAGCGTCGGCGCGCCGAGGCGCTCCAGGCCGGAGGACCCGACCGCGTCGCCAGGATCCATGAGTCGGGCCGCCTGACCGCGCGCGAGCGGCTCGAGCGCCTGTTTGACCCCGGCTCCTGGTACGAGCTCGGGATGTTCGCCGAGCCCGAGCTGCGCCGCGAGGGGGTCGTCACCACCGGCGACGGCGTTATCACCGGGCTCGCACGACTGGCCGGGCGCAAGGTCTGCGTGATCGCGGTCGAGACCACCGTGCTGACCGGCACGACCGCCCCGGTCAATATGCGCAAGCAGGGTCGCATCGCCGAGTGGGCGGGCCGAAAGGGGCTGCCGCTGGTATGCCTGAGCGACAACGACGGCGGGCGGCTGCCTGATCTCCTGGGCTGGCGCTTCTCGGGCGTGCCGTTCGACTTCGCGACCTTCCTGCAGTCGCCGCCAGGCTGTCCCGACGTTCCCCGGATCTCGGCCGTCGTCGGGCCGAGCTTCGGAGACGCGGCGCTGCACGCGGCGATGGGGAACTTCGTGGTGATGGTCGAGCGACGCCGCCGTGGCGCTCTCGGGTCCGCCCGTGATCCGAGGCGCGATCGGCGAGGAGATCTCCGCCACCGAGCTCGGGGGTCCGGCGGTGGCCGCGGAGCAGAGCGGCAGCGTTCACATGGTCGTCGACGATGAGGAGGCGGCGTTTGCGGCCGTCAAGCGCTTCCTGTCCTACATGCCCGACTCGGCGCAGCTACCCGCGCCGGTCGCCGCGCCGGCGGCACCCACCCGCGACCCCGAGCGCTTGCTGACGCTGGTCCCCACTCAGCCGCGGCGCGGTTACGACATGCGCCGTGTACTCGAGTCGATCTTCGACGGCGACTCGATCATGCAGTGGTGCGAGCGATATGGACGCAGCGTGATCTGCGCGTTCGCCCGGCTCGAGGGTCATCCGGTCGGCGTCGTCGCCAGTCAGCCGATGCAGCGCGCCGGCGTGATGGACGTCCCGGCGCTGACCAAGGAGGCGGCGTTCGTCGACCTGTGCGACACCTTCAACCTCCCGCTCGTGTTCCTCCAAGACGTGCCCGGTCTGATGATCGGCTCCGACGCCGAACGCGGCGGGATCCTGGCGGGCTATGAGAGCGTCGTCAAGCGGCTGGCGCGGGCGACTGTGCCGAAGCTGGCTGTCGTCGTGCGCAAGGCCTACGGTGGCGGTCACATCGCCCTCGGCGGACGGCCGGTCCACCCCGACCTGCTGGTGGCGTGGCCGACCGCCGACATGGGCTTCATGGCGCCCGACACCGGCGTCAGGACCGTGCACCGCCGGCGCCTGGAGCGAGTCCTCGAGGAGGACGGGAGCGACGCGCACGACGAGTTGATGGCCGCGCTCGAGCTCGAGTGGGCCACCGAGGCTCAGCCCTGGGAGGCGGCGGCGAACATCATCCTCGATGACATCATCGACCCCCGTCAAACGCGGGCGTATCTCGTCGCGGGCATCGATTACTCCTGGGGCAGCGGTCCGCGCGTGACCCCCGCAGGATCGGGCGGGACTGATGGCAGCTTCAGCGCCGGCAAAGGGAGACCTGCGCCGCGAGATCTTCGACGACGAGCACGACGCGTTCCGCGAGTCGGTGCGCGGGTTCCTGATCCGCGAGGCGGTGCCCCACACCGAGGCGTGGGAGCAGGCCGGGCTCGTCGATCGGTCGTTCTGGACCAAGGCGGCCGCCCAGGGATTCGTCGCGTTTGCCGCGCCCGAGGATCTCGGCGGCGCCGGGATCGAGGACTTCCGCTTCAACGCGATCATCAACGAAGAGGTCGCGTACACCGGCACCGTCTACGACAACTTCTCGCTCACCAACGACATCGTCCTGCCCTACCTGCTCGAGTTGACCAGCGAGGAGCAGCGCGCTCGGTGGCTGCCGGCGGTGTGCTCGGGAGAGCGGATCGTCGCGATCGCAATGACCGAGCCCGGAGCCGGATCGGACCTGCGCGGGATCACCTCGACCGCCACCTGGCGCGGCGAGCACTGGGAGCTGAACGGCTCGAAGACGTTCGTGACCAACGGAATTCTGGCCGACCTCGTGATCGTTGCCGCGCGCGTGCGCGGGCGCGACACCGAGGGCCTGGCGCTGTTCGTCGTCGAGTCGGACATGCCGGGCTTCCAGCGCGGGCGCAAGCTGATCAAGGTCGGCCGCCGCGCTCAGGACACCGCCGAGCTGTTCTTCGAATCGGTGCCGGTGCCGGCGCAGAACATGATCGGCGAGGAGGGGCGCGGGCTGAACCATCTGATGCGCAACCTCGCCCAGGAGCGTTTGTCGATCGCCACCACCGCCGCCGCGAACGCAGAGCAGGCACTGGAGATCACGCTCGAGCACGTGCGCTCCCGGAACGCGTTCGGCCAGCCGATCGGGAGCTTCCAGGCCAACCGCTTCTCGCTCGCCGAGCTGGCGACCGAGGTCTCGATAGCCCGGGTCTACATCGACCGCTGTCTGCAGGCGCATGTGCAGCGACGGCTGTCCGGCACCGAGGCAGCCAAGGCGAAGCTCTGGAGCACCGAGCTCGAGTTCCGGGCGGTCGACCTCGGCATGCAGCTGCACGGCGGCTACGGCTACATGGAGGAGTACGAGATCGCCCGCCGCTGGCGCGACGCCCGGGTCGAGCGCATCTACGGCGGGACCAGCGAGATCATGAAGGAGATCATCGGCCGCTCGCTCGGGTTGTAGTCGGAGCCCGCGGTCAGGTTTAGGCTGGCCCTCGCCGCGAGGGTCGCCGCCAGCCGGTCGAGGTGGACGGGCAACTGCAGTCGCAGCGCGGCGAGCCGCAGATCGCTCGAGCGTCCGGAGTCGAACGCCGTGGTCGCCGACAGCGCGTAGTACGCCAGGCGAACGTATCCGAGCACGCGATGCCAGCGCAGATGCTCGGGATCGGGCGTGCTGCCGGCCCGCTCGGCGTAGCGCGCGATCAGGGCCGATTCGTCGACCCCGGGGAGCTCCCAGACGGGGATGAAGCACCACGCGAGGTCGGCCAGCGGATCGCCGGGAGCCGCCATCTCCCAGTCCAGCACCCCGGTGATCCGATCCGCTTGGACCGCGAGGTTGCCCATCCGGAAATCCCCGTGCACGAGCGCGACGCCCCGCTCGGCGCCGGGCTCGTGGCGGCGCAGCCACCACAACCCCGCCTGCAGCACGAGCGGCAGCGGCGCGAAGCGCTCGAGGTGACGGCTGTACCACTCGAGCGTTGTCGGCGCGGGGCGCTCGGGGCTGACCAGCACCGCGAGCGAGCTCCAGTCGACCGCGTGCAGCGCGGCCAGCACGTCGACCGCCTGGCTCGCAAGGATCTCCCGCTGCGGCTCCGGCACCGAGTGCCAGCCCACCGGCACCGTCCCCGGCACGCGGCGCATCACGAGCAGCGGCCGCTCGAACGGGTTCTCCGCGCCGTCGTCGAACCACAACAGCTCCGGGGCCGGGACCTCGCTGCCGGCAACGGCCTGGAGCGCGAGTCGCTGGCCGAGGATCGCCTGGCGCCCGGACGCCCGCGTCGGCAGCCGCAGGACCGCGTCGAGCTCCTCCTCGCCAGTCTCGACGCGGACGAACCATGTCTCCTGCGAGAGGCCGACGGTCGCGCGCCCGGTCACCTCCACCTGCGCGTCCACGCCCTGGGTCGCGAGCCAGGTGCGGAGCCGGCCGGCCAGGAGGGCGGCGTCAGCCACCGCTCACCGCCGACCAGTCGACCGTCTGCGCGATCGAGCGGTCCCATGCGGCCAGTTGCGCAGCTGCGGCGAGGACGGCGGGCTCGTCATCCTGCTCCAGGGCCTCGGCCAGCGCTCGGCGGAGCTGCTCGCGACGGGGGTCGTTCCGTTGCTGGGTGGGAAGCAGCCCCACGACCGTCGCCAGGCCGTGCAGTTGGGCACGGAGCGAAGCGTCCTCTGTTCCTGCGGCCAGGCGCCGCACCGCATCGCCGACGCGGTCGGCGGCGAGCGGTGGCCACGGCTCGTCATGGAGGGGTTGATCAATCAATCGTTTGGTAGATTACGGCTCGCGACCGGTACGAGGCCGGTCGCAGCCCAAGCGAGAAACCGTGAGCACGATCCCGTCGACGACGGATACCACCGCGGCCCTCCTGTTCGAGCGAGCGGCACGGTCCCCGGACACCATTGCGCTCGTCTTCCCGGGCGTACGCCTGACCTACGCCGAGCTGGCCGAGCGTGCGGAACAGCGCGCCCGGCAGCTGCTCGGCCTCGGCCTCGACCGTGGCGACGCGATCGGCCTGCTGATGCCCAACTCCCCCGAGCTGGTCGAGCTGCTGATGGGAGCCTCGACGCTCGGAGTCATCACGATCCCGATCAACGTCCGCTTCAAGTCGCGCGAGCTCCAGCACGTGCTCTCGAACGGAATGCATGCCCTGATCACCTCGGATGCGATGGACGACCACGTCGACCTGCCGGGGCTCGTCACCGGCGTGCTGCCGGACCTGGCACAGGCCGACGACCCGGGCAATCTGCGGCTCGCCGCCGCCCCCGAGCTGCGCAGCGCGGTCCTCCTCGGCCACCGGCGCGAGGCCGGCTTCTTGACCGAGCTGGACCTGGCGCGCGGGGCGGTGTCGGGCGAGCAGGACCTCCACCGCGCCCGCGGCGAGGATCCGGTGCTGGTGATGTACACGTCCGGCACCACCGCGCTGCCGAAGGGGTGCGTGATCGAGCATCGCTCGCTTGCCGCCAACGCCCGCGCCGTCGCGGTCAAGTTCGGTCTCAGCCACGCGGAGCACTTCTGGGACCCGATGCCGATGTTCCACATGGCCTCGCTGCTGCCGATGACGGCGTGCTTCTCGGCCGGCGCGTCGTACGCGTCGATGAGCCATTTCGACGCGGATGTCGCGATCGAGATGCTCGCCGCCGACCGCCCGGCGGTGGTCTACTCCTGCTTCCCCCCGGTGACGATGGCGATCATGCATCACCCGCGGTTCGCCGAGCTGCGCCCGTTAGGGGCCCGAATGGTGATGAACATCGCCCCGCCGGATACCCAGCAACTCGTCGTCGATGCGTTCGCCCCGGCGCGACTGGTCGGCGCCTACGGCATGACCGAGCTGTGTGGAACGCTCGCCTATCACGGCGTCGAGGACACCGATGAGCAGCGGCTGACCACCTGCGGGCGCCCGATGCCGGGCAACCAGGTGCGGATCGCCGTTCCCGAGACCGGCGAGGAGGCGGCGGTCGGCCAGCGCGGCGAGATCACCGTCCGCGGCGTCAACCGGCTCGCGGGTTACTACCGTGACGAGGAGCATACGCGCGCGGCGATCGACGCCGACGGGTTCTTCCACAGCGGCGACATCGGCTCGCTCGACGCCGACGGGCATCTCATCTACCACGGGCGCCTGAAGGACATGCTCAAGGTCGGCGGGGAGAACGTGGCCGCGCTGGAGGTCGAGGACCTGATCGCCACGATGCCGGGCGTGAAGCTCGTGCAGGTCGTCGGGATCCCCGACGCCCGACTGACGGAGGTTCCGGCCGCATTTCTCGAGCTGGCCCCCGGAGCCTCGCTGAGCGAGCGCGAGGTGATCGATTACTGCCAGGCGCGAATCGCCAGCTTCAAGGTCCCTCGTTACGTTCGGTTCGTCTCGGAGTGGCCGATGTCGGCGACCAAGATCCAGAAGTACCGGCTCGGCGAGCAGCTCGAGGCCGAGCTCGGCGGGGCCTCGGCGGTCGATCAGCCGGCCGGATCGCCGGCCTCGACTTCGGCGACGAGCGCGTAGCGGAACACACCGTCCGTCTCGCCACGCTCGATCCGCCCGGCGAGCCGCTCGTGGCGCAGGTAGGACGCCGTCTCGCCCGTCCGCCAGACGATCTCGATGTCCGAGAGCTGATCTCCGAACACGGCCCGGGTCACGTCGTAGCCGGTGTGCGACCCCTCCGCGACTGCGCGCCTGACGGCCTCCAGCCGGCTATTGATGCCGGTCCGGTGCAGCTCCACGAGTGCCGGGGTATCGGCGAGCGGCCGACCGTGGCCGGGCAGCACCAGCGACAGCTCGGGGAGCGATTCGATCCGGTCCAGCGACGAGAGCGTCTCGGCGACCGGGTCCGGGGAGTAGCCGTAGTCGTACCAGGGGCGAAACTCGGTCGCGAGCAGATCGCCGACGATCAGCATCCCGGTATCCGGCTGGTGCAGGGCGATGTGCGACGGACAATGCCCCGGGATCTCCAGCACGCGCCAGCTGCCGTGCACGGTGCTGATCAGGTCTCCCTCGCGCAGCAGGCGTCGTGGGTGCACCGGGGCGTCGATGCCCTCGGTCTCCTCGCTGACATCGGCGTACAGCTCGAGCGCGTCGGCCGGGACCCCCTCGGCCCTCGCGCGCCGCCGCCGGGCCGCCGCGATCTCCTGCGGCCGCTCTCCGGCGTCCGTGAAATGGGCGTGGGCTGGATGGCCCGCCACGACGCATCCCGAGCGCTGCACGAGCCACTGCAGCGGCCCGGCATGATCGGAGTGGTAGTGCGTGAGCACGACCTCGCGCACGTCCTCGATGCGGTGGCCGCTGCGCTGAACGGCGATCTCGAGCGCCGCCCAGCATGACGGATCGCCCGCGCCGCCACAGTCGACCAGCGACGAGCCCGCCGTCGGGACGCGCCAGCGCGTAGGAGTTGACCGCACCGATGCCCGGCCAGGGGAGCGGGAGGCGCAACCGCCACAGGCCGGGCACGAGCTCGAACGCCCGGGCGGCGTCCGGAGTCACCGCCCAGGTGTCAGGGGGCGGTCCGACCACTCGGGTGTTGTCCTCGCGTGCCGACCATTCAAACAATCGGTTGGTAGGTTACGCACTGCAACCATGTCGCAGCATCGCAAGCCATGAGGGTTGGCCTCTACTACGACCTGCGCAACCCGCCCGGGTGGCGGCGCGACTGGACGCGCATGTACGCCCGAGCGCTCGAGGGCATCGAGCGCGCCGAGCAGCTCGGGATCGGCTCGGTCTGGGTTACCGAGCACCACATGTTCGAGGACGGGTACATGGGCCAGCCACTCCAGGTGTGTGCTGCGATCGCCGTCCGCACCACGCGGGTCCGGATCGGGACCGCGGTCGTCCTGGCCCCGCTGCACCCGGCGATCGACATCGCCGAGCAGGCGGCGACCGTCGACATCCTCAGCGCCGGGCGCCTCGAGCTGGGACTCGGCGCCGGCTACCGGGTGCCCGAGTTCGACGCCTACGGCCAGGATGTCGGCAAGCGGTTCGAGCTGCTCGAGCAGCGCGTGCGCGAGATCCGCGAGCTGTGGTCAGCCGGCGTGGCCACGCCCCCTCCGGTCCAGGATCCCCTGCCGCTGTGGCTCGGCGTGATGGGTCCACGCGGGGCGCGGATGGCAGGACGCCTGGGCACCGGACTGCTGTGGCTCGGAGACGAGCTCGTCGAGCCGTATGAGCGCGGGCTGCGCGAGGGCGCTCGCGACCCCGCGACGGCGCGCCAATCGGGCCTCGTCAACTTCATCCTCGCCGACGATCCGGAGGCGGCCTGGGCGCGCATCGCGCCGCACATCTCCTACCAGCGCGATTCCTACAACCGCTACGGCGCCGAAGGACGGGGAGATGGCCAGACCGGTGCGCTGACGCTCGCCGGAGGCCCAGTCGATGTCCAGACGCTGCGCGAGCGCCACCATCCCCCGATCTCGCCTCGCTGCGACGTGGTCACCCCGCAGGAGGCGATCTCGCGCCTGACCGCCTGGCTTCACGACCGCCCGGCCGTCGACATCTTCATGTGGGCCTCGATCGCGGGCATGCCGGACGACCTCACCGACCGCCACGCCGAGCTGGTCGCCACGGTCCTGGCGCCGGCGCTGGCCGACGTCGGCAGGCTGCCCGCGGGCACCACTGCGCGCGGGCAGTCGTAGGAGTAGGAGACGTGTTGGAAGAGCTGCGGTTCGACGATCGCGCTGTCGTCGTGACCGGTGCGGGTCGCGGACTCGGCCGGGCGCACGCCCTGCTGCTGGCCTCCCGTGGGGCCAATGTCGTCGTCAACGACCTCGGCGCGGAGCTATCGGGGGCCGGGAACGATCCGAGTCCCGCTGAGTCGGTCGTTCAGGAGATCGTCGCCGCTGGCGGCCAGGCGGTGCCAAGCACCGCCAGCGTTGCGGACGAGCAGGGTGCCGCCTCGATCGTCGCGACCGCGCTGGACCATTACGGCCGCCTCGACGCGGTGATCAACAACGCCGGAATCCTCACGGTCGACCACTTTGGGGAGATGCCGCTCGATGTGCTGATGCGTCACTTCTCCGTGCACGTCGCCGGGACGTTCAACGTGACCCGCGCCGCGTGGCCGCATCTGACCGCCCGCGGCCACGGCCGCGTCGTCCTCACGACCTCGTCAGCGATCTTCGGCGCGGGTCATCTGATCGGATACTCGACCTGCAAAGCCGCCCTGATTGGCCTCGGCCGCAGCCTCGCGCAGGCGGGGGCCGCCGACGGCGTCCGGGTCAATCTGCTCGCACCCGCCGCCGAGACCCGGATGGTCACCGATCCGCAGCTGCGCGCCGACAGCGGCCTGCCGCCGATCTCGAGGCAGGCGGCGGCCGACGAATCCCGGGCGGCGGCAGAGGTCTCACCGGTCATCGCGGTGCTGGCGCACGAGTCCTGCCCGGTCAACGGCGAGATCATCAGCGCCGGCGGCGGTCGTCTGGCGCGCATCTACCTCGCCGAGACCGGCGGGGTGGTTGCGCCCGGACTGTCGCCCGAGGAAGTGCTCGCAACCTGGGAAGCGATCGTCGACCCAGCGGGAAGCGTTGCGCCGGGGTCGACGTCAGAGTACGTCAGGCATCGGGAGGCGCGGATCCGGGAGGGGCGTGGGCCGTGAGGGACGTGGGCCGTGAGGGGCGCGGCCGGGAGGGGCGCGGCCGGGAGGGGCGCGGCCGTGAGGGGCGCGGCCGCACGGGCCGAAATCCGTTGCGGCGACATGCTTACAGGCCCAAAGTGCAAGCTCGCGGGCGGCGTTGGTTACATAAGCATGCCCCACATGCTTATGTAGCCAAGGCCCGTCAGGCGCGCGCGGTTTGTCCCTGTATCCCTGTATGCAGCCGAAATTGTCAGAGTGCTGACACGATCGGGGCCGGCCGCACCCTCACCGGCGCGGTTTCCCGAGCGGACCGCACCGCGATCGCCGTGCGCGGTGGGCAATCGGGGAGGGTTCGTGCCTCGACCCTCCGGCTCCGGGTCCAATCCCGCCCCCCCGAGGAGCCTCAGAACAGCCGCGGCCCCAGCGGCAGCTCGGCGAGCGCCCCCTTCTGAATCTTGGTCGCCGACATCGGCCACTCGCCGACGATGGTGACGTAGCGGGGCACCTTGAAGCTCGCGATCCGCCCGCGGCAGTACTCCACCACCTCCGCCGGCGTCAGCGACGACCCGGGTCGCAGCTCGACGAACGCCGCCACGACCTCGGTGAGCTTGGCGTCGGATACGCCGACGACCTGCGCCATCACGATCTCAGGGTGGGTCGTGAGGTAGCTCTCGACCTCCAGCGCGGCGACGTTCTCACCGCCGACCTTGAGCATGTCCTTGGACCGGCCCCGGAACGAGAGGTTGCCGGAAGCGTCGAGGGAGCCGAGATCCCCGGTCCGGAACCAGCCGTCGGGCAGGAACGCCGCGGCCGTGCGCTCGGGCGCGTTGTAATAGCCCGCGGCGACGGAGTAGCCGCGGATCTGGATCTCCCCTTGCTCACCCGCCGGAAGCTCGCGAGCGCTGCTGTCGACGCCGACGATCCGCAGCTCCAGCCCCGGAAGTGGCCGCCCCTCGGTCCCGAGCCGCAGCTCCTCGCAGTCGGCCGGAAGCGGGGCGGTGAACACGCTCGTGCCCTCGGTCATGCCGTAACAGGAGATGAACGGGCACGCTGGGGTGGCCCGCTGTATCCGGCGCAGCAGGTCGGCCGGCCCCACCAGCAGCCCCCGCCGCAGGTGTGGCAGCGCCGCGGCGTCGAACCCCGGATCGTCGACGACTCCCTGCCAGAGCTGGGGGAACGCCGGGAACGCGTGCGTGATCCGCTCTGCGGCGAGCTGGCGCACCGCCGCCGATGGCTCGAATCGCCGCATCGTCACCACCGTCGCGCCGACCGCGAGCGCCGCGGCGAGCGGCATCGCGAAGCCGACGTGGAACACCGGCAGCGGGTTCCAGATGCGCTCGCCGGCGCCGAGGTCGAAGATCTCCGCGAACGCGATCCCCTTCCCGACCACGTTGACATGACTGAGCACGCATCCCTTGGGCGCCGACGTCGTTCCCGACGTGTAGAGCATCAGCAGCGGCTCGTCGCTCGATCGGTCCGCGAGCCCCGCTTCCGCCGAGCGAATGTCCTCGCCGCCGGCCGGCTCGAGGAAGCGATCGTAGGGCTCAAATGCCGTCGCCGCCTGCGCCTCGAGCACGAACATCCGGCGCAGCATCGGCGCCCGCGCAATGGCGATCTCCCCAGGGCTCTGGCGCTCCAGTTCCGGGAACGCCTCGACCAACAGCGCCGGGAAGTCGTAGCCCTCGCCGACCTCATCGGACGATGTGATCAGGACTCTGACTTCAGCGTCCGCCAAAACGTGCCGCAGCTCATGGGCCTTGTAGCGAGCGTTGATCAGCACCGACACGCAGCCGGCGATCGCCGCGCCGAGGAGCAATTCGGCGAACTCCGGACGGTTCGTGAGCAGCAGGCCGACGTGGTCGCCGGGCGAGAGGCCGAGCGCGCGGAACGACCCGGCGCGCTGCAGGGCGCGCTCGTAGAGCTCGCTGAAGGTGAGGCGCGCGTCGGGGAACACGATCGCGTCGCGCTCGCCCACCGCTGCCGCCGAGCGGCGCAGCACCTCGCCGATGTGCGCCGTGCCCGCGGGCGCCCCGACGGCGGCTACCGCAGCACTAGCCAACGTCCCCCAGGCCCTTGGGGTCGTAGCGACCGATGCAGAGCTCGAATTCCCCGTGGCCGACGCGGCCATCCGCGCGCTTGAACATGCAGGTCCGCTCGAGGATCGAGTGCGGTATCTGGGCGAAGCTGTCGGGGTCCGTGCGCCAGCGCTCGGACTCGACGAACAGATCCCCCTTTGGCGTTCCCTGGGCGTGCTGGCCGCCGTAGCCCCCGCCGATCAGCGACATCAGCGGCGCGAGCGGCGTCACCTCGATCTCGTACCGCGACCCGTCCTGCCCCTCGATCTTGCAGCCGGCCGCCCTGCAGGACCCGGTGCTCGCCGATCAACTCGATCTCCAGATCCTGCTTGAAGCTCACGACCGGAACCGGCATTCCCGGCTCTTCGTCTCCTCCGGCGACGGGCCGAATCGCGCCGCACAGCCCATCCTGCACGCCCGTCGCGTCGTCGTGGGTCCAGATCCAGATCGACAGGTCATCCCATTGCATCGGCAGCCAGGTGTGCAGGCCGCGGCGGACCCGAGCCGAAGCCGGGCGCACTCCCCAGGAGCGGTCGCGCTCCCCGGTCCAGCCCTCGCAGTCGTGGCGGCGCCCATCGATCTCCATCCAACCCGAATAGGTTCCGGCCTGGACGAAATGGGAGTAGCCGACGACGAGGAAGCCGTCGCGCTCGATGCGCTGAGTCGGCATCTGGAAGGGCTGCGTCCGGCGCCGAAACGTCAAGTCGAACGAGAACCCGTGGTCGCCGGGCTCGCAGCGCATACGCCACGTCCGCATCGGGTCGACGATCTCAAACCCGAGTGGGCCGGCCCCGAGCCGCCACTGGTCGCCCTCGCGGGTACGCCCGACGCGCAGATTGCGCTGCTCGCCGTCCTGCCAGACGACGGCGAAGCCGTCGATGTAGCTCGTGTTCGGGTAGATGCCGAGACCGGTGTGCATCAGCATCTCGCCGTCTCGATCGTGGACCTCGATGATGAACCGCTCCGTCCATCTGGGGTCGTCCATGAACACGCGCTCGTGCGTGTCGAACGTCTGATGCAGCAGCAAATCATCGGGCTCGGTCAGCATCGCATCACACCAATCTGCCTATCATGACTCATGTTAGGCGCCGGGACGAAGGTCTGCAAGCCTAGCCAAGAGGAGGCCGTCATCTCGCTTACGAACACCGCTCTCGGAGCGAATCGGGATCGAGCATCCGTTCATGCAATCGGGCATGGGAGGAATCGGCCCGATCACGCTCGCCCGGCTCGCCGCGGCGATCTCGGAGGCCGGCGCGCTGGGCACGCTGGCGCAACCCGCGCTGGTGCTCGAAGAGGGCGCCAAGGGCGAGGACGTGGAGGGCCAGGTCGCACAGGTCGTCGAGCAGATCCGCAAGGGCATCAGGCTCGCCGTGTCCTTGACCGACAAGCCGCTCGCGATCAACGTGCGAATCGCCCAGGAACAGCCCGACGCGCCGCACGTGCTGCGCGCGATCCTCGAGGAGCGCGAGCGCGACCCAAGGTCGCTGCCCAGCTCCTGGTGCTGACGACCTCCGGAGGCCATCCGAACACGTTCGGTCTCAACCAGGATTTCCGCGACTCCGGGATGCTGCACTTCCACGCGGTCTCCAACGTCAGGCACGCGCTGACCGCCGAGCGCGAGGGCATCGACGCGGTGATCGCGACCGGCTTCGAGGCCGCCGGTCACGTCGGACACCAGCCGGTGCATACGTTCGTGCTGGTGCCGTCGGTCGCCGCCGCCGTCGACATCCCGGTCCTGTGTGCCGGGGGCGTGGTCGACGGGGCCGCGCTGGCCGGCGCGCTGGCGCTGGGGGCGGAGATGGGCTACATCGGATCGCGCTTCCTCGCGGCCGATGAGTGCGAGTACCACGACGGCAACAAGCGTTTCATCGTCGACGCCGACGAGACGCAGACCGAGGTCGTCCCCTGCTTCTTCGGTCCCGCGCGCTTCATCCGCAACGGCTTCACCAGCGAGGTCGAGCGCCTCGTTGCTCAGGGCGCATCGCGCCTCGAGCGGATGGCGATCGAGGGAGCGGCGATGCGCCGCGGCGCGCTCGAGGGCGACATGGAGACCGGGATGATGATCGGCGGTCAGGGGATCGGGCGGATCAAGGCGGTGCTGCCCGCGGCCGAGATCGTCGCGGAGATCGCGGCCGAGGCCGAGGCCGCGCTGGAGCGCGTGGATCGCTTCCGCTCCGCGCACTCCTCGGATTCCTCGGACTCCCCGACTCCTCCGGCTCATCAGGCCGGACGCGACTGGCTCCTGCCTGATCGGATCGCGCGAGTGGACGTCGGAGTCGGACTGTGGGCGATGCGCGCAACGGCGTCGTTGCCGGGCTCGCACGCGCGGCTCTACGCCGAGCTGGTAAGGGACGGGCAGCTGGCGGAAGAGCTCGGCTTCCATTCACTGTGGATTGCCGAGCACCACTTCTGGTACGACGGCTGGTGTCCGGCGCCGCTGGTCGCAGCCGGCGCGGTCCTCGGCGCGACCTCGCGGCTGCGGGTCGGGACCGGCATTGCCCTGGTGCCCCTGTGCGAGCGTGAGGAGGTCGTCGAGCAGGTGGCGGGAATGCAGCGGCTCGCCGACGGGCGGCTCGAGCTCGGTGTCGGCCTCGGCTATCGCGACCCTGAGTTCGACGGCTTCGGGCTCGCGCGCCGCGACCGCGGGCGGCGGATGGAAGCGGCGTTGGAGGCGCTCGCCGAGCGCCGGGCGCAGGGCAGGTCGATGCCCCCGGTGTGGGTGGGCGGGATGGCACCAGCGGCGATCGAGCGCGCGGTGCGCCACGGCGCGGGCGTGCTGCTCCCTCAGACGCTCACGATCGCGCAGGTGCAACGTGCCCTCGAGCTCGTGCGCCAAACCGCAGCCGCGGTGCAGGAACCGGTGCCGCGCGCTGCGGTTCTGCGCCACGGGTGGGTCACCGGCGGTGACGAGCACGAGGCCGCGCGTGCCCGGGCGGCGGTCGACGCGACGATGCGCGAGTACATGGGCTCCTGGTTCCTGCTCAAGGGCCAATCGGGCTTCTCGCTTCCCGACGCGCTCGACAAGCAGGTCGGCCGAGCCGTCGATGCGGCGCTGATCGGGACCAGCGAGGAGATTGCCGCCGGCCTGGCCGAACTGGCCGGCGCCGGGATCGACCTGGTCGTGATGCACCTGACCAGCGACGGGTTGGCGATTGATCATCGGGACAACATGCGGATGATCGCCGAGCAGGTGCTGCCGGCGCTCGCCGGGGTGTCGGTATGAGGCTCGGGCTCGTGCTCGAGGCCTCGGCGGGGGAGCCGGTGCTCGCGAGCCTGGCCCGGCAAGCGAGCGCGTGTGAACGCGCCGGCATCGACCTGGCCTGGCTGGGCCCGACGCCCAACGGTTTCGCCGGCGCGACGGAGACGTTCGCAACGGTCGCGTCCCTGGCCCCGGTCACGTCGGTGCTACGCCTGGTTGCGTGCGTGCGGGCCGGATCCCATCCGCTGCGGATCGCCGAGGAGGCGGTGGTCGCCGACAACTGTGCCAACGGGCGGCTCGTGCTCGTGCTCAGCGATCCGCAGGGCGGCACCGAGTTACTGGGGGAAAGCGCCGATGTGCTCCTGGCCGCGACCGCCCCCCGCCCGTTCTCGCACCACGGGGCACGCTGGAAGATCCCAGCCGGACGACCGGAGAACGAGATCGTCGAGCGCAGGCTGCGGGTGATGCCGGCGCCGGCCCAGATCGAGCTCCCGATCTGGCTCGTCGGCCCGGCCGCCGCCCCGGTGGCGCGCGCGCGCGGCGTCAGCCACGTCTGCACGTCGGAGCAACCAGCCGGCGCCGCGGCGGCGGACTGGGCTGCGACGGAGGCCCACCTCGGCCTCGCGGCGGCCCGATTGCGCCGACCGGCGATCCGAGTGCTCGACGTCGATCACGACGGGGGCCTCGACAGCGACGCCTTCGTTGCCGCCCTGCGAGACGAGCGCGAGCAGTGGGGGCTGGACGTGGCCGTGATCCGGCTCCCGGGCTCGCTCGGGGACCGTGCCCGCGTGCACACCATCGACGACATCGGTCGGCTCGTCCGGCCGCGGGTACAGCTCGATGCGCTGCCGGCCGGGCTCGAAGCTCACTGGCAGCAGACGATCGCCAACACCGACGAGAAGGAGCTGGGTGCATGAGCAACGACGAGACCGTCAGTCGCTACTTCTACTGCCTCGATCACGAAGACTGGGCCCAGATGCGAGAGCTGTGGCACGAGCACGGAACGCTGCGGGCGGTCGGTGCCCGGCCGCGAGATGGGATCGAGCAGGTGATGGACCTGTTCTCGAAGCTGTTCGTCCCGTGGCGCCAGCACCGCGACGAGCCGACCCGGATCATCCACGGCGGCGATACCGTGACGGTCGAGGTGACGTTCACCGGCACCACGGCCGACGGCCGCGAGGTCACCTTCGACGCGATCGACGTGTTCGACCTGAGAGACGGGCGGATCGAGCGGATGACCAACTGGTACGACACCGCCTACGCCCGCAAGATGCTCAGCGCTCCGGCCACGGCCTGAGACGGACGGCAATCGTTCAACCAAACGTCCGGTAGAACCCGGGCCCCGAGCCAGGTAGGCTCCGTCGGTCAGTCACGACAGCGGAGGATGCAGCGAGATGAATGTGCGTGAACTCGTAGCAGGCGTATTTCGACCGGATGAACGCCGAGGACTGGGATGGCCTGGGACAGCTGTTTCACGAGGAGGCCGAGCTCGAGGCCCCCGGCTTTCCCCGCAAACAAGGCCGCCAAGCGGTCCAGGCCTACTTTCGCTCCGCGCTCAGTATCTACCCGGTGCATTACGACGACCCGGTCCGGGTCGTGATCTCCGGGAACACGGCCACGGTCAACATCCACTACGAGGGAGATCTCGCCAACGGGTATCACCTCAGCTTCGATGCAGTCGACGTGTTCGACATGCGCGACGGCCTGATCGGCGAGCTCACAAGCTGGTATGACTCCTACGACGTGAGGCGCGCCCTGCTGCAGGGCCGCGCCCGCGATCAGGGACCGCAGGGCGATCGCGCGAGGCTGCGGCTGGCGCTGGCGGACACGGGCGGACAGGCGCACGCGCTCGGCGGGCGGTGGAACAACGGTGCCGGGCCACCGGCGCTGTGCGTGCCGGCGCTCCTGGTCGAGGTGGAGGGCGAGCTGACCGCTGAGCGCGCCGCGGCGGCGCCGCCCGGCTGGGCTCTGCTCGTCCGTGGCGGGTCCTCGATCGCGGCCGGAGCGCTCGATGGGCGACCCGCCGGAGGCTGGGACGATCACCAACTGCCGGACACCGGCACGGTGCCCTGGGCGGTCGATCTCTCACTTGACGGAATCGAGCCTGGCCGAGGCGCACTGGTCTCGGCTCCTGGGCCCGACAGAGATGCTCACGCCGTGTTCATAGCCTGATGAGGAGCCTTACGAGAGAGGAACGAGATGGCCGAGACAATGCCCGATGTCAACTTCTTCGAGCAGGAAACGCTCGACTGCCCGTATCACGCCTACAAGGCGCTGCGCGACCAGGCGCCCGTCTGGGTGGACCCGGTCACGGGCTGGTATGTGCTCACTCGTTACGACGACATCCGCGCCGCGCTGCTCGACACCACGCGGTTCACCAACCGCGTCGGCAACGGCGCCGGCAACACCGAGCAGGCGCTCGGCTCGCTTGACCCCGAGAAGGCCAAGGCGCTGCTGGAAGCCGCGGCAATCGACGAGAAGATCGCGGCGCTGTTCGAGCAGAAGGGCTGGGTGCCGGCCGCGACACTCGACGGCCGCGACGAGCCGGAGCATATGCAGATGCGCCGGATGTTCGACAAGGCCTTCCGTCCCTCCCGGATCAGGGAGATCGATCCCTATGTCGACTCATTGGCAGGGCGGCTGATCGACTCATTCATCGACGCCGGACAGTGCGAGTGGGTCAGCCAGTTCGCCGTCCCGCTGCCGCTGTATGTGATCGGCCGCCAAGTCGGCGTACCCGAGGAGGACATGCTGCGGATCAAGACCTGGACCGACGCCTGGATCAAGCGGATGGGACTGATGCAGAGCCCCGAGGAGCGCTACCGCTCGGCCGAGCTCGAGGTCGAGGCGCAGAACTACTTCCAGCCGCTGTTCGAGCGGCTTCGCCGCGAACCCGACGACACGCTGCTCAGTGACCTGGTCAACACGACGATTCCGGAGTGGGGGCGGACGCTTACCGACAACGAGCTCCACGCGGAAATGATGGCCGACCTGTTCGTCGGCGGCTCGGAGACGACGACCAACGCCCTCGCGGCCGGGATCGTGATGCTGATCGAGCATCCGGACGTGTGGCAGACGCTCCGGTCTGACCCGGACCGCTATCTGGAGACGTTCGTCGAGGAGGTACTGCGCCTCGAGTCGCCGGTGCAGGGGCTGCTGCGCGAGACCGGGGAGGAGATCGAGCTGCATGGCACGACGATCCCGGCAGGCTCGATCGTGGTACTTCGCTACGGCGGCGGCAATCGCGACGAACGCCGCTACGAGCGGTCCGAGGAGATCGACCTCGAGCGCAAGCAGCCGCGCACGCACCTTGCCTTCGGTGTCGGCACGCACCACTGTCTCGGGGCTCCGCTGGCGCGGCGTGAGCTGTACTACGGCTTCAAGGCGGTCACCGACCGCTTCGAGGAGATGTGGTTCACAGACGGCGCCAACGACTTCCGAGTCGTGCCGCAGTACTTCCTAAGGGCGCTCCACGAACTGCACATCGGTTTCCGCGCGCGCGCGTGACCCTGGCGACGGCTCGCGATCCGGCCGGCCGGGGTCTGGTCGTCCCCGACCGGAGCCGATGGGTCCTTCCCGAGCTCCTGCGTGACCGGGCGCGGGAGCTCGGCGACCGGCCGTTTCTCTCATTCGCGGCCGGCGAGGCGAGCCTGAGCTACGCCGAGGCCGACGAGCGCAGCGACCGGCTCGCCGCCGGGCTGGCCCGTCGCGGCGTCAGTCGCGGCGACCGGGTGCTGGTGATGACCGGCAACCGGCTGGAGTTCGTCCTGACCTGGTTTGCGCTGAACAAGCTCGGCGCATTTCACGCCCCGCTCAACGTCGACTACCGCGGGGAGTTCCTGGAGCATCTCGCGAACGTCACCGAGGCACGGCTGATGGTCGTCGAGGACCGCTTCGTCGAAGTCGTGCTCGCCTCGGCGCAGCGGCTGCCGTTCCTCAAGGAGCTGGTCGTGATCGGCGGTCAGGCGCTGCCGCGGCTCCCTCCGGGTCTGGCCGCGCGTCCGTTCGCCGAGGTCCCGGTCCCAGCCAGCCCGCCGGCCGTCGCCCTGACGCCTGCCGACGTCTACGCGGTGCTGTTCACATCGGGCACGACCGGGCGCTCCAAGGGGGCGCTGATGCCCTACGCCCACGGCCACCTGCTCAATGAGCGCAATGCTGAGCTGCTCGGTCTTGACCGGGACAGCGTGTACCTGTCCGAGCTGCCGCTGTTTCACATCAATGCGCACATGACCGTGTACGGGTGCATGATCGTCGGCGCCCGGGCTCGATTGGAGGAGCGTTTCTCGGCCAGCCGCTGGCTCGCCCGCGTGCGAGCCTCGGGCGCGACGCACACCTCGATGCTCGGTGTGATGGTCGACTTCGTGCTGCGCCAGCCCTCGACGGATGTCGACCGCAACCACCGGCTCGGTGGTGTCTGGATGGTGCCCTGCATCCCCGAGCTGAGCGCCCGGTTCCGCGAGCGCTTCGGGGTGCGGCGAATCGTCACCTCCTACGGTACGACCGAGACCGGCATGGTCGCCAGACGCCTGGTCGACGATTCCCCCGACACCTCGGCCGGGGAGATCGGACACGAGTTCTACGAGTTACGGATCGTCGACGACCGCGAGGAGGAGCTAGCGGCGGGTGAGGTGGGCGAGATCGTCGTACGCAACCGGCTGCCGTGGACGCTCGCGCGCGGCTACCTGGGCGCCCCCGAGCAGATGGCCGACGCCACTCGCAACCTGTGGTTCCACACCGGCGACGCGGGCTGTGTCGACGAGGCCGGGAGGCTGCACTTCGTCGATCGCATGCAGGACCGCATCCGGCGCCGAGGCGAGAACGTCGCGTCGGCCGACGTCGAGCACGTGCTCGCAGCCCACGAGCTCGTGGCGGAGGCGGCGGTCGTGGCAGTCGGCGCCGATGAGGAGGGCGGAGAGGATGAGATCAAGGCGTGCCTGGTGCTCAGACCCGGCGTCGGATTCGACCCCGAGACCTTCTGGGCGTGGTGCGACGAGCGGCTCCCGTATTTCGCGGTCCCGCGGTACCTCGAACTGTTCGACGCAGCTGCCCCGCACCCCGACCGAGAAGGTGATCAAGACCGAGCTGCGCCGGTCGCGGCCGCAAGCCACCGTCGCCGACCGCGGGCCGAGCGGACGCTCGTCGCGCGCGCTGAGCGGAGCTCAGCCGAACAGGCCGGCAGCGGCGACCGCCCAAGCGCCGACCCCGCTCACCGGGATCGCGCACAGCACGGCCTCGACCAGTTGTGCATCGGTGCCACCGACCCGGCGGGCCCCAGCCGCGTGGATGGCGACGAAGTCGCTGCGCAGATCGGCCGCGTTGATCGAGCACACGATTAGCTCTGCGAGCAGCGCGAGGTCACGGTCTGCCCGCAACCCGGCATGGTGCATCGCGACATAGCCCGCGAACGCGTCGGGCGCACGATCGGCCAGCAGCGTCATCCGCTCGGGGAGCGTGTCGGTCGCCATGTACTCGCGCAGGTAGTCAACCGGTGACACCGTCAGCGGCGCCAGCGGCGGCCCGTCGGCTACCAGCGGCTGATCCGCCGAAACGAACAGCGACGCCGCACTCTCTCCGCGGGACAGGAGCAGGGCCACGGCGGCGACACTCCGCTCCCGCTCCGAGAGTCCGAGCTCCCGGGCCCGGCGCAGTTCTGATGCGACGAGCTCGGGGTCGCGGAGGCGGGCGGCGTTGACTGCCACGATCAGCGCCTTCTGCGCCGCCGGAAGTGCACCATCACTGTCGATGATCGCGCGGATCTGCCGGTAGCCGTCGGCCGCCGATGGGCCGAGCACCGCGATCTGCTGGAGCAGCTGCTCGTGTCGGCTGGCCATCGCGCTCACCCCCGGGTTCGGCGTCCGGGGTGGCCGACGTACCACTCGCGCGGGATGTCGGGCCGATCGGGCACGGCGTCGAGGCCGATCAGGACGTGCTCGGTGATCAGCCAGTCGTCGTCGGTCCGCTGCACGCGATCGTGCAGCCGGGCCCACAGGTGCCACGGCTCGCCGGTGTCGCGCATCCGGTGATAGGCGTACACATATGCGCTGAACTCTGCGGCGTCGCCGTCGAGCTGGGCGCTGAAGTTGGCGATGTGGTGGCTGGTTCGCTCGTACAGGTCGAGCACTCGACCCAGTGATCGGGCGAACCGCTCGCGCCCGTGCTTGCGCTTGCCGATCATGATCTCGAACTCGACATCGGGGCTGAAGCACAGCGACGCGCCATCGGGGTCGTTGGCGTCGACGCGGTCGAAGTAACGGACGAGCAGCTGCTCGATCGCGCGGGCGTCGAGCAGCTCCTGGAGTGCGAGTGCGTCGCTCAACTTGCGCGCTTCTGGCTCTGGCGGGCGAGCACCAGCTGGTAATCGGCGGCCTCCTCGGCGTCGGCGGCCTCGAGCCCCATCACCGCCCCGAACATCTGGCCCGCGACGCTCACCAGGCAGATGAACGCGACGAGCTCGACGATCTCCTCCTCGCTGAACTCCTCGCGCAGCTCCACGAACTCCTGATCGCTGACGATCAGCGGATCCTCGGCCACCATCCGCGCCAGCGCGACGGCGAGGTCGGTGCGCCGGTCCCCGGTTTCGAGCACCGTCTCCTCGCAGGCCCCGTCGAGCGAGGCGCAGTACACGCACCCGACCTTGCTCGCAGTGGCGCGGCGAACGGCTTCGTAGAGCTCGCCAGGCAGCTCTCCATGGAAGCGGATCGTGGCGTCAAGCTGCCCGAAGGCCCGGAGGACGTCCGGACGACGGCCCATCACGCGGGCGAGCAGGCTGTTGGTGACGGGATTGCCGTTGGGGTCAGCTGGGACCGGTTCGATCCGTGGCATGTCGGTCAGCCCTCCAGGGAGATGGTGGCGGCGCCCGCGAGCACCTGGCGATCGCCGGCGACGGCGGTCAGCTCGACCTCAGCCGTCCCCGCCTCCCGGTCGACGGCCGTGATCGTGCCGTCGCACTGCACCCGCTCGCCGGCGAACACATTGCCCAGGAAGCGGCAGCTGAATTGCCGCAGTCCGCGCGCTCCGACGACACCGAGCACCACGTTCATCATGAACGCCATCGTGATCGGCCCCTGGTTGATCGGTTGCTCCCCGTAACCGAGGCGGCGTACCAGTTCCGCGTCGTAATGGATCGGATTGGGATCGTCGAGCAGCGCGGCCATCGTCTTCATCCGCTGCGGATCGACCGACTCGACCACGAACGGGGGCAAGGCGCCACCGACGCTCAGCTCCGCACCGCGGGCACCACCGACGTCAAGGCTCATGCGGCCACCTCCTCGGCCCGCGGGAAGACCCACGTGTTGGTTGTCCTGAACAGGGGCTCGCGCTCGCCCTCGCGGCGGGCGGAGATCTCGAACGTCATGCTGTCGAAGGTCCCGGCTCGGCGACCATGCTTGCGCTCAACGGAGATAATCCCGCCGTCGACCTCGTAGACGTCGCCGGGCACGAGCACGCCGTCGTAATCGATCGACACCTGCCCGAACATCACCCCGGATTCGGCGTCGGCGTCCATCAGATCGAACACCTCTTGAATCGTGACCCCGCACCCCTGCATCGCGCCGAGGTAGGCGAGCGAGGGGTGGGCGTGCGCGGGGTCGGGCTCCGACATCGCGCAATCGGCCCACAACCACGCGACGTGCGGACTCAGGGTGAACCGTCCCCCCGGAAAACGGTGTCCTACGAGATGCGAATAGTCGCTCATGGTTCTCCCTCGGAGCCGTGCTGACAAACTTCCAAACGTTTGGTAGAAATCTATCCAATGTTCGTCACCGCGTCGAGGGACGGTGATCCGGCGGAATTCCGGGCGAGCAAACCGCCGCAAACGTCTGATGAGAGGGCGACGTACGCCATGACCCACTGCCCCGGCACACTGTGTGGCCCCAGCCGACGGGACTGGCCGCAGCCTGCTGCGGCGAAGAGGAGAGCCAGATGACCGATCACGTTGTTGCCGGTGATGCTGTCAAGAGCGGTCCTCCTCCGGAGGTGAGTCCCCCGCCCGCGAGCTCGCCGCCGGTATCCGGCGGCTCCCGAGCGCTCGGCGCCGTCCAGCAGCTTCTGTTCCGCTACGGGCTCGTCGTCGCGTTCCTGATCATGGTGGCGATCTTCAGCATTGCCAAGCCGCACGTGTTCCCGACCGCCGACAACGCCAAGGCGATCCTGGAGGAGTGCGCTCCGCCCGGGATCCTGGCGATCGGCCTGACCGCGGTGCTGGTGATGAACGACTTCGACCTGTCATTCGCCTCGGTGCTCGGTCTCGGCAGCGGGATCGTCACGCTGCTGATCGTCCAGGACCATGTCGGCTGGGTGGCCGCGGTGCTGATCGCGCTCCTCGTCGGCGTCGGCGTGGGCTTGATCAACGGCTTCCTGATCGCGGTGCTCGGAGGTTCCTCGTTCATCATCACGCTCGCGATGGGGACCGTGATCACGGGGGTGGAGTACGCGGTCACCGGTCAGAAGGACGTGTTCGTCGGCTTTCCCTCGAGCTTCACCAAGATCGCCCAGAGCAACTCGATCCTCGGCATCAACAATCAGGTCTGGATCGCGACGGTGATCGCGATCTTGGGCTGGGTGATGCTCGAGAAGACCGAGGTCGGACGGTTCATGTATGCGATCGGCGGCAACTCCGAGGCGGCGCGCTTGGCGGGCGTGCGAGTGCGAATGCTGCGCATTCTGGGCTTCGTCCTGATCGCCGCTTGCGCGATCGTAGCCGGAGTCCTGCTCACCTCGCTCGGTGGGTCCGTATACGCCGAATCCCGGGCCGCCCTACCTGCTGCCGGCGTATGCCGGCGTGTTTCTCGGCGCGGCCGCCTTCCGGCCCGGACAGTTCAACATCCTCGGCACCGTCGTCGGCGTCCTGTTCCTGGAGACGATCCAGACGGGACTGACGATGCTGAACCTCTCGACCTGGGTGATCAACGTGGTGCAGGGCGCGATCCTGATCATCGCGATGCTCCTCAGCCGGCTCGGGGAGAAGATGGCATGAGCGACGCGCCCTCCAGCGACGTGCCTTCAGATGGCATGAGCGACGCGCCAGGAAGCGAGGTGCCTTCAAATGGCATCAGCGATGCGCCTGCATCCACGGCCGGATCCGCTCCGCTGCTCGAGGTTCGCCACCTGCGCCGCAGCTATCCCGGCGTGCTGGCTGTCGATGACGTCAGCCTGACGCTCGCTGACAGCGAGATCCTCGGACTCGTCGGCCCCAACGGCGCCGGTAAGAGCACGTTGATCAAGATGCTCGCGGGAGCGGTACGGCCGGAGGAGGGGGAGATCCTGATCCGGGGTGAGCACGTGGAGTTCGTCGGCCCGCTGCACGCGACCCAGCTCGGACTCTCGTTCGTCCACCAGGAGCTGACCGATGTCCCCAACCTGTCGGTGGCCGAGAACGTGCTGCTGGGCCTCAAGTATCCGCGCTGGGTCGGTCCCCTGGTCAACGAGCGGGCGATGCACAAGCGCGCCCGGGAGATCCTCTCCGGGTCATTGCAGGTCGAGATCGACCCCACCGCGCTGATGACGAGCCTCAGCGTCGCGCAGCGGCGACTGGTGATGGTCGCGCGCGGTCTCGCGACCGAGGCCAAGGTGCTGGTGCTCGACGAGCCCACGGCGTCGCTCACCAACGAGGAGATCGTGCACCTGCACGAAGTCATCCGCCGGGTTACGGAGGCGGGGACGGCGGTGATCTACGTCTCCCACCGACTCGATGAGATCTTCGCGCTGACCGCGCGAGTGGTCGTCATGCGCGGCGGGCGCAAGGTCGCAGACGTGAGCGACCGCCTCACTGACCCCGCGCAGCTCGTCGATCACATCACCGGGCAGGCCGCCGAGACGCGGGAGGCGATCAGCGAGGAGGTGGGCGCCGGCACGGCCAAGCACCACGCCCCCGTGGGTGAGGAGTTGCTGCGGGTGGAGGGGCTCACCCGGACGGGCGTCGTGGAGGACGCCTCGTTCGTCGTTGCATCGCGGCGAGATCCTGGGGATCGCCGGGCTCGTCGGTGCCGGGCGCACCGAGCTGGCTCGCCTGATCTACGGGGCCGACCGCCGAGCCGGGGGTGAGATCTTCGTGAAGGGGAAGCCGATGAGTATGCGGGGTCCGCGAGATGGGCTCGATGCCGGGATCGTGCTGCTCCCCGAGGAGCGCCGCACGCAGGGGATGGTGGTCGATTTCTCGATCCGCGAGAACGTCACCCTCCCCGTCCTGAAGCGCTTCCGGATGCTTCCCGGCCTGCCGATCCCGAAGGTCCGCGGCGAGCGAGTACGAGCGCGCGCGCTGATCGAGCAGCTCGATATCAAGGCTCCGAACGAGGAGTGGCCCGTGAAGCTGCTCTCCGGCGGCAACCAGCAGAAGGTCGTGCTCGCCAAGTGGATCGAGCACGGGGCCGAGATCTTCATCTTCGACGAGCCGACCCACGGCATCGACGTCGCCGGCAAGCTCGAGGTCTATGCGCTGATGAGCCGTCTCGCCCATGCCGGCAACGGCGTCATCTTCATCACGTCTGAGTTCGAGGAGCTGGAAGAGGTTTGCCGCCGGGTGCTGGTGATGCGCGAGGGCCAGCTCGTGGGCGAGTTGCTCGACGAGCAGGTCACGGTCGCCAATCTGATCTCGGAGTGTTATGCGCAGGGCGCGGCGGCCGCTGAACCGGCCTCTGGCACGGAAACCAAGGTGTCGGCTTGACGGATCCCGCGGGTCTCGCGTAGAGTCCCCGCGAATTCAAACAAACGGTTGGTTTATCAGCGCTTGCTGATCGGGCTTTAGGAGGAGAGAGGAACAGCGAAGGACCGGGCGAGGTCGTAACGCAAAGCCGTCAACGGAGTCCTAACACAGGAAAACGTGGGCTTGGCATAGAGTCCGTGAGCGTTATCAAACAAACGGTTGGTTTGTCAGCGTTTTGCTGATCCGGCTGAGGAGGAGAGACGATGGTGAAGGTCCGAGCGAGGCTTGGGGTGTCGGTAGTTCTCGCCGTGGCGGCGGTGACGGTCGCCGCGTGTGGCAGCAGCAGCAGTTCGAGCTCGAGTTCGAGTTCGAGCGCGGCTGCGAGCACGAGCAGCGGCTCCGCGTCGAGTAGTGGTGCCAGCACGTTCACGATGCCGACGGGTAGCGGCGGGCTGCCGCTGACCGGCAGCGCCGGCTCGCAGAGCAGCGAGGCGACGACCCCGCTGGGCATCAAGGCGCAGACGGGCGCGCCGCAGCAGGAGGCGATCGCCGCCGCGAACAAGATCGTCGGGGAGGTCGGCACCGGCACGATCCCGAAGGGGACCACCGTCGGCCTGGAGGAGATCATCAACTCCGTGCCGTCTGCGCAGCGTGCCGATGGCCAGCTGATGTACGCCCTGCGGGAGCTCGGGATCAACACGATTCCGTGTGATGCCGAGGGCGACCCGACGAAGATGGAGACCTGCATGACCTCGCTGGTCTCCCAGGGAGTCAAGGTGATCTTCTCGCTCGGCACCGATCCGAGCTTGATCGGGCAGGGCCTGCAGGACGCCAAGAGCCACAACATTCCCGTGATCTCGTTCTCGGGAGCCGGTCGGCCCGAGCCCCGACTGGTACCGCCTGTACTTCAACGACGACGCCTACGCCGGCCAGGTGCTGGGCAAGTACACGGTGGCGCAACTCGGGGCGCACGGTGGCGGCACCGTGTGGGTGAGCAACTACCCCGCGAGCTGGGCGACCGAGCGCACGAACGGCCTGCTCGCCGAAGCCAAGGGCAGCACCAACGTCAAGGTCGGCACGGTGACGACGGTGCCGAGCACGAACCCGATCGCCGGCACCCAGCAGCAGGTGATCACGCAGTACACCCAGGATCCGAACACCAAGGGCTACTGGTTCGCGTATGACGCACCGGGTGCCGCCGGCGCGCAGGCGCTGGCATCCAAGACGGGCGGCAAGCCGTTCCCCGCCGGTCCGCTCGTGGTCACGTTCCACGATGATCAGCAGGCCAACGGACTGCTCCGCAACGGGCAGCTCAGCGCCGTCGTCGACGAGGACTACGACGCCTCCTCGTTCGAGGCCGCCGACGCCGCCGCCCAGATGCTGGCGGGCAAGACGGTGCCGCCGAGCGATACGACCATCAACACCCCGTATGAGGGCTACCAGATGTACTCGTATCCGGTGATCACGAAGTCGAACAACCCGCCGGCCGGGCAGTGGCCGGCGCCGAAGTTCGACGTGGTGAGCTTCTTCACCTGGAAGTGGCACAAGGAGTTTGGTCTCGGCTAGCCGCGCAGCAGGCAGAGACCAAGGACAGGGCGCCGCCGGCTGAAATGCCGGCGGCGCTTTCTTTTGGACTCGGTTCCCAAACGAACGTTTGATAGAAATTCGGAGACCGACCCCGAGGGTGGAGAAAGAGGCGAGATGGGCTATTACTGCGGTGTCGACATCGGCGGCACGTTCACGGACTGCGTGGTCATCGACGACAACGGGGAGCTGACGCTGGCGAAGGTGTCCTCCACACCGCCGGAGTTCGCACGCGGGTTCATGGACGTGCTCTCAGAAGCAGCGCACAAGCTCGGACTGGAGCGAGATCAGTTCCTGAGCCAGACGAGCCTCCTGCTCCACGGCACGACCGTCGGCACCAACGCCCTCGTGCAGCGCCGCGGCGCCAAGACCGGCCTGATCACCACCCGGGGTCACCGCGACCACCTGCTGATGATGCGCTCATACGGCCGTTCCGCCGGACTGCCGATCGAGCAGCTCCTGCGCGTCTCCCGCCACCGCAAGCCCGATCCGATCATCCCGCCGCAGCTGATCCGCGAGGTCTCCGAGCGCGTGGACTGGGAGGGGGACATCGTGCTGCCCTTCAACGAGCCGGAAGCTCGCGCCGCGGTCGAGGAGCTCGTCGCCGAGGGCGTCGAGGCGATCGCGATCTCGTTCCTCTGGGGCTTCGTCAATCCCAAGCACGAGCTGCGGATGAAGGAGCTCGTCAAGGAGCTCGCGCCGGGGGTGTTCATCTCCTGCGCGCACGAGCTGATCGCCAAGCCCGGCGAGTACGAGCGCACGGCGGCCGCCGCCATCAACGCGTTCATCGGCCCGAGCACGGCGCGGTACGTGGCCGACGTCGACGCGGCCACCACCGAGGGCGGCTATCAGGCGCCGCTGCTGATCATGCAGGCCTCGGGCGGCGTGGCGCCCGCCGAGCTGGCCGCTGCCAGCCCGCTGTTCACGATCGGGTCCGGGCCCGTCGGCGGCGTCACCGGGGTCGCGTACCTGGCTCGCCGTCTGGGCCACGAGAACGTGATCGCCGCGGACATGGGCGGCACATCGTTCGACGTCGGGATCGTCGCCGAGGGGGAGCCGCTCACCTCGTCGGAGACGATCATCAACCAGTACACGTTCTTCATGCCCAGGCTCGACATCGAGTCGATCGGCGCGGGCGGTGGCTCGCTGGTGTGGGTCGACGAGCATTCCCACACCCTGCGGGTCGGTCCTCACAGCGCGGGCGCGGTACCCGGACCGGCGTGCTACGGCCGTGGGGGCACCGAGCCGACCACCACCGACTGCGACGTGATCCTCGGGCGCTACAACCCGGACAACTTCCTCGCCGGGCAGCTGCAGCTCGACATCCATGCCGCGCGCGCGGCCCTGGAGAGCGTCGCGGCGCCGATGGCGATGGATCCGGTGATCGCCGCCGACGGTGCGCTGCGGATCGTCGAGTCCCACATGGCAGACCTGATGCGCCAGATGACCGTCGAGCGCGGGCTGGACCCGCGTGACTTCGTGATCTACTCGTTCGGGGGCGCCGGCGGCGCCCATGCGGTCGCCCTCGCCCGCGAGCTGGGGTGCAGCACGGTCGTCGTCCCGCTCGGGGACATGGCATCGACATGGTCGGCGCTCGGGGTGATGACCTCCGACGTGCTCCACCTGCACGAGTACTCGGAGCTGCTGTCCGCTCCGTTCTCCCCCGACCGGCTGAACGACATCTACGAGCGGCTTGAAACCGACGCCCGCGCGCAGCTCCAGGCCGAGGGCTTCGCCGACGCGGACATCGAGCTCTCGCGGATCGCGGAGATGAAGTTCTCCCTGCAGATCCACGTGCTCGAGGTGCCGGTGCCCGCGGGCAAGCTCGGCGATCAGGACATGGCCGACCAGGTGCAGCGATTCATCGCCCGCTACGAGCAGACGTTCGGCGCGGGCTCCTCGTTCCCCGGGGCCGGCACCCAGATCGGCACCTGCCGGGTGGTGGCTCGGGGCCGGGTGCGGACTCCCGAGTTGCCCGAGCATCCAGCCGCCGAGGCGCGGCCGGCGGCGAGCCGCGAGGTCTATTGGCGCGAGCTCGGCGGGATGCACGCGACCGACATCTATCGAGGCGAGGAGCTGGGTGCCGGTTCCACGGTCAGCGGTCCGGCGATCATCGAGCTCCCCGTGACCACAGTCGTATTGCCCCCGGGTGCAGAGGCCCGCGTCGACTCTCTGGGCAGCATCGTGATCGACGTCGGTGTCGAGCGTGGTGCGCCCGAGCTTGCGGCGGCTACCGGCGCTTCCACGAACAGAAGGGATGGATGAGCATGGCCGTCACCGACGAGATCAAGTGGGACGGGACGATCTACCCGTACATCCCACCGCAGAAGCTGAACATCGACCCCTCGCTCAAGTTCTCCCACGACGTCGCATCGACCGTAGACCCCGTCACCCACGAGGTGCTTCGCCACGCGCTGTGGAACGTCAATCTCGAGCACGGCAACACCGTGCTGCGCATGTCGGGCTCGCCGATTGCGGCCTACGCCCACGACTTCAATCCCGCGATTCTCGACGAGGAGGGGAACTTCGTCTTCTTCGGCCCGTTCCTGCAGTACCTGGCCGCGGCCACGTCAGGGGCGGTCAAGTGGACGCTGGAATACCGCTCGGAGAACCCCGGGATCGAGCCCGGGGACATGTTCCTGTTCAACGACCCGTGGGTCGCCTCCACCCACCAGTCCGACGTCGGCATCATCGCGCCCGTATTCGTCGAGGACGAGCTGTTCTGCTGGGTGGGCAACACCCTGCACCAGTGGGACACCGGTGGAACCGCGCCCGGCGGCTTTAACCCGATCGCGCAGGACGTGTTCTGGGAATCCCCGTGCATCCCGCCGGTGAAGGTCGTCGAACGGGGGCGGCTGCGGCGCGACATCGAAGAGCACTACACCCGTACCTCGCGCATGCGCGAGCTGATCGCGCTCGACCTCCGCGCCGAGATCACGGGCTGCCGGATCGCCGTCGAGCGGATCGGGAGCCTGATCGCCCGCTACGGCGCCGGCACGCTCAAGGCGACGATGCGCAAGCTCCAGGACGACTCCGAGACCGCGTTCGTGCAGCGCCTGCAGACCATCCCCGACGGGCAGTGGACCGAGGAGGGATGGATGGAGATGAAGGAGCCGGGCGACCGCGGGCTGTACCGCAACCGCGTGACGCTGACCAAGAAGGGCGACAAGCTGATCTTCTCCAACCTCGGCTCGGCGCCGCAGGCCGGCACTCTGAACAGCGTGTTCGGGGCCTGGAAGGGCGCCGTCGTCTCGATGCTCAACACCACGATGCTGTTCGATCAGATGTTCTGCATCGAGGGTGCGCTCCGTCACTGCGAATTCGACGTGGAGCCTGGGACGATCACGTGCGCGACCCACCCCGCCGCCGTTTCCGGAGCGCCGGCGCTGACGCTCCTGCAGAGCATCGGGCTCGGCGGCCTGGTGATCTCGAAGATGCTCGCCAGCTCGACCGATGCCGAGCTGCGCACGGAGGTGCAGAGCTGCATGGGCGTCCTGTCGTATCCGATCAACGCGATCCAGGGCATCGACCAGCGTGGCAATCCATATTCGTCGTTCCTGCTCGACCCGTGCGGAGCAGCGCTCGCGGCGCACTCGTGGCGTGACGGGCAGGACACCGGAGGCTGGCCGTGGGACCTGCAGTCGACGATGCCCAACGTCGAGGAGAACGAGCTCTTCTACCCGTTGCTGTTCATGTGGCGGCGCGAGTTCCCCGGCTCCGGCGGCGCGGGCAAGTTCCGCGGCGGCAACGGTGCCGAGGCCGGGATCATCCCGCACAAGACCGACAGGATCGTCTACCTGACGATCACCAGCGAGGTGGCAGTCCCCGGCCCGGGCCTGTTCGGCGGTTACCCCACCTCCACGAACAGCTACCTGCGGATCACGGGGGCCAAGCGTCAAAGATCAGCTCGCGCGGACCGGCCGGATCCCGGAGTCGGTCTCCGACATCGAGCAGGGCGAGCACTACTGGATCCCGGCGAAGTCGTTCGACCAGGTTCCGACGCCCGAGGACATGATCGTCTACGCGTGGGCGGGCGCGGGTGGCTACGGCGATCCGATCGAGCGCCACCCCGAGATGGTGCGCGAGGACGTCGCGGCCGGGCGGGTCCCGCGTGACTGGGCGGCCGAGGCCTATGGCGTCGTGCTGCAGGGGGAGGGCGACGAGGTCACAGTCGACGCTCCCGGGACCGACCAGCGCCGCCAGGAGATCGTCGCGCAGCGGCTCGCCGAGGGACGCCCGTGGGAGGGCGACGGCGGCCTGCAGTCCGGTCCGTCCAACGGGGCTCCGATCGCCGATCAGCGTCTCAGCGAGTACCTGGATGTCCGCGATGGCGAGATCCGGGCAGGCGAGGTCTCGCTCGGGCCGGTGTCCCGCAACTGGAAGCTCGGCGCGCTCGTGCGCGATCTGCCGCTCGTGGCCGCCAATCCCGCATGTGCGCGATCCCTCGCTGCACACCGACCATCCGGTCAACTTCCGCCAGCTGATCTGCCCCGAGACGGGGCGCCTGCTCGGCACCGAGGTCGTGATCGACAACGCGCCCCCGCAGTGGGACATCCGGCCCGGCTACACGACCGTCCGCGACTAGGCGAAGGGGAGGCGAGGACACCATGGAGAGCGCATATATCGTCGCCGCGGTCCGGACCCCGGTCGGACGGCGCGGAGGCGGGCTGAGCCAGGTCCATCCGACCGACCTCGGGGCTCACGTCCTCGTCTCGCTGATGGAGCGCGCGGCGATCGATCCGGCGGCCGTCGACGATGTGATCTTCGGCTGCGTGTCCCAGGTCGGGGCGCAGTCGTTCAACATCGCGCGCTCGTGCTGGCTCGGCGCCGGCCTGCCCGAGACGGTGCCGGGGACGACGATCGACCGCCAGTGCGGCTCCTCTCTGCAGGCCGTGCATTTCGCCGCCCAAGCGGTGATGTCGGGCAGTGCGGACCTCGTGGTCGCCGGCGGCGTCGAGGTGATGAGCCTGGTGCCGATCATGTCCTCGACCACGGTCGGGCGCGACCACGGTCTCGGCGACCCGTTCGCCGGCGAAGGCTTCCATGGGCGCTATCCGGATGAGCCCTCGCAGTTCCGGGGCGCGCAGATGGTCGCCGAGCAGTGGAATCTCGACCGCTCCCAGCTCGAGGAGTTCGCTCTGGCCAGCCATCAGCGTGCCGGGCAGGCGTGGGAGGCTGGGCGGTTCGACGCCGAGGTCGCGCCGCTGAACGGAGTGGGGAGGGATGAGGGGGTCCGCGCCGACACGACCTTGGAGAAGATGGCCCAGCTGAAGACGCTGCCCGGCTTCCCCACCCTGACCGCCGCCGTCGCCAGCCAGATCTCCGACGGCGCCGCCGCCGTGCTCGTGGCCTCCGAGGCCGCCGTCAACCAGCACGGTCTCACCCCGCTCGCGCGTGTGGTCAGCATGTCGGTCGTCGGCGTCGACCCGGTGATCATGTTGACCGGCCCGATTCCCGCCACCGAGAAGGTGCTCCATCGAGCGGGCGTGACGATCGACGACGTCGATCTGTTCGAGGTCAACGAGGCGTTTGCGCCGGTGGTGCTCGCGTGGATGGCGGACACCGGCGCCAGCCATGAGCGCACCAACGTCAACGGCGGCGCGATCGCGCTCGGGCACCCGCTGGGCGCCACGGGCGCGAAGCTCGTGACGACACTCGTACACGAGCTCAAGCGCCGCGAGGCGCGCTATGGGCTGGTCGCGATCTGCGAAGGTGGCGGCACAGCGAACGCAACTCTGCTGGAGGCTGTCCAATGACGACGACGCAGGACACGGTGAGCGCTCGGGACGAGATCGAGAGCATGTTCTACCGCTACGCCCGAGGCTTCGACGAGCACAAGCTCGAGCAGCTCGCCGAATGCTTCACCGAGGACGCAAGGTTCTTCAGCGGCGAGTGGATCGAAGGCCGGGCCGCGATCCGCGACCGGCTCACCGAGCGCCGCCAGATGCGCGCCGACGCGGGCCAGATTCCCCGGCACGTCAACACCAACATCTCGATCGAGCGCCAGAGCGAGGACGAGGCGACGGCGTACTCCTACTTCGCGCTCGTGGTCAGTTCGGCCGAGGGCATCTCGATCGACGTTGCCGGGACCTACGAGGACAAGTTGGTCCGACAGGACGGGCGCTGGCTGATCGCCAGCCGCCGGATCTCTCGCGACGAGCCGTAATCCGCACCCTGAAGATCCGCCCGCAGATGAGCATCCTGATCACCGGGGGCACCGGCTTCCTCGGCTCCCATCTGACGCGTCACATCGTCGAGCAGAAGGGTCGCGACGACATCGTCCTCTACGACAACCTGCCGGTCCTCGACCGGATCTCGGAGATCGCCGATCGGGTCACCGTCGTCAGGGGCGACGTGCTGGAGATCCAGAACCTGCTCGAGACGATGAAGCGACACGACGTTGACCGGGTCATCCACCTCGCCTACATCGCCGGTGGCGAGGTCGACCCGGGCCGCGCCGTCCCTTACGTGCGGGTGCAGTGCCTCGGCACCGCCAACGTCTTCGAGGCCGCCCGGATCCACGGCGTCAAGCGGCTTGTCAACGCCAGCTCGGTGGCGGTCTACGGCGTCCCCAGCGGTCGCGTCGCCGATGAGGACGACCCGGTCTTTCCCAACCGGCCCTATGCCGCCTGCAAGGCCTGGAGTGAGCATATGGCGGCGATGTTCAACGGCTGGGAGATGGAGATCGTCAGCCTCCGGGTGACCTCGAGCATGGGCGTCGGCCGGCTCGGCCGAGCGACGCTGGCACAGGGACTGACGCACGAGCGGGTGAGCTTCATGGCCGCCCCCGAGCTGGCGGCGCTCGGCCATCCCGTGACGATGCCCCCCGACGACCAGATCATGGATTACGTGCACGCCGCCGACACGGCCGAGGCATTCTGGTGCGCCCTCACGGTGGACGAGCTGCCGCACCGCGTCTACAACCTGCGCGCCGAGCAGCGGCCGGTCGGAGACATGACCGCCTGTATGCGTCGCCTGCTGCCGGACGCCTCGATCTCGGTCGCTGCCGAGCGGACCCAGGAGCTGCAGCTGATGGACAACACCCGCCTGGTGCAGGAGCTCGGGTTCGCAGCCGCGCTACCCGCTGGAGGCCGGGATCGAGCAGTACGTCGGCGAGGTGCGTGCGCGCGCGGCTCGGGCCGCTTAGCGAGGGGCCCTGCGGCTGTTGGCGGCCGGCTTAGCGAGGGGCCCTGCGGCTGTTCGCGGCCGGCTTAGCGAGGGGCCCTGCGGCTGTTCGCGGCCGGCTTAGCTGGTGGCTCCGTCGCCCGCGCGGGGCGAAATCCGCGCCGCGACATGCTTACCGGCCCAAAGTCCACGCTCGCGGGCGACCTTGGTTGCATAAGCATGCCCCACATGCTTATCTAGCCAAGGTCCAGCAGGCGCGCGCGGTTTGTCCCTGTTCCCTGTATGCAGCCGAAATTGTCAGATTACTGACACCCACGGGCCCGGCCGCACCCTCACCAGCGCCGTTGCCCGTGCGGTCCGCGCCGCTACCGCGCTGCGCGGCACCGGTTGCTCACCATGTCAAGCAGGCGGCTTGAATCGGCGCATGGATGCGGATTGTGGCGGTCTGCGGGTCAGGGGTGGTTGGGGGCATGTGCAGCTTCTGGAAGTCTCGCGCGAGGTGGCGTGCACCCGCCCGGATCTCTGGCCGGAGCTGGAGGCGGCGATCCCTGAGCGCAGCCTCGGCCGCGATGTAGCGATCGCCAGAAGATGTCACCTGAGTCGATTCTGGATCCGGGTGCGCTCGCTGCTGGCGGACAAACCTCACTCGGGGCGAAGCCACGCTCCTCACGCCGGATGATGACACTGACCCCGGGCCTAATCCGGTTCCGGGCCGGCCGACGGCGCGGCGGTCCGGACGGGGTGGCGAGGGCGCGCGCTCACCCGGAGCGGCGCATCTCCCGGCCCCAGGGACGCCGCGCCGCAGGCGCGGCCCCCAGCTCCGCCCAGCCCGCCTCAGGCCAGTTCGTAGGTGATGTGGACGGGTCCGGGCTGGCGGTGATTGACGTCGTAGACGTGCTCGACCGGACCATCGAGGCGGATGTTGCGCAGGCGCGAGAGCAGCTGCTCGAAAGCCACCTCGCCCTCCAGTCGCGCCAGCCGGGCGCCGAGGCACTTGTGAATCCCGAAGCCGAACGCGAGGTGGTCGCGCAGTGCGTTCGGGCGCTGCACCCAGAAGCGCTCCGGGTCCTCGAACCGGCCGTCGTCGCGGTTGCCCGATCCCCACATCACGAGGACGACCGCCCCCTTCGGGATCGGCACGCCGCCGAGGTCGGTGTCCTCCGTCGCGACGCGCTGGAGCCACTGGACCGGGGACTCCACGCGCAGCGCCTCGTCGACCATCCCCCGGATCAGCTTCGGGTCGTCGATGAGCAGCTGCATCTGGTCGGGATGCTGGAGCAGCAGGATCATTGCGTTGGCCAGCATGAAGACGGTGTTGTGGTAGGCGGCCGAGTAGATCGTCGTGACCTCACCGACGAGGTAGTACAGGTCGAGCTGCCCGTCCCGCTCCATCTTCAGGCGGACGATCTCAGAGAGGAAGTCGTCGGTCGGAGTCTCGAGGCGGTCCTTGAGCATCTTCTCGAAGTACGTGCGCGCTTGCGCCATCGCGGCGATCTGCCGCGCCTTCTGCTCGTCGGTGGCGTAGTGGAACCCCTGGCCAACGCTGGTCTTCATCCATTCCCGCACCATTGGCTCGTCCGTCTGCGGGACGCCGAACAGGCGCAGCATCACGGTCGGCGGGAGGTAATCGGCGAATGCCGCCCTGAAGTCCACGCGGCCGCTCGCGAGGAAGTTCTTGTCGATCAGATCGTCGGCGATCGCCCGGATCGTCGGGGCGTAGGTCCGGAGCGGCTCTGGCATGAACAACGGCAGCAGCAGCGAGCGCTTGAGCGTGTGGTCGGGCGGGTCGCAAAACGGCAACGCCCAGTGCGTGAGGGTGCCATCGCCCTCTTCGGCGGCGGTCGCCTCGTCGAAGCCGGCGTTGGCGTGGCCGATCGAGTTGCAGAACAGCTCGGGATGACGCGCGACGTAGACCAGGTCCTCCCAGCGGGAGACGAGATAGTCGCCGTTGGGGAGACGATGTACCGGAGCCTGCTCGCGCAGCGCTTGGTAGAACGGGTATGGGCAGGTGACGACCTCGGGTGAGGGATAGTCGTAGTCGTTGACTGACGGAAGCTGTTCGGTGCTCATGATCAGCGACTCCCACGCCAGGCCAGTGACCCGCCGTCGATTGTGATTGCAGTGCCGGTGAGGAACGATGCCTGCTCCGAGGCCAGGAAGCAGACGAGCGAGGCGACCTCGTCCGGCCGGCCGAGACGAGGCAGCAGATGGGTGCCCGTCAGCGCGCGATCGACGGCGTCGCGGTCCTCCGCGGCCTCGTAGTACTTGGCCACCATCGGGGTGTCAATCGCCGCGGGGCAGTAGCAGTTGACGCGCACCTCGGGCGCGAGGTCGATCGCGGCGACCTTGGTCAGCTCCAGCACGCCGCCTTTGGTCGTGCAGTACGCGGCAGCCATCGGATAGCCGACGAGGCTCGCCAGCGACCCGGCGTTGACGATCGCCGGTCCGCGCTCAGAGCGGCGCAGATGGGGTGCGGCGTACTTGATCGCCAGCCACATGCCTTTGAGGTTGATCTGGTACACGCGATCCCAGATCTCCTCGGGCAGGGTGTCGATCGTCAGACTCTCGGTGAGGTCGGACTCGTGCACCCCGGCGTTGTTGTGCAGTACGTCGAGGCCGCCGAAGCGCTCGACCGTGCGCTCGATCAGCGCTGCGATCTGGCTGCCATCGGCGAGGTCACAGTGGAGGTAGTCGGCGTCGGCGCCCTCGGCGCGCACAAGCTCAGCCGTCTCGCGGCCGCCGGCGTCGTTGACGTCGCAGACCATCACCGCCGCTGCCTTCTGGCGGGCCATCTCGACCGCGGTCGCGCGGCCGATGCCCTGGGCGGCACCGGTGACCAAGCAGATCTTCTCGTCGAGCATCGCGCTCCTCCCTCGACTCGTTCACTAGCTCCAAGATTCAAACAACCGTTTGGAAGGTAATGTACCGGGCTGCGCCCCGCTTTGCCCGTGCCGCGGCGCCGAAAAGGGATGGAGGCAACGTGATCGTGAGACTTGGTGCTGCCCCGCGCGCGGCGGGGCTCTCGTGCGAGCAGTTTCAGGAGCATTGGGGCGGTGAGCACGGCGGCCTCGCGGGCCAGATCGACGGCGTCCGCGCCTACGTTCAGAACCACGCCGTGCTCGCGGAAGGATGGCCGCTGCTGCCCTACCCGGGCTTCGACGCGTGCTCGGAGATCGAGTTCGACTCGGTCCAGGCGATGGACGATGCGTTCGCCTCCGAGTTCTACACGAACGCCGTGGTCGCAGATGAACAGGTGATGATCGACAAGACGCGGTTCTCGCTGCTGCTCGCTGAGCGCCGAGTGCTCTCGCCAGGCAAGCCGCCGCCCGACGCGGTCAAGCTGCTTACGTTCCTCGCGCTCGCGCCGGGCGCGACACCCGACGCGCTCGCCGCCGGGCTCGAGGGCCCCTACCGAGAGGCGATCGCCGAGGACAGCACCGGGTTGCACCACGAGCAGTTGCTCGAGTCGCCGGGCGCGCACGAGGGCCACGCACCCGCCTGCTGTACCGCGATTGACCTGCTCTGGTTCCCCACCGAAGGCGACGCGCTCGATTTTGTCACCGGCCCGGCAGGGCAGCGGGCGCGGTTCGCGCTCACCGGCCTGGCGTTCGGCGTCGAGCGGCTGATCGCGCGGCCCGTCCGGATCATCTAGGTGCCAGCTACACACAACGGAGGAGAGGAGAACAACTGATGCGTTTCGATGACAAGGTGCTGTTTGCGACCGGCGGCGGCTCCGGACTCGCGGCCGCGGTCTCCCGGCGGTTCGCGTCCGAGGGCGGCCGGGTGGCGGTCGTCGATCTCGACGGCGATCGCGCGCAGGCGGTCGCGTCGGAACTGGACGGCTCGATCGGGCTGACCGCGAACGTCGCCGAGGAGCACTCGGTCGCGGCCGCGATCGAGGCCACCAAGGACCGCCTCGGGCGCATCGACTGCGTCTTCAATGCGGCGGGGATCGCCGATTTCGGCCCAATCGAGGAGTGGTCCTGGGAGCGGTGGAACCGGATGATGACGATTCACGCCGGCGGCACGTTCCTCGTCTGCAAGCACGCACTGCCGCTGCTGCGCGCGCAGGGCGGCGCGATCGTCAACGTCTCCTCGGTGGCCGCGCTGGTCGCCCAGCCGTTCAACGCCCCGTACGGCGCGGCCAAGGGCGCGATCCTGTCGTTCTCACGCCAGATCGCCCGCGATCTCGCGCCGGAGATCCGGGTCAACGTCGTCGCGCCCGGCCGGGTCCGGACCGGGATGACCGAGCCGCTTTACGTCCAGCGCGGCGGCGGCGATTACGAGAAGGGGGCGAAGCTCGCCGGCGAGCACAACGTGCAAGGCCGCGTGGGGGAGCCGGAGGAGATCGCGGCCCCGGTCTGCTTCCTGCTGTCCGACGACGCCAGCTTTGTCACAGGTCAGGTGCTGGTGCCTGACGGCGGCGAAACCGCGATCTAGCGCCGGAGCCGGGCCCAAGGCTGGACCCGGAGTCGGGGCCGCGCCCGCGCACCATCGAGGCGTGGGCGTCGCTCGTGCGGATCAACGTGAACGACGCAATCGAGGCGAGCCCGGCGATCACCGCGGCTGCGCCGTATGCGGCGTGGAAGGCATGCAACTCGCTGCCCGGGACGCTGGCCAGGACCGCGGTGAGGATCGCGATCCCGATCGCGATCGCTGCCTGGCGCTGGGTGCTGTAGATCGCCGATGCCTGACCGGTGTCGGCCGAGGAGATCGAGGTGAACATCGAGCTCTGGACCGAGAGGTAGGTCGCGCTGTTCGCGGCCCCGATCAAGAACATGACCAGGCGCACGACCCACAGGCTCGTGTGAGCGTCGATCAGCAGAAACGACAGCAGCAGGCCGGTGAGCACGAGCGTGCCGACACCCGACATCAGTCGTGGCCCCAGCCGGGGATACAGCCGCCCCACTGTCTGCGAGGCGCATACCACTCCGATCGCCTCCACAAACGTCGTCAGCCCGGAGCCGAGCGGCGTCTGGCCGTGCACCTCCTGGAGGAAGATCGGCGTCAGGTAGAGGATGCCCAAGAAGGCGGCGCTGTTGAGAGCGATCACGAGGTTCGTCGCGCGGAACAGGCGATCTCTGAGTAGCCCGAGCTCGAGCAGCGGATCGGGCCGCCGCGTCTCCAGACGGGCGAACAGGGCGAGCGCAAGCACGCCGAGCGCACCCGTGCCGACGATCGACGCCGACAGCCAGCCGTCGTTCGAGCCCTCACTGACGGCGTACAGCAACAGGCTCAGCCCCAGGCCCGAGAGCACGAAGCCGGCCACGTCCAAGCGCCCCCGCACCCCCTGACGGTGCTCCTGGAGCGACCTCGCCCCGTAGGCGAGCGTGAGCAGGCCGATCGGCACATTGACCCAGAACACCCAGCGCCACGACAGCGCCTGGGTGAGCAGGCCGCCGATGATCGGAGCCGTCGCCGGCGCCACCAGAATCGGGATGATCACGATCCGCGCGATCCGGGCGCGCGCTGCCGGCGGGTAGGAGCGGTACAGCATCGCCGTCCCGACCGGCGCCAGCATGCCGCCGCCGATCCCCTGGAGGATCCGCGCCGCGATCAACTCCGGGACGCTCTGCGCCGCGCCGCACAGCGCCGAGGCAAACGTGAAGATCCCGAGCGCGATCAGGAACGTGCGCTTCGTGCCGAAGCGATCGCCGACCCAGCCCGAGGCGGCGATCAACACCGCGAGGCTCAACAGGTAGCCGGTCACCGTCCACTGCATCGTTGCCAGCGGGGCATGAAATGCGCGCCCGAGTGTGGGCAGGGCGACGTTGACGATGTGCGTGTCCATCGCCGTCATGAAGATCGCGCTCACATAGGCCACCGCGGTGGCAGTGCGCGGGTCCGACCATCGGCTCGGTGTCGCCGAGCGAGCCGCTCGGGCTCGTGATGTCCTCAGCGCGAGCTCACTCCTGAGCCCCCTCCGGTGCCGGCGCGGCCCCCGCGGGGCGCTCGACGGCGACCGTCTCGTAATCGGCGGGGACGCACATCTCGAGCACCGCGTAATCGCCGCTGAACGGCGCGACGTTGTGCCGCATCCCCTCGCCGCGGCCGATGCACATCGTGTCGCCGACCACGAGGTGTTGCGCCGGACGGTCCTCGACCCGGATCCACGAGTCGCCGCCGACGATCATGAACCACTGCGCCATCGAGTGGTAGTGCCAGCCGGTTCCGGCCCCCGGCTCGGTCGCCCTGACGATGTGCACGTGGATCCGGCCCTCGGTCGGGCCGCGCGTGCCGAGGTCGCGGTAGCGGAAGAACTTCCGCGGCCCGGCGCCGAGCTCGTAGTTCTCGTCGAGCTCGTGCGTGTAGACGGCCGTCCGATCGGGGGGCAGCGAGGCCGCCCGGGCCGGCAGCGGGCTCTCGCGCCCGTCGATCCGGGTGGGCCGCGCCGGGCAGGTGATCCAGACGAGCTCCAGATCGCCGGAGCGGGAGATCTCGCGGTGCCAGAACAGGCCCGGTTGATAGCCGGCCCCACCGGGGCCGAACTCGTGGACCTGGCCGTCCTGATCCTCGATCTCGAGCCGCCCCGCGATCACGTAGAAGAACTCGAAGTCGAGGTCGTAGCAGTGCCACTCCCCGACCCCCGCCGGAGTCCCGGTGCCGCGGATGTGGTGGGCCGACACACGACCCTCGCTCGCGTCGGAGAGCCCGAGGTCGCGCATCTCGAGCCCGGCTTGCACGAACGGGTGCCAGGTGCCCTCGTCGGGTCCGACGGCGACGTAGTCGATCTGGGTCGGCTGCTGCGCGGTCCAGCCGCTGATCCACTCGGTGCTGCTGCTCGTGCTCATGGAGAACCTCTCTCTGATTAGGTTGCACTGGGTCCGACGACGCGCTGATCGAGTGCACCGAACAGCGAGCGCCCGCTCGCGTCGAAAGCCTCGATCCGAACGACGTCGCCGATACTCAGCAATCGCGTACTCGGTTGGCCGGTCCGCAGCGTCTCGACCGCACGCTTTTCGGCCAGGCAGGAGTATCCCGCCTGCTCGTCGCGGTTTGACACCGTGCCCGAGCCGATGATCGTGCCGGCCGCGAGCGCCCGGGTCTGGGTCATATAGGCGATCAGCTCGGCGAAGTCGAATGCGCAGTCGCGCCCTGAGTCCGGCGCCCCGAGGAGCTCATCGTTGACCCAGCTGCGGACGCTCGCGTGCAGCAGCGCGCCCGACCACGACGAGCTCAGCGCCCGCGGCGAGACGGCGACGGGGGCATATGCACGCCGCGGCTTGGCGCGGTAGGGCCCGACACCCTTGGCGTACTCGCCCGGCATCAGGTGCCTGAGGGTGAGGTCGTTGGTCAGCATCACGAGCTTGATGTGCTCGGGGGCCTGCGATGAGCTCGTGCCCTGCGGCACGTCGTCGGTGACCACGGCCACGGTGCCCTCCAGATCGAGTCCCCAGGCCTGATCGCCGAGCACGATCTCCTCGCGCGGCGCCAGAAATGCATCGGAGCCGCTCTGGTAGAGGATCGGCTCGCGCCGGTGCTCGGGCGGCAGCTCCATCCCGCGAGCAGCGCGGATCCGCTCCATGTGGGTCAGGTAAGTGCTGGCATCGCACCACTGGTAGGCCCGCGGGAGCGGCGAATGCAGCGCCGCCAGGTCGATCTCCTCCGTCTGCTCGGCGCCGCGCTCCAGCCGCTCGGCCACCGCCTGCAGCCGCGGCTCGCACGCCTCCCAATCGTCCAGGGCCGATTGGAGCGTCGGGATCCCGGCGGGGATGCGAACGGCGTGACGGTGGTCCTCCGCGATCAACACCAGGGTGCCGTCGCGGCCGGGACCGGGCAGCGATCCGAGCCTCATCGCCCGGGGCCGATCGTCGGCCCAGACACTAGGTCCACGTCTGACCGGGACGGAGATCCCACTGCGGGGCAGCCCCGTCGACCACAACCTCGGTCTGCAGCAGCAGGCCGGTCCGGGGACAGATCAGCTGGCGGAAGGTGACCTCGGCGTCGACGTAGATCTTGGCATCGCGGACCTCGGGATTGGCGGCGGTGATCGGAAGCTCGCGCATGAGCGTCCCGAGCTTGTAGTTCCCGGTCGCGGGCCCGAGCGACACGCCGTCGGCGCGGAACTCGCCTCCCACGACCTCGACGTACTCGCTCAGTCGTCCGTCGGCCAGCGGATGCTCGAGCGGCGGTTCACCACCGTCACCGCTCCACGGACGGCCCTCGGTCAGCCGCTCGGTGATGATCTCCTGCCGGCGCCGCTCGGTCGCCGCCACGTCGACGCGCTCCTCTCCGAGGCCACTGTCGCCCTCGACGATCACGCCGTAGGCCTCGGCGGCCCACGCCCGGGTCACGCGACCGGCCGCCACGTCCTCGCAGACGGACTGGGGATCGCGCTCGAGCGGGTCGCCGTAGCCGCCTCCCCCCGACCATGCGAACACCCAGACGTCATCGGGACCACTGAACCGGTCGAACGTCTTCGGCCCGACCCAGTCGATCTCCCCGGCCAGCTCGGTCAGGGCTCGCGGCATCCGGCCCCGGCGCCGGTAGAAATCGCTCACGCCCGCATCCTTCACCAGTTGATAGCGGTTCGTGGAGGTCGGGTAGCCGCCGAACAGGCCCGGTCCGGGCACCGCCACCTCGGCGGCGACCGTGACCCAGTTGATGCGGTCGGTCTTGTGCGCGACGACGGCAGCCTCACAGCCGTTGCCGCCGCGATAGCGACCGGCTCCGCCCGAGTCGGCGAGCTCGCGTCGCCACAGGTACAGGACCGGATGAAAGAGCTCGTTGTCCTCGACGTTGGGGATCGTCGATTCGAGGTCCCAGGCGAAGCCGCCGGTGTCCTGTCCGTCACGCCAGGAGAACGCCGGCAGCGCAGCGCCGACCGGGTCGTTGAGAAACGAGGCGTAGGGCGCTCCGCGCTGGTCGAGACCCGAGACGGTGTTGACCGGGAAGCCCATCACCCCCATACAGCTCATCACCTCGGTGCGCAGCTCTTTGTCCCGGCTCGCGGCGAGCATCTTGGAGATCACCAGTCCCGCCAGGCCGGTGGTGTGAATCAGCACCGTGGCCGGACCGCCGGAGACGGCGGCAGGACGGGTGGCGCAGTTGAGCAGTCCGGGTTCGACGTCGAACTTGCAGTGGCGCATCGCGCCCTCGAGGGCCAGCATCTGGTCGAACAGCATCGTCACCGCGAGCATCGCCAGGATCGCCCCGCTCCACGCGCCGAAGGTGGCGTTGAGCGCTCCGCCCTGGGGCGCCGAGCCGGCGTTGGAGAACTCGAGCTGACCGTCGCGCTTGGTCAACGTGAGGCGATTGCGATACAGGCCCCGGTCTCCGGGCAGCTTGACCTCGAGCCAGCCCTCCTCGCTCCAAGTCCCGTCGGGAATCGTCTCCAGGCGCCGGGCGAAGGCGGCGTCGGAGTCGTCCTGGACGCGGCGCATCGTCGCCTTGACCGTGCCCGCACCGTAGCGCTCGACGAGGCGCAGGAGCCGCTCGCGGGCCACGTGGCAGCCGGTGATCTGCGAGCGCAGGTCGAGGTTGACCAGCTGCGGCAGGCGCGAATTGCGCACGTACATTTCCTCGACGTCACGCCGCAGCTCGCCTCGGTCGACGACCTTGATCGGGGGAATCACGGGCGCCTCCCAGTAGACGTCCTCGGCCATCGGGTTGAAGCCGCCCGGCGCGGTGCCGCCGACGTCCCACTGGTGCAGGATGTTGGCGACCCAGCAGAACAGCCGCCCGTCGACGAACACGGGCGCGGCCAGGATCACGTCCGGCTGGTGGGTGGATCCGATCCACGGGTCGTTGGTCAGGAACACGTCGCCCTCGTGGATCCCGGGCGATTCCGAGCGGCGCTCGAGCATCCACTTGACCGTCAGCGCGCTGCTGATCGCGAGGTAGAGGTTGTACTTGCCGAAGAACACGAAGCCGGCCCGTTCGTCGAGGATCGTGGGGTTGAAGTCGTGGCCGTAGGCGCAGATCGGCGATCCCGAGGTGCGGATGATCGACTGCCCGTGCTCGATGTTGATGTTCCACAGCGCGTGGCGCAGGACCTCGTAGGTGACCGGGTCCAGTTCCTCGTCGGCGTCCTCGTGGAGCGTCGAGCGACGGGTGGATGTCAAGCTCGGCGGCCGGCACGTAGGAGTAATCGACTCCGTCCCAGCTGATCGCCGCCGGTCCGTCCGCGCGCTGCGCTGGCGGAGGACTCGCCGCGTGCGGCCACTGCTCGCCGGCGAGCCGGGGCCCGCCGCCGGCCGACGGACGGGGTCGGCGCCGGCACCGAGGTGGCCGCGCCAACCTCGATCACGATGTTGCCGAGCGGGTCGACCGCGGCTGAGGACCCGGGCGGCAGCACGACCGTCGTGTCGGGGTAATCGATGATCGCGGGACCGGCGATCTCGGTGCCGTGCCCGAGGGCCGAGCCGTCGTAGACATCGGTCGCGCGGAAGCCCTCGAACTCACGCCAGTAGACCTCCCGTGTCCCGACCGGGCCGGCCTTCGAGGGTCGGCGCGGCCGGCGTCGAGGGCGCGCCCACGCGGCCACGGGCCTGCACCTTCAGTAGCCCGATCTGGGTGCCGGCGCCGGCGAACGCCGAGCCGGCGCCGTACACCTCCTCGTAGCGGTCGTGGAAGCGGCGGATCAGCTCGCCGGCGGCGCGCGCGTCGATCTCGCCGCCGGGAACCGCAACCTCTAGGTGGTGGATCTGGAGTGAGAACTTCATATCCGCGAGGCGGGTGATCTCGATCTCCTGATCGGGAAACCCCTCGTCGCGGAGCTGGGTCCGGGCACGCTCCTCCAGGAGGCCGTAGACCTCGTTCATCCGCGCGAGGTCGAACGGCTCGGGCATCAGCTCCGAGTGCTCGTAGATGTGGAGCACGTCAGATGACAGGACGCCGAGTGCCGACCAGGTCGACGCCAGGTCGCCGAGCGGCACCACGACCTGCGCGGCGCCCAACTCGCGTGCGAACTCGACGGCGTGTGCGCCGCCGGCGCCCCCGAACGCGTACACGACGAAGTCGCGCGGATCCCGTCCGCGCTCGACCGTCATCTGGCGCATCAGGTCAGCCATGTGCGACTCGACGATCCGCAGGGCGCCGTCCGCGGTCTGTACCGGCGAGAGCCCGACGCGTTCGGAGACCCGCTCGAGCGCGGCCGCCGCCGCGTCGCGATCGAGTGGCAGGCCGCCCCCGAGGAACGTGTCGGGGTTGAGGCGCCCGAGCACGACGTCGCAGTCGGTCACGGTCGGCTCGGTCCCACCCCGGCCGTAGGCGACCGGCCCGGGCAGGGCGCCGGCGCTGTGGGGACCGACCCGCAGCCCGCCGTGCTCATCGGCCCACACCAGCGACCCCCCGCCCGCGCCGATCGACTCGATGTCCAGGCGCGGCATGAAGAACGTGTACTGGTTGATGACCGTCTCCGATGATCCGGTCGGCTCGCCGTCGATGATGATCCCGACGTCGAACGAGGTGCCGCCCATGTCGGACGCGATCACGTTCGGGTGCCCGAGCCGCTGCCCGAGCACGGCCGAGCCGGTGACGCCACCCACGGGTCCGGAGGCGATCGTGAACAGCGGCCGCTGGGCGGCGTCGGCCGCCCGCACCACACCCCCGGCGGCCTGCATGATCAGCAGCGGGTGGCGGTAGCCGCGCTCGTGGGTGAGCCGGTCGATCGCTTCGATGTAGCTCGAGGTCGCCGGACCGATGAAGGCATTGACAGCGGCGGCGGCCGTGCGCTCGTACTCGCCCGGCTTCCCGATCAGCTCGTGAGCGCAGCTCACCATCACCTGCGGCGCGATCTCGCTTACGAGCTCCTTGACGCGCAGCTCGTGCGCCGTGTTGACGAAACCCCACAGGAAGCTGATCGCGATCACCTCGACGCCCTCGGCCACGAGCTCCTCGATCGCGGTCCGCGCCTCCTCCTCGTTCAGCTCCAACACCACGTCACCGGCCCAGTCCACGCGCTCGGAGACCTCCTTGATCCGCCGGCGGGGGATGATCGGATCGGGCTTGCGGTGGCGGGAGACGTGCAGGAGTTGATCGATCGTCAGACCGGCCGAGCGCCCGGCCGAGCGCATCATGATCAGGGCGTCACCATGGCCGCGCGTGGTGATCAGGCCCGCCTTGGCTCCCCGCATCTCGACCAGCACGTTGGTGCCCACCGTGGTCCCGTGCAACAGCAGCTCGGTGCGGGCCAGGAAGTCCTCCAGCGAGCATTCGAGCCGTGCCGCGACCGCTTCCAGTGCGTCGATGAACCCCTGATAGAAGTCAGGAGGCGTCGAGGAGACCTTGGCGAGCGTGGTCTGACCGTGCTCGTCGAGGACGACGCAGTCGGTGAAGGTCCCGCCGATGTCGACGCCGCAGAAGTAGCTCACGGCGCGACCGACTGACGCCAATTCAGCCCTACACCTCCGGGCGCGCGAGCGTAGAGTGCGACTAGCCTATTCATGCGTTCTATGCACATTATTAGTCGGGAACAGATGCCGTCAAGCCGAGGGGAGGGTGAGGGGGAGTCCGGCCGTTACCGCATCGTGCTGACGATTTTGCTCCTGGGCGGGGTCATCTACACCGTCTGCCAGGCCGTGCTGCTCCCCACGCTCGGCGTGCTCGCGAGCGGCCTGAACACGTCCTCGACATCCGTCACCTGGGTGCTCACCGTCTACATCCTCGCCGGCGGCGTCGCGACCCCGATCATCGGCCGGTTCGGCGACATGTTCGGCAAGAAGCACGCGCTGGTGATCATGCTCGGGACGGTCACGGTCGGGATCCTGCTCTCGGCGCTCGCCACGTCGCTGCCGCTGATGCTGGTCGGTCGCGCTCTGGCGGGGATCAGCAGCGGGGTCTTCCCGCTCGGCTACGGCCTGATCCGGGACGAGTTCCCATCCGACAGGGTCGTGGCTGCGGTGGGGATCATGTCGATCAGCATCGGCGTCGGCACCGCGTTCGGCGTGCTGATCTCGGGGGCGATCGTCGCCAACCTCTCCTATCACTGGCTGTTCTGGATCCCCCTGATGGTCGCCGCGCCGACATGCCTGGCCGCCTGGCGCTGGATCCCGGAGTCGCCGCTGCGGCCGGGAGGCACGATCGACTGGACCGGCGCCGCGCTCGTCGTCTGCGGTCTGGTGTCGGTCCTGCTCGGGATCAGCCAGGCCACGGCCTGGGGATGGGGGTCGCCGCGCACTGTGGCCATGATCGCCGGCGGACTCGCGATCCTGCTGTTGTGGATCGCGTTCGAGCGGCGAGTCCGTGAGCCGCTTATCGACATGCGCACGATGGCGCTGCCGAGCGTCTGGAGGACCAACGCCGCCGCCGCGCTCAGCGGCTTCAGCATGTTCGCCGCGTTCGCGATCATCCCGCGGTTCGTGCAGGAGCCCGCCGCCACCGGGTATGGCTTCGGCGCCTCGATCTCGGCCGCCGGCCTGTATCTCCTCCCCGCGACGCTGACGATGGCGTTGATGGGCTTCCTGGCCGGACGGATCGAGCGGCGCGTGGGCTCGAAGATGGCCCTGATCGCCGGCTGCGCCTGGAGCGCGGCGGGGTTTGTCCTGATCGCGATCTCGCCGAGCACCGAATGGAACATCTATGCGGGGATGGCGCTCGTCGGCGTCGGGCTCGGGCTGGCCTACGCGGCCCTGCCCAACCTGATCATGACCGCGGTCCCGCAGGCGCAGACCGGCGCCGCGACCGGGATCAACACGATCGTGCGCGCTGTCGGCGGCGCGATCGGGGTGCAGATCTGCACGACCGTGATCGACCAGCACATGCTCTCGGGGGCGGCCCCCGGGCTGGGCGGGTACACGGCCGCGTTCTGGCTGCTCGCGGCCGCGCTGATCGCCGCGACCGCGGTCTCGACGCTCGTTCCGGGGCGGCGGGCGGTTGCCGGCGGGCGGCTGGCGGCGGCGTCGGCGTCGGCGTCGGCGGAGTCTGTGGCGTCTGCGGGGTCTCCGGGGTCTGTGGGGTCTCCGGCGTCTGCGGGCGCCGAGCGGGGTGCGTGAGCGGAGCTAGCTCGCTGGGGTCGGCCGGCGTCCGCCACGCCGCTGGTCGAGAAACCGGCCATATGTTCCGGTTTCTCGACCAGCGTGCGGCTCACCCCGCCCGCGTCGCCTCCGCTGCCGCGACAGCCGCGGCCCGCTCTCGCAGCGCCGGCTTGGAGACCTTGTCGATCCCGACCAGCGGAAACTGCTCGACGATCTCGGCGTGGCTGGGGATCTTGAACGTCGCCAGCTGCCCCCGGCAGAACGCGATCAGCTCCTCGCCCGCGAGCTCTGACCCGGGCCGCAGCCGCACGAACGCGAACGGCACCTCGCCGAGGCGTGGGTGAGGCGCGGCGACGACCGCCGCCTGCAGGACGTCCGGATGGCTCTCGAGGTAGCGCTCGATCTCGTACGCGGCGACGTTCTCTCCGCCGGAGCGAATCACGTCCTTGGTCCGACCAAGGAACGACAGGTAGCCGCGTTCGTCGAGCGTGCCCAGGTCGCCGGTGCGGACCCACCCGTCGGCGGTGAACGGCTGCTCGTTGGGCCCCAGGCCGTAATAACCCTTCGTCCGGGCCCAGCCGGTGACCTGGATCTCGCCCTGCTCCCCGGCGGCGAGTTCGGCTCCGTCGCCGTCGACGATGCGCGCCGCCAGGCCGGGATGGGGCCGCGCGATGCGCTCGATCCGCTGCTCCTGGGAGTCGCGCAGGTCGCCGGTCGCGACGTTGGCGGTGATCTCGCTCAGCCCGTACGTGTTGGCGACCTCAACGCCCAGCTCGTCGACCAGCCGCCGCGCCGTCGCCGCGTCGATCCCGCCGACGAACGCGCGCAGCGCCGCCGGCCGGATCGTGCTCGCGAGCAGGTCGCTGACGATCGTGTCGAGGCCGGGCATGACCGTGACGCCGCAGTGCTCCGCGACCTCGGCGCCCGCCCCGGCTGCCCAGCCGCCCGGCGTCAGCACGAGTGCGGCGCCGGCGGTGAACGCCGCCATCGTCGTGAACGTCGAGCCGGCGTTGTGGGCCAGCGAGAACACGCCCAGCATTCGGTCGCCGCGGCTCAGCAGCCACCGCGAGGCGCAGCACGCGCCCATCGTCGCGACCGCGCCCTCGCGCAGCTGTACCCCCTTGGGCATCCCGGTACTTCCCGAGGTGAACTGGATCAGGCCGACTCGCTGCCCGTCGAATGCCGCCGCGTGGTAGCGCTCGCCGGGGCCAGACAGCGCCGCCAGCGCATCGCTGCCGTCGATCGCGAAGCTCGCGGCGGGCGCCTGCCCCGAGTCCCCGAGCTCGACCGCGCCCGCGATCGTCCGACCGCCGGCCAGCAGCATCGTCACATCGGCGGATGCGATCAGCGCTCCAGTCTCCCGCGCGGTCAGCCGCGGGTTGACTGCGACTGTCACCGCCCCGAGGAGGCTCGCGGCGAGCCAGTGCTCGAGCCACGCCAGCGAGTTCTCCGCCCAGATGGCGATGTGCGTCCCGGGCCGCGCGCCCGCGCCCCACAGTCGGCGTGCCGCTTCGTGAACCGCCGCGTGCAGATCGGCGAACGTGACCGACTGCAGAGCCTGACCGTCGCCATCGGCGATCAGGACCGCGAGCTGATCCCCGAACACGCGGGCGCGCGTCTCGAGCACCGAGTAGGTCGTCTGGTTCAGCCAGTTGAGCGCCATCGGGGTCAGCGCAACGAGCGGAAGAACTCGCGCACGTCGGCGACGAGCAGCTCGGGCTCCTCCGCGGGTGCGAAGTGCCCCCCGGCGGGCATCAGCGTCCAGCGGCGCAGATCGGCGTGGCGCTCGGCGAACGCGCGAGGGATGAACACAACATCAGCCGGGAACAGCGCGATCGCGGTTGGCGCCCGGACGTATGGAAGCTCGGATGCATCCACTCGCCAGCCGTCGCCGCGGCTGGCCTGGTAGTAGCGCACCGAGCCGGCGATGCTGCTCGTCGCCCAGTACAGCATCACGGTCGTGAGCAGCTCGTCGCGAGTGAAGCGACGCTCGACGTCGCCACCGCAGTCGCTCCAGTTGCGCCGGCGCTCGATCAGCCAGGCCGCGAGCCCAACGGGTGAATCGGCCAGCGCGGTGGCCAGCGTCTGCGGGTCGTGGCTGTGCACCGCGACGTGGCTGGTGACGTGGGGACGGGCGGCGCGCATCCGCTCCCAGTTGCCCTGCTCGTCGGCGGCGAAGTCCTCGCGGCTGAGCGTGCGCCAGTTGACGGTCGGCAGGTTGGCGAGGCTGAGGTGCACGCCGATCATCGTCTCGGGGGCGAGATGGCCGAGATGGGCGCTGACCAACGCGCCCCAATCACCGCCCTGAGCGGCGAACCGATCGTATCCGAGCACGTCTCGCATCAGCCTCACCCACAGTCGTGAGGTCTCCAACAGCCCGACCGGCCGCGGCAGCGGCGTCGAGAGGCCGAAGCCCGGCAGCGACGGCACGACGACGTCGAACGCATCGGCCGGATCGCCGCCGTGGGCGGCGGGATCGCTGAGCGGCCCGATCACCTTGTTGAAGTCCCAGAACGTCCACGGCCATCCGTGTGTCAGCACCAGCGGCATCGGGTTGGGGCCGCGCCCGCGGACATGGACGAAATGGACTGGAACGTCGTCAATCGCGACGCGGAAGTGCGGCAGCCCATTGATCCGCTGCTCCTGCGCGCGCCAGTCGAAGCCATCGCGCCAGTAGGTGACGAGCTCGCGCAGCCAGCCGATCGGGACCCCCGGAGTCCAATCATCCTCGCCGATCACCGGCGGCCAGTTGGTAGCGGCCAACCGCGCGCGCAGGCCCTCGAGCTCGGCCTCGCTGACTGACACTCTGGGCTGTTCCATCGGCGTGGACACGCTACTGCTGGACCGCGCCCCCGTCGAGGATAAGCGATTGCCCATTGATCGCGGCCGCCCCCTCGCTGGCGAAGTACGCGACCGCGGCCGCGACCTCGTCGGCCTCGACGAACCGCCCGAGCGGTGCCGACAGAGCGGCGATCAGCTCGGCGCGAGCCTGCTCCTCGGTCAGTCCGGTGGCGACGATCTTGGCGATGCTGTTGTCGGTCATCGCCGAGTCGACCACGGCCGGGCAGATGCTGTTGGCAGTCACCCCATTGCCCTGCGCCTCGACCGCGACCGAGCGGATGAAGCCGACGAGCCCGGCCTTCGACGCCGCGTAGGCGCTGCCGTAGCGGATCCCGTGATGGCTGGCCGAGGACGCGATCGCGATGATCCGCCCCCAGCCGCGCTCGCACATGCCTGGCAGGACGGTGCGTACGGCCAGGAACACACCGATGATGTTGACGTCAAGGATGTGGCGGAACGTGTCGACCGGGAAGCGCGCGATCGGGCCAGGCTCGGCGACGCCGGCCGCCGCCACGAGGATGTCGATCGGCTCGTTGACCTGCTGCCACGCCTCCGCGTCGGTGACATCGATCGTCAGCACCCGCGAGCCCGGCACCTCGGCGTGGGCGTGTGCGAGCGCGGCCTGGTCGCGTCCGGCGACGACGACCTCGACGCCGTCCTGCGCCAAGCGCCGGGCGCACGCGAGGCCGACGCCCTTGTTGCCGCCGGTCACGAGCGCCACCGTCACCGCCGCAGCCTCTCGAGCTCGAGCTCGAGCTGTTGGCCGGCGAGCTGATCGAGCCTCGCCTGCAGTCGTGGGTCCGCCGCATCGTCGCGCAGCGAGCCGAGCAGCACCGCGACCTCGTCGTGCAGCTCGTCGGTGCGCCACTGCACCCTCGGCGCGAGGTTGCGCAGGATCTCGGCCGCGGCCTGAAGCTGCGCGCGGTCGTAGGGATCGGTGGCCGGGTCGAGCACCACCGCACCGACCTGCTCGGCCAGGCGATCCAGCAGTCGTTCGAGCGGGATTCGGATCATCTGAAGTCAACCAATCGTTTGGTCGAGTTGGCGGTAGGCTAACGCCGCAGCCTGTTGCACGTCATCGACATGAACGACCTTCCCGACGGCTTCTTCCCCCACAGCTACTTCCACGTCGGGCTCGTCGTGGCCGATATCGACGCGGCGATGGCCGAGCTCGGGCCGGCACTCGGGCTGACATTCAACGCTTCGCACCAGAGCGTCTACGGTCCAGACACGATTACGGTCGCCTACGCGCGTCAGGGTCCTCCATACGTCGAACTCGTGCAGGGCGCGCCCGGAAGCCAGTGGGACACGAGCGGCGGCCCGCACCTTGATCACATCGGCTACTTCTCGCGAGATTTCGAGGCGGACATCGCGGCCCTCGAGGCGGCCGGCCTACCGGTCGACATCGACGGCCGCCAGTACGGCGCCCAGTTCACCTACCATCGCGCGTCCGCCGGCGGGATGCGCGTCGAACTGGTCGGCGAGCAGCTCCGTGAGCGGGTGATGCGCTCAATTCACGGTTGAGCCGCGACCGGGGGAGAACGGAGCCCGATCTCCTCGGCGAGGTACTTCATCAGGTACAGCGACTGGTGGCTCATCGCCGCGAGCCGGAGGTCGTCGGTGCGGCCGTCGGCGAACGCGCGGCACGCCCGGAAGTGCTGGGCCAGCGCGCGTACATACGCGAGCACCGTCCAGAAGTGGAACACGTCAGCGTCGATCTCGAGTCCGGTGCACGACGCGTAGTGCGCGAAGAAATCCTCCTGCGTGAGCAGCTGGGAGAACAATGGCGAGCGGCCCCGGTACAGCCGCAGCGCGCCGTAGGCGACGTCGAACACCGGATCCCCCAGGTGCGCCAGCTCCCAGTCGAAGATCGCGTTGATCCGGTTCTCGGAGTCGATCATGAAGTTGCCGATCCGGAAATCTCCGTGGACGAGGCATACGCGGCCCGAGGTCGCGAGCTCCCGGCGCAGCCAGCGAAACGCGGCCCGCATCACCAGCACCTCCTCGAACGCGGACTGCTCGTACATCCGCTCCCAGGTCGCGATCGCCTGCTCGGCGGCGGTGTCGGATGAGTCCGGGCGCCCCAGGAAGGCGAGGCCGGCCTGCTCGATCTCGATCGAGTGGACGCGGGCGAGGATCTCGACGAACTGCCGACCGAGGCGGGTGCGAGCCTCGGGCGAGCGGAACACCTGCCATTCCTTCGTCGCCCAGGGGACGGGGACGGTTCCCTCGACGCGCCGCATCGCGTAGAACCGGCGTCCGAGGATCGCTGGATCGTCCTCCAGCCACAGCAGCTCGGGAACCGGGACCTCGGAGTGCCGCGCCACGGCGTCAAGAACGCGGTAGTCGCGCCCCGCGTCGTAGTGCTCGAGTGGGCCCTCGATCGGCTCGCGCCGGATCGCGATTCCGAGCGAGCGCCGCTCGCCGCCCGGCGCTGCGAACGAGGCCGTGAACGTGTACGTCTCCCACGAGAATCCCTCGGCGTGCCGCGCGAACTCCTCGAGCCTGACCACCGGCGCGCCGAGACGGTCCGCCAGCCACTCGGACAGCTGCGAGATCAGTGCATCGGTGTCGTCTGCGTGGGTCGAGGACACTAGATCCCCGTGCCGGTGATTGCCCGCGCCTCGGGCAGGATCTCCTCGGCGAACCACTGGACCCGCTCAAGGTAGTCGGCGAGGCCGCGGGTTGGGGGAGGAGACCCAGGCAGGTCGTTCTGGAACACGCCGGTGCCGAGCAGCGTCGAGGCGTCGGTGATCGTGGCGCCGAGCGCAGCGACCTTGCGAATCTCCTCCAGGATCGGCTCCTTCTGAAGCACGATCCGCGGCTGCTCGATCACGACATGCGTTACGGGATCGCGTCTGCCCTCGAACAGCGGCAACGAGAGCTCGATCTGTCGCGGGTTGTGGCGGTACTCGGGCTGCGAGCGCAGGTGCCTGAGCGCCTCCGGCAGCTGGGCCCGAGGCGTCGCATAGGTGATCCAGCCCTCGCCGATCCGCGCCACGCGGCGCACCGCTGACTTGGCGAACCCGCCGTGCCAGATCGGGATCGGGTTGCGCGTCGGCTGGGGGTCGAACACGACGTCGTGGACGTTGACGAACCGGCCGTGGAACTCCGAGTCCCCGCGCCACAGCGCGACCATCGCGTCGAGGTATTCGTCGGTCCGGACGCTGCGCTCGGCGAACGGTACCCCGAGCTGCTCGAATTCCCAGCGGTTGTAGCCGACGAGCGCGAGCAGCACGACCCGCCCGCCGGAGAGGAAGTCGAGGGTCGCCAGGGCCTTGGCCATGTCGAGTGGATTGTGGTAGGGCAGCACGAGAAGGCAGACGAGCTGGATCGTGTTCGTCACCCCGGCCAGGTAGCCGATCGAGGTCATCGAGTGCGCCCACCGCGGCCCCATCTCGGGTGCGGCCTGCCGGCTCATCAGGACGTGCTCGGATACGTACAGGTAGTCGATCCCGCCGCGCTCCATCGCCTGCGCCGCTTGCGCGATCTCATCCGGGGTCGCGCGCTCCCACCAGTGTCGGCCGATGCCCGGATACAGGTCGAGGCCCGGGACGTCGGCGGTGAAACGCATCGGCGCTCAGACCGCGGCGCCGGCGCGGCGGCCGGACGCGATCGCGTGGGGCATCAGCAGCGGCGCGATCACATCGCCCGCGGCGTGCGCCTCGATCCCGGCGGCAGTCAGCTCCTCGAGCAGCGCCGTCTGCGGATCGAAGCCGGTCATCAGCACCGCGAGCTCCGCCTCGACCTCGGTCGTACGGTCGCTGTCGAGGTTGCGCAGCGTCACCGAGGTCGGCGTCACGCGCTGCACCGAGGTCCGGGTCTCGAGGCTGAAGCCCGGGTGATGACCGAGCCGTTCGGCGACCGCGTCGCGCTGAAACGAGCGGACCAGGTCCGGGGCGAGCGACGCAAAGCTCGTCGCGAACACGACCTCGGCACCGCGCTCCAACAAGCTCTCGGCCGAGCCGACGGCCTGGTAATTGCCGAGGTCGTCGAACACGACCGCTCGCCTCGGCGGCGGTTTCGTGCCGTCGCCCAGGACCTCGAGCGCGGTGACGACGTTCGCCAGTTCGAGGCCCTCGACGCGGAGCGCCGGGCGCAGACGCTGGACTCCGTCGCGCCGCGGAAGCGATCCGGTCGCGACGATCACGGCATCGGCGCCTGCGACGCGCGCCGTCCCGGCGTCGACGCGTGAGCCGAGCGTGCACTCCACGCCCAGTCGCTGAAGATCGTCCCACAGCCAGTCGCAGATCAGGCCGATCTCGTCGCGATACGGGGCTCGGCGCGAGAAGCGCACCAGCCCGCCGGGGGCGTCGGCGGCCTCGTGGACGATCACCGTGTGGCCGCGCAGCGCCGCCGTACGGGCCGCCTCGAGGCCGGCGGGCCCGGCGCCGGCGACGAGGATCTTCCGTGCGATCGCGACCGGTTCAAGCGGCCGCTGCTCAAATTCCCGGCCGGCGGCCGGGTTGACCGTGCAGCCGGTCGCGCCGGCCGCCGAGCCGGTCGCCATCCGCTGTCCGACGCATCCCTCGTTGCAGCCGATGCACGGTCGCACGTCGCGCTCGTGCCCGGCCCAGCTCTTGGCCGGCAGCTCGGGGTCGGCGAGCATCGCGCGGACGAGCGAGACCATGTCGGCGACGCCGTGCTCGAGGATCCCCTCCGCCTCGGCCATCGTCAGCACCCGCCCGGTCACGATCGTCGGCACCTGCGCAGCCTGGGTCACCAGACGGCTGGTCGGCAGCTCGTAGCCGTGGGGCTCGTGCATGGCCCCGATCAGCTTGCCGAAGTTGTGGTAGCCCCCCATCGAGACGCTGACGAAGTCGATCAGGCCATCCGCCTCGAGCAATTGGCGGATGTGGATCGCGTCCTCGGGCTCGATACCGCCCTGCACCCCCTCGCTGCCGACGATCCGGATCCCGACGGCGAAGTCGCCGCTGGTCACGCTGCGGATCGCCGTCAGGATCTCCCGCGCGAACCGGACGCGGTTCTCAGCCGACCCTCCGTACTCGTCTTCGCGGCGGTTGGTAAGCGCTGAGAGGAACGAGGAGACGAGGTAGGTGTGCGCGCCGTGCACCTCGACGCCATCGAGACCCGCCCGCTGCGCACGCTCGGCGGCAGCCGCAAAGCCCGCCACGACCTCGTCGATCATCGCCTTCGTCATCGCCTGCGTCGTGCGCCCGTTGACCGGGTCGGCGATCGCCGAGGCAGCCCAAGCCGCGCTGCCGTCGGGCGGCTGCGCCTGCGCGCCGCCGTGCCACAGCTGCGGCAGCACGCGGGTCTCCTCGATCGCGTGCAGCCGCTCGGCCAGCTCCGCCCAGCCCGGGACGATGTCATCGGTCATCGCCCACAGCGGCCCCGGCGAGCTCCGGTGCACGCCGCAGGTCTCGGTGAACACCGAGCCTGCGCCGCCACGGGCGCGAGCCTCGTGGTACGCGATCAACCGCTCGTTGACCTTGCCGGCGACGGCGTACCCGGTGCCGTGCGCGGCGCGGGTGATGCGGTTGCGAAACTGGACCCCGCCGATCTCGATCGGGGCCGCGCAGCGCGGGTAACGGTCTGTCATCGGCGGCGAATCCTCCTGGCGCTTGCGATTGACTAGCCTGCGGGACCGAGCGCCAGCGGCAGGCGCGCGAGGTGACGGAGCATCGCGCTGCCGCTCCACTGCAGCGGAGCGTCGGCGAGCTCGAGCGCCGGGTGGCGCTCGACGAGCGTTGAGAGCGTCACCCGCGCCTCGAGCCGGGCCAGCGCGGCGCCGAGGCAGAAATGCGGTCCGAGCCCGAAGCCGAGGTTCTGCCGCGCCTCGGTGCGGCGTATGTCGAGGGCATCGGGGTGTTCAAACACGGCCGGATCGCGATTGGCCGCCGCGATCACGAGCAGTACGGTCGTGTCCGGCGCGATCACGATGGCGCCGAGATCGATCTGCGTCAGCGCCAGCCGGCTGACGAACTGCGCCGGTGAGACGTGGCGCAGAAGCTCCTCGACGGCATTCGGGATCCTGCCCGGGTCGGCGACCAGCGCGCGCCACTGATCAGGTGCCCGCAGCAGCTCCAGCAGGCCGACGCCGATCAGCGTCGCGGTCGTCTCATGGCCGGCGAACAGCAGTTGCACGAACAGCGCGGCGAGTTCCTCCTCGCTGACGCGCTCGTCCTGCTCGGCTCCGATCAGCATCGAGATCAGGTCGGTGGCGACTGGCGGGTCGGTGGCGCGCGGCCGCCGTCGGTGCTCGGCCAGCATCGCACCGACGTAGGCGCGGAACTCGTGCAGCGCGTCGCGGGCCTCGAGCATCGGCCCGGCCTCGGTCGAAGCGTTCGCTGCGCCGAGCTTGACCGACCAGCCATGGATCAGCTCGCGATCGCTCGCCGGCACGCCGAGCAGATCCGCGACGACCATCAGCGGGATGCGGTAAGCGAGCACCATTCCGTCGGCGGTGTCTGTGTCGGCGATCTCCGTCAGCACCTCGTCGACGTAGCCGCGCGTCGCATCCTCGAGCTCGGCGATCCGGCGGGCGGTGAAAGCCCGGTTGGCCAGCCCGCGCAACCGGCCATGGTCGCGGCCGTCGTTGCGGCTGGGGAAGTTCGCCTCGAACGCGATCACCTCGTCAAACGCGTCGCGGGCGTCGCCCTGCAGCCGAGCCCGTGCGGCATCGTGACGGCTTCCCTCCACCAGCGCGCGATTGCTCAGCCGGGTCGCGTCGCGCAGTCCCTCCCGCACGTCCTCGTAGGCGGTCACGAGTACCACCGGTCCCAGCTCGAACGCCCGCGCCGCCTCGCGCACCTCCCGGTAGACCCCAGCCGGCGCCTCCAGCGCGGCCGGCTCGCCCGCCAGAAGCGCGCCGAGTCGGTGTTCAAGCGACGCGGCCGGAGGGTCTTCAAGTGACGCTGTCATCGCAAGCAATATCCTTGCCGTCGATGAAGCATATGCGAATCATGAGCCTGGTTTCCGAGCGGCTACTCGGTGCAGCGATGGGCGCTACCGGCGCCCGAAGCGCGGGAGCTGGACGATGAGAGCCGTCATCACCGGCGCGGCCAGCGGCATCGGCAAGGCGGTCGCCGCTCGGCTGCGGGCTGACGCCGGCTCGGGCGGCGAGGCGGCGCAACTGCTGCTCGTGGACCGCGAAGGCGACGCGCTCGGGAAGGTCGCCGCCGAGCTCGGCGCGGTGCCGTTGGTCGTCGATCTCGCGCGGGCCGATGCCGGCGAGGCCGTTGCCGCGGCCGCCCGCGAGCACCTCGGAGGCCTCGATGCGCTGATCAGCAACGCCGGGATCGCTGTGACCGGCGCGCTTGCCGAGCTCTCGCTCGAGGACTGGGAGCGCACGTTCGCGGTCAACGTCCGCGCGACCTGGCTGCTGGCCCGGGCGGCCTATCCACTGCTCCGCGACGGCGGCGGCGCGATCGTCGCGACGGCATCGATCGCCGCCCGCGACCCCTCGCCCCCGATCGGGGCCTATTCACCCAGCAAGGCGGCACTGGTGATGTTGATCCGCCAGCTGGCCTTCGAGTGGGGGCCCGACGGGATCCGCTGCAACTGCGTCTCGCCCGGGCCCACCCACACCGGAATGACCGACGCGACCTACTCGGATGCTCGCCTCCGTGCCGAGCGCGCCGCGCACATGCCCCTGCGACGCGTCGGCGAGCCGCAGGACATCGCGGCCGTGATCGCCTTCCTGGCCGGCCCGGACGCCTCCTTCGTCACCGGGGTGGATGTGCTCGTCGATGGCGGGCTGGGGACATCGCTGCTGCCCGCGGTGCGCGGTCTGAGCCCGCCTTAGCGGTCGGGGTGCATCGGATTGATGACGGTGTGACGGTGCCGCGGTACCAGGGTGCCACGGTGCTGGTGAGGGAGGCGGGCTGGAGAGTGTCAGCGAAATTCGGCATCTCGCATGTCGCCGGAGCGGATTTCGGCCCGCGCGGGCCTCGCATGCCGCAACAGGGGCGGATTTCGCCGGCTCCGGCCTCTCGTCGGAAGCCACCCGGCCGTCCGCCGCGAGCCACCCGGCCGCCTTGGCCACAAAGCCAACCAAATGTTTGGTTGACTATGCACATGGCGGAACGGAAATGATCTCCCGCCTCCCGCCTGAAGGCCCGCGTCCGCGTGAGCTGCCCGACCTGGCCGCAGCGGCCCCGCAGCGAGACCTGGCGGCGTACCTGCGCAGTCATCTGGCGCACGACGCTGTGCTGCAGCGCGTGCGGCGGGCCGAGGGAGGGTTCTCGAGCGAGACCTGGTTCCTGGAGGTGATTCTCGCCGGCGCCCCTGAGACCCTGGTACTGCGCCGGCAGGCGCTCGTGGGCCCGCTCGAGCCCTACGATCTCGAGCGCGAGGCGGGCGTCCTCGAGGCACTGGCCGGATCCGGCGTGCCGGTCCCCGCGGTGCGGCTGTTCTGTGCGGAGGCTGATGTGATCGGGGCGCCGTTTGTACTGATGGAGCGGATCGAGGGAGAGGTGCCCGACTACCGCAACCTTCCCGAGTACCCGCCCTGGAGCGATCCCACGACGCGCAGCGCGATGGCCGCGGAGCTGGTCAGGGTGCTGGCCAGGATCCAGGACGTCGACTGGCGAGCTGACTCGCGCCTGCGGAGCCTGCTGCCGCAACTGCCGGCGCCGGGCGCGCCCCCGGTCCTGGCGAGAGTGACGGAGATCCGGTCGAAGCTGGACCTCCTGGTGGGAAGTCATGGAGTCCCGCCGGTGCTGGTCGAAGCGGCCGCCTGGCTGCAGGACAACGCCCCTGCGCAGGCGGCAGACTGGGTGCTCGTCCATGGTGATTACCGGGTTGGCAACCTGATCTGGGCGGCTAATGCGATCGTCGGCGTGCTCGATTGGGAGGGCGCTGGGATCGGCGACCCGCTCGAGGATCTGGGGTACGCGTGCCACCCGATCGCGCGGGTGCGGGCCCCGGAGCTGATGGCGATGCTGGTGCCACTCTCGGAGCTCGCGCGGATCCACGAGCGTGAGACCGGGCGGACACTGGACCTCGCGCGGCTGCACTACTACGTCATCTACGCGCTCTACTTTCACCTCTACACGCTCGTGTCCGGGATGGTGTCGGCGGTCAATGGCGCAGATCTGCGTGTCGCGCTCGGGTACTCGAAGCTCCACCGCGTGACGCAGGAACTGGTCTGTCACATGCAGGCGTTCGAGGACGGCCGCCATGTTCTATGACGCCTGGGGCTTCCTGTTGGAACGGGCTGATGAGGTGCTCCGCACCCAGGTCCGGGAACACGTGTCCGATCCCGCGGCGCTGACCCAGCTCGACACCGTCGCGACGCTCCTCGGAGATCTGGCGGCGATGTGGCCGCGGCTGTTCTCCGGTCTCGAGCAGGAGACGCAGATCCTTCGGCGGGCGTTGGACGGGGACGCGTCGCAGCCACCGGCCTCGGAGCCTCCGGCCTCTCCGCGACCGGCCCCGGTCGCCGATCCCCTCGAGTCACACCGCGACGTTCTGCACGCGATAGACCAGCGAATTGGCCACATTCACCGCATGCGCGCGGAGGACCGTACCGTCGCGCTCGCGAACATGCGCGCGGCGATCCTGGCCGCGTCGGAGATCCAAGGCGAAATCCTTGAGGTCGCCGCCGCCCGGGCAGCCGAGAGCCGGGTGAGGCGGATTTGACCCCCGCACCGACACGCGCCCGCGCGTCGCAGCTCTCGCTCGGGGAGCTCCTGCGCCGGCGGGCCCGCACCAACCCGAAGTCGCCGGCGGCGCTGCGCCTCGGCGACCGCGTGGTCACGTATGGCGAGCTCGACGCGCGCGCCGACCGGCTCTCCTGGGCGTTGCGCGAGCGCGAGATTCGGCTCGGGGACACGGTCGGGGTGTGGATGCACAACAGCATCGAGATGGTCGAGACGCTGTTCGCGATCCACAAGCTGGGCGCGGCGGCGGTGCCGCTGAACTTTCGCCTCACCGCGCCCGAGGCGGCGTTCATTGCGCAAGACGCGGGACTGCGCGGGATGGTCGGCGATCAGGCGCTGCTCGAGCTCGGCGGCTCCGAGCTCGCGCTCGATTGGACGCTCGCGATGACCGGCGAAGCCGGCTCTTCCTACGAGCAGGCGATCGCCGACGCGGCCGGCAGCCCGGACCCGGTCACGGTCGATGACGACTCCGCGGCGTTCGTGATGTACACCTCGGGCACAACGGGGCGTCCCAAGGGAGCCGTGCTGAGCCACAAGAATCTGGTGGCCAACACCTGGAACTGGACGTTCGAGGTGGGCATCGAGCGCGGGGACGTCTACACGGCGGGTCTGCCGCTGTTCCACATCGGCGGCCTGGTCGGCCTGTACCCGTTCCTGCTGCTCGGCAACTGCGCGGTTCTGCAGCGCAGCGGCGGCTTCGATCCCGAGGCCGCACTCCACCTGATGGATCAAGCCGAGACGACCGTTTGCGCCTACGTTCCGGCGCAGTGGCAGCTGCTCGTCGCTGATCCGGCCGCGGCCGCCAGGCTGCGGGGGCAGCGCAGGGCAATCTGGGGAGCGTCACCTGCCAGCCGTCCGCTGTTGGAGCGGATGGTCCATGTCTTGCCCGAGCGGAGTGTGATCAGCACCTTTGGGCAGACGGAGGTGACAGCCAACGCCACGTTCCTCGGACCGGCCGACGCTCTGCGCAAGCTGGGCTCGGTCGGGCGGCCGGCGGTCACGATGGAGTGCAGGATCGTCGACGATGCCGACCACGACGTGCCCCGAGGCGAGGTGGGCGAGATCGTCTACCGCGGCCCGACGGTGATGCTTGGCTATTTCAACCGCCCGGACGCCACTGACGATGCGTTCCGTGGAGGTTGGTTTCACAGTGGCGACCTCGTGCGCGAGGACGAGGAGGGCTATCTGTACGTGGTCGATCGCAAGAACGACACGATCATCAGCGGCGGCGAGAACATCTACCCAGCGGAGGTTGAGCGAGTGCTCGCCGAGCACCCGGCGATCACCGAGGTCGCCGTCGTGGGCGCCGCGCACGACGCGTGGGGGGAGACGCCGGTCGCGTACATCGTCTGCGCTCCCGGGGCGGAGGTCGGATGGGACGAGGTGATCGGATTCTGCGCCGAGCGGCTGGCCGGCTACAAGCACCCGACGCGCGTCGTCGTCGTTGACGAGCTGCCGCGCAACGCCAGCGGCAAGGTTCTCAGGCGCGCGCTCCGCGAGCTGAACGGGCAGCGGACGGCGGCCGGCCGATGACGCTCGGAACCAGACTCACCCCCCAGGACGCCCTGTTTCACCGGCCGGCCTACCGCGACCCGACGTGGCTGGAAACGAATTGGTTCTCGTTCCTGGTGCCGGAGCACAACCTGCGTGGGCACATGTACACCGGCTTTCGCACCAACCTCGGGGTGGTCTTCAGTCAGATACAGGTCTGGAGCCGCGACGCTGCCACGGTGCTCGAGTTCGATCATTGGAACTCCCAGATGCACCTGCCGATTCCGCCGGGTAACCTCGATCACTATCGGCTCGGCACCGGCATCGAGGTCCGGATGCACGAGCCTTTGCGCCACTACTCGGTCACCTACAGCGGCCCTGGGGAGACTCGGTTCGAGCTCGAGTACCGAGCGCTGATGCCCGCTGTCGACAGTCGCGAGACGGCGCTGCCTGATGGTCAGGACTTCAGTCATTTCCACGCCGTCGACCCGGCACTCGCCGCGACCGTCGGACACATCGATCAGACGCTCGCGGTGACCGGCGAGGTGCGGCTCAACGGTCGGAGCTACGCGGTTGACTTCCCCACCAATCGCGATCACTCGTGGAGCCCCCGACCCGAGCGGGCCCACGGCCGCGGGTACTTCGACGAGGGGTACTTCGGCCAGGATCTCTGCTTCCACGTCCAAACTCACAACAACGAACCAGACCGTGCGGCGGTCACCAACGGATACATCCTCGACCACGGCGAGCTGCTCGCGCTCAAGGCGGGCGAGGGCCGCTACCAGATGGAGGGCTGGTTGACGAGGCGCCTGGAATACGAGCTCGAGGACGAACGGGGTCGCACGCACCGGTTCGTCGGCGAGCCGACGGCCACGACCTACCTCCCCACCTGGCCGAACCAGTACAACAACGCCGGCATCGTGCGCTGGACTTCCGACGGCGAGGTCGGGTGGGGCGAGTTCAAGTGGCACTGGGAGACCTCGGCAATGCTCGAGTACCAGCGCGCCCATCCCGAGGAGTTCGGCCGGTGAACCCGAGCCGAGCCCACTTAAGCCAGGAGGACCATGTCCGTGTCAGCTGCTGAGCGCATCTTCTCCGACGAGGAGCTCGACGATCTCGCGACTCCACTCTCGATTCACGTCGAACGAGCGGCCAAGGCCCGCAATCTGGGCGCGGTCCCCTGGATCGTGGACCAGATGAACCAGGAGTGCCTGGGGATCTACGACGCCTACGTCAGCTGGATGGGCGTGCTGCAGACGTTCATCGTCGAGCGCGCCGGCGAGGCCGCGCACGACCTAGCGTTGACCTGGGCGGCCGAGTACGCGACCCGGCCGTTCGTCCGCGCGTATGCGGGCCTCGACGCGCGCGGCCGTGCGCTCAAGCTCGCCCAGCGGCTGCGGGCCTCGGGGAGCACGTTCGACGTGCGCGAGGATGAGCAGCGTGTCCGCTTTCATCTCGACCCATGGGGACCGGTGCGCTGGTGGCGGGAGTCCGACACCGCCGGGCAGTCGTGGGAGGACCCGGGCGCAGCTCGCGCCGACCGGCTTCGGTATCCCTGCTATGGCCACTACGGGTCGCCGGTCTCGTTCGCGATCCTCGCCGGCGAGCGCCCGCTGACACACGGTCGCGACACGCTGCCGTCGTTCCTCGGGACCGAGATCCAGTTCCTGGAGACGGCGCCGATCGAGTTGTTCGGCTTTCCGATCGCGGCGATCGAACTCGGTGAGGGAGCTCACGATCCGACCTTCCTCGACGTCTACAAGGACCCCGCCGACGTGCCCGCGGAGGTGTACGCAAGGGTGGGGACGAGCAAGCCCGTCGGCGGCCTTCCCCAGGGGAGTCGCGAGCGGTTGTTCAATGACGAGGAGCTGGCCCGCCTGGGCACCCCGCTTTCGCTTCAGGTCAAGCAGGCGGCGGACAGGGACGATTACCCAGCCCTGCTGGAGATCGCGACGGGGATGGACCCGGAGCTCGTGGGTACCAAGGACCCGCTCGGCGTGGCGATCGCCGGGCTGCTCTCCTGGATCGCCTGGCATCTGAGCGAACAGGCCGCCGAGGAAGCGCTGGCACGCACCGCCGAAGTGGTGATGGCGCCGTTCCTGTCCGCCGTCCGCGATCTCACGATCAAGGATGCGATCCCGGCCTGGTGCGTCGCCTGGCGTGCACACGGTTCGACGTTCTGGATCGAGGAGCGCGACGAGACCGTGATCCTGCGCGGCCGGCCACTGGGCGCCTGCCACCGGATGCTGTCGCACGCCTACCAGCCGCACGTCCAGCGCCTGTCAGAGAGCCGCGTGCGCTATCCGACCTTCGGCTGCTACGACGCTCCCGCGTCGATGCATCTGATGCGAGAGCCCCGCGGTATCACGCACGGCAAGACGAGCTATCCGATCTACTCCTGCCACTGCCACATGCTGCACGAGATCTATCCGATCGATCAGGTCGGGCATCCACTGTGGGTCGAGGAGCACAACATCGAAGACTGGGACGGCGAGATGATCCACACCCACTACAAAGACTCCACCGCCTGGCCGGCGCGCTACTACGAGCAGGTCGGTCGGTCAAAGCCCTAGGTCCGCCGTCCAATAGGCGGTCCGCCCGGGATCGACCAGGAAGATCGCACCGTCACGACCTCCGGCGGGGCGCCCATGCGCCGGATCATAACAATTATGATTATGATTCGCCTGATGAGATTCGGGGTTCTGTCCACGCCGGTTCATTCGGCGGCGTCCTCGCCGCAGATCCAGCTCGGCGAACACCGAGAGCTGGTCCGAACCGCCGAGCAGCTGGGCTTCGACGCGATCGTCGCCGGCCAGCATTTCCTCGGGTCCGAGCTCCGCTACTACCAGCCCGTCCCGTATCTGCTCTACCTCGGCCAATACGCGCCGACGATGCGGCTGGTGATCGGCGTGCTGCTCCTCTCGCTTGTCAATCCGGTCGACGCCGCCGAGCAGGTCGCGTCACTCGACGCGCTCAGCGACGGCCGGGCCGTGCTCGGCGTCGGCCTTGGCTACTCGGATCACGAGTTCCAGGCCTTCGGGATTGACCGCCGGCAGCGCGTAGGCCGCTTCGAGGAGGGGCTGGAGCTGATCAAGTCGCTGTGGAGTGGCGAGGAGGTCGTGCACGAGGGGCGCTACTTCAAGGTTGACCGAGCTCGGCCATCGGTCCAGCCGGTCCAGTCGCCGCGCCCGCCGATCTGGGTGGCGGGACAGTCCGAGCCGGCGGTACGGCGGGCAGCGCGGATGGGCGATGCGTGGTACGCGCCACCGTTCCCGTCGCACGAGGGGCTCAGACAGCTTCACTCCGTGTTCGTCGAAGAACGCGAGCGCTGCGGGCTCGAGCCCGCAACCGAGCTTCCGGTTCGGCGAGAGCTGCTGATCGCCTCGAGCCGCGAGCACGCCCTGCGGGATGCCGCGGAGCGCAGCGCGAAGCGATACGAGACCTACCTTAAGTGGGGTCTCGCGGGCGATCTCGACCGCAGCTCGGGCGCCTTCGCGCCCAGCGATGACAGTCACATCGAGCAGCACTTCATCCTCGGGGAACCCGCGGCGTGCGCTGAGGATCTCGCTCGCTTGCGCGACGAGATCGGCATGACGGACTTCATGTTCAAGCCGCAATGGCCGGGGCTTCCCCACCGGGAGGCGATGCGACAGCTCGAGCTGTTCGGCACCGAGGTCATCCCGCGGTTGGCAGACACACAGTCGCGATCTACGCTCACATCTAGCAAGGAGAATCAATGAGCGACATCAATGCTCTCGAAGCTCGAATCCGCCGGCTCGAGGACCGCGAGCAAATCAAGGAGCTCGTGGCCCGCTACGGATTCGTCGTCGACAATCGCGACATGGAGGGGATCGCCGACTGCTTCGTCCACGACGCCTGGGTGCTGTCGAAGGACGGCAAGCACAACTCGCGCGGTAAAGAAGACGTCGTCAACCAGTACCACGGGCGCTTCGCGGTGCTCGGACCCACGAACCACTTCACTCACAACCACGTGATCTGGTTCGACGAGCACGATCCCGACCACGCCTTCGGGCTGCTCAACGCTCACGGCGAGGTGTTCCGCAACGGCGAGGCGATGATGAGCGCCTTGCGCTACGACGACGAGTACCGGCGCGAAGGCGACGGCAAGTGGCGCTTCCAGGGCCGGATGATGTCCTACATCTACTACCTCCGCTTCGACGAGATCGGGACATACTTCGGCGATCCGATGCGGGTGCGCGCCTACCCGCAGCCCCAGCAGGCCGATTGGCCGGACGGGATCGACACCTATCGGCGCTACTACGAGGAGCACCCCCGCGAGGCCGAGGCGGCGACGACGTAGCTCCGCGTTCAGCTGGCGCGCTTACCGAGCACCATCTCAGCGATCAGCGCCCGGTGCAGGTCGTTGCTGCCCTCGACGATCTGGAGCACCTTGGCGTCGCGCAGGAACCGGCCGACGCGGGCCTCCGAGGCGATCCCGTACGCACCGTGGATCTGGATCGCGTCGCCCGCGGAGCGGAAGGCGATGTCGCTGGCGTACATCTTCGCCATGCTGGTCTTCATCCGCGCCCGTTCGCCGCGCTGCATCGCCTGCGCGCAGTCGCGCACGAGCAGGCGGGCCGTCTGCACGCCGACCGCCATATCGGTCAATTTGGACTGGACGATCTGGAAGTCGGCGATCGGCTGCCCGAACACGACCCGCTCCTTGGCATAAGCGACGCTGTCGTCGAGGCACGCCTGCGCTACCCCGACTGATCGCGCGGCGACGCCGAGACGCCCCCGTTCGACGGCGGTCATCGCCACCTTGAAGCCGTCGCCCTCGTTCCCGAGCACGGCCTCGGGGCCGACGCGGACGTCGGTGAGGAATACGTCGCCGGTCGACAGTGGGCGGAAGCCGAGCTTGTTCTTGTATGGCTGGAGGTCGAGCCCGGGCGTATCGCTGGGGATCAGGAATGCGGTGATTCCCTTACGTCCGAGCGCTCGGTCACTGGGTCGCGAAGGTGAGCACGAACGAGCAGATCGCGAGGTTCGAGATCCAGGCCTTGCTGCCGTTGATCACGAAGTCATCGCCGTCGCGGCTGTAGGTGGTCCGCATCCCCGCGACGTCGCTGCCCGAGCCGGGCTCGGTCACCCCGGCGGCGCCGAACATCTCACCCTCGGCGAGCGGACGTAGCCAGCGCTCGCGCTGGGCGTCGGTCCCGAACCGCTCGATGCTCGCGCCTACGAGTCCGGAGGGCATCGACAGCAGCGTCCCGATCACGTGGCAGACCTTGCTCACCTCCTCGATCATCTCGGCGAAGGTCACGTAGTCGAGCCCGAGGCCGCCCCACCGCTCGGCGACGATCCCGCCGAAGAAGCCAAGCTTGGCCATGTCCTGAAGCAGATCGGGCGGGAGTGTCTCGGCTTCGTCGTAGGCCTGCACGCGGGGGGCGATCTTGGCACGCGCAAATTCGCCGACCGTCGCAACGATGTCGCTCAGCGCGTGGCTGGGGGTGGATGGGGTGGAAGTCATTATCTGTTAATCATACGCAGAGTTGGTAGGCTTCGTCGGGTGCCCTGGGACATCGATCAGGTCAGCGAGCGAGCGTGCGCGCTCGGCCGCGAGCTCGAGCCGGTGGCGCACGAAGCCGATGCCATGTCGGTCCTGCACGAAGGCGTTCGTCGATCGCGTGGCCGCGAGCGGGCTGGCCCGCCTGACCGTCCCCGCGGCGTACGGCGGCGAGCACGAGACGGTCGATCCGTACGCCGTCTGCAAGGTGCGCGAGGCGCTGATGGGAACCTGCTCGCACGCCGACTCGCTGTTCGCCCTGCAGGGCATCGGCAGTCATGCCATCGCCGTCGGCGGCTCGCCCGAGCAGAAGGAGCGCTGGCTGCCGGCGGTCGCCGCACTCGACGCGATCGCGGCGCTTGCGCTGACCGAGCCTGACGCCGGCTCGGATCTGAAGGCGATCAAGACAACCGTTGTGCAGCACCGTGAGGAGCTGGTGATCAGTGGCTACAAGTCCTACATCTCCAACGCCGGCGCCGCCGACTTCTACACCACGATGGCGCGCGAGGGCGGAGGCTACTCGCTCGTCGTCGTCCCCGCCGATACGGCCGGTGTCAGCGTCTGCGCGCTGCCGCCGCTGATCGCGCCGCACGTGATCGGGGACGTGTCGTTCGAGGAGTCGTGGTGCTGCCGCTCAGCGCCCGGGTGGGTGAGCCGGGCGGGGCATTCAAGCTCGTCCTGTCGACGCTCGCGACGTTTCGGATCTCCGTCGCCGCGGCGGCGGTCGGCCTGGCGCAGGCGGCGCTCTCCGATGCGGCTCGCCACGCGCGCACGCGGGAGCAGTTCGGGCGGCCGCTCGTCGCCCTCGGGCCGGTGGCCGGGCTGCTCGCCGACAGCTGGGCGGATGTCGAGATGGCGCGCCTGCTGACCTACGACACGGCCGAGCGCGTCCGAGGCGATGCCCTCGGGCAACCTCGACCGCTCCTCGATGGCGAAGCTGGCCGCGACCGAGGCGGCCTCGCGTGTCGTCGACCGCTGTGTCCAGGTGATGGGCCGCTTCGGGCTGGTCAGCGGTGCCCGGATCGAGAAGCTCTACCGCCAATCACGGCCGATGCGGATCTACGAGGGCGCCTCGGAGGTCCTGCGCCTGGGGATCGCCAAGCGCCTCTGCCAGGAGATTCCCGTGAATGGACCTGGCGATCGCGGACAAGGTCGCGATCGTGACCGGCGCGAGCCGCGGGCTGGGCTACTGCGCCGCCCAGGCGCTCGCCGACGAGGGCGTGCGCGTGCTGGCGGTCGCCCGGTCGATCGAGGGCCTCGAGCGGCTGGCCGCCTCGCGACCGTCGATGATCGTCCCCGCTGCGCCTGCGATTTGCGCGACCTCGATGCCGTCGAGGCGCTGCCGGCAAGAGGCGCTGGAGCGGTTCGGCCGTCTTGACATCCTCGTCAACAACGCCGGCATCGCTCCCGCCGGCGGGTTCATCGAGATCACCCGCGAGGCCGCTCGACGAGATCATGATGCTGAACGTCGAGGTGCCTGCGCTGCTCACCCGCTCGGCGGGCGAGGTGTTGATCGACCGCGGTGGCGGGAAGGTGATCAACGTCGCCTCGATCTCAGGTATCCGCGGCAAGGCGACGCTCGTCGCCTACTCGGCGTCCAAGGGCGCGCTCGTGCAGATGACCAAGGCGCTGGCCGCCGAGTGGGCCCGCCACAACATCCAGGTCAACGCGATCGCGCCGGGAGCGTTCGTGACCGAGGCCCAGGAGGCGGTGACCTCCTCGCCCGAGATCCTCGCGCGCCGAGTGCGCAAGATCCCGGCGCGACGGATGGCCGACGCGAGCGAGATCGGCCCGATCGTCTGCGTGCTTGCCTCGCCGATGACGGATTTCATCACCGGCACGACTGTGATCATCGACGGAGGGGAGACGGCCAAGATATGACAGTCATCGACGTCCACACCCATGCCTGGCCGGACGCGATCGCGGAGCGCGCTGTGACCGGATCGTTCAGGGATCTGCGGCCGTTCGGCGATGGCCGTGTGCGGTCGCTGCTCGCCGCGCTCGACGACGCCGGCATCGACCGCGCAGTCTGCCTCGCCGTCGCCAACACGCCGCGTCAGGTGCCGGGGCAAACCGGTTCGTCGGCTCGCTTGATCGCCAGCGCTTCATCGGCTTCGGCTCGGTGCACGCGGGGTGCTCGGTGGAAGAGAATCTTCTGGCGCTGCGCTCCAACCGGCTTGTGTGGGGCGAAGATCCACCCGCTGTTTCAGAACTACGGGCTCGACGACCCGGGCCTGCTTCGCACGCTCGACGCGATGCAGGGTGAATTCATCGCCCTCGTGCACGTCGGTGCCGGCAACGAGCAGGCCGGCGAGCTGTGCACGCCCGCGATGATGCGGCGCGTGATCGAGCATGTTCCCGGGCCTCGACGTGATCGCGTGCCATTTCGGCGGCTACCGGCTGCTCGACGATGCCGAGGAGAACATCATCGGCTTGCCGGTGTATGTCGACACGGCGTGGCCGCCGCGGCTGGGCGACGTCGACCGCGAGCGGCTGCGGGCGATCATCCTGCGCCACGGACCCGAGCGTGTGCTGTTCGGCTCCGACTGGCCGATGGCCTCGCCGGCCGACGAGCTCGACGCCGTCAAAGCGCTCGGCCTGAGCGCCGAGCAGACCTCGGGTGTGCTCGGTGAAAACCTGAAACGACTGCTTGATCGCTACGAGAAGGAGTAGGGAATGAGCCCCAAGAACGGTCGCGGTGCGCTCCGCGAGGCATTGATCATCGAGGCGGTGCGCACGCCGGTCGCCCGCGGTCACAAGGAGAAGGGGATCTTCCGCGACGTGCACCCCGCCGATCTGCTCGGCCGCACGTATACGGCCCTGATCGACCGAGCGGGCATCGCACCCGAGGAGATCGAGAACGTGATTGCCGGATGCGTCCACCAGGTCGCCGAGCAGTCGACGGGCATCACGCGCACGGCGTGGCTGCAGAAGGGGCTGCCGGAGTCGACCGGCGCGACGACCGTCGACATCCGCTGCGGCTCGAGCCAGCAGGCGACCCATTACGCCGCGATGAGCATCGCAACGCACATGAACGACGTGGTCGTGGCCGCCGGTGTCGAGCACATGGGCCGCGTCGGCTTCCCCGCCAACGAAGGCGCGCAGGAGCAGTGGGGCCGGGCCTTCTCGCAGGAGCTGCTCGACCGCTATGACCTCGTGCCTCAGGGAATCGGCGCGGAGATGATCGCCGATCGCTGGGAGATCGGCCGCGCCGAGATGGACGAGTTCGCGTTGCGCTCGCACCGCCTCGCCGACGCGGCGACCACGGGTGGCCTGTTCGAGCGCGAGATCGTGCCGATCGAAGCCGACGGGCGGACGCACGTCAGCGACCAGGGGATCCGCCCGGACACCTCGCTCGAGTCGCTGAGCGCGCTGAAGCCAGCCTTCCGAGACGGCGGGCAGGGTAACCGCCGGGAACTCGTCGCAGATCTCGGCCGGCGCCTCGGCTGTGCTGATGATGAGCGCCGAGAAGGCCGACGAGCTCGGCCTGCGTCCACGCGCGCGGGTGGTCGACCAGGTCGTGCTCGGCGTCGACCCGGTGACGATGCTCACCGGCCCGATCCCCGCCACCGAGCGGATCCTCGCGCGCAACGGGATGACCATTGACGACGTCGATCGGATCGAGATCAACGAGGCGTTCGCGTCCGTGCCGCTGGCCTGGGCGCGAGTCCACGAGCCGGACATGGAGCGCGTCAACACGCGCGGCGGTGCGATCGCGCTCGGCCATCCGCTCGGTGCGACAGGTGCCCGTCTGATCACGACGCTGCTGCACACGCTCGAGGACGATGACCAGGAGGTCGGGCTCGTGACGATGTGCTGCGGCGGCGGGCTCGGCACCGCGACGCTGATCCAGAGGGTCTGACCCCCGCGCCCGCCAGCGCCAGCCCACCCCCACGCCCCGCTAGCGCCAGTCCACAACCTCGTCCCACAGCGCCGGGTGGCGGCGCTTGACGTACTCGGCGTACTGCACCATGTGGTCGCGCATCAGCTTCTCGGCGTGCGCCGCCTGCCCCCGGGAGATCGCGGTCGCGATCGCCCCGTGCGCGGCAACCACCTCGTCCCGGCGCGAGACTGGGAACAGCATCCCGCTGACGCGGTCGTGGAAGATGTCCTCGAGCGAGAGCGAGAACAGGTGCAGGATGCGGTTGCCGGCCATCTGCGCGATCAGCCGGTGAAAGTCGTGGCTCGTACGCAGGTAGGTGGCGTCATCCGCGATCGCGGACCCCTTCTGCAGCCCGGCTGCCTGCATCAGCTGCGCCAGCAGCTCGGGATCATTGCGCTCGGCCGCGAGGCGGGCGGCGACCGGCTCGAGGATCAGCCGCGCCTCGATCAGCTCGCGGAACGTCATCCCGCCGACCTGGAAGTACATCGTCGCCATCCGCCCGAAGTCCTCGGTGTGCACACCGGCGACGACGGGCCCGCCGCCAGGGCCCGCCCTGATCGAGATCAGGCCGTGGACCTCGAGGATTCGCAGCGCCTCGCGCAGCGACGCTCTGCCGACGCCATAGTCGGCGAGCATCTCAGCCTCCGACGCCAGCTGCATGCCCGGCTTCAGCTGCTCGTCGCGGATTCGCCGCAGAATGTCGCGCGCCACGGCCTCGGAGACCTTCGCCCCGCGCCGCAACGGCCGAACGACTTGCTCCTCGGTCATCGAGCCTGAACGCTACCGGTCGGAAGCTCGCCAGGCGGGGGGGCGCTTCTCGAGGAACGCGGACGCGCCCTCCTGGAGATCCTCGCCGTGAAAGAAGGGGACGTTCATGAACTGGGCGGCCTCGAGCGCCTGTTCGGCGGTCATGTCCGCCATCAGCGTGAATGCCCGACGACCGAGTCGGACAGCGGCCGGGCTGACCGCGTCGAACTTCGCCGCGTACTGGAGCACCGCGGCCTCCAGCTCGTCCAGATCGTCGACGAGCCGGTTGACGAACCCGAGGCGGTGCGCCTCGGCGGCATCGATCGGATCTCCCGTCAGCATCATCTCGAGCAGCGGCTTGCGCGGCATCGACCGCGCGAGGTGGGCGACGATGATCATCGGGAACAGCCCGATCTTGGCCTCCGGCATCGCGAAGCGTGCCGAGCGCAGCGCGATCACGATGTCGCACATGCCCGCGAGCCCCATGCCGCCCGCGAACGCCGGCCCGTTGACGGCGGCGATCACCGGCTTGCCCGCTCGGAGCATCAGCTTGTGAGCCGCGACGATCGGGGCAGGCCACTCGAACACCTCCTCTCCGCTCATCCGTGCGAACTCCCGCATCTGGCGCAGGTCGCCGCCGGCGCAGAACGCATCCCCCGCTCCGGTGATCACGATCGAGCGGATCGCGTCGTCCGCAAGATGCTGCTCGAGCGCCGCGAGCAGCTCGGTCGCGGTCGTGCGGTCGAGCGGATTACGGGCCTCGGGGCGGTCCAGCGTGATCCGGCCCAGGCTCCCGGAGCGCTCCACGCGGATGTTGTCCCACTCGGCCACTCAGCCCTCGACCACGATCAAGGCGTCGGCGACGCGGACGCCCTCGCCCCGACCCAGCACGAGCAGCGGGTTGACGTCGAGCTCGCGCAGGAGCTCGGCGTGGTCGGACCCCAGCCGCGAGATCGCGCTGACCGCCACCGCGGCTGCGTCGATATCCCCGGGCGGTGCGCCGCGGTACCCGTGCAGCAGCGGCGCTCCCCGCAGCCCTTCGATCATCTCCCGCGCGGTGGCGGTGCTGACCGGGGCCGGGCGCAGCGCGACGTCGCGCAACAGCTCGGCGAAGATCCCTCCGACTCCGACGAGGACGAACGGGCCGAACTCCGGGTCGACGTTGACGCCGGCGATCAACTCGACGCCGCCGACGATCTGCTCCTGGACGAGCACGCCCTCGATCCCATCCTCGCCGAGGAACCGCCGTGCGCCCTCGCAGATCCGCTGATAGGCGAGTCGGACCGTGTCGGCGCTCGTCAGTCCCAGCTCGACCCCACCGGCGTCGGTCTTGTGCGGGATTCGCTCGCTCGAGACCTTGAGCACGACTGGATAGCCGATCCGCTGCGCCGCGGCGACCGCCTCCTCGGGGGAGCCGGCCAGCTCCTCGGCGGGCAGCACCAGACCGTATTCGGTGAGCAGGGCGTTGGTCGCGGCCTGCGCGACGATCCCGTCCCGCGCCGGAAGCTCGCGAGCGGGGCGCCGCTCGGGCGCGGGCTCGTCGCGGCGATCTCGCAGGGTCGCGTACGCGGCAATCTGGTCGATGCCCGCGAACATGTCATTGAGCGAGGAGAAGATCGGGATCCGGTGGCTGTCGTACACCTCACGCTCGGCGCCGGTCACCTCGCCGTCCATCGCGTAGATCGCCAGCGGCGTCGCTCCCGGACGCGCCGCGGCCGCAGCGATCCCATCCGCGGCCCGCACGCCCGCCGTGCCGGTCAGGTGCTTGCGCGCGTAGACCACGGCGCCGAGCTCGGGCTCGCGGTCAAACGCCTCATACACCATCCCCGCGAGTGCTGGCTTGGTCGCGATCTCGCCGGTCACATCGCACGGGTTGAACCCGGCTCCGAACGTCAGCAGCCCGTCCAGTTCGCGCTCGGCGTCGGCGGAGATCGACGGCACCGGGAGGCCCATCCCCGACGCTTTGTCGGCCAGGGCGCCCGCCTGCCCGCCGGAGACCGAGATGATCCCGACACCGCGGGCGCGGGGTGGCTCCCAGGCCAGATGCAGCTTGGCGATCGCGACCAGTTCGCTGAGCTCGGTGACCCTCAGCACGGCCCGTGAGCGGAAGATCGCGTCGTAGAGCTCATCGGCGCCGGCCAGGGCGCCGGTATGGGCGGAGGCCCGCCGCGCGCCCTGCTCGGAGCGGCCGACCTTGATCAGCGCGATCGGCTTGCCGAGCTCGGCGGCCAGCTCGGCGACCTCGAGGAACTCCCGCGGGCGCCGCAGCGCCTCGACGAACGACAGCACCAGCTTCACCTCGGGGTCCTGGACCATCACCGACAGGTAGTCGACGAGGCCGAGGTCGGTCTCGTTGCCCGCGCTCGCATACAGCCGGCAGCCGATTCCTTCGCGCTTCAGGCGCACGAGCAGCGAGGCGGCCGTCGCGCCGCTCTGCATCGCGATCGCGACCGGGCCCGGCGCGATGCCCTCGTCGAACAGCGGCTGGATCGAGGTGATTGCCCCGGTCGCGAGGTTGCCGATCCCGTCGGTGTTGGTGCCGACGATCCGCAGCTTGCCGGGACCTGCAAGGCTCGCGAGCTCGAGCGCCCTGGCCTGGCCGTCCTCGCCCGACTCGCCGAAGCCCTGCGTCGGAATCACGACCGCCTTGACTCCCGCCTGCGCACACTCGCGCAGCGCCTCGAGCGTGCGCTCGGCGTTCATCGCGATCATCGCGAGCTCGGGCGTGGCCGGAAGCTCGGCCACCGAGGCGTAGCAGCGCAGGCCGTCGATGCTGTCGCGGTTCGGGTTCACTGGGTAGATCGCGCCCTTGAAGCCGTTATGGCGCAGCAGGTGCAGCGGCCACCAGCTCAGCGCGCCGGGCGTGGTCGAGGCGCCGATGACCGCGACCGACGCCGGGTCGAACAGCCGCGCGACGTCCTGCTCGGCGCCGGTGACGCTACGCACCGTCGATCGCCTTGCGGTGGCGCTCCATTGACTTCCAGCCGAGCGCGTCATCGGCGATCAGAATCGCCTGGATGTTGGCCGACCCCTCGCCGGTCTGCCACAGCTTGGCGTAGTTGAGGTAGATCGAGATCGGCAGCTCGTCGGAGAACGCGTAACCGCCGAAGATCTCGCTGGTCGCCTGCGCCGCGCGGTTGCAGACCTCGCCCGCGTAGTACTTCGCGATTGAGCTCTCGCGGGTGGCGAGCATGCCCTCGTCGTACAGGGCCGCGGCCCGGTAGACCAGCGCGCCCACCGCCTCGACCTCGCAGACCATGTCGGCGATCTGCTTCTTGATCATCTGGAAGTGGCCGATCTTCTTGCCGAACGCCATCCTCTGGTCGGCGTACTGGACCGAGGCATCGAGGCATGCCCGGGCGAGGCCGAGCGAGCGCGCGGCCACGGTCAGACGGCCGAAGTCCATTGCGTTCATGGCCACCGTGAACCCCTGGCCCTCCTCGCCGAGCAGCTGCGACGAGGAGACGCGCATGCTGTCGAAGGTCAGGCCGTTGGTCGGCATCAGGTTGCCCAGCACCGAGCACTTCACCCGCTGAGCGGCAAATCCCGGCGTTGCGGTCTCGACTACGAACGCCGAGACGCCCTTGTGGCGTTGCCCGGGGTCGGTCTTGCAGTACACGATGCCCACGTCGGCGACGTTCGCGTTCGTGATCCACATCTTGGTGCCGTCGATGACGTAGTCATCGCCGTCGCGCACGGCGCGGGTGCGCATCGCGCCGAGGAAATCGGAGCCGCCGTCAGGCTCGCTCATGGCGTTGTAGCCGAGCAGCTCGCCCGCGATCAGGCCCGGAACGTACTTCTCGGCCAACTCCGGCCGGCCCCAGTTGGCGATCGTCAGCGGGACAGTCGCGGCCTGAAGGTTCATCGCCGCGCTGAGCGGGGGATACGCGTAGGCGAGCTCGTCGGCGACGGTGGCCAGCGCCCGATAGCCGGCGCCCGAGCCCCCGAGCTCCTCGGGGACGATGCAGCCGAAGAATCCGAGCCGGCCCATCTGGCGGTAGAGCTCGCGTGGGAACTCGCCCGCCTTCTCCAGCTCGCGGAAGCGAGGTCTGAGCTCCTTGCGCCCGAACTCGCGCACGAGCTCGCGGAGCGCCTGTAGCTCGTCGACTGACGCAGTGGTCGTTGACACGGTCATACCTCTCGTCTCGATCTCCATTCGCAGTAGCCACGCGTACATGACCTTGCCCAGGTGGTCCGATCGCAGCGACATCGTGCCGCCGCCGTTGAGCGCGCCGCGGCAGACGAAGTTCAAGCAGTGAACGTTAGGCAGCTCGTAGCGCTCGACATCCCCCGTGACCAGCTCGCCGAAATGGGCCTTGACGAGCTCGGGCGACAGCTCACGTCGCAGGATCTCGTATGCCTCCGGGGAGCGAGCCACGAGCCCGACGTTGCAGACGTCGCCCTTGTCACCGGAACGGCCATGGGCGAGGTCGAAGACGCGCACGGTCGCCATCTCGCTCACGCGGTCACGATGTCGACGTTGATCGGGACGAGCTCGCGCGGGATCAGGCACGGCCACAGCGCGAACAGCTCCTTGATCGGCGGCCGGGTGCCGATCCCGCTCAGCCCGGCGGGACCGTTGTTGTACAGCGGCACGCTCTCGGTGAAGACCATCCGCGCGTCGGCCTCGGTCGGGCAGCGAGCTGCCCAGCGGACCACGATCTCGTCGAGCTCCGGATCGTCGGGCTCGGGGATCAGGCTCGGGGCGAACATCGAGTTGCGGCCGAGGTACTCGATCCGCTTCTCGTCGGCGTGGAAGCCGGCCTGCTCCAGGCGCGCCTCCAGGAACCGGATCCCCGCCTGCGCCTTGGCGTAGGCCTGCGGCCATGTGTAGGTGAATTGCGCCTCACCGACGAAGCCGGCGCGATAGCCCATGTTGACCTTCAGCGTCGCCGGCCGCGGCTTGCCGGTGATCCCGCTGACATGGACGCGGTCGGTGCCGACCTGTTCGAGGCGGATCTGGCTGAGGTCGGCCGTCGAGTCGGCGGTCAGGTAGTTGCCCGGGTCGAGGATTTCGTAGACCAGTTGCTCGCTGAGCGTCTGCACCGTCACGGCGCCGCCGGAACCCGGCGTCTTGCTGATCTCCGCCTCGCCGCTCTCGTACACGGTCGTGACCGGGTAGCCGAGCCATTCGAGCCGCTCGGTCTCCTGCCACCCGCCCGAGAACAGGCCGCCGGTCGCCTGGCCGCCGCACTCGGCGAGATGGGCGATCCCGGTCGCGGCGCCGAGCAGCTCCCACTCGTCGGCCTTCCAGCCGAGCTCATGGCGCATCGGCCCGAGGTACAGGGCGACGTCGGTCACCCGCCCGCAGATGACGATGTCGGCGCCGCGCTCGAGCGCCTCGACGATTCCCTCGCAGCCGATGTAGACGTTCGCCTGGGTGAGGCGGTCGCGAACGGTGTCCAGCGGTTCGTCCGTGTCCATGTTCGAAAGCGGGACGCCGGCGGCGAGCAGCTCGTCGATTCGCGGCAGGATGTCGTCGCCGGTCACGACGGCGACCTTGACGCCTTGCAGGCCGAGCTCGCGGCACAGCTCGACGATCCGCCGCGCGCATGAGGACGGATTGGCGCCGCCCGCGTTGGAGACGACCTTGATCCCCTTCTGGTGGCAGGTCGGCAGGACCGAGCGCAGCAGCGTGATCACGTCCTGCGTGTAGCCCCGCTCCTCGTTGCGCAGCCGCTGCTTGGTGAGGATCGACATCGTCAGCTCGGCCAGGTGGTCGCAGCACAGGTAGTCGATCTCGGCGCGCTGCACCATCTCGCGGGCCGGCCGCAGATGGTCGCCCCAGAATGCGAGTCCCGTGCCTAGCGTGACGCTCTTCATCTGCTCTCGCCCTACCGCGCCGCGACCGCGCGCAGGACGGGGTAGTGCAGCTCGGCGCCGCGGAGGCCGAGGCTCGCCTTCGCCAGATGCTGGCGACCCAGGCTCGACGCGACGAGCACGTCCCGGTCGGGCCCCGCGAAGGCGATGTTGACCGGCGAATTGAGGGCCATCCGCAACGCGTCCTGCACGAGCACCGACAGCTCTCCGGCTGGGCTCAGCGCGTAGATCCGTGTCCGGCGCGTAACAGCCGATCAGGAGCGTTCCATCCTCGAGCAGCGCGATCCCGTCCGGGAACGTGTCGGGGATCTCGGCCAGCCGCTCGTAGGCACCGGCGCTGCCGTCCTGCTCGATCGACACCCGCGAGATACCGGGCAGCGAGGACTCGGCGATGTACAGGTAGCCGCCGTCGCGATCGACCGTGAGGCCGTTCGTGAAGCCCGCGGGCGCTGTCGACCACAATCTCGTCTCGCCCTCGGGAGAGACCGCGTACACGCGGCCGTCGTTCTGCTGCCACTGACCGGAGTCGCTCACGTAAAGCGTTCCGTCGGGTCCGAACGCGAGCCCATTGGGCATCGTGATCGGGACCTGTGGGGTGCCGGTCGAGTACGTTCGCACAGTGCCCGCGTCGAGCTCGATCTTGGCCACGTCCTTGCGAGTCATGTCGCACGCATAGGCGGACCCCGAGCCGTCGAGCACGAGGCCGAGCAGGAAGCCGCCGGTGTTCGCGAGCTGGGTGAACCTGCCGCTCTCGACGTCGACCCGGTAGACCTGTCCCGCCTCGCCGCCGGCGTAGATCTCGCCGTCCGGGCCGCGGACGACGTCCTCGGAGTGATCGATGCCTTCAGCGATCAACGAGAACTGGTCGAGAAGGTCCATGCCGCTGCCCCGTGGACCTAGATCGGCCATTGGATGTGCTTGACCTGGAAGAACTCGCGGAAGCCCTCCTCGCCGCGGTCGTAACCAATGCCACTGTGGCCGTAGCCGCCCCACGGAGCGTCGGGGCGGTCCGCGCCGCCGCCGTTGATCGTGACCGTTCCCGAGCGCAGCCGCTTGGCGACGGCCATCGCCTCCGGTCCGGGCCCCCAGACATTCGCGTTCAGACCGAATCGTGTGCCGTTGGCGATCTCGATCGCGTCCTCGACGGTGTCGTAGGGCAGCACGACGCCGATCGGGCCGAACAGCTCCTCCTGGCAGATCTCAGCCGACGGAGCGACTCCGCCGACGATCGCCGGGTTGATGAAGAACCCACGCTCCTGATCGGGATCGCCGCCGCCGGCGACGATCGTGCCGCCCTGCTGGAGCGGCGCGATCGACGAACCCGGCCACGCGATCGCGGTGGCTGCCGATGATCAGCGGTCCGAGGTCGGTGTCGGGCTCGAGCGGATCGCCGACTTTGAGCGTGCCGATGCAGCTCGACGCCGCGTCGACGAACTTGTCGTACTCGATCGCGCGGGACGAGCGTCCTGGTCGTCGCACCGCATCCCTGGCCCGAGTTGCGCGTGAAGCGCAGAACCGATGGCAGCACACCCTGCTCGATCTCCGATCCGGGCAGGAAGATGTTCGGCGACTTGCCACCGAGCTCCAGCACGACCTTCTTCAGGCCGCCGGCTGCCTGCGTCATCACGCTGCGGCCGACCTCGACCGAGCCCGTGAACGACACCATGTCGACGTCCGGATGCTGAGTCAGCGCCGTGCCGGCCTGAGTCTCGCCGATCACGAGGTTGACCACGCCTGCGGGGATCTCGGCCTCCTCGACGGCGCGCATCAATGCCACCGCGGCCAGCGGCGCGCGGGGTGAGGGCATCAGCACGACCGTGCAGCCGGCGGCGAGCGCGCCACCGACCTTGAACGCGGCGATCAGCAGCGGGAAGTTGTAGGCGGCGATCGCGGCTACGACGCCGATCGGCTCGTAGAACAGACTGCTGGTGGTGGGGACGAGCGTGTGGTTCTGGCCCGAGGCTGTGCTCCCACTTCCCGCGAGGCCCGCGGTAGGCGGCGTCGGCGAACCACTCCAGGAAGCCGGCCGGCGCGCCGGCGTGCAGGCCGCGGCTGAGCGTGATCGGCGTGCCGACGTCGAGCGCGCCGATCTCAGCGAACTGCTCGGCGTGGTCCCGGACCTACGCGGTCAGCCGGCGTAGCGCGTCGCTGCGCTCGCGCGGGCTCATCCGCGGCCAGGGTCCGTTGTCGAACGCCCTGCCGCGCGGCCGCGACAGCGGCGTCACCTCGGCTCGCCGGCGCATGGGAGGGTGGTCGAGGTCTCTTCGGTCGTGGGGTCGATCACGTCGAGCGTGGCGCCATCCCCCGACAGCCGCTGCCCCTGTCGCATACGCACTGCCGCCGGTGCCCAGGAGCAGGTCTTTGACTTCGTTTGTCACCCTGGTGGTCGTCGTCGCGGACATGCTGCTTCTCCTTCTTCCATTAGCGCGCGGTGTATCCGCCGTCGACCGGGAGCGCGACGCCGGTGACGAAGCTCGAGTCATCGCTGGCCAGGAACAGCGCCGCGGCCGCGATCTCGCTGGGCTGACCCGGACGCCCGACAGGCACGGCTTGGGCGATGAATCCTCTGACCTCCTTGTCGACGCCGCCCTCGGTCGGGGTGCGGCCGAAGAACAGCGGCAGCATCGGCGTCTCGATCGGCCCCGGGCAGATCGCGTTGGCACGGATGCCGTCCTTGGCGACCATCAGCGCGAACCCCTTCATGAACATGATCACCCCACCCTTGGTCATCGAGTAGAGCGGGCTGTAGGGAGATCCGACGAGCCCGGTCGTCGAGGACGGTGAAGATCACCGAGCCGTGGCCGTCGGCCTGGCGAAGCAGCGGCAGCGCGAACGACGTGCCGAAGAAGGCACTCTTCATGTTCACGTCGACTGACAGCTGCCACTCCTGTTCGCTCATCTCGACTCCCGCCGCGCCGGGAATGCCGGCGTGGTTGAACAGCACGTGCAGCACGCCGTGGTCACGCTCGCACGCGCTCGAACAAGGCCCGCAGCTCGTCGACCCGCGAGACGTCGGTCTGCTCCGCCGATCCCCGGCCGCCGGCGTCGGTGATCGCCTGGACGGTCCCCTGCGCCGCCTCGAGATCACGATCCACGACAATCGACGTGTGCGCCCTCGGAGGCGAACAGCTCGGCGCTCGCGCGTCCCATGCCCGATCCGGCCGCGGTGATCAGTGCGATCCGTCCGCTCAACTTCATTGCGCCCTATGACCTCCGGTTGCGTGGTGTGCGAGATCTGTGAACATCCCGCGCGATGCGTGCGTATCTGTTCGAACTATGATAATAGTTGCCCTAGTGCCGGAACGTCAAGAGGAGCCTTCGCAGATGAACCCCCGGGAGCAGATCGCACAGGCATGCGCCAACTACGCGCTCGGGCTGGATCTGCGCGATCTCGACCGCTACCTCCAGGCCTGGCACGACGACGCCGGGTGCGATCGCGCCGGGCATGTCTTCTCCGGCCGCGACGGGCTGGTCGAGTGGGCGCAGGACGTGTGGAGCCGCTACCGCTGGACCTCGCATCTGGTCGGCAACCTCGTCGTCTCGTTCGAAGGCACCGAGCGGGCGCGCGGCATCAGCGCGACGCAGGCGATGCTGGTGCGAGCCGACGGCGAACTGCTGCTCACCGGCGCGCATTACGAGGATGCGTTTGAGCTCCGCGATGGCGTGTGGCGGATCTCCGAGCGCAAGATCGTCGCCGGCAGCTTCGCGCACCTCCAGGGCGCTGCGGTCACGCTCGGCTGGGGAGGGGCGCAGCAGGCTCCGCAAGGCTGACCGGCGCGGACGGGCCTTGGGCCGACAGGCTCCGCGAGGCTGACCGGCGCGGACGGGCCTTGGGCCGCGTGCTTTACAGTGTCACGGCGATGGCGCAGATCACAGTGCTCCGGCCGGACTTCCAGGAACGGTCGCGGCCACCGCTCGAGCTGGCGCCGCGGGGCGAGCTGCCAGATCGGGTCGTGATCGGCTTGGTCGCGAACGGCAAGCCGCTGGCCGCCGAGCTCCTTCAAGCGCTCGCGGGCGAGCTGCGGACGCGGATCGGGCGCGACACGCAGGTGACGCTGGTGAAGAAGCCAAGCGCCGCTTACCCGATGACCGCGGTCCAAGCCGATGGCATGGCCGCGAGGGCCCATCTGGTGATCACCGGGGTGGGGGACTGAGGGGCGTGCTCGTCGTGCAGTCTGCACGACGCGTTGCTGGTCGAGGAGCGGGGCACGCCGGCCACGGTCCTGATCACCGAGCCGTTCCAGTCGATCGTCGCTACGCACGCGGACAAGCTCGGGGCTCCCGGGTACCACTGCGCGACCGTTCCCCATCCTGTGTACGGGAAGAGCGAGGAGGAGCTGCGCTCGCTCGCGTCATCGGTGGCCGGGGCGGTGCTCGACCAGCTGTGTAGGTCGTGATGGCGAGCGCCGACGAGCTCGTGCTGGAGGCCGCCGAGGTGCAGGAGGAGTTCTTCGCGCGCGGGTGGACCGACGGTCTGCCGGTGACACCGCCGACGCCCGAGCTGGTGGAGGCGATGCTGGCGGCCGTCGGCGCCGAGGACCCCGAGCTGCTGATCGGCTACATGCCGGTGCGCGGCCGCGGCGTGTCGCTTGAGAAGGCCGCGATCAATGCCGTGATGGCCGGCTGCCGCCCGGAGTACTTCCCCGTCGTGGTCGCGGCGCTCGAGGCGATGTTCGACGCCCGCTTGAACCTGCACAGCGTGCTCACCAGCACCGGCGGCGCGGCTCTGTGCACGATCGTCAGCGGCCCGATCGCGCCCCAGATCGGGATGAACTCGCGCCACGGCGTGCTCGGACCCGGGAACCGGGCAAACGCAACGATCGGCCGGGCTCTGCGGCTGGTCGCGATGAACGTGCTCGGAGCCCTGCCCGGGGCTTCGGACGCCTCCTCGTTCGGCCACCCCGGCAAGTACACGTTCTGCTTTGCCGAGCATCCACCGCCCGCGCCCTGGCGGCCGCTGCGCGTCGAGCTCGGCTACGAGCCGGAGGACACCACGGTGACGGTGCTGCCAACCGAGGGTCCGCGCCAGATCGCCCAGCAGCTGACACGCTCGCCCGAGAACGTACTGCGCACGGTCGCGAGCGTGATCCGCAGCCCGGCGACCTTCTCGACCGCCAAGGCCGGCCAGGGAACCGTCGTGCTCGGCCCGGAGCACGCCGGATTCTGCATCGAGCAGGGTTGGACGCAGGCCGACGTGCGCGAGTTCCTATACCGCGAAAGCCGGATCGCCCCTTCGGCGCTGCTCGCCGAGGGAGTGCAGATCGAGAAGGGGTCCGCGTTCGAGGAGGTGCCGGACGACGAGGGCAAGCTCCGCTCGCTCGCCTCGCCGCAGGACGTGTACCTCGTCACGGCCGGGGGCGAGGGCGCGGGGTGGTCGGCCTGGATTCCCAACTGGGCGCCGGTGTCGGTCGCCCGGGCCGCCACGCGCCGGGTGAGGCCGGCTGGGGAGCCGCTGCCCGACTGCGGGCCCGATGGGTGCATCGTGCCCTGGGCGTAGGGGGCCGCTGGGGCGTTGGTCGGCGCCCGCGTGGTCGGGTGCGCGGTGGCTCCGGTTAGTCGGTGCGCTCCGGCGGCGGGCGACTCGGTAGACGGCGCTGATGAACGGTGGCTTCCGACGCGAGGCCGGAGCGCGCCGAAATCCACCTCGGCGACATGCATAACGGCCCAAAGTCCCCACCCAAAAACCCTCCTTGGTTACATAAGCATGCCCCACATGCTTATGTAGCCAAGGTTCAGCAGGCCCGCGCGATTTGTGCCCGTATGCAGGCGAAAATGCCGAATTTTGCAGACACGGTCGTCCCTCCCACCTCCTCACCAGCGCCGTTCCCCGGGCCGACCATCCGCGACGGGCTCCGCGTACCGCCCCGCCCCGGCCGGCCCCGCCCCGCCCCGGCCGCGCGTCACTCGTCAAACAACGCCGACCACGACTCCAACCGCTCGACCGCCATCCCGAACCTGCTCGCGTTCGCGCTGTTCACCTCCTCGGGCTGCATCGTCAGCGGATTGATCACCCACACCAAGCCGTGCACGGCCTGCCGGCGATACGCGAGGAACGCCGCTTCGAAACCCATCGAGGGTGCGCCGAACTCGGTCCGGCGGCGCAGGTAGTTCGACAACAGCTCTCGTTCGTGCGCGGCGCAGAGATCCGGCTCCAGCGCGCTGATCGTGAAGTAGGCGACGTCGTGCGCCCATTCTCCCTGCATCACGCGCTGCCAATCCAAGAAGCCGGGCGTGCCGTCGGGTTCGAAGAACATATTCCCCAGGTGCGGGTCGCCGTGGAGCAGGCATGGTGTGGCGCGGCGCTCGAGCTCCCAGAGCCGGGTGTACGCGCCGCGGATCGCATCGCGGGAGTGGTACGCGGCGGGCACGTCGCGCCCGCGTGCGTGCGCCACCCAACGCTCCCAGCCCTCGCTGTCGATCAGGGCGAAGATGATGTCGTCGGTGACGAACGAGCCGCCGAATTCACCGAGCTTCGCGAGCTCCGGCGCCCCCCACCAGACCGCGTGGTAGCGAGCCATCATCTCCAATGCCCGGTCGACGGTTTCGACGTCGAGGGGCCTGGTCGCGATGCCGAAGCTGGCGTTGCGGGCGAGCAGATCCTCCAGCAGCAGCAGCGTCAGGCCGGTCTGCTGGTCGGTGCCTCCGTAGTAACAGTAGGGCGCGTTGACCAGCCCGGTCCGACCCACGTCGCGGTAGAAGCTCTTCTCCTGAACGTAGGAGTTGCGGATCATGTCCGAGTGCGGCTCGTATCCCGCCTTGACCCACATCGTCGGCGGCAGGCGATGGCCGTGCCCCGCCTCGTTGTATTCCAACAGCATTCGAACCTTGGTCCCCGAGCCATGGATCATTTGTCCGGCGTGGGCGAGCGTGACCTCGGTGGCCGGATAGCGGACGGCCAGGGCCTCACCGAGCCACGCCGGAGTGATCTCGTCCAGGCGCTCGGGGATCCGCAGGCGGTCCTCCCGCTCGGGCAGTTGAATGCTCATCCCACCTCATCCCCTCGCTCCGACCCGGCGGGGTCGACCCGGCCGGCCGCCCCCGGGCCAGCACGAGCGCGAGCCTCGGCGCGCAGCCCGGCCGTCCTGACTTGATCTACACCACCATCAGCATCGAGCGCGACACCGTAGTCGCCGGCGGCCGCGTCAGCCGAGATCAGCCCGGCCCGCAGGTCGCCCAGCACAAGCTCGATCGGGCGCTCGTGGGCGAGGCCGTGACCACCGGCCCCGGCGGTGGCGTGGTAGAGGACGTCCCCGGCGCGGACCTTCTGCTGCAGCGTGCTGCGCAGGGGCAGTTCGACCAGTTCGCCGTCGCGTTGCAACCATGTTCGCGGGAGCACTCCCGCCTGCCCATCGGCGAATCCGGGCTCCTGCTTCAGCCGGACGTTGCGGATCATCACCTCACCGTCCTGGAGGAACCGCCATTGACGAAACACGGCCACCGAGCCGCGGTGCTTTCCCGGGCCGCCGGTGTCCGGCACGAAGCCGAACCCTTCGACGACGATCGGGTACTGGCGCTCGATCAGCTCCGCGGGGATCGTCCCGAACACCTCGTACCACAGGGGCGCGACGCCGTCGATACCGTCCCGGTCCGCCCGCGCACCCCAACCGCCGCAGTAGATGTCAAGGACTGCACCCGGGTCCCCCTCGCGATCACGCCCGGTGAAGTGCATCATGTCGGTGGCCTCGCCCGGGACCCCGACGCGGTCCGGGACGGCCAGGGCTAGCGCCTTCAGCGCGAGGTCGTAGGTCCAGAAGAACACCGCGGCCCGTCCGCCGACCGCCGCGTTCGGCCGGGGATTGACGATCGTTCCGGGCGGGGCGGTTACGTGGATCGGTACGAAGAAGCCCGAGTTCGCGAGCTCGCGTGGCGCCAACACGCACTTGACTGCACCGTAGATCGCCGCCCGGGTCATCAGCGCGGGCATGTTCACGGCGCCGCTCACCTCCGGCGAGGAGCCGGTCAGGTCGGCGTGCAGTTCGTCGCCCCGCACGGTCAATGCCAGTCGCAGAACGATCTCGTCGGGCGATCCGATGCCCTCGTCGCGTACCGAGCTCTGCGCCTCATAGCAGCCGTCCGGCAGGTCACGAATCGCGGCCCGCGCGACCCCTTCCGAGCGCCGCAGCAGGTGCTCGCCCGCAGCGCGAAAAGCGTCGACGCCAAAACGCTCGAGCAGCCCGGACATGCCTTCGCATCCGCGCCGGCACCCCGCGAGCTTGGACTGGAGGTCGGCGAGCCATTCGTCGGGCGCCCGCACGTTGGCCGCGATCAGATCGAGCAACTCGGTGTTCGTCTCGCCTCGGTCGACCACCTTGACGGCCGGGATCACGACTCCTTCCTCGAAGCTCGACGTCGGCTCGCTGCTGGATCCGCCCGGAAACCGGCCGCCGATGTCCGCATGGTGTGAGTACGCGGCGCAGAACGCCAGCAGCTCCCCGTCCCGAAACACCGGCATCGCGATCGCGACGTCCGGCAGATGCGTGGAGGAGTGGGCCGGATCGTTGCTGAGGAAGGCGTCTGCTGGTCGGATCCGATCGCCGTACTTGCTGTTCAGGTGGACGATCAGGTCGCTGAACACCGCGAGCTGGAAAGTGGCCGCGAACCCTCGGACGAGGATCCGGCCGTGGGCGTCGCACACCGCTGTGGCGAAGTCACCGCTCTTGAGCATCGGCGAGCGGCCGGTGCGCCACGTGACCACCGCCATTTCCTCGCCGACCGCGGCAAGCTCGTGGGCGATCACCTCCGCGAGCACCGGATCGAACCGGGTGCTGTCGCCCGTCTCGGTGAGCGGTGACGGCGTGCTACCTCCCGTGTCCGTCAGCGCTGACCGCGTGCCGGCTCCCGTCTGCGACAGCACCGGCCGGGTACCGCTCACGCTCGCCCCCGGGCGGGCGTGCCACGATCTCGAGCCAGCACCAGTCCCCCGGACTGTCCGAGCGCAACCCGCCACCCCGGGGGTACGACCACGACCGTGTCCGGCTCCTCGATCAGAAGCGGTCCGCCTGCCCCCTCCCGATCCAGATCGCTGCGGGCGCACACCGATGTCGCGACCGGCCCGGAGCCGCTGAAGTACGCGGTGCGATCTGGCGCCCCGGCGCGCTGGCGAGCCGGCGCTCCGCGACCCCGGCCCCGCCGGCCCGTCCGCCCTGGTCCGCTCCCGGCGACGCCGAGCGCCTGAGATTCGGACGAGGTCGCCCGAGCGCGAGCGCGAGCGCGAGCACGAACGCGCAACGCGGTGAGAAAGATCGCCTCCTCGGCCCAGAAGCCGAACCGGCGCATGTGCTCCTGAGCGAACGCCTCGGCCAGAGCGCTGCGCAGGGCCGCGTCGGAACCCGACGTGGGCACTGAAACTGTCAGCGTCGCCTGTTCATAGCGGTATTGCAGATCCGCCTCGCGGTGCAGCGTCAAGCCCGCGGGCGCCCGGCGATCGATCTCCAGCTCGGACAACACCGAGTCCTCCAGGCCGGCGAATGTCTGCTGCACCCAGCTCGCGTCGATCTCCTCGACCGGGCGGAACCCGCTGTGTGCCGCCTCGCTCTGCCGATCGGCGAGCAGCAAGCCGACAGCGCTGAACAGGCCACACAACTGCGGCACGTGCACGGCCTCCATCGCCAGCGAGTCCGCCAGCCGTGCGGCGTGGGCCGGCCCCGATCCGCCGTAGGCGATCAGCGTCGCCCCGCGGGCGTCCCGCCCTCGCTCGACGCTCACAGCTCGGATCGCCCGCAGCATCGTTGCGTCGGCGACCCGGACGATCCCGAGTGCGGCCTCAAACCGGCCGAGCCCGAGCGGCCGCGCGATCTGCTCCTCGACCGCACGCACCGCCGCGTCGTAGTCGATCGCCACCGAGCCGCCCGCGATCGACACCGGGTTGATGTAGCCGAGCACGACGTTTGCGTCGGTCACCGTGCAGAGCGAGCCCCCGCGCCCGTAGCAGGCCGGTCCGGGGTCAGCGCCCGCGCCCTGGGGCCCGACGTGCAGCGCCCCGTCCGTGCCCACGCTCGCGATGCTCCCTCCGCCGGCGCCGACCTCGACGATGTCCAGCGACGGGGACGCGACCACGTGGCCGGCCCCCCCGAACAGACGCGAGGCGAACGTGCCCTCGGCCCCCACTTCGGTCCGCGGGCGACTCTCGGGCGTGCCGCGCTCGATCAGCGAGGCCTTGGCCGTCGTTCCACCCATGTCGAACGCGATCACCTGCCCGAGTCCCGCCGCGCTCGCGTAGCTTGCGGCGGCGAGCACGCCCGCGGCCGGACCCGACTCGATCATGCGCACGGGCGCCCGCCGCGCCGCTCGCGAGCTCATCATGCCGGCGTTTGACTTCATCACCAGCAGCTCGCCAGGCCCGATCGCGAGCTGCTCCTCCAAACGGTCGAGGTAGTCGCAGATCGTGGGCACGAGCGCCGCGTTGAGGGTTACCGTGCTCGTGCGCTCGTACTCTCGAATCGACGCGAATCCGTCGCTGGAGATGCAGGTTGCGATCTCAGGCGCAGATTCACCCGCGATCCGCGCGATCAGCTGCTCATGGGCGGGATTGACGTATGAGTTGATCAGGCACACCGCGATCGCCTGCACGCCGGCCGCGCGCAGTACCTCGATCGCCGCCCGCGCAGCGTCCGGATCGAGCGCCTGGTGGACCGCACCATCGGCCAGGATCCGCTCGTCAACCTCGATCCGCCGGTCGCGCGGAACCAGCGGATCGGGCCGCACCCAGCCGGCGTCGATCACTGGCGGGCGACGCTGGTCGCGCATCTCCAGGACATCGCGAAATCCGCGCGTGGTGATCAGTCCGACCGCCGCCAGCCGATTCTCGATCACGGCGTTGGAGGCAACTGTCGAGGCGTGTCTGAGGGTCAGGGACGGGACACCCGAGCCGGGGAGCAGCGCTCGGACGTCGCGCCCGACGCGGTCCGGGAGCGACAGCACCTTGGTGGCAACGAGCTCGCCGGTTTCGTTCACGGACACGATGTCGGTGAACGTGCCTCCGAGGTCGAACGCGGCGCGGGTCCTCTGCATCCCCGCGGCGCCGCTCATCACGCCGGCAGGCCCAGCCGCACGGGCACCGTCCCGAGCTGGCGGAGCATCGCATTGCCGCGCCAGGCAAGTGGGCCCTCGGCCAGCTCCAGATTCGGGAAGCGCTCGGCCAGAGTACGCAACGCGATCGCGCCCTCGAGGCGCGCCAGCGCGTTCCCGATGCAGAAGTGGGGCCCGAGCGCGAACGCGAGGTGGCGGCCGGCGTCGGGGCGCCGCAGGTCGAGCTCGTCGGGACGCTCGAACGCATCCGGGTCGCGGTTGGCAGCGGCGATCATGAGCGCGATCGTCGTGCCCGCCGGGATCACGGTGCCGTCGCATTCGTAATCGGCCGCAGCCACGCGCCAGATCCACTGGACCGGGGTGACGAAGCGCAGCAACTCCTCGACGGCGTCCTCGGCGAGCCCGGGCTCGGCGCACAGCGCCTGCCACTGCTCGCGATGGCGCAGCAGCTCGACCAGCCCATTGGAGATCAGGCCGGTGGTCGTCTCGTGGCCGGCGAACAGGAGGATCACGAACATCGCGGTGAGCTCTTCGGCGCTGAGCCGGTCTCCCTCCTGCGCTCCGAGCAGCTGACCGACGAGCTCTGACTCTCTGGGCGAGCGGCGCTGGCGCGCGATCACCTCGTCGACGTAGACCCGGAACTCGGCGATCGCGTCCAGTGCCGCCATCAACGCGTCGGGGTCCACTCCGCGCCGGTTGCGACCGATCGTGCTCGACCACCCGTGGATCAGTTCGACGTCGCCCGGCGGCACCTCGAGCAACTCGCCGACCACCATCAGCGGCAGCCGCCACGCGAAGCCGATCAGGTCGGCCTCCGGCGCTCCCGCGATCTCGTCCAGCAGCGTGTCGGTGATCCGCTGGATTCGGGGGCCGAGGTCGGCGATCCGCCGCGGAGTGAACGCGCGTTGCATGACGCGGCGCAGGCGCGCGTGCTGCTCGCCATCGGAGCGGCTGACGTAGTTGGACTCGAACGCGGACACGATCCGGTACGCCTCGCGCTGGGCGTCCGTCATCCGCGACAGCGCATCCTCGGCGCGGCTGCCAAGAAACGTCCGGTTGCTCAGCCGCTCGGTGTCTCGGGAGGCGTCGCGGACCTGGGCGTGGCGCGTAATCAGCGTCATCGGACCGAGCGAGTACACGCAGGCGGTCTCCCGACACTCCCGCAGCAGCGAGAACGGATCAGCCATCGCGGCCGGATCGCTGGCGAACAGGCTGCTGAGCCGCGCGTCGAGTGGCCGCTGAGCTTGGGTTGCGCTCATGTCGAGCCCGTGCTCAGCGGATCGGCCATTGGACGTGCTTGATCTCGAAGAACTCGCGGAAGCCCTCGTCGCCCGCTTCACGGCCGATGCCGCTGTGGCCATAGCCGCCCCACGGCGCGTCGGGCCGGATCCTCCCGCCGCCGTTGACGGTCACGTTGCCGGCCCGGATCCGCCGCGCGACGCGAATTGCATCTGGGGTCGGACCGAACACGTTGGCGTTCAGCCCATAGCGCGACTGATTGGCGAGCGCGACGGCCTGATCCACGTCCGCGTACGGCAGGACGGCGCCCACCGGGCCGAATTGCTCCTCCTGGCAGAACTCGCTGCTGTTATCGAGGCCGCCGAGCAGCACCGGGGCGACGAAGAACCCGCCGGAGAGTTCGCTCGGCGGGTCACCGCCGCCCGCCACGACGGTCGCGCCGGCATCGATCGCGCGGGCGATGTGGCCCTCCACGAACTGCCGATGACGCTCGTCGATCAGCGGTCCGACGTGCGTCGCCGGATCGCGCGGGTCGCCGACGACGACCTCGGGCATGTAGTTGCGGGCAGCGTCGGTGAAGGCGTCGTAGTCGTCCTGGTGGACGAAGATCCGCGATGTCGCGCCGCACCGTTGACCGGCATTGGTGACCAGTCGCATCATGCTGGGGCCGATCGCGGCCTTGACGTCGGTGCCCGGGAGGAGGATGTTCGCCGACTTTCCTCCCAGCTCCAGCACGACCTTCTTGATCGTCGCGGCCGCCTGCGCCATCACCTGGCTCCCCACCTCCTCCGAGCCGGTGAAGCTGACCATGTCCACGAGCGGGTTGCACGTGAGCTGGCGACCGACGGCTGCGTCTCCGAGCACGAGGTTGACCACGCCCGGTGGGAGCTCGAGCTGCTCGATCAGCCGCCACAGGGCGATCGTCGAGAGCGTCGCCCGCGGCGAGGGCTGCAGGACGACCGTGCATCCGGCGGCGAGGGCGCCGCCCAGCTTCCAGATCGCCAGGGTGAAGGGGAAGTTGTACGCGGTGATCGCAGCCACGACCCCGATCGGCTCGCGCACGAGCATGCCCGTGCTCGCCAGGCCCGGATGCGTGCCGCCGGTCGGCTCGTCGACGGTCATCCCCCGCTCGTACCAGCCGTCGGGTCCACGGGCGGCCGCCCCGGCGAACCAATTGATGTTGAACAGCGCTCCCTCGAGCTGCAGCGACTGGGCCAGCGACACCGGCGAGCCGACATCGGCGACCACGACCTCTTTGAGCAGCTCCGAGTTGTCCTCGATCAGCTTCGCCAGTGTGAACAGCTTGGCCGAGCGTGTGGCCGGATCGACCCCACTCCAGCTGCCCTCCTCGTGAGCCCGGCGGGCAGCGGCAACCGCCCGTCCCACCTGTTCCTCGCCGGCCGAGGAGAAGCTTCCCAGCGTCTGACCCGTCGTCGGGTTGAGCTTGGTGCTCTCGGCGCCCGCGCCGCGCTCCCAGTGGCCATCGATGAAGCATCCGGGATCGTCGATCAGCCGCTGTGCTCCAGGGCTGAGGACGTAGGTCTGATCTGCAATCGCCATCTGTGTCTCCTCGTCGGTGAGCGGACTGTCAGCGTGCGGTGAAGCCCCCGTCGACGGGCAGCGGCACGCCGGTGATGTAGCTCGACTCGTCGCAGGCCAAGAACAGCGCGGCATTGGCGATCTCCTCTGGCTTCGCGGCGCGGCCGAGCGGAACCGTGGCCTTGACGAACCCCTCGAGTTGCTCGTCGGTTAGCCCCTCGTTCTTGCGGTCCAGGAACACCCGCAGCATCGGGGTGTCGACCGAAGCCGGGCAGATCGCGTTGCAGCGGATGCCATCCGGGGCCAGCGCCAGCGCGAGCGCCTTCACCATCGCCACGATCCCGCCCTTGGCCATCGAGTACAGAGGACTGAAGGGCGACCCGCACAGCCCCGAGATCGATGAGGTGAAGATCACCGACCCCTTGCCGTCCGCGCGGCGGAGCAGATCAACCGCGTAGGACGTCGCGTAGTAGGCGCTCTTCATGTTCACGTCGACGGTCTCGTCCCACTCGTCCAACGGCGCACCCAGCCCGGCGGCCCCGGGTGTGCCGGCGTGGTTGTAGAGCACGTGCAGCACACCGTGGTCGCGCTCGATCTCCGCCAGAACCGCCTGGATCGCCGGCAGGTCGGTGACGTCGAGCCGACGGGCGGTCGCCGCGCCACCGGCGTTGCGGATCCGCGCCACGGTCTCGTTGGCTGCGTCCTCGCGCAGGTCGGTGGCCCACACATGGGCGCCCTCCTGCGCGAACCGGATCGCCCCCGCGCGTCCCATTCCAGACCCCGCCGCAGTGATCAGGGCGATGCGATTGTCAAGACGTCCCACGTGGCTCGGTCTCCCTCGGTAGGCGCCCGCAGGCGCAACACGCGTGGCGCCGGCTATCGAGTTCCGCTACTCGTCAGTCGGCCCACCTGTCAAGTAGGCGCATATTAGTACGAGATTAGAGCCCGGTAGCGGCCGGTCAGCCGCCCCAGGTGATGCGGTCGCTGTTCAGGTGGGGCAGCCGGGCGTCGAATGCGACAGCGATATCGCGCAGGTGGCGAGCCATCAGCCGCTCGGCGCGAGCACCGTCGCCGGCGAGGATCGCCTCGCTGATCTGGCGATGTACCCGTCGGTTGCGCCGGCGCGAGTCGGTCTGGAGCACCGACCCGTAGCCGACGCGCTCCTGGTACATCGTGCGCAGACCGCGTCCCAGGAGATCGAGCACCCGGTTGCCCGACATCCCGCTCACCACGTAGTGGAACTCATCGGCGCACGCGAGATACTCGGGATCCTCCAAGGACGCCTGTTGCTCGCGCTCGGTCGTCTCGCGCAGCTGGCGCATGTGCTCGGGGTGCTGGCGCTCGGCCGCGAGCCGCGCCATCACCGGCTCGATTTTCAGCCGCGCTTCGGTCAGCTCGGCGTAGGTTGCGCCTGTGAGGTGAAAGTAGAACGACAACGTGCGGCTGAGGTCCTGCGGGCGCAGGGTGGCCACGACCGGGCCTCCGTTCTGGCCCTGCCGGATCGAGATCAGCCCATAGGCCTCCAACAGGCGCAGCGCCTCACGCAGCGAGCCCCGGCCGACGCCGAATTCCTCGAGCATCTCGGCTTCGGTCGGAAGCCGGTCGCCCTCCTGTAGCTGCTCATCGACCACGTAGCGCACGATCTCCGCGGCTACGATCTGCGAGATCTTGGCCCTCCGGCGCGCCTCGCGCAGCCGGACCGGGGCGATGCGCCCGCCCGTCGCCTCCTCGCCGGCGGCCACCGGATCGCCGGCCGCTGCCGACCCGTCGCTCGAGGGTTGAACCGCGCTCATGTGTCGATTATGCAGATAATCCGCATGATGAGTGACAACACGCCTACCAGCGGCCGGCGGCGTTACGTCGTGACCGGCGCCGCGTCGGGTATCGGTCTGACCGCGCGAGGCCTGCTCGAGCGGGCCGGACATCAGGTCGTTGGCGTCGATCTCCGCGGCGTCGAGGTGCCGGCCGACCTCGCCACCGCGGCGGGTCGACAGGCGATGGTCGACGGTGTGCGGGCGACAGTCGGCGACGAGCTCGATGGCGTTCTCGCCTGCGCCGGCGTGCGCGGCCAGGGAAGCGACCCCCGCCAGATCATCCGCGTCAACTACTTTGGCGCCCGGGCCACCCTGGAAGGGCTGCGTCCCCTGCTGGCTCGCGGCTCGGCGCCGCGAGCGGCGGTCATAGCGTCGATCGCCCTGTTGCGTGAGCCGATCGCCGAGGTGGTACAGGCGTGCCTGGACGGGGACGAAGCGGCCGCCCTCGAGCACTCCGGCAGCGACGGTCACGCCGCCTACACGTCGTCGAAGCTGGCGATCGCCCGCTGGGTGCGACGCAGCTCGGTTTCACCCGAGTGGGCGGGCGAGGGGATCGCACTGAACGCCGTCGCGCCCGGGATTGTGAACACGCCGATGGCCGATTACCTCGTCGGCAGTGATGAGCTGCGGGCGCGCACCGTCCGCGAGACCCCCCAGCCATACGGCGAGGTCGGCGAGCCGGAGCACATCGCCTCGCTGCTGACGTGGCTGACGAGCGCCGAGAACGGGTTCGTCACCGGCCAGGTGATCTTCGCCGACGGCGGCTACGAGGCGGTCACGCGCGGCGCGGTCTGGCCCTGAGCGATGGCGCTCGCGCGGGCGAGCCTGGGAGCACGTGGCGCTGCGGCGCCGGCGAGCATGACATCCGTCCGCACGCCGCTCGCGCACGCCGGACAGAAGTGCTCGGCCAGCTGCAGCTGCGGCTGGCCGGACGGGGAGCGCACGCGCATCCCCAGCTCGCCCAGGATCTCCCCGACGGGGCCTGCACGGGTCACGCATGCATCACGGTAGTTGGCCTCCAGCGGGCCGAGGTCGGCCTCGCAGTAGCCGCATGACCAGCGCTCGATACCGGCGCGGACCCCGACTCCGATCTCGATCTCCTCCGGCGGGAGGACCTCGCGGGTCGCGTCACGCCCGATCCGGTCGTGGCGGATCGTCTCCCGACAAGCGGCCGTCGCCTGCTCGTCGGGCCCTCCGTCGGCCGCCAGCACGACTCCGTGCAACAACGCGGCGGCGCGCTCGCTCACATAACCGGCGCCAACGTCCTGCGCGACAGCCGCGGGGTCGCGCAGAAGCGGGTCGCCGAGACCGCCGCCGCCGCCGTTGGTGATCACGAACACCTCGCCCTCCCGGACGGTCAGGTTCGCGTGCTGCGGCAGCCGGCGCGTGCGGCCGGTGGTCGTCTCCGGCGTCGGCAGCCGGCCCTGCGAGCGCAGCAGATCGAGGTTCGTGTCCTGCGAGCAGTCGGTATTCGGTGCAGGCGCCGGTCATGCCACCCCCGGCTCCGCGCGGGGGCACCTGCGAGCAGTTGTTGCTCACCGTCCCGGTCATCTCGTCCGCGCCGCGGATCTCCAGCGCCGAGGTCATGCCCTGCCCGCCGCGGGTGATCCCCGCACCGCCGCTCGATGGCTCGATCCGGCGCCACAGGATCATCACCGGCGTGGTGGCCTCGTCCATCTCGACCGCCGCCATCCGCTTGCCGATGTTGCACGTGTTTGAGTACGTGTCCAGTCCGTCGGCGGTGCTCTGAGCCGGGCCGCCCAGCGCGACGGTCGGCGAGATCGGGAACAGCACGGTGGTGCGCCCCGTCGCGCGCTCGATTCCGGTCAGGGTGATCAGCACCACGCCCTCGCACGGCTGGCCGGCTACGCGGCCGCGGACTCGGGCGCTGTCGGAGAGCGACATCGCCTGGGTGAGCACGTCGCGGACGAGCTTGTCGATCCGCATCCCCGTACCGACGTGGGCGAAGCAGACCGCGGCCGGTGGAACGGAGTTGACGATCGTCCCCGGCGCCCCGAGGTCGAAGTGGACCGGGCGCCACAGTCCGGCATTCGCCGGAACATCGTGCAGGAAGGTCGTCTGCAGCGTGTTCATCGCCTGGCCCATCACCGCGGGCCGGGCGGCGTTGACGGGCGCGTCGATCTGGGGAACGCCCCAGAACCGCAGCGTGATCTCGTGCCGTCGACGGCCAGCTCGCAGCCGAGCTCGTGCAGGCCGTCGACTCCGTGGCCGTCGTACTCGACCCAGTCGACGCTCTCGATACCGGCCGTCCGGCAGGTGCTCGAAGCGCCCGCGCACCATCTCCTCCGACAGCCGCTTGTTGACCGCGCAGTAGCGACGATGGGCCTCCAGGCCGAACTCCTCGAGGGCCGCCGCCAGGCGCCCGCGCCCGGTGTGCAGGGCCGCCAGCATGCTGCGCAGATCGTTGAGCACGGCCGCCGAGGCGCGCACGTTGTTGGCGATGAAGCGCAGCCAGTCAGGGTCGAGCACGCCATCGCGCATCAGGCGCAGGGCAGGAAAGCGCAGCCCCTCCGAGTAGCAGTCGCGCGCCTCGGGAGCGAACCCGGACACGCCCGAGCCACCCACGTCGAGCATGTGCTCATTGACGTAGCCCCAGCCGACCAGCCGGTCCTCGTGGAAGTAGGGCATGATCAGGCCGACGTCACCCTCGTGCAGCGCGCCCGAGGTGTGCGGGTCATTGACGATGAACGCCTCGCCGGGGTGCACTGTCGAGACGTCGTAGGCGGCGAGCACGGCCGCGACTCCGAGGAACGACGTGCTCACGTGCGTCCCGACGAAGCTCGCGTATCCGATCTGCTCTCCGGCATCGTCGAGCACGCTGCAGCTGAGATCCTTGGCCTCGGTAACCACGGGCGAGCCGGACGTGCGCACGAGCGTGATGCCCATCTCGAGCGCGATCGCGTCCATCGCCTTGCGGTGGACCTCGGCACGCAGGACCTCCTGAGGCGAGGTGTCACGTGCATTCTTCACGCCGCCCGCTCCAGCACGCAGCTCAGCCACTCGTCGCGGTGGCAGGACCACCCCTCCGGCACGAATACCGTCGTGTCGTGCTCGTCCAGGATCGCCGGCCCCGCGACGCCGCATCCCCGGCGTGATCGCAGTCCCGTCGTAGACCGGGACACCCTCACGCCAGTTGCCGCCGGCCAGCAGCACGGTCCGCTCTTCGATCGCTGACGCCGGGCCCACCGCGTCCGTCTGTGCCGGCGCCATCGCCGGGCGGGGCAGGGCGGCGGTCGCCGTCAGTGTCAGGCTGACCAACACGACTGCCGCGCCCTGCCAGGCCGTGCCGGGTCCGTAGGACTGCTCGTAGCGCGCCGGGAATGACGCGATCAGCGCCGCGGCATGCGCCTCGGTGAACTCCTCCGGGGCCAGCGCCACGCCGAGCTCTGAGACCTGCCCGCTGAAGCGCAGCTCCGCCCCCCAGTCGAGCTCGAGGTCGTCCTCGCCGATGCCGGCCACGTCGGCCTCGCGCGCGGCTTGGCGGCGCATGTCGGCGCGGATGCCCTGGACGGCGTCGAGGACCCCGCCGTCGTCGAGCGGGATCTGAAGCGAGCGGGTGTAGCGGCGGACAAACGGGGCGACGAGCAGCCCGAAGGCGGAGAACACCGAGCTGTTGGCCGGGAGCACGACCCGCGGCATGTGCAAACGCTCGCAGATCGCGGCCGCGAACATCGGCAGCGTCCCGCCGTAGCCGATCATCACCAGACGCGTCGGATCATGGCCGCGCTCGACCGTCACCGTGCGCAGCGCCTCGGCCATGTTGGCCACCGTCAGCTCCAGGATCGCGTCGGTCGCGGCGCCGAGCGACCAGCCAAAGCGCTGCCCGTAGCGCTCGATCACGCCCAAGGCGGCGGCCCGGTCCAGCTTCACTCTGCCATCGAGGTAGGCGTCCGGGTTGATCAGACCCGCGACCAGCGTCGCGTCCGTGACAGTCGGCTGCACCCCACCGCGGCCGTAGCAGGCGGGTCCCGGCGAGGAGCCGGCGCTGTGCGGGCCGACTTGCGGCACCCCCCGCTCGTCGACCCAGGCGATGCTGCCGCCGCCGGCGCCGATCGAGACGACGTCGACGACGTTGATTCCGGTCGGGAGCCCGGCCACCTCCAGGCGGGAGGCGATCCGTGGGCGTACGCCCCTGGACCAGCGTCGTGTCAAAGCTCGTACCGCCCATGTCGCCCACGAGCACCTCTGCCAGGCCCATCCGCGCGGCCAGATCGATCGCACCGCAGACTCCGCCCGCCGGTCCGGATGCAAGCAGCAGCAGCGGAAAGCGCTCGGCGAGGGCACCCGGGATCGCACCCCCGGCTCCCGAGAAGAACGTCAAATGACCGCTGAACCCGTGGCCGCCGAGGCGCTCGGAGACCGTCCGCAGCAGGCGCTTGGCACTGGGCTGGCAGTACGAGTTGAACACCGCGCTGAAGAAGCGCTCGTGCTCGCGAATCACCGGGTGGATCTCGCTCGAGAGCGTGATGAACACCCCCGGCCACTCCTCGAGCGCCAGCTCGCGCGCCCGGATCTCGTGCGCGGGGTTGCGAAACGACCACAGAAAGCAGATCGCCAACGACTCGGCGCCGCGCTCGCGCAAGCTGATGACCGCATCGCGCACCTGCGGCTCGTCCAGGCCGACGAGCACCGTGCCGTCGTGGGTGATCCGCTCGTCGACCTCGAGGATGCAGTCGCGCGGCGCGACGTCGGGCGGGCTGAGCTGCAGCTGGTCGTCGTAAACCGGGCGCCGGGCACCGCCGGCGAAGCGCAGCGTGTCCCGGAACCCGCGCGTGATGATGCACGCCGACCCGCGCACCGCGCAGCTCGGTCAGCGCGTTGGTTACGACCGTGGTCCCGTTGACGAGTGCGTCTGCGCCGCCAAGCAGATCCTCCAGTGACCGGTCCAGTCGCTGCGCGGCGACGGCGAGTGCATCGAGCAGCCCGAGGCTGTAGTCGTCGTGGGTGGTGAGTGCCTTGGCGCGCACGAGCCGGTCCCCCGCGGCGACGCACGTATCGGTGTGGGTCCCGCCGACATCGACGCCGATCAGCAGAGGGCCGCGGGCGACGCTCACGATGGCGCCGGCGCGCGGGTCACAGCCGGCCGTCCGCTGACCGCGCCGCCGGTCCACCCGACCGGCTGCAGCTGGGCGACCAGCGCGCTGGAGAATGACTCGGCGACCTGCTCGGCGGTCCACGGCTCGGGCCGGCTCACGCTCTGAACCAGCTGTGGTGACGCGGCGAGCGCCAGCCCCCGTCCATCGAAATGCACCACCTGTCCGTTCACCTCGCCGGCGCGGTCGCTGAGCAGAAACACGACCACCGGCGCGACATGCTCCGGGGGGGCGTGATCGGGTGGGGAGTCCGAACCCTGAAGCGTCATCTGGGTCATCGCACGCGGGGCCAGTGCGTTGACGCGGACCCCGTAGTCGCTGGCTTCCAGCGCCCAGGCGTATGTCAGCGAGGCCACCGCTCCCTTGGTGGCGGCATAAAGGCTCATGTTGCGCCTGCCCGCCCGGGCCGCCGAGGTGATGTTCACGATCGCGCCGCCGCGACCACGCTCGCGCATCGCTCGGAGCGCGTGCGTCCCACAGTAGAGGGGACCGAGAACGTTCGTGTTGACGAGCGACACAAGCCGCTCCTCGGTCTCCTCAGGAGCCGGACCGGTAACGAACCGAGCGGCGTTGTTGACCAGGCCATCGACCGCTCCAAAGCGCCGCACACACTGCTGAACCAGCGCCTCCGCCGCCTCCCACTCGCCCACCGACCCGCAGAAGGCATCCGCTTCTCCGCCCGCTGCCGTGATCAGGGTGGCGGTCTCTCGCGCCCCGGGACCGTCGATGTCGCATGCCAGTACACGGGCGCCATCGGCTGCCGCGGCGAGGGCGAACGCTCGTCCGAGGCCCTGAGCCGCGCCGGTAACGATAACCGCCTTGTCTTGAAGCATGGCCGGCCGGTCAGGCGGGATCGAACAGCAGCGGGAGGGCCTGTGGTACGCGCTTCTGGAGGCTGTCGATGTTGTGCACCTGGTCCGCATGCGCGGGATCCAGCTGGATGTCCGCGAGCCTGTCGAGCACGGCGTTCAGGGCGATTCGTGCCTCGAGCCGTGCCACCGGTGCGCCGAGGCAGCGGTGCAGGCCACCGCCGAACGCGAGGTGGTATTTCTGGACATCAGGTCGGTCGAGGTCGAAGATGTCGGCGTCGGTCCAGGTCTCGTCGCGATTGGCCGAGCCGTACAGGAGCAGTAGGAACGCGCCGGCCGGGATCGGGACGCCGCCCACTTCGGTATCGGCGACGCACAGGCGGGAGACCCACTGGGTCGGCGCCTCGAGCCGCAGCGACTCCTCGAGCGCAGCCGGAACCAGCGAGTGGTCCGCGCGCACCCGGTCGGTCACTTCGTCCGACGGGAAGGCAAAGTCGGCGAGCGCCGCGCCGGCGTCCTGCACCGCGGTGTGACTGCTCCTCTCCACGCTCTGAAGGATCATACCGACCCAACCTACCGTTTGGTTGAATACGCGGCGTGAACCAGGGCGTTCCGCTCACGCCGGCCGACGAGTCATACACCCACCAGCTCGTCGCCCCGCAGCTCGAGACGCTCTACGTCCACCCGGCGTGGGGGGATCGCTGCTACCACCAGCTGCACTTCGAGGATCTCACGATCAACGTCGGCCGGCAGCTCTATCCGCATGCCGGACGACGGTTCGCGTTCCTCGGCGTAGCGACGCCGGAGCGGATGTACTGCCTGCGGGCGGGCGAACCGTTCGCCGCCGGCGACGATCCGAACCAGGTGAGGATCGGCAGCGTGACGATCGAGGTCGTCAGGCCGCTGGAGGAGATCCGGCTGCTGGTCGAGGACCCCGCCTTTCCGGTCCGGCTGGATCTCAGCTATGTCGGCCGGTTCGCTCCCGTGCCGACCGACCGCAATCGGATCGAGGTGCGCGGCGAGGTTGTCACCGACTACATGAACTTCTTCCAGTCGGGGCTCTACTCCGGCACGATCGAGGTCGGGGATCGCACGCTACACGCTGCGTGATCGCGCCGGGTTCCGCGACCGCGGCTGGGGCTTGCGCAAGCACGAGTCCTCCAGCCGGCGCGGCTTCATGGTCTCGGTCTTCTGTGAGCTCGAGGACCGCGCCCTCTACACGATCCTGTACGAGACGGCCACCGGCCGGCGCGCCTTCACCAACGGCTGGCTGCTCGACGAGTCCGGACTCAGGGACACCGCTGTCGAGATCGAGCACGAGATCGAGCTCGACGGCACGCTGGTCACGGGCGGGAGCGTGGAGGTCACCTGGAGCTCGGGCCGCAGCGAGAAGATCGAGTTCCGCAACCAGGTGCGCAATTACCTCGCCGGGATCGGCTACGCGCTCGAGGAAGAGCTGCGGCGGCCCGGAATCGACATCTTCGACCTCACCGACCCCGCGGTCGTCGCCCGCCTCGACGGTCAGAACGATCAGGGCTGCGTGTTCGAGGTCGGCTGCTCAGACCGGACACGGATACGTCGAGACCGGAGTCGGTGTGCACCCCCGGTACCGGCCAGAGTGAATGAACCCGGCCGCGCGCAACTGGGACCGCAGTGTCGATGTGGTCGCGGTCGGCAGCGGGGCCGCCGGCCTCGGCGCGGCGCTGAGCGCGCGCGCCAACGGGCTCGAGGCGCTCGTCCTCGAGCGAGCAGGACTTCTCGGCGGCTCGACGATGCTCGCCGGCGGCGGGATGTGGGTGCCCGCGAACCGGTTCATGCTCGCCGATGGGGACCAGGACAGCGCCGAGACAGCGCTCGAGTACCTGGAGGCGCTGATCGGCGAGGACCCGCCGGCATCGACCCGGGTCCGCAAGGAGGCGTTCGTCTACAACGTGCCGAAGGTGATCGAGTTCCTCGAGTCGCAGGGACTCCGCTTCCGGCGCACGACCGGGTATCCGGACTATTTCCCCGACTTACCCGGGCGCATCCACAGCCGGGCGCGGGATCGAATCGGTGATCTTCGACACCACCCTGCTCGGCGACTGGGCGGACAAGCTCCCGCCGCGGCGCTTCCCGCGGAGCCTGCCGATGGGCACGCTCGACGTCGCCCTGATCGTGCTCGCGCGCCGCACGAGCCGGGGCGCGGCGCGGCTCGGGCGGATCTACGCCCAGCACTATCTCAGCCGTCTGCGCGGGCAGCGGTTGATCGGCGGCGGCGGCGCGCTCGTCTCACAGCTGCTCCACCAGACGCTGCGGCGCAACATCCCCGTTTGGCTCGAGACGCCGGTGGTCGAGCTCGTGCTCCAGGAAGGTCGGGTCGCCGGCGTCGATTGCCGAGCGCGAGGGCAAGCGGACTGCGATCGAGGCCCGGCGGGCGGTCCATCTCGGGGCCGGGGGCTTCGCTCGCAACGAGCAGCTGCGCCAGGCCTCACCAGCCGGCGCCGATCACCGCCAGTTGGACCTCGGCGCACCCCGGGGATCTCGGTGATGGCCTGATGCTCGGACGGGCCGTGGGTGCAGCGACGGCGTTGCTCGACGAGGCGTGGTGGGGGCCGTCGAGCTTCATCCCCCCCGACGGTCCGGCGATCTTCCACGTCTCAGAGCGGTCCAAGCCGGGCTCGCTGATCGTCGATCAATCCGGCCGGCGCTACTTCAACGAGTCGATCGACTACGTGCTCGCGGGCCAGACGATGTTCGAACGCCATCGGGAGGTGGCCGCGATCCCGTCCTATCTGATCTTCGATCAGCGCTATCGCGATCGCTATCCGTTCGGCGTCTGCCTTCCCGGACGGACACCGCGGGAGCTGCTCGAGAACGGGTACTTCATCCGGGCTGACACGCTCGCGGCCCTCGCCAAGCTCTGCGACCTGCCGGCCGAGCCGCTGGGGGACACGGTCGAGCGCTTCAACGCCGCGGCCCGCGGCGGGGTCGATCAGGACTTCCACCGGGGCGAGAACGCCTACGACACCTACTACGGCGACCCGCGCGTGAAGCCCAACCCCTGCTTGGCGCCGCTCGAGCGGCCACCCTTCTACGCCGTCGCCGCTGTTCCCCGGTGATCTCGGCACCAAGGGCGGGCTCGTCACCGACGAGCACGGGCGCGCGCTGCGGGAGGACGGAAGCGCGATCGAGGGGCTGTACGCATCGGGCAACACGTCCGCGTCGGTGATGGGGCGCCGCTATCCCGGGCCGGGCGTCACGATCGCGCCGGCGCTCACCTTCTCGTGGTTGGCGATGCGCCATGCGGCGGGGCGGGCCAGGGGCAGTGGGAATGCAGGCGCGGCATCATGACCTGCGGCGGGCAGGGGTTGGACGTGCGGCATCGTGACCTGGGCAGGTCGGCGGGTGGGGATGGGCTTGACGGCGCTCGCGTCCTTTAGGACCGCCTTTGGTGGCTAACCACGGCTCTGGGGATGGGTGGCTTGCGTCGCAGGCCGGGGCGGGGCGGGGCGGCGTGCGGCGGGAGGCTGATGCGGAGCGGCCTGCGGTGGGCGGCTGGGGCGGGCTGAGATGTGGCCGGAGCGCCGCGATCGACCCGGGGGGGGGGGCGTCGTCCGGACCGAAATCCCTGTCGGCCGCATGCTTAGAGGCCCAAAGTCCGCACGCTCGGCCGACCTTGGTTAGATAAGCATGCCCCACGTGCATAAGTAGTCAAGGTCCAGAAGGCGCGCGCGGTTTGTCCCTGTCCCTGTATGCAGGTGAAGTTGTCAGATTACTGACACCGTGGTCCCCTCCCGACTCCTCACCAGCGCCGTTCCCTGAGCGGACCGCCCCCGACGGCCTCGGTGGCACCGCCCCCTGGCCAGTCCGGCCCGTGCCGGGCTCCCGCGGCAAGCCAGCCGCTTTGCCAGATAGGGGCGTCGTCGAGCGGCAGGGTCGTTGTCCGGGGGTCGGTGGCTCGGTCACTCGGCGAGCTGTCGGGGGCTCACGGCTCGGTAAACGGCGCTAGTGAAGGGTGGCTTGCGGTGGGAGGCCTGTCCGCGCCGAAGCGGGCCGGCGCCCGGAACGGGCCGGCGCCCGGAACGGGCCGGCGCCCGTGTCCGGGCCGCCGGAGCTGGCCGAGATGTGGCGGGAGCGCCGCGATCGACCCCCGGGAGGGTCGTCCGGACCGAAATCCCTGTCGGCCGCATGCTTAGAGGCCCAAAGTCCGCACGCTCGGCCGACCTTGGTTAGATAAGCATGCCCCACGTGCATAAGTAGTCAAGGTCCAGCAGGCGCGCGCGGTTTGTCCCCTTATGCAGGTGAAATTGTCAGATTGCTGACACCCATCGAGCCCGGCCGCGCCCTCGACCCTCACTAGCGCCGTTCTCCGAGCAGACCGCCCCGCGCCGGCCTCCCTGGCACCGCCCCGAAGCCCAATCAGGAGGACGCCGCCGGCCTCACGTCCCCGGGGCTCAGGTCCAGCCACCTCCAGGCCCCGACCCAACCGCCCCCAGGCACGGCGCTCAGAGGCACGGCGCTCAGCTCGGGTAGCGCACGACCCGGCTGACCGGAAACCCCTGCTCGTGGTTGTTGATGTAGAACCGTGACTGATTGCGGCCCGGGTCTCCCGCGACCACGATGTTGGTCCACTCGCTGCGAAGCAGCACCGGGACCTGGCGGTGTGGGTCGGTGGAGTCGGCCCACCGGGGCGGCGCCGTACCGTCGGCGACGAACGTGCGCAGGTCGCCGGCGTTGCCGGCGCCCACGTAGTGGGGGTAGATCTCGAGCCAGCGGGCCTCGATCGAGGCGTGCTCGAACAGATAGGTGCGGATGTCGTCCTTGGTCCAGCCGCGGTTGGCCATGACCTGCGCCGCGCTGGGTGAGAGCAGCAGGAGCGGCGACCACTTCTTGTACATCAGCGCCGTGAACACCCACGGGTTGCAGGTGGTTCCGAGGAAGTAGGCGAGCATCTCCATGTGCAGCTCAGGCTCCTCGCCGCCGGTGTAGATCGGCGGGCTGACGGCGACCACGCTCTGCACCGTGACGAGGTCGTCGTCCGCCGCGAAGCCGCGGTCGACGCGGAAAGGGGGCCAGCCCAGCGCCCGGACCGCGTCCTCGTCCTCGCCGAGCGCGACGTTGAAGGTGGCGCCGATCGTGCCCTTGTCGGTCGTGCCCGGCGGGACCCGTAGTCCTGCGACGTTGCGCATGAAGAGCCGTAGGAAGCGGCCGATCGTCGTCGCCGCACGGTTCCCGACCCGCATCAGCCCGCTGCCGGTGTTGAAGCCCAGCCGCGCCACCACGGGGCCGCTGAGGACGACGAGTGGCTCCCAGCCGGGGGTGGAGCCTGCGTCCTGAATCCGCCACTCGGGGTCGGCGATCGCCTCGACGATCGCGACCAGAACCGGCATGTACTCAGGACGGCAGCCGGCCATCACGCCGTTGACGGCCACCGACCAGATCGTCGCCTGCCGATAGTCGGGCGCGAGCACGCCGATGACCTCATCGCCGCGGCGCGGCGAATGGGCCATGAACGCCTCGACGCGCTCCACGGTCGGCGGGACGATCGGCAGCCCGTCGCTCCACTGCCGGGCCTCGAGGTACTCCTGGACCTCGTCGTAGTCACCGCTGAACAAGATTTGTCGCGGTCCCGGGTCGGGCTCCGGGTCTGACGCCGGCGAGGTCCCGGCGCGCGCGTCCCGTCGGCGGCTGCGAACCCGTCGATCACCGCCTGCGTGAGGACGTCGGCCGCCTTGTGCCGGATCGTCTCCTCGCTGTCCATCGGGATCGTTCCGGGGTACTCCGCCACCGGCACGTGAGCGATCCCCAGTGCCCGCCCGATCGCGCGTGCCTGGATGAGGAAGCCGGTCGAGGCGATCGCCACCGCCGTGATTCCCGCCCGCTCCGCAATCGCCGCCGCCCGCATCACGGCGGGCGTACAGCTTCCTCAGGCGCCGACCCCGAGAATCACCGAGTCGACCTCCGTGGCGCGCAGCACTCCGGGCAGTCGCTCCAGCACCTGCCTCCTCGTCGTGGCCGTGGATGTTGCCGAACCGCCGGTGCTCGACGAACGAGAGATCCGCGTAGCGGCGATCGAGCTCTCGCCGGATCTCCTCGAACATCACGTCGCCCCAGAAGACGTAGTCCCAGACGAAGCCGATCCGCCGGCCACGCGAGCCCCGACCGGCGCGCCGACCGCCACCGGCGCGCGGGCCACCGCCGCGGCTCGCCGTCGAGACGCGCGAGCGGCGCCAGCGGCCAGACGACTCGTGGCTGCTCCTCGGTCACGCCTCTTCTGCCCGTCACTCGCCGGGGTAAACGATGTCCGCCTCGTCGATCTCGATCCCCGGCGGCGCCTCCTTGCCGAGTACCAATCGCAGCATGTCCTTGGGCACCAGGCAATCGGCGCAGGCGCCGTCTTTGCGACGATCTCGATACGGGGATGGCCGCGATCCTCCGACGGCCAGTCACTGACAAGCGCGCGATATCCGTCGGCATCGAGCATCTGGCCGAGCAGGCTGGGGAGATGCTCCGCGCGTCGCTCTGTGACCGCGTCCACTTTCACGGCGAGGAACATGCACGGACCGTCGCCCTCCGCCGTCCAGGCGTGGCTGGTGGTGCGCTGGATCAGCACCTCCCCCGGAGCGAGCGTCACCCGCGAACCATCCTCCAGCGCGCAGCTGAGCCGGCCTGACAGCACGACGATGTAGTCGACGGTCGGCGTGCCGTGCATGGCGTAGCTCTCGGCACCCGGCTCGGGCGGGTGCATTTCGCAGACCCGGATCAGCGTTCCCCCGCGCGCGGGAACGAGGGTCAGTGGAATGTCGCCGGCGTCGAGCCCGGGTTCGCCCGCGCGCGGCAGTGGCGATGGGGTCGCCCACAGTTCCGTGTACCGAACGCCCGGTGCGGCGAGGCGGAGGTTCGGCGAGAACCCGTCACGATCGATCGTCGAGCGCCCATCGGAGCCGATGCCGGTGACGACGCGCCGGATCCGCTCGATGTCGAAGCTCGGACCGACGCCAGGCCACTGCTGTCTGTCCTCACCTTGGAAGTTCTCCGTCTCCACCCTATCCTCCTCGCTCGCCATCGCTCGACCAAGCCCAGGGCGCGCTCACGGCCACGACAGCCCGCCATAGGACCACGCGCCGCGATCCCACGCCTCCTCGGCGCTGGCAACATCGGTCGCCGCGAGCCGCGCTCGCAGGGCAACCGTCGCCGGCTCATCGACGGCCCCGGCGCCGTCGATCACGACCCCGTAGTCGCGCCGCGCGCCCTCGAGCGTGATGTAGCCGTCGAGCAGATCGTCCACGACCCGCTGCACCGGCCTCTCCCACGGAGGGCCCGAAGCCGCCCGCAGCCCGCCGGCCGCAGCAGGAAGCGCTCACCGAGTCTCAAGGCGCAGCGGCGGATGCTTGGAGGGGAGCACCTGCTCGTCCGGGCCGGGGTTGCGGGCGAGCTTGCCCGGCGCGCCGGGCCTGCCCCCGAGCAGCCCGAAGGGCCGGACCGCCGTGCGCTCGACGACCGAGGTGAAGCTGACGCCGTCGGCGAGCGTCCGGAACTCCTTCTCGGCCGAGCAGCCGCCGCGCTGGCGTCCCGCGCCGCCGGTGTCGGCGCACCCGCCGCCAGTAGACCATCCGCACCGGCGCGACGAATTCGACGATCTCCACCGGCTGGACGCGGGTGTTGCCCGTGTGCACCTTGATCCCGGAGACGCCGTCCTTGGTTGCGCGCGCGCCCATCCCGCCGGGCGCGTTCTCCATCACCGTCGTGCGCTCGCGTCGCAGCGCCCGCCGGCGCCACTCGGCCAGGTCGGGGCCCTCCATGATCGTCATCGCGGCCGACGCGTACGTGCCCGCCAGCACGCGCTCGGGAACCGCGCGGGCGAAGCGCCATCATCAGCAGGTCCGCGCCCCGCTGGGCGGTCTCCGAGACCCCGGTCTGGGTCGGCGCGGGCGCCCGCGGATTGACGAGCGTTCCCAGGGGGCGACGGTGCGCACCGGTGCGAACATCCCCGCGTTGGCCGGCACGATGGGGTCGAGTGCGGCCCGAACGGCGTAGACGCCGACACCGCTGGTGGTCGGCAGCGACAGGTTGATCCCACCCCGCACCTGAGGGTCGGTGCCGGTCCAATCGACCTCGACGTCCGCGCCGCGCACCCGGACCGTCGCTTCGATCCGGATCGGATGCTCGGTCCAGCCGTCGCCCTCCATCCAGTCGACTGCCTCGTAGTCGCCGTCCGGGACCTCTTCGATCCGCGCCCGCAGGCGCCGCTCGCTGTAGGCGATCGCCTCCGCCATCGCCGCCATCAGACGGTCGACTCCGTGGCGGTGCGCCAGCCGCTGCAGCCCCCGCTCGCCGACCACGCAGCCGGCGAAGCCGGCGCGCGCGTCCCACTCCCGCTCGCCGGCGCCCCGCACGTTGGCGAGGATCAGCTGCCAGATCTCCGGCACCGGCTCGTAGTTGCGGTACAGGCGCACCGCGGGAATCCGCATACCCTCGCCGTACATGTCGGCGACGCGAGTGTTGAAGCTGCCGGGTGTGCCGCCGCCGATGTCGGTCCAATGCACGCGCGTCGCCGCGTACCCCAGGTGCTGGCCGTCGACGAACACCGGCATGATCATGCAGACGTCGTTGATGTGGTTGGAGCCGCCGAGGTAGGGATCATTTCCCACCACCACGTCGCCAGGGCCGAGCTGGTCGCGCCACGGCTCGAGCATCAGCTCGAACGAGTAGGGCATCGCGCCGAGCTGGGCCGGGATGTCCTTGCCCTGCGCGACGAGCCGGCCGTCGCGGTCGCCGATGACACCGACAGGTCGCCTCCCATCGCCACGATCGGGCTGTAGGCCGTGCGCATGCACGCGGTGCGCATCTCGAGCGCGACAGTCTCGAGTCCGCTGCGGATCACCTCGGCGGTGATCGTGTCGACGCGCTCGGGGACGGCCATCAGCGCGCCTCCTCGATCACGATCGAGCCCGTCTCGTCGGTCAACCAGCGCTGGCCGGGGAGGACGACAGTGGTCGAATCGTATTCGTCGATCACCGCGGGACCCGCGAGCGGAGCGCGTGGGGGCCACGCCGCGCGCGCGTAGATCGGCGTCTCGACGTAGCCGGTCTCGGGGAACCAGATCTGCCGCACGCGCACCGGCTCCGGCGCTCCGGTGCGGCCGACCGGCTCGAACCGCGGCTTGGGAATCCGACCGACGGCGCGAACCCGGATGCCGAGCGCGAACACGCTCTCGCTCTGCACCTCGAACCCATACGCGATCCGGTGGCGCTCGTGAAACCTCGCGGCGATCGCCTCGGAACCGCACTCCGCGCAGGTCGAGCCCGTCGAGCGGGACATCGAGGTTGTGGAGCTGTCCGATGTACCGGCCGACATAAGAGCGGTGCAGCTCCTGGCGCTCCGACCGGGACCTCGTCTGCGTCCAGGGCCCGGCGCCCCTCGGCTTCAAGCTCGTCGAAGCGGCTCGCGAGCTGCTCAGGTCAAGGCCCTCCAGTGGTCGGAGCACCGAATCGGTGTAGTCGCGGGCGAGATCGCCTGTGCCGACGCCGAGCGCCGAGAGCGCGCCGGGATGAGGCGGTATGACGGTCGTCCGGATGTCCAGCTCGCGAGCGAGCGCCGCGGCATGGGTGGGTCCGGCGCCCCCGTAGGCCATCAGAACGAGCTGTGCCGGGTCGATCCCGCGCTCACTGGCGATCAGGCGCATCGCGTCGGCCATCAGCGCGTTGACGATCCGGTAGACGCCGCTCGCCGCCTCCACCACATCGAGGCCGAGCGGGCCGGCCAACCCGAGTCAGCGCCTCCTCGGCCGCTTGCCGGTCAAGTGTCAACACTCCTCCCGCAAGTTCGTCCAGGTAGCCGAGCACGACGTTGGCGTCGCTGACCGTCGGCTCGGTGCCGCCTTTCCCGTAGCAAGCCGGCCCGGGATTGGCGCCGGCGCTCTGCGGCCCGACGCGCAGCGCGCCGCCGGCGTCCACCCACGCGATCGAGCCGCCGCCGGCGCCGATCGAGCGGATGTCCAGCATCGGCAGGCGCAGGGCGTGCCCCTCGATCTCGGTCTCGAGCATCTGCTGCGGCTCGCCCTCCAGGACCAACGCGGTCTCGAAGCTCGTCCCGCCCATGTCGATCGCGAGCAGGTCGAGGTGTCCCTGGCGCCGGGCGAGATGGCCGGCCGCAGAGAATCCAGCCGCCGGGCCCGACTCGAGCAGGGCCGCCGGCCGGTCGACCGCGCCGCGGATCGAGATCATGCCCGCCGTTGGATTGCATGATCGTCGGCAGCGGCAGGCTCCTCGCCCCCGCGGCGGTCTCGAAGCGGTCGAAATAGCCGCCGGATCAGCGGTCCGAGGTAGGCGTTGATCACGGTCGAGCTGGTGCGCTCGTATTCCTGGATCGACGGGTCGACGAGGTGCGAGACCGACACGTATACGCCGGGGAGGGCCGCGGCGATCGCCTCAGCGAGCCGGCGCTCGTGCTCGGGGTTCTCGAACGACCACAGCAGCGCGACCGCGATCGCCTCCGGCTCGGACGCTCGCAGCTCGGCGATCACGCGGCTGATCTCGGGCTCGGTCAGCGGGCGCTCGACCTCGCCGCCGGGGGCGATCCGTTCCTCGACGCCGAAACGCAGCCGGCCGGGCACCAGCGGCGGCGGGAAGTCGAGCTGGAGGTCGTACGGGTCCATCGTCCCGCTGCGATCCATCCGCCGGAACTCGAGCACGTCCTCAAATCCGGCCGTCGTGACCAGCGCCGTCCGCGCCCCGCGGCGGGTCAGGAAGGCGTTGGTCGCGGTCGTGGTTCCGTGGCCGAGGAACTCGACGATCTCCGCGGGCTTGCCCTCGTCGTCGGCGGTCATCAACCGGTCCAGCCCGTCCATCACTCCGACCGACTGATCCTCCGCCGTCGTCGGCAGCTTCAGCACCGTCCAGTTGCCGCTCGCGTCGATCCCGACGATGTCGGTGAACGTGCCGCCGACGTCAACGCCGATGCGCATGCCGAAATCCTTCCACAACTACCAACCAAATGTTTGGTTGACTTGCCAATGTCAGTCCGATTCCGCGCCGAGCATCCTGACGATGATGCTGCCGGTGCGCTCGAGCGATGCTCCGAACGACGGCGGCACGACGACGGTCGTGTCCTGGTCCTCGATCAGCAGCGGGCCGGGTGTCGGCTGCTCGCCCAACTCGGTGCGACTGATGACCGGGGTGCGAACGACGCCGTACTCGGGACCGAAGAAGGCTTCACGCGATCGCGCGCCGGAATCGGAGTGGATCACGTCGGACGCGGCGTGCATCTCGGCAAAGCTGGGATGAGTCCTGGGCGCCGACGCGCGAACTCGCAGCGACACGGCTTCGACCGGCTCGCTCGGCGCTGCGTGGCCGAAGACCTGGCGATGGCGCTCGTGAAAGCGCGTCTCCAGATCGTCCGCGCGCCGGCCGGGGCCGCCCGGATCGAGCGGGAGGCGCAACGGCGAGGACTGCCCGACGTAGCGGACGTCGACCGTGCACGTGACGTCGATCGTATCCGCCACCCGTTGTTGGACGCCCACCGCGCCGGCCACCTCAGCGGCCAGCTCCGCGAGCTTGCGCTCGATCCCTGGCATCGTTTCCGGCGACAGGGGCACCCGGTAGCTGACGGTCTGAGTCACCGCGACGTCGGACATCAGCAGCCCCAGGCCGCTGAACAGCCCCGGGGCGATCGGCACGATCACCTCGGCCATCTCCAGTTCGCGGGCCAGGGTGGCAGCGTGGATGCCACCTGCACCGCCGAACGAGACCAGCGAGAAGTCACGAGGATCCCTGCCGCGCTCAACCGAGACCGCGCGGATCGCTCTCCGCATCTGCGCGTTCGCGATCGAGTAGATCGCGTACGCGATCTCGGAGTTCGTCGCGCCGAGCCGGTCTGCCACGCGAGCGACCGCGGCGAGCGCGAGATCCTTGTGGATCTTCCGGGTTCCGCCCGCGATCGCGACGGGGTTCAGGTAGCCGAGCACGACGTGCGCATCGGCAACCGTGGGCTCTGCGCCGCCGAGCCCGTAGCAGGCCGGCCCGGGATCGGACCCGGTGCTCTGCGGGCCGACGCGCAATACGCCGCCGGCGTCGACCCACGCAATCGAACCCCCTCCCGAGCCGACCTCGCTGAGATCTAGGCACGGGCTGAGAACCGGGTATCCCGTTCCACGGATCAGGCCCGACCCCCGTGTCATCGAGTCGCCCACCTCGATCTCGCCGCTCACCCCGACCCGATAGTCCTCGATCAGCGTCGCCTTCGCTGTCGTTCCGCCCATGTCAAACGCGACCACAGAGCGCCGCTCGAGCTCCTGCGCCAGGCGGGCGGCGGCGATTGCGCCCGCCGCGGGACCCGACTCGATCATCAGGAACGGCCGCTCGGCGCTGAGGTCCGCAAGCGCGGTCGTGCCGTCGGACTGCATGATCTCCAGCGGTGCATCTACGGCCAGCTGCCGGAGCTTGGCTGCGAGCTGCGTCACGTAGTCCTCCACCACCGGCAGCAGGAAAGCGTTGACGACCGTCGTGCTCGTGCGCTCGAACTCTTTGATCTGAGGAGCGATCGACGAGGACGCGGTGACCTTGACGCCCGGCAGAAGCTCTCGCACGCGCCGCACGATCATCCGCTCGTGAGCCGGGTTGGCGTGTGCGCCCAGCAGGCAGACGGCGATCGTCCGGATTCCCTCTCGGCCGAGGAACTCGATGCATCGATCGACTTCGCTCTGCTCGAGGTCCTGAACGACCGTGCCGTCAGCGGCCACGCGCTCCGCCACCTCGAGTCGATGCTCACGGCGTACCAGCGGCGCCGGCGGCAGCCAGTCGAGTGCATAGAGGCTCGGCCGGCGGGAGCGGCGGAGCTCGAGCACGTCGCGAAAGCCGGCCGTCGTGATCAGTCCGACGGGCTCGCGGCGCCCTTCGAGAATCGCGTTCGTGGCGACGGTGGTGCCATGGACGACCCGGCGCACCCGCGCGAGCGTGTCCCCATCGAGGCAGCGCTCGAGACCGAACCCGACGCCGTCGGTGAACCTCCCGTGGGTGGTCAGGACCTTTGCGCGCTGGAGCGTGCCGCCGCTCGAGAGCGCAACCACGTCCGTGAACGTGCCACCGATGTCAGCGCCGACGCTCCAGGTGTCCGTGCCCGACGCCACGGCTGCGCTAGGTCTCCGCCGCGAACGGCGCCCCGTAGCCGCCGCCGCTCGCCAGCCGCAGCCAGACTCGATCTCCCGCCTGGAGCACGACCGTCCCCTTACCGGTCATCTCGCGCCACTCGCCGCCGCTGCGGATCCGGCAGCGCGAGACGATGCCGTCGCCGCCGCCGCGGATACCGGCGGGTGCGTGGAGCATCCGCTCCATTCGGAAGCTCACCGTCGTGCCGGACTCCAGAAGCTCGTATTCGCGGATCACCGCGGGCGCGCCTCGGTGCCGACCGATTCCTCCCGTCCCGAGTTCGAGGCCGTAGCGAACCAGCCGGACGGGGTACTCCTCCTCGATCACCTCGACCGGCACGTTGGCGGCGTTGGAGATCGGGTGAGACGCGCCGGCGACACCGTCAGCGGCCGCGGTCGCCCCCCAACCGGAGTGGACATAGTCGAGGAAGATCCAATCCTCTCCGCTGCTGCGCTTGCCCGACATGTAGAGGACCGCCGGACCGCCGTCAGTCGCCGGCAGCCGCCCGGGCGCGAGCTGGCCGAGCGCCGCCATCGCGACGTCAGTCAGCCGATAGATCGACGCCGCGCGGGCCCCGACCGCCGCGGGAAACCGGGCATTGACCACGGACCCGACCGGAGCCTCGTACTCGAGACACCGGTAGAAGCCGTCGTTGACCGCGACCGGCTCCGTGATCGCCGCCCGGGTGACGAACGCGACCACCGACACGACGTCGGCGATCGTCGTGTTGATGCCGGACGCGACCTGCGCGGCGGTGCCGGTGAAGTCGAACTTCAGCCGTTGCCCTTCCTTGACGACCTCGCATACGAACGAGAGCGGAGCGCTTCCGGCGCCGTCGTCGTCGAGGAAATCGACGGCCCGCGCTCGACCGTCGGGGAGCGCGGCGATCGCCGCGCGCGTGGCCAGCTCAGAGGTGTCCAGAAGCGTTGTCATCGCGTCGGCGAGCGCGGTCTCACCCACCCGGCGGGCGAGCTCCTGCACCTGGTCCCCGCCGGTCTGCAGTCCGGCCAGGACAGCGCGGATGTCACCCCGAACCTTGGCCGGCTCACGCGAGTTGGTCGCGATCAGCTCGATGACTTCCTCGTTGACCACGCCGCGGCGCACGAGCGCGATCTGGGGGATCGCGATTCCTTCCTCCCACAGCGAGCGCGCACCGACCGCCACGCCGCCGGGGAACCGGCCACCGACGTCGACCATGTGGCTCACCATCACCGCGTAGGCCGACGGGCCCGCGTCGCCGGCGAAGAACACCGGCCTGGCGAAGAAGAAGTCCGGAAGATGCACCCCCCCGAGCCACGGATGATTGGTCAGATAGACGTCACCAGGTTCGGGCCGCTCGTTCGCCAGCATGTCCATGAACCGTGGGATCGCACCGAGCTGGAGCGCGAGCGACAGCCCCTGGGCGACGACGCGACCGCGGCCGTCGCAGATCGCGGTCGAGAAGTCGAGCATGTCCCTGACGACGCTTGAGTAGGCCGCACGCACATGGGTGATCGCCATCTCCTCGGCGATCGCCTCCAAGCCGTTGTGGACGACCTCGACCGCGAGCGGATCTGCGAGGCTTCTCGCCCCGGCGCTGGGATCGCGATGAACCTCGACGCCGCTTCCCATCACGCCTCCCGGCCCGCGGCGTCTCCTTCCCGGAACGCGTGCAGCGCGGTCCGCGGGGCGGTGGCATCGCCGGCCAGCAGCACCCGAGCGCCGAGCTCGATCGCGCCGGGACGGAGCGAGAGGTCGGGCTCGCCCGGGACACCGGCGACGAGCAGGTCGGACTCGATCTCCCCGCGCACGCCGGTGTGTACATGGCGGATCAGCGCCCGGCCGTCCTTGATGCCGACGAACTGCGTGCTTGGAAGCAGCGTGCAGCCGGCGTCGTAGAGCCGCAGCAGCTGCTCGCGAATCCGGGTGAAGCCGATGTGGGTGCCGATCGTCGCCATCGGTGTGAGCAGCGTGACCTCAGCGCCGGAGCGGGCGAGCGATTCGGCCGTCATTGCCACCTCCTCGACGCCGCGGTGGTCAACGACCGCCACCCGCCGGCCGTCATGAGATCCCCCGATGGCAGCGTCGACCGACACGATCGGCACGGAGCCGTCCCCGGCCGGCAGCGGTGGCGAGGCAGCCACGGGCTCCGGTCGCCAGGATCACGACCTCGGCGCGCGCGTCCGCCAAGGCCGGGGCGTCGGCGTCGGCGCCGGTGTGGACGTTCACCCCGAGGCGCTCGAGCTCGCGGGTGAGCCAGTCGATCGACTGCAGCAGCTCCGCGGCGCGACCGCAGCGGCCCACGAGCGCCAGCCGGCCGCCGAGCCCCTCGGCGCGCTCGTAGAGCTCCACGGTGTGGCCCCGCCGGGCAGCCGCGGCGGCCGCGGCGAGGCCTGCAGGTCCGCCTCCGACGACCGCCACTCGGCGCGTGACGGACGCGGGAGCGTCATCGAGGAGGTACTCGCGCCCGACCTCAGGGTTGTGGAAGCAGGTGATCGCCAACCCTCCGACCATCCGGTCAACACAGCCCTGATTGGCCCCGACGCAGGGGCGGATGCGCGCGCGCTCTCCGCGCCGCAGCTTGGCCACGAGGTCGGGATCGGCGATCTGCGCGCGGGTCATCGCGACCAGGTCGCAGTCGCCCTCGCGCAGCGCACGCTCGGCGAGCTCGGCCGTGGTGATCCGCCCGACGCCGATCGTGGGCAGCGAGCCGGCGAGGTGCGCGCGCATCTGGCGATCGAGGGGCAGCAGTTCGCCGAGCGGATGCTCGTAGGACCCGATCGAGCGGTGGTAGTGGGTGGCCCGCGCGCCCGCCGACAGGTTCAGGTAGTCGACCTGCCCGGTCGCGGCCAGGGTCGAGCCGACCTCGCGCATCCCCTCGGGACCCAGTCCGCCCGCGGCGGGCGAGACCCAGTCGTCGACCGAGATCCGGGCTCCCAGGACGGCGGTCGACCCGATGCGCGCGCGGATCCGTTCGATCACTGTCGTGATGAAGCGGTAGCGCTCTCCCCAGATATCGGTCCGCCGGTTGGCCCAGGGGCTGAACGACTGCTGCAGCAGGTAGCCGTGCGACGCCGACAGCTCGACGCCGTCGATGCCCGACTGCAGCGCGAGCTCCGCCACCGTGGCGAAGCCCTCGATCACCTCTTCGATCTCCTCGCCCGTCATCTCATGAGCGGCCTCGGCACCGGTGGGGGACACCGTGCCGCTGAACGACCACAGGGGTGTCAGGTTCACATCCGAGCGAAACTCGGCGCCGAAGTGCAGCAGCTGGAGAAGCACGGGCGTGTCGTGGCTGTGCAGCCGCTGCGCCATCGCCGCGAGCTTGCGGCGCAGATCGTCGGGCTCGTAGGCGTAGTGGCCGATCGCGCTGCTCGAGTAGTGGACATGGACGGGCTGCAGGATGATCAGCCCAACCCCGCCCCGGGCCCGGCGCTCCTGATAGGCGAGGTAGCGGTCGGGCGGCTCGCCGGGCCGGTAGAAGTCGAGGAACGAGCCGTGGGCAGTCGAGACGACGCGGTTGCGCAGCTCGAGCGAGCCGACCTGGATCGGGCTCAGTAACAACTCGGGCACCGATGGTGCGATCTCCATCCCGATATAGATCCTTCCACACTGACCAACCAAATGTTTGGTTGACTTCCGGTATGACAAATATCGACGGTACCGATCTTGACGTCTTCGGCCTGTGTCTCGGCGGCAACATCTGGGGGTGGACCGCCGATCAGCAGGAGTCGTTCGCCGTGCTCGACGCCTACGTCGCCGCCGGCGGCAACTTCCTGGACACGGCGGATGTGTATTCGAGCTGGGTCCCGGGGCACCAGGGCGGCGAGTCCGAGCAGGTGATCGGCGACTGGATGGCCTCACGCGGGAACCGCGATCGCCTCGTGATCGCGACCAAGGTCGGCTTCGACAGCGGGCTCGAGGCAGCGAACATCCGTGCCAAGGCGGAGGCGTCGTTGCGCCGCCTGCGCACCGATCACATCGACCTGCTGTATGCCCACCGCGACGACAAGAAGACACCGCCAGAGGAGACGCTGCAGGCCTTCGCTGAGCTCGTGTCGGAGGGCAAGGTGCGCTACATCGCCGCCTCGAACTACTCGGCCGACCGGCTGTCGCAGGCGCTCTCGGTCGCCGAGCGCGAGGGGCTGCCTCGCTATGTCGCGCTGCAGCCGCACTACAACCTGATCGAGCGCGAGCGCTATGAGGGTGAGCTGGCCGAGCTGTGCGCGCGTGAGGGGCTCGCGTGCCTCCCCTATTTCGCGCTCGCGAAGGGTTTCCTCACCGGCAAGTACCGCCCCGGAGCGCAGGACCCCGCCGACACGCGCCGGGGAAGGCTTGCGGGCACGGACTACCTCGAGGACGAGCGGGCCGTGGCGCTGCTCGAGTCGCTCGACGAGATCGCCGCGAACCACGGAGTCCCGGTCGCGGCCGTCTCGCTGGCCTGGCTCGACGCCCAGCCAACCGTGATCGCCCCGGTCGCCAGCGCTCGGACGCCGGCGCAGCTCGCCGACCTGCTGCCCGTCCCTGTCGCTACGCCTCAGCCAGGCCGAGCTGGACCAACTCGCGGGCTGACGCTCGGCGCACCCGGCTCACGGACTGCGGCTCAGCGCCCGAGCCAGTCCCGGACTGCAATGCCGACGCGGGCGACCCGCTCCCCCGGTGCCAGCGCCGCGAGCGCACGGGTCGGGGTCTCAACGCTGATCGCCAGCTCGGGGGCGAACGCGCGGAGCAGCTCGTGCAGCGGGAGCTGACCGTCGCCGGGAAGCAGCCGGTCGCCGACGGCCTCGCGGTACAGACCCTTTGTTCCCCCCTCAGGGGCCCCGGACCGTGCGTCGCAGAACTGGATGTAGGGCAGCAGCTGCGGATCGGACCGGGCCAGCGCCGCGACCTGCGACGGGGTCCCGCCCGAGCGCCGCAGGTGAATGCGGGTCGACGAGCACGCCGGCCGCGGGGTGATCGGCGGCGCGGACGATCGCGACCGCCTGCGCGAGCGTGGCGACGCGCGTGAAGGGAATGAACTCGAGCACCGGCCGCAGTCCCAGCGGGGCCGCCCGCAGACACAGCTCATGCAGTGCTTCGGCCAGCTGCTGGTTCTCGCCGTCCTCGCCGACAACCAACAGGTGGCGTGCGCCCAGGGTCGCCGCCGCCTCCAGCGCCGGCGCGAGCGCGTCGAGATTCGGCGCGGGCCGCAGACGCACGACCTCGACGTCCAGCACGCCGCACCCATGGTGCTCCAGCCGGGAGCGGGTGTTGGCCAGCAGCCCTCTGTCCGTCACGGGCCGGGTCCCACTGCCCGCTCGGCAGCAGGCGCAGCGTGACCGCGTCGAAGCCCGCCGCGGCTGCCGCCTGCACCAGCTCCGGAGGCGAGAGCTCGATCGCTGTCAGGTGGGCGACGGCGAGTGGGCGCACGGCTGCCACACCACGATTGGTCGGGCTCACTGGCTCAGAGGATCGCCAACGGGTTGACGGGGGAGTTGACGCCGCCGTGGATGCGCAGCGGCGCGAGCACGAACAGGAATCGACCGGGGCGCAGCGCGGCGAGCTCCTCGAGCTCGAGCATCTCGACGAGGTGGACCCCGAGCCGGCTGAGCAGTTGGATGTGCATCGGCGCGCGCGCCGACGGGTCCTCCTCGGGAAACACCTCGACGCCGAGCGTGTCAGCGCCGACCAGCACGATGTCGCGCTCGGCGATCCAGTCGGTGGCCTGCGAGCCGATCCCCGGCTCCTCCCGCTCGAGCGTGCTGCGGTCGCGTCCGTCGAGGTTCTCCGGCGTCAGCCAGCCGGTGCGGATCAGGAGCGCGTCGCCAGGCCCGACGGGAGCGCCGAGCCCGTCCGTCGCCGCCTCCAGCTCGGCGGGGGTGATCAGATGGGAGGGGGCGAGCGCGGAGACGCCGTGCAGGGCGCAGATGTCAGCCAGCACACCCCCGGTGACGATTCCCGGGATCTTGTCGATGCCGCAGTAACGGGCGCCGCGGCTGCGCACGGTGTTCGGATCGTGACCGTTGTAGAGGCCGTCCGATGACCACGCGTGGGCGAGCGCGTCGATGTGGGTTCCGGTGCCGACCGGCATGGCGACGAAATCGTCGGCGAAGAAGGCACCTCCGGCTCCACGCGCTCCGGCCGCATAGTCCCCGCCGTCGACGGTGAGGATGTGCGTCGGGCCGGGGCGATCCTCGACCCGGGGGAGGTCGTGGCGCAGCGGCCGGCCGAGCGCTGAGGACCCGCCCCTGCTGCACGCCGTGGGCGGCGGCGCGCGTGTGCTCCGCGGTGATCAGATTCAAAGCCCCGATCTCGTCAGCCGCACCCCAACGGCCCCAGTTCGACCTTGGTTGGCTGGTTCGTGCTCGTCATCGGCTCCTCGTTGATCGATCGGTTGCAGTGAAGGTGAGCAGTCCGCTCGCGAGTGTCTGCCTCCGGATCGATGGACCGCGACCTCCCTGGCCCGGCCTCGGTCGCCCTGTCACACACGCCGAGCAGCACCGGCCCCTCGGCGAGCGCACCAGACCGAGCCTGATCGGCAGACGCTCGCGGAGCGCCTCCTTCGGTGTGCGATGGGACAACGCCGCGGCGAGCAGCGCCCCGCTCCCGCCGGCGCGCGCAAAGGCCAGCTCGGATCCCCAGCAGGAGCGGCACAGGCGCCGCGGGTAATGCTGCCACTGCCCGCAGCTCGCGCAGCGCTGGAGCACGAGCGCGCCGGCGTGGAGCCCGTCCCAGTAGGGCCGGCTGAGCGGGGTCGCGAGCTCCTCCCCGAGCAGCTTGCCCTCCTCAGAAGCCATCGGCGCTCCCGAGGATCGCGGCGCAGTGGTGCGAGAACACGCCGCCGACGCCGGTGATCGAGCGCGCGGCGGCCGCGCGCACCTGGCGCTCTCCGGCTTCGCCGCGCAACTGGCGCACAGCCTCGACGGCGTGCGAGAGACCTCCGGTCACCGCCGACATCAGTCCGCCGTGCGTGTTCACCGGGAGTCCCCCGCCGGGACCGATGCCCGACGCGCGCGCAACAGCATCGCCCAGGCCGCGCCTTGCTCGAGCCCGTAGGCCAGCAGCTGCAGCGCAACGGTGACCGTGAACGAGTCGTACAGGTACGCGATGTCGATCTCCGCCGCCGTCAGCGCGGCGTCCGAGAAGACGCGGCGCGCGGTGGCGCGGGCGCTGGCGAGCGGGATCGTCGAAGTCGATCTGGGAAACCTCCTCGTGCGAGACGCCGCCACCGACTCCGAGCAGGCGCACGGCGCGGTCCGGCTCGGGCCCCGGCTCGCCGGAGACGATCACCGCCGCCGCCATGTCGGTGATCAGGCAGCAGTCGTAGCGCCCCAGCACGCCGGCCACGCGCGGCGCATCGAGGACGTCGTCTCTCGCTCAGCGGCGGCTGGCGCCGATGGGCACCGGGATTGCGCGCCGCCCAGGCCCGCGCGGCGACGGCGATCGCCGCCAGGTCGGGCCGGCTCGCCGTGCCGCGGTGCAGCAGCCAGTCGGCGAGCAGCGCGTACAGCGTCACGACAGTGGGTCCGAATGGATCCTCGAACTGCGGGTGCCCGACGAGACTCGCCATCTGCCGCGATCACGCGCATCCCGGCGCGCGGGCCGGAGCGCCGGTCCGCGTGGGCCACCGCGACCGTGCGGGCCGCACCGAGGTTGATCAGGCCGGCGGCCAGGATCACGGCGAACAGGGGCTGGCGCCTCCGGCTCCGACTGTGCTCGCGAACGCGGGTCGCAAGACCGAGGTACTCCGCGACCTTCGTGGCCGCCATCAGATGGGGCGTGACGATCGAGTCGTAGACGAGCACCGCGTCGAGCCCGGCCGCGGCCGGCAGCCCGCGTCGGCGCTCGCGCGCGGCGACTGGCGAGGGCGGCGGCCTCGACCGGATCCTCGCAGGCCGTGATCTGCGCTTGGGGCAGTTCGCCGACGCCGGTGATCCATACCGCCCGGCCGCCGGCAGCGCCTTCGGGTCCCACCGGGGCGACGCCGCGGGCGGCTCAGGCCGCCGCACCGCGGTCGCGCCCGAGCGCGATCGGCAGGTGGCGGACGGTCCGGAACATCGCGTTGCCGTACCACTCGAGCCGACCGGATCGACGGCGAGCTGCATGTCGGGGAAGCGGCGCACCATCGTGGAGAAGAAGATCTCCGACTCCATCCGCGCCAGCGCATTGCCGAGGCAGAAATGCTGGCCATAGCCGAAGGTGATGTGGGGCTGGGCATCCCGCCGGATGTCGACCGTGTCGGGGTCGGCGAACTGCCTGTGGATCGCGGTTGGCGGCGGCGACCACCGGCATCACGGTCATATCGGCCGGGATCTCGACCCCGCTGAAGACCATCGGGGCGGTCGTCACCCGCCACAGGAACTGAACCGGGGAGACCCAGCGCAGCAGCTCCTCGATCGTGGCCTGACCAGGCTCGGGGTCCTCGCACAGGGCACGCCATTGGTCCCGGCGCTCGGCGAGCGCCAGCAGCCCGTTTGCCATCAACGCATTGGTTGTGTCACTCCCGGCGAACAGGAGCACGACGAACTGCGCCATCAATTCCTCGGCGGTGAGCCGGGCGTCACCCTCGGCGCCCATGAACGCCGCCACGAGGTCGGTGGTGTCCGGGATGGCGGCGGTTATTGTCGAGAATCTCCTGGACGTAGCCGCGGAAGTCGCTCATCGCGGCGTGCGCATCCAGCAGATCGGGACCACGACCGCCCCCGCGGTTCTTGCCGATCCGGCCGCTCCAGGCCTTGATCGTCGAGGCGTCGCTGAGCGGAACGTTGAGCAGCGTGCAGATCACCATCACCGGCAGGCGCATCATCACCGTCGGGACGAGGTCGACGACATCGGCGCCGTCGGCGAGCGCCTCCTCGAACAGGTCGTCGAGGTAGGAGACGATCGTCGAGCGCATCTCGATGATCCGCCGCGGGCCGAACGGGCGCATCGCGATGTCACGCAGCTGCTGGTGAAAATCGCCGTCGGCGCGGCTGATGTACATGGCTTCGAAGGCCGACACCTCGTCGAAGGCTCGAGTCTCTTCGACGCCCAACCGTCCTCGGATCTCGTTGGCGCGGCTCCCGACCCTGTAGGCCTGGCTGCTCATCCGCTGGACCTCTCTCACGGCCAGCTTCACGTCGTCGTAGCGGGACAGGACGACAGTCGGCCCGAGCTGGTGGACCGGCGAGGACTCCAGAAGCTCGTGGTAAAGCGGATACGGGTCGGCGATTGCCTCGGGCCGCGACTCGATCAGCGCGGTGAGGCGATCGTCCAGAGATGCTTGCTCGATCACCGACATGGTGTTCTCCCTCGTCGTCGGACCTTTACGTATTCAACCAAATGGTCGTTTGGGATCGGCAGCGATCCCGCGCCGGTCGCGATCACGCGTTGCTCCCCCGCCACGCCAGGCAACCGCCGTCAATGGGGAAGGCGCTGCCCGTGATCCATGCGGCATCCTCGGAGGCGAGGTAGCAGACGAGCTTGGCGACCTCCTCCGGCCGGCCGACGCGCGGGATCAGGTGGGTTGCGACCATCGTGCGCTCGATCGCCTCCTTGTCCTCGGCCGCCTCCATGAACTTGCGGATCATGCGCGTGTCGACCGAGGCGGGGCAGTAGCAGTTGACGCGCACGTCGGGGGCGAGGTCGACCGCGACGCACCGCGTCAGCTGGATCAGCCCGCCCTTGGCTAGCGCCGTAGGCGTTCATGTTCGGGTAGCCGGTGACGCCGCCCGTGGAGCCCGCGTTGACGATCGCCGCGCCTCGGGTGGAGCGGCGCAGATGCGGAGCCGCGTACTTCATCGCGAGCCACGGGCCGCGCAGATTGATCGCGTACACGCGCTCGAACACCTCCAGCGGCAGGTCCTCGACGGTCAGGCTGGTGGTGAAGTCGGACTCGTGCACGCCGGCGTTGTTGTGCAGCACGTCGAGGCCGCCGAAGCGCGCCACCGTCGCCCTCCACGAGCGCTTCGATCTCCTCGGCCTTGGTCATGTCGCAGTGGATGTACTCGGCGTCGGCGCCGGCGGCGCGCACCATCTCGACCGTCTCGCGGCCGCCGTCGTCATTGAGGTCCGAGATCATCACGGCGCCGGCCTTCTGGCGCGCCATCTCGATCGCGGTGGCTCGGCCGATGCCGGCCGCCGAGCCCGTGACCAGACAAATCTTCTCGTCGAGCATGCTCATTCCTCTCCCCACGAAGATCAACCAACCGTTTGGCAGGTAATCTAGCCACTGAGGGCGCGTCCTCGTCGACGGACGCACGACCCGACCACGACTGTGAGGAGAGGCCCATGAAGTTCGGAGTGTTGCTGCGTTCCCAGGATCCGCCGAACGCCGAGCACATCGTGCAGCGTTGGCAGGAGCAGTTGCACGCGGCCGAAGTGCTCGAGGAGGCCGGGTTCGACGGCGTGTTCGTCCCCGAGCATCACATGATGGCCGACGGCTACCTACCCAATCCATGGGCCGCGCTCGGGGCGTTTGCGGCGCGGACCAAGCGGATCGACATCGGTACTACCGTCCACCTGCTGCCCTTCTATCACCCGATCCACGTCGCCGAAGCCTCGACGATGGTCGACATCCTGTCGAACGGCCGGCTGAAGATGGGCGTCGGGATGGCCAACTTCGAGCCCGAGTTCGAGCTCTACGGACTGAACAAGAAGACGCAGGTGTCGCGCTTTGAGGAGTGCATCGATCTCGTGCTGCGCGCGTGGGCCGGCGAGGAGTTCGACCACCAGGGCAAGCACTTCAACGTCAAGGGCAAGGTGACGCCGAAGCCGGTCTCCCCGGAGCTGTGGATCGGCGCGATGTCGGAGCCGGGGGTCAACCGCGCCGCGCGCTTCGGCTGCCGGTGGTGCACCGACCCGCTGCACAACCTCGACGTGATGAAGTACTGGGCCGACCTGTACCGCGGGTTCGGCGAGGAGCACGGTACGAGCGGCAAGCTCGGCGTCGTGCTGCTGCGCGACGGCTGGGTGGCCGATTCGCTCGACGAGGTCGAACGCGTCTGGTGGCCGCACATCCGCGCCGAGCACTGGTTCTACTTCAAGCAGGTGCCGCGCTGGGTGCTCGACCGCGAGCCGTTCCTGGCCGACATCAAGAGCGAGGAGGACTTCCACTTCGACAAGCACCGCATCGACCGGCTGGTCGTCGGCTCGCCGCAGGATTGCATCGAGCAGATCCGGGCCTACCAGGAGGCGATCGACCTCGACTACATGATCCTCTCGTTCCGGGTCGCGAGCGGACCGAGCCATGAGCAGGAGCTCGAGTGTCTGCGCCGGTTCGGCGCCGAGGTGATTCCGGCGTTCAAGGAGAGTCGTCAGGGCGCGGCCGCCGCATCATGACCGAAGCCAAGCTCGGGCCGCCACCCCTGGCGCCCGGCGGCGAGCGCGACGCCGCTCGCCGCGGCCTCACGATTCGCGTCGGCCTCGCGCCCGACCCGTTCGGTGGCAACCTCGCGAACGGTGGGCTGTGGGCGCTGGTCGACGCGATGGAGGAGTTCGGCTACGACTCGCTGTGGCTCAGCGACTCGGCCGGACTCGGCGGTCTGGCGCCGCTGCCGGCGCTGGCGGCGGTGGCGGCGCGCACTGAGCGCCTGAAGCTCGGCACCAACGTGCTCGTGCTGCCGCCTCGCAACCCGGTTATGCTCGCCCGCGAACTCGCCACGGTCGACGCGCTCAGCGGTGGTCGCCTGCTGCCGGCGGGCGGCCTCGGCATCGACATCCCGGCCGAGCGGGCGGCACTCGGGATCCCGTCCTCAGAACGGGTTGCGCGGATGGAGGAGTGCATCGCGATCCTGCACGCGTTGTGGAGCGCGGACGGACCGGTCGACTACGAGGGCCGGTTCACCTCGTTGCAGGGGATCGAGCTGCAGCCGCGCCCGGTGAAGCGCAACTTCGAGCTATGGCTCGCCGGGAGCGCGCCGGCGGCGCTGCGGCGCACGGGGCGGCTCGCCGAAGGCTGGATCGGCTCGTTCATCGCGCCGAGCGAGTTCGCGGCGCTGACCGACATCATCCGCACGGCCGCGGCGGAGGCCGGGCGGACGATCGACGAGGACCACTACGGAACGACGCTGTTCGCCTGCCCGTCCGAGGAGGAGATGCCGGCGGACGCTCGGCGCCTACTCACGCGGCGGCCCGAGCTCGCCGTCGAAGATCACATCGCCTTCGGCGCGCAGCAGTTGCGGTCGCTGCTGACGCGCTTCATCGCCGAGGGCGCCTCGAAGTTCGTCGTCGTGCCGATCGCCCGCGACGTGCCCCGGTTCATCGGTGAGCTTCGCCAGGAGGCGATTGTGCCGGTGGAGACGCCCCACCGCGCACGATGAGGGCGTCGACCGCTACAGCGCCGCCGGGGTAAGCGATCAACGGATTGACCTCAACGGCCTCGAGCTCGTCGCCGAGCGAGAGCGCCAGACCGGCGATGCCCTCGATCGCCCGCGCTGCCGCCGCGATGTCGCCGCCCGCGCCACCGCGGTAGCCCTCGAGCAGCGGCACGCCCCGCAGCTCGCGCAGCATCGACTCGGCCTCGCCCTCGTGCAGGGGCAGTAGACGCCGAGAGACGTCGCTCTGGAGCTCGGCGGTGATCCCGCCGAGCCCGACGACGAGCACCGGGCCGAACTCCGGATCGCGCCGCGCGCCGCAGATCAGCTCGATCCCCTCTGGGGCCATCTCCTGCACGATCGAGCCCTCCGGCGTCGCTCCGGCCGCGCGCGCCGCCCGGACGACGCGGTCGTGGGCCGCAGCGGCGTCCTGCGGTCCGCGCACCCCGAGCATCACGGCGCCCACATCGCTGCGGTGCAGCAGGTCACGAGCCGCGGCCTTGACCGCGAGCGGCGCCGTCAATCGGCGCGCCGCCGAGGCCGCGTCCTGGGCGGTCAGGCACAGAACCGTCGCCGGTACCGGGACCCCGGCGCCCGCCAGCAGCTCCATGCTCTCGTGCTCGAGCGGCGAGGCCGGAATCGACGCCGGGGCGGGCGCGGGTAGTGGTGCCAGCGGCGGCCCGAGGTCGGCCCGCCCGACGAGCACGCGGGCGGCGAGTGCTCGCATGCAGCGCTCCGCGTCCTCGAATACGGTCACGCCCTGCTCGCGCAGCCAGGCGATCGCGGGCGCGCTCATCTGCCCGGCGATCCACAGCACCGCGAGTTCGGCCCCCGAAGCGGCGCAGCCGCGCTGGACGAGCTCGGCGAGCCGCTGGGAGTTCTCGGGCGAGTGCACGGTCAGCACCAGCACGAGCTGATCGAACTCCTCGGCGTCGGCGAGTGCGGCCAGCGACTCTGTGAAGATCTCCTCGCGCTCGCTGAACATGCCGCTCATGTCGGCCGGGTTCGACGCGGCCGCGAAGTCGGGAGCCGCAGCCGCCAGCCGTGCACTCGTCGCCGGCGCCGGGATCGGGAGCGCAAGCCCGGCACGCTCGGCCGACTCCGCGGCCATCACTCCCGCGCCGCCGGAGGTGGTCAGGATCCCGACCCGTGGGCCGCGCGCGGGGCCGAGCCGCTCGAGCGCCATGGCGGTCGTCAGGAGGTCCTCGAACGAATACACCCGTGGGACCCGATGACGATCGAGCAGCGCGCTGACGACATCGTCGTCGCTGGCGAGGGCGCCGGTGTGCGCGGCGGTCGCGCGAGCCCCCGCCTCCGTCCCGCCCGCCTTCAGGATCACGACATGCTTGCCGGCGGCGCGCAGTTGCGCGAGTCCCGCGACGAACTCCTCGGCCCGCCGGATCGCCTCGCAGAACAGGGCGACGACGCGCGTCGCGTCGTGCTCGGCGAGCCACGGGAGCACATCCGCAATCGTCACGTCAGCCTCGTTGCCGGTGCAGAGCAGCAGCGAGACGCCGAGGCCGGCGTCCTGGGCGCGCTCCACCAGCAGCCCGCCACCGCCCCCGGACTGGGCGAGCACGGCGATCGCTCCCGGCTTCAGCGTGGGTCGGAACGCCACTCCGAGCGCCGCCAAGCAAGTGTGGTCGGTGATGTTGATGAACCCAGGGGAGTTGGGACCGACGACGCGCATCCCCGTGCGGCGAGCGAGCTCGGCCAGCCGCTGCTGCTCGGCGCGACCCTGCTCGCCGACCTCGCCGAACCCGGAGGAGAAGACGAGCGCGGCCCCGACGCCGGCCGCAGCGCACTCCTCGAGCGACTCGAGCACGCGGGAGGCCGCGAGCGACACGACCGCCAGATCGATCTCGCCCGCGGCGGCGATCGAGCCGAAGCAGCGCAGGCCCATGACCTCCTCGTAGCGCGGGTTGACAGGTGCGATCCGACCGCTGTAGCCGTGTCGTTGCAGTGAGGCGATGAAGCGGGCCGAGAGCGCCCCCGGGCGGGGCGAGGCGCCGATCACCGCGACGCCGCGAGGCCGCAGCAGCCGATCGAGCTCGTCGCGGCCGCTCACCCGGGGACCTCGGCGGTCGCGTCGAGGACCGTAGCGCCCTCGGCGAGCGCGGCCACCGGATTGAGCTCCAGGATCGCGACCCGCGGCGCCCACGTCGCCCCGAGCTCGGACACCCGGGCCACGAGCCGCGCGAGCGCGTCGATGTCGGCAGCCGGCCGTCCGCGCCAGGCCCCGAGCAACGGCGCCCCGCGCAACGCGGCCAGCATCGCCAGGGCGCCGGCGTCGTCGACCGGCGCCAGGCGGCTCGAGCTGTCGCCGAGAACCTCGACCAGCGTTCCCCCGAACGCAACTGTGAGCACCGGTCCGGCCTGCGGATCGTCGCGGACCGAGACGAGCAGCTCCACCAGCGGATCGATTTGCTGCTCGACCAGCACACCCCGCACCGCCTCCGCGCCAAAGGCAGAGCGCGCTCCTTCCAGGACTGCCTCTGCCGCTGCGACCGCCATGTTCTCGGTCACGCCCAGACGGACGGCGCCAGCCTCGGTCTTGTGCAACGTGCCCACACAATCGGCCTTGACCGCGGCCAAGCCGCCGACCGCGAGCACGGCGGCGGCGGCCTCCCGTGGGTCGGCGATCCGCCGCGCCCGGGGCACCGCCACCCCGGCGGCGCGGAGCACGGCCTTCAACTCGGCCTCGCTCAGCGGCCCTGTGGGTGCCGGCGGGAGCCCGTTGGGCGTGGGCAGAGCAGGTGGGATCTCGAGGCTGCGCAGCGCGGCCGCGAGCGCCCGCGCGCACCGATCGGGCTCGGAGACCACGGCGAAGCCCGCCCGTCCGAGGGTGCGGATGCCGCCAAGTGACATCGGGCCGGCGGACCACTGCACGACCGGCGGGTGCTCGAGGTGCCGGCAGTGCTCGATAATCCCGGCCGCAAGCGCCTGCGCGAGCCCCGGTGGGTGGTCGTTGATCGTCGCCACCGGCACGTCGACCGACGGATCCGCGTCGAGCAGCGCCAGCGCGCGGCCGAGGCCGGCCGGATTGCTCAGCACCGAGCTGGCGATGTCGACGGGGTTCTCGGCCGACCCGTAGTCCGGAACGACCTCGCCGAGGCTCACGACCGTCTCCGGTCCCAGATCCGGGATCGTCATCCCGAGTTCACTGGCCGCGTCGGCGAGCAAACTGTTCATCCCGCCCGAGATCCCCGCCACCCCGAGCCGGGGGCCGCGCGGCCGCGCGCAGGCGAGCAGCTGCGCGAATTCCAGCAGGTCATCGAAGTTCTGGGCGCGGGCGACGCCCAGGCTCAGGCAAGCCGCCTCGAAAGCGTCATCGGCCCCCGCGATCGCGGCCGTGTGGGAGGCGACGACCTTTGCGCCGGCCGCGGTGCTCCCGGCCTTGATCACCGCGATCTGCATGCCCCGCCTGCGCACGGCCCGGAGGGCGGCGACGAGCTTGGCATCGAATCCCTCGAGGTATAGGGCGATGCACCGCGGCTGGGGCTGCTCGGAGAGCCACTGGAGCAACTCGGGTGTGCCGAGTGCCATTTCGTTGCCCGTGCAGATGATGTGCCCGAGTCCGATCCCGCGATCGAACGCGCGGTCGGCGAGGATTCCGGCGATCGCACCGCTTTGCGAGACGAGCGACACCGGGCCCGGGAACATCTCCTCCCGCTGGGCGAAGGCAGAGCTGCTTGCCGCCACTGCCGCATGGAGGTTGATGAAACCGGGACAGTTGGGCCCCAGGAGCGGCACGCCGGCTGCGCCGATCAGCTCGCGCACGCGCGCGTCGAGCCGCCTTCCCTCCTCGCCGGACTCGGCGAATCCGCCGGTCATCAGAGCGATCGCGCCAATCCCCCGCTCGATCGCCTGCTCCACCGCGAGCACTGCACTGGCGGCCGGGACGACGATCACCGCGAGGTCGATGCCCTCCGGCAGATCGGAAACGCTCGGGACGGCGGGAACCCCCATCACTTCGGTGCGGCCGGGGTTGACGGCGAGCAGTTCGCCGTCGAAGCCCCACCGCTGGAGGGCGGCCAGGGGCCGGCCGCCGAATTTGAGCGGATCCGAAGATGCCCCGATCACCACGACCGAGCGCGGCGCGAACAGCCGGTCAAGGCTCGTCATCGCATCACGACGGGCCAGAAGAAGTCGCCGGGATACGCGCCCATGTGGGCCCAAACGCTCGGCACGTCGGCGGCCAGCAGCTCGTCGACCCGGCGAGCGGCGGTCTGCTCGCAGGCCACCATGATCCGCTCGCCCAGCTCGCGAGCGCCGCCTGCCAGGCGTGCGACCGCCCACAGGTGGTTGGCGAACAGCGGCGCGCCGTAGGCGATCTTGTAACGGTCGTCCCATTCCAGCGCCGCGAGGTAGAGCTGCTCCTGCGCGTCAGCGGCGGCACTCTGAACCGCCTCGATCTGATCAAGGTCCAACTCCAGCGGCTCGCCGTCACCCTCGATGCCGAGCACGCACAATCCCTCCAGCCGATCGCCGAACTCGTGCGGCTCGACCGTCATCGAGGCGAACATGTCGCAGCGGACGCTGACCTCGCGCGCTCGGTAGGCGACCACGATCGAGTCGTACGGGTTCCGGGTCGGCGTCTGCGCCCACGGCAGGTAGTCGTTGCGCAGGTCGTTGAACTCGCGCACGAACAGAACACTCCCGTCGGCCAGCGGGTACGGCCCGTGCCCGAAGATGCCGTCGCGCTGCTCGCCATGCAGGACGAAGCAGTACAGCTCGAGCGTCGCCGCCGCGCGCCGCACACGGGTGAGATCAAAGGACGCGCCCGCGGCTGTGCGCTGGTCCAGGAACTCGAGCTCCGGTGGGTCGAGGATCCGACAGGTGTCTCCCGCCTGCTCGGGCAGGAGAAAGCCGTCCTGCCGGTAGGAGTCCTGGAGCCGGGCCCAGAAGTCGACCAGGAACGCCAGGTCATCAGGGCGCTCCTCTGCGAAACGGATCGCCCTCGCTCAGACCGAGGTCGAGCATCCGCTGCTGGCGCCAGCCGAAGTGGGAGCACATCAGGATGAAGGGCTGGAGCGCGTACGGGCGGCGGCCGAGGCCGCGCATGCGCCGGCCCAGCTCCTCGGCTGGGACGAGCTCGGTGATCTCCCGGAGGAACGGGACCTGGTGTTCGTACAGGCACTGCCAGCCCAGCGGCGAGCGCCGGGCCAGGTCGAACAGGATCGAGCGCATCGCCTCCCGGCGCTCGGCACGCATGTCGGCCTTCTGGTTCTCGCCGAACAGGTTGATCAGCTCGTTGAGCCGGTCGAGTGAGAGGGTCATGGTCATCGGCTCGGCTCGGGAAGCGCGCTCGAGAGCAGCTCGTCCCCGCTCGTCCCCAGCCGCGCGATGATCAGTAGCGGCTCCGCGCCGGTGCGCAGCGGCTCGGCTACCCGCGTCGCGGTCGCGTGGAAGCGTGTGCGCAATTCCTCGCGCAGATCCAGACCCGCCAGCCGGGCCACCGGCTCGGCGAGCCCGGCGTACATGTCGGCGCCGTAGGCCACCTGGTAGACCGGCTCCCAGCGCGAGGCCTGCTCGTACATCGTCACCTGCGAATCGGCGGCCACATCCGCGATTGACAGCAGCTCCTGGGTGCTGAGCGGACGGACGGTGTCACCCTCGCGCGCGAGCAGGTACTCGGCGACGATTCCCTGCTCGTACTCGAGCGGGTCGCACGACATCGAGCCGTAGCCGTCGATCGACAGGGTCACGTCGCGCAGGCGCATCACGCGCGCGACGGCGTCGACGCTTGGCGAACGCTCGAGCTCCCAGGGCAGGTAGCTCTGGCGCAGGTTGACGAGCTCCTTGACGACGAGCGCATCGCCGCCCGGCAGCGAATAGGGGCCGTGGTGAAACACTCCGACCCGCGCCTCGCCGTTCTGGATGAACGTGTACAGCTCGATCAGGGCGGTCGCGCGGCGGATCGCACGGCGCTCGTCCTCTCCCGGGTCGCGGAGCCGCTCGGTCAGGTCGCTGACCGTCGCGTCGGGCAGGATCCTGACCTCGTGACCGTTCTCGGAGGGAAGCTTGCCGTCGGCCACGTACACGTCCGCGATCTCCCGCCAGAAGCGCACTAGGGTCTCCGTGTCCTCCCGCGACTCAGATTGCAGCGGCTCGTCGTGCGACAGCCCCGCGAGCAGCCGGACTTGCTCGCGGCCGCAGAAGTAGCCGAGCATGAACGCGTTGAGGTTGGTGAAATTGGGCGTGTGGGCGACGGACTTCATCGCGCTCGCCATCTCCCGGGGTTCGGCTACTTCCAACACGCGGCGCACCAACCAGGGGAGGTGCTCGAAGTAGCAGTGCGATCCGCACACCAGCCGGGCGGGCGTGTTGAACAGCGGCGAGATCAACGAGGAGCGCTGACCGGCGCCGGCAAAGAAGTCACTCAGATCGATCGAGAACCGGCGAATCTCCGCCGGCAGCAGGAATCCGTCGCTCATCCGGCGCCTGCCGGCACGAGCTCGTCGATCAGCGCCCGGGTCTCCTCGAAGGCACTGGGGAGCACCGAGATCGAGTCGATCCCCATCCCGACAAGCTCCTCCACGAGGTGGGGATCGCGGCTCGGCTGATCGCCACAGATCGACACGGGCGTGTGCCGGGCGTGTGCGCCGGCGACGATTCTCCGGATCGCCTCGAGCACTGCCGGATCGCTCGCCGAGTAGCGCTCGGCCAGCTCAGGCGAGTCGCGATCGGCGCCGAGCACGAGCTGGGCCAGGTCGTTGGAGCCGATCGAGAGCGCCGTCGACCTCGGCCGCGAACGCCTCCGGGGTGAGCGCCGTCGCCGGGACCTCGGCCATCGCCCACAGCTCAAACCCGGGCTGGTCATAGCAGCCTTCCTGCTCGACCATTGCGCGCGCCTGCTGCAGCTCCTCGACGGTCCGGACGAACGGCAGCATCAGCCGCAGGTTGCTCGCCCCCTCCCTTCGCGCCTGCGCGATCGCGCGGAGCTCGAGCGCGAACGCCGCCGGGTCGTGCAGGTAGCGAAACACGCCGCGACGGCCCAGCATCGGGTTGGCCTCGACGGGCTCGAACTCCTCCCCGCCGAGAAGATCGCGGTACTCGTTGCTCTTCAGGTCCGAGGCGCGGTACGTGACCGGCCGCGGCGCAAATGCACGGGCCACGGTCTCCATCGCCTGGCGCAGGAAGTCGATGAAGCCCTGCTCACCGCCCTCGCGGAGGATCGACATCGGATGGCGGCCGACCTGGAGGCATACGAACTCCGAGCGCATCAAGCCCACGCCGTCGGCCGGCAGGCGGGCCGCCTGCTCCGCCAACTCCGGGAACGAGAGGTTGACGAGCAGTCGCGGCCTAGCCGGCACGCTGGATCATCCCCTCCGCGTCGATCCGGACGCGCAGCCCTTCGAGGGACTCGTCCCCGGGAAGCTCGGCGCCCATCAGACACGGAATTCCGAACTCGCGAGAGACGATCGCGAGGTGTGAGGTCATCCCGCCGGAGCGGCACACCACCCCTCGGACCTTGGCGAGCAGCGGTACCACCGCCGTGGCCGAGGCCGAGTTGGTCAAGAGGATCACCTCATCGAGGCCCTCGTGGCGCAGCAGCGCAAACACCTGCGAGGTGTCGTTGGCGGCGTGCAGTACCCCCTCTGTGCCCGAGCCCGACACCGTCATCCCGCGACCGATATCCGTCATTTTCCCCTTCACTCCTCTCTGTCTCTCTCTCGATTTCGGGCGCTAACGCCCGAGGCGCTGCCAAACCTCCGGCGCGACGCCGGCCGTCCCGCGGGTTCGTGCGAACTCTGCCACGCCATCGGGGTTCCAGTTCAGCGCGCCCACTTCCCACCGTCCGTGACGGCGCTCGAGCACGTTGACCGCAGACCAGTCCTGGCGGATCCGCAGCGCTCGGCGGGGGTCGAGCCTGAGCAGGTGAGCGAGCAGCATCCGATTGACGCAGCCGTGTCCTACCACCGCCGCGGCCGGCTCGCCGTCCTCGGCGGCGAGAATCGCCTCGATCGCCGCGCTCACGCGTGCCAACACCTCCCGCGGCGTCTCACCGCCGGCTGCCAGCCTCACGTCGGGATCGACGAGGTAACCGGGGGCTGCGGCGAACGCCTCGCTGGCGGGGGCGAGCTCGGCCTCACCGAGAAGAATCTCGCGCAGCTCGGGGTGCGTGGTCACCGCCGCGCGCTCACCGCCGAGGCGCTGCGCGGTCTGGATCGCGCGCTCCTGGTCGGAGCTGTGGACGCGGCGCAGACCCGCGGGCGCGAAGTGGCGCCCGAGCGCGTCGGCCTGCGCCAGTCCCGCGCTCGGTGAGCGGAACCGGGCCGCCGGATTGCAGCCGCCCATCGCGGGTGACCGTCTCGGTCTCGGCGTGGCGGACGATGAACAGCCGTTGGTCGACGTGCTGCATCCCTATAGGTCCTCGACCTGCGCGCGCTCGAGTCGCAGCGGGTGCAGGGGCGTGATGTTGAGCGCCAGGACCCGATCGCGGGAGTCCTCGAGCGACAGCAGCGAGACCGCGGCATGGTCCTGGGGGATACGCAGCGCCTGCTCGGGTTCCAGGCCGAGGTGCTCGGCGAGCAGCACGGCGTTTGTCAGCCGGTGGGCGACCACGAGCACGTTCCCGGTCCTCGGCAGCGCCTGTCGCAAATGCGCGCCCGGCCCGCTGCGCCAGCTCACGTGCGCTCTCCGCCCCCGGGGGCGGTGCAAGCTCTCCGGCGATCACCTGACGAACGCGGTCGTGCACCGCGGCTAACGGCTCGTGCTCCCAGACGCCGAGCCGCATGCCGGCGAGGTCGGGCACGATCACAGGGTCGGCCGGCGCTCCCGCGATCCGCGCAGTCTCGATCGCCCGGGGTGAGTCAGAGCAGAGCACCGCGACGGGCTCGAGACCGGCCAGCCATGCCCGCGCCGCCTCGCTCTGGCGTCGGCCGAGCGCGGTCAGACCCCGGTCGCGAGTACCCGCGATCGATTGATCGGCGGTCGTGTCGACAGCCTCGCCGTGACGCATGATCGCTGCGATCCGCATCGCTACGCCGCCCCCACGACGGGCATCGTGGCCCTGGGTCCGACGGGGATGCAGATCGAGCACAGGGTCGCGGCGATCCCACCGGCGGCGCAGATCCAGAACGCATCGGTAAAGCCGGAGCTCTCGGGCAGCAGCGAACCGGCCACGACCTGGGACGCGATCACGGCGGCGCACACCTGGATCCCGAGCGCGCCGCCGAGGTTGCGGGCGATCACGTTGATCGCGGTCGCCGCGCCCGTGTTCTCCTCCGGCACCGCCTGGACGATGATGTGAGGGAGGACGGCGTAGCCGACGCCGAGCCCGATACCGAGGAGCACGAAGCCGGCGTAGATCGAGCCCTTGCTTCCGTGCTCCAGCGCCAGCAGCGCGAAGCCCGCGGCCCCGAACGCGCCGCCGGTGACCAGCGGTATCTTCGAGCCGAATCGGGGCTCGAGACGGCCGGCGATCGGGCCGCCGAGCCCCATCGTCAGCGTGGCCGGCACCAGGAACAGGCCGGCCGAGGTGATTGACGCCCCGAAGCCGAAGCCGGTCGCGCGCGGTTCCTCGACGAACTGGGGAACGAGCACGAACGCGCCGAACATCCCGAACCCGAACAGCATCGCGGTCAGGTTGGCCCACCACACGCCCGGTCGGGCCATCAGTCGCATGTCGATCAGCGGCTGCTCGGTGGCCAGTTCGAGCGCGATCCACCCGATCAGGGTCGCGATGCCGAACGCGAGCAGGCCGAGCGTGCGGGCCGAGCCCCAGCCCCACGCTGTCGATTCGCTGATCGCGATCAGGATGCTGAGCAGCGCCACTGACATGACCAAGGCGCCCCACCAATCGACCTTGCCACCGCCCCGGATCGGCGACTCGGGAACCCACAGATGCGCGGCGAGCAGGGTCGGCAACGTCAGCAGGAACGGGATCCACCACAGCCAGCTCACGCCCGAGATGCTCGACCACCAGGCCGGCGCTGACGGCGCCGAGACCGGTCCCGAGCGCGATCGAGGCGGAGATCAGCGCGATGTCGGCGGCGTTGCGATTGGGCGGCAGGCTCTCGCGGATGATGCCGTAGGCGAGCGGCATCGTTGCGGTGCTCGTGCCGGCCAGCAGCCGACCGACCACGAGCGGCCCGAGTGTCGCCGAGAGCGAGCTGACCAGGCCGCCGGCGGCGGTGATCCACAGCACCCAGATCAGCACGCGGCGCTTGCCGAACATGTCGCCCAGCCGGCCGGCAATCGGAGTGCTGACGCCGCCGCTGACCAGGAACGCGGTCAGCGCCCAGGTCGCGTTCAGTCTCGAGGTGTGGAGGCTTGCGGCGACTGCTCCCATGCTGGGAATCACGCAGCGACTGCGAGCAGCACGTACAGCACCGGTCCCATGAACAGCGGTGTCATCGTCCGCCCGTGGTGAACGCCCGCGCGGGTCAACGAGGATGGAGGCGCAGCCGCGAACACCCGGAAGCTCACCGCCCCTCGGGCTCCTCACGCATGACCGAGAACGTGCTCGTGGCGCGCGCGAGCAGTTCCCCGCCGGACTCGGACCGCAGGTCGGCTTCGCTCACCGCGACAGTCCTTCCCAGGTGAACGATGCGCCCCTCGCACAGCACGCGCCCGGCGCCGGGCACCAGCCGGCGCAGGAAGTTGACGCTCAGCTGCAGGCCCGCCAACCGGGTCCCCGCGGGCAGCGCGGACAGCACGGTCGTGGCGAGTGTGGTGTCGAGGATCGACGAGGCCAGCCCGCCGTGAACCAGGCCGGGCTCGTTCAGGTGCACCTCCGAAGGCTCCGCGCTCCACACCGCCCGGCCCGGCTGCGCCTCGACGAGCTCGATACCGAGCAGCTTGCTCATCGGTGCCAGCGGGAGCGACCCATCAGCGATTTGGTGCAACATCGACAGGCCACCGTCGCGGCGGATCGCCTCGGCGAGCGCCGCCGGATCCTCCCACTCCACCAGCCGCGACCGCGGGCTCGGTGCAGCCGTCATTGCGTCGGCCGTGCCGTGGTGGTCACGATCCGCACGGCCGTGAGCTGCTGTCAGTAGGACCGGTCGAGCCCGACGCTCTGGGCGACGATATTGCGCACCATCTCGTTGGTGACCGGACCGATCTGATACAGCCGCGCGTCGCGCCAGTATCGCTGCATGTCGAACTCGGCCGAGTAGCCCATCCCGCCGAGGATCTGGATCCCGCGATCGGCGGCCCAGCAGGCGTACTCGGAGGCGATCGCCTTGGCCATCGAGGACTCGACGCCGACGTCGTGGCCGTTGTCGTACATCCAGGCTGACTTGTAGGTGAGCAGCTCCGCTTGGGCGAGCTTCATCGCCATCTCCGCGATCCAGTGCTGGATCACCTGGAAGTCGCCGATCGCGTGGCCGAACGCGCGGCGCTCCTTGGCGTACGCGATCGCATCCTCGAGCACTCCGCGCAGCACGCCGGTGCCGAGCGCCGCCACCAAGATCCGCTCGTTGTTGAGCGTGGTGAGGATGTGCTGCCAGCCGCGGTCGACCTCGCCGATCACGTGGGTCTCGGGGACGAACGCGTCGTCGAGCTGGACCTCGCAGGAGGCGACGCACCTCATCCCGAGCTTGGGGATCGGCGTCGAGACGATCCCCGGCTGATCGGTGGGCACGAGGAACAGGGTCTTGCCGAACGACGTCTTCTCCGAGTCGGTGGTCTTGGCGAGCAGCATCAGGTAATCCGACACGTGGGCGATCGTCGACCAGATCTTGGCGCCGTTGATCAGATAACCGCCGTCCGAGGGGCGGGCGCGGGTGACCATCGCTCCGAGCAGGTCGGTACCTCCGGACGGCTCGGTGATCGCGATCGAGACGAGCTTCTCGCCGGCCACGATCTGCGGCAGCAGCTCGTCGCGCAGATCGGGCTTGGCGAACTTCTGGATCGACTTGGCGCAGAACGAGGTGATCCCCCACACCCAGGTCAAGCCCGCGAGATGGCGTGCGAGCTCATCCATCAGGATCGCCTGGATCATCGCCCCGCCGCCCTGCCCGCCGAGCTCCTCGTCGATTCCGATCCCCATGAAGCCCGCCGCGGCGAGGTCCTCGACGAACTCGCTCGGGAAGTTGGAACCGTCGTGATCCTCTAGCCGTTCCATCGCGTTGACCTTCGCCTTGGGGTACTTGTCCTGCACCCACCGGCGTACCGTGCGACGGAATTCGTCCTCCTCGTCGCTGAAGTTGAAATCCACTGTGTTCGTCCCTTCTTGCTCGTCTCTGTGCCGGCTTGCGGCATCTTGCCGCAGGGCCGGCCGTTCGATATCAGCGCCCGGCCAGGCGCGTGCCTGCGTCGAGGCGCACCACCTCGCCGTTGAGAAGCGTGTCCTCCATGAAGCAGCGCACGAGGCGGGCGAAGTCCTCGGGCCGGCCGAGTCGCTTCGGGAACACGTGGATGCCGATCAGGCGATCGCGCAGCTTCTCGTCAGCGCCCGCCAGCATCGCGGTGTCCATGATCCCGGGCGCGATCGTCATCACCCGGACCCCCCAGCGGGCGAGGTCTCGGGCCAACGGCAGCGTGAGCGCGATGACGCCTCCCTTGGAAGCGGAGTACGCGGCCTGCCCGCCCTCACCCTCGAAGCCCGCGATCGAGGCGACGTTGACGATCAGCCCTCGCTCGCCCTCGTCACTCGGCTCGTTGTGTGACATGTACATGGCGCCCCACCGGAGCACGTCGAACAGTCCGATCAGGTTGATCTCGACCGTGCGGCGGAAGAGTTCGAGCGGGAACAGGTTGCGGTCCTTGTCGAGCAGACGATGAGCCGGGCTGATCCCGGCACAGTTGGCGAGCAGATGGATCGCACCAAACGCCTTGGCCGCCTCGGACATCGCCTGTTCGACCTGGTCAGGCTGGCTGACGTCGGCCGTCACGAAGTGGACCGTGTCAGCTGCCGAGCTCCTCGGCGATCTCCTGGCCACGGGAGCTCGGCAGGTCGAGGATCACCGCACGGCCGCCGCCGGAGGCCATCATCCGGACTACCCCCTCGCCGAGGCCGGAGGCTCCTCCGGTGACGACTGCGACGGATCCCTCGACGTTCAATTTGACCTCCCGCTTTCTGGCCCGCACAACATGATGGTCCAAATCTACACGAGATCAAACTAACGTTTGGTGGAGAATGCCGTGGGTGACCGACACCGAGACTGACACCAGCCGGCGCATCGAACTGTTCCGGCCGTCGAACATGCGCGAGCTGGGCGGCTTGCAGAGCACCGATGGCCGCACCCTGCGCCACGGAGCAGTATTCCGTGCCGGCGGACTTCATCATCTGCAGCGCGACGACGTCGCGAGGGTGCGGGCCCTCGGGCTGCGCACACTCGTCGATCTGCGCACCTTCAAGGAGCTCGAGCGCCACGGCGAGGCATCGGACCAGCTGGCACCCCACCGCCTGCATTTCCCGATGATCCCCGACATCTGGGACCTGCGGGAGCTGCAAGCCGACGAGCCGCTCGAGTCCTACTTCGTCGAGCGTTACGAGGAGATGCTCGACCTCGGTGCCGGTGCGATCGCGGACACACTGACGACTGCTCGGCGAGCCTGACAGCTACCCGCTCGGGTTCTTCTGCGCCGCCGGCAAGGACCGCACCGGCGTGATGACCGCCGTGCTGTTGCGGCTGCTCGGCGTCGCTGACGAGGTGATCGTCGCCGATTACGTGCAGAGCGGCCCCGAGCTCGACCGCCTGATCGCCCAGATGGGCGACCAGGAGCGATGGGGCACCGAGCGGATGGCCGCGGGGGGGCCGCCGCGGCTGCTCGATGCTCCCGCCGGCGTGATGCGGACGTTCCTCGCCCGGCTTCCAGCTACCGACGAGCTCGGCGGCAGCTTCGATCTCTCGCCTCGGGCACGCGTGACACTCCAGCGGTTGTTGCTCGAGGAACCCGGTCAGGCAGGAGCGCGGTGAGCGCGGTCTCGTCCCAGGCCCTGCGCGACTGGCTCGCGGCGGCGACTGGTGGGGAGGTGCTCGCCTGGCGGCGCCTGGTCAGCGGCAACTCGCGCACGACGTTTGCCGCCGACGTGCGCCTGCCTGCCCAGGAGCTCGCGCTCGTGGTGCGCCACGACGAGGGTGGCGGACCCGTCGCGGGAACCGAGCTGTCACTCGAGCGCGAGGCGGTCGCCTACCGAGCCCTGGAGGGGAGCGACCTTCCAGTGCCGCGCCTGTACGGTCAGTCGGCCGACCTGAAGGCGATCGCGGTCACGCGCATGCCGGGCTCGACGGACGAGCCGGCACGGGCGTTGCCGGACCTGCTCGCTCGGCTGGCCCAGTTGCATCGTCTGCCGGTGGCCGAGCTCGAGCTGCCGGGGTTCGCGCGCAGGGCGGCAGCCGACCTCGACCTCTGGAACTCGATCGCAACCCAGAAGCTCGCCGAGCCCGACGGTCTGGTCGCGTTCGCGGTCGAGGTGCTGAGCGACCTGTTCCCGGGCGAGCCGGCGCGCCTCGTCTTCTGTCACGGCGACGCCGGAGAAGGGAATTTCCTGGCGCAGGGCGAGCGGGTGAGCGGCCTGCTCGACTGGGAGTTCGCCCACCTCGGCGATCCCCACGACGACCTTGCCTGGGTCACCGTGCGCGCGCTGATGTTCGGCCACCAGATCCCGGACTTCGGCCGCCTCGTGCGCGCACACTACGCGGACGCCGCTGGCGTCACCCTGTCCGCGGAGCGGTTGCGCTACTGGCAGGCCGTGGTGGTGCTGCGCAACGTGATCTGCTGTCTGTCCGCGGCCAACGAGCCGGAGCACAACCGTGATCGCTTCGTTCACCTGATGCTGCTGCCAGGCCTCAGGGCACCGGCTAATGCACCTGTTGGCGCAGCTGTGCCAGGTCCCGCTCGATCCGCCGGCTCCGCTCCCCGCCGTGACCGACCCGCCGGGGGATCTGCTGTTGGCGCAGGTGGTGGCCGGCCTCGGCGAGCTTGTCGATGCGATCCCCGATCCGGAGCCGCGGCAGCGGGCCAAGCGGATGCGCCGGCTGCTGAGTCACTTCGCGCAGAGCTGGTCGGTCGCACCGGCGGTCGCCGAGATCAATGCCGTGGAACGCGCCAACTGCGGATCCGACCGAGCATCCCGGCTGCGGTGCCTGGCGCGCGCAGCTGACCGGGAGTTGGCGCTGCTGCCGCATCTGTCACCGATCGCCGACGTCCCGCTCGCCGGCTTGGAGGAATCATCATGAGCGCAACCGAAGTGCTCGGTCCGATCGACGATCGGTTCCACGCCCCAGTACGGGAGCCGGAGACGTGGACGGAGACGTCGTGGTTTGCGGCGGCGGTTCCCGAGCGCGGGCTCGGGATCTGGACCTACCCCGTGTTCCGCCCCGGACTGGGCATCCTCGCATGCACGATCTATGTCTGGGAACCTGGCGCGAGCGAGCCATGGGAGCTTCCGTACTGGCGCTGCTGGTGGCATATGCCGATCCCGGCCGGGATCGAGCCGACTAGCTTCACGCTTCCCAACGGGCTTGCCTATCGCACGCTCGAGCCGATGTCCGCATACGCGATCTCCTACAGCGGGGACGACGGGGTCTCGTTCGAGCTAGATTGGCGAGCGCTCCATCCCCCGCACCCGCTCGGGGTCGCGGACGGGATCGGCCACCTCGACCAACTCGGTCGCGTACAGGGCGAGCTGGTTCTGCACGGCGAGCGGATCGCGGTCGATTGCGTCGAGATGCGCGATCGCACCTGGGGGCCACGCCGTGAGAGCCGCCAGGCGACCTGCCTCGGGTACTCCTACGGCGCCGGCGCGGACGGCTTTGCCTTCCATGCCTCCACGCGCCTTGACCGGCACACAGGTGAGTGGAAGCTGATGACGGGCTTCGTGCTCGGGCGGGGCGAGCCGCGCACGGTGAGCGCGGTGCGGCGGCGGGTGACGCGCGACGAGCGCGGCAGACCGGTGTCGGTGCAGTTGACGATCGTCGATGACCGGGGAGTGGAGCTGACGGCGGTCGGGGAGGTGGTCAGCCTGCTGTCTCATATCGCCACGCCGTTCTTCGTCTGGGTGTCGCTCGTGCGCTGGCGATTCCAGGACGGCTCGGAGGCGTTCGGTGAGGATCAGGACACCTGGTCGCCGGGCAAGCTGCGCGAGTTCCTCACGCGTTACCGCGCGGATAAGGCGGCGCAACCGTGAGCTGGACGCCTTCGACACCGCGCTCGATGCTAGCCGCGCGGGTGGCCGCTTCTCCGGGCCGGGTGTTCCTGCGCTCCGGAGATCGGGAGATGACCTTCGGTGAGTTCGAACAGGCCAAGCGGCGGGTCGCCGGTGCGCTCGCCGAGCTGGGCGTGGGACGGGGCGAGCGCGTGCTGATCGGGATGTCGAACCGCATCGAGGCGGTCCTCGTCCAGCACGCGGTTACCCAGCTTGAAGCGGTCTTCGTGCCGCTCGTCCCGGGGCTGACCGCCGAGGAGCTCCTGTGGCAGGTCAATCACAGCCGGGCCGCGACGCTGGTGGCGGACGAGCCGATCGCCGGGCTGCTGCGCTCGCGCGTCGGGGAGTGCCCGGAGCTGCGCTCGTGCCTGTTCGAGGCCGAGCAGGCGCTCGACCACGAACCCCTCGATCCCGCCCCGATCTCCGACGACGAGCACGCCCCGTGGGCGATCCTGTACACGTCAGGCAGCACCGGACGACCGAAGGGCGTGGTCGTTCCGGCGGGCGCGTTTCACAGCGGCGGAACCGGCTATGCCGAACGCTTCGGGGTGTGCGCGGAGGACAACTGCCTGCTCCCGACGCCGCTCGCGCACGCCGTCGGCGCGCTGACGGTCCAATCGATTGCGCTGCACAAGGGGTCGTCTGTGACGATCGTGGATCGGTTCAGCCCCTCGCGCTTCTGGGATCAGGTGGCCCTTTATGGCGCCACTTTCCTGGTCTTGTTCCCCGCCCAGCTGAACCTGCTGATGGAACTGCAGGAGGGCGCTCCCGAGCCGGGGTCGACGCCGCTGCGGATGGTCCTGACCCATACCTGGCACGAGCGCTTCCGCCGGCGCTTCGGCGTCGAGCTGAAGCTCTGCTGGGGGATGACCGAGACCGGCGCGGTGAGCGCGGGGAGCGAGCCCGGCTACGCCGGCGAGGGGCCCGAGGGGTACGTCGGGCCGCCATGGCCGCTGGCCGAGCTGGCCGCATTCGACGACGAGGGTCGGCGGCTGCCGAGCGGCGCCCTCGGCGAGATCCGCCTGCGCCACCCCGACGTGATGCTCGGCTACCTCGATGATCCGGAGAGCACCGCCGCGACCCTGGTCGACGGCTGGGTCCGGACCGGCGATCGCGGGATCGTCGACGAGCGTGGCCATCTCGTGTTCCTCGGCCGCTTCAAGCACGTGATCAAGCGCTCGGGCGAGAACATCGGCGCCGAGGAGGTCGAGATCGTGCTCGACGGGCTGCGGGGCGTCGCCGAGTCGCTCGTGTTCGGCGTACCCGACCCGATCCGCACCGAGGAGGTGATGGCCGTCGTGACCCTCGAGCCCGGCGCCGAGCTGACGCCCGGCGGCCGTCGCCGACGGGGCGGCCGAGCGGCTCGCCCGGTGGAAGGTCCCGCGCTACGTGCTGATCGTCGAGGGCTCGCTGCCGCGCCTGCCCAACGGCAAGCTTGACCGCGTCGGGGCGCGCGAGCGCTACGACGCGGCGGCGGCCTGGGACCGCTCCGCGAACGCGCGCTCGGCCAGCTCGCGTCCGTGAGCGAGAGGCGGCAGCCCGTGCGTCAGCGACTCGATGAAGGCGCGGCGCTCGGTGAAGCGCCAGCGGCCGTCGGCCTCGCGGCGCAGTCGATCGACATAGCGTCCGAACACGCGGACGATCGGGCGGTCGTCGTGCTCGACCAGGACCGCGAAGTACGACTGCGCGCTCGCCTCATCGCCCTCGACGTCGATCAGCGGCTCGACCAGGAGGTGCTTGTGCCATAGGCCTGGGGGGCGGGTGTGATGTTCGACGAAGTCGGCGAGTGCCGCCCGGCCCTCGATCTGGTACGGGGCGTAGATCTCCTCGTCACGCCCCTTGGTCGCGAAGATCCCATCGGCCGTGAAGCAATCGGCCCATCCCTCCGAGTCGCCGACATCGATCGTGTGGCCGTAGCGGTACATGTTGCGCAGGATGTCCCGTTCGGCCTCCAGGGCGGTCAGACGGGCGAGCAGCTCTTCGGTCATTTCACTTCCTCCTTCTCTCTCCTGGTTCCTTAATTGGGTTGGGGCGGGCCATCTACTCGTGCTGGAAGGAGGCCGGGCGCCGCTGGAGGAATGCCTGCACGCCCTCGCGGGCGTCTGCGGTCTGCAGGACCCCTTCGAACTGCTCGCGTTCGAGCGCCAGCCCCTCGCGCAGGGGCAGGTCCCGTCCCTCCCGCAGGGCGTGCTTGGCCGCCTGCACCGCGCGCGCCGGTAGCTCGGCGATCCGCGCCGCGATCGCCAGCGCGTGCGCCAGTGATTCTCCCGCCGGCGCGACCTCGTTCACGAGTCCGATCTCAAGCGCTCGGGCGGCGCCCATCGGGCGCGCGAGCAGGATCGCCTCGGCGGCACGAGCGGACCCGATCCGGCGGGGCAGGCGCTGGGTCCCGCCCGCGCCCGGGATCAGACCCAGGCTGACCTCGGGTACGCCGAGCTTCGCCCGCTCGTCGACAACAATCAGATCACAGCACAGCGCCAGCTCGAGGCCGCCGCCCATCGCTGTGGCCTGCACGGCGGCGATCACCGGCTGCGGCAGACGCTCGACCGAGCGCAGCGCCCATCCGCTGAGCTCGGTGTGATGCCGGATCTCGCTGCGGTCGCCGAGCATCCCGGCGAACTCGTCGAGCCGGGCGCCGGCGGCAAAGGCCTTCTCGCCCGAGCCAGTCAGGACCACCGCACGAACGGTGGCATCGTCGCGCAGCGACTCGGCGGCGAGTGCCAGCGCTTCCAGCAGGGCGTTGTCCATCGCGTTCACCGGCGGCTGCTCGAGCGTCAGGATCGCGACGCCGTCGTCACGGCGGTTGACCACCACCAGCGGGTTGGCGCTCTGGCTCGTCACGGCAGCGCCGAGCCTACCAATCGTTTGGTTGAGAGCGCCAGCTGAACGAGGCGATCGGATTGGCGGTGGCGCCGATTCCATTGCAGCGTGGGGCGATCGGATAGGGTGCGGCCGATGCGACCCCCCGCCCAGCTGTTCGACGTCTCCGGCAAGGTCGTCGTGGTCACCGGCGGCTCGCGCGGAATCGGCGAAATGATCGCGTCCGGCTTCGTTCACGCCGGCGCGCGCGTCTACATCTCCTCACGCAAGGCCGACGCGTGCGAGGCCCTGGCAACCGAGCTGTCCGCCGACGGCGAATGCATCGCCGCGCCGGCCGACCTCTCGACGCTCGAGGGCGTCAAGCAGCTGGTCGCCGCCGTCGAAGGCCGCGAACAGCGGCTGCACGTGCTGGTCAACAACGCCGGCATCACCTGGGGAGCGCCGCTCGAGGAGTACCCCGACGAGGCGTTCGACCGCGTGCTCGCCCTGAACGTCAAGTCGGTGTTCCACTGCACCGTCCAGTTCCTGCCGCTCCTGCGCGCCGCCGCGAGCGCCGAGGATCCCGCGCGGGTGATCAACATCGGATCGATCGAGGGGATCTCGGTGCCGGAGTGGGAGAACTACGCCTATCCGGCGAGCAAGGCCGGCGTGCACATGCTCACCCGACAGCTTGCCCATCGCCTAGCGCGCGAATCGATCACGGTCAACGCGATCGCCCCCGGGCTGTTCCCGAGCCGTATGACCGCGTTCGTGACCCGTGATCCCGAGACGACGGCGGCGCTCGAGCAACGCGTGCCGCTGGGTCGGTGGGGGCGGCCCGAAGACGCTGCCGGGGCGACGATCTTCCTGGCGTCGTCCGTCGGGTCCTATCTCACCGGCGCCGTGATCCCGGTGGACGGCGGCGTCTCGACGCACGGCTGAAGCCGTGCTGAGCCGTCGAGGCCGCGCGGCTCGGTAACGGCGCGGTGAGGGGAGGGTTGGTCGGCTTGGCCTGGTGTGGCCCGGCCGCTAGTTCGAGCGGACAAGCGGCTGTCGACGCGCCGCGAGAGGCTGAGCAATCGGCGTCACCCGCTCAGCACGGTCGCCCTCCCACGAGGCGTCGACGCTGAGCTGTGCGATCTTGCCCGATCAGGCAGTGCCAAACAGCAGTCTTCCCGGGCTGATTTCTTCTTCAGCAGACGGCCGGCAGCGCCGATAGGAACAGGGATGAACAGTGTTCGCCGAACCCTGCTCCCGGTCTTGCTGTTTGGGCTCTTGCTGCTCATCCCCCAACTCGCGGTTGCGGATCCGGGCGGTTTCCACTTGACCTCAGGCAGCCTCGTCGTGCATGAGGACGCTGGGGATGCCGTGATCACGGTGCAGCGGAGCGACACGCGTCGCGAGGGGTACGTGGGTTATGTAGCCGTCGGCCCAGGGCACCCATGCGGACCTAGCCAATGTTCCGCTCAATACGACTGGGACTTTACCTTCGTCCAGGGGACCTTGACGTTCCCAGCAGGCGTCACGACCGCCAGCTTCGAAATCCCGATCATCGATCACCACGCCGCAACGATCCCGCAGACGATTGAGGTCTCAATCTACGGCGGATGGCCCGGCGGTACGTCGAGCCCATCCACCGCCGTGGTTACCGTGCTGAACGACGATCCGGTGACTCCGATCGCCACGGTTAGCGCGCACGGCGATCCGCTGCTCGGCGACGGTTTCTTCGTCGACCCCACGACCGATGCCGCGACGCTCGCCGGCCGGTACCCGCAGCTCGGCATGATCGCGTCCCAGCCATGGGTCGAGCGCTACGGCTTGTTCAGCGGCGGTGACGTGGGGATGGCCGTTGCCCACTACCTCGCGCGCGCATCGGTCCAATCGCCGAATTCGGTGCCCATGCTCTCGACCTACCGGATCGTCTCCGGGCACTGCGGGCAGTGGGCCGACTCCCCGGCGCAGGCGCTCGCGTACCACAACTGGATCGAGCGCTTTGCCGGCGGGATCGGCAGCTATCGCGCCGTTCTCTTCCTCGAGATGGACGCGCTCATCACCTCGCCGTGCTTGAGCAGCCACGGCGTCGACGTCCGGATGGCCGAGCTGCGCGACGCGATCAGCGTCCTCACCGCCAACTGCCCGCGGCTCGTCATCTACCTCGACGCGGGCGCCGCTGACGCGGTTCCAGCCGGGCGCATCGCCGCTCTCCTGCGGCGCGCCGGCGTGGCCAACGTCCAGGGCTTCTTCCTCAACTCGACCCACTTCGACTGGACGTCGAGGGAGATCCGGTTCGGCGAGCAGATCTCTCGCCTCACCGCAGGCAAGCACTTCGTCGTCAACACCGGCGAGAACGGCCGCGGCCCGCTTACGCCGCCCGACCCCGTCCATCAGGGCAATGAAGTTCTGTGCAATCCGCCCGGACGGGGCCTCGGGCCCAAGCCGACCGCGAACACGGGGTATCCGAACGTCGACGCCTTCGCGTGGATACTCCACCCTGGCGAGTCGACGGGGCTTTGCGGCGCTGGTGCCCCTGCGACAGGAAAGTTCTGGCCGGCGTACGCGGTGATGCTCGCCCGCAACGCCGACTTTCAGGTGCACTGACGAGGATGCCGGCGAACCTGGTGCGCACCCACCCGGTGATCGCACCGAGCCGGCGCCGCGGCGCAAGCAGCGGGGCGATCGTGGCCACTATGGGGAGAAGACATGACCACCAGTGGGGACTTTCGACGGCCGTCAGCACGAGATTCCCATAACCATCGTCAGGACGTGGCGGAGCATTCGGTACCGACGTGATAGCCTCCGAGCGGCTTTTCTCGGGCCCATACAGAAAGCAGGATGGGGTGACACAGTGCCACCGGGTCCGTGGGCTTTCACGGATGATCGGAATACTCGTTCCGCTCGCGATCGCGCTTTTCGGGATCAGCGCCGCCGGGGATACTGTCGCCACATCATCGCCCTCTGGTGCGGTGCAAGTTGTGCAAACCGATAACAATGGGAGCCGCCTCACGCAGCTTCCCTCGATTCCGTTCTCCACTGGACAGGCCGCGTTTGCGCGCACGCAGACGGTCATCTACGTCAACGACGCGATCCGCTATCAGGCGTTTCACGGAGTCGGTGCCGCTCTCACCAACAGCAGCGCGTACCTACTCATGGGAAGGCTTCCATATCGGATCGGGCGGCAGGTAATCCAGGATGCGTTCGGAGCGGCTGGGATGAACGCAGGGTATACGCGGGTATCGATCGGAGGGTCGGACTTCAACCAGAATGGAACGGCGTTCACTGAGGACGACATGCCACCCGGGACAACTGACCCCGGGCTCCAGCACTTCTCAATCGCCCACGACCAGCTCGTGATCCAGGCCCTACGGCTCGCGCTGGCGTATCACCCGGGGCTTCGCATTTTGGCGTCTCCATGGAGCGCGCCGGCCTGGATGAAGACCAGCGGGCTCTTGAGCAACGTCTACGGCACGGGTCAACTCGAGCCGTTGGATTACGGTGTCTATGCGCGGTACCTGGTCAAGTGGCTTCTGGCGTATAAGCGCGCCGGAGTTCCGATCTACGCGATCAGTCCTCAGAACGAACCGAACACGTGGACCAGCTACCCAGGCGGCGAGCTGAGCGATCAGCAGGAAGCCACAATAGTCGACGACTACCTAAGGCCTGATCTCCGGGCCGCCGGCCTGGCCACCCAGATCTACGTCGGAGATGCAAGCTGGGATTACGAGCGATGGACCGAGCGAGTGATCTCCGCTACTGGAGGAGCAGCGGGCGCCTTTTGGCATTGCTACACGGGCAGTCCCCTGGAGATGACACGCCTGCACGATCTGTACCCCAAGACCGACCAGATCTTGAGTGAATGCGCGCTCAACCTGGTTCGAGAGCCAGGCAGTCAACTCGTGATCGAGGCCGCGCGCAATTGGGCGAGCGGGGTCAACTTCTGGAATCTTGTGCTGGACCGTGCCGGCGGACCAAAGGCCCCTCACGACACTAACTGCAATGGCTGCATTGGCTCAGTCACCTTCAACGGCGCCGCGGATTCGAGCGGCAGCCCACAGGCCGCCATCGATGTGACGTCCGGACGCGTGACGTACAACGGAGAATTCTACGAGCTCGGCCAGACCGGCTACTTCCTGCAACCGGGAGCAAGAAGAATCTATTCCTCACACGAGGTGCAGTACGACCCAGCCTCCAATAGTGAGACCGCAGGCGTGGACAACGTCGCATTCGCCAATCCTGATGGCAGCATCATGCTCGAGGCCTTCAACAACACCCTGCACGAACTGAAGGTCGGCGTCCGCGCCGGGTCGGTGTCGTTTGCCTTTACGATTCCCGGTAGGGCGACAGACACGCTCTTCTGGCGACCGGCCTCATAGCACTGCCACACGGCGCTCACTATGACTCGCGGTAATGACTCTTCCGCGCACATGATGATGCTCAATGGCACGATGGAGGATCAGGTGGATGAGATCGTGGATCACTATCAGGATGCGTTTGGCGGATACGGATGTCGGTTCGATCTGCAACCGCGAGCAATTCGACGTGCTGATCGGCGCGTATGCGGGGATCGTGGTCTCTGACCGCTGGAACGGCCTTACCCGGATGTCAGCAATCTGACAATTTCACCTGCCTAACGGCCCAAATCGCCCCCGACATTTGGACCTTGGTTACATAAGCATGTGGGGCATGCTTATCTAACCAGGGTCGGCCGCGGGCTCGTGCTTTGGGCCTTTGAGCATCTTCGGGCGAGGGTGCTTTCGCCCCTCCTGGGCCGTCACCCCCCCGCACCCCACCCGTCTTCCAGGCCCTCCAGCCGGCGCGCCCCGCTTGAACCGCAACCCCACCCGAGCCACGACTTTTCACGCAGACGCAAACGCCGGCATGACCTCCCGCGCAAACACCTCCATCACCTCCCTGACCTCCTGGTGGGAGGGGCCGTACGGCAGCCGGAAGCGCAAGTTCACGCGATCGGGCCGGATCTCCTCGATCCACTGCGCAAGCTGCTCGCGCACGTGCTCGACGGTCCCGCACAGCACGCGATCGCGGGCCAGGCGGTCGAACGTCAGCTGGTCGGCCGAGGTGATCTCGCGCAGCCACGGCTCCGCATCGGGGTTGAAGCGCCCGGTGCGGAAGGATCCGAGCTCGTAGTAGTAGCGCCAGTCGTCCTCCAGGAACCGTCCCCATCGCTCGTAGAGCTCGTCCTCGCGCTCGCACACCCAGCAGTCGCGCATCAGGTGGACGCTGGCCGGCCGGCCCGCTTCGGCGGCAGCCTCGCGGTAGATCTCGGCCCACTGTCGCATCGTCTCGAGGCCGTGCAGCGGGTCGGTCAGCCAGGCGTCCCCGAGCCGGCCGGCGCGGCGGATCGCGGCGGTGCTCTGGCCTCCGATGCGGATCGGCACGCCGCCCGTCGGCGCCGGGGTCACGAGCGCGTCGCGCAGCTGGAAATGTGCACCGTCGAACGAGAACGGCTTGCCCGTCCAGGCGCGGCGCAGGATCTCAACGCCCTCCTGCAGGCGCCCGACTGCCGCGCGAAGCTCGACCCCGTAGAGCTCGAACTCCCTGGGCACGAGCCCGAGGCCGATGCCGAGCGCGAAGCGTCCGCCGGAGATGATGTCGATCAGCGCGCTGTCCTCGGCGACCCGGATCGGTGACCACAGCGGCAGGAGCATCACGCCGGTCGACGCTTCGAGCCTGCGAGTGCGGGCGACGACAGCCGCGCACAGGACCAGCGGGGAGGGGATGTACCCGTCCTGACGACTGTGATGCTCGGAGGCCACGCACCCGGTGAACCCGAGCGCGTCGCCGTGCTCGGCCATCTCGAGGATCTCGCGGTACAGACCGGCGATACGCTGCGCCTGGGGCGGATCCTGATTGGGAAGGTAGAAGCCGAACTCCATCGTTACTCAGGTGTCGAAGCTGGTCACGAACGGTGCCTGCGCCAGGTTGACCTCGGTCTCGATCTGGGTCGCGCACCCGGGGCAGCGATAGTGCCGGATCACGAACCGATCGGCGCCCGCGAGCCGGCTCGCGGCCGGCCAGCGCTCGGCGACCGGGATCTGCTCGACGAGCAGCCCTTCCTTCAGCTGCGGTCCGAGCGCTCCCCAGGCGGTCCCGCAGTGCCGGCACGCGCACACGCCATCACGGATCACGATATGACGGGATAGCCGTCTGGACTCGCCACCCCCCGCGCCGCCACCCTCCGCGCCGCCACCCTCCGCGCCGCCACCGCCCGCGCCACCACCGCCCCCGCCGGCCGGCGAGCCTCCCGCCAGCCGCCGCCCGCGCTCACCGGCCCGCAGCGCATCGGTTGCATCCCCATCCACCGCCCCGCTCGGATCGACCACGACGAAATACTCACCGGCGGCACCCCGCACGGTCACCCGTCCCTCGCGCACATCCTCCGCCACTTCCTCCGGTGGCCGCTCGAGCGGATCGCCGAGTCCCCCGCCGCCGGCGTAGAAATGGACGAACACATCCTCGGCGCCGAGTTGCACAGTGCCCTTCGGCGGAAGCTCCTCCAGTTCGCCACTGAGATCCTCGAGCCTGCGTGCGGCGAGGTCACGCCCGCCGTGGGCGAGCACGAACCGCTGCAGGGATCCCGGCTCGCCGCCGGCAACCCCCAGTCCGGTCGGCTGCTCGACGCCGTGGGCGAACTGGGTGGACTGCATCTGCCCGGTGCCGTGCAGCACGTAGGCATGCTCGCCCCCGAGGCCGCCGCGGTAGCGCCCCGGACCGCCGGAGTCGGCGGTCTGCCGGCGCCAGAGGTACAGCAGCGGGTAGTTGTGCTCGTTGACCTCGACATTCGCGATCGCCGCCTTGGGCGAATTGATCACCCCGGCGGTGTCGACACCGTCGGCAAATGACCGCGCGCCGCCGCCGCCGGCGAGCGAGTCGAGCAGCATCGTCCCGAAGCGCGTGCCGTCCTCGCGCAGGCCGGAGATGTTCTGCCCCGCGAACGATCCCATGCACGAGGCCATCACGAGCCGCTCGTACGCCTCTGCGCCGTCGAGCATGTTCACCGCGCAGATGTTCACGACCGTGCGGATCGCGTGGCCGACGGCCGTATTGCCCATCGACACGCCGGCCGGCCAGCGCGCATCGACCACCGATCCCTCGCGCGAGCGCAACCTCACTGCCCGAAGCAGCGCCGCCGGCGACCATGGCAGGTCGTAGGCGATCAGCGTCAGCAGGGCGGCGAGGGCGTAGCCGTAGAGCGTCCCCTTGCTGCAATTCACCAGCGCCGGGGCCTGGTCGGAGCTTGCGGTGAAGTCGAGCTCGAGCTGATCGCCGCGCTTGACCATCGTCAAGGTGACCTCATACACCTCGTTCTGCACGCCGTCATGCTCGACCAGCGACACCGAGCGCCACCGTCCGTCGGGCAACTCATGCAGCCGGTCGCGGAAGCGCCGCTCGGCGGAGTCGACCAGGTTGGCGACGGCGCCGAGGACCTGGTCGCGCCCGTAGCGGTCGCACAGCTCGACCACGCGCGAGGCCTGTACCCGGTTGGCGGCGATCTGCCCCCGGAGGTCCAGCGCGTTGAGCTCGGGCAGGCGCGAGCGGATCAGGTACTCGCGCTCGAGGTCCTTGCGCAGCCTTCCGCCCTCGACGATCCGGACCGGTGACATCGGGATCGCCTCCTCGTAGATCGATCGCGCCCCGGTCGTGACGCTGCCCGCCAGCGGGCCGCCGACGTCGGGCTGGTGCACGACCGACCCGCACCACATGATCAGCTCGTCGTCGAGGAAGATCGGCGCGACGACCACGACGTCGGGCTGATGCATGGCGCCGACATACGGATCGTTGGTCAGGTACATGTCGCCCGGTCCGATGCCCGGGTTCTCACTGTGTTCGTCGAGCACGTAGCGCACGACGCGATCGAGCGCGCAGGCATGAGCCATGACATACGCGCCGATGATCACCACGTTGCCCTCGTTGTCCATCAGCGCAGTGTTGAAGTCATAGGACTCGTTGGCCACCGGCGAGCCCGAGATCCGGGCGATCGTGGTCGCAGCCTCATCGTTGATCGCCCACAGGCGGTGGCGCAGCACCTCGAACAGGATCGCTTCCGCTCTCACGAGATCCTCAGCACGGTTGTGCCGATCGCGTCGACGGTCGCGACCTGGCCCGGATACACGACGGTGGTCGTGGTCGGCACCTCGATCAGGGCCGGGCCGGTGACCGGCATGTCGGCGGCGATCAGCCGCCCGTCGTACACGGGACAGCGAACCGGTCTGCCGTCGAACGACGCCGTGCGCTCGCCGACAGGGTCTCGCCGCGAGCGTTCGGGGCGCTCGGGCAATGACACCCCGAGCGGGATGCTCGCCTCGACACGCAGCCCGACGAGCTCGATCCCCGCGACGGCGTACGCGGTCCCCTCCCCGAACAGGCGCTCGTACTCGGTGCTGAAGCGCTCGGCGAGCGCCTCGAGGTCCTCGGCCGAGAGCTCGCCATCCCCCAGCCCCAGGACCAGCTCGTGGACCTGGCGTCGAAACCGCAGCCCGATCGAGCGCTCGATCGCCAGCTCGGCGCCCGGGAAGGCACCGTGGAACTGCTCGACCACGCGGGCCTCGAGCTCCGCGAGGCGCTGCTCGATCCACCCCGGCGCGGTCGGGAAGCGCTGGGGCGCATCGAGCTGGGCCGAGGTGCGCAGCTCCCCGGCGGTGGCGCCGAAGGCCGAGAACACGGCCGCGAGTACCGGCACCACGACCTCCGCGACTCCAAGCTCGAGCGCGTAGCGCCCGGCGTACTGCGGCGCGGCTCCACCGAAGGCGTAGAGCACGAAGTCGCGCGGATCGTGTCCCCGCTGGATCGTCACGCTGACGGACGAGGTCGGCCATCTGCGCGCTCGCGACCTCTAAGCACGCCCTCGGCCGCCTGTTCGACGCTGCACCCGAGCGGTGCCGCGACAGTCCGCTCGAGCGCATCGCGCGCGGCTTGCGTGTCGAGCACCAGCTCGCCGCCGAGCCGGTCGACGTAGCCGAGCACGGCGGCCGCGTCGGTCACGGTGGGCCGCTGCCCGCCGCGGTGATAGCAGGCGGGGCCGGGATCCGCACCGGCACTCTCGGGCCCGACCCGCAACGTGCCCGCCGCCTCATCGATCCAGGCGATGCTGCCGCCGCCGGTGCCGATCGACTCGATGTCGATCAGCGGCGCGGCGATTGCGTAGCGGCCGATCATCGGCCGGCGCGCATACTGCCCCGCCCCATCGACGATCAGCCCGACATCGAAGCTCGTGCCGCCGACGTCGGTGCAGATGATGTTCGATGTCCGACCTGACGTCCGATCGCCGTCGCCGCGCTGAGGCCGCCGACGGGGCCGGAGCGCAGCGTCTCAACCGGCCGACGGGCGAGTTCGCGCGGCAGGCTGTACGCCGCCGCCGGAGCGCATCACCAGCAACGAGCCGGAGAAGCCTCGGTCGCGCAGCTGGGACTCGAGGTCGTGCACGTACGTCGTCACGGTCGGGACGAGACACGCATTGAGCATCACGGTGTTCATCCGCTCGTACTCACCCATCCGCGGCGCGAGCTCGCACGAGACGGTCACCGGCATGTCATCCCCCAGCTCGGCGCGAACGAGCTCGGCCAGGCGCAGTTCGTGGACCGGGTTCAGGAACGACCACAGCAGGCAGATCGCGATCGCCCCGACTCCCTGCGCGGCCAGGGCGCGGATCGCCGTTCGCGCCGAGTCCTCGTCAAGCGCGACGACGACCTGCCCGTGGGCGTCGATCCGCTCGATCACACCTCGGATCGCCTTCGACGGCAGCAACGCCGGCGGCTTCTCCCACAACGTGGCCTGCGTCTCGAGCTCCTCGGGCAAGCCGTGGGCCTTGTTGATGCGCGCGATCGCCAGCGTGTCCTCGAAGCCGCTGGTCGTCAGCAATCCCGTAAGCGCGCCACGGCCGGTCAGCAGCGCATTGAGCCCGACCGTCGTACCGTGAGCGACGACCGACGCTTCGGCGAGCAGCTCCTCGACGGTGTGTTCGAGCTCCGCCGCCGCGGCGGTGATCGACGCGATCACCCCGTCGGCTGGGCGTGCCGGTGTCGAGAGCGACTTCCCCACCGCCAAGCCGCGGCCTGCCGATACGGCCACGGAGTCGGTGAACGTCCCTCCGCTGTCGACGCCGATCGTGAGCATGCCGGGCGGCCCACGCTAGCCGCGCGACATCCGGTCTGTCAACCAATCGTTTGGTTGATATTCAGATCAGCGCGCGCGCGCGGGTCCGGCGGGCCCGGGCGCGGCGGGGACCGGCGGCGCCCTTGCCGTCGGAGTGGTTGCGCAGCCCGTTGACCGTGAACTCGGCGACCATGTCGGCGAGCTCGGCGACTGAGACACGACCACCGGGCCGGAACCAGGTGTAGGTCCAGTTCATCGTCCCGAACATGCAGTAGGCGAGCACGCGCGGATCCGCCGTACGGCGCCACCTCGCCGGCCTCCTGCGCCTCGCGGATGAGGGTCTCCAGGAACTCCTCGTACTTCCGGCGATGCTTGCGGATGTCGGCCTTGCGGTCGGCCGATAGGAGTCCGAAGTCGTGGTAGTAGACGGCCACCTTGGTCGTGTTGCCCACGTTGTACTCGACATGGCGCCGGACGTAGGCGGCGATCCGCTCCAGCGGCGTGCGCGTCCATCGCGGCGATCGACTCGAGGATCTCCGCCCGCGTCCTCGTGCACCTCCAGCAGACGCGGTAGAGCAGGTCCTCCTTGGAGTCGATGTAGTAGTACAGGCTTCCCTTCAGGATCCCGACCGCATCGGCGACGTCCTGCACCGAGGTGTCCGCGTATCCGTTGCGGTGGAAGATCTCCGCGGCGGCCTCGATGATTTCTCGCTCCCGCTTCTTCGGCGGTGGCGTCCTGGCCTGCTCGACGTCCGTCGGCGTCCCGTGTAGCCGAGCGTGCACGTGTGGAGCTCATCTCTTATCCCCGATCATCATTGGGCAAAACGATGCCGCAGAGCGCTCAGTCCTGCTCCCTGGCGCCCACGAGGGCGACGATGCGATCCATCGGGCCGTCCGCCAACTCGATGACGTTGCCGTCGGGATCGCGGCAGTAGCAGAAGGTGATCTCGCCGAGTCGGCGAGGTGAGAAGACACGGGAGCCCCCGTGGGCCTCGACCTGGGAGAGGGTGGCAGGGACGTCGTCGACCTGGAGGCCGAAGTGCAACACCCGCTGGTGCGTGTAGGGCACGGGCGACTCCGGCTGGCCGAGTTCGTCGGGCAGGAACTGGAACAGCTCCACGAACCCATCCTCGAAGCCGACCTGGCACATTCGCATGCTCGCGCCGTCCGCACCCGTGATCTGCTCCGCGACCTCGCCCGCGACGACGTAGGGACGCACGAGTACACGGCCGCCCGAGCGCTTCCTCATAGAAGCGGCCGGCAGCTTCGATATCGCTTACACGCACCCCGACGTGGTGGTAGGCGCTGGTCAACGTTCCTCTCAAACAAATGGTTGTTAGATAGTTTACTTCGCCGTGCGACGTACTAACGCACCCAGGTGCCACGCCAGCAGGGAGATACAGCCTTGAACGACCAGCCCGCCGTCGTGACCGACCGGCACGAGGCGGTTCTCGTGATCACTATAAATCGTCCCGAGGTGCGCAACGCCGTCAACGCTGCGGTCGCCGAGGGGATCGGCCGGGCGATGGACCTGCTCGACGAGTCAGACGATCTCCGCGTCGGCATCCTGGCCGGCGCCGGGCGTGGCTTCTGCGCCGGCATGGACCTGAAGGCGTTTGTCGTGGGCGAGCGTCCGTACTGGGCCGACCGCGGCTTTGCCGGCATCTGCGAGCGCCCTTCGACCAAGCCGCTGATCGCCGCGGTCGAGGGGTTCGCGGTCGCCGGCGGGTTGGAGATCGCGCTCGCCTGCGACCTGATCGTCGCCGCCCGCGAGGCGCGACTGGGGATCCCGGAGGTCAAGCGCGGGTTGGCTGCGGGCGGCGGCGGACTGTGGCGACTGCCTCGGAGGATCCCGTACAACGTGGCCGTCGAGATGGCGTTGACGGGTGATCCGATCGACGCCGAGCGCGCGCACGCGCTCGGGCTCGTCACCGCGGTATGCCCGCCCGGAGAGGCGCTCGCCACCGCGCTCGCGCTCGCGAGACGGATCGAAGGCAACGGCCCGCTCGCGCTTGCCGCCACCAAGCGCGTGCTCGTCGGGCAGCAGGATTGGAGCACGGCCGAGGTGTGGCATCGCCAGCGGGAGGTCCTCGAGCCGGTGGCTCGCTCCGAGGACGCCCGCGAGGGTGCGCTCGCCTTCGCCGAAAAGCGCGAACCGCAATGGAGGGGACGATGAGTCGTTACGACGTCGTAGTGATCGGTGCCGGTCCGGCCGGCCTGACCGCGGGTGCCCTGCTGGCCAAGGAGGGACGCTCGGTGTGTGTTGTCGAAGCGAGCGAATGGCTCGGAGGGCGCGGGGTTGCGGTGCCGGACGAGGGATTCAAGATCAACGTCGGCGGCCATCTGATCGAAGACTCCGGCTCGGGCATCACGAAGGTCTTCGAGCACGTCGGACTGGAGCTGATCCACGGGCCGCACTCCAGTGACATGGCCGTTTGGGACGGCAAGTGGAAGTCCGTCCGCGACCTGTACTCGGCCGACAAGCAGGAGCTCAAGAAGCTGATCAACATCCTTCAGGAGACGCCATACGAGGAGTTCGACCGGTGGGACGACCGCACGCTGCGCGAGTGGATGCTCCAGCACACCAGCAACGAAGGCCTGATCGCGCTGTGGGAGTTCATCACCGTGCTCGAGGCGATCACCGAGAACTGGTGGGACCACTCGGCCTCGGACAACCTCTACATGCGCAAGATGCACTACACCGAGAAGCGCATCGCCGGCTACTCGTTCTGGCCCGGTCAGGGCTGGGACGTGATGTTCGAGGAGCTGGCGACCGCGGTCACCGACAACGGGGGCGAGCTGCGCATGCGCACGCGTGCCTCGCGGGTCGTGATCGAGAACGGGCGCGTGGTCGGGCTCGCCGTCGCGCGCCCGCACGTGATCCCGAACGAGATCTTCGAAGAGGACATCCTCGAGGCCGACTGCGTGATCTCGACCTTGCCGGTGTGGAACGTGCTGCGCGTGGTTCCCGAGCAGGACCTGCCCGACTGGTATGTCGCGCAGATTCGCCACCTCTGCCGGGTCGAGTTCCGGGCCACGTGGCTGGGCGTGTACCTGGCCACCCGCGAACCGATCTACGCGCTGGACCCGCAGGAGCTTGCCACCTGGCTGCACACCCCGAACATCGATCACGCCGGCTTCTTCTTCAACCAGACCGCGATGGATCCGACCACAGCCCCGGAGGGCACCTACCTGTACGTCGCCGGCCTCGACATCCCGGGCGAGAAGGTGCTCGATGTCAAGTGGATGCTGCGCACCCAGGAGCAGTTCGAGCGCGACCTCGCCGAGATGTATCCAGGCCTCGAGCACGCGTTCTGGCGCCGGCGCCACCTCGTCCACGAGCCCGGCCTCGGGGTGATCCAGAAGCCGTGCCTCGTCGGCGCGTTCCGTCCTCACTGGCGGGCGCCGAACGTCGAGGGCCTGTACTTCGCCTCGGACACATTCAAGTCCCGTGGCATCGGCGTCGACCGGGCGGCCCGCGCCGCCGTGACGGTCGTCGAGGACTACCTCGGGCGGCGGCTGGCGACGTTCGGCGACGGCTGGCGCTACTGAACCGACGCCACCGGCCGCGAGTGCACCTTCGGGGCCTCGGTGATCCCCGCGGCCCGGAGCTCCTCCGCGATCTGCTCGCGCAGCCGGAACTTCTGGATCTTCGTGCCCGACATCGGCCACTCCTGCACGAACCGCACGTAGCGCGGGACCTTGAAGGTCGAGATCGTCCCGAGGCAGACGCCGATCAGCTCGGCTTCGCTCGCCGCCATGTTCTGCCGCAGCTCGACGAACGCGGCTGCGACCTCCCCGTAGCGCGCGTCCGGCGCGCCCACCACCTGCACGATCTTGACCGCGGGGTGAGTGGCGAGCAGGTCCTCGACCTCGGCCGCGGAGACGTTCTCACCGCCGACCTTGAGCATGTCCTTCAGCCGCCCGACGAACGAGACCCGGCCCTCGTCGTCGATCTTGATCAGGTCGCCGCTGTGGTACCAGCCCTCGGCGTCGATCACCGAGGCCGTGTATTCGGGGTCCCGGTGGTAGTAGAGGAAGCGCGACACGCCACGGAACAAGCGCTTCGCCCGTCTCGCCGGCGTGCGCAGTCGCGCCCCGTGCCGGGGTCGATTGCCTCGCACCTCCATGTCCGGGACCGGGCGGCCACTCGTCGTCAGCCGCGCCTCGAGCGGGTCCGTGGTCAGTCCGATGCACATGAACCCCGCCGACTCGGTCATCCCGAAACACGAGACCTGGATCGCGGTGGGCAGCCGTTCCTGCATCGCCCGCAGACGCTCGCGCACGCCGACGTTGATAACCGTGCGCAGATGGCTGAGGTCGGCCTCGGCGAACCGCGGGTGGTCGAGCACGGCGAGCCAGATCGTCTCGAAGGCCGGGAAGGCGACCGTACAGCGCTGCCGCTCGAGCTGTTCGAGCGCGACGCCGGCTTCGAACACGCCGATGTGGCAGAAGGCGGATTGACCCGCGATCGGCGCCCAGCATCGTGCAGATGCCCCCGATATGGAAGAACGGCAACGGCGACCAGAACCGATCCTTCGCCGTGAGCCCCAGCCGGCCGGCGATGTTCCGCCCCTCGCCGACGAAGCTCGAATGGCTGTGCACCGCCCCCTTCGGCTTCGAGGTCGTCCCCGAGGTGTAGAACATGATCGCCGGATCGGAGGGGTCGAGCTGACCCGCGAGGCGCTCGAGCTCGGCGTCGTCGACGTCGGCCAGCTCGGCGTCGAAGCCCCCGTCGTCGGCGACGGCGACGATCCGGCAGTTCGCCCAGCGCGGATCGCCTGGCGAGCTCCGCTCCCTGCTCGCCGCATAGCAGCACCTTCATCCCCGAGTGGCCGACCAGGAACTCGAGCTCGTGCTCCTTCTGGCGGGAATTCACCGGCACCGGCATCGCGCCGAGCCGCATCGCGCCGAGCAGCAGCGCGAGGTGGGCCACGCACGCGGGCATCATCATGCCCACGCAATCGCCGCGGCCGATGCCCACGCCCCGCAGGCGGCGAGCCGCTTCCAACGTCTGGGCCACCAGGTCCCGGTAGCCGATCCGCTCACCGGGGAAGACGGCGGCATCCGCGTCGCCCCGTGCGGCGGCCACCTCCTCGAGTAATTCGTGAACGGTGCCCGGGTTCATGGCCATAGAGATTCCACCAAACGGTCGTTTGCGTCAAGCGCCCTCGCTCGTGGCGCCGCGTTGCCGCCGGACGGCGCACCGCAGGCGCTCGGCGGATTCCGGCGTCGCGCAGCTGCTCGGCGAGCTGCTCGCGGAGCATCCGCTTGGCGATCTTCGTACCGGACATCGGCCATTCGGTCACGAATCGCACGTAGCGCGGGATCTTGAACGTCGCGATCCGGTCGATGCAGAACTCGACGATCTCCTCCTCGGTCGCGCTGGCACCCGGGTTGAGCTCGATGAACGCGGCCACCACCTCCCTGTAGCGCTCGTCCGCCGCCCCGACGACGGAGACGATCGCGACCGCCGGGTGCGCCCGGATGAAGTCCTCGACCTCCATCGGCGAAACGTTCTCGCCCCCGACCTTGAGCGCGTCCTTGAGCCGGCCCTCGTAGCTGAGGTAGCCGTCCGCGCTCATCGAGGCCAGGTCGCCCGAGTGGTACCAGCCGTCCTTGATCGATCATCGCCGCGGTCAGCTCGGGCTCCTTGTAATAGCCCTCGAACCTCCCGACGCCGCGGAACAGCAGCTCGCCGGAGTGTCCGCGGTGGCAGCTCGGCCTGGTCTCGGAATCGACTGATCCGGACCTCCTGCCCGGACACGAGCTTCCCGCACGTGTTCACCCGCTTCTCGAGCGGATCCCGGCTGCGAGCCAAGCGCGAGCTGGGCGCATGCCTCGGTCGACCCGCTGCCCGACACCTGGGCGACGTGTCGGCATCCGCGTCCTGCGTCAGTCGCAACGACTCCGGGGTCCCGAGCAGCAGCAGCATCCGCAGCGCGCTCAGGTCGGTCTGCGCGAAACGCGGATGGTTGAGCACGTCGAGCCAGATCGTGTCGAACACCGGCATCGCCACCGTGCAGCGCTCGGACTCGAGCATCTCGAGCGCCTCGACCGGGTCGAACTGGTCGGGGTGGCAGTAGCGGCAGCCGATGTCGAGGCATGCCAGCAACGGCACGATCCCGCCGATGTGGAACAACGGCAGCGGGTCCCAGAAAGCATCCTCGGGCCCGAAGCTCGTAGCGCTCGCTGGTAGTTCTGGGCCTGCCGCGTCATCGCCTCGTGGGTGATCAGGCAGCCTTTCGGCTCGGCTGTCGTTCCTGACGTGTACATGATCATCGCGATGTCGCGGACCCGGAGCCAGCTCGGCCAGCCGGCGAACCTCGGTGCCGTCGACCTGCTCGGCTCCCGCGCTCGAATTCGGCCCGGCGTCATGAACGGCTCGGCCGCGCCCGCCCCGAGGTGGACGGTGTGCCGCAGCGCCGGCGCGCTCGGCAGGATCTCGGCCACGTAGCCCCGCGTAGTCGATCACCTCCTCCCCGCCGCCCGAGACGAACAGGCACGTCCATCTCGGCATGGGGAATCACGTGGCGCAGCTCTGCGCCCTTGAAGCGGGCGTTGATCGGCACCGGGACCGCGCCGATCCGCGCCGCACCGATGAACGCCGCGACGTAGTCCATCCGCTGCGGAAGCAGGATCCCGACGTGCTCGCCCCGCTTGCACCCCGAGCCCCAGCAGCCCGCGGGCGAAGCGCTCGGCCAGCGCATCGACCTCCGGAATCGTGGCGCGCTCGTTCGGGAACACCACGCCCCTCGCCGCTGTGGCGGGCGGCGGCACGGCTGACGAGGTCGCCGACGCTTGTCACCTCAATCCAACTCATCGCCTGCTCCTCTCTTTCAACTCATGCCGGTCCGCATCGGCCCGGCGACGGTGAACGCCTCGACCGCCTCCCGGCCCTCGGCGATCGCGGTCGCTCAGGTCGCGAGGCTCGCGCGCGTCGCCGACCCGCACGACTTCTCCGCGTCAACGTACTCCATGCCGGTCGGCCGCTCGGGTCGCCGGCGGTCGGCGAGGACCAGTCCGTCGGCCGGCGCCGACCGCTCGTCCTCGCTCTCCTGCGCCCACCACACCCCTTCGCGCGCACAGCCGCACCGGCCACCCTCGGAGCCGGGTCACCGCCAGCCGGTCGAGTCGTGCGAGATAGCCGCGCCGGACGAGGCCGCTCGCGTCGCCGCCCGGCCGCTTGCGCGACAGCAGCGCGCATTCGGCACTCCGCCGCGCCACCGCGAGGCGGTCGCCAGCGCGATCCGGCCGTCGCCCGCCACCACCGGCCGCTGGGGGCGCCACAGGGTCTCGAGCGAGGACGGCAGCCCGTCGAGCAGCTCCTCCACCGGCCAGGTGGCGAGCTCCTCGTAGCCCTCCAGCACCGGCGGATCGCTCGCCGCGCCGGTGGCCACGATCACAAGCTCGCGGCTCGAGCTCGGCGATCATGCCGCCGTCGCGCCGACACCCCGGCTCGCACCTGACGCCGGCAGCTGACCGAGCCGCCGCTCGAACCACGCCAGCAGCCGCGCGTAGCGCTCCAGTGGCGGCGTCATCGCCGCTAGGCGCGCGGCTCCGCCGAGCCGGTACGCCGCTCCAGCGCGATCGACCTCGTGCCCGAGCTCGCCCGCCCGGCAGGCAGCCTCCAGACCGGCCGGGTCCGAGCCCGACCACTACGACGCGCGAAGGGGTGGCGGCGCGGGCGGCGAGGCTGGCGCCGCTCGCGCCCCACCTCGGGGTTGACGCTGCAGGAGATCGCCTCGCCGTGGGCCAGCATCCCGGCGCAGGTATCGACCGTGGCGACGCACGGGCGGATCTCGGCGGCGCGTCCCTGGGCCGCCTTCGACACCCACTGCGGTCGGCCAGCAGCGCGCGCCCGACCGCGACCGCATCGCAGTCGCCCCGGCGCAATGCCGCCTCGGCCACGGCCGGCCGCGCGAACCCGGCCACCGCGACGACGGGAATCTCGACGTGCTCGCGGACGTAGCGCCGCGCCCGAAACGTACGGGGCCTCGTCGTCGTCCAGCAGCGGGATCGTGTAGGGCACGGTGCCGTACACGCCGGCCGACACGATCAGGCGTCGGCGCCGGCGCGGCGAACGCGACGCCGGCCTGCGCCGCGTCGGGCGGCACGCATCCCACCGGGGTAGAGGTCGTTCCCGTTGATCCGCACCAGCACCGCCAGGCTCGGGCGCCCGCTCGACGCATCCGGCGGACGATCTCGACGCCAAACCGCGCCCGCTGCGCGATGGTCTGGCCGCCGTAGCCGTCGGTCCGCCGGTTGGCGTCGGCGGACAGGAACTGATGGATCAGGTACCCGTGCCCGCCGTGCACCTCGATCGGCGTCGAATCCCGGCCGCCGGCGCCGTTGCCGCCGCGCGTCCGAACGCCTCGACGATCTCCTCGATCTCGCCGATCGAGAGCTCGCGCGGCGCCGTCTTCACGTGAACCAGCGGCGGGAGCGGGGAGGGCGCGACCGGCTGGGTCCCGGCGACCTCGGGCGCGGCCTGCCGCCCGCCGTGGCCGAGCTGCAGGCAGGCCAGGCCCCCGCCGTCGTGGATCGCAGCGACGATGGTGGCCAGGGCCTCGCCGACGCTCCGGCTTCCACATCCACGGAAGGTTGTGCTCGACCCGGCCCTCCGGGGTCGACCGCGCCGAACGGAACCGTCGTCATCGCCAGCTCGCCGCTGCGCGCGCGCAGGTAGGCCGCCAGTTGCTCGTCGGGGATCCCCTCCTGGTACCCGAAGCCGGTCGTCATCGCGGTCATCAACCACGCGGTTGCGCAGCCGGACCGGGCCGAGGTCCAGGCTCCGAGAGCAGCATGCGGATAATCGCTCACTGGTCCGAGCCGCCGTCGCCGCGCTAGGTCCGCATTCCGCGCCAGGCGAGCGTGCCCAGATCGATCGTCACGCAGCTTCCCGTCATCATCGACGACTCGTCGCTGGCCAGGAACACGATCAGGCTGGCCACCTCGGCAGGATGCCGAGGCGCCCGAAGAGGTGCGTGCCCGAGCAGCTGCTGCTTGATCATCTCCTGCTCGCCCGGGAGGCGCAGTGTCGTAGTAGCGGCTGACCATCGGCGTGTCGGTGTTGCCGGGGGCGTAACAGTTGACCCGCGTGCCCTGGGGTGCGAGCTCGATCGCCATCACTCGCGTCAGCTGCACGACACCGGCTTTCGAACGGACCGTAGGCGGCGCCCATCGGGTAGCCGACGAGCCCGCCGATCGAGGCGGCGTTGACGATCGCCCCACCGCCGGCCTCGGCCAGCAGTGGAGCGGCGTATTTCGAGCACATCCAGGTTCCCTTGAGGTTGATCGTCGATCACGCGGTCCCAGATCTCCTCGGGCAGCTCGATGCTCTGCGCCTCCGCGGTGAAGTTCGTCTCGTGCACGCCGGCGTTGTTGTGGAGGACGTCGAGGCGCCCGTAGGCCTCCTTGGCCGACTGCATCAGCGCCTTCACGTCATCGACGTTGGAGACGTCGGCGCGCACGAACGTGGCCTCGCCACCCTCGCCCCGAATTGCGTCCACGACTGCCTGGCCCGGTCTCCTCGTTGACGTCGGAGACGACGACCTTCGCGCCCTCCTGCGCCATCCGTTTCGCCGTCGGCCTCACCGATCCCCTGTCCGGCTCCGGTGACGATCGCAACGCGGTCCTTGAGCTTCATCTCTCATCCCTCCTGACGCGTGGGGTCGGCCTCGGGGAAATCCACCAGCGTGAGCCTGACGATCTCCTCCATCGAGGCGTCGATCACCTCGATGATGTTCCGATCGAGGTCGGTGACGTAGATCACATTAGCTGTGCCCCACGGGACTGATGTCGGGCCAGATTCGCGTGCCGCCGGCCGCCTCGACCCGTCGCAGCGCCTCGCCGACGTCGTCGACCTGGATGCCGAAGTGGATGATGTTGCCGCGGGTCGGGTGGACCGGCTCGATCGGGTGGACCGGCTCGACGAACTCGAACAGCTCCATGCAGCCCTCGTCCAGCCCGACCATGCAGACGCGGAAGCTGACCCCGGGCGGGCCCTCCATCACGACCTCGGCGAAATCGCCGCTCAAGGTGAACGGCCGGGCCATCCAATGGCCGTCGAATGCGTCGATGTAGAACTGGGCCGCGCGCTCGATGTCGGTGACGCGGACGCCGATGTGGTGGTGGGTGCTGGCCCTCATGCTCCGCTCCTTGGGATCGGTGGCTCTGTGGTAGGTTCGGGCGCGGGGATGAACGCCTCCGACGCGCTGAATCTCGAGTGGTTCACCCGGCCGGCCGACGCCTCGCGGCCCGTCCTCTGCACGGGTGTGTTCGATCTGCTGCACATCGGCCATGTGCGCTTCCTCGCGGGCGCGCGGGCCGCGGGGCCTGCCCTCATCGTCGGGGTTGAGGACGATGCCCGCGTCCGCGCCCGCAAGGGCCGTGCGCGGCCGCTCGTGCCCGCGGCCGAGCGTGCCGAGCTGCTGGCGGCACTGGCCGTACTCGACGGTGTCTTCCTGATCCACGGCCCCGAGTCGCTGTGGACGGCGCAGGCATACGCCGACCTGTTCGAGCCGCTGGCGCCGAGCGCGCTCGCGATCACCGCAGGGGATCCCGCCGAGCCCGGCAAACGTGCCGCCGCGGGATCGCTCAGCGCCGACGTCATCGTCCTGCCGCTGGTCGAGAGCCGCTCGACCAGCGATCTCGTTGAGCGTGCCAAGGCCACACGCGCGGAAGACCTCCAGTTCTCACAGAATGGTTCGGACGGCGACTCTACCCGGGCTCAGTTTCTCAAACAACCGGTTGGTAGGTAGTTTGGGATAGACTGGCCGCGCCATCGACCGTCCCACGACGCTGTACAGGACCACTAATGCCCTCAGGACCCCTCGCCCACATCTGCTTTCTGGTCAAGGATCTCGACAAGGCGATCGAGGACTGGACCAAGATCCTCTCCGTCATGGACCCCGACCAGCTGACCGAGCCGATCGTCCGCTACGAACGGTTCGAGTCCGGCGAGGACGTCATGGAGTGGGCCACGTTCGTCAACCCGAACGGCGCCGAGATCCAGCTGCTGGCCCCGCTCAACGACGGCCCCCTCGGTCGTCGCCTCGCCAAGCACGGCGAGAGTGTGCACCACGTCGCCTTCACCAACCCGAAGCTGCGCGAGGCGGTCGAGGAACTCGACGCCTCAGGGGTCAAGCTGACCAGCAAGGAGCTGTGGCAGGACCAGCTCGTCCCCTGGCAGTGGTGGACGTTCATCACGCCTGAGAGCTCCCACGGTTGCCTGGTCGAGATTGCCTACCCCTACCGCCCGGTGAACGGTAAGTGGGAGAAGGGCTACGAAGGCGACGCCGCCTAGGCTCGGGCCCGGCGACAGGAGCGATCCGGCATTCATTACCTGACGCTGCCCGACGGCGCCCGGCTCCACTACCGCGACGAAGGAGCCGGACCGATGGTGCTGCTCGTCCACGGCGGCACTGGCACGGGTGACTACGACTGGGAGTACGTGCGCCCCACCTTGACGCGCAGGTTCAGGGTGATCACGCCCGACCTCCGCGGTCACGGTCGATCAAGCGACCCCGATTGGCAACTTAGCCTCGACACGATCGCCCAGGACATGCTCAGCCTGATCGAAGCGATCGGCGAGCGGCCGGCGTCGATCGTGGCGTTCTCGATCGGTGCCAGCGCACTGCTGCGGTTGGTGTGTCAGCGGCCGGAGATGACCGAGACGTTCGTGGTCATCGGGGTCTCACGCGCGGGGGATCCGGAGCGCGTGCAGCCGATCGTCAATGGTCCCTGGCCGGCGGAGCTGGTTGCCCTGCACCATGAGCACGGGGCCGACCCCGACCACTGGCGCCGCCTGCGCGAACGGATGGCAGCGACCTGGGCTCACGACCTCTCGCTCCAGGACAGCGACCTGGCGCGAGTCACCGTCCCGACGCTGGTGGTATGCGGCGACCGGGACACGATCGAGCCGGTGCAAAGCACTGTGGCGCTGGCTCGGTCGCTACCGAACGCCGAGCTTCTGGTGCTGCCGGCCGCCGGGCATTTCGTGATCCGCGATCGTCCGGTCGAGTTCTCGGTCGCGCTCGAGGGCTTCCTCGACAGGCACTTGAGCGGCGAGGCTGAGTCCCCGGGGCCGGCCGCCGGCTCGAGCCTGCGGGCGCGTTGATGGCACGCTTCGGGCTGATCTGCCCGATCCAGCACCGCGGCGCGGGCCTCGATGTACTCGTGCGCGAGCTCCAGGAAGAGGTGCTGGCCGCCGAACAGGCGGGCTTTGACGCCTTCTTCTTCCCGGAGTTTCACCAGGCTCACGGCGGGGCTCTGGTGTCTCCAATCCTGGTCGGGGCGTGGCTCGCGGCGCGGACCACCACGATCAGATTCGGTGGCCTCGTACTCGCCGGTCCGCTGCACGACCCAGTCCGCTTGGCGGAGGACATCCTGATGCTCGACTGGGCCACGGGCGGCCGCGTGATCCTCGGTCTCGGCTCGGCTCACGTGCCGGTGGATTTCGAGCTCTACGGCCGTCCGCGCGAGCGTCGACAGCTGATCCTCGACGAGCTGCTCGACGTGATCGAACTGTGCCTTTCAGGCGAGCCGTTCGACTACCAGGGGAGCTTTTTTCAGCGCCGTGGTCACGTCACCCCGTCGCCGTTCACCAAACCGCGGCCGCCGCTCTGGATCGGCGCGCACGGGCCACGAGGACTTCGCCGGGCGGGGGAGCGGGCCGACGCGTGGGTCTGCGACCCGCAGCGCGACATCGACACGGTCGCGCGGCTGGCCGACGATTACCGCGCGGTTGCGAGCGCTGCCGGGCGAGCGGCCGAGGTCGTGCTGTTCCGAGAGGCGTGGATCGCCGACAGCCGCGAGGAGGCCGAAGCGGTCTGGGCGCCGCACCCGATGAAGGTGCACCGGCTCTACTACAACGTCGGCGTGTATCTGCCTGAGTTCGAGCCCTGGGTAGACGAGGTGGCCGACCGCGAGCAGTTCACGCTCGAGCGCCTCGCGCCCGGGCGCTTCCTATACGGCGCTCCCGACGAGGTGCGCGACACCGCTCGCGATTGGCTCGAGCGGACCGGCGCCGGCTACATGGCGGTTCGCATGCGCCATCCCACGGGTCCTTCGCACGAGCAGACGCTGCGCGCGATCGCGGCGTTCGGGCGGCACGTGATCGAGCCGCTGTCCGAGCTCGAACCGGTGGTAGGCGCGCGGTGAGCGACCTCGAGCAGTCACGCGAGCTCGCCGCGGGCGACATCGAGCGACTGCGGCGTACCGTGTCGGCCGGCGACGAGCGCTATTCACATCAGCTCGTCGCCCCCCAGCTCCTCAGCGCGCATCCGCAATCGACCTGGGCCGAGCGCTGCTACCACGTGCTCCACGCCGGGCCGGAGCTGATGATCAACGCCGGCCGCGCCGTCTATCCATACGCCGGCCGCTGCACCGCGTTCGCCAACGTCCGCCTCGCCGGCGTCCAGCACGCTGTCCGCGCGGATCAGCCGTTCACGATCGGTGAGGATCCCGACCGGCCGGACCTCGGGGGATTGCGAATCGAGGTCGTGCGGCCGCTCGAGGAGATCCGCCTGCAGCTCGATGAGCCCGGCGCCCCGGTCAGCTACGACCTCACCTTCACCGCCCGCAGTCCGGCGATCCCAACGCTGCCCAACACGATCGAGTCCGGGCGCGAGCTCGTCACCGACTACATGAACTTCTACCAGTCAGGGGTGTACACGGGAACTGTCTCGGTAGAGGGCGAGTCGATCCAGATCGGACCCCGTGCCGGCTTCCGCGACCGTGGCTGGGGGATCCGCAAGCACGAGGGGGCGCCGCGCCGAGGGTTCGTGTTGTTCGGCGCGCTCGAATTCCCGGACCAGGCGCTCCACCTGCTCCTCTACGAGACCGCCTCGGGGAGGCGGGCGTTCACCGACGGGTGGCTTGTCGGCGCCTCGGGGGTCACCGACACCGTGGTCGGCGCCGAGCACGACCTCGAGCTCGACGGCACGCTGCTGCGCAACGGCACCGTCGAGCTGACCTTCGCCTCGGGAGCGCGGCGGACGCTGAGCCTGGAGATCGAGACGCGCCTGTTCCTCAGCGCCGGCGGCTATTCCGCTCACCCGGAGCGGCTGCCACTCGGCCACGCCCGCTACGACGTGCGCGACCCCGAGGTCGTCGCGTTTCTCGATGGCCAGAACGACAATGGGGGCAGGTTCCGGCTCGACGGCGTCGAGGGCCATGGGTTCATCGAGACCGGGATCGGGACCCATCCGCGCTATCGGCCGGGTGGCTAGGCGGGCCGGGTGGTGGCGCGGCGGGCCGGGTGGCTAGGCGGCCTTTGGTGGCTAACGGGCGGCCTTTGGGGAGGAGGGCTCGGCGACTCGGCTGACATGTCGTCGGCGGGTGGCTCGGCAAACGGCGCTGGCGAAGCGTCGCCGGGGGCCGCGCGGATGTCAGCGGTCTGACAATTTCACCTGCATAACGGCCCAAATCGCCCCCGGCATTTGAACCTTGGCTACATAAGCATGTGGGGCATGCTTATGTAACCAAGGTCGCCCGCGGACTTGCGCTTTGGGCCGTTAAGCATGCTGCCGAGGCGGACTTTGGGCCCGCCCCGGCCTCCCGGCGCAGGCCACTCCCTCAGATCACAGGCACCGCGCCTCCGTCGGCATTCCAGCCGGCGCCGACCACGTTGCCCGCCAGCAGCGAGCACAGAAACACCACCACAGCCGCGATCTCATCCGCGGTCGCGAACCGGCCGCGCGGCGTCGACTGCGACGCGGCGCTCAGAACGGCCCCCCGGGGAAGCGAGCGCCGGGCTGCGATCTGATCGGCCAGGCCGCCCGGTCCGAGCCACAGGTCGGTGTCGACCGCCCCCGGGTTCACCGCGTTGATGTGCACACCGGTGGCGGCGTAGTGATCGGCGAACGCGCGCGTGAGGTTGAGCTCGCCGGCCTTGGCGACCGAGTAGGCCGCGTTGGTCGCCGTCGCGAACCGCCCCGCGGCCGATGCCACATTGACGATGCTTCCCCGGCCGCGCCGGGCCATCGGCGGGGCGAAGACCTGCATCAACCGCAGCGGCGCCAGGACGTTGACATTCCACTGTGCCTGGAAGTCGCTCGCGGAGATTGTCTCCAGTGGGCGGTCGGCGCTGATGCCCGCATTGTTGACCAGGATGTCGACCTCGCCGAGATGGTCGGCGGCGGCTGCCGCGATCCGCTTGGCCGAGCCGACCGCGGTTACGTCGACGGCGAGCGTGGCGGCCTGCCCCTCGCATGCCTTGGCGGTATCGCGCAGAGCGCTCTCGGACCGGGCGACCAGCAGCACGCGCGCGCCTTCGGAGGTCAACCGGCGCGCGACGGCCTCGCCGATACCCCGGCTCGCGCCGGTGACGATCGCGCCCCGGTCTCGCAGGTCGAGGTCCATCCTGATCCGCTGACGATCAGATCACCGGGACGGCACCGCCGTCCACCTGCCATCCGGCTCCGACGACGTTGGCTGCCAGCGGCGAGCACAGGAACGCCACGACCGCGGCAACCTCGTCCGCCGTGCCGAAGCGCCCGCGCGGCGTCGCACTTCCCGTGGTGGCCATCACGTCCTCGCGTGAGATCCCACGTCTGGCGCCGACTTGATCGGCCATCCCCCCCGCTTCGAGCCACATCTCGGTCTCGACGGGTCCCGGGTTGACGGCGTTGACGCACACGCCCCTCGATGCGTAGTGGTCGGCGAAGGCGCGGGTGAGCATGATCTCCGCCGCCTTGGCGACGGAGTAGGCGGCGTTGATCGGCGTCGGCCGACGCCCGGAGACCGAGGCCACGTTCACGATCCGCCCGGTTCCCCGCTCGGCCATCGGCGGGGCGAAGGCCTGAATCAGGCGCAGGGGCGCGAGCACGTGCAGCTCCCACTGGGCCTGAAAGTCCTCGACCGCGAGCGCGTCGAGCGGGCGGTCGATGTTCGTACCCGCGTTGTTGACCAGGATGCCCACCGCTCCGATGTGCTCGGCGGCCGCGGCCGCGATCCGCTCGGGCGCGTCCTCGGCCGTGACGTCGATCGCGAGCGTCGCTGCTCGCGGCCCGCAGTCCTCGGCGGCCGCACGCAGGCCGTCCTGGGAACGGGCGACCAGCAGAACGCGCGCCCCTTCGGCGCTCAGTCGCCGCGCGATTGCCCGGCCGATACCGCGGCTTGCTCCGGTGACGACGGCGCCATGATCTTGGAGGCCGAGGTCCATGGCGCGCACGATAGTACGAACGCCCACCTACCGTTTGGTAGAAATCGTGGTGTGAGGATCACCCTGGGGACCCCGGGTCGGATCATGCCTCCGGCGAACCGGGCGGTGCAGTTCGCCCAGCAGGCGGAGCGCGATGGGTTTGACGCGGTTTGGTGGCCATGCCACCTTATGGGCTGGCTACCCGACTCGGTATGGGACAGCGAGTTCACCTCCCTGGTCGAAGCGCAGGCCAATCCGCACATCTACTTCGAGCCTCTGACGATGATGGGGGCGGCCGGAGCCGCGACTGAAACTCTGCGGGTTGGGGTGTGTGTCACCGACGTGATCCGCCGCCATCCGGCGATGCTCGCTCAGCAGATGTTGACGGTCGATCAGCTGGCGCGCGGCCGGGCGATCCTGGGGCTCGGTTCGGGCGAGCGGATGAACGTTGCGCCGTACGGCCTCGAGTGGCGCAAGCCGGTGTCCCGGCTGACCGAGGGACTCGAGGTGATCCGAGCGCTGTGGGGATCGGAGGGTCGCCCGGTCGATTACGAGGGCGAGTTCTTCAAGCTCGACGGTGCGGTGCTCGGCTTGGAACCGTATGGGGATAGGCCGCCGCAGATCTGGCTCGCCGCCCACGGCCCGCGGATGCTGCGTTTGTGCGGCCGCATGGCCGACGGTTGGATCCCCACCAACATCGAGGTCGAGGCCTACGCGGAGAAGCTCGCGGCCGTCCGCGGCAGCGCCGAGGAGGCAGGCCGCGATCCCGACAAGATCACTCCTTCGATGCTCGCCTACGTCCTGTGCGCGCCGGACGAGGAGACACTCGAGCGCCTCTGCTCGCGGCCGCTCACGCGGCTGCTGTTCGCCGCCGTCGACATCGCCCCGGAGACCTACGAGCGCTACGGCTCCTCGTCGCCGTTCGCGGGCGGGACGGGGTTCCACAGCTACGTGCCGAGTCTGGTTACGCGCGAGGAGGCGCTGCGGGTCGCTTCGCACATCACCAATGAGATCGTCCGGGACAGCACTCTGCACGGCACCGCCGAGCAGATCGCCAACCGCATCCGGGCCTACGCCCAGGCGGGACTGCGCGACGTGATTCTGTGGAACATCACTCCGTTCGCCGATCCCAGCCTCGCCGGCTATTCGTTCCGGGCGATGCAGGAGGTGCGCCGGCTGCTCGACGCGACCGAGGTCGGCGGCGCCTCGCAGCACGGCGCGGCCTAGTGCGACCCCGGGCGATCAGAGCAAGCTAGTGGCCGCGAACCAACTGGACGGGAACGTCGCGATCATCACCGGCGCGGGCCGGGGTATCGGCCTCGCGATCGCGCGACGGCTGGCGGCCGACGGGGCCGCCTTGTGCGTGACCGATCTCGACGGCCAAGTGCTCTCCCAGGCGGCGCGCGAACTGGAAGCGGGCGGCGCCGAGGTCCTCGCCGTCGCCGGCAGCGTGGCCGATCCCGACCAGTGCGCAGCCGCCGCTGCGGCCGCGGCGGAGCGGTTCGGGAGCCTGCACATCCTCGTCAACAATGCAGGTCTGACCGACGACGCGATGGTGCACAACATGACCGACGCGCAGTGGGACCTGGTCAACAACGTCGTGCTGCGAGGCTCGTTCAACATGATCCGCGCCGTCGCCCCGTGGTTCCGGGACCGCGAGCGGTCGGCTCCCCGCCGCGTCGTCAACATCGCCTCGGTCGCCGGTATCTATGGCACGGTCGGCAACGTCAACTACGCGGCCGCGAAGGCCGGCGTGATTGCGCTCACCCGCAGCATCGCGCGCGAGTGGGCCCGGTTCGGGGTTACGGTCAACGCCGTCGCGCCCGGATATGTGCAGACGCGCCTGACGGCACCCCGGGAGAACCGAGCCGAGGGGTTCGGGATGCCGCCGGCGGCGGTGCAGAACATGCTGGCCAACATTCCCGTGGGGCGCGGCGGCAAGCCCGAGGACATAGCTCACGCCGTTGCCTTCTTCTGCTCCCCGGAGTCGGACTACATCACCGGGCAGACGCTCGAGGTCCACGGCGGCCTGGGTGATCTGTCGGCCGTCGTGTGAAGGCCTAAGCCACGCCCCCGCCACGGCGGAACTCCCGGACCTCCTCGTCAGAGGGCAGGCGGACCAACTCGACGAGGTGTTCGTCCGGATCCTCGATGATCATCGCATCGATCGGGCCGTAGTTCGGCAGCAGCACTTCGACGGGCGCCGACCAGCAACGTACACCGCGAGCTTCCAGGCGCGACTGCCACTCGGCGAGCGGCTCGGAGACCGAGAACGACACCATCCGGTGACCCGGCGCGGTGAAGGCGCGGTGGACGGGCGCCTCGTCGGCGCCGCTCGGCTCGGGCACGGTCCACTCGACCAGCTCGATCTGTCCCAGCCGCCCGGTCCCCTGCACATAGGCGACCCGGCCGGTCGTCCCCGGAGGGATGTGCAACAGCCGCTCGAACGGTTCGCCCGCGATCTCCATCCGCAAGGTCGGGCACATCCCCAGGGCGCCGACGTAGAACTCGAGCGAGCGCTCGAGGTCAGACACATTGAGCAGGATGTGATGGACCGCGCCGACGGTGGGCGTCGCTGGCGCCCGATCGCTGTGCGCCCGGCCGTGCTCGATCGATCCGGTCACGTGGTCGGCTCGGTCGCCGGCGCGTGCTCCGATGCCGGGAACATCGCCCAGGTCCCACTCGCGGCCACGCACAGGCGCTCGTCGTCGTCGCGGATGTCGATTCGCACGAACGTGTGTCCCGCCCCCCGGCGCAACACCGACGCGTGGCCGTGGAACAGCGAGCCGAACGCGGGGCGCATGAATTGGACGTTGAGCTCGAGCGTCGCGAAGGACTCGTCTGGTTCGCCGACGGAGGCCACCGCCATCCCGCCGACGAGGTCGGCGAACGAGGCCAAGGCCGTGCCGGGGACGGCTCCGTTGGCGTTCAGCACGGTCCCGTCAGCGGTCATGACCGCCTGTGATTCTCCGGGTGAGAGCCGCTCGCATCTGACGCCCAGTGCCCGGCCGACCGGCAGGCCATTGAACCAGTCGACGAGGTCGCTGAGGCGGTCGGTCTGCACGCAAACGCGATTCTAAAGCTTCCGTCTTGCCAACCAAACGTTTGGAAGGTAAGCTCGCGCCTCCCCCAATCCGGGGGTCGGGAGGCGTCGGAAAAACATCCGGAGGAGGAGAACCCTAAACATGAAGCGGAGCATTCTTGCCTGCGGCGTCGCGGCCATCGCGCTGTTCGTCGCTGCCTGCGGCAGTAGCAGCAGTAGCAGTACCAGCAGCGCCTCGAGCGCGGCCAGCAGCGGTAGCGCCAGCAGCAGCGGCAGCGCCAGCAGCAGCGGCAGCGCCAGCGGCACGCCGATCAACGTCCTGTCGATCGGCGATGTCAGCGGTCCGACCAAGATCTACGGCGATGCTGCATTACGCCGGCGTGTTGGCGGCCGCCGCCTATATCAATGCACACGGCGGCATCAACGGGCACAAGGTCGTCGTCACCCACCTCGACAGCGGCGGCATCGCGTCGCAACGCGGTCAGCCTCACGGTCAAGGAGCTCTCCGCCAACCCGACCAAGTACGCGATGATCGACGCTGGCGCTGAGGGCACCGAGGACGTTGCCCTGATCCCGATCGTGTCGAAGTACCACCAGTTCGCGATCACCCTCGACGACACCGGCGGCTGCGCGATGGCCACCAACTGCCCGAATGAGTTCGTCGTCAAGGGCAACCCCGCAGACCCGCAGCTCGCCGTCGCGCAGTTCTTCAAGAGCAAGGGCATCACCCATGTCGGCGTCCTGCAGGAAGCGATCGCCTTCACCGAGGGTGAGACCCCAGGGATCGTCGCCGCGCTCAAGAAGGAAGGGATCGCGAGTCACGCAAGTCAGCTTCCCCGCGACCACGACCGACGTCACGCCTGAGATGTCCCAGCTCAAGTCCGCCGGCGTCGGCGGCGTGTTCGCCGAGGCGCTCGGCCCACCCGCCGGCTATACGCTGGCGGCACGGGCGAAGCTCAACTGGAACGTCCCGGTCGTGTTCGACGTCGCCGCGTCGTCGCTGGACATCACCAAGCTGGCTCCGCCGTCGCAGACCAAGAACGCGTACCTGGACGTCTACAACTGCCAGGACTCATCGAAGCCAAATCCCGCGCTGTCAACGATGAAGCAGTTCGTGCCGGCGTCATATACGACGACCCTGGACTCGCAGGCGTGCGACATCCCGGGGAACGGCTGGGATGGACTCATCGAGTTCGCCAACGCTGCCAAGCAGGCCGGCGGGACGTCGGTTTCGGCGCTGACGAGTGCGATGGAAAATCTCTCCGAGACCTACCAGACCGATCCCAACTACATCACCTCCAAGATCAAGAGGTACTCGGCGACCAACCACGAGAACATCGGCGAGACACCAGCCGACTTCGTCGTGATTCCGGTCGGACCCGTGTCGGGCGCCCAGGACCATCCCCCGGCAGGCCGTAGAAACACAACAGTAACCCCGAGCGGGCCCGTCTGAGAAGATGGGCCCGCTACGGCGCCCGTCCTAACGCACAGGGAGAAGATCTATGGCGATCGTGATCTGGAGCGGTTTGACCAGCGGGGCGGTGTTTGCCCTGGTTGCGACTGGCTTCACGTTGACATTGCTCCCGACGGGCGTGTTCAACTTCGCTCAGGGTGCGTTGGTCATCGGCGGTAGTTTCATGGCGTATCAGTGGTTGACGGTCTCGGGCTTGGGGGAGATTCCGGCGATTGCTGCTCAATGCGGTGTTCGGCGCGCTCGGGGGTTTGGCGTGCGAGTTGCTCGCGGTTCGTCCGTTGCGGTTCGGGGGGCGTCGTCTGACCGGGCACGAGCGAGCTGGTCACGACGGTCGGGATGTCGACGATGCTGATCGGCATCATCGGTATCAAGTGGGGGTATCTGGCGTTGCAGGTTCCGTTCAAGGGGCCGACGTCGTACGTTCATTTCCTCGGGATCGCGGCGGCGCCGGTCGAGATCATCGCGCTTGGGTCTGGCGATCGTCCTGTGCTTTTCGCTGCATTTCTGGTTCCGCCTCACGCGCCTCGGGCAGGCGTGCCTGGCGGTTGCCGAGGACCGTGAGGCGGCGATGTTGCGGGGGGTCAATGTCAATCTCCTCTCGATCGGTGCGTTCGCGGCGGCCGGGGTCGCTCGGCGCGGTCTGCGGCGCGATCACAGGGCCGATCACCTATGCGATCCCGACGCTTGGCACGACCCTGGCGCTGGGCGGTTTCGTCGCGATCGCGCTCGGTGGCGAGGGGAGCTTCATCGGCGGGCTTGGTGGGTGGGCTGCTGGTCGGGCTCGTGTCGGCGTTCGCGGTTCGTTACATCGGCGCCAACTACGACAACATCGCGGTGCTCGTGTTGTTGTTGGTGACCCTGGCGTTGCGTCCGAGGGGACTCGGCGGGATCGCCGCTGCGCGTCATGTCTGAGGGTGTGGTCAACGGGCGGGCGCCGACGCCGCCGGCGGCGGGTTTGCCGGCGTGGCGGCGGGTCGCGAGCGAGACGCTGCTGGGGGGTCGCTATTCGCTGTTGATCCCGTTGCTGGGCGCGGTGTTGTTGTTGCTGTTCCCGTGGTGGAGCGGCGATCAGTACTGGATCCGAGAGCTGTCGCTGATCGCGGTGCTGACGATGGTGATCAGTGGCGTGAATCTGAGCTTCGGCTACGCGGGCGAGGTTCAGTTCGGTCAGGTGTTCATGTTCGCGGTCGGGTCCTACGTGACGATGATCCTCGCGACCAAGGGGTTCAACGAGATCATCCCGCTGTTGATCATCGGGGGGATCGCCGCGGCCGCGGTCGGGTTCGTGGTCGCGCTGCCGGCGTTGCGGATCGGGGGCTGGTCGCTGGCGATGGCGTCGTTCTTCTTGGTGATCACGCTGCCGGATTTCATTCAGATCTTCCAAAGCTCGACCGGCGGCGCAAACGGTCTGATCGGGATTCCCGCTCCGAACTTCTTCGGGAAGGCGCTGGGAACGAACGGGCTGTTCGAGGCGACGCTGATCCCGGCGATCCTGTGGCTGGCGTGCTATCGCAACCTCGTCACCTCGCGCTACGGAGTGATCTTCCGGATCCTCCGCGAGTCGCCGGTGCAGGCGCGCTCGCTGGGCTTCTCGACGATGCGGCTGAAGGTGTTGGCGTACACGCTCGGCGCGGCTCCGGCGGGGATCGCCGGGTGCCTGTACGGCTACATCTCGCTGATCATCGCGCCGACGAACTTCGACATCAACCTCGCGATCGGGATCGTCGCGGCGAGCGTGCTCGGCGGTGTCGAGAGCGTGTACGGCGCGATCCTCGGCGCGGTGATTCTTCAACTCGGGCCGGAGGAGTCGACGAGCTTCGCCCAGTACGCGCCGATCGCCTATGGCGGGTTCCTGATCGCGGCGGCGGTGCTGTTGCGCAGCGGCGTCGGTGGACTGGGCCGGATCGCCGCCGTGCGGGCGAGCCGGATGCTGGTCGGCGATCCGTCGCATGGCCGCGCGGTCACCGCGCACGGCTCGCTGTCGGCGCACGGTGATGAGAGCGATGCGGTCGCGGTCGAGCACCACAAGCTCGGTGAGATGCTCGGAACGCTCGCGGGCAAGACGCTCGCGGTCGAGTCGGTGTCCAAGTCGTTCGGTGGTGTGAAGGCGCTGCGGGATGTGACGCTTAGCGCCGAGCCGGGCAGGGTCACGGCGCTGATCGGCTCCAACGGATCGGGCAAGACGACGCTGTTGAACGTGATCTGCGGCTACATCGCCGCGGACGCCGGCGCGGTGAAGTTCGGCGACGCGCTGACCGGGCTGGCGCCGCACAAGATCGCGCTGCACGGTGTCGGCCGGACGTTCCAGACGCCCAGCATCCCCCGCGGCGTGTCGGTCGCCGATGTCGTCGCGTCCGGCCGCTTCCAGATCGACAACAGCGGCGTGCTGAAGAGCATCCTGCGGCTGCCGTCCTACCGCCGTTCGCGCGCTGCGGACCGCCGGGACGCGGTGGAGCTGCTCGAGCTGGTCGGGCTGGCCGGGATCGCCGATGAGGAGGCGAGCAGCCAGCCGCTCGGCAATCGGCGGCTGATCGAGTTGGCGCGCGCGCTGTGCGGGCGGCCGGGTCTGTTGCTGCTCGACGAGCCCGCCTCGGGGCTCAGCGAGGAGGAGGTCGACCGGCTCGGTGAGGTCGTGCAGGCGGCCGCGCGCGCCGGCGCGACCGTGGTGCTGATCGAGCACAACTTCGGGTTCGTGACGCGCGTGTCGGAGACCGTGCACGTGCTGCACCTCGGGCAGCTGATCGCGAGCGGCCTGGCGGCGGCCGTGAGCGCCGATCCGCGGGTGATCGAGAGCTACCTCGGCGAGAGCCAGAGCGCCGAGCAGCCGCCCGCGCCGGCGCCGCGAGCGCCGCAACCCGCGACCGCGGATTTGGCCTCGGCCGCGGCGGAGCACCCCGTACTGCTCGAAGTCTTAGATCTCGAGTCGGGCTACGGCGATCTCCAGGTCCTCCGCGGCGTGTCCGCTGGAGCTGCACCGGGGCCAGGTCGAGGTCGTCCTCGGTCGCAACGGCGTCGGCAAGACGACGCTGCTCTCGGCGATCTGCGGGCAGCTCAAGGTCGTGGCAGGGAACGATCACGCTCGACGGCAAGGACATCTCCAAGCAGCCGGCGTACCGCCGCGCAGCCGAAGGACTCGCGCTGGTCCAGGAGGGCAAGCGGATCTTCCGCAATCGCACGATCATGGAGAACGTCGTGCTCGGGACGCGGACGCTGAAGCTGAGCCGTGCCGAGCGGCGCGAGCTGTGCCTCTCGGTTCTCGAGCACCTTCCCGATGCTCCGGGAGCGCGCCGAAGAGCGCGCAGGCGGATTGTCCGGTGGCCAGCAGCAGATGCTCGCGATCGCACAAGCGCTCGCCGTCGCGCCCGCGCGTGCTGCTCCTCGACGAACCGTCCGCCGGCCTCGCTCCCGCGATCGTCACGGAGGTGTTCGAGCGCATCCGCGCAGCTCGGCGACGAGGGCATGACGATCCTGCTCGTCGAGCAGCTCGCGACCAAGGCGCTGCAGATCGCCGATCACGTCACGGTGATGGACGACGGTCGTGTGCTGCAGAGCGGCCCGCCGAGCGACTTCCACGACATGCGCGAGCTCCAGGAGGCGTACTTCGGGGGCTCGGGCGACACGCTCACGCTCTGAGCCGCCGCCCGCATGGGTGCCGTGGAGATTGCGCAGAGCGAGCGTGCAGCGGCGCGCACGGGTCACGACCAGACGGCCGTGAAGGCGCTGGTGTACAGCTACTACGCGGCGGTCAACGAGTCGCGATGGGATGACGTCGTAAACCTCTTCCACGAGGACGCGGTCTTGCTGATTCCTTCTCAGCTGCCGAAGATCGGGCATCGGGCGATTCGGACGTTTTACGAGTATCACGGCGCGTACTCACCCCAGCACCATGACGACGTGCCTCTGCTGATGACCGACGGCAACCGGGCGATGACACTCGTTGACCATCACGGCATCGACAAGCACGGACACAAGGTGCACCTGTGGACGGCGGGGATCTTCACGATTGAGACCGGGAAGATCCGTCAGTACCGGGTGATCTTCGACACCGCCCAGCTGTCCGGCCCCACCCCCGAGGGAGTGATGTAGTGGCCGTCACCCAAAGTGGCCGGAACCCACCGCCGCTCACCCGCGCCCGGCGAGGCCGATCGCCGCGGCGATGAACTCGACCTCTTCGTAGATGTTGGCCGGAACGGCGTAGTCGTCCCGGTCACGGATCTCCTCGAGATGCTGCGCGATGTCCTCGGCTGTGACGTGGCTGAAGTCGTCGGCGACCCAGCCATGCGTCTCGCCCACGAACACGCGCGCGTATCGGCCAAACCCGGCCGAGTAGGCCTCGCTCGTGACCGAGCAGGCACGGCTGGCGAGGAACGCGACCACCGGTGCGACCGCCTCGGTCGTGCGGCGCGGCCGGAAGGCGGCCGCGAGTTCCGCCGGATAATGCTTCTCGTAATCGGGCACCGGGTCGTCGACGGCGATCGTCGTCGCGGCCATCGGCATGATCGTGTTCACCAGAATCCCGTGCTCGGAGCCTTCGTACGCGAGCGCCTTGGCCAAGCCGTAGACGCCGCCCTTGGCAGCGGCGTAGTTGCTCTCGCCCTGCATCGCGAACATGCCGCCGGCCGAGCTGGTCATGACCACGCGTCCATAGCCTTTCTCGCGCATGATCGGCCACGCCGCCTGGGTGACGTAGTAGCTGCCTTCGATGTGCACGGCCAGGAGCGACTGCAGATCCGCGCTTGAGATTGTCTCGAAGTAGCCGTTGCGCATGAAGCCGGCGTTGTTGATCACGGCGTCAACCGTCCCGAAGCGCTCCACCGCTGCGGCGACGATCGCCTGAGCGCTCTCCGGTGTCGCGACCGAGTCGTAGCACGCCGCCGCCGTGCCGCCGTCGGACTCGATCGCCGCGACCGTCTCGTCGGCGTACTGACGCTGCAGGTCGTTGACCACGACGGCCGCGCCGCGACTCGCCAGCTCCCGGCTGTAGGAGCGCCCGAGCCCTCGTCCCGCGCCGGTGACGATCACCACCTGTCCGTCGAAATCGATCCGGGCCATGTTCTCTCCTTTGTTGTCTGGGTCAGGGGGCTGACCGTTCAGGTCCGAGCTTTACCAGCACCTCACGGGGCCCGCGCATCATCGCGTTGCCCTTCCATCCCGGCGAGTCGTCGGCCAGCTCGATCTCCGGAAAGCGGCGCGCGAGCGCCTCGAACACGACCGCACCCTCGAGGCGCGCGAGCGCGTTCCCGAGGCAGAAATGAGGCCCAAGTCCCATCGCCAGGTGCTGCTTGGCGTCGGGGCGGGTGATGTCCAGGCGCTCCGGATCCGCGAACACATCGGGGTCGCGGTTGGCCGCCGCCAGGACCGCGGCGACGGTCTCGCCGCTCTCGATCTCGATCCCCCCGAGCATCGTGTCCGCGCGGGCGGCGCGCCACTGGTACTGGACCGGCGTGACCCAGCGCAGCAGCTCCTCGGTGGCGCGGGGAGCGAGCGACGGGTCCGCGCACAGCCGTTCCCATTGGTCGCGATTGCGCAGCAGCTCGAGTAGTCCGATCGAGATCAGGTTGGTGGTGGTCTCGTGGCCGGCGAACAGCAGCACGACGAACATCGCGGTCAGCTCTACGGGCGACAGCCGCGCGCTCTCCTCGGCCTCCAGCAGCGCGGTCAATAGGTCGCTGCCGCTGCGATTCTCGCGCAGCGGAACCAGGATGTCCTCGACGTAGTGGCGGAACTCACGCATCGCCTGGTAGGCGACGATCAGGGCCTGCGGATCGTCTCCGCCGCGGTTGCGCCCGAGCTGGCTCGACCACTCGTGGATCTGATCGCGCTCCGCGGGGGGAACCCCGAGCATGTCGGAAATGACCATCAACGGCAGGCGGTACGCCAGGCCCGAGACGAGGTCCGAGACGTCCTGGTGGATCATCACCGCGAGCATCTCGTCGGTGTACCGCTGCACGGCGGAGCGCATCTCGGCCATCCGTCGTGGCGTGAACACGCGGTTCGCGCTCCCACGCAGGCGGTCGTGCTGGTCGTCGTCAGAGCGGCTCATGTACATCGACTCGAACGCTCCGATCTCCTCGTAGGCCTCGAGCTGAGCCCCGGTCAGCGACGCCTTGATCGCCTCGTGACGCGAGCCCGTGACGAAGTACCGGCTGCTGAAGCGCTCGTCGTCGCGCAGCACATCCCTGGCGTCGCCGTGGCGGGCGACGAGCACCAACGGGCCGATTCGATGCACCGGCGCCTGCTCGCGGAGGGTTCGCCAGACGGGCTCCGGATGGGCCATCGCGTCGGGGTCGGAGGCGAGGATCCGGGCCAGTTGCTCGTCCAGCGAACGCGTATCGACCGTAGGGCCTGTCGCAGCCATCACAATCCACCCTCAGTTGGAGAAGCCACCAAACGTTTGTTAGAAACCATATCCCCATAGAACGGACGGCGCGGCGTGGCCCCGCCGCCCCCAGACCCGGGAGGAGTGCTCAGTGTCAAGACGCCCACCGTCACGACCGCAGCGCAGCGAGATTGCCCCTGAACAGCTCGAGGCTTACGACTTTGTCCTCGCGAGGCTCGATAGCCTGACCGAGGAATACCGGACGAGCGGTCCCGGGCGACTACCACGGGGCGCTGCTGAACAGCCCGCCCGTGGCCGCCGCGCTCAACAACCTCGGCGCCGTCGTGCGCCAGGGTTCGCTCCGGGGCTCGTACACCGATGCCGAGCGCGAGCTCGCCGACGTGGTGCTGAGCGTCGATTTCGATTACCGGGGTGTGCTGCCGATTCACCTTCCCGACGCGATTGCCGTCGGCGTGCGACCGGACGCGATCGACGCGATCCGGGAGGGGCGCGAGGGGGATCTGGCCGACGACGAGCGTCAGCTGGTCGACTACATCCGCCAGGTCTCGCGCGGCCAGGTGACCGACGAGTCGTTCGGCGCGATGGTCGAGCGCTTCGGCCTCAGTGGCGCCGTGGACTACACCGCGTTCGTCGCGTTCCTGATCTGCACGATGCGCCTGTGGTCGGCGCTCGGTGTGCGCGACCCCTCCAACCACGGAGATCGACGAGCTGCTCGCGGGCCTGCGCGAGGGCCGCGTCAAGGTCCCGGACCCGGAGGCCCATCTGCGCTGAGCGGTCGCGGAGACGTGCCGGAATGCCGTCAACAGGTATCCTTGCTAATAAGCGCATGTTTGGCCTAGACGGTGACTGAGCCGGGCGTCCAGTTCGACCACGAGGTCGACGTCCTAGTCGTCGGCTCCGGAGCCGGCGGGATGGTTGGCGCACTGACGGCTCGCGCCGAGGGGCTACAGCCGCTGATCATCGAAAAGAGTCAGTACTGGGGCGGCTCGAGCGCCCGCTCGGGCGGTGGCGCCTGGGTTCCGAACGCGCCGGCGCTGCTTCGCGAAGGACAGCGCGACGATCCCCAGCAGATCATCGACTACGTCGTGGCGATCGCCGGTGATCGGGTTTCCCGCGCCCGGATCGAGCGCTACGTCGAGCAGGCGCCGAAGATGATGGAGTTCCTCGAGAGCCAGAGCAGCTATATGGCCGACGGCTTCTTCTGGATCCGCGGCTATTCGGACTACCACCCCGAGAAGGGGGGCAACCCGCTCGGCCGGGGCCTCTGGGCCCGTCCGATCGACCGCCGGCTGCTCGGCGAGGAGATGAAGACGCTGCACCCGGGCGTGCGGCGGATGCAGCTGCCGCTCGGAGCCTGGATCACCTCGATCGACCTCCATGATCTGCTCGCGATCCGGTGGGGCGGAGTCAGGCACAAGAAGGTGCTGCTGAAGCTCGCGTGGCGGGTGCTGCGGGCGCGGACGACCGGCGAGCGCATCGGCGCCAGCGGTCAAGCGCTGACCACGCGGCTGCGGCTGACGCTCCGCGATCGTGGCATCGAGATCTGGCGCGAGGCGCCGATGAAGAGCCTCATCACCGATGCCGAAGGCCGCGTGATCGGAGTCGAGGCCGAGCGGAACGGGCGGCCGTTCAAGATCGCGGCGCGGCACGGCGTGCTGCTGGCGAGCGGCGGCTTTGAGCACAACCTTGAGATGCGCGAGCGCTACCAGCCGGGGATCACCCAGGACTGGAGCCTCGGGGCGGCCACCAACACGGGTGACGGGATCATCGCCGGCGAGGCGTTGGGGGCGGCGACGGATCTGATGGAGGACGCCTGGTGGCAGCCGGTGATGCCCGCGGCCGCCGACGGATCGCTCGTCGGGCTGGTGGCTGAGCGCCAGTACCCCGGGCAGTTCATCGTCAACGGCGCCGGCAAGCGATTCGTCAACGAGGCGACTCCGTACATCATTTTCATCCAGACGCTGCTCGCGGGTCATGCCACCGGAGTCAGCCACGTCCCGTGCTGGCAGATCATCGACTCGACGGCCTGGAAGCGCAACATCATCGCCGGCCACGTGCCCGGGATGCCGATGCCGAAGGCATGGCGCGACACCGGGGCGGCGTTCGAGGCCCCCACGCTCGAGGAACTCGCGCTGCGCATCGGTGTGCCACCGGCGGCGCTGCGCGAGACGGCTGAGCGCTACAACGCGCTCGTCGACAAGGGCGCGGACGATGACTTCCACCGCGGCGAGAGCGCCTACGACCAGTACTACGGCGACCCCCACTACCCGAACCCCAATCTCGCCCGGGTCGAAAAGCCCCCGTTCTATGCGTTCGCGATCTGGCCCGGTGACCTGGGCACGAAGGGAGGCCTGCTCACCGATGAGGATGCACGGGTGCTGCGGGCCGACGGGACCTCGATCCCCGGCCTGTACGCCGCCGGCAACGTGTCCGCCTCGGTGATGGGAACCAAGTACGCGGGACCTGGCGCGACGCTGGGTCCGGCGATGACGTTCGCGTACCTGGCCGTGCGTCACATCGGGGCAGGCGCGCGGGCCGCTGCCACGGCCGTCACAGCGTAGGCTTTGGCGATGCAGCGACCGTGGATCGAGGTGACGACGCTCGGCGACCTCGTCGACCGTCAGGCATCCCAGTCGGACGCCGTCGCGCTGGTGTTTCCCGACTCGCGCTCGACGTACCCGCAGCTGGCTGAGCTGAGCGACGGCTTCGCGCGGTCGCTCCGGGGGGCCGGCATCGGGCCCGGCGACAAGGTCGGGATCCTGATGCCGAACAACCTCGACTACGTGCTGGCGCTGATCGGGGCAGCGAAGCTCGGTGCGATCGGCGTGCCGGTCAACGGGCGCTTCAAGACCCACGAGCTCACCCACGTCGTATCCCACGCCGATGTCAAGGTCCTGCTGACTGCCGCCGGCCCGGCCGGCACCGTCGATTACCCGGCACTGCTGGCCGAGGTCTTCACCGACCTGGCCGGACAGGATCCCCGCGCGCTGGCGCTCAGCGCGGCGCCGCTGCTGCGCCAGATCGTGGATCTTGGCGGCACGTCCGTGGGCATGCTCACGCGCGAGCAATTCGAGGCGGGCGGCCAGGTCATCGACCAGGAAGAGGTCGAGGACCTCCAGGTGCGTGTGCGGGTACGCGATGTCGCGCTGCTGATGTACACGTCAGGTACGACCGCGCGGCCGAAGGGCTGCCTGATCAGCCACGAAGCAGTCGTCCGCCAGGGGCGCAGCGTCGCGCTGACCCGCTTCCTCTTGACGCCGGAGGATCGTTTCTGGGATCCGCTGCCGCTGTTCCACTGCGGCGGCCTGGTGCCGATGATCGGCTGCTTCTCGGCCGGCGCTCGCTACTGCCACGCGGGCCATTTCGATCCCGATGTGGCCCTGCGCATGCTCGAGGACGAGCGCGTAACTGTCGCCTATCCGGCGTTCGAGACGATCTGGTTCGGGGTTCTGAATCATCCGCGGTTCAAACAGGCTGAGCTGAGCTCGATCCGCGTGATCCAGAACATCTGCGTGCCGGAGCGACTGGCCCAGTTCGAGGCTCTGATGCCCTGGGCGGCTCAGGTCACGTCGTACGGATCGACCGAATGTGCGACCAACCTGACGCTGCCGCTGCCCGACGATCCCTACGAGGTCAGGATCAACACCCTCGGCCATCCGGTCGACGGGATGGAGGTCAAGGTCGTCGATCCCGAGACGGGGGAGCGCAAGCCCGTGAATGAGGTAGGGGAGCTGTGCTTCCGCGGCTACTCCAGGTTCGAGGGCTACTACAAGGATCCTGAGCTCACCGCCAAGACGATCGACCCCGACGGCTTCTTCCATACCGGCGACCTCGTCAGTGAGGACGCCGACGGCAGGCTCCGCTACGCGGGCCGCCTCAAGGACATGCTCAAGGTGGGCGGCGAGAATGTCTCGGCGATTGAGGTCGAGGCATTCCTGGCGGGTAATCCAGAGATCGAGATCGTCCAGGTGGTGGGTGCCGACGATGCCCGCTACGGGGAAGTCCCGGCCGCATTCGTCCAGCTGAGGGCCGGCAGCCCGGCCACCGAGCAGGATGTCATCGACTACTGCGTCGGCCAGATCGCCACCTTCAAGGTCCCCCGATACGTGCGCTTCGTCACCGACTGGCCGATGTCCGGGACCAAGATCCAGAAGTTCCGCCTGCGCGAACAGCTGGCCGAGGAGCTACGGAGCCGCGGCATGACCGAGGCGCCTCGAATCGAGTCCGGCTCCGAGCGGCGCTCCGAGGCGCCGATCGGGCAATCGTGACCCTCGGCCCGTGCGGGCCCGACACCCCAGACCGGAGAGCACATGGACTTTGAACTGAGCGATGAGATGAAGCTGTTCCGAGACACCGTGCGCGACTGGGTTGATCGCGAGGTGCCCAAGGACTACGCCCGGGAGATCGAGCGACGCGAGCAGGAGTACCCGCTGGACCTGTGGGACAAGCTGACCCAGGCCGGCTACCACGGGATCAGCGTTCCTGAGGAATACGGCGGCCAGGGCGGCGACATCTTCGTGCAGTCGATACTCGCGCGCGGGCTGGCGCGCTCGCTCGCGGGCATGACCTGGGTCTGGGGCCTGACCTCGTTCGCCGGCGCCAAGTCGGTCGGCCTGTACGGGACCGAGGAGCAGAAGCAGCGGTTCCTGCCCGCGATCGTCCGCGGCGAGGCCCGCTTCTCGATCGGATTCACCGAGCCAGGCGGCGGCACCGACCTGCTTGGAGGGATGCGCTGCCACGCGGAGCGGGCCGAGGGGGGTTGGGTGATCAGCGGCAACAAGACGTGGTGCACCTCGGCTCAGGTGGCCGACTACATCCTGCTGCTCGCCCGCACCGATCGCAACGTCGAGAAGCGCCACCAGGGCGTCACCCTGTTCCTGGTCCCGACCGATACCGACGGCGTCACGATCTCCGAGATTCCGAAGCTCGGCATGCGCGGTCTGGGGTCGTGCGATGTCGGGCTCGACGAGGCGTTCGTCCCCGACGAGCTCGTCCTCGGCGAGCCCGGCCGCGCCTGGTACATGCTGCTACCGACGCTCAACAACGAGCGTCTGATGCTGTCGGCCTTCTGCTGCGGGATCCTCGATGGGATCCTTGAGGACGCGCTCGCGTTCGTGAAGGAGCGGCACGCGTTCGGCAAGCCGATCGGCCAGTTCCAGATCCTCCAGCACTACATCGCCGACATCGCGATCTGGCGCCGTCAGTCCGAGTTGCTCGTCTACCAGGGAGCGACCCTCCAGGCCCAGGGCAAGGAATGCTTCGAGGAGACGACGATGGCCAAGATCGTCGCCTCCGAGGCAGCGGTCCGCGCAGCCGACCTCGGCATCCAGATCCTCGGCGGGATGGGCTATTCGGCCGAGACCGACATGCAGCGCTACTGGCGCGATGCGCGTCTGTTCCGGATCGGGCCGATCACGAACGAGATGGCGAGAAACACGCTCGCCGAGCATCTCGGGCTACCACGGTCGTTCTGATGAGTGAGCGCATGGCCGAGACCGTTCCATATCAGGCCTCCGACGAGGCGCTACACGCGGCCACCGACGAGCCGCTGTTCAGCGAGAGCATGTACTTCAGCCTGTATGACGAGGCGAGCGGCGTCGGCGGGATGCTGCGGGTCGCCAACCGCGTCAACCAGGGCTACGCCGAGATGACCCTCAACCTGCCGCTGCCCGACGGCACGATCGCGTTCGACTACCGGCGGACACCGATCACCGAGAACGTCCGGCTCGCAGCGGGCGGGATGGAGGTCGAGGTCAGCGAGCCGCTGCGGAGCCTGCACATTGTCTACGACGACGCCGCAGCGCTGCTTGCCGATCCCTCGCTGCTCGCGAGAGACACCCGCCGGGCGCTGCGCGACGAGCCGCGTGTGCCGACCACCGTCGACCTCGCCTTCAACTGCCTGCATCCCAACCTCGAGCGGATCACCGCCACGGGCGACATGAGCGACGGCAACCTGCCGCTGGCGCGAGACCACTACGAGCAGTTCGGCATCCTCACCGGCACGGTCGAGGTCGGGGGTCAGCGCTTCGAGATCAAACACGGTCTCTCGTTCCGCGACCACTCATGGGGCCCGCGGGAGTGGGTCTCACCCGTGTACTGGCGCCAGTCGCTGCCCATTATGGACGACGGGACCTGCGTCTCGGCATCGCGCATCGGCCTGTCCGAGACGGAGGCGGCGACCGGCGGCCTGATCGTCACCCCCGACGGCACCACGCATACCGGGGGCAACGCCGTGATCGAGTCGGAGTTCGACTACGACGGCGCGCCCACGTTCGAAGGTGGCTACACGGTCGATATCGAGACCGCGGACGGCACTCGGTTTCATGCCGACGCGACTGTGATCGCGTTCATCCCGCTGCGCCACCGCAGCCCCGCCACCAAGGCCGTGATGCGGATCGGACAGGCGCTGTCTCGCTTTCAGTCCGAGGGCCGCACCGGCTACGGCTGGACGGATTTCTGGAAGCGCTTGGATGACGGCGACCCCTGGGCCACGGCGTGAGCGAGGGCACCACCGGAACGAGCCGCATCGGCGACGTCCTGATCCTGAGTCGGGACGGTCACGGCCCTGGGCGTTTGCGCTGCGCCCGCTGCGATTACGACTACGGCCCGGCCGACCGCGACCCGAAGCTCGGCTCGGTCGTCCACGAGGGCCCGATCGATGAACTGAGCGCGCTGAACGCATACGGACTCACCGAGGTGCTGGTCGTGCGGTACTTCCGATGTCCGACGTGCGCCTTGACGATCGCTGTGGACGTCCAGCGTCGGGGCGACCCGATCATGCTCGGCAACCGCCTCTCCGTTTGATCGCGCCGTGACCCGCATCGCCGTCGACATTGGTGGAACGTTCACCGACTGCGTCGTCTACGTCGGTCCCGGGCGCAAGCTCGTGATCGCCAAGTCGCCGACCGATCACGGCGACCTCGCCCAGGGCGTGCTCGACGCGGTTGCCGCGGCCGCCACGAGTATCGGCATCTCGCTCCCGGAGCTGCTCAGGGGCACCGAGCAGTTCATCCACGGCTCGACGATCGCCACTAACACGATGATCGCGCGCGACGGCGCGCGGACGGCGTTCGTCACAACCCGCGGTCACGAGGACACGCTGGCGATCGGACGGGTGTTCCAGAAGGTCGCCGGCATCTCCGAGCGCGACCGCGTCCACATGGCGCAGCTCGACCTCGCCGACCCAGAGCTCGTCCCGCGCGAGCTCGTGGTCGGCGTCAACGAGCGGGTCGACTACAAGGGCGCGGTCGTCGTCGAGCTCTCTGACGAGGAGATCGGGCGGACCGTGCGCTGGGTCCGAGAGCGCGAGGTCGAGGCTGTCGCGGTGTGCCTGCTGTGGAGCTTTCTCTCGCCGGCCCACGAGCAGCGCATCGCCGCGGCGCTCCGCGCCGAGCTTCCAGGTGTGTTCGTCTCGACCTCGGTCGATCTCGCGCCGGTGCTGGGCGAGTACGAGCGCGGAGTCACGACCGCGCTGAACGCCTACCTCAGCCCCCCGATCGAACGCTATCTCAACCGCTTGGAAGGACTTCTGCGCGACGGCGGCCTGACCGGGGCGGTGCTGGTGATGACCGCTGAGGGCGGCGTGATGCCGATCGCGCGGGCGGCGAGCCAGGCGATCAAGCTGCTCGACTCCGGTCCTGTCGGTGGCACACTCGGCTCGCGCTTTCTCGGGCGCGCCTACGGCGAGGACAACGTGATCTGCACCGACGTCGGCGGGACCTCGTTCGATGTCTCGCTGATCTCGGGCGGCGAGCTCGAGTTCGATCGCGCCCCGGTGATCGATCAGTATGTGTTCTGCGTGCCGAAGGTCGCGGTCAAGAGCATCGGCGCCGGAGGCGGCTCGATTGCCTGGGTCGACGAGCTCGGAGTCCTGAAGGTCGGTCCGCACTCGGCGCAGGCCGATCCCGGGCCGGCCTGCTACGGCCGGGGCGGAACCGAGCCGACCGTGACCGACGCGAACTTGCTGCTCGGCTACCTCGACCCGGACACGTTCCTCGGCGGCGAGATGCAGCTGGATGTCCGGGCCGCCGAGCGTGCGTTCGAGCCCGTCGCGCAGCGGCTCGGGCAGCCGGTGATCGAGGTTGCGGCCGGAGTCCACCGGATCCTCGACGCGCGGATGGCCGATCTGCTGCGCGGGGTCACGATCGAGCGGGGTCACGACCCGCGGGACTACGTGCTGTTTGCCTATGGCGGCGCCGCCGCCGCGCACGCGACCGGGTACGCCGCCGAGGCGGGCGCGAAAGCGATCTATGCGCTCGCCGACGCGACCGCGTTCAGCGCCGTCGGGATGCTCACGGCCGACCTCGTGCACACGTTCGAGCGCACGCGCCCGGTGCGGTCGCCGTTCAGTGACGAGGACGCGAGCACAGTCAGCACCGTGCTGCAAGAGCTCGAGGCCGAGGCCGCTGCGCAGATCGCCGAGGAGACCGGCGGCGAGCTGCCGAGGGTGACGTTCCGCCACACGCTGCTGATGCGTTTCCAGGCGCAGGTCCACGAGCTCGAGATCGACTCGACCACCGGGGCCGAGGTGACGAAGGCGCAGCTCGAGGCACTGATCGAGACCTTCACGCGCACCTACGAGGGGGTGTACGGTGAGCACTCGGCGTTCCCGGAGGCCGGCGTCGAGGTAATGACGTTCCGGGTCACGGCCACGGTCCCGACATTCCTCGAGGACCTGCCGAACGACCCCGCCGGTAGCGAGGACGCGTCCGGCGCGATCACGGAGACGCGCAAGGCGTTCTTCCACGGGCACGGACTCGTTGGCACGACCGTCTATGACGGCTCTCAGCTCACCAACGGCAACCGCCTCACGGGTCCCGCGCTCGTGCAGCGCTACGGTGACACCGTGCTCGTCCCGCCGGGGTTCAGCGCGGACGTCGACCGCTACGGCAATCTCGCGATCGTGTCTCTGGCAGCGAGCGGGGCTCCGGCAGCGAGCGGGGCGGTGGGTGCCGCCGAACTCGACGCGATCACCTACGAGGTGATCCGCAACCGTCTATGGGCGATCAACGACGAGCAGGCGATGACCGCCGCGATGACATCGGGAAGCACGTTCATCTACGAGGCCTACGACTTCAACTCCGGGATCACCGATGGCGAGGGCAACGGCGTGTTCGCCGGCACCTACATCCTGTTCCACACGACCGCGCTCGACATGGCGGTCCACGCGGTACGCGAGACGTTTGACGAGATCAACGACGGCGACATGTACGTGCTCAACGACCCCTGGTGCGGGGCGATCCACTACAACGACGTCGTCACTGTCACGCCGATCGTCGTCGATGACGAGGTCGTCGCCTGGGGCGCTGTCGTCATGCACGACCCGGATGTCGGCGGCCCGGTGCCCGGCAGCTTCTGCGTCGGCTCGACCAACGTCTACGAGGAGCCTCCGCTGGTGCCGCCGATCAAGCTGATGGATCGCGGCCGGTATTGCCGGGAGATCGAAGCAATGTTCCTGCGCAACAGCCGCACACCGATGCTCAACGCGCTGAACTTCCGCGCCCGGGTCGCATCGCAGAGCGTCACCCGGCGGCGGATCAAGGAGGTGATCGCGCGGTACGGCAAGGAGCGCTTCAAGGCTACGATCGCCCGCGTGCAGGACGAGGCCGAGGGGCGCCTGCGCAGCCGGCTGCGGGAGCTCCCCGACGGCGAGTGGTTCGACCACGTGTACCTCGACCACGACGGGCTCAGCAAGGAGAACCTCTACGAGGTCTGCGTACGGCTGCACAAGTATGGCGACCGGCTGACGTTCGACTTCGCCGGCTCCGCCGAGCAGGCGCGCAGCATGCTGAACGGCACCCAGAGCGCGCTGCGAGGCGGTGTGATGACGGCGGTGCTCGTGACCCTGTGCCACGACATCCCGTGGGCCACAGGAGGGCTGACCCGGGTAGTCGAGGTGCTCGCCGAGCCGGGCTCAGTGATCAACGCCACTTACCCGGCGGGGGTCAGCGGCGCGAGCATCGGCGCCGAGGAGGCGGTCGAGAACGTCGCGCAGGTCGTGCTCGCGAAGATGCTCGCCTCCAGCGAGACCTATCGCGACGAGGCGATGGGCGTCTGGTACCCGCTCGCCAACGTTCCGATCCACGCGGGCATCGACCAGTACGGCGGCGTGTTTGCAAACCTGCTGTTCGACATGGCGGCCGGAGGCGGCGGGGCCCGGTCGTTCAAGGACGGGATCGACTGCGGCGGCTACTTCGAATGCGTCTCGGCGACCTGCTCCAACGTCGAGGCGAACGAGCGCGTGTTCCCGCTGCTGCAGCTGTACCGGCGGCGTCGCTCGGAGACCTACGGCCACGGGATGTACCGCGGCGGCACGGGCGTCGAGTATGCGGTGATCCCGCACGATGCTCCGTGCGATGTGGAGGTCACGGTCGCGGGCCATGGGGCCGGCCAGCCGCAGGCGCCCGGGGTCTACGGCGGCTATCCGTGCGCCAACAACGGAAACCTGCTGCTCCGCGACGCCGATGTTCGCGCGCAGTTCGAGCGCGGCGCGATTCCGATGTCGGCCGAGGGGGTTGCATCGCGGGCGATCGAGGTGCTCGAGTCCAAGGATCGCGCCACGCTGGGCCTCGGCGACATGCATGTGATGTGGGTCGCCGGGGGCTCGGGCTATGGCGATCCGATCCTGCGCGACCCCGAACACGTGGCGCGTGACGTCCGGGCGGGCCTGTGCTCGGAGCGGGACGCCGCGGAGATCTACGCGGTGGCACTCTGCAATGGCCGGATCGACGCCGAGGAGACCGAGCGCAGGCGCGCTCAGCTGACGGCGCGCCGGCTGAGGCAGTCACGCCCGGTCGCCGAGCTGATCGAGCGCTACGGCACGGTTGGGGCCGGGCGGCCATGAGGACCGGCGTGCGCTCGTCGCCGAGCACGCGTGCGATCAATGACGTCGTGCTCGGCTACGGCGAGCGTCAGGCGTCGTTCGTCCGCGGCGAGAACCGCGATCGCCTGAACTCGTTCCTGTTTGATGTCCCGCGGCGTTCAGTCGTCGGCTGGGAGGTGGTCTACGACCACGGGCCATGGCTCTTGCGGGAGGTCGCGGCCTGCATGCCCTACGCCGAGCTGGGCCGGCGGATGCGCGAGCCTGCCTTCCGGCCTGGTTGGATCCAAGTCACGATGATGCCGTGCGGATACCTCTCGGCCCGGCAGCTGCGGCTGCTGGACGCCCGCGCCGATCCGCTCGCCGCCGTCGTCGACGATCGCCGCGAGGATCTCGCGACGATCTGCGATTTCACCGTCGCGGTGTCCAATGCGTTCCGCGGTGCGGACCAGGGAGTGTTCCCGCCGTCGGAGGGCGGCTCGCATCGGATCCTCGATGCCGACCGCCTCGCCGAGCTCGAGGCGACGCTCGAGCCGGTCGACCCTGAGCGGCTCCGAGAAGCCCGCCGCCTGAGCGGGATCGCAGCGACGTTTGCACTGCTGCTCCACGGCGAGCAGCGGGACGGGCTCAGCGGCCACGGACCATACCCGAGCGCCGGCGGCCGGCGCCTGTTCTTCATCGAGTACACGGATCTACGCAACGACTTCCTGCCCTGGGCGCCGGGTCCGGACAAGGTCGCGATGGACGCAATCTCGTTCATGTATGAGATCCCCGGTGAGGTCGAGGTGCTCCACGACCCGTACGGCTCGATCACGACCGAGCCACTGGAATTCTTCGATCGTCTGCTGCGGATGCAGGTGTTCGCGCGCCGCGGCGCCGAGCTCAGACAGTTGACAACCGACGAGATCGCGAGCGCTCAGTCGATCCTCAGCGATGTACGCGACGAGCTGTACATGGAGATGATCGGATGGCCAGAGCGGATGCGGGTGCAGTACGGCGGTTGGCTGTTCGCCAACCATCTGAATACGTTCATCGCTTGTGCCGGCGCGCCGCCGGCGCTCACCGAGGACCTCAGGCAGCGTGCGCAGTCGACGACTACCCGGAGGTACGACGAGCTGAGCGCGCTGCCCGAGATTCCGAACCTCTACCGGCACCTGCGGGAGCCGGGCGTGCCGCTGTTCACGCCGATCAAGTGATCGCCGCGCAGGGACAAGCAGCGGTACTGCGCCGCGGCACCGGCCCCGACCTCGGGCCGCACGCGACGGCGTTCGAGCCGCGCGAGCGCACGCTGCTGGGCGTGCTCAGGCGGCGTGCTGCGGAGGCACCCGAGGCGCCGTGGCTGAGATTTGACGGCGGGCCGACGTGGACGGTCGGCGAGGTCTCGGCCGAGGTCCAGCGGATCGCCGCGGGACTGGCGCGGCTGGGTGTCGGCAGTGGCGAGCACGTCGGGCTGCTGATGGGCAACCGGATCGAGTTCGTCGCCGGAATGCTAGGCACGTTTGCAGCCGGGTGCATCTCCGTCCCGATCAACGCTCGGGAGCACGGCGAGACGCTGACGAGGCTGCTCGCGGACAGCGAGATCAGCGCCCTGCTGACTGCGCACGACCAGCTCCGCTCGTTGCGGACGCTGGCCCCACCGCCGACGCTCCGGCGCGTGGTCGTCGCCGATCTCGTCGCCGGAGAATCGTGGGAGCAGGTACCGCTCGTGCCGTGGTCGGAGCTGCGCCAGCCGGCAGGACCGGCGCCCGCTCAGCGTCAGAGCGATTCCTCCGAGCTGGCGCTGATTCAGTACACGTCCGGAACGACCGGCGGCGCCAAGGGCGCCATGTACAGCCACCACCTGCTGTACATGTACTCGGCGCTCAGCGTCGACGCGCTGGGGTGGACTCCAGCCGACGTACTGATGACCCCGTTGCCGATGTATCACGCGGCGGCGCTGCACCACGTCGCGATGGGCTCGCTCCACGTCGGCTGTCAGGGTGCGCTGCGCTCTCGCTTCAGCGCCTCGCGCTTCTGGCAGCAGGCGGGCGAGGACCAGGCCAACTTCGTCGTTCTGATGGGACCGATGGCGGCGATGCTGCAGGCACGCGCCGCTCCGAGCACCGACCATCCCGTGCGGGAGGTGTTCTGCACGCCGCCGCCGCCCGACAAGGCCGAGTTCCAGCGCCGCTTCGGCGTGCAAGTCCTGTGGCAGACATATGGCATGACCGAGTGCTATCCGGTGCCGATGCGACGCGACCACGACGACCAGGACCCGGTCACGGCCGTCGGGCATCCCGCGGCGTGGACGGAGTACGGCGTGGTCGACGAGCGCGGCTGGCCGCTGCCGGCAGGCGAGCGCGGCGAACTCGTGTTCCGGCCGCGGATCCCGCACATGGCGATCGAGGGGTACTGGCGTCGTGACGCGGAGACGGCGCGAGCGTTCCGGGACTTCGTCTTCCACACCGGCGACATCGGCTTCTTCGACGAGGACGGTCTGCTGCACCTCCTCGGACGGACGGCCGATCGGATCCGCCGTCGTGGCGAGAACGTCGCCGCCCAGAGCATCGAACGGGTCGCGCTGCTCGCCCCCGGCGTCGTCGAGGCTGCCGCCTACGGCATACCCTCGCCGCTCGGCGAGGACGACGTCAAGCTCGACGTCACCGGCGATCCCGAGCTGCCGGCGTTGCAGGCGCACCTCCGCGCCAACCTGCCCGGGTACATGCTCCCCCGCTACTACGAGCGGCGGGCCGCGTTTCCCAAGACCGGTAGCGAGCGGGTCATCAAGGGCCGTCTGCGCGAGCTCGGGATCGACCGCCACGAGGTCGTCGACATGGAGCGAACCCCGGCGCTCCAGGCCTGGCCGGAGTGCAAGCGATGACAATCACCGGCTGGGACGATTATCTGATCCACCAGACCGCCGAGCCCGTCCTGCGGCCCTCGGCTCCCGACGAGAACTGGATGGACCGCTTCTACTGGAATGCACACGATCCGGAGGGCCGGATCGCACTGGGTGTCGGGCTGGGGCAGTACCGCAACACCGGCAGGATGGACGCGGTCGTCTACGTCCTGTTGCCGGCCGAGCAGCGACTGCTCCGGCTTGCGCGCCGCACGACTCCCGAGGACTTCGCCGATCCGGCGATCGGTCCGTTGCGGTTCTCGGTCCAGAAGCCACTCGAGCGCTGGCGCTGGCAGCTCGGACGCTCGGAACTGGGGATCGAATGGGATTTGGACTTCCGTGCCGGCGGCGGCCCGGTGCAGTTCACGCCGTTCGTCTTCGGCGAAGGCAGCGACCGGTCGGCGTTCCGTCATTTTGTGCAGCTCGGAGCGTCCTCGGGCGTGGTCGTACTCGACGGCGAGCGCCTCGAGCTCGTCTCGGCGCCGACGATCCGCGATCGCTCATGGGGCCTGCGGCGCGCGCGCGAGCGACAGGGTCTGCACCTGTGGCTCCAACACCACTTCGATCGCGCCGACGTTCACTTGATCTTCAATGAGGCTCGGGACGGGAGCGTCGCCTACTGCGACGGGGTGATCGTCGATGCCGACGGAAGCAGGCGGCTCCGCGCCGTCGGGCACGATCTGATCTTGTCCGACGGCACGCGGGACGTCGAGGGCGGCACGGTCACGTTCGAGGATGAGACCGGCGCCCGGTCGACCATCGCCTACGAGCGACTGCTGCGCGGCTATGTCGGTGGCGTCGGCTACGGCGGCTGGGCCGGCAAGGATCACGGCGAGCGGCTCGAGACGGTCGAAACGCTCGACCTCTCGGTGCCTATCGAGGACACGCTTGCAGCGCAGCCGATGCTGCTGTTCGATCACATCTGCAGGATCGCGCTCGACGACGGCCCCCCGACTGTCGGCAGCCTGCAGATCGGCATCTCGCGCAGCTCCTCGTACCAGTACCGACCCCAGCCGCCGCGGTCCGGATGATCGGGTTCCCGGTTCTCGCGGCGCTAGAGGAGCGGCTCGCCGAGCTGGCCGGCGAGCCGATCGCGGTCGAGCCGGCCAACGCCCACAGCGGCGGGATGTCGCACGCCAACCTGATCGGGTCAGGCGACGGCGGTCCGCGACTCGTGGTCCGGATTCCGCCCGCGTCGGGGCCGCTCGAGCCCTACGACGTCGCCGCCGAATCGCGCTGGCTGCACCGAGCCCGCGCGGCCGGCGTGCCCGCGCCCGAGGTCCTCGACGTCGACGGCACCGGCGAGCGCTTCGGCACGCCTGCGCTCGTCGCGCGCTTCGTCGCCGGCGAGATCCTTGTCCCGCTTGACATCGCACCGGCCCGCGGGGAGGCGATCGGCCGTGAGCTGGTGTGCCGGCTCGTGCAGATCCAAGCCGTTGGGCTCGGTCGCGAACGCGCCGCGGGGGAAACGTGCGCGAGCAATCTGCTGCGGCGCTGGGGAGCGGTGTACGAGGCCGAGCGGCGGCGGCGCCCGATCCTGATCGGAGAGCTCGTGCGCCGCTGGCTCGCGGCGCGGATACCGAGCACCCCGCACCCAGTCCTGGTGCACGGCGACTACCGCCTGGGCAACCTGATCTGGGCCGGCGATCAGGTTGTGGCAGTCCTCGACTGGGAGGACGCGCGGCCCGGCGACCCACATTACGACCTCGCCTGGTTGCTGATGGGCACGCGGGCGCCGGACGATCTGGTGATGAACGCCTGGCCTCGGCACAAGGTGATCGCGGAGTACTCCGAGCTCTCTGGGCGTGCCCTCGAGCCGGAGCTCCTGCGCTGGTGGGAGGTCGCGGTCGCGTGGGTCCGGATGGCGATGGAGATCAAGTTGCTGCGCCTGAGCGCGGCCGCGTCACCGCCCGATCTGCGCGGGCTGATCTGGGAGTTCGGCCACGGCAGCGCCGCGCGGGGGATGCTCAGGCGCGTCACGGACGGGCGCGTCACGGACGGGCGCGGCGGGGACGGACGGGGGGCCGTGCGGTGACGCGGTACCTGACCGCCGAGGAGCTGCTGACGCTCGTCGCGGCGGCGCTCAGGGAGCGCGTGCTGCCCGACTGCGGCTCGGCTGCACGTGGCCAGGTGTGGGCGGCGATCGGCATCCTCGAGAACCTCGCGACCAGAGTCGAGCAGCGGACCGCCGCCGAGCCCGAGATCGACCCGCGCTCGCTGCTGGCTGAGCTCGAGACGGCCGAAGGCTGGGAACGCGTTGCGGACGCCGTGCGCCGGACCGAGGACTATGAGCGGGGGCTCAGGCGCCCAACTTACTTCGGCGAGATCTTCCGCCGCGAGGGCGACTCATGATCGGTGCGGCCCGAGCCCCGCGCAGGCGCGATGTGTTACATATCAGCTGTTGCAAATAGGCTGGCATCCGATCGCGAGCTGCCTGAGCCGCCACCGCTCGAACTCGATCCAAGTCTCGATCCCGATGTCATCCGACCGCCTTCACATCCGCCCATGAGCCGTTCGGTTGCAGTGATCGGTAGCGGCGCCGCAGGGCTCGCCGCAGCATTGGCCGCGGCGGGAGCAGGTGCGAAGGTCACCGTCTATGAGAAGGGCGAGCGGCTCGGCGGCACGACCGCGCTGTCGGGCGGCAATGCGTGGATGCCCGCCCACGATGGCCTGCACGACGACTCGCCCGAGCAGGCCCGCGCGTACCTGCACTCGCTCGCGATCGGCGACACCGACGCCGAGCTGATCGACGTGTTCGCCCGCGAGGCGGGACCGGCCGCGGCGCGCCTACAGCGCGAGTCGCCCCTCCAGCTGCAGTCGATTCCCTACTGCGACTACCACGCCGAGTTCGACGGCGGCCGTCCGCAGGGCGGTCGTACGCTCGAGCCGATGCCGTTCGACCCCACGCCCGAAGTCGCGGCGATGATCCGCTCGGCGCCCAACATCACCGGACCGATCACCTACGCCGAGCTCGCGACCGGCGAGATCGACCGGGAGAAGCTGGCCGAGCGGCGTGCGCGCGGCACCCTGACCCTCGGACGGGCGATGATCGCCGGGATGCTGACCGCGTGCCTGGATGCGGGCGTCGAGATCCGCCCGGGGGTCCGGGTCACCGAGCGCCCCGATGCCGACGCGGTCGTGCTCGCCACCGGCGGCTTCGAGCGCGATCCTCAACTGGTCAAGTCGTTCCTGCGCGGGCCGATGCTGGCACCCGTCGGCGTCCCGGGAGCCACCGGCGATGGGCTGCGGATCGCGATGGCGCAGGGCGCCGCACTCGGCAGTATGAGCGAGGCTTGGTGGTGCCCCTCGATCGCGATCCCCGGCGAGCAGATCGACGGCACGCCGATGTTCCGTCTGATCCTGACCGAGCGGGCCCGCGCCGGATCGCTGATGGTCAACAGTCTCGGCCGGCGGTTCGTCAACGAGGCACAGAACTACAACGATCTCGGCCGTGCGCTGCAGGACTTCGATCCCGCCCGTTACGGATTTCCCAACGTTCCCGCGCACCTCGTATTCGGCTCCGAATACCGCCGCAGCTACCGGCTCGGACCGCTCGGGCGTAACGATCCCGATCCCGACTGGCTCGTCAAGGGCGACACGATCGCGGACCTCGCCGAGGCGATCGGCGTACCGCCGGTCACGCTCACCGGGACGGTCGAGCGCTTCAACGCTCACGCCGCCGCCGGCGCAGACCCCGACTTCGATCGCGGCACCTACGCCTACGATCGCTTCATCGGTGCGATCGGTCCCCTTGGAGACGGCCCGTACTATGCCGTGCGTGTGCTCCCGGGCTGCCTCGGCACCAAGGGCGGCCCGCGGATCGACGCCGACGGGCGCGTGCTCGCCAACAGCGACGGCCAACCGATTCCGGGGCTTTACGCCGCCGGCAACGTCAGCGGCAGCTTCCTCGGGCTGGCCTATCCGGGCGCCGGCGGCACGCTCGGGCCGGCGCTGACGTTCGGGCTTCGTGCCGGTGACGCGGCCGCCGCCGACAGCTAGCGGGCGCTGAACCGCACCACGATCGACTTGTAGCCGTGGTGGGCAAAGCTCGCGCGATGGCTCAAGTCCGAGGCCGCTTGGTCCAGCGCGAGGTCTGTGAGCCGATCGAGCAGCGCGGTGAACGCGATCCGGCCCTCCTGTCGTGCCAACTCGTGCCCGACGCAGAAATGCGTGCCATGTCCGAACGCGAGGTGCTTGCGCGCGTTCTCTCGCCCGAGGATGAACGCCTCCGGCGCGTCAAAGACAGCCGTGTCATAGCCGGCCGCGCCCCAGAACAGGGCCACGGTCTGGTCCTCCCGGATCGGCACGCCCTCGAGCTCGAAGTCGCGCTTCGCCCGTCGATAGGTGCATTGCAGGGGCGGGTCGAAGCGCAGCACCTCCTCGACGAAGTCGGGAATCCGCTGACGGTCCCGCTCGATCTCTGCCATCAGTTGCGGGTCGCGCAGGAGGATCACGATTGCATTGCCGAGGAAGTTCGTCGAGGTCTCGTGACCGGCGACCGCGATCTGCCCGATGATCGTGAGCAGCTCGGTGTCGTTCAGCTTGGTGCCATCCGTGAGCTCGGCGTTGACGAGGTCGCTGAGAACGTCCTCGCGTGGCTCCTCGCGCCGCTCCGCGATCAGCCCCAGGAAGTAGCGCTGGAACTGGAGCGCCGACTCGGTGACCTCCAGCCGGCGTTGATTGGAAAGGACGTCGGAGACACCGGCGAGCATGTCATCGGTCCAGCGCTTCATCGTGGCCATGTCCGAACGGGGGACACCGAGCATGTCGGTGATCATTCCCAGCGGGAACGGCACCGCGAACTCCTGCACGAATTCCGCGACCCCGGAGTCGATGAACCCGTCGATCAGCTCATGGGCGAGCTGCTCGAGCTTCGGCTGCAGCGTCTGCACCCGGCGCGGCAGGAAGGCCTGGTTGACGAGTCGCCGATGCAGCGTGTGAAGCGGCGGATCGGAGGTGAACAGGGCCGGGACCTCGTCGAGCATCTCGCGCCGCAGCTCCAGGACCTCGTCGCTGATCGGGTTCTCGCCCAGCCCCAGGCGCGCCATCTGGACGGGGATCTGGCGCGAGAAGAACTCGTGATCTCGCGAGATCCGCACCAGGTTGTCGTAGCCCAGGACGCCGATGCCAACGCCCTCCGCCTCGCACACTCTCGAGTTCTTCTGCGCCTCGACATAGCGCGGGTACGGACACTCGATGAACTCGGGATCGTGCAGGCCGCGCAAGCCCGAGGGAGCCGTCTGGTTCTCGGTCATCGTCTGTCGCCGTCAAACATGCTGCGCGCCGCCGCGCTCACCTCCCGCTCACTCGGCGTCGCGGAAGCGTTGCCAGGCGGGAGAGATCTCCGACTCGAAGTCCGAGTCGATCGAAACCATCATCGAGATGTGGCTGGTCGGCGTGTCCGCGGTGGCTCCGTGCATGTGGACCGTGCCGCCAGGGAGCAGCACGTACTGGCCCGCCTCGATCCGCTGATCGTCACCGCCGTCGACGGCCACGATGCCGGGGCCGTCGAGAAAGCACAGCAGCTGGTCGCGAGAGTGGCGGTGCGGGCGCGTCCGCGCACCCGGAGCGAAGCGCACCAGCCGGATGCGAACCTGCTCGGTCCCGAGCGACTCGGAGATCGAATAGACGCGCGCGTCGCCGATGAACTGGCTGTGCGATGCCTGGACGTAGGGTTCTTCGCCGGAGCCGCTCACCACCTTCAACTGATCGCCCGGGGTCGAAGCCACGGCGGCCCTTATATCAGGAAGGCGCCTCGGCCGGAAGAGCGGTGGGGGAGGGGCCGGGCCTGGGGGCGGCGCCAGCCTGGCCGGCGCGATGCGGTCTGCCCGGTGAACGGCGCGGGTGAAGGGTGGCTTGCGGCTGGAGGCCGGCGAGGCTGGACGACGCGGTCGACACCCGGGCGAGGCCCCCGCGCGGGCGCGCGCGGGGCCCGCGCAGGCCGAAATCCGCCTCCGCGACCATGCTTAACGGCCCAAAGCCCCCGCCCGCGCCCGACCTTGGTTACATAAGCATGCCCCACATGCTTATGTAGCCAAGGCCCAGTAGACGCGCGCGATTTGTCCCCGGATGCATGTGAAATTGTCAGACTGCTGACACCGTTGGGCCCGGCCGCACCGCCACCAGCGCCGTTGCCCGAGCGGACCGCACCGCTACCCGCCAAGCGCTCAGGCCGAATCGCCGCCGTCAGCGCCCCCACCGACGAGTCGCCAGTGCCACGCGCATCGCGCACGCCGTTTCTGTCAGATTCCCCGCGCACTGTCTCCGCCGGAAAGGATCGATCAAGTTGGCAAACCGCGCCGCAATCGTCACCGGGGCATCCCGCGGAATCGGACGCGCGATCGCCGAAACCCTTGCTGCCGAGGGATATGACCTCACGATTACCGCTCGCAAGCCGCAGGCGCTGGAGCAGACCGCCGAGGCGCTGCGCCGAGACGGGTCTCAGATCGAGCACGTGGCGGTGAACCTCGCTGATGAGGACGCGGTCGGGATTGTCGTCGCTAGTCATCGAGAGCGCTTTGGTCGCCTCGACATCCTGGTCAACAACGCCGGTGTCGGGATCGGGGCGCCGGCCGGGGAGCACCAGACCAAGTACGTCGATCTTCAGCTCGACGTGAATATTCGCTCGATCATCCTGTTCTATCGCGAGTCGCTGGATCTGCTGCGGCAAGCCGGTGCGGAGCATCGGAATGCCCTGGTCATCAACCTGTCCTCGATGGCGGCGAAGTCGCCGCAGCCGTGGCTGTCGGTGTACGCGGCGACGAAGGCGGCCGTGGTCGCCTACACGACGGCGATGAACGCCGAGCTGAACGGGGATGGCGTCAAGTCCGTGGCGTTCTGTCCGGGCTTCGTGGACACCGACATGAGCGAGTTCGTCAAGGAGCAGATCCCCGCCGAGAAGATGCTGCGCACGAGCGACATCACCGAGGCGGTGCGTTTCCTACTCCGCGTATCACCCGCGTGCATCGTGCCCGAGATCGTGTTTGGGCGACCTGGCGAGGGCTGGTGAGCGAGCGTGAAAGGTCCTTCGGAGCGCTGCACTAGCCTTCGGCAGCGTGCACCGACCGCTGTCGTTTGATCCGATCGCCGAGGCTCGGCGCCAGTGGGATCTGCACTGGGGCGGCGAGGCGACCCCGAGCATGGCCGCGGTGACGTCGATGATGCGCGTCCAGCAGATCGTGCTGGCGCGGCTGAATGAAGAGCTCGAACCGCTCGACCTGACATTCCCACGCTATGAGGCGTTGATGTTGTTGCTTTACAGCCGCAGAGGCGAGCTGCCGCTGGGGAAGATCTCCGACCGGCTGCAGGTGCATCGCGCGAGCGTCACCAACGTTGTCGACAAGCTCGTGGATAGCGGATACGTGGAGCGCGTCGGTCACGAGCGAGACCGCAGGGCGACCCTGGCGCGCATCACCGACGAGGGCAGGCGCGTCGCCCGTCGGGCTACGAAGCGGCTGAATCAGACTGCGTTCGGCACCGCGCCGCTGAATCCCGCCGCCTGCGAGCGGATCTACGAGCTGCTCGAGCCCCTGCGCCGCGCAGCCGGCGACTTTGCCGCCGCGGACGAGTAGATGACCGGCCGGGCGGGGCCGACTGCACCGAAGCGCACACCGCCGGTTCCACCCAACCAGGGGGATCTGGTGAGGCACCGTTGACTCTGCCGCCATTTTATGCGACCTTCCAACTATCTGATGACCACGTTCTCCGACCGACTGCCCGTAGCCGCTGAAGAGTGGCGCGCTGCTTATGCGTTGACGCCTGAGCGTGAGGTTCCGTTTACGAGTTTGTCGGGGGAGCCGGTGAGGGCGTTGTATACGGAGCGTGATTTGCCGGGGGATGTGGGTGGGTCGATTGGGGTTCCGGGGGTGTTTCCGTTTACGCGTGGGGTGTATCCGTCGATGTATCGGGGGCGGTTGTGGACGATGCGTCAGTTCGCTGGGTTTGGGACGGCGGAGGAGACGAATGAGCGGTTTCGGTATTTGTTGGAGCATGGGCAGACGGGTTTGTCGACGGCGTTTGATATGCCGTCGTTGATGGGGTTGGATTCGGATCATCCGCGGTCGTTGGGGGAGGTGGGGCGGGAGGGGGTGGCGGTGGATACGGTGTCGGATATGGAGACGTTGTTTGGGGGGATTCCGTTGGATGGGGTGACGGTGTCGATGACGATTAATGCGCCGGCGGCGATTATGTTGGCGTTTTATGTGGTTGCGGCGGGGCGGCAGGGGGTGGGGTGTGAGCGGTTGGGGGGGACGATTCAGACGGATATTTTGAAGGAGTACATCGCGCAGAAGGAGTGGTGTTTTCCGGTTGATCCGGCGATGCGGTTGGTGGGGGACATGATTGAGTGGTGTGCGGATGCGATGCCGCGGTGGCATCCGGTGTCGATTAGTGGGTATCACATTCGGGAGGCGGGGTCGACGGCGGCGCAGGAGTTGGCGTTTACGTTGAAGGATGGGTTGACGTATGTGGAGCAGGCGGTGGCGCGGGGGTTGGATGTGGATGATTTCGCGCCGCGGTTGTCGTTTTTTTTCAATGCGCAGATCGATTTTTTTGAGGAGATCGCGAAGTATCGGGCGGCGCGGCGGGTGTGGGCGCGGGAGTTGCGGGAGCGGTTTGGGGCGCGGCGGGCGGAGTCGTGGCGGATGCGGTTTCATACGCAGACGGCGGGGGTGTCGTTGACGGCGCAGCAGCCGTTGAATAATGTGGTGCGGACGGCGATTGAGGCGTTGGCGGGGGTGTTGGGGGGGACGCAGTCGTTGCATACGAATTCGTTTGATGAGGCGTTGGCGTTGCCGACTGAGCAGGCGGTGCGGATCGCGTTGCGGACGCAGCAGATCATTGCGTTTGAGACGGGGGTGGCGAATACGATTGATCCGTTGGGGGGCGCGTATTTTGTGGAGGCGTTGACGGATCGGTTGGAGGAGCAGTGTTATGAGTATTTCGCGAGGATTGATGGGTTGGGGGGGATGGTGCAGGCGGTGAAGGATGGGTTTCCGCAGCGGGAGATTGCGGATGCGGCGTTTGTGTTGCAGGGGGAGATTGATTCGGGTCGGCGGTTGGTGGTGGGTGTGAATTCGTTTTTGGAGGGGGATGGTGGGGGGACGGAGTTGTTGCGGATCGATCCGGGGTTGGAGCGCAAGCAGATCGAGCGGGTTCGGGCGGCGAAGGCGGGGCGGGATGGGGCTGTGGTGCAGTCGGCTTTGGGTGCGTTGAAGACGGCGGCTGCGGGGGATCGGAATTTGATGCCGTTGTTGATCGATGCGGCGGAGGCGGGGGTCTCGGAGGGTGAGATCGTCGAGGCGTTGCAGCAGGTGTGGGGCGACTACCGCGAGCGCCCGTTCTTCTGAGCCGGTTCCGGGCGGCAGCTCTCAGACGCCGTCCGGACTGATGCAGCGGACGATCACCTTGCCGGTGTTGCCACCGGTGAACAGGAGGTTCAGTGCCGACGGCGCCTGCTCGAGTCCGTCGACGACATGGACCGCGAACTTGACCTTGCCCTCGGCCACCCAGCGGGCCATCTCAGCTTGCCCTTCGGGGAAGCGGTCGAGATAGTCGAGGATGATGAAACCCTCCATCCGCCCCCGTCGAGGGATCAGGTTGCGGTAGTTGGCGGGACCGACGATCTTCTCGCGGGCGTTGTAGGTGGCGATCGCGCCGCACAAGACGACCCGTCCGCGCAGCGCCAGCTGCGCCAGGCAGACGTCGAGCAGTTCGCCGCCGACGTTGTCGAAGTAGAGGTCGATTCCGGTGGGGCAGAGCTCGCGCAGGCGGGCGGCGACATCCTCGGTGCGGTAGTTGACAGCGGCGTCGAATCCGAGCTCATTCACCAGCCAGGCGCATTTCTCGTCACTTCCGGCGCTCCCGACGACGCGCGCGGCGCCCTTGATCCGCGCGATCTGCCCCGCCGTGGAGCCCGTCGCACCGGCAGCGCCGGACACGACCACCGTATCGCCCTGCTTCACCTTGCCGACATCGATCAGCCCGAAATAGGCGGTCATTCCGGTAGTGCCGAAGACGCTGAGGGCCGCGGTCGGGTCGATCCCCGGCGGGAGGGTCTGCATTGGGTTCGCGGTCTCGTCGGCGAGCGTGTACTCCTGCCAGCCGGTCAGCCCGAAGACGAGATCGCCGACCCGGTAGCGGTCGCTGCGCGAGCGGATGACCTCCCCCACGCCGGCGCAGCGAATGACCTCGTCAAGCCCGATCGGGGGTAGGTAGCCGGGGACATCGTCCATCCAGGTCCTGATCGTCGGGTCGATTGACAGAAAGCGATTGCGCACCAGCGCCTGGCCCGGAGCGGGCTCGGGGACATCCCCGTGCTCCAGGCGAGTCGTCTTCTCATCCACGTTGCCGGTCGGACGTTCCGCCAATACCAGACGACGGTTGCTCTCGGACATCAAGTTCTCCTCCTCCGCTCACGCAGGTATTCGTTGCCGGCCGATCCTATTCGCAGGACCGTGCCGTGGCGCGAGGCGCGACAATCCGAGATCGGATGTCCGACCACGTCGACGGCCCCCACGGCACCGGGTCATGGTTTCCGGTCCCGGATGAGGCAGAGCTGCCATCAGACCTGCAGAGCCTGTTCGCCAAGGCGCGCGAGCGACTCGGCTTCGTCCCCAACGTCTTCCGCGTCTACGCCTTCCGCCCGCAGCGGCTGAGCGCCTGGTTTGCCCACTATCGCCAGCTGCATGTGCCAACCGATCAGCTGAGCGCCGCCGACCGCGAGATGATCGCAGTCGTCGTCAGCGCGGCGAACGGCTGCCTCTACTGCCTCGTCGCCCACGGCGCGGCCCTGCGCGAGGCGCTCGGCGATTCGGTGCTCGGCGAGCGCATTTCCTACGACTGGCGCCGGGCCGGACTCGACGCGCGACGCGCCGCGATCTGCGCCTACGCCGACAAGCTCACGTTGCGGCCTCGCGAGGTCACCCGCGCGGACCTTCAGACGCTGCTCGATGTCGGTCTGTCACTGGAGGAGGCCTGGGACGTCGCCGAGATCGCCGCGATGTACAACCTCACCAACCGGATGGCGATGGCGACCAACATGTTGCCCAATCCGCAGTACAGCGCCCAGGCGCGGGACGCCTGACGGCCCGGCGGTCTCGGCGCTTCTCACTTCATCCGGGGGTCGACGAATACGTCGTCGATCTGCGATGAGCCGGTCACCGCCGTGAAGACTGTCGTCGCCCCACTGACTGAACGGGTGATCAGCGTAAGAGCGTCACACCGGTCCGTGCTTATCAGGGCGGCATGCGGCCGCGCCCTGAGGGCGCGGCCGAAATCGCGACGACTTGAGTTGATTACTTGGCGTACTCGGACTGACACGCCTGTGCCTTCGAGATGTCAGTGCCTGCGGCCGCGACACACGAGGCGAGCTTGGCTGCCCGGTTGAGCTGCTGCTGCGCTTGGCTGCCGGCGGCTCCGGCCTGGCTGCCGGCGCTCGAGAGCTGCTTTTGCGCTTGACCGATCACCTGCTGGGTCTCCTGCAGTCCCGCCTTGACCGCCTGATTGGCGGTGTTCGCGCTCGGCTGGATCACGGTGAAAGTAGACCAGCACGAAGATCAATAGCGAGACGACCGTTCCGACAAGCCACATCCGACTGCTGTTGGTGACGAGAACCATTTGACAACCCCTTCTTCCCGGCCCGCTCCCAGACTGTCTGAACCGGGAGGCAAGCGCAATTGACTGTGCCGGTAAGTGTTCACCGTAGGTCCCGTGCTTACCACGGGAGTCGACCGGCTTTTCTGTTGGCGGAGAACCGACACCATCGGTTCGGCTGCCCCCCGCCGGCGCGCCTGGTGATATGCGCGCGGGCGGGTCGCTAGCGGCCGCTCTCGCGCAGGTAGGTGAGTACGGCGAGCACACGGCGATGACCTGCCTCGCCGGCTGGTAGGCCGAGCTTCTGGAAGATGCTCGTGACGTGCCGCTCCACCGCCCGCTCGGTAATCACCAGCGTCTGGGCGATCGCCTGGTTGGTCGCCCCTTCGGCCATCTGCACCAGCACCTCCCGCTCCCTGGGCGTCAGCTCGTCCAGTGGACCGTTGCCGCGTGCCCGGCCGAGCATCAGCGCTACGACCTGCGGATCGAGCACCGAGCCGCCGCGCGCGACCGACCGCACCGCGTCGATGAAGCGGGCCACCTCGCTCACCCGATCCTTCAGCAGGTAACCGACCCCCTCGGTACCACGCTCGAGCAATTGCAGGGCGTAGTGCTCCTCGACGTACTGGGACAGAATCAGCACGCCGATGTTTGGCAGCTCCTCGCGGATCTGGCGGGCGGCGAGTAGCCCTTCGTTGACGTTGGTGGGGGGCATTCGGATGTCGATGATCGCCACGTCGGGTCGGTGGGCGCGAGCCTTTCGCAGCAGGTCATCGGCGTCACCGGCCTGCCCAACTACCTCAAAGCCGGCCTCCTGGAGCAACCGCGCGATCCCTTCGCGCAGGAGCACCGAGTCCTCGGCGATCACCACCCGCACGGGATCTCCGCTCGCAGCACCGTCCCGGTTCCTGGCTGGCTCTCGATCCGCAGGGTCCCGCCCAAGGCAGTCAGCCGGTCGTCCAGGCCGAGCAGTCCGGTGCCCCGCCCGGGGTCCGCGCCGCCGCGGCCGTCGTCCGCGACCGACACGTCGAGCACGCCATCGCGGCAGCCGGCGGACACCTCGACGTGGGACGCGTGCGCGTAGCGCGCGACGTTTGTCAGGGCCTCGGCGACGACGAAGTACGCCGTCGCTTCGACCGCCGGCTCGAGCCGCCGCCCCGGCGTGTCGAGCAGCTTGGCCGGGACCGGGCAGCGGTCGAGCAGGCCGCGGAGCGCCGGCTCGAGACCACCCTCCACCAGCACGGCCGGATGGATTCCCCGTGCCAGCTCGCGCAGCTGGTCAGCCGCGAGCGCGAGTTCGTCGATCGCCTCGTCGAGCAGCTCCGCGGCCGCAGTCTCTCGGTCCTGCAGGCGTTGGCGGACGAGCCGGAGGCTCAGCGCGACGCCGACAAGGTGCTGCTGCGCCCCGTCGTGCAGGTCGCGCTCGATCCGCCGCCGCGCCGCATCGGCCGCCTCGACGATCCGCGCCCGCGAAGCGCGCAACTCGTCCTCGGCGCGCCGGCGCTCGGTGATGTCTCGGAGGTAGCCCGTGAACAGCGCAGGACCCGGGACGGCGATCCGGGTGATGGTCAGCTCGACCGGAAAACGCGTGCCGTCGCCCCGCATGCCCTCGGTCTCGACTCGGGTGTCAAGCAGGCTCGAGTCGGCGCCGCCGACGCACCGCCGAAGACCCGCGCGGTGGCGCGCTCGTAGTTCGGGCGGCACGATCATCTCCGCCATCTCGCGTCCCCGGACTGCCTCGGCATCGAGCCCAAACACACGCTCCGTGGCCGGGTTGAACTCGAGTATGTGGCCCTCGTGGTCGATGATCACGATGCAGTCCAGGGCGGCCTCGAGTACGGCGCGCATGCGCTGCTCGCCAGCGAGCACGGCCTGCTCGGCGCGCCGGCGTTCGATCAGCTCCCCGACCTGGAGGCCGAGGTCGTCCATCGTCGCGAGCAGCCGACCGTCGCGCGGCTGCTCGGCGGCCGCAAAGAACTCGATCGCCGCAAGAAAGCCCCGGTCGCTGCGCACCGGGTAGCAGACGGCCGTGTGCAGGCCGGACGCAGCCGCCGCCGTACGGCGCGGAAGTCGTTGGTTGCCGTCGACCCCGGAGAGCCACTTCGCCGCGCCGCTGCGCCAGACCTGTCCCGGGAGCCCGTCCCCATAGGGGAGCACGGTCGTTCGCGTCACCGCTTCGAACGCGCCGGCGTCGACTGTCCCGTCCGTCCAAGTACCGACGCAGACCAGCCGCTCGCCTTCGCCCTCGCTCGCGATCGGCTCCCAGGCAGCGCCGAACTGCCAGCCGAGCGAGTTCCCGATCGCGGCCAGGGCGAATGCGTAAACGTCCTCGCCCGGTCCGGACGCGGACAGGGCGCGCACAACAGCTTTCTCGGGATTAAGGGTGGCCACGAAGTCTCGCTCTCACGGCGCCACCCCGCTCGGGACCTTAGCCAACGGCGAGGACGCGCGCCAATGCGTCGCCGAACAGCTCTTCCTTGGTCAGGAAGCCCCGAGCGCCGTGGGTGCGGGCAAGCTCGCCGAAATCGCCGGCGTCGTGGGTTGAGATCAGCACCACGGGCAGCGACGGAGCCTCGCTGTGCAGCATGGCCGCAAGGTCGAGCCCGCTGATGTCTGGAAGCCCGACGTCCAACAGCACTACGTCGGGCTGGAGCACCCGCGCGGCGTTCAGGCCAGTGATGCCGTCCTCGGCCATGCCCACCACCTCGTGGCCGGCCGCCTCGAGCGCACGCCGGGCGTTCACTCGGAACGCCGTGTGGTCGTCGATCAACAGAATGCGCACGGCCCAATCCTAAGGCCGAGCCGTCGTGCCGCGACGGGGGTGGACCGTAGGCCTGGGGGTCGGGTTTCCGCCGCCAGATCTGGAGACTGTGGCTAGCCAGGGCGATGGCGGACGGAGTTCGCGCCGTGACGCTCCTCCGCTACCGCGGGTTTGACTTCCCGTCCAGGACTATCGCCCTGACTAGCTTTGCTCAGAGAGCCATCCGTAGTTCTAGCGCGTCGACCGGCGGCAAGCGCCGGTTCGCGGGCACGCCTAGGAGGTGACGTCAGCGAGCGTCTTGGCTCGCTGACGTTCGGGCGTGATCCGCACCACGTTCCACGCCAACCCGACGCGTTGCATGCCCGAGATCATCAGCCCGGACAGGTCGATCTCCCACCAGCGCAGACCGTGGTAGGCGGAGCGCGGGAATGCGTGATGGTTGTGATGCCACGACTCACCGAGCGACAGCAATGCCAGCCAGGGGACGTTCGTCGACTGGTCCGCGGTCTCGAATCGCCGCCGACCGAAGAAGTGGCAGACCGAGTTCACCGACCAGGTCACGTGATGGACGAGGAAGATTCGCACCAGGCCACCCCACACGTAGCCGCGGATCGCGCCGCCGATCGTGAAACCGTCAAGAACGAAGCCCGCGACGGTCGGGATCACGAGCGAGAGCAGCACCAGCATCGGAAACCGCCGGCCGATCCTACGCATCGCCGGATCCTCATAGAGCTCGGGTGCGTACCGTTTCCAGTCCGCCTGCCCCTGGGTCTCGAGCAACCACCCTACGTGGGCGTGCCAAAGGCCCTGCAGACCGCTGCCGTGACCCACGTGTGGACTGTGGGGATCGCCCTCGCGGTCTGAGTGGGCGTGGTGCTTGCGGTGGTCGGCGACCCAATCCAGAACCGAGCCCTGCACCGACAGCGATCCGAGAATCGCAAACCCGCGCTCGAGCCAGGGGTAGGTCCGGAACGCACGGTGCGTGAGCAGTCGGTGATAGCCGACCGTCACGCCGACGGCGGTGAGCAGATACATCCCGGCGAGGATCCCGAGATCGGTCGCGTCCACCCCGCGATTCCAGAGCAGGATCACCGCGGCGAGGACACCGATGAACGGGACCACGACGCCGAGCAGGTTCGCGGTGCGTTCCGCGCGTGTCATGGGCCTAAGCGTGTCATAGAAAGGCAACCATTTCTTGCGCGGTTGCACGTCCTTCCGGCTGCGGAAATTGTTACGGTTGTATGAGTTACTTCTGGTCTTGGCGGTCCAGACGCACGCCCAGGAACAGGCTGCGGCCGGCGCCCTTGCTCGTCGTAGAGAACCCCAGGCCCTCGTACAGCCGGATCGCGCCGTGGTTGTCCTCGCCGGTGTCGAGTTCCACACGCAGGCAGCCGCGCTCTCGGGCTCGTTCCAGCGCACGGATCACCAGGGCTCGCGCAAGCCCGCGACGCCGTGCCGGCCGGCGGACGAACAGATCCTCCAGCCAGCAGTCCTCGGCGGCGGTCCATACGCTGTGGCGGAAGCGCAGCTGGCAGATGCCCGCCGCCGAGCCGCCGTCGTCGGCGGCGAGCCAGAACTCCGTGTCCGTGCGCTCGATCAGCTGCTCGACCGACCAGACAAAGGAATCGTCACCGGGCCATGAATGACCCAAGTGGTCGCGGAACTCGCCGAGTAGCCCGGCGACGGTTACGGCCTCATCGGGACGGGCGCGCCAAACGGCACTCACGACTCGTCTAGGAGGACGTGTGGGCGCCGCTCGCGATCACGGACCCGCTCAGAAGGACAAGTACTTGCCGCCGCCGATCACGAACCCGTGGTTAGCAGAGTTGAAGCACAGGATCGTGTTAGAACCGATGTTGCAGGTCACGCCGAGGGAGCTCCACAAGGTGCCCTTCGAGAGCGTCTTCAAGTTCTGGCTCACATAGGAGTTCTGGCTGATCGCCACCAGTTGCGGCGATCCGGTCACCGCGAGCTGGACGAACGGATCGCCGACTCCATGCTTGGCGCGGGGGATGCCACCGGCGCTGCACAGCAACTCGGTCGCGGGCTTGTTGATGGCGTGAATCTTGATCCCGCAGATGGCTGTCTTGGCGGGGTTCTGAAACAGCTGCGCATTCGATGTCGCGGCCGCTGCCGCGGCGGGGCAAGCGCCGAGCGCGACGCCGAGCGCCGCGAGTAGCCGGATCCTGGACATAGCTTTGCTCCTCCTCGATTCGGTCCGTCCGTCCGAACCATTATCGCGCCAGTCGGCTTCCCGTCCCTGCGCCTGCGACGCCGTCATGAGGACCGGAGCGGTGGGGGAACTGCTCCGGTTACAGTTAGGCGATCTGGCCGCGAGCGGCAACGGTGGTCCTGGCGCTGGTGATCGTGGGGTGCGGCTCCAGCGCACCTGATCACGGCACGGCCGCCGCTGCGAGCGTTGCGGCGGAATCGCCGACCGCGACCGAGCAGGCCCATCCGCAGGTAGTCGAGCCCGCGGCGGGCGAGGGGGGCGCGATCCAGACCATCGCTCAGGCCGCTCCGCCGAAATCGGGTGGCGCGTCTGGAAAGGATCCTGCGCCCACTGCGCCGGCCACGATCACGCTCGCCCCGGCCAAAGGCGCTCCGACCGACGCCGAGGTGCGCGCCGCGGTCGCTCGCTTCCAGGCCGCAGTCGCCGAATACCACCTCAATCGCCTGAACCTCTCGGGGGCGTTGCTCAATCCCGCTCAGCTGCCGCCGGGCCAGTACAACGTCAGTATCGCCTCGGTGTACACCGACTACGGCCTTCCGGTCGCATGCGGCGGCGTCCTCCACGTTCCCGAGCTCGGCGTCGCCAACAAGACGCTGCCCTGCGGCACGGAGGTGATCTTCGTCTACGACGGACGAGCGGTCCGAGTCCCGGTGATCGACCGCGGCCCGTATATCGCGGGACGGGAATGGGACCTCACGGGCGCGACGGCGGAGGCGCTGCACTTCCCGGGCCTCGGCCCGATCGAGTGGCGGCTCGGATAGCGCGGGGAAGGATCGGCGGCGGGTCGGCGTCAGTTGACCTAGTGGGCCCCGCCGGACCCACCGCCGGCTCGCCGGAGCCGCGTCCGCACGTTCGAGAGAAAGAAGGTAAACGCGCCGATGAAGACGTTTGCGATCAAACACGCGAAGGTGCTCACACTGGCTGTCGCCATGGGGGTGCTCGCTGTGGCGCCGGCGATCGCCTCGGCAAGACCGTTCCTGAATCGCTTCAGCACGATCACCGATCTGGCCACGACCGTCCCGCCGAGCGGTTCCGCCCAAGGTGATCAGAACCCGTACGGCGTCGCGGTCGTACCGCGCACCGTCGGCAAACTCGTCCGCGGGGACGTGCTTGTCAGCAACTTCAATAATTCGCAGAACCAGCAGGGAACCGGGTCGAGCATCGTCGAAGTCTCGCGTCACGGGAGAGCGCGCGTGTTCGCGGTCGTCCCGCAGCCGACGTCGACTGCCTCCGTCGGTCTGACGACTGCGCTCGTCGCGCTGCGCAGCGGCTACGTGGTCGTCGGCAGTCTCCCGGCACCGGGGGGCGCTTCCTCAGCCGCCACCGCTGGTGCACTCTCGATCCTCAGTCCTGACGGGCACGTGGTCAAGACGATCGCCGGCGGGGACATCAACGGCCCGTGGGATATGACCGCAGCCGATTTCGGCCGCGACGTGACTCTGTTCGTGACGAACGTCTTGAACGGAACCGTCGCCGCCGGCGGCAACACCGTGCCCCACGGGACGGTTGTGAGGATCACGCTGCGGATCGACGATCGGCACGTGGAGGTGACCTCGAACCAGATCATCGCGACGGGATTCGCCGAGCACACCGATCCCAACGCGCTGGTCGTCGGTCCGACGGGCGTCGGCCTCGGCGACAACGACGTGCTCTACGTCGCCGACTCGGTCAACAACCGGATCGCCGCGATTCCGCGGGCGCTGACCCGTACGGCCGTGCGGATCGACGGCGGTGACACGATCGCTTCCGGGGGTTCGCTGATGGATCCGCTCGGGCTCGCGATTGCGCCGAACGGCGACATCCTCACCGCCAATGGCGGCGACGGAAACGTTGTCGAGACGACTCCGCAGGGAGCCACCGCTGCGACCATGACGCTCGTCCCGAACGGTGCCGGTGACCTGTTCGGGCTCGCGGTCAAGCCCGACAGGGACGGCCTGTACTTCGTCAATGACATCGGCAGCGGACCGGACCAGAACTCGCTGGAGCTGTTGCACTGAAGCCTACGCGGGCGTCGTGGGCCGTGCTGGCCCACGACGCCCGCCGCGGCCTTACGCCCCCAGCCCTGGCCCCCGTGGCCCCCGGCCGGCGCTTGTGGCGCCCGGCGTCGGCCTCCGCCCTATGTGGTCGCCTCGATCTTGAGCGGGGCTAGCTTCTACGGGCCGATGCTAGTGCCGGGTGCGCGACCGCACAATGGGTAGATCTACGTAGATTTGACTGGCGTCTCGGCGGGTCCGGCAGGGTACAGCGCAGATCGGTCCACCGAGGCGAATGATGTGTGGCCCGTGAGCGCCATCGCGACATCGATGTCGGCCTTGATGACCTCGAGTACGTGACGCACGCCCACCTCGCCGCGAGCGGCCACGGCCCACGCCCAGGCGCGCCCGAGCAGGACCGCCCGAGCGCCGAGCGCGATCAACTTGACCACATCGAGTCCGGTTCGGACACCGCCGTCGACGAGCACCTCGACCTCGCTTCCGACCGCATCCGCGACGGCGGGAAGCGCGCGCGCAGTCGAGGGCACGGAGTCAAGCTGACGACCGCCGTGGTTGGAGACGACCACGGCGTCTACGCCGGCGTCGACCGCGCGGCGCGCGTCCTCGGGGTCCAGCACGCCCTTGACCATGAGGCGGCCGTTCCAGTGCTCGCGGACCCAGGCGATGTCGTCCCACGTGACGCTGGGGTCGAACTGGGAGTCGACCCAATCCCGGAACGCGTCGGGTGTGTGCGCACTCGGTACCGCGTGTTCGAGGTTCCCGAATGTCAGCGGCCGTCCGTTCACCGGAACATCGCGGATCCACTGCGGATGTCCGACGAGATCGAGGCCGCGCAGGATCGTGGCCCATCTGGATGGATCGCCGACGAGCGCGTTGCGGGTGTCGCGATGGCGCGCTCCGACGACAGCGAGGTCGATTGTCAGCACCAGAACCGCGGACCCCACTGCCCGCGCCCGTGCGATCAGCTCCTCGGCATAGCCGCGGTCGCGCATCACGTAGAGCTGGAACCACGGTGGCGTGGCAGATGCGCGGGCGACCTCCTCGATGCTGCAGATCGAGACTGTCGATTCGACGAACGGAACCCCCGCCGCCTGAGCCGCCAGCGCCGCCTGGACCTCGGCCCGACGGGCGAACATGCCGCAGAGTCCGACCGGTCCGAGGATCACCGGCAACCCGAGTCGCTGCCCCAGGACCTCTACCGCGGGATCGCGGGTCGAGACGTCGCGCATCACCACCTGTCGCAGGAGCAGGCGCTCGAGGTCGTCGACGTTGGCTCGCATCGTTCGCTCCTCATACGCGCCACCGTCGATGTAGTCGAACAGCTGACGGGGCAGCCTTCGCCGCGCGAGCTCGCGGTAGTCCAGCACGGTTGCCGGCGCAAGGCCCAAAGGCCGATCAGGACGAAACCGCACGCTGCGAGCCTAAACGAACCGAGGCGCGACCGATCAATCAGCGCGAACGCCTCGTTGGTCGCGCCTCTGCCGGGCCGGCCGGGCCGGCTAGCTCTTGGGCGGCAGCGAGCGGGCGTATGCCACGCCCCGCGCCACCCAGCGATCGAGCTGTGCCTTGGTGCGCAGGCCGTCGGCGTCGACGCGGAGCCATCCGTCCATCACCCGTCCGCGCATCTCGAAGGGCTCCGCGTGCGGCTTGCGCAACAGCGCGTCCGTTTCCTCCGGATCGCACCGGAGCAGAAGGCCGCCCCTACCGCTGGCACTGACGGACATGTGGCCGTTGATCAGGAACGCCAGGCCACCGAACATCCGCTTCTCGGTCAGCCCGCTCTCTGTTGCGATCAGCTCGCGGATCCGACCTGCGAGATCCTCGTCGTACGCCATCGGGGAATTATCGCGCGCGTCCGGGCTCCAGCTCGGCCAGCACCGGCTCGGCGATCTCCGTGGCCAGCCACGAGACCGGGTTCGGCGGCCATGGCGGGATCGGGGCGAGCACCAGGTGGGAGGCGCCGGCATCGATCAACTCAAGCAGCAGGCTCCGAGCCGCGTCCGCAGCGCCCCGATCGGCACAGTTGATCAGGATCTGATTGGAACGGGTGATCTCGCCGGGGTCGCGGCCGACTGCGGCGCAATGCTGATCCAGTACCCGGCTCTTGTGCCGGAACTCGTCGGCGGTGCGGGTCGGGCAATTCCAGATGTCGGCGTGCAGGGCGACCACTCGCAACGACGTGCGCTCTCCTCCAGCGCCGATCAGGATCGGCGGCCGGGGGCGCTGGACGGGCTTAGGTTCGCAGATCGCCTGCTCGAGCTGGTAGTGACGGCCGTCGAAGTCAAACGGCTCCTCCTCGGTCCACATCCGCTTGAAGATCGTGCACGCCTCGCCGAGCGCCATCACCGCCTCACCGATCGGGACCAGGTCGATTCCGTACGCGTCGTACTCGCGGCGAGCGATCCCGGTGAGCCCCGAGTCAGCATGCAGCGCTCCTCCCGCGCCGATCCCGAAATCCAGCCGCCCACCGGAGATCACGTCGACCGTCGCCGCCATCTTGGCCAGCACGGCCGGTGGCCGGATCCGATTGCTGGTGACGATCACTCCCAGGCGCAGCCGGCTCGTGTGCGCCGCGAGCGCCGCGAGCAGCGTCCACGCCTCGAGCGCGTCGCTCGTGAATTCACGCAATGGCACGAGGTGATCCCACAGCCAGGCGTGCTCGAACACCGCGACGTCATCGGCCTCGCGCCAGAATTCGAGGATCTGCTCGTAGCTGAGCCCTGACTGGCTGGTCTTGATCCCGAAGCTGACGCGGCCGCGCTCTGGTGCCATTCTTCCCTCCTCGTTCACGAAGGTCGTTAGTCGGCTAGCAATCAGTGACGATAGCGAAAATCGTTAGCCGGGCAACGAATGCCTTCATGCTGTGCCGTCGCGGTTGTCATCCCCTTTGGGTGATGCGCGACCGGCGTGTCCGCGCAATCGTCCCTCCCAACCTGCCAGCGATCGGAAGGACGCAATGACTGACGAATCGTCCGAGAACCCCGTTCTCGAAACACTTGCTGCGATGACTGCGGAGTCGGTTGCGCGGTGCGAACTGGACCCCAATTCGCTGATTGCCGCGCGGATCGCGGCCTTGGTGGCCGTCGACGCGCCGGCAAGCTCCTATCTCTTGCACGTCGGGCCTGCGGTGGACGCGGGCGTGACGCTCGATCAGATCCAGGGCATCCTCGTCGCCGTGGCTCCGATCGTCGGGACGGCGCGGACGGCGTCCGCCGCGATGAAGATCACCGAGGCGCTGGGGATCGCGATCATCGCGCTCGAGGCGGAGCTCGAAGCCGAGGAGGAAGCGCTCGAGGCCGAGGAGGACGCGCAGTAGCGAACCGGTGATCGCGGCTTGAGCGGTCAACCCGGTGTGCTAGCCCGCGGCGGCCGTGGCGCGCAGGCAGGCAGCCGCGTCTTCGAGCCGGTCGTCACCCCAGAACAACTCGTCATCGACGGCGATCGTCGGCACCCCGAAGACTCCGAGCCCGTAGGCCGCCTCGGTCTGCTCGCGCAAGATCCGTTTGATCTGAGGGTCGCGCAACGCGGCCTGCGCCGCAGCGCGATCAATCCCGGCGTGCTCGGCGGCGCTCAGGATGTGTGCGGCGATGCTGAGGTCGTGGCCATGTTGGAAGGCATCGCGAAAGGCCCGCATCGCGAAATCAACTCCGTCCCCGGTCGCAAACGCGTACGTGGCCCCCCGCATCGCTGAGAGATAGTCGGACGGCCACGGGTCCGGCCAGTGAATCGGTGCCAACTCATACGCACGGGCGCGCCGCTCGATCTCCGCCATACCCGCCTGGCGGCGCCGGTAGTCGCCGAGCGCCCACGAGCTGCGGTCGGCGAGCTTGAACAGGCCTCCCAGTAGGACCGGCCTCCACTGCACGGCCTCGGGCAAGACTGACGGCAGCCGCTCGGCCGCCAGGTACGCATACGGCGAACCGAGATCGAAATAGAAGCTCACGCGGGGCATCGGCTTTCCGTTCGCTAGACTGAACGATTCGTTCTGTATGTTAGCCGATCAGGAATCGAGCCCAGTCCAGCAGACCCTGGCCGCCAATCTGCGCCGGTTGCGCATCGCCAGACACCTGTCGTTATCCGAGCTGGCGCGGGCGATGGGGACCAGCAAGGCGACCCTCTCGGGGGTCGAGAACGGCCGCTCCAATCCGACGGTCGACACGCTCGCCAGCCTCGCGGGCGCGCTCAGGGTCTCGATCGCCGAGCTGCTCGAGGAGCTGCCGGTTGGCGAGGTGCGTGTAGTCCGAGCAGCGCGGGCGCCCGCTGAGAGGCGCAGCGGCGTCGACCGCCGAGAGCTCGATGCCTTCGCGGCGGCAGGGCCGCTGGAGCTCGCCGAGCTCGCACTCGAGCCCCACCAGGTTCAGGAACCCGAGCCTCGTCCTGCCGGAAGCCGTGCGCACGTCTACGTACTGCAGGGCAAGCTGATCGCCGGTCCGAGCGAGCGCATCACCGAGCTCGCTCCAGGTGATTACGCCTCGTTTCCGGCCGACGTACCGCACCTCTACGAAACGCGGCGCAATCCTGCGCGCGTGCTCGTGTTGATCCACGGCGGGAGCTGAGGTGGCGGTTCCGGCGCTGGCGATCCGCGAGCTCGCCCGATCGGATCGCGCTGCGCTCGCATTCGCGTTCGGACGTCTCGGGGAGGCCAGGCCCTGATACTGGCGCTACGAGAGCGCGCTCTCCGTGCCGGGGTCCGCCGTTTCACGGCGATGATGCTGCGTGATAACCGCGGCGCGCACGCGCTTTCGCGGCAGGTCGGCGCCCGGGGGGTGGTGGCCTCGTACGGACCGGTGATCGAGATCGAGATCGCGCTGGCGGCACCCGGCGGCGGGTGACTATTGGAACCAGCCCGAGCCTGTGGTAGCTGGGGACGGACCGCCGGAGGCTCTGCTCGGCTCAGGCTCCTCGCCTTCTGGGAACAGATGCCTGACCGTGTCGTCGGCCCAGGCGACAGCGTCGAGGTAGTGGCGCATGGGGCTGGCGAGCAGCTCGTGTGCGCCGATGAAGTCGCCGTGCTCGATCGCCTCGATGCAGTCGAGCAGCCTGCCAGCACCGGCGTGGTCGATCAGCGCCTCGCGCATGTGCCTCGGGAATGGCAGCGCCTGCACGATCTCCGGCATCGGCGTGTCGGTGAGCGCATCGAGGACCGAGAACAGCCCGAGCGTGAACAGCTCGGCCGGCGGTCCGTCGTGGGCCTGTCCGGTCTGCTCGCAGAATCGTCCTCGAACCAGCCCGGTCAGGAACAGCTCTTGTGGCTTGTCAGCGATCTCGGCGAAGATCGTGAGCGTCGCCCACCGGCGCACATTTTCGAGTCCAAGCAACACGATCGCCTGGATGATCGATCCGACCGGCTGGCGAAGGCTGAAATACGCGGAGTTGATGTACCTCAGCAGCCTGTAGGCGAGCGCGACGTCGGCCGAGATCAGCCGGTCGAGGTCGGCGAGATCGATCGCTGGGTCTTGCAGCGCGATCGCGAGCTGCACGACCGCGAGACGGTTGGGAGCGATCACGTGGTTCGTGAAGAGTCGCGGCCGGCAGAAGAAGTACCCCTGGAACAGATCGCAGCCGGCGGCCAGTGCCGAGCGGAAGTCCTCGTGGCTCTCGATCTTCTCGGCCACGACCGTGACACCGCTCGGCGCCAGACGCTCCACTTCGCGCTCCAGTCGTTCGGGGCCGAGCGCGAGCATGTCCAGCTTGACGATGTCGGCCAGCTTGAGGAGCTCGTCGAGTTCGGGCTTGTAGCTGAAGTCGTCCAGCGCGATGACGTATCCGCTGTCGCGTAGCAGCGCGACCGCTTCCAGGAGTGACTGATCGATCTGCCGGCTCTCGACCAGCTCGAGGACAACCCGCTCGGGGGGGAAGCTCGCCGTCAGACCTTGGAGCACGAACGCGCGGGTCACGTTGAACCACGCCGGTCGGCCGCCGACGACCTGCTCGAGGCCGATATTCGTCAGCGCGTTGACCGCGACCCGGGCAGTGGCAAGCTCGTCATCGTCGACATTGGCTACCGCGACATTCCCGTCGCGGTATAGAAGCTCGTAGCCGCGCACCGATTGCTTGGAATCGAGGATCGGCTGTCGCGCGAGGAAGATCTCTGTCATGGCAGTGCAGAAGCACCCCAAGCCAGTGATCGGCCGATGACCGACAAGATTGAGTTCTTCGGCGGGTTGTGATGATGCTCGAGCAGCCCTGAGCACGCTCGAGCGAGCCGTGAGGATGCTCGTGCGAGCGGTGAGGATGCTTTAGCGAGCGCTGCCTGCGTCGAGCCAACGGCTCAACGCATGCCGGCCCACGAGCGTCACTTCGCCGTCGGCCGCGATCCAATCTCGTGCGTGGAGCTCACGCACGAGACCCGGCGCGTGGCTCGGCCGCGCGCCTTCGCCATGAGCCACGAGCGTGTGGCTTCCGGGCTCGACCGCCCAGCGACCGGACGCCAACGCGGCCAGCGCGAGAGCCTGCTCCTCGGTCGGAAGATCCAGCGGATGCGGGCCGGCATGGCGGAGCGGATCCTCATCGCCCAGCGGCTGCGGCGCCGGATTGCGAAGCGGATCCTCATCGACATTCACCGGCTCGGTTGGAACGACGCGTGAGGCCATCTCTTCGCCGAAGGTGTCTGTCTGAGCCCGGATCCAGCTGCTCGCGATGTCGACCCACTCTCGGGCACGTGAGGGGTCCACGCCGATCGTCTCGGCGATCTCGTCCAGATCGAATTGAGCCATACGCTCGGCCGATCGGCTGAGCTCACGCGCGATCGATCGCACCCTGTCTTCGAAGCTTTCATAATTCGGTTCGTCTGCGCACATACACCAATCATTGCACGCCGCGGGTCTCGGGTCATCGACGTGATCGGGTTTGACGCCAATCCGTAGTTCTCAGAGTCACTTTTGCGGCGCACTACTGTGGGAGCTCCACCTACCGCTCTGTAGCTTGGCGGCGTGCCAAATCCCCCTTCCGACCCGATTCATTCCGACGCGCTCGAGGTCGTAATCGCCGGCGGCGGCGTTGCCGCGCTGGAGGCCGCCCTTACGCTCGACGAGGCCGCACGCGATCGCGTGCGGCTGACCATCCTCTCGCCGGCCGAGGACTTCGTGTACCGGCCAATGGCCGTGCTCGAACCATTCGTGAATCGCCCGCCCCGCCGCCTGCCCCTCTCGAAGGTGGCGGCCGAACTGGGCGCGAGGCTCGAGCGTGACACGCTCGCCGCGGTCGACACCGGTCGGAAGGTCGTAACTACCGGTACCGGCGCGGAGCTTTCTTACGACGCTCTGCTCGTCGCCGTCGGCGCACACACGAATCCAGTGCTCCCCGGGGCGATCGCGATCGAACCGGCGCGGATGGGGGAGAGCCTCGACGCCTTGATCGAGGCGATCGGCGACGGTTCGGTTCACAGCGTCGCGCTCGTCGCTCCGAGGCCGACGTGGCCGCTGCCCATCTACGAGGTTGCGCTGTTGATGCGCGAGCACGCCCGGGAGCACAACGCCGATCTCAAGCTGACGATCATCACGGCGGAGCCCCAGCCGGTGGCGGCATTCGGGGCAGACGTGAGCACCGCGGTCAGCAAGCTCCTGGCAGATGAGGAGATCGACGTGATCGCCGGCGCGGACGCCGAGTACTCCTCGGGGAAGGTGATCGTGAACGGAGGAGAGCGCGAGCTGAGCTTCGATCGCGTCGCCTCCGTTCCGAAGCTGACCGGCCCCGCAATCACTGGCCTGCCCGCTGATCCGGACGGGTTCCTGCCGGTGACGGCCGACTCCCAGGTGTCCGGCGCGAACGGCGTCTACGCGGCGGGCGACGCGACCACTTTCCCGGTCAAGTTCGGTGGGATCGCCGCCCAGCAGGCCGAAGCTGCCGCAACGTCGATCGCGGCACTGGCGGGCGCGCAGGCCGACCTGGCGGCGTTCGACGGAGTGGTGCACGGCATCCTCGTCGGTAGCGGTACGCCACGCCGGCTGTACTTCAGCGCGCGGTTCGAGGACGGCGGCGTGCGCGACTCGCGCGTGAGCGATACACCGACGTGGAGTACCGAGGCAAAGGTCTCGGCTCGCCATCTCGGGCCGTATCTGGACGAGCGCTGGGCGGCGGGGGCGCGCTGGATCGCCGGCCAGCTTTCCTGGGAAGCGGTCCTCGCGAAGCTCGAGCAGCGCTTCGGCGATGAGACCGAGCGCGCGCCGGTCGGCTGAGGCCCGCGTCGAGCTACGGCACCCAGCGGTCGCCGGCCGGCGTGACGACGAGCTCGTGGGTCAGAGCTCGGGGGCGCTGATGGACGAGAAACGCGACGGCCTCCGCGACCTCCCCCATATCGGCGAGCGCGTCGCGTGGTTGATCGCGGGTGAAGGCTGAGGTCTTGGGCGACTCGATCGTCGCATCGACCGCGAGCAGCGCCACGTGGATCCCTTCGGTGCGGAGTTCCTGAGCCGCGGCCTGCACCAGCGCCCGGGTCGCGAATGCGCCTGCGGCCCACAGCCCCTTGCCGGGCATCGCGCGCCGAGCAGAGCCACCCGTGATCTGCACCAGCGCGCCACCGCCCGCCTGGCGCAGCGCCGCGGCGCCGACCGAGAGGAACACAAAGGCCTGTTCGGCCACCGCAACCGTCCAGCCACGGAAGGCGTCGAGGTCGGCCTCGGCGAGCGCTCCGCCGCCGAACGGGCCGGATGTCGGTGGGCGTGATGCGGTGACGGCATTGATCACCGCGTCGAGCGACCCAAGCTGTTGTTGTGCGCTCGCCAGGGCGCCGGCCAGCGCGTCGGGGTCAGAGGCGTCCGCCGCCAACGGCAGCGCGCCGCGGTCACGCACGGCCGCGAGTGTTTCCTCGCTGCGCGCGACCCCGGCCGTATTCCAGCCGAGTGTGCGGAAGTGATCGATAATCGCTCCGCCGAGGTTCCGCGCTCCGAGCACCACTACCGTCTTGGCCATCTGTTCCTCCTTCTCGCTGGACGGCGAATGATGATCGCAGCCGTACTCTTAATCGCGGGATGCCGCAAACATGCTGGTTCGGAGACGACGGCGGGATTCCGAACTCGCCCCTGCCGGTACTGATCTATCGCGCTGTGGCCCAGGCCCGTGAGGCCGCGCACTGCGAGGCGCTGTTCGCCCGCCATGGCTGGCTCGGTGCCTGGCGCGACGGCATCTTCCCGTTTCACCACTTTCACTCGACCGCCCACGAGGTGCTCGGGATCGTCGCCGGCTCGGCTGCCGTGGTGCTCGGCGGTCCGAGCGGTGAGCGGTTCGAAGTCGGTCGCGGCGATGTCCTTGTGCTTCCGGCCGGCACCGGCCATCGCAACACCGGCGCGAGCAGCGACCTGCTGGTCGTCGGCGCCTATCCCGACGGGATGGCCTGGGACGTCCGGCGCGGCGATCCGCGCGAGCACGATCAGGTGCTGGCCGACATCGCCGCCGTTCCACTGCCGGCAGCTGACCCGGTGCATGGTTCGGCGGGGCCGCTGGTGGAGTTGTGGCGGGCGTGATCGTGCGGTTGTGGTGCTCGCATCGGACTGGATGTAGTAGGGCAGAGTCTGCCACCTTCGCCGTCCGGCCCCGCCCCGGCCCGGTCTGGGTCGGGCGCAATGCCGATTCGGGCGACGCGGTCTACACCCAGCGAGGCCCGCGCGGGCCGAAATCCGCAGCGGGCGAGGCCCGCGCGGGCCGAAATCCGCTGCGCGCGAGGCCCGCGCGGGCCGAAATCCGCTGCGGCGACATGCTTACAGGCCCAAAGTCCCCGCCCGCGGCCGACCTTGGTTACATAAGCATGCCCCACATGCTTATGTAGCCAAGGTCCAGCGAGCGCGCGCGATTTGTCCCTGTATGCAGGCGAGATGCCGAATTTTGCTGACACTTTCCGTCCGGGCCGCGCCTTCACCAGCGCGGTTCCCAAGCAGACCGCCCCCACCGGCGTCCGCGGGATCGCCGCGGGCCAAATCCGGCCCGCCCCGGCCTCCCGCCGCCAGCCACCGTCACCAGCGCCGTTCCCCGGGTCGCCTGGACCTCCCGTCTCCCGAGCCGGGTCGTCTTGTCCGGTCGGCTCAGCCTGTCCCGCCCGCGCCCGCCTCGCTCCCGTTGCGCTTGATCTCGACGAGGTAGGCAACCATCACATCACTGGTTCCGAGCGTTAGGTGGTAGGCGTCAGAGCGCTCTTGCACGCGCGCGATCTGCTCGCTCGCGTCGCGGAACAGGTCGCTGAACTCGAAGAAGCCGAAGTCGACGACACGGGACTGGTAGCCGAGGCGGTCGAGCAGCTGGAGCGTCCGCCGCTCGCCGATGATCGACAGCTGCATGACGTACGCCGTGCCGTCATCGGCCAGCGCCTGGGGGAGCAGGCGGATCAGGTGATCGATCAGGTTGCGCCCCCAGTAGTCGCGGGGTCGGTGGGTCGTCACCTGCTCGAACGGGTCGACGGGTATCTGGTACAGCGAGGCGAGCAGCAGGTCGTAGCGCTCCTCGGGGATCCATGGATACAGGTCCTGGACCGCCGCGGTGACCCGGTCGGCGACGCCGTTGCGAAAGGCGTTGGTCAGGGTGTTCTTGACCGCCGCTTGGTCGATGTCGATCGCGTGCACGTGGGCCGCGCCGTTGCGCGCGAGCTGCAAGGCCAGCAGTCCCGTGCCGCAGCCGATGTCCACGCAGCGCTGATGGGCGCCGATGCCCTCCCGGTACAGGTACTTCCAGATCATCAGGCTGCCCTGGGTGGGAACGAACACGCCCGGCTCGAAGGTCAAATCGGGGAAGTCGAGCGGATACATCTGGCGTCCGCGCGCGTCCGTCCAGCGCGCCGGCGCCGCCGCGGCCTGCCGAGCTGCGCCCCCGGCGGCCAACACGGAGCCGCCGCCAGCCGCCGTCGGTGTACCGTCTCCCCCAGCCACCCGCGACCCGTTGGCAGGCGCCATGCCGGTCTCGTCGGGGATCGCGGCCGGCCGGGCATGACCCGGCTTGGTGTCCTTCAGCACGGCGCGCGCTGCCGCGAGGTGCTCTGGCCCGACGCCGCAGCAGCCGCCGATGATCTGAGCCCCCTCCTCGCGCCACTGGAGCGCGAGCTCCGCGAACTGCGTGCCGCCGATGCTCGTCTCATGACGCCACCCCGCTGCCGAGAGGTAACCGAGGTTGGGGTAGACGCCGAGCGGCGCGTCGGTGAAGTCGCGCAGCCAGGACAGCATTCCCGTCACGTGATCTGGCGGCACGCAGTTGATCGCCAGCGCGCCGACGCCCATCTCCTCGAAGCGCCGCGCGGCGCGACCGAACGTGTCCCCCTCCGGTCCGCCCCAGTGCTCGCCGTAGACGCCACACACGCCGTGCCGGCAGCGGCGGAAGCTGAGCCAGACCGGCAGGCCGGTGTCGAGCAGCGCCTCGACCGTCGCGTACGTCGAGCTGCGCACGAGCGACAGCGTCTCCATCAGGATCAGGTCGGGACGGTCCTGCTCAAATGCGCGCGCGAGCAGGCGAACGGTCTCGCGACCGTCCGGCATGTCCGTGTCGCCGTTGATGCTGAACGCAACCGCGACCTCGTCGCCGCGGCCGGCCTCCTGCGCTGCCGCCCGCGCGAGGCGCACCGCGCGGCGGGCGACGTCCATCCAGTGCACCGGCTCTGAGAGCTCCTGCAGCTTGACGCCGCCGTCCCGGACGGCGGTCGGAAGGCCCCAGGTGTTCGTGCAGATCACGTCACAGCCGACGTCCACGTAACGGCGATGAACCGCCTGCACGGCGCTCGGCGCCTCGAGGATCGCGGTCAGGCCCCACAGATGCTCCTCGAGCTCCGGTGGCTCCGCGCTGAGGTAGATCAACTCGGTGCCGTTGGCGCCATCGAGCAGCACGCATCGATCGGTCGCGATCATCTGCAAGATGCGGGTGTAGCGATCGGCGGCGTCCGCGCCGCCAAGGATCGACGCGCGCGTCGTCGCGGCAGGGCCCGTCGCGGCGGGCCCGGTCTCGGCAGACGTTGCGGGCGTGCTCGCCGCCGTCGAGCTCAAATCGGTGTTCATCCTCTGCCTCTCCCTTCGGGCCGGCACCTACCAACCTCCCTACCTTGACCATCGTCAGCAGCAGGGACCACTCTCACACCGCCAGAATACCCTCCCCATTAGGGTAGGTCTGATCTTCATGGCCGCGCTCAGCGACGGCGACAATCTCACGCGACCCTCCCGCATGGCCAGGGAATACCGGCAAAAAGTGCAGCGCGGTCTCGGGGCATCGGCGGTACGGTCCAACCGTGACGGTCTACGCACCCACCGAGGACGCTTCGACCCCGCTGTTGAGCGTCCTGCGCCAGGCCGGCGCGGTCTTCTCGTCTCGCGGTGGCCCGCCGACCGCGATCCACTACGGCTCCGCCGCCGGCGAGCTCGCGGTGTGCGTGCGTGCTGTTGGCCTCGTCGACCGGTCCGGCCTCACGAAGCTGGAGATCGAGGCGCCGGCGGCGCAGCTCGCGTACCTGCTCGCGCGCCTCGTTGGGGGTGCGGTGTGCCCCGGCGGCGCTCTGTTCGCCGGCAATGTCTGGTGGTGCGGTGCAGCGCCGGACCGGATCGTCGCTCTGTGCCAGCCGGAGGCCGGCGAGCGGCTCTACGAGCGCGTCCGAGCGCAGGCGCTTCACCACGTCGCGGCGACGATTCACGATCGCTCCCGGGACCTCGCCGCGATCGAGCTCGTCGGAGCGAGCGCCGGGAGGGTCCTCCAGGCGCTCGGGGTGTACGGCCCTTCCAACGACCCGCGCGCGGCCGCACCGTTCACAGCGGCGCCCGTCGGCGGGATCGACGCTCTGTGGCTGCTTCAGTCCGACCACCGAGCGCTCGCGCTCGTGCCAGCCGGCCTCGCGGGGGACGCCTGGCTGGCGATTGAGCAGGCGGGCAGGCCGCAAGGCATCAGCTGCGTTGGGCTCGAGGCGGCCAGCCGCTACGCGCTGCTCGAGCGCGCCGGCCATTAGTCCCGCCCACCCGCCCCACAGCCCCACAGCCCCCACAGCCCCCGCAGCCCCCGCAGCCGCCCAGCCCCACCGGCCAACCCGTCCCGCAGCCCCGCAGCCCCACAGCCCCGCCTATATTTCGCGGGGCCGGTGAGCACCATCAGTCGCGACGACCCGCCCCGCGCCGACACGATCGAGAGGATTCTGGCCGAGCTGCTCCAGCTCGAGCGCGAGATCACCGAGCAGGCGTACGTGCTGCGCTCCGATGCCCTCGAGCGCGTTCGCGACGCGGTTCGCGGGCTCGGGGAGATCGGCTCGCCGCAGGGAATCCTCGATCGAGCCGCCGAGGAGCTGGGGATCGGTTCGCAGTTCGACCGCGTGCTGATCGGCGAGGTGATCGATCGGACCCTGCATCCCCGCTCGATCTGGTCACGGGAAGGGCAGGACGAGGCTGACGCGGCGTTGGTCGAGCTCAGCGGGGCTCCGATCAAACTCGAGTATCCGCTGATCGAGGACGAGGTGGTGGCCCACCAGCGCGTCGAGATCGTGGCAGTCGATCGCGCCCGCCGGCGCGCCCCAGCCCGGCTCACGAATGCGCTTGGCTGGGGGTCGTATGTGGTCGCGCCCCTGACCGTCGGCGGGACGACGGTCGGATTGATGCACGCGGACACGACAGCCTCCGGTCGTGCGCTCGGCCCGCTCGACGCAGAGGTCGCGGCTCAGTACACCGATGGACTCGCCGGGGTGTTCGAGCGTGCGGTGCTCCGTGAGACCCTCCGTCTGCACCGCGAAGAGCTCCGGTCCGCGGTCAGGTGGATGAGCGGTCGGCTCAGCCGGCTCGCCGCCGACACCGAGCGCGGTCCGGCCGCGACCGAGCCGGCCGGTCCTGAGCTGGTGGACGCGCTCACGCCGCGTGAGCTCGAGGTGCTGCGCCTGCTCGCGCGCGGGCACACCAACCAGTCGATCGCGGCGGCGTTGGTCGTACGCGAGGGAACCGTGAAGTACCACGTCAAGAACATCCTCCGCAAGCTCGGCGCCACGAGTCGCGCCGACGCCGTCTCGAGGTACGTGCGCGCGAGTGGGCCGGCCGAGGCTCGATGACCACGACCGAATCCAGCTCGGAGTTGTTCGCCGGTCCGCTCGGCGAGCTCCTGCTGCGCCGCGCACAGCTCGCGATCGCCGAGGCCGAAACGGTGCTCGAGCGGCCAATCGGCACTCCGGGCGACGCCGAGCAAGATCGCCTGCGCCCGGCGATCGCGGCGCTGATCGCGGCGCTGCCCGATGAATCACGAGTGGGCGCGAGAACCGAACACGAGGCTGCGATTGGGCGCCTGCGCCAGCGGTATGAGGCCCGGTTCGAAGCCCTGGCCCGCGTGCAATCGGCGATTGCCGAGGTCCGGCAGGTGACCTCCCCGAGCGAGATGCTGGCGCGAGCACCGTCGATCCTGTGCCAGGCCTCGGCCCTGACCCGGGCGATCCTGAGCGTCGTCAGGGGCGGTCGCCTGGTCGCGGAGAGCATCGAGTTCGTCGGCGATCCGGATCGAGCCCGGGCTACGCTAGAGCTGCTGCGGGCAGCGCCGCCGAAGCTCGAGCACCCGCTGATCGAGACCGAGGTGATGCGCCGGCGGCGCGCCACGATCGTCGTCGATGCGCGGGTCCACCCGCGTGTCGACCGTCGCCTGACGGAGGTCATGCAGTGGCGCTCGTATGCGGCGGCGCCGCTGGTCGTGGGCTCACAGGCGATCGGCTTGATCCACGCCGATCGAGGCGCCGATCGGTCCCTCGATGTGCTCGACCGCGACGTTCTGTGGGAGTTCGTCAGCGGCCTGGCGCAGGCCTACGAGAGCGCCACGCTGAGACGCACGCTGCGCCGCGAGCGCGACCAGATGCGACTGTTCCTGGAGTGGCTGAACGCCCGCTCCGGGGAGCTGAGCGATGCGCCGATCTCGCTCGCGAGCGGCCGGCGCGTCGCGCTCGCGCCTCCCGAGCCACTCGATCCCGAGGCACCGCCCGAGGGCCGCGACGATCGGGTCGTGTTCGAAGGGCTCCTGACCAGGCGCGAGCTAGACGTCCTGCGTCTGCTCGCCGACGGGAGCACCAACAAGGCGATCGCCGACGCGCTCGTGATCTCGGGTGGAACGGTCAAGTTCCACGTCAACAGCATCTTGCGCAAGCTCCACGCCGCCAACCGGGCCGAGGCGGTATCCCGATACCTCAGGCTGCTCGGGATGCGCACGCCCTAGCCGCAGGCGGCAGCAAGCCCGGCGCGATCGTCAGCCGCCCAACCCGGGCACCCCCAGGCCGTGCTCCTGCAAATCGATCGCCGCCTGGATCAACTGCACCTCTCGCCCTCGCGGCGCGACCAGCGAGACCCCGACCTCCCAACTAACCGGCAGCGCCGCGACCGGCATCCCGGTCATGTCCCACAGCGCCGTCAGCGCGATCAGCGGATCGCCGGCACCGCCCGCGTGCCCGCGCTCGTACCCCGGGCCACGCGCGTAGGGAACGATCGGGATGGTTGGCTCGAGCACGAAGTCGACCCCCTCGCGCTCGAACCACCGCTCCCAGGCGTCGGTTCCCGTGGCCCGGCGCTGCTGGGCGGCGAGGTATTCCCGGGTGTCCGTGAACCCGGCCGCCGCCTCCAGGAACTCAGCGATTGCGGGTCGGTAGCGATCGTGGCTCGCGGCGTGCTGCCGGTGATAGGCCCAGGCCTCGCTCAGCAGCACCAGGGTCAGGTCGTTCCACTCGAACGTCCACGGTGCCGGCAGCTCCACCACCCGGGCACCGAGTTCTGCACACGCCTGCCGAGCGGCCCCCAAGCCGGCCGCGACCTCGGAGTCGAGAGCGAGGCCGACCAACCGGTCGGTGATCGCGATCGTCGTTCCGGCGAGCGGCCGGGGCCCGCTCCGAGCATCCAGTGCCAGCTGATCCGAAGCGAGCGGAAACGGCGGGCCGCAGGCCAGCGCAGCGAGGAGCGCCGCGCAGTCAGCGATCGTCCGCGCCATGGGCCCGGGATGATCGAGGGACGGAGCCAGCGGGATGATTCCGCCGAGCGGAATCCGTCCGTAAGTCGGCTTGATCGCGCACGTGCCGCAGCAGGCCGACGGAATCCGCAGCGAGCCGCACGTGTCCGAGCCGAGTGCCGCCGGCACCATCCGTGCCGCGAGTGCCGCGGCGCTGCCGCCGCTCGAGCCGCCGACGACGCGGTCAAGCGCCCACGGATTGCCGACCTGATCGGTCGTGCCGCCGGCCGCGAACTCGTGTGTGTGGGTGTGGCCGAGCAGCACCATGCCCCGCGTGCGCAACCGCTCCCATGTAATCGCGTCCTCGGACGCAACGAAGCCGTCGAGCACCCGACTGGAGGCGGTCAGCGGCAGCCCGGCGACGCCGTACAGGTCCTTGAGCGCGAGCGGGATGCCGCACAGCAGCGGCGCAGTCTCGCGTTCACGCGTCAGGCGCTCGTCCGCTGCCGCCGCCGCCGCAAGCGCCAGCTCCGGATACACGCGCACCCACGCGTTGATCGCGTCGGGCGAACCGTGTAGCGAATGGTCACCGTCGCGCGCCGAGATCCGACTCAGGCACGCGTCCGCCAACTCGACCGCCGAGCACCGCCGCTCGCGCAGCAGCGCAGCCGCCTCGAGCACCCCCACATCGGCAAGCTCCAAGGCCGCTTACGCCACGCTCGCGGCGGCCGGGGCTCCGCTCGCCGCCCGGATCAGGTCCGCGGCCCGTTCAGCCACCATTATCACCGGTGCGTTGGTGTTGCCACGCGTTATCGATGGCAGCACCGAAGCGTCCACCACCCGCAGCCCCTCACACCCGAACACCCGCAGCTTCGAGTCGACCACCGCTCCCATCGCGCAGGTCGACGTCGGGTGGTAGACGCTCTGGCCGGCGCGCTCCACGAACCGCATCAAGTCCCGATCGGAATCCGACTCCGGCACGCTGAACGGGGCCCGCTGCACCGCCAGCAGCGGCTCCTGGCCCGCGATCTCCAGTGCCAGGCGCATCCCGGCCAGCATGCTCTGTCGGTCCTCCTCGGTCGTGAGGAAGTTGCACAGGACCCGGGGCTTGGAATCGGGCAGCGGCGCGCGCAGCATCACCCGTCCACGGCTGGTCGGCTTGATCACCACCGGTCCGAAGCAGTAGCCGTGGTCCGATGGCGCCGTCAGCCCCTCGTCAAAGAACAGCGACGGCGCGAAGTGGAACTCCACGTCGGGCGCGTCGAGTCCCGGGCGAGTGCGGAAGAAGCCGGCCGCCTCGGGGATGTTGGACGTCAACGGCCCCCGCCCCTCTGACTCGAGCAGCGCGAAGTTGGCCGGGTCGGCGGCGGCCATGAACAGCGACTGCTCATCGGTCAAATAGTTGAGCTGCGCCATGCAGTGATCCTGCAGTCCTTCGCCGACCGGCAGCGCCTCGCGGATCTCGATCCCGAACGGCGCCAGCTGGTCCTCGGGCCCGATCCCGGAGAGCATCAGCAGCACCGGCGTCTGGTACGAGCCCGCGGACAGGATCACCTCGCGCTCGGCACGCAGCTCGCTCACCTCGTGGCCCCGCGCCACCGATACACCGACTGCCCGCGAGCCTTCAAACACGATTCCCAGCGCCATCGCCCCCGTGATCACCGAGAGGTTCGGCCGCTCGGCTGCGGGGTGCAGGTAGGCGTCGGCCGTGCTGGCGCGCCAGCCGTCGCGCTGGGTCAGCTGGAAGCGGCCCACCCCCTCTTGGCGGGCGCCGTTGAAATCGGGATTGTGCTCGTGCCCGGCTTGCTGCGCGGCCGCAAGCATCGTGTCGACGAGCGGATGCATCGAGCGGCCGTCCGACACCCGCAACGGTCCTCTGACGCCGTGGTAGGCGTCCTCGCCGCGCTCGTTGTCCTCGCCGCGGCGGAAGTACGGCAGCACGTCGTCGTAGCCCCATCCCTCGCACCCGTCGGCCGCCCAGCCGTCGTAGTCGGCGCGGTTGCCGCGGATGTAGATCATCGCGTTGATCGAGCTGCAGCCGCCGAGCATCCGCCCGCGCGGCAGGAACAGCCGCCGGTGGCCGAGTCCGGGCTCCTGCTCGCCGAGCAGGTCCCAGTCGAGGCTCGATTTGAACAGCGCCGGGAACGCGGCCGGGATGTGAATCTCCGGTTGGGTGTCGCGGGGACCCGCCTCGAGCAGGGCGACCCGGACATCGGGATCCTCAGATAACCGTGCGGCGAGCACGCAGCCCGCAGATCCCGCCCCGACGATCACGTAGTCATACACCGCGGATCACCACCTTCATCACCTCGGTCGGATTGCTGATCGCGAACCGGATCGCCTCCGGTGCTCGATCCAAGCTGAACTCATGACTGATCAGCGAAGCCAGCACTGGCCCGTTGCGCTCAACCACCGCGACGGCCTCGGAGAATTCATCTGCCCCGCAGCAGCAGACGCCGAGGAAGTCGAGCTCCTTCTCGGTCAGGCTGCCGATCCGGATCGAGACCTCGTGGACTGACATGCCGACCTGCACCGCCCGCCCGGCGGAGGCGACCATGTCGACCATTGCGCGGACCGCCTCGGGCGCCCCGGTCGCGTCGATCACCACCGGAGGACCCGGCGGACCCGCCCAGCTGCGCGCAGCGGATACGACTTGCCCCGCCGAGGTCCACACGACCGTCTCGGCCCCCAGTTCGCGGCTCAGGCGCAGCCGGCGCTCCTGGACGTCGATCACCATCACCTCGGCGCCGCGCTCACGCGCCACCAGGCAGACGCACTGTCCGATCGGCCCGGCACCGAGCACCACCACTTGCTCCCCAGCCAAAATCCGAGCCCGGTCGACCGCGCGCACCGCGATCGACACGGGCTCGGCCAGCGCAGCGACGGCGGCGTCGCTCGTCTTGATCGGAAACACCTGCCCTTGGGGGGTGGCCAGCCGCTCCTGCAGGCCGCCGTCGAGGTGGATCCCGATCAGCTTGAAGTTGTCGCACGTGTTGTAGCGGCCGACGCTGCATGGGTAGCAGTGCCCGCAGGCCTGCAGGGGAAACACGGCGACCCGCTGCCCGGGCGTCAGGTCGGGACGGCAGTCGGGTCCGACCGCCGTGATCGTGCCGGCGAACTCATGCCCCTGTACACGGGGGAACTGGGAGCCCCCGGCCGCGTCAGACAGCTCGCCGGCGAAGAAGTGGTAGTCCGAGCCGCAGATGCCGACGGCCTCGGGAGCGACGACGACCTCCCCGGGCGCCGGATCCGGCGGCTCCGGGCGGTCGAGGACCGCCATCGCGCCGACTCGCTCCGTGACCGCGGCCAGCATCAGGAACCCCACACCTCCGCGGCCGTCTCCACGATCAGCCGGAGCTTGGCGACCTCCTGCTCGAACGTCAGCGCATTGCCCTCGACCGTCGAGGAGAATCCGCATTGCGGCGAGAGGCACAGCTGCTCGATCGGGACGTACCGGCTCGCCTCATCGATCCGGCGCTTGAGCGTGTCCTTGGACTCGAGCTCTCCGCGCTTGGTCGTGACCAGCCCGAGCACGACCATCTTGCCCTGCGGTACGAATCGCAGCGGCTCGAAGCCCCCCGAGCGGGCGTCGTCGTATTCGAGGAAGAAGCCGTCCACGTCGAGCTCGCCGAACAGCGCCTCGGCGACGAAGTCATAACCGCCCTCGGCCACCCACGAAGAGCGGAAGTTGCCCCGGCACATGTGAGTGGTGACAGTCAGTCCTTTAGGCCGACCGGCGAGCGCCCGATTGATGTTGCGGATGTAGGTCTCGTGCAGATGCTCGGCGTCCGCTCCCTGCGAGGCCATCATCTCGCGTTGGCGAGGGTCGTTCAGATACGCGAGTGACGTGTCGTCGAACTGGAGGTAGCGACAGCCCTGCGCCGCGATCGAGCGCACCTGGTCCGCGTAAGCGGCGGCCAGGTCGACCCAGAACTGCTCGATGTCCGGATACACGTTCGGGTCCAGCGCCGCCGCACCGCCGCGGTAGTGGACCATGCTCGGCGAGGGAATCGTCAACTTCGGTGTCACGTCATCCGCCGCGGCGTCCTGGAGGAACTTGAAGTCCTCGGCGAAGATCGGGTGATCGAGGTGAACCTTCTCGCCGACGTGAATCGCCGCGGGCGTGTACTCGATCTCCCCCTGCTCGTTCTTGAAATGGACGGTGATATCGCCCGGGGCCTTTTCGATGCCCCCGAGTTGGTAGATGAAGTCCATGTGCCACGAGGCCCGGCGGAACTCTCCATCGGTCGCCGACTGCAGTCCGAGATCGTGCTGCATCTTGACCACGGCGCGGATCGCCTCGTCCTCTACGGCGCGGAGCTCTGGCGCGGACAGGCGCCCGGCGGCGAAGTCATCCCGTGCGCGCCGTAGTTCGGGAGGGCGCAGCAGACTCCCGACGTGATCGGCTCGAAATGGGGGCGTCGTGCGCCGCCCGCCCGTGCCCGTCTCGTTTGCGGTCTGAACTTCAGCCATCTCTACCTCGCTTCGGTCGGAGTGTTCCTGACGTTGATCTCGACCCGCACTCCGTTCGGGTCTTCGATGAACAGCTGTCGCAGCACGCCCGGCACGGAGTTGCTCACGGAGGCGATCCCAACCTGCTGCAGACGAGCCCTGAGCCCGTCATAGTCGGTCGCGTTGAAGGCGATGTGGTCGACCGGCCCTGCACCCGGCGGCTCGTGCGGAACTGCAAGTCCCAGCCAGGCGGCATGCCTGAGGTAGGACCGGCGTTCGGCGACGTGCAGGCACGGGGTCGCGCCGGCGTACAGCCAATAGCCGGGGAACTCCAGCGGCGGTCGCTCGCCGACCCGCAGCCCGACCACTTCGCAGTAGAAGTCACGTGTCTGATCGATGTCGTCGCTGAGGACGAGCACGTGTTCCATCTCGACGACGCTCATGTCGAAGTCGACTTGGTCTGTGCTCCCGGCGGCACCCCGTTTCCGGTTTCGGCCCCGCGGAACAGGTATGCCGAGTGCAGCAGGTCGGGCTGCTCGCGCAGCTCGCCGGCCGTCCCCGCATACTGCATTCGGCCGCCCTCCATCACGTAGGCGCGCTGTGCCAGGCTCAGTGCGACTGTCGCGAACTGCTCGATCAACAGCACGCCGATACCGGACTGCGTGATTGCACGGATCGTCGGGATCAGCCTCTGGACGACAACCGGTGCCAGCCCCAGCGACAGCTCGTCGAGGATCACGAAGCGGGGCTTTGAGACCAGCGCCTGGGCCAGCACGACCATCTGCTGCTCGCCGCCGGACAGTGCGCGGGCCGGACTGCTGAGGCGCTTCTCGAGCTCGGGGAACAGCTCCAGCGCGCGCGCTCGGCCGGCCTGCGCCTCCTGGCGCGGGAGCGTGTAGGTCGCCACACGGATGTTGTCCTCGACCGTCAGCTCGCCGAGCAGCCTGCGACCCTCGGGAACGATCGCCACGCCGGCCTTGCGGATCTTCTCGGGCCGCTTTCCGGCCAGCTCAACGCCGTCGAGCAGGATCGAGCCACTGACCGGCTTGATCACGCCGCCGACCGCGAGCACCAGGCTCGACTTGCCGGCCCCGTTCGGACCCAGCAGCGCCGTGACCTCGCCGGCGGCGATCTCGATCGAGACCTCTCGCACGACCGGGCGGCCGCCCCGAGCGACTGACACATCGCGAAGGCTCAGCGTCGCGCCGGCCGTCTCGTCGCTCATGTCACCTCCTCAGTTCCCAGGTACGCGCGCACGACGCGTTCGTCGCGGAGCACGTCGCCCGTCGGACCTGAGGCGATCAGCTTGCCGAAGTCGAGCACCGAGGTCTCCGTGCAGCAGCCGGACACGAGGCTCATGTCGTGGTCGACCAGGATCACGAGCGCGCCGGTGTGCTCGGGGATCCGGCGGATCACCTCACCGATGTGCGCGGTCTCCGCGTCGGGGAGGCCGGCGGCAGGCTCGTCGAGAAGTACCACGCGCGGTCGTCCGACGACCGCTCGGGCGACCTCGACCAGCCGCCGGTCGCGGGCGCCGAGCGTTGCAACCCTGGCGTAGGGATCCCCTTCGAGCCCGACGAACGCGATCGCGTCGAGCACGTCCTGGCGGCGGCTGGCGCCACCCATCTTCGAGTGCTCGTGAATCATCGCCACGTTGTCGAACACCGACAGTTCCTCGATCGCCTGCTCGGTCTGGAACGTCCGCCGCACGCCCCATCGAGCCCGGCGGAAGTGGGTCATCTTGAGCAGGTCCTCGTCGAACGCGCGCACGGTCCCCGTCACGGGCTTCACGAACCCGCTCATCACGTTGAAGAACGTCGTCTTGCCGGCGCCGTTGGGGCCGATCAGCCCGCACGTGCCCTGCTCGAAGCGGACGCTCATCCCGTCGAGCGGGATCACGCCTCCGAAGCGCACGGTCAGATCGGTGACCTCGATCATGTCGTGTCAGTGGGTGTCGGGGCCCCGTGCCGGAATGGTCGTGAGATCAGTCGGCCAAGCCGTGCCACGTCCTTCGGAACCTGATCGACGAGCCCGCGCGGTGCGGTCGTCAGTACCTGAAGCACCCCGATCCCGAACAAGATCGTCAGCCAGTCCGGGGATACCCCCCAGTTGTTGAGCAGCGCCTGCAGGAACTTCAGCAGGAAGGCGGCGATGATCGCGCCCCACATGCTGTACGCACCGCCCATCAGCACCACGGCCAGCAGCGTGATCGAATCCTGGGTCGCGAACGTCAGCGAGTTCAGATAGCGGAAGCTGCCGGCCACCAGACCGCCGGCGACCCCGGTGATGAACGACGCCAGCGCGAATGCCCACAGCTTGTACATCGTCGTGTTGATGCCTCCGGCGAGCGCGGCCGACTCGCTCTGGCGGATCGCCGCCCACGCTCGTCCCGGGCGCCCACGGATGTGGAACAGCACCAGCAGAAACATGATCACGGCGACGATCACCGAGTAGCGGAAGAATGAGATGTCCCCCTGGGCGATGGTCGGGCGGCGGATCGGCGGGATATGAACCGAGGCGCCGTTGTAGCCGGTGAATCCGTGGCCGCCGTTGGGGAAGTTGATCGCCGCGAGCACGACGGTGATCGCGCCCGCCAGCATCAGCGTGATCAGCGCCAGGTAGAGGCCGCTCATGCGCAGCGCCGGCAGCCCCACGAGCGTGCCGAGCACCATCGTGATCAGGCCGGCCGCGAGCAGCACGATCGGAAACGGCAGCGACGTCGCGAACAGCAGCCGGGCGGCGACCCAAGCGCCCATCGCCAGCACCGCGCCCTGCCCGAGCGACACCATGCCGACCCGCCCGACCAGCATTCCAAGGCCGAGCGCGACGATCGAGTAGATCGCCACCTGGGTGACCGCATCGATGTAGTAGAGACTCAGCAGCGACGGGAGCGCCAGGAGCACGAACAGCAGCAGGGCCACGATCACCGCCGGGCGCACGAAGTCGCTCGGCCCGAGCTTGGGTCGCCCCGGCGACTGGCGGCCGGATGCGCCAGGCGGGCCGGGACCGTCCTTCGCGCCGGCGCTGTCAGCTGCGGTCTGGACGCCCGCTGATTCCAACCCTAAACCCCCTGGCGTCCGATCGAGATCACGCGTCGCCGGTTGAGCACCAGCAGCGCGATCGCGGCCAGCACGAACGGTGTCATGTCGCGGTAGTTCGACAGCGACTGGATTGGCGTCAGCTCGGCGTCGACGATGCCGATCACGATCGCCGCGAGGAACGTGACCGGGATCGAGCGCAGGCGCGCGATCAGCGCGGCCGCCAACGAGGAGATGACGAGGAACGTCAGGGTGGTCGAGTCGAGCGCGACCAGGTCGGCGAGCAGCACGCCGGCGACGCCGGACAGCACCCCGCAACCGAACCAGGCCGCCGCCGTCACCCGCCTGACCGGGACGCCCAGCGTCGCCGTGATCTCGCGATCGTTGGCCATCGCGCGCATCGCAGTGCCCAGCTTTGTGAAGCGCAGGAACGCGCTCGTCACGAGCGCGACCACGAGCCCCAATACCAGCGCGATCACGTCCGTGTACGTGACCGAAATCTGGCCGACCTGGAAGGTGTTGTTGTCGGTCGGGATGGTGATCGCCCGTGAAGCGCCGCCGCTCGAGGGCCACAGCAGGTCCATCACCCCGAGCAGAATCAGTGTCAGGCCCAACGTCGCCGTGGCTTTGACCAGCGGGTCACGCCCGGCGAGCGCGGGGCCGAACACCATTCCGTAGGCGAGTGTCACCACTCCGCCGAACAGCACGCTGACCAGGAACGCCGGCCAGAAGCCAAAGCCGGCGTGGTTGATCAGCTGCCATGCGATCAGGGCGCCCATCGCACCCACCGCACCGAAGGCCAGGTTCACGACCCCGGTGGCGCGGTACAGAACGACCATGCCGACCCCCGACAGGGCATACACCCCGCCGAGGGAAAGGCCGGTGACGAGGAACTGCTCGACGTCAGTCAGGCTTGGCATTGGTCTTCAGACGCCCTGATCGCTGATGCGTTGCCGTCTCCTACGACGTGGGGGGATTCGTCGACGGTGCCGTGCCGGCCACCTGACGATACTGCGCGATCTGCGGATCCGCCGAGGAGACGTTGAAACATGCCTGGGCGGTGATCATCTGACCGTTGTTCGGAGTCGTCGTGAAGTCGGCGTTGTTCGGGATGTGCAACGGGTAGTCGCCGTACACCCACGGCTGACACAGCATCTCGGTCTTCTGGTCCTTGATCGCCTTGAACGCTGTATTGACGCTCTTGACCGTGTACGCACCCTTGACTGTGTCCAGCGCGCCGACGGAGAACTTCCCGAGCAGGAATCCCATCTGGCTGAAGGAGCCGATGCCACCGGCCACGGCCTGCCCGTACTGGGCCAGGATCGCCTTGTAGAGCTGCATCTCTGGTCCGTTGTGGTCATCGGGAGAGGTCAGCTCAGCATTGACGAACAGCTTGTGGTTCCACTTCGGTCCCAGCGCCTTGGCCAGGAAGTCGGTGTTGCACGGAGTCGAGCAGCCCCACCCCTTGACCCGGTCCTCGAGGCCGAGCTTCTGCGCGGCCTGGAGAATCACCAACGCCTCGGGCGGGGTGAAGTTGAGCACGACCCAGCCGTTCGAACCGGCCTTGTCGACGAGGTTCAGCGCCACTGAGCTGGCGTCGTTGATCGGGACGTTCTCCGTCAGCTCGGTGATCGGCACGTGTGCCGCGGCTGCGAGCGCGGCCGGACCAGCGGCGATGTAACCGGTACCGGGCACGTTTGACTGCACGAACACGATCTTTGACGGCTTCTGGCTGAGCCCGTACTGGACCGCCCCGTCGGAGCTGTAGCGCGGCCCCATGTTGACGGCGGCGCTGTTCGGGGTCGACCAGCACTCGGGAGCGATGCCCGCGCCCATTTCGTAAATACCGAGCTGCTTCCAGTACGCCTGATCGATCGTGCATTCGAGGAGGTCGAAGACCCCGACGATTCCGACCACGTGGTCGGTCTGGATCAGCTGCTTGGCTGCCGCAGCGACCTGCGCAGGCTGCGTCTGGTCGTACTCGACGAACAGCTTCACCGGATGGCCGTTGACGCCGCCGTTTGCGTTGACGCAGTTGTAGTAGGCGGTGATCATGTTCGGCCCGTCGCTGAAGTCGGTGCCCGGCTGCTTGGTGTCGATCGTGCCGATGTTGATCGGCGTGCCGGTCGCCTTCACACCCGGCTTGGGGCCGCACGACGATGTGCTGGTCGAGCCGCCGCCACTGGAACTGGCGGCCGCCGAGGTACTGCTCGATGCGGCACTGCTCGAGCCACTGCTGGCACTGCTGCTGCTACTGCTACTGCTGCCGCAGCCGGCCAGCACCAGCAGGCCGATGACTGCGCTCAGCGCAAGGGAAAGCCGCACGCGCGGCACGTGCCCATACAACCCCACGTTCTCCTCCTCCTCGTGATGAAGGTTGTTAACCCGCCCCGGTTTGCGAGGCAGCGGGTGATACTAGTTACAACCATCTCTGCATGCAACCGACGCCTAACAAACCCCCAAAGAACCCTCGTGGAGCCTCTGGAGGACCTTTTTGCATGCAAAGGCGAGCGGACGATTAGACTCCACGCGCGCACCAGCGACGGCGCGCTCTCCGGGCGCGCGCGCCGGTGCACAGCAGTGACCGGACGATGGCGAACACGGCCAACCGAACCCAGATTGTGCGTGCACAGTTGCGCGTCCGTGAGCTGGTTCTCGAAGGGGAGTTCGCACCCGGAGAGCGGCTCGCGGAGCTGCCGCTGGTCGATCGGCTCGGCGTCTCGCGCACGCCGCTGCGGCTGGCGCTGGCCGCGCTCGAGCACGAAGGTCTGCTCCGCAGCCTCAGCGGCGGCGGCTACGCGGTCCGCGAGTTCAGTCCGGCTGACATCCGCGACGCGATCGAGCTCCGCGGCGTGCTCGAGGGCACCGCGGCCCGGTTTGCCGCCGAGCGCGGCGCCAGCCGCCGCGACTTGCGGGGGCTGCGCGTAATCAGCGAGGCGACCGCGCAGCTGGTCCACCGGGCGGACTACGAATCGTTCGAGCGCTACGTCGACCTCAACCAGAGCTTCCACGCCCGAATGCTGAAGATCGCCCACAGCCCACTGCTCGAGCGCGCGCTTGAAGGCATCCTCTCGCTGCCGTTCGCGAGCCCGAGTGCGTTCGTGCTTGCGCACGCGGAGCTGCCGGAATCGCGTGAGATCCTCGTCATCGCGCACCGCCAGCATGTGGGCCTGATCGAGGCGATCGAGAGCCGCGAGGGGGCACGCGCGGAAAGTCTCGGGCGCGAGCACGCTCGCCTCTCGCTCACCAACCTGGAGATCGTCCTGCGCCACCGCGGCCTGCTCGAGCGGATGCCGGGCGCGGCGCTGATCAGCCTCGCAGGGGAGGGATAACCGGCCGTTCATCGAGCGGACCGGGCGTTCATCGGGGCGCCGCCGAGCGTTCCCCCGAGAGTGTCACGCGCTCGTCCCACTCGAGCGCGACCCGGGCGGCCTTGTGGATTTGCTCCGCGTCCGGCCGGTAGGCATCCTCCAGCGGCGGACTGACCGGGACTGGCGTGAACGGTGCACCGACGCGCTGGATCGGCGCCTCGAGGCAGTCGAAGGCGGCTTCCTGCACCTCCGCGGCGAGCTCGGCGCCGAACCCGCCGAAGGTGACGGCCTCGTGCGCGACCACGGCGCGCCCGGTGCGACGGACCGACGCGGCAATCGTCTCGAGATCAAGTGGTACGAGCGTGCGCGGGTCGATCACCTCGGCCTCGACGCCCTCGCCGGCGAGGCGATCGGCGGCCTCGAGCGCCTCGGCGACCATCCGTGAGAGCGCCACGATCGTGACATCGGTGCCGGTTCTGACCGTTTGCGCGCGCCCCAGCGGCAGCTTCACGTCCCTCGGCACGTGCTCGCGGCGAAAGTAGAGGGACTTGTTCTCCACGAACACCACCGGGTTGGGGTCGGCGATCGCGCTTGCCAGCAGCCCGGCGGCATCAGCGGCGCAGCTCGGCATCACGACCTTCAGACCCGGCACGTGGGCGAGCCACGCCTCGAGGCTCTGCGAGTGCTGCGCGCCGCCCCGCTGGCTCGCACCGCCCTGGGTCCGCAGCACCAGCGGGACCGTCAGTTGACCTCCCGACATGAAATGCGCTTTGGCCGCCTGGTTGACGAGCTGATCGAGCGCCAGCGTGATGAAGTCGATGAACATGATCTCGACGACGGGGCGCAGCCCGGCCTGGGCCGCACCGATCGCGATCCCGCAGACGGCGCCCTCGCTGATCGGCGTGTTGAGCACCCGGGCGCGCCCGAACTCATCGGCGAGGCCTGCGGTTGCCATGTACGGCCCACCCTCGGCGACGTCCTCGCCGAGCACGATCACGCACTGATCGGCGCGCATCGCGTGCGCCAGGGTCGCGTTGATCGCTTCCAGGAAGGTGGTCTCGATCTCGTTTGTCATGTGGCTGCGTAGACGAGCTCCGACGCCAGCTCCGGGCCGGGGAACGAGCTCCGTCGTCCGAACTCGACCGCCTCGGCGACTTTGGCGCGGGCATCTGCCTCGAGCGCGGCGGCGCCCTCGGCGTCCAGCCAGCCGCTGTCGATCGCGTGCCGCTGCAGGCGTGCGACCGGATCGCTGCGCTGCCACTCCTCCTCGGCGACGGAGTCGCGGTACTCCTGCGCGTCGCCCTCGTAGTGGCCCCGGCGGCGGTGGGTCAGGCACTCGAGCAGGAACGGCCCGGCACCGGTCCGGGCCGTGGCCAGCAGCTGCCCAAACGCGTGGTGGATCGCGGGCACGTCGCCACCCTCGACGGTCAGGCGCTCGAACCCGTATGGCGCCACCACGTCGCTCACGCGCTCGATCACCGTATGCGCGGAGCGCGGCGTGAACTCAGCAAAGCCGTTGTTCTCGCAGACGAAGATCACCGGCAGCTGCCACAACGCTGCGAGATTGACCGACTCGTTGAAATGGCCGGCCTGGACAGCTCCGTCGCCGAAGAACACGACCGTGACCTGGTCGGTCTGCTTGGCCCGCGCTGCCAGCGCCGTGCCGAGCGCCAGCGGGATGTTGCCCCCGACGACGCCTGTCGCGCCGAGGAAGCCGTGGTTCTTGTCGACGAGGTGCATCGATCCGCCCAGCCCCCGGCAGAGTCCGTCCGCCCGACCCATCAGCTCCGCCATCACTTGTGGCATCGGCGCCCCCTTGGCGATCGCGTGGCCGTGGGCGCGATGGCCGCTGTACACGCTGTCGTCGTCGCGCAGTTGGCTGCATACGGCGGCGGCTACGCCCTCGCCGCCGATGCTGAGATGAATCAGACCGTGGACGAGCATCGTCCGCTTGAGCTGCGCGACCCGCTCCTCGAAGCAGCGGATCCGCCACATCGTGCTCAGTAGCGCGAGCGCCGAGTCGGAGTCCAGCTTGCCGGGCATTGGTGCCCTCGGCTGTCGTTTACGCGGCGACGGGGGCCGAGCCCAGGACCTGGTGGACAGCCCCCGCGATCTTCGCCTCGTCAGGCAGCACGTACGCCTCCATCGGCTCGCTATAGGGCACGGTCGAGTCAAGCGCGGTGACCTGCTTGATCGGCGCCTTCAGCGACCCGAACCCGTGCTCGGCGACCTCCGCGGCGATCACCGCCGAGGCCGAGGCGTGGCGCGTGGCCTGATCGACCAGCACCAGGTGACCGGTCTTCTCCACCGAGCCCAGAATCGTGGCCGTGTCGAGCGGCGCGAGCGTGCGCGGATCGATCACCTCGGCCTCGATCCCCTCCGCGGCCAGCGACTCCGCCGCCGCCAGCGCCTTGCCGACCATCCAGCCGGTGGCGACGATCGTCACATCGCCGCCGGCGCGGCGGATGTCCGCCTGGCCAAACGGCACCAGGTACTCGCCCTCTGGGACCTCGCCCGGCTCGAGCGTCAGCAGGTAGTGGTGGAAGAAGCAGACCGGGTTATCGTCACGGATCGCTGTCGCCATCAGCCCCTTGGCATCCGCCGCGGTCGCCGGGAGCGCGACCTTCAGGCCGGGGATGCCGAGGAACATGCCGTAGATCGAGCCGGTGTGCTGACCGGCCCAGCCCGCGGTGAAGCCGTACCCGGCCTTCAGCACCAGCGGCACCTTGACCTGGCCGCCGCTCATGTACCGGAACCGGGGCGCCTCGTTGACGACCTGGTCCATCGCGACCAGCATGAACTCGGCCATGTACAGCTCGACGACCGGGCGCAGGCCCGCGATCGCCGCGCCGACCGCCATCCCGATCTCGGCGGTCTCGGAGATCGGCGTGACCCGCACCCGGTCGTGGCCGAACGCCTTGACGAACTCGTCGTTCTCGGTTGTGGCGAGGTTCTGCCCGTAGTAAAGGACGTTCTCGTCGCGCGCCATCTCCAGGTGGATGGCCTCGTTGATCGCCGCGATGTAGGGGATCTCGCGTGCCATGGTGCCTCCTAGTGCTGTTAGGCGTAGACGTGGTTGAGGGCCGCTGAGGGCTCCGGGAAGGGACTGTCGAGCCCGAACTCGACTGCGGCCTGCATCTCCTCGCGTACCTCGGTGGCGATCCGGTCGGCGTCTTCGGCCGTCAGCGCGCCCTCCGTGATCAGCTTGGCGCGGAACCGCGGCACCGGATCGCCGCGCTTGGCCGCCTCGTACTCTTCCGGCGCCCCGAACACCTCGATCGCCTCGTGCTCGGGGAAGTGCAGTGGTATGCCCGGCGGGGCGATGATGTTGCCGTGGGCGCTGAGTCGGTAGACCTTGGACTCGACCAGGGTGGGCCCGTCGCCGCCGCGGGCACCGTTGACCGCCGTCTTGACCGCGTCGTAGACCGCGATCGGGTCGCCGCCGTCGACCGTCACGCCGGTCATGCTGAAGGCCCTGGCCTTGACGGCCAGCGGCTCGCCGGCGGCCGCGTTGGCGTCCTCCTGCTCAACCCGCGTGACGACGTTGTAGGAGTTGTTCTCCATCACGTAGACGATCGGGAGCTTCCACAGCGAGGCGACGTTCAGCGACTCCGAGAACGCGCCCTGCTTGGAGGCGCCGTCGCCGAAGAAGCAGAGCACGACCTGGCCCCGTTTGCGAATCTGGGCCGCGTATGCGGCGCCCGTGGCCTGCGGGATGCCCTGCCCGACGATCCCCGAGGTACCGAGAAAGCCGCGGCCAGGGTCGACGAGGTGCATCGAGCCGCCGTAGCCTCCGCACAGGCCGTCCCGGCGGCCGTAGATCTCGGCCATCATCGCCTGCGGATCGGTGCCGAGCACGATCGGATAGCCGTGGCAGCGATACGTTGTCATCAGCTGGTCACCGGGCTCGAGCGTCGCGAGCGAGCCGACGATCGACGCCTCGGCGCCGTCCGCGAGGTGCGTGTGACCACGGATCACCCCGGGGTGCTCCACGAACGTCCGCTTGACCCGCTCCTCGAATTCGCGGATCCGGAGCATCTGGGTGTAGATCCAGATCAGCCTGTCGTTGTCGAGCCCCGTCATGTGGTTCTCCTTTTCACGCCACGCCGGCGCGGAATTGCGCCGCAGTCGTCTCGTACGCGCGCTGAAACTCCTCCTCGATCGGCAGGCTGCGCAGCTCTGCCGAGAGCACCTCCACCCCCCACGGTCCGTCATAGCCGGCCCGCTTGCAGGCCTCGACGTAACCCGGGATGTCGAACTCGCCTTCGCCCGGTAGCCGGCGGTGGTTGATCGTTTCGTCGACCGGGTCGTCCATGTCCTGGACCTGGCCGTCAGACAGCTCGACCCAGGTCAGGTACTGGGACGGGATCCGCCCCAGCTCGTCCGGTCCGATCCCGAGCTTGCCCATGTGCCAAGTGTCGATCGCCAGACCGCCGTTTCGCTGCCCGGCGCCCTGCACCAGCGCGAGCGCGGAGTTGAGCGTGTTGACGTTGACGTCGAACGGCATCAACTCATAAGCGACGGCGGCGTCCGTGTGCCGCGCGGCGTCCTCGCACAGCTCCGCGAACGCCTCGGTCAGCCGGTCGAGCTCACACGGGGTTCCCGGGATGTTGCCGACCTTGATGTGATGGGCATCGAACGCGGCCGCCGTCTCGAACAGCAGCCGGCGTCGCTGATCGGACTCCTCGCGCGCCGGCTCGCCGGGGTTCACGAAGAAGTCCGCGAGGAACTCGACCTGCAGGTACTCGAGGCCCGCGTCGTCAAACATCTTGCGCATCTCGGAGAGGCTGCGGCTCTCGAGCTGATGCTCGATGTCGGCGTGCCACAGGCCCAGGCCGCGGAACCCGCTCTTGGCTGCCTCGGCGCAGCGGTCGCGCCAGTCGAACAGGCTCCACTCCCGTCCAAAATGGACCTCGGTCGGGCCGGCCACCGTCCAGTACAGCGCCAACAATTCGGTTTCGCCCATCGCCTCTCCTCGTCCTACTGCGGGGACGCGGGTGACGCTAGCGCCGGGGTATGGGCCGGGCCAGCCCTACAGCGCAGCCCTTCTTGCCGGTTAGCGCTCGCGACAACAGCCTCCGTGTCCGGGGTCACGGCAAAGTGCTGGGGGCCGTGGCCGTGGCGGTGGCGGGCATCGCGTCGGCGGCGCGGCGGGGGGTGGGGGTGGGCTTGACGGCGCTCGCGTCCTTCAGGAGCGCCTTTGGTGGCTAACGGGCGGCCTTTGGGGAGGATGGCCCGGCGACTCGGCTGAGCTGTCGTCGGCGTGCGGCTCGGCAAACGTCGCTGGTGCAGCGTCGCCGGGGCCGCGCGGATGTCAGCAGTCTGACAATTTCACCTGCTTAACGGCCAACGGCCCAAATCGCCCCCGGCATTTGAACCTTGGCTACATAAGCATGTGGGGCATGCTTATGTAGCCAAGGTCGCCCGCGGACTTGCGCTTTGGGCCGTTAAGCATGCTGCGGAGGCGGACCCCGGCCGACGCCCACGCTCGCGCCCGCGCTCACACCCGCGCCCACGCCCACGCCCACGCCGCACGCCCGCGCCTCAGGCTCATCCACCCCCCCGACGAAGCACCGCCAGCGCCTCCCGCTGCCCGAAGTGCTCGGCCCACCCGGCCGGCGTGCTCTTGTAGAGCGCGTCTTCGATACCCGGATCAGCGCCGAGCTTCACGAGCGAATGGATTGCCGCCGGTCGGCGGGATGCGGCCGCCCAGCCCAGCGCCGTCCCGCGGTAGACATCTGCCGCGACGTCGGCGCCTCGGGCCACGAGCAGCTCGATCGCGGGCCCGCGGTCGCTGCGGCTCGCCCACGCCAGGGCCTCGTCCAGCAGCTCGGCAGTGGCTCCGCTCCCCAGAACAACGCCACGATCAACGGCGTCCCGCCGTCGCCGCGGGCCGAGACCCCGACCGCTCCCCCGGCGTCGAGCAGCATCTGCGCGAGCGCCGGCTGGTCGCTGTAGGCCGCCTGAGCAGGGCCGGCCAGCTGCTAAATCCATGCTCGCGTGCGATCACGGTCCGGGCCCCCTCAGATGTGAGTGGTGCCTCGTACCGTGCAAACGCTGCCGCGGCGCCCGCGGTGCCGTCCCGGGCCGACGCGAGCAGCCCTTCCGCCCTACCGTCGTGGTACCCGGGATCTTCGCGGTATGGGTGCTGAGAATTCCTCATAGCCGTCGACCGCGCCTCGGGCCGCCGAAGACCGTTGCGGAAACCCCGCAGCTGATCTGCGGCCGTGCACTGAAGTCAAGGCCTGCTGGGTCCGGTATCAACACTAGGGGACAGTGACGAACATCGAGACCTGGGGTTGATCATGCCGCAGAACAAGTGGATTTATGACTTCTCCGAGGGGTCGCGGGAAATGCGCGACCTGCTCGGCGGCAAGGGCGCGAACATTGCCGAGATGACGCGCGTGCTGGGAGCCGATCGGGTTCCCGCGGGCTTCACGATCACCACAGAGGCATGCGTTGCCTTCATGCGTGAGGGCAAGGACCCCGATGGCCTTGAGCAGCAGGTGGCTGCCGCGATCGAGCGCCTCGAGGGCCTCGCCGGCAAGCGCTTCGCAGACGACAAGGACCCGCTGCTGGTGTCGGTTCGCAGTGGCGCTCGGGAATCGATGCCCGGGATGCTCGACACGATCCTGAACCTCGGTCTCAATGATCAGTCGGTGCTCGGCCTCGCGCAGACGACGGGCAACGAGTGGTTTGCATGGGATTCATACCGTCGCCTGGTGCAAATGTTCGGCAACGTCGCCCATGGCGTCGCCGGCGTGAAGTTCGAGGATGCGATCGCTGATGTGAAGCGCTCGGAGGGCGTGGTCAGCGACGCCGAGCTGTCGGTCGCGGCGCTGCAGGAGCTGGTCAGCCGGTTCAAGGGCTTCTACGAGTTCCCGCAGGACTCCCGCGAGCAGCTCGCACAGGCGGTCCGCGCGGTGTTCAAGTCATGGATCGGGGACCGCGCCGTCGACTACCGGCGCATCAATCACATCCCCGACGACTGGGGCACGGCCGTCAACGTCCAGCAGATGGTGTTCGGCAACAAGGGCGATACCTCGGCGACCGGCGTGGCGTTCAGCCGCGACGAGGTGACCGGCGGACCCGAGCCGTCAGGCGACTTCCTGATCAACGCCCAGGGCGAGGACGTCGTCTCCGGCGTCCGGACACCGCTGGACATCCGCGAGCTCGCAGACGTGATGCCCGATTCGCACGCGACGCTGATCGGGATCCTGCGCACGCTCGAGGGCCACTACAAGGACATGCAGGACACCGAGTTCACGGTCGAGGACGGGCGGCTGTACATGCTCCAGACGCGCAGCGCCAAGCGGCCCGCTCAGGCCGCGGTGCGGTTTGCCTACGACGCCGTGAACGAGGGGCTGCTGACCCGCCCTGAGGCGCTGATGACGATCGACGCCAACGCGCTCGACGCGCTGCTTCACCCCACCTTCGATCGCAGCGATGGCTACAACGTGCTCGCGCGCGGCGTGGCAGCATCGCCCGGCGCGGCCACCGGCGCGGTCGTGTTCACCGCGCCCGAGGCCGTCGCGGCCGCAGCCGAGGGTCGCGCGGTGATCCTCGTGCGCCCGTTCACCGAGGCCGACGATGTGGCCGGCTTCCATGCGGCCAAGGGCATCCTCACCTCTGAGGGCGGCAAGGCTTCGCACGCCGCGCTCGTGGCCCGTGGCATGGGCGTCCCGGCTGTGACCGGGGCGGCGGTCGTGATCGATCTCGACCACGGCGAGCTGCGCGTCAACGGCCACATCTACCACGCCGGCGATCAGATCGCCATCGACGGCAGCGAGGGCGCGGTCGTGGAGCCCGGCGCCGCGATGGTCGAAGGATCGGTCGATGAGCGCTTCACCGAGGTGCTCAGCTGGGCCGATGACTATCGCCGCCTGGGCGTCCGTGCCAATGCCGACACGCCCGAGGACGCCGCCCGCGCCCACGAGCTCGGCGCCGAGGGCATCGGCCTGGTGCGCACCGAGCACATGTTCATGGCCGAGGATCGCCAGCCGAAGATGAGGGCGATGATCATGGCCCACGACGAGGCCGGCCGCCGGGCGGCGCTGGCCGAGCTGCTGCCACTTCAGCAGCAGGACTTCGAGGCCCTGTTCAAGGAGATGAGCGGGATGACGGTCACGATCCGGCTGCTGGATCCGCCGTTGCACGAGTTCCTCCCGAACCTCCCGGACCTGCGCGCCCATGTCGAGCGGGCGCGGATCGAGCATCACGACGACCTCCCGGAGCTCGAGCGGGTGCTCGCGCGTGTCGAGCAGATCAAGGAGGGCAACCCGATGCTCGGTACGCGCGGCTGCCGGTTGGGAATCCTGTACCCCGAGATCTACGAGATGCAGATCCACGCGATCATGCGCGCGGCGAAGGCGGTCGATCGGCCGCCGCACCCGGAGATCATGATTCCGCTCGTCGCCTACGACCACGAGCTGACCACGCTCACCAAGACGGTCGTGAAGATCGCCTCCGAGCACGGTCTGGAGGAGCACAAGGACTACACGGTCGGGACGATGATCGAGTTGCCGCGGGCCTGCGTGCGGGCGGACAAGATCGCGCGCCATGCCGACTTCTTCTCGTTCGGGACCAATGACCTGACGCAGACGACCGTCGGTCTGTCACGCGATGACGCGGAGGGCAGCTTCATCCCCGCCTACATCGAGCGCAAGGTGATCGACCGCTCGCCGTTCGAGACGATCGACGAGCAGGGGGTGGGATGGCTGATCCGCCTAGCCGCCTGGCTCGGTCGCGAGGCGAACCCGAACCTCCACCTCGGCATCTGCGGCGAGCACGGCGGCGATCCGGACTCGATCAAGTTCTTCCACGCCGCCGGCCTCGACTACGTGTCCTGCTCGCCGTTCCGGGTTCCGATCGCGCGGATCGCCGCCGCCCAGGCGGCGCTCGAAGAAGCGACCGATTAAGCCTGCACCGCACCGAGCGCAAGCGTGGCGGCGATCCGGTCAAGCGCCGCAACCAGCTCATCGGTGCGCGACAGCCACGGCGCGTGGTCGGTGTCGATCTCGATCACGGGGTCGCACCCCGCGGCCTCATACATCCGCCGCTGCATCGCGGGCATGATCGCGCGGTCCTGCAGGCACGTGACGTACGCGCGCGGCAGGCCGGCGAACGCCTCGCGGTTGGCATCGGGGATCCGGATCGGGTCGGTGAACGGAGCCAGCGCCTGCGGACCAAGCTGCTCCGCGGCCCACCGGGCGCGCTCCGGTGCGGCGCAGTTGTAGAGCGCCTGAACCGCGGCATCGGGAGGTAAGGTCGCGACCGGCGGATCGCCGTCGACCACGAGGTTGGCCTGGACCTGGTCACCGGCGGCGTCTGGTTCCTGAGTCAGAGCCATCAACGTGTCGCCCTCGCCGGGGGCGAACGCGGCCGTGTACACGAGGCCGATGACGTTTTGAGGGCAGCGCGCGGCTGCCTGCGTGATCGCGAACCCGCCCATGCTCTGGCCGACCAGGATGGCGGGGGGACCGGCCGCCAGCGTTTCGCAGATCCGCCGCGCGTACGCGTCCAGTGTCACCCCTGCCACCGGCGTCGGATCCTCGCCAGCGCCGGGCAGGTCGATCGCTTTCGGATCGTGCCCAGCGGCGCGCAGGCCGGGAAGTACGGTCTCCCAGGCCCACTTGCCGCCGAACGCGCCGTGGATGAGCAACATTCTCGCCATCTGCGGTCTCTCCTCATGATTTGGTGGTGAGCACGATCTTGCCGCGCAGCCCGCCCGCCTCGAGGAGCCGGTGTGCCGGTGCGGCCTCGTCGAGGTCGAAGGTACGAGCCACGCGGGTCCGGAGCCGGCCCTGCGCCAGATCCCGGGTCAACGCTGCCAGCGCGACCGGGTCGCTGTGCACGAGCGGTGCGTGGACGCGCAGCCGGCCATCGGGAGCGTCGACACGCCGGGTGAACACGGCACACCCGCCGTCGCGGACCGCGGCTGAGGCAGCCGCGCCGATCGGCACAGCATCGACCAGCGCGTCGACCGGGCCGACGTCGGCCAGGTTCGTCGATCGCGGCAGGACCTCGTCGGCGCCGAGTCCCGCGACCCACGGCTGATCGTCATCGGAGGCGACCGCGAGCACTCGCAGTCCCTCGCGGGCGGCGAGTTGGACGGCAAAGCCGCCGACTGCTCCACTGGCGCCGGTCACGAGCACCGTCGCACCCGGCGGCGCCGCGATCAGATCGAGCGCCTGGCGGGCGGTCAACGCGTTCAGCGGCAGCGTCGCGGCAGCGACCTCGTCAAGACCCCGCGGGAGCGGCGCGAGCCACGCCGGGTCGAGCGCTGCCGCCTCCGCGTAGGCGCCGACCACCCCCCCGACGGCGATCCACGGGATCATCCCCACGACCCGATCGCCGATCGCATACGCGCTCACGCCCGCGCCGGCCGCGGTCACCGTCCCGGCGAGATCCCAGCCCGGGACGAACGGCGGCTCCAGGCTCGGCAGCCGCCGGCTCAGCGCGCCCGAGCGAGCGCCGACGTCAGCGGGGTTGACGTTCGCCGCGGCGATCGAGACGACGACCTGGTCCGGAGCCGGTACCGGCCTTGGTCGCTGGGCCGTCAGCAGCACCTCTGGGCCGCCGAACTCGCCGACCTGGCTGACGCGGATACGGGCGCGCTCGGACACTGACCCGCGATCGTAATCACGCGCCCCCGGGCCGCCCAGCAAGCGAGCATCCCGACGCAAGCACCCTTGCGCTCACCGGCAAGCGGCTTGACTTCCGGGGGGGCGGTCATATAACACGTGTGCCGAGGATGCCGCCGGAGGCGGGTCCGTACCTCGAGGGAGGTTTCACATGGCCAGCACCACGCCCGCGACCGGCGCCTTTCGCAGTCCGTACTCGATCCAGACTCCGCCTGGGTGCGAGGGCTGGGAGGAGATGTATCCCTACTACGCGCTGTTCGACGAGCGGCGGCGCGAGACCGACGAGAACCGCTTCTGGTTCTGGAACTCGATGCATTTTCCGCTGCCGATGCCGGCCTTCGACGTGATCTGCATCGACTCGCCCTACCAGGCGGTCGGGTCGTGGCAGAACCGCGTCTTCGCGGTACCGCCCGCGATGGGCATCGACTACCGGTGCGTCAACGGGTACATCTACATCTCCGGCAACCCTGTGACCGATCCGGCGAAGATCGCCGAGCGCGCCGGGTTCTTCCAGCAGCGAGCCGGGTACTACTTCGCAGAACTGGAGCGAGCTGTACGGGAAATGGCGGGCGAAGATGGACGCGCTGATCACCGAGCTCGGCGAACTGCAGGTCCCCGATCTGCCCGAGTACGAGCCCGACGAGGTCGCGTTCGGCGACGACCGCAACACCGCGTTCTACGAGGTGCTCGACGCCTACGGCCGGGCACTGCGGCTCCTCGACCTGATGTGGCAGCACCACTTCGAGTTCCTGCTGCTGGGCTACGGCGCGTACTCCACGTTCGTGGACTTCTGCAAGGGTCATCTCCCGGACATCCCCGACCAGCACATTGCGCAGATGGTCGCGGGCATCGACGTGCTGCTGTTCAAGGCCGACGCCGAGCTGCGACGGCTCGCGCGCCTGGCCGTTGCGACAGGCGTCGACGGGGCGTTCGTCGAGGGCCGCACGGCGGATCAGATCGACGCGGAGCTGGCACGCTCCGAGACCGGCCGCGCGTGGCTCGCCGAGCTCGAGCGGGTCAAGGACCCGTGGTTCAACATGGCCACCGGTGACGGCCTGTACCACTACTACGGCAGCTGGCTCGATGACCCGAGCATCCCGTACGCGGCACTCGTCGGTCACGTCGCCGCGATCAGGGCCGGCGAGCAGACCGAGCGGCCCACGGAGGAGATCCGGCGCGAGCGCGACCGGCTCGCGAGCGAGTACGGCGCGCTGTTGGATGAGGAGTCGCGCACGGCGTTCGAGGACCTGCTCGGCCTCTCGCGCACGGTGTTCCCGTACGTCGAGGAGCACAAGTTCTTCTGCGACTACTGGTTCTTGACCAAGTGGTGGAACAAGATCCGCGAGTTCGGAGCGCTGCTGGCCAGGAACGGCTTTCTCCAGGACGGCGAGGATGTCTTCCACCTCTCGCGCTACGAGGTCGCATCCGCGCTCGATGAGCTGACCCTGTCGTGGGCCACGGGCGGCGAGCCGCTCGGCCCCAAGCACTGGCCGCCGATCGCCGCCCGGCGCAAGGAGATACTGGCCAAGCTCAGCGAGTGGACGCCGCCGCCCGCCCTGGGCGTGGTGCCCGATGCGGTCACCGATCCGATGACGATCATGCTGTGGGGCGTGACCACCGAGCGTGTCCAGGAGTGGGCGCGCCACCAGGATGGCGGGGTGGAGCTGAACGGAGCCGCCGCCTCGCCCGGCGTGATCGAGGGTCCGGCGCGGGTGGTGCGGTCCGTGACCGAGATCGCCTCGGTGCGAGACGGCGAGATCCTCGTCTGCGGCAGCACCTCCCCGGCCTGGGCGCCGATCTTCCCCAAGCTGAGGGCGACCGTCACCGACGTCGGTGGGGTGATGTCGCACGCGGCGATCGTGTGCCGCGAGTACGGCCTGCCGGCGGTCGTCGGGACAGGTCGCGCCACCGCGCAGATCCGCACCGGCCAGACGATCCGGGTCGACGGCACCAACGGGGTCGTCACGGTACTCGACGCAGGACAGGGGTAGCCGCGCGTGGAGCACACCCGCCTGCTGGCCGAGCTGAGCCGGACGCAGGAGCAGTCGTTCGGCGGCAAGAGCGCCTCGCTGGGTGAGCTGCTGTCGGCTGGGATCCCGGTCCCGCCTGGGTTCGCGCTCTCGGCGTCGGCGTTTCACGCCTTCATGGCGCAGTCCGGCCTCGACCGCAGGGTTCGGGACCTGACGGCGCGGCTGGTTCCCGGGGACCTCGACGCGATCGGCGCCGCGTCGCATGCGATCAGCGAGGAGATGCGCTCTGCCCCCGTGCCCGAATCGGTCCGCGGCGAGGTGCTGGAGCGATACGACGAGCTCGCGAGAGCCGCTGGAGCCGCTGACCCGCCGGTGGCCGTCCGCTCGAGTGCGCTCGGGGAGGACAGTCAGGACGCGACATTCGCCGGCCAGCAGGAGAGCTATCTGTGGGTGCGGGGCGGCGAGCAGGTGTGCGACGCGGTGCGGGATTGCTGGGTCAGCCTGTTCAGCGTGCCGGCGATCAGCTACCGCGCCCGGCTCGGCGGCCGCGAGCGGGACGTCGCGATGGGAGTGACCGTGCAGCTGATGGTCGACGCCGAAGTGTCGGGGGTGATGTTCACGTGCAACCCCGTCAGCGGGGACCCGAGCATGGTCGCCGTCAACGCGAGCTGGGGCCTTGGGCTCGCGGTCGTGGGCGGAGAGGTGACCCCGGACGACTACCTGCTCAGCAAGGTGACCAAGGAGGTCGTGCGCGAGCACGTTCACGACAAGCAGGTCGAGTACGTCCCGGGCCCCGGCGGCCGCGGCGCCGTGCGGGTCGACGTCGCGCCCGAGCGACGAACCCTCGCCTGCCTCGATCCCGACCAGCTCGGCGTGCTCGTCGACACGGCGCGCCGGGTCGAGCGTTACTTCGGCTGCCATCAGGACATCGAGTGGGCGATCGCGCGCGGCGGTGAGCTGTTCGTGGTCCAGTCGCGTCCGGTGACAGCGGTTTCGAAGCCCGGCAACAAGCCGCGACCGGCGTCCGCGATCTCGATGGTGATGAGCACGTTCGGCGTCAGCGCCACCGACGAGTAGCGAGGCATGGGGCTCAGCGACGAGGACGTCCGCGAGATCCTGCGGATCATCGACGAGTCGGATCTCGACGAACTCAAGGTCGAGACCGAGGGGTTCTCGCTGGTGGTTCGCAAGGGCGCGGCGGTCGGGCACGAGCCACCGCCCCCGCGCGTGCCACCGCCCCCGCGCGAGCCACCGCCCCCGCGCGAGCCGCCGCCTCGCGCGCGTGCCGCCACCCCCGCCGCTGCCCCCGCGCGAGCAGGACGGCCTGGTCACGATCGAGTCGCCGATGCTGGGCACGTTCTACCGCGCCGAGGCCCCGGGGGCGAAGCCGTTTGTCGAGGTCGGCAGCCGGGTTGAGGCCGACTCGATCGTCTGCATCATCGAGGTGATGAAGATGATGAACTCCGTCCCTGCCGGCGTGTCCGGGACGGTAGTCGAGGTGTGCCCGCCGAATGCGGAGCTGGTCGAGTTCGGACAGGCCCTGTTCCGCGTGCAGCCGTGAACCGCGTGTTCATCCCCAACCGAGGCGAGATCGCGCTGCGGATCGTCCGCGCCTGCCGCGAGCTGGAGCTCGAGAGCGTGGTCGGTTTCTCGGAGGCAGACCGCGACGGGCTGGCGGCACGATCGGCTGACCGCGCGGTCTGCATCGGGCCCGCCCCGGCGATGCAGAGCTATCTGCGCGAGGACACCGTCGTCCAAGCCGCGCTCGGAACCGGTTGCGACGCGATCCACCCGGGCTACGGGTTCCTGTCGGAGAACCCGCGCCTGGCCGCCCGTGCTGGCGAGCACGGACTGGTGTTCGTCGGTCCGCCGGCGGAGGTCATGGAGCTCGCGGGAGACAAGCTGAGGGCCCGCGTTCAGGCCGCGCGGGCGGGCATTCCCGTGCTCCCCGGACGTGAGGTTCGCGAGCGCGGCGGAGGCGGCCGAGCTCGGCTACCCGGTGCTGATCAAGGCCGCGGGGGGTGGCGGCGGGCGCGGGATCAAGCTCGCCCGCGACGCGGCGGAGCTGAGTGCTCGGCTCGGACTCGCCAGCAGCGAGGCGGCCGCCGCATTCGGGGATGAGCGCGTCTACGTCGAGCGCTTCATCGCGGCAGCGCGCCACATCGAGGTCCAGATCGCAGCCGACGGGCAGGGCACAGTCGTCCACCTCGGTGAGCGCGATTGCTCGGTGCAGCGGCGCTACCAGAAGGTGATCGAAGAGGCGCCGGCGCCGGCGCTCGAGCACGCGACGTGCGAGGCGATCCGTGCCGCGGGGGTCGCGTTTGCGCGCTCGATCGGATACCGCAACCTCGGCACGGTGGAGTTCATCCTCGACGCGGACACGGGCGAGTTCTACTTCCTCGAGATGAACTGCCGGATCCAGGTCGAGCATCCCGTCACCGAGGCCGTCACCGGCCGAGACCTCGTCGTGCTACAGCTTCGGATCGCCGGCGGCGAGCCGCTCGGGTTCGCCCAAGACGATGTCAAGCTCGTCGGCCACGCGATCGAGTGTCGATTGAACGCCGAGGACGTGACCCAGGATTTCAGGCCGACCCCGGGGCGGCTGTCGCTGTTCTCGATCCCGGTGCTGCGTGGACTCAGAGTTGACACCCACTGCTACCCGGGTGCCGATGTCCCGCCCTATTACGACTCCCTGCTCGCCAAGCTGATCGGCCACGGCGAACACCGCGAGGCGGCGATCGAGATCCTGCTCGAGGCACTTCAGGGCGTCGATATCGAGGGCGTCGAGAGCAATCGCACGCTGCTCGTGAGCGTGCTCGGTCACCCGGACTTCCAGGCCGGGGCGGTGCACACGGACTGGCTGGAGCAAGCCCTGCATGATCGAGTTCGTCGACACAACGACCCGCGACGGCAACCAGAGCCTGTGGAGTGCGACCGGGCTGAGGACCCCCGACGTGCTCGCGATTGCGCCGACGCTCGATCGGGTCGGCTACCACGCGCTCGACTTCACCTCCAGCACGCACCTTGCGGTCTCGGTTCGATTCCACCGCGAGGACCCTTGGGAGCGGATCCGGCTCGTGAGCGAGGCGATGCCCGAGACGCCGCTCGGGATGATCACGACCGGGATGCGGTTCATCTCCTGGGTGCCCGCCGACGAGGAGGTGATCCGCCTCTCGTTCCGACTCGTCGTTCGCAACGGCATCCGCCGCTTCCAGATCGCGGATCCGTCCAACGATCCCGAGCGGCTCAAGCGGCTCGCCGCGATGGCCCGCGCCGAGGGGGTGGAGGAGGTCGTGATCGGACTTACGTACTCGATCAGCCCGGTGCACACGCACGAGTACTACGCCCGGTGCGCCGCCGCGCTGGCCGACTGCGCCGAGATGGACCGGCTGTACCTCAAGGACCCGGGAGGGCTCCTGACGCCAGCCGCGGTGCGCGAGCTCGCGCCGCACCTGCTCGACGCCGCCCGCGGTCGCCCGATCGAGCTCCACAGCCACTGCACGATCGGGCTCGCGCCGCTCGTGTACGTCGAGGGGGTCCAGGCCGGGTTTCAGGTCCTCCACACTGCGTCGGGTCCGTTGTCGCGCGGGACTTCGCAGCCGGAGGTGTTCGCCACAGCTCGCAACCTCGAGGCCGAGGGCTTCTCCCACGAGCTCGACCTCGAGGCCCAGGCGGCCGTGTCCGAGCACTTCCACGAGCTCGCTCGGGTCAAGGGCCTACCGGCCGGTGCGCCACGGGAGTTCGATGCCGTCTATTACACCCACCAGCTTCCGGGCGGAATGGTCACCACCACCCGCCGGATGCTCGAGGAGCTCCGCCGGCCGGAGCTGTTCGACCAGGTCCTGGAGGAAGTCACGCGGGTGCGGGCCGAGATGGGCTACCCGATCATCGTCACGCCGGTGTCGCAGTTCATCGCCAGCCAGGCCGCGCGCAACGTGATCGACCCCGAGCGCTGGGCGAATGTCTCCGATGAGACAGTGCGCTACTTCCTCGGCCACTACGGCGATTCGCCCGCGCCGGTCGACCCGCAGATCGCTGAGCGCGTGCTCGCGCGGCCGCAGGCGCGCAAGCTGCGCGATCTGAAGCCGCTGACGCTCGACGGTGCCCGCGAGCGGTTCGGCCGCCGGATCTCCGACGAGGAGCTGCTGCTGCGCCTGACGATGCCCGAGGAGCAGGTCGACGCGATGATCGAAGCGCGCGGCCGCCCGACGCCCCCGCCCGACGCACGTCCGGGACGGGCGCCGGTCGTGAAGCTGCTGCAGGAGCTGGCGCGGCGAGAGTCGATCTCGTCGCTGGAGCTGGTCAAGGACGGCGAGACAGTGGTGTGGCACCGTGCGCACTGACGGTCTGCGGCTCGACGACGTGCGTGGGTTCGTGTTCGACATCGACGGCACGCTCGTGCACCGGGGACGCGACGGCCACGCCCACCCCGCTCCGGGCGCCGTCGAGGTGGTCGAGCGCGTCCGCGCCTCCGGCCGGCCGCTGGTCTTGTTCACCAACGGCAGCAATGCCGCCGGCGAGGCGATCGCGCGGGGACTGCGCGAGGACGGGTTGCCGGTTTCCGACCACGAAGTCCTGACACCGGTCGAAAGCTCGCTCCGGTACCTCCGACGGCGTCATCTCGGCCGTCCCGCCCTGCTGTTCGCCTCCGAGGCGGTACATGAGCGATTCGCCGCGGCCGGGATCCCGACTGCGCACGGCGAGGAGGCCGAGCTCGTGTTCGTTGCTCACCCGGTCGATCCCGACATGGCGTCGCTCGAGCGCGCCGCGCGTGCCGTCGCAGGCGGCGCGCCCCTGTACACCGGCAGCTACGCCCCCGGCTATGCGGGCGCCAACGGCATGATCTTCAGTCGCGGCGCGATGGTCGCCGCGGCGATCGCCAAGGTCACCGGCGTGCGACCGCGGATCCTCGGTAAGCCATCGCGTGCCGCCGTCGCCGAGGTCGGCCGGCGCCTCGGGGTGCCGACCGAGCGGATCGCGGTAATCGGCGACGACCTCGGGATGGACATCGCGCTCGGCCGACTCGGTGGCTCGCGCACGGTGCTGGTGCGCAGCGGCATCAGCGGCGCGATCGACTTGACGCGCGTCCCCGAGCACCGGCGGCCGGACGCGGTCGTCGGTGGGGTCGCCGAGTTGCTCGGTCTGCTGTAGGCCGCTCTCGAGCGGGCGGCGATATGCCGGCCCGGGCGGCGCGGTCGACACCCGGCGACGCCCGCGCGGCCGAAATCCGCCTCCGCGAGCATGCTTTCAGGCCCAAAGTCCCCGCTCGCGGACGACCTTGGTTGCATAATAAGCATCCCCCACATGCTTATGTAGCCAAGGCCCAGCAGGCGCGCCCGATTTGTCCCTGAATGCAGGCGGTAGCCCCGAACCGCCTCCGTATCCTCCGTGCACGTGGCCGACCTCGACGGGCTCACCGGCGGACGGCGCCAAGACGACGCTGTACTGCGCCGCCTCCGAGGCTGTCGCCCGCGAGAGCGGCCAGTATTACGACGACTGCCGGCGCAAAGTGCCCGGGCCGGCCGCCACCCCCGCGCTCGCCGGGGCGCTGTGGGAGCGAAGCGCCGGCTGGGTCGCGTCGTCGTGACGGCCGGCCTGCGCGGTCAACCGCCCGCTACGGGCGGCCTGTGCGGTCAATCCCCGTTACGGGCGGCCTGCAGCGCCTGCCACACGGCCTCGCCGTTGACCGGCATATCGATGTGCCTGACCCCGTAGGGCGCCAGCGCGTCGATCACGGCATTGTGGACGGCCGGCGTCGCGCCGATCGTGCCCGACTCGCCGATCCCCTTCGCGCCCAGCGGGTTGACCGGGGTCGGTGTCTCCATCTCGACGAGCTCGAACGACGGCAGCTCCGTCGCCGCGGGGAAGCCGTAGGTGACGAGGCTGGCGTTCAGCGGGTTGCCGTCCTCGTCGTAGGTCAGCTCCTCGAACAGCGCCTGCGCGATCCCAGCCGCGAGGCCGCCGTGGACCTGGCCCTCGGCGATGAGCGGGTTGACGATCCGCCCCGCGTCGTCGAGCGCGATCAGCCGCATGAGCTGCACGGCGCCCGTCTCGGTGTCGACCTCGACGACGGCGACATGCGCCCCGAAGGGGAATGTCGGCTGCGCGGCCTGGAAGTCCGCTTCGGCGGCCAGCTCGGTGATTCGTCCCGCCTGGTTCAACCGTCCAGCCAGATCCGGCCAGCTGAGCGCCGGCTCGGGAGCGCCGGCGACGTGGAAGCGCCCGGACGCGAGATCGAGCACCATGTCATCGGGGTTGGCCTCGAGCTCCTCGGCAGCCAGCCGCTTGGCGGTCTCGACCAGCTCCTGCGCGGCCTTGCCGGCCGCGACGCCGCCGATTTGGGTCGACTTCGACGCATACGTGCCGGTGCCCCGCGGGACGGCGTCGGTGTCGCCCTTGATCACCGTGATCTGCTCCACCGGGAGCCCGAGCCGCTCGGAGGCGATCTGCGCGAACGTCGTCTCGTGGCCCTGCCCCTGTGACAGCGAGCCGGTCTTGACGATCGCCTCTCCGGCGGGAGTGATCTCGACCGCACCGAATTCCGACTCGCCGAGCCCGTTGGTGACCTCGACGTACGTGCTGAGACCGATTCCGAGTTGGCGCACCGCGCCGTCGCGGCGCCGCGCGGCCTGCTCCTGGCGCAGCGACTCATAGCCTGCGTGATCCAGCACGCGTTCGAGCGCCTGGGCATAGTCGCCGATGTCGTAGCTGGCGCCCGACGCGGTCGCGAACGGGAACGCGTCGGCGGGGATGAAGTTCCGCCGGCGGACCTCGGCGGGATCGAGCGACAGATCGGCGGCGAGCATGTCGATTGCACGCTCGAGCACCTGGGTGGCCTCGGGCCGCCCGGCGCCGCGGACAGGCCCGGTCGGAGTGGTGTTGGTCATCACCGAGGTGATCTCGAGCTCGATCTTCGGGATCCGGTAGACGCCGCTCGACATCATCCCGGTCAGGTTGGGCAGGAACGAGCCGATCCCGGGGTAGGCGCCCGCGTCGGCAAGGATCTTCAGCCGCAGCGCTTGGATTTCCCCCTCGGCATTGGCGCCCAGCTCAAAGCCGAGCCACATCGCGCGACCTTGATGCATCGCGACCAGGTTCTCGCTGCGGGTTTCGGTCCAGCGCACGGGCCGTCCGGTGACCCGCGCGAGCCAGCCGAGCAGCAGGTCCTCGACCGCGAGCCCCTTGCCGCCGAAGCCACCGCCGACGTCGGGCGCGACGACACGGACCTGATCGGGCTCCAACCCGAGCATCAGTCCCAGCACCATCTTGTCCTGATGGGCGGTCTGGGTCGAGAGCCAGACGGTCAGCCGCCCGTCCTCGCCGAACTGCGCCACGGTTGCACGGGGCTCGACCGGGCAGGCTGCAAGCCGGGAGCTCAACACCGTTCCCGAGGTGACGACGACGCAGCCGTCAAACAGGTGCTCGTCGGGCTCGAGCGGGCGGTGCAGGCAGACGTTCGTGCCCAGTCCCTCGAACAGGAGCACCTCGTCCTTGACCGCCTCGCGCGTGTCAGTGACGACCGGCAGGGGCTGGTACTGGACCTCTACCAGCTCGGCGGCGTCGACGCTGGCCTCACGCGTCTGCGCCAGCGCGATCGCGACGATATCTCCGGCGAAGCGAACCTTCTCCGAGGCCACGAGCGGGCGGTGCGTCTGCGGGTCGGCACCGACGAACGGCGGCGCCGGGTTCGGCGGCAGGTCGATGTCGCCGGCGGTGAACACCTGCACGCCGTCGAGCGCGGTTGCGGCCGAGGTGTCGACGCCGGTGATCCGCGCGTGCGCCCAGGGCGAGCGCACGAACGTCGCCTGCAGTGCTCCGGGGAAGCGGAGGTCATCGACGTAGGAGCCGCGCCCGGTCAGGAAGCGGGGGTCTTCCCGTCGGCGCACTCGCTGTCCAACTACGCTGGCCATGGGGGCGGTAGGAATAGCAGAAGACGCTATGCGCACGCAACGACGCCATGCGAACAGGGCCGGCCCCAGCCAATCGACGCAGAACTAGTTGTCGGCCAGCGCCGCGTGGCGGATCTCGGTCGGCGTGGCGCCGAATTCGCGCTTGAAGACTCGCGAGAAGTGAGCCGCGTCGCAGAACCCCCAGCGAAACGCGATGTCGGTCACCGACCCGCCGTTGGCGCGGCCCAGGTCCTCCATGCACCTGGCCAGGCGCTCGCTGCGGACCATCCCGGCAACCGATGTGTCCGCATCCTCGAACAGCGCATGCAGTGCCCGCACCGACATCGCATAGGCGCGGGCGATCGAGGCCGGGCCGAGCAGCGGGTCCTGGAGCCGGGTGCGCACGTAGCGACGGATCTCGGCGCGCATCGCCGCCCGGGTGGCGGCGCGGCTGCTCGGGACGCCCGGCTCGACCGCTGCCCTCAGCAGCTCCAGCGCCGCGTTGGCGGCCGCCACCGTGGCCGCGGAGTCGAGCTGGCCGAGCTCGGCGGCCAGCGCGTTCATGTACCGCACCAGCAGCCGCGCGGGCGCGCTCCCCTCCAGCGAGGGCAGCGCACTCAGCTCGCCCAGCCGCGGACAGAGCGAGAGCACGCGCTCGCGGGGGAATAGCAGCGTCCGCTTGTAGAACGGCTCGACGATCTCGACCTCGGTCGGCTGCCGTCCATCCCACAGCACCACATCACCGGGGGTGAGCGCCAGCTCGCGCCCTCCCTCCCGCACCAGCTCGACGCCCTTGTGCACAAACTGGAAGCCGAGGATGTCCTCGGAGCTGCCGGCGCCGCGATGCGCCTCGACGATCGCCCGCGTGCGGTCGCCGAGAAACGGCGACGCGGCGCAGTCGACGAGCATCAGCTCGCCGATCGCGCGGCGGGTTACGGCACCGTGGAAGTCATCGGGCGTGCGCTCGGTCGCGCGGACGTCGAAGGTCAGGTGCGTCGCCGCGAGGACCTCCGACCACGCCTGCAGGCGGCTCGCGACATTGCCCGACCCGACTCGCCAGCGTTCCGGTTCGCGGACCGCCGGGTTCACCGGAAGAACAGCAGCTGAGAATCCTTCAGCCAGAGCCCATCTCCTTCATCCACTCCTTCCAGCGACCATCTTAATCGAAGCGATTCCCGGCGCGGTGGGCTGAGACCCAGGCGACCGAGCCGGCGTCGACCGGCAGCGCGACGCCGGTGACGAATGACGCGTCATCCGAGCACAGCCACACCACCGCGGCGGCGACCTCCTCGGGCTGGCCGAATCGCGCCATCGCCTGCGGGGCGAGGATCTCCTGCTGGCGCTCGGGCGGCTGATCAGACATCAGCGGCGTCATGATCGCCCCCGGGCACACGGCGTTGACCCGAATCCCATCGTTCGCGTATTCGACCGCGGCGTTCTTCGTCAGCCCGAGAATGCCGTGCTTGCTGGCCGCGTAGGCGCTCAGCATCGTCACCGCCATCAGCCCGGCATTGGAGGAGGTGTTGACGATCGCGCCCCCGGCCTGCGTGAGCATCTGGGCGATCTGGTGCTTCATGCCGAGGAAGGTGCCGCGGAGGTTCACAGCGATCACGCGATCGAAGTCCTCGTCCGCGGTCTCGTGCAGCAGCCGGTGGACGCCGATGCCGGCGTTGTTATGGGCGAAGTCGAGCTTGCCGTAGCGCCCCACCGCGTGGGCCACGAGCGCCGCGTTGTCCTCGCCGCGGGCGACATCGCAGGCGAAGAACTCGGCCCGCCCGCCTGCCCCGGCGATCGTCTCGACGGTCCGTTCGCCGCCCTCGCGCGCCGACTCGAGGTCCGCGACCACGACCGCCGCTCCCTCGCGGGCGAAGCGGATCGCGCATGCGCGACCGATTCCACTTGCAGCACCCGTGACGAGGCCCGCCTTGCCTTCCATCAGCCCGGCCATCGCGCAACCTTATCCTTCCGCCCGTGAGCAGCGCGGGTCTACTTGAGGGAGCTGGGCTGTCGGCGGCTGAGCTCTACGACGAGCTGACCGCCGGTGGCACTCGGTCAGTGCGGATCGAACAACTCGTCTACGACGCGGCGCGATTGATCCCGGGGCTGGTCCCGACGCCGGAGGCGATGGATGCGGAACGGGCGCGACCGCTGGCGCAGAAGCAGGGACTCGAACGAGCCCAGGGGCAGCTGCTCGCAGAGCTCCTCGCGCTGCCCGAGGCGGGGCGTCACCTCGTGGGGGCGATGCTCGAGCCGACGCCCGAGGCGCTCGAGCGGCTCCCGGACTTCCGCGCGACGGGCTTCGCCGACCTCGGGGCCGTCACCGTCACCCGCGACGGCCGCGCGGGGATCCTCGAGCTGCGAAACCCGCGCCACCTGAACGCCGAGGACGGATCGACGCTCGGCCCGACGGAGTGGGGGGTAGACCTGATCCTGCTCGACCCCGAGATCGAGGTCGGCGTGCTTCGCGGGGGCGTGGTCGATCATCCGCGTTACGCGGGCGAGCGCGTGTTCGGCTCGGGAATCAACCTTACGCACCTGTATCAGGGACGGATCGACTTCCTGTTTTACCTGGTGCGTGACCTGGGCTATGTCGACAAGCTCTATCGCGGTCTGGCGGGAGGGGTCGAGAAGCTGTGGATCGCCGCGGTCGAGAAGTTCGCGATCGGTGGTGGGTGCCAGTTGCTGCACGTCGTCGACCATGCGATCGCGACCCGCGGATCGCGCCTGTATCTGCCGGCGCGCAAGGAGGGGATCATTCCCGGCGCCTCCAATCTCCGTCTGCCGCGGTTCGTCGGTGACCGGGCCGCGCGCCAGGCGATCCTGTCGGGGCGCGAATGGATCGCCGGAGCGCCCGATGCCGCGCTCCTGATCGACGAGGTGGTTGAGCCCGAGGAGATCGATGCGGCGCTCGAACACCGGATCGCGGCGCTGACCGACTCGGGCCTGATCAGCGCGGCCGCCAACCGGCGGGCCTTGCGGATCGGCCAGGAGCCGCTGGACACCTTCCGCGAATACATGGCCACCTACTCCCGCGAGCAGGCAGATTGCCACTTGAGCCCGGCACTGGTCGCGAACCTCGAGCGTCATTGGAATGCGCAGTACCGCAGCGCCTGAGCAGATCTGGGATCAGGTCGAGACGCTGCCGCGGGCAGAGCTCGAGTCGCTCCAGCGCCAGCGGCTGCGAGCGACGATCCGGCGTGTGCTGGACGGGCAGCCGCTCGGCGCCTCGCGACTCGCGCAGGCAGGGATTACCTCCCCGCGGGACGTGCGCTCGCTCGACGATCTCGCCTCGGTTCCGTTCGCGGTCAAGGGCGACCTCCGGGCGGCCTACCCGTTCGATCTGCTGGCCGTCCCGCGCGAGCAGCTCGTCCGCGTCCACGCCTCGAGCGGTACCCATGGCAAGCCGACGGTCGTCGGCTACACCCGTGCGGACCTCGACACATGGACCGATCTCATGGCCCGCTCCATGACGATGGCCGGCGTGCGAGCTGGGATGCTGATTCACAATGCCAACGGCTACGGGCTGTTCACCGGCGGTCTCGGCTTCCACCAGGGCGGCGAGCGGATCGGGGCCACGGTCGTGCCCGTATCGGGCGGGTTCACGGCGCGCCAGGCCCTGCTGTTGCGCGACCTTGGCGCCCAGGTACTGGTGTCGACGCCGTCCTACGCGCTGGCGATCGCGCAGGCGCTCGCCGAGGGGGGCGCCGCCACAGCCACAAACCGGTTGCAGCTGGGCCTGTTCGGCGGCGAACCGTGGACGGAGGGGATGCGCGCCGAGATCGAGAAGGCGCTGGGGCTCTCGGCGGTCAACTTCTATGGCCTGTCGGAGATGTGCGGCCCGGGTGTGGCGACTGAGTGTCTGGCGGTCCGCTCGGGGCTGCACGTGCAGGAGGACCACTTCCTCGTCGAGGTGATCGACCCCAGCAGCGGCAAGCGGCTGCCGCCCGGGGCGGAAGGTGAGCTCGTGTTCACGACCCTGACCAAGGAGGCGCTGCCTCTGATCCGTTACCGGACCGGGGACATCGGGCGCCTGATCGACGAGCCGTGCGCATGCGGGCGCACGACGGCGCGGCTGACCGGGCTACGCGGCCGTCGCGACGACATGGTGATCGTGCGTGGCGTCAACCTCTACCCCTCGCAGGTGGAGCACGTGCTGCTTGGCGTCGAGGGGGCCTCGCCGCAGTACCGGCTGATCGTCGAGCGTCAGGGCTTGATGGACGAAGTCACGCTCGAGTGCGAGCCGGCCGACGCCGAGACCAACTGGGAGCTGCTGCGAAAGCGTCTCGAGCATGAGTTGCGAGAGGGGACGGGCCTGCGAATCCCCGTCACGGTCGTGGGGCGGGGGAGCCTTCCCCAGAGCGAGGGGAAAGCCACGCGCGTCCTCGACAAGCGCTAACTTGTCGGGCCGATGGGGAAACGCTTGGCCAGGATGGCCACGCTGCTCGCCTGCGTCGTGGGCTTGGGGGGTTGCGTGGTCTTTCAGAATCCGCCGACCGCGACCCAGAACGCGGTCATCGGGTCGGTCCACGTGACGTTCACGGTCTGCGCCCAGACCAACTCCAATTCACCGCCACCGGGGTCGTGCCCGGGGACCGGCAATTCAAATCAGTCCACGGTCGATCAACCGACGCAGGTGTTTCTCGGGTTCCGGGTCCCCACCGGCGCCGGGGCGCCGCCGTCGTTCTCCTCGACCGCCACCGGGCCCGGTGACGCCGGACCGCAGCTGACCTTCACCCTGAACCCGCAATACGCGAGCGAGCTTCAGCGCCTGGACGCGGCCCCATCCGGAGAGCAATGGGTCGGCTACACGTCACAATACGTCGCCTACAACCACACCTCGGGTGACCAAGACTTCACCGCGAGCATCGATTTCGGCCTGCCGACGAATGCAGACGGCGCCCCCTACACGGGCCCGTTCACGTGGCAGGCAGTCGTCGGCGGCCGCTATTTCGGTGGCAGTGGAACGCCGGCGGCGAACGCCCCGGTTGACTGCGAGAACTCGCTCAGCGCCCCGTTTGGCGGCCAGACAGTCGGCTGGGTGTGCGTCGATGACCCGTCGCCATCGACGTTCAACAGTGACAACTCGCTCCCGACCAGAGACGCGGGTATCACCTCGAGCGCGGCCGCATCGGGGCCCAGCGGCACGACCGCGAGCGTTCCGTTCACGTTCGGGTTCGTCGGGACCGCCATCCCCGCAGCCAACTTCACGCTGCAGGCCACGACCACGATTCTCGGTGCGACAGCCACTCCTGATCCTGGGACGGTCACGCCGGCCGGGCCCGGCACGACGCCTGTTTCCGTATCGGTAACGATCCCGGCGGGCACCAATCCGGGTCCTTACCCAGTCACCTTGACCGCGAATCTCGCTGATGGGGAGTCGCGGACCGGCACCGGGATGCTCGTGGTTCTACCTCCGCCCAAGTGTCGTGTGCCGGGGATCGTCGGCAGGACGATCAACGCTGCCCGGACCCTGCTCACGACCGCCAACTGCCGGCTCGGCATCGTTCGGACCGAGCACGCCGCGCAGCGCAAGGGCATGATCATCGCCCAGATCCCGCGGCGGGGCACGCTGCTCGCACATGGCAGCGCCGTGGTGGTCACCGAATCGCTCGGGCCCAAGCCGAAGCCCCGGCGCCAAATCACGCGGCGGCGGTAGCTCCCGTCCGGCGCGCGGCGTAGGCCACGAACTCGTCGAGCGCCTCGGGCAGCTGCAGCGCGTCCCGGCTGGCGACGTCTTCGGGTCGGGCTCCGAGCAGAATCCGCTTGACCGGCAGCTCGAGCTTCTTCATCGTCAGCGTGCGCGGGATCGCTGCCACCGCCTCGATCGTGTCCGGCACATGGCGCGGGGACAGCGCGCTACGCAGCGCACCGGCGATCCGTGCCCGGAGCTCGTCGTCGAGCTGGTGGCCGGCGCTCAGGACCACGAACAGGATCAGCTCGCCGGCGCCGCCCTCGGAATCCTCCAGGTGCACGATCAGGCTGTCGGTCACCTCGGGCAGATCCTCGAGCACCGCGTACAGCTCGCCCGTGCCGAGCCGCACCCCACCCCGGTTGAGCGTGGCATCGGAGCGGCCCGTGATCACGCAGCTTCCCCGTTCGGTGAACATGATCCAGTCGCCGTGGCGCCAGACGCCGGGGTAGTGCTCGAAGTACGCGGAGTGGTAGCGGCGATCGCCGGGGTCGTTCCAGAACCCGACCGGCATCGTCGGCATCGGTGAGCGGATCACGAGCTCGCCCAGCTCACCGACGAGCTGCCGTCCATACGGATCGAATGCGGCAGCGTCGACCGCCAGGCAGCACCCGGAGATCTCGCCCCGATACACCGGTTGCAACGGGCTTCCCTGAACGATCCCCGTGCACAGGTCGGTGCCTCCGCTTCCGACGTTGAGCAAGATGTCGGGCCCGAGCTGTTCATAGACCCAGTCGAATCCCTCGGCCGGCAGCGGCGATCCGGCGACACCGACCTGCCGCAGGGAGTGCAGGTCGAACCGCTCGGCCGGTCGCAGCCCCGACTTGCGGCAGCCCATCAGGAACGGCGGACTGACACCCATCATCGTCGGCTGCGTCTGCTCTGCCAGCTGCCATTGGTAGGTGATGTCGGGATGCTGAGGGTTGCCGTCGATCATCACGATCGAGGCCCGCAGCAGCAGCGCCGAGACGAGCGCGTTCCACATCATCCAGGCGGTGGTCGAGAACCACATCAGCCGATCGCCGGGCTGCAGGTCCCAGCTGAGGCCGTGATTCTTGAGATGCTCGATCAGCATCGGGCCGTGACCGTGGACGATCGCCTTCGGCGGTCCGGTCGTGCCCGACGAGAACAGGATGTACAGCGGGTGGTCGAACGGCACCGACGCAAACCTCAGCGGGGCGTCTTGCGCCAGCAGCTGCTCCCACCCCGACGAGTCCGGGATCGCGTCCTGGTCGCCGCCGATGTAGGGCACGTGGACCACGTGCTCGAGCGTTGGCAGCGCATCGCGGATCGCCGCGACCTCCGCGCGCCGGTCGATCAGCTTCTCGCCGTAGCGGTAGCCGGCGACCGTGAGCAGCACCTTCGGCTCGACGATTCCGAACCTGGCGATCACGCTGCGCGGACCGAGCTCCGGGGCGCACGTGGACCACACCGCACCAATGCTGGCGGATGCGAGGAACGCGATCAGCGTCTCGGGGATGTTCGGGAGGTAGGCGATCACCCGGTCGCCCGGACCGACGCCGAGGCGCTCGAGGCCGGCCCGCGCGCGGGCGACCTGCTCGCGCAGATCGCCGAAAGTCAGCTCGACGGGAGCGCGAGTCTGGGAGTAACCGAGCACCGCGGTCCGGCTCGTGTCCTCGTCAGTACCGAGCGCGTGCTCCGCGTAGTTCAGGCGGGCGCCGGTGAACCACTTCGCACCCGGCATCTCAGGGGCGTTCAGGACCTGCTCGTATCGGGTGTGCGCGCGGACGCCGAAGAACTCCCACAGCGATCCCCAGAATCCCTCGAGGTCGGACACCGACCACCGCCACAGCTCGTCGTATCCGGTCAACCGAGGCCCGCCGGTGTCTGCGAGCCAGCTCAAATAGCGGCCCAGCTGCGAGCTTGTCAGGGCGTCAGCGGGCGGGGTCCAGAGTACGTCGGGGGCCATCGGGCGCCAGCATTCCACACCGGCATGTGGCTGGCAATCGCGACTCGCTCGCCGACAAGCCCGGTTGCGCTCAGAGGAGGGGTGTGGGTTCAGGGCACCGCGGGCGCCGCCGCTTCCATCGGCTCGATCCACAGCGCCTGCACCAGGATGATCACCAGCGACAGCAACGGGATCGAGATCAGCACTCCGATCAGTCCGAACAGCGCCTCCATCACGACCAGTCCGATCGTAACGACGGCCGGGTGCAGGTCCACGGTCCTGGCCATGATCAGGGGCAGGATCAGGTTGCCCTCGATCTGGTTGACGATCACGTACACGAGCAGCACGAGCAGTCCCTCGACCGGCGACTGCGCGAGACCGACGAGCACCGGTCCGATCGCGCTGATGATCGAGCCGTAGTTCGGGATCACGGTCATCAGTGCCGAGAAGACGGCAAATCCGAACGCGAACGGAAGTCCGACCAGCGTCATCCCCGCGAACAGCAGCGTGCCGAGGACGAGCATGTCGATCCCGACAGCGGTGAGCCAGCCCAGCCAGGCGGTGCGAATCCGGCCCATCACATCGCGCGCCCGGGCGCGGTGCGCGGCCGGCAGCAGGCTCAGCGCGGTCCCGATCAACGGTTCTGGGTTGACGGCGATCAGGAACGACGCGAGCCCGATCAGGACGAGCAACGCGGCAATCCCGAGCACGCTTGGGCCGATCTGCACCAGCGGACCGATGAACGTATTCGGGTGCCCGATCCACCCCTGCACCGCGCTGCTGAACTCGCGCGAGAAGGTAGGCGGCTTGACGTGCTTGAGTCCGATGTAGCGCTCGGCGGCGGCCACCGTCGCAGGGAGGCGGCTCGCGAACCGCTTGGCCTCGGTGAGGAACTGCGGCACGAGTGCGTAGCCGATCGCGGCGGTTAGCGCAGCCGCAGCGATCAACGCAGCGAGGGCTCCGGCTGCGCGGGGCAGCCCACGCCGGTTGGCCCAGGTCGCGGCGGCGGACAACGGCAACGACAGGATCACCGTGATCATGACCGCCAGCAGCAGGTTCATGAGCTCGTTCGCGACGAGCCCCGCGAGGACGAGCGCGGCCGCGAGGGCGACAGCTCGATATGCGGGGGCGGCACGAGTCATCGCCAAGCACGAGTGCCGCAGGGCCGGATCGGGCAGCCTTGAGCCAGATGGCCGAATCGAGAGTCACCTCGGGCGTGATCTACCGCGCCATTCTGCTCGCCTTCGGGCTGGTGGTCGCCGGGCTGATCTTCCAGCAGCTGGTCAGCCTGGTCTTGGCGGTCCTGATCGTGATCGTGATCGCGCTGCCGCTGTCGGCGTTCGCGAGCGCGCTGTCGCGGCGCGGCGTTCCCCGAGGCCTCGGCGCCGTCATCGGACTGTTGCTGGGGCTGCTGGCGCTGATCGGCCTGGTCGCGGGCATCGTCCCGGTGTTCAGCCACGAGATCAACCAGTTCACCTCCTCGCTGCCGTCGATCGTCGACGCGTTGCGCCACCGCCTCGGTCGCCTCACCGGCACGTCTCCCAGCCACGTTGGACAGCAGATACAGCATTTCGTCAATGGCTATACCCAGCATCCGGACAAGTTGCTCGGCCCGCTTGAATCGGTGGGCGCCAGCGTCGCCGGCATCCTCGGCGCGCTGATCGTGATTCTGCTCACCGCGCTGTACACGGCGATCCAGCCGCAGCCGCTCGTGAACGGCTTCGTGTCGCTGTTCCCACCGGGGAGGCGCCCCCAGGCCGGCCACGTCCTATCCCGCCTGCGGGCCGCCTACCTGGGATGGCTCCGGGGCCTCGCGCTCGGGATGCTCGTTCTCGGCGGCCTGACATATCTTGGCCTGCAACTGATCGGCCTTCCGTTCGCGGCCTTCTTCGCCGTGTTCACCGCGATCGCGATGATCGTTCCCTACTTCGGAGCCCTGGCCAGCTCGATCCCGCCGATCCTCTATGCCCTCACGATCTCCCCCGGCAAGGCGATCCTCGTCACCGCCCTGTACGTGGTCGCCCACCAGGTCGAGGGGAACGTCATCCAACCGCTGGTCGTTGCGCGCGCGGTGAAGATGCACCCCGCCGCCGTCGCGGTGGGAGTCGTGGCCGTCGACCAACTGTTCGGGGTCGTCGGCCTGATCGTGTCAGTGCCGATCCTGGTCACGATCAAGATCCTGATCGAGGAGCTGTGGATCAAGCCGATGGAGAACTCAAGGACGCTCGCGGCGACAGACCCTCCGGAGACCTCGACCGAGGTCCCGGTCGCGGTCGCCGTGCCCAGGCGGGAAGTCGAGCGCGTCGGCGCGACGCATCGCGGGTAGGGCGGATTCGAGCAGCCGCTTTTTGGGTATTCGACGGTGCGTATGAGTCCGAAGCAGCTGGAACGCATTCAGGCCGATTGCGGTCTGAGCGAGTCCTATCCGGCGCGGGCGGAGTCGATTCCCCGTGCCCGCGACACGCTCGCCGGCTACGCGGCGGCTGCCGGGGCCAAGGCTGAGGAGCTCGACGCGATCCGCACTGCGGCGTCGGAGGCACTGACCAACGCGGTCCGGCACGCGTACCGCGACCGGCCCGGCGGGCAGATCCACGTCTCGATCACGCTCGCGGTCGGGGAGCTGTGGATCTTGATCGCCGATGACGGTTGTGGGCTGCGAGTCCGCCACGACTCCTCCGGGCTCGGTTTCGGCCTGACGCTGATCGCCCAGGTCTGCGACGGCTTCACGGTCCTCGAGCGCGCCGGCGGGGGGACGGAGGTCCAGATGCGATTCGTGCTCGCGCGTTCGAACGGCCCGCGGCGCGGTCACTCCCGCGGGTCGGTCTGCTCCGCAACCACGCCTGCGTGACCGACCTTCTCGACGATTCGGTAGCTCGGGCCGGTATCCACGACCGTCTCCGCGTCGAATCGCTCGTGTCCGGCGGCGACGATGAACCGGCGTGGATTCTCGCGCACGCGCTCGTAATGGGCCATGCTCAGCTCGACAAGCTGATTACAGCCGAGCTGGGCGCATTCACAGCGGAATGCGACTGGGGCGTGCTGCTCGCCCGGCCAGTCGCGCCCGCGTTGGATCGCCTCATTGACCTCGCGGCAGAGGGCCTCGTTGGCGGCGATCCGTTGCTCCAGCTCCCGATCCACACCGAGATCCTCGCACGGCCGCAGGCTCCGGTGCAGTCCGGGAGGCGGGCCGCCGGGCGCGTCCGGCGCGCCGGCGCCGGCCAGTCATCGTCAGCGCTGGGGCGAGGCGGGGTACCTCGGTCACCGTGACGATTGGTTCTTCCATTCTGCTGATCGCCATCGGCGCGATCCTCAAGTGGGCGCTCACCGCGGCCTGCGCGGCGCGGGCGTGAGCGGGGCGCCACGGACCCGGTAGCCCCGGGCAGCAAGACCTCCCAGAATTTAGCTAAAGGTCTGCGTCACGGCCGCCGATGTTGTGTTGCAACAGATGATGGGGGTCGTTTCAGCTGTGCCGTCCAGGGCGGAGCCTGGGGCGGCATCTCGCGTCAGCGTGCCGTCGGGGCTCGCGGGCTGGTTGGCCCCGGGCCGAGGGAGCCGACCCGCCTTGACCGCGGTAGCGGTTGTCGTGTCCTACGTCGCCACCGCGAAGCTCGGGATGGGGCTCGTCGGCGCGCATCCGAGCGTGACAGCGGTCTGGCCACCGGCCGGGATCGCGCTCGCAGCCGTGTTCTTGTGCGGCAACCGGATGCTCCCGGCGGTCGCGCTCGGGGCGTTCCTGGCGAACATCACCACACCGGCGCCGCTGCCCGCGGTGATCGGGATCACCGTGGGGAACACGCTCGAGGCGTTCATTGGGGCAGCCCTGCTGCGGCGGGTCAGGTTCCGCAGCTCGCTGGAGCGGCTCCGCGACGTCGTCGCCCTGGTCGGGCTAGCGGGTGCTGTCAGCACGGCGGTTGGTGCGACGGTCGGAATCCTCAGCCTCCTGTTGTCCGGCGCGCTCACGGGCGCTGAGGTCGGGACCGCCTGGCGCGTGTGGTGGTTGGGTGATCTTGGGGGCGTGGTGATCGTCGGGGGCGCGTTGCTCGCTGCCATCTCGGCTCCCTGGACGGGGACGCGGAGATTGAAATCGATCGCCGGGCTGTTGTTGATCGCCGCGGCGTTTGCGGGCCTGAGCGTGCTCGTCCTCCGGGCCAGCGGAGCGCTGTCCTACCTGGTCTTCCCCGGACTGCTGCTGCTGGCGCTGGTTTACCGGGCCCGCGGCGCGGCGCTCGGCGGGCTGATCGTCGCGGCCGTTGCCGTATGGCTGACCGCCCGCGGACACGGGCCCTTTCGCGGCGCGATGCCGACGGTGGCGCTCGCGCGGGCCCAGACATTCGCAACGGTCTCGACGGTGGCTGCCTTCCTGGTGGCCGCCGCGCGTAGCGAGCGCGACAGCGTCACAGTCGCGGAGGGGCACTTTCGGACGCTGTTCGAGACTGCACCCTACGGCCGCGTGGTGATCGACGAGTCGGGAACGGTGCTGCTGGTCAACGCGGAAGCGGAGCGTTTGTTCGGCGCCGCTCGCGACCAGTTGATCGGGACGCCCGTCCGGAGGCTGGTGAGGCCCCGGTCCGACGCCGACCAGACCTGGTACCGGGAATCGGTGGCCGATGCACCCGCCAGCACGGACCTCGATCTCCACGGACACCGCAGCGACGGCAGCGAGTTCCCGGTCGAGGTCTCGCTCACGGTGATGGAGACGGACACGCCCGGCGGCCGGATCATCTCGCTGGCGCTCAGGGACGTGACGGCGCGCCGGCTTGCCGCCGAGGCGCTCGCGTACCAGGCGACCCACGACGCGCTGACCGGTCTGCCGAACCGGACGCTGTTTCTCGACCGGCTCGAGCACGCGCTGGCTCGCGCGCGCCGCGGGGACGGCAAGCTCGCGGTCGTGTTCCTGGACCTCGATGACTTCAAGCTGGTCAACGACAGCCGCGGTCACGACAGCGGCGACTTACTGCTCGCCGGGCTGACCCCCCGCCTGAGCGGCGCGCTGCGTCCCGGGGACACGATCGGACGGTTCGGCGGCGACGAGTTCGTGGTCCTGTGCGAGGATCTCGGCAGCGAGCAGGACGCGACGGCGATCGCACAGCGGATCGTCGATGCCTGCGCCCAGCCGATGGTGATCGGCGGCTACGAGCACGTGGTCACGGTCAGCGCCGGCGTGGTGGTCGTCGGTGATCCGCACGCAGCCACAGCGTCGAACGTCCTGCGAGACGCCGACGCCGCGATGTACCGCGCCAAGGCCGGCGGCAGCGGCCGGGTCGAAGTGTTCGACGAGCGGATCCGCGCCCGGCTGCTCGAGCGGATCGAGATCGAGTCCTCACTCCGTCGCGCGCTCGGTCGCGGCGAGCTGCGGCTCGTCTACCAGCCGGTGATTTCGCTCGCGCACAACGAGGTCGTCGGTGCGGAGGCGCTGCTGCGCTGGCTTCACCCGCAGCGTGGCATGCTGGCGCCGGCGGAGTTCCTCGAGGTCGCGGAGAGCAGCGGTTTGATCATCCCGATCGGCTTGTGGGTGATCGAAGAGGCGTGCCGCCAGGCGACGGCGTGGCGTGACGCTCGGCCCGGCCGGCAGCCGATTCGAGTGTCCGTGAATCTTTCGCCGCGCCAGGTGGCGAACTCCGATACGGCGGCCTCGGTCGCCAAGGTCCTGCGCGGCACCGGCCTCGATCCCGGCCTGCTCGACCTTGAGATCACCGAGGGGACGTTGCTCGCCGAGGAGTGGGCCTCGGCCCACGTACTGCGCCGGCTCAAGGACGTTGGCGTGCGGTTGATCTTGGACGACTTCGGGACGGGGTTCTCGTCACCCAGCTATCTGAGGCGGTTCACGATCGATGCCCTCAAGATCGATCGCTCGTTCGTCGACGGTCTCGGTCGCGACGCCGAGAACGTGGCGATAGTCAACGCCATGCTCAGCATGGCCGACGCGCTCGACGTTGGCGTGAGCGCGGAGGGCGTCGAGACCCGCGAGCAGCTGGCTCGACTGCGCGCGTGCGGCTGCGGCTTCGCCCAGGGCTACCTATTCGCCCGTCCGGCGTCGGCGGAGTGGATGAGCGGACTGCTCGCCGAGCGGATCAACCTGATCCCGGGCGCGATTCAGGCGCCTGGCGTCGCAAACCCCGCGTTCAGCAGGGTCTCGGCCTGATCCGGCGGGTCGGCCGAGTGCAATAGCACCACGCCAAGCCACGTGTGACCACGGCGCGCAGTCGCGACGAGACACTCCCCGGCCAGGGTCGTGAACCCTGTCTTGACGCCGTCGGTGCCTGGATATCCGAGGCGCAGTAGGGGGTTGTTGTTGTAAAGCCACAGCCTTCCGCCCTTGATCGGAAACGGGATCACGGCGCTGCGCGAGGCGACGATCGGCGCGAGCACCGGCTGGGTCAGCACGGCGTGGGCGAGTACCGCGAGATCGCTCGCGCACGAGTGGTTGCCCACATCGACGATGCCGCTGACCGACGTGAAATGGGTACAGCGCAAGTTCATCCGGAGGGCGCGGGCATTCATCATCGCCACGAACCGGCTCTGGGTGCCGGCCACGTGCTGCGACAGGGCGATCGCGGCGTCGTTCCCGGACGGGAGCAGCAGGCCGTAGAGCAGCGACCGCGCCGATACGCGCTTGCCGAGCGGCAGCAGGCCGACGCCGGACCCGGTGAAGTGGACGGCAGCCGGTGTGATCAGCACCCGGGCGCTCGGACGGGCGTGGGCGACGACAACCAGCGCGGTCATCATCTTCGTGAGGCTTGCGATCGCCAGTTCGCCGTCGGGGTCCTGTGCCCACATCACCCGCCCCGTATTGACGTTGAACAGCAGCCCGCTGCGCAGCGGGAGCTTGAGGCGCTCCCGTACCTGCTGGGCCGCCGGCGCCGGCACACTGCCATACGCGTTGCGCGGCGGCGGCAACCGTGGCCGACTCGTCGTGGCGCGGAGGCTGGCGCTGTTGCGTGCACCACGAGAGCCAGTCAACGCCGGACCCGACGCGCGCGAGGCCATCAACGCGAGCAGCGTCACGACGGCAATCGCCGCGCCGAGGGACGCGTAGCGAAGTCGGCGACGGCGACGGGCCCGTCGCAGCCGGCGCGCTTCCGCCTGCCGCTCAGCCCGGCGGTGCTTGCCCTGCTCCATCAGCAAAAAATCTGTCATTCGTCCGGCGGGTGGATGAGCGCTCCGACGATCCCCGTGATGAATAGCACCAGGATCAGAATCGCGAGCGCGCCGATCAGCGTAACCCCGTGGTGCGAGATGTCGATCGCGGTGAACACGCCCAGTAGCGCGATGAATGCAAGCGCGATCACGAGGACGACCGTGCGCAAGGGACTAGTACACCGGGTGCCGCGGCGGAACTTCCTTGCGGCGGGTCGCCAGCAGGCGGATCGCGAGCGCCCCGAACGCGAACCCGCCGATATGGGCGAAATACGCCACGCCGCCGCCTCCGCCGGTCGGGCTGGTGAGGTTGACCGCCGCGAACACGGCTTGCTCGAGGAACCAGATGCCGAGCATCGCGATCGCAGGCAGTTCGATCACGGTGAAGAACACGATGATGAACACGACTGTCAGCACCCGCGCGCGCGGATACAGGACGATGTAGCCCCCCAGGACGGCCGCGATCGCGCCCGACGCGCCAATCGTCGGGGCGGTCGAGTTCGGGCTGATCGCCACCTGGAGCGCGAGCGCCGCGACTCCGCCGGCAAGGTAGAAGAGGAGGTACTTGATCGGGCCCATCGAGGCCTCGACGTTGTTGCCGAAGATCCACAGGAAAATCATGTTGCCGCCGATGTGGAGGATCGAGGCGTGCATGAACATGCTCGTGAAGATCGTCTGCCAGGTCGGGAGCGGATTCTCGGCGGCAATGTGGTTCGCGTTCAGCAGGGCGGTGTTGCACACGATCCCGAGCGCTTGAGTGCCGCTTGCGGTCTGACGCGCTACCTCGGCGCAGTGCGTCCCCGGGTGCACCAATGCGTAGGGGATCGCCCCGTACTTGATCACCTCCTGGGTGTCGGGTCCGCTGATGAACGAACCGCCGTGGCGGATCGCGAGCAGGTAGGCGACGGAGTTCACGACGATCAGCGCGAACGTCACGAACGCGAACCGATCAGTCGGGATGTTGTCCTTGATCGGGATCACGGGCGCCGCAGGTGGCCCGCGGCCGGCGGTCGTCGTGTCGCCGGCGGTCCTAGCCGGCGACTGGTGCGCCGACCGACGCGATCCGCCACGGCATCTCGTCGCCACCGTCCAGCGCGAGCGTCCAATGCTCGGTGAACGACGTCTCGCGCGACTGGCTGCCGGCTAGCACCTTGGTCGTGTCGCGGTCCTGGATGTAGCGGCGGCCTTTGATCTCGACATCGATCGTCATCGTCGGCGGCTCGTCTGCCGCGTCCAGAGCGGTGATCCTGATCTGTTCGACCTGGGGGCCGCGGACGACCAGGCGAGTTCTGCCGCTGGGGTCATTGGGGTGCAGCAGCGCCGTCGCAGCCTCGCGGGTGGCGACCTTGTACAGCCCGCTGTCGTCACCGTCGACGGCCTCGGCCCAAGCCGCCACAGCCCGGCGAGCTGCGACCTCGAGCACGTCGGGCGCGAAGCGGCCATCGGCGAGGCTCAGATCCAGCGCGGCGGCGCGGGCATCGCCCTCGAAGTTCAAGTCGGCGACCTCGGCGACCCGCGTGCCCTTCGGCACCGCCTCGGCGACGGCCCCCTCGACGAGCGCCTGATCGCGCATCGACTCCTCGTCGGACCATGGGGTGGCGATGATCTCGTCGTTCAGGGCGTGGGCGCCCTCGGCGCCCTGCTCGACAGAGTTCAGGATCCAGTGCCCCTGCCTCGGGGCGAGCGTCCAGAACTCCCGCACGCGCACCGTCTCGCTCAGGTGGCCGACCCGCTTGACGTGCTTGCCCGTGCGGTCGACGACGTAATCGCGCAGCTTGGCCTCGATCCGGACCGTGACCCGGTTCTGGTCGGGGCCGCCGCGATGCTTGAGCCCGACGTACTCGACTGTCGGCTCCCCGATCAGCTCGACGCGGTTGCGAAGGCCGCGCTGGTCGAAATCGTCCAGACGGCGCTCCCATTCCCTCAGGAGGTCCGAAGCCACGAGCCCGCGCAGCCGGATCCGGTCACCCGCATCCCAGGCGGCCTGGACATCCTTGAACAGCTTGGCGGCCTGTGAGCGAACGTTGTCCGGCATGAAGAACGGGTCATCCTCGGAAGCTTCGGCTGCAGCGAGCTCGACCCGACGCTGGCGCTTCGCCGTATTCCGGCGAGCGGCGCGCCCCGCGCTCTGCTTTGCGGACCAGAACCGGTGGGCGCCCGGGACCATTCTCGTGACCAGCAGGTAGACGATGAACAGCCCGATCAGGACGAGCGCGCCGAGGCCGTGGCCGATGACCGCGATCCTGATCAGGATCTGGATGATGATGAAGAGCCCGGCGCCGCTGCCGCCGCCCCCACCGCCGCCACCGCCACCGCCGCCGAATCCGGCCGAGCCGCCGCCGGCGGCCGCGAACGCGGCCGGGGCGAGTATCAGCGCCAGCGCGAGGATCGCGAGCAGCGTGAGGAGCGCTCGGCGCCTGCGGGTGCCGGTTCGCTTGGGCTTGGGCTTGGGCTCGGAGGTGCGGGTGCGGGTGAGGGTGGGGATGGGAGTCATGATGCGATCACCTGATTCTGGCGCATACCGATCACCTTGCGAGCGCCTGCACGAGCGGACCCTCGCCAGGTTCGCTCTGGGGGACGTGCTGGTCGGCGTGGTAGCTCGATCGGACCAGGGGTCCAGCCGCCACGTGCTCGAACCCGAGCCCGTACGCGGCCTGTTCGAGCGCCTCGAATTCGTCCGGATGCCAGTAGCGGACAATCGGCAGATGCTGCTCGGTCGGGCGTAGGTACTGGCCGATCGTGAGCACCTGGACATGGTGGTCGCGCAGCGTTGCGAGCGCGTCGACCATCTCGTCGAAGGTCTCCCCGAGTCCTACCATCAGGCCCGACTTCGTGACGACCTCGTCGCCGGCGATCTCCTTGGCATTTCTGAGTACTCGGCACGAGCGGTTCCAGGTTGACCCGCGGCGGGCCACGGGATACAGGCGCGGAACCACCTCGACGTTGTGGTTGAAGACGTCCGGTCGCTCGGCGATCACCTTGGCGAGCGGCATCTCCTCACCACGGAAATCAGGCGTCAGCACCTCGATCTTGCAGCGGGGCGCCTGGCGGCGGATCTGCCTGATCACGCCGACGAACGCGTGCGCGCCGTAATCGGGGAGGTCGTCGCGGTCGACGCTCGTGATCACCGCGTGCCTGAGGCCCATCCTGGCGACCGATCTCGCGACCCGGACGGGCTCGAGCGGGTCGTGCCATGTCGGCCGGCCGGTCTTGACATTGCAGAAGCCGCAACGCCGCGTACAGGTGTCGCCGAGGATCATGAACGTCGCCGTGCCGCGTTGCCAGCATTCGCCGATGTTGGGACACGCGGCCTCCTGGCAGACCGTGTGGAGGTTCTCGCTGCGGATCAGTTGCTGGAGTTCGCGGTACCGCGGGCCGCCGGGCGCCGGGACCTTGAACCACGGCGGTTTGCGGCCGCGATGAGGCTCGACCTCGGGCCCGAGCACGGTGAGAACATCGGCGATGCCACCCGGATTGGATCTCGACCGTGTCGCGCTCACGCCATCAAGGCTAGCGGGCCTCGATTGCCGACAGGTGCGGGGCTCTGTCGCTGCCAAGTTGCGACGAAGCTGTCACCCACGCGTGACCTTTTCTCGTCCACCATCTCGGCATGGCCCGTCCCGACGATCCGCCCCCACCCGACGCTGGTCGAGAAACCGGAATATATAGCCGGTTTCTCGACCAGCGCCCGGTTGATCAGGCCATCGCGGCTGTTGCGGCGGCGCAGCATACGGTGGTCTCACTGGACCAGGTTCGGGAGCTAGGCCTCGGCGCGTCAGCCATACACAAGCGTTGCACGTCCGGCCGCCTACACCGGGTCCATCATCGTGTCTACTCGCTCGTCCCGCCGCCGCTCCTGACCAGGGAGGGCCGCTGGATGGCTGCGGTGCTGGCGTGCGGGACGGACGGGGCGCTCTCGCATCGATCTGCCGCGGCGCTCCATGGGCTACGGCAGCACGGTGGGGGCCGGATCGATGTCACCGTGCCGAGGCGCTCGGCGCTCGACCACGCCGGGATCCAGCTTCATCGCTCGACGACGCTGGCCCCCGAAGACGTCACGCGCATCAACAACATCCTCGTGACGACGGTCGCTCGCACGCAACTCGACCTCGCCGACGTGGTCGGCCGGCGGGGCGTGGAGCGCGCGTTCGACCAGGCCGAGATCCTCGGGGTGTTTGATCTGTGGGCGCTCCAGGACCAGCTCAACCGCAATTCGGGCCGCGTTAGAACCGCGGGCCTCGTGCGGGCGGTCCTGAACGAGCACTACGTCGGCAGCACGGTGACCGAGAGCGAGCTCGAGGAGGAGTTCCTCCGGCTCGTCCGCCAACTTGGCCTCTCCCGGCCGGAGGTTCAGGCGTGGCTGATACTGCCCGACGGCGGGCCGCCGGTCCGAGCCGACTTCCTCTGGCGAGCGCAGCGTCTGGTGGTCGAGACCGACGGCCGGAAGTGGCACGACACCCGCCAGCGCTTTGAAACCGGTGCCGCGCGCGACCAGCGACTCCTCGTCGCGGGTTGGCGCCCGTTCCACGTCACCAAACGGCAGATGGTGGCCGATCGTGACGTGATGGGCGTCCGGCTGGTCTCGCTGCTGCGAGCCGCCGCGTAGTCAACCGGCGGCGACCGCCACGCCGTCCGCGACCGCGCCGTCCGCGACCACGCCGCCCGCGACCGTCACACCGTCCGCGACGGCTTCCAGCCGCGCCAGGCTGACGAGCCGCTGCCGGCGACCCAGCGCCTCGGCCACGCGCCAAGCCGCCCGCCGGCGGAAGCACTTCATCTGCCCCGCGAGCCGGCCCGTCTCCTTGATCAGGGAGGTCATCTGAACTCCGTCGAGTCCGCAGGGGACGATCCAGCCGAACGGCTGGAGGTCGTTTTCGACGTTGACCGCGAACCCGTGGGTCGTGACGCCGCGCGCCACGTGGACGCCGATCGAGGCGATCTTGCGCTCGGCGACCCAGACACCGGTGTAGTCCGGGCCGTCCTCGGGCCGGGCGCGGGCTGCGATGCCCTCGTCGGCGAGGGCGGCGACGAGCGCGCGCTCGAGCAGACGAACGTACGCGACGACGTCGTCGACGCGCACGATCGGATAGCCGACGAGCTGCCCGGGCCCGTGGTAGGTGACCTTGCCGCCGCGATCGGTCTCTACGGTGTCGATCCCCTGCATCAGGTACCAGTCCTCGCCCATCGGCAGCTCGCCGGGCCCCGAGCGCCGTCCGCGGGTGTAAACGGGCGGGTGCTCGAGCATCAGCAGCACGTCGGGCAGTTGGTCGTGCTGGCGCGCGGCCCGGATCCGCTGCTGGAGCGCCAGCGCCGAGCGGTAGTCGACAGTTCCCAGGTGGCAGACCCAGAGCTCGGGGAGGTGACTGCGCATCAATCGATCGTAGACCTACGCGCCCGTCCACCCCTCGAGGTGGCGCTTTACGCTCGCGAGGAACTGCGCCGACTGGGCGCCGTCGAGTGCGCGGTGATCCCAGCTCAGGCCGAGAATCGTCATCGCCCGGATCGCGATCGAGTCATTGCCGTCGGCATCGGTGATCACCACCGGCCGCTTGACGACCGCCTCGAGGTCGAGGATCGCGACCTGCGGCTGGTTGATGATCGGCGTGGCCATGATCGAGCCGTACTGGCCGGGGTTCGTGATCGTGAACGTCCCGCCGTGGACCTCGTCGGGTTTCAGCTCGCGGCTCCGCGCCCGGCGGGCCAGATCCTTGATCCGCGCGGCGAGTCCCTCGACCGACAGCTCGTGGGCGGCGTGAACGACGGGCACGATCAGCCCGTCATCGCCCAGCGAAACGGCGATCCCGAGGTTCACCTCCTCGTGGCGGGTGTAGCGGTCATCCTCGAGCCAGGCATTGAGCGCGGGGTACTCGCGCAGGGCCGCGATCACCGCCCGGCCGACGAACGGCAGCGCGGTGAGGCCGAGCTGGGCGCGAGCGAGCTCGATTCGGCTCATGTCGACCTCGATCCAGGTCGTGCAGTGAGCGGCCGTCTCGAGCGAGCGCTTCATGTGCTCGCCGATCTGGCGGCGCATGCGCGACAGCTGCCCGGCGGGCCCCGCCGGTTCGGGCCGGTACGGGCTCTCGATGTGCAGCGGCGGTTCGGGCGTGGTGGCGGCGCGGCCCGGTTCGATGAACTCGAGCACGTCCTGCTTGCGCACACGCCCGTTGCGCCCGGTGCCGGGGACCTGCGCCAGATCGATCCCGTGGTCGGATGCGATCCGCTGGACGACCGGGGAGTAACGGCGTGGCAGCGACGAGGCGCCGTTGTGAGCTTCGGGACGGCCGTGGGCGCGCTCGGTGGGCGACGCGGACGAAGGCTCGGCGAGGCGCCCGGACGAGGGCTCGGCGGGCCGCCCGGGCGAGGGCTCGGCGGGAAGTCCGGGCGAGGGCTCGGCGGGAAGTCCGGGCGAGGGCTCGGCGGGAAGTCCGGGCGAGGACGACGGCGCGGACCCGGGCGACGGCGAGAACGCGCCGTCGCCGGACGCGATCCGGGCCAGGACCACGCCGACCGCCACCGTCTCCTCCACCGCGACCAGGATCTCGGCGACCACGCCCCCGACGGGAGCCGGCACCTCGGTGTCGATCTTGTCGGTCGAGATCTCGCAGATCGTCTCGTCGGCTTCGATCCGGTCGCCGACCCCGACGCGCCACGCCACCACCGTCCCCTCGGCGACGGACACGCCCATCTGCGGCATCGTGATGTCCACCAGCGCGCTGGGTGTGGAGGCGGGAGGGGCGGGCTCAGTACGCGAGGAGCTCACGACATGCCTCCCGCACGCGCTCGACCGATGGCAGGACCGCCTGTTCGAGTGGCGGCGAGAACGGGATCGGGACGTCAGGCGTGGCGACGCGCACGACCGGTCCGTCGAGGTCCTCGAATCCGCGCTCGGCGATCACCGCCGCGACCTGGGCCCCAGCGGCGCAGGTGCGGTTGGCCTCGTCGATGATCACGACTTTGGAACACCGCGCCACCGAGTCGAGGATCGCCTCGGTGTCGAGCGGCACCAGCGATCGGAGATCGAGGACCTCGACTGACGCGCCATCGAGATCGGCGGTCGCCTCCAGGGCGACGTCGACCATGGCCCCGTACGCGATCACGACCAGGTCCGAGCCCGAACGCGCAACTCGCGCGGTGAACGGCGTCTCGTAGATGCCGTCGGGCACCTCCCCTTTGACTCGGCGGTAGAGGTGCTTGTGCTCCATGAAGCAGACCGGGTTGGGATCGTGGATCGCCGCGTGCAGCAGGCCCTTGGCGTCCGCAGCGGTCGAAGGGGCGACTACCTTGATCCCCGGCGCCTGCATGAACCAGGCCTCCGGGTTCTGCGAATGGAACGGACCTCCGGAGAAGCCGCCGCCCGATGGCAGGCGAACCACGAGCGGGACCGCGAGACCCTGGCGGTAGTACATCTTCCCCGCGACGTTGACGAGCTGGTCGAAGCCGCAGGAGATGAAGTCGGCGAACTGCATCTCGCAGACGGGCCGCAGTCCGACCACGGCGGCGCCGATCGCGCATCCGATGATCCCCGACTCGGCAAGTGGCGTGTCCATCACCCGGTCTGGCCCGAACTCGTCGATGAACCCATCGGTGACCTTGAACGCACCGCCGAACACGCCGACGTCCTCGCCCATCACGAGCACACGGTCGTCATAGCGGAGCTCGTCGCGCAACGCCGACGAGATCGCCTGGAGATAGGTGAGCGTGGTCATCAGGAACCGAACCCGCTCCAGGGCGCCTGCCCATCTCCGAGCGGCTCCGCCTCACCGACACAGAACACGCCCTCGATCGCGGTGGCCGGGTCGGGCATCGGCGCGGCCAGCGCCGCCTCGGTGGCGGCGTCGATCTCCGCGGCAACCGCGACTCGGATCGCGTCGACGTCGACGCCGAGCGAGGCGAGGCGCGCCGCCTGCCGGTCGATCGGGTCGCGCTTGCGCCATTCGTCGACCTGTTCCTTGGGCACGTATTTCATGTCGTCGTGGGCGGCGTGCCCGTGCATGCGCATCGTCTCGGCCTCGATCAGCGTCGGCCCCTCGCCGGCGAGCGCGCGCTCACGGGCGACGCGGGTGGCTTCGAACATCGCCTCGACATCGTTGCCGTCGACCGTCACCCCGACGAACCCGTAGCCGGCCGCGCGCTGCACCGGGTTGACCGCGAACTGCTTCTCAACCGGCGTCGAGTATGCGTATTGGTTGTTCTCCAGCACGAACACGACCGGCAGCTTCTGCACCCCGGCCCAGTTCATCGCCTCATGAAAGTCGCCTCGGGAGGTGGAACCGTCACCGAACCAGGTCAGCGCGCACCGGCGCTCGCGGCGCAGCTTGAAGGCCATCGACATGCCGGTCGCGACGAGCATCATGTCGGGCAGCATCGAGATCATCCCGACGCACCCCAGGTGGCGGTCGCCGAAGTGGACGTTTCCGTCGCGGCCGCGCGTCAGGCCGTTGGCCCGGCCCAGGTACTGACTCAGGATCCGCGCCGGGCTGACGCCGCGAATCAGGTGCGCCGCCAGGTCGCGGTGCAGGATGCACAGCCGGTCGGCGGGCGCCATCGCGAACGCCGGGCCGGCGGACACGGCCTCCTGGCCGTAGCCGTCATAGAACGAGCCGGGAACCTTTCCCTGGCGATACAGGCTCATCGCCCGCTCCTCGAGCCCGCGCATCAGCAGCATTGCCCGCAGCAGCGACACTCGATCCTCGAGCTTGAGGTGGGTGTCCGCGGCGCTCGTGCCAGCAGCCGCGGCCGGTTCAGCGATATCGGTCGCCATTCTCCGCGCTTCCCTTTCGTCGTGGGCCGGACCGGGATCTCCGGCCGTGGCCCCGGTGTAAGAGCTGTCCGGGATCTCCGGGCTGCCCTCCCGATCGGGGGACCCGTCGAGCTTACTCTCCTGCTCGGCGAAGGTGATTACCCTTCGCTGGATGGACGGTGCGTGGCTCGTCCGCATGCGCTGGCGCCGGCGCGGCGCCTGGATGTGGCCGGCGTTCGTTGCGCTCACGGTTGCGGACGCGGCCATCGGTCACCTGCTGCCGTGGGCGGGAGACACCCAGAGCGCGGTGGCGGGGGCGCTGGCCGGGCTCGTGCTCAACCTGATCGGGGTGATCCTCTTGTGCCGGCCACTGGCGTGGCTGCTGCGCAAGGTGCGCAAGGACCTTCCGACGGTCGTCGCGCGCGACTACGCGGGGACCGCCGTGGTGTTCGCCGTGTCGGCGGGATTGCTCGCCGCGGGGCTCGTCAATCGATCCGCCGTGCTCTCCGATCAGCGGACGATGGCGGACGCGACCCTGCGAGCCGAGGCGTGGATCGGCGACCACGCCCCGGCTCAGTTCCGGCGCAATGTCAAGCTGCTCAGCACCGTGGTCGTGCAGGCGGGCAGCATCTACCGCTCGTGCGCGATGAGCGACGACCACGCGCGCACGTTTTGCGTGATCGTCAAGGACAAGCTCCCGCTCGCGAGCAGTGTGACGTTCGACGGCTACGAGCCGAACTACCTGTTCGCGCTCGGGACCCAGTAACACGAGCAACAGGGACGCCTCGGGCCGGGCGCTAGGCTGCAGATATGCGCGGTCCGAGTACGAAGCGCATCGCCCTGGTTGCGAGCATCCTCGGATCGGGAATCGTGTTTCTGGACGGCACGATCGTCAACGTCGCGCTGCCGGCGATCCGCTCCAGCCTGCACGGCGGTCTGGCTCAGCAGCAGTGGGTCGTCGAGGCGTATCTGCTGACGCTCTCATCGCTGCTGCTCGTCGGCGGCTCGCTGGGGGACCTGTTCGGGCGCCGCCGTGTGTTCGCGATGGGGCTGATCGGGTTCGGAGCGTGCTCGCTGCTGTGCGCGATCGCTCCCACCGGCAACTTCCTGATCGTCGCGCGCGGGGCCCAGGGGATCGCCGGCGCGATGCTGGTGCCCAGCACGCTCGCGCTGATCATGGATACGTTCGACGAGCACGAGCGTGGGCGGGCGATCGGCACCTGGACAGCCTGGACCGGCGTGGCGACGGTGATCGGCCCGCTGGGCGGCGGTGCGCTCATCCAGGCGGGCTCGTGGCGGTGGATCTTCGCGATCAACCTGGTGCCGGTCGCGATCACGCTCGTGCTGCTGCGCCGCCTCGCGCCCGACCACCGGACCCCCGGCCGGGTCGACTGGCTCGGCGCGTTGCTGTGTGCGCTCGGCCTCGGCGGGCCCGTGTTCGCGCTGATCGAGCAGCCGGCCTACGGCTGGAGCGATCCGCGAGTGGCGATTCCGCTGGTGGGCGGCGTGGTGTTGTTCGTGGCGTTTCTGGTCTGGGAGGCCCGGTCTCCGGCGCCGATGATGCCGTTGCACCTGTTCACCGTGCGCAACTTCGCAGTCGGCAACCTGACCACCCTGGCGCTGTACGCCGGGCTCGGCGTGGCGACTTTCTTCGTCGTGCTGTTCATCCAGCAGGTCGGCGGCTACACGCCGATCGAGGCCGGGCTGTCGCTGCTGCCGATCACGATCCTGATCTTCACGCTCTCGCGGCGGTTCGGCGCGCTCGCGGATCGGATCGGCCCACGAGTGTTCATGGCCGGCGGCCCGATCGTCGCGGGTCTCGGGCTGCTGCTGCTGGTGCGGACCGGCCCGAGCGCCAGCTACGTGTCGACGATCCTCCCGGGCGTGGTCGTGTTCGGTTTGGGGATGGCCGCCACGGTGGCGCCGCTGACCGCGGCCGTGCTGAGCTCGGTGGAGCCGGGCCACTCGGGGCTGGCCAGCGGCATCAACAATGCCGTCGCCCGGGTCGCGAGCCTGCTCGCGGTCGCCTCACTTGGTGCGGTTGTCTCGACGAGCTTCGCCAACCGGCTCGACCACGAGGTAGCGCGCCAGCCGCTCAGTGCGGCGGCCCGCGTGGCGGTTGCGCGAGATCGCACGCGCCCGCTCGTGACCACCACCAGCGGCGTACCGCCGTCAGAGAAGCCGATCGTGCACACGGTTCTCCTCGACGCGTCGGTGCACGCCTTCCGCGTCGGAATGGGTATCGCCGCCGGGCTGGCGATCATCGGGGGCGTGGTGTCACTCATCGGGATCGAGAACCCGAAACGCACCAGCAGGCGGGTCAAGTGCGCCGACTGCCCGGGCGGCGCGCTGGCGGCGGGAAATCGGGAAATCGCGCGGAGCGAAGAGGATCCCGTTCCGGCGGCAGCGGCGGCCACGAGCGCCTGAGCCGGATGTAGGATTCACGGGCAGTTCCCGGGGCAACCGCAACGGTGGGGTCAGTCGAGGGGTGGTATCGATGGTGAGACAGTGCGAGCTGTTGATGACGATGGCGTTTGCTGTCGTTGCGTGTACGTTCCCCGGCGCCGCGGTCGCTGCTCCAGGCGTCAGCTGGTCGGCGACGCAGCAGATCGATCCGGCCTCTAACGCCGAGCTCAACCAGGTCTCGTGCTCGACCAGCGCGCTGTGCGTCGCGGTTGACAACCAGGGCCAAGCCCTAACGACCGCGAGTCCGAGCGCGCATCCGTGGCGAGCGATCGATGCGGATCCGCGGCAGTTCGTGTCTGCACTGGGCTGTGTCCCGGGATCCGCGTCGCTGTGCGTGCTCGGCGACGGGATCTGGAACGTGATCACCTCGACGACCCCATTGATCGGTCCTTACGGCGTCTACACGGGCTCCGAGAACAACGGCCTCAGCCACGTGACGGCGATCGCGTGTCCATCGACCACGTTCTGCGTCGCCGCCTCGAGCCGTGGCGACCTGCTGATCAACACCAATCCGACTGGCCCATGGCCGCAGGCGACCTCCACCGACGGTGGCTACATCGACGCCGTCAGCTGTGTCGCGGGGACGACCTTCTGCGCGACGTTCGACGACTCCGGCGACATCCTCACGACCAATTCCCCGGCGAATGCGATCGACGCTCCGGGGGCTCGGGGATCGTGGTCGGTCTCGACCGTCGACACCCCGCCGCCGACGTCGTTCGTGTTCGGCGGCGGCGTGTCGTGTCCGTCGCGCTCGCTGTGCGTCGCGGTCGACGAGTCGGGCAACATCCTGACCTCGACCAATCCGACCGCCGGCGCCGGGGCGCAGTGGCAGACGGCGTCAGACGTCCACGGCAATGGGGACCTGGTGTCGGTTTCGTGCGCTCCGAGCAGCACATTCTGCGTCGCGGTCGGCGGCAAGGACGCGCTGTGGTCTGCGGATCCGGCCGCCGGTGCCTCGTCGTGGACGCTCGCGACGGTCGATCCGGCGGGCGGGCTGGCGTCGGTTTCGTGCCCAACGACCAAGCTGTGCGTCGCGGTCGATCAGACCGGGCACGGGTTGGTCGCCACGGCCACCGGACCGCCGGCCGTCGCGGGCGGCGTCGTTATCAAGTCGGCCAAGGTCACCGGCACGCGCTGCAAGCTGTCGATCGCCGCCCCCGGGGCGGGCAAGCTGAGCGTCTCCGGCACCGGCGTCAGCGGCAGCCAGGAGAGCGTCAGGGCCACGGGCACGATCAGCGTGACCGTCAAGCTGGCGCATTCCGGGCTGACCGCCTTACATGCCCACCATCAGAAGCTGAGGGTGACGCTGACGGTGCTGTTCAAGCCGGCTCGCGGCACCGCTTCACGCGCCACTGCGGCGGTTACATTCACCTGAGCCGCGGCGGCAACGCTTGGCGTTCGTGCGCGCTCGCCGCGTATCGGGGCGCTGTCGGCGCCCAACTGGATACCCTCGCCGGGAGTGCCATTCGTCGCTCTGATCACCGGCGCCTCAAGCGGCATCGGCGAGGCCGCCGCGCGGCGCGTCGCGCTCGAGCCCGACGCCCGTCTGGTGCTGGTCGCCCGGCGCGAGGACCGGCTCGCCCGGCTCGCCGGCGAGCTTGGCGGCGCGACCGTCATCGCCGCGGACTTGACCGAGCCGGACGCGCCACAACGCGTGCGGGAGGCCGTGGAGGATGCTCACGGCGAACTGCACATGCTCGTCAACAACGCGGGCGCCTCCTGGCGGGGGGACTTCGGCGAGGTGGGGTGGGACAACGTTGGGCGGCAGATGCGGCTGAACTTCGAGGCGCCGGTGCGATTGACCGAGGCCCTGCTGGCGCTGCTGAGGGCGACAGCCACACCACGGGCGGGCGCGAGCCCGCCGGTCAAAACGTCAATCGTCAACATCGCGAGCACCGCGGCGCGGGTCGCGCGACCGAACACCGGCGGCTACTCGGCGAGCAAGGCTGCGCTGGCCGGCTGGAGCGATGCGCTGCGCGCCGAGGAGCGGCCGCACGGAGTTCATGTCGGGCTGGTGCTGCCGGGATTTGTGAAGACCGAGGGCTTTCCGGCCACCGAGCTGCTCGCTAATCCGGCCACGCGGTGGATCGTGTCGAGCCCGGAACGGGTAGCAGAGGCGATCATGGAGGCGGGACCCGGCGGGAAGGCCGAGCGCTACGTGCCGAGGCCGTACTGGCTGGCGGCCGCAGCGCGGGTCCTCGCCCCGGGGCTGATCCGCCGGGCGACGTCGGGGGGAGCGTTTTCGACAGCGACCAAGGAGAACCCACCCAGATGAACCGCGCGGCCGTGCTCGGGGGTGTTCGGATCCCGTTTGCACGTCAGAACGGCCCGTACGCCCAGGCGTCGAACCAGGACATGCTGACCGCGTCACTCGGGGCGCTGGTGGACAAGTTCTCGCTGCAGGGGCAAACCCTCGGCGAGGTCGTCGCCGGCGCCGTGCTCAAGCACAGCCGGGACTTCAACCTGACGCGGGAGTGCGTGCTCGGATCGAAGCTCGCGCCGCAGACGCCCGCCTACGACGTCCAGCAGGCGTGCGGAACCGGACTCGAGGCGACCGTGCTGGTGGCAAACAAGATCGCGCTCGGGCAGATCGACGCGGGGATCGCGGGCGGGGTTGACACGACTTCGGACGCGCCCCTGGTGATCAACGAGCGGCTGCGCGCGATCCTGCTCGAGGCCTACCGCACGAAATCGAATGTCGACCGGGCGAAGGCGCTGGCCAAGCTCCGCCCGCAGCATGTCGTGCCGGAGATTCCACGCAACGCCGAGCCGCGGACCGGCCTGTCGATGGGCGAACACACCGCGATCATGGCCCGCGCGTGGGGGATCGGCCGCGAGGAGCAGGACGAGCTCGCGGCCCGCAGCCACCGCAACCTGGCCGCGGCGTACGACGGCGGATTCGAGGACGATCTGGTCGTGCCCTACCTGGGGCTCGAGCGCGACCAGAACCTTCGTCCGGATTCGACGCCGGAGAAGCTCGCGAAACTGAAGCCGGCGTTCGGTGGGCCGGAGGGAACGATGACCGCCGGCAACTCGACGCCGCTGAGCGATGGCGCATCGACGGTGCTGCTTGCGAGCGAGGAATGGGCCTCGTCGCGCGGGGTTCCCGTGCAGGCGTACTTAACGGCGGCCCAGACGGCGGGGGTCGACTACGTCCACGAGCGCGAGGGGCTGCTGATGGCGCCCGCGTACGCGGTGCCGCGGATGCTCGCGCGCGCCGGGCTGGGGCTGGAGGAGTTCGACTTCTACGAGATTCACGAGGCGTTCGCCGCGCAGGTTCTGTGCACACTGAGGGCGTGGGAGGACCCGGTCTTCTGCCGTGAGCGGCTGGGGCTCGAGGCGCCGCTCGGCGCGATCGACCCCGAGAAGCTCAACGTCCGCGGCGGTTCGCTGGGGGCCGGGCACCCGTTCGGGGCGACCGGCGGGCGGATCGTGGCCAACCTCGCGAAGCTGCTCTCCGAGCGGGGGTCGGGGCGCGGCCTGATCTCGATCTGCGCGGCGGGCGGACTCGGAGTGACGGCGATCATGGAGGCCGCATGAGTGACCGCTACCAGCAGCTGATCAACACGCCGATCGGTCGTGTGGTGTCAAAGCAGATCGGGCTGCCGACGCCGCTCGCGCTCGAGCGATACGAACCGGGCCGGCCGGTGATCGCCGGCCCGGTGCTGCTTGGTGCCGCGCCCGGGTCGCGGCTCGTCGGAGCGGCTGCGGCTGTGCTGGCCGGGATCGGCGCCGACGTGCTGAGCGCCCTGGAGGAGCCGGTTCGCACCGCCGCTGCCGACGCGGCGCTGGACGCCGGGGTGTTCAACCCGGATGTGGCGCCGTCCGACCAGACGTTCAAGGCGCTCGTGTTCGACGCAAGTGGGATCTCGGACAGCGAATCGCTGCGCGAGGCGTGGTCGTTCTTTCACCCTGCGATCCGCCGCGTCCGGGAGTGCGGGCGCGTGGTCGTGCTGGCTTCGGCGCCCGAGGAGTGCAGCGCGCCGCCCCAAGCGATCGCGCAGCGCGCGCTGGAGGGCCTGGTGCGCTCGATCGGCAAGGAGGTGGGAAAGGGCGCGACCGCCCAGCTCCTGTACGTCCGGCCCGGAGGCGAGGATCGGCTCGAATCCTCGCTGCGCTTCTTTCTGTCGCCCAGGTCGGCGTACGTCTCCGGGCAGGTCGTGCGGGTCGGGCCGGCTCCGCTCGCCGAGGGCATCGACTGGAAACGGCCGCTGAGCGGCAAGGTCGCGCTCGTGACCGGGGCCTCACGGGGAATCGGGGCGTCGATCGCTTCGGTCCTGGGCCGCGATGGGGGTCATGTCGTCGGCCTGGACATCCCCGCGCAGGCGGATGACCTGCGGGGCGTGGTGGGGCCGATCGGAGGATCGGCGCTGACCGTCGACATCACCGATGAGCAGGCTCCCGCGACGATTGCGACGCAGCTGCTCGAGGCGCACGGCGGCGTCGACATCGTGGTCCACAACGCCGGCGTGACGCGCGACAAGCGGCTAGGGCGCATGACCGAGGAGCTGTGGAACGCGGTGATCGATGTCAACCTGCGTGGACCGCAGCGGATCGACAAGGAGCTGTTCGGTCGCGGGGCCGTGCGCACGGATGGCCGGGTCGTGTTGGTCTCGTCGATCAGCGGCGTCGCGGGCAATGCCGGCCAGACCAACTACGCGACCTCGAAGGCGGGCGTGATCGGGATGGTGCAGGCATGGGCGCCGGTGCTGGCCGAGCGGGGAGTGACGCTGAACGCGGTCGCCCCGGGCTTCATCGAGACCCAGATGACGGCGCGGATGCCGATCGCGCTCCGCGAGGCGGGACGGCGGATGAACAGCCTCTCGCAGGGTGGGTTGCCGATCGATGTCGCCGAGACGATTGCCTGGCTCGCCAGCCCCGGCTCATCCGGGGTGACTGGAAATGTCGTGCGCGTGTGCGGGCAGAGCCTGCTCGGAGCGTGACCGTGGCCGACGTCCGCGAGCTGCGGGGCTCGCCGTCGATGGTGGGCCTGTTCGCGCGGGCGGGAGTGGCCTTGATGCCGGGGGCGTCGCTGCTTGGACTCGTGGGACCCGCGCGCGGTGGCTCAGCCGAGGTCCCCGACCTGACGCTGTCGCTGGCCGATGCCGGGATCGACCGTGACCGCCTGTTCGCCTATGACCGCGTGTGCGGATATCCGCTCGGCGACACGCTGCCCGCCTGCTTCATCCACATGCTCGCGTTCCCGCTGCACCTGGCGCTGATGACCGATTCGAGCTTCCCGTTCCCGGCGATCGGGCTCGTCCACATCGCCAACCGGATCGTTCAGCACCGGCCCGTCGGCGCGGATGAGGATTTGTCGATCCGGGTCTGGGCCACGGCGATCGAGCCCCACCCGCGCGGTCGGCAGTTCTCGATCCACTCGGAGGTGCGGATCGGGGACGAGGTGGTCTGGGAGGAGTCCGCGACGAACCTGAAGCGGGGGGACGGGTCTGACGGGGCCCGCAGTTCTGGGGGCGATGCCCGGTCCACCGGCGGGCCTGCGCCGAGCGCGACCTGGCGGCTGCCCGGCGACCTCGGCCGCCGCTACGGCACGGTGGCCGGCGATCTGAACCCGATCCACGTCCATCCGCTGACCGCGCGGCTGTTCGGCTTTCGAGCCGCGATCGCGCACGGGATGTGGACCAAGGCCCGTTGCCTGGCGGCGCTCGGGCCGCGATTGCCGGACGCGTTCACGGTGCAGGTCGCATTTCGCAAGCCGGTCCTACTGCCGGCGAAGGTCACGTTCGGAGAGGCCCCAGACGCTGGTGGCGGGATTCGGTTCGAGGTGCGCGGGGCCTCGAACGGGGCGCTGCACCTCGAGGGCGCGGTCGATCCAGTCCGGTAGTGGGCCGCCCCGCCCGGTCTGGCTCACTGGTGCAACAGAGTCCCGCGCGCCCGGCGGACGTCAGGGCACCCAGAAAACCGAAGGGATTCAGGAGGAGGATCGGAGCATGGATAAAGCGGCAAGGACCATCTTCGCGACCGTGATCGTCGGCTGTAACCGTCAGCCGCTAGGCGCTGCGGAATTGTCAGGTGGCTAACTTAACTAGTCGGTGCTCAGCTCGGCGTTTCGGCGTCGAGCATCTCGGCCAAGCGGTCGAGGACGGCGGCGGCGGTCAGGAGCTCGCGATCGCTGAACTGCGCGAGCGCCCCTCGCCAATGAGGCTCCCAGCGCGCGTGGCGCTCGGCGACCAGCTCGCGACCGCGTTCGGTCAGCGAGGTGAGCACGATCCGCCTGTCCTGCTGCGATCGGGCGCGAGCGACGAGACCGGCCGAGGTCAGGGCGTCGAGCATCTCGGTGACGGTCGCGGGCGAGACGTCGGCGGCCACCGCCAGCTCCCTCGCAGACAGCGCGCCGCCGTCGGACAAAGCGCCGAGCAGCCCGTACTGCGCGTAGCTGAGCTCGCCGGGGCGGTGGGTCTCGCGACCCCGCAGCCGCCGGAACGCCGCCATCACCCGCTTGAACGACAGGCCGACCTCGGTGGGGGCGTCGGTCGGCACGGGCCGCGGGGCGACGGTCATGCGGCGATGGCCTCGGCAAGCTCGCCGGCCGCGGCGGGCTCGGCGCCGGCTGCGCGTGCGGCGCGCTCGGCGCGCACCAGGATGATGCAGGGGATGATCGCCAGCGCGGTCAGCGCCGCCGATGCCCAGAACGCGGTGCCGTACGCGGCTGCGGCGGCCGCGGGCGTATGTGCGCCGGCCAGCGCACGCTGAAGCACGACGGCCAGCAGCGCGGCGCCGATCGAGCCGCCGACTCGCTGGAGCACGTTCAGCTGTGGCGTCGCGTCGGAGAGCTCGGAGCGATCGAGCGACGCGAACGCCGCCGACATCGCGGGCATGAACGCGAACCCGATCCCGACCCCGCGAACCAGCATCGCCACCGATAGCCAGGCGATCGAGGTGTGGGCGCCGATCAGGCCGAACGGGATCGTCGTCAAAGTCGTGAGGGTCACGCCGAACAGCGCCAGCGGGCCGCCGCCGAAGCGATCGGTCAGCCTGCCCGCGAGCGGCATCGCGAGCGCCATCCCGAGGCCCTGCGGCGCGGTCAGCAGCCCGGTGTCGACGACGCTCTCGAGGCGGACGTTCTGCCAGTACAGGGGCAGCAGGATCATGCCGCCGAACAGCGCCGCGCCGAGGCAGAACATCGCGAACGAGGCCGACGAGAAGGTCGGGCGGCGGTACAGCCGCAGGTTCAGCAGCGGCGCCGGAACCCGCAGCGCGTGGACCGCGAACAGCGCAATCAGTGCCAGTCCGCCCAGAATCGGGACCACCACCTTGGGGGAGGTGAAGGTGCCGGTGGCGCCGATCTCGGCGAGGCCGTAGGTCAGCAGCGGCAGGCCGGTGGCCATCAGGGCCAGGCCACGGACATCGAGCCGGTCGGTGGGAGCCGGCTTGACGTTCGGCAGAATCCGGAGGGCCGCGATCACGGCGATCACGCCGATCGGGACGTTGACGTAGAAGATCCAGTGCCAGTTGGCGTTTTCCAGGATCAGACCGCCGATCGTCGGCCCGAGGATCGGCGCCAGCATCGCCGGGACCGCGACGATGCTCATCACGCGGCCCATCCGCTTCGGCCCGGCCGCCTCGGCCATCATCAGCTGCCCGATCGGGAGGATCATCCCGCCGCCGACGCCCTGGAGCACGCGGAACAGGATCAGCTCGGTCGTGGAGGTCGCCAGCCCGCACAGCGCCGAGCCGGCCGTGAACAGCACCAGCGAGACGAGGTAGACGCGCTTGGCGCCGAACCGGCGGGCCGCCCAGCCGGTGATCGGGATCACGGCCGCGAGCGACAGCATGTAGCCGGTAACCACCCACTGGATGCTGGAGATCGTCGAGTGCAGCTCCCGGCCCAGTGTCGCGAGCGCGACGTTGACGATCGTCGTGTCGAGGATCGACATGATCGACCCGACGATCACCACCGCGCTGATCCGCCAGACGTAGGCGTCGATTCGGTCGGTGGATGTGGTCATTGATCGGAGTCGGCGGGCCGAGAAATTCGTATGGTTCCGAAACGTTAGGGACCGAATGGTATCTTGTCAAGCGGGCCGCCGACCAGATATCAAGCGCCTATTGGCCGAGTGCGTCTATCGTGGAAGGGGAATGACCACATTTGCAGATCTCGGCCTGGCGCCGGACATCCTCGAGGCTGTCCGCGACGTCGGCTACGAGTCGCCCAGTCCGATCCAGGAGCAGGCGATCCCGCCGCTGCTCGAGGGGCTCGACGTGATCGGGCAGGCGCAGACGGGCTCCGGCAAGACAGCGGCGTTCGGCCTGCCGATGCTCCAGTACGTCGATCCCACCGAGCAGGAAGTCCAGGGGCTGGTCCTGACTCCGACGCGCGAGCTGTGCATCCAGGTCACGCAGGCGCTGCGCGTGTACGGAAGGCGCAAGGGGGTCGACGTGGTGGCGGTGTTCGGCGGCGCGCCGATCCGCACCCAGCAGGCACAGCTGCGAGCCGGCGGGCATATCGTGGTCGGCACGGTCGGACGCGTCAAGGATCTGATCTCGCGACACTCGCTGCTGCTGCACGCCTGCCGGTTCGTGGTGCTCGACGAGGCCGACGAGATGCTCGACCTCGGGTTCCTCGAGGATGTCGAGCGGATCCTCGCGCTGACTCCTTCCAGCCGGCAGACGGCGCTGTTCTCGGCGACGATGCCACCCGAGATCCGCCGGCTCGCCGACCAGTACCTGTACGACCCGTGACGGTCAAGGTCAAGACGGCGACGCTGACCGTCGACACGGTCGAGCAGTTCGCGCTCGAGGTCAAGTCGCGTGACAAGCCCGATCGCCTGACCGAGGTGCTGCAATCCGAGCACCCCGAGCAGGCGCTCGTGTTCGTCCGCACGAAGATCCGCTGCGATCAGCTGTACCGGACGCTCCGCGACCGCGGCATGAACGTCAAGGCGCTGCACGGCGACATGACCCAGGGCGCGCGCGACGGCGTGATGATCTCGTTCAAAGACGGGCGGCTACCGCTGCTGATCGCGACCGACGTGGCCGCGCGCGGGCTCGACATCTCGGGCATCTCGCACGTGATCAACTTCGACGTGCCCACCTCCCCGGACGTGTACGTCCATCGCATCGGCCGGACCGGCCGGGTGGGCCGCAGCGGGCGAGCGATCACGTTCTACGAGCCGCGGCAGCGGCGGGACATCGAGGCAATCGAGCGCCACGCCGGCGTCAAGCTGGCGCCGTGGGTCAAGGATGCGCACGTGGCGCCGACCCCGGTGCACCCCAAGCCGCGTCGCCACTCCAAGCCGCACGTCGCGCTCAACGGCGAGGGTCCCGGCCGCAAGCTGATCGTCTCCGGCGGGCGGGCGGCAGGAATCGAGCCCTCCGACATCATCCACGCGATCACGGCCGCGACGGGCCTCGAGGGGGAGGCGGTGCGCAATGTCCGCGTGCTGGAGCGGTTCGCGTTCGTCGAGGTCCCGGCGTCCGACGCTGAACGGGTCGTGGCGCTGGTGGCCGGGACCGCCGTCCGGGGTCACGAGTTGCGGCTCGAGGCTGCGACGGGGTAGCTGGGCGGGGTCGGGCCGGGGTGGCTTGGGCCCGGGGTTGGCTTGGGCCCGGGGTTGGCTTGGGCCCGGGTGGCTTGGGCCTGGGTGGCTTGGGCCCGGGTGGCTTGGGCCGGGGTGGCTTGGGCCGGGGCCCGGCGTGGGCCGGGCCGGGCCGGCGTGGGCCGAAATCCGCTTGCGACGACATGCTTTCAGGCCCAAAGTCCCCGCCCCCGGCCGACCTCGGTTACATAAGCATGCCCCACATGCTTATGTAGCCAAGGTCCAGCAAGCGCGCGCGATTTGTCCCTTTATGCACGCGAGAATGACGAATTTTGCTGACACCCATCGAGCCCGGCCGCACCCTCGACCCTCACCAGCGCCGTTCCCCAAGCGGACCGTACCGGTGCCTTGCGCGGCACCGCCTCCGGGTCTGAGATCGGGCCCGCCCCGCGGTCCTAATCCCCGCCGCACCGGCGTAATCCGGTCCGAGCGGGCGTAATCCGATCCGCCCCGGCCCGGGAGGCGTGGCGAAATGCGAGCTCGGGCGACGCGGTGGACACCGAACGAGACCCGCGCGGCTGACCGACGCTCCTCCCGCCAGCCGCGGCCAGAAACCCCCCGGAACCGCCCGGACCCTCGGCCGCTGTCCCAGACACCGAGCACGCGGCGCGCGACTTCCCGCGTCCGGGGGTGTTGTGAAGCAGTACCGGCCGGGGCTGCACTCACAAGCCTGCCCAGGAGGTAGTGGATGAAACTCTCGCCGCTCGTGCGGCGCCGTCCGTCGGCGCCGATTATCGTGTCGTCCCTGGCGCTGTTCGTGTCGCTCGGCGGTGCGGGCTATGCCGCGACGGTCGTGGTGCCGGCGAACAGCGTCGGCACGAGCCAGTTGCAGAACGGCTCGGTGACGAACTGGAAGATCGCCAATGGCGTGGTCGGGAACTGGAAGCTGACATCGGGAGCGGTTGGGACGCGCAAGATCGCGAACGGCGCCGTCGGGGTGACGCAGATCAACACCGGCCAGGTGCAGGCGAGGGTCGCCGCCGGCTGCACGACGGGTGCGATCTCCGCGATCGACACTTCCGGCAAGGTGAGCTGCGTGTCGACCCCGCCGCAGGAGTTCGGGACGACGAGCATCTCGCCGCAGACGCTGGCGGGATCGACGTCCAAACAGATCGCGAGCAAGGCGCTTCCAGGCGGGTCGACGTATCTGGTCCTCGCCTATCCACATGCCGTGATCGACGGCTCGGTGATCGGCCAGCAGGTCCAGGTCGACTGCACGCTGTCGGTCTCGCCGAGCAACGGCGCGACCCTGACCAAGAGCCTGACGGTTCAGGTCGAGTCTCCTGCGAGCATCCTCTCGGGCTCGATCCCGCTGGCGGTGCCCGCGCCGTCGGTCGCGAACGGGTCGCTCGCAAGCGTGAGCTGCACAGACAGTTACACGGGGGGCACGGCCCCCTCGGTGCAGGTCGACACGACCCTGAACGCGATCCAGACCGCCGGCAACAGTTAGCGAGCCGGTCGCCCACTGGCCTCCCTCGGCCGAGCGGGGCGGATAGGCGACCTGCCTCGCTCGGGCCGGCCGGGTCAGTCGCGTAGGCTCCGGTCCATGTCCACAGCCAACATGAACACCACGCCACGGCACGATCGCGCTCGAGTTCTTCGACGACGACGCGCCCAAGACCGTCGCCAACTTCCGCAAGCTCGCCGCAGACGGCTTCTACGACGGGATCATCTTCCACCGCGTGATCCCCGACTTCATGATCCAGGGCGGTTGCCCGCAGGGCACCGGCACCGGCGGCCCCGGCTACAAGTTCGAGGACGAGTTCAACGACCACAAGGTCGTGCGCGGCGCGCTGGCGATGGCCAACGCCGGGCCCGAACACGAACGGCTCGCAGTTCTTCATCGTCACCGCCGACGCCGCTCCGTGGCTCGACGGCAAGCACACCGTGTTCGGCCAGGTGACCGCCGGCATGGACGCCGTCGACGCGATCGAGGCGCGTCCCGACCGGCGCGCAGGACCGCCCGCTGGACCCGCCGATGATCGAGTCGATCGAGCTCGACCCGGCCCAAGTAGCCGCACTCGGCCCGAGGCGGCTCGGGCGGCAGCGCACCGTGATCCGCGTGCGCCAGTCACCGACGATAGCCTTGCGAGCTCCCACGCGGCATAAGGAGAGGACGATGGCGAGCGTCGAGCAGCGAGCGCCGGCCGAGACGAACGGCGGCACGGCGGCGGCCACGATCGCGGTCGAGAACCCGGCCACCGGCGAGCTGATCACCACGATCCCGGTGCTCGGCGCGGAGCGAGCTGGAGGCGATGGCCGCGCGCGCCCGCGCAGGCCCAGCCGCAGTGGGAGGCGATCGGCTTCGACGGCGCGGGCGCGGATCATGCGCCGCGCCCAGAAGTGGATGCTCGACAACGCCGAGCGGATCCTCGACGCGGTCGTCTCCGAGACGCGGCAAGACCTACGAGGACGCGCAGCTCGCCGACCTCGGGTACACGGTCACCGCGCTCGGGCTTCTGGGCCAAGGAGGCGCCCGAAGTACCTCGCCGACGAGCGGGTGCCGTCCTGGAACAACCCGGTCGCCGCCGGCAAGAAGCTCGTCATCCGCTACGCGCCGGTCGGCGTCGTCGGCGTGATCGGCCCGTGGAACTACCCGATCGCGAACTCGTTCGGCGACTGCATCCCGGCGCTGATGGCCGGCAACAGCGTGATCCTCAAGCCGAGCGAGGTGACGCCGCTGAGCTCGCTGCTGATGGCCGAGATGATGCGCGAGTGCGGCCTGCCCGAGCAGCGTCTTCCAGGTCGCCACCGGCGACGGCAGCACCGGGCGCGGCGCTGATCGCGCAGGTCGACTGCGTGATGTTCACCGGCTCGAGCCGCACCGGCAAGGCGGTCATGCAAGGCCGCCGCCGACGCGCTGATCCCGTGCTACCTCGAGCTCGGCGGCAAGGACCCGATGATCGTCTGCGCCGACGCCAACATCGAGCGCGCCGCCAACGCGGCCGCGTTCTACTCGATGAACAACGGCGGCCAGGTGTGCATCTCGGTCGAGCGCGTGCTACGTCGAGGCGCCGGTCTACGACGAGTTCGTCGCCAAGGTGACCGACAACGTCCGCAAGCCTGCGCCAGGGCGTGCCCGACCGGCGTCGGCACCGTCGACGTCGGCGCGGTGACCTTCCCGCCGCAGCTCGAGATCGTCGACGACCACGTCCGCGACGCGGTCGAGCAAGGGCGCCAAGGTCCTGACCGGCGGCCATCCCGGCCCGGGCGCGGGCCGCTTCTACGAGCCGACGGTGCTCGTCGACGTCGACCACTCGATGAAGCTGCATGCACCGAGGAGACGTTCGGCCCGACGCTGCCGATCATGAAGATCGCCGACGCCGAGGAGGGCGTGCGGCTGGCCAACGACTCCGACTACGGGCTGCAGGCGAGCGTCTGGACCGAGCGACGTCGAGCGCGGCGAGGCGCTCGCGCGCCGGATCGAGGCCGGCGTCGTGTGCGTCAACGACGCCCAGGTCAACTACACGGCGCTGAACCTGCCGATGGGCGGCTGGAAGACCTCCGGGCTGGGCACGCGCCACGGCGCCAACGGGATCCGCAAGTACACGCAAGATCCAGTCGCTGCTGGTGACCCGCCGCGCGCTCAAGCGCGAGCCGTTCATGTTCCCGTACAAGGCCTCGCGGACGATGCTGCTGCGGCGCTTCTTCAAGCTGCTCTACGGCCGCGGCAGGCGCGACTGACTCGACCGGTAACCGTCGAACGTGCCCCGAATCGGAACACCGACAGGGTCGGGTCGCCGGCGTAGCCGAGTGCTTGAGGCCGAAGATGTTCTCGATGCTGGCAGCAGCGAGTAGTGGTTGTAGTAGCTCGATCGTGTCGCTCGTCCCGGGCTTGACGTACGGTGAGATCAGCAGCATGCCGACCTGACCGCCGCCGCCCGTCGGGCGTCGTCGAGCCGACCCGCCGCCCGCCGGGGGCGTGGTCGCGGTCGTGGTCGTGGTCGTGCTGGTCGTCACTGTCGTGGAAGTGCTCGGAGGCGCCGTTGACGTCGGTGGTGGCGTTGCCGTCGTGGTCGTGCTCGTCGGGCTCGTAGTCGTCGTCGGGCTGGTCAGCGTGGTCGTCGGGCTGGTGATCGTGGTGAGGGTGGTCGTCGGGCTGGTCAGGGTGGTCGTAGTCGGGCTCGTCGTCGAGGTCAAGGTCGGGCTCGTCAGCGTCGAGGTGTCCGTCGTGGGGGCCGTGACGGTCGAGGTCGAGATGACCGTGCCGGTCGTCGTACTGGTCGTGGGGGTGCCGACGTCAGCCGCGGCGGCCGGCGTCGTCGAGGTGCTTGGGGCAGGTTCGGATACGTGGGGTTGTTGCAGCAGGCGCTCGGATCCGCATGCTTCCCGGTCTGCGGGGCTTGGTCGAAGGTAACCATGATCAGGCCGCCGGCCTTGTACGCGGCCGACGCCTCGATCTCGGGCACGACCGTGCGCAGGAACGTGATCGGCCGGAGCGAGTCCTGCCTTGGCGTGCGGGGTACACGGCTGGGCGCTGCCGTCATCGCACGGGTCGGCGACGACATAGGAGAAGTTGGGCGTCGAACTCGTGGACTTCAGGTCGGTGCTGAGCTGCGTCAGGTCGACATCGTCGTCCTGGCACGCACTCCCGCCGGTCAGCGAGCCGAAGTAGATGAACGGGTTGCGCCAGATGACGTAGGGATCCTTGGCGGTGTGCACCTGCCCGTAGTTGGAGCCTCCCGGTGGCGGGCGGCGGCAGGTCGTCTGCTTGCCGGTCGCTCCGCTCGCCATTCCCTGCACGTAGGCCTTCCACGTATCGTGCGCGGCCGTGAGCTGATCCAGGAGGGTCTGGGTAGTCTTCGGGTAAATGCAGCCGTTGCCGATCACCTGACCCTTCTTGCCCTTGCGCGCCGGTGCGATCTTGGTGTACTTCGGGCAGTCCGCCGCCGTCTGCTTCGTCGGTCCCTGACCGCTGATCATCGCGATCTGGTTCGCGAGGGGTCCAGCGCTGACCCCGTAGTAGAACTCCACCAGCTTGCCCTGCTTGGGCAGGGTCTGAGCCAGGTACTTTTCGGTTGGGGACGCGAACGTCTGGAAGTACCCCTGGTCAGAGAGCACGATCAGGAACACGTGCTTGATCGGGGGAAGCCCGAGCGCATTGCTGGAGCCGCCACCACCTCCAGTAGTTCCGCCACCCCCGCCGCCGCTGGACGAAGCGGGGGTAGTGCCGGTCGCCGCCTGGGGCGCCGATTGCGTGATCGTGATCGTCTGCTGGCCGCCGGAGGGGCCGCCGGAGCCCGAGTTAGCGGCGGCGGCCACGGGGCTCACGCTGCCCGCGACGGCGCCGGGTGCTCCGGCTTCGGAGAGAACCACCAGCGGGGCGCCTGCGAGGCTCACGAAGCTCCCCGTGCCGACCGCCGATCCAACCGCGACGCCAAATGCCAGCATCGCCATGACCGCGACCGCGGCGGTGCGCGGCGTGAGCGCGCCGAACACCATCGGACGCGGCGCTCCTGAATCCGCCGCCCCCAGACGGCCCGCCGGACCGATCGGGACCGGGACCGGGAGGGCTTGGCGCCCCTGCTCGAGCAGCCCGCCGACCAACTCCGAGACCGGTCGTGGAAGCGGCCCGCGGCGCTCGCCGCAAGCAACGCAGTAGCGCTGATCGTAGGCCAGCCGTGCCTGGCAGGAACTACAGTGGAGCGCGCTGTACGAGCCGGTCTGGTGGTCGTCGCTCGCAGAGATCACAGCAGCCCACCAGTGTCATGTGACATGCCCCGGATCATGTGAACATCCCGAGTCTAGATGCGTGGCCAAGGACTGTGGAGTCACCTGGTTAACAAGTTATTCACAACTCAGGGCCGGTGACCGGGCACGACCAGTTGGTCACAAGTTGTTCACAACCCCGGGTGGGCACCCGATACGCTGAAATTGCTGTCTATGGCCGGCTCGAGCACCACCAATGACGGTCTCGAGGGCGCAGGCGACCCCAGCCCGGGCATTTCCCCGGCGGCGGAAGCTGAGCCCGGGGAAGGCCGTACCGTTTCGCTGTTCGCGGCCGGGATGGGGGACCGCTGCGTCACCTGTGGCTCGCCGCTGGCAAGCGACCAGCGCTACTGCGTGGAGTGCGGAGCGCGGCGCGGCAAGGCCCGATACCCTGTCGGGGGAGCCGCACAGCCGGCGGAGCCGCCGCGCGCTGCCCAGCCGCCGCGCGAGCCGCCGCGGCGGCGGATCAGCTTCAGCGGGGCGCTCGTCGCGGGAATCGCCACGCTGCTGCTCGCGATGGGGGTCGGCGTCGAGATCGGCCGGCTCGGCAACAGCGGCAACAGCTCGAGCAACCAGCACGCCAGCTCGCCCCCGGTGCAGGTCGTGACTGTCGGGGGCGGGTCGGGTGGGGCTGCCGCCGCGGCGGCGACGACGCCCACGACGGCGGTGACAGCGACCCGGGGCAGCGCGTCGCACGGCAAGAAGACGAAAGTCGCACCCAAGATCACCACGAAGGTCGTGGCGGTGGCCCAACAGGCGGCGGCCAAGCAGTTGGGCGCGGCGGCACCCAAGCAACCGACGATCACCAACGGGCAGCAGTGCCAGTCCGGTCAAGCCGGTTGCCAGAACGGCCATTTCACGGGCAACTTCTTCGGACCCTGACGCAGACATCGAGCGTGGCACGTCCTGACAAACCACTTCACCGCCGACTCGCAGCCGGCCTCGGACGTGCCGGACGCCGTACGCGCCCCGCTCAGGCCGGACAGCAATCAGGGCTGGTCGTCGCGCCGCCGCTGACCGCTTCCACGCCGCGAGGAGGACAGGCCGATCGAAGTGTCGATCTGCGCCGCCGCCGCGACCAGCTCAATGCCCGTGTGGCCGAGCTCCAGTTCGATCTCGGCGGCCTGGTATACGAGATGGCGATCCGTGACCGGATCCGGGTCGACGTCCTCGTCGGCCGCGCGGCCGAGCTCCAAAATGCGGACGCCGAGCTGGCCGAGGTCGAGCGGATCCTGCGGCTGGAGCAGACCTCCACCGCCGGCGCGTGCGTCTCCTGCGGGGCGCCGCACTCCAGTGGCGCAGGGTTCTGCTGGCAGTGCGGCCAGCCGATCCTGCCCCAGGTCCCGAGCAACGCCATCGGGGGGAATCGCTAGCGCGATTCCCCGGCATGGCGGGTCCTCGTCGGGTTCGTGCTAGCCGAACTGACCGGTCACGTAGTCACGGGTACGGGTGTCGACAGGATGGCGGAAGATCGTTTCGGTGTCGGCGTACTCGACCAGGGTCCCGACGCGCTCCGTACCGTCAAGGCTGAAGAAAGCCACCCGGTCCGCTACGCGTGCGGCCTGTTGCATGTTGTGCGTGACGATCACGATCGTGAAGCGGTGCTTGAGCGTGTGCATCAGATCCTCGATCGACGCGGTGGCGATCGGATCCAGTGCGGATGCCGGCTCATCGAGCAGCAGCACGTCCGGCTCGATCGCGATCGCGCGGGCGATGCACAGCCGCTGCTGCTGCCCGCCCGAGAGACCGAGGGCGCCCTCACGGAGCCGATCCTTGACCTCGTCCCACAGCGCCGCGTGGGTGAGCGCGCGCTCGACCCGCTCGTCGAGCTCGGTCTTCATCCCGAGGTTGCGCGGCGCCCAGGCGACGTTGTCGTAGATCGACTTGGGGAACGGGTTGGGCTTCTGGAACACCATCCCGATCCGCCGCCGCACCTCCACCCGGTTGGTCGCCGGGGCAGTACACGTCGTGGCCGTGATACAGGACCTGCCCGCCGAGCCTGAAGCTGGGGATCGAGTCGTTCATCCGGTTGAGGCAGCGGATGAAGGTCGACTTGCCGCAGCCCGATGGGCCGATCACCGCCGTGACCAGGTTGCGGTAGATCTTCAGCGTCGTCCAGCCGAGCGCCTGGCTCTCGCCGTAGTGGACGGCCATGTCGCGGATGTCGAACACGACCTCGCGGTTGGGCTCCTGGGGACGGCCGTTGTGTGACGGCTGGGGCCGGGCCGCCCGCCGGCGGATCGTTTTGTATGCGGACCCGACCCGAAACCGTCGCCTCGTCCGCGCCTGCGCCTGCGATGGGGTCCCACCCGCTCATGCGGTCATCTTCGCACGGGTGCGGGCCAGCAACACCCGGGCCCCGATGTTGGCGATCAGGATGAACGCGAGCAGCACCAGCGCCGCGCCCCAAGCCTCGGTCGACCGCCGTCGGGGTCGGAAGATCGTAGGTGGTGAAGATGTAGACCGGAACGGTCGGGACGCCGTGGCCGAACAGGTCGAGTTGCGTGGTGGTGGGGTTGAAGATGCTGTCGACGAACAGCACCGGGGCGGTCTCGCCGGCTGCGCGCGCGATCGACAGGATCGCGCCGGTGGCGATACCTCCCATCGCAGTCGGGAGGATGACGCCGAGCACCGTGCGCCAGCGATCGACGCCGAGCGCGTCGGCCGCTTCGCGCAGTGTCCCCGGCACGAGGAGCAGCACCTCCTGGCTCGAGCGGGCGATCAGCGGCAGCATCACGATCGCCAGCGCGAGCGAAGCCGCAAAGCCGGTCTCGAGCCGGGTGGCGGACGACGATCAGTCCGAAGATCACCACCCCGACGATGACCGTCGGCAGCCCCTGAAGCAGGTCGAGCACGAGCTTGAGCGCGCGCGCCGAGCGTGCGTCGGGGCCGGCGAACTCGGTCAGGTAGATGCCCGTCAGGACGCCGATCGGGATCGCGATCAGCGCGGCGAAGCCGACGACCAGCGCGCTCCCGATCAGCGCGTTCGCCATTCCTCCACCTCCGAGCCCCGACGGATTCGTGAACACGAAGCTGAAGCTCAGGGCCGCCGCGCCGTTCTTCACGACTGTCCAGGCGAGATCGGCGAGCAGTAGAACAGCAAACACTGCGGAAACCGTCGCCGCGAACTCGATCGCTCGGCTGACAGCGGCACGGCGGCGCAGGTTGCCCGACGGCGTCAAAGGCCCGGCGGGGTCAGGCAGCGACGGCTTCGGCTCGAATGTGATCGACGGCGTGCTCATCGCGCCAGCGCCCGTTGCACGTCGTAACGGGATGCGATCGTCCTCGCCAGCAACGTCGCGCCCAGCTCGATCACGAGCAAAATCAGCGCGAGGTAGAACAGCGACGGTAGGTGTAGCTTGCTCTCGGGTGACTGGAACTCGTTCGCGAGCCGGCTCGCGAGGCTGTTACCGGGGAGGAACAACGAGCTGTGAATCAGCGCGCCGTCACCGATCATCTGGGTGACCGCGATCGCCTCACCGAGCGCGCGCCCGAATCCGAGCACCGTGGCCGCCGCCACGCCTGAGACCGTCGTCGGCAACACGACCCCACGGATGATCTCCCAGCGGGTCGCGCCGAGAGCTGCGGCGCCGTCCTTGAGCTCCTGGGGCACGGTCAGAAACAGGTCTCGGCTAAGCGCGGCGATGATCGGCAGCACCATGACAGTCAGTCCGACGCCGGCGGTGAAGATGCTGAGCCCTGTCGTCTGGGGCGGACCGAACAATGGGATGAACCCGAGCACGTTGTGCAGCAAAGGCTCCAGGTACTTGGCCACGAACGGAGCGAGCACGATCACGCCCCAGAACCCGACGATCACGCTCGGGATTGCGGCCAGCATCTCCACCAGCGGTCCGACAACCGTCCGGACCCCTGGGGGGGCGATCATGCTCAGATACAGGCCGATCGCGATCCCGAGCGGAGCTGCGATGAGCAGCGCCATCAGTGCGCTCATGACGGTGCCGTAGATCGCCGCGGCGGCGCCGAAGACGCCGAGGTTCGGCTGCCAGTGCTGGTGCACCAGGAAACCGAGGCCGAAAGCCGAGATCGCCGGCCTCGCGCCACTGATGACCTGATACAGGACCTCCGCGAGCACGCACACGCAGAACAACCCGGCGATTGCGCACAGGCTGAACAGCATGCGGTCGCCGACCCCGCCCGACGCACTGGCGCTGGGTCCGCGTCGCACGGGGAAGGGCAACCCGAATGTGAACCTTGCCCTCGAGGACACGGCGCCGCAGCCTAGAGAAAAGTCGTCCCGAGGTCCGCGCGCCCTCTAGCGGTAACCAGAATTACAAATCAAGGTTACAAGTCGGCAACAGTTACCGAAACGTGCGCAGCGATCCTTGCCCCGGGCTCCACAGGGCGGCCGGGCCGTGAGAGCCCGAGCGAGCCCACCCCTTCCTCAATTGTCTCAACCGGAAAGGAAGTTGCTTTGCACTTCAAGAGATTGGCCGGCCTGACATGCGCGGGCTTGATCGCAGCCTCGGTCTGCGGCCTGTCGGCCGCCGTCGCGTCGGCGTCGACGACCCTTAACGGCGAGGGATCCACCCTGGTCGCCCCGATCGAGGCCGAATGGGCCACGACCTGGGCCAACGCCACCGGCAATGCCATCCCGATCTACCAGTCACTGGGCTCAGGCGCGGGGCTGACCGCGATCGGGAACGGCCTGGTCGACTTTGGAGCTTCCGACGCCCCGATCTCAGCCTCGACCACGCCCTGCCCCGGCTGCTTCCAGATTCCCTGGGCGCTGACCGCGACCGGGGTCAGTTTCAACCTGGGCGGGATCCACAAGCTGCACCTGACCGGGTCGGTGATCGCGAAGATATATCTGGGTCAGATCACGAACTGGGACAACAGCCAGATCACCAGCCTGAACCGGGGCGTTCACCTGCCCAACGAGACCATCACCCCTTACCACCGCCTTGACGGCTCGGGCGACTCGTACGCGTTCACCGACTACCTATCGCGGATCAGCGGGGCCTGGCGTGGCCAGGTCGGCGCGGGGACCAAGCCCAGCTTCCCGGTCGGGCCGGGAGCAAACCATAACGCCGGGATGGTCACCGCCGTCCAGAACACACCTGGCTCGATCGCGTACATCGCCGTCGCGTACCTGATCGCTCACCAGATGCCCGCGGTCGCGATCCGCAATGCAAGAGGCAACTACGAGGTGCCGAACCTGAAGAACATCTCGAACGCCGCGCGGGGAGCCCAACTGGCGAGCAACAACGAGATCCACATCGTCAACCCGCCGAGGAGCGACTACGATCGCGTACCCGATCTCGACGTTCACCTACGCGATTCTGCGGTCTCCTGATCCTCAGGGAAACGGTGCCGAGCTCAAGTCATTCGTCGACTACGCGCTTGGACAAGGGCAGTCCTTCGGCCCGGCGCTCGACTTCGCGCCGCTGCCGGCGAACATCAAGCGAGCCGACCTGGCAACTGCCAACAACATCAACTGATTGGCTCACGCAGACAATGGTGGAGCCGACCCGGTCGCATCGCCGACCGGGTCGGTCCGCCCGAATGGATTGAAGTCGCCGGCGGCTCTCACCGTCGGATCCTCTTCAATACCCGCGAACCGGGAGGTAGTTGTGAAACGTCGTACCTGCCTCGTGGGAGCCGCCTTGAGCGTGATCCCACTGGCATTTGGAGCCACTTCGGCATCGGCCGCCACCAAGCCGAAGCCGAAGCCCAAGCCGAACAAGCCCATCACGGTGCATTGCAGCACTAACGTCGGGGTCATGGTCGCCGTCGGCGACACGGGGGTGACGCCTCCGGTTGATCAAGGAAACGAGTACGGCTCCGCGAGCTGCGACAAGTTCGGAGCCGGCGTTCAGTCAGACAGCTTCACCGTCCCCGATACCGGCGACACGGTCGCTGCTTTCACGTGGTACTTCAAGTCCGGGACGATTCACGGAACCTATGACCTGACGCCCCAGGAGGGATCGTTCACGGGTAACTTCCTCGCGGTCGATTACCTCGGAACGCTGGTGGTCGCGGGCGGCACCGGCACCTACGAGGGAGTGAAGGGGACCGGCGCGATGGTGTGCTCGACCGCGGATGGCATCCACACGACGTGCACCGACAAGCTCAAGGTGAAGCTCAAGCCGGCCACGGCGGCGAAGGCCTAGCAGCAGTCAGTAGCTCGCGGTTCGGCCGGGTATCGCCTGCGCGCGGTACCCGCCGAGCCGCCGCTACCGCTCGATGCACGCCGGGATCTGGAGCGCTTGCCAGGCCCCATCCTCGGCGGATTGCAGCGGGACGAGCTCTGCCTGGAGGGCCTGCATCTCCTTGACCGGATCGCCGCCGGTGTCGATCCTGTGCACGGTTGTGCTCAGCGCGGCGAGCTGATGGGAGAACGCGCCCAGCGAGATCCCGTAGACCTGGGCGTCGTCGCCGGAGGGCTTCAGCGATCGCAGCTGCGCAAGCTCGGGGCGCAGGACCGTGATCCCCCGGCTCAGAAAGGCGACGGTGCCGGCCGGCGAGGTTGGCGTGGGGATCGCCGCCATTTGGGCGTTCGCGTTCGTGCAGACGCTGGTCGCGTCGGTGCGCAGGCTGCCGGATGACAGCGGGGCGCTCCCGCCGCAGCCGGCGAGCAGCACCGTCCCCACGAGTAGACCGAGGCCCGCGCGCCTCAACGTAGCTCGACCCCAAGCAGCTGTTCGAGCTCGGCGATCGTCCGCTGGGAGTCGACGTGATGAACGGTCGCCATGCCCAGTTCCTGCGCCGGTGTGAGGTTGAACTCGAGGTCGTCGACGAACACGCATTCCGGTGCGTCCAGCCCGACACACTCGGCACCGAGCGCGTAGATCTCGGGGGCCGGCTTGCGGATCCCCACCTCACCCGAGATCACGGTCCCATCGAACAGCTCAGACAGCAGTGCCCACGGGTAGCGGCGCGTTCCCCACGAGTTCGAGATCAAGCCGGTCTTGATCCCGCCTTCGCGGGCGCGGCGAACCGCCGCGAGCATCGGCTCGTCGGGACCCGATCCGGCGAACATCCGATCGATCAGGCCGGGAGCGGCAACGCCCAGCATCGCCGCGAACTGCGGCTCGAACTCCTGTTCGTCAAGCAGCCCGGTCTCGAGCCCGATCAGCAGCTCGCGACAGGCGGCGTCGCTGCGGAAACGGCGCGCGACGGCGTCCGGTGCGAGCTGCTCCAGCTCGCAGAAGGAGCGAAACGAGTCGAATAGATCGCTGGTCAGCACGCCGCCCCAGTCGATCAGCAGGCCGCGATAGTGCCGGCCGGGCGCGGCGCTGCCGTTTGCTCGAGCGTCGGACATTGTGTGGGCCTCAGGATGGCAAATGTGCAGGCGGCTCGTTTGGCCGGCCTCGACGCCCGGCACCCTGATCCCAACCACGGGACCGCAGCGCGGCCGGGCCACCCCTGTCCGTCAGCTATTTCACCCGTGGCGAGATCTCCCGGCCCAGCAGCGCCACCGTTTCCAGATCCTCGTGCAGGAGGTGCTGGCACATCACCCTGCTGACACCGACATCCCGGAACGCGAGCAGTTGCTCGACGACCTCCTCGACGGTCCCGTACACCCACCCTGCGGGGCGGCCCGAGACGACTCCCGCGGGATCGAGACCGCGCCGCTCGGCCACTTCCCGTACCCGCGCCTTGGCGTCCTCTGCATCGGTTCCGATCACCACGCACAGCATCACCGAGAACGGGATCGCCTCCCGGCCGACGCGCTCACACGCCTCGCGCACTCGGTCCCGGTACTCGGGGACTAGATCGACGGTCGGAAACGGGGTGTTGTACTCATCTGCGTACGCGGCCGCGAGCGCGGCACTGCGCGGACCGGCGGAGCCGCCCATGATCAGCGGGGGGTGGGGTTTCTGCACGGGTTTCGGCCGCGCATCGAGCTCGTGCAGCTTGTAGTGGCCGCCATCGAACGAAAACGGCTCCTGCTGCCAGTTGCCCAGCACCACCTGAAGCTGCTCCTCGAGTATGTCCATCCGCACCCGCGTAGGTGGGAACGGGAACCCGTAGGCCTCGTGCTCGCGCTCGTGCCAGCCGGCCCCCAGACCAAGCTCCACGCGGCCGCCCGAGATGTGATCCGCCGTCACCACGAGCTTGGCGAGATTGGATGGATGGCGGAAGGTCGCCGGCGAAACGAGCGTGCCGAGCCGCACGGTGCTGGTGACCGCCGCCAGCGCGTTGACCGTCGCCCACGCGTCGAGCGACATGTGCTCCGGTGAGGGACCTGTCAGGTGCATGTAGTGGTCGGAGCGGAACAGGGCCGGGATTCCGTGCTGTTCGCAGGCGCGCGCGAGCGCGACCCACTGGGGCCACGTCACGCCCACCTGCCCTTCGATCATCAGGCACAGATCCATCGTTCAGAGCCCGTGACGGGAGACTTGGATTGCCCGCTGCGCGAGTTCGATCACGCCCTCGCCGAACGTCTTCAGATACGGGTCATCGGTGGAGCCCTGGACTGCCCGCTTGTAGTTGCCCTCCATGAATATGACCGCCTTCCACAGCGCCAGCGTCGTGTACCAATTGAGCGATGTCATCGACCGTCCCGACCGCTCCTCATAGGAAGCGACGAGCTCCTGCCGAGTGGGAAAGCCGGGGAGGGTGGTCACGCTCTGCAAGTTGAAGCGGCCGACCTGGTCTCCCGGCCTCGATCCAGTGGATCATCATGTAGCCGATGTCAGCGAGCGGGTCCCCGATCGTGGCCATCTCCCAGTCGAGGATCGCGACCAGCCGCGCCGGCGCACCGCCGGCGAGAATCGTGTTGCCGAGGCGGTAGTCGCCGTGCACGATCGTCGCCGGGGGTGATTGGGGCAGATTCGCCGCGAGCCATGCCCCGATCTCCTCGACCTGTGGCAGATCGCGGGTCCGATTGTGCTCCCACAGCCCGGTGAAGCGCCGCAGCTGGCGCTCGAGGTATCCGGTCGGCCGACCGAAGCCCTCGAGTCCGATCTTGCTCCAGTCGACCGCATGCAGCTCGATCAGCGCGTCGATCAGCTCATCGGCGATCCGGGCCCGCTCGGCCGGGTTGTCCAACGGGGCCGGGAGCGCCGTCGTGACGACGTCGCCTTCGACCTTCTCCATCACGTAGAACGGTGCGCCGATCACCGACACCTCGTCGCACACCGCCAGCACTCTCGGCGCCCGCACGGGCGTCGGCTCGAGCGCGCGCAGCAGGCGAGCCTCGCGCAGCACGTCGTGCGCGCTCGGTGGCAGCGGACCGCGGGGCGGACGGCGCACGCACGACCCCGGTCGAGAGCACGAACGTCACGCACGAGTGGCCCTCGCCGATTGGCTCGGCATCCAGGTCGGCGGGCGCGTCGAGCCCCTCCAGCCGTAGGAAATCGAGCAGCGGCTCGAGCACCAGCAGCGGCTCGCGGCTGTTCGCCGACGCCTCCTCGTGGGTCCGGACGATGTCGTCTGGGGCCAGCGCGACGGTCATTGCGGTCTCGCAGGGTACCGGCGCGCGATGCTGAACAGCGCGTGAACTCTCACAGCGGTTTGTTCCGGACACGCGGATCGCTGCCACAATCGACGGATGGACGACCATTCAAGGGGCTCCGTGCTCGTCGTCGACGACGAGCCGACGATCGCGGAGGTCGTGGCTCGCTACCTCGAGCGGGCCGGCTATCACACCCGCGTTGCCGGCGATGGGGTGGCGGCGATCGAGGCCGCGGCGAGCCAGCGTCCCGACCTCGTCGTGCTCGACCTGATGCTGCCGCGGATCGACGGGCTCGAGGTGATGCGCCGCCTTCGCGACCAGGACCGCGACCGGATTGCCGTGATCCTGCTGACCGCCAAGGGGGAGGAGTCCGATCGCGTGATCGGGCTGCGCCTCGGCGCCGACGACTACGTGGTCAAGCCGTTTTCGCCGGCGGAGCTCGTCGCCCGCGTCGATGCCGTGCTGCGCCGACTGGGCACCTCCGCGACGACCGAGGCGCCGCTCGAGCTCGGTGAGCTGACAATCGATCCCGCGGCCCGGCGGGTGGTCGTGCGCGGCGAGGAGATCCAGCTCACGCAGCGCGAGTTCGACGTGCTCCTGTTCCTGGCGCGCCACCCCGGCCAGGTGTTCTCGCGCAACCAGCTGATGGATGCCGTATGGCAATACTCGTTCTACACCGACACCTCGACCGTGACAGTTCACATTCGCCGCCTGCGGGCCAAGATCGAAGCCGACCCGGCACAACCGCGCCACCTGCAGACGGTGTGGGGGGTCGGGTACCGCTTCCAGCCGTGAGCCCGAAATCGGTGCCCGAGGCCATCGCAGCTCGCATGCGCGGGTGGGCCGGACCGCTGTCGCGTCAGTTTGCGCTCGCGGTCGCGATCGTGGTGGCGCCGGTGCTGGTGGCACTGGTCGTGATCGGCCTGCTGATGATCATCTCCGGCCACGACGTCGCGCTCCTGGCGGCGATCGTCGTCGTCGCGGGCGCCGTCGCGGTAGTGACCGCCAGGCTGCTGGCGACCGGGATCCTCCGCGACGTCACCGCGATCCGCGACGGCTTGACGGCGGTCGGCGACGGCGAGCGGCAGGTCCGGATCGAGACCGTGGCGCACGATGAGCTGGCCGAGCTCGCGAGCGCGGCGAACGCGATGATTTCCCAATTGCAGGTCGAGGAGGCCGCGCGCGACCAGTCCGACGCTGCCCGGCGCGACCTCGTCGCGGCGGTCTCGCACGACCTCCGCACCCCGATCACGTCGCTACGCCTGCTCGCCGAGGCGGTCGGCGATGACATCGTCGATGGGGAGGTCCGCCGCGGCTACCTGGAGCGGATGCGCACCCATATCGACGCGCTGAGCGCGCTGATCGACGACCTGTTCGAGCTCTCACGCCTGGAGGCGGGCGATATCAGCTGGTCACTGGAGCAGGTGCCGCTGGCCGAGCTCGTCGGCGAGACCGTCGCGGCGATGCGGATGCAGGCCGAGGCCAAGGGAGTGGCGATGGTCACTGACGTCCCGGAGGCGCTGCGACCTGCACGCGCCAACCCCGAGAAGCTTCAACGGGTGCTGTTCAACCTGATCCAGAACGCGATCCGTCACACGCCCGCCGACGGCAGCGTGGTCGTGCGGGCCGAGCCGGTGGCAGATCGGATCGAGGTCGAGGTGGCAGACAGCGGCGACGGGATCGCAGCCGAAGAGCGCGGACGCGTGTTCACCGCGTTCTATCGCGGCGGCGCCGACGCGTCGCGAACGACTGGCGGAGCGGGTCTTGGGCTCGCGATCTCGCGGGCGATCGTCGAGGCCCACGGTGGGCGGATCTGGTTGACCGAGACCACGGTCGGGACGACGGTGCGCTTCAGCCTGCCGATCGCGGCCTAGGCGCCGCCGGGGCGGCGGCGAGCCTGCGCGCGACCGCGGCGATCGCTTCGCCGGCATCGGCGGCCATCTGGGCCACGAGAACCGCGGCCGGAATCTCCCGCGCGAGCTCGTGCGCCTGGCCGGCCCACAGATTGATCGCCTCCGGGTCTCCCGCCGTGCGGGCCGCGGCCCGGATCGGCGTCGTCAGGTGATGGACGTCGGGATAGGCGATCGGCGCCTGCCGGCCGTGGCGCTCCATGAACTCGTTGACGATGCCCCGGGCCTGGCGTCCGCTGAACGCTCGAGTCAGCGCGGTCGGGCGGCGCTCGCGGAGCATCGCCCGGTGCGCTGGGGCTGTGCCGGCCTCGGGGGTGAGCATCAGCGCGGTGCCGATCTGCGCCGCGACCGCGCCGGCGCACAGCACGGCCGCCAACGACGCGCCGTCAGCGATCCCGCCGGCGGCGATCAGCGGCAGCTCGACCCTGCTGGCCGTGAGCCGAAGCAGCGAGAGCAGCCCGAAGTCCGGTGCATCCGGACGATCGGCGAAATAGCCGCGGTGGCCGCCGGCCTCGAACCCCTGAACCACGAGGGCATCGGCATCTGCGGCCCTCGCTTGCTCTGCCTCGTCCGGGCTGGTGATGGTGACCCACACGTCGGATCCGGCGCGGTGTAGGTTCTCGACTGTCTCGCGGTCGGGGCATCCGAACGTGAACGACACGATCGCGACGCGCTTCCTCGCCAGGAGCTCGAGCTTGGCGTGGTAGTGATCGTCGTCGTGGCGGGGCTCGCCGACCGCGGTGCCGTAGCGATCGGCCTCGGCCCTGAGGCGCTCGGCGTAGTCGCTCACCGCAGGCTCGGTCGCGTCGTCCGCGGGTGGCGCGAAGAGGTTGACGCCGAACCGCTCACGCGTGAGGGTCCGTAGCTCCAGGATGTCGCCGCGGACCGCCTCGGCGGTCTTGTAGCCGGCCGCGAGAAAGCCAAGCCCGCCCGCCTCAGAGACGGCTGCCGCCAGCCGCGGTGTCGAGGCCCCGCCGGCGAGGGGCGCCTGGACGATCGGGATACGCAGCGCGGTCAGATCCATCGTGGCCAGAGGAATCCTGCCCTAATGTGTCATCGACGGGGGACGGTGTGGGGCGGACGGTGGGGACGGGCGGTGTGGGGCGGACGGTGTGGGGGCGGACGGTGTGGGGGCGGACGGTGTGGGGTGACGGTGTGGGGTGACCGGCCGGAGGGTGTCAGCAGTCTGACAATTTCGCCTGCATACAGGGACAAACCGCGCGCGCCTGCTGGACCTTGGCTAGATAAGCATGTGGGGCATGCTTATGTAAGCCAAGGTCGGCCGCGAGCGTGGACTTTGGGCCTGAATGCATGTCGCCGCAGCGGATTTCGGCCGCTCCGCGCCCGTCTTCCGTCGCCGACACGCGCCGGCCGGCTCAGGCAGACGCCGGCCTGCTGAGACAGACGCCGGCCCGCTCAGGCAGGCATCGGCACGCGCCCGCCGACCACCCGGTCAAACCGCCACCCGAGCAGCTGGCCGCGATCGCCGGCGAGTCCGACAACGGCAGCTCCGGTTCGCCGCTCGATTGCGTGCAGCAACACCGCCAGGCGGTCGCGCATCGCCAGTCCCGGCGCCGAATCGTCAAAGGCCCAATCGCGGTCGCCGTCCTCGACCAGCACCGTCACGCGGTCTGGCCTGCGGCGGGCGATCTCGTCGAGCAGTTCCTCGTCTCCGTCTTCCACTCCGACTATTGCAAGTAGGTCGCTCATGGCTGGCAGTCTCGTGCGCGCGCGTAAAGCGCGCCTGAACGCACGCGAACAATTCCCTCAGTGCCCGCGAACAATTCACTCAGCAACCTGGGCCCGATTCCCGGTTGTACGCTCGTAGCGGAGAAAACCATGCCCGAGCTACCCGAAGTTGAAATCACCGCCCGCCTGATCGGCGCAGCCACTGCCGGCGCCCGCGTCGAATCCTCGCTCGCCCCGGGCGTCAACGCGCTCAAGAGCTACGACCCGCCGCTGACGGCGCTCGACGGCCGCCAGGTGCAGGGCGTCCGCCGGCGGGGCAAGCTGTTCGTAGTCGAGCTCGAGGACGACTTGGCGATCCTGATTCACCTGATGTCGGCCGGCCGGCTGCAGTTGTTCGATACCCGGGCCTCGCTGCGCGATCGCACATCGCGGCTGCTGGTCCGCCTCGAGGATGGGCGGGAGCTGCGGCTCAGGGAGTTCGGGACCAAGCAGCGAGCTTGGGCGAAGCTCCTGCGCAGCGGCGCGGTCGAGCAGGACGACGCGCTCGCCGAGCTCGGACCGGAGGCCTGGCCCGATCCTCCGGCGCTGCTCGAGCTGCTCGATGAGCCCCGTCCCCTGTACGCGCTGCTCCGCGACCAGCACGTGATCGCCGGGATCGGCCGCTCATGGCTCGATGAGATCCTGCACCGCGCGATGCTGTCGCCGTTCAAGCGCGGCTCGGACCTCGACGGCGACGAAGCCGATCGGCTGCGCAGTGCGATCGTCGGTCGGCTGGGCGAGGCGATCGACCATTACGAGCGCGTGATCGGGCTGCCGATCCCGGACAAGCTGCCGATGCCGCTCACGGTCCACCGCCACAACGGCGAGCCCTGCCCGCGCTGCGGCGACCGGCTCGAGGCGGTCTTCTACGAGGACTACGTGATGTGCTACTGCCCGACCTGCCAGACCGAGGGAAAGCTGCTGAAGGACAGGCGCCTCTCGCGCCTGTTGAAGTAGGCTGCCGGCGATGAGTCTGCAACCCGGCGATCAGGCCCCCGACTTCACGCTCCCCGACCAGGAGGGGCGGCCCGTGAAGCTCTCCGATCTCCGAGGCAAGACGGTCGTCCTCTACTTCTACCCCAAGGCGGATACCCCCGGCTGTACAACCCAGGCCTGCGGGATCCGCGACCACCAGAGCGATTACGACCACGCGGGCGCGGTGGTGCTCGGCGTCTCCCCCGACCCCGTCAAAGACATCGCCAAGTTCGCGGACAAGTTCACGCTCCGGTTCCCGCTGCTCGCGGATGAGGACCACGCCGTCGCGGACGCGTACGGCGTCTGGGTCAAGAAGTCACGCTACGGCCGCGAGTACATGGGCAACGAGCGCACGACATTCGTGATCTCGCCGGACGGCACGGTCAAGGACGTGTTCAGGAACGTCAAGCCGGCCGAGCACGACGAACTGGTGCTCGGGGCGCTCTAGCTAGCTTTCGCGGGACGGAGCTACTGCAGACCCTCGCGCGCCTCGCGCACGAGCGTCACGGCCTCGGGGAAGACCGTCGCCATCACCGAGCGGAGCTGCTCGGCCTGCTGCTCGGTCGTTCCCTGGATGTTGGCGCGCTGCATCGCGGCGACCGTGAGATCGACCGCGAGCTTGATCGCGTTGTCGGCCCAAGCCAACCGCTGCGCGCCCTGCATCTGCTCCGCGAACTCCCCGAGCCTGCGCTGGAGCTCGTCTGGGTCTCCGAAGAGATTGAAACCACTGCCTTCCATCCACCTATCGTACCCGTCCAGCAGGGTCGGCAGACAGGCGCGCCAAGACGGCGATCGTTCCGCCCCGCCGCAGGCCCCCCGCGACGAGCTCCGCCGCTGCCGCGACCGGGATCAGGGGGAGCGCGAGCGCCGTGATCGCGAGATCGGCAGAGCGCAGCGGTGCGTTGCGCTTCAGCAGGTTGTAGAGGTAGGACGGGTTCGTGGTCAGGCGGTTGACCGACGACTGCCACATCCCGTACGGGTTGTGCTCGAGCAGCACATGGTGGGTCCGCAGGACGGTGAAGCCGTGGTCGCAGAGTAGCGCGAGCACTCCGGCTTCGGTGAAGTGCGAGCGATGGCGCGGCACATCGAGGTGGTACCAGCGCTCTGAGCCGATCCGAGCCTGCACGCTCCCCAGGTTCGGGACGCCCACCAGCAGCACGCCACCCGGCCGCAGCCAGGTCGCGATCCGCGCCAGCGCCGCGCCTGGGTCGTCGAGGTGCTCGAGGACGTGCCACAGGGTGACCGCATCAAGCATGCCGGGGGCAACCTCCGCGCTCTCGATCGCGACAGTCCGCACGGGGACGCCGATCGCCTCGGCTGCTTGCGCGCCGCGCCGAGAGGGCTCGATGCCGCTCGCGTCGTATCCGGCCGCGCGTGCCGCGAGCACGAACCGGCCGCGGCCGGCGCCCACGTCCAGCAGCCGCGCGCCCGGGCGCAGCAGCGGCCGTAGGCGCGCGAGCCGGCGACGATCGAACGCCCGTAGGGCGGGAAGCGCGAGTCGGTACAGACGCGGCCGGCCCTCCCCGTATGCACCGGCATCGTGCAGACCGGCGGGCGCCTCACCGGTCGTCAGCGCCGAACGACAATCGTCGCAGCGTCGCAGTTCGAACCGGATCTGGCCGAGCGAGGGCTCCGAGCTGGGAACGGATCGCCACGGCGTGGTCCGGCCGCCGCACGCTGGGCATACGAGGTCGCCCGGTCGCACGACGCGCGAGTGTATGGCGCGTACACTGGCTCCGATGGCTGACGGTGCCCCGAATCTCGCGTTGCGGAGCCGGATCGAGACCGCGATCCGCGTGTTTGCGCCGGTACTGGACCTGATGCTCGCCGCGGGCGACCGGATTTCGCGCGTGCTGGAGCGCGAGGACCCGAGCTACAAGCTCGCACGGATGGAACACGAAGGCGAATCGGCACCGCGCGGCCTTCGCATGCGGCACTAGCATTGTCGAGCCTATGACGACGGTCGACGATCAACTACTCATCGAGGCGCGCGTTCGCACGCGCCAAGCGGTGATCGCCGGACTCGCCGGGACGCTGCTTTTGCTCTCGGCCATCCTCCAGGCCATCGGGCCCCAGCCCAAGGTGAACGAGCTGACGGTCCAGTTGCTCGTGACCAACCAGCGGGGAGCGCTCGAGATCGTCGGGGCGGTCCTCGATGCTCTCGCGCTGCTGGCGGTTGCCGCCACGCTCAACTACCTGTTCTTCACGATCAAGGCTCGCCGCCCCGAGACGCAGAGCGCGGTCCGGATCGCGGCCGTCGGCGGCGCCGTGATCGCGGCGGTCGCGGGTTTGGCGTACTCGATCGTGATCGTGATCAAGGCCCACCAGTTTGCGACGAACGGCGATCAGACCTATTACCAGGCGCGTGAGCTGCTGGGCGGCCCCGTCTTCTCGGTCCTGCAGATCGCCGGCCTGCTCTCGGACCTGCTGCTGGCGCTCGGCTTCGTTCTGATCTCGCTCAGCGGTATGCGGGTAGGCTTGCTGACCCGGTTCCTGGGCTATCTGGGGATCGTCGCCGGCGTCGCCTCGATGCTGCTGGTCGGCTCGCCGCCCGCCGTGATCCTCCAGGTGTTCTGGCTCTCCGCGCTGGCTTACCTGTTCTCCGGCCGCTGGCCCTCCGGCGTGCCGCCGGCATGGCGAAGCGGCCGCGCCGAGCCATGGCCATCCTCGGCCCAGATGCGCGAGCAGCGTGTGGGCGGCGGCCGCGGTGGCGGTCGCGGTAAGCCCGCCAGCGTGCCGGCGACGGAAACGGTCACCGCCACGGCGCCGGCCCGAACCCGCTCCGATACGCCGAAGCGCAAGCGCAAGCGGCGCCGGTAAGGCACCGCGCCGGCCCGCGCCGGCCCGCGACGGCCCGCGCCGGCCCGCGACGGCCCGCGACGGCCCGCGGAACCCGGGACTAAGACATTTGTCCGGACCACTACGGTGGCCGGGCTCGGGCGCCGATCCTAAGGCCGGAGGACGGATCCTCCCAGCCGTTGACTCGCCTCCACCAGCGCCTAGCTCGGATGACGGAACGTCCGCGAGAGCTCGCGCTGGGGCGAGTGGCGCCCCGGCCGAGACGGCCCCGGCCCCCTTCCACGCAAGCGGGCCGGGGCTGCGGGGCCGGCGGGGTAGATCCCCCCGGCCGGCGGGGTAGATCCCCCCGGTCGGCGCGGCAGATACCGCCGGGCGGCGCGGCAGATACCGCCGGGCGGCGGCCAGGCGGCACCACTCACCGCGCGCCAACCGCCGCTCACACCCCGTGCGGCGCCGTTCGGCGATTCGCGCTTGCGGTGCACCAGTTCCGGATCGAACCTCCGCGGCTGACAGCTCAACACCCAACCAGGAGGAGCTACATGGAAGCTGCCAACATTGGCGCCCGCGAGGCGGACCTTGCACCTGCGCCTGATCCAGCCGCGGGCCGTGCCGCTGGCTGGACGCCAGCGGACCCGGGGCCGCTGGGGCTCGCCGCGTTCGCCGGGACGACGTTCATGCTCAGCCTGATCAACGCCGGCCTGGTCGGCAGCAAGGCTCGCCCCGGTGGCGGGCTGTTGCCCATGGTCGCGGCGCTGGCGCTCGCCTACGGCGGCGTCGCTCAGCTGCTGGCCGGCATCTGGGAGTTCCGCACCGGCAACACGTTCGGCGCGGTTGCGTTCTGCTCGTACGGAGCGTTCTGGATCTCGTTCTACTTCATCGTCCAGTCGGTCGGCGAAGAACGCGCCGACCGAGGTCTTCAGCGGGCTCGGTCTGTACCTGTGGATGTGGGGCATCTTCACGGCGTACATGTTCATCGCCTCGCTGCGGACCACGCGGCGCGGTCGCGCTCGTGTTCCTGCTGCTCGCGATCACGTTCATCGTGCTCGGGATCGGCAACTCCGCCCTCGCCGGAACGCAAAGGCCACCAACAGCACGATCAAGCTCGGCGGCTACATCGGTCTCGTCACCGCGATCGCGGCGTGGTACGCGTCGTTCGCTGGCGGTGATCAACTCGACCTTCGGGCGGACGATTGCGCCGGTCTTCCCGCTCAGCCGCTAGCGGGAGACGGACGGGCAAACCGGACCGGTTAGGGTACAACTAGAGGAGGAACTAGCCGCACACTAAGCGCGGTCGGCTCGGGCGCCGGCGATTCCGTCGGCGCCCTGGCTGTCCGAGACGCAGACGCTGAGCGTAGAAGGAGAGGCTTTAGATGGCAGACACGGCAACGACCGGGTCCGGCGCGGATGCGCTCGAAGCTCAGCTGGAGGAGATGCTCGAGATCGAGAAGTTCGAGCCCCCGGCGGACTTCCGCGAGCAGGCGCTGCTGAACGACCCGACGATCTACGAGCGAGGCCGAGCGCGACTGGAAGGGCTGGTGGCTCGAGCAGGCCAAGCAGCTGCACTGGTTCAAGGAGCCGACCGAGATCCTCGACGACTCCAACCCGCCGTTCTACAAGTGGTTCGAGGACGGCACGATCAACGCGTCCTACAACTGCCTGGACCGGCACGTAGAGGCCGGCACACGGCGACGGGTCGCGTTCCACTGGCGCGGTGAGGAGGGCGAGGAGAAGGACATCACCTACGCCGACCTGCACCGCGACGTCCAGCGGTTTGCCAACGCGCTGAAGGATCTCGGGATCCAGAAGGGCGACATCGTGGGCATCTACCTGCCGATGATCCCCGAGGTCGCGATCGCGATGCTTGCCTGCGCCCGGATCGGCGCGCCGCACAACGTCGTCTTCGGCGGCTTCTCGCCGGACGCGGTCAAGGAGCGGATGGAGTTCTCCGAGGCCAAGGCGCTGATCACCGTCGACGGGGCGCGGCGCAAGGGCAAGACCGCGCCGATCAAGGAGCCAGGTCGATGCCGTGATCGGGCGACGTGGAGACGCTCGAGCACATCATCGTCGTCAAGCACACCGGCGTCGAGTGCGAATGCAGGACGGCCGCGACGTCTGGTTCCACGAGATCATGGACGCCGCAGACCCGGAGTGCCCGGCCGAGGAGCTCGACGCCGAGCACCCGCTGTACATCCTGTACACGAGTGGCTCGACCGCGAAGCCCAAGGGCGTGCTGCACACGACCGGCGGCTACATGACCGGCGTGACGGCCACCCACAAGTACATCTTCGACCTCAAGCCCGAGCAGGACGTGTACTGGTGCGCCGCCGACGTCGGCTGGGTCACCGGTCACTCCTACATCGTCTACGGGCCGCTGGGCAACGGCGCCACTGGCGGTGATGTACGAGGGCGCGCCCGACTACCCGGACAAGGACGATCTGGTGGGACATCTGCGAGCGCTACGGCGTCAGCATCTTCTATACCGCGCCGACCGCGATCCGCGCCTGCATGAAGTGGGGCGTGGAGTACGTCGAGAAGCACGACCTGTCCAAGCTGCGGCTGCTGGGCACGGTCGGCGAGCCGATCAACCCGAAGGCGTGGCTGTGGTACCACAAGGTCGTCGGCGGCGAGCGCTGCCCGATCGTCGACACCTGGTGGCAGACCGAGACCGGCGCGATCATGATCACGCCGCTCCCGGGGATCATCGCCACCAAGCCCGGCTCCGCGACGCTTCCGTTCCCGGGCGTCGCCGGCCAGGTCGTCGACGAGCGCGAGGGCAAGCCCGTGGAGGACGGCCAGCAGGGGCTGCTGGTACTGACCCGCCCGTGGCCGTCGATGCTCCGCACGCTGTACAAGGAGGACGACCGGTTCGTCGAGACGTACTTCGCCAGGTTCGGCCGCGAGACCTACCTGGTCGGCGACGCCGCGCGCCGGGACAAGGATGGGTACTTCTGGATCATCGGCCGGATCGACGATGTGGTCAACGTGTCCGGGCACCGGCTCTCGACGGCCGAGGTCGAGTCGGCGATCGTCTCCCACCCCAAGGTCGCCGAGGCGGCGGTGATCGGCCAGTCCGACGAGGACACCGGCCAGGCGATCTGCTCGTTCGTGACCCTGCAGGGAACGCTCGAGGGCAGCGAGGTGCTGGTCGAGGAGATCCGCGCTCACGTCGCCGAACGGATCGGCAAATTCGCACGGCCCAAGCGGATCATCTGGTCCGATGACCTGCCCAAGACGCGGTCGGGCAAGATTATGCGACGGCTGCTGCGAGACATCGCGGAAGGACGTGCGCTCGGCGACGTCACCACGTTGCGTGATCCGACTGTGATGTCGCAACTGGAGGACAAGATCAAGGAGGAGCAGGCCGCGGAGTGAGGGCTTAGGACGGGCCGGGCCGGTTAGCACGCTGTCCGGCCCCGGCCGGCCCCGGCCGGCCCCGGCGCCCCCGGTCCCGGCTCGCCCGGCCCTAGGCCCGGGCCGGCGGCTCATACGCCGAGCCGCCGCCCCAACTCCGCGACGTGCCTGCGGGCGATCGGGATCGTGTGCCCGTCGGCGAACGCGAGCTCGGCGGTACCCCCGAGTCGCGGGCGGAGCTCCACCGCTCGCGCCAGGTTGGCGACATATTGTCTGTGCACGCGGACGAAGCCGAATGGCTCCCAACGATGCTCGATCTCGCCCAGCGTGGCCCGCAGCAGATAGCGGCCTTCTTCGGTCACGATCCTGACGAAGTCGCCGCCCGACTGCGCGTACAGGATCGAGCTGCGCGGGATCAGGCGGATCGCGCCACCGCGCACGCTGGCCACGGCGACCATGTCCTGATCGGTCGCGGTCCGCGACCCGGCCGCGTGGTGGCCGTTCACGGCCTCGCGTCCGCCGGCCTCGACCGCGTGCGCAACCCGCTCGACCGCCTCCTCGACGCGCCTGCGGCTGACCGGCTTGCGCAGGTAATCGAGCGCACGCAGCTCGAATGCGTCGACCGCGGCTGTGTCGTACGCGCTGACGAACACCAGTTGCGGCGGCGAGGCGAAGCGACGCAGCACGCGCGCCAGCTCGAGTCCATCGAGATCGGGCATCCGCACATCGAGAAAGATCGCATCGTAGTCGTGTGCGGAGGCCTTGAGCAGCGCGTCGTGGCCATCGAACGCGCACTCGACGTCCTCCACGTAGGGCGAGCCGCGCAGCAGCCGGGCCAGGTCCTCGAGCTGGATCTGCTCGTCGTCGACGGCGAGGATCGTGAGGCGATCGCCGCTCACGATGCCCGCTCGGCGGTTGTGACCCTGCGACCCCGGCGACCGCTTGCGTCGCCCTGAAGGTTGGGGACGGTCATCACCGCCGTCGTGCCCTCGCCGGGCCGTGACTCGATTCGCAGCGCGTAGCGCTCGCCGAACGTCGCGCGCAACCTCGCATCCACGTTCGAAAGCCCGATCCCGCCCCCGGCGCCGGCGAGCACCGCCTCGATCCGCTCTGGCTCGATCCCGGCGCCGTCGTCGCTGACGCGGAGCTCGACATCGACACCGCACGTCCGCGCGGTGACCTCGATCCGGCCGGTCCCGGCGCGCCGCTCGACTCCGTGGCGGACCGCGTTCTCGACGAGCGGCTGAACCGAGAGCGCGGGTACGACAACCCCGGTGGTGGCTGGATCAATCTCCATCTGCACGTGCAGGCTGTCGCGGAACCGCGCCTTCTCCAGCCGCAGGTATCGCTCGACGTGGTCGAGCTCTTCGGCGAGGGTCACGTACGACCGGCCGTCGCGGAACAGATAGCGGGTGAACTCGGCGAAGTCACTCAACAGCTCGCGCGCCTCGTCCGGACGGACGTGGATGTCGCCGGCGACCGCCGCCAGCGCGTTGTAGATGAAGTGGGGCGAGATCTGGGCACGGAGCGCCCGCAGCTCCGCCTTGGCGAGTCTCTCCTCCTGCTCGTCGAGGACGGACAGCTCGATCTGTGCCGACACCAGGCTGGCGGCCTCCTGCACGACGCGCAGCATCGCATGCGATGGCCGCCCGACTGACTTGTAGAACGTGATCAGCGTTCCGGCCCGCCGTCCCTGCACGAGCAGCGGCGCCAGCACCGCGGAGCGCAGCGGACATGTGGGATCGGACGAGACCAGCCGCGGCACGATGTGCAGCCGTTCGTCCGGCGTCCGGACCAGCAGCCGTGAGAGCAGATCGCCAGGGCGGACCTGCTCGCGGCCTTCGCCGTCGATCGCGATCACCGCCCGGGTGTCCGCAAGGGCAATTGCCGTGGCTCCTGTCAGCGCCCGCAGGTGGGAGACCGCCTGCGCGGCCGATCGGGAAGTCAGCCCCCGTCGCAGATGGGGGAGTGTGGCGGTCGCGGCGTGCAATGCGGATTGCATTCCCGCCTCCTGGGTACCCCCATTTCGTTGTGAGCGTAGGGCTCTCCAAGCGGCGGCCGCAATAGCGGCGACTCCGATCCCGAGCAGTACGCCCAGCGCAGTGTCCATGACAGTAAGCGTGGAGCTTACCCGTCACAAGGATGGACAATCCCGCGACCGCGCAGGATGCGCGACGGGCAGCAGGGACCGCTGGGGGGGCCACTTCCCCGCCGAGCTGACGAGCTTTGAGCGCAAGCGGCTACGTCTGACGCGGACGGCGTCATCCTCCCGGAGTACTGCCTGCTGTTCCTCCTCCAGGGTGGCCACGGCCACAACGGGGCCGACGCCCGGGCGACGCGGCCGCTCGTCAACTTCGCCAGCGCCCGGGAGGAGTGATCGGGAGGGTGATGGACTTGACGGCGCACGCGTCCATCAGGACCGCCTTTGGTGGCTAACGGGCGGCCTCTGGGGTGGTTCTGCCGCGGCCGGCGAGGCGGAGGCCGGCGGAGTGCGGTCCGCTCGTGGGAACGGCGCCGGTGAGGATGTCGCCGGGCCCGATGGTGTCAGCAATCTGACAATTCCACGTGCATACAGGGACAAACCGCGCGCGCCTGCTGGACCTTGGCTACATCAGCATGTGGGGCATGCTTATGTAACCAAGGTCGGCCGCGGGCGTGCGCTTTGGGCCTGTATGCATGTCGCCGCAGCGGATTTCGGCCCGCACGGGCCGTTCTGCGGTGTCCCGCCCCAGCTATCCGCCGCAAGCCACCCTTCGCCAGCGTCGTTTACCGAGCCGGTCGCCGGCACGAGCCCGGCTGAGTACCGAGCCACAGCCCCAGCCGCCCCCCGCGATCGGTCATGATTGGCCGATGAGCTCAACATCAACGATCTCCTCCTACGAGGAGGCGTGCGCGCAGCATCGGTGGCGGGTCCCCGGCCGCTACAACATCGCGACTGACGTGTGCGATCGCCACCCGCGCACAAAGGCGGCGATGGTCCATGAAGGCCCGAGCGGCGACGTTCGCCGCGTCACCTGGGGCGAACTGCAGGACGACTCCAACCGGTTCGCGAACGTGCTCGCCGCGATCGGGGTGCAGCCCGGGGACCGGGTGGCGATGCTTCTGCCGCCCACGCCGGAGACGGCGGCCGCATTCTTCGGCACCTGGAAGGCCGGAGCGATCCTGCTGTCGATGTCGGTGTTGTACGGCGACGAGGGGATCCGCCATCGGCTGACCGACTCGCGGGCCAAGGTGCTCCTCACCAACGCCGCCAACGCCGACCGGATCGAGCGCTCGCTGACCGAGCACGTCCTGATTCTCGACGACGAGTTGCTGAGCCAGGGCGCGACGTCGTTCAGCGTGGTCGACACGGCGGCCGATGACCCGGCCCAGCTCTACTACTCCTCGGGCACCACCGGGCTGGCGAAGGGCATCCTTCACGCCCACCGCTACATCCTCGCGCACGAGGAGTTCATCTACTGCCATCAGGTGCAGGACGGCGAGTTGTTCCACGGTATGGGCGAATGGGCGTGGGCGGCCGGGATCTGTCCGCTGCTCGGACCGTGGCGCCTCGGAGCGGTGCAGGCCGTCTACCAGCGCGAGGGCGGCTTTGATCCGCACAAGCAACTCGCATTCTTGTCACGGCACGGTGTCACCAATGTGTTCGGCACGCCGACCGCGATTCGCTCGATGATGTCGATCACCGATGCCGGCACCCGCTATCCACAGCAGTTCCGGATCGTGTGCTCGGCCGGCGAGCCGCTCAATCCGGAGGCGATCAAGTGGTTCCGTGAGCAGTACGGCATCACTGTGCTCGACTACTACGGCCTCACCGAGTCCTATCCGCTGTGCGCCAACTACCCGTTCATGGAGGTCCGGGAGGGATCGATGGGCAAGCCGATGCCGGGCTGGGAGGTCGCGATCCTGAACGAGGACGAGCACCCGGTCGGTCCCGGGGAGCGGGGTGAGATCTGCCTCAAGGCGCGGTCCAATCCCCACTATCCGCTGGGCTACTGGAACCGTCCGGCGCAGGACACCGAGGAGGCGTTCGGAGGCGAGTGGTTTCACACCAAAGATGCCGCCCAGGCCGACGAGGACGGCTACTTCTGGTACGAAGGACGGGCCGATGACGTGATCATCTCCGCCGGCTACCGGATTGGCCCGTTCGAGGTCGAGTCCGCCTGCCTCGAGCACCCGGCGGTAGCCGAGGCCGCGGCCGTCGCCTCCCCCGACGAGCGCCGGGGCAACGTGGTCAAGGCGTTTGTCGTGCTCGCCGCGGGACACGAGCCGTCCGAGGAGCTCGCGGAGGAGATCAAGGGCCATGTCCGCGAGCACCTCTCGGCATACGCGTATCCCCGTCTGATCGAGTTCGTGCCGGACCTGCCCAAGACGTTGACCGGCAAGATCAGGCGGATCGAGCTGCGTCAGCGTGAGCGCCAGACGTAATAGCGCCGTCTTCGCGACCCCGGCCGGCGTCAGACCCAGCCGCTACTTCACGGCCTTGCCGGTCGCGCTGACGCCGTACCAGGTCCCCCCAAACTGCATTGCGCCGATGTAGCTGGTATCTGCCGGCCCGAAGTCCTGCGAGTACGTGTACAGCGGATGCCCGGCGTAGGTGACCTGGCGCATCCCGTGGCCGAACGGGATCGAGCCGACCAGCGATCTCTTGACCCCTGCGCCCGAGGTCGGCCTGCCCTTGACTGTCAGCGCCGGCCAGGTCGCGATGCAGCTGCTGTTCTTCATGCACGTGTCCCGATTGCGGCCGTCCTTCGTGAACATGTAGACAGTGAAACCAGAGCTGTCGACGAGCAGCTTGCCCGTGCTCGTAGTGGTGAGCTTGACCGTGGCGGAGTGCCCAGAGCCCGCGGCCGCGGTGGCGGGCAGGGCAACGGCCGCGACGCCGGCCAGCAGGATCAGGATGCGCTTCACGAGATCACCTCTTCAAATTGGGTTGCTTGTGAAGACGCCGGCGGCAGACCACTCCTTCCCGCCCGTCGAGACGGCCTGCGCCGTCCGGCTCCTTCGGCCTCTCTCTAGCGAACCGGCGTCCGTGCCTGTGCTCGCATTTCGGCGAGAATCCGCTCCAGGCGCGGCTCGGTGTCGTGGTCGACGTGCGTGATCGTGCCTGCCACCGCAGGGTGGATGGCGGCGATCTGGGCGTACATCTCGTGGGCGATCGCGCGATAGGCCGGGTGGCCCTCCCGGCCGGAACGCAACTCGATCAGGTGCATGGCTTCGCGGGCGTTCAGGTCAAGGATGTAGCGGATCCGGTAGCCGAGGCACAGGGCATACGGTGCTGCTCGCTCGAGACCGGCATCGGCCAGACGCTGGAATTCGATCGCTGAGATCTCGAGCGCCCGGCGATACTCATCGCCGCAGGACGCGAGCTCCACCTGCTCCGGGATCCCGGCGCCGAGATCGGGGGACAGCGCCTGCCACTGGACAGTCAGCATCCGGTGGCGCTGGAGATCCCTGAATGCCCCGTAGTCGGAGACGATCTCAAAGCGATAGCGGAGCGCCTCATAGCCTCTGCCGGGCCGGTGCCGACGGTTGTCGCGATCGCCGACCAGGTCGGCCAGCAGCGCGCGGCGCTCGCCGGCCTCGAGGTTCGCGACCGCTTCGCGAACCTCGTCCTCCGAGACCCCCGCGCTCTCGAACAGCAGTGCCGCGAGCAGCATCTCCTCGTCGCCGTCGACGTGGATGAGCTTGACCGAAGGGCCCGCATCGGTGTGGCCGCCGTGGTCGTCCAACCCGAGCCGCGCGGCCCACCGCTCGCCCACGCGCGCGCGCGACTCGAGATACTTGATCCACTCCCCGCCGCGATCGGGGCGAGGGATCCGTGCCACGAAGCTCGGCATCACCGCGCGTACCTCATCGAGGATCATCGTCCCGTAGGCCCGCGCCTCTGGTAGCGGATGAGCGAGCAGGTGCAGAATCAGCTGCTCGTATGTCTGGCCGGTCGCGAAGATGCCCATGTGCGACAGCGAGCTGGCCGGTAACAGACCGCGGAGCAGGTCCAGCGCCTTGGCCTTGAGCGCGCGGGCGTGCGCGGCCGGCGGTTCCTCGCCGCGTCGCGGGAATTCCACCTCAGCCCAAGCGGTGACGCGCGGCAGCGCACTTGAATAGATCGAGAACAGGGCGTCCATCGCGCGCGCGTACCGGGGACCGAGCTCCTGGTCACGGTAGTAGCGGTAGCCCCCAGGCGGGTCGGGCATCGCAGCGTCGTAGGCGATATAGCGCGTCGACTGCTCCAGGTAGGCCCCGAGGCGCGGTCGCTGGAGGATCTTGGTGAGCACGTTGGAGACCCATTCGCACGCCAGGTGCGCGCCGCCGAGCTGAGCCACCGAGTCGTCCCCGTAGCCAACGAAGATGCGCTCGTAGAGCTTGGCCGCTCGCTCACCCTCACCGCCGTCCCATTCGTGGCGGCTGGTGGGCAGCTCCGTAGCAAACTCATCGAGGAACAGCCGTCTAAGCGTCCCCGGATAGCGCGAGTAGCGAGCGAACAGGGCTCCCTTGACCGTCTCGGGCAGGTTGATCAGCGCGAACACCGGACGGTCCAAGTTCGTGAAGCGCCCGACGAGTCGGTCACGCTCTGGCTCGGTGAAGCTCTCGACCGGGTATTGCACGGGCAGCGGATCGTAGCGGCGCGCCCGGAGGTCGTCGCCGACGCGCTCAATCTCCCGCAAGCTCGACGCGCTCGGCTTCCTCCTCGCCGATCGCGAGCAGGTTCACCTGTTCCTAGAGCGCCGACAAGAGTCCGAGCCACCCGGTGAACGGGCGCGCGTCGCCGCCGAGCAGCAGCCGGCCACGGAGCGGTTCCCTGGCTGTCAGGATCTCGATCTCGAGTCGCCTCGGCGCGGGCTGCACGCAGCCGAGGCTATGTCGCCGGCGGGGCAATTGTCATCGTGGTCGCAACCACGAACTTCTTGCGCCCGGCCGCGTAGGATTTGTCGCCGATGCTGGGGGTGCATGCCGAAGTGGATCTGCTGGAGCGCAGCACTGAGTCCTCCCTGATCGACGAGGTGATCGGGGCGGCCGCAGCGGGACGGGGCCAAGTGCTGCTGCTCGAGCGCGCGCCCGGTCCGGGCAAGACCCGACTGGCAGCGCTGGCGGCCGATCGCGCCGCAGCCGCAGGGCTGCTCGTGCTCCGGGCGCGGGGTGCCGAGCTTGAGCGAGACCTCGGATGGGGCGTGGTCCGGGAGCTGTTCGGCGCCCTGCTGCCGATGCCCGGCGGCGAGACGAGCTGCTCGTCGGCGCGGCCAGCGCGTGCGCACCGCTGTTCGCGATGCCAGGGACACCGGCCACCTCCGGCGATACGGCCGCGATCCTCCACGGCCGCCGGCTCGAGGCGGCCGCAGTGCTGAGCCGGACACTCGAACTGGCCGACCGCTGCGGGGCCGAACACAATCAGCGCGCGCGCGAGACGAGCTGCTCGCGGCCGGCCGCCGGCCGCGGCGCAGAAGCGTCACAGACCGTGATGCGCTGACCGCCAGCGAGCTGCGGGTGTGTGAGCTCGCAGCAGCCGGAGAGACCAACAAGGAGATCGCTCAGTCGCTGTTCGTCAGCCTGCGGACCGCCTTTCAGAACAGCCCATTGATCGCGTGGCCCGCGTGGGCGACCAAATCGAACAGCGGCGTGGGGAAGATGCCGAAGAAGATGCTGGCGGCACCGAACACGACCGCGACGAGGACGACCTCAGGTTCCGGCGCTGCGCGGTCGGTCGCGAGCGCGAAGTCGTCGCCCTCGCCAGAGCCGCCGGCGATCGGAGCGTAGGCGGGAGTGGCCGGCCCGAGCTGACCGGGCGAGTCAGCCACGCCCACACCCATCCACATCGTGGCGATCACGCGCAGGTAGTAGCCGAGCGAGATCATCGAGCCGATCACGAGCACGATTGCGAGCCAGGTGTAGTTGCCGTCGACGAGCGCGTGGATCAGCTGGAATTTGCCGATAAAGCCAACCGTCCCGGGGATGCCGGCGAGCGACAGCATCGCGATCGTCATCGGCCATGCCAGCCACGGCTCCCGGCGGCCGAGGCCGGCGAGGATTGAGATGTCGTCGCCGTCGTCGCCTTCCCGCTCCCGCGCCACGATCACGGCGAACGCGGCCAGGTTCATGGCCAGATAGACCGCGAGATACAGGACGGTCGCCTCGATCCCAAGCTGGCTGCCGACGACGACGCCGCTGAGCATGTATCCGGCCTGGGCGACGCCCGAGTAGCCGAGCATCCGCTTCAGCGAGGACTGACCGAGTGCGCCGACGTTGCCCACGATGATCGTGATCGCGGCGATCGTGGCGAGCACTGGCGCCCACGTGTCCTGGGCGCTGATCGCGGCGACGTCGAAGAAGCGGATGAACACGCCGAGTGCGGCGGCCTTGGTTGCGGTCGCCATGAAGGCGGTGATCGGGGTCGGCGCGCCCTCGTAGACATCCGGCGTCCACTGGTGAAACGGCGCCACCGAGGCCTTGAACGCGAATCCGACGATCACCAGCCCCAGGCCGGCGAACAGCAGCGGATCGCCGAGCACGCCCCCCGCCAGCTTGCCCTGCGATAGGGCCGCAGCGATCCCGGAGAAGTCGGTCGAGCCGGTGGCGCCGTAGACCAGCGCCAGCCCGTAGGCGAGCGTGGCTGAGCCGACCGAGCCGATCACGAGGTACTTGAGCCCCGATTCGAGCGATCGTTCGCGTCGGTACTCCGACGCGCACAGCACGTACAGCGGAATCGACAACAGCTCGAAGCCGATGAACAGCGAGACCAGATTCTGGGCGGAGACGAGCACCGCCATTCCGAGCACGCTGAAGATCAGCAGCGCGTGATACTCGCCGTGACCGGCGTCGGACGCCGCGTGTGAGCGCCAGGACAGGAGCACGACCGCAATCGCCGAGACGGAGAAGATCATGTCGAGCACGAGCGCCAGATCGTCGATCCGCAGCGCTCCCGCGATCACATCGGTGCTGTCCCTGAACCGGACGATCGCGAACGCGATCGTGGCGCCGAGCGTCACCAGCGTCAGCAGCGGCACGACCCGCTCACGGGCGACCTTGCCCCGCAGGAGCCCGGCGAGCAGCACGACCAGGCCGCCGCCGGTCAGTACCACGATCGGCGCCATTGCGGACCAGTCGATCGTCGGGCCCTTGATATGCGTCGCGGCGGCGAGCGCGATCATCGGGCGGCGACCGTGGTCGTAGGCGGAGCGCTATATCCGGCGACGGTGGATTTGAGCGTCGGCTCGCTTCGCTTCAAGATGAACTGCGGATAGAACGCCAGCACCAGGATCACGGCGACCAGCGGCACGAGCGGAAGCGCCTCGCTGAGTCCGATCTCCCGCGAGACGACCTTGGGCCCGACGCGGTTGTGCATCGATCTGATGTAGACGCGCAGCGCGTACACAGCAGCACCGACTGTGCCCGCGAACGCGATCACGGAGATCGCGAGCTTGCTCTGGAACACGCCGAGCAGGATCATGAATTCCCCGACGAAGTTCGCCGAGCCGGGCATCGCAAGCGTCGCGAGCGCGACGATCAGGAACAGCGCCGCCAGGACCGGGGCCCGGAACGCCATCCCGCCCATGTCGCTCAGTGCCTCGGAGCCGCCCGCGCGGGCCGCGAGCGCGGCGACGATGAAGAACAGCGGCACCGTGACCAGCCCGTGATTGACCATCTGCAGCAGCGCGCCCTGGCCGCCCGTCGGTCGCAGCGAGAAGATCCCAAGCGTGATGAAGGCGAGCTGCGCGACGCTCGAGTAGGCGACCACGAGCCGCGCGTCGGGGGTTGTGAACGCAATCGACGTCGCCCAGATGATCGACAGCAGGGCGATCACCAGCATCAGCATCTGGAAGTGGGCGGCGGCGTGAGGGAACAGCGGTAGTGAGATCCGTAGGAAGCCGTAGGCCGCGACCTTCGACAGGATCCCGGAGAACACGGCCACGGCGGGGATCGGCATCGCCTTGTACCCGTCGGCAAGCCAGCCGTGGAACGGGACCAGCGGCATCTTGACCAGGAACGCCGCCGCGAACCCGAGGAAGATCCAGTCCTGCGCGTTGTTCGACAGTGGTAGGTGCTGAAGCGTGGAGATCACGAACGTCAGGTTGGTGCCGTGCTCGCTGGAGGCGAGCACCCCGGTCGCGATTGCGGCCGCGAGCATGAAGAACGAACCGACCAGCGTGTACACGACGAGCTTCGTGGTAGCGCGCACACGGTCGGGCCCTCCGCCCCAGATCCCGGTCAGGAAGTAGAACGGGATCAGCATCAGGTCGAAGAACGCGATGAACAGCGCCAGGTCCTGGGCGCAGAACGCCCCCAGCACGGCGCTCTCAGCCAGGCCGAGATTGAAGTAGAAGACGCGCGGGTTGTCCCAGTCACGGAACGCGGCCCACACCACTGAGGCACTGAACAACACGGTGGTGAGCACGACCAGGGCGACGTTGAGCCCGTCGAGCGCGACCTTGTAGTGGATCCCGAGCGCCGAGATCCAGACCTTGTCGGTGACGAACTGCAGTCCCGCGTGCCCGAGCTTGAACCGCGCCAGGAACGAGACCGCGATCCCGAGCGTGACGATGCTCCCGGCGGCGCAGATCCGGCCGGCAAACCGTGGCGGCAGCAGTCCTGCTCCCAGCGAGACGACCAGCGGAAGCCAGATCAGGATCGAAAGGGTCATGCTCGGCTCACGACGAGGAGATCAGGAAGTAGAGGGCCACGCCGAACAGCCCGATCACCATCAGCGCGGCGTAGTAGCGCAGGAAGCCGCTCTGCACGCGGCGCACGGCCGCCGAGGTCGCGCGCACGATCCCGACCGTGCTGCCCGTGATCCCCTCGCCGACCACGACACCCTCGAGGAAGGACTGAGCGGTGCCCCCGAACCACAGCGCCGGGCGGACGATCAGGTAGTCGATCAGCTCGTCGAAGTACCACTTGTTGAACAGGAACGTGTGGACTGCCTGGAAGCGCTCCTGGAGCCGCTTCGAGGTGCCCGGCTGCCTTACGTACAAGTAGTAGGCGGTCCCGACGCCGATGATCGCGATCAGCGCGCCGACGATCAACCCCAGCCAGTCGGCGCCGGAACTGGGCTCAGTCCGCACCAAGGGCGAGTCGGCGAACGTCGGCGAGAGGAAGCGCTGGATCCCGGCGTCGACGCCGGGGATCTGCAGGATGCCCCCGATCACCGCGAGGCCGGCGAGCGTCGCCATCGCGAACCGCATCGGCCAGTCGCGCTCCGCAATGTGGTGCTCGGGCCCGGGGAAGCCGACATCGGTGTCCTCGATTTCGTGAGTCTGCGGGTTGAACGGCTCCGGCGCGTGGGCGAGGTGGCCGTGCTCGAGTTCGCGCGCCTCTTCGCACGGCTCGCCGAAGAACGCGCGGAATATCATCCGGAACGTGTAGATGCCGGTCAGCAGCGCGCCCACATACCCGACCAGGCCCAGCACGAGGAAGCCCCCGCCGCGGTGATCGAGGTAGGCGATGATGTCGTCCTTCGACAGCCAGCCCGAGAACGGCGGCATCCCGGACAGGGCCAGGCCGCCGATCAGAAAGCACGCGAACGTGAACGGCATCGCCTTGCGAAAGCCGCTCATCCGGTCGAGCGACTGCTCGCCCGCCATCGCGCTGATCAGCGATCCGGCGGCCATGAACAAGAGCGCTTTGAAGAACGCGTGCGTCATCAGATGGAACAGCCCGGCGGAGTACGCCCCCACCGAGACAGCGATGATCATGTAGCCGATCTGGGACATCGTCGAGTACGCGATCACGCGCTTGATGTCGGTCTGCACGAGCGCGATCGTGGCCGCGATCAACAGCGTCAGACCGCCGCCGATCGCTGTCACATCGGCGGCCGTCGGGGCGAGGATGAACAACGGGTGCATGCGCGCGATCAGGTACACGCCGGCCGTGACCATCGTGGCGGCGTGGATCAGCGCCGAGACCGGGGTGGGGCCCTCCATCGCGTCCGGGAGCCAGGTGTGCAGCGGCACCTGCGCCGACTTCGCGAACGCGCCTACTCCGAGCAGCAGGCATGCCGCGACGATGTCGGTGCTGTTGGAGGCAAACACGTGCGGCGCGATCGCGAAGGTCTTCTCGAAGTCGACCGTGCCGGTGTGCTTGAACAGGACGAACGTGCCCAGAATCAGCCCGACGTCGCCGACCGTGTTGATCACGAACGCCTTGATTCCGGCGCGCGTGGCGGTCGTGCGCCGGTACCAGAACGAGATCAGCATGTAGGAGGCCGCGCCGACGAACGCCCAGCCGACGATCAGCAGCACGAAGTTGCCCGCCAGCACGAGCAACAGCATCGAGAAGACGAAGAAGTTCAGGTAGGAGAAGTAGCGCGTGTAGCCGCGGTCGGACTTCATGTACGCGACCGAATAGACGTGGATCAGGGCCGAGACGCCCGACACGGTCAGCACCATGAAGACCGACAGCGGGTCGACCAGGATCTGGACGTTCGCGTCGACGCCGACGGAGAAGTCGTAGTGCCACAGCGACGAGGTGTAGGTGCGGTGATCCGGGGCGTGGCCGAGCAGCGTGACCAGCAACGCGACAGCGAACCCGAACGACAGCGTGATCGCGAGTGTGGCGAGCCAGCCCGGCCAGGGCTGGCGCAGACGACCGTGAGTCAGGGCGATCACGATTGTCCCGACCAGCGGGCACACCAGGATCAGCCAGCCGAATGTCGTCGCCGCCACTTCTCAGCCCTGGAGCTCGTGGAGTTCGTCGACGTCGATCGGCAGCCGGCGGCGGTAGATCGCGACGATCAGGCCGAGGCCGACTGTCACCTCGCAGGCGGCGACGACCATCACGATCAGCGCGAACACCTGACCGTCCTCGCCGCCCCACATCCGGCTGAAGGCCACCAGCGCGAGGTTGGCGGCGTTCAGCATCAGCTCCAGGCACAGCAGGATCACGAGCGGGTTGCGCCGCGTGAGTACGCCGGTGGCGCCGATGCAGAAGATCAGCGCCGAGACGACCAGGTACCAGCCGATCGCCATCCCGCTACCAGCCCCCCTCGCGCGGGTCGGTTGAGCCTGAGGTCCCGACTCGCTCCACCTCTGGCGATCGCGCGGTCTCGGAGGTCCGGATCCCGGCGGCCTCGGCCATCGTGCCGGTCAGCGTCGACCGCGGCGCGTGGACCCGCAGCTCGAACGCCTCGTCGGGCTCCTCGAGCCCGCGGCGACGGCGCGCGAGCACGACGGCGCCGATGGCCGCGACCAGCAGCAGGATCGACGCGATCTCGAACGGGAACAGGTATTTGGTCAAGAACAGCGTCCCGATCTGCCGCGGCGTGCCGAACCCGAGCACGTACGGCGCCCCCTTGCCCGAGATCCCCTTCAGCGCCGAGCCGAGCATCGCCACGCACAGCTCGATCGCCAGCGCGAGCGCGAACAGCGGTCCGAGGACGCGCAGCGCGGTTCCCGCGGCGAGCTCCTCGCCGCCACCGACATACGCGACCACGAACACGTACAGCACCATCACTGCCCCGGCATAAACGATCACCTGGGCGGCGGCGACGAACTCGGCGCGCAGCAGCAGGAACAGCGCAGCGAGCGAGATCAGATGGCAGACCAGCGCGAGCACGCTGTAGAACGGATTGCGCAACATCACGACGCCGATCGCACCCGCGAGCGCCCCGATCGCAGCGATGAAGAACAAAACCTGACTCATCTCATCCTCCCCGCACTTTCACTCACCTTCGCGCCTCAGGGGCGTGCGCTCGATCGCCTCGGCGAGCAGCATCTCCTTGGTGAAGATCAGGTCCGAGCGCTTGTAGTCGGACATCTCGTAGTCGTGGCCCATCGTGATCGCGTCGAACGGGCAGGCGACCTCGCAGTAGCCGCAGAAGATGCATCGGGACAAGTTGATCTCGTACACGGCTGCGTAGCGCTCCCCGGCCGAGACGCGGTGCTCGGGGGTGTTCTCGGCGGCGACGACTCGGATGCAGTCAGCCGGACAGGCGGCGGCGCACAGCGAGCAGCCGACGCACTTCTCCAGGCCGGTGTCCTCGAACCGGTGCAGCTTGTGGCGTCCGCGGAAGCGCGGGTACACCGGCGTCTTCTCCTCGGGGTACTGGATCGTGTGACGGGCCCTCGACGATCCGCGCGAACGTCGTCTTCAGGCCTCGGAGCGTCTCGCCGAATGCGCGGTAGGCACCGGCGACAGGGCCGGGCGCCGGGTGGCGCACGACCTCGATCACGTCGGCTGAGGGGTCATACGGGCTCATGTGGCCACCAGGATCGCTGTTACGAGCATGTTCAGGGTTGCGAGCGGGAGCAGGATCTTCCAGCCGAACGACATCAGCTGGTCGTAGCGCAGACGCGGGAGCGTGGCGCGGATCCAGATGAAGAAGGTGATGAACAGCATCATCTTCGCGACCACGACGATCGGGTCGACCCATCCGGGCGGATCGATGCCGAACGGCAGCAGCCAGCCGCCGAGGAACATGCGTCGTGGCGATCCCGGAGACCACGATCATGTTCATGTACTCCGCGAACAGATAGGCCACGAACGGGGTGCCGCCGTACTCGGTGAAGTAGCCGGCGACGATCTCGGCATCGGCCTCGACGAGATCGAACGGCGCTCGGTTGGTCTCGGCGAACGACGCGACCAGGAAGATCAGGAATCCCGCCAGCTGCGGGATGAAGAACCACATGCCCTCCTGCGCGTGGACGATCCCGGTCAGCGACAGGCGTGCCGGCCGTGATCACGACGCCGACCAGCGACAGGCCCTGCGAGACCTCGTAGGAGATCAGCTGCGCGGCGCCGCGCATCGCGCCGAGGAACGAGTACTTGGAGCCCGACGCCCAGCCGCCGAGCATGATCCCGTAGAACGAGATCCCGGCGAACGCGAACACGAACAGCGGCCCGACCGAGACGTCGATCCCGTACAGCCCGACCGGCTGGCCGAAGATGTGCTGGACGTCGCCGAACGGGATCAGCGCGAGCGCGGTGACCGCGGTCAGGATCGCGATCAGCAGGCGCGATCCGGTACAGGACGCCGACGCTCGTCGAGGGCCGGAACGGCTCCTTCGTCGCGAACTTGACGATCTCCGCGATCGGCTGCAGGAGGCCGAACGGGCCGACGCGGTTGGGGCCGTAGCGGGCCTGGAAGCGGCCGAGCAGCTTGCGCTCGTAGATCGATCAGCACCGGCAGGATCGCGAAACACGATCCCGAAGATCACGAGCGCCTTGAGTGATCTGGATCCACCACGGCTCGAAGAAGTAGGCGTTGGCGAAGGCGATCATGGCTTGCGCAGCTGACCAGCGAGCTCGGTCAGGGCGTTGGCCGAATCGGTCGCGATCCCCTCGGCGAGGAACACGGTCCCGGGCGGGACCCCCGAGCGGACGACCGCCTTGGCGCTCAGCCGGGTGCCATTCTGGGAGATCTGCACCTCTTCGCCACTCGTGATCCCGAGCGCCAGCGCGTCCTGGGGCGAGAGCTCGGCCTGCTGATGGGCGACGGTGTACTGCAGCGCGGGCGAGATGTCGACCTCAGGCGAGGCCCAGATCGGGCGGTAGCGCCCGAGCCGCAGCGCGCCGTTCTGGGGTGTCGCGGAACCCGAGATGGCGGCCGGCGGCGCGGAACGGGCCGCCACGCCCACGCCGGCGGGGAATGACTGGGCCTGGTCGCGCTGCGGGCCAGCGCACCCCCCGGCCCGCGATCTCCTCGAGCGTCAAACCCTCGTAGAACGGCACGGCTTCGACCAACTGCGCAAACGCCATCCCGCTGGTCAGGACGCCCAGATCGAGGCCCGCGGCCGTGGCGATCGCGACGATCACCGACCATCCGGCGACGCACGGATCGCCGGGTGCGCGATCGCCCGGCGCAGCCGCTGGACGCGCCCGTCCGGGTGCACGACCGTGCCCTCCTTCTCGGCATAGGAGTCGGCCGGGAAGACCACGTTCGCGTGCTCGCGGATCCCGTCGGTCAGCACCGAGGCGTGGGCGACGACGAGCGCCGCGCGCTTGAGCGCCCGCTCCCACTCGGCCGCGGTTCGGGCGGTCGCGGACCGGGTCGGTCTGGAACAGGTGCAGCGCCGTGATCACCCCGTCCTCGGCGGCGGCGGTGGCGATCTCAGCCGCGCTGCGACCGCCCGCGGCAGCTCCGCGTACCCGGGGCCGGCGGTCGGGCAGCGCGCCCGCCTCGCGCAGTCCGCGGCCGTTCGCCCCGGCCGGGATCTCGAGCAGCCCGGCGCCGTCGCGGTCCGCAAGGCCGAGCTGCTCGGCGATGCCCAGCAGCAGCTGGCAGCGCCGACTGAGTCGAGCCGCTCGCCCCACACGATCACGACATCCTCGCCGCCGTCGCGCAGCAGCTCGGCGAGCTCGGCGTGGGCCGGTGCGACCGCGTCCGACTCGCCGGCGAGCGCGGCGACGAGTTCCTCGAGGAACGTCGTCCTCCTCGCCCGGCTCGTAGCGCACGACCAGCTTCGCGTTGGAGTCGAGCGCGCTCGGCCGCGCGGTCGCAACCGCCAGCTTGACACCGTGGCGGCGCACGCCCTTGCGGATCCGCAGGTCGAGGATCGGAGCGTCGTCGAGCGGCTCGCAGCCGACCACCAGCACCGTGTGCGCGAACTCGAGGTCGGGGACCGTGGCCTGCAGCGCGGGTGCGGCGAGCGCTCGCGTCCAGCTCGATCGGGACCCCCGTTCGGGTCCCCGAGTCGATGTCGTAGGAGTCGAGGCCCTCGCGCATCAGCCGCCCGAGCAGGAACCCCTCCTCGTTGGTCGCCTGGCCGCCGACGAGCGCGCCGACGCGGCCCTGGTGCTTGGCGAGCCCGGCCGCCACCTCGAGCGCGCGCTCCCACGAGACCTCGCGCAGCTCGCCGCCGTCGCGGACCAGCGGGGCGGTGATCCGCTCGTCGACGTGGATCGCCTGGTAGGCGAAGCGGCCCTTGTCGCACAGCCAGCCGTCGTCGACGCTCGGGGTGCTCGCGGGCGAGCACGCGCATCACCTTCTCGTCGCGGACCGTGAACTCGACGTTGCACTGCGAAGGGCACAGCGTGCAGATCCCGCCGGCGCCCTCGATGTCCCACGGCCGCGCCCGGAACCGGTAGGGCTGCGAGGTGAGCGCCCCGACCGGGCACAGCTCGATGATGTTGCCGCTGAACGGCGCCACATACGGGTGGCCGTCGTGGGTGGCGACGAACGTGTGCGCGCCGCGCTCGGCGAAGATCAGCTGGTAGTCCTCGGCGATCTCCTGCGAGAAGCGCACGCAGCGGTAGCAGAGGATGCAGCGCTCGCGGTCGATCGCGACCAGCGGCGAGAGCGCCAGCGGCTTTTCGAAATGGCGCTTGGGCTCGATGAACCGCGAGCGGCCGAGCCCCCAGCCGAACGTGATGTCCTGCAGCGGACACTCGCCGCCCTTGTCGCACACCGGGCAGTCGAGCGGGTGGTTGACGAGCAGGAACTCGACCACCGCGTTCTGCGCGTGGCGGACGCGCTCGGTCTGGGTGTGGACGACCATCCCGTCCTTGACCGGGGTCGAGCACGACGTCTGGAGCTTGGGAATCCCCTCGATCTCGACCATGCACATCCGGCACGCGCCGACCGGTTGGCCGAGCTTCGGCTCGTAGCAGAAGTACGGGATCTCGATGTCGCCGTGCTTGGCGGCGTCGACCAGCATCGAGCCCTCGACGGCCTGGATCTCGCGGCCGTCGATCGTCAGCTGGATCAGCTTTTGCTGTGGGCGGGGCATGTTTCTTGCGGTGTGCTACTGCGAGTGCACGGGTATCGGGCCGGCGTGCTCGTCGGCGACGCCGACCGGGATCACGTCTTCCAGCGCCCCCGCGTCGGCGCGCTCGCGCGCCGCCTCGATCTCCGCTTCGAGCTCGGGCCGGAACTTCTCGATCATCGAGCCGATCGGCATCGCCATCGCGTCGCCCAGCACGCACAGGCAGTTGCCGATGATCTGCTCCTGGACCGAGGCCATGATGTCGAGATCCATCGGCGTCGCCTCGCCGGCCTCGATCCGCTGGAGCATCTTCACCGTCCAGTTGGTCCCCTCGCGGCATGGCACGCATTTGCCGCACGACTCGTGCGCGTAGAACTTGGCGAGCTTCTGCGCGACCTCGAGCACCGTGTGGGAGTCGTCGACGACGATGATCGCGCCCGAGCCGAGCATGCTTCCGGCCTTCGCCATCGTGTCGAAGTCGTACGCGAGGTCGAGGTCGTCCTTGGTCAGCACCGGCGAGCTCGACCCGCCCGGGAACCAGAACTTGATCTCCCGAGCCTCCGGGCGGTCCGCCGGCGAGGTCGTAGATGATCTCCCGCGACGGAGATGCCGAGCTCGACCTCGTAGTTGCCGGGCCGCTGGACATCGCCCGAGACCGAGACGACCTTGGTTCCGGTCGAGGTCTCGGTGCCGATCTTGGCGTACTCCTCGCCGCCGAGCCGGATGATCGTGCGGGACCGTGTACAGCGTCTCGACGTTGTTGATCAGCGTCGGGCCGTCGTACAGGCCCTCGATCGCCGGAAACGGCGGCTTCAGCCGCGGGTTGCCGCGCTTGCCCTCGAGCGAGTCGAGCAGGCCCGTCTCCTCGCCGCAGATGTACGCGCCGGCGCCGCGGTGCAGCACGAGCTGACCGAGTGCGCTCGAGCCGAGGATGTCGGTCGCCGATGTAGCCGGCCTCCGCAGCCTCGGCGATCGCCGCCTCGAGGATGTCGGCCTGGAGCTGGTACTCGCCGCGGATGTAGATGAAGGCGCGGTCGATCTCCGCCGCGTAGGTCGGCGATCACGATCCCCTCGATCAGCATGTGCGGGTTCTTCTGCATCAGCTCGCGGTCCTTGAACGTGCCCGGCTCGGACTCGTCGGCGTTGCAGACCAGGTACTTGTCCATGTCGCCTTGGGGCAGGAACGACGCCTTCTGGCCCATCCGGAAGCCGGCGCCGCCGCGGCCGCGCATGCCGGACTCGGCTGATGTTCGCGAGCACCTCCTCGGGGCTCATCGCCAGCGCCTTGCGCAGCGACTCGTAGCCGCCGCGGCGCTCGTACACCGCGAGCGTGTTCAGCCCTGGCTCGTCGATGCCGTCGAACAGCAGTTTCATCTGTTTGCGGCCTCGTCGGTCGGGGGCTCCTCAGCACTCTGCGCGACCCCGGGATCGGCGCACTTGCGGTAGCGGAGCTGCTTGTGCTCGAGCACCGGGCGGCCCGCGTCGAGGTCGGCTCGACGATCTGGTGCGGCGTCCTCGGTGTTCAGCGGGCCGACGTATTCCCCGTCCACCGAGGCCATCGGGGCGATGTCGCAGGCGCCGAGGCACTCGAACGAGCGCACGTGGATGTGCTCGTGCATGGCGGCTGGCGCCGATCATCGCCTCGAGCAGCTCGTCGGCGCCGCGCAGCGAGCAGGAGATGTTGGTGCACACGTAAACGTCGTGGTGCTTGGGCCGGGGATACGTCTCGAGCATGTCGTAGAAGGTCGCGACCGAGGTCAGGTAGGCGGGGGTCACCTGCATCACCGCGGCGACCTGGTCGATCGCCTCGGGCGAGCACCAGCCGTGGTAGCGCTGGGCGGCGTGGAGCGCCGGGATCGCGGCCGAGCGGCGGTCGGGGTACTTGGCCATCGCCGCCTCGATCTCCGCCGCAGCTCGTCCGGGACCGGCGTCGTCGCCGGGTCGGGAACCGTCGCCGGCGGTCCTTGGTCAGGTCGACAGCCTCGTCCCAGCCGGGAACGCGCGAGCCGTGGTCGAACCGCGGTACCGGAATCGCCGGGCTCACCGGTCGATCCCCCCGAGGATCGGATCGAGCATCGCCAGCGTCGCGATCAGGTCGGCGATGTAGCCGTCCCGGACCATCGGCGGCGAGCGCCTGGAGGTTGACGAAGCTCGGGTCGCGCATGTGCACGCGCGCGGGCTTGGCCGAGCCGTCGGAGCGCACGAAGCAGCCGAGCTCGCCGCGCGGCCCCTCGATCGGGTAGTAGGCCTCGCCGGGCGGTACGCGGAAGCCCTCGGTGACGAGCTTGAAGTGGTGGATCAGCGCCTCCATGCTGGTCGCCAGCTCGTGGCGCGGAGGCAGCGCGACCTTGCGGTCGGTCGTGATGTGCGGGCCCTCGGGCAGGCCGTCGAGCGCCTGCTCGATGATCTTCACCGACTCGTAGAGCTCGGCGTGGCGGACGCGGAAGCGGTCGTAGTTGTCGCCGACCGTCCCGACCGGGATCTTGAAGTCGAAGTGGTCGTAGCTCGAGTACGGCGCCGCCTTGCGCAGGTCCCACGGGTTGCCGGTGGCGCGCAGCAGCGGGCCGGTGACGCCGAGCTTCAGCAGCGTCTCCTGATCGACGACGCAGGTGCCGCGCAGGCGCTCGAGCACGATCTCGTTCTTCTCGAGCAGGTCGGCGTACTGGTCGGCGCGGGTCGGCATCTCCTTGAGGAACTTGCGCAGCTTCTCGGCGAAGCCGCGCGGGATGTCCTCCATCACGCCGCCGACCTGGATGTAGCGGGTGTGCATCCGCTGGCCGGAGGACATCTCGAACAGGTCGAGGATCGTCTCGCGCTCGCGGAAGCAGTACCAGAACATCGAGATCGCGCCGAGGTCGAGCGCGCTCGTCCCGAGCCACACGAGGTGGGACATGATCCGGTTGAGCTCGAGGTGGATCACGCGCAGGTACTGGGCGCGCGGGGGCACCTCGACGCCCGAGCAGGGTCTCGACGGCGCCGCAGAACGCCATCGCGTTGAAGTAGTAGGTGAGGTAGTCCATCCGCTCGACGACCGGGATCACCTTCCAGTAGGACTTGTCCTCGGCGGTCTTCTCGATCCCGGTGTGGACGTAGCCGATGATCGGCTTGATGTCGCGGACGACCTCGCCCTCGAGCGTGGCGATCAGCCGCAGCACGCCGTGGGTCGCCGGGTGGTGGGGGCCGATGTTGAGCGTCAGCAGCTCGTGCGTCTCGCCGCTGCCCGGAGCGGGCTCGGACGAGAGCGTGATCGACTCCTCGCGCTTGCGGTAGTCCTCGGTGAGCCGCTCACTGCCACTTCCCGTAGTTCTGCTCTTCGTTGTAGGTGAACAGCACGGGCTCGCCGCCGATCGGGAAGTCGCGGCGCTGGGGAAGCCCTCGTAGTCCTCGGGCATCAGGATCCGCCGCAGGTCGGGGTGGCCCTCGAACACGACCCCGAACATGTCGTAGACCTCGCGCTCGGGGAAGTCGGCGCCGGGAACAGGTCGATCACGGTGCCGATCGTCGGGGACTCGGTGTGGACGCGCGCCTTGACCGTGATCCGGTCGACCTGCTCCATGTCGAGCAGCTCGTAGAGCGACCCCCAGGCGCGGCTCCTCGGGGTAGTAGTCGACGCCGTGACAGGTCGCCAGGAACGTGTAGCCCTTGCCGGCGAGGTGCTCGAGGATCTGGTGGACCTTGTCCGGGTTGGCGATCAGGACCGCGCGGTCGCGGTGGAACTCGGTGCCGAGGATCGACTCGGGTCGGCGTCGCGAAGCTCCTGGGCGGTCAGCTCGAGCCCCGTCGCGTCAGGCACCGGCGGTGTCTCCGGGCTTGAAGACGTTGATGTCGCGGCGTCCGGCGCTCCCCACCGAGGAGCTCCTCGGTGCCGACCGCGTCGTAGCGCTCGCGCCAGCCCTCTGGCGCGTTGCCCTGGATCTTGCTCGCGCAGCCGCAGGATCCCGTGCATCAGCGCCTCCGGACGCGGCGGGCAGCCCGGGACGTGGACGTCGATCGGCATGAACTTGTCCGACGGGACCAGCGCGTAGTTGTTGAACACGCCCATCGACGAGCAGCAGGCGCCCATCGAGATCGCCCACTTCGGCTCGAGCATCTGGTCGTAGATGCGGCGGATCGACCGGCGCCATCTTGATCGACACCCGGCCCGAGAGGATGATCAGGTCGGCCTGGCGCGGGCGAGGCGCGGAACGCCTCGAAGCCGAAGCGGGCGATGTCCAGGCGCGCGCCGACGACCGTCATCATCTCGATCGCGCAGCAGGCGAGGCCGAACGTGAGCGGGTAGATCGAGTTGCCCTGCGCCCAGGCGACGGCCTTGTCGACCGTCGTCGTCAGCACGCGCTCCTCGACGTAGCGCGTCGAGCTCCTCGCCGTCGAGGTCGCCGCGCAGCATGTCGCGGGCCCGCAGCTGGCGGACCCGGAAGTCACTCGGCGCGGAGTCATTGCGGCCCTCGGGCGGGTCGTTGAGCGCGCGCGCCACGGCGAGAGCGGCTCGCGCTTTATTTCCATTCGAGCGCTCCCCGCCGCCAGACGTACACGAACGCGACCATCAGCAGCACCACGAACACGACCGTCTCGCTCAGCGCGAACGTGCCGAACGCCCGCAGCTGGACCGCGATCGGGTACAGGAAGATGACCTCGATGTCGAACAGGATGAACAGCATCGCGACCAGGTAGAAGCTGATCCCGAAGCGGAACCCGCGCTGGATCTCCGACGGCAGGCCGCATTCGTACGGCGCGTCTTGGAGCGGTTGGGCCGGCGCTTGCCGAGGACCATGTTCAGCACGGCGAACAGCGACCCCGACCAAGCCGCCGAGGACCAGGAAGACGATCGCGGGCAGATAGGTGCGCAGCATCCAATGAGTCTTATATCACCGCGCGGAGTCAGCTTGTAACAGAGTGTTACTTAGTGCTGAATGCGGCTATCTTGCCGGCACACGGTCCCGTGAAGGAAGTCCACCTCGTCGTCGGCGTGCTCGCGATCGCGCTCGACACCGCCGCCTGCCTGCTGCGGCGCCTGGTGCTGGTGGCGCGCCAAGCCGCAGCCGTCTGGTTCTGGCGGCTGCTGCGCGCCGGCCAGGTCGTCGTCGTGATCCAGGTCGCGCTCGGCGGCGTGCTGCTGCTGCTCGGCAAGAAGGCGTCCGGACTGCATGTCCTCTACGGGCGTGCTGCCGCTGCTGGTCTCGTTCATGGCCGAGCAGCTGCGGATCAGCTCGGCCCAGATGGTGCTCGACGCCCGCGGGCTGGAGTCGGCGCGGCGGCGGTGGGCAAGCTCCCCGAGGAGGAGCAGCACGGCGTCGTCGCTGCGCGATCGTGCAGCGCGAGCTCGGGGTGATGGTGCTCGCCGCGCTGGTGATCGTCGTGCTGCTGGCGCGGGCGGCGGGGACCGCGGGCTGAGGGCGTTCCGGGGCGACTAGACCAGCCGCTTCAATCCCGCCCCTCCGTCTCGACCCGTTACCAAGCGCCACGTCGTGGTACCGGCCGGCGTACCAGAGCAGCGGCTCGCCGTCGCCGAGGCCCATGCTCGATCGACCTCGCCGATCGCGATCGTGTGATCGCCGCCCGCGATCAGCTCGCGCAGCTCGCAGCCGCCCACGCGACCGTGCCCTCGATGATCGGCACGCCGTCTCGAACCGGTGCGTCGACGCCCTCGAGCTTCTCGGACTCGGGCAGCTTGGAGGCGAACACCCGCGCCAGCGTCCTCCTGATGCGGCGGCGAGCACGTTGACCGCGAACCGTCCGCGCCTCGCGGACGATCGGCAGCGTGCGCGCCTGGTTCTCGAAGCACACCAGCGCCAGCAGCGGATCGAGCGACAGCGAGCACAGCGCGTTGGCGGTCATGCCGCCGGCCCGGTCGGGCCGGCGCTGGTGATCACCGCGACGCCGGTGGCGAAGCGGCCGAAGACCTCGCGGAACAGCTCAGGCTCGAGCGGCGGCTCGCGGCATGGCGCGGCTGGTTATACCGCGTGGCCGCAGCTCGGCTCCCCGGCGCCGACCTCCTCTGGTTGCCGCCGTAGGAGGACGATCGCGCTGTTGCGAGGCTGGGGCGAACGTCTCATTGGCCGGCGCCGGGGATGGCAGCACTCTTTCGCCGCCCGCCGCGAGCCTCCTTCTCGCTCGGAAATGGGCACGGACGTGACCCGCCTGCTCGCTCACGAGGTGACCCGCAACGTCCCGTAGGCGCCGAGCGCCTGATCGGACAGGATCGTCGAGGCCATCAGGTACTTGCCGGGCGCGAGGGTCGACCGTCGAGCTCGGCGCGTCTCGCCCGGGCGCAGATCGGCTCGGTCGTCGCTTCGGGCTGGCCGCCGAGCGAGATCACGAGGTTGTGGGTGAGCCGCCCGTAGTTGTGGACGAAGATCGTCAGCGCTCCGGCGCTGACGCGAACGCTCTGGGGCGTGACCCGGTACTCGCTCAGCGCGACGTGAAGCGTCCGCTGCTTGGCGACCACGTGCGGTGTGCGCGCACCCGCACAGGAGTGCGGCAGCAGCCCCGGCGGCCAGCGCGAGCTTCGACGCGTCGAGGCCCTGACATGGTGATCCCGATTATGATCTCGGCCCGATGAGCCGGCCGGTCAGGGTCCTCATCACGAGTGCATCGATCGCGGTCGCGGCCCTGGCACGCGGCCTGCGGGACCCAGAGGATCAGCGTCCCGCAGTCGGACAAGGCCGACGTTCCGCGGGCGCCGTGCTGTTCTCGCAGCGCTGCTCGGGCTGCCACACGCTCTCCTACGCCGGCGACCCACGGCTCGGCGACGAACTCCGCGACCGCGCAGTGTCAACAACGGCCCGAACTTCGACGTGCGCTGCGAGCGCCCGGTCGACGCGCGTCCTGTACGCGATCGAGAACGGCGGCTTCTCGGGCGCCGATCATGCCCCAGAACGTCGTCGTCGGTCAGGACGCGATCGACGTGGCGGAGTTCGTCGCCAAGTACGCCGGGCGCCAGGCGCCCGCAGCGTCCCGGGGTCGACGCCGTGCCAGCGGAAGCCGATCGGCACGCTCCCGACCGCGCCCAACGCGCCGCGGCGGCCGCGAGCGCCCGCGGCGAGCACCGTCCAGCGCGACGCACCGTCCACGAGCGCGATCGCTGCGGTCGCACGCCAAGGCGCACGACCAAGCGCCAAGGCCAAGAAGTAAGACGGCTCTAGCGAGGCGCGCGTTCTCGACATCAGGCTGATCCGCCGTGACCCTGACGCCGTGCGCGCGGCGCTCGCGCGCCGCGGGCCCGACGCGGCCGCCGACGATCGACCGGGTGCTCGAGCTCGACGAGCGCTGGCGCGCGCTCACGACCGAGCTCGAGGAGCTGCGCGCCGAGCAGAACCGGGCCAGCCGCGGCCGCAAGGGCGCGCCGACCCCCGAGGAGCGCGAGCAGCTGGCCGCGCTCGCCGCCCGGGGCCGGGCGCTCAGCGACGAGGAGACTCGCGTTCGCGCCGAGCGCGACGCCGCGCTGGCGGCGCTGCCCGAACCTCCCGCTCCGAGGCGCCCCCGACGAGGACACGGTGCTGCGCGAGGTCGGCGAGGCCGGCGCCGACCGGCCGCGATCACCTCGAGCTCGCCGGCCCGCGGATCGACATGGAGCGGGCCGCGCGGCTGTCGGGCTCGCGGTTCGCCTACCTGCGGGGCGAGCTGGTCCTGCTCGAGCTCGCGCTCGTCCGCTACGCGCTCGAGAAGCTGATCGGCGAGGGCTTCGAGCCGGTGATCCCGCCGGTGCTGGTGCGCGAGCACGCGCTGTACGGGACCGGCTTCCTGCCCGACACCGAGCAGCAGATCTACCGCGCTGCCCGAGGACGACCTGTACCTGGTCGGGACCTCGGAGGTGGCGCTCGCCTCGCTGCACCGCGACGAGATCCTCGCCGCCGACGAGCTGCCCCTGCGCTACGCCGGCTTCTCGACCTGCTTCCGGCGCGAGGCCGGCGCGGCCGGGCAAGGACACCCGGGGGATCTTCCGCGTGCACCAGTTCGACAAGGTCGAGATGTTCAGCTTCGTCGCCCCCGAGATGCAGCTGCCGAGCACGAGCGGCTGCTCGCGATCGAGGAGTCGATCCTCCAGGAGCTCGAGATCCCCTACCGGGTGGTCGCGATCGCGGTCAACGACCTCGGCGCCTCGGCCGCCAAGAAGTACGACTGTCGAGGCGTGGCTGCCCGGCCAGGGCCGCTACCGCGAGCTCACCTCGTGCTCGAACACGACCGACTACCAGGCCCGGCGGCTCGACATCCGCTACCGGGCGGCCGACGGCAAGCCGGCCAACGTCTACACGCTGAACGGGACCGCGGTGGCCGTCGGCCGGACGATCATCGCGCTGCTCGAGAACGGCCAGCGCGACGACGGCTCCGTGACCCTACCGGCGCCGCTGGCTCGCTATGGCGCGCCGGAGGTACTCGCCCCCGCTACGGGCTAGCTGCGCCCGGCCGTCGCCGCCTGAGGCCGGCGCGACGCCTAGCGCGGGAGCCTACGAAGGGGTCCGAGCTGCGGCGCCAGCACGAGCAACGCCGCGCGCGGGGGGCCGCACGGGGCGATCCTGACGCGCAGCCGAACACCGAACGTGTTCGCCGGACGAACGAACGCGTCAACCGGCGTGTGGCCGCGTGCAAGCGCCTCGGCAACTGCACCGGCGAACCCGCCTGGTCCATGACCCTCGGCATCCGCGGAAACGAGAAAATCTCCCACCGGGCGGTCGACCGCGAGCTCTTCGACCACACCGAGCACGGTCTCGGCCCGCCGCGACACGGCCTGCACGAGCAGAGCCGAGTCGAGTACCAGGAATGCGTCCCTGCCGGTTGGGACCGACTCGCTGGGCGTCTCGAGCACCAAGCCGAGCCCACAGCTCCGGCACACGCGGGCGCTCGGCATCGGAGCCTGGCCATCGGGCGGGGGCGCGGCACACCGTCCGCAGAACCAGGCCCAAACCTCCGTCTCGGCGGCCTCGCCGTGAACGAGCCTCAGAGCGGGCCGTGGTGGAGGTGTCGATGACTGCATAGTCCCGGTCCCTGGAAACTTAGCGTGCTTTCAGCACTGCAATTTACCGATCGCCGGACGTCGGAAGGCTGGTGCAATGCTTATCGCACGCTCAGCAGATTCCGCCGTCCTGGACCGTGATCGTGTCACTCGAGCTGCGGCCGTCGCTGTCGGTGGCCGTCACCGTCACGTGGTGGGTGACGATCTCGCAGATCGAACCCGACGGCGCGTGCGTGATCGATTGGCCGGTGCCGAGGGGTCCGTCGACATCGTCGCTCCAGCTGTAGCCCGAGTCCGGAACCGTTGCTCCGCCCGACGTAGTCGCGGTGGCACTGAACGTGACCTGCGTGCCGGCGCCGAAGCTCGAGTTATCGGCCGGGCTGGTGATCGTGACGCTGGGCTTGCCGGTCGGCGCTCCGATCATGACCGTCGTCGATGCGCTCGCACTCAGGCCGGCGCCGTTGGTCCCGGACAGCGTGATCGTGTGCTGGCCCTGGGTCGGGATCCGGTACTGGAACAGCGACGCCCCGGTCCCGACCTGCGTGCCGTCGACCGACCAGATCGCCAACGGACCCAGGTCGCCCTGCTGAGGATCGAACATCGAGCCGCGGAAGTTGACCGTCTGATCGGACCCGAACGAGGCGCCGCTCGTCGGCTCGTCGATCCTCGCCGTCGGCGGATGGGCGACGACGTTGATCGTGACCGGGCCGGCGTCGCGCTCTCCACCCTGCGAGTCGACCACGTGCACCGAGACGCTGCGCGAGCCCGGGCTGAGACTCGAGGTGCTGAAGATGTGCCCCTCCCCGACGGCCTGGCCGTCGACGCTCCAGGTGATGCCGCTGTCGGCTACGGGGCCGTTGTCGAACATATCGTCGGTCTTGACCGCGAACGTCGCCGGCGAACGCCAGGTGAACGTGTCGCCGCCTGAGGGAAAGACCAATTGGACATTCGGCCGGGCGTCGGGAACGCACGCGTTCGCGTCGTTCGACCAGAACGGCTGGACCGCGGTTCCGTGCTCCACCACACGGGTGTTCATCCCCCAGGGGGCGATGTTCCCCTGCTGGCAGATGTCGGCAATCTCGCCTTGGGACCAGATCGGCTCCTTGAGCGGATCGGCCCAGCTCACGAACGGGTACGGGTCCGTCGCGGCTTCGACGAACTCATGCGAGGCGCGCTCGCTCGCAGTATCGACGGCACTGAGGTACGCCGGGCTCTCGATGTCGTGCGAGATGCTCTCCAGATCCGGCACCTTGATGATGAAGAACGGCAGTCCCGGATGGATCAGGAACGGCAGCAGGGTGCCCTCGGTCAGCGCGAACGCGTGATAGCCGTCCCAGCCGCTGGGGTCGACCTCCTTCTCGTCGACGAAGATCGCGATGATCGGGTCCTGGTCGGACCATCTCCACCAGTACTTCGGCGCGTCGTAGCCCCAGCGGTGGGTGAGCACGAAGTACTCGATGTCGAAGTAATTCCACGAGCCGACGCTCGCGTCCGGGTTGGCGCCGATCACGTCGTAGCCCAGGAAGCTCCCCTGCCCGACGCCGTACTGGCCGAGGGGGCCCCAGAACGACTGCGAATTCGGATCGGCGAACTCGTTCCCGACCATCGTCTCGAGCGCATGATTGATCGAGCTGACGTAATCGAGGTGCTGGGCGAACTTCCCGCCCCAGTAGAACGCGTAGATCGCGGGGTGCGAGCTGACCGGCCCTGAGGTGATGCCGGTCAAACAGCCGACGAGGTTGACGACGAGGATCCCGCAGCGCAGCGGGTCCGCCGGCACGTCCGCCTTGTGCGCCTGCGCGGAGGACCCGGTCCCGGACGGCAGCAGATCCTGCCGGCGATATCCGCGGGGCGGCGTGAGCACCTGGGCCCCGATGCTGCGCCGCTTGATGCTCAGCGTGCTCAGCACGGTGTTGAAGCGACGGCCGGACGCGATGTCGATCCGCAGCGGGAACTGCGCCGCATGGGCGCGCAGGGCATTGTCCAGCGGCCCCGCCGCCGAGCCGCTGAGCGCCTGCACCAGCAGCGAGCGCACGTTCGAGGGTGGCTCCGGCAGCGCGGCGGCGTACCACAGCCGCTCGCGCAGTGTGCCCTGCTGCAGCAGGTAGGCGCGGGCGCGGACCGGGCCGATCCGTGTCGTCAGCGCCAGCGCCCGCAGTCGCGCCGGTTGCGAGCCGCCGGCCTTCGCCGCCCGTGCCTGCGAGGCTGGAGGCGCCGGCAGTCCCTGGAACGGTTGCGCGCGAGCGATCAGCTTCAGCTCCGACTGATAGCTGGAGACCGCGCTTGAGAGCGCGAGCGGCTCGTAGGTCCGGTGCACGGGGTCGAGCAGGAACAGGCGGGCGCCTTTGTAGACGATGATCAGCCCCAGCATCGGCGACGGCTTCGGGCCCTTGACGGTTCCATTGCGGGGCAGCGGCGAAAGCAGGTCGTAGCGCAGGCCTGACTGCGCGAGCGTGAGCGTCGAGAGGTCCTGGCCCTCGCGCTGCTGGATCACGTATCCGGTGCCGGCCTGCGCGACCGACGCGATCATGCCAGTCAGCGCGAGCGCCAACACGGCTACGTTGCGGACGGTTCTGACGATCCTGTGGCGTTCACACATCAGCTCTCCCCTTGGTCTAGCCGTGAGCGGGACCGCTGAGCACGAGCGTGATCCCGTTGGTGGTCGTCGTTGCGCTGCGGCGGGCCCGGTCGTGTGCCGAGATCACGACGGTTACGCGCAGCGAGGTGTGCCCGCGGGGTGCACCCAGGGCCTGGGTGCGCAGTCGGACCTTGAGCGCGCCTGATTTGCCGCCCGAGATCCGGAATTGGCCGCGGGCCAGTAGCACCCGGTGTGTTCCCGCGTACAGCGACAAGGTACCCGCGCAGAACGTCTCGCCCGCGGGGCAGCGCAACGCGAACGTGACAGCGCCGTGGGCGGCCCGCAGCTTGCGGCCCGTGACGGTTACCTGTGGAAGCGGCTGGCCCACGGTGACGCTGGTCCTCCCGGTGGCCGCGAAGTGGTTCGAGTCGCCGCCGTAGCCGGCCGTCAGTGTGTGGGTTCCTGAGCCTCTGCCGGACGGGGTGTAACTGACGTGGCACGACGCGACGCCGGGGGAGGGCGATCCGGCCAGCGTGCAGATTGCGCCGCCGCCGAACCGTCCCGGGCCACCGGTGGTGAACTGCACCCGGCCGGAGGGCGTCAGTGACCCCGATGAGGTGTCGGCGACGCTCGCCGTGCAGGTCGTGCTCGTACGCACGGCGGCATGTGCCGGAACGCACCTCAGCGACAGCGAGCTCGATGCCAGCTCGACCCCGATCTGGGTCGTGCCCAGGCTTGCGGTGTGGGCTGGATCGCTCCCGTAGCGGGTTGTGATCTCGTGTGTGCCGAAGCCGACCGCGGCGGGGGTGTAACTGACCGAGCAGGAGGAAGCCGTGGCGTCGGCCGGTGTCAGGGTGCACGCTCCGCCGCCCGTGAACGAACCGCTCGAGTCGGTGGTGAAGCTGACGCTCTGCGTCGGAGGCGAGGGCCTCGGGCCGGTGTCCGTCACAAGCGCAGTGCACACGTCCGCGCTCCCGACGGCGACCAGCTGCTGCTGGCACTGAACCGAGGTCGAGGTCGTGGCCAGTGAAACCGCGAGTTGCGTCGGCGAGCTGCTGCCGGCATGGCCGGCGTCACCGCCGTACGTGCTCGAGATCGTGTGGGTCCCTGAGCCCTCCGCCGTCGGCGTGTAGCTTACGTGGCAGGACGCCGTGCCGGCGCTCGCCGCGGCCGCCAGCGCGCATGAGCCTCCGCTTCCGAACGCACCGCTCGAGTCGCTCTTGAAGCTCACCGACCCGGTCGGCGTGACGATCCCCGAGCCCGTGTCGGTGACTGTTGCGCTACAGGTGCTGGATTGGCCCACCAGTACCGTCGTCGGCTGGCAGCTCGCCGCGGTCGAGGTCGTGTCGGTGAACTCGTACCCGGCCCCCTGCTCGGCGTTGCCGGCGATCTTGGCCCGCGGGGCGCTGACCGCGATGGTGGAGCCGGCCGACGACAGCCCGACCGACCAACCGGCCGCATCTCCCGCGACACCGTCGGCCGCCGTCAACTTGGCGGTCTCGGTCGCGCTCTTCCAGCCGGAGCTCGGGCGGGCGAACAGATACGCAGACCCGGGGCCGTGCCCCGCCGTCGGCAGCGAATTCGTCGTCGGCGCCCCTGCGACGGCGACCGACCCGTCGCCCGACAGGCCCACCGACCAGCCGAGGTAATCGTTGGCCGCGCCGTCGCCGGACGTGAGCTTGGCCGTCGATGTGGCGTTCTTCCACGTGTTCAGGACGGGGTTGAACGGCTTGAGAAAGATGTAAGCCGCGCCTTGCGCCGTGGTCGAGTTGATCTTGGCGTCGGGGGCGCCCGCGATCACTGTCGCATCAGTCAACGCGACCGAGGACCCGAGGCGATCGCCGGCCGCGCCGTCGGCGGCGGTCAGCTTGCCGAACTGACCCCAACCGAACGGGAACGTTGGGCGGGGCTCGAACACGTAGGCGGCCCCCTGGCTGGCGCTTGCGCCGGGAGCGCCGGCGACGATCGTGGATCGATCGCTCGCCATCGCGATCGAGGTGCCGAGCGCGTCGCCCCCGGCGCCGTCCGCGGCGGTCAACGTCTGCAGCGGCGACCACGAGCCGCCCGAGGAGGTGAAGATGTAGGCGGCGCCCGTGCCGGAGTTGACGCCCGGCGCGCCGGCGACCGCCAGCGTGCCATCGCCCGAGACCGCGACCGACCAGCCCAGCTCGTCACCGGTGCCGCCGGTCGGGTTGGTCAGCTTCGCGGCCTCGGTCTCGCTCGACCATCCGCCGACGGGGCGGGTGAACACGTACGCCTCGCCCTGGTGTGAGTTCGAGCTGACCGGCGCGAACGGATCGCCCACGATCACCACCGACCCGTCCTCGGACACTCCGACCGACCAACCGAACTGATTGCCGCTCGTCCCGTCCGAGGCGGTCAGCGTCGCCGGCGCCGACTCGGTCGCCCAGCCTCCGAGCCCGCGGGTGAACACGTAGGCGGCTCCCTGCAGCGAATTCGCACCGACCGCCCCCACGACGATCGTCGAGCCGTCCCCCGACACCGCCGCGGAGAAGCCGAGCGCGTCGCCGGCGCCGCCGCCTGAGGCTGTCAGCTTCGCCTGCACGAACGGGTCGACCCGCAGCGGATAGCGGGCGCCCGAATCGTCCACGCGCACCAGCAGGCGGCCCGCACGAACGTCCAGCCACGCACGCAGGGCATGTCCGGACGCATCGAGCGCGGACAGCCCGGAGTAGTAAAGCGGCGCGGTTCGGGGCCCGCGCGGCGCGGTCCCCGAGTCGCCGAGCACGAGGCCATGGCCGTGATCGAGCAGTCGCAAGCCGACGCCGGCGGGCAGCCCCAACGCCAGCGTCAGCGGCCCGCGCTGGCCGCCGCGGGGCCGCCGCGCCAGCGTGAAGCCCTGCTCCAACCCCAGCGGCCCGTTCGCGTACCACTCCGTCAGTCCGGGGCGGATGAATGCGACCGAGTTGGCGCGAGCGGTTGGCGCGGCGAGCGGGACCGAGGTGAGGCTCGCGCCATGACCGATCGCGCGCAGCCCGAGCGACCAGGTCAGCTCGCCGGATTCGACTGTCGCCCGACCGTGCCCGAACGAGAGCCTGATGCCCTGCGAGGGATTGCCGGCGATCCAGCCCGGTCCATGCCGGCGCACCGCGAAGCGCGGATCGGCCTGCCCCACCGTACGCGAGACGAGCGCACGCGCCCCGGCCGGTAGTCCCCCGAGACCGCGAGTCGCGGCGCCCGGTCCCGGCGCGGCGACCCGCGCCGCTGTCAAGAGGACGAGGCCGGCCGCAGCAACCGCCAGCACCGCTTGCCATAGATGGACTGATGCGCGTGTCGTCAAACGCGACAAGCGTCGCGCTGCGAGCGGTCTCTTGCATCGGGGAACACCCTAGGTTTTTGGCCTAGCACCCTTTTGCTCGGGTTCAGCCGGGTCTCGCGGACCGCCGCCTCGAGGACCGCCGCCTCGAGGACCGCCGCCTCGTCTCAGCGGAGAGGGGGGGATTCGAACCCCCGAACGAGGTCAACCCCCGTTACGCGATTTCCAGTCGCGCCCGTTCAACCGCTCCGGCACCTCTCCGGCCGGCGTTTAGCCTAGCGTCCAATGCTCACAGCTGCCATGCCCCCCCGCGCAGCAGCGGCACTTCGCGGCCGTCACGGGTCAGCCCCGTCACGGCGACCTCGTCGCTGCCGATCATGAAGTCGACATGGATCTCGCTGCGGTTGCTGCGCTCCCGATCCCGCTCGTCCTCGACGGAGAATTCGTACGCCTGGCCGAGCGCGACGTGGCTGGCCGCGTTCTCGTCCAGCAGCGTGTCCAGGAACACCGTGTCGAGCGCGCCGATGCGGCTCTCCCGGTCGACGAGCGCCACTTCCCCAAGCCGGGCAGCGCCGGAATCGCGCTCGGATAGAGCTTGCAATGTGCCCGCTCCCCGATCGGCGGTGATCTCGACCGCCCGGCCTGCCTCGAATCGGACCCGCAGCCCGGTGATCAGCACACCCGAGGTGAACAGCGGCTTGGTGGCCTGGACCTCCCCGTCGACGCGCTGCGGGTCGGGGGTCGTGAACACCTCCTCGGTGGGGATGTTGGGCGTGTGCACGATCCCCCCGGCAGTCGAGAACTGGGCGCACAGCCAACGACTGCTCGACAGCAGGCCGATGGTCAGATCGGTCCCCGGCCCCTCGTAGTGCAGCGCATCCAGCCCAAGCGCATCGAGCTTGCCGGCGACGTCTACGAGCCGGTCAAGCCGGCTGCGCCAAGCGGCGACCGGATCCGGCTCGTCGAGCCGGCACGTGTGCCCGATCTGCTGCCAGAGCCGCGCCAGCGCCTGGTCTGGGGGGAGCCCCGGATGGACCTCCGCCGCCCAGCCGGGAGTGGGGCATGGAACGACTGTCCAATTGGTCTTGCGCTCGTTGACGATCTCAGCGGATTCCTTGACCTGGGGGAGCATGTCGCGGCCCAGCAGCGCGGGATCGACCCCGGTCATGATCCGCGGCGCGACGGGACCGGTGAGCGCGATGCTCGCGGCGCGATGCTCGCCGAGCGCGAGCACCCGCGCGCCAATCCACGGTGGCACGTACGACAGGGTCGCCGGATCTGCGTGGAGCGCCCGCGCGCGCTTTACGTGGACGTCGAAAACGGACATGTCGACGTACCTGGCCCCCTGCTCATAGGCGACTTCGGCGATCGCTCGGGCCAGCGGCTCCTTGCCGGGCTCCGACGAGATCGACACGATCTGGCCCGGCTGCACGTTGGCGCCGAATTGCACCGCGAGCTCGGCCAGGGGGCGGATGTAGTCAGGGTCCGTCACGCGGATCGGCCGTAACCTATGCAATCAGAAACCCGGGTACAAGATTCAAGCGCGATCGCGACGCCTTCCGGAGCCCGTGATCAAGGCGAATGGCGCGCGCCGCTACGCCAATGCGGCACCGCGAGTTGGGTCAGGCGCAGCTGTTTCTCCGCCATGCGGGCGATCTCTTCCTCACCTTGCGTCGGCGATCCGTGGCCCGCGGTGGGCAGGTCGAGGATCGCCTCGGCGGTCGCGATCATCGTGTTCACGAGCAGCGCCGCGTACATCAACAGGTCCTCGGTGCTCCACTCGCGCATCATCGGGTAGCGGGCGAGGTCGGTCGCCAGCTCGCTCGTGAACAGCCTGATCTCGTTGCGGATCGCATGCCGAAGCACGCCGTTGCCAGTCGAGCGCACCCGCGCGACGAATGCGAAGTGCTGGCGATGCTCGCGCACGTATCCGATCAGGATCTCGACCGACCGATGGATGACGTGGTCGGGTGGCGGTCCCCCCTCGCGCGCCTCGCGCAGCATGCCGCGAAGCGTGCGGAACGATTCCTCGACGAGCACCAGACCGAGCTCGTCCATGCTCTCGAAGTGGCGGTAGAACGCGGCCGGCACGATTCCGGCGGCGCGAGCGACGCTGCGCAGGCTGAGCGAGTCGAAGCTCTCGCCCGCCTCCATCTGCAGCAGGGCCGCGTCGAGCAGCGCCTGGCGCGTGTGCTGCCGGCGCTCGGCCTGGGTCCGCCGCTTGTGAGCGGTTGCGGTCGAATGCCGGTCCACGCTCCTCGGCCGACGTGTACGTCTGTTCACTGACATCGCGTCTTTAACAGTTTAGTTCTTGACGAAGATGGAAGACTGCCCCTAAGCTACTTAGTGAACAATCGTCCACTATCTTATGTTGGGAACGATGCCTGCAACGCTACGACTGCTCCGCTCCCCGCTCGTCGATCTGCTCGTCGGGCCCCATGGGGTCGACCGCTATCTCGAGCTGATCCGCCCTGCTCTGACCGTCCATGACGCGCGGGCCGAGGTCACGGCCGTCAGCCACCAGACGGAGCGCAGCGTGACGCTGAAGCTGCGACCGAACGCGGCTTGGTCCGGCTTCCGCGCCGGCCAGTTCGTACGCGTGGGCGTCGAGATCGACGGTGTCCGGCATACCCGCACGTACTCGCCGGCCAGTTCGCAGCACTGCCGCAAAGGCCTTGAGCTCACCGTCACAGTTCATCCACAGGGCCGTATGTCGCGCCACCTCGACGCTGGGCTCGAGCCGGGCCAGATCGTTCACCTCGGCGGCGCCCAGGGGGAGTTCGTCCTACCCGAGCCCCGGCCGGCACGCCTGCTGCTGATCAGTGGCGGAAGCGGCGTGACTCCGGTGATCTCGATGCTGCGCACGCTTTGCGACGAGCGCCACGAGGGCGAGGTGGTGTTCCTGCACTACGCCCGCACCGCGGCTGACTGGCTCTACCGAGCCCAGGTGCAGGAGCTCGCTGCAGGCCGTCCGAATCTGCGCCTCGCCTATGTGGCCACCCGCGAGGGGGGCCGGCGCGTCAGTGCCGGCGCCATCCGCCGGCTGGTCGGCGACCCGGACGAGCTTGCGGTGGCTGTCTGCGGACCGCGGCGGCTGATCGAAGCAGTAGGCGCGGCGTGGGATGAGCTCGGCGGCTCGCCCGACTCGATCTTGGCCGAGACGTTCGCGCCGCCGACGCTGACCGTCACCGGGGCCTCCGCGAACGGAACGCTGCGGTTTGTGCGTAGCGACCAGGCCGCGCCGATCGCGGGCGGAACGCTGCTCGAACAGGTGGAGGCAGCCGGGCTGACACCCGCGTTCGGCTGCCGGATGGGCATCTGCCACACCTGCACCTGCCGCAAGTCCGCTGGTGCGGTCCGCAACGTCCTCACCGGCGAGCTTTCGGCCGAGGAAGACGAGGACATACAGCTGTGCGTCTCGGTCCCCGAGGGAGACGTCGCACTCGAAATCTGACAAGGAGCTGCAATGACTACCGAACATCCAAACCTGAGCGCAGATCAACTCGAGGCCCTCGGCCGCGAGCTCGACGAGCTGCGCAACCGCACTCGCGCGGAGCTTGGCGAGCGCGATGCCGACTACATCCGCGCCGTGATCAAAGCCCAGCGTGGACTCGAGGTCGCCGGACGCGGACTCCTGTTCGCGGGCTTCCTGCCCCCCGCATGGCTCGGCGGCGTGGCCGCGCTGTCGTTGTCGAAGATCCTCGACAACATGGAGATCGGCCACAACGTGATGCACGGCCAGTACGACTGGATGAAGGATCCCGCGCTCGACTCCAAGCGCTTCGAGTGGGATACGGCCTGCCCGAGCGACCAGTGGCGCTATTCCCACAACTACATGCACCATACGCACACCAATGTGCTCGGCAAGGACCGCGACATTGGCTACGGGATCCTGCGGATGTCAGAGGACCAGCAGTGGCGCCCTCGTGACCTCGGCAATCCGCTCTACGCGTTGCTGCTCGCGGCCCTGTTCCAGTGGGGGGTCGCCGTCCACGACCTGGAGATCGACCGGATCGAGCAGGGCGAGATCAAGCTGAGCGACAAGCGCGACATCCTGCAAGCCGTGTGGCGCAAGGGACGGCGGCAGGTGCTCAAGGATTACGTCGCGTTCCCACTGCTGGCCGGTCCGGGCGCGCCGTTCGTGATCACCGGAAACCTCAGCGCGAACCTGATCCGCAACCTGTGGTCGTTCACGATCATCTTCTGCGGCCACTTTCCGGCCGGCGTCGAGGAGTTCTCCGAGGAGGAGGTCGAGGGCGAAACCCGCGGCGGCTGGTACCTGCGCCAGATGCTCGGCTCGGCGAACCTGACCGGCAGCCGTCTGTTCCACATCCTCAGCGGCAATCTCAGCCACCAGATCGAGCATCACTTGTTCCCTGACATCCCGGCGCACCGCTACGCTGAGCTCGCGGTCCAGGTCCGCGAGATCTGCGAGCGCTACGGTCTGCCGTACAACGCCGGGCCGCTGCACAAGCAGTTCGGCTCGGTGGTCAAGAAGATTGTCCGGCTCGCGGTGCCCGGACCTCGATCTGGGGGCTCGAGCGAGGCCGGCCAGGAAGCCCAGGCCGCCCGCGAGCGGGTGCCCGAGCCCTTGGCGGTCGCCGCATAGAGCTCTGCCTTGGTGGGTCGCGCCGGGTCGGTGGGCCCACCGGGCTGGTTGCACGGCCGGGCGCCGCCGATCATGCTGTCCTCTGAGAGGATCTCGAATTCGGAGGAGAGCATGACCGAGACGATGGGCGAGACGAGGGCGAGACGATGCGCGATGGCCTGATGATGGATGACTTCCCGCTGACGCTGACGTCGATCGTCACGCGTACGGAGCAGATCTTCTCTGCGCGGGAAGTCGTCTCGCGCCGGCCCGATGGCCAGCTGCACCGGACCACGCTTGGCGCGTGCGCGGCCCGCGCCCACCGGCTTGCAGGTGCGCTGCGGGCGCTGGGAATCGGCGACGGCGACCGGGTCGCGACACTGCTGTGGAACCAGCCCGAGCACCTGGAGGCCTACTTCGCGGTGCCGCTGATGGGATCGGTTATCCACACGCTCAACCCTCGCCTGCACCGGGACGAGCTGGGATTCATCGCCGGCGACGCGGAGGACCGCGCGATCATTATCGACGAATCGCTGCTCGAGGTCTTCGAGTCGTTCCGCGAGCTTCACCACTTCGAGCACGTGATCGTCGTCTCGCATTCCGGCTCGGTCCCCGACGGCACGAGCGATTACGAGTCGCTCCTCGCCGGTGCCGAGCCGATCCCCTGGGCGGACCTCGACGAGCGCCGCGCCTGTGCGATGTGTTACACGTCGGGCACCACCGGCCGGCCGAAGGGCGTGGTCTACTCGCATCGCGCGCTGGTCCTGCATTCGCTCGTCACGGCGCTACCCGACACCATGGGGATCTCGGGACGCGACACGATCCTTCCGGTCGTGCCGATGTTCCACGCCAACGCCTGGGGGCTTCCCTACGCGGCCGCGTTCGCCGGAGCCGGGCTCGTGCTTCCGGGCCCTCGACTCGATCCGGTCAGCGTGCTCGACTTGCTGGCCGACGAACGCGTGACGATGACCGCCGGCGTGCCGACCGTCTGGATGGCGGTCCTACAGGCGCTCGACGCCGAACCGGATCGCTGGGATCTGCGCGGCCTGCACCGGCTGCTCGTCGGCGGCTCGGCGGTGCCCAAGAGCCTGCTTCAGGGCTTCGACCGCCACGGCCTGACGATCATCCAAGCGTGGGGGATGACGGAGACCTCGCCGCTCGGCAGCGTCGCGCGCCTGCCGATCGCGCTTGACGACATTCCCGTCGAGGACCAGTACGACTTCCGCGCCCGCCAGGGCGTGCCGTCCCCGTTCGTCGAGATCCGGGGCCGTGGTGACGACGGCGAGCTGATCCCCTGGGACGACGAGACGATGGGCGAGCTCGAGGTCCGTGGACCGTGGGTCGCGGCCGCCTACCACCGCGGCACGGGCACGGAGAAGTTCACCGACGACGGGTGGTTCCAGACCGGCGACATCGTCAAGATCGATCGCCACGGCTGTATCCGGATCTGCGACCGCACCAAGGATCTCGTCAAGTCCGGGGGCGAATGGATCTCCTCCGTCGACCTCGAGAATCTGCTGATGGCCCACCCGGCGATCGCCGAGGCAGCCGTGATCGCGGTTCCCGACGACCGCTGGGGCGAACGGCCGCTCGCCGTGGTCGTAACGCACGAGGGTGCGGAGGTAAGCGAGCAGGAGCTCCGCGAACACCTCGGGGGGGAATTCGCGAAGTGGCAGCTGCCCGACCGGTTCGAGTTCATCGACGAGATCCCGCGCACGGCGACGGGGAAGTTCAAGAAGACTGAGCTGCGCGGGCGGTTCGTGCGGACGACGGCCTGAGCCGTTCGCGTGGGTTCCCGGCGCGGCGGTGAGTGCGGGAGGCCGCCGCGGCAGTGAGTGCGGGAGGGTCGGCTGGGGCGGTGCGTGCGGGAGGGTCGGCTGGGGCGGTGCGTGCGGGAGGGTCGGCTGGGGCGGTGCGTGCGGGAGGGTCGGCCGGGGCGGTGCGTGCGGGAGGGTCGGCCGGGGCGGTCATGCCGCCGCGAACCGCAGCTCCTGGATCGCTGCCCCCGCCGCGGCCAGCGGGAGGATCCGCTCGGCTTCCTCGCAAACGGCCCTCCTCTCCCCGGACGAGAACCTGGCGAACGGACGGATCGTCAATGCCGCTCGCTCCTTGCCGTGATTCTCGACCCACCACGACGCGCGCAAGGTGCCGTCGACCAGCAGGTGGTTGGTCCACCGCTGCCCGCTCTGGCCCTGCGTCTGCTGCGCGTCGGCGGGCACGTCTTCCGGGATGATGCGCCGGCGGTCGGCGTGGCCGAGCAGCACGTTGTCGAACTGACCCAGGAATCGCGGCGGCGCCGGGGTATCCGGGTCCGGGCGGGGTGCGTCGGGGAGGTCGAACAGCTCTCGCTCGCGATCGTCGGTGAAGGTGACCAGCTGCGGACGAAGTCGGGCGAGGACAGCCTTGAGCCGTGTGAGGCCCGACCAGTTCTGGACGTCCATCACCGACGCCGGGCCGAACGCGGCGAGGTAGCGAAGCACGACCTGATCGATCGACGGTCGGGGTTCGAGCCGCGATCCGGTCCATTGCTCGAGCGTCAGGTACTTGGCCTGGCCGCCCGCTCCCCACACCCCCCTGGGTGGAATCTGGACCAGCGGCACGTAGGCGACGGCCGTGTAGCCGATCGCCTCGACGTCCCCACCAATGCCCGCCTCGACCAGGCGATGGCCGAGTTGACGCGCCGTCAACGGGCCGTCGGACAGCAGTTCCCGGACCGCTGCCACGAGACGGGGTGGGTCGACGCCGGTCATTCGCCGGCCGAAAGCGGCGCGGTGACCGCGATCGATGACCGACTGCGCAATCGGCCGCAGCATGGCCGCGTCGCGAACCGTCACCAGGTGGACGGTCCCTCGCATCAGCCGCAGGCGCACGGTCTCGCGATCTAGCAGTGTCCGTCCCAGTTGGTGCGGATCGAACGCCTCCAGTCGCGACCACAGACCGTAGTACGGGGGCGGGGTCGCCTGGGCCTGGAGGCCGACGAGGTGCTCGACCGCGGCCGTCACCGGCAGCTCCGCCCGGGCCAGCAGCAGCTGACGCGCGAGCAGTGCCCGGCCGAGGGCGCGCTGCGAGCAGAATGGAACCATCCGTTCCGCTACGATACAGCGAATCATCTCGTACGTCTCCACAACACTGCTATACGGCTCCACGACCCGGTACCGCCCGGCGACCCGGTACCGCTTCACGACCCGGTGCCGCTTCACGACCCGGTGCCGCTCCGCGACCCGGTATCGCTCCGCGACCCGGTGCCGCTCCGCGACCCGGTATCGCTCCACACCGTGTCCGGCTCCCCAAGCCCCCCGTACGGCCCCACACCCCCTCTGACCCGATGCCAGCGCCGACTCCATCTCCCCTGAGCGGGCGGCGCGCGCAGGCCGCGCGCAACGATCAGCTGATCCTCGAGTCGGCGCGGGCGGTGTTCCTGGCGGACCCGGAGGCACCGATCACAGCCGTCGCCAAGCACGCCGGCGTCGGGATCAGCGCCCTCTACACCCGCTATGGCAGCAAAGAGGAGCTGCTGCGCAAGCTCTGCTACGACGGGCTAAAGCGGTTCGTAGACGAAACCGAGGCAGCGCTCGCCGACGAGCGCGACGACTGGACGACATTCGCCGACTATCTGCGCCGGCTGGTCGACGCCGACACGAGCTCGATGACCCTCGCGCTCGCGGGAAGCTTCACCCCCACCGAGGAGATGTTCGCGTTGGCAGAGCGCGCCAACCAGCTGCTCCAGGGCCTGTTCGACCGCGTCAAGTCGGCCTTGCGGCCCGACCTCGACGTTCACGACGTATCGATGATCTTCGAGCTCGTGGCGGCGGTCAAGCTCGCGGACCGTAGCCGCACCGAGCAGCTGCGCCGCCGCTACCTGGGGCTGATCCTCGACGGCCTGCGGGCCGGCGACCGGAACGAGCTCGAAGGGCCGCCGCCGAGCTGGCGCGAGCTGAACGAGCGCTGGGTTCCGTAGGGGGCGGTGGGCGACCCGGGCCAGGAGACTCGGGCCACGGTGGCTCGGGCCAGGAGACTCGGGCCAGGAGACTCGGGCCAGGTGACCCGGGCCAGGTGACTCGGCCGAGCTGTCGGTGGCGTTCGGCTCGGTGAACGGCGCTGGTGAAAGGTGGCTTGCGGTGGGAGGCTGGCGTGGGGCGAAAATCCCCGTCCGCAGCATGCTTAAAGTCCCAAAGTCCACACCCCAAATCGACCGCGGTTAGATAAGCATGCCCCACGTGCAAAATTGACCAAGGCCCAGCAGGCGCGGGCGATTTGTCCCCTTATGCAGCCGAAATTGTCAGATTGCTGACACCCTCCAGCCCGGCCACCCTTCACCAGCCCCGTTTTCAGAGCTGACCGCACCAAACGGCGTCCGGGGCAAGCCCCCACGCCCCCGACGACCTCACGCCCCGGCCGACTACGCCCCGCGCCCCGGCCGCCTACGCCCCGCCCCGGCCGGCCACGCCCCCGCGCCCCGGCCGGCTACGCCCTCACAGCGCCGTTCACCACGCCGGCGCTCACAGCAGCCCCCCACCCGGCGGGACCACCCATGTGCGACGGGCGAACTCCGCCGTCTCCTCGGAGCTGAGCTGCCCGACGGTCGTGGCCCCGGCGCGCGACATCGCGCGCGCCAGCTCTGACCAGGCGCGCGCGACCGAGGCGACCCGGGCGGTCGGCCCCCAACCGACCGCTGTGGCGAGCTCGCGGGCACGAGCCTCGACGTCGGCAAGCGTGAACTCGCCGAACGGCTTGTAGCCGTCGGTCGCGAACACCGGTCGGGCGAGTGGATCGGCGTCGCTCACCATGCGCCCCACTTCGGCATCGGTGAGAGGCCGCCATGACGGATCGCCCGTTCGGTGTCGGGCGAGCGCCTGGAGCTCGGATACGGCGGCATCCGCCAGGGATGGGGTGCGATCGTGCCGTAGTGCTCGCGCAGGTACGCCGTCAGCTCGGCGCGGTGGGCGCTGCAGGCGTACCTTCGCGGCCCGAGCGGCCCGCCTCCGAGCCAGCAGAGCCAGCGTCCCGGAGGGACGTCGAGATATTCACCGAAGGCCAGCTCCCGCAGCTGGTACTCGAGGCTCAGCTGGGTCGCGGGATCGGGCGCGGCAGCACAGAAATCGCACCGGAAGATCAGCCGAATCGGCATGGCACGATCACCATCGGCGCTGATACCCGGTCGCGAGCTCATCCCGCTGCCCGCGCCACTTGGGCTCGCGATCGAAGTGGCGGCGGACCGCGCGCGCCCGGAGCCGCCTCATCACGGGTCCGTAGGTGAACCGTGCGCCGGCCGCCGCGACACTGCCCAACTGATTCGGTTCCATGAACGGCATGAACTTGTCGGGGAAGCCCGGCATCGTGCACGCGATGCAGATCCCGCCGACGTTCGGGCAGCCGCCGATCCCGCCCACCCAGCCGCGCACCGGGACATTGCACTTGACGACCGGACCCATGCAGCCGAGCTTGACCAGGCAGCCGCGGTGGTCGGCCGGCGTGGCCGCGAATTCCCCCTGCTCGGCGAAGCCGGCTCGGCCGCAGCCCTCCTGCACGGTGCGCTCGAACAGCCGCCGCGGCCGGCCCTGATCGTCGAGCTCGAACATCTCCTCGGCGCCGGCGAGACGCATCGCGAGGCGCAGCAGCGTTTCGGTGATGCTGTCGGGCTGGACCGGGCAACCCGGGAGGTTGACGATCGGCAGTCCGCGCCGGGAGGTCCAGCCCCAACCCAGGTAGTCCCGCAGGCCCATCGCCCCGGTGGGATTGCCACGCATCGCGGGAATGCCACCGTACGCGGCGCAGGTGCCGAGCGCGAGCACCGCTGCCGCCTTCGCCGCCAGCTGGTCGATCCACTGGCAGACGTCGATCGGCTGACCGGTCTCGGGATCGACCCCGAAGCCGGACCAATGGCCCTCGCCACTGAGCTGCTCGTTCGGCACCGAGCCCTCGAGCACCAGGACGAACGGGTCGAGCTCGCCGGCTGCCGCGCGCCGGAACGAGCGCACGAAGTCATCGCCGCTCTCGTAGGCGAGCATCGCGTTGTAGATCACGATTCGCGGCATTCCGGGCAGAACGCCCTTGATCAGATCCTCGAGGCTGGGGCTGGTGGCGGCTGTCATCGCCACGGAGTCACCGTCGCACCCCAGTCCGCTGGTCAGCCAGACGACCGACACGATCTGACGCTCGGCGTGCGCGTGTCCCGCCCCGAACTCGACGCGTCGCATCAGCGTGGCCGGTGTAAGGCGATCGGCGCGCTCAGTTCCTGAACCTGATCGCCGGCCGGTTCGATCATCGCCGCAAGGTGCTCGTCGACGTCCCCATGGAGATGCCATTCATCGCCTTGGCCGTTGACGACTCCGGAGTGAGCAAGCCTTGCCAGCGCGTGGGAGACGGATGGCCGCTCGGCGCCGATCATGCGACCGAGGAGCTGGTGGGTCAGGGGCAGCGACAGGCGGATTCCCCCCGGTTCGACCCTGCCCCAGCGAGCGGCGAGGTGCCATAGGATCAGCGCGAGGCGGACCTCCAGCCGGGGCTGGGCGGAGATCGCCCGCTGCACGTGCTGCCTGCGGGTCCGTTTGCTCAGACGCCGCAGCAAGACCTGGGTGATCTGCGGCCACGGCTGAACGCGCTCCGTGAACGCCGCGTCCAGGACCGCGAAGCGCGCGGGCTGCAGGGCCCGCCAGCCGACCTCACACGCGATCTCGGCATCCTCCCTGCACGGCGGCTGAATCAGGTCTCCGGCACCGACCAGCTCGGCGGCGATCCGATCGCTGACGCGGACGTTGGCCGCGAGCACGCCGTCGAGCACCAGTACACCGAACCCTGAGGATGCGGCCGCGAGCCATTCGGAGAGCCTGAGCCGCCCCGCGTCGGCCTCGAACGTCACCGCCGTCACGGCCGGCCGTGCCGCGAGGCGCATCCGCACGTCGAGCTCATCTGCGAGATCGACGTCGATGTCGAGGAGGTACTGGTAAGAGCTCGCGTGGGGTCGCGAGCCGACCTTGGCGGCCCAGGCAGCGCGGACCTCGTGCTCGTCGTACGGCTTCAGTTCGACGTCCCGTTGCAGGTCATCGTGCAGCCTAACCCTCTCGCTCGAGGCCTCAGGAGGACCCGGGCCTGGCGGCCAAGTCTACGACGAAGGGCAATCGTCGCCACCCGGTCAGCGGTCAGGGTGGTAATCAGGATTACGTCACCGGAATTACTACTTCTCGGACGGCTGTCGGCGGGGGTGATATACCGAGGCGCTCATGTGCCTGGCAATCCCCGGACAGGTGGTGGAGCTGGTCGACCCAGCCAACCAGATCGCGAAGGTGGACGTGGCGGGCGTGCGGCGCAATATCAACGTCAGCCTGCTGGCGGATGGCAACGGCGGTGACGCACAGCCGGGGGATTGGGTGCTGATCCATGTCGGCTTCGCGCTGTCGAAGGTCGACGAAGAGGAAGCGCATGCGACGCTCCGGCTGCTCGAGCAGATGGGGGCGGAGTACGAGCAGGAGCTGGAGGAGCTCAAGGCGAGCGTGATCGAGTGAGTTGCGAGCAGGAACACTGCATCACCTGCGGCGACGAGGGAACACCGATGCGCGTGCTCGAGCTCGACGATGCCGGCGCGCTGTGCGCCGATGAGCGGGGCGTGAGGCAGTCGGTGGCGGTCGATCTCGTCGGGCCGGTTGCTCGCGGGACCCGGGTGCTCGTCCACGCGGGCGTCGCGATCGCGCAGCTCGGGGCCGACTGAATGAAATTCGTCGACGAGTTCCGCGATGCTGAGCTCGGACGGGTGCTGTCCGGCGAGATCCTCGCCGAGCTCGAGCCCGGGCGCCACTACAAGGTGATGGAGGTGTGCGGCGGCCACACCCACTCGATCTACAAGTACGGGATCGATGACCTGCTGCCGGCCAATGTCGAGCTGGTCCACGGTCCCGGCTGCCCCGTGTGCGTGATTCCGATGGGTCGGGTCGACGACGGCATCGCGGTCGCCCGCAACGAAGGCGTGATCTTCACCTGCTTCGGCGACATGCTCCGGGTGCCGGGCTCGGAGTACACGCTGCTCGATGCCAAGGCGCAGGGAGCCGACGTGCGGATGGTCTACTCGCCGCTCGACGCGCTGCGGATCGCGCGGGAGAACCCCGACCGCGCAGGTCGTCTTCTTTGCGATCGGGTTCGAGACCACCGCCCCTTCCACGGCGCTGACGCTCAAGCGCGCCAAGGCCGAGCAGATCGAGAACTTCTCGTGTGTCTGCAACCACGTCACGATCGTGCCGCCGCTGCGGGCGCTGCTCGAATCTCCTGACCTGCGCCTCGACGGGTTCATCGGCCCTGGCCACGTGTGCACCGTCGTGGGCGCGCGGCCGTTTCAGTTCATCCCCGCCGACTACGGCCGTCCGGTCGTGATCTCGGGGTTCGAGCCGCTGGACATCCTCCAGTCGATCCTGATGATCGTGCGCCAGCTACGCGAAGGGCGCTGCGAGGTCGAGAACCAGTACACCCGCGTGGTCCCGCATGAGGGCAATCTGCGAGCGCTCGAGGTGATGGCCGAGGTGTTCGAGCTGAGGCCCCACTTCGAGTGGCGCGGCCTGGGATTCATCTCCCAGAGCGCGCTGCGCCTCTCGGACGCCTACGCGGGCATTCGACGCCGAGCAGCGGTTCGCGGTCCCGGGCGTGCGGGTCGCCGATCCGAAGGCCTGCCAGTGCGGCGAGGTGCTGAAGGGCGTGATCAAGCCGTGGGAGTGCAAGGTGTTCGGCACCGCCTGCACACCCGAGCACGCGATCGGGACCTGCATGGTCTCGCCCGAGGGCGCCTGCGCCGCCTACTACAACTTCGGCCGCTTGGCCCGCGAACGGGAGGCCGTGTGAGTGCCACCGGGGCGATGCGAGGAGCGCGTCCTCCAGATCATCGAGACGGCGCGCTCCAAACGGCCGCGGTTCCGCGACGAGCAGATCACGCTCGCCCACGGCGCCGGCGGCAAGGCTACGCAGACGCTGATCGAGGGGCTGCTCGTGCCCGCCTTCAGCGGCCCGGATGCGGGCGCGCTGGCGGCGCTCGGCGACGCGGGGGCGATCAACGTCGACGGCGCCCGCCTGGCCATGACCACCGACAGCTTCGTGGTCAAGCCGCTGCGCTTCCCCGGCGGATCGATCGGTGAGCTCGCCGTCAACGGCACGGTCAACGACCTGGCGGTATCGGGAGCCCGGCCGGTCGCGCTGACTGTGTCGATGATCCTCGAGGAGGGCCTCAAGGCAGACGTGCTGCGGGCCGAGGTCGAGGCGATCGCCGCCGCCGCGCGAGCTGCCGGCGTTGAGATCGTCGGTGGCGACACCAAGGTCGTGGAGCGCGGCGCGGCGGATCAGATGTACATATGCACCAGCGGTGTCGGGGTCCTCGACCCCCGCGCGCAGCTGGCCGCCGGACGGGATCCGACCAGGCGACCGAGTGCTCCTGTCGGGCCCGATCGGCGAGCACGGAACGGCGATCATGCTCGCCCGCAACCAGTTCGACCTCGATGCCGAGATCGAGTCCGATACCTGCTCCCTGTGGCCGGCGGTGGACGCGCTGCTGGAGGCCGCCGGCGACGAGCTGCACTGCCTGCGCGACGCGACCCGCGGCGGGGTGGCGTCGGTGCTCAACGAGCTGGCCCGGGCGTCGGGCGTGTCGGCGGTGGTGCGCGAGGCCGACGTGCCGGTCGCGCCCGTGGTCGGCGCAGCGGCCGAGCTGCTCGGAATCGACCCGATGTACATCGCGAACGAGGGTCGGCTGGTCGCCTTCGCTTCGCCACAGGCTGCGGACGGGGCGCTGGCAGCGCTGAAGAGGGTGCCCGGGTGCGAGGGCGCCGCGATTATCGGAGAGGTGCGGCGCGAGCCGCCCGGAATGGTGTTGGTGGAGACGAGCTTCGGCGGCAGGCGGGTGATGGACCAGCTGGTCGGTGACCCGCTGCCGCGGATCTGTTGAACGGCCTTTGAGGGAGGACTAGATGGCGAGCCAGATCGAGTACGCACCCAGGCAGCACGAGACCGAGCAGATCACGGCACACGTGCTGTGGATGACGACCGGTCTCTCGTGTGAGGGCGACTCAGTAGCGATGACCTCGGCGACGAACCCCAGCCTCGAGGACATCATCCAGGGCGTCATCCCCGGGATGCCCAGGGTCGTGATCCACAACCAGGTGATCGCGTTCGAGGTCGGGGACGAGTACATCCAGGCCTGGTACGACGCCGAGGAGGGCAAGCTCGACCCGTTCGTACTCGTCGTCGAGGGCTCGGTCGGCAACGAGCAGATCAATGGCGATGGTCACTGGACCGGATTCGGCGTGAACCCGTCCACCGGGCAGCCGATCACGCTCAACGAGTGGATCGACCGGCTCGCCCCGAAGGCTGCGGCCGTGGTCGCCGTCGGGACCTGCGCGACCTATGGCGGCATCCCGGCGATGAAGAACAACCCGACCGGTGCGATGGGCGTGCCCGACTACCTGGGGTGGAAGTGGCGCTCCAAGGCGAACCTGCCGGTGGTCTGCATCCCGGGCTGCCCGGCGCAGCCGGACAACATGACCGAGGTCCTGATGTACCTCGTGTTCCACCTCGCGGGAATGGCGCCCGCCCCCGAGCTCGACGCGCAGTTGCGGCCCAAGTGGCTGTTCGAGCGGACCACGCGCGAGGGCTGCAACCGCGCCGGCTTCACCGAACAGGGCAACTTCGCGACCGAGTATGGCTCCGACCACCGGTGCCTGGTCAAGTTCGGCTGCAAGGGGCCGGTGGTCAAATGCAACGTGCCCGTCCGCGGCTGGGTCAACGGGATTGGCGGCTGTCCGAATGTCGGCGGGATCTGCATGGCGTGCACGATGCCCGGCTTCCCCGACAAGTACATGCCGTTCATGGACCCCGACCCGTGGGGCAACGCCGCTGCGACCTTCCAGAGATTCACCTATGGCCCGGTGTTCCGGTACTTCCGCAAGCGGAACCTCGAACAGAAGTTCGACATCGAGCCGGAGTGGCGGCGGCCAGGACCGGTGCTCACGACCGGCTACCAGAAGCGCTGGTAGCGCCAAGTCCGTCCGTACACCGAGTCCACGAACCTGAGGAGAACGCAAATGGCCACCACCGAGAGCCCCACCGAGAAGAAGATCGTCGTCAAGGAGATGTCGTGGGATCCGATCACCCGGATCGTCGGCAGCCTCGGAATCCATACTGAGATCGATTTCACCAATCGGCAGGTGTTGAAGTGCTACAGCACCTCGATGATCTTCCGCGGGTTCGACATCTTCATGAAGGGCATCGACCCGCGCGACGCCCACTTCATCACGAGCCGCATCTGCGGGATCTGCGGTGACAACCACTGCACCTGCTCGTGCCTGAACCAGAACATGGCGTACTCGGTCAAGCCGCCACCGTTGGGTGACCTGGCGTTCAACCTCGCGGAGTCGGCCGACTACATGTTCGACCACGCGATCTTCAACGACTGCATGGCGAATGTGGACTTCTGCGAGCAGATGGTCAAGGACACCAATCCGACGCTGCTCGCGAAGGCCGAGAACACGTCGGCGCCACACAAGGACATCCACGGCTACAACACGATTGCCGACATCATGCGGGCGCTGAACCCGTTCACCGGCAGCTTCTACCTGGAGACGCTGCACGTGGCGCGTTACACGCGGGAGATGTACTGCCTGTTCGGCGGTCGCCATACGCATCCCTCGACGATCATGCCCGGCGGCTGTAGCGCCGACATCACGCATCAGACGCTGACCGACTACTACGTGCGGCTGATGCGCTACATGGACTACGTCAAGCGGACCGTGCCGATGCACGACGATCTGTACGACTTCTTCCTACAGGAACTGCCCGGTTACGACATGGTCGGCTATCGGGATACCAACCTCGTCAACTGGGGCTGCTTCGATGATCCGGACTATGTTGACTACAGCTACCGAGGTATGACCGAGTGGGGGCGTAAGCGCTACATCACGCCGGGCGTGGCGATCAACGGCGAGCTGGTGAGCACCGATCTGGTTGAGATCAATCTGATGATCCGGATCCTGCTCGGCAGCTCCTACTTCGACGGCTGGGAGAATGAGCCGACGTTTGTGAGCCGGGACCCGCTCGGCAATCCGGTCGACAAGAACCACCCCTGGAACAAGCAGACGCTGCCGAAGCCGCAGAAGCGCGACTTTGCCGACAAGTACAGCTGGGTTGTCTCCCCGAGGATCTACGACAAGCGCACCGACACGCATGTGTGCTGCGACACCGGCGGCGGCCCGTTCGCGCGGCAGTGGTGCACCGCCAAGGCCGGCCTTGTGGACTTCGGTTACCTGAAGGCGACGGGTGAGTCGATCCAGATGGTGCTGCCCAAGTCCGCGGCGATGCCCGAGATGGAGCTCGAGTGGAAGGTGCCGGAGAAGTCCAACGCGGTCGAGCGCGACCGCGCCCGGTCCTACCACCAGGCATATGCGGCGCTGGTCGGACTGCACTGCCTCGAGCGCGCGCTCAAGGAGGTGCGCGCGGGGCGGACGAAGAGCTGGAAGGAGTTCAAGGTGCCCGAAGAGGCCGTGAGCTGTGGCTTCCACGAGGCCGCGCGTGGCGTGCTCTCACACCACATGGTGATCCGCGAGGGAAAGATCGCCAACTACCAGCCCTACCCACCGACGCCGTGGAACGCAAGTCCCGCGGGACGTGTACGGAACGCCGGGACCGTACGAGGACGCGGTCCAGAACACGCCGATCTTCGAGGAGAACGGTCCCGACAACTTCAAGGGCGTCGACATCATGCGGGCGGTGCGCAGCTTCGATCCGTGCCTGCCGTGCGGCGTTCACATGTACACCGGTGCCGGGAAAGTCCGGAAGGTGATCCACACGCCGACTGGCCTGAGCTAACTGGAAGGGGAGGGAGATGGCATCGGAAGCCGTCCCGGGCGAGCTGCTCGACCGGGTCGAGCGACTGAGCGCGCAGCTGGATGAGGTCCAGGACGCTCACGCGCGCGAGCTCGCCGAGGAGCTCGTGGCAGCTGTGATCGCGATGTACGGCGACGGCCTGCACCGGATCATCGGCGCGATCGCGTCGAGCCGGGAGGCGGGCGCGACGATCCTCGACGAGCTGGCTCAGGACGGCGCCGTGGCCAGCCTGCTGCTGATCCACGACCTGTACCCGGTGCCGCTCGCCGAGCGAGTGGTCGAGGCGCTCGACACGGTGCGTCCGTACATGGAGTCCCACGGCGGCAACGTCGAGCTGCTCGGGCTCGACGACGGCGTCGCGACGCTCGCTGCTGCAGGGAAGCTGCAACGGCTGTGCGGCCTCACGCGCGACGCTGGAGCTCGCGATCAAGCAGGCGCTCGAAGAACATGCCCCGGATCTCGCTGGGCTCGAGGTGGAGGGCATCACCGATCCGGGCGCGAACGGCCACGGGCTGCCGATGGCTGCAGGCACCATCGAGCTGCCCGTGGTCCATTCGGGAGCCGGGCGAGCTGCCGCTCGCCGAGCGACCGGCCGGCGCGGTGGGTGCCGATCGGGGCGGTTGCCGGACCCGGACCCGGCGCGGTGCAGGTCGCTGTCGATCGACGGAGCCGAGCTCTTGCTCGCCAACGTCGACGGCTCGCTGCTGGCCTATCGCGACGCGTGCGCCTCGTGCGGCGAGCCGCTGCGAGGCGGCGAGCTCCTCGGGCGGATGCTCCGCTGCGCGAGCTGCGAGGTCGAGTTCGACCTGCGCCGGGCGGGCCGGGCGGCCGGCGGCGAGCCGCTGCAGCTGACGCCGGTGCCCCTGCTCGAGTCGGGCGGGATCCGGGTGGCCGTGTGAGCCGACTCGACGAGCTCATCGGCCGCGCGGCGCCGGGCCGAGACGCTCGCGCGGATGCGCACGCTCGCTCAGGCCGGGATTGCCAATCGGGCGGCGACCGCGAGCGCCCTCCGGCGCCGGAGCGTTGCGACATCTGCAACACGTCGATTCCGGACGACCACCGCCATCTGCTGCACCTCGTCAGGAGCGGCGGATCGTGTGCTCGTGCGAGGCCTGCTGGGCGCTTCACTCCGGCGACGCGGAATACCGGCCGGCGGGGATGCGGACGGTCTGGCTTGCCGGACTTCGAGCTCGACCAGGAGCTTTGGGCGCGGTTCGAGATCCCGATCGGGCTCGCGTTCTTCATGCGCTCGAGCGTCACCGGCGGCGTGGTCGCCTTCTATCCGAGCCCGGCGGGCGCGACCGAATCGGAGCTCAGCCTCGCGGCGTGGGACGCGCTTGTGTCGCGCAACCCGGTGCTCGATGAGCTCGAGCTCGACGCCGAGGCGCTGGTCGTCAACCGGCTCTCGCGACCCGCGCCAGTACGCGATCGCGCCGATCGACCAGTGCTACGCGCTGGTCGGCCTGATCAAGTCGCGCTGGGAGGGAATCTCCGGCGGCAGCGCGCTCGCGCAGGCTGTGCCCGAGTTCTTCGACGCGTTGCGCCGGCGCGCGGTCGTATCGCCCGAGGGTGACCGCGTGAGCGTGCGGGACCGAGCCGGAGCACGGCGCTGCACTCACGCCCGTGCCCGAGTTCGCGATCACGGCGCCGCACATCTGGCCTTGCCGCGGCCCCGACGATGGTGTTCTCCGCCGCCGTCATCGACGCCAGCGAGCGGGACATCCAGTCGATCGCGCTGACGGTTCAGGTGATGATCGATCCGGCCAAGCGGGGCTACGACGAGCAGACCCGCGAGCGGCTGGCGGAGCTGTTCGGTCCGCCGACGAGCTGGACGCCGTCGACCCAGGCGCTGTCGTGGGCTCGGATCATGGCCGTCGTGCCCGGGTTCGTCGGCTCGACGACGTTCGCGCTCGAGGTTCCGTGCACCTACGATCTCGAGGTCGCCGCGACCAAGTACTTCTACGCGGTCGCGGACGGCGAGGTCCCGCTCAGCTTCCATTTCAACGGCACCGTGTTCTACCGAGCGGCGATTCGGCGACTGCAGGTCGCCCCGGTGCCCTGGAGCGCCAGCGCGCACTTCCAGATGCCGGTCGCTGCCTGGCGCGCGATGATCGCCGAGCACTACCCTGGCGGCGGCTGGATCCGGCTGGGCGAACGACACGCTCGAGGCGCTCAATGCCCGCCGTGGGGCGCGCGGCCTGGCGAGCTTCGACGCCTGCATCGCCGAGTTGCTGGAGGAGGGTCGGGGTGCTGGATGAGCTCGTCTCTTCGCTGCTCTACGAGGGCTACGCGCTCTACCCCTACACCCCGGGTGCGACCAAGAACGCCACGCCGACGCCGTTCGGGATCGTGTACCCGCCTGCCTATGCCGCCGAGTGCGAGGGAGCGTTCGACCACGCCGCGCTCGAGTGCGTCGCGACGCCCGGGCCCGGCGCGGACTTGACCGCCGACGCTGCGCTTCCTGGTCGCCGACCGGCGAGGGCCACGAGGCGCGCGAGGGCCGGGTCGAGCTCGGCCCGGTGCCGATCGGCGGTCGCGAGACGACCGGGTTCGACGGCGGACGGTTCACCTTGCGCTCAGCGCCGCTCGGGGACGACGGCCGTGTGCTCGTCCGCGGCTGCGTGCACAACACCGCCGAAGTCGCCGGCCGGCCTGGACCGCGGGCTCGCGCTCAGGCACTCGCTGATCTCCACGCACGTCGTCGTGCGGCTCGTCGGCGGGCCGGTTCGTCTCGCCGCTCGAGGCCGGTCGCGACAGCGTCAACATCTGGCCGGTGCTCGCGAGCAGCAGCGATGACGTCGTGCTCGGCGCCGCGATCGTCCTCCCCGACCATCCTCAGATCGCGCCCGAAAGCCACGGCAACCTGTTCGACAACACCGAGATCGAGGAGGCGCTGGTGCTCCATGTCCACGCGCTCAGCCGACGAGGAGCGCGAACAGGCCGGATCGCGGACCCGGCCGTGCGCGAAATGCTCGAGCGAGCGCTGGCGCTGGGACCGGAGGAGATCATCGGCCTGCACGGAGGCCTGAAGGAGGTAGGGCCCGCCGCAGGAGCCGACGACAACCCCGGCGAGGAGCGGGTGATTGTCGACGGGGTGACGTTCCAGCGCGGAGCGAAGCTGCTCCTGCGCCCCGGGGTCGATCGCGACCCGTTCGACCGCATGCTCGACGGCCGCCGGGCGACGCTCGAGCGGATCTACATCGACTACGACGACCGGGTCCATCTGGCGGTCACGGTCGACGACGATCCCGGTCAGGAGCTGATGCGCGAGACCGGGCGCTATCTGTTCTTCTTTGCACAGGAGGTGGAGCCGCTATGACCGAGACCGCACAACGAGCCAAGCAGATCCTTGTCGCCGGGATCGGCAACGCGTGGCTGCGCGACGATGGCTTCGGTGGCGAGGTGGCGCAGGCTGCTGGCCGAGCGCGAGCTGCCACCCGGCGTCGCAGGTGATGGACTTCGGCTCCGGCGGTCTGGACCTCGCCTACGAGGTGATGCGCGGTTACGACGCTCTGATCCTGATCGACGTCAGCCGCCAGGGCAGCGCGCCGGGCACGCTGTACGTGATGGAGGCACGAGACAGAGGACGTCGACGGGCCAGATCGAGGACGGGCAGATGCTCGATCCGCACGGGATGGACCCCCAGACGGTGCTGCGATTCGTCAAGTACGTGGGCGGCTGGCCGGGACGCGTATTCGTGGTCGCGTGCGAGCCTGAGGTGGTGAGGACGTCGGCTTCGGCCTGAGCGACGCGGTGCGCGGCTCGGTCCAGCGCGCCGTCGAGGTGGTGCTCGAGACGGTGCAAGAGCTCCGCGATGCATGAGCTGTCGGTCGCGACCGCGGTGATCGACACGGCGACGCGGCACGCGGACGGCCGGCCTGTGACTGTCGTCAGCGTGCGCGTCGGGGGTTTCCGCCAGGTGGTGCCTGATTCGCTGCGGTTCTACTTCGAGATCGTCGCCAGAGACACCGTCTGCGAACGCGCCCGGCTCGAGTTGACGGCGATCGATCCCCGTCTGCGGTGCTCGGCCTGCGGGCGGGAGTGGGAGGCCGCAGGTCCCGTCGTTCCGCTGCCCGGACTGCAGCTCCACCGAGGTCGACCGTACTGTCCGGCGAGGAGCTCGAAGTGGACTACATCGAAGTCGAGGATCAGGAGACGGCATGCATCGGACCAAGGTGAGGATCGTCGAGGACGCGCTCGACGCGAACAACACGATCGCCCGCGCCAACCGTGACGACTTCGATCGCCACGACGTGACGGTCCTGAACCTGATGAGCGCCCCCGGCGCCGGCAAGACGACACTGCTCGAGCGCGCCCTGGGCGAGCCCCTCGACGGGAGTGCGTGCCGGGCGTGCTCGAGGGCGACGTGCAGGGGTCCTATGACGCCGACCGGATCGCCGGCCTGCACATCCCGGTCACCCAGTTGAACACCGACTCCGGGTTCGGCGGGGAGTGCCACCTCGACGCCAACATGGTCCGCTCGGCGCTGCCGTCGCTGCCGCTGGACGAAATCGACCTGCTCGTGATCGAGAACGTCGGCAACCTGGTCTGCCCGGCGGAGTTCAGGGTCGGCGAGGATGCTCGCGCGATGGTCTGCTCGGTCACCGAGGGCGAGGACAAGCCGCTCAAGTACCCGCTGATGTTCCGGAGCTGCGAGCTGGTCGTGATCAACAAGCTCGATCTGCTGCCACACCTCGACGTCGACCTCGACCGGCTGCTCTACAACCTCGACGCGGTCAACCCGACCGCTCGCCGGATCCTTGCCAGCGCCCGCACCGGCGAAGGCGTCGGCGAGCTCCGCGATTGGCTCGTCGAGCTCGCCGGCCAGCGGGCCCGGGCTGTGGTGTGAGCGCCACCCGGCACGTAGGCGCGGCGCAGCAACTACTCGACCGCCGGCTCGAGCAGCGCCAACAGGCGAGCGCGCGCTTCTTCGGGCCCGAAGCAGATCGCATCGCGCGCTTGTGCCACCAGATGGCCGAGCGCTTCGCGCGCGGCGGCCGGCTGCTCGCGTTCGGGCTCACGCCCGCGGCGCGGTCCGACGTCCGACACGTCGCGGTCGAGTTCGTGCACCCGGTGATCGTCGGCAAGCGTGCCCTGCCGGCGCTCGGGATGGTGGGCGACTCTGCGCCGGTCGCCGATGAGCTGGCTCTCGTAGCCGAGCCGGACGACATCGTAATCGCGTTCGGCGAACCGGACTCGGCGCCCGACCTGATGCCCGGCGTTGAGACGGTCCGGGCGCGTGGCTGTCTGACGATCGCGTTCGCGCCGCTGGGCGCGGAATGGGTGCTCGAGCCGCCGAGCGCCGACCCGTTCGTCCGCCAGGAGCTGGTCGAGACCCTGTACCACGTCCTGTGGGAGCTCGTCCACGTCTTCTTCGAGCACCGGGGACTGCTTCAGGGCCGCACCGAGCGGCGGGCGCACGACGTCGGGGCCTCGAGTTTCCTGTATCCGTTCCTCGGCGAGCGGGAGCATGACCTCGAGGCCGTGCTCGCCGACGTGCGCGAGTCGGTGGTGATGAAGGCCGACGAGGTGCAGCAGCTTCGGATCCGCACGCTCGGCGACGCGCTCACGCCGCTGCTCGCGGCCGCGGATGCGCTCCGGGGCTCGCTGGACTCCGGCGGCCGCCTGCTGGCGCTCGGCAACGGAGGCTCGGCGACCGACGCGATGGACGCCGTTGCGGATTTCATCGCTGCACCCGGCAAGCAGTGGCCGTCGCGGCGCGCGCTCGACCTGACCGCGGACACCGCGATCATCACCGCGATCGCCAATGACATCGGGACCGAGGCGATCTTCTCGCGTCAGCTGATCGCCTACGGGCGGCCGGGTGACGTGCTGCTGACATTTTCGACCAGCGGCAACTCGCTGAGCGTGCTCGCTGGGCTGTCGCAGGCGCGGCGCGGCGGCCTGGTCACGGTGGCGCTGGTCGGCTACGACGGCGGGCGCGTTGCGAGCGAGCGGCTCGCCGACCACGTCGTGATCAGCCCGTCCCAGCACATCCCGCGGATTCAGGAGGCGCAGGCGACCGCCTATCACCTGCTGCGAGAGCTGGTCGAGCTGACGGAGGTGGGATGAGCGAGCTGGTCACGCCGCCAGTGCAGGCCTGCTCGCGCGTGCGCGTGCGCGTCGACGGCACGGTTCAGGGAGTGGGCTTCCGGCCCTATGTCTACCGGCTTGCGCGCGAGCTGGGGCTCGGGGGTTACGTGCTCAACGACGTCCGTGGCGTGCTGCTCGAGGTCGAGGGCCCGACGGCAGCCGTGTACGCGTTCCTGGACCGCCTGCAACCGCGAGGCGCCGCCGCTGGCCGTGGTCGACGGCGTCGTCTGCGACTCGCTCGCGCCGGCTGGAGGCCCGCGGAGCTTCGAGATTCGTGACAGCGCCGGTAGCGGCGTCGCGGCCACGCCCGTCACGCCCGACACCGCGACCTGCCGCGACTGCCTACGGGAGCTGTTCGATCCGGGTGACCGGCGCTTCCGCTACCCGTTCATCAACTGCACCAACTGCGGGCCTCGGTTCACGATCGTCAAGGGTGTGCCGTACGACCGGCCGCTGACGACGATGTCCGGCTTCCGGATGTGCGAGCGCTGCCAGGCCGAGTACGACGACCCCATGGACCGGCGCTTTCACGCCCAGCCAAACGCGTGTCCGCGGTGTGGGCCGGCGGTGAAGCTGCTTGACGCGGGTGGCGGCGTGGTCGCAGCCGGGGGCGGGGTGGAGGGCGCCGCCAAGGGCGCGATGGGGGGCGCTGCCGGAGGCGCGATGGGGGGCGCTGCCGGAGGCGTGGCGGACGCCGTCCGCGGCGCGGCCGCCGCGCTCGCGGGCGGCTCGATCGTGGCGCTGAAGGGGATCGGCGGTTACCACCTTGCGTGTCGTGCCGACGACGAGTCAGTGGTCGCGCAGCTTCGGGCGCGCAAGCACCGCGAGGAGAAGCCGTTTGCGCTGATGGCCCGCGACGCAATCGAGGCGGCTCAGCTCGTCGCCCTCGGCCCGCGCGAGCGCGAGCTGCTCGGCTCGCCGCAGCGGCCGATCGTGCTCGCGCCCCGGCTTGCGGACGCGGCCGTCGCTGCATCCGTAGCCCCCGGTGCGCCCGAGCTCGGAGTGATGTTGCCGTATTCGCCGCTTCACCACCTGCTGCTGGCCGATGCGGGCTGCTCGCTCGTGATGACGAGCGCCAACGTCTCCGACGAGCCGATCGCCTACCGCGACGAGGACGCGCTCGAGCGCCTCGCCGGGATCGCGGAGCTGTTTCTGATTCACGACCGCCCGATCGAGACCCGGACCGATGACTCCGTGGTCCGCGCCGTGCCGGACCCCGAAGGCCCTCGGACCGCATTCCTGCGTCGCTCACGTGGTTACGTACCCGCGAGCCTGGCGCTTCCGGGCGACGGAACGGCGCAGCCGCTGCTCGCGTGCGGAGCTGAGCTGAAGAACACGTTCTGTGTCGCGAAGGGCACGCGGGCCTGGGTCTCCCACCACATCGGGGACCTGGAGAACTACGAGACGCTGAGCTCGTTCGTCGAAGGGATCGCCCACTTTGAGCAGTTGTTCGCCGTGACTCCGGAGATCGTGGCTCATGACCTGCACCCCGAGTACCTCTCGACCAAGCACGCGTTCGAGCGCATCGGGGTCGAACTGGTCGGCGTTCAACACCACCATGCTCACCTCGCTGCGTGCCTCGCCGAGCACGGCGAACTGGGGCCGGCGGTCGGCGCGATCTTCGACGGAACCGGATACGGCAGCGACGGGACGGTGTGGGGGGGCGAGCTGCTCTACGGCGGCCTCGCGGGCTTCACCCGGGTCGGCCATCTGCTGCCGGTGCCGCTTCCGGGCGGCGTGCAGGCGATCCGCCAGCCCTGGCGAATGGCGTGCGCCTGGGTGCTGGCGGCCGAGCCGGACCGGTCCGAGCCGGGTGTTCCGGCGGCCGCCGAGGACGGGTGCGACCCCGGTGTCCCGGCGGCGCTGGCCGGCCGCGTTGAGCCGGACTCGTGGCGGCAAGTGGTGCGTCTCGCCCGCGGCGGCCTGTTCTCGCCCCTGACGACCAGCATCGGCCGGCTGTTCGACGCGGTCGCCGCGCTGTGCGGCCTGCGCGCCGAGATCAACTACGAGGGGCAGGCCGCGATCGAGCTCGAGGCGGCATGCGATCCGGCCGAGCGGGGCTCGTATCGGATCGCGGTCTTCGCCGACGCGGCCGGGCTCGTGATCGATCCGCGCGAAGCGATCCTGGCGATCAGCGCCGACCTCGCGGGCGGTGTCTCGGTGGGCGCGGTCGCGAGCCGGTTCCATACCGGGATCGCGCTGGCGACGGCGCGGGCATGCGCCGCCGCGGCCTCGGCCCAGGGGACCGACCTCGTGGTCCTCTCAGGCGGCGTGTTTGCGAACCGGCGCCTGCTCCAGCGCACGGCGGCGGGTCTGGCCGCCGCCGGGCTGCGCGTGCTCGTGCCCGAACAGCTGCCGGCCGGCGACGGGGGGATCTCATACGGACAGGCGGCGGTGGCCGCGGCGCGGAGTGGATCCTGATGGGCCGCACGCTGCGCGGTTCACTCGATTCCCGCCAATGGCGCTCGCTCGCCTCGATGGCCGCGTTCGTGCTCGGCCTGCATGCGCTCGGCTTCTTCCTCCTGATTGCAGTCGTCGCGCCCCACCACTACGCGCTCGGGCGCTCGGGCGCATTCGTGATCGGCACCGGGCTGACCGCGTACACGCTCGGCCTCCGGCACGCGTTCGACGCCGATCACATCTCCGCGATCGACAACACCACGCGCAAGCTGATGGCAGACGGCAAGCGACCGATGAGCGTCGGCTTCTGGTTTTCACTTGGCCACTCGACCGTCGTCTTCGTACTTGCGTTTGCGCTCGCGCTCGGAGTGAGGTCGCTCTCCGGGGCAGTCCGGGCCCCCGGCTCCCGGCTGCACGAGCTCACCAGCGTGATCGGCACGAGCGTTTCGGGCGGGTTCCTGTACCTGATCGCCGGACTCAATCTGGTCGTACTGTGCGGGATTGTCAGAGTATTCCTCGAGATGCGCCGGGGCTCATATGACGAGGCGCAGCTCGAGTCCCAGCTCAACTCCCGTGGACTGATGGGCCGGTTCTTCGCGCCGCTGATGCGCGCGGTCCGCACTCCAGCGCAGATGTACCCGGTCGGCCTGCTGTTCGGACTTGGATTCGACACCGCCAGCGAAGTGGCACTGCTCCTCCTTGCCGCCGGGGCGGCCGGCGCGGGGCTGCCGTTCTACGCGATCCTGTGCCTGCCCGTGCTGTTCGCGGCCGGCATGTCGCTACTCGACACGATCGACGGTTCGTTCATGAACTTCGCCTACGGGTGGGCATTCTCCAACCCGGTCCGCAAGGTCTTCTACAACCTCGTGATCACGGGGCTGTCGGTGGCGATCGCGCTGTTGATCGGCACCGTCGAGCTCGCCGGGCTGCTCGCCCACAAGCTCGAGTTTCAGGGCGCGTTCTGGTCCTGGCTGGAGAACATCAACATCAGTGCACTGGGGGTGATCATCGTCGGGATGTTCCTGCTGACCTGGCTCGTGGCCGTGGCCGTGTGGCACTTCGGCCATCTCGAAGAGCGGTGGGACGCCCGGCTGGGGACTACTGAGAGCCCGTCGGCCGGGTAGTTCTGCCGTGTCGGGTCTGCCGTGTGTCGGGTCTGCGGATGATGTCAGCAGTCAGACAATTTCACCTGCATACAGTGACAAATCGCGCGGCCCTGCTGGTCCTTGGTTACATAAGCATGTGGGGCATGCTTATGTAGCCAAGATCGGCCGCGGGCGTGGGCTTTGGGCCTGTATGCATGTCGCCGCATCAGGATTTCGGCCCGCGCGGGCGGCCAGCGAGCGCGCCGCGGCGAGTTCCCGTCCCCCCACCCTTCATGCGCCCGTTCTCCAAGCGGTCGGCACGACCTAAGCCCGCGCGGCCTCCTTGTCGCCGGCTTTGGCCGCCGTGGCCCCCCGCCTCGATGGGAGCACCAGCAGCGCGAAGATCGCCCCGGCAAACGCCACCCCTGCCGCGACGGTCAGCCCGAGGCCCATCCCGCTGATGAACGCCGAGCGCGCCGCATAGCTCAGCAATCCGCCCGTGACCCCGCCGACGTGCTCGGCGACAGTCAGCGCCCCTCCGAGCGATCCGAGAATCGTCTGGTGCACCGCGTGGGGAATGTGCTGCCCGGCCAGCGCGCTCGCCATCCGGTGCTGGTAGCGGGTGGAGAGCAGGCTGCCGATGACCGCTACGCCGAGCGCGCCGCCGACTTGCACGAAGGTGCCGTTGGTGGCCGAGCCGATGCCCGTGTGCCGGCTCGGGAGCGACTTCATGATCGAGCCGACTGCCGCCGGCATCACCAGACCCGACCCGATGCCGAGCATGCTCATGCCCACGACGATGCCGCTGTAGGGCGTCGTCACCGATGCGCCGGCGATCTGCCACAGCCCGGCGGCGGCGATCAGCAGGCCCCCGACGACCGTGAGCCGGACGCCGAGACGGCGTACGAGCCCGGTGGACATCGGTGCGACGATCATGATCGCTCCCGCCGCCGGCAGGGTGCGCACACCGGCCTGGAGCGCCGTGTAGCCAAGCTGGAACTGAAGGAACTGGGTCATCACGAACAGTGCGCTCATCAGCCCGAACATCAGCAACGCGACCGAGACCATCGCCGCCGAGAAGCCGCGATTGCGGAAGAAGTGGAGGTTCAGCATCGGGTGTGAGCTCGAGCGTTCCCAGGCCACGAACCCGGCCAACAGCGCGAGCCCGCCCAGGCCCGCCCCGACCACCAGCGCCGAGGACCAGCCGTGCACGGGCGCTTCGATGATCGCCCACAGCAGCAGTCCCAAGCCCAGAATCGACAGCAATGAACCGCCGGTATCGGGGCGCGCCGAAGCCGGATTCTTGGAATCGGGCACGAGCGGGATCGCGAATCCGAGACCCACCGCCGCGATTGGAACGTTGATCAGGAACACCGATCCCCACCAGAAGTGCGCGAGCAGCAGCCCGCCGACGATCGGCCCCAGCGCGACCCCGGCCCCGCTCGTCCCCGACCACAGGCCGAACGCGCGCTGGCGCTCGCCGTGGTCGGTGAACATGTTGGTGATGATCGCCAGTGTCGAGGGCATGATCAGCGCGGCGCCGATCCCCATGCTTGCGCGCGCTGCGATCAACTCCCCGACCGAGCCCGAGAACGCCGCCCAGGTCGAGCCAGCGGCGAACGCAACCAGGCCCGCGATGAACGTCCGCTTGCGCCCCACCCGGTCGGCGAGGCTTCCAGCGACAAGCATCAACCCTCCGAACACGAGCACGTAGGAGTCCACGATCCATTGCAGCTGGGTGTCGCTCGCGTGAAGCTTGCGCACGAGCGTCGGCAGTACGACGTTGAGGACGGTGTTGTCCAGCGTCACGATCAGCAATGACACGCACAGCACCGACAGGGCCGCCCACCGGCGGGTGGGCCCCGAGGCAGCGGGGGAACCGTGGTCCCGGGCGACGATCCTTGCTGCCCCCCTTCGGCGGGCTGCGCTCGCCGAGGGCTTCATCGAAACGCGGCCGCGACCCGCAGGTCCGTGTTCGGTCATGCCGAAAACGATGGCGTCTCGAACGATGTGCGCCATCGGTAGTCATGCGTAGATCGCCGTGGCAACGTACGGACGAGCGAGGAAGCGTTCAGCGCGTGCGCCGGCCACGGCGCGTCGGCGCCGGCGCCGGCGCGATCTGGATCGTGGCGCGGTAGACCGAAGCGATGGTTCCGAACGCGGGCTTGAGCCTTCCATGCCGATCGATCAGCCCCTTTTGCACGAACGGCGGATCGGGATGCGGCTCGCCGCCGCCCCAGCCCGGCCGGGCCGCGAAGTCCTGGAGCAGGAAGTAGATCGCGCCCGATAGCCAGGGCCTGGCGGCGAACACCTGCAGGTGATACGCGGCGGCGGCCGATTGGAACTCGTAGGTGCCACGCTGGGTGGCCGGACCGTGCCGGCTGGCGTCGAAGCCGAACTCGGTCACGATCAGCGCTTGGTGGGGATAGCAACTGCGCAGGCTGTCGAGGAACGGGCCAAGCTCGCTGATCGGCGTTCTGGCAGTGTGGAACCAGCCGAAGTAGTCGTTGAGTCCAATCACCTGCACCGGCGCGTAAGCCTGCTGGCAGCCGACCAGGGGCCACTCGGTCGAGGCGATCGCGACCGGGCGGGTCGGGTCGAGCTGGTGCGCGAGTGCAGTAGCACCCGCAATGTATGACGCTTCCGCGGGTGTGGCCGGGATCGGGAGCTCGTTGCCGATGCTCCACAACAGCACCGAGGCGTGGTTCTGGTTGGCGAGGATGTCGTCGGCAAGCATCGCGTGCGCGCGGGCCACCCAGGCCGGCCGCTGAAGCCAGCGGCTGCCGACGCCCCAAACCGGGATCTCGGACCAGACCAGGATGCCGTCACGATCCGCCATTTCCTCGAGCTCGGGATTCAGCGGGTAGTGAGCGCGAATCACCGTTGCCCCGAGCTGCCGCACCCGAGTCATGATGCTCGAGAGCTGCGCCGGATCGAGGGCCGCGCCGGTCAGGAGATTCTGCTCGTGGAGGTTGATGCCGCGCAGGTGCAGCCGCCTCCCGTTGAGCTCCAGCTGCCCATCATGCGTAACCGCGATGCTCCGAATGCCGCTGAACTCGAGGTAGCCGCCCAGGGCTCGACCGCGCGAGTCAGACAGCGTCAGGGTGGCCCGGTAGAGGTACGGATCCCCTGGGGCCCACAGCCTTGGTGAAGCGATCGTGACGTCCGCGCCCGCCAGCCAGCTCGCGCCAGGCGCGATCGTCGCCGAGCCGAAATCGAGCCGGGCGTGCCCGTACTGGCCCTGCAGCTGCACGCTCTGCGGCGACGAGCTCAGGTTGCGAACCACGACTTGCTCGGCCACGGTGGCCGTGCACGACGGACACCTGATCAGCGGCCGGATCTGCACCTGGGAGATATCTGCGCCGTCGACGGCGCGCAGATACACCTCCCGCAGGATGCCGCCGTAGTTCCACCAGCCGCCGCTCGGGCCCGAGGGCAGATCCCACGGCTCGCGCCGGTCGTCAACTCGCACGATCAACTGGTTGACGCCACTGCGCAGTCCAACCAAAACGAATTCGAACGGCAGGTAGGCGCCGGCGTGGTGACCGATCAGGTGGCCGTTGAGCCACACCGTGGCCCGGTAGTTGACCGACTCGAAGCGGATGATCCAGCGCTGCGCGCCGGCCGGTGCGGATGCTGCGAACGCTCCACGAGGAAGCGTGAAGTCCTTGCGGAACCATCCGACCGAGCCGTACATGCTCGCGCGCGTGAGGGGTGCGCGGCCGGCGTTGTAAGCGTAGGGAACCGCCACCGGCGACCAGTCGTCGGTCGACGGGTCCTCGCGCCAGAAACCGTTCGACTGTCCCACGTCGTTGGGATCCGCGCGATACAGCCAGGTTCCGCCGAGCAAGTAGCGGTCGGTTTGCCCATCAGCGTACAGAGCCCCTTTGGTCGGAGGCTCGGCCTTGTAACTGAACGGGCGGGGCTCGGCGACGCCGCATCCCGCGAGCACGATTCCGATCACGACCGCCCACAAACGCATGCGGACACACATCCCCGTCCCGCGGGCTCGGCTAACGCAGTCCCCGAACATCCAACCTGGCTTGAACGACAGAGCCCAAGGGTCGCATGCCGCCGGCAGCTACGCATCAGGGACCGCCCGCCAGGATCCGGCGAAACTACTGAACAGCCTCGGCTATTCGCTCGATCCCATCCGCGCGATCGGCACCGACTGGGCTCGCTTATCGAACCTCTAGCGTGAAGGTGGCTTCGATCGCGGCCGCTACCTCGTGCTCTCCGACCTCGATCGGCATCGGGTCCGAACCGCCGCCGCCGGCCGCCATCGCGAACCCTGCCGTCCGTCTGAGCATCGGCGGGTGAGGGCCGATTGCGGGCTCAGCCAGCCTGACTAGCCGTCCCAACTCGGCATCCACCCCGCCGGCGTATGCCTGTGCCTTGCGCCTGGCGTCCGCCGCCGCCTCCCGCGCCGCTTGCAGGCGGGCGGGATTGCCGGGAGAGATGTACCAGCGAGGGCCCTCGATGCTGACCGCGAGCTCCTTACCGGCCCGCGAGATCAGGAGGCCTGCGAGCGCGGGGTCCGTGATCCGCACCGTCATCCTGACGGTCGCCCGATGCCCCAACAAGCGTCGTCCGCGAGAGGTGTGGTCTACCTCCTCGCGCACCTCGACGCCGCTCGTCGAGCGGTCGGTGGCGCTGACCTGCAACTCGTCCAGCAGCCCGACCAGGACCTGACTGTGCTCTTGCACCTCGGCGAGCGCGGCTCCCGGCGCTTGCTCGAGCGCGGTCAGCGTCAGCCACAGAACCGCTTCATCGGGCTGTGCACGGACGACGGCCTCGCCTCGCACCACCACGCAGGCACCGGCGAAGTCGCTATCGGCAATCGACACGAGCCTGATCCTCGCAGACCGCGAGACCGGTCAGCGCCCCGCACGCTCGCTTTTGCCGACCACCGACAACGGGTAGCGAACCGGTACCAGAACTCAAGCAGGGGAAGGAGAATCCTCATGTCCACCGGTTTGATCGTCGCGATCGCCGTCGTCGTCGTGTTGGTAGTGATCGCGTTTGGCTTCATCATGTGGCGTACGCGCGCGCGCGCCGAGCGCCGTGAGCTCGAGCGCCGTCGCAGCCGCGCAGTCAGCGAGCACCGCCGCGAGGCCGAGGCCCGCGAGCAGCGAGCCGAGATGTCCGAGCGGCGCGCGCGGATCGCCCAGCAGGAGGCTCGGCGGGAGCGCGCCGAGGCTGAACTGCACACCGAGCGCGCCGCCATGCACGAGCGGGGGCTGGCGGATGACGAGCTCGGGTTCGAGCGAACCGGCGAGACCGACGAGGCCGACGAGGCCGACGAGTCGGTGCCGGACGCAGTCAGGGAGCGCTGACCTCCAGGCCGCCTGCGTCAGATCGCCAATCGTCCACATACCTGATCGGTTCTGTCCCGCGTCGGATTGCGGGCTACCACTGACCAGTTCATTACGCACCGTGGCGACGATCGAGGTATATGGACGGCTTCTCGCTGCAGGGGATGCGGATCCTTGTGGTCGACGACAACCCGGCGAACGTGCTGCTACTCGAGCGGATGCTCGCGCTGGCCGGATACGACAACGTTCAATCGACCCGCGACCCGGAGCTGGTCGTGGATATCTGCCGCAATCACCCTCCGGATCTGATCTTGCTCGATCTCTGAGGCGCGCCGACGGGCGCCGTCCGGATCACGCCGTCGCGGACGTGTTCGATGCCCGTTGAAAAGCGTCTCAGGATCGAGCGTCGCGAACGCCGCGGCCACCGATGGGTCGAATTGAGATCCCGCCGACAAAGCTCTTAACGTTCAATGCCATTGGCCTGATCGGCATTGAACGTTTGGCCGCGCTCTGCTCCAATGGTGGTGACTCTCCGGTCCGGAGTTCTGATGAGTCGCCTGTGCCCTGGTTCGCCCGGACCGGTCGCCAAGGGCCTATACCAATCAACATGTGAAAAGGAGAGCAATGCGCTTGTTGCTGCGCAGTGCGCTGCTCGCGTTCGCCATCGCCGGAGCGGTGGTCGGGTCTGCGAGCGCGTCTCAGTTCGACGTGGTCGGGCATGTGTACGTAAACGACAACACCGCGGGGACGAATACGATCGCCGCCTTCGCTCGTCACCGGAATGGCACTTTGACACCGGTTCCTGGCTCTCCGTTCTCAGCCGGGGGGGCGGGGACCGGATCGGGAATCGGCTCGCAGGGAGCGCTCCAGATGACTGACGATGGGCGCTACCTCCTGGCGGCCGACGCAGGCAGTAACCAGATCTCGGTTCTGTCAATCGAAGCCGACGGTACGCTCGGGCTTGTCCCTGGTGGGGTCGTCAGCTCCGGCGGTTCCAAGCCTGTCAGTATCGCCGTGCACCGTGGCCTCGTATACGTCGCCAACGCCGGCACCGGCGACAGTGACTATACGGGTTTCGTGCTGGATCGGTGGGGTCACCTAACTCCGTTGCCCGGGTCGACGTTCTCGCTGCCCGGTAATGCACAGCCCGGTGACGTACTGTTCAACGCGGACGGGACAAATCTGGCCGGGACGCGAGTCGCCACCTCCGAGATCGACAGCTTCAGGGTCGGTTGGGACGGCCGGCTCTCGCCGGCGCCCGGCTCACCGTTTGCGGCGCAGGGGCTAGGTCCATTCGGCAGCGAGTTCCGCCCGACCGATCCACGGCAGCTGTTCGTGTCGAATGCGCACAATGTCGCCCCGAACAGCGGTACGGTCTCTGCTTACAATGTGTCGCACAGCGGCGTGCTGAGTTCGATTGGCGCGTCCCCGTTCGCGGACCTGCAGACCGCTCCCTGCTGGGTGGAGATCAGCCACGATGGCCGGGTTTTGTTCACTGTCAACACGGCAGTCCCCAGCATCTCGCGGTACGCGATTGATCCCGACGGGACACTCAGACTGATCGGGAGCACAGCGTTCAACGACCCGACCGGTCTGGGTCCGGAAGACGCTCGGCTGAGCCCGCACGGAGGATCGCTGTGGGTCGTCGACACCAAGGCGGACCTGATCAGCGGCTTCAGGGTCAGAGACGCTCGGCTGACGGAGTTCCGCTCCTCCCCGACCTCGCTTCCGGCGGGGGCGGCGCCGTTCGGAGTGGTCGTCAACTAGAACAGCCTCGAGGCGGGGCCGGGCGCGGGTGCGCGCCCGGCTCTGCCGGGTTACAGTTATCCTTTGCGTCGCATGGGCGCACGATTTGTCCACACGTGTATCCGGGTCAGGGACGTCGAGGAGTCGGTGGCGTTCTATGGTCTGCTCGGCCTTGAGCAACGCGGGCAGCTGAATTTCGAATCGGCCTACAACGTGTATCTGGGCTTGCCCGGTGACGGCGACGTCCTCGAGTTGACCGTCAATGTCGGCCGGGAGCAGCCTTACGACCTCGGCGACGGCTACAACCACATGGCGCTCGTCGTCGACGACCTCGACGCCCTCTTGGAACGGCTCGCGGCCGCCGGGATTGCGCCCGAACGGCCGCCGTACGCGCCCGGCGGACGCGAGGAGTATCGGATCTGCTTCGTGGGCGACCCGGACGGCTACCGGATCGAGCTCATCGACGGCGCATTTCCGACGCCGCAGGATCCGCCGCACCCCTCATCGCGGTCCTGAGCGGAAAATCCTAGGAGGGCCTCGACGCGGAGTAAATTAGGCTCCGACCTGCAAGCCCAGAGCTAAGTAGGAGGAGAGATGTACGAGAAGAACGGCGAGAAGTACTTCATCGTCGACGGCCACTGCCATTTCTGGGACGCGAGTCCTGAGAACTGGGTGAAGGGCTCTGAGCAGTACGCGAAGGGCTGGATCGAGTGTTTCCATGCGTACATGGGGCTGGCGCCGGCGCAGACGCATTGGCCGATCGAGAAGTTCATGAAGTATTCGGAGGAGGACTTCGTCAAGGACGTGTTCGAGGACGGCGGCGTCGACGTCGGAATCTTCCAGTCGACGTACCTGAAGGAGTGGTATCGGGACGGGTTCAACACGGCTGAGCGCAACGGTGAGCTGGCCGCGAAGCATCCGGGCAAGCTGATCGTCAACGGCCGATGGGATCCGCGTGAGGGGGAGGCCGGGCTGCGTCAGCTGGAGCTGGACGCCGAGCGGTATGGGATGCAGGGGGTGAAGCTTTACACCGCGGAGTGGTTCAATGGCTCACGCGGGTGGAGGCTGGACGATGAGCAGTCAAGGCCGTTCTTGGAGAAGTGCAAGGAGCTCGGGCTCAAGAACGTCCACGTGCACAAGGGGCCGACGATCTGGCCGCTCGACAAGGATGCGTTCGACCCCCGGGACATCGACCGCGCGGCGACTGACAACCCGGAGCTGAACTTCATCATCGAGCACGTGGGGTTGCCGCGGATCGAGGATTTCTGCTTCATGGCGACGCAGGAGCCTAACGTCTACGCCGGCCTGTCGGTCGTGATCGGCGGTCTGATGCATGCCCGCCCGCGGTTCTTCGCGAAGGTGATGGGCGAGTTGTTGTTCTGGGTGGGGGAGGACAAGATGCTGTTCGGCAGCGATTATGGGATTTGGGAGCCGAAGTGGCAGATCGACGGGTTCTTGGATTGGGACTACCCGGCCCCAGATCACGAGGAGTTCTCGGACTACCCGCGGCTGGACATGAATGGGAAGCGGAAGATCCTCGGCCTGAATGCCGCCAAGCTATACGGGATCAAGGTTCCGCAGGAGCTAGGGCTGCCGGCGCAGAACGGGTCTGCGGGGGCGAGAGAGGATGCACAGCTGGTCGAGTCGGCATGAACACCCGGGAGCGGGTCCTCGACGCGCTTGGCAGCGTGCGTGACCCCGAGTTGGATGAGCCGATCACCCAGCTTCGGTTCGTGAGTTCATGCGAGGTCAGCGATGACGGTGACGTCGAGGTTCTGCTGCGGTTGCCGACGCCGCAGTGCGCTCCCAATTTCGCGTTCCTGATGGCAGCCGACGCACGTAGGGCCGTGCGCCGGCTGCCGGAGGTGCGCGAGGTCGTTGTGAGGCTCGAGGATCACTACACGGGCGACGAGATCAACGCCGCGTTGAGCCGGGGCGAGGGGTTCACGGGCGCGTTCCCGGGGGAGAGCGATGACGACGATCTCGAGGCGTTGCGGGAGCTGTTTGTGCGTAAGGCGCTGATCGCGCGGCAGGCGAGGGTATGCCAGGGGTTGTTGGCTCAGGGCGCCAGCGCCGAGCAGGTGTGCACCGCTCGGGTCGCGGATCTGCCCGAGAGCGCGGAGACGCGCCGCTGCCTCGAGTTGCGGGCCGAACTGGGGATCGGCTCCGGTCCCCGGGCGCCGGCGTTCGTGATGCCGGGCGGCGAGCCGCTCGCCGTCGACCGGCTGCAGCGCTGGCTCCGCGCAGCCCGGCTCGTCCGAACGAGCCTCGAGGTGAATGGCGGCATCTGCCGCTCGCTACTTGAAATCCGCCACAAGTTGGTGGCCGAGCCGGAGGAGGTTGCGAGATGAAGGCCGCGAGGCTGCACGCTTATCACGACGCGTTGAAGCTCGACAGCATCGACGAACCCAAGATCGAGGGTCCGTTTGATGTGATCGTGCGGATCGGCGCGGCGGGGCTGTGTCGGACCGATCTGCATATCCAGGAGGGGCAGTGGGCGGAGAAGTCCGGCGTCCAGCTGCCCTATACGCCGGGGCACGAGAACGCGGGCTGGGTGTACGAGATCGGCGCCGCCGTCTCGAACGTGGAGGTTGGGGACACGGTGATCGTGCACCCGTTCATCTCCTGCGGGCTGTGCGGGCCCTGCCGGGTCGGTGATGACATGCACTGCCTGAACGGGTCGTTTCCGGGGATCAACCGCGACGGCGGCTTCGCCGACCTGTTGAAGACCAGTGCCCGGTCGGTGGTCAAGCTCGATCCCGGCCTAGAGCCGAAGGACATCGCCGCGCTCGCGGACGCGGGGTTGACCGCGATCCACGCGGTCAAGAAGGCAATCCCGGTGCTCGGCGCGGGGACGCGGGTGGTCGTGATCGGCGCCGGCGGTCTCGGTCATATCGGGATTCAGTGCCTGAAGGCGTATACGCCGACGGAGATCATCGTGATCGACCCGTCCGAGAAGGCGCTCGCGCTCGCGGGGGAGATGGGCGCCGATCACACCGTCCGGGTTGACGGCGCCCACGTCGAGACGGTCAAAGAGATCACCGACGGGCTCGGGGCGGAGGCCATCATCGATTTCGTCGGCGAGAAAGGCGCGATCGAGGACGGGATCGCGATGATTCGCGACGGCGGGTTCTACTACGTGATCGGCTACGGCGAGAACATCAACATCCCCACGATCGACGTGATCTCCCGCGAGATCTCATTCATCGGCAACCTCGTCGGCACTTACAACGACCTCGTCGAACTGATGACCCTCACGGCCCAGGGCAAAGTCGCGCTGCACACCAGCACCTATCCACTCGACGCGATCAACGACGCGATGGCCGACCTCGACGGAGGCCGCCTCCAGGGCCGCGGGATCCTGATTCCGGCGGGCGCGTAGGGTCCGAGGACCGGGAATGGCCGATAGACCGACGCTGTACGTCTGCCACGGCGATGACGGCGGTCCGCGAGTACATCCATGCCGTCGCGTGCAGGAGGCGCTCCACGCCGCCGACATCGAATACGACAAGGTGGTGGCGGCTCACGGTAGTCCGATCCCCTTTCTCCGCAGGGGCTCACGCGAACAGCTACGCGCCGCGACGGGGTCGACGAGACTGCCGACGCTGAAGCTACCCGACGGAACGGTCATCACTCACTCCCGCGCGATCCTCGCCTGGATCTCCCAGCAGAAGTGATTCGCCGGCGCTGAGCGTCGCCGGTAGAGCGAGTACCATCTCGCGGCCTGCGGCCGGACAAACCCGCAGCGAATGGAGGCTAGGAAGTGAGATTTACACCGTCTAGACGGCGTCTATGTGCGTGCGCGGCCTTCGGGCTAGCCGCGTTGGGAGCCTGGAGCGGGCTGGCGTCCGCCGCCGGCCCGCCGACGCCCAGCCAACTGCGTGCGATCGGATCGCGGTCGAAGGCCGAGCAAACCGAGCCCCTGGTAGGGCTCGGGTCAGCGCCGTTCACACAGCCGCTGATCGTGGTCTCGTTCGCCAACAACAAGGCCACAGTCCTCGGTGGCAGCGCGATCGGCTCGGGCGCCGCGCGCGATGCGCGCACCGCCAACATCCCGATCTCCGCAGTCCTGTGCTCGGTCAACTTCACGACCCGCAAGACGCGCAATTCAAGCGGCAGATCGGTGACCGTACGCTGGTTCGGCGGCATCGCCTGCACTCGTCACGTCGTCCTGTTCGGACAGGCGTTCCTGGCGCAGAGCCACACGAACTTCGCCGGCAGTGGCAACTACTACAACGGACAGCTGATGAGCGCGTCAAGCGGGCGGCCCAGCACCGTGATTGCCGCCCCGAATCCGTCTGTCTACGTCTGGCACGCGACCAACGTCTACTTCCAGGAAAAGCCCGCGCGCGGGGTGATCGCGATCCTTCCGTCCGCCGGCCAGCAGATCAACGCGGCCACGACATGCTCAGTCGCCAAGAGCACGACGTACGGCTTCGGGGTTCACTGCGACCTGTATAGCCAGCGGTTCTAGACCTGGGACAAAATGCGCTCCGCCAACTCCTCCGCGATCGCCAGTGACGAGGTGGCTGCGGGGGAGGGGGCGTTTCGCACCCAGACGACACCGGCGCCGACGCTGAGGCGGAAGTCGTCGACCAGCGAGCCGTCGCGATCGACCGCCTGCGCCCGGATTCCCGCCGGGGCACGGACCACGTCGCTCGCCGAGAGCTCCGGGACGTAACGCTGTGCCTCGGCGATGAACTGTCGCTTGCGCAGCGAGCGGGCCAGCTCACCGACCCCCGCGCGCCAGTGGCGGCGCATCATCCGGAGCGTCCCGGGCCACGCGATCGTCTCCCAGAGATCGCGCAGGTTGACCTCACGACGCCGGTAGCCCTCGCGCGCCAGCGAGAGCACCGCGTTCGGCCCGATCCACACCGACCGATCGATCTTGCGCGTCAGGTGCGTGCCGAGGAACGGCAGCGCCGGATCGGGCACGGGGTAGATGAGGCCGCGCACGAGCTCGGCACGATCGGGGCGCAGGCGCCAGTACTCGCCGCGGAAGGGCACGATCTGCGGCTCGGCGGGCTCGCCGGACGCGCGTGCCAGGCGGTCGCTCTGGAGCCCGGCGCACACAACCACGCGGTCGGCATCGAGTAGCCCACCGTCGGCGAGCGCGACTGCAGGCCGGCGGCGATCGGGGAGCACGCGAGTGACGGCCGTTGCGGTTCGGATCTGCCCGCCGTCGGCCGTCAGCTCGCTCGCCATCGCCCGCGCGACCGCGGCGAAGTCGACCATCGCGGTCTGCGGTGAGTGCAGCGCGGCGATCCCGCGCACATGGGGTTCCACGTCGGCAAGCTGCCCCCCGTCGAGCCACCGCAGGCCGGGCACGCCGTTGGCGGCCGCGCGCTCAGCGAGCCGCTCCAGCCCTTCGAGCTCCTGCCTCTCGCTCGCCACGACTACCTTTCCGCACGCCTCGTATGGAACCTTGCGCTCAGCGCAGAAATCGCGCAGCAAACCCAACCCGCGCCGGCACAGCCTTGCCTTCAGCGAGCCCGGCGCGTAGTACAGGCCTGCGTGCACGACACCGCTGTTGTGGCCCGTCTGGTGCCGGGCGACCGCCCCTTCTTTCTCGAGCACGATCACCTCGGTCCCCGACGACGCCAGCAGCCGCCCCGTAGCCAGGCCGATGATCCCGCCGCCGACAACGACGACGCGCATGGGTGGACTATACGGACCAGCAAAGATACGGACGAGGGAAGAAACCGCCGCCGGCCGGGGTCAGGGGCGATAACCGACCGAAAGAGGGATTGACGATGTTTGGGCACGACTGGCAATCCGCGCAAGCGGCGATCGTTGCTACGCGGCGGTTGCCGAACAGCGATCCGGAAAAGATGCCGCAGGAGTACATCGCCGATGTGAAGCCACTCGATCTACCCGCCTTCCGCGCGACGTTCCGCGACCCTTGGGATACGGATGATTTCTGGCAGCCGGACGTCGGCGACGTCGTCAAGGTCCGGTTCGACCCCAAGACGCATAAGGTCAAGTTCGACAAGTCCGATCCGCAGCTGAGCTACCAAGCGCACAAACGCGCGCAGAAAGACCATTTCGAGTCGATCGCCCAGGCCGCGCTCGGGACCTCAGTGTCCGCGCCGCCGAGCGCCGAACCGGTCGCGCCATCAGTTCAGCCCGACGGGGTCGACGAGCTGGCGCGGCTGGCAAGGCTCCGGCCCGACGGCGCGCTGACCCCATCGGAGTTCGAGCAGCAGAAGCAGCGCATCCTCGGCTCGATCTGAGCGCCGGCCGCGAGCGCGATCCAGAGATCGCGGCTGGGCGGGCGAGCAGCAGGGCGGTGCCCGCGACCGTCGCCGCGGTCCAGCCGTCGGTGGTCGATTGTCAAGGCCGAGGCGGCGGCGGTGCGGTCTGCCCGCGGAACGGCGCTGGTGAGGGTGCGGCCGGGCTCGCGGGTGTCAGCCGCCTGACAATCTCACGTGCATACAGGGACAAATCGCGCGCGCCTGTTGGACCTCGGTTACATAAGCATGTGGGGCATGCTTAAGTAACCAAGGCTGGCCGAGCGTGCGTAGTTTGGGCCTGTAAGCATGTCGCAGCAGCGGAATTCGGCTTGCGCGGGCCTCGCCCGGCGTCCGGCCGCAAAGGTCGTCAGTTCGGTGGACTGCGCCTGATCGGCTTGTACGTCCCCGTGCTGATGGCGTTCGTGCCGACGGTAGCTCGATGTGCTGCCGGCGATCGAGGCGGGGGCGACCGGCTACCTGCTGAAGGATGCGGCGCGCGGCGAGCTGCTACGCGCAGTGCGCGCTGCCTCGCGCGGCGAATCGGTCCAGTCTCCAGCCGTTGCCTCCCGCCTACTCGCCCAGGTTCGGGCGCCGGTCGAGGCATCGCTGAGCGAGCGTGAGCTCGAGGTCCTGGCGCTGGTCGCACGCGGCGCCACCAACCAGGAGGCCGCCGCGAAGCTATTCATCAGCGAGGCCACGATCAAGACGCACCTGCTGCACATCTACGCCAAGCTCGGGGTCAGCGATCGTGCCGCCGCTGTGGCCGAAGCGTTCAACCGCCGGTTGCTTAGGCCCGACGAGCTTTGAGCCGGCTCATTAACATCCCGTTCGGGTGATGCCTGCCGGCGCGGCAGCTAGTTGGATGGCGGGCCGGCTCATCCCCGAGCCAGCCATCGCCGACCGGAGGACGCCGTGGAAATACTGACCATGATCACTTGGCTGTTGGTCGCCCCGCTATCGCTCCTGCTTGGCGCCGGTGTTGTTGTCCTCGGGCGGATCTCGCTCGGCCTGCAGGTCCTCGCCGGGCTCGGGGGAGCAACTCTGATGATCCTCTATGTGTTCCTGGAAGGACCGGCGGGACTGGCCTGGGGTGCGGCTGGATTGGCCGTCTTCGGCCTGCTGATCGTGTTAATCGCCGCGGTCGGGCTGGTCTCCGACGGCGGCTTGACTCAGACGGCTGGGAGTCAGTCGATGCAGGAGTTCTCGGCCGGGTTGGCCGGTGTACTGCTGCCAATGTTCGGCGTCGTGGCGATCCTTTCGATCGCGACTGCGATCAACGGAGCGGCCACGTTCTAAGGCGCGAGCTTGCCAATCACACGCCGCAGCGTCCCGCCCGTGCCGTGTCAGATCGTACCTCGACGGACAATCATTCCCGCAGACTCAGGTCCGCCACGAAACTGAGAAGCCGGCACACGTCGGTAGACCTGTTAGCACCCTCGCCGCGCTCGCAGGGAGGTGGGACACTGAGGCCAGGATTTGCTTCGATCGGACGCGGCGGTCAGATGGCTGAGGTGGCGCGCAGGATTCAGCACGAACATGAGCAACTCGGCCACGGCCCGGAGGCAGACGTCTGTGTCAGGATCCTCGCCGTTGACGACCATCGGGCATTCCGTGAGGCACTTCGGGATCTAGTCGCCGCGATTCCGGGGTTTGTGCTCGTCGGCCAGGCAGCCTCAGGTGAGGAGGCGGTGCGCGCTGTCGAACAACTGGCTGCCCAGCTCGTGCTGATGGACGTCGTGATGCCCGGGATGGACGGAATTGCGGCGGCCCAGGAGATCCTCAGTAGGCACCCGGGCGTCGTGGTCGTGCTGATCTCGATCGACGATCCCGCGCTTTATCCCGGAGCGGACAATCTCGGCAGCACAGTCGCATTTGTACGAAAGCAGGACCTCCGGCCGAGTGAGCTCAGACGGGTTTGGGAGACCCGCCGCGACTGACACATCCGGAATGAGTTCAGAAGAATGACGCGCCCGATGCGTTGGCTTCGCCAACTGGTACCACCACTCGCCCAAACGGCAAGAGTGAAATCGGGACGAGCTTCAGATTAGCCAGCGCGAGTGGGATCCCGATGATCGTGATTGCCAACAGCACCGCGGACACTAGGTGTCCGATCGCCAGTTCCCAACCGACAAGCACGATCCACAAAATGTTGCCGATCAATGATGCAGCGCCCGCGTCGGGCCGGCGGACGACAGTCCGCCCGAATGGCCACAACATGAAACCGGCGAGTTTGAACGCCTGCAGGCCGAACGGGATCGTGATGATCAAGATGCACATCACGATCCCGGCGAGCGTGTAGGCCAAGGCCATCCACCACCCACACAGAACCAGCCAGATGATGTTGAGCACGGTCCGCACGCATTACTCCCCTCAGTGCTTGAAGCTCTGGTGCTCCTCGGGGCGACGCTTCGGCATCGGGCTCTCCAGCGACTCGAGCCAGTTGGTCTGCGTGCGCAAGTCTGCCAGGAACAGGTCGGCCATGTCGGTCGTGAGCCCCGCACGCACCACTACCCGCAGGACGGAGAGATCCTCCCGGTTCTTCGGGAACGTGTATGCCGGCACGAGCCAGCCAGACTCGCGCAGCCGCGCCGACACATCGAACACGGTGTAGTTGCTCACCTCAGGTGCAACGGTAAAGGCGACAACCGGCAATTCGCTCCCATTCGTGATCAGCCGGTAGGTTCCAATCGCCGCGATCCCGTCGGCGATGTGACCAGCGATCCGGTTCGATGCGCGCTGGATCTGGCCGTAACCCTCCTTGCCCAGCGCCAGGAACATGAAGTACTGCGCCAGCACCTCGCTTCCGGGACGCGAGAAATTGAGCGCGAAGGTCGGCATCGACCCGCCGAGATAGTTGACGTCGAACACCAGGTCGCGCGGGAGCGCCGCCGCATCGCGCCAGATCGCCCAGCCGACGCCCGGGTAGACAAGGCCGTACTTGTGTCCCGACGCGTTGATCGAATGGACACGGGGTAGCGCGAAGTCCCACACCAGCTCGGGTTGTGAGAACGGAGCCACGAACCCACCCGAGGCCGCGTCCACGTGCACGGGGATGTCCGGGCCGCCGCCGGCGGCCAGTTCATCCAGGGCAGCACAGATCTCGCCGACCGGCTCATAGCTACCGTCGAATGTCGAGCCGAGCACGGCGACGACGCCGATCGTGTTCTCGTCGCAGTACTCCAGCGCCTCCTTGGCCGTGAGGTGAAAGCGCTCACCATCCATCGGCACCAGTCGCGGCTCGACGTCCCAATAGCGGCAGAACTTGTCCCAGCACACCTGCACGTTGATGCCCAAGACCAGGTTCGGCCGGTCTGTCGGCTTGCCGGCGGCCTTCATCCGTTCGCGCCAGAGCCACTTCAGCGCGAGCCCGCCCAGCATCGCCGCTTCGCTCGAGCCAGTTGTCGAGCATCCGGTCACGTCGCCATCGCCCTGAGCGTGCCAGAGGCGGCCGATCATGTTCACGCAGCGGCGCTCGAACTCTGCAGTCTGCGGATACTCGTCCTTGTCGATCATGTTCTTGTCCGCCGTCTCCGCCATCAGGCGGGCGGCATCCGGCGGCATCCAGGTCGTCACGAACGTGGCCAGATTCAGCCGCGCGCTTCCGTCCAGCAGCAGCTCGTTGGTCATCAGGTCGTAGGCGACCTTGGTCCCCGTGCCGTGCTCGGGAACCTCATCGCGAGGTAGTCCCTTCAGCTCCTCTTCCCGAACCATCGCGGGGGAGCTTGCGCTGCCGTTGCCTGCCTTCGGTACTCCGGTGTCAGTGGTGCTCATCGATGGCCTCGTTAGGGATTAAGGACGTGGCGTTGCACCTTTCGGGTGCAGATAGGCAGCCGATGCCCTGGGCACCGTGCGGGAGAGGAGTCTCGACCGGGACGCGGCCGCTGACAAGGTTGTGCGCACCCGCAGAATGGGGCATGCGGGCACGTCCGGACTCAAACCGCTACGCCGTTTGCGAGGCCGGCGTCACCTGATCTGGATGACGACGCCGCCAATCACCGACCGTAGCGTCCCGGTCGTGCTGAGTTGGCGCGAGTTACGTCATGGCTGAGGATGGTGGCGCTACACCCGCGGATCCGAGCGCGGACGCGACGCCCGAGGATCCGAACCCGCTCCTACTGACCAAGGGGTTCGTGGTCCTGCTCGCGATCGCCGCGATCGTGGGGATCGTGGTATCGCTGGCCTGTTGGTGCTTCGTCGAGCTCATTTACCAGCTGCAACAGGAGCTGTATCACCATCTCCCGAACGCGCTCGGCTACCACAATGGTCCGCCGAACTGGTGGTCGCTTCCGATTCTCGCGATCGCCGGGGTGATCACCGCATTTGCGATCGTCCGGCTACCAGGAGACGGCGGTCACATCCCAGCCGAAGGGCTGAAGGTCGGCGGCGGCCCCGCGCGCCCGATTGAGCTGCCCGGCATCGTTCTCGCGGCCTTTGCCTCGATCGGCCTGGGACTCGTGATCGGCCCCGAGGCGCCGCTGCTCGCACTAGGTGGTGGGCTCGCCGTCTGGATCGTCAAACAGGCGCGCAAGGAGGCGCCGTCACAGCTCCTGCTCGTGGTCGCCGCCGCCGGAAGCTTCGCGGCGCTGGCGTTCGTGATCAGCTCGCCCGTGATCGCCGCGGTGATCGTGATCGAGGCAACCGGCTTGGGCCGGTCGCGGCTCCCGATCATCCTGCTCCCGGGACTCGCCGGCGCCGCGATCGGGTCGCTGGTGTCGCTCGGCATGGGGTCGTTTACGGGGCTGAGCACGAGCGCCTATGCGCTCGGCCCGCTGACACTGCCGGCGTTTCACCATCCGACGATCGGGAATTTCGGTTGGTCGATCGCATTGGCGATCGCGGTCGCTGTCGTCGCCCATCTGATCCGGACGGGCGGAATGGCAACCCATCGCGTCGCGAAGCCGCGACAGTTCCTGGTGCTGCCAATCTGCGGTTTGATCGTGTCGGGGCTGGCGATCGCGTTCGAGCAAATCACCGGCAAGGGTGTCAATGAGGTGTTGTTCTCCGGTCAGACCGCCCTTCCGGGCCTCGTCTCGGGCGCGGGAACATGGTCGCTGTCGGCGCTCACGTGGCTGATCGTGTTCAAGGGCCTCGGGTATTCGATCTCGCTCGGCAGCTTCCGCGGCGGGCCGACTTTCCCCGCCATCTTCCTCGGCGCCGCCGCCGGCATCATGGCCTCACATCTACCCGGCTTCTCGATCACGCCGGGCGTGGCGGTGGGGATCGGCACCGCCACCGCGGCAATCCTGCGCCTGCCGCTGTCAGCGATTGTGCTTGCGACGCTGCTGACTTCCAAAGCCGGCACGGGAGCCGAGCCACTCACGATCATCGCGGTCGTGGTTTCGTACCTCGTGACGCTGCGGCTGTCGACGCTTCAGAGCGCCAACCCGGCGGCCGTCGCGACCGCAACCGCCGCGACGGCGACCACGGCCGCACCGGCTCCGGCGAAGTGACGTTATCGGGCTGTCGTAGCCGACGGGCGAGCTGAGTCCGAGCTGACTCCCATCCGCTCAAGCAGATGGTCGCCCACCCGGAGCGCGTTTGCGGCCGCGGTCAACGCCGGGTTCACTGCTCCGATGCTGGGGAAGAAGCTCGTGTCGGCGACGTACAGGTTGTCGAGCTCATGCGCCTTGCAGTTGACGTCGAGCACGGATGTGCTCGGGTCACTTCCGAAGCGACACGTGCCGGCCTGATGAGCCACGCCGGCCACCGGAATCTCGTTCTTGAGGTACGCGTGGTGGGGCAGCAAATGGTGGTGGTGCATCCCGAGGTCGCCAAGCATCGATTTCAGCTGCTCAAACAGCCGGTCCTTCGACGCGTCGTTAGTGGCCTGATACCCGATCGTGATCACGCCCTCCTTGTCGACCGTCACCCGGTTCTCAGGACGCGGAAGATCTTCGGTTGACAGCCAGAAGTCGACCGCGTGCGCGGCCACATCTTCCAGCGACCACGTCGGCGCAAACCTGGTCTCGCCGGGCTTCTCGCCCCGGAACATCGGAGCCTGTGACTTGCCGACCATCTGGATGTTGCCCAACGGGAACTTGAAGTCGTCGGTGCCACTGAGGTAGAAGTCGTTGAGCCCCAGCGTCTTCTGGAAGATCGTCGGGTTCTCTTCCACCGACAGCGCAAGTACCGCCTGGCTGTTGTGGAACATGTAGTTGCGTCCGACCTGATCTGAGCCGTTCGCAAGGCCGTTGGGGTGGCGCTCGTTGGCCGACATCAGCAGCAGCCGCGCCGAGTTGGCCGCCCCGCAGCAGACGACGACGAAGTCCGCGGTCAGTGTCTCATGGGTCCCGCCGTGGTTGATCACCACCTCGGTCACCGAGGTTCCGGGTGCGTCGGTGTTCAGCCGTACCGCCTCAGCATTGATCAGCAGCTCGACGTTGTCGTGCTCGAGCGCCGGTCTGACGCCGAGTACCTCGGCGTCGGACTTGGCGTGGACGACGCAGGGGAAGCCGTCGCAGTTGTTACAGCGCATGCACGCGCTGTTGGGCATGTTGCTCTCGTTCAGCATCACCCCGCACGGGGCGTGGAAGGGATGGTGACCCAGGGCCGCAAGGTCGTCCGAGAGCTTCTGGATCCGCGGCTCGTGGGACACGGCGGGGAAGGGATACGGTGCGCTGGCAGGCGGCTCGGTCGGATCCTCCCCGCGGGCACCGTGCACGCAGTAGCGCTGCTCGGCCAAGGTGTAATAAGGCTCGAGCTCGTCGTAGCCGATTGGCCAGGCAGGGGAGAGTCCGTCGTGGTGGCGCAGTTCGCCGAAGTCCTCCGCGCGCAGCCGGTACAGCGCCGCGCCGTAGAGCTTGGTGGCGCCGCCGACGCAATAGTGGATCTGGGGTTGGAACTCCTCGCCGTTCGGATACCGCCACGTGTCAGCGGACACGTAACGGTTCTTGACGAAGACCTCCTCCGCCGAGATGTTCTGCGGCTCACGCGGAAGCCATCCCCCGCGTTCGAGCAGCAAGATCCGCTTGCCTGAGGGGGCGAGATGCCGGGCCAGCGTCCCGCCGCCGGCACCCGTTCCAATGATGATGATGTCGTAGTGCGTCACGTTGCGGCCTCGTATCGTCTGGATGGTATGGCGCTGTCCACGGCCCCGGAGGGCGGCGACCCGAATCCCTCCAGGATGAGCTGCTCGGCCAGGATGATCCGAGCTGCGGCCTCGATCAGCGCCAGGTGCGAGAACGCCTGCGGGAAATTGCCGAGGTGACGGTCGGTACCGACATCGAACTCCTCGGCGTAGAGCCCGAGCGGAGAGCCAATCCTGAGCAGGCGCTCCATCAGGTCATGCGCCCGTTGGGCCTCGCCGACGATCGACAACGCTGACACCAGCCAGAACGAGCAGATCAGGAACGTCCCCTCCTTGCCCGACAGGCCGTCGTCGGTCTCGTCCGTCCGGTAGCGCAGCACGTACCCGTTCTCGGTCAGATCGTCCGCGATCGCGAGCACCGATTTGTGCAGGCGCTCGTCATTGCCCGGGAGGTAGCCGAAGATCGCCGCCAGCAGCGTCGAGGCATCGAGCGCATCGGTGTCGTAGTGCTGGCGCAGCACACCGTCGATGACCCCGTGGGCAAGGATGTCAGCGTGGATCTCCTCCGCGGTCGCCTGCCACTTGGCCTGGAGCTCGGGATCGTCCCGGATCGCAGCGAGCTTGGCGGCGCGGTCCATCGCGACCCAGCACATCAGCTTGGAGGAAACGTAGTGCTGCGGCTTGCCGCGGGCCTCCCAGATGCCCTGGTCGGGGTTCCGCCAGGCTTTGGTGGCACATTCCGCCTGTGCCTGCACGATCGGCCACAGCCGCCGCGGTAGGCGCTGGCTGTGGTTGCAGTGCTTGAGGATCGAGTCGAGCACCGCGCCGAACACGTCGTTCTGACGCTGGTCGAAGGCACCGTTGCCGATCCGCACGGGACGGGCTCCCGAATAGCCTGAGAGGTCCTCGCGGAACGACTCCGGCCAAGTCGCGGCGACCGTCGATCCCGTACATGATCTGCAGACCACCGTCGTCGTTGGGCTCGACGTCGGCCACGAACTGCATGAACTCGTCCGCCTCCCAGTCGAGGCCGAGCAGATGCAGCGCCTGGAGGGTGAACGTCGAGTCTCGCATCCACGTGTAGCGGTAGTCCCAATTGCGCTCGCCGCCCGGGGTCTCCGGAAGCGAGGTGGTCAGCGCCGCGACTGTCGCGCCGGTGGGCATGTACGTCAGCCCCTTGATCGTCAGCGCCGAGCGCTGAATCGCCTCGCGCCAGCGGTGGTCGGCGAACGGACGCGCCCGGTTCAGCCAGCGCCGCCAGAAACCGACTGTCGCATTGATCCGCCGGTTGGCGTCATCGACGTCGCCGGCGACGGCAAGCTCCTCCCCCCAGGAGAGCGCGGCGTAGGCCTGCTCGCCTGATCTGAGCGTGTGCCGGGCGCGGACGCGACTCACCTCGACCCCGAGCTCGAGATCGGTGTGCAGCCGGATCGTCTGGCCGGCGCCGGTCGCGTCCGCTGTGTGCCGACTGCCCTCGGCGAGCGTCCATTCCGCCGGAGTGCGGCCGTAGTCGAACGCCGGCTCGCAGATCAGCTCGAGCTCGACTTCGCCTTCCAGGCACGTCACCGTCCGCACGAGCATGTGGTCGGCGTCCTCGTCGGCCGGCGGGCGGGTGTGCGGCGTTACGTGGTCCTCGTGGGTAGTCGGACCCATGGTCAGCGCATCGCGGACCTCGATCCATCCGCCTGGCGTCTTCCACGTCGTGGTCAGCACGTTCGTGCCGGGCACGTAGTGGCGGTCCGACGGGACCATGACTCCGAACGGGCCAAACCGGAACAGGCCCGCCTCGCGATCGAGCAGCGAACCGAACACGCTGGGCGCGTCGAAGCGCGGCACGCACAGCCAGTCGACCGACCCGTCCGGGGCGACAAGCGCTCCGGTGTGGCAGTCCGACAGGAACGCATAATTGGCGATCGGCGGAAACGGCGACGGCGCGGCGGCGCTCTGTGCCGGGCGCTCCGCCGCGGCCTTGGCCTTGGCGCCGGCGGGGGCTTGATTGGCCCGGGTCCGCTTGTTCTTCGGAGCGGCGGCGCTCATGACGCCAGCCACGGCTCGTGCCAGCGGCCAACGCCCGCGAGCAGCTTGTCGGCCTTCTTGGGGCCCCAGGAACCCGGCGCGTAGGCCTGTACCGGCGGCGGAGCCTCGAGCAGCGGCGCCATGATCCGCCACGTCTCCTCAACGCTGTCCTGACGGGTGAACGGCATGCTGTCGCCCTCCATCGCAGCGTTCAGCAGAACCTCGTAGGGGGTCGGGCCCTCGCCGCCCTCCTCGGCGAACTCCATGTCGAGCGTGATCAGCTGCGGTCCGCCCTTGTCGGCGCGATGGGCGTCGATCTCCAGCCTGACGCCGGTCGTCGGGTCCAGCTTCACGACGAGCTGGCCGTCGGCGGGGGGCCGGGTGGTGGACGAGATGAACCTCAGGCTGGGTGGCCGGCGGAACACCAGTCGCAACTCGGTCTGGGTCTCGGGCAGGCGCTTGCCCGTGCGGATGAACCACGGCACGCCGGCCCAGCGCAAGTTGTCGATCTCAAGTCGCAGGGCGGCGTAGGTCTCGGTGGTCGAGCCCTTGGCGACCCCGTCGATGTCGCAGGTAGCCGCGGTATTGCCCGCGAACGTAATGGCTCGGGTCGGCATCGGCCATCGACCGGAACAGCGCGTACTTCGCGTCCTTGAGGGTGGCGGCATCCGCGCCCGCGGGAGGTTCCATCGCGGCCATCGCCACCACCTGCATGAGGTGATTGACGACCACGTCCTGGAGCGCGCCGACCCGATCGTAGAAGTGGCCGCGGTCCTCGACGCCGAAGCTCTCCGCCATCGTGATCTGCACGCTGGACACGTGCTCGCGGTTCCAGACCGGCTCGAGCATCGTGTTGGCAAAGCGCAGGTACAGGAGCTCCTCCAAGCCCATCTTCCCCAGGTAATGATCGATTCGATAGAGCTGCGACTCATCGATGTACTGGTGGATGTCCGCCGCGAGCGCGCGCGCGGAGGCCAGGTCGTGCCCGAACGGCTTCTCGACCACCACGCGCGCGTTCTTGGTCAACTCCGGCTTCGGACAGACCCTGGATCACGGTCGCGAACAGGAACGGCGGGATCTCCAGGTAGAACACCGGGCGCTTGGCGGAGCCGAGCGCCCGGGCGACGCGTTTGTACGTGGCAGCGTCGCCAAAGTCGCCCTGGACATAGGAGAGCCGGGCGGCGAAACGATCGAAGACCTCGTCGTCGACCTGCTCCCCGGTTCCCTCGATCGCCGAGCGCGCGTGCTCACGAAGCTGATCGACGGACCAGTCATCGACCGCCACTCCCAGCACGGGGCATTTGAGCAGGCCACGCCGCTCGAGGCGGTAGAGCGAGCGAAAGGTCATCACCTTCGCGAGATCCCCGGTGATCCCGAAGGAAACGAATGCGTCAGCTGCCTGCTTCGGGGCGGTCGGGTTCGTCTTGCCGACCGTCTTCGCCTTGACGACGCCTGCCATGTTCGGTCTCCTCTTTCGCTGCTCGGGTTACGGGGTTGAGGTCGCGGCCGGTGGGGACGGCGGCGCCTGCGCCGCCCGTGCCGCGTCCGGCGCCGGGGGTGGCTTGACGCGTCCCCGGAAAACGTGAAAGGACCAGCCCTGGTAGAGCAGGACGATCGGGAAGAAGATCACCGCGACGACCGTCATCACGACCAGCGCGTAGTGGCCGGAGGCCGCGTTGTTGACGGTCAGGTTGTAGGCCGCGTTCGTGCTCGAGATCATCACGTTGGGATACAGGGCGATGAAGATCTCGCCGATCACGGCGGCGATCGCGAATCCGGAGGAGACGAACGCCCACCCGTTGTAGTCGCTGCTCGAGAGCACCGCGGCGAAGATCACCGCGATCAGCCCGAAGATCTGGGTCGGCTGGGGCACGGTGCCGCCGCCGATCACGACCAGGGTCCAGATCGCCCAGGCGAGGTTGACTACGATCGCGACGAGCCCAATCGTGCGGGCCGCGGTGCGGGCGCGATCGCGCATCTCGCCCGTCGTGCGCAGCGCGAGGAACGTCGCGCCGTGCAGCAGGCACAGCGTCAAGCAGCGTCACCCCCGTCATCAGCCCGTAGCCGGTGAGCAAGTCGAAGAAGTTGCCCGTGAAGTTGTGCTGCTGATTGATCGGAAGCCCCGTCAGCAGGTCGCCGAGACCAACCCCGATCAGCAGCGGGATCAGGACGCTGCCGATCGTCAGCGCCCACGACCACCCGGCGCGCCACCGGGCGCCGTCCCGCTTGCCCCGGTACTCGAACGACACACCGCGCGCGAACAGCGCCAGGAGTACCAGCACCAGCGCCAGATAGAGCGCGGAGAACATCGTCGCGTACCAACCCGGGAACGCGGCGAACATGGCGGCGCCGGCGACGATCAGCCACACCTCGTTTCCGTCCCACCACGGGCCGATCGTGTTGATCGCAACCCGCCGCTCGGTCTCCGAGGTTGCCGATCAACCTGTGCAGCGCGCCGACGCCGAAGTCGAACCCCTCGAGCACGAAGAAGCCGATCCAGAAGACGGCGATGATGATGAACCAGATCGTGTGAAGCTGCATCGAATCAGTAGGTCAGAGCGGGGACAGGGGTGCCGGCCGCGTCGCCGCCTTCAGCCGCTTCGGCGTCGGCCTGGGCCAGTCCGTGGCGGGAGTAGCGCAGCATCAGCACGAGGTCGGCGGCACCCAGCACGATGTAGGCGAGGACGAAGGCGATCAAGCTGATCCAGATATCGGTGGAGCTGACCGACGGCGAATTGGCGTTGACCGTCTTCTGCAGCCCTTGCACGATCCACGGCTGACGGCCGCTCTCGGTCAGCAGCCATCCCGCGGTGTTCATCAGGAACGGCGTGATCACCGCCCACCCGCACAGCCACAAGAACAGCTTCGAGCTGCGTAGCCGGCCCCGGTACAGCAACCAGCCGCCCCACAGCGCGAGCAGCAGCACCAGCGACCCCAGGTAGGCCATCACCCGCATCGACCAGTACTGGATGAACACGTCGGGATGTAGTTGCCCGGCCCGTACTTCTTCACGTCCTGCGCCTGAAGCTGGTTGAGCCCGGTGACCGCGCCGCTCCAGGTGCCGGTCGCCAGCACCGACAAGAGGTGCGGGACCTCGATGATCTGCGTCGGCGTCTTGTCGCCGCTGCCGCCGCCGACCTGGAAGATCGAGAACGAGCACGGCTTGCAGTTGGTCCACTGCGCCTCGGCGGCGGCGATCTTCGCCGGCTGGTAGCGGGCCTCGATCTCGCCGAGCTGGTTGCCGACCGAGATTTGGATGACGATCGTCGGGATCAGCACGATCAGCGCGACCTTCGCGGTGCGATGGAACGACTCCACGTGGTGCTGCTTGCGCAGGTACCAGGCCGAGACGGCGAGCATCACCAGGCACCCGGTGACGAGCGACGCCAGGATCACGTGCGCGTAGCCCCACACGAAGGTCGGATTGACGAACAACGCCCATATGTTGGTGAGGACAGGCTGGCCGGCCTTGCCCAGCCTGTAGCCAACGGGGTGCTGCATCCACGAGTTGGCGATCAGGATGAACATCGCCGAGAGCATCGAGCCGACCGCAACCGCCCAGATGGTCGCCAGGTGAACCCGCTTCGGGAGCCGGTCCCAGCCGAACAGCCACAGCCCGAGGAAGGTCGACTCCAGGAAGAACGCCGCCAGCCCCTCCATCGCCAGCGGCGCGCCGAACACCCCACCCACGTAGCGCGAGTAGACCGACCAATTCATCCCGAACTCGAACTCCTGGACCAGCCCGGTGACCACGCCGACCGCGACGTTGATCAGCAGCAGCGTCCCGAAGAAGCGCGTCATCCGCTTGTAGTCGGGGTTGTCCGTGCGATACCAGACGGTCTGCAGGATCGCGACCAGGAACGCCAAGCCGATCGTGACCGGCACGAACAGGAAGTGATAGATGCTGGTCGTCGCGAACTGCCACCGAGCCAGGTCGTTCGTCATTACCGGGCATCGAAGCCGGAAGCTTGGCGTCCGGCATCACCCGGAACGGGTGACCCCTGCTCGGTCAGCGAAGGGCGGCGTGATCCGTCGGCCGGGTTCGGGGTCCGCCGATGCCCTGGGTATCGGCGATGCTGGCGCGATCGAGGTCGACCGAGTCGCCGAACGTTTGCGCGACCGTCCTATCCAGCCGGGCCAACTCGTCCTTGACCGCTGCCCTGAACTCCGGCCGGACCTCGTCGTGTAGCTCCTCGAGCATCGCGCGCAGGCGGCGCATGACCTGTATGCCCCCGTGGCCGTATTCACGGATCTCGTTGGCGGTCAGCGACAGGTAGTCCTCCCAGGTGCGAGCGGGAACCACCACGCCGCGGCGCGGGCGATCCTCGCCCCGCCAGGTGCGTACCGAGAGCTCGGTCGTACCGACGAGCCGCAGGGCCTCCCCGAGGTAGTCGAGCACCTGCACCGCGGTGGTCGGATCGTTGACCGCGGGGGAGAGCGCCAGGTTGGCGACGTCGACCAGGATGCGGATCGCGAAGGCGGGATCCTGCTCGATCGTTCGCTCGTCGCCGAGTGCGACCATGTTGGCGAGCCGCTGTTCGGCGCGGCCGTCGCGCATCCCGGCCGCCGTAGACGTCGATCAGCCGAGCCCCCGATGGCACGAAATCCCCGAGGCCGTGACGCAGGACGACCAGGCACTCATGCCCGCGGGCCCAGCCGACGAGCGCGTCCGCGTCGACGGCTTGGATCGCTCCCGCCCGGGGACTGCGCACCGTCAGCGAGGGCTCCTCGCCGCCCGCGTCGAGGACGCCGGGGAAGATCTCGGGATTCGCGGCGCGCTTGACCTCGGACTCGAAGTTGCGCCGGAAGTAGTCGTGGACCAGCGCCGCCACCGCGACCGGTCTCAGTCGATGCAGGTAGCGATCGAGGAACACCAGGAAGATCAGCAGGCCGGCGATCATCAGCAGGCCGGCCACGGTCACGCCGATGTTCGGGACGAAGTTGCTCTCGACCCGACGCATCAGCGAGAACGCGAACGCGAGCGTTCCGACGAGCACGGCCAGCAGGACCTTGAGCATGCGGTCGCGGTACCAGAGCCGCATGTACCGAGCCGAGAAGGTCCCCGTCGCCATCTGGACCACGAGCGTCGTGACCGTCACGACGAACCCGGTCAGCGCGGCCATCGCGCCGACGATCGCCGCCAGCACGGTGCTGGCGGTCGACGCGGAGTACTGAAAATCGGGCGGCACGTGGACGCTCTGTTCGATCTGGATGTCCACCCACCCCAGCACGGCGCCGAGCACGGCACCCGCGAGTGGCAGCACCCAGAGCGAGTCCCTCACGTATAGCCGTGCGCGAAAGACCCTGCGCCAGCTCATCCTGAGAGCGCCCCGGTCTCACGCGCCCACATGCGGGCGTACGGGCCACCCAGCTCCAGCAGCTCGGCGTGGGTGCCGCGCTCGATCGCTCGGCCGCCGTCGAGCACGATCACCTCATCGACAGCCTCAAGGCCGGCGAGCCGATGGGTGATCAGCAGCAGCGCCTGGTCCGGCGTGGTGTCCAGCAGATCGGCCACGAGCGCGTCGGCGGTCGGAGTGTCGAGGTGCTCGCCGGGCTCGTCGGCCACCAACACCGGGAAGTCCGCGAGCAGCGCGCGGGCGAGCGCGAGCCGCTGGCGCTGACCGCCGGAGATCTTCGCCCCCTGGGCGCCGACCCGCGTGGCGAGACCGTCCGGAAGTCCATCGGTCCACTCCAGCAGGCGAGCGCGCCTCAGCGCTGAGCGCACCTCCTCGGGCGTCGCGTCGCGCCGAGCCAGACGGAGGTTCTCCTCGAGCGTCGTGTCGAAGACATGCGCGTCCTGCGACACGAGGCCGACCATCCGCCGGTACTCGTCGGCCCGTCAGGTCGCTGATCTCGACGCCGTCGAGCGTGACCGATCCGCTCTGGTAGGGCAGGAACCGCAGCAGCACGTCGGCGAGGGTCGTCTTGCCGGCCCCGCTGCGACCAACCACCGCCACCGTCCGGCCGAGCTCGAGATCGAGGTCGAGCCCGTCGAGCACCCGTGGTCCGTCCTCGCCGTAGCTGGTGCGCAGGCCGCGCACCCTCAGCGCGCGCGCCGAACTCGGGAGCGGCAGCGGGTCGTCGCGGTCCGCAACCGGCACCGGAGCATCGATCACCTCGAGCGTCCGCGCGGCCGAGCGACGAACGCGCTGCAGCGTCTGGGTCGCCGCCGGGAGGTCGGTCACGAGCTCGAACGCTGCGAGTGGAACCAGGGCGATCACGGCCAGGAGCACGCCGTCGAGCGTGCCGGCATGCACGGCGGCGACCCCGACCAGCAGCGCCCCCCACATGGCCAGCCCGCAGAGCAAGGTCGCGAACCCCTGACCCACACCGGCGGTGCGCGCCGTGTCGGACGCGACCCGGGTGAGCCGGGCGTCGATCTCGGCGGTGCGCCGTGACTGCGCGCCGAGCGCGCCGTAGGCCGTGAGCTCGGGTGCGCCCTGCAGCAGGTCGACGACCGCCTCTGTCAACTCCCCCCGGAGCGCCGCGTGCTGGGATTCGGAACGCCGCGCGAGCCTGCCCGTGAGCCACGTCAGCAGGGTCGCCGCGAGCACCAGTGCGACCAGCAGAATCAGACCAGCCGCGGGCAGGATCCACCAGATCAGCGCCACGGTTGCCGCCCCCACGACCAGCGCGACCACGAATGGCGGGATCACTCGCAGCATCAGGTCCTGCAGCGAATCGATGTCGTGAACCAGGCGCGCGAGCAGATCCCCGCTGCGGAACGCCGGCAGCCCGGCCGGCGCCAGCGACTCGAGTCGCCGGTAGCAGCTCGCCCGTAGGTTCGCGAGCGCGCGGAACGCCGCGTCGTGGCCCACGACCCGCTGTGCGTAGCGGAACAGGCCCCGGGAGAGGGCGAAGAACTGGACCGCGACGATCGCGAGGGTGAGCGCATACTCGGGCGGGCGCTGAGACGCGCGGGAAATCAGCCAGGCCGAGGTGGCGATCAGGCCGATTCCGGCACCGATCGCTGCGGCGCCCAGCATGCTGGCGAGCGCCAGCCGCCTGGTTGCCGGTGCAATCAGGCCGAGCGTCCTCCCCAGGGGTGCCTCGGTGCCGGCGCCGTCCTCGAACTGCTCGATCGCGTCGGAGGTCACAGCCATCAGGTCGCCACCGGGACTTGGCCGAGCTCGATCACCCGATCGGCCAGCTCTGCCAGTGCCGGCCGGTGCGCCACCAGGACCACGGTGCGTCCCCGCACGAGCCGTCCGAGCGCCGCCAGCACCTCGTCCTCAGTCGCGCCGTCGAGGTTTGCGGTCGGCTCATCGAGCAGCAGCAGGGGTGCGTCGCGCAGGAACGCGCGCGCGAGTCCGACGCGCTGGCGCTCGCCGATCGAGAGGCCCGAGCCGCGATCGCCGAGCATCGTCTCGAGCCCCGCCGGCTTCGCGGCGACGACGTCGCCAAGCCCGGCCGCCACAGCCGCGTCCCAAACCTCGACAGGCGTCGCGCCCTCGCGGCCGAGTCGGATGTTGTCGGCGATCGACGCGGCAAACAGATGTGGACGCTGCGGCATCCACGACACCTGCGCCCGCCATGCATCCGGATCCAGATCGGCGAGCTTCACATCCCCCACGCGGACCGATCCGTCCTGCGGGTCGACGAAGCCAAGCAGCACGGCGAGCAGCGTCGACTTGCCACAGCCGCTCGGTCCCGTGATCGCGAGGATCTCCCCCGGCTCGATCACGATCGAAAGGCCGTCGAGGGCCGCGTCCGCGCGGCCCGGATATGCAACCCGGAGATCCTCGACCGAGATCGCCGTCGCCGCGGGGTCCGGAGCGTCGGTGCGACGGCCGTGCGCCGGTAACGGCGTCTCCAAAACCGCAAACACCTGCTGGGCCGCGCTCGTGCCTTCCGCACTGGCGTGGTAGTTGGCGCCGAGCAGCCTCAGCGGGAGGTACGCCTCGGGCGCGAGCACGAGCACCATCAGGGCGGTGCGCAGGCCGATATGACCGCCCATCAGCCGCAGCCCGACCTCGACGGCGACCAGTGCCACTGAGATCGTCGCGACCAGCTCGAGGATCAGCGAGGATAGGAACGTCACCCGCAGCGTCGACATCGCCGCCGTGCGATAACGGCCGGTGACCTCACCGATCGATTGGATCTGCGCCTTTGCCCGACCGAACACCTTCAGCGTCGGCAGACCGCTCACCGCATCGAGGAAGTGCCCGGAAAGCTGTTGCAGGGTGCGGAGCTGGCGATCCATTCGATCCCGTGTGGCAGCGCCCACCAGCGCCATGAACAACGGGATCAGCGGCAGCGTTGCGGCGATGATCAGCGCTGAGATCCAATCCTGCGTGACGATCGCGGCGAGCACGGCGACGGGGACGATCACCGCGAGGAACAGTTGGGGAAGGTACAACGAGAAATAGGCATCGAGCGCGTCGATCCCGCGGGTCGCGAGCACCGCGAGCTCGCCGGTGCGTTGCTCTCCCAGGCGGTGGGGCCCGAGCGCGCCGAGATGCTCGAGCAGGGCCGCCCGCAGCTGGGTCTTGGCGAGCGCCGAGGAGCGAGCCGCGAGTAAGTCCCGGCCCCAGGCGGCCGCGGCGCGGGCACAGACCACTAACAGCAGGACCGCCAATGGGAGCTCGAGCTGAGCGAGCCCCTTACCGCCGGCAAGCGCGCCGGCGATCACCTCTGCGAGCAGCCAGGCCTGCGCGATGATCAGCACGGCCGTGATCACACCCAGCAGGATCAAGACCACGAGAAAGGGCCGGGTGGCGCGGGCATACTTGAGCAGCCTCGGGTCGACAGCGCCGCGCATACGGAGCCGAGTCTGGCCACGATCGGCGCTCCCGACATCACCTTGAACGGGTGAATCGGTCGCGCCTGCGGTCGAGGCTCATCCGATTTGGGTGATGTTGCACGGCCGCCAAGCACGACGATTCCGACAGGGAAATGACGAAGCTGCCGTGGCCGATCCGCAGTGTCCTCGCCGGAACCGCCGGCACCGCGACGATGACGCTCGCATATGCCGCCGAGCGCCGTCTGCGACCGAAGGTGAGCGGGCCGCTGGACTACGACGACAGTCTCGTGCCGGGGAAGATCGTTGGCGGGATCATGCACCTGGCGAATGTGACCGACCGCGAGGACAACGAGCTTGGGCTCGGCCTGCGCTGGACCTACGGTTCAGCGTTCGGTATCTGGCACGGCCTGCTGCGAAGAAAATTCGGCGAGCCGTGGGCCAGCGCTGCATTCGGCGCGACCCTGATGACCGCGACGCTGACACTGTTCCCGGTACTCGGCCGCACACCACCCCCGTGGCGTTGGCCGAAGAGCGTGCTTGCGACCGCGTTCGGTACTCACGCCGCTTACGTGGGAGCAGTGGCGGCGGTCGACGCTGTCGCCTAAGACGATCTGGCAGACAATCGACACGAAAGAGGTTCGGCGTGGCAACTGACTCCATGCGCCCGACGAACGGGCAGCACCAAACGCACGTGGTGATCGTCGGGGGCGGGTTCGCGGGGCTAGGCTGCGCGCGCGAGCTCGCCGGCGAGGATACGGTCCGGGTCACGCTGATCGATCAGCACAACTACCATCAGTTCCAGCCATTGCTGTACCAGGTAGCGACGTCCCAGCTCGCGGCCACCAGCATCGCGTCGTCGTTGCGCAAGTCGTTTCATGGGTACGACAACGTCGATGTCAAACTGGGCGAGGTCACCGAAGTAAATCCGGCGACCCACTCGGTTCGCACCCAGGCGGGGGAGACGATCGAGGGCGACGTCCTCGTGCTCGCGGCCGGCGCGCAGGCGAACTTCTTCAACACACCGGGCGCCGCGGAGCATGCCTTCCCGCTCTACTCGCTGGCTGATGCCGAGCGGCTGCGGACGCGGATGCTCGCCGTGTTCGAGGCTGCCGACCGCGATCCCGCCCTGATCGATCAAGGGGCGCTGAACTTCGTGATCGTGGGCGCCGGAGCGACCGGCACCGAACTGGCCGGCTCGATGGCCGACCTCATCAACGAGGTGATGCCTGAGGAGTATCGCGATCTGGCGGTCGATCGGGCGACCGTGAACGTCGTCGACCTCGGTGACGTGGTGCTGGCCGGGTTCTCGGACAGCGCCCACAAGTACGCGAGCAAAGTGCTCCAGGAGCGGGGAGTCCAGATTCGACTCGGCACCGGAGTCAAGGAGATCACGGCGGACCACGTGGTGCTCTCGGACGGCAGCACGATCAAGACCCGCTGCGTGGCCTGGGCCGGCGGCCTGATGGCGGCCGCGCCTGCCGCCGCCAGCGGCATGCCGCAAGGCCGCGGCGGCCGCATCGACGTTGGCCCCGACCTGACGGTCGAGGGATTCCCCGACGTCTACGTGGTCGGTGACATCGCCAACATCGAAGGACCTGACGGCCGCGCCTTTCCCCAGCTCGGATCGGTCGCGCAGCAGAGCGGCTCGTGGGCCGCCGCGAACATCCTGGCCGAAATCGCGGGTGACCCGCGAAAGCCGTTCCATTACAAGGACAAGGGCATCATGGCGATGATCGGGCGCGGCGCCGCCGTGGCCGAAGTCGGCAAGCATCGGCACGAGCTTCACGGCTCGATTGCGTTCGCGGCGTGGTTGGGAGTGCACGCGGCCCTGATGAGCGGCGTGCGCAACCGCATCGAGGCGTTCATCGACTGGGGTTGGGACTACTTCTCAAAGACGCGCGGACCTCAGGTGCTCGATGAGCGCTCCAGTGCCGGCCGCATCGACTGGGCCGAACCAGCTGACACCGAGGTCGAGGCCAGCCTGGCCACGCCGGCGTAGAGCTTCGGAGCCGCGAGCTGCCGGCTCAGAGGCCTGTCTCAGCCTTGAGCTTCCCCGACTCGACGGCTGCGCTCAGCGCCTTGTAATCGCGCTCGTTCTGTTCGGCGTACGCGTTGGAGAAGTCCAAGATCGCCCGGTCGAAGCTCGGGCCGTTGCCGAGGTAGGCGGCAATCGCGATCCGATCGCCGCTGCGGGCATGTGCCCGGGCGAGCGTCCAGCCACACAGCTGCCCGTACAACGCCAGCCCTTTGGGGACCATCAGCTCGATCTCCGCCGAGCCCTTCCAGTCCTTGAGCTGTCGAGCGTAGAAATCGCGAGCCTTGCCATCGAGCCCGCTCTTGACGTGCAGCCAGCCGAGGAAGATGTCACTGCTGGCCTGCATCAACCGCTGCCCGACGACGACGCGTTCGCCGTGGTTGGAGAAGTCACTCGGGCCGAGATACGGCTCGAACACGGATGCCTCGGCCTCCTTCATCTGCAGGAACAACGGGTCCTGTCCGTCCCGGCCGAGCATCAATGCGATCCAGGCACGCGTGCCGACACTGCCGACGCCCACGACCTTGCGGGCGAAGTCAGCCAGCTCAAACTCCTCCAGCAGCACGCGTCGGTCGAACTCGAGCGTCGCGCGGTAGTCGCGCAGCAGCTGGTGCAGCGATCCGTAGATCTCATCGGATGCGCCTTCGGCGATCAGCTGCTGGATCGGGACGATCAGCGGCGACTGATCGACAATCCGGACCTCACCGTCGACCGTCTCGGTCAGCTTGGAGAAGGCGGACATGCTGTCGCGCGTGCGGGCCTTGGCGAGGGTCTTCTCGGTCCGCTTGGCAATCTTCGACTTCACCTGCGGGCCGAGCTCACGCACGGCGCTCTCGATATCCATGTGCGCGTACCAGACGTCCAGGTTGTTCATACCCGCGAAGCCCGCCATCGCACTGCGGTACGCCTCGACCGTCGAGAGCACGGCCCGCTCCTGATCCTTGAGCGGGTAGCCGTTGTGGATCGCGGCGATCAGCATGCTCACCGCCAGGCGCTTGACATCCCATTCCCACGGTCCGGGCAGCGTCTCGTCGAAATCGTTCAGATCAAACACGAGCTGGCGCTCGGGAGAGGCGAACACGCCGAAGTTCGACAGGTGAGCATCCCCACAGCACTGAACCATGAGCCCGGAGCGCGGCGTCGCGGCGAGATCACCGGCCATGATCATCGCCGCCCCGCGATAGAAGGTGAACGGCGAAACGAGCATCCGGCCATAGCGAATCGGCACCAGCTCGGGCACACGCGTCTTGGCCTGACGCTCGAGCACCTCGATCGGGTCATCCCGAGCCGGCGACGGCTTGAAAATCGCGTGCTCGGCGCGTGGCACCTCGGCCCGCGCGGCCTTACCCCGCGCGACTCGCTCGGAGACTGACAGATGTGGCACCTTGGCGCCGCCCTCTGCCGCCGATGCTCCGCTCTTCAGGGTCGAACCGGTTGTTGTCGCTGTCGCCATCGTCACTGCCCTCTCTCGTCGTTATCACACGATGCTCCCACACCGATCAGGACCAGACGATGGTGCAAGCACCACTATCGGCTTCGTCCGGCCGCCCGGGTTCGACCAGCTCGGCCGGCCCGGTGAAGCCGTCAGCGAGTAGTGGTGTCCAGCGACCGGGATAGACCGGCGTGCACCATTGCTTGCTTGCGACGCACGGCTCAGGCTGGGTGAGCCCTGAGCCATGAATAGCAACCTACTCGACGTATTCCTGCTGTCGCTGGTCTCGATGTTCAACCCGTCGCTGCTCGCGGCCGTGACGGTGATGCTGTTGCTTCCGAGCCCGAAGCGACTGATGGCGGGGTATCTGCTTGGCGCCTACACGACCAGCATCACGCTTGGCCTGGTGATCGTCTTCACGCTGAACAGCTCGAGCGCGACCACCACCGCCAAGCACACGATCAGCCCGGCCGAGGACATCGTCGTCGGCGTGCTCGCAATTCTGATCGCGTTCGTGCTCGCAACCGGACGCGACCAGCCGGTGCAGGCTCGCCGACGAGCGAAGAAGGAGGCAAAGCTGGAGGAGAAACGTGCGGCGGGCAAGCCGACCGAGTCGCTGCCGCTGCGCATGTTGGGGAAGGGCAACCCCAGGGTGACGTTCGTCGTCGGAGCCCTCCTGAGCTTTCCAGGCGTCTCATACATCGCCGCCTTGCATCACATCCACGAGCTCAAGCCGGGGACCGCGGCGACCGTCCTGTTGGTCGTCGGCTTCTGCTTGATGCAGCAGATCCTGCTCGAGGTACCGCTGCTCGGCTATGTGTTCGCGCCGGAGTCGACGAAGGACAGGGTCGATCGGTTCAAAGGGTGGATGGGGCGCAAGGGTCGCAGCGCCGCCGTGATCGGTGCCGGCGCGATCGGCCTGATATTGGTCGTCAGGGGTGTGATCACCTTACTGTGAGGGGACTGATGCGACTCGACCTCGACATGCCCGTCAACTGCGTCGACGAACGATTTGGCAAGTTGGCCGACGTCGTCATCGACCCGGGCCTGCGGCGCTTGACCAATCTCGTCGTGGAGCCGCCGGACCGAAGCGACCACGCCCGGCTGGTGCCAATTGAAGTCGCCCAACGTGGTGACGGATCGGACGCCATCTCGTTGCAGTTGACGGCGGCTGAGCTCGAGAGGCTCGACCCGATCCGGGAATCTGTCTACATCCGGCCCAACGAGTTCCCCGCCGGGGACGCCGACTGGGATGTCGGGATCCAGGAGATTTACCCTCTGCCTGAGTCCGGCCAGCTCGGTCCCGAGGCGCTGGGGAGCTCGATGGCGCTTGACCTTGACCAGCACGTTGCGGTGAGCTACCACCGGGTGCCCAAGGGGGGTGTGGAGATCCGCCGTGATAGCGCCGTGACCTCCTCGGATGGCCATCACGTCGGGCACGTCATCGCGTTCATCGTCGACGATCAGGGCCTGATCGAGCATCTCGTTCTGCAGCACGGCCACCTATGGGGCAAGCGGCAGGTTGCGATCCAGAGCAGTGCGATCGAACGGCTGGAGAACGACGAGGTAACGCTGAGCCTGTCAAGCGATGTGGTCTCGCGAGCGTGAGCGGGATGCCGATTCAGGATGCTCCAAACCTAGTAGTCCACGACCCGCAGCGCGCGTCGCACATTCTGATGCTCGAGTTCGGGGACCGCAAGGACTTCGACGACCCCAAGCTCCAGTACCGCAGGTTGTTTTCCGAGCTGCTGGGCACGTTCCTGCTGGTGCTGGTCGCCGCCGGGGGTGGGATTCTCCACGCCAAAGGGCAGATCAGCCTCGCGGCTGCGGTTGTCGCGCCGGGGCTGATGGTGCTCGCGATCATCCTGTTCATGGGCGCGGTCTCCGGCGCACATCTGAACCCGGCAGTGACGCTGGCGTTCGCGGTGCGTCGCGACTTCCCGTGGAAGCGAGTGCCCGGCTACATCATCATGCAACTGGTCGGCGCCACGCTCGCGTGCCTGTTCCTGCTCGCCGTGTTCGGCAACATCGAGCATCTCGGCGCGACGCTTCCGGGCCCCGGCTACCACGACTGGCAGGCGTTCTTGATGGAGATCGCGCTGACCGGCGGCCTCTTGAGTGTGATCCTGGGGACTGCCTCGGCCGCGCAGAACGTCGGCGCACTGGGCGCGCTGGGGGTCGGCGGCTACATTGCCCTGGCCGGCCTCTGGTCCGCGCCGGTCAGCGGCACGTCGATGAACCCGGCGCGCTCGTTCGGTCCGGCGCTGGTGAGCGGCGACTGGTCGGCCTACTGGGTGTACGTCGCCGGCCCGTTGATCGGTGCCACGATCGCGGTCGGTTGCGCGATCATCCTGCGAGGACGCGGCGGCGATCCGATCTCCCGCGCCGCCGGCTCCGGAGTGCTCACGCCCGGGGACCTGGCGGAAAAGGCCAAGCTCGCGCAGGACATCGACGAAGGCAAGGTCGTCCCACCCGGGCTGGCGCCGACCGGCGCGGACGGCGAGTCGCCCTGACGCGACCTAGGGGGTCAACCGCCTAGGTCGCGTCGCTCCCGTGGCCGTTCTCGAGGTCGTAGCCCATCGCCATCGCGAGCTTAGGGGCGGACGAGACCAGGCTTGCGAGACCGATCGTCGGACCAACCGAGACCAGGACCCCGACGAGTTCGCTGCTGGTGGCGCCCGCAGCCGAAGCCCGGACCACCGCGTCTGTGAGCGACGGTGTGGCGGCGCCAACGGCGAGCAGCGCCGCAAGCTGCACGAGCAGCTCGACCTTCGAGCTCAGCTCGGTGCAGCGGTCGCCGCCAACCTGCCCGGTCAGGACCATCCCCAGCGCCTTCTCGTCGTTGAATGCCAGGCGGCGCAGGAGATCTTCTGCTGGTTCCACGCAGCCGATCCTAGGTCCGGTTCGGCGCGGCGCATCGCCTGAACGGGATGAGGTGCCCCCGGGGCAAGAGGCTAGGGTCGGCCGCGAATCAAGGTGGTAGGGGCATCCCGACTTAACGCAGGCGCACCACCTTGTCGCGGCTACCGGGCGCGGTGACGCTTAGACCGTGGCCGCGACGACTGTGGACGACGAACCGCTTCACGCGGATTACGCATGGGCGCGCTTCGCGCTGGACCTGCCCGCACCCAAGTTCACCGCCCCGAGGGTGCGTACCGAGTTCGTCCGCCGGACAGAGCTTCTCGGCCGCCTGGAGCGTGAGCGAGCGCGCCCTCTGATGCTGGTGACAGCGCCGGCCGGATACGGCAAGACGACGCTGCTCACCCAATGGACCAAGGAGTTGGGCTGTCCTATCGCGTGGGTTGCGCTCGACGAAGGCGATCGTGACCCCGACGTGTTGGCGGCTTCGGTCGCCCACGCCCTCGCCGGAAGGGGAATCGAGCCGGGTCGCACCTCCGGCTTCGGGCTGGTCCTCGACGACGCTCATCTCGCCCAACCCGGAGTTTTGGAGGACGCGATCCTCAGCATCCTCGCCTGGCTCCCCGAGGAGTCGCAGCTGGCCGTCGCATCGCGCTCCGAGCCGGCGCTGGCGCTCGGCCGGATGCGCGCTGAGCGGATGCTCGTCGAGGTGCACGCAGACGACCTCTCGATGTCCGTCCTCGAGGCGGGGTCGCTGCTGCGAACTGCAGGACTGGAGCTGGAGTTCACCGAGGTTCAGGGACTCGTCCGGCGGACGGAGGGCTGGCCCGCGGCGCTGGAGTTGGCGGCGATCTCGTGGGCGCGGCGGTCCGGATCGGACGACCACGTGGAGCAGCCCCGCGGCGACGACCATCTGATCTCGGAATACCTTCGCGCCGAGGTGCTGGCACCGCTGTCGCCCGCAATGGTGCGCTTCTTGACCCGCACCTCGGTGCTCGATCGCTTGTCCGGACCGCTGTGCGACGCGGTGCTCGAGCGCAAGCGGTCCGCGGTCGTGCTAGCCGAACTGGCGCGCGCAAACGTGCCGTTGCGGCCTCTGGACGCCAGCCACGAGTCCTATCGCCTCCACGGGCTGTTGAGGGAAATGCTCCAGACCGAGCTTCGCCGAGCCGAGCCGGAAATCCAGCCCTCGCTGCATCGGCGGGCGAGCGACTGGCACAGCCGGGCGGGCAACATTGATCGCGCCATCGACCACGCCCGCCACGCGGAGGATCTCGACCGTGCCGGCGAGCTGTTGTGGACGGAGGTGCCGCGTTATCTGGGCGAGGGACGGAACGACATGGTCCAGCGATGGCTGAACGGGGTCACGGCGGAGCGGGCCGTCGGGTCAGTGCCGCTTGCGCTGGCGGCGGCGTACAGCAGCCTGGCGCTGGGGAATGTCGCGGTCGCCGAGCAGTGGGCTCGGTCCGCGACGGTGAGCCTGTCCGAGATGCCAGCCGGAGCGATGAAGCGCGAGCGCGCCTGCGTGTTGCTGATCGAAGCCTGGGCCGCGCGAACGGGAGCGGGTGGGATGGCCGATCTGGCGGCGCAGGCTTATGACCTGCTGCCAAACGACAGTCCCTGGCGCGCGAGCTGCTGCTTTCTGATCGGGACGGCTGAGCTGTTGATGGGTGATGAGACCAGTGCCGAGCGAGTCCTCGCGGAGGGGGCTGCTCGCGGCGCCGCGCTCGCGCCCGATGCCGCGGCGCTGTGCCTGGCGCAGCTGGCGGTCCTCGCCGGACAGCGCGACGAGGTCGAAGTTGCGTCTGATCTGGCCCGGCGCGCCGGCATGATTGTCAATCGGCACGGGCTGGCCGGGTATCCCCTGTCGGCCCTCGTGCTTGGTGTCGGCGCGATTGCCGATATGCAGGCGGGTCGCGTCGACGAGGCCAAATCGGCCGTGAACCACTGTCTGGCGCTGCTGGGCGTGCTCGACGATTCCGTCTCCTGGTATGGCGCCGAGGCCCGAATCCTGCTCGCGCGCGTGTCGCTCGCGCTCGGGGACGTGGCCGGCGCCCGCGAGCTGCTCGCGGATGCCTCGCGCCTGGGGCGTCGCACCCCCGATGTCGTTGTGTTCGGGCGGTGGTTCGACGACGCCTGGAACCAGTTCGATGCGCGGGCCGAGACCGCGCTCGCCGGCGTTGCCACGCTGACGACCGCAGAGCTGCGAGTCCTGCGGTTCCTGCCGACGCACTACTCGTTCCACGAGATCGCGCAGCGACTTCACGTCTCCTCGAACACCGTCAAGACACACGTCCACGCCGTTTATCGCAAGCTCGACGCGTCCTCCCGATCAGAAGCGGTCGCGCAGGCAACTCAAGCCGGACTGCTGGGCGGCTGAGGCCCGGCTGTGGGTGCGGCTGCGGATCAGTATCCGTCCCAGCCCTCGATCTCGATGTCATACCCGATCGCCAGCGCCAGTCGAGGCGCGGCGGCCACGACACGCGCCGACCCGACGACCGCGGCTACCGTCTCGAGCACCTCGACTATCTCCTCGTCGCGTGCGCCGGCCTGCAGTGCGAGCTCGACCGCCCACCGCAGGGAGGTTGTGGATCCGCCCGCCGCCAGCAGCCCGGCAAGGTGGACCAATGCTCGGGTCGCCGCCGGCAGCTCTCTGGTCACGGGACCGTGCGCCTGCCGCATTCCAGCCGGAGAGCGAGTCAGGACCGATCGCAGCAGTGTCTCGTCGCCGGAGGCCAATCCGCGAAGCAGTTGCTCCGCCCCGTCTTTGCGACAGCGTTCCATCGCCCGCAGGTTCCCAGCCCGTTCACATTTTGGCCTCGCCCCGATCGGGTGGTATTGAGACCGGTGCCCGCCGACGGCGAGGACGACAGACCCGCACCGCAGTTCCGCTACTTCGCAGTGCTCGGGTTGACGCTCGCCGTGGTCGTGTTCTTGATCGCGACGCCGAGCGCCGACTGGTCGCGCGCGGTGGCGCTCGCGATCGAAGGGCTTGCTTTCGTGATCACAATCGCGACGTCGCGGGAGCGGCTGACCGTCCGCCGCCACCGGGCGCTCGCGGCTGCTTGCGCCGTGCTCGCCGTCGTGCTGCTGATCGCGCTGGGGGTTGTCCCCCTGTGGCTGATCTCAGTGCTGGGGCTGCTGGTCACAGCGGCCGTCCCGGTCGCCCTGATCCGGGGATTGTTGCGCCTGCTCCGCGAGCACGGCGTCACGGCCCAAGCTGTCGCCGGGTCGCTCGCGATCTACCTGTCCGTCGGCCTGATCTTCGCCTGGCTCGTCGGCTTCGTCGGGCAAGTCGCCAACACGCCGTACTTCGCTCAGCACACAAACGGAACCGCAGGGGACAAGGTCTACTTCAGCTTCACCGTCCTGACAACGACCGGCTTCGGCGATTTCACTCCCGCAACGCCCGTCGGGCATGCGCTTGCGGTGATCGAGATGCTCACGGGTCAGCTTTACCTGGTCACGGTGATCGGACTCCTGATCGGGAACTTCGCCGGCCGGCGGCGGCCTGCCTAGAGAGGGTCGCGTCGAACGTCACCGGTCGTGGCCCGGAATCGCCGTCAAGCTGCGGTCCTAGGCCTCGAACTCAACGCGAGACGCTTCTGAGGCTTACGTGCCCGTCCGGAGTGTCGAGGGTTTCGGCCGGTGATGTCGATGGGGCGGGGGCGGGTCGCCCGTCGACCTTCTCGAGCGCTCGCCACAAGATTCGCATCGTCGGAGCGAGATGGGCGAGCTCCTCGAGATGGGTCTCGGACAGCCGTTCGAGCTTCTCGATCCCGGCCGGGGTGAGTGTGACCCGTACCACGCTCCTGCTCGCAGGATCGGGGTTGCGTCTGACCAATCCGTCTGCGACGGCGCGGTCAATCAGACCGACGGCGCTGTGGTGGCGCACGACCAGATAGTCGGCGATCTCACTGACGGTCGGTCCGCAAGGATCCGGGTGGCCCCGTATCGCGAGCAACAACTGGTGCTTGGCTGGTGTCAAGCCGGCGGCCTTCGCTTGCTGCTCGCTCCAGCGCAGGAAGCGACGCAAGCCCGTGCGTAGCTGTAACAGTCGGGTGAAGTCAGCCTGGTCGAGCGGCACCTCGCGCCACGATATCGGATGGGAGCGACAGTCAGATGAGACGCCGACAGGCGCGAGACCAGCGAAGCACGCCGCGGCCGCATCCTCGCGATGACGGTGGACCCCAGCCCGGGGGCCACCTAGCCGTCCTCATTGATCAGCTCGGACGGTGGGTCTCCATACCCTCGCTGAAGCGTCGACGGATGTGCTTCTCGGGATCCTCGTTGCCGAGCAATTCCTGGCCCTCGCTGAAGCGCCCGCGGTGCAAGCGCCGCTCATCAACTGCACACGTCCGCTGACCGTCGATGAATTGACCGACGCGTAGCTCCCCTGGGTCGGTCGGATAGCGAGCCATCCCAAGCGCAAACCGCGACCTCGGGATTTCGGGTTGGAATGGCCGCTCCTTGGTGTGTGCGCCATCACTCATCTTTCCGTCCTCCTCTCGCAAGACGATACATATCGCATCACGATATCGTAGCACGACCACCGAGGGCTTGCAAGATCCGCTTTGACCCGAGTGGGATAGCGCGAGCTGCCCGGGGGCCTCCACCCCCGGGATCGTGGTGTGCGCAGGCGAGTGATCAACGGGCATGCCCGCTTGCCAGACCCGTTCCGGGGACGGATGCTCGGTCCATGAACGAACCGCCTGCGAACGGCGAACCGGCCGCGAGCGACGAACCGACCGCGAACAGCGAGCCGGCCGCGAACAGCGAGACGGCCGCGAACAGCGAGACGGCCGCAAACAGCGAGACGGCCGCAAACAGCGAGACGGCCGCAAACAGCGAGACGGCCGTGAGCGAGGAACCGGCTCGGAGCGCCGCAGCCGAGCCGCCTCCGGATGCCGGCGCGACGGCGGTCCGAGCGCCACGCCGCCACCGAGCCCTGATCATCACGCTGTTCGTCCTCGCAACAATCTTCGGCTTCGCTGCGGTTCACGCGGTGTGGGCCAACCGACAGGCGCTGAACACCGACAACTGGACCAACACGAGCACGCAGCTGCTTGCGAACAAAGAGATCCAGACCGCTGTGGCGGCTTATGCGGTCAACGAGCTGTTCGGCTCGGGGGTCCCGCAGGCGGAGATCAAGTCGGTCCTGCCGACGAAGTTGCAGCCGCTGGCCGGTCCGCTCAGCTCGGGGCTGCAGCAGCTCGCCGGCCAAGTCGCACCCAGGGTCCTCGCCTCTTCACAGGTGCAGACCGCTTGGCGGGAGGCAAACCGCGCGGCGCACGCGACGCTTCTGAAGATCATCAACGGTGGCGGCAAGCTGGCCAGCACCAACGGCGGCGTAGTGACGCTCAACCTCCACGCGATCATCGCCCAGCTCGCGGCCGCGCTAGGCGTGCAGGCACAGGTAGCGGCGATCCAGTCGAAGCTCCAGGGATCCTCGGGCCAGGTACAAGCCGGCGCGTCGACAGCTCGGGATCACGCTGCCCCCGGCGAGCGGCCAGCTCGTGATCATGCGATCGGGTCAGCTGAAGACCGTGCAGGACATCGCCAGCGCCATCAAGGGCCTGGCGATCGTGCTTCCGCTGCTCTCGTTCGCGATGTTCGCCCTCGCCGTGTGGCTCTCCAGGGGGCGCCGGCGGCAGGCCCTGCGGAGGGTCGGCTGGTGCTTCGTCGGTGTCGGCATCCTCGTGCTGCTCGATCGGCGCATCGCCGGAAACGACATCATCAACGCGCTGGTCAAGAACCCAGAGAACAAGCCTGCCGCCCATCAGGTGTGGGCGATCGCCACGACGCTGCTGTACGACATCGCGGTCGCCGTGGTCGTCTACGGTCTGGTGTTCGTGGTCGCCGCGTGGGTGGCAGGGCATACCCGTCCGGCCCGAGCGCTGAGGCGCATGCTCGCCCCGACCCTGCGCACGCAACCCGTGGCCGCCTATATTGCTGCGTACGTCGCACTGCTGCTGGTCATCTTCTGGGGCCCGACGCCGGCCACGAGGCAGCTCGCCTACATAATCGTGTTCATCGTGTTGATCGCGCTGGCTGTCACCGCCTTGCGCAACCAGACCGCACGCGAGTTCCCCGACGCGCAAGCCGGCGACACGATGAGATCAGTTCGGGCTTTGTATGGACGAGGACGATCGGATCCACAGGCCGCCACGATCCCAGCCGGTGGTCAAAACGGCGGGCGGGTCGCCGAGCTCGAACGGCTCGCGCAGCTTCACGCGGGGGGATCCCTGACCGATGCGGAGTTCGCGGCCGAGAAGGCCGTGCTGATGAATGATTCCTGACGGCGATCCGCAACCCACCTTGCGGGTCGCGATCGCTGATGACAGCTACTTGATCCGGGAGGCCCTGCGCCAGCTGCTGGCTGGAGTCCCGGAGCTGGAAGTGGTCGCCGTATGCGAGGACGCAGCCGTGCTATTGGAGGCGATCGAGCGCGATTCGCCCCATGTCGTGCTCACCGACATCCGGATGCCGCCGTCACGGGGCGACGAGGGGATCCAGGTGGCAGCGCAGCTCCGCGAGACCCATCCCGAGATCGGCGTCGTGATCCTCAGCCAATACGCCGATCCGGCACTCGCGCTCGATCTGTTCGAGTCCGGGTCAGAGGGGAGGGCGTACCTGCTCAAGGAGCGCGTTGGTAACCGCGACGAGCTCGTGGCGGCAATCCGGGCGGTTGCGGATGGCCGATCCGTGGTCGATCCAAAGCTCATCGACGGACTGATCGCGGAGCGCGCGCGCGCATCGGCCTCGCCGCTCGACGAGCTTACGGCCCGTGAGCGCGAGGTGCTTGCAGAGCTGGCGACCGGCAAGAGCAATGCTTCGATCGCGTCGTCGCTGTTCTTGACCAAGCGTGCCGTTGAGAAGCACATCAACGCGATCTTCATGAAGCTCAACTTGCGCGAGACCGAGGACACAAGCCGGCGCGTGAAGGCCACGCTGATCTACCTCGCCGGTACCGGCCTCGGCCCGGATTCGCCGGCAGCGTCGCAGGCGCCAGAGGAGCGGCCGGCTCCGGCATCGTTGCCTGCTCGGCGGTAGCGTTCGAAATCGGATGGTCTCGCGCGCCCCGAGCGATCGATTTGGCGTTTCTGTGCCATCGTATGTTGGGGAGGCCGCCGGAGCATCGGGAGGAGGATCGACATCACCTCATTGCGCGTCGCGATCGCTGACGACAACTTGTTGGTCCGAGAGGGCTTGCGCCAACTGCTGGGCGGGATCCCGCAGCTCGACGTGGTCGCGGTGTGTGACGACAGCTACTCGCTGCTCGAGGCGATCGAGCGGGACCCCCCCGACGTCGTGCTGACCGACATCAGGATGCCGCCCTTTCGCGACCGCGAGGGCATCCGCGTCGCGGCACAACTGCGTGAAACCCATCCCCAGATCGGCGTCGTGATCCTGAGCCAGTACTCCGATCCGGGTCTCGCCCTCGAGCTGTTCGAGTCCGGGTCCGAGGGGCGCGCATACCTGCTCAAGGAGCGCGTCGGAGAGAGCAGCCAGTTGGTCGAGGCGATCCAAGCGGTCGCCGATCATCGATCGGTGGTCGATCCGAAGGTCATTGACGGGCTGATCGCGGAACGTAGCCGTGCGGCTGCCTCACCGCTCGACGAGCTCACTCCGCGCGAGCGCGAGGTGCTCGCGCAGGTCGCCACCGGGATGAGCAACGCGGCGATCGCATCGCAGCTGTTCTTGACCAAGCGCGCCGTTGAGAAGCACATCAACGCAATCTTCATGAAGCTGAACCTGCGCGAGACCGGCGATACGAGCAGGCGCGTTCAGGCGACGCTGATCTACCTGGCCGGTGAACGCGCCGACGATGATCTCACCCGTTTCGGTTGATGCCACGGGCGCTTCCTGCATTGATATTGATACGCAAGCAATCGTCTACAAAGCTCCCAAAGGAGACCATATGCCTGTTGTAGGAGCCGACACCCATCAGACGCTGACGGGGGTTGCGACCGGTGATCTGAGCCTGCTCGACGAGATGCTCGGACTGCGTGAGGCTCTGACCGAGAAGACGAGCCTCGACACGCGGACGTTCGCGCTCGTCAAGATCGCCGCGTTGATCGCGCTCGATGCGCCGCCGGCGTCGTACGCCTGGCAGATCGCAAACGCGCTGAACGAAGGCGCGACCCCGGAGGACATCCTCGGCGTGCTCATTGCCGTTGCTCCGCAGGTCGGCGGCCCCAGGGTGGTTGCGGCAGCTCCGGAGATCATGGTCGCGCTCGACCTGCCACTCCCCGAAGGCGCGGAGTAGGTGATCTGAGATGTTAAGGAGACGTCGGCCCCTGCTTCGCACGGCGGCGGTAGGCGGTGGCGCCTACATGGCGGGCAAGCGCCGCGCCGAGGGACAGATGCAGGCCCAACAGGAGCAGCAGGCGCCAGCCCCGGCAGCGGCCCCGGAACCGGCCCCAAGTGCGGGCATCAGCGCGGACGCGATGCAGAAGCTCCAAGACCTCGGCAAGCTCCACGAGCAGGGCATCCTCACCGATGACGAGTTCAGCACCCAGAAGGCGCGATTGCTGGCGAGTTGACGTTGGCGCCGAGATGAAGCCGTGGCAAAGCTAGCCTCGCTCGGCGCTACGGCGACCTGGCCGGGGCGCCGCCTCGTCCGGCTCGGCGGAGTCGCGGGGAGGCGGGCACAGCAGGCATTCTCCGAGCCCGCCCGCTGGGCGGTTCTCTCAGCGGTCGACGCGGCGCTGGCAGCGGCCGATGCGACGCTCGGATCGCCGCTGGCGCGGGAGGCGCTCGCTCGGATCTTGGACAGTGAGCTGGCAGAAGACGTCTACCAGCGACTGGTCGCCCAACCCCTCGACAGCCCGGAGCTCGATCGGGTGATCGCGCGGGCGCTCGACAGCCCGCAGGCCGAGCGGCTCGCCGGGCAGGTGATCGACAGTCGCGTCGTCGACGTGTTCATTCAGCGGTTGGTCGAGGTCGATGGGCTGTGGTCCCTGGTCGATCAAATCGCGCAAAGCCCCACTGTCATGGCGGCGATCAGCCAGCAGGGCGTCGGGTTTGCCAGCCAGATCGCCGTCGTCGCGCGCGACCGCTCCGCAACCGCTGATGACCGGCTCGAGCGGTTCGCCGCGCGCTTTGTGCGCCGTCGGCCGCGCACCGCCGCCCCGGCGGCGGGCGAGCCGGACGCCGCCCCGGAGGCGGGCGAGCCGGACGCCGCCCCTCCGGCGGACGAGCCGGTGGCTCGCGCCGCCGCTGCGGGGGACGCGCCGGCGTCAGGACCGTGATGGAGTCCGAGGTCGCGTATGCCGGCCTCGTTACGCGAGCGATCGCGATCGTGATCGACGCGGTGGTGATCAACGTCGTGGCGATCGCGGTGACCGGCGCGGTGCTGCTGGTCGAATCCCTGTTCTCCGTCACGAGCCGGCACAGCACGCTGATGAAGACGCTCGGCGTCGTCCTGTTCGGGTTGTGGGTCGTCTGCTACTTCTGCGTGTTCTGGACCACCACCGGGCAGACCCCTGGCAGTCGCGTCATGGCGATCCGGGTGACCCGAACCGACGGCGCTCATCTGCGGCCCTACCGCGCGCTGATCCGGCTGGGCGGGATGGTGGCTTCGCTGCCGCTGTTCTGGGGGTATCTCCCGATCCTCTGGACTCCCCGCCGCCGGGGCGCCTACGATCTCGTGGCGGGCTCCGTGGTAACCGTCGTCCCACCCCAGATCGGTGTGGATCCGAGGCTCGCGGCTGATCACAGGCTCGCGGGGCGATCAGACCCGCTGGTCGCGGGTGTCACAGGCTCGCGCGAGCGGGATGGAGCCACCGACGACGGTCCCGTGACCCGGGGCGGACTGAATCTTGATCGTGCCGCCGATCGCGACGAGACGCTCTCTTAGGTTTGTGAGACCGGTGCCGTACGCCGTCGTCCGCAAATCGAACCCGGCCCCATCGTCACAAACCTCAAACCGCAGCTGGGTGTCTTGCCAGACGGAGATCGTGACCCGAGTTGCTCCCCGAGCGTGCTTGCAGGCGTTGTGCAGCGCCTCCGAGCAGGAGAAGTACACGGTCGCCTCGGTCTCAGGCGTATAACGTCTGAGCCTGTCAGCTTGCACCGTGGTCGCCAGCGGTGCGTCGATGCTGGCGCTTCGTAGGGCCTGTTGTAGGCCCGTGCGCGCGAGCAACGGTGGGTAGATCCCGCGGGCGAACGACCGAACCTCGTCGATCGTCGAGTCCACCTCCTCCCCCAACGCGCGGACCACGGCCGCCGGTCCTGGATCCTCAACCTCGAGCGCGTTGGCCGCCAATTCCAGCTTGACCCGCAGCGCCACCAGGCGCTGCTGCGCACCGTCGTGAAGATCGCGCTCGATCTTCTGACGTACGCTCTGCTCGGCCGTGAGCCGGAGCATCCGGGACTCTTCCAGCTGCGCGAGCGACGACTCGAGCTCACTGCGCAAACGGTCGTTCTCGAGCGCAGCGAGCGCGTAGGAGCCGGCAATCTGAATCAGCATGGGGTCCTCGGCGGTGGCGCCGGCAGTTCGCCGATGGAGCCGACCCGTGCCGCCCACCAGCCCGAGCAACGGTAGCGACATAACGAACAGCCAGCCCACGACCGGCAGCGCTCCGGACCCCGGTGCGGCTTCGCGAAGCGGGAAATACGTGGCCCAGACGGCCACCTGGAAGACCGCGAACATCGCGATCGGGGCGTAGAGGCCGCGTCGCGGTCCACTGTCGCGTACGCGCCGGATCACCACGACCGCGATCGCGGCCATCAGGGCCACCGTCAGGACCTGGCGCGCGGGGACCACTAGATCGGTGATCAGCGCCGGGGTCGAATGGGCCAGCGAGAACACATTGCGAGGACAACCGGAGGTGCACATCGACCAGAGCGACGGATGCGGGAACTGCGCTGCGACCAGCGCCGTCGGAAGGTAGAAGAACCCCAGCAGCAGCGCTCCGGCCGCAAACGTGGCACGGTCGGTCTTCGCCGCAAGGCGGCCGGATGGATAGCTCAGCAACAAGTAGACGATCGCCAGGGCGACACACCATTGGCTCACGCGACCGACGCTGTAGAGGACAGGGGCGCCGGAGGCCGTCAATGCAGACAGGGACCACAGCAGCCCGGCAACGATCAGCGCCCGCGCAAAGGGGACCTCGCGCGCTCGAACAAGGTCGGCCAGGGCTGGCCCGAAGATCAGCGCGGCGCCGAGCAGGAACACGGACAGCGCGATGTTTCGCGTGCCGGCGGTGCTGTGAACGAGCGCCACGGCAACGGCCGCGCCCGTTGCGACACAGACTGTCAGCGAGATCGAGAATTCGCTGACCGACAATGGCTCGCGCCTGAGAACCGGCTGTGGGTGTTCGGCGATGCCGCTCATCGATAAGGGTGGGCCAGTCGTCGGCCGCGACGCGGTCTTGACACTACCATCGCCCTCGCCGCGCGAATCCGAGCGCTTCCCCGGGCTTTGGTGGGGAAAACTACGGATTCCACCAAGTGGGGAGACCTACTGATTCGGAGCTCTTCGAGTCATCCGATTCGGGTGATGCTCGATCGTCGGCCGCTGGGCAATGTTGTAAGCCAACGCACGTGGAGCGAAAAAGAAAGGAATAGTTGGCTATGGCAACTTTGGTTGCGATTGGTTATTCAGACCAGACGACCGCTGAACAGGCACGGCAGACCGTCCAGGGCCTCGAAGCGGAGCTCATCATCCAAGCTGATCAGGTCGCGGCGATCTCGCGGGACCTCGAGGGCAAATATCACGTGACGACGACCCACGGTGGTGCTTCCGCCGGCGGCGGCGCGGCGTGGGGAGGTTTCTGGGGCCTGCTGTTCGGTCTGCTGTTCTTCGTCCCGTTTGCCGGTCTGGCGCTCGGAGCGGGGATGGGTGCACTGTTCGGCCACCTTGGAGAGAAGGGAATCGACAAGGCGTTCCAGGACCAGGTGCGCGAGCATCTCAAGCCCGGCACATCGGCATTGTTCATGGTCATCGAGCAGGCGACTCCGGACAAGGCAGTCGCCGCTCTGGAGCAGTACGGCGGGACCGTGATCAAGACCTCGCTCTCCGATGAGGACACGGCGAAGCTGCAGGAGGCGCTGACGCCGAGTCAGCCCGCCGGCGCCGCCTCGTAGGACATCGGAACAGTTCAGTGACAGCTGGGTTGTCGGCTGCCGGCCACAGTGTCGCCGGCGGCCGCCGATCCGGTGTCACGGTGTCACGTGCGACCTCAACAGTGAACGTCACCGACGTCGAGGTAGCCGGTTCGGTTCTGACAGTACGCGATGCTTCAGTTGACCTGGCCCGGAGCCTTCGTCGGCTTGACCGCGGCGGCGGGGGGCTTTTGAGCCCGCTTGGCCAGTGCCATCAGCGAGCCCGAGCCCGAAACGGCGAGGTAGGCGGTCAGCACGGCGACGGCGACTGGTGCCGTCTGGAGCGTCCCGATCTGGGTCGTCAGGGCGCCGAGTAGAATCAGTGAGAATGGGGCCGCAACGAGCGACCCGGGGACAGCTGAGAACATCGTCGTGAACGCGAGCGCCTCGGGTACTCCCGGGATCAGCTGATGGACGGCGACACCGGCCGTGCCGCCGATGAACAGCATCGGGAAGAACGGCCCCCCGATGAAGCCGGTCGACTGGCACAGCGCGAACACGAGGATCTTGAGCACCACCACCGCGATCAACAGGCCGGCACCCAGCGTCGCCCCGTCGTGGATCACGGTCGTGAGCTGATCGGACCCGGTAAACAGGGTCAGCGGCAGAGCCACGCCGACAAGTCCAAACGCGATCGCGCCGATTACCGGCCGAATGATCGTCCGCTCGGCAAACGGTGCGGTGAGCTTCGTCATAACCCCGATCGCAACGGCCGTGATCAGCGCGATCAGACCGGCGACCAGGCCCAGGGGAACCGCCGCGAGCAGTTGCCAGTCCTTGTACTTGTCCGCCGGCAGCGTGTAGATCCCGATGAATGTCGAGCCCGCGATCGGGAAGTACACGGCGAACGCGATCGAGGCTGAGAGCAGACCACCGATCAGCGCGTGTTGGACGCGAGTGGCCTTCGGACGGGCAACCTCGAGGATCAGCAGCGAGGCGAGATACGGGGCCGACAACAGGCCGCCGTAGGCCCCGGACATCCCGCTGAGCGTGTTCACCGCGCTCCTGTCCTCGTCGAGTTTCCGCCGCTCGGAGATCCATGTTCCGAGCCCGCCGCCCATCATTCCCAACGCCGCCTCGGGCCCGAGGCTCGCGCCGCCGGCGAGCGACACAACCGAGACTGCAACCGCCCCTGGAACCCTGGAGGGCTCGACGCGCTCATCCTGCATATCCTTGATCGTCCCCGGCAGCTTGACCGGAAGCCGAAACACCCGCCTCAGCACGCCGACGAGGAGCCCGGCCCCGGCGGTAACCGCCACCCACCATAGGCTTCCATCGAACCAGCCTGGGTTTTTCGGCAGCGTGAACCAGAGGTTGGTGCCGTCCTTGACCAATCCCAGGAACGCCAGCGCGGCGAAGGCGAGCACGACGCCGAACAGCGCCGCGTACCTGATCATCAGCCAGAACCCGGGGGAGCGCGTCAGCGCAACGAGTTCCGAGCCTGCCTCCGACTCCTCGCCCGGCTTATCTGTCGTCATCGGGTCCTCATCAAGGTCGGCGCTGCGTGTCATCCAAACACGCACGAGCGGGGCGCCCCTCACCCAAAACGGATGAGCCGACGCCGGTGGCCGCCGCGCTCCGGGCAAGTTCCGCCGCGGCCCGTATCGAGATCACCCGATCTGGGTGACGGCCCGCTGTCGGGCGGCTGAGACACTCGCCCGGCACGTCATCGGGCGCGCACTGAATGCCCGGGACAAGTGAGGCCGCCACCATGAGCAAGCCGTTCCAAGGGACCATCAACGTCGACATCCGTGACTCGGTTCCCGACTGGACGCCGTTCGAGGCTCCGAAGGCCCCCGAGGGAGCGCCGAGCGTGGTCTACATCGTGCTCGACGACGTTGGCTTCTCCGCGATCGGTTGCTACGGCGGTCCCGTGGAGACGCCCAACATCGACCGGATCGCCGCCAGCGGCGTTCGCTACACGCAGTGGCACACGACGGCGCTGTGCTCGCCGACGCGGTCGTGCCTGCTGACGGGCCGTAACCACACGCGCAACAGCATGGCGTGCATCACCGAGGCCGCGATCGGGTTTCCGAACGCCAGCGGCACGATCCCGCCCGAGAACGGGATGATCTCGGAGATCCTCGGTGAGCGAGGCTGGAACACCTACATCACGGGGAAGTGGCACCTGTGCCCGACCGACGAGATGCACCTCGCGTCGACGCGGCGCAACTGGCCGACCGGTCGCGGCTTCGAGCGCTACTACGGCTTCCTCGGCGCCGAGACCAACCAGTGGCATCCGGACCTGATCTACGACAACCATCCCGTCGACCAGCCCTCTCAGCCCGAGGATGGCTACCACCTGACCGTCGATCTGACCGACAGGGCGCTCGAGTTCATCCAGGACGCCAAGGCCGTAGCGCCGGACAAGCCGTTCTGCCTCTACTACGCACCGGGGGCGTGCCATGCGCCGCACCAGGTGCCGGCGGAGTGGATCGCCAAGTACAAGGGCCGCTTTGACATGGGCTATGAGGCAATGCGCGAGCAGACGCTCGAGCGCCAGAAGCAGATGGGGCTGGTCCCGGAGGACACGCAGCTGCCGCCGATCAACCCGATCGGGACCCCGCAGGACCGCAAGGGCCCTGACGGCAAGCCGTTCCCGCTGCTCGACTTCACGCGACCGTGGGATTCGCTGTCCGCTGACGAGCGCCGCTTGTTCTGCCGCATGGCCGAGGTGTACGCGGGATTCCTCGCGCACGCCGATGATCAGATCGGGCGCCTGCTCGCCTACCTGGAGGAGACCGAGGAGCTCGAGAACACCATGATCGTGCTGGTCTCCGACAACGGCGCCAGCGGTGAAGGTGGCCCGAACGGCTCGCTGAACGAGAACAAGTTCATCAACCAGATTCCCGACGACATCGAGACGAACCTCGCGATGATCGACGAGCTCGGGAGCCCGAAGACCTACAACCACTACCCCAACGGCTGGGCAATGGCGTTCAACACGCCGTTCAAGATGTGGAAGCGCTACGAGTTCAACGGCGGCAGCTGCGACCCGTGCATCATCTCCTGGCCCCAGGGGATCAAAGCCAAGAACGAGATCCGCCACCAGTACCACCACGCGATCGACATCGTGCCCACGATCCTCGACTGCCTCGGGATCGAGCCACCGGAGACGATCAAGGGGCACGTACAGAGCAGCTTCGACGGGATCAGCATGCGCTACAGCTTCGACCAGGCGTCGATCCCGACCGCGCGATCGACACAGTTCTATTCGATGCTCGGCTCGCGGGCGATCTGGCACGAAGGTTGGAAGGCGATCACCACCCACCCGACGGTCGCAGGCTGGAGCAATTTCAACGACGACACATGGGAGCTGTACAACGTCGAGGTCGACCGTGCGGAGATGCACAACCTCGCCGACGAGCATCCGGACAAGCTCCGCGAGTTGGTCAACCTCTGGTTCCTTGAAGCCGGCGCCAACGGGGCATTTCCGCTCGACGACCGCTCCCCGGTCGAGATCATCACGACCCCGCGACCGCAGATCACGAGCCCGCGCGACCGTTACCGGTATTTCCCCGGCGTCGCCGAGGTCCCCGAGGCCCTGGCGGTCAACGTCCGCAATCGCGACTACATCATCGGGATGTGGCTCGACATTCCGGCGGCCGGCGCCACCGGGGTGCTGTTCGCGCATGGCTCGCACTTCGGCGGCCACACGCTGTACGTCAAGGACAACCGGCTGCAGTACGTCTACAACTTCGTCGGCATGATCGAGCAGAAGATCGTCGCGAGCGAGGACCTGCCGGTCGGCGAGAACGTGATCGTGTCGGCGGCGTTCGTCAAGGAAAGCAAGGACGGGCCGGGCGTGTGCGAGGGGACGCTGTCGCTCTATCACGGCGAGAAGAAGGTCGGCGAGGGTCAGATCAAGACCCAGCCTGCGACGTTCGGTCTCACGGGTTCCGGGCTCACCGTCGGGCGCAGCCTCCACGCGATCAGTTCCGATTACGCGGGCCAGCGGCCCTGGCCCTTCACCGGCGGCACGATCCATCTGGCCGCGGTCGACGTCAGCGGCGAGCCCTACGTCGACCTCGAACGGGAAGCCGCGGCGATGATCGCGCGGGAATAGAACGGGGAATTGGCGATGACCAATCGAGCGTCACTCCCACCGGCACAGCTGCTGGTATTTGAATTCGCCCCGGACGCCAGGTTCGAAGGCCAGCTCGGAGGCGCGATCGAGCGCTTCGAGAGCGTCGGTGCGCTACGGATCCTGGAGGCAATGTTCATCCAGCGAGACGCCGAGACGGGTGAGCTGGTCGTGATCGAGCTTCGCGGCGACGGGGCAGGCGGGCTGATCTCGCCGATCCTCAACTTCCGGCTCAATTCCACGGCGCGCCGGGAGGCGACCGAGCGCGCGCTCGAGGCCAGCACTTCCACCATCCCCCCCGACACCGTGCGCGAGCTCGGGAGCGCGTTGGCGCCCGGCGCCGCGATGGCCGCGCTGCTGGTCAAGCACGTGTGGGCCGAGGCGCTCACGGACGCCGTCGCGCGGGTCAGCGGCGCGCCCCTACTGACTGAGTTCGTAGAGGCGATCACACTCGCGGAGCTCACAGACGAGCTCCATTCCGCGGCGGCCCGCCGCGAAATTTCACTAGGGACCGCCGACGCGCCGGCCCCGGATCAGTAGATCGGCTACACACGAGGAGCGGCAATGACTGCAGAGCATCGGCGGCTGGAGGAGAAACGGCAGGGAACCGCTGATTGGCTGGCGTGGGGTCCGTATCTGAGCGAGCGCCAGTGGGGCACCGTGCGAGAGGACTACAGCGCCGGCGGCGACGCCTGGGACTACTTCCCCCACGACCAGGCGCGCTCGCGCGCCTATCGCTGGGGGGAGGACGGCATCGCGGGGATCAGCGATGCGCGCCAGCGTCTGTGTTTCTCGGTCGCGATGTGGAACGGGGTCGACCCGATCCTCAAGGAGCGGATGTTCGGGCTGACCAACGGCCAGGGCAATCACGGTGAGGACGTCAAGGAATACTGGTTCTACCTCGACAGCACGCCCACCCACTCCTACATGAAGCTGCTCTACAAGTACCCGCAGCGCGAGTATCCCTACAACGACCTGGTGGCGACCAACGGCCGGCGCAGCAAAGACGAGTTCGAGTACGAGCTGATCGACACCGGGATCTTCGATGAGGACCGCTATTTCGACGTGTTCGTCGAGTACGCCAAGGCCGCCCCCGACGACATCCTCGTCGAGGTCACTGCCCACAACCGCGGTCCTGACCCGGCGACGCTGTATCTGCTGCCCACCCTGTGGTTCCGCAACACGTGGGCAGGGGGGCCCGGGGTCAGCCGGGTGCCGTCGCTCGAGCACGTCGAGACGGCCGGCGCCACCGGCGTGCGCGCCTCCCACCCCGAGCTCGGTCAGTGGATGCTGAGCTGCGACGACTCGGCCGAGCTCCTGTTCTGCGACAACGAGACCAACAACCAGCGCCTGTTCGGTGCGCCGAACGTCGCCAACTACGTCAAGGACGGGATCAACGACTACGTCGTCGACGGCGCCACCGACGCCGTCAACCCGGCCCGCATCGGAACCAAGGCGGCGGCGCTGCACAAGCTCGAGGTGGAGCCGGGTGGGAGCGCGAGGGTCCGCGTGCGGCTGACTGTCGCCTCCGCAACGGCCCCCGCAACCCCCTCGACGAAAGCGCTCGGCTCCGGTTTTGACCGCGTGCTGGGAGCGCGCCGCCAGGAGGCTGACGAGTTTTACGCGACGGTGACGGCGGCTTCGGTCGACGAGGACGGCACCAACGTCATGCGTCAGGCGCTCGCCGGCATGTTGTGGAGTAAGCAGTACTACGAGTACGACGTCCACACGTGGCTGCGCGAGCACGGCGTCAATCCGTGGTCGGTGCACGCCCAGACCGCCGGTGTTCGCAACGCGCCCTGGTTCCATCTCGACGCCGGCGACGTCATCTCGATGCCCGACAAGTGGGAGTACCCCTGGTTCGCGGCGTGGGACCTGGCCCTGCATACGATCCCGTTGTCGCTCGTCGACGTCGACTTCGCCAAGGGGCAGATGGAGCTGCTGCTGACCGACCGCTATCTGCACCCAAATGGCCAGATACCGGCCTACGAGTGGAACTTCAGCGACGTCAACCCGCCGCTGCACGCGTGGTCGGCGCTGTGGCTTTACGAGCGCGAGCGCGAGATCCGCGGTCAGGGCGATGCCGACTTCCTGGAGCGGGTCTTCCAGCGGCTGGCGATGAACTTCAACTGGTGGGTCAACCGGAAGGACCCTGACGACCGCAACCTGTTCCAGGGCGGCTTCCTCGGGCTCGACAACATCGGCGTGTTCGACCGCTCGGCGCCGCTGCCCGGCGGCGGGACGCTCGAGCAGGCCGACGGGACCGCGTGGATGGCCCTCTACTGCCAGGCGATGCTCCAGATGGCGCTCGAGCTGACCATGCGCGGCCGGGTGTACGAGACCATGGCGGTCAAGTTCGCGATGCATTTCGTGTGGATCTCCGCCGCCATGAGCCCGCCGGACGGCGACACGTTGTGGGATGAGGAAGACGGCTTCTACTACGACGTGATGCGGCTGCCCGACGGCAGCACCCAGCAGCTGCGGGTCCGCTCACTCGTCGGGCTGCTGCCGATGTGCGCGGCGACGGTGATCGAGCCCGAGGTGCTCGAGCGCATCCCCGACCTCCTCAAGGAGTGGGAGGCGTTCGTCGAGGAGTTCAGGGACGCGATCCCGGCGCTGTCACAACGGCCGGGGCCAAGCGTCGGGGGCAAGCGTCTGGCGGCGCTCGTCGGCGAGGAGCGGCTGCGACGGGTCCTCGCGATCATGCTCGACGAGTCCGAGTTCCTCGGACCCCACGGGATCCGGGCGATCTCGCGCTACCACGCCGAGCACCCCTACATCTTCGACATCGCCGGGCAGGAGTTCCGCGTCGACTACGAGCCGGCCGAGTCGCACACCGGGATGTTTGGCGGCAACTCGAATTGGCGCGGACCGGTGTGGTTCCCGATGAACCTCGTGATCCTGCGCGGCCTGCGGCAGTTACACGAGTACTACGGCGACAACCTGAAGGTGCAGTGCCCGACCGGGTCGGGGAATGAGATGAACCTGCAGGAGGTTGCAAACGAGATCGCTAACCGCCTGAGCTCGATCTTCCTGCGCGGCGAGGACGGCCATCGTCCTGTGTTCGGCGGAATCGAGCAGTTCCAGTCCGATCCGCACTGGCGCGAGCTGCTCCAGTTCCACGAGTACTTCCACGGCGACAACGGCGCCGGCCTCGGGGCCGCCCATCAGACCGGGTGGACCGGTCTCGTTTCGCTGCTGTTCGCTCGGGGCGAGGGCGCGCGCGCCGGACGCGAGAGCCAGCCGCTCACGACGACGCCCTAGAGCAGCATGGGCCTTCCCGCACGCCCCACGATCTACGAGATCAACACCGCCGTCTGGCTCGGCGACCTCAGCCGGCAGCTCGGGCGTGACGTGGACCTCTCGACCGTCCCCAGCGACGAGTGGGAGCGGCTCGCCACCCTGCGCGTCGACGCGGTCTGGCTGATGGGCGTCTGGCAGCGCAGCCCAGCCGGGCTCGCGGTGGCGATGGCCAATCCTGAGCTCGCGTCGAGCTTCCGGGCGACGCTCCCGGACCTGCAGCCAGATGACGTGATCGGCTCGCCCTATTGCGTGCGCGGCTACGAGGTCGAGCCGCGCTTCGGCGGACCGGCGGCGCTCGCGAGCGCTCGCGCTGCGCTCGGCAGCCGAGGGATCGGCCTGATCCTGGACTACGTGCCCAATCACGTCGCGCCCGACCATCCGTGGACGGCAGATCATGCCGACTACTTCATCCGCGGGACGGCGGCCGAGCTCGAGGCGAGCCCGGGGGCGTTCCTGCAGACCGCCGCCGGGGTGCTCGCGAACGGCAAGGACCCGTACTTCGCGCCGTGGCCGGACGTCGTGCAGCTGAATGCGTTCTCGCCCGGTCTGCGCCGGGCGGTGATCGACACGCTGCGGTCGATCGCCGAGCAGTGCGACGGAGTCCGCTGCGACATGGCGATGCTGATGACCAACGAGGTGTTCGCTCGCACGTGGGGTGATCGGGCCGGGGCACCGCCGGCTGACGACTACTGGCCAATGATCATCGCCGCGGTCCGCGAGACCCATTCCGAGCTCGTGTTCATCGCCGAGGCGTATTGGGACATGGAGTGGACACTGCAGCAGCAGGGCTTCGACTTCTGTTACGACAAGCGCCTCTACGATCGGCTCGTCGGCGAGTCGGCACAGTCGGTGCGGGGCCACCTGCAGGCCGCCGACGATTATCAGGAGCGGCTCGTCCGCTTCATCGAGAACCACGATGAGCCGCGCGCCGCAGACACGTTCACGCCTGAGAAAGAACGGGCCGCCGCGGTCGTGATGTCGACGCTGGAGGGCGCGCGGCTGTTCCACGCCGGCCAGCTGGAGGGATTTCACACGCACATCCCCGTGTTCCTCGCGCGCGGGCCCGAGCAGGCCGAGGACCCGGCGCTGCGCGCCTTCTACCAGACGCTGCTGGGCGCGGTCGCCGACTCCGATCTGCGCGATGGCGACTGGCAGCTGTGCCAGTGCGTCGGTTGGGCGGATAACAACAGCGCGGAGCAGCTGCTCGCCTGGTGCTGGCGAGCCAACGGCAAACGCCACCTGGTCGTCGTGAACCTTGCCCCGGCGGCGGCGCAGGCGCAGGTCCGGCTGCCTTGGAACGACCTTGCCGGATGTAAGTGGCGGCTTCGCGATGCGCTAAACGGCGAGCGCTTCGAGCGCGATGGCGATGGCCTTCAACGAGATGGTCTGTTCGTCGGAATGCAGCCATGGGAGAGCTACTTCCTGGCCTTGTCCGCGTGAGCGCGGGCCGCAAACGCTCGGTGATCAGAGTGGATCGATGACCAAAGAGCGGTGGATGGCCCTCCTGTTCGCCGTCGGCTCGGCGTGCTTCTTGATCGGCCCGTTCCCGGGTTACGCCAGCCTCGTCGGCGACCGGGCGGACGCGGTCACGTTCTTCGCCGGCTCGATCCTGTTCACCGCCGGCGGGGCGGTTCAAGTATGGCTCGCATACCCCGACCGTCACTCGGCGTCCTCGGGGCGCGCGGGGTGGTGGGCCGCGACGGTCCAGTCCGCCGGCACCCTGTTCTTCAACGTGACGACGTATCAGGCGCTGCACACCGCCCTGTCCAGCTCCGAGTACAACAAGCTCGTGTGGCGGCCGGACGCCTTTGGCTCGATCTGCTTCCTGGTCTCCGGTGCGATCGCCTACCGCGCCTCGGCGCGGCGTGGCTGGCTGCCCGTGCGCGGTGGTCCGGGATGGTGGGAGCCGTCGATCAACCTGCTCGGCTGCATCCTGTTCGGCATCTCGGCCGTCGCCGGCTACGTCGTACCCTCGACCGGCTCGATGATCGACCAGGCTGCCTCGAATTGGAACACGTCACTCGGCGCCGCGTGCTTCCTGGCCTGCGCACTGTTCACGCTGCTCACCGGCTCGACGTCGAAGTCGGCGCGCTTCCGGCGGCTGCGCAGGCTTGAGCAGGTCGTCGAGCGCGACGCCGAAGAGCTCGTCTCGCGCGGGTGATCGGGGTACTGGGTAATGCTGTTTGGTCACGCAGTGACGGCCACCGACTTGGCCGGCTCTTTGGGCCGGAACTGCCTCATCCCTTCGCCCTCGTGCCCCGGGCCGACGACGCCCCAGCTGGACTCCGGCACCTCGTTCCACACGCCGGCGACGTCGCCGAGGGGCTCAGAGACGATCAGCCGGGCGTCGTCCGAGACTTGTTGGAACAGCTTGCGCTCGGGGTAAAGCTTGCGTAGCGTCGGCACGTCGGTCGTGTAGAACAGCGTGCGGGACTTCCTCTCGCTGGAGTACCGAAAGGCCCAGATGCTCTTTCCATCGCTGGTCGCGACCGTGCCCTGGAACGGGTGAGGGACCCCGTGGCGCTCGCCGATGTATTCGACCAGGCCGATCGCCTGCTCGACCGCGGCCGGGGGATCGTCCTGCAGGCCGAAGGTCAACGCCAGGAAGAACAGCACCTCGGTGTCCGCCTGCCCTTGGATCTCCGGGTACAGGGACGGGTCGACGGCGAGGGTCAGGTTGCGCTTGATGGTCGCGAATTCGTTGATGTAGCCGTTGTGCATGAACAGCCAGTTGTCGTGGCGGAAGGGGTGGCAGTTGGTCTGCTGCACGGCGCTGCCGATCGCTGCCCGGATATGCGTGAAGAACAGGGGTGAGCTGATGTGGCCGGCGAGCTCGCGCAGGTTCTGATCGTTCCAAGCCGGCTCGGTGCTGTGGTAGACGCCCGGGGTGTCGGGGGCGCCATACCAGCCGACACCGAAGCCGTCGCCGTTGGTCGGCTCGGCGCCAAGCCGCGAGTGCAGGCTCTGGTTGACCAGCGAGTTCGGTCCTTCATACAGCGCTTCCTTGAGCAAGATCGAAGATCCGGAGTAAGCGAGCCAGCGGCACATTTGCCGCTCCTTTCTGTTCGGGCTGTGCGTCCGTCAACGCGCGGGCGTGAAGCTCGGGACGGCACCGGCAAGCGTCCCTCGTGACCAGGCTGACCACAAGGAGGCGTGCACGTGCAAGGTTCGAATGCGGACATCCGGATCCCCGGCCGCGTTGTCGCAGGGTGCTTGCCTACCCCCCCGGACGCCGGGGCACACCATTGCTCGTTGCGACTGTGGGTGGGATCTTGAGCCGCAGCGTCGTGGACTCTGCGCCCGTCGCTCGAGTCACCATGAGATGAGTGAACTGAGGGGAATCGATGCTGCGGCTGGCCATCGCGGCGATCTCGGTGGGACTCGCGGACTCGCTTAATCCCAGCACCGTGGGACCGGCGCTGTATCTGGCCACCGTGCCCAAACGGGCCCTGCGGGTGGCTCAGTTCACTGCCGGTGTGTTCAGCGTGAATCTCCTCGCCGGCCTGGTGCTGACGATCGGGCCGGGGAGGTTGCTGCTCGGCCTCGTCCCCCATCCCCAGCGCAACGTCAGGCACGTGATCGAACTGGCGGCGGGCGTGATTCTCCTGATCTCCGCCGTGGCTGTCTGGCTCGGACGGCGAAGCCTGGCGCGCCGCGATCTGCCGATGGGCAGTGGCGGCGGTGGTGGCTCCGCGTTGACCGCGGGAGCGACGATCGCGGCGGTCGAGCTGCCAACCGCGGTGCCGTACTTCGCCGTCATCGCGGCAATCGCGGCCTCGAGTGCCGGCGTCGCGGCCGACGTCGGCCTAGTTGCCCTTTACAACGTGGCCTTCGTGGCGCCGCTGCTGGCGATCATCGTCGTTCTTCTCGTCGCCGGAGAGCGGGCTGACAGATGGCTCGAGGCCGGCCGAGCTTGGCTGCAACGGCGATGGCCGGTGGTGCTCGCGAGCCTGCTTCTGATCGTCGGCAGCGCCCTCACGGTGGTTGGGGGCACGGGCCTGGTCAAGTCGTAGCGGGCGATGACCGCACCAAGCCGGGGTTTCAACTCTCGCCGTCGGGCGCGCGATTTGTCCCTTGATGCACGTGAACAGGCCGAATCTTGCTGACACCATCGGGCCCGGCCGCCTCTCATGAGCCCCGCCGCGCCGCCGGTACGTACACGAGCCATGTGATCAGCGCGAGCGCTGCCGCCATGGCGAGTGGAAGGAACAGGCTGGTCTTCAACAGCAGCGCTCCCGCTATCGCCCCCGTGAGCATCGCCAGGACCGCGGCGATCCTGCGGGTCGAGCCCGCGCCGGAGCCGCCGGCGAGAGGCGAGTCGGCCGCGAGCCCAGTCATCGTGAGCGTGAGCACCGTTGTCGTGAGGTCGGGCACCCCAAGGCGCCGGACGGTCGCGTTGCGAACACCCATCGCCAACGCCAGCAGCGCGATCACCACGTCGCCGGAGAGCGCGTTGGGGCGGACGGTGACGGCGGCCGCGAGGATCGCCGCGATTGCGATCAGCGATACCTCGATCACGAGTGCCAGGGCGACCTGTCTGGGGTGGCGATCGGCCGTCCGCTTTCCGAGCACGCCGCCGACGCCGGCACCGAGCAGGAACGAGCCGAGCGAGACCAGCGGCGCGAGCACGGGCAGGCCGCCGCTGCCGGCGATACCGAAGCCGAGCAGCACGATGTTCCCGGTCATGTTCGCGGTGAACACGCGGCCGAGTCCGAGGTAGCTGACGGCGTCGACGAGGCCCGTGGTAAACGTCAGCACCAGCAACGCGCGGGCGAGAGGATGCCGAAGGCTGCGGGCGGCGCGCCTCAACGCCTCCGGATCGAACCGGGTTTGCTCGGCGGACGGAGCCATTTCACTCATGGGTCACCTCGGACGTGTCGACGCTCCGGGCGCGGAGCAGCGGGCAGTGGCACATATTCCTAGCGCGGCGCGACGCGCACCGCCAACTCGGCGGCGACGTTGACCGAGGCGTTTCAGCCCTACCAGGGCCCCGGGTAGCCGCCGCTTCTATCGGTACTCGCCGCTCTCGCGTCCCTGCGGCGCGGAGGCCGCTGACGGTTCCGCCCGCGATTCGCCTTAGGCTTGGCCTCGATGGCGGCGAGCGCCAATCCCGTCAAACCGTATCCACCACCCCCTCGCGCGGAGCCCTTCTGGCCCGCGGGAGCCTGCGTGCTGACAGCGATCGCGCTCCAGCTGCTGCTGCCGAAGCGGTTGACGGTCGGCCCGACCTGGCTGCTTCCAGCGCTCGAGGGAATACTGCTGGTTGGTCTGACCGTCGCGACGCCACGGCAGCTCGAGCATGAACATCGCACGCGCCGCAGCATCGCGCTCAGCCTGACGGCGCTTGTCAGCGCTGCGAACGTCGTATCGCTTGTGCTGCTCGCTCACCAGCTGCTGCACCACGGCACGCCCAACCCCCGCGCACTGATCACCTCGGGCGTCCTGATCTGGCTCACGAACGTGCTGATCTTCGGACTCTGGTACTGGGAGGTGGACCGCGGAGGCCCGGGCAGGAGAGCCGCGGGTCACGACGGGCGACCCGACTTCCTGTTCGTGCAGATGAGCGACGACAGCATCCATCCGGTGGGTTGGCGGCCTCAGTTCATCGACTACCTGTACGTGTCGCTGACCAACGCGGCTGCGTTCAGCCCCACCGACACGCTGCCGCTGTCGTCCGGTGCAAAGATCTTGATGGGACTGCAGTCGCTGGTCTCGATCGTGACGATCGGCCTGATCGTCTCACGCGCGGTGAACATCCTGCAGTGAACAGCGGCGGTTCAAATTGCGCCGGTTAGCACAAGCACCCCGATCGTGATCAGGGTCGCGGCGGTGATCGTGTTGCCCCATCGCTCGAGCCATTGCCCACGGATCTGGTAGCCGCCCTTGGCGGCGGCGAGGGTGAGGCCGACGATCGTTCCGATCGTGACCGCCGCGAAGATCACGAGCGATCCGACGGCGGTCGCGACGCCGGCCGTGGTGGCGGCGAGGAACACGGGCAGGATCGTCAGGTCCGGGGAGGCGGCCGCGCCGAACGGGACCATGATCGCGGCGAGCCCGCGGATGCCGCTCCGTTCGTGGTGGTGGTGTCCGTGACGCTGGTGCTCGCCGCGGTCGTTGTCGTTGTCATTGTCATTGTCATTGTCGTTGTCGTGGTCGTCGTCGTCCGGGTCGTCTCGGTCGTGATCATGGTCGTGGTCGTGGTCGTGGTCGTGGCGGCTGTGGCGGTGGCCGTATGGGTGGTCGTGGCTGTGGCCCGGTCCGAGCAGCTCGAACGCGCCGAACCCAATGCCGGTGGCAATCAGCAGGCAGCCGATGATCGTGTCTTGCGCGTTTTGGACGGTCGATTGGAATTGAAGTCCGATCGCAATGATCAGAGCGCCGAGGATGATCGAGATCAGCACGTGCGCGACGCCGGCGAGCCCAGACAGGCGGGCGACTCTGGCGAGCGGGTAGCGGCGGGTGCGGCCGACGACGGCGAGTGGCACCCAGTGGTCGGGGAGGATCGCGTGGCCGAAACCCACGCCGGCCGAGGCGGCGAGCAGTGCCGGGGTGGCGCTCATCGCGGGCGTGCCCTGCGGTTAGGGGTCAAGTTGTAGCCGGCGCGCTTCATCAACCCATCCTCGCGAATTGGGTAAGCTGTATCATGAACGTTTGTTCAATGAACGATTGCTCATGCTAGCAACAGGCGCAAGGCGATGAGTCACGGCGTCGACGGTCGAACTTCACGGAGCACGGTGACCGGCGAGCTCGCGGTGCGGGTCGCGGATGCCATGCAAGGGCTCGCGGCACCGAGCCGGGTGCTGATCCTCGCGCAGCTCCGCGAGCGCCCGCATTCGGTCTCCGAGCTCGTCAAAGCAGTCGGGATGGAGCAGTCAGCCGTCTCGCATCAGCTGCGGCTGCTGAAGGACATCGGCCTGGTCGTGGGTGAGCGGCACGGGCGGCGCGTCGTATATTCGCTCTACGACGTGCACGTGGCGCACCTGATCGATCAGGCCGTGGGTCACATCGAGCATCTCAACCTCGGCGCGCACGAAATCCCCGCACGCCGCAGAGCCTCCTAACGGCCGTCGTTCGGGGGAGGGGCGCGGCGGGCGCAGCGGGCATCGGCGCGCGCGGCGGGCGCAGCGGGCATCGGCGCCCGCGGCCAAGCCGCCGCGGGCGCCGTGGGTCGCGAGGGTGCGACCGGGCCGCCGGATGACGTCAGCAATCTGACAATTTCGGCTGCATAAAGGGACAAATCGCGCGCGTCTGCTGGTCCTTGGCTAGATAAGCATGTGGGGCATGCTTATGTAACCAAGGTCGGCCGCGGGCGGGGGCTTTGGGCCTGTAAGCATGCCGCGGAGGCGTATTTCGGCCTGCTCCCTCGGCCCCGCCCGCCCGTGTCGACATCACCGCTACCGCGGCCGCCGGCGCCAAGGATGAGGGTCAAGGAGCCCGGCGGGGTGGTCGATCATTGGAGTGTGGCCCAGCCTACGGAGGATCAGCCACCCCTGCCAGACACTGCGGGCGCGCTCGCGCATCGCGAGGCGGTGCTCGACGCGCTCCTCGCAGCCCACGACGACGCGATCGTCGCGGCCCTGACCGACAGCGGCTTTCGGATCCCTCTGCCCGGCTCGTTTCCGCTGGGTGGGCGCCGGGCGCTGGAGGTGCCGCCCGAGCGAGCCTCGATGCTCGATGTTGTGGTGGCGGCAGACCGGATCGCGGTCGTGACGGGGTGGGAGCGGGCCCGCAAGCACGGAGTTGGCGTCGTCGCTGTCCATCCGATGAGCGCTCCACAGACTTGCCTGACGCTGAGCATGATCGATGCGCGTGCAAGATACGGCGCGTGGGTAGCCGTGCTGACCCGGGGCGTTGGTGAGCCAAACTCGGATTCGGCGTTGCTGGCGGCGCGACTTGTGGTGCCGCAGCGACCCCGCCAGGCGACGATGCATAAGAACATGACGGCGGTGATCACCGGCCTCGACGCCAACGTCACCCGGATGTTCGGCTGGACGGCGCAGCAGATGCTGGGCTCTCGCTCGACGGACTTCATCCATCCCGAAGATCACGAAGGCGCCGTGGCAGCCTGGATGCAGCTGCTGTCAAGCATGGCGAGCCAGCGGGTCCGGCTCCGCCATCGGTGCGCGGACGGAAACTGGCTGTGGGTGGAGGTCGAGCACGTTCACAACGGCGCCGAGGATCCCGACGAGGTGGACGTTGTCGCGTACATCAGCGACATCACCGATGAGATGGCCGCGCACGAGGCCCTGCGCCGGCGCGAGCAGCTGTTCAGCCGACTCGCCGAGGCCCTCCCAACCGGCGTGCAGCAACTCCGCCACGATGGGTCGACGGTATACGCCAACGTCCGTCTGGCCGAGCTGCTGTGGAATCAGACACCGAGGACCGCGTCGGACCTCCTCACCGTTGTCGCGCCGGGAGATCGCCCTGCGGTTCAGGCAGCGATCCAGGGAGCGCTGCGGCGCGGCCTTGACCACAAGCTCGAGGTCGAGGTCTGCCCGCGAGGCACGCCGGCCGCCCGGCGCTACGCCCTGACCGTCGTCGCAGTCGACGATCAGGACGGTCAGCCAGGCGCGTTGATCTGCATCGACGACGTGACCGAGAGCGCCAAACTACGCGACGCGCTCAAGCTTCAGGCGACCCACGACGCGCTCACCGGCTGCCTGAACCGCTCCGCGGCTCACGAAGCCGTGGAGCAGCTGCTCTCTCGCCCGGATGCTCACCGCACGGCCGTGATCTTCGTCGATGTCGACAACTTCAAGGCCGTCAACGATCAGTTCGGCCACGCCACCGGCGACAAGCTGCTGACCCACCTCGCCAGGCGCCTGCGGCGCCTCGCCCGCGGACATGATCTCGTCGCCCGTTTCGGCGGCGACGAGTTCCTCCTCGTCTGCTGCGACGTCGAGCTCCCAGCCCAAGCGGCCGTGATCGCTGACCGCGTACGCGCGGCGCTCGGCGACCCGATCACCCTCGCCACCCGGAGGGTCAATGTACAGGCGAGCATCGGCGTCGCCGTGGCGGAACCCGGGACCACGGCCGAAACCCTGATCGCTCGTGCCGACGCGGCCATGTACCAATCCAAACGACAGGGCCGCGGACAGCCCGTCGTCTATGTCACAGCGGCCAAGGATTGCGGCTCAGCGTGCACCGAGCGGTGGCACGAAACTCAGGCTCGTGGCGTCGCCTGAGACCGAGACGCCGAGGGGATCGGCCGACACGCCTGCCGGCGTGGCAAGAGCGTACGCCTGACGCCCGATGCGCCGGCGTGACCGGCTCACCCGGTTCGGACGATGCCGGCGGGCGGATGCGTAGTTGGATCGAGTTGTGCTGAGCTTGGCCGTTGCCGTGGTCGCGATCGCGCTACCCGACAGCATCAACCCGTCCCTGATCGGCGCCGAGCTGTTTTTTGCCGCGGGCCACCATCCGGGGCGGCGGACGCTGATGTTTTCCCTGGCCGCGTGGACGGTCACGTTCCTCATCGGTTTGGCCCTCGCGCTCGGCCTCGGCGACCTGATCCTCTCAGTGCTTCCGAGGCCTGGCGCGACGGTCAAGTACGCGCTGTTCATCGCGGCCGGAGTGGTGCTGGTTGTGGGGGGCACGGCAGTCTGGGTGCGCCGCAGGGCGCTGGGCAGTTCCGAGCCCGCGAGCGAGGCTGAGCCCAAATCGCACGGTTCGCCCATAGTGCTTGGAGGTGGCATCGCCGGGCTGGAGATACTGACGGCCTTTCCCTACTTTGCGGCGATCGCGATGATCGTCGGCTCGAACGTGTCGAATCCGGCGAAGCTCTGGCTGCTGGTTCTGTACTGCGTCGTGTACACCCTGCCGCTGATCGCGATTGCGGTCGCATGCCTGGTAATGGGCGACCGCGCAGAGGGCGCATTGCGACCCGTGGTCAACTGGATGCTCGCCCGCTGGCCCGTGATCGTCGGCCCGCTCGCCGCGATCATCGGGGTCGTCGTGACGGCCTATGGGATCGTGAAGCTCAGCTCCCTCTGACCGCGGTTCGCACGGCCGAACCGGCGCCTTATGCGGGCGTCGAGGATCCGAGCGCCTTCGCCTTGATCGCGTCGAACTCGGCTTGGGTGATGGTGCCGGCGTCGAGCAGTTTCTTGCCCGTCTCGATCTCGCTCGCCGCACTGCCGGTGCCGGCGGTGGTGCGCACGTAGTCGTCGAACTGCGCCTGCGAGGCCTGAGCTGCTTTGCCGCTGCGATCGGCCATCCCGTCGTGGTTGACGAGCAGATAGAGCAGTACGCCGAAGAACGGCAGCACGATCACTAACACCACCCAGGCGGCCTTGGCCCACCCCGAGATGTCGCGGCGGCGGAAGACGTCGATCAACACGGTGATCGCAATCCAGATCCACACCACCCAGGCGAAGAAGATCAGGATCGTCCAGAAGATGTTGAGGAACGGATAGTTCGATGCGGCAAAGACCGTCATATGTGCCTCCTGTGCAGTCCGGCTCGGGTTCGATACAGCTCGTGGTGCTACGCACGGCGGTTATTTGGATGCGATCAGTCTTGGCCCATCGCGTCCCGGAAGCATCACCCAGACCGGGTGATTCCCAGCCTTTCGGATCGACTCAGGTCAACCCTGGTCCTCGCACACCAGAAACGCCCACGCATGTCAACCACCATAAACGAGTGTTATGTCGCAGTTTGCGGAGTCGCATAGACTGCCGAGCGTGCGTGGCCGGCGCCGCATCCCGACGTTCGTCAAGGGCCTTCCGCAGACGCAGGCCGCGATCGCGTATGCCGATCGCATGCACGCCGGTCAGAGGCGGACAGACGGGACGCCGTTCATGCTTCACCCGCTCGAGGTCGCGTCGCTGCTCTACAGCGCCGGTGCGCCGGACCACGTGATCGCGGCTGGTGCGATGCACGATCTGATCGAGAAGACCGACGCGACTGCCTCGGATCTGCTGGAGCGGTTTGGGGAGCGGATCACCACGCTGGTGCTCGCCGTTAGCGATGACGAGCGGATCTCTGGTTACGCGACCCGCAAGGCTGCTCTGCGCCGGCAGGTCGCGGGTGCGGGTGAAGAGGTCCTGAGCTTGTTCGCCGCCGACAAGATCTCCAAGTTGAGGGAGTTGCGGCGCGAGACTGCTACCGATTCCGAGGCCGGCGGCGCGAGCGGGCGGGTTCGGGAGCTTCGCGCTCGCCGTCTCAGGCACTATCAGCGCTCGCTGGCGCTGCTTGAGGAGCGGCTGCCCGGTTCGCCGCTCGTGCGAGAGTTTTGTGCCGAGCTCGGCACACTCGCCGGCGGCGGCGCGATGCTCGCTGGTCGCTGTTAGCCGCCGCCGGGCATCAGAGGAGAATTGCGGCGATGAGCGAAGGCTCGTCTGAGACGGGCGCCCCACCGGGCGGACGGCCCGCCCCCAGTGGTCCGCCTCCGGCCGGCCCCGGCGACGAGTCGGCGGGAGACGAGTCGGCGGGCGACCAGGCGGCGGGAGACCAGGCGGCGGGAGATGGCCGGCTCCTGCGGCGATGGCTCGCGTCAAACGCGCGGCGCGAGCGGCGACTCGAGCAAACCGGGAGCGAGCCCGATCCGCGCTTCTCGTTCGCCAACGAGCGCACGTTTCTCGCTTGGAATCGGACCGCGCTGGCGCTGATCGCCGCTGGTCTGGCGGCGGCGCAGTTCCTCAAGTTCAACCTTCATGGGTTGAGGCTGATCATCGCTGTACCGCTGATCGTGCTCGGCGCCGCGCTGGCGGTCGCGAGCTACCTGCATTGGGAGGACAGCGAGCGGGCAATGCGCCTGGGGCAGCCGTTGCGCTACTCGTGGATGCCTCGCGTGCTCACCGGCGGGATCGCGCTGATCGCCCTGTTCGGAGGGATCCTGGCGATCGTCGATCGGTTTGTGCATTGAGCCCGCCGACCGACTCTCCGACCGAGCCCGCGAAGTCCGCCCCCGAGCTGAGCGACCCCGGCCTGGCGCGCGATCGCACCGCGCTGGCGTGGACGCGGTCGGCGCTCAACATGGCGGCCAGCGGCGTGCTGATCGCGCGCGCCGCCTTCACCGCGCACCTCGATGCGCTCGGCGTCGTAAGCGCGGTTGCGATGGCAACCTTGGCGCTGCTCACGTGGCGTCATGGGCAGGCGATCTACCGCAAGCGCCGTCAACCCGACATGTCCCCACACCTCCAAACGCGCCAGTTCGTCCGGTTGACGATCGCGACTGTGCTGACCGCGACGATCGCGATGCTTGTGTCGATCGTGAGCTGACGACTGTCCTCAATCGCCGGCGTCAGCCACCCGATGATGCTCCGTGGATTGCAATCCGGATGACCTCGCGGATCGCGTCCCACCGCCCGTATGGCATCGTGGCCGACGGAGAGGCGCCCGGATGCTGCGGAGCGATGCGCACACGGAGCGCCTGCGGTTTGGTGCGAAACCGAAGCGGCGGGTCGAGCTTCGCGGCCTCGCCGTCGATGCCGGCTGCGACTGGGCCGTCGCTGCGGACCTCGAACGTTTCTGCGGACCACTCCGCGACGTGCCTCTGTGCCTGTCCCCCGGCGACCGTGATGCCAAGCACGCCGGCGTCCAGACGCGGCCGAGTACCCGACCAGAGCACCCGTCCGAGCCGGTACGGGTCGTTGGAGACGAGCACGACCGCACCGGTCTTGTGCTCATGACCGTCGGCGCCGGTCCAGCGCAAGTCGAGCCCGGCTTCACCGGTGCCTAGCACCGTCGGCGCGGTATCGGCGATCGTGCGGAGCTTCGCGTCGCGGTATCCCTCCCGCTGGACCGCTTCGGCATAGACACCGAGTGACACGTTGTTGACGAACACGCGGCCGTTGACCTCGGCGAGATCGACCACACGTTCGCCCCCTTTCGTGAACGCGTCGAGCGCCCCGACGACGTCGTTTCGGTCGACGCCGAGATCAAGCGCGAAATGGTTACGGGTCCCTGCCGGCACGCAGACGTACGGGAGCCCCCGCTCCGCAGCGATCGCGGCGACGATCGCCTGCGTGCCATCGCCGCCGGCCACGCCGACCGCGTCAGCGCCGTTGTCGATCGCGGCGCGCACCAGCGCGCCGAGGTCATCTCCAAGATGCAGCTCCACCGGCTCGATCCCGCGAGCGCGGGCCTCACGCGCGACATGGAAGCGCTCGGCCTTCCCGCCTCCAGATTTCGGGTTGTAGAACAACACCGGCCGCTTCGGCGGCGGTGCGATGGGCAGCTTCGCGTCGACGACGAACACCCTGCGCGCGGCCGCGACCGACAGCAGGAACGCCGCGAGGATCAACACGTTCGCGAGCACGCCCCCCTCGATTACTACGAGCGCTACCGCGCCGGCGAGCAGAGACGCCACTGACTGCCACACCGACAACGCGCGGCGGGACCCCGATGTGTGAGAGCCCACCACGCAGCCGCCACGGCAGCCACGACGCAAGCGAGCACCGCGAGGCCCCGCGGGAATCGCTGCACGCCGACGACGACCGCCAGCACGACGGACGCGGCCAACAACAGAACAGACGCGCTCGCCGCAAGCCGCCGGTTCACGAGGCCTCGACCCCAGATCGAACCGGGGCGCTCACACGGCGACGCCGTGACCGCCGCTCCAGTGCGGAGGTCGTCGCCTGCGCGAGCGCGCTGCCGAGCAATGCGCCGGCGACTACGTCGCCCGGATAGTGGACGCCGGTGTGGACACGGGAATACGCGACCAGCGCGGCCAGCGCCCGGAGCGGAAATCCCGCCGCAGGCAGCTCCCGCGCGACCCCGGTGGCGAACGCGAAGGCGGCCGCCGAGTGTCCCGAGGGAAACGCTGTGGAGGACGGCATCGCCACCTGCCGTGCGCGCGGCACGTCGTGCATGACTCGGTCAGGACGCCGACGGCGGACGATCGGTTTGACGCCAAGATTCAAGACGGTCGACGTGACGGCGACTGACGCCAGGCCCATCGCAGCCGCGGCGCGGCCGCGCGGGCCGCCGGTCAGTGACAGCCCGACAGCTGACAGGATCGACAGGCGAGAGTAATCCGCGGCGCGACTCAGACCGCGCAGCAACCGGTCGAGGTCGGGGGTCGGGGTGTCCGCGACCGCGCGGTAGATCGCCAGGTCAATCCGCCCGGCCTCCCGGGCAACGCGGAAGCATCTGTTGCGAGCTTCCTCGGCCGTGGCTGTATCGTCGAGTTCGAGTTCATTCACCGCCTCCGATCATCGTCGATCCGACGCCGATCGACCTCATCCGGTTCAGAGGAGGAACCGGATACGACAATCAGGACCCTGCCACCGCCGGCCATCGAGTTCTGCGCAAACCTCGCTTGGTCGGTGGAAGCGTGCCGCTGGGCGATTGCGGGCGCCAACCGTGCAATTACGGCCGGCCTACGAGCGCTCGGATACGCTCTGCGCGTGGTCGTGCCCTCGCCTGCTGCGTGGGCGCGCCGTGGATGACAGGAGCACGGTGCAGTTCAACGTCCTTGGCCCCGTGGAGGTCGTATCTGGCGGGCAGTCGCTCGCGATCGGCGGCGCCCGCACCCGCGCGGTGTTGGCACTGCTGCTGACGAACGCCAATACGGTCGTATCCGCCGGACGCCTCGCGGACGAGGTGTGGCCGGAGCTCGCACCCGAGCGTGCCGCAGCCAATCTGCAGGTCCGTCTGTCGGAGTTGCGCAAGGCGTTTCGGTCGGTCGGCGAGGCCGATCGGCTCGCGACCAGACCCCCGGGTTATCTGCTGCGAGTCACGCCTGAAGAGCTCGACGCGCTGCTGTTCGAGCAGCTCACTGCCGCCGGGCGTGCCGCGTTGGCCGACGGCGACGTGCATGGAGCGCTCAGGCTGCTCGATCAGTCGCTTGCGTTGTGGCGGGGGCCGGCGCTGGGGGACGTCGATCAGCTGCAGTTCGCGAGCGTGGAGCAGGCGCGGCTGGAGGAGGAGCGCCTGGGGGCGCTCGAGTCGAGGCTCTACGCGCAGCTCGCCTGCGGCCGCCACCAGGAGATCCTCGCCGAGCTCGAGACGCTGACTGTGGAGCACCCGCTGCGCGAGCGGTTCTGGTCCCAGCGCCTGCTGGCGCTTTACCGCTCCGGGCGCCAGGCCGACGCGCTGCGCGTCTATCGCGAGCTGCGCTCGATCCTGGTCGATGAGCTCGGGATCGAGCCGAGTCCCGAGCTGCGCGAGCTCGAGGCGCGGATCCTGCGCCAGGACCCCGAGCTCGCGTACCGGCCCGCCGGGCGCGGCGAGAGCGATGTCGGTGAGCGGCCGGAAACCTGCTACGTCGAAAGTGGCGGCGTCCATATCGCCTATCAGGTACTCGGTTCAGGCGGGCGCGACATCGTGTTCGTCCCGGGATTGATGAGCCACGTCGAGCTCGCGTGGGAGGACCCGGAGACGGCTGAGTTCTACCGCCGGCTCGCGGGCCTCGGACGGCTGATCCTGTTCGACAAGCGCGACACGGGACTGTCGGACCGTGCACCGGGCGACTCCCCGCTTGAGGAGAGGATGGACGACGTGCGAGCGGTCATGAACGCCGTGTCCTCAGATCGGGCCATCCTGTTTGGCTATTCGGAAGGGGCGCCGATGAGCATCCTGTTCGCCGCGACCTACCCCGAGAAGGTCAGTTCGCTGATCCTCGGTTCGGCCTTCGCCCGCTGGTTTCCCGCGCCTGGTTACCCCTGCGGGCCTGGCGCGGAGGAGGTGTATGCGTCGATGCACGAGATCGCCACGTACCGCTGGGGTCACGGCGCAACGATCGATTGGTTTCTCCCCAGCCTCTCGAGCTCGCCCCGCGCGCGCCAGATGCTCGGTCGGTTTGAGCGGATGGCGATCAGTCCCAGCGCGTTCCTGCGCATGATCCGGATGATCCGCGAAATCGACGTTCGCGCCGTGCTGCCCGCGATCCACGTGCCGGCGCTCGTGATCCAACGTGCCGGCGACCGGATCAACCCCCCGTTCTACGGGCACTACCTCGCATCCCACATCGCCGGCGCCCGCTACTTCGAGCAGCCCGGCGACCACGTCCTCCGCTTCGCGGGAGGTGGAGATCTTGACACCCTGTTCGCCGAGATCGAAGACTTCCTGGCGGCCTCGCGGCCTGCCCCCGCGCCAGCCCGTTTCCTGGCCACGATCCTAATCGCCGAGGCGGTGGGCGACGCAGCGGCTCTGGACGCCGCCGCCGGCGAGCGTCACACGCATCTGCTCGACGTCCACCTGGCGGCGACCAGGGAGCAGGTGCGCTCTCACCGCGGCCGCCTGCGCACCAGCAGCGGGCCGCGCATCCTGGCTACGTTCGATGCGCCCGGCCAGGCAATTCGCTGCGCAGCCGCCGTCCGAGACGAGGCTGCCGCACGCGGAATCCAGCTACGCGTCGGGATCCACACCGGCGAAGTGGACCTCGTCGGCGAGGAGTTCAGTGGGATCTCGGGTCGCATCGCCGCCGGCCTGGCCACGCTCGCGAGACCAGGCGAGATCCTGGTCTCGCGAACCGTCAAGGACCTAGTCGTCGGATCCGGAATCGCGTTCGCCGACCGCGGCACCCATGAGCTGACCGAACTCACGGACCGATGGCCCCTCTACGCGGTCCTCAGCGTCTAGACGCACGCCGCCGCGACCGCCATCAGCGCGGCGGGCGCATCTTCGCCCCAGCGGTAGGCTTCGATCCGAGGGACCACCTATGGCGTCGCGAGCTTCATCTGATCTGTCGCTCGGCCACCAACATCAAGCGCGAGGAGTGAAGCGTGATCAAGCTCAGCGGAACCTGGCACATCCCTGACGGCAAGACGGCCGAAGACATCGATCCGCATTACTTCGCGGTCCACGTTCCCAACGTGCGCCGACTCCCCGAGCTGCGCCGTCACGTCGTCTTGAGAGCGATCGACTGGCCGGAGGGCACCCACGCGGCCTGCTGGCGGGGCGCTGACATCTGGTTCGACACCCGCGAGGACTTTGACGCGGCGATCGCATCTCCGGAATGGGCCGCGATCGAGGCGGACGGCTTTATGCCGTCGGTAGCCGGTCTGAAGATCGACGTCTTCGAGGTCGAAGAGGAGTTCATGCTCCCAGGTGCCGCGCCTCCGGGCCGGCCGCAGGAAGGCGCGACGACGACCAAGCTCCGGGGGACGTGGCACATCCCCAATGGGGTGTCTCCCGAGGACATCGATCCGCACTACTTCTCGGTGCACGTGCCCAATGTCCGGAGCCTGCCCAAGCTCGCGCGCCACGTCGTGCTCAAGGCGGTCGAATGGCCTGCGGGCGCAAACCCGGGTTGCTGGCGCGGAGCCGAGACGTGGGCGGACAGCAAACAGAATTTCGACGCCCAGATCGACTCGGGCGAGTGGAAGACGATCGAGGCCGACGGCTTCATGCCGTCTGTCGCCGGTCTGCACATCGATGTCTTCAGCGTAGAGGAAGAGTGGGTGCCGGCTGCCGGCGCGTAAGCCCACTAATGACGTCAGATCCCTGACATACCGCCTCGTGCCGCGCGGCTGGCTCAGGACACGGCAGCGCTCCGGCGCGCCTGCCCCGCGGCGATCAGCCGCTGAATGACGTCCGGATTCACGTACACGCGCTTGCTCTCGTCGAGGCCGAGTGGCGCGAGCCAGGGAACCATGTAGTTGACCTTGTCGTAGCGCTCGGTGAACAGCCACTCGTCTTCGACCTTGCGGAACTTGTCGTAATAGATGCACGACGCCGTCCAAGCGGTCCCCTCTGAGTCGGTCCCTGTGACCAGCGCGAAGCTGACCGAGGACGCGAGATCCCCGTTCGGCCCGTCCACGATCACGTTCATCGTGTGGTGGTGCATGTCGATGAAGATCGTCTGGAACACCTCCCAGGCGTCGACGATCGCCTGCACGCCCTGCATTTCTCCGAAAGGCTCGTCGACACGGTAGACGGCATCCTCGGTCCAGACGCTGGCGAACACGTCTCGGTCGGGCAGATCCAGGCCGTGGGCGTACCTCGCGATCGTCTCGCGAATCTTGTCGCGGTCTTCAATCCGGCCGACTCGCTCCTCGATGTTCATGTGCTCGCTTCCTATCGCTTCCGGGGTTACTCGGACGGCCGCGGGGCGGCGCTCGGACTGCCTGCGACGGCGGCCCTCAGTGTCTCCGCGTCCTCGGGCGTCAGGTGGTGGCGCACCAGTCGGCCGCCATGTGCCTGAAGCGCGCTGACCATTGCGTCGACCTCCGGTGGCGCGGCCATCAGGATCACGGCGGAGGATCCCTCCGGGACCTCGTGGCGGAGCTCGTCGAACAGCGCGCTGCGAAGCCGTGTACCGGAGTGTTCGCTGGCGACACCCCCGGCCATGCCGCCGCCCACCAATCCGACGGCGAGCCCCGCGGGACCGAACAGCAGTCCAACCGCTGCCCCGGCCACCGCTCCTTCGGCCGTCTTGCGGCCGATGAAGTCCCCCTCGTCGTCGGCGTCGACGTAATGCCCCGAGAACGTCCCGCGGACCACGATTCGGTCGCGTCGATGGTGCTCGACGAACGCGACCTGTTGCGCCCATGGCTCGGCGGAGGCCTGGCCCGCCGCACCCCCGTAAGCCTGCTCGGCGCCGCCGGTGTGCTCGAACACCATCAGCGCGAAGTCGACACCAGTCTGCTCCATCGCACCTGGACGTTACGCCTACGCTGGCCGCCGGCGTCGTCCGAATCGGGTGATGCGGCCGCTCAAGTGCGCGGGATCACGCGCTCGACCTCGACGGCCTCGCCGCTCCGCGTGTCCAGATAGACAACGATGACCGTCGGCGGACCTCCGAACCACGCGCTTGTCTCCCCTTCGCCGACGTATTCGGCCGCGCGCTGGGAACCGTCCTGGTCCAGCACCCAGACGGGCTGCCCCTTGTGAAACTGGCTGTCGCCGATGTCGGTCACGGTGTCCAGAGCATAGGCGCAATTCCTGGACGCTCTGGCCTGATGACCGCTAGGCTCCGCACAGGAAGATCGGGATGAACGATTTCGCGCTCGCGTACGACCGCTTTGTGCCTGAGGACGAGGGGCTGCGCGAGGCGCTGACCTCAACGGGCAACGGCTACTTCTGCACGCGTGGCGCCGCCGAGTGGGAGGACGCCCACGGCGTGCATTACCCGGGCACCTACGCCCACGGGGCCTACAACCGGGAGACGACGATCCTGGGCGGACGCCCGGTGCTGAACGAGGATCTGGTCAACCTGCCGAACTGGCTCGTGCTCAAACTGATCATCGAGGGCGAAGAGGCGGTCGGCTTCGAGAACGTCGAGCTGCTGTCCTATCGCCACGAATTGGATGTTCGCGCCGCCGTCGTCATGCGCGAGTTGCGCTTCCGCGATCGGGCCGGTCGCGAGACCACGCTCCGCAGTCGCCGCTTCGTCAGCATGGCTCATGTCCACCAGGCGGGCCTCGAGTGGACGCTGACGCCCGAGAACTGGTCGGGCGCGGTGGAAGTCATCACGGCATTGGACGGGCGGGTTACGAACCGCGGTGTCGCCCGCTATCGGGAGCTCGAGGGCCGCCATCTGGATCCGGTGTCGCCGAGGACGTTCGGGGCCGAGGTAATCGCGCTGAAGGTGCAGACACGGCAGTCGAATCTGTACGTATCGGAGGCGGCGCGCACCCGCGCGTACCGGGGTGAAGAGCTGATCGACGTCGGGCGAAGGCTCTACCAGATGGAGGACTACATCCAGCAGGTGCTCGATTTTGACGTGCGCCAGGGCGAGCCGGTGCGCGTCGAGAAGATGGTCGCCTTCTACACCTCCCACGACCGCGCGATCAGCGAGACGCTCGGCAGCGCCGGGAAGTCGGTCGCCCGCTATCCCTCGTTCACTGAGGCACTGGAACGTCATCGCCGCGCCTGGGAGGAGCTCTGGGAGTTCTGCGATCTCCGCCTTCCCCGCAATCAGAGGGTGCAGCTGCTGCTGCGCCTGCACATCTCGCACGTCCTCCAGGTCTGCTCGCGCCACACGGCCGACCTCGACGCCGGCGTGCCCGCCCGTGGCCTCAATGGCGAGGCGTACCGCGGGCACGTGTTCTGGGATGAGCTCTACGTCTATCCGTTCCTCAGCTTCCGACTGCCGGAGATCACACGGGAGCTGCTGATGTACCGCTACCGGCGGATTGGTGAGGCTCGGGCGGCGGCGCGCGAAGCCGGGTTCCGGGGCGCGATGTTCCCATGGCAGAGTGGGAGCGAAGGCAAAGAGGAGACCCAAACCGTTCATCTCAACCCGCTGTCGGGGCGCTGGGAACCGGACCTCAGCCACAACCAGCGGCACGTCAACGCGGCGATCTTCTACAACATCTGGAGCTACTACGAGGCCACCCAGGACCTGACGTTCCTGCGGGACTACGGTGCCGAGATGATGCTCGAGATAGCGCGGTTCTGGGCCTCGATCGCGCACTTCAATCCCGAGCGGGAGCGCTACGAGATCCACGGCGTGATGGGTCCCGACGAGTTCCACGAGAAATACCCGGGCGCCAAGCAGGGCGGCCTGCGCAACAACGCCTACACGAACGTGATGGTCGCGTGGAGCTGTGAGACCGCAGGGCAGGTGCTCGAACTGCTTCCCGAGAGCCGCCGCGAAGCTCTGCGGGCGCGGCTCGAGCTCACCGACGATGAGATCGCCACCTGGGAGCGGATGAGCCGCAAGATGTTCGTGCCGTTCCACGGCGACGGCATCATCAGCCAATTCGAAGGCTATGAGCAGCTCGAAGAGCTCGACTGGGACGCGTACCGGGCAAAGTACGGCAACGTCCAGCGGCTGGACCGGATCCTACGCGCCGAGGGCGACGATCCGGATCGCTACCAGCTCGCCAAGCAGGCCGACACCGTAATGCTGTTCTTCCTGTTTCCCGAGTGGGAGCTCCGCCGGATGTTCGAGCAGCTGGGATACGAATACCGGGCCGATACCGCGCGCAAGAACATCGAGTACTACGACAAGCGCACGTCACACGGGTCGACGCTGAGCTTCATCACGCACGCCGGCGCCCTGGCCATGATCGACCCGGAGAGTTCGTGGGAACGCTTCATGGTCGCGCTGGAGAGCGACGCCGCCGACATTCAGGGCGGGACGACCAAGGAGGGGATCCACATGGGGGTGATGTCGGGGACGTTGGATCTAGTTCAACGCATCTATGTCGGCATCGTGAGTCGCGACGGGGTCCTGTACTTCAACCCCAGGGCTGCTGACCGGCTCGAGGGCCTGTCGTTCTCGATGCAGTTCCGACGGATGCCGCTCCGAGTGACGCTCGAGGGCGGCGAGTTGACCGTGGTCGCCGACGCGGAGGGCGTCAGCCGGCCGGTCCGGGTCGGTGTCGGCGACGAGGTCCGCGAGCTGTCCGCCGGTGACCGGTGGGCGTTCGCCCTGCGCCGCGAGACCAGCGGCGTGGCCCGATAGAAATCCGCACCGGATGAGAGGAGGGAACGTGCAGAGACAGTTCCACGGGGCGATATTCGACGTCGACGGGGTACTCGTCGATTCGCCGCACGAGGCCGCCTGGCGTGAGGCGCTGCGCCAATTGATGGAGGGCGAATGGAGCGACATCCGCGGGCAGACGAACTGGACTCCCGAACGCTTCACGCCCCAGGTCTATCAGCAGGTGATGTCCGGCAAGCCCCGCATGAGCGGGGCGCGCGCCGCGCTCGATTACTTCGAGGTGCCCGACGCCGAGACGCGGGTCCACACCTATGCGGAGCGAAAGCAGACGATGGTGATCGAGCTGATCGAGGCCGGCGAGTTCACCGCCTACCCGGACGCGCTGCGCTTCATCATCGCGGTCAAGGACGCCGGCATCCGGGTGGCCGCCGCCTCCTCGTCCAAGAACGCCGGCCTGTTCCTGCGGCAGATACGGCTGGATACGTTTGCCGAGGAGCAGGGCATCGACTCGCATTCCATCCGGCCGGGCCTGAGCTTGCTGGAGTTCTTCGATGCGGATGTCTCCGGCCGGGACTTCGCCCAGGGCAAACCCCATCCCGAGATGTTTCTAACCGCTGCCCAGGAGCTCGCGGTCGCACCCGAGCAGAGCTTCGTCATCGAGGACGCCGCATCCGGCGTCCAGGCCGCCAAGGCGGGCAACATGGCGGCGCTCGGGTTGGCGAGAGCCGACGACGAGGCACTGCTGTCGGCCGCGGGCGCTGACCTGGTTGTCCTCTCACTCGACGACGTCGATCTAGTCGCGCTCCAGGACGGCAAGCTGGCGAGCCGGGGCAGCCAGTCAGATCGCTGACCCAGCCGCCGGACAGGACCCGACCTTTCAGCGGTCCTCTAGCCGGCGAGCCTCCGGACCTCGGCGCCAAGCTCGTGCACGGCCAACGCGAGCCGATCAGGATCGTGGCGCATCTCGGCGTCCGTCTTGTCGGGGAGCAGGCGGGCACTGTGGACTCGAACTCCGAGCCGCTCGATCGCCCCATGGTCGATCTCGACCGGCGCGGCTCCCTCGGCGAAGTAGCGGGACAGCAGACCCGGCGCAAGCTCCTCGGAGTGCACCAGGACGTCGGACACCAACGGTCCGACGTGCTCCGTGATCGCCCGGAGGTGATCCGAGAGCGTAAAGCCCGCCGTCTCACCGGGCTGCGTCATCACGTTCGCCACATACACCACCGGACCCTCGAACGCCGCCAGTGCGTCGGGCACGCCCGCCCCGAGAAGGGCGGGGATCGTGCTTGTGAACAGGCTCCCCGGGCTGAGAACGGCGATGTCCGCGTGCTCAATCGCCCGAATGACGGCCGCCGGCGCCGGCGCATCCGGTGGCTCGATCGTGACGCGCGCGACCGCGTGGCCGGCCTCGCGGACGGTCGACTCGCCGCGCGTGATCGACCCATCGGAATGGTGCACGACGAGCGTGAGGCTCTCCGACGCTGCCGGATACACCCTGCCCCGGATCCGGAGGAACCGTCCGGCCTGCTCGATCCCCTCGCAGAAGCCACCGGATATATCGGCGAGCGCCGCGATGATTATGTTTCCGACGGAGTGGTCGCGCAGTTCGACGCCGCCCTCGAAGCGGTAGTTGAAGACCTCGGCCAGCTGCTCGCGATCCGAGAGTGCGATCAGGCAGTTGCGCAGGTCACCGGGCGGCGCGATGCCGAGCTCCTGGCGGAGCCGGCCGCTCGATCCACCGTCATCCGCGACCGTGACGACCGCGGTGATCGAGTCCGTGTTTGCCCTCCGTGCGCCACGGAGGAGCACGGGCAAGCCCGTTCCGCCACCGAACGCGACCAAGTTCAATCGGTCACCCATGCCGACCAGCATAGGGGCGCGTGGCCACCAAGGCAGAGCGCGTCGGCTGAGAATCCCGCCCGCAACTGCATGGCATCTTCCGGATCCCGGCTTCAAGGCATGCCGGAATGGAATAATTCTGCCTGGCAGCGCGCACGAGGTGGATTTATCGACAAACCAGTGTGATGCTGCGGTGGGTGGTTCGACGGTGCATGTGGCGCAGGCGAACGCGGGCGGGGGGCTGCAAGCCGGCTACAACGCCAGCGGAGACATCCACGCGACTCGGACCGTGACGGGCGTTGCGTCACCGCCACCCATCAGCGGCTGGTATCTGAACATTCACCTCGGCAACAGCAACCAGATCCTTTCTGGCGGCAACCCGACGCTCGCGTTCCAACCGCTGCTGTGTGCTGACATCGACCAGATCCCGAACGCCCCGACGGCGGTGCCGGTCGGCTCCCATGGTGAGCATTTCCTGTCTGCCGGACAGACCGTTGTCCTCGGGACCGTCGGACATTTCACATTCGGCTCGACGTGCTCCAAGGACGGCACCGGGCAGGACCAGGTCACGTTCGACGTGACCGCGAACACGACCGCAGACACTGCTTCGCGGGCTACTCCGGACTCGCAACCGGCCTCCCGGCGTAACCCCCTTCGTAATCCATCGGAACCCGGCCGCTGCGCTCACCGCGTGGCGGCCGGCTTCGGTTCTCGGGAACTCGAGTCTGCTAGGAAAGCGTGCAGGCAGTGGGTCGAGCAGAAGTAGTAGGTCTCGCCGCCGATTTCCTTGGTGATCGCCTTGTCGCGGTCGACCTTCATCCCGCACACTGGGTCGGTCACTCCGCGGCGGGCGGTGAGCCAGAACATGGCCGTGAAGATCACGACGCCGAGGACATTCAGCGCGAGCTTGTAGTCGAGGCGGATGGAGCTGAAGATGTCTGCGCGGGTGGGGCGTGGTCCGTTCGGGATCAGCCCCAGCGCGCTGAAGATCCCGTCGACGATCAGCGCCGCGAGCATCATCGTGACAAACATCAGGCCGGTGATCCTGATCGTGAAACGGGTGCCGTAGTACTTGCGGTAGATCGCGAGGATCGGCAGCACGATCAGGTCGGCGAACAGGAACGCGAGCACGCCCGCGAACGAGATCCCGCCTGACCACAGCACCGCCGCAAGCGGGACGTTGCCGACCGAGCAGACGAAGCTGAGCACTGCGATGATCGGCCCGACGATCACGTTCTCGATCGTCGGCAGCGGCGCCGGCGCGTGGCGGATGAACACGTGCTGGAAGAAGCCGTTACCGAACTGGGCGATGAAGCCGGCCAGCAGGAACCCGATCGTGACCTCCTTCCACATCATCTGCCAGTCGCCGCGGAAGTTGTGCGCGACGTCTGACCAGGCCCGCGCGGAGACGAGCCGCTCACGCCAGGACAGCTCGTCGCCGGCGGCGTGGTGCTGGTGGCCGGTGTCCGCTTCCTGGGCGTGCGCCCGCGCCTGCCGCTCCAGTTGGCGGCTGACGAACAGCCGCAGCAGCGCCGTCATCAGCACGATCATCACCATCCCGCCGATGTACTCGGCGATGGTGAACTGCCAGCCGATCAGCACCCACAGGACGAGCCCGAGCTCCCACACGAGGTTTGTCGAGGCGAATTGGAACGCGAGCGCCGAGGCCGCGCTCGCTCCTTTCTGAAACAGCGACTTGCCGATCGCGATCGCCGCGTAGGAGCAGGACGAGGACGCCGCGCCGAGGCCGGTGGCCCACGCGATCGGGCGCGGACCGGAGCCGCTCATCAGCGCCTGGATGCGCTCGCGGGGGACCCACGCCTGCACGATCGCGGAGATCGCGAATCCGAGCACGAGCGCCCACCACACCTCCCACGCCATCAAAAACGCATCCCGCACGCCGTGCCAGAGCACATCGAACACACTCACGCCGACCACGATACCAGATACCCCTAGGGGGTAGGGGTAAGTGATAAGCTTTGGGGATGCCGAACACTCAGGCGCCCACCAGGGGCTATACCGCCACCAAAGACCAGCTGCTGGCGAGGCTGCGACGGATCGAAGGGCAGATCCGCGGGATCGAGGGAATGGTCTCCGAGGACCGGTACTGCATCGACATCCTCACCCAGATCAGCGCCGCCCAAGCCGCCTTGGACAAGGTTGCACTCGGACTGCTCGACGGGCACGCGCACACGTGCGTAATTGGCGCCGAACCCGACCAGCGGGACGCCCGGACCGACGAGATGATGGCGGCCGTCGGGCGCCTCCTCAAGCGCGGCTGATCCCGAGGAGGCCGTCCCGAGTCGCGCGATCACCGAGATCGAACCTGCGCGCGTGGGCTTCGAGCGTTACGCACCAGTAGCCGTTGTAGAAGCTGAGGATGCGGGCGCAAGCGAGGTGGACCGCGGGTAGAGTCCGGCGCGATGGCCTCACAACGCACAGCGCAGGACGTCGCGATCGGCCCGGGCCCCTCCGACCTCGATCACGCCACCAACTCGCAGCACCGATGAGCCCCGCTCAGGACATCGTGCCCGCCGACGTGCTCGACCGTGTGGCGTGCGCGTCCCTGGTCGACGCCATGGGTCGAGTCCACAGCCACCGTGCCCACATCCTCAGCCTGGTCAGCCCCGCACCGCGTCGGCTGTTCGGCCCGGTGGCCACGATCGCCTATCTCCCCTACCGCGACGGTCTTCCGCAGACTGAGCTTGGCTTCGGCGCCCTGTTTCACCAGGCCGTCGGCGAGTCGCCGGCGGGCACCGTGCTGGTGCTCTCCAGCGGCGGTTACCCCGACGCCTCCCACGGCGGTGGGATGAAGCTTTCCCGGCTCCAGCACACCCAGGCTGCGGGCGTACTGGCGGATGGACGGCTACGCGACTTCGACCAGCTGGGCGACTACGCCTTTGCCACCTGGTGCCGGGGCGAGGCCACGCGCTGGGGCGGCGACACGGTTATGCCTTTCGCCGCCAACGTCGCCGTCGAGATCGGCGGCGTCTGCGTCATCCCCGGCGACTACCTATACGCCGACGCCAGCGGCGCGGTCGTGATCCCGCGGGGAAGTCTGCAACGGGTGATCAACGAAGCGCTGAGTGTCGAGGCCGAGGACGCCCGGTCGCTCGAGGAGATCACCGCGGAGCAGCCCGCGCAATCAGGGGGATGAGAGCGGAGAGGGGGGGATTCGAACCCCCGATGGACCGAAAGGCCCATACCGGTTTTCGAGACGGGGGCGATCCACCTCCGAAGTAACCTGTTTGCAGGGAGATCCTCCGCCTCGCGGCGCTGCGGGAAGCTGCGCGGGAAAACGCAGGGCATCGGAGTGGCTACGCTATGATTCCAGCTGTGACCACTCAGGTGCCCACATGAAGGTCGTGAGCGTCCGGGACTTCCGCGACAAGGCGAGCGAGATGTTCCGCTCCGAGGACGTGATCCTCGTGACCCGCGACGGCGCGCCGGCCGGGTTCTTCCTGCCGTGGGAAACCCCCGAGCTTCCGGTCGAGGTTCGGCGCGAGGTGTTCCAGCGCCTGTCCGAGCAAATCGGCGCGAAGCTCGAAGCCGACGGCGTGACCGAGCAAGAGGTGCTCGACGATTTCGCTGCCGACCGTCGTCGTCGCTGACGCGAACGTCGTCCTGTCCGCGCTGATCGGCGGCCGAGCCCGCCTCGTGATCGCGTCGGCACAGGGACCCCGGTGCCTCGCCGTCGACGCTGTGGCCGTCGAGATCGCCCGGCACGTCCCGCGCCTCGCCGCTACGCGCAAGCTCGACCCTGCGCTGCTGCTTGCTGCGTTGCAGGTGATGCCGATTGAGTGTAAGCCGGCATCGATATACGAGGACCACCGCGAGCAAGCCGAGAGCCGGATCGCGGCGCGGGACCCAGACGATTGGCCGACGCTCGCGCTCGCTCTGAAGCTCGGCGTTCCGATCTGGTCGCAGGACAAGGACTTCAGCACGGCCGGGGTCGGAGTGGTGACCACCGGCGAGCTGCTGGACTCGCTCCGGGCCGCAGGCCACGACCTCGGCTAGCGGCGCCCGGCGGGCCCTTTCCGCGCGTTGCGGTGGACTCAGCGCCGGCGCCGAGACGGGGCCGGCGGCAGTGGGAAAGGAATCGTCCGACTCCCTGCGGCGGCACCGCTCAGATTGGACGATCGGAGCCGCCGCGTCGCGGCGGGAGCGTCACGGCGGGAGTGCGCTCGCGGTCATGCGTTTGCGCAAGCGAGCTGCGCCGTCCGATCGCGACCAAAAGCACAGCAGGCACAGACCCGAGATCCGCGCGCGAAGCAGGGAAGAGGCGCGTCCGCCCTGCTGTCGGCGGAAAACAGGGAGGCGGCGCATCTGCCCTGCTTGGCGGGAGAGCAGGGCAGCGAGCTGAGGGCGCGGAAGTCCTATCGGCCGACGCGCTCGAGGGTTGCGAGATTGGCGAATACGAGGTCTCTGCCCAACATGGGCGAGACACCTGCATCGATGGAATCGGGCTAATCACGGCGCACGTCGAACCTAGGTGGAGGCCAGAGGAGAAGCTTCACCGAGAGTGCCGCCTGGGCGACGAAGCGGCAGCCACTCGATCTTGGCCGGGTCGGCCCGATCAATGTAGCCGCCAACGTGATCCGCGCCGCGTGAGATGAACACCGCATGAGGGCTGTCGACCGTTCCCACCATCGCCTGAACCCCGATCGCCTGCACCATCTCCCGCGGCCGCCAGCCGGTCTCCTCCTCGACTTCCCCTGCCGCAGTCGCCGCCCCTCCTCCTTTCCGCGCATCCTCGCCCGGATCGACAAGGCCCGCGGGCAGCTCGACGTCGACCAGCGAGACCTCCACCCATCGGCTGCCGTAAATCTGACGCTCGCCATGCACACGCCAGCGCGTCTGCTGATCTTCGAGCACGCCTCCGGTCTCGCAGACCGTGCAGCGCCCCCTTCTCGTCACTTCCGAGCCGGGGTTCTACCGTTGTCGGACTCCTGTCGCTCCGTTTGAAAGAAACTGGAACGCGTCGGCGTCTGCGGCAAACCGAGGGTTAATCGAGAACAACTACCCCCAGCGACGCGGTGCTGATCCGTCGCTCGCTTCGCCACCCTGAAGAGTTCGAGGTGCTGTTCGAGCGACACGCGGCGACCGTATTGCGATATCTCCAGCTCCGAGTCGGGCATAGCCTCGCCGAGGAGCTGATGGCGGAGACGTTCGTCCGCGCGTTCGATGCCCGGCGTCGGTTTGACTCGCGACGGGCGTCTGTCTTGCCGTGGCTGTATGGCATCGCGTCAAACCTCATCCGGATGCACTTCCGGACCGAAGAGCGAAGACTGCGTGCCTACCGAGCAGCCGCCGGGCTCGAGACCCAACCGGGCGATTTGACCGCCGAGAGCGTCGAGCGGCTGCACGCGTCCGAGCTTGCACCGGCGATCGCCGCCGCGCTGGCGGTACTGCCGGTGGCGCAGAGCGACGTGCTGCTGCTGCACACCTACGCAGAGCTGACACCCGACGAGATCGCCGAGGCGCTCGGCATCTCCACGGGTTCGGTGCGCAAGCGCCTGCACCGGGCGCGCAGGTTCATGGCGGAACGCCTGGGCCTCAACGGCAATGAAGGGGACGAGACCCTTCGGACCGCAACCACAGTAGGAGCACTGACCAAGCAATGACACAGATCGACGAACTCTTGCGCCGGACGGCAAACGCCGTCGAGCGTGATGCCGAGGCCGAGCACCGCGCGATCGGCCGTGCCCAACGCGCACTGTCCGCGGCCATCGCCGCGGAAGCCGCACAGGATCGGCCCCGAGCCAATGGCCAGAGACGCTGGGGCACACGGCTGCCGCGCCGCGCAACCGGGCTCGGGCTAGCAGTCGCCGGAGCCGCCGCGGCCGCGATCGCACTCGTGGCGCTCGCGGGGAGCACAGGATCCGGTGGACCCGCATTGGCCGACGCGGCCATCATCCATCACATCCGCGCAGAACTGACGGCTCCGGCCGGCTCGATCCTGCACGAGGCCGCGACCGTAACGCCAACGGGCGGTTCGCCGATGCAGTTCGAGCTCTGGGCGCAGACCGGCGGCACGGGCGTGTACCGCGTGATCAAGTACGGATCGGAGGCGAGTCAATCCGCCACTCAGAACGAGACTTACGACCCGTCAACGCACACGGTCACGGTCTCGCCGCTGCCACCAGCAATTCATGCGCGAGAGGTCGCGCGCTCTGGTGACCTCGCCGACGAGCTCAAACAAATGGTCAACTCCGGTCAGGCGACCGCCACCCAGACCACGTACGACGGCACCCCAGCGTTTGAGCTCCGTGTCCACGCGTCAGGGGACCAGTTCGCGAACGGCACTGCGTACGTCGCGCGGAGCGACTACCGGCCGCTCGAGATCGACTCCACCAAAGGCAGGATCGTGTTCTCAACCTACGAGTACCTGCCCGCCACCCCCGCCAACAACGCACTACTCGCCGTCACGACCGCGCACCCGGGTGCGACAGTCGTCAACCAGACAGGCAACGGCTGATCCGCCCGCCTCCACACGCGGGTCGCCGTGTCCGGGAAGTAGGAGTCGATTGGGGCGCGGCGGGGACGGCCGCCGCGCCCCGCGCCGCCGGCAGCACGGTGCTCGCCATCGCCTGCTTGATCTAGTTCATTTCTCCCACTCCATCGCTCCCGGGGCGTGAACGGCGGGCCCGCGACGATCGGCGGCATCGATGCTGGTTTCACACGGGGACGACACAAGGCAGAACCGACGGCTCGGTCCGCCGCCAACGCCTCGCCCCACTACCGCTTTCACGAACGAGGGGAACTCTCAGGAGGCGCGCCGATCGGCCTCGGCACTTCTGCCTCCGTCGGATTGCGGCACACGGGCGCTCGGCCTCCACGCGGGCCGAGACCCGTATTCGCGTTGCAACGCAACTCCACCGCCACTCGCCAAGAGACGTGCCTAGCGCGGCAGGGGCGTCTCTGACCTCGACCCGGCTGGTCTTCGCCGCCACGACAGCCCGGAGATGATCGAGATCCGCGCAAAGGACGTCTCGTACCTTGATGGTCGAGAGGCGCGCCGGGCGGCGAAAGCGGGAGTCAGGCGCATATGCTCGTCCAATGACGCCGGGGAGTGTTGATTTGGCGGCTTCTCAGCTGATAGGGCGCGACGTTGAGGCGGCGCGCGTCGACGCGATGCTCGAGCGTCTGGCTGAGGGAGGGGCGGCCCTGCTCGTGTCCGGTGAAGCCGGGGTCGGGAAATCGGCGCTGTTGGACTATGCGCGCGCTCGAGCGGACGGGCTTGGTCTCCGGGCGCTGAGCTGCATGGGGGTCGAATCCGAAGCGGAGCTTGCATTTGCGGGGTTGCATCAGCTTCTGGTTCCGGTGCTGGAGCTGGTGGAGCTGTTGCCGGCGCCGCAGCGCCGCGCTCTCGAGGTGGCGTTCGGCATCGCGAGTGGCCCCGAGCCTGACGTGTTTCTCGTCGCCCTCGCGGCCTACCAATTGGTGTGCGATGCGGCTGAGGAGCGCCCGCTGGTGATCGTCGCCGACGACGCGCATTGGCTGGATCGCTCCACCTTGAGAGTGTTGACGTTCATCGCGAGGCGTCTGGAGAGCGAGCCGGTCGCGCTTCTAGTCTCAGTGCGAACGGACGCCGGAATGCCTCTGGGCGAGGCGGGCCTGCCTGCACTCGAGCTCGAGCGGTTGTCGCCGTCTGCGGCGGGAGCGCTGCTGGATCGGACGGCGCCCGGTCTCCACCCGGTGTTTCGTGCCCGCGTTCTGCGCGAGGCGGCCGGGAACCCGCTGGCGTTGGTCGAGCTGGTTCGTGTACAGCGTGACCCGGGCACGTTCGCTGAGCTCGGCGAGGCGCCGTTGACGATCACGGCGCGTTTGGAGCGAGCGTTTGCCGCTCAGCTTGGCGGGCTTCCGGAGGACACCCGCAGCGTTCTGCTGGCCGCGGCACTCGATGGTCGCGCATCGCTGGAGGAGCTCGTCGGGTCGGCGTCCATCGTGGCAGGAACGCTGCTCGTCGTCTCGGACCTGGATGCGGCGGTCGCGGCGGAGCTGGTCTCGATCGTGGACGGGAAGGTGCGCTTCCGCCACCCGCTGGTCCGCTCGGCCGTGCATCAGGCGGCGGCACCGGCTCAGGTGCTGGAGACCTACGCAGCGCTGGCCGAGGTCGTGAAGGATCCGGAGCGCCGGATCTGGCATCGGGCGATGGCGACTGTGGGGCACGACGAGGCGGTCGCAGACGCACTGGAGCGCCATGCCGTGGCGGCCCGTCGGCGGGGGGCAGTGATGGTGGCCGCCGCCGCGCTGGAGCGTGCGGCTGCGCTCACGGCTGATCCGCGGCGGAGGGGTGAGCGGCTGGTGCGGGCCGCGGATGCCGCTTGGGAGCTTGGCGCTCGTCGACGTGGTCCGGGGCCTGCTCGAGCAAGCCGAGTCGCTCGAGGTCGGCGAACTCGAGGCGGCCAAACTGGCGTGGCTCCAGCAAATGGTCAGCGGGGATGTCTGGGTTGAGCGCGGGGCCGCGAAGACGTTCGTCACGATCGCACGTCGCGCCCAGGCCGCAGATGATGCGGATATGGCGCTGGGCTCGCTGGTGCCGATCGCGCAGCGCTCCTGGTGGACCCAAACTCGGACGAGGACACGGAAGTACGTCGTCGATACAGCGCAGGACATGGGATTTCGCGAGGATGAGCCGCGCTTGCTCGCGATCATGGCCCTGACTGATCCGGAGCGGACGGGAAGATCGGTCCTGCTGCGGCTCTCCCGGATCAGGCTGCACAATGTGACCGATCCGCTCGCAGCGATCTACGTCGGGATCGCGGCGGAGAATGTTGGGGACTTCGCTCTCGGCGCCCGCTTCCTCGGGCGCGCGGTTGACCGTCTCCGGCAGCAGGGAAGGCTTGGTGTGCTGACGCAGGCGCTCTCGCACTACTCGTGGGCGGCCGTGCACGCCGGCGACTGGTCAGCCGCCGCGGCCGCAGGGTCTGAGGCTGCGCGGCTGGCCCGCGACACCGATCAATTGGAGTTCGGGCTCATGGGTGAGTTGTACGCCGGGCTCGTGGCTGCGCTGCGGGGAAATGAGCCCGAAATCGCCGGCCCCGAGCGAACTTTGAGGGCCATGAATGGCGGCCCGCTGCTGGCGCCCGCGCATCTGGCTCGCGGGGCGGCCGCCCTCGGCGATGGACGCCATGGGGAGGCATTCGACCACCTCTGGCCCGTATTCGACGAAGCCCATCCGGCATTTCATCGTTTCATGCGCTGGCCGGCGGTCCTCGACCTTGTTGAAGCGGCGGCGGGCGGCGGCCATGTCGAGCAGGCGGCCGGTGTGATGGCCGAGCTGGAAGCGATCGCGGCACGAAGCGGACCGCCCCTGCTGCTCGTCCTGCTGACGTGCGCGCGACCGCTGCTCGGCCGCCGAACAAGACACACGACGCCCTGTTCCAGGTCGCGCTCGGACAGGATCGGTCCGTCTATATGTACCCGCGCGCGAGGACGCTGTTCGCTTTCGGCCGTTGGCTGCGCCGGCAGCAGCGCGGCATCGAGTCACGCGCTCCCCTGCGCGAAGCGATCGAGCTCTTCGACGTCCTGGGAGCCACTCGCTGGAGCGATCGCGCGCGGCAGGAGCTGCGCGCCACGGGCGAGGCGATTCGGCCCCCGCCGGCCCGATGCCCGCGATCAGCTCACCGCCCAGGAGCTCCAGATCGCCCAGCTCGCCGCCCAAGGTCTGTCCAACCGCGAGATCGGCGAGCGATTGTTCCTGTCTCATCGAACGATCGGCTCGCACCTCTACCGGATCTTTCCCAAGCTCGGGATCGTCTCGCGCGACGCAGCTTCGCGACGCCTTGCCCGCCGCCGACAGCTGATCAATCAGTCGCGTGACTCAAGACAGCGCCGGACGTCCCGGTCAGGATCGGGCTGCTTGCACATCCGCGAAGAAGGGGTCAGAACATGAGCGAGTCGCCGAACATCGTGCTCGTGCACGGCGCGTGGGCCGACGGGTCCAGCTGGAGCGCCGTCATGGAGCGCCTCCAGGCGGGCGGATACTCCGTCACCGCCCCGCAGTTCCCCGAAACGTCACTGGCTGACGACGTTGCCCGGCTGCGCCAGGTTCTCAACCGTCAGAGCGGTCCGACGATCGTCGTCGGTCACTCCTACGGCGGGCAGATCATGACCGCGCTCGGCGACGACGCGCCCAACGTGGTCGGCCTGGTCTACATCGCGGCGTTCGGGATCGACGAGGGTGAATCGCTCGGCGCGCTCCTCGGCGCCGGCCCCCCGACGCCATCGCTGGCGCACCTGATCGTCGACGAGCAGGGGTTCGCCTGGATACCCGAGGACGATTTCGTCGCGCACTTCGCCTCCGACGTCGATCCCGTCAAGGCCCGGGTGATGTATGCCGTCCAGCAGGCGCTGTCGATGAGCACGTTCGAGGACGTGATGGGCGTGCCGGCGTGGAAGTCGCACCCCACGTGGTACCTAGTCGCGACAGAAGACCAGGCGATCCCGCCCGACGCCGAGCGGATGTTCGCGCAGCGGATGGGTGCCAACACGGTCGAGGTGGCCTCGAGCCATGTCGCGATGGTCTCGCACCCGGATGAGGTGGTCAGCCTGATCGAGGCTGCGGCAGACGCCACCGCCACCTCATCGGTCGCCCAACGGTCTGCGTGAGAGCTCTGCCATGCCGATGATCGATGTGTACGCGACGGAGGGGACGTTCGCCGACAAGCACGCGCTCGCCCAGAGCCTCGCGGCGGCGGTGATGCGATGGGAGCAGGTGCCAGACCTGGCGCTCTTTCGGGACAACACCGCCGCTTTCGTGCATGACCTTCGGGCGGATTCGATCGCAAACGTCGCCGGGGAGAGCAACTATGTGCGCGTTCAGGTCCTTACCCCGGCGGGCGTGCTGGACCGCGACAAGCAGCTCGGGGTCGTCAAGGAGCTGACGGAGATCATCGCGGCCGCCAGCGCCGACCCGACCGTGACGCAGCGCACGTGGGTGCTGCTCACGGAATCGCCCGAGGGCGGCTGGGGAGTCGCGGGCCATGCGAACACCGGCGCTGATCTTGCCCAGGCCGCCCGGGCGGAGCTCGCAGCGAACGCCGAGAGTGCTCCCGGCCCGGAGTCCTAGGAGCAGGAGCGGGGGATGGGCGACGACGTGATCATCGGTTACGACGGCAGGCCGCGCTGTGCCTGGGCTGGAGGCGGCGATACCCCGTCCGTGCGCTACCACGATGAGGTCTGGGGTACGCGCACCCACGACGAGTCGGCGTTGTTCGAGGCGCTCACACTTGGTGTGTTCCAGGCCGGGCTCAGCTGGTCGATCGTGTTCGGCAAGCGGGACGGGTTCCGCAAGGCCTTTCACGGTTTTGATATCGCGAAGGTCGCGGCGATGACCGAGCGGGACGTCGACCGGCTGCTCCAGGACGCCTCGATCATCCGCAACGGCGCCAAGATCCTGGCGACCGTCGAGAACGCGCGCGCGATGATGGCCGGCGCGCCGAGCCTTGCCGCGCTCGCGAGGTCCTACGAGCGCACTCGGAAGCGCGCGCCACGGTCGCTGGCGGACCTGCCCACCTCGACACCCCAGGCCGAGAAGTTCGCCAAGCAGCTGAAGTCACAGGGATACCGCTTCGTGGGGCCGACGAGCGTGTACGCGTTCATGCAGAACGTCGGCGTGGTCAACGACCACATTCATGGCTGCTTCCGAGCCACGGACTACACCCAATCGCAAACCATCTAGCAAGGACACGGCAATGGATTTCTGGACTACGGAGCAGCACGGCCATGTGGCCGTGGCCACGTTCTCGAACCCGCCCTTCAATTTTGTGACGAGGGAGGTCTTCGACGAGCTTGGGCAGGTGGTCGCCGGCTGCGAGGACCCCGCGACCCGGGCAGTCGTCGTTCGATCCGACCCGCAGAGCCCAGCAGGGTTTTCGTCGTACAGCGTCGAGGAGCTCTTCGGTATCGCCAGCGACCCGGAGCGTTCCCGCTATTCGGGCGAACTTGGCCGCAGCCTCAAGGCGAATCTCGATCGGTTGACAGCGTTGCCGAAGGTCACGATTGCGGCGTTGAACGGCAACGCGTTGGGGGGCAGTTTCGAGCTGACTCTGGCTTGCGATCTCAGGATCGGCCAGCATGGCGACTTCCGGTATGGGAACCCTGAGGTCCGCGCCGGGGTCATTCCGGGTGGTGGCGGGACGCAGCGAATTACGCGACTCGTTGGGCTGGCTCGTGCGCTCGACTGGGTGCTTCGGGGCCGGATCGTCAGTCCGGAGGTCGCCTTCGAACTCGGCCTGGTCCACGAGGTTGTTGATGATGCTGTTACGCGCGCCCTCGAGCTGGCGAACGAGATCGCTTTGCTGCCGCCGATGGCCGTGGCGAACGCCAAGCGTGCTCTCTATCAAGGGGCCGACACGCACCTTCAGGCCGCGTTTGAGATCGAGGACATGAACTGGACCGAGGTGATGCAGTCCGACGATGCGCAGCTGGCGATGACGACGATCCTGGGCCTGAATCCCGAGAACGCTCGCGACTGGTTCGAATCGGAGAACTCGAAGAACTACCCCGCCTACAGCGGCCACTGAAATGCCGCTCGTGACCTTCCAACGAGACGATCGGCTCGGCGAAATCGTCGTCGACAGCCCACCGCTGAACCTGTTCAGCGGCGAACTGCTCGCCGACCTGGGAGCTGCCGTCGAGGAGGCGGCCGCGAGTGACATTCGGGCGGTGCTTGTGCGAGCCGAGGGCACTGATTTCTCCGCAGGAGCAGATACGTCGGTTTTTACCGGACTTGACGAGGCCGGGGCTGGAGAACTACAGGCAACGGTCCTGGCGCTGATCGCGGCGATCGAGAGCCTCCCGGTCCCCACCCTGGCGCTCATCCATGGCCAGTGCTATGCGGGCGCGCTCGAGGTTTGTCTGGCGTGCGATCTGATCTGGGCCGCGGAGGGCAGCCAGATCGGACAGATCGAGGCTGTGGCCGGCGGGATCACATACGGCGGCGGGACCCAGCGCATCGCGTCGCGGATCGGCGCAGCACGCGCCGCGGAGATGGTGTTCACAGCCGCCATCCTCCCGCCGGAGACGCTGGCCTCCTGGGGCCTCATCAACCGAGTGGTCCCAGCCTCGGGTCTCAGCGAAGAGGGACGCGCCTTCGCTCAGAGCCTCGCGCGCGGTCCCACACGTGCCCATGCCGCGGCGAAGCGGACGCTCCACGCCTGGCGCTCGGGCGGCGTCGCAGCGGCCGACCAGGTAACGCGCGCCGAAGGACCGGCGGTGATGCTCAGCCACGACCTGCACGACGGCATCCTCAGCCTCCAGCGCCACGGCCCGGGGCACGCCAAATTCAACAACCGCTAACGATAAATCGCCGCATGCTGGCGACCCCGGATCTAAGGAAGAACCGACGACCAGTCACTCCGACGACCGGGCTCACCGCGGAGACGCAAACCGAAAGGAAACGCAGCCCATGATCACCGATCCGCTGTCGATTGATGTCTACGTCGCCCCGATGCGGCCATACACGAGTCCCGATCAGCTCGGGGAGGGTGAGGTCGCGACGTGGGCGCCGTCCAGCAGCACGCTGATCTCCGGTCCGACTGAGGGGATCATCATCGACGCCCTAATGACCTTCGAGAACGCCGACCAGATCGCCGCTTGGGCTAAGCGCTTCGGCAAGAAGATCACGGGTGTCTACATCACCCACGGCCACGGGGACCACTGGCTCGGACTCGCGCGACTTCTGGAGCACTTCCCCGAAGCGCGCGGGTACGCGGCTCCTGAGGTTGTGGCTCGCGCGGCTTGGGAGGCGGACATCAACAAGACGACGAAGTATTGGACATCGCGCTTCCCGGGCGAGCTCCCCGAGACGCCGGTCGTGCCCGAGGTGCTGGACAGTGACGAGATCCTGGTGAACGGTCAGGTCGTCAACCTGGTCCACGTGGGCCAGGGTGACATTGACGGTTCGACGCTGTTCCACGTGCCGTCCGCCGATGCCGTTGTGGCCGGTGATGTCGTCTACAACAACGTGCACATGATGTTCTACGAGGCCGATGAGGCGAAGCGCGAGGCCTGGATCGGGAGCATCGACGCGGTCGCCGCGCTAAACCCAGAGATCGTCGTGGCCGGCCACAAGAGTGTCGGGGCGGCCGACCTCCCGGAGAACACCCTTGCGGCCAGCCAGCGGTACGTGCGCGACTTCACGGCCGTCGCCAAAAAGGGCGGCACCGTCGAGGATCTGGTCCACGGGATGCTCGAGTTACATGGCGAGCGCGACCAGCCGCACACCCTGTGGATCTCGGCCCGAGCCGAGGTCGCTCGCCAGGCGTGAATCAGCAAGATCGGGCAGAAGTATGGGAACCAGCGCGAGCGACAGGAAGGCAGGCCAACATTGAGTGTCACCTCACTAGAGCTGCGGTCAGAGATCACACCGGCTGGTCAGCTCCGTCTAAGCCTCGAGGAGCGAGAGGTCGCGCCGCCGGGGCCTGACGAGGTCGTTGTCAGGGTCGAGGCGGCGCCGATCAACCCCGCCGACCTGGCTCTGTTGATCGGCCCAGCGGACCTCGCGACGCTCAGCAGCGAGGGGACGGTTCAACGGCCCGTCACGACCGCCACCGTGCCCGACCGCCTGGTTCGGCTCGTAGCGGCGCGGGCGGGCAAGTCGTTGGCCCTCGGCCTGGAGGGCGCGGGCGTCGTCATCGAAGCGGGCGCCAATACTCAGCACCTGCTCGGGAAGGTCGTGAGCTCTGGAGCCGGGCAGATGTACACCCAGTACCGCAGGCTCCCAGTCTCTGACGTCGTCCCGTTCCCGGACGGGGTAACCGCCGCGCAGGGTGCGTCCGCATACGTAAACCCGCTCACCGCCCTCGGCATGCTGTCGACGATGCGAGTGGAGGGACACTCCGCGCTGGTACACACCGCTGCTGCGTCCAACCTCGGGCAGATGCTCAACAAGCTGTGCATCGCTGACGGCGTCCAGCTGGTCAACGTGGTCCGAAGCGCCGAACAGGAGGAAATCCTGCGAGCGATCGGCGCCACCCATATCGTGAACTCCACCAACCCCGACTTTCGCGAGCAACTGACAACAGCGATCAGCCAGACCGGAGCCACCCTCGCGTTCGACGCGGTCGGAGGCGGTCCGCTCGGCGGTCAGATCCTGGCCGCGATGGAGTCCGCTCTCGTGGCCAAGTCTCCGCCACGGGGCCCGTACGGCTCCCCGGTCCACAAGCAGCTGTATATCTATGGCCGGCTCGACCGGTCCTCCACGACGACACCACCGTCCGTCGGCATGGCATGGGGTATGGAGGGCTGGCTTCTTCCGTACCACCTGACCCGCATCGGCCCCGAGGAAACGCGGAGGCTACGCGATCGCGTAGCACGCGAGATCACGACGACCTTCGCCAGCGCCTACACGAGCGAGATCTCTTTCGCTGAGGCGCTCGAACCGGAGGTGATCCGGCGCTACCACCGTGCGGCCACCGGCGAGAAGTACCTCCTCAAGCCGCATTCGGACTGACTCAAGCCACCGGTATCGGAACGATCAGAGAGCGAGCCTTGGTAACCCACCGTCACGTCCGCCTCAATGGAATCAACGTGCACATCGCCGAGCAGGGCGATGGGCCCCTTGTCCTGCTCCTTCACGGCTGGCCGGAGACCTGGTACTCCTGGCGGCACCAGATCGACGCGCTCGCGGCTGCTGGCTACCGAGTGGTTGCGCCGGATCAGCGCGGCTACGGCGCGACCGACCGCCCCGATGCCGTCGATCAGTATTCGATCTTCCACCTTGTCGGCGACGTAGTTGCGCTCATCAGTGAACTCGGGGTCAAGCATGCCGCTCTCGTCGGCCACGACTGGGGATCGATGGTCGCGTCCAACACCGCCCTACTGCGGCCCGACGTCGTGCGGGGGCTTGCCTGTCTCGCCATACCACCGATTCCGCGCGGTCCGCTGCCGCCGATGACTGCGGCCGAGCAACGATTCGGCAAGGGCTTCTACCAGAACTACTTCCAGAAGCCGGGACTAGCGGAGGCGAGCCTGGAGAAGGATGTCGCTGCCACTTTTCGCCTGGCGTTCTCAGGTGTCCGCAACCCTGAGCCCTCGGAAGGTTTCCTCGGCCTGTTCCTCGAACCAGAGGCGTTGCCGGACTGGCTCACCGGGAAGGACCTGGCGACGTTCGTCGAGCAGTTCACCGCGAGTGGCTTCGCCGGCGGTCTGAACTGGTACCGCAACCTCGACCGCAACTGGGAGCAGACAGCGGCCTGGCAAGACGTTCCGATCACCGCGCCAGCGCTGTACATCACTGGCAAGCACGACGCGATGCGAGTGGTCTACCCGCTGACCGATGCCGTGCGAGCGATCGTGCCCAACCTGCGCGGCGTCGTCGACGTGCCGGACTGCGGTCACTGGACGCAGCAGGAAAGACCCGACCTAGTGACTGCGGCGCTGCTCGATTTCCTGCCCGGTGTATGACGTGCCGCTGAAGGTTCCGTCAGATCTCCAGCCGGTCGCAGCGGAGGCAGCGGGCCTCCGGCGCCTCATCGATCGCGGCGGAATCACACGCGCGCAGGAGCGCGCACCACACAGTTCCTGGTTAATGTCATCGTGGATGGAGGAATCGGATGCCAGAGCAACTCGTTGGAACCGTTGACGAGCTTGGACCCGGATCGGTCCGGGGCATCGGAGCCTGGGCGGTGCTCAACGTCAGCGGTGAGCGGTACGCCGTCTCACGGCGCTGCCGGCATCTGCGCGCCGATCTCGCGGACGGCAAGATCGACGAGGACGGTTGCCTCGTCTGCCCGTGGCACCAGTCCCGCTATGACGCTACAACCGGCCGAATGGTCGTCGGGCCGCAGGCGGGATTCGAGAAAGTGCCAGGGCTCGACACCGCGTTCATCCAACTAACGAAGCTCTGGCCACTACGCCGTGCCCAGGTCGTCGAACGCGACGGCAACGTCTACGTGCGCACCTGACTCCGCGCTGAGAATGCGCTCCCTCGGACGGGGGGCCGCATAACGTAGCGCTCGGCTGGGCGCAGCTCGTTGCGAGTGGAACCGCTGCTACCCGTGGCGCCGCCAAAGCAGGTCCAGCCCCTAGTCCTAGTCGCGGGGTTGGTCTTGCAATTCGCCAGCAGCGCGTCTTTCCACCTGGTCGACCTGCTCGTCCTCGGGGCCGACGTGGCCGAAGACCTGCAATTTCGCGGGAGCGGGGGCGGGCGAGCCTCAGATTGGCCCCGCTCGCACCCTGCTTCGCGGTCATATGAGGGAAGACGCCGACGTCATACGCCAGCCGAAGCTTCCCCGGTTTTCGCCAAACGGGAGACGGGCGTCGTGGTCGAGGAAGGCGTCGACGGCGCAGGAGCCGGCGGCGCGAGGGGGAGTTGGCTGTTCGCCGAAGTACTCACCAAACTGCTCGTCGACGGCGAATACTTTGGTGAATACCTGCGCCCGCCCCAGCCCCCGAAAACATTGGGGATTTGCGCGACCTGGTGGTGGGCACCCGAGCCGGACTACCCGCCGTCGACATGTTGCGTTCGGGTAGTCCGGTTCGGCTGCTGGTTGCTCGGTCGAGAAGATATGTGGGTGGGGGCCGGGGCGGGCGCAGCATGCAGGTCTGAGCCTGATCGAGCAGAGGGAGAGAGAGTCGGGGAGGCGAACAGGAACGTGTCGACAGCCCTTGCCACCTGGAGTTTGGAGCGGGCTCTCCGCATCGTCGGGATCGGCTGCGAGGACAGCTGGCAGTGGGTCCGGTTAGTGGCCAGCTCCGCTCGCGGCACGATATTCCGACACGCCTTCGTCCACGGCTGCTGCGAGCGCCCAAGCGGCTGCGGACAGCTCGCCGAATGCCCGCGCGATCGCAGCGACGCTCACGCCGGTGCGCGCCAGGGACAGGCTCTCGATCGCGCTGTCGAGCCGCCCCCACGCGTCCTCGGAAGCCAAGGCCGGTCGCCAGGGCGCCGGGCGCAGCTCGCGTGGCGGCAGCCACGGCGGCCCAGGCCGCCAACCGAATCCCTGCTCGTCCGCGTAGCGGTACGCGGCCTCCTCCTGGGAGGCGGCGTCGGCGAGCGCCCGGAGGCGCTGCGCGAAGCCGGCATCGGGCGGCGGCTGAGTGTGCTCCCGGATCGCGTCCTGCCAGCGCGACTCGGAGAGCTCGAGCTGCGCCCGAGCGCGATCACTGCTCACGGGGAGCCACCAGATGTGTGATGAAGGAAGGGTCCTCGGTCGGCTGGGCCGGCGAGATGGTGCTGGTTCTCTCGCCGCCGAGGAAGCGGTCGAGGTCAGAGCGGCGAACGGTCCACAGCCGCGGGCCGGCCTTCGAGGCGCGGAGCTCGCCGGTCGTGATCCAGCGCCGGACGGTCGGGACCGTCACATGGAGCTCGTCGGCGATCTGAGTGGGGCTGAGGAGCGGCTCGGGCGGCATCAGGGCAGACCCTACCGCGCGACGAAGGACCAGCGCCGTTGCGATGCGACAACAGTCGATAACATACTAGGAGATATGATAACCTATGCAGCCAGGGCAGAGGGCGAAACCCGCCATCGGCCTCAAGGGAAATGGCAACGAACGCCCGCAAGCCAGCAGTCGCCACCGGCGAGCAGCACATCCCGCGGATCGCGCTGTCGAAGTCCGAGGCCGCCGAGGCCCTTGGCGTGAGCGTCGATTTCCTCGAGCAGCACGTTATGCACGAGCTCCGGATCGTTCGCCGCGGCCGGCGGCGCCTGATCCCGGTCTCCGAGATCACGCGGTGGATGGAGTCCAACGCTCACCGTACGCTTGGCGACGGATAGCCCGTCGAGGAAAGAGGAGGCCGCAGATGAGCCGTGCGAAACCGCGTGACACCGGATCCGGCATCGAGGTCCGCCACGCGCGGCACTGCAAGAGGCACGCGGGCGGCGCATGCTCGTGCACGCCGGCCTACCGCGCCGTCGCGTGGAGCAAGCGCGACAAGCGACTTGTCCGCAAGACGTTCGCGACTGAGGCAGCTGCGCAGTTGTGGCGCGAGGACGCACGCGTCGACCTGCGCCGCGGCGTGCTCGTCGCGCCGAGGCCGATTCGGCTGCACGACCTCGGCGAGGTTTGGCTGGCGGCCGCCACAGATGGCGGGATCCGGAACCGGCCGGGCGATCGGTACAAGCCCTCGACGCTGCGTGGATATGAGCAGGCACTGAGGGAGTATGTGTATCCGGCCCTCGGCAGCGCCAAGCTCCAAGATGTTCGCGCCGGTGATGTCCAGCGTCTCGTCGACGACCCCGTCGTCAGCGGCCTGAACCCGTCGACTGTTCGCTGCGCCCTGCTCCCACTGAGGGCGATCTGCCGGCGCGCACTCCGCCAGGGCGACCTCAACGCCAACCCGACAGCCGGCGTCGAGATCCCGGCAGTGAGGGGCAGGCGCACGCGGATCGTCACGCCGGACGAGGCACTCCGACTCGTGGAGACGGCGCCGCCGCGCGACCGGGCGCTGTGGGCAACAGCCTTCTACGCGGGTCTGCGCCGCGGCGAACTCCAGGCGCTCACCTGGGGCGACGTCGACCTCGCACGCGGAGTGATCGCCGTCGAGCGCGCGTGTGATCGCCGTCGAGCGCGCGTGGGACCAGAAGCAGGGCCTGGTCGAGCCGAAATCGGCCGCCGGGCGCAGACGCGTTCCGATCGCTGCCGTCCTGCGCGACTACCTGCTCGGCCACCGTCTTGACCGGCCGGACGCACACCGCGCTTTCGGCCGCGAGGACGGCAGCCCGTTCAGTCCTTCGACAATCGCGCAGCGGGCAGACCGCGCCTGGGGCGAGCATGACCTGCGGCCCGTGACCCTGCACGAGTGCCGCCACACGTTCGCGACGCTGATGATCGCCGCCGGCGTCAACGCCAAGGCGCTGCAGACGTTCATGGGCCACTCGTCGATCACGGTCACCCTCGATCGGTACGGGCACCTGTTCCCGGGCTCAGAGCAGGAGGCGGCCGACCTTCTCGATGCCTACCTCGTCGAAGCGGCCGAGCGCGGCCGTGCGGCGGCGATCGAGCCGTGTGGGAAAAGTGTGGGAAAAAACACCCCCGCAAAAAGCGGTTCTGAGCGGCCTTGAGCGGCCCCTGGCGGCTCTCCCCGGTCACCGCGAAACGGTCAGAAAGCCCTGTAAAACAGCGAATTCAGCGGAGAGGGAGGGATTCGAACCCTCGATGGACGAAACCGCCCATACCGGTTTTCGAGACCGGCGCATTCAACCGCTCTGCCACCTCTCCGTTGGGGCGCGACAACGTTAGACGACCGGCGCCCTTACCGCCGCGAAGCGAAGAACGCCCGCAGCAGCTCCGCGGACTCCTCCGCGAGCAGCCCCGATTCGACCTGCGGGCGGTGGTTTAGCCGCGGCTCGTCGAGCACGCTGAGGACGCTGCCAGCCGCGCCGGCCTTGGGATCGACGGTGCCGAACACGACCCGCGGGACGCGGGCCAGCACGATTGCCCCGGCGCACATCGCGCATGGCTCGAGGGTCACGTACATGACCGCGTCGAGCACCCGCCAGCTGCCGATCACCCGAGCCGCGTCGCGCAATGCGATCATCTCGGCGTGGGCGGTCGGGTCGGCCCGGAGCTCGCGCTCGTTGTGCCCGGCTCCGATCAGCTCCCCGTCGCGGACCACGACGGCGCCGATCGGGACATCGTCGTGCTCCACCGCGCGCTCGGCCTCGCGCAGTGCGAGACGCATGAAGTACTCGTCGCGGGGAAAGAAGTGGGAGCTCACGGGGGAAACGAAGGGCTGTACCGTTCAGGAAGGGAAACTTTCGGGCGCCTGAGGTTGTCTTAAGGGTCCGGCGGCCAAGTAGCGCAGACGCACCATCACTCCCAGTGTTCCACTCCCATTCGATCCGTACCACGATGGCACGCTCTTTCGCGGCGGTGGCCGCGATTGCCGTCTGCTGGGCGGTCGCGGCGCCCCATCCGGCGAGGGCCGCCGACTACGTGCCCGGGCAGGTGGTGGTCGGCTACGTTCCCAAGCCGGTGGCGTCGGTGGCCCAGGCGTTCGTCACCAGGCTGGGGGCGCGCCCTGCCGCCAGCGGCGCTCCCGAGCCCAGGGCGCAGCTGTTGAAGCTGCCGCCCGGAGTCAGCGTTGCCGATGCGATCGGAAAGCTGCGCCGCCAGCCGGGGGTCGCGTACGCGGTCCCGAACTACGTCGCTCACATCGCGGGCGCCTGGTATCCCAACGATCCGGGCCGGGCCCATCGCCCTGGGGGCTGGGCGGCGATGCAGTGGAACTTCCTGCCGACGATCGGGGTCGACGCCCCGGTGGCGTGGGGCAACCTGACCGCCGATGGCCGGCCCGGCGGCAAGGGCGTGGTCGTCGCGATCCTCGACACGGGCATCGCCTACCGCAACTGGCATCAGTTCAAGAAGATGCCCGACTTCACCAACACCCGCTTCGTCGATCCGTACGACTTCGTCGCCGGCAACGCCTACCCGCTCGATCGAGAGGGTCACGGCACATTCGTCGCCGGGATCGTCGCGGCGTCGACGAACAACCGCTTCGGGCTCACGGGGCTCGCGTATGGCGCTTCGATCATGCCGGTCCGGATTCTGGACGCCAACGGCGAGGGGGACGCGGCGACGATCTCCCGCGGCATCCGCTATGCGGTCAACCACGGTGCCAAGGTGATGAATCTGAGCCTCGAGTTCGACATCGGCGTCCGCGCGTCCGACATCCCCGACATCATCAGCGCGATCCGCTATGCCCATGACCGGGGCGTCGTGGTGGTCGCCGCGGCCGGGAACGAGGGCGTCGACCAGCTCGCCTACCCCGCCGCCGACCCGATCGTGATCTCAGTCGGCGCGACCACCAAGGATCGGTGTCTGGCCGACTATTCCAACGGCGGTCCGGGTCTCGACCTCGTGGCGCCGGGGGGCGGCGATGACTCGAGCTCGATCACCGACCCCGACTGCCATCCCAATCTGAACCTGCCCTCGATCTACCAGATGACCCTGCTCAGTCCGCCGAATTGGAGCCAGTTTGGCTATCCCGGCGGCGTTTTCGGCACCTCGATGTCGTCTCCCCACGTCGCGGCGGCGGCGGCGCTCGTGATCGCCAGCCGTGTGCTCGGACGCCATCCGACGCCGGACCAGATCCTGAATCGGTTGGAGGCCACCGCCCAGACGCTCGGCTCTCCCAAGCCGAACGCCAACTACGGTTACGGCCTCCTCGACGTCGGCGCCGCGACCGCCGCGATCGCGACACCGGCCAAGCGCTGAAAGCGGCCGCCCGCCGGATCAGGGCGGTAGCGGTGCGGTCGCTTGGGGAACGGCGCGGGCGAAGGGTGCGGCCGGGCCGGATGGTGTCAGTAATCTGACAATTTCGCGTGCATACGGGGAATCGGGGAACGGGGACAAATCGCGCGCGCCTGCCGGTCCTTGGCTACATAAGCATGTCCCTGGCGCCCGGGTCTCAGCCGAGCCTAGGTCGTGCGCACGATCAGCACCGAGCACGGGGCATGGTGCGAGACCTTGTTCGGCACCGAGCCGAGCAGGAAGCGCTTGGCACCTGTCATGCCGCGGTTGCCGACCACGATCAAGTCTGACCGTTGCTCTTCGGCGACGTCGAGGATCGCGTCGGCCGCGTCGCCCTGGCGCGCGAACGTCTCGACCTGCCCGACGCCGGCGTCCTCGGCCTCCTGGCGGGCGCTGTCGAGCAGCTGCAGCACATCCTCGCGGGGGTTGACCATCCACTGGAGATCCTTCGGCACCTCGATCTGCTCGCTGCGCAGCCGCTCGTCGGAAACCGGCTCGTACGCGCTGACGATCTGCAGCCGCGCTCCGAGTTGGCGCGCAAGCTCGACGGCGTGGCGAACGGCGATCGCCGCTGTCGCCGAGCCGTCGGTTCCGACCACGATCGAGCCGAACATCCGCTCGATCTTATCCACGGCTAGACGAGCCTGATGATCGCGATCACGATTCCTGCGAGCACGAACACGAAGATCGCGACCTGAGTCCAGAACCAGTGGCGGGGCATGGACCAAAGCTACCGGGCCTCTATCGTGGAATCGTGCCCCAGAGCCTGAACCCGGCGTTGAAAGCGGTCAGCGACGCGGTCCTGGCGGTCGCTTCGCAGCTGTCGGTCGACGAGGTGCTCCAGCGCCTGGTCCACCGCGCGCGCGAGCTGGCCGGAGCGCGATATGCGGCGCTCGGGATCCCCGACGGCGAGGGAGGCTTCCGCAGCTTCCTCGTGTCGGGGATGAGCGACGAGCTCGTCGCGGCTCTGGGTCCGCTGCCGCGCACCCACGGGATGCTCGGGGCGATACTCGAGTCGCGGGCGCCCTACCTGATCAACGACATTCACGACGATCCGCGCTTCCGTGGCTGGTGGCCGCGCCGGCACCCTGACATGCGCTCGTTCCTCGGCGTGCCGATCGTTGCCCAGGGCGAGGTGATCGGGGCCTTCTATCTGACCGAGAAAGAGGGGGCGGAGGCGTTCGAGGACTCCGACCAGGAGCTGATCGAGCTGCTGGCCGCACATGCGGCGATCGCGATCACCAACGCGCGGCTGTACGAGCAGAGTCGCGAGCTGTCGATCCTGTCCGAACGCAACCGGCTCGCGCTGGAGCTTCACGACGTCGTCAGCCAGAAGCTGTTCAGTCTGGTGCTCACGGCCGAGGCGGCCGCGACGCAGCTGGAGCGCGATCCCACTGCTGCGCGTGCGCACGTGCAGCGGCTGCGCGCGCTCGCGCGGGAGGCGCTCGACGAGCTTCGCTCGCTGATCTTCGGCCTGCGGCCACCAGAGCTCGAGCGCGACGGGCTCGCGGGGACGCTGCGCAAGGACGTCGAGATGCTCCGGCGCGTGCACGGCGTGGAGATCGAACTGGAGACGAACGGGACCGAAGGCGGCGATCGGGCGGCAAGCCTGCGGATCGACCCCGAGCGCAGCCTCGCGGTGCTGCGGATCGCCGACGAGGCGCTCCACAACGCGCTCCGCCACGCGCACGCGCACCATGTGACAGTCCGGCTGCATGAGCTGTCGGGAGGTCTCACCGTCGAGGTCACCGATGACGGCGTCGGGTTCGAGCCCGACCGCGCCGAGCTGCGCTCGCGACATCTCGGCCTGACCTCGATGGAGGAGCGGGCGCGAGAGCTTGGCGCGAGCCTCGAGATCCGCTCGGCTCCGGGCACGGGTACCACGGTGCGGCTGGTGGTGAAGCCGTGATCGGAGTCCTGATCGTCGACGACCATGCGGTCGTGCGCGAGGGCCTGCGCGCGTTCCTGCGAGCTTCAGGACGGGCTCGAGGTCGTCGGCGAGGCTGCTGACGGCGAGCAGGCGATCGCGCGCGCGGAGGAACTCGGTCCGGATGTGATCCTGATGGATCTGGTGATGCCGAAGCTCGATGGCGTCGGCGCGATGCGTGAGCTACGGGTGCGGATGCCCGACAGTCGAGTGATCGTGCTGACGAGCTTCCTTGACGATGAGCGGCTGCTGCCGGCGATCCAGGCGGGCGCCGCGGGCTACCTGCTGAAGGACGTCGAACCGTCCGAGCTGGCGCGGGCGATCCGTGCAGCCGCCGCCGGTGAGGCGATCCTCGATCCGACCGTCGCGGCCCGCCTGGTGAAGACGATCGCTGACGGGACCCCCACCGCGGGCGAGGGGCTCGAGCAGCTCACCCGCCGCGAGCGCGAGGTGCTCGAGCTGATCGCGCGCGGGCGCTCGAACAAGCGGATCGCGTTCGAGCTCGGGATCTCGGAGAAGACCGTCAAGACCCACGTCGGCCACCTGTTGGCCAAGCTCGGGGTCACCGACCGCACGCAGGCCGCGCTGCTGGCGGTGCAGCGGGGGCTCGTGGGCTGACCGGGCGCAGGTCCTAGGACCAATTGCCGCTGGCAACCGCGACCGGGCCGGTCGTAGCTTGACCGCATGCCATTAGCAATCATCACCGGAGCCTCCCGAGGTCTCGGACTTGCGCTGGCGCGCGAGCTCGCGGGCCGCGGCTGGGCGCTCGTACTCGACGCTCGCGGCGCGCCTGACCTCGAGCGCGTGGCCCGTCGAGCTCGGCACACTCACGGAAGTGGCGGCGATCCCGGGCGACGTCACCGACGACTGGCACCGGGAGGCGCTGCTCGCTGCCGCCGGCGACACGATCGACCTGCTGGTCAACAACGCGAGCATGCTGGGCCCGAGCCCGCAGCCGGCGCTGGCCAAATACCCGCTGGATGAGCTCGAGCGGGTTTACTGCGTCAACGTGCTCGCGCCGCTGGCGCTCGCGCAGCTCGTGCTGCCGCGCCTACCCGACGGCGGGCGCGATCATCAACGTCACCTCCGACGCCGCCGTCGAGCCTTACGAGGGGTGGGGCGGGTACGGCTCCTCCAAGGCGGCGCTCGAGCAGCTGACCGCGATCCTCGCCGCCGAGCAGCCCTCGATCCGCGTCTATGCCGTCGACCCGGGCGACATGCGCACCGAGCTGCACCAGCAGGCGTTTCCCGGCGAGGACATCTCCGACCGGCAGCCGCCCGAGGCCAGCGTCCCGGGACTGCTCGAGCTGATCGAGGGAGACCTGCGCAGCGGCCGCTACCTCGCACGGGAGCTCGGACGTGAGCAACGGGAGCTCGGACGTGAGCGCGCCGGCGTTTGAGCTCCCGGCGGCGCTCGAGGCCGGCGCGCCGCCCGAAGCCCGCGGACTGGCCCGCGACGAGGTGCGGCTGATGGTCGCGGCCCGCGCGGCCGACCGGATCGACCATCTCCGCTTTCGTGACCTCCGGCAGGTCCTTGCGCCGGGCGACCTGCTGGTCGTCAACGTCTCGGCGACGCTGCCCGCGGCCGTGGACGCCCGGGGTGCCGATGGGAGCGCGGTCCGAGTGCACTTCGCGACGCCGGCCCCCGGACTCGATGACTGCTGGCGCGTGGTCGAGCTGCGCCGCGCGGACGGGCGGGGGCCGGTCCGCGGTCAGGTCGGTCAGGTGCTCACGCTCCCGGCGCCGGCGCCGGCCCCGGCGCCGGCGCGCGGCTCGAGCTGGTGGCGCCGTACGCGTCCGGCGCGCGTCTGATGCTCGCCCGGTTCGTCGGCGTCCAGCCCGTCCTGGAGTACCTCGAGCGGCACGGCGAGCCGATCCGCTACGGCCACACGTCGGGCCGCTGGCCGCTTGCCGACTACCAGAACGTGTACGCGACGACTCCCGGCAGCGCCGAGATGCCGAGCGCCGGACGTCCGTTCACGACCGAGCTTCTGACCCAGCTGGTCGCCTGCGGAGTGATGGCCGCACCGCTCATCCTGCACGCGGGCGTGTCCTCGCCGGAGCGCCACGAGCCGCCGTTCCCCGAGCACTACGCGGTGCCCGGGCCGACGGCGCGGCTGGTCAACGCGGCCCGGGGCTGGGGCGGGCGGGTGATCGCTGTCGGGACCACGGTCGTGCGGGCGCTGGAATCGGTCGCTTCGCCCGGCGGCGTTGTCGAGTCCGGCGCCGGGTGGACCTGGCTCGTGGTCGGACCCGAGCGTCCGCTGCGGGTCGTCGACGGCCTGATCACCGGCTGGCACGAGCCCGAGGCCTCGCACCTGCAGATGCTCGAGGCCGTCGCCGGTCAGGAGTTGCTTGCGCGGTGCTATCGCGAGGCGCTCGCACGCGGCTACCTGTGGCACGAGTTCGGCGACAGCCACCTGATCCTCCCCTGAGCGGGCGGGCGCTAGTGCAGTTGGCGAGCCTCGAGCCCGTCGAGCAGCCCGATGGCACGGGGTTCACTGCCCGGCTCGAGCAGAACCGCGCCGCCCGGCCAGTAGGGATGTGGCGGCATCGTGTGGTGAACGAGCAGCGGCTCGTAGACCCATGAGCCGGCGTTCGCGATCCGCGGCCGTCCGCCCGGCCCCTGCCATTGCGCCGGACGGTCGGCCGGCAGCGGTCCGAGCCGGTGGACGTGGCCGAACAGCACCCAGTCGGCGTCGATCCCCAGGCGGTGCACGACCCGGGCCAGCGCCGGGATGCTCGCGCGGCTCATCTGTGCCCCGAGCGCGGCGGAGATCAGCGGAGCGAACCGCTGGTGCAGCAGCAGCCGTGGCGCGCGTGGCATCGTCGAGGCGCGAACGAGCTCTGCGAGATCATCGAGCAGCGCTGCCAACGGCCGCGGCAACCACCCTGTTGCGCGCGCCAGCGACGGGCGGCGGGCGTGCTCGTAGTCGATCGGGATCGCGCCCGTGCGCGGCAGGCGCCCCAGCAGCCCGCGCGCGATCCCGAACGCTGACTCGGGCAACAGGTGGCGGTCGAGATACTGGCCGTGCGTCGCCCACACGTTGTCGGCGAGCCATGCGCCCGGGTAGCGGACGGTGACCCGCGCCGGCGCCAGCCAGGCGACGATCTCGGTCAGCTCGGGGCTGGCGTCGAGAGGTACGGCGGCGGCCGGGGAGAGTGCCGTTCCCTGGGTTCGGACCCATTCCCGGATCAGCATCTGGTCGTGGTTGCCGGGAACGAGGATCACTTCCCGGTCGGCTCCGAGCCGCGCACCGAGCGCCTGCAGGACGGGGCGGGCTTCGGCCATCGCCTGCTGCGGGCGGCCCTCGGCGAGTTCGACGATGTCCCCGAGCAGCACCAGGCGCTCGACGGAATCCAGTGCGGCAAGCAACATGCTCAGCGGCTGGGAGCGGACGAGCACGCTGCGCCGCACCCTGGCGCCGAGGTGGAGGTCGGAGATCACGAGCGTGCGCACGGACGAGAGACCCTAGCCGCGGTGACGCTGCGTAGGTCCGCTACCCAGGCAGGTTGACGACCGTAGCCCAGACCGCGCTCGCGCCGCCGCGAGCAGACCGGCGCCGGCAGGCCCCCTTCTTACGACTCGCCCCACAGCCGCAGCACCGTGCTGCCCGGCGCTGCGGCTATGAGGTCACGGGGTTAGCTGATGTGGGCGGGGGCGCCGAACTCGAGCGCCACGCCGCGGGCTACGACGACCACCGGGAAGGTGGCGTTCTCGATCTCGTTCTGCGCCTGCGAGGTGACCATCACACGCCCCTCGGGGGCCTCAATCCGAGAACCGACGACGAGCAGATCGACATGGCGCTCGTCACGTGTCACACGGGCGCCGAAGTGTTCGGCGAGCTCGCGGGCGGTTTCGATCGCTGCGTCGTCACCCGGCGCCGCCAGCACGCCGATTGCGCGAATCTGGGGGACATGCGCGGTGCTGTAGCTGGCCGGCGCGATCGCGACCGCCGCCGGGCCGCCCTCGAGCAGCGATTGGGCCGAGCGCTGCGGAGCTACGTGACCTGCTGCCGTGCGGTAGTCCGACCCGAACACGACCAGCTCTGCGTTCTCCTGCTCGGCGAGCCACTTCAGGCCCTCGGCGGTCGAGGCGCTGAGGACGACGCGGCGTTCGACGTCGAAATCCGACAGCACGCTCGCGCCGCGCTCGAGCAGTTCCTCCGCCTCATGCTCCTCGAGCTGTTCGCGGCCGCGGTCAGCGCGCGTCGAGTGACGGACGTAGGCGAGAGTCAACTCGGCGCCTGCCTCTCCGAGCAGCCGACCCAGCATCAGTGCATCGCGGTCGTTGGCGGTGTCGTCGTAAGAGACGATCGTCTTGGGGCCCATGAGTCCTCTCCAGTCGGTCGTGGGCATTCTTCGGTCCAGTTCGCGCGAGCATCGCATTGGCCTCCTATCAGCACCAATGAACTTTGTCATCGCATCGATAAGATGTGCTAATGCTGCACTTGGGTCGGCTGCGCGTGCTATGTGAGGTCATCGACCATGGCTCGTTTTCGGCCGCCGCCGAATCGCTCTCATACACCCAATCGGCAATTTCTCAGGCCGTCGCGCGTCTGGAGGCCGAGACCGGTACGACGCTGGTGATCCGAGACCGCGCCGGCGCCCGGGCCACTGCCGCTGGTGCGACGCTGGTGGAGCATGCGGAGGTGATATTCGCCCAGGTCGAGGCGGCTGAGCTGGACCTCGCGGCGGTGCTCGGTGTGCGCGGCGGGAGGTTGCGAGTCGCATCGTTTCCGTCGGCCGGCGCGACCGTGATGCCGCAGGCGGTCGCCGCCTTCCGCGCGCGGCACCCGGGCGTCTCGCTCACGCTTGCGGAGGGGGAGCCGGAGGAGATCGCCCCGCGCCTGCGGGCCGGGGAGTTCGATCTCGCCCTGCTGTTCGAATTCCCGGGTGTACGCGAGCGGCCGGGAGCGGGGCTGCGAACCGTGACACTGCTCGAAGACCCGATGCACGTCGCGCTCCCCACCGCCCATCCACTCGCGGCCAAGCCGGCGCTGACGCTCGCCGATCTCCGAGATCAGGAGTGGGTGCAGACGTCGGCCGAGAGCCCTTGTGCACGCCACGTCGTTCGGTCGTGCCTGGCAGCCGGGTTCGAGCCGCACGTCACGTTCGAGAGCGATGACTACGAGACGGTCCAGGGACTGGTGGCCGCCGGCGTCGGCGTAGCGCTGATTCCGCGCTTAGCCCTGACCCACGTGCACTCGGGGATCGTCGTGCGGGCCCTGGCGCCGCGCAGCCCGGTCCGGAAGGTGATCACGGCGACAGGCTCTGGACCGGGGGTCGCGCCGGCTGCCAAGACGATGATCAGAATCCTGGCCGACGTGGCGCGGCGCCACGAGGCGGGGCCGGTTCCGGAGGGCTAGCACCAGCGTCGCGACCGTGGCGACGCTACCTGGCCGCCCGCCGCGCTCCTGAGCCGGCGCTCGCCTGCCGCACGAGAATCCGGATCGCCCCGGCCACGAGCTTGCCGGTGCGGCGAAGCGTCGGGTAGGAGATCGTCACTTGGATCCGGGTCGTGCCCGGTGCTGGACGGATGATCAGAGTGCCATGGCTCACGGTCGCTTTGAAGCCGCGCCGCGGGTTGCCGGTTTCCTTGACCGTCAGCGAGCGCAACGGCGTAACGAATCGAAGGCCGCGAGGGAGGATCACCGTCAGCCCTGCGATCGCGGGGCCACCGCGGGCGGCGGTGACCGTGAACGACAGCTTCAGCCTGCCGCGCCCGAACCCGCGCAGCGACTTGCCGGTGATCGCCGGCGCCGCCGTCCGGCTCGAGCTCGGCGTGTGAGGCGAGACCGCCGGCCGGTAGCACAGCGGACCGGCCAGCCCGGCGGCGTTCGGAGTTCCGAGGCCGGAGGCCATGTCGTAGCCGGGGCCGGCGGCGAACTGGCCCCCGTTCGTGCCGGTGAAGTCGTTGTTGCCGACTGTCACATCATCGAACGCCGCCGAATAGTCCACCGCCGCCGCTCTGTACAGGGCCGGATTTGCAAACCCGATCGGGGTCCCGTGGCACCCACTTGAGGCATTCGCGAGCGCCAACAGCGCCGCCCATGTCGGCGCCCCGGCGCTCGTTCCGCCGATCGCCTGCCAGCCGCTGGTGCCACCGGCGGTACCCGAGCCGTTCCAGTAGATCAGGTAGCCCGTCGCGGGATCGGCGTCGGCCGAGACGTCGGGGACCTCGCGGCAGTACGAGCTCGACCCGCACGCAGAGCCCGAGGAGCCGGTCTGGATCAGGTTCAACGACACGGGCGCGCCGGACTGGTACGACGGCATCTCCCAGAAGCTCGAGACCCCGCCTCCGCCGGCGCCGGGAGTGAGCCCCAGCAAGCTGGTCAGCTGACCGCCGTCATTCCAGACCTGCTCGCTCGGAGGCGGCCCGATTGAGTCCAGCCGGGTCCCCCCGACCCCGGTCACGAACGGCTGGCTTGCCGGGTCGTCAACCGCTGCAAGCGGGTTTGGCAGCGACTGGCCATTGCAGTCCTCCGCGCCTTCGTCCCCGGCGGCGGAGACAATCGACTGGCCCTGGGCGGCGGCCTCCTGGAACAGGGTGTTCTCCGCGTCGGCGACGCCGGCGCCCTGCATCGGCTCACACTGTCCCCACGAGGCGGTGAGGACCTTGGCTCGGTCTTGGCTGATGATCGCGCTGAACGCGTCGTAGGGCCCCGAGCCGGGAGCGCCGGACTGGGAGTTCGGCGCCTGGTAGACCAGGATCTGCGCCTTCGGTGCGAGCGCAATCGCCTGCTCGATATCGAGCGCCGCCTCGCCTGCGCCCGCCCCGGTGCCCGCGCCCCCGTCGATCGGCACGTACGAAACCGGCGCGTTGGTCCCGTAGCACGACTGAAAAGCGGCGATGTCATTGGGATCGTCGGGCTCGAGTTCGTAGACCGCAATCGTCTGTCCAGCACCCTCGTCACCGGCGGCATACAGGCCTGAGAAGCCGAACGCGGACGCGATCTGGTCGGCGGTGTAGGCGTGGTGAAGCGAGCCGGCTGCCTGCGCGGCGGGGCACGCCTGTGGTCCGCCGGTGGCAACGTGGAGGCCGAGAGCCGCCTGGCGAGCGGCAGGCTGGCCCAGATGGCGGGTCCGCGGCTGCGGCGCCCACGCGTTGTCGAGCCCCAGCACGCCCTGCACGAGCGGTGCGATCCGAGCATCGAGCAGCGGCGCAGTGCCGGCCACGATCGCGGACGTCCTCCCCGCCAGCCTCACGCGCAGCAGCGTGACCGAGAACGCGGTCGCGAGCCGGCCCGCGGTCGCGCTCACCGGGATCGAGAGTCCGTTTGGGCTGACCCGGCCAGGACTCAGGCCACGAGCACGCAACGAGTCCTCGACGGCGCCGATCTGAGCGCTGGTCGGACCGAATCGCTTCGCGAACTGCGCCGGCGTGATGAAGGCGCGGTACACGCTCGAGCCCGGACTCGAGACCGCGGTCGCGAACGCGCGCAGGGCCGGCTCGTCGCGGGGCTTGAGGGCGACAGTGACGTGCATCGGCGCGGTTGACGCGACCGAGGCGAGCACGGTCGCGCCGCGCGGGAGCGGGAGGAGCCGGCCGACGCGGACTCCGTGTGGTGGGGTGGCGGCGGTGGCTGCGGTGGCTGCGGTGGTGGTGGCTGCGGTGGCTGCGGTGGTGGGGGTGGCTGCGGCGGTGGTGGGGGTGGCTGCGGCGGTGGTGGGGGTGGCGGATGCGGCGGCGATCGCGGCGACTGCCGCCACGCGTGGGAGAACCTTCAGCCTCTTCTGCCGCCCGCCTGACATCAGCTCTGGCGGAGGTTAGAGGCCGGGTGGGGCGGGTGCGTCGGTCGGGCGGCGTCGGTCGGGCGGCGTCGGTCCGGGGGGCGGGGGGGCGAGCGCCGGGGGCCGGCGCGGGCCGAAGTGCGCCGAGACCGAAGCGGTCGTGTCCGGTCGGTCCCGGCGAGAGGGAAAATCGGGCTCGGCGGCATGCTTACAGTGCCCGAAGTCCGGGCTCTTGGCCCGTCCTTGGTTACGTAGGCGTGGCTTGGCTCAGGCAGTCAGCGCAACGCGGGGTGATGCTTGGGGCTGGAGCGTTCGCCGGGAGAGCGACCGTGGTCGCCAGTCCTCGGCGCGACCGCTTCGCGTGCAGTCCGCGCGGGGGGTTCCGGCCATTTCGACATCCCGGCAGCCGACCGTCGGTGGGGCTGAGGGGAGGCCTCTGGGGACGGTGGCTCGGCCACTTGGCTGGCTGTCGCCGGCGTGCGGCTCGGTGAACGGCGCTGGTGAAGGGTGGTTTGCGGCGGGAGGCCGCGGCGGGCCGAGGAGGCTGGCGGGCGGGGCGGCCGGGCGGGGCGGGCCGGGCGGGCCGGCTGCCGGGCGGGCCGGGCGGGCCGGGCGGGCGGGCCGGGGGGAGCGGGCGGCCGGGCGGGGCAAATCGGCCCCGGCGGCATGCTTAGCGGCCCAAAGCCGACACCCCAAGGCCTTCCTTGGCTACATAAGCATGCCCCACATGCTTATGTAACCAAGGTCCGAACCGAGCGGGCGATTTGTCCCCGTATGCAGGCGAAAATGCCGAATTCTGCTAATCACGGTCCAGCCCGCCACCCTCACCAGCGCCGTTCCCCGGGCAGACCGCCCGGGGCGCCCTGCCGGCCTCCGAGGCACCGCCCCGGGGGACCGCCCTGCCGGCCTCCGAGGCACCGCCCCGGGGGACCGCCCTGCCGGCCTCCGCTCCACTGCCCCAACCCCGGCCCGCCCCGGGCCTTCCTTCCCCGCCCCGCGCGGGCCGGACGGGCCGCAGGCCGGCCGGGCGGGGCGGCTGGGCAGGGCGGGCCGGCCGGGCGGGCCGGACGGGCGGCCGGGCGCGGGCCGGCGGGCGGGGCGGGCCAGGCGGGCGGGCGGACGAGGCGGGGGGAGCGTGCAGGCGGGGCAAATCCGCCCCGGCGGCATGCTTAACGGCCCAAAGCCGACACCCCAAGACCTTCCTTGGTTACATAAGCATGCCCCACATGCATATGTAGCCAAGGCCCAGCAGGCGCGCGCGGTTTGTCCCTGTATGCAGGCGAAAATGCCGGGTTTTGCTGACAACCTCCGGCCCCGCCTCGGCCCTCATCAGCGCCGGACACCGTTCATCAGCCCCATTCCCCGAGCCGAACGCCGACCGCTCCCGCCAGCGCGGCCGGCCGCCCACCCCGGGGACATGTTTCACTCCCACCATGCCCCGCGAACGACGGCTCTCCTTCGGTGAAGTGGCGCAGCTGTACGACGACTCACGCCCGTCGTACCCCGAGCAGCTGATCGGCGACGTGCTGGCGCACTCCGGCGTGTCGCCCGGCCAGGAGGTCCTGGAAGTGGGGGCCGGCACCGGCAAGGCGACGATGCTGTTTGCCGCGCGCGGCCTGCCGGTGCTCGCGGTCGAGCCGAGCGCCGAGATGGCCGCTGTCGCGCGGCGGAACTGCGCCTCATACCCGGGGGTGCGGATCGAGCGGTCGGACTTTGAGCATTGGCACCCGGATGGCGCCCGCTTTCCGCTCGTCTTCTCCGCCCAGGCCTGGCACTGGGTCGCGCGTGAGACGCGGTATTCGGCCGCGCGGACGGCGTTGGCGGATGGGGGAACGCTGGCCGCATTCTGGAACCGGGTGGCGTGGGATGCGACGGAGCTTCGGGAGGAGCTGCTCGCGGCGTATCGCGAGGGGGCGCCGGGATTCGATCCCAACGGGCCGATGCATCCGGCTCAGTCCGAGGCACCGGAGGTGGCGGACACTTGGGAGGGCGAGATCAATGCGGCCGCGGGATTGACGGAGCCCGAGGTCCGTTCCTACGGCTGGGATTGCCGGTACTCGACTGATGAGTACCTCGCGCTGTTGCGGACGCACGGCGACCACATCTTGTTGGAGCCTGACCGGCGCGCCTCACTGCTGACGGAGGTCGGGAGGGCGATCGACGCGCACGGCGGCGCGTTCACGGTTCGCTATCTGACAATTCTCTGCCTCGCGCGGGCGAGCTCGTCGATAATGGGCTCGGCACCCAGGCAAGCGGATGATCAGTAGGGCGATAAAACGGCGTGGCCGGCTTCGGCGAGCGCCCATGGCGTGCGCCGGATGACCGTCGCCGACTCCGGCGTAGTGCGCGGCGATGACGGCGTGTTGCGCTGCTGGTGGGGAGACTCGGCGCCCGAGTACCGGGCGTACCACGACCGCGAGTGGGGCCTTCCAGTCGCCGATGACATCCGGCTGTTCGAGAAGCTGAGCCTGGAGGGCTTCCAGGCGGGCCTCTCGTGGCTGACGATCCTGCGCAAGCGAGCTGCGTTCAGGCGAGCGTTCGCAGGTTTCGACTTCGAACGTGTCGCCCGGTTCGACGAGGATGATGTGCGGCGGCTGCTGGCAGACGCGGCGATCGTGCGCCACCGGGGCAAGATCGAGGCAGTGATCAACAACGCCGGTCGCGCTGTGGAGCTGGGGGCCGAGGAGGGCTCGCTCGCGGCTTATGTGTGGCGGTTCGAGCCCGAGGCGCGGTCTGGCCGGCTGGACCGGGCCGGGCTGGCCGAGCTGGCACAGACGCCGGCCTCAAAGGCGCTGGCGAAGGACCTCAAGCGGCGCGGCTGGCGATTCGTCGGCCCCACGACGGTGTACGCGTTCATGCAGGCGATGGGTCTGGTCAACGACCACCTCGCCGGATGTGCCGCATACGGATCGGTGGAGCGCGCCCGCGCCGGCTTCAAGCGGCCCGGCAGCGGGCCTGCCTAGCCCTGCAAACCGTCTTGCCGCGGCGCCCGCAGCACCAGGTTCACCAGCTCGCCGGCCCGCTCCGGATCGAACGGCTCGCCGGACATCAGCCGCCGATAGAAGATCGGACCGAGCAGCGCGGCCGTCGCCAGCTCGGGATCGAGGTCGGCCGCAAACTCTCCGGCCTCGACCCCCGCGGAGATCAGCTCGATCAGCGCCCGGCGGCGCTCGGCCGAGTAGCGGTGGTGGAAGGCTCGCACGCGCGGGTCGCGCTCGGCACCTTCGATCAGAGCCGGGATGCAGCGCGAGAACGTCGAGTCGACGACGACCTCGGCGACATGGCGGACGAGCAGTTCGATCGACTCGCGCGGAGTGCGGCGCTCGAGCGCGGGCACCATCTGCTCGTGGAAGGTCTCAAATGCGTCGGCGATCAACGCCAGCTTGTCCGGCCAGTGACGGTAGATCGTCGACTTGCCGACGCCGGCGCGGGCAGCGACGGACTCGATCGTGAACGCGCCGTAGCCGACTTCGGCTAGCTCCTGCACGGCCGCCTGGAGGATCACGAACCGCGAGCGCTGTACGCGCGGGTCTGCCGTCGCGCCGGTGGACATTGGCGTGATGGTATCTGTATGAAACGTTGACGTATCGCTATGAAACGGATACGTTTCATAGATCCCCAGCGCGACCCAGGAGGAGCGATGGCCACCGTCAGCGTCCGCTACATCGTCGACGATGTCGATGCGGCGATCCAGTTCTACTGCCAGCAGCTCGGCTTCCATGAGGACATGCACCCGGCGCCGGCGTTCGCGATGCTCTCCAAGGGAGATCTTCGCCTCGTCCTCAGTGCTCCGGGCGGTGGACCCGGCGGTGGCCAGGCGATGCCCGACGGCCGGGTTCCCGAACCCGGGGGCTGGAATCGCTTCCAGCTCGAGGTCTCAGACCTCGCAGCGACGGTCGATCGCCTGCGCTCCGGCGGCGCTCGGTTTCGGAACGAGATCGTGACCGGCGTCGGCGGCAAGCAGGTCCTGGTCGAAGACCCGTCTGGGAACCCGGTGGAGCTGTTCGAGCCGACGCTCCGCGAGGCCGAGCTGAGCCGTCCGGGATGAGGCCTGGCTTCCCGAGCCGTCCGCGGCGGTGAACCAGCACCTTCCCGAATCGGCCGCTCACGTTGTCGTCGGCGGCGGCGTACACGGCCTATCGGTGGCCGCGGAGCTCGCGCGGAGGCTTGGCCGTCCGGGTCTCGGACGGGGCGCGAGCCGAAAAGTTGTGCTGCTCGAGCGCTCGACGCTCGGCGCCGGCGCGTCCGGCATCGCCGGTGGAATCGTGCGCGGCTACTACCGAAGTCCTGCGATCACCGAGCTCGTACGGCTGAGCGTCGAGCGATTCGAGCGCTCGCCGGCGGCGTTCGGCTTCCGCCAGGTCGGGTTCGTCTCGGTCGTCCCGGAGCGGCAGCTCGAGGACCTGCGAGCGATCGCCGCCCGCCAGGCCGAAGTCGGTTACCAGTCAGAGCTCGTGACCGGAACCGGCTGCGGGGAATACCTGAACTGGGTGTGGCCGGATTTCGACTCGCGCGGTGTGGCGGCCCTGCTCCATGAACGGCGCAGCGGCTGGGCCGACGCGTCGGCAACCGTGCGCGAGCTGGCACTGCAGGCCAGCGACGCGGGCGTGACGATCGCGCAGGACACGGAGATGACCGGCCTCGAGCGCGACGCCGCAACGGTGACGGCCGTCCTCACCAGCCGTGGCCGGATCCAGTGCGATCACGTCGTGCTGGCCTGTGGGGTGTGGGCCCGCGACGTGTGGCGGATGCTCGACCTAGATTTCACCGTCGCCGTCGATGGCGTCCGTAAGCCGCTGGTCGATCTGGTCAAGGCGCAGGAGGGTGACTTCGTCCTGCCCCGGGTCGGTCTGCAGGCAGCCGCCGGGCACCAAGCGCCGGTCGTCCACTTCGACGCCGATGAGCCACTGCATTCCGACCGCGACGGCCGTGTGCTGGTCGATGGTCCCTGGGGGATCTACTTCCGGATGGGCAGGACCGGCAGCAGCATCACCGTCGGTGGTCTGCCGCAGGAACTCGGCCCGGACGCCCCACTCGACCCCTACGGACCCCCGAACCCGGCGCACGTCGCCGGGGAGCAGTTCTGTGAGTTCGCCGAGGCCGGGCTGGCCCGCGTGCTCAGGCGGTTCCGCGGCGCCGGCGAGCGATGGCAGGCCCGGCCCCACGGAGGCGTCGTCGGTCTGACGCCCGATGGCTATCCGGTCCTCGATCACGTGCTCGACAACGCCTACGCGATCCTCGACGCCGGCCACACCTACAAGATGCTGGCGCTTGGCGCGCTCGCCGCGATCGACATCCTCGACGGCCCCGAGCCCCTGCTCGAGCCGTTCCGGCTTGATCGCTTCGAGGCCGGGAGGTTGCAACCAGCCTCCAGCGGTCCTTACCCCTGGACCTAGTAGGTCACCCCGACTGCATCCCCAGTACCCTTTTTCGCCGTGACCGGTTGGGTGGCGCAATCGGAGGGCAAGGGCACACGCACCGCGTTGGCTGCCGATGCTGACACACCGCCAGGCTGGCTCGCGCAGCGGATCCCGCACTGGGGAGACGCGCGCTGGTGGCACAGTCAGATCGACGCGGCGGTCGCCGGTCCCGATCCGGTGATGTGCAACCTCCGGATCACGCTCAGCCACCAGGAGCTCTCGCTCGCTCTGCACGAGGTCACCGGCGCCGCGAGTGGGGCGAACTTCCATACCTGGGCCGTGTGGGGTTCAAAGAAGGCGGGGCAGACGATTCGCCAGGACGACCTACCGATGCTGTCGCCCGCGGCCTGGGCGCTGGGCACGGTGCTCGGTGCCGGCAGCACCGCGGCCCTGGCGCACGGAAACGCGCCGCGCCGCGCGAGCGTCTCGCTCGCGGTCGGGACGGCGGCGGGTGCGACGCTGACGCGAACGGCGAAGGCCCTGGTCGAGAAGGCGGCCGATCGCATCCTGGGCGGCAACATCACGGTGCTGACCGACATCGGCCGCCAGACCGCCCGCTTTGTCAGCATGTTGCTCGATCCCGCCGAGCGCAGCGAGGAGCGCCTCGAGGAATTCCTTGCCGGACTGCGACCCGGACCTGCGCGCAGCGGCGGACAGGACCTATTGCACGGCGCCTACCGCCACTACTTCGATGCCAGCCGCGAGGCGGATCGAGACCGGCGCGATGAGCTGATGCTGTGGGCAAACCTACTGGCGATCCTGCACGAGCATCAGCGGCTCGATCCCTACATCGACGCGTCGGTTCCGCGCCCGTTCCGGCGCTTTGTCACCAGGCGCCTGCTGAGCTTCGCGGTCGGGTCCGAGTCGATGGAGGTCAGCCATGACGTCCCCGTGCGGGGCCGGAGCGCGTTCTCCGACACCCTGCGGACGATCGAGACGCCGGAGCTCGAGCGGTTCCTGGACGGCCCTGGAGGTTGGGACCGGACGCCGAACACGGTGGCCGGCAGCGGGGCGCGCGACTGGACCCGGATCGGTGACCGAATGAACTTCATCGTCGATCTGTTCCGCAGCCGGCAGTCCGATCCGAATCTGTTCCGCCCGCCGTATACGGACTCGCAGCGCGAGACGATCCTTTCCGGCCGCGTGCCCGACGGTCCCCTCTGACATAGAGTCCTCAAGTGTGGCCGCGCGTTCGTCGGAATCGGTGGGGGTTGCGCCGGGCGCGCCACAGGCGGTGGTCGCCGGTCACGTTTCGCTCGATCTGTTCCCAGCCCTGATCGGGGACGTCAAGCTCGAGCCTGGCAGGCTCGTGGTCATCGGGCCCGCGGCGATCTCGCCCGGGGGTGCGGTTGCGAACGTCGGACTCGCGCTGCATCGTCTCGGCGTGCCGGTGCGCCTGATCGCCAAGGTCGGAGCCGACCTGTTCGGTACCGCCGTACTCGATGCGCTGGCCAAGGCCGGCGAACGTCTGGCTGAGAGCATCGTCGTGAGCGTCGGGGAGGCGACGAGCTACACAATCGTGATCAACCCACCGGGGGTGGACCGGAGCTTTCTGCACTGTCCAGGAGCGAACCAATGGTTCAGCTCGCAGGATCTGCCGTATGAGAAGCTCGTCGGCATTCGCGTGTTCCACTTCGGCTATCCGCCACTGATGCCCCGGATGTACGCAGACGGGGGCGCTGAGCTGGGCGCGATGTTCGCGCGCGTGCGCGAGGACTGTGGGGCGGCGACGTCGCTGGACATGTGCGAACCCGACCCCAACAGCGAGGCCGGGGCGGTCGACTGGCGCGAGGTGCTCGAGCAGGTGCTGCCGTTCGTCGATCTGTTTGCCCCCAGCATCGAGGAGCTCCTGTTCATGCTCGACCGCGCCGCGCACGAGCGGCTGCAGCAGGGCGCCCCGCTGTCCACGGTCGTCGACCGGGCGCGACTAGCGAGGCTCGCGGCGCAGCTGACCGCGATGGGTGCCGCGGTGGTCGCGGTCAAGCTCGGCGACCAGGGCCTCTATCTTCGAACCACGCGCGAGCCGGCCTCGATCGACGGCTTCTGCGGCCGGGTCGGCCTCGATCCCGGCGCCTGGCGCGATCGGGAGCTGATCTCGCCGTGCTTTCGACCCGGCACGGTCCAGGGAACGACGGGCTCCGGAGATGCGACGATCGCCGGCTTGCTGGCGGCGCTCCTGCGCGGCGAGACGCCGGCGCAGGCGACGACGAGCGCCACGGCTGTCGGCGCCTTCAGCGTCGAGGCGGTTGACCCGACGAGCGCCATACCGGACTGGTCGCGCGTCGCAGCGCGGATCGCGAATGGTTGGTCGCGGCTGCCCGTCGAGATCGAGTTCGGTCCCGAGGTCATCCTGGAGCGGGATCGCGCAGGCACGATTGGCATCGGGTGACCAAGTCGCTCGAGCAGAAGCTGGCCGACCTGCACGCCCATCCGGGCGCCAGCGACGCCTTCATCCTCGCCGACGCGAAGGATGCGGACATGGCCTTCGGCGTTGCCGCGCCGGGCAAGGATCCTGCCAGCGGCAGGCTGCGTTCACTGGCCGAATTCCGCGACCAGGTCCGGGAGATCGTCGACCAGGGACTGGTCGACATGATGCTGATGAGCGTCAGCACCAGCGAGCTTCTGACCGTGCACGAGCGACTGTTCGACGACTCAGCCGTCACCCCGGCGGTCCGCGCGAACGACACCACCGACATCCACGCGCTGGCCGGCGCTCTTCACCCTCAGCAGCCGTCGAGGCCATTTCGCACCAGCTCGATCCGAGAGATTAAGCAGGCCGCAGGCGTGCACGTGGGGCTTTACTCGATCACTCCGGCCAACGATGCCGAGGTCGACGTGGCTGCGCTCGAGGCCTATCGCGAGTTCCGCGCCGAGGCCGAGACGGAGGGGGTAAGACATTTTCTGGAGGTGTTCGCACCAAACGTGCGCGGCTCGATGCCGGGGGATCCCGGCCGATTTCTGAACGACTTCGTGGCGCGCACCCTGGCCGGCGTCCCGAGCGCCGCGCGACCGTTGTTCTTAAAGATGCCCTACTTCGGCGCAGCCACGATGCGGGAGCTCGTTGCGTACGACCCACATCTGATTCCCGGCATCCTCGGCGGTGCCTCGGGCACGACCTACGACGCCTTCTTCCTGCTCGAGGATGCGCGTCGTAGCGGCGCCCGCGCGGCCCTGTTCGGGCGCAAGATCAAAGACAGCGAGCATCCACTGACGTTCGTTGAACATCTGCGCCAAATCGCCGATGGCCGGCTGGGCGCAGCCGAGGCGTGCCGCTCCTATCACTCCGAGCTGCGCAAGCTGGCGATCACGCCGCAGCGGCCGCTCGAGCAGGACCTACAACCGACCGGCGTCGCTTACGGCGCGCAATGAAAGGGAAGGTGGATCGATGACAAGCGAGCATTTGGACCTGACCCCGCGGCCCGAGCACCGCTTCACGTTCGGGCTTTGGACCGTCGGCAACCCTGGCCGCGATCCGTTCGGCGAGCCAACCCGGCCGCCGCTCGACCCGGTGACGTCGGTCGAGCGCCTCGCCGAACTCGGGGCATACGGCGTCAGCCTGCACGACAACGACCTGGTGCCGTACGGCTCCTCAGCCAGCGAGCGGGATCGGATCGTGGCGCGCTTCTCCGACGCCCTGCAACGGACCGGGATGCAGGTGACGATGGCCACCACCAACCTGTTCGGCCACCCGGCGTTCAAGGACGGGGCGTTCACCTCCAACGACCGTGGCGTGCGGCGTGCGGCAATCGCCAAGGCGATGCGCGGAATCGACCTTGGCGCCGAGCTCGGGGCGAACGTGTACGTGTTCTGGGGCGGACGCGAGGGTGCCGAGAGCGCGGCGACGAAGCGTGTCGGGGACGCCCTCGAGCGCTATCGCGAGGCGATCAACTTCCTCTGCGGGTATGTGCGCGACCAGGGGTATGAGATGGTGTTTGCAGTCGAGCCGAAGCCGAACGAGCCGCGCGGCGACATCTTCCTGCCGACGGTCGGGCACGCCCTGCATTTCATCACCACACTCGATCATCCCGAGATGGTCGGCGTCAACCCGGAGGTTGCGCACGAGACGATGGCGGGCCTGAGCTTCGTCCACGCCGTCTCGCAGGCTCTGTGGGCTGGGAAGCTGTTTCACATCGACCTCAACAGCCAGCGGATCGGCCGCTACGACCAGGACTTCAGGTTCGGCGCAGAAGATCTGAAGGAGGCGTTCCTGCTCGTGCACCTGCTGCAAACCTCCGGCTACGACGGCGTGCGCCACTTCGACGCTCACGCCTACCGCAGCGAGGACTCCGAGGGCGTGTGGGACTTCGCCGCCGGGTGCATGCGCACGTATCTCGCGCTCGCCGAGAAGTCGCGGCAGTTCGACTCCTCGCACGCGATCCGCGCGGCGCGCGAGGCCGCGCGTGTCGACGAGCTCGCCGAGCCGAGCGTCGGACCGTATTCAACCGATGCCGCCGCGGCGTTGCTCGGTGAGGCTCACGACCTCGACGCGCTGGCGGCTCACGGCTACAAGAACGAGCACCTCGACCAGCTGGTCGTCGAGCTGCTGCTCGGGGTCGGCGGCTAGCCTCGGCCTTGCGCTCAAGCCAGAATCGTGACGCTCAGCTGTAACTACTGAGCGCTTACGGTTGGTTTGCCGGATGCGACCATGACCGCCCGCGCGCACGATTGCGCTCATGGGCCCATCGATCGAGCGAGTTCGGGCGGCGATCGACCTGCGCGATCCTGATCGCGTCCCGGTCGACCTTCACAACTTCATGCCGGCGGCGTACGCCTGCGGCCAGCCGATGTCGGAGGTCTTCCGCGACGGCGAGCTGCTGGCCGAGGCGATGCTCCAGGCGTGGCGGGAGTTTCGCCACGACATGATCCTGCTGGAGAACGGCACCGCCTGTAACGCCGAGGCGTGTGGCATAAAGGCGCACTACAGCGATGACACAGCTCCGGTCGCCGGCCGGCCGCTGCTTCGGTCGCTCGACGACGTGCTCGCGCTCGAGGTGCCCGACCCCTACACCACTTTCCCGATGCGCGAGATCCTGAAGGCCACGCGCATCCTCGCGGGTGAACTCGGCGATCGGGTCTGGATCTGTGCCCGCGCCGACCAGGGCCCGATGGATCTGGCTGCCCAGCTGCGCGGCATGACCGAGTTCATGATGGACATCGCGACCGGCGAGCAGGACGAGATGGTGCATGCACTGCTCGACTATGCGCGCCGGGTCGCGACCCGCTACGCGTTCGCACTGATCGACAGCGGCGGGCACTCGACATCGATTGGAGAGCCGATTGCGGGACCGGCGATGATCTCCCCTCGCCACTACCGCCGCTACCCGTGGATTCACGAGAAGCGGATGGTCGACGAGCTGAAGGCGCATGACATCGTCCTGCACCTGCACATCTGTGGTGACACCACGAAGATCACCGAAGACTTCATCGCGACCGGCGCCCAGGTGCTCGAGATAGACCACAAGACCGATGCGAGGCAGCTCATGCAAGCCGCGCGGGGCCGGACCTGTCTGCTGGGCAACGTCGATACCAACCTGCTCGCCCTCGGCACGCCCGCGGAGGTCGACGATGCCTGCCGTGAGCTGATCGAAACCTGTCAGGCGGGAGGGGGGCTGATCCTCGGTCCGGGCTGCGCGCTGCCGCCCACCACGCCCGCCGAGAACATCCACGCTCTGGTCGAGTCGGCCGGGAAGCACAGCGGCCACCGGATGCCGGCCTGAGCAGCGACACGCCCCGGCGACCGCCGCAGACCGGGATCGCCGCAGATCAGCTACACGAGCACCCGGCGGCCGCAGATCAGCTACACGAGCACCCGGCGGCGGAAACTGCGCAGCCCGAGCGCGAGGAAGCCGACACAAAACGCGATCAATACCGGGTAGATCACGTACAGATGCATGTGCGAGGCGTCGGTCAGCCCGGCGCGCATCCCCTCAGCGACGTAGATCAGCGGATTGACGAGGACCACTGTCTGAAGCCAGTGAAAGCCGCCCAGCTTGACCGGCGCCAGCCTGGTCCACTGGTAGTAGGTGCCGCCGAGGAACGTCAGCGGCAGCACGACAAAGCCGAACATCAGGCCGATGTTGCGCGGCTCGAACGTCGTCCCGAGCACGAGTCCGAGCGAGCTCATCGCCACGCACGCGAGCGGGATCAGCGTCAGCACGACCGGCCAGTGGACCGACAAGTGGGCGTGGACGTGACTCGCGTGCACGACCGCGGCGATCGGGAACACGATCACGGCCGCCAGCAGGCCCTGGACGGCGCCTGAGAGGACCTTCGCGATTGCGACGAGCCAGATCGGGCACGGAGCCTGGACCCGATCCTCGATCTCACGGGTGTAGCCGAACTCGGTCGACATCGGCAGCGCCACCGCCTGGATCCCCTGGAACATGATCGAGATCGCGACGACCCCCGGCACGAGCACGGTCGCAAATCCCGACTCGGAAGCCGACCCATGGCCGCCGCCGACTCCCTGACCGATCGTCGGGAACACGTACAGGAACACGAACACGAGCAGGAACGGCTGGATCAGGGTGCGGGCCACGAATTCCCCGAGGTTCTTGCGCAGCACGGTCAGGTCGCGCAGCACGAGCCCGCGCAGCACCGAACGGCTCGCTGCCACCGTCGTGCGCGCCGGCGTGAGCGCGATCTGAGGCGGCCCTGCCGCGGCGCTCGTGGTGGCGGTCATTCCCGCAGGTCCTTCCCGGTCAGGTTGATGAACACGGTCTCCAGCGTCGGTTCGGTGACCGAGAGATCCACGAGCGAGAAGCCGCCCTGCTCGGCGGCCGTCACGACGCGCGGCACGATGTGGTCCGAGCCCTTGACCAGTAACTCGGCGCCCCCCTCGATCATGCGAGCGCGGGTCACTCCGCTCACTCCCCGCTCGAGGCTCTCGGCGAGCGCGGCGCCGTCGCCTGACACCTTCACCGTGACGATCGTGTCGGCCCCGACAGACTGCTTGAGCGCCGCCGGCGTGTCGAGCGCGAGAATCTTGCCGTGGTCCATGATCGCCACCCGGTGGCACAGCCGGTCGGCCTCCTCCATGTAGTGGGTGAGGAGCATGACTGTCTGTCCGGCCGCATTGAGCTGGCTCAGGATGTCCCACAGTGCGAGCCGGCTTTGCGGGTCGAGGCCTGCCGTCGGCTCGTCCATGAACAGAATCGCGGGCCGGTGGAAGATCGCGCGCGCGACCATCAGCCGCTGCGCCATTCCGCCTGACAGCGCGAACACCGACGCCTTCGCCCAGCGGCTGAGGTGAAACTGCTCGAGCAGCTCGTTTGAAATGCGCCGCGACTCGGCCGCGGCGATCCCGAACAAGCGGCCGTGGAAGTACAGGTTCTCCCAGACCGTCAGTTGGCGGTCGAGCGTGTTCTGCTGCGAGACGACCCCGATCAACTGCTTGGCGAGCGCCGGGTGAGCGATCACGTCGACCGTGCCGACGTGGGCGGTCCCCGCGGTCGGGATGACCCGCGTGGTCAGCATTCCCGCGGTCGTGGTCTTCCCAGCCCCGTTCGGTCCCAGCAGTCCGAAGATCTCACCCGCGAGGATGCTCAGATCAAGACGGTCGACAGCGGCGAAGTCAGCCCCGGCATACACCTTTGTCAGCCCTTCGGTGCGAATGATCAGGCCCACGTTGGGTCAGTGTCCCATGGGGACGCCGGCTGCTCGCACGCCTGGGCGACTTCGAGCAACAGCGCTTCCGAAAACGGCCGACCGATGATCTGCATCCCGTACGGCAGACCTCCGGACTTGCCGATCGGGACCGAAACGATCGGGCCCGCGAGCTGCGTGGGGGCGAGGGCGCATGCAAGCAGCGCGCTACGTAGGTCGTGTTGCACGCCGCGGATCGTGATCTCGCGCGCATCCTGCCGGGGCGCGACGGTCGGGGTCGACGGCGCCAGCACCACATCCAGATGGCTCATCTTCGCGGCGAACTCCTCGATCAGCAGCCGTCGGGCTCGCTGCGCGGTCAGGTACGCGGAAGCCGGAAGCAGACGCCCGACCTCCAGGCGCGTGCGCACCGGCTCGCTGTAGTAAGGCTCCTGGGCGGTGAACCACTGGCGATGAACGTTGGCGGCCTCGGCCTGCTGGACGGTCTGATGCATCGCATTGACGTGTCGGAGCAGCTCGATGTGGACGGGCGCGATCTTCGCGCCGAGCGACCCCAGGTCTGCCGCCGCGGCAACGATGCCGTCGGCGACGAATGGCTGGGCGAGCTCGAGCAGCTGGTCCAGGACTCCGACCCGAAGTCCGGCGAGCGGTCGTTGGCCGTTCCCGCCCGCCCGCTGGTCGGGCGATTGCGCTGTCGCTCGGTCACCGGGCTCGGTCAGGACATCGAACACGATCTGTGCGTCCGCGACAGACCGTGTGAGCGGCCCGATCGTGTCGTATGACCACGCGAGCGGGACCACCCCATTCAGCGCAATCCGGCCCAACGTCGGCCTGATGCCGACGAGGCCACAGAACGAGGCAGGTACGCGAATCGACCCGCTCGTGTCGGTCCCGAGTCCCGCCAGCGCCATGCCAGCGGACGTCGCGACGGCCGGACCCGAACTCGAGCCGCCAGACAGCCGCTCGGGGTCGAACGGATTGCAGCAGTTCCCCCAGTGGGGGTTCAACCCGTCGATGCCGTAGGCGAACTCGTTGGTGTGGCCCTTGCCGATCACGATCGCGCCCGCGTCGCGCAGCCGGGCCACCGCGAACGCGTCCCGATCGGGTGAGCGACTCCAGCGAGCGGCACCGGCGGTCGTCGGCAGCCCAGCGACATCGATCACGTCCTTGACGCAGATCGGGATTCCCAGGAGCGGGGGGTGATCTGCACGACGGTCGGCGGCGCGCGCCTGGGCGAGCGCGCCGTCCGGATCCATCCTCAGGTAGGCCCTGAGCGTTGGGTTCAGCCGCTCGGCGCGGGCCAGCACCGCTTCGGTCAGCTCGGTCGCGGACAGCCGCCCGGCAGCGATCTCGTGCTGCGCCTGAACGATCGTCAGGAGCGCCGGATCCGAGTCCGAGCCCCCGGCTACCACCGCTGAGCGCCGAAGGCCGGCTCGACGCCGTCGAGGTCGAGCTCGTCCAGCGTTGCGACCAGCGCGAGCAGCGCCGCGAGCGCCGATGTCACCCGTTCGTCAGCTGTGGGTGGAGGATCGGACATGCGCCGGCGCGAAGATATCAGCCGGTGGGCGCCGGCTCGACGCGGCTGTCGAAGCTGACTATCGGTCCGGGCTTTCCGTGATGGCGGCCCTGTCCGTAGTCGACGCCGAGGCGGATCAGGAGCCGTGCCGTTTCGTCGTCGCCTACAAACTCGGCGATCGTGCTCTTGCCGAGCCCGCGCGCGATCCCGACGACGGCCTCGATCACAAGCCGGTCGGTCTTGCTGCTGCGGCAGTTGCGGACGAATTCGCCGTCGATCTTCAGGTAGTCGAATGGCAGATGCTTGAGGTAGTAGAACGATCCGAATCCGGCGCCGAAGTCGTCGAGTGCGAGCTTGCAGCCAAGCTCGTTGAGCCGCTCGCTGAAGCGCCGGGCGTGGGTGATGTGCCTGACCGCGGCGGTCTCGGTGATCTCGAAGGTGAGCAGCGTCGGCGCTATCCCGGTGCGGCCCAATTCGCACTCGATCAGCTCGAGCAGCTTGGGTTGGCCGAGCGAAAGCCCAGAGAGGTTGACGTGCAGCGGCAGGCCCTGGCCCGGGCCGTTGTCCTCGGCGAGCAGCCCGATCGCGTTTCGGACCACCCAGGCGTCGATCTCCTCGACGAGATCCAGCCGCTCGGCGATGTAGAGGAATGCCCCGGGCGGGATCAGGTCCCCATGCTCATCGATCATCCGAAGCAGCAGCTCATATTGGGAGACGCATCCGGTGCTGTAATCGACGATTGGCTGCGCGAGCAGGCTGAACCGCTCCTCCTCGAGCGCGCTTCGAATCCGCTCTACCCAGCTGAGCCGGCCTTTCATCCGGGCTTGGTCGTGCTCATCGGCCTTATGAAGCGCGACGCGGTTCCGGCCGGCCTCCTTGGCGTCGTACATCGCCAGGTCCGCGTTGACGAGCACGTCTTCGCCTCCCAGCCCAGGTTCGAACGTCGCAACTCCGATACTCGCCGTGAGCGCGCGCCCGCCGGCGCCGGCGACCGTGATCGGCTGGTCCGCGAACTGCCTCATCAGCTGGAGCCCGACCCGCTCGGCGGCAGCGGCGTCAGCTTTCGGCAGCAGGATCGCGAACTCATCGCCACCAAGGCGGGCCACGATGTCGCTGTCACGCAGGCGCCTGACGAGCAGCTCGGCGGCGCGAATGATGATCGAGTCGCCGGCTTGGTGGCCAAGGGTGTCGTTGATGTACTTGAAATGGTCCAGGTCCAGCATCAGCAGCGCCCCTTCGGCGCCGTACCGACTCGCGAGCGCGGCGTGGGTGTCCAGTTCTCGTGCGAACGCGCGCCGGTTCAGCAGGCCGGTCAACGAGTCATGGTCTGCGAGGTCCTGAAGCTTGTTCTCGAACCGCTTGCGGTCGGTGATGTCCTGGATCTGAGCGAGCGAGCGCAGCGGCCGGCCGTCGCGGCTGCGGATCAGGGTCAGCTGCAGCGCCACCCAGACCGCATGGCCGGAGCTGTGCACGAAGCGCAGCTCGCTGGCGTGGAGCGTCCGCGTGCCGTCCCAGATCTCCGTCAACTGGCCGAGGATGTCGGGAGCGTCGTCCGGGTGCATGATCGCCTCACACGCCATTCGTTCCAGATCCTCGCCGGGGTACCCCGTGATCTGGCACAGTGCTTCGTTGACCTTGGTGATGCGACCGCGGAGATCGATCAGCGCCATGCCGATCGGTCCCTCCTCGAACGCTCCCCGGAACTGCTCCTCCGCCTCAGCGAGTGCGTCCGCAGCCCGCTTGCGCTCCGTGATGTCTCGCGCCGTGGCCGACGCGCCGACCACGGCCCCCTCGGGGTTACGGATCGGGGAGACGGTCACCGATACATCGAAGATGTGCCCGTCCTTGTGCCGCCGGATCGTCTCGAAATGATTGACGCGGCCGCCGGCTCGGACCTCCTCGAGCATGTCTTCGAGCTCGGCCTGCTGCTCGGCCGAGGGAAACAGCATCGAGACGTGGCCGCCGATCGTCTCCGCGGCGCTGTACCCGTATGTCCGCTCGGCGGCGGGATTCCAGGTTGTGATTCTGCCGTCCAGCGTCTCGCCCACGATCGCGTCGTCGGAGGACTCGACGATCGCGGCCAAATGTGCGATCGCGGTCTCGGCCCGCTTGCGGCCGGTGATGTCGCTGATCGCGCTCGAGATCAGCACTCCGTGATCGGTGTGCACCGTGCTGAGGCCGATCTCGACCGGAAACTCGGTGCCATCCTTGCGCCGGGCGAGGAGGTCCATCCCGATACCCATGCGGCGGGTGCGGTTCTCTGCGACGAACTGCTCCCGGTGGCGGTCGTGCTGCGGGCGGCTCCGTTCCGGCACCAACAGCTCGACCCGCTGTCCGACGAGCTCCTCGCGCGTGTATCCGAACAACGATTCCGCCCCGGCATTGACGAGCATGATCTCGCCCTGCTCATCGACAATCACCATCGCGAACGGCGCGGCCTCCCAGAGGTCGCGGAAGCGCTCCGCCTGCAGTCTCAGGACGTTGCCAGAGCCGTGGAAGGACTCGCGATCCGATCTCGCCGCCACTTTGAACAGATCGGCTCACTGGATCCACTGGCCCGACCCCATAAAGCACCGAACCCGCAACCGTGGTGACTACGGCTCGAAGGACCGCACGACTACGGGTCGGCGGCTGCCCGCAGACCCTGATCGAGCGCCTGCGCGATCAGCGTGAAGTGCTCCGGCTCCGCGGTGAGCGGCGGCGATAGCGCCAGCCCGCGTCCCAGCGGCCGAACGAGCACCCCTGCTTCACGCGCGGCTGCGCGCGACTCGCGCGACCGCGTCGGGGGCTCGGCTCAGCAGCTCGTCACTGAGCTCGACGGCTGCCAGCAAGCCGACCCCACCGCGCACCTCGGCCACGGCTTCGTGCGCGGCCAGCGGCTCGAGCGCTGAGAGCAACGACCGTTCGTGCCGACGTCCGCGCTCGAGCAATCCGTCCCGCGCCAGCAGCGCGATATTGGCCAGCGCTGCGGCGCAGCAGGTCGCATGAGCGGAATAGGTTGGTCCGTGACGGAACACCGGACCGCCCGGCGCGCGCCAGAACGGCTCGGCGATCCGCTCGGAGACGATCACGCCGCCGAGTGGCAGATACCCGCTCGTCACCCCCTTGGCGAACACGATCATGGCCGGCTCGATACCCCAGCGCTCGATCCCGTACCACGTCCCGAGACGACCGAAGCCACAGATCACCGAGTCAACCACGAGCAGCACGCCGGTGCGCTCGCAGAGGGTGGCGAGACCTTCCAGATAGCCGGGCATCGGCGGGTACACGCCCCCGGCGCCGATCACCGGCTCGACGAACACGGCCGCGACCCGCTCGGCTCCGGCACGCTCGATCTCCGCCTCCATCGCCTCCAGCGAGTCGTGGGGCACCTGGAGCGTGTCTACCTGCGGCCCGAAACCCTCGCGGTTGGCCGGTATGCCGCCGAGGGCAGTGCCATACCCGTGCGTGCCGTGATAGCCGCTCGTGCGGCTGATCAGCACGTGTCGGTCCGCGTGCCCGATTTCGGACCAGTAGCGGCGGGCGAGCTTCGCGGCGGTGTCGATCGCGTCGCCGCCCCCCGACCCGAGGAACACGCGGGAGGGCATCGGCGCCAGGTCGGCCAGCGTCGCCGCCAGCTCGAGTGCAGGTTCGTTGGCGAAGTCCCCGAACGCCGAATACGCCTCCAGTTTGCTCATTTGCGCCGCCACCGCCGCGGCGATCTCCGGCCGTCCGTGCCCCACGTTGGCGTACCAGAGACTCGCTGTCGCGTCCAGGTAGCGGCGGCCGTCGCGATCCCACACCCACACGTCCTCGCCCCGCTCGATCACGAGCTCGCTGCCTCTGACGGCGCCCATGTCGGCAAACGGGTGCCATAGCCGACTGTCGTGATCGACGGTCATCGGTTGCACTCTACAAACGCGGACGCTGGCCCGGCCGGTCAATCTTCGCCGCGGCGGCACTCCAACCTGACACTGTTTGAACGTCAACCGTTCCAGACGCGTGATGCGATCTGCGACGATTGACCGGTGAACGAGGCACGGCCCGAACCGAATCGCCTTCGGGGCGGCCAGGACGCCGTGCCGCCCTCGCCGATGCCGCGGGATAGGAAGGGCTGGCGGGTCGCTCCGGCGCCTGATGGCCGCGGGATGCCCGAGGAGCACAAGCCGACGCCACCGCATCGCCTGCGCGGCTTCTGGATTGTCGTGGTTGCGGTGCTGGCGTTGAATTGGCTCTCGGTGCTGCTGTTCGCGCCGTCATCCGGGGAGCCGCGGGTGACCGTGCCCTTCAGCCCGTACTTCCTCGATCAGGTGCAGGCCGGCGAGGTCAAGTCGATCTCGTCGAAGGGCGACACGATCCAGGGAACGTTCACGACCAAGCTGCGCTACCCGCCGAGCGACAACAGCGCGACGCCGACGACGCTGTTCTCGACCCAGGTTCCGTCGTTCTGGAACAACGCCTCGCTGACCGAGCTGCTGCAAAGCAAGGGCGTCGAGGTCAACGCGCAGTCGACGACGAGGGGACGTCGCTGCTGGCCGAGATCCTGCTCGGGTTCGGACCGACGCTGCTGCTGGTCGGGCTGTTTGTGGTCCTCGCGCGACGCGCCACAGCCGGTGGCGGGATGGGCGCGCTCGGGAACTTCGGTCGCTCGCAGGCGCGGCGGATCGATCCGGAGAAGATCCGGGTCACATTTGACGACGTGGCCGGGATCGACGAGGCGAAGGCCGAGCTCACCGAGATCGTCGATTTTCTCCGTACCCCCGACCACTTCGTTCGTCTCGGTGGGCGGATGCCGCACGGCGTGCTGCTGTTCGGCCCTCCCGGAACCGGCAAGACGCTGCTCGCGCGCGCCGTCGCGGGCGAGGCGCATGCCGCGTTCTTCTCGATCGCGGCGTCGGAGTTCATCGAGGCGATTGTCGGTGTCGGCGCCGCTCGCGTCCGCGATCTGTTCGCCAAGGCAAAGGAGGCGGCGCCGTCGATCATCTTCATCGATGAGCTCGATGCGATCGGCCGCTCCCGTCAGGGATCGGCGGGTGTCACGGGCGCCAACGACGAGCGCGAGCAGACGCTGGATCAGATCCTCACCGAGATGGACGGGTTTGACTCAAACGAGGCCGTAGTCGTGCTTGGCGCGACCAACCGGCCGGAGATTCTCGACCCCGCGCTGCTGCGGCCCGGGCGCTTTGACCGGCGCGTCGCAGTGCAGGCGCCGGACCGCAACGGACGGCTGAAGATCCTCCAGGTTCACACGCGCGCGATTCCGCTCGCCGACGACGTCGATCTCGGCGCAATCGCGTCCTCGACTCCGGGGATGGTCGGCGCCGACCTCGCGAACCTCGCCAACGAGGCGGCGCTGTTGGCGGCGCGGCGCAACCACACCAGGGTTCAGATGGCCGACTTCACCGATGCACTCGAGAAGATCATCCTCGGCGCGCCGCGCGGGATCATGCTGAGCGCCGAGGACCGCGAGCGCACTGCCTATCACGAATCTGGCCATGCACTCGTGGGGATGCTGACGCCTGAGGCCGATCCCGTCCGCAAGGTTTCGATCATCCCCCGCGGGATCGCGCTCGGAGTGACACTTTCAACCCCCGATGCGGACCGTGTCTCCTATTCGCGCGAGGAGCTCGAGGCCAAGATCAGGGTCGCGCTCGGGGGTCGCGTGGCCGAGGAGGTCGTTTACGGCAAGATCACCACCGGAGCGGAATCCGACATCCAGCAGCTCACTGACATCGCTCGCCACATGGTCGGCCGCTGGGGAATGAGTGACAAGCTCGGCCCGATCACGATTCTCCCCAGCGACGGCGCGGGCCCGTTCTTCCCCGGAACGAGCGAGGCCTCTCCGCAGACGCAGTGGCTTGTCGACCAGGAGGTTCAACGACTAGTCGAGGAAGCGCATGCGGAGGCGACGCAACTGCTGAGCGACCACCGCGACCAACTCGAGAGCCTCGCACACGCGCTGCTCAAGGCCGAGACGCTCGACGCTCCCGAGGCTTACGCCGCGGCCGGAGTACCGATGCGGGCGGCCGCAGAGCTCAGCCCATCGCCCGCATCCTCAGCGTAAAGCCGCTTTCTCCGCCCGGCGGGCCTGCGCCTCGTAAGGATTGCGGAGATATCCGAATCGCAGGTAGGAGAGCGGCATCCGCAGCGGGTGATGTTGCATCTGCCAGACGTGGCACAGCTCGTGGCAGATCAGGACGTCATCGGTGATCAGCTCCGGCCGGCGCAGCAGGATCAGGTTCCACATCGTGTAACCGTCGAAGCGCCGAAACCACGGCAGTCGGAACAGCCATCCAGGACACAGGATCCTGACATGGTCGATCCGCACCGGACTGTCGTACAGCGCCAGCGGGTCGAGGCGCTCCTTCGCGCGGACCAGCGCCGCACGCCGGCCGACCCGGCTCGAGGCGGTACTTATGTCGTGCCCGCCGATGTCGTGCCCTCGGTCAGAGCGCCGCGAACTCCTGCAGCAGCGCACGTGCCGCGGCGATCCCGAGCGGGACGTATTCGACCAGGAAGCACTCGTTGGGAGAGTGGATGTTGGCGTCCGGGAGCGAGAAGCCGGTGACGATCGTCGGGATACCACGCTCACCGAGCGCCGGGACGATCGGCAACGTGCCGCCGGAGCGGGTCAGCAGCGGCCGGACGCCGAGTGCCCGCTCGAACGCTTTGCACCCGAGCTGAACGGCCCTTGCGTCCGGCGCGACCAGCCCGGGAGATGCGCGGGACAAGAGCTCTACCTCCAGCTCCGCACCAGGGGGCGCGGCATCTTTGACGATCCGCTCAAACGCCGCGGCGATCTCCGAGACCTGCTGCCCGGGCGCGAGCCGGATCGACACGTTCGCAATCGCCTCCACGGGGATGACAGTCTTCTGCATCCGCGGCGAGCCGGTTTCGATCCCATTGACGTCGAGCGACGTCTCCGCGAATGTGCGGACATAGAAGTCGTCGGCGGCGCGGGCGTCCTTCGGACGGGCGCCCTGCTCGGCGAGCTCGTTTGCCCCCGCCGGCAGCACGCGCCAGCTCTCGAGCTCCGCCTGCGACGGTGGCAGGATACCCGCGCGCAGAGGCTCGGCTAGCAGCCCGTCCGGTGCCACGGCCGCGCCGAGCGTTTGCACCATCGCGTGGGCGGCGTTCAGCGCCGCCCCTCCGTAGAGTCCCGAGTGCAGATCGCGCTCGCCCGTGCGGAGGGTGAGGTGAAAGTAGAGCACGCCCCGTGTCGCGATATTGAAGGCCGGCACGCCGCGAGCGATCATCCCGCTGTCGAAGATGACCGCGGCATCGGCCCCTCGTTCGTCGGCGCCGAGGAACCCCAGGATTGAATTGCCCCCTGTCTCCTCCTCTCCGTCGCAGGCGAAGCGGACGTTCACCGGCAGCTCGCCGGCCTGTGCCAGTGCGCGCGCTGCGCTCAGCAGGAGATACAGCTGTCCCTTGTCGTCGGCGACGCCGCGGCCATAGAGGTACTCACCGCGAATCTCCGGCTCAAACGGCGCGGACTTCCACAGCGCCAGCGGATCGGGCGGCTGGACATCGAAATGGCCATAGCAGAGCACGGTCGGCGCGGTGTCGGCGTTATGGGATGCGCGGATTTCTCCGATCGCCAGCGGCTGTCCATGCCAGTCGACGAGCTCGCACTCGCCTCCAGCGGCGCGCACGAACACGCACACCCATTCGCCGGCTCGCCCCACGTCAGCCGCATGCGCGGGATCAGCGCTGATCGACGGGATCCTTAGGAACTCCGCAAGCTCGTCGAACCACTCTGGCACGCCGACGAGCCTACATCCAAGGACGACCGCGCCGTCGCCAGAGGCAGGTCGCGCCCGGAGCCTAGGCGGCGTTGGCGACGTCGGCGAACGGTTGCAAGCTCCAGCCGTTCGGAGATCCGAGCGCGTCCCGAAGCTGCTCCCATCCGTCTCCGTGGCGCTCGAGGTTGCGGTGCTCGAGTTCGACTCGAGTTCGATCTGGTCCCTCGGCGGTGAATCGCACCTCGACTTCGCTGGCCTTCGCGGGATCGGTCTCGAGTTGCCAGCGGGCGTCGATGTCCCAGCTGAACACGACCCGGGTCGGGGGCTCGTAAGTGAGCACGCGGGCCCAGCGACATTCGCTGCCGTCGACGCCGCGGTCGTAGATATGACCGCCTTCGTGAGGCTCGAACACCATCTCGGCCAGCGGCGCCTTGAGCAGGTGGTGGTCGGGTGGCCACCAGGTTCCGATTCCCTCGGTGAACAGGAAGAATGCGCGCTCGGCCGGCGCTTGCACGGTGATTGATGTCCTGACCGACGTCTCGGCTGCATGCGTGGTCATGAGGCCTCCTCATCTTGTTGCTCGACGGCGGCCTTGAACGCCGTCAAGGATCGATTCCAGAATTGGTCGATGTATTCGCGCAGAGCGGCGATCCCGGCTGGGTCCAGCTGGTAGATCCGCCGATTACCGTCGCGCAGGTCGCTGACAAGCCCCGCATCCTTGAGCACCTTCAGGTGCTGCGAAACCGCGGGCCGGCTGACCGGCAACTCGCGGGCCAGCTCGCCGACGGCGCGGGGACGATCCGCGACGCGCTCGAAGATCACCCGCCTGGTCGGATCTGCCAGTGCAGCTAGTCCGTCTAGTTGGTAAGGCATTACTTACGGTAAGGCTACACTTACCGACCGCTGAAGTCAAGCGGGGGCGTGAGGCCGCGTCGGCGCCCGATCGTGGCGCCGGATGATCAGCGGCACACCGTCGCGCGGGCCGATCGTCGGCATCTGGCGGACCCGCAGCTTGTACCCCGGCTCGAGCTCGAAGTTGAAACGCCGTAGCAGCGCGGTCGCGATCGCCTTGATCTCGAGCTGGCCGAATCGCATCCCGATGCAGATCCGCGAGCCGGCGCCGAACGGCACGTAGGCGCCCTTCGGCAGCGCCGCCTTCGCCTCGGGCGCGAAGCGCTCGGGCCGGAACTGGTCGGGCTCGGGGAAGACATGGGCGAGATGGTGGGAGACCCACGAGCTGTAGTTGACGTACGCGCCGCCCGGAACCGTCTGGCCGGCGAACTCGTATGGCTCGATCGACTTGCGCGCTCCGATCCACGCGGGTGGATACATCCGCAGCGTCTCGTCCTGGACCATCTCGAGGAGCTTCAGCCGGCCGCTCATCAGCAGCTGCGCGTCTGGACGGCAACCACCGAGCACACGGTCCTGCTCGTCGCGGAGCGCCGCGACCACATCGGGGTGGCGCGCGAGCTCGTAGAACATGAAGCCGATTGTCGAGGTCGTCGTGTCGTGTCCGGCGAACAGCAGCGTCATGACCTCGTCGCGGATCTGCTGGTCGCTCAGGCCCTCGCCGTCTTCGTCGCTCGCGTCGAGCAGCAGGCTGAGCACGTCCTCGCCGCGCTCGCCGCTGCGCCGACGCCGGGCGATCTCCTCGAAGATCACGCCGGTCGAGCGCGCGCCGCGCCTTCTGCATCTGCGCGAACGGGCTGCCCGGCCCGCGCATCACCTGCAGCAAGTAATCGCGCGACCAGAAGCCGAGGCCCTGCTCGAACTTGCGCGCCATGTCGATCCGCGCGCCGGCGGTGTCGGGGTCGAAGCCGAACAGCGCACGCATCGCGATTCGGAGCGCCAGGCGCCGCGTCCAGTGGTAGATGTCGATCCTCGAGTCCGTCGCGCCAGCCCTCGAGCGCGCGGTCGATCTCGGTGTTCATCGTCCCCAGCGCCGTCGCGATCGTCGTGTGGTGGAAGGCCGGCACCATGATCCTTCGCGAGCGGTGATGGAACTCGCCGTCGATCGTCAGCAGTCCGTCACCGAGCAGCGGCGTCAGGTCGCCCATGTGACCCTCGCGCCAGCTGAAGTTGCTCGCGTGCGAGACCGTCATGTAATGGTTGGCCTCGGGCCCGATCATGAACACGCTGTTGCCATGGAACACACGCATCGTGAACACGGGCCCGAAGCGCTCATAGCCGTCGAGCAGAACCCGCAGCGGATAGAGCGCGAACCCGCGCGTGCGCCGCAGGCTGAACCATGTCTCACCGGGCGGGAACGGGACCGTCGTGCGCCGTTCGGCGACCAGGTCGCCGGCCAACCGTCGAAGCGGGTTGAACGAGATCGGCGCTGGTCCGACAAGGGCCACCCGGCAAGCGTAACCGGGCGAGCGACGTGCTGCTCCCGAGCGGCCAAACGCGGACTTGACACGAAATCCGCTATCAACACCTCGCCCGCGTCGGTCGACGAGCTCGACCCGGCTCGACCTGGCCCGCTTGCCGACCGCACCGTCTGTGGAATCCACCCTCGAAACCATCGAACCCGAATCGCGGGTCGTTGCTCCCAGCATCGAGGGACTCGGCGGCGATGGCCCCGTGCTCGTCGTCGTCCCTGCGTCGAGACCCGAACGCGCCGGCCTGATCGCCGCTCTGGCGGCGGCGACCGAGCGCTTTCGCTGGGTTGTCCTCGTCTACCTGGGCAGCCGGGTTCTGCTGCTTGGCGTCGCGCTCGGCGACGCGCTCTTGCGCCACCACCGACTCGCGTCCGAGCTGGCCCATTGGGATGGCGCCTGGTACATCGGAATCGCCAGCAGCGGCTATCCCGACCACGTCATGCATACGCAGAGCACGCTGGGGTTCTTTCCGCTGTATCCGCTCGTCGTCTCGGCGATCTTGCATCTGCACACGCCGTTGGGATCGGTCGTTCTCACGAGTGTGCTCGTGTCCGGTGTCGGCGGGCTCGTGGCCGCGGTGCTGGTCGGAGAGCTCGCCCGTGGCTGGTGGGGGCAGCAGGCCAGTCGGCGCGCAGTCGCGTTGTTCTGCTTCTTCCCGGGCTCGGTCGTGTTCTCGATGGCGTACGCCGAGGGGTTGGCGATCCCGCTGGCAGCCGGGTGCATCCTCGCGCTCCAGCGCCGCCGCTGGTTGACGGCGGGGGTGCTCGCCGGCCTTGCGACCGCGGCCGAGCCCGAGGCGCTGGTGCTGATCGTCGTGTGCGCGATCTCGGCGGGGCTCGAGCTGCGCCGGCGCGGCTGGGGAGATCGAGCGGCGCGCCGGAGCCTGCTCGCGCCGCTGCTCTCGCTGAGCGGGATTTCGGCGTTCGCCTGTTACCTGTGGGCACAGACGGGCACACCGTTCGCGACGCTGATCGCTCAGCACGACGGCTGGGGGGAGAAGACCGACCCCGTCGCGCTGATTCATCTCACGAGCTGGTTGATCGGCGAGATCTCGTTCACCCATTTCAACGATCCGCCGATCGATCTCAACCATCTGGTCGGGGTCGTCGGGGCGATCGTGCTCGGCGGGTCGCTGATCCTGCTCTTCAAAGCGCGCCGCGAGATCTCCGTCGAGGCGATCACCTGGACGCTCGGGATCTCGTTGCTGGCGCTCACCTCCGAGTACACGCCTCCCAATCCGCGGCTGTTGATCACCGCTTTCCCGGCCGTGCTCGTACTGGCGCGCAACATCAAAGGGAGGGCATTCGGCTGGTTGCTGGGGGTGAACGTCGGGCTGCTGATGGGGATGAGCGCGCTTACGTTCGTGTGGATCACGCTTCGCCCCTAGCGGCCACGACTGATTTGCCAGGCCCGCTAGGGTAGACGGATCGGAGACAGACTCTTAGGGGGAGTTCACAGCCGGGTTCGTCGCCCTGATCCGGGCCCCGGGCGGCGGCGTTTGCCGGCGGTGCTGGTGCTGCTGCCGCTGCTCGTCGCGCTCTTGGCGGCGACCGCATCCGCGGCGAGCGCCGCGATGTTCACGGTCAACGATCCGAACGACTTCCCCCTGAGCGGCACGGCGGGCAGCGCGTGCTCTTCGACCGACGGCGGCAGCTGCACCCTGCGCGCGGCAGTCCAGGCGGCCGATAAGACCGGCGGCACGAACACGATCACGCTGCCCACCGGTGACTACAAGCTGACGATCCCCTCAGCCACGCCCGGCCAGCCGAGCAACGGGGATCTCGACATCACGACCGGCGACAACTTGACGATCAGCGGGGCGGGGGCCGCGAGCACGATCATCGACGCTAATGAGCTTGATCGCGCGTTCGCGGTGCAGAGCGGCACCAGCCTGTCGATCTCCGGGGTCACGATCCGGGGCGGCGAGCAGACCGCCACCGGTCCTGGCAGCAACTCGACCGCCCCCGGAGACGGCGGCGCGATCTACACCGACGGGACCCTGTCGGTGCAGGACAGCGTGCTGAGCGGCAATTCGGCAGTCGATGGCGGCGGCGGCGTGTTCGCGGACACCACGGCGGTTTCGACCTCGATCGCGAACTCGACGCTCACCGGCGAGACCGCCGACTCCTCGGGGGGCGCCGTGTGGATCATGTCCGGAGGTCTCACGTTGACCAACGACACGATCAGCCACGACAGCGCCAACGGGGCAGGGGGAGCGGTCGCTGTCCAAAGCGGGCCGGTCGTCATCAGTGGCAGCACGATCGCCGATGACGTCGCGAACAACGCCGGTGGCGCGGTGTACCTGTCCAACGCAGGGCCGCTGAGCGTCTCGAGCAGTGCGCTCGATGGCGACAGCACGGGTAATCAGGAGGGAGGCGCGATCTACGACCAGAGCTCGGGGCCGATCACGGTGACGGGATCGACGCTTTCCGGCGACAGCACCGGCAGCCAGAGCGGCGGTGCGATCTTCGCAGGCATGGACCCCTTGCTGTCCGTGGCCGCGTCGACATTTGACGGCGACAGCGCCGGCAACAACCCTGGCGGTGCGCTGGCGATGAACGGCACGAATCTGTCGGTCACCGGGTCGACCTTCTCCGGTGACGAGGGCGAGCAGGGAGGCGCGATCAACGTCGACGGCTCCTCGCCGACGGCGCTGCAATCGATCACGTCGAGCACCTTCACGGGCAACGCCGCGGTCGACAACGAAGGGGGCGCGATCTACGACCGTGTCGGGAACCTGCAGGTCTCTGGGAGCACCTTCACGGCGAACAACTCCGACTTCGATGGGGGCGGGCTCTACTACGCCAGCGGCGATGGCCTCGCGCTGACCAACGACACCTTTGACAGCAACGAGGCGAGCTCGAGCGGTGCCGGGATTTACCTCCAGATGCCCGCGAGCACGGGCACGATCTCGCTGCTCAACGACACGATCGCACGCAACAGCGCCAACGCCGGCGGCGGGATCGCGAACCCCGGGGACGCCAACTCGATCAAGAACACGATCGTGGCCGAGAACTTTGGCGGCGTCGCCAACACGGGCGGTGCCGACTGCCAGGGGGCCGCCGCCCACGACAACGCCGGCGCAGCCGACGCCGGCGGCAACATCGACAGCGACGGAAGCTGCTTCAGCGCCGGCGTCGCTCATGACCAGACCGGCGTAAATCCCGCTCTCGGTCCGCTTGCGGCCAACGGCGGGCCAACTGAGACCGACGCGCTGCTCGCGGGCAGCCCGGCGATCGGCGGCGCCGTCAGCGGCACGTGCCCGCCGTCCGATCAGCGCGGTGTACCGCGACCGGCGGCCTGCGACGCCGGCGCGTTCCAGACCGTACCGGCTGATGTCGGGATCTCGGTCTCTGGGCCCGCGAGCGCGACAGTCGGTACCCCGGTGTCGTTCACGCTCACGGTGACAGACAACGGCCCTGGGTCGGCAACCGGCGTGACTGTGAGCGACACACTGCCGCCCGGCACCACGTTCTTCAGCTCGAGCTCCTCGCAGGGATCATGCTCTGGCACCTCGACTGTCACCTGTGCGCTCGGCACGCTCGACTCGACCAACACCGGAACGGTGACGACCGCGACGGTGACGATCGTGCTCGTCGCCAACCACGCCGGATCGCTGACTAACACGGCGACGGTCAGTGCCGCCGAACCGGATCCGAATCCGGCCAACAACAGCGCGTCAGCGACGACTGCGATCAACGCGGCCATGAACGTGACGCCGGTCGTCCTCACGGGCGCCGCCAGCCAGATCACAGCTACGAGCGCCAAGCTGAGCGGGATCATCAACCCCGCGGGCGAGTCGACCGCGTACACGTTCCAGCTCGGCACGATCGCCGGTCGCGGCATGACCCTGTCGGGTGGAACGCTGGCTGCCGGCAGCACTCCGGCCGGGGTCGTGACTGCCGTCAACTCGCTGACGCCCGGAACCACCTACCACTTCCGCGTCGTAGCCCAGAACGCGAATGGCACCAGCGATGGTCAGGACGCCGCATTCAATACGCCGAGGGCGACACCGAAGAGCCTCTCGCTCAATGTGGCTCGCAAGGGCCGCCGGTTCACGTTCTCGGGCAAGCTCACGCTGCCTGCGGGTGTCAGTGCTTCGGTGGGCTGCAAGGGTACCGTGACGATCAAGATCAAGCACGGCGTTCAAACGTTAACCAGCCCGCAGGCAAGGCTGAGTGGCAAGTGCACGTATTCGGTTTCACGGACATTTAGCTTCAGGACCGGAACTCTTGCGCTCACGCCGACGTTCGTCGGCAACCCCGCACTCAACCCCAAGTCGCGGCGCACGCTCGACGTGCGCGTCGGCTGACACGGTTCTGAGCACACCCGCGCCTCACTCGGCGGCGTCACCGTCCCGCGGTGTTAGCAGTCTGACAATTTCACATGCATAGCGGCCCAAACCGCCCCGCGCATTTCCAGCTTGGTTACATAAGCATGTGGGGCATGCTTATGTAGCCGAGGTCGGCTGGCGCCGCGCACTTTGGGCCGTTAAGCATGTGGCGGGGGCATTTCGCCGCGCGCCACCCAGCCCGCGGCCACCCACGCCACCCGCCACCCGGCCCCGCCGCCACCCGGCCCACCGCCCCCCGGCCCGCCGCCATCCGCCCCCGGCCCCGTCCGGCTCAAAGTCAACGCTGAGCTGACGATCAACAGTGTGAGCCCGCTGCTTCGGCTTCAGCCCATGGATCCCGTCAAAGAACTGACAACCAACGATTTCGCCAACACCGTCGCCGGCTCCGGCGTCGCCGTCGTCTACTTCTGGGGCACGTACTGCGGGCCGTGCCGAGCGATGGCGCCGGAGTTGGAGCGCGCCGCGGCGCTCGCCCCCTGGTACCGGTTCCTGAAGCAGAACATCAACGATCACCGCGGACCTTCGTTCGAGCTCGGCATCCACACGATTCCCGCGGTCGCGGTGTTCCAAAGCGGCCGGCTGCTCGGCACACGCGGCGGCGTGCTCAGTGCCGAGGAGCTGATCGGCGTTTGCGACGATCTCGTCGCGGCCGCTCCGAGCAGCCTGGCGGCGTAGAAGTTGGGCATCGCTGCGTAGTTCGTACGCGCCCGGTCAGGATCATCTCCCGATGGCAGGCGACGGCCGGACGGTTAGCGTGGGCGCAACTACGTTCCGAGGAGACGCCATGTCCGCCACCGATCAGCTGACCGCGCTCGATGCCACGTTTCTCGAGCTCGAGCAGGCGGACGACAGCGCGTTGATGCACATCGGCGCCGCACTGCTGTTCGAACCGGATCCAGATCGTGCGGTTCCGGCGATCGACGAGCTCCGCACGCACCTCGAGCGGCGCTTGGAGCTGTTGCCGCGCTACCGCCAGAAGCTCGGCTCGGCTAGGACGGGCGGCCTCGCGTGGCCCTACTGGGAGGAAGATCAGCGCTTCGAGATCGCGGGACACGTGCGGCGCGCGAGGCTTCCCTCGCCGGGCGGTGAGCGCGAGCTGCTGGATTGGATTTCCGATTTCTACTCACATCGGCTCGACCGCAATCGTCCGCTGTGGGAAATCGTGCTCCTCGACGGCCTGGCCGAGGGGCGCTGGGCTCTGGTGTCGAAGGTTCACCACTGCCTGGTTGACGGTGTCGGTTCGGTCGGCGTCGTCGATCTGCTGCTTGATTCGGGACCTGGCCCGCGCAGCTCGTCAACCTCGAGCGACGAGCGTTCCGTGGTGGAAATCGGGGCTCGGCACGGATTGCTGCCCGATCCGCCTGCTCCTGTCCGCCAGGCGGCGGGCGCAGGCCTCGTGGCGATGCGAGCCGGCGCTCATGCGCTGCTGCATCCACGCGAGGCCCTGGAGCGATCCCGGGAAATAATCGACCTGCTGATCCGCGATGAGCTGTTTGCAGCGCCCGACTCGAGCCTGAACGTCCCGATCGGCGCGACGCGGCGGATCGCGGCGGTCCGCGTCGAGCTCCAGGAACTTCAGGCGATTCGTTCGGCGCTTGGCGGCAAACTCAACGACATCGTGCTGTGCGTCGCGACCGGCGCCCTGCGCGCGTTGCTGCTCGCACGCGGTGAGGAGCTACCCCGCCAGGGGCTGCGCGCGATGGTGCCGGTCAACATCCGCCGGGAGAACGATCGTGGTGGCCTCGGCAACAGAGTCTCCTCGCTGTTTGTCGAGCTCCCCGTGGCCGAAGACGACCCGATGCGCAGATATGAGCTCGTGCGCGCGGCGGCGGAGAAGCGCAAGGCGAGCGGTCAGGCGCTGGGGACGGGTGCGGTGCTCGGCTTTACCGAACTGGCGCCGCCGGTCCTGCACGCCGGGCTGGCCCGCTCGCTGTATGCGCGGCGGCTGTTCAACATCACGATTACGAACGTCCCCGCATCGCCGAAACCGCTGCACGCGTTCGGCGCGCGGATGGTCGACGTTGTGCCAGTCGTCCCACTCGCCGCCGAGCACGCGGTTGGGATCGCGGTCGTATCCTATGCCGGCCGGCTGACCTTCGGTCTGTGCGCAGATCGCGCGACGGTCCCGGATCTCGACGTGTTCGAGCACGGCATCGTCGCGTCACTCGAGGAGCTGGGGACTCTCGCCGAGGCGACGGCGGCTGCCCGGGCGTCTTGACGGCGCTGTTATCGTCCCCACGGCGTGCGCGACCCCGGGGCCTGAGTTGTGAATGCCACTGCCAGTCTGAGTGGTGATCGGACCTTGTCTGTCAGCTGATGTCCAACGCCCGCAGCTTCCTGGAGAAGCTCCTTGCGCAGCTCGACACGACCGAGCAGGCGGCGCACCCGATCCCCGAGATGACACCGCCGTCCGATCGCCGGCGGATGTGCGTCGGAATGGCAACGTTCGATGACTTCGATGGCGTCTGGTTCACGATCCAGGCGATCCGGATGTTTCACTCCGAGGTGGCCGACGAGCTCGCATTCCTCGTCATCGACAATCATCCAGAAGGTCCAGTCGCGAGTCAGCTGAAGGAGCTCGACCGCCTGGTGCCGTCACTACGGTACATACCGTTCCGTGGTTATCGGGGCACGGCGGTTCGTGATCTCGTCTTCCGCGAGGCCAATGCCGACATCGTCTGCTGCGTAGACAGCCATGTCCTGCTGAGGCCCGGTGCCCTGGCGGCAGTCCTGAGCTGGTTCGACGAGCATCCCGATAGTCGCGATCTGCTTCAGGGGCCGCTGCTGGACGACACACTCGATGGCCCGATCGCGACTCATTTCGATCCCGTCTGGGGCGCCAACATGTACGGGCAGTGGGGGCTCGATCAGCGGATCATGGCGCCTGACCCGGAGCCGTTTGAGATCGGCATGCAGGGGCTCGGGGTGTTCGCCTGCCGTCGTGAGGGCTGGCCGGGCATCAATCCTCGCTTTCGCGGCTTCGGCGGCGAAGAGGGCTACCTACACGAGAAGGTGCGGCGTGCTGGGGGACGGATCATCTGTCATCCGTCGTTCGCTTGGGCGCACCGATTCACCCGCCCGCACGGCGCGCCCTACGGAACGACGTGGGAGGCCGTGCTCCGTAACTACTTGATCGGATGGGGTGAGCTCGGGTGGGACACGACCGGCGTGGAGGACCATTTCCGCGAGCAGTTCGAGCGCTTCGCGACCGCGGTGCAGTTCGAGCGGGTCGTGGCGCAGGCAAGGCGCGAGGTCGCCAATCCGCTCAGCTTCTTCGACGGCATCTTCTGCTTGAACCTCGACCGTGATACCGAGCGGTGGGCGCAGGCAAGTCGTCGCCACGAGGCACTCGAGATCGGGTGGCAGGTTGAGCGATTTCCCGCCGTGGACACGCCGGACAATCATCATCGAGGGTGCACGATGTCGTTCCGCCAGATGATCGCGGAAGCACGACGACGCGATTATCGGCATGTGCTGATTCTCGAAGATGACGCAGTGTTCATCGACGACACCTTGGCGATCATGGACGACGCCACAGCCGAGCTCCCGGGGGCAGATTGGGATCTACTCTTCCTCGGTGCCTGCGTTTGGTCGCAGGAGTTTCCGATGCTGCCGAGAAGCCGGACGCTGCAACGGTGCGGCCCGGTGACGTGCACGCACGCGGTCGCGGTGCACCACCGGGCGTACGACCGCATCCTTGAGGAGATTCCGGCGGCGGGTGAGGACCTCGACCGGTGGCTGATCGGGTGGCTCGCGTGCGACCAGTACCTCAGCCGGCGGATCGCGGACGGCACCTTCCGAGCCCTGATCACCTCACCGCGGGTGGCCTCGCAGCCGTCGCTGCTCTCCTACGATGACGCCGACCTCGGGCTCGCAGAACGCTACGTGATCTGACCTTCCACCATCCACTCGCGATTCGGCGGCAGATGCCTAGCGATCGCGATCGTGATCACGGTGGTGGTGGTGATGGTGGTGGTGATGCCGTCTCGGGGGGCGAGTCGTCGTCGGCGCGGGGGTCGTTGTCGGCCCGGGGGTCGTCCCCGGCCCGGCGGTGGTGGTCGGCCCGGGGGTCGTCCCCGGCCCGGCGGTGGTGGTTGGCGACGGGACGGCGCCTGCGATCGCGGGCTCCGCCAGCGTCACGACGGCGGGAACCACGAACCCGGTCACCGCCATCCGCCGGATGAAGGCGCGCCGGTCAAAGTCCGACGGCACTCGTGGTTCCTCGCCAGATTCTCCGCTCAACGCAAAGCCCCTTGGGTCTGAGACTGTGGGAAGCGCCACCGCCCCGGCGCGCGCAGCTTACCACGCATGGCACCCCAGCCAAACCCGCTGCCGGCTCCGCTGGGCACAATCCGCACGCCCCGGCGGTGCATCACACGAGCGCCCCCTTCGACCGCAATTCGGACACGCAGCTCTTGACCAGGGCCAGCGGCGATTCGGCAAGACCGAAGGCCAATGCCAGCCGATCGCTGATCTCCGGGACCGTGTTCTGCCCGTCGCACAAGTCGAAGATGACCGCCGCGGTGCTGTTGAGATGGTGTACGCACTCCGGCTGTGGCTGGTAGACGATGAGGCCGTCAGCCACCTCATTGATCTCCAGACATTGGGCGTGAACCGGTCGGTCCGCCTGCATGTCCTCGGTCCTCGGGAGCGACTCGTTCGGCTCGCTGGCGCTCATTTGCGCGCTGTCAGACTGGAGGCCGTCGCGCGAGCTCGTGAGCGCCACGCAGGTGCGCGGCCGTCAGGTCGGCAGCCGCCTCGGCGTCGCGTCGCTCGACCGCGGCGGCGATCTCGCGATGCTCGGCGATGAACCGCGCGACTCGGGTTGGATCGCGTGCGACCGCGGTCGCAGCGATCCGCTGCAGCCGATCGCGCAGCGCGTCGTATTGCCGGATCAGGATCGTGTTTCCGTTTGCCGCCACGATCAGGCGGTGAAACTCGCGATCGGCTTCGGTGAATCCGGCGCCGCCCGTGAGCAGCGCGCGCTCCTGTGCGGCGATCGCCTCGCGCAAGACGCTCGCGAGCTCGGGGCCGTGGGCCGCGGCGCGGCGCACGCAGTGCTTCTCGATCAACAGCCGTGCCTCGAGCACATCGTCGGCCTCGGAGGGTGAAATCGGCCTGACGAGCGCTCCCCGTCGCGGGTAGAGCTCGAGTAGATCCTCGGCCTCCAATTGCAGGAATGCCTGGCGGACCGGTGTGCGGCTGATGCCGAGCTGCCTCGCGAGGTCGTTCTCGCTCAGGAGCGTTCCGCCGGCGTAGCGGCCGTCGAGGAGCCGCTCCTTGACGAACCCGTAGGCCCGCTGGGACGCCGAGCCAGGCTGCTGCGCAGATGTCTCCAGATCGGCGACCATCGGTCGATATAGTAGGGAGACCGCTTGTATACAAGCTGCATTCAAGATGATCGCAATGATCTACAGCTCAGTTTGTCGCGGCAGGCGGCACGAGTCCCTACGAGGAACGAGGAACCGATGACTTCTGACATCACGAGTTCGATCCGGCGCACCGTGCGCCGGCTGTTTGGCCCGAATCAGGATGGCGTCCATTTCCACGTCGATGGCGAAGGCCGCGCGTTCGCGTGCGGTCTGTCTCGTTGCGACTCTTCCGCCCTCACGCTCCGTGAAGCGAGTCTGACCGAAACCGGTGCCCGACGCCGGGTGAGGTGAACCGGCAGTCCACGAGCCGGGAAGGATCGGCGCGCCGCGGGGTCTCTGTACATGACCCGCTCCTCTGTGACGGGTCCAGTGAAACCCGCGAATTGGGAGCAGGATGATGGCGAGTTGGAGAGCAGTGAAGTTCCGCGCCGGCGGTGCCGCCGCTCTGTTGGGTCTGGCGATGCTCGTCGCGGCGTGCGGGAGCAGCAGCTCGAGCTCAAGCGCAACCGCGAGCTCGGCTGCCGCGAGCGTCGCCCCGTCCTCGAGTTCATCGAGCGCATCGGCGGGCGGCGTCGCAATCAGCACCGCGAAGGGCTCCGACGGCACCTACCTGATCGGTGCCTCTGGGCGCGCGCTATATCTCTGGGTAGCCGACGCCCATGGGAAGTCCAGTTGTGGCGGGCAGTGCGCCAAGGTGTGGCCTCCGGTGATTGCGACGACGACACCGGCAGTCTCCGGTGGGGTGAACGCATCCGACCTGGGCACGATCACCCGTTCTGACGGCAGCAAGCAGGTGACCTACATGGGCCACCCTCTCTACTACTTCATCGCTGACACGGGTCCGGGCAAGCTCAAGGGCCAGGGCAGCAACTCATTCGGCGCCAAGTGGTGGCTGGTTGCTCCCTCTGGGGCGGCAATCACGGCCGGCGGCTCGTCTGCCGCCGCCTCGTCGGGCGGGTCCTCCTCCAGCGGCTCGTCCAGTAGCTCGGCCGGCGGCGGCTGGAGCTGATCAGCCGGAGCCGCCACGTGCCGCCGACCACCGCCGGTGCCCGCGTTAAGGCGGGCACCGGCGGCCCCAACGGTGCCGCCGGCCGGCCGGGTCGGTCCCGGCCGGTGGTCAGACGGCCAATCGGCGAGTGGGCGTTCCTCGGGGTCGCAATCACGTCGTTCGGCGGCCCGCTCGCGCTCGCGGGGCTGATCGCCCCCGGCCTGATCGTCAATGCCAGCGAGTCGGCGGGGTTCGCGATGCTCGCGGCGGTGGTTGTGTTCACGGTGCCGCTGTGGATCTGGTTGCGCTACTCCCGCTACGTCACCAGTTCGGGTGGGCTGTATGCGTTCGTCGAGGCAGCGGCCGGGCGACGCGTGGCGCTCGCGCAGGCGGCGATCTGGATCTTCAGCTACCTGCTCTACGTCTTATACACGACCGTGCAGATCGTCTACGACCTACTGCCCGCCGTCGTGCCTTCCGAGCGCCACTACCAGACGCTGCTGGCGCTCGTGATCCCGGTGGCGATCGCGGGTGTGATGATTGCCGGGCGAGCGATCGCGCTGCTCGTCATCGGTCTGATCGCGGCCGGGCAGTTGGCGCTCGCGGGAGTCCTGGACGGTGTGACGCTCTCGCATCTCTCGACGCCCGCCTCCAGCTTCGCTCCGGGCGCCCCGGCCGGCGCCCTGGCGAAGGCGAGCGCGCAGACGTCATTGCTGTACATCTGTGGCAGCCTGCCGCTGTTCCTCGGTGGCGAGCTCGCCAGGCCCTCGCGCACGATCCGGCGCGGGTTGATCGGTGCCTTCGCGCTCACGGCGATCGTCGTGACCCTGGCCGTGGCGCCACTCGCCAGTGCGCCAGGTCTGGCGCAGACCGCGATTCCCGGCGTCAGCCTGGCGCAGCAGTACGCGAGCAGCGGCCTCGCCCAAGCGATTGGGATCGGCATCGCGGTCAGCACCGCTGGGGTGATCCTGTGTGAGTATCTGGCGCTGACGAGGCTCGTGCATACGATTGGCCGCTGGCGGTTGCGCCCGGTCACAGTCGCGATCGGCGCGCTGATGGTCTTGGTCGCGCCGTTCACGCTGATCGATCCTCAGGGCTTCTACAGCACGCTGATCAAGCCCTCGCTGATCGCGCTGTGGCTCAGCCAGCTGATCGTGTTCATCGTCTACCCGCGGTTCGCCCGCCGGCACCGCGGGCGGCCACTGCCCGCATGGACGCTTGCGCTCGGCGCGAGTGCTTTCGCGATCTATGGGGTCTGGACCACGCTGCAGCAGTCGGCCAGCTGAGCTCTGCGTCGCCGGCGCCCCCGTAGGATCACGCCATGAAGGTCGTGGAATTCGGTCGGCTGACCGATTCACAGCGAGCTGAGTTGGAGGGAGACGAGGTCGACCCGTTCGATGCCGCCGGTAGCACGCTGCGCTGGAGGTCGAAGGATCGACATGTTGCGCTGCGGGAGTCCGATGGGAGGCTCGTCGCCTCGACCGGCTTGCTCGTCGCCGACGTGCAGTTCGGGGATGGCTCACTCACGCCGGTCGTCGGAATCGGCGGCGTGATCGTGTCTGCGCCCTATCGCGGGCGAGGTCTGGCCAATCGGATCATCCTCGAGGCGCTTCGGTGCGCGGCGACGTTGGGGCCGGCAATGGCTGTCCTGTTCTGCCATCGCGATCGCGCCGGGCTCTACGACCGGCATGGCTTCCACGAGCTCGCGCCGCCCGTGTTCGTGCAGCAACCGGACGGCTTGGTCGAGATGCCGCAGGTCACGATGTGGCGGCCGATCGGCACCGGGGTGCAACTACCACCCGGGCGCGTCACCGTTCACAGCCTTCCGTTCTAGGTACAGTGCCGCATGGCTCCGAGCAAGCCTGGGTGGCGACGCGGGCGACTGAGCGCGGTGGTTCTGATCGCCTTCGGGGCGTCGATCGTCGGATTGGCCGGCCTTCAGACCGGGGCCAGCGCGCAGAGCGCACCCGCGGTCGTGGCCTCCGGGCCGAACCTCGGGCCTGCGCCCCAACCGTGTGCGCCCGGGGCCAGGACCTGTTGCCCGGGCGCGAACTGCTTCGCGCATCCGGAGCTGATTCCCGCGTCGCCGTTGCTGGTTCAGACGGCCGTCGGAGTCGAGAGCATCTCGAGCCACGAGATCCACGTTGGCCAACGGTTCACGATCACATTCCACGCGGGCTCCCCGACCTCGGCACACTGGACGTTCCCGAGCATCGCGCAGAAGGTCTCCTCGTGTAGGGCCGGCGTGGATCTGGTCTGCACCTACGTTGCCCGCGCGGCGGATGTGACCTACCCTGAGTTCGCCACGTTCAACGGATGGACTGACTACACGTGGTCCGGGGGCGACATCAATGGCATCGGGACCGGATATGGCTACTACGCGATCGTCAGCAACCGGATCGCGGTCAGCGGCAGGCTCGCCGACAGCCGCGGCCGGGGAATCCCGCGGGGTGGGATCCAGACAGCCCCGGGGCAGCCGACACCAGATCTCGGCGTGCTGATCGAGTTCGAGGCCGAGCGCCATGGTCAGTTGGAACCGATCTACGGCGCGGCTCCCAGCATCCACAGCAGCCCCGCGCATCCCTACGACGTCGGCTACTACGGTTTGCTGATGAACCCCGGCACCTACGTCGTCATCGCCGGGGATCCGGTGACCCACACCAGCTGCAAGCGCCGTACCTTGCACTTGAGCCACAGCATCGTCAACTTCAACTTGGTCTGCAAGCGCGGCTGAGCCGCTGCTGGTCGCTCGCGCCGACTCGGGTCAAGCACCCAGCGGTGTCACGAGCGCTCTGGCGGCCGCAGCGACGAACCCTCTGGCCATCGAGTCCCCGATCCCACCCAGCGGCAGGAAGCGGGGGACGTTCAGGTTCGCGTTTAGGCCGAGCTCGATTCGTGTGCCCTCCCCAGCCTGCAGCCGCCACCTGACGTCGAACTTTTGCTCCGATGGCTGGTCGGCGACCCTGGTCAGCGCCACGGTTCGCGGCCGGTCCGTGACGACCGCCATGAGCAGGTCGAAATCCTTGACCAGCGGACCCTGGGAGACGTGCAGTTTCGTGCGCACCCGGCTCGGCAGGCCGCGAGCGTCCCGGTCGAGAACCTCGACCACTTGGACCACCTCCGGGTGCCAAGCCGGATACGCATCCACCGCCTCCAGCAGCGCGAAGCACCGATCGATCGGCGCCGCCACGACCTCGGCCGCGTTCCCACGTAGCTCCTTCATCCCCGGATCGAATACACGAATCTGGCGCGCGGTGTCAAGGGCGGGTTCCGATTCGCACCTCGCCGAAGCTCACGAGTTCCAGGCCGCAGCCGATTTCCGAGCCTGGGGCGTCCACGCGCGCATCGGCGAGGTCGCCGTCGTGGCCGACCAATAGTCGCGAACGCGCAACTATGGCCGCAAAGCCGTTGCGCTCCTTACCAGATATCGGTTGATTGGCGCCGGTTGCGCGGCGGTCGGGAATAATGCGCGACCGTGACCGGTGAGGCGCCGTTCCCGCGGCCTGATGCTGCGCTGGATGCGGCGATCCGGGGGATCACGGACCCGATGGTTCTGATGCGCCGGATCGTTGATCAGGCGTTGCTGCTCGTGCCCACGGCGGAGGGATCCGCCGTCGAGCTGGCTCGCGACGGCGAGCTCACGTTGGCGTGCGGGGCTGGGAGTCTGAGCGATCGCGTGGGGACTCGGTCGCCGTTGGGAGCGAGCCTCTCGGGGCTGGCGATTCGGCGCAGCCAGACGCTCTACTGCCACGATTCGGCCAGCGACGACCGGGTTGGCGAGGGTGCTCGCGAAATGGCCGGGGCCGCATCGATGATCTGCGTGCCGTTGCGTCGCGGCGGTGAGGCGATCGGCGTGCTGAAGATCACCGGCTCGCAGCCGAGGGCATTTGGCACGAGCGAACTCGGCACCCTGACCAGGCTGGCGGACTTCATCTCAGCCGCGATCGGCACTGCGCTCGACATCGCCCAGATCACGGGGGAGCTGCTGGCCTCGGCCGGCGATCGCGAGGGCCGGCTGCCCCACCGCCAGACCCGGCCCCGGGCCGGCGTGATCGACGCCGAGAGCGTGACCGAGTTCCTGGCCAATGTGTTGCAGCCCGGCATCGTCGCCGACACCGAGCTACGACGGCGGGTCTCAGCGGTGCTGGAGCGGTCCGCGATCGGGATCGTGTGCCAGCCGATCGTTGACCTCTGCAGCATGGAGCTCGTCGGCGTCGAGGCGCTGGCTCGGTTCCGCGCGCGGCCCGGCCAGCCGCCGGACATGTGGTTTGAGCAGGCTCACCGGGTGGGGTGTGGAGTCCAGCTGGAGCTCTCGGCGCTGAACAAAGCGCTGGCGCTCCTGCAACGCATCCCGGCGCACGCGTACCTTGCGATCAACGTCGGACCCGAAGCGATCCGGGCACCCGAGCTGCCCGAACTGCTCGACTCCGTCGATGCGATGCGTGTGGTGCTGGAGTTGACCGAGCACGTTAGGGTCGACGACTATCCGGGCCTGCGCGAGGCCGTGTTCGAGATCCGCTCCACCGGGGCGCGACTCGCGATCGACGACACTGGAGCCGGATTCGCGAGCCTCGTCCACATTCTCAATCTGGCTCCGGACATCATCAAGCTCGACCGAAACCTGACGCACGGGATCGATCTCGACCCGGTGCGGCGGGCGCTCGCGGGCGCTCTGGTCAGCTTCGCCGCTGATGTGGCGGCCCCGGTTCTCGCCGAGGGAATCCAGACTTACGGCGAGCTTGAAACCGTCCGCGAGCTGGGGATTCGCTACGGCCAGGGCTACCTGCTCGGCCGTCCCGGCCCGCTCACGCCGATGCTCGATGGAATCAATCACTCCTCGCCGAAGTGCAGGTCGCTGTGACACGCCCCAGCGCGTCCTCGAGCCACGCTGCCTACAGCCAGTTTCGCTCACTGGCGAGTACGCTCGCGGCATTGAGGGCCCGATCGATCGTTGCGAGGTCGTTCCGGTACCAAACTGCCTCGAACGTCAGGGGCGGTGTCGGTCGCGCGGTCTGGACCAGCGCAACTCCACGTGGGAGCTGCTCGCTGAGCGAGTTGTTGATCAGCGCGATGCCGCGGCCACGCGCGAGATAACCCCAGACGGTGTTGCCCGCGGCGTGCTCGTCGATCAGGGGCTCGAACCCGGCCACGTGGCAAGCGCTCAGCACGGCGTCGTAGAAGCCCGGAGACATCTCGCGCGGCCACAGCTCGAAGCGCCGCTCACGAAGGTCTGCGAGCGAGATGCTCCCCCGCTGGGCCAGCGGGTCCGCGTCGCTGAGCGCGATCCGAAGCTGCTCCTGCCGGATCGCGCGCCTGTGAAACCCTGCCGGATACGACGTCATCGGCGCGATTGCAAGGTCGTACTGCTCCGCGATCAGCAACTCGGGGATGTCAGAGCCGAACACCTCCCGAGCATCGACCTCGAGCTGGGGGTAGAGCTCGCTTATCCGCGAGAGGAGGCGCGGCACGGTGTCCCATACGGTCGTCAGCGTGTAGGCCAAGCGCAGGCCGCCGGCTTCGCCCCGAGCCGCGGCTCGGACGCGACGGGTGGCGCGGTCGGCGGCCGACAGGACACGTTTGCAATCGGGGAGGAAGATCGCACCCTCGCGGGTCAGCTCGACTTGTCGGGAGGTCCGTCGCAGCAGCGTCACACCCAGCGACAGCTCGAGTGTCTTGATCTGCTGACTCACCGCCTGCTGTGCAACGTGGAGGTCGTCTGCCGCGCGCGTGAAGCTTCGCCGCTCGGCGACCGCGACGAACGTGCGGAGATGCCGCAGCTCGATCCCGGGGTTGTGGACCACAGCGGCCGATCCTACCTCGCCTCCCTCGAGAGCAACAAGATCTTCTTGTTGGCGAACAACAACATCAGCTTGTTGGACCCGGGTGCACGCACTAAGGTCGTGGGGACCGGACGAGGACCTCGAGCTCAGCGCTCAGAGCGGGTCCAATCGGCTGACAGGAGGAGTCCAATGGTTGTTGATCAGACACAGGCCGTCGCCGACCACCACATGCGGGTCGACGCGGTGTCCAGCCAGCGCAAGCAAGTGCTGATCGTCGTCGCCAATCCATCGACGTCCACGACGCTGGGCTGGCCGGTCGGATTCTGGGGCGCCGAGCTGACCCATCCCTACTACGAGCTGACCGAGCGGGGCGTCGGGGTGACGATCGCGAGTCCCGCCGGCGGCAAGGTCGAGATGGACTCGCTCAGCGACCCGCGCGACCCCTCCAAATGGTCAGCCGAGGACCTGGTCACGATGGGCTTTGTCAACACCCCGGAGTTGTTCGCTCTGCTCGACAGTACGCCCAAGCTGGCCGAGGTCGACCTCGACGCCTACGACGCGATCATGGTCGCGGGTGGACAGTCGCCGATGTTCACGTTCCGGGAGAACGATGCCCTCCATCGCGCGCTGCGCCACTTCTACGAGTCCGAGAAACCGACGTGTGTCTACTGCCACGGCACCGCAGCGCTCGTCGATCTCAAGCTGTCAGATGGCTCCTACCTCGTCGAGGGGAAGACCGTCACCGGCTTCGCAAACGAGGAGGAGGAATTCAGCGACACGTTCGTCGGACAGAAGGTGATGCCGTTCCGCGTTGAGGACGAGCTCACGCGGCGCGGCGCCAATTACGTCCAAGGCGGGCTGTTCAAGGCGTTCGCCGTCCGTGACGGCAGGTTGATCACCGGTCAGCAGCAATACTCGGCGCGCAAAGTGGCGCAGATGCTGATTGAGGCGCTCGGCATCTGACGCGTCGCCTCATCGCTGGAAGCAGGACGACCGCCAGGACTCCGCCGGCCAGTACCCCCGCGCCCAAGCTCCGGCGCGAGAGCGATCGATCACAAGCGAGTCCACGTAGTCCGACGATCGCGGTCGGCGTCAGCGTCGTGACAGCGGTAATCGCCCCGGGGTCATACCTCCGGTGTCGCGCGGCCCATGAGACATGCAGGCCAACGTTGCCCAGATGGCTCACGTAGAGCAGCGCTGTAGGGGCGGCAGCACCCGATCCCGCCATCGTCGCGACGCTGAACCCCCAGCCGAACATGACGTTGATCATGAACCCGAGCTTGCGATCAAGCGGAAACTCGTCCTCGGCTGACCCGATCACCTCCCGGTTGATCCACGGCAGGAATCCGCCCGGCCAAACCCATTCCTCGGTTTGATGCCAGAGCAAGGCAGCCAGCGGCCGAAGGCCGGGCCGTTTGACCGCAAGCGCGGTGACCGGCAGCAATCCGACCGCCCCGACGATCGGCCACCGTCCGTGCATCTCGCGCTCCACGGCGGTGGATCCTAACCCCGGCCCCGCCCCGCCGTCGGTAGCTCAGTACGCTGAAGTCCGTGGTGCGATGCTGGTAGAACACGCGGGTGGCTCCCGATGAGTCAGCGGTCGGCTGTACCGGCAAGGTGATAGTTGCCACGCGCGGGCCTGATGGGCCCGGCGAGGTGCTCGTGACGATGCGGGGCGGAACCGAGGCTTACCTGGCCTGGTCGGAGCTGCCACTCAGCAAAGGTACGACCGTGCTGGTGTTCAACTCGCGTGGCGGGCGGACAGTTGATGTGATGGAATGGCCCGACCCAGGCGAACCTGGGGACGGGCTAGCGGGTAATCCCTGAGAGGAGAAGTGATGTTTGGTTATCGCGTGCCCTCGCCCGACGAGGCGCTGCTGATCTCCGGTGCGAAGGCGGGGCGGGACGGCACCCCATTCCGGGTGGTGACAGGTCATGGCGCGTTCGTGATGGCGCTGTTTCGTCATGCCAGCTTCCTGACGCTGGCGATGCGTGAGGCGGAGGTCGCTGAGCAGTGCGTCACCAAGCAGGGGATCACGCTCGAGGTTCGCGCGGTGATTGCGTTCAAGGTCGGCAATGACGACGAGAGCATCGTGAACGCGGCGCAGCGGTTCCTGTCCGACCAGGATCAGATGTCAGTGCTCGCGGGGCGGATCTTCGCGGGCCACCTGCGCTCGATCGTCGGCTCGATGACTGTCGAGGAGATCGTCACCGAACGGCAGAAGCTGGCGACAGAGGTGCTCGACGGCTCGAAGGCCGAGATGGTAAAGATGGGCCTGATCGTCGACTCGCTCCAGATCCAGTCGATCGACGATCTCGGCGCGGGCTACATCACCGCGATGGCCGCGCCGCACAACGCGGCGATCCAGCGCCAGGCGAAGATCGCGCAGGCGCAGGCCAACCAGGCAGCAGCCGAGGCCGAGCAGGAGTCACAGCGCAAGCAAGCCGAATACGGAAGGCAGACCGCGGTCGTGCAGGCGCAGTACAAGGCCGAGGTTGACAAGGCTCAGGCAGAGGCGGATCAGGCAGGCCCTCTGGCGCAAGCCAGCGCTCAACGCGAGGTCATCGCCGCGCAGACCGAGCTGGCTCAACGCCAAGCCGAGCTACGTCAGCAACAGCTGGTGGCAGAGGTCGTCAAGCCCGCCGAGGCCGATGCCGAGAAGACACGCGTGATCGCCCAGGCGGACGCCGAACGGATGAAGATCCAGGCCGAGGCGGCGGCCTCGTACAACCGCGTCGCGCTCGACCGGATGTTGATCGACCAGCTGCCCCAGATCGTCAGAGAGGCGGCCAATGGTCTCGCCAACGCGAACATCAACGTGCTCAACGGTGCCGACGGCCTCGGCCAGATCGCAGCCGGGCTCGTCGGGCAGGGGTTGACGATCTTCGACTCGGTCAAGCAGAACATGTCCGACAGCCGCTCATCCGCGCCGGAGCTCCCAGAGACCCCCGGAGAACCACAAGACGGCGACCAAAAAGCCTGACCGACGCACACGCACGGGATCGAATACCATCGCGCGCCATGGTGGAGATCGCGATTCTCACGGGGCTCCGCGCCAGCGTCGGCGCCGGCGTGTGGATCGCCCCGCGGCTGGCGGGGGGTCTGTTCGGCCTCGATGCCGACGCCAATCCGCAGTTGCCATACGTTGGACGCCTGTTCGGAGTGCGCGATGTGGCGCTCGCTGCAGGCTTGCAGCTGAGCGGCGGGCAGAGCCGGCGGCTGTGGCTGCAACTCGGGATCCTGTGCGACGTGGCCGATGGCGTTGCCGGAATCCTGGCGGGTCGCGCCGGCCAGATCTCCAAGTTGTCGACGGCTCTCGTGACTGCTCCGGCGCTGCTCGGAATCGGGGTTGGCGTCGCCGCCCTCCGGCGCGTCGAGGAACCTCGCGAGTCACCGGCGGCGCCTGCGTCACCGACGGCCTGAGGCTCCCCACGAAGGTGAGCTTTGTTATTGCGCCCGTGCGCACCGCTGCCTTGGTGCTCGCGGCCGGAACCATCTTGGTCGGCTGCGGTACGGTGACGATCAAGCAGCACGGAGCCGAACAGTCGGTGGCGAACCTCGTTGCTCAGCAGACGGGGTTCCGGCCGACGGACGTCAAATGCCCCGTCGGGGTCGCGGCCAAGGTGGGCAACACCTTCGACTGTCACTTCACGGGGCCCGAGCCGAGGCCCTACGTCGCGCATGTGCGGATCACTGCCGTCCAGGGGCAGCGGGTGGTCTTCTTCATCAACACACGCCCAAGCGGCTAGTGGCGCTCGCGCCGGAACGTCGGTGGGCCCACGGCGCCGCCTGGAAGGCCGGTCATCGTAAGTCTCGTCGGTTCTCGCTAAAGCGCTAGCTTCCGCCGAGTGGTGGACCGCGCCGTCAGGAGGCGTTTTCGGGATGGCGATCCCGACGCCGTCCGCGAGGTCTACCGCGAGTACGGTCGCCTGGTGTACCCAGTCGGCTACAAGGTCCTCGGCGAACGCGGCCTGGCCGAGGAAGCGACCCAGCAGGCGTTCTTGAAGGCATGGCGCGCGGCCGCGAGCTTTGATGAGGAACGGGAGCTTGGACCGTGGCTGGCGGCGATCGCCCGGCGGGTTGCGACGACCTGTATCGGCGCGAGGGGCTCCGGCGTGCCGATCCGCTCGACGCGGTCGCTGAAGGGCATCCAGCACTTTCGTCGGCGCCGGAATCGGCCGAAGCGGTGTTCGACGTGTGGGAGGTGCGACGGGCGCTTGCCGAGTTGCCCGCCGACGAGCAGCTGGTGGTGCGCCTGCAACATTTCGAAGGGTTGACCCACGGCCAGATCGCCGAGCAGCTGAAGTTGCCCGTGGGCACCGTGAAGTCGCGATCGTTCAGGGCCCACAAGCGGTTAGCGGCAGAGCTGGGACACCTCCGGGAATGAACCGATTTGCTTTGGTCTACCGTAATAGGGACGTAGAGGAGCTTCATTGACGGACAGCGACGACGAACGGATTGCGTACCTGGCTGGTGAAGCTGTCGAGTCCCTGCCGCCGGCCGAGCGGGCCTCGCTAGACGAGCTGCGCATGCTGTTGCGCGCGACCGAGACGTGGGAGGAGCCGGACCCGGGGCTGGAGGACCGGGTGGTCCAGGCGATCGAGCACGAGGCCGCGTCGCAACCGCGGTCAGCCGCGACGCCTCGACGCCGGCCGTGGCGCTTGCACGGCGTTTTGCGCCGTCCCCTCTACGGATTTGCCGCGATCGCCGCCGTCGCGGCGGTCGCGATCGTGATTGCGGTGACGTCGGGCAACAACGGCCCGGCGCCGTTGCACTTCGCGATGGTCGTTTCCGGGACGCCGCTTGCCCCCGACGCGCATGGTTCGGCGACGCTGACCAAGATGACCACGGGCTGGGAGATCAAGCTCTCGGCGACCGGGCTGCCCCGGCTTGACAACGGTCGCTACTACCAGGCGTGGCTGAAGAACGCGGCCGGGATCCTCGTCCCCGTCGGCACGTTCAACGACGCCCGGAGCGTGACGCTGTGGTCGGGCGTTCCGGTCACCCAGTACCGAACCCTGACGGTCACCCAGCAGCAGGCCGGCGGGAGCCCGGCTTCGTCCGGCCGCCGGGTGCTGATCGGGCACGTCTCGACTGGCTGAGGCGCGGGCGGTCGGGGCGGTCGACGGGCGGCTGGCCCGAGCGGCGCTGGTGAGGGTGCGGCCGGGCCCGATGGTGTCAGTAATCTGACAATTTCGGCTGCATACGGGGACAAATCGCCCGCTCCATTTGGACCTTGGTTACATAAGCATGTGGGGCATGCTTATGTAGCCAAGGAAGGTCTTGGGGTGTCGGCTTTGGGCCGTTAAGCATGCCGCCGGGGCCGATTTGCCCCGCCCGCACGCTCCCCCCGCCTGTCCGCCCGGCCGGCCCGCGGCCCCCCGCGGCCCGTCCGGCGCGCCCTGGGCGGGGAAGGAAGGCCGGGGGGCGGGGCCGGGGTTGGGGCAGTGGAGCGGAGGCCGGCAGGGCGGTCCCCCGGGCGGTGCCTCGGAGGCCGGCAGGGCGGCCCGGGCGGGCGGTCTGCCCGGGGAACGGCGCTGGTGAGGGTGGCCGGGCTGGACGGTGATGAGCAAAATTCGGCATTTTCGCCTGCATACGGGGACAAATCGCCCGTTCCGTTCGGACCTTGGTTACATAAGCATGTGGGGCATGCTTATGTAGCCAAGGAAGGTCTTGGGGTGTCGGCTTTGAGCCGTTAAGCATGCCGCCGGGGCGGATTTGCCCCGCCCGCCCGCTCCCCCCGCCCCGCCCGCCGCCCGCCCCGCCCGCCGGCCCGTCCGGCCCCCCGCGGCCCGCCCGGCCCGCCCGACAGCCCGGCCCGCGGCCCGCCGCAGCCCGGCCCGGTCCCGCCGGCCTCCTGGGCCCGCCGCGGCCTCCCGCCGCAAGCCACCCTTCACCAGCGCCGTTCACCGAGCCGCACGCCGGCGACAGCCAGCCAAGTGGCCGAGCCACCGTCCCCAGAGGCCTCCCCTCAGCCCCACCGACGGTCGGCTGCCGGGATGTCGAAATGGCCGGAACCCCCCGCGCGGACTGCACGCGAAGCGGTCGCGCTGAGAACTGGCGACCACGGTCGCTCTCCCGGCGAACGCTCCAGCCCCAAGCATCACCCCGCGTTGCGCTGACTGCCTGAGCCAAGCCATGCCTACGTAACCAAGGACGGGCCGCGGGCGCGGACTTTGGGCCCGCGAGCACGTCGCTTGGGCCCGCGAGCACGTCGCTTGGGCCCGTGAGCACGTCGCTTGGGCCCGTAAGCACGTCGCTTAGGCCCGTGAGCACGTCGCTTGGGCCCGTGAGCATGTCGCCGCACCCGGATTTCGCCCGCCCCGGGCGTCCACCACCACCTGGGGACGCCTCCCGCCCAAACCTCCCCCATCCCGGTGGCAAAAGCGAGTAACGTCCCCATCTGTCGGGGCAAATCAGCGCACGCGAACCGTCTGGGGCTGCCCGGCCGTAATGGGGTTCGAGGATGGAACGCGAACCAGGTACGAAGGAGCCACGTATGAGGGTGGGGATCAGCAGGGCACGGCGGACGCAGGTCGCCGTGGTGGGGGCGCTCGCGGCGCTGGCGGCAGCGGGTTCCGCGGCGGCGTTTGAGGCGCTGCCGCCGGGAGCGCAGGTCAACGACGATCTCGCGGCCGGGATCGACAAGTCGCAGAGCGTCAGCGGTGAGGACCCGACCAACGCGGACGTGGTGGGCGGTGCCCTGACCGCCGGCAAGGTCGCGGTGCCGTGGGCGATCTTCCGTCAGCTCGAGGCGGGCAGCGCTTCCGACCAGGTGTTCGTGCGCTCGTTTGCGAACGGGGCGTGGACGACACGGGGCAACGGCACGGTCGGCGGCCGCTCGAGCGCGAGCCCGACGTTCAGCGGCTCACTGAACTTCGACCAGGGCCAGGACGGCGAGGCGCCCGCGATCGACTTCGCCGGCGCCGGCCGGACGGTGCCCTGGGCCAGTTGGTATGAGACCACGACCGGTAGCGGCTTCGGCGCCAACAACATCTTCGCCAGCCGGTTCGACAACACGGGTGACGCGAACCAGGGCAAGTGGATCTTCGGCGGCCAGGGCCGCGGCACCGGCGGTGGCAGCATGCCGGTCCCGTCCCTGAACATCCACACCAACCAGGACGCCGAGAACCCCGCAGTCGCGGGCGGCTCGGCCGTCGATCCGACCAAGCCGGGGCCATGGGTAACGTGGCAGGAGACGACCTCGTCTCCGGTCAACGGCGCCGACCAGATCTTCGTCAGCCGGCCGATCGGGCCGGGCCAATCGAACTGCGACGGCGTCACGCCGGCCGGGGTGAACGACGGCACCGGGCACGTCCCGGCGGTCGGCACGTTCTGCTTCCAGGAGGTCGGGATCCCGCGGGTGGGGCCGGGCGCAAACGACCCGAGCCTGAACGTCGATCCGACCCGCAGCGGGATCGAGCCCGACATCGCGTTCACAGGCGCGAACGACTCGGTTCCGTGGGTCGTCTGGTACGAGACGGGCACCGGCACGCTCGGACTGAACACCAACGAGATGGTGTTCGCCGCCAAGGGCATTAGCGACGGCTCGGCCACCGGTGGCTTTCACTGGGTTGCAGTCGGCAGCCAGCTACAGGCAACGCTGGACACGACCGGGAGCACCCACCACTTCGGCAACTGCGCCGAGTCTGTGAGCAACGAGGAGCAGTGCTCGCTCAACAAGAACCCGGGGAAGGACGCCGAGGACCCGCAGGTGGCGGCCGGCACGATGACCGCGGGCAACCCAACGGTCCCGTGGGTCACGTGGGACGAGACGCTGAACGGCGTCAAGCAGGTGTTCGTCTCACGGCTCGTCGGATCCGGCGCGAGCGCGCACTTCGAGCTCGTGAACAACGGCGCGCCGATCTCGGTCGGTGCCAACGATTCGACCCGTCCGGACATCACGTTCTCGGGCAACACCCCCTATGTCAGCTGGCGTGAGGACATCGGCGGCGGGGTGGAGAAGGCGTTCGTCGGTCACCTCGTGGGCGCGGCGAACCCGACATTCGTGCTCGACGAGAGCGACGTGCCGCTGACGCCGACGGCGCAGGCGGACGTCCGCGAGCCGATCTCCTCCGCATGTATCGCGACGCCGTTCAACGCCGACGGCTCGGCGTGTCAGGGTGCGGCGGTCGGGACGCCGTTCTTCCTGTCCACCAACGGGACGAGCCCGCGAGGCCTGTTCGCCGACGCCTATCAGCCGGGCACGCCTGTGACCGGCGGCGCGTCTGCAATCACGACCTCGACGGCGACGGTCAGCGGTTCGGTCAATCCTGAGGGCGCCGCTGTCAAGGTCTCGTTCCAGTACGGCCCAACCTCCGCCTACGGCCTCAGCACCGCGCCGCAGACGACTGGTCCCGACGACGCGGCTGACTCGTTCAGCGCGGCCCTGACCGGCCTGCCGGCGGGCACCCCAATCCACTACCGAGCAGTCGCAAGCAGCGATTTCGGCACGTTCGTGGGTTCCGATCAGCAGCTCACCACGACCTCGGCACCACCCCCGCCGCCACCACCACCCGGCTCGGGCACCGTGTCGGTCGGCCACGCGAAGGTATCGGGCACGTCCGCGACGGTCAGTGTCAGCTGCCGCGGCTCTGGCGGGGCGACCTGCCGCGTCGGCCTCACGCTGACCGTGGTCGAGACGTTCAAGGGTCACAGGCTGATCGCGGTCAGCGCGCGCGCCAACACCAGGAAGATCCGCAAGACGGTGGTTCTCGGGACGGCGAGCGCCCGGCTCACGGCTGGACAGAGCGTCAAGGTCAGGATCGGGCTGAACGCCACCGGTAGGGCGCTCCTGGCGGCCCGCCACACGTTGAAGGCGAAGCTCGCCGTGACCGAGCGGCTCGCGAGCGGCAGGACGATCACGCTGTCCACCCAGACACTCACGTTCACCCGGCCGCGGCCCCGGCCCCGCCGGCGCTAGCCGCATCGCAGCAGCGTCGAGCATGCCCGCCCCGCCCGGCCAGTCCGGGTGGGCGGGCTGTTGGCGTGACACAATCCATCCCTGGTGGGATCGATCGGGGGACCTCCGTGAGTGGATCGGTCGCGGTCGGCATCGAGCCCCAGCGATCGTCACCGCGCGCTGATCGCGGCCCCCGCCGCATCAGGCTGGCGGCCGCGACGCTGCCCTGGCTCTCCGCCGCCGGGGTCAGACGGCCAGCGCGGCCCTCGGTTCTCCGGGCAGCGCTCGCCCGAGCTGGTTGCGCGAGTTGATGTCGAGCTTGCTGAAGACTTTGTGCAGGTGCCACTCGACCGTCCGGGGGCTGATGAACAGCCGCGCGCCGATCTCGAGGTTGGAGAGGCCGTCGCGGGCGAGGCCGGCGATCTGCGTCTCCTGGGCCGTCAGGTCCTCCCGGGTTTGCGCGGTTCGTTTGCGGGCTCGCTCGCCCGTCGCCAGCAGCTCGCGCTCAGCGCGCAGCGCGAACGCACCGGCATCCATTCTCAGGAACATCTCCCGGGCTGCGCGCAGCTGCTCACGGCCGTCGAGTCGCCGACGTTCGCGACGCAACCATTCGCCGTAGAGGAGGCGAGCGCGCGCGAGGTCGGCGTGGGCCCGCGTGCGGGCGAGCCGGTCGATCGCTTCGCGGTAGAGCGGCTCGGCCACCTTGGCCTCGCTCAGCAGCGCCCGCGCCCGGGCCTCCACCCCGAGCGCCCAGTCAGTTCCGCTCGCGTGGGCTGCTTCAGAGAGGCGCGGAAGGACAGCGGCCGCACGCTCGGGCGCGCCGCGCCGGGCCGCTGCCTCGATCAGCTCGATCATCAACCCGTTCGAGTAGCCCAATTCGTGCGGGACCCCGCTGCCTCGTTCGGCGACGTCGAGGGCCTCCTCGTAGCGCCCCAGCCCGTTGTAGAGCACCGCGGTCGCCCAGCGGGTGCCGGTCACCCACTGATCTTCCCGCCGCGCCGCCAGTTCTCTTGCTGCAGTCTCGGCCAGCTGCAAAGTCATCGCTTCGTCGCCCCGCCACGCGGCGACGACGAGCGTGCCGTAGGACCCGAAGCGATTTCCGATCGCCTCGCTCACCAGCCCGGCCTCGTCGGCGATCGAGGCCGCCGCGGCCAACTCGCCCTGGAATAGCCGCATCGCCAAGCTCGAGTGCAGCCCGGCTAGGAGCACGGCCAGCGCACCGCGATCCCGGGCCAGCTCGATCAGCCGAGTGCTGAGCGCGTACCAGCTCTCGTCGTCCCAGACTTCATGAGCGATGCGGCAGCCCAGCGGGAGCCAGCGGAATCCCTCCTCGCTGGAGAGCTCCTGGCCGCGCAGCGCACTCAGCGCCCGCTTCAAGACCGGTGAGCCTGCCGTGTAACCCTCGGTTATCAACGTTGCCACACCGTCCAGTAGCAGGTCTGGAGCGGAGCGCCGATTCGTGGCCGGCAGCGCGGCACGGGCGGCCTCGGCGAGCCCACGCATGCCGCAGCTCGAGAAGCGGCCTGTCGTCAGTGCCGCGTGAAAGGCATCGAGGTGGGTCTCACGCGTGGCTTCAAAGTCGAGCCGCTCAAGCCAGCTGGCGGCCTTCAGCAGCAGCGGTGGAGCGTCGCCCGCGTGGCCGGAAGCGAACGCGAGCCGTGCGCGCAGCAGCTCCACTCGAGCGCGTCCGAGGTCGTCGAGCGGTCCCGCGTCGGCGGCCGCCAGCAATCCCCGCGCGACCTCGAATGCGCCCGCCTGCAGGTCGATCTCTACCGCGGCCAGCGCCCGCTGCGCCTTGCGCACCGGATCCGGCGTCAGCGCCACCGCCCGGTTCACGAACGCCGCCGCCGCCGCGAGCCCCCCACGTGCTTGCGCCCGTCCGACGGAGCGCTCGAGCTCTCCGGCGACATCCTCGTCGGGACCGGTCGTCGCTTGCGCCCGATGCCAGGCGCGGCGATCGGGATCAGCCTCGGTATCGGTCAGCTCTGCCAACACGACATGCACGCTGCGCCGCGCGTGAACCGATGCGGACCGGTAGGCCGCCGAGCGGACCAGCGGATCGCGAAACCGCACCCGCGCGCTGATCTCGATCAACCCGGCGCTCTCTGCCGGCTCCAACGCCCCGCGCGCAATCCCGAGCCGCGCCGCTGCGTGCCACAGTAGCGCCGGATCGCCGATCGGCTCCGCGGCCGCGACCACTAACAGCAGCCGAGTCTGGTTCGGCAAGCCCTCGAGCCGCCGCATCAAGTCCTCCTCGATCCGACCCGGCCGTGACCGGACGTCCGGCAGCCCGAACCCGCCCGCCAGCTGCGCCGGCGAGCGCCCCCGCCGCAACTCCAAGAGCGCCGACGGGTTCCCCCGCGTCTCGGCCACGATCTGCTCGCGAACCCGCTCATCAAACGGCGCCTGGACGACTGAGTTCAGCAGCTCCCGTGCATGTCGATCCGCCAAACCGTCGACGACGAGCTCAGGCAGTCCTCGGAGCTCGTCGCTCGGCTCTCGGCTGGCGAACAGCACCACCACGGACTCCGCCGCCAGCCGGCGGGCCATGAACGCCAGCGCCTGCCCCGAGGCCCGATCCAACCACTGCGCATCATCGACGAGACACACCAGCGGGCGCCCCTCCGCCACCGTCGATAGCAGACCCAACACCGCCACACCAACCAGAAAGCGGCTCGGGACGGCCTCGCCGCTGAGCCCGAACGCGGCCGTTAGCGCATCGCGCTGCGGGCCTGGGAGATATTCGAGCCGACTAGACCTCGGCGGGCGCACTTGCGCCAGTACGGGCAGCACCAGTTGATGCAGGCCTGCGAATGCCAAGTCCGCCTCTGACTGCACTCCCGCCGTGCTCAGCACCTGGAGCCCGGCGTCAGCCGCACGCCGGCCCGCCGCCTGGAGCAACGATGTCTTCCCGATCCCGGGCTCACCGCGGAGGACCAACGCCTCACCTCCTTGCGACGCTCTGTCAACGAGTCCAAACAGGACCTCGAGCTCGGCGCTGCGGCCGATAAGGCGCGATGCGGCTGGCAAAGTGGCGGTCGTCACTGTTGGTTCCTGCCTTCCCGACGTCTCGCGTTCCGGACCCGGACCAAGTGTGCGCCGGTTCAGCCGCTGCGGCCATCCCGCAGGCTCCATGCGCTCCCGTGGGGATGACCCGAGCGTCGGGCGGGCTAGCTGTAGCCCGACATCATCCGTGCGCGTGTCGTAGCGTACGTACATGGGTCATGCCGCGCCTGTGCGGATAGTCGTCGGGGAGGATCAGCCCTTGACCCGCAAGGGCATCGTGACAGTGCTCCAAGAGGCCGGGTTCGAAGTCGTCGCCACGGCGGCCGATGCCACCGACCTGATCCGCAAGGCCCGCGCTCATAAGCCTGACGTGGTGATCGCCGACATCCAGATGCCACCAGATAACACGGATGACGGACTCCGTGCTGCGCAACAGATTCGTGCCGAGACCCCAAACGTCGGTGTACTGATCCTCTCGCAGTACCTCGAAGCCGGCTACGCGCTTGACCTCGTCGGCGATCGCGCCGAGGGGGCCGGGTACCTACTCAAGGACAGAGTCGGTGATCTGTCGCTGTTCGTCGACGCCGTCCGGCGGGTGGCCCGGGGTGGATCCGCGCTCGATCCGGAAGTGGTGCAACGGATGGTCGGACGCCCGCGCGCCGGCGGCCCACTGAAAGACCTGACGCCACGCGAGCGCGAGGTGTTGTCGCTGATGGCCGAGGGCCGCTCCAATGCCGCCATCGCCGAGCGGCTGGTGGTCACGGTCGGAGCGATCGAACGCCACGTCACCAGCATCTTCGACAAGCTCGGGCTGCGTTCGGTCCCACAGGATCACCGCCGTGTCCTTGCCGTACTTCAGTACCTCAAGCGCTGAGTCCTAGGGATAGCCCCATTGCGGGCGCATCGGCAGACGCGAGATCCTCAAACCTGCTGATGGCATCAACGCAACCGTTTAGACGAAGTGCCGGCGCGCTCTTCCGTCCTGATCGTCGATGACGACCGCGGCTTCGGTCGCGCAGCGGCGGAGCTGCTCGCCGACCAGGGGTACCGCGTGCTCGGACAGGCGACCACAGTCGCAGACGCGCTGCTGAAGTGCGATCAACTCGACCCGGACGCGGTCCTGCTCGACGTCAGGCTGCCTGATGGCGACGGCGTGACGCTCGCCGAGAAGCTGCATGCACGCCCGGGCCAGCCGAGGGTCCTGCTGACATCGACCGATCGCACAGCCGTCTCGGCCGACCGGTTGCGTCAAAGTGGCGCGGGCGGCTTCATCCCCAAGACGGAGCTCGCGGCCACCGACCTCAGCCAGTTCCTCGAGCCGTGAGCGTCGGCGGCACCTCAAGCGGGCAGCGGTATGCGTGCGGTCAGAGTCGTGCCTCCTCGGTTGGGACTGGCCAGGTCCAGCGTTCCCCCGAGCGCCGCGATCCGGTCGTTCAGACCAACAAGCCCGCTTCCTCCTGAGCCGATCTCGGCGCCGCCGATGCCGTCGTCGCTAACCTCCACGGTCAGCGAGCCGTCGCCCACAGCGACGCTGACCCAGGCTGAGCTCGCAGATGCGTGCTTGACGACGTTGGTCAGTGCCTCTGAGCAGAAGAAGTAGACGCTCGCGCTCAGCGCTGTCGCGAGGTCGACGTCTGCGATGTCGAGGCTTACCGGAATCGGCAGCCGGGCGGCAAGCGCGTCGAGCGCAGCGGCGAGCCCGCGGTCGCTGAGGATCGCCGGGTGGATGCCCGCCGCCAGCTCCCGCAGTGTCTCGATTCCGCTTTCGGCCTCGCCGATCGCGATCTCGACCAGCTCCCGAGCACGGCCGGCTTCGGATGCCCACTTCTGCTGGGCAAGCTGAAGATTGATGAGCGTATTGACAAGGTGTTGCTGGGCGCCGTCGTGGATGTCTCTCGTGAGGCGCTCGCGGGTCGCGTCAGCCGCCTCGATCACCCGCCGCCGCGCCGCGATCAGCTCCGATCGTGTGGTGGCGTTTGCGAGTGCCGTGGCGACCAGCTCCGTAAAGCTCCCGAGACGGTCGATGACGCCGGCAGGGAGCGCGTCGGGCTCGCTTTCGAGCGCCGTCATCGCGCCCCACAGGCGGCCCTCCACGACGATCGGCACACCGGTCCCGAACCGCAGGCCGTGGCGCAGCATCGCCTCTGCGACGCCGCCGTCAAACGTCGCCACATCGACGCTCACCGGCTGGCGCGTGCGCCAGATCTCCTGCGCGGCCACGGCTTCCTCGAGCGGCCACGAGGCGCCGAGAACAAAGGGCCTCGCTTCCCCCCACACGCCGACGGCGGTGACGTTGCCGTGCCAGTCGTAGCGCAGGATGCTCGTGAACCGAACTGCGAGAAGCTGGGCGGCTTCTCTGGCAACGACCGCAAACAGTTCCTCAGGCGTCGCTTCACGGGCCACCAGCGTGGCGACGCGCCGCAACGCCGCCTGTTCGTTTGCGATCGACACGACCCGGTCGCGGGCCGCGCGCAGCTCCTGCTGCGCCCGCACCCGCGGGGTGATGTCGCGCACGAATCCGATGAACCCAGGCGCGCCCGGCGGCTCGATTCTCGTTACGGTCAGTTCGACGGGAAACTCGGTCCCGTCGGCGCGCATCGCCGTCAGTTCGATCCGGCGACCGAGAATGCTCGCCTCTCCGGTTTCGAAATACCGGGCCAGGCCGCGCCGGTGTGGGTCTCGCTGCGCCGGCGGCACGATCACTTCGGTGAGCTCGCGACCGGTGACCTCGTCCGCGCCGTAACCGAACGTCCGCTGCGCTGACTTGTTGAAGTAGGTCACGCAGCCGTGATCGTCGATCGCGATCACGCAGTCCAGCGCGGTATCGAGGAGGGCGAGCTGGGATGCTTCGCCGGCCGAAGGCGTAGCAGTTTGGCGCTCCGCACGTTCCGGCCCCCCCGGGTTCATGCGCTCACCTTACTCTCCAACCACCCCGTCCGATGACTCCCGCACCTGATCCCCAATCACCGACGCCCGTGCCCGCCGTCGGCCGAAGAGTCGCGATCGTCACCGGCGCCTCGCAGGGCATCGGCGCAGGCCTGGCAGCCGGGTTCCGCGGTGCCGGATACGCCGTCGTGGGCACCGCGCGCTCGATGCCCGACTCTCAGGCGCCCGACTTCCTGACCGTCGAAGGCGACATCACGGAGCCGGAGACTGCCGAGCGCGTGGTGGGGCAGGCGCTCGATCAGTTTGGCCGGATCGACAGCCTGATCAACAACGCCGGGATCTTCATCGGCAAGCCGTTCACGGAATACACACCTGACGACTACACGGCGATCACTGCCGTGAACCTGGCCGGGTTCTTCCACATCACCCAGCGCGTCATCCGGCAGATGGTCACCCAGGGCAGCGGCCACGTCGTCAACATCTCGACGAGCCTGGTTGACCAACCCGACAGCACGCGACCGTCCGCGCTGGCGGCGCTCACCAAGGGCGGACTGGCCGCCGTGGCTCGCTCGTTGGCGATCGAATACGCACCACGCGGAGTGCGTGTAAACGCAGTCGCGCTCGGAGTGATCCGAACCCCCCTGAACGACTCCGCATCCTACGAGGGCATGGCCGCCCTGCACCCCCTCGGCCGGATCGGCGAGATCAGCGACGTCGTCGACGCGGTCCTGTACCTCGAGCGGGCCGCGTTCGTCACCGGCGAGACGCTGCACATCGACGGCGGTCAGGCCGCCGGGCACTGACACCCCGTTGCCACGCGGGCGGGCAACGTTCGCGCTCGGGAAGGATTAGCGTACGTGCTGTCGTGGAGCCAGAATCGTTCGCAGACTCAGGCGAACAGCGGTCTGGCGCTGTTATGCCGCCAACGCGGGCGCGTTTGAGCGGTTGGGTCGGGCTTATCGCCGGCGCTCAGCTGCTTGTGTTGCTCGCGACCAGCATGCGGTACGGATATCACCGCGACGAGATGTACTTCATCATCGCCGGCTCGCATCCAGCGTTCGGCTACCCCGACCAGCCACCGATCGTCCCGCTGGTGTCCTGGGCAATGCACGCGATCGCGCCGGGGTCGCTGCTCGTGCTCCGAACCCCCTCGGCTTTGGCTGCCATCGCAACGACGAGCCTCGCCGGGTTGATCGCGCGAGAAGTTGGAGGGAGCACGCGCGCACAGATTCTCGCTGCGGCGTGCACGGCCTCGTCGGGCTTTGCGCTTGCCGTCGCGCACCTTGTGAGCACCACGACGTTCGATCTCTTGAGCACGACCGTACTGGGGTGGCTGGCGGTCCGGGCGATCGTCCGTGGGAGCGGGCCGTCGATTCTCGTCGCCGGCGTGGTCGTCGGCGTTGGCATCGAGGCCAAGCCCCAGGTCGGCTTGGTCGCCGGCGTGATGGTGGTCACGTTGCTCGTCGTCGGTCCGCGATCACTTTTGCTGTCGTGGTGGGCCGCCGCCGGCGCGATCGCCGCTGTGGTGCTGGCTGCCCCCTACGTAATCTGGCAGCAACAGCACGGTTGGCCACAGCTCACCGTCGCCGGCAACATCGCCGGCAGTCAGGAGGGCGGACGGGCCGGCTTCTTCCCGTTCCAGCTCGTGATGGTCAGCCCGGTGCTCGCACCGGTCTGGATCGCAGGACTGCTTGCCCCGTTTCGTCGCGCCGAATGGCAGCGGCTGCGCTTCGTGCCGATCACCTACGCCGTGATGGCGTTGCTGTACTTCGTCGGTAACGGCCACGCGTACTACCTCGCGAGCCTCTACCCCCTGCTGCTCGGTCTCGGTGCGATACCCACCGTCGAGTGGGCGGTGCGAGCCCGGAGGCGCACATGGGTGCTGGCCGCGGGGATCGGGCTCAGCGCCGCTATCAGCGCCGTCATCGCGCTGCCACTTCTCCCTGAGCGCGACCTGCAGGGGAGCGTCGTGATCGCGCTCAACCCCGCCCAGGGGGAGACTGTCGGTTGGCCCCGCTTCGTCCACACCGTGTCGACCGCATGGCGCCAGATTCCAGCCGCGCAACGCCGCCGCACGGCGATCTTCACCGGCAACTACGGCGAGGCCGGAGCGATCGACCTGCTCGGGTCTCCGCTCGGCCTGCCGCGCGCCTACAGCGGCCACAACGGCTTCAGTGAATGGGGAATGCCCCCGGCGGCCGATACCCGTGCCCTGGTCGTCGGCTCTGACAGCGCGGCAGACGCCGGCCCGTACTTCGAGCACTGTGAAACGCTCGCTACCGTCGACGACCGGGTCGGCCTCAACAACGACGAGCAGGGTCTCCCAGTCCTGCTCTGCCGAACCGCGGGCCGCTGGGCAACGCTTTGGCCCCGCCTGAGGCACTACGACTGAAATGGCTCAGCGAACGAGCGCTGCCAGTCCGCGTGGCTCACAGCCCCGAAGGCCGTTCAGGGGCCTGAATAAAGGGTGGGTGCAAGAGGGCTGGGTCCGCCAGATTCAGGAAGTCCACGACGGTCGCTGCGTTGGCGTCTCGCGACGTCAGCGCTGGGAGATTCCATTTGGTCTCGATCGTGGCCAGGATCGAGGTGTGGTCGTGGACAACGTTGGTGACACCCCCGGGCTTGGAGTAGGGCGAGACGACAATCGCTGGAACACGCGGGCCGTACATGTCATAGCCCCCCGGCGGGTCGCCCGGTTGAAGGCTGGGCGGGATGTTGTCGGGAGGGATTGCACGTGGGGGAACGACGTGATCGTAGTAGCCGCCGTGCTCGTCGTAGGTGTAGATGAGCAGCGTGCGTGGCCACGCCGGAGACTGGAGCACGGCCTGTACGACGCTGTGTGCCCACGCCTCGCCGTAGTACATGTCCTGGGGGTCCTCTTCGGTCTCTCCTGGGGAGGAGTCCTGGAAGTTGGCGCCCAGTATCTTGAGCATCTCCTTGATCGGAGAGGGGAGGGACGCGAGTGCCGAACCGATCGACGACATGACCCCGAGGCCCGCATCGACGAAGCTGACGGCCGGTAACGTGCCCACTTGGCAATCGTGGAAGAACTTGCTGATCGGCGCGTGGTGGCTGGCGTGCTTCAAGATGATCGACGGAATCACCGCGGTCATCGGCACGTCCGTGAAGTAGTCGCACCAGTTGATGTGCTGGTCGGAGAGGCGGTCGAAGATCGTCCCGTGGGGCGGAGGGGAGTCGAGTAGCGTGTCCGGACCGGTGACGGTCCCGCCGTAGGCCGTCCCGGCGAGGAGGAAGCGCCGGTTCGGATAGGTGGGCCCCGGTACCGAGCAGAACCATTGGTCGGCAAGCGTGAAGGTGCTCGCCAGCGAGTAGGCGAACGGCAGCACTTCGGGCGTGTAATACCCCATCGGCTCGACCGCTCCGGAGGACCTGACGAAGCCGTTCATCTGGCCGCCGGCGATCTGCTCGTGGGTCGCCTTCCAACTCTGCGAGACGTTCTTCGCCTGAGCGGTGTTGGCAAGTGGGAACGCGTGCACCTGCGCCGGCGTGTGGTTCGCTCCCGGGTTGGAGTTCGTGGCGTTGCCGAAGCCGTCGAAGGTCAGCCCGTTGACATCGGCGCGGCCGAGCGAGAGGGCTCCGAGGAGGTTGTCGAACGAGTGGTTCTCCATCATCACGACGACGATGTGATCGAACGGCATCGCGCCGTTGACTGTGCCTGGGGCCTCGTGCGGAAAGGGCAGACTGCCGGCTTGTCGCGAGGGAGGTGGGACGACTCCGGTACCCATCATGCGGACTCGAGGTGTAGGGCTTGCGGTGTCATTGCTTGAGGAGCGTCGCGACTGTGACGTGCGGCCAGCGCAGGCCGTTGAAGTCGAGTTGGACGAGTTGCGTGTATTGCAGCTGAAGCGTGTCGGACTCACCTGGCGCCCCCGCCACCGTCTCGATCCAGAAGATGGCGTCGACCTCCACTGCGTTGGCGTTGCCACCTGGAGGGTTCGCAGCATCAGCCAGGAAGGCGGTGTTGGCGGTGCCGCCGCCCTGGATCGGGCTGTGCCTGGTGGAGATCTGGATGAAAGTCCTGCTCTTGATGGTCTGTCCCTGGAGCGCCTCCTGGAGCAGGCTGTTCGGGTTCGCGACCATCGCCTGGGTCACGCCGGGAGATACCAGACGGAATGCTGTGGGAATCGACAAGTTGAGCTCGGGAAATGCTTGTTCTCCCGCCGGGAAATCGGAATTGGCGGGTGGCGGGGTGCCGATCGGAAACGGGATGATGTTGTTGTCCGGGACGTGTGGAGGCCCACCGTTCAGGAACTGGGTCGTCCCCTGGGCGAGGATCGCGGTGCCGTGCGGGATTGAGGCCATGCGTACGACAGTTGCCGGCTCGCTCGGATTGGTAGTTGGCGGCACGTGGGTCCAAATCCCGGGCTCGATGTGCAGTCCGGCCCCACTGCTGGTCTCCGCGATCTGCTGCATGTAGGTAACGCCGAACATGTCGATGTCCGGCATCAGCAGCCCACGGTTGGGAATCGGGCCGTTGATCTTGGTGAAGACCAGAGTCTCAGTGGTGAGATTCAGCTCCAGAAACCGGTCCTGCCCGCCATGATGTGGCCGCCAGATGGTGTTGAAGCCGTGGCCCTTCCAGGTACCGGGCAGCTCTGCCAGCGGGCCGAGCGGCCCGGCGGGATGGCTTGGGGCCAGGGCAGCCTGGACCGGATCGACTTGCGATGGGTCCCTGAAGGTGAAGCCCGGATCTGTCTGCGTGACTGCCGTCATGTGACTCCTTGAACAGATGATGAGCCAGCTGTGGGGAAGCGAGATCCAATCCGTCCGTCAATGTCCGCCGCAGCAAGGTCTACAGACATTGGACGGGAAAGGCAGTGGTGATCCCCCCGTAGGGGTTCAGTACTTGCAGTTGACGCACGATCGGCGTGCCGCCAGGTCCGAGATTAGGTGGAGCTTTGGCGGACAGATTGGTTCCAGCCGTGATCACATTCGTGGCCGGAACGCCATCGATGGTGATCTGCGGTTGGACGTCCGTGGGGGACGCCGGATCGACCGTCAAGGCGCTACCGAGGACGGTGAAAGGCTGGCCATCGTGGAGCGGCAGTGGAAACACGCCCGTTACCGAAGGCTGGGTACGCGTTACCGCCTTCTTACCGACATACAGTCCAGCGGACACGCTGGTCAGTCCGAGCAACGTGTCGGGGATCGTGGGCAGTCCGCTGCCGTCGGGATTCAGGAATTGGGACGCAAAGTAGACGGCCGTCACCAGGTTGAACACCAGATACTGGAAGTCGCCGATATCGGTGCTGCCATCATCAGCACTGAAGATCTCAGTGAGCCTGGCGAAGGGATCGAACCCACCCTTTGGCTTGGGCATCTTGAACCCGGTTCCCTGCACCTGGGACTGGGTTATTCCCTTGGCGGCGACGCCGGCTGCAGCGGGTACGCCCAACAGGACCAGGTAGCTGCCGGAAAGCCCGGCATGGAGGAAATGCAGCCATCCCACCTGCAGCAGCCCAACCTCGTCCGCCTTGGCCTGGCATTTCTGAGCGGCGTTTGCGATATCCGCGGGCGGGACACAAGCGTGCGTCGGAACGAATTCTCCCGCGATCAGAAGCGCGATCAGCGCCCACCCGACCAGCAGCGTCCACAGCAAGATGAATGTCTTAGAGGTCGAAGTGCGGCCATCCTGGCCCAGTATCACCGTCGAGAAGAACCTGGTATTCGCCGCCCGAGCAATAAGCTCGACGAGTACAAGCAGAACTAGTACGGTCGCCGCTGCGACTAGGGCTATGCCCGCGAGACTCACTCACTCACCCCGTGACGATGCCAGACCAAATGCTGAGTTTCGTGAGCGTCATAGGCAAAGTCAAGATGCTCATTTCTGCCCAAGACTTGCCATAGCTGGCAATGGCGGGCAGCGCACGGGGGGGGTCTCGTCAGGGGGCACTCGGAGCGCGCGCCAGCCCACCGGTCGGGGCAGTGACCAGGACGGTTCCGGTGTCAGCACTCGTCATCATCGATTCTCCAGCAGGTCGAGGTCGCGCAGGCTCTCGGCGAGCGGGCCGAGCCGCTCGCGCAGGATCTGGGCCAGCTCCAGGAAGGTGATCGTGGGTCCGTCGGCCAGCGCCAGGAAGCGCTTGCCGGCGGCCTCGGGCGTGGCCATGGCGCGGATGTGCAGATTGGCGACGTCGCGCACGTCGGCGACGCCGAAGCGCTGGCGTCGCACGACGGGCATCGACCCGCCGGTAACCAGAACGGGACTCATCGCAGCACGACCTCTTCCAGCCGGGGAACCATGTCCTGCAACCGCCGGTTGGCCAGCTCGGCTCGGATAGCTCACGCCTCGGAGGCGTGGAGTCCGGCGGCATCCAGCGGTGCTCCGGCGAGCTGTCCGCCCGGACATTGTTGGGCTCGGACCACTCGCCGCGGGTTTTGGATGCCCGCGGCGCCGATCAGGCCGCCAAGCACGACCAGCGCGCTGGCCACCCCGATGCCGACGCGGAAGCCGTCGAGCGAGGATTGGGCAGAAGCGACGGTGATCGCCAGCGCCTCCCGCGGCGGCACGCCGGCGACGGACGGCCTGCCGAGGGTCAGCTGCTTGGCTTCTGCGACGGCTGCTCGACCGGGTGCTGTGAGCGGTTGGCCGGCGAGATCATGATCGAGCGACGAGCCGAACTGCGCGGCCACAATCGCGCCGATCGCGACCGTCGCAATCAGGCCCGCCACGCGTGCGACCGCGTTGTTGACGGCGGAGCCAATCCCCGCCTCGGCTTGGTCGATCCCGGCCAGGATCGCAGCGGTAAGCGGCGCCACGGTGATCGAGAGGCCCAGGGAGAACAGGAGGATCCCGGGGAGCACCTCGGTCAGGTAGTCGACGTGCACCCCGAACGTGAGCAGCATCAGCATCCCTGCTCCCGCGACCAGCGGGCCGCCGCCCATGAACGCACGTGGCCCCAGGCGGTCGGCTAGCGCCCCGAAGCGCGAGGAGAGCGCGAACACGACCACGCTCTCGGGCAGCAACGCCAGTCCGGACTTCAGCGGCGAGTAGCCCGCGACCTGCTGCAGGTACAGGACGAGGAAGAAGAACAGCGCTGACAGCCCCCCGTACAGCGCGAGCGTCTCGACGTTGCCGACCGCGAAGTTCCGGCTCTTGAACAGGTCGAGCCGGAGCATCGGGTCACGCGCGCGTGACTCGTAGAGCAGGAACGCCACGAACAGGGTCACGCCGCCGATCAGCGAGCCGGCGACCGCGGGGTTCGACCAGCCCAGACGCGGCTGCTCGATCAGCGCGAACACGGTCCCACCCAGCCCGAGCATGCACAGCAGGGCGCCGATGACGTCGATCTGCCGGTGCGTCGCGCTCGGATTCGTGGCGGGAATCGCTCGCATGATCAGCCACAGGCAGGCGACCACCAGCGGGACGTTGATGAGGAAGATCCAGCGCCACGAGCCGACCGCCAGAAGCCCGCCGGCGACGAGCGGGCCGAGTGCTCCGGCGATCGTCCCCCACGCCGTCCAGGTGCCGATCGCCGGGCCGCGCTCGCGCTCGGAGAACGTGCGCACGATAACCGCCAGCGAGCTCGGGGTCAGCAGGGCACCGGCGACGCCTTGGAGCGCGCGAAACGCAACCAGCAGCCCGATCGTCGGCGCGAGCGCGCACAGCAGCGAGGTCAGGCCAAAGCCGCCGACCCCGAGCGCGAATATCCGGCGCTCCCCGAAGATGTCGCCGAGCGATCCGCCGAGCAGGATCAGCGAACCAAGCGTCAGGAGATACGCATTGCTGACCCACTGCTGACCGGCCAGGCCGCCGCCGAGGCTGCGCTGGATCGACGGGAGCGCAACGCTCACAACGCTGCTGTCGAGGATCACGATGCTCGACCCGAGGATCGTCCCGACCAGCGTCAATCGTTTGCTCGTGCCGGACACGGCCTCAACATCTCTGCGCCAGCGGGTTTCTCAGCGCGCCCGGAGAGATTCGAACTCCCGACCTTCGGTTCCGTAGACCGACGCTCTATCCAGCTGAGCTACGGGCGCAAGACGGCCGATTCTAGCCCCGAGTCAGCCGGGGCGCGGACGGGTGGAGGGGCCGACTGTCTCGGATAGCCAGTTGACCAGTGGGCGGGCGGACTCGAGCTCGGTCGTGATCCGCTCGTCGCACTCGGGGGTGTGGAGCCAGGGCTCGAGCTGGTGGTGGCGGAATACGGTCAGGTGCTTCATCCGCAGGCGGTCGATCCGCGGGTGATCGGGTGCGTAGCCCTTCGGCGCGCGCTTGAGGGCGGGCTCGGAGGCGGCCAGGCCCGAGCCCTCGGCCGTGTCGACCGCACGCTCAAATGCGGCCGCGCGGCGCGCGTCGGCGATCGCCGCCCGGAAGCGCTCCAGCTGATCGGGAGCCGGGTGATGCAAACCGGCGCCGACGACGAGCCCGTCCAGCGATAGCTGCAGGTAGTAGCTCCCGGTCGCACTGTCGCCGAGCCCGACGGCAATCTCCTCCTTGATCGGCGGCCCGGGCCGGAAGCGCGTGTCGCGGAAGGGGCGGAAGAAGCGCGGCTCGCCGAGACGGCCGAGCTTGGCGGCCAGCTCGCGGGTGGGCTCGAGCAGATAGTCGTCATAGCGCTTGCGGTTGGCCTTGAACCAGGTGCGGTCGTTGTTGTCCTCCAGCTCGCGCAGGAAGTCGAGTGCTGCGGGCGGCCACATGCGAGGGATCGTACGCCAGGCTGTGCCGGGCGACGCTCAGCCGGGAGCGCCGTCGAAGCCGAGCGTCGCGGGGTCGTCATAGCGCGCGACCGTGAACCCGACCAGCATCGGAACGTGCACCGCGAACACCACCAGGGAGAGCGAAAGCACGATCAGTGCGCCACCGTGGAGGTGATCCCGGACAAACGCGTACTCGATCATCCCCGCGATCACGGCGTAGGCCAGCAGCGACCATTTCGCGACCTGGAAGAAGCGCGCCCAGTGGAAGTCCTTGACCCGCGAGAGCGCGACCATGTTGCCCACCAGCAGCAGCGCCGATGCAACCAACAGCGCAATCGCCGGTCCGAGCGGGACGTGCCGGGGCAGATGCGCCGAGAGGTAGATCCCGCCGATCACGATCAGCGCGAGTGAGGTCATTGCGACCGGCGTGACGGGAGGGAGGCGTCGCTCCATCAGCCGGAGGCGATCCTGGTCATGATCACCAGCGTGGCGACCTGCATCGCGCCGAGGATCCCGGCGCAGTAGATGAAGCGCTTCATCAGCCGCTCGATCACGGCCGGGTTCGGCCGCGGCTTCTTGAGCTCGACGAGCACGGCGATGTTCGCCGGCTCGAGCAGGCCGAGTGCGAGCACGGACATCACGCCGACCACGATGAAGCTCGCGACCACCCAGGCGTGGTGGGGATAGCTCGTCAGCACCGTTCCGAGCTTGACGCCGAGCTGCCAGCCGGCCGCGAGCGTCATCGTCACGACCGTGGGCATGATCAAGAGCATCTTCGGCATCAGCTTGGTGGTGAACTCGACTCGCGCCGGAATCGACATCGAGCCCATGATCGGTCCGAGCACGAGGCCGAGGAACAGGTCGATGATCGTCCATGCGGCCCCGCCGGCGACGTGGAAGAACTCGAGTGGCCAGAGCTTGTTGACCTCGATCGCAACGATCAGCAGGACCAGCACGATCGCCACGATCACGAGCCCTTTGCGGGGAACGATTTGAAAATCTGGTCGCGCGACCGCGGCCGGCGGCCCGTGCTCCGCGAGCGCCCCAGGAGCGGGTGGAACTGCTAGATCCGTCACTGCGTGCGTACTGTACCCGGGAGCGCGGATTGTCTCAACAGCGGAGGGGGCGGGATTCGAACCCGCGGTCCGCTTGCACGGACTCTGGTTTTCAAGACCAGCGCATTCGACCGCTCTGCCACCCCTCCGGTGGCTTGCCGGTCACGATGCTAGCCGCGGCCGCCAACCGCCGGCGGTCGGGAGTTCCCCTACACTGCCCCGAGCCCCGGGAGAGGTGGCCGAGTGGCTGAAGGCACTCGCCTGCTAAGCGAGTAAGGGGCGAAAGCTCTTTCGCGGGTTCGAATCCCGCCCTCTCCGTTTCGTCGGGACGGTGTCCCCCCGGCGGTCAGTGGAACGCGAACGTAAGACGGAAGGTCGTCGCCTTACCGCCGGCGTCGGTCGCGCGCACGACGACCGTCAGTCGCTGGACGCGGTGGCGCTTGATTTTCCGAAGCAGCCCGACGCTCGACTCGATCGCCGGACTCGACAGCGCCAGCTGGAGCTTGTTCGCGGCCGTCCGCAGCCTGATCGTGATCGAACTCGCGCCCGCGCGGGCGGAGAAGCGCAGGCGTCCCGCGATGATTCCAGCGGCAAGGCTCCGGGCTCGGGTCGAGAAGCGCAGACCGGCCGGCAGCTTTACGACGAGCGACTTGATCGCCGGAGCGCCGGTGGCGGCCGCAACCGTGAAACGTAGCGCCGTGAAGCCCTGCTCGAGCGTCAGCGAGGTCCCGGAGACAGTCGGCGCCGGCGCTCCAGCGCCGCGGGAGCCTCCAGAGCCACCAGAGCCACCGGAGGACCCGAGCGGAGCGGTCGGGTTCAGCGCCGTGCCGCCGGGCTCGGCCCGGGTGCCGGATGCCGGGCAGTCCGAGCTCGCCGTGAACGTGGGGCCGGTACTGAAGCACCAGCTGAAGTTCGCCGGGATCGGATACGAACTACCGGGGTTGCTCTCGTCGCTGACGGTCCCGGCGCTCAGTGCGACCCGGTACATGGTGTCGGGGGCGAGCGGCTCGAGCGGGACGATCGCGAAGCCGCCGCCGAAGTAACAGCCGTAGCTCGTGCCCCCCGACGAAGTGTCACAGGTGGACCCCGTGCCGGAGACGGCGCAGGGGTTGCTCCCGCACTGACTCACGACCACCGGCACGACGCTCTCGGTCGCGTCGTCCTCCAGCGTTGCCTGCACGCCATGGGCCCAGACGATCCCGCCCCCGCCCCCGTCAATCCACGGACCGTTGATCTCGACGTTCAGCAGCCACCCCAGCCTGGCGCCAGGGGGGACGCCGGACTCTTGGCCCGGATCGGGAGACTCGGTGCCGGCGGGGAAGGCGGTCGGCACGTCCACGGCCCCGTTGGCCGGGGACGGGTAGAGGGTCAGCTGTGGGGTCGTGATCGCGTTGTCGATCGCGTGCGGGGGCACGTAGGGCGACCCCTCGCCCGGCAGGTTCTGGATCCACATGCACACCCACGACGTGTACGTGCTGGCGCTGAGGAACGTGCTGGCGTTGAAACCGACGTGGGCCAGTCGCGGCTCGAGCAACGCCGCGCGATGGAACACCGCACTGTCCCAGACCGGCCCGGGGAGCAGCTGGCTGTCGGGAAACGGGCCCGGCGAGCTGTCCTCCTGGGCGAGGACGCTATCTGGACCAGCGGTCGCGCCATCCGCCGTGTTGCCCGGTGCTCCCGGGCTCTCCTGGTGGCTCAGCACGCCGTTGAAATGCTCGTAGTTGTTGTGGTCCAGGCACCCCATGTCCCACTCCGGCACCGGGGTCGTCGATACGGGCGACTCGCCCAGCTGCGCCCGCCAGACGTTCAGCGCGGCGATCGCCTGCCCGGGTGTCGGGTCAGCACTGGCCGCGGTCGGGGCGACGACCAACGACAAGACCCCGAGCGCGAGCGCAATCGCCCACCGATAAGACCCCCAATCCACGGCGCCGATCGTAGCGCCGGGTGGTGCGGTCGGCTACCGCGGCTTGGTGGCGGTCCCGAACACGTGGTCCCAGAACGGCGCGCTGACGCCGTAGCCGCGCTCATGGTTCTGGAAGTGATGGCGCATGTGGAGCTCGCGCAGCCGCTTGCCGAGCGCTGTCTTGGGGCGGTGATGGTGCACGTGGTAATGCAACATGTCGTAGAACAGGTAGCCGCTGAGGAACCCTGCGGCGAACGGCAGAAACGCCGGGCTGCCGAGGACGGCATAGAACCCCCATACGAACAGCGCCGAGAGCGGAATGCTCACCGAAGGAGGCATCACCAGCCGCATCGGGTCGTTGGGGTGGTCGTGATGGACGCCGTGAATGATCCAGTGAAGCCGCGCGCCGATGCCGTGGTCGGGCTCGAAGTGGAACACGATCCGGTGCAGCCAATATTCGGTCAGGGTCCAGAACAGGTATCCCCCGGCAAGCCATAGCGGCGCGGCCCAGCCGACGCCGTGAACGAACCCCTCGACGATCAAGAACACGATCGCCGGTCCGAACAGGATCGGCGGCACCGCCGGATGCACGCGCGAGAGCTTGTCGAGCAGGTCTGACTCGAACATCCGCGGCGACGCGCGCAGCGCCTCGCTACGGCTCAGACCCTCGAGGTCGTCTGCTTGACGGGTTGCCATGCCTGAAGGATAGCCCCCGACGGACCCGGTCCGGGTCGTGGGGATCGCTTCGACAGGGCTGATCAGCGAGGCTGGTCGCTCGTATCCGCCGGCATCGCGATCACGATGTGGCTGAGCGAAAGGGCGAGAAACTCATGGTGCTCGACCGGTTCCGCGCCGCCCAGATCTGCGATCTCGACGTCGGTCAACGCCAGGAAGGCGCGTTCGGAGGAGTTGAGGTAGTCGGTCAGGCGGCTGCGATAGCCGTCGCGCGGAAGGCGCAGGAGCCCGGTGATCCGATAGCGATTCGTTTCGGCGATGATCCGCGTATCGCGGTGGTCCATCGTCGCGACGATAGCCGCTTCAGGGACGCGATGGGATCCTTGGACGAATGGCCCAGTTTGAGGCAGCCGACTGGTGGGAGGTGCGCCGGGCACAGAACCGGAAGCCGGCGACGTACTTGTGCCCGCTGTGCGGTCGGTACCTGCCGGCGGTCAGCGAGCACATGCTGCTCGTCCCTGAGGGAGACGCCGCGCGCCGGCGCCATGCCCACACAAAATGCGTGCTGTCGGCGCGCCGGGCGGGGCGGTTACCGACCAAGGGCGAATGGCAACGGACACAGCCACGAGGCCCGAGCGCCTGGCGGCGCGCGCTCGCCCGCTTCAAGCGCGATCGCCCAGACCGGGCTTAGCCGCCGCCGGGCACACCTCGCGTTCAGAGCCGAGGTGCACCCGAGCGGCGGCCACGCACCGGGGTGCCGAGTGCTCAGTGGCTAAACATCACGCGTCGTGGTACAGCGCGAACTCCCACGGATGCGGACGCATCCTGATCGCGTCGACCTCGGCCTCGCGCTTGTAGCGGATGTAGGCCTCGAGCAGTCCGCGGGTGAACACGTCGCCGGCGAGCAGGAACTCGTTGTCGGACTCCAGCGCGTCGAGGCTCGCCTCGAGCGAGGATGGAACCGTACCGATCTTCGACAGGGTCTCCTCCGGCAGGTCGTAGATGTCCGCGTCGAGCGGCTCGCCCGGGTCGAGCTGGCGCTTGATCCCGTCGAGTCCGGCGAGCATCAGGGCGCTGAACGCGAGGTAGGGGTTCGCTGTCGGGTCGGGTGAGCGGAACTCGATCCGCTTGGACTTGGGTGATTCGTGGTACATCGGCACGCGCACGCAGGCCGAGCGGTTGCGGGCCGAGTAGACCAGGTTCACCGGCGCCTCGTAGCCGGGCACGAGCCGGCGGTAGGAGTTCGTCGTCGGGGCGCAGAACGCGAGCAGCGCCGGCGCGTGGGTGAGCAATCCCGCGATGTAGTGCTTGGCGAGAGCGCTCAGGTGGGCATAGCCGCCAGCCTCGAACATCAGCGGCTCGCCGTCCTTCCACAACGACTGGTGGACATGCATGCCCGAGCCGTTCTCCTCGAAGATCGGCTTCGGCATGAACGTCGCGGTCTTGCCTGCGGCGGCCGCCGTGTTCTTGACCACGTACTTGTAGAGCATCATCTGGTCGGCCATCCGCAGCAACGACTGGAAGCGCATATCGATCTCGCCTTGCCCGCCCGAGGAGACCTCGTGGTGGTGGAATTCGCAGCGGATTCCGAGCGACTCCATCGTCAGCACCATCGCCCCTCGCAGGTTGGCGAGCGAGTCGGCTGGGGGCACCGGGAAGTAGCCCTCCTTCTGGCGCAGCTTGTAGGCTAGGTTCGGGCTCGTCCCGGGCGACGCGCCGGTGTTCCAGAACCCCTCGGCCGAGTCGACCTCGTAGAACGCGCGGTGCTCGCGCTGCTCGTAGGCAATGTGGTCGAACACGAAGAACTCGGCCTCCGGGCCGAAGTACGCGACGTCGGCGATCCCGGTCTCGACCAGATGCCGTTCAGCCTTCTGGGCCACGAAGCGCGGATCACGTGCGTACGGCTCGCCGAGCACCGGATCGGCGACCGAGCAGATCAGCGACAGCGTGGTATGGGTGTAGTAGGGATCGATCAGCGCCGTGGTCGGATCCGGGATCAGGAGCATGTCCGACTCATGGATCTCCTGGAAGCCGCGGATCGAGGACCCGTCAAAGCCGAGGCCGGCCTCGAAGTCGCCCGCGTCAAGCGCGGCCAGCGGCAGCGTCATGTGCTGCCAGGTGCCGGGGAGGTCGACGAACTTCAAGTCGACCAGCTGCACCCCGCGCTCGGTTGCGAACTCGAGCACCTCCGCCGCGGTCTGCGCGCCGGCCGCCGCCGCGGTCTGCGAGCTCTCTGTGGTTGACACCCTTCTTCCTCCTTTGGTTTACGCGTAGGCGCGAGCCTACTCACGTTGCCCGCGGCGTTTGTCAGCCGCGAGTATCTGGTCTGCCTTCAGCCCGAGGCTGAGCCGCTCGCGGCCGTCGGACTCGTACGGCGACAAACCCGAAACCTCGTGCACGCGCGAGAGCCGATACCCGACCGTGTGGCGGTGCAGGCCCATCGCCTCGGCGGTCTCGCTGGTCGAGCCGTGGTAGGTGAGGAACGCCTGCAGCGTCGCGACGAGCTCGGTGTCGTGCTGGCGGTCGTAGGTGACGAGTGGCGAGATCGTACTCGTGCGCAATTGCTCCAGCTCGTTGGCGTCGCGCATCAGCACGCCGATCAACAGCCGGTAGGTCTCCTCCTGGCCGGCGATGGACGAGTCGAGCTCGAGCAGCAGCTCTGCCTCCCGTAGGGCCTCGTGGAGCGCGCCGGCCTCGCGGCGGGGAGCTGACAGCGCCACGTCCATACCGCGGGCGCGCAACTCGGCGGCGAGCTCGTCAGCCGTGCTCTGGCCGGTCGCTGCCGAGGACAGCGGCAGCAGCCCGAGCAGGCGGCCGTGGCCGAAATCGGCGAGCAGCGCGCCGTGCCCGGCCGGAAGATCATCCAGTTCTACGTGCTCGCGGCCCGCGAGCGCCCGGGCGCCGATCGCGATTGCGCCCGAGCCGAGATCGAAGCCCAACCGGCGCGCGTGTCCCACGAGCGCGCCGACGTCGGCGGGCGGTCCCGCACCGAGCGCCTCCAGCAGCGCACGACGCGAGTCCTCGATGCTCCCCTCCTGCGCCTCGCGCATCAGCGCGGTCACTGCCGCCGCGGCGGCCGCGCCCTCGAGCCAGGCACGTTGATCTGACGATTCCGAGCCGGACGCGAGCACCGCGACGACGCCCAGCACCTCGCCGCCGATCCGGACCTCGACCGCGTCGGCCGCGACTGGCGGGTGCGGCGACCCGTCTCCCTGAATCACGGCGACGGCATGCTCGACTATCTGACGCATGCCGTCTGTGGCGATCGCGTCCGGCGGCCAGGAAACCGGCTCGCCGAGCGCTGGAATCGCGATTGCGACCGGACGGCCGATCGCATCGGATGCCGAGCGGGCGACGCGCTGGAGGTCGTCGCCCGCGACCGCACCCGAGACGATCGTCAGCGGCGTGGACCGGGGGGCGCCACCCGCCCCCCGGTCTTCGGCCGGTTGCTGATTTGGCTCAAGCGGCCGAGCGCGATGCATCTTGGCTGCGCCGACACACATGAGCTCCCGTCGTGATTGGACTCATGCCGTCGATGGAGCCGTCGCCTTGCCCGCGCCGGCGAGTCCGGGTATCCCTCCCGGATACCCGAGCGACGGCACGTCGGACGGGTACACCTCGTGGCCGTGCTCGGCCGTGTCTCCGATCTCCATGTTCTCCTCGGACATTCTCAGCGGCACGAAGATGCCGACGATCTTGAGGAGGATGAACGTGGCGACTGCGGAGAACACGATCACCCAGACGGCAGCGAAGAACTGCCACTTGAGTAGTGTCCAGTTGCCGTGCACGACGCCGGCCACCGCGCCGAGCGGGGCCAGGCCCTTGCCCTTGCCGAGCGCCGTGTATCCGAGCGCCATCTGCGGGTCGGCGAAAACGCCGGTCAGCAGTCCACCCATGAGACCCGCGAACCCGTGGGTGTAGATCACCCCGAGCGTGTCGTCCACGTTTCGGAACGGACGTAGCCGGCTCAGGTAGTTGAGCGCGAAGTACACGATCACCGATGCAATCGCCCCGATCGCGATTGCGCCCCAGCCGTTCACGTAACCGGCGGCCGGAGTGATGGCGACGAGCCCGACGATCATGCCGTTGACGCCCGAGATCAGGCCCGGCTTGCGGCCCGTGAGGTAGTCACAGCCGACCCACACGAGGAACGCGACCGCGGTGCACAGGTTGGTGTTGAGCACCGCCGCCGCCATCGACATGTTGGCGGCATACGGGTCACCGCCGTTGAACCCGTTCCAGCCGAGCCACAGGAGGCCGGCTCCGACGGCCACCATCGCGACGTTATTCGGGGCGTCGATCTCACGGTCTCGTTGCAGGCGCGGCCCGATTACAGCGGCTGCGACGAAGCCCGACACTCCGGCGGACAAGTGGATCACGTAACCACCGGAGAAGTCGACTGCTCCCTTGTGCGCGAAGAAGCCGCCGCCCCAGATCAGGAACGCGTTGACCGCGTAGACGAACGTTGTCCACAGCGCGACGAACGGAATCCACGCCTTGAAGTTCACGCGCCCGAGGATCGACCCCAACATCAGGATCGGTGTGATTGCGGCGAACACGAACTGGAAGTAGACGAGCGCCGATTTCGGGAACGACTGGCTCCCGATCAGTGGGATGTTCGACTGGTGCTGCAGCTCGGTGTGACTGAGCACCGGGCCGGGCTTGCCCACGAACGTCGAGAAGAAGCCGTGGCCGCTTCCGATCGGTGTGCCGAAGCCCATTTTGAACGCCCACAGCACCCATACGACGAGTACCACGGCGAAGGCCGCGAACGTGAGCATCATGCTGTTGATGGACCAGCGCTTCTGCATCACGCCGCCATACAGCACCACAAGGCCGGGGACGCTCATGAACCCGACCAGCGTCGCGGCAGTCACCTGCCACGCTGTGTCCCCTGAGTTCAGCCACCCGGGGGCTTCTAGTACTGGCAATGGATCTCCTTCGTCTGAACGACGATCGAGTTACGGGCCTGACGGCCCCAATCTCTAGGCATGTTTCTTGGCATCAGCGGGCCGAACCATGGCCCCCCGTCCAGCGATCCGACCTTGCTTCTGGACATTGGGATAAACCGATCCCGCGTACAGCGCAAAAACGGCTGGACGGCGGTGCAAGCCCGGCCGGCCGAGTGGAATTCGGCCGCCCGGTGAGAAGCGCTCAGAGCTGGATCGGCTGGCCGACGGGCACGACCAGGACCGCGCCGCGGGCCGCGTTCAACACCGAGCGGCTGGAGCCGCTGAGGGCAACCTTGCCCGGGGGTCCGTCAGGTTGGGAGCCGACGACGGTCAGGTCGGCCTCTCCTGACTCGACGATCGTCGCTCCGAGCTTGGAGGCGAGCAGATCCGCGCTCTGCTGCGCTGCCGCGTCAGTACCTTTGATCACGGTGATGAACTTGATCGCCGCGTCGGCCTGGGTCCGGAGCCCGGCGGCCGCGACGGCGATCGCAACGGTGCCGCCTTCGAGCAGGTGCTGGGCCGTGGTGCCGGGTTCGGCATGACCTGGTGGAGTCCGATAATCGGACCCGAACACGATCACCGATGCGTGCTCGGCTTCGGCCAGCTCCAGGAGACCCTCGCCCGTCGACGCGCTGACGACGACGTGTGTGGGGACATCGGGCTCGCCGAGCCCGGCTGCGCCGTGCTCGAGGCGCCGCTGGGCGTCATGCGCAGCGAGCTCCTCGCGCCGCGGATCGAACTCACGGCTGTGGCGGACGTATGCCAGTGCCAGCGACGCGCCGGTCTGCGCCAGCAGCTTGCCCAGCGCGAGGGCATCGTCATCGTTGGGGGTGCCATCGTAGGAAACAATCAGATTTGTGCTCATTGGGATTCGCAATCCTGCGCAAGGCGGCGTGCAGAGGCATTGGCCCTTGGGCCAACAATCGACGGCTTGACCTATCCAGCTGGACGCGGCGCCGCCATGTGCGACGATCGGCGTCCATGAGGCGGCTTGGCCCCGGCTTGAACCTGGCGCTGACCTTCGGGCTCGCGCTACGGATTCATCACCATTTTCACGGTCCGCCGTTCGACTACCTGGGGCTGGGGCTGGGTGCGTTCGCGAGCTGGGTCGGTGTTCCCGGTCCGGGAGAGCCGCTACTGATCGCGGCAGGTGTGTTCGCCGCCCAGCACAAGCTCGACATCGTCTCGGTGGTGTTGGTTGCATGGCTCGGCGCGACGTGCGGCGGAGTGGTCGGGTGGCTGATCGGAATGAAGGGAGGCCGCCGGGTCCTCACCACGCGGGGGCCACTGCACCAGATGCGCCAGCTCGCGCTCGGACGTGGGGACGAGGTGTTCCAGCGATACACGATCGTCGCGATCTTGCTGACGCCGTCATGGATCGCGGGGATCCACCGGGTCGGAGCCGTCGTCTACAACCTGACAAACGTCATCAGCGCTTTCGTCTGGGCCGCAGGTATCGGTGTGGGCGCGTACTTGATCGGCCCCGCCGTCGTCGACTTCGTCGGGGATCTCGGATGGGTGACCGGGACCGGGCTCGTGGTCCTCGTCCTGGCCGGGATCGGATTTGAGGTCGTGCGCCGCCGCAAGCGCAGGCAGGCGGGTCGAATCGGCTAGTCCGGCGCGGTGCCTTACGGCACGGCCGGACTCGGCCGCCGCACTAGAGCCCGGTGTTGCCGAACGAGACGGCCTGGAACGGGGCCGCCGGGGTGCCGACGTCGAGTTGAATCACAGCGTGAGGGACGAGCGGGATGTCGCGCGGGGTCTTCGTCCACGGCTTGCCGTTGAAGAATGCCGTCAGCTTGCCGGTCGCCGGGCCGACCTGCGTCGCGCTCAGCGGCTGACCCCACTCATCGAAGAAGTTGCCGAGCGTGTAGATGCGCGGGGTCGGCGACTCGATGTGGATGATCCCGTCATTCGTGTGCGTATGCAGCCAGTAGTAGCACTTCTGAGCGCCGTAGAACGACCCGTTTGGCGTCTGCTGCGAGACCGGGCCGATCAGTCCGATCGCGGCCGGAATCTGGCGCGGCTGACCATCGACGTAGACCTGGAGATGCGCGTGGATGTGATACGCCAATTGCTCGACTGGGGCGCACTGGATGCCGTCGACAGTCGTGCCGGGAGCCGTCGTGCTGGCGGGGGCCAGTACCGGCCCCGTTTCCAAAAGGACGCCCTCCGGTCCGGTCGTGGGGGGTGACGACGCCGTGCTCGCGGCGGCACTCGAGGCCGTGGTGGCACTGGACGAGCTGCTGCTGCTGTTGCTGGCACCGCAGCCGGCAACCGCCAAGGCGACGAGCATGGGTGCGAGGACGGGAATGCGCATCGGGACGCGAACGGTAGCGGGCCTCCTCGATCGGCCGCGCTGGCCAGCCGTCTTGTAGATTCTCGGCCACGGTGTCAGACGGCCACTTCACAGCGCACCTGCCGATGACCACCGCGTTCGAGCTTCCGGACGTCAAGATCATCGAGAACCTCGGCGTCTGCTACGGGATCGTGGTTCGGAGCATGGGGGCGATCGGGGGTGTGGCGGCCTCGTTCAAGGGCCTGCGCCGAGGGGAGATTCCCCAGTACACCCAGCTGCTGGAGGACTCGCGGCGCCACGCGATCGACCGGATGGTCGAGAACGGGAAGCTGATGGGCGCCGATGCGATCGTCGCAGTGCGCTTCGACTCCTCGGAGATCGGACAGCAGTTCACCGAGATCGTTGCCTACGGGACGGCCGTGAAGGTTGATCGCGTCGGCTGACGCGATGCTGCTCGGCGACGCTGATCGAGAGTTGCTGTACGAGCGGCTGAAGCGCCACGCGGCGGCGGGCCGGATCGGGGTGCAGGAGCTCGAGCGCCGAGTCACGCTGATCCACGACGCCCAGACACGTGAGGAGGCCGCGGCGGTGCTGTCCGACCTACCGCCGCTGGAGCCATCCGGAGGGCCCCAGCGGCCTGGCCGGCCGCGCTGGGGCCGGGGCCACGGCGACGCGGACCGGCCCGCGCCTGACTGGGAGCCGACGCCCGAGCGCTTCCGGGACCCGCGCTCCAACCGGATCATGCGGGTATGGGTCGACGATGCCGGCGGCCGGCACTACGTGCCCGATGAGGAGGGCCCGTAGGCACGCCGCGGCCCGGTCCGCCGGGTTAGGCGCCCGGTCCGCCGGCTTAGGCGTCCCCCACGCCGGCTTCCGAGCGGCTGGCAGCGGCGTCGTCAACGCCGCCTTCCGGTGCACCGGCGTCGCCAACGCCGCCTTCCAGTGCACCGGCGACGGCGGTTGCAGCACTGCCTGGCGAGGGGCCCGCGATCGCATTTGCCACGCTGACTTCCGGGGCGCCGCCGATCGCGTCCGCGAAGCGCCGCCGCCGTGCCGCGATTCGCTCCCAGCGCGCCTGGGACCGCGCCAGCTTGTGGGAGCCGGGGGCGTAACGCCGCCGCGCCCAGAACGAGCCGGGGGAGGCTAGGCGCACCGCGCCGGTCAGCGACACCAGCGGGATGAAGATACCCACCAGGCCGAGCAGCGGCTTGCCCTTGAGGATCGCGAGCAAGGACAGGATCACATCGGTCGTGATCGCGACCGCCAGCGTGGTCACCGAGGAGCCGTTGTGCTTCACGTCGAACGGGCCGAAGCCCAGCACGATCAGGCCCCCGAGGATCGTCGCCACGACGACGGCGTCGACCGACAAACGCCCTTCCTGGGCCCAATAGACGTCACGCAGGTGAATCCAGAGCGCGAACTCGTCCAGCGTCAGCCCTGCTCCGACCCCGAACAGGGCAGCCAGAATTTCGGTTCGCGGACTCGCCTCGTGGGTGACGAAGCCGAGAAAGCCCGACACGAGCAGCAACACGATTCCCCACACCAGATGGTGAAGGTGAAGCCCGCTCTCGGTCGTCACGCTCCCCGGCCACCAGGGCACCTTGGGGCTGCGCATCAGCCGCGCGCTCGTGCGGATGAACAGAAACGAGATCAGGAAAGCCGCCAGCAGCACGAACCCGGCACGCTGCGTCTCCAGGTCCAGAAAGTGGTCCGGAAGCTCGATCGAAAGCCTGAATAAGCCGACGGGCACGCAAATAGCCTAAACCGAGACTGGCGCGAGACCAGCGGCCGAGGATCGAGGACGCCTGAGTGCTGCTCGTGGAAATCCTGCGCCGGGCGCGCGTGCGCCGGGCGCGCGTGCGCCGGGCGCGCGTGCGCTAGCCGCGGCCGCCGCCGAACAACCGGAGCATGAACAGGAACACGTTGAAGATGTCTAGAAAGATCCCGGCCGCGATCGGGACCGCGCTGTTCCGGTTCGCGCGACGCAGACGGTTGAAGTCGAAGATCGTGAACCCGCCGAACACGACCAGCCCGAGCACGGCGTAGATCACATTGGCGTGCGGGATGTTGACGAAGATCGCGACGATCCCGAACGCAATCAGCGCGAGCAGCGCCCAGAACAACGTGCGCACCCAACTCGACAGGTCGCGGCGAGTCGCGTAGCCGTAGGCGCCGCACCCGGCCACGAACGCAGCCGTGGCGCCGGCCGCCTGCCACAGCGCCGAGGGATTGGCCTTGGCGTACACCGCCAGCACCGGACCGAGCGCCATTCCGAGCAGCAGGCCCAAGCCGAACAGCAGCCCGATCGCGAGTTGTTCACGACCCCGGGCATTCGCAGCCTGCAGGCCGAAGATGCAGGCGAATGCGCCGATGAACAGCACGATCCCCGCTCCACCGGACAAGTTGCGGCCGATATAGGCCCCCAGCCCAGCGCAACCGACCGTCAAAGCGACCAGGCCCATCACCTGGCCAAAGACCTCTCGCGTCTGATCACGCGTGACCGCCCGGCCACCGAGCGCGAGTTCGTCATATGTGGGCATCCAGCGCTACTCCTTTTGTTCGTGCGTTGTGCGCATACGGTAAATCATCGGCCTCCGGCCGACCCAGGGCGATAGGCGGGTGTCGGCGTGCACCGGGAGTTGGCGGGTGGGGTCTGGCGGCGGGAGGTTGGGGCGGGGAGGTTGGGGCGGGGCGGTTGGGCGGGGGGTGTCAGCAATCTGACAATTTCACCTGCATACAGGGACAAACCGCGCGCGCCCGCTGGTCCTTGGCTAGATAAGCATGTGGGGCATGCTTATGTAACCAAGGTCGGCCGCGGGAGGGGACTTTGGGCCTTAATGCATGTCGCCGCAGCGGAATTCGGCCCGCGCGGGTCTTGTCTGTGTCGACCCGCCGCAGCCCAGCCCCTCAGCCAACCTTGGCGAGCACGGCCGTCACATCATCGTGCAGCTCCCCCTCCGCCGGCAGCACCGCGCGCAGAATGTGCTCGCACAGCGCGCTGACCTCAGCCGGGCCGCCGCCCACCGCCCGCGCAAGCCGCTCGAGTCCGTCGTCGATCGATTCGCCGCGGCGCTCGATCAATCCGTCGCTGTAGAGGATCAGCGTCTGCCCGGGGGCGGTCGGGGTCCGCAGATCCTCGTAGACCACGTCCTCGTCGAGGCCCATCAGGCCCTGCCGGCCCTCGAGGTAGCGAGTCTCGCCCCGCGCGCCGCGCAGCAGCGGCGGCGGGTGGCCGGCGTTGGCCCAGGAGATCGTGCCCGCGGGATCGATGATCGCGTAGATCGCCGTGAACAGCTCCGCTTGGCCGAGCGCGAGCTGGTGGCGCCCGAGGCGGGTGAGGACCTGGCCCGGAGTCCGGGCCCCGTTGTCGGCGAGCGCGAACGCCCGGGTGACGCTGCGTAGCTGGCCCATCGTCGAGGCCGCCGGAACTCCGCGCCCGGTCACGTCGCCGACGACAACGCCGATCCGGCCTCGTGACAGGGGGAAGGCGTCGTACCAGTCGCCCCCGACCTCGGCGCCGACTCCGGCCGCCTGGTAGTGGGCCGCGAGCTCTACGCCCGCGACCGCGGGCAGGCTCTTGGGGAGCAGCCCCCGTTGGAGCTCGACCGCGATCCGGTGCTCGTGCTGGTGGAGCTGTGCCCGTTGCAGCGACAGCGCGGCCCGCTCGGCCACCTCGCCCAGCAGGGAGCGCTCGGTGGCGGTGAACGCGTGGTTGGAGGGGAGCGTCAGGCGCAACGCGCCGACGCTCTTGCCCTCGATCAGCAGCGCCGTCTCGGGGGGGCGATCGGCCGCGGCCTGCTGCTGATCCTGGGTCCCCGCAAGCGCGGTCCCGGCAAGCACCTCAATGACTCCTCCGCGAGCGCGGACGATCATCGGCTCCGAGAGCCCGCCGCTGATCTCGAGCTCACACTCCTCGGCGTCGAATAACTCGGCGACCCCGAGCGCGAGCTCGGGCACAAGCTGATCGAGCGTCAGTGACTCGATCGCGCTGCTCAGGGCCTGCAGCTTGCGCAGCCGTTCCGCCATCGCCTCGGCGTGCGTGCGCGCGGCCTGCTCCATCAGCAGCTCGGCGCGGGCCAGCTCCGCCCGGCGACGGGCGCTGAGGTCGACCCACTGGATCAGTAACAGCGGCTGCGCCAGCTCTGTGGGGTCGATCGACGATGCGACGGCGGCAACCCACAGCTCCGAGCCCGAGCTCGTCTGCAGCCGCAGGTCGACCGAAGCGGAGCCGGGATCGGTCTCCGACCCCTCGCGCCCGCGGCTGTCAAGCGCTTCCGTCAGCGCCTTGACATCCGCCGGGTGGCACAGCTCGCCGACCGGCACACCCTGCAGCGCCGCCGGCTCGCGGCCGACCATCCGCGCGAACGCTGGATTGGCGCGAACAATCCTGAGCTCGTGATCGAGCACGGTCTTGCCGATCGGCGCCGCCTCAAAGGCGGCTCGCAGAAACGCCTCGGAGCGCTTCAGCGAGCGCCGTCCCGCCTCGAGCTCGGCGAACACCGCGACCTTGGAGCGGAGCAGCTCGGCGTCGAACGGCTTCAGCACATAGTCGACGGCGCCGATCCCGTAGCCGCGGACGATGTCGCCGACTTCGTCGCGGGCGGCGGTCAGGAACACGATCGGGATGTCGCGTGTGCGTGCACGGCCCTTGATCAGCCGTGCGGTCTCCAGGCCGTCGAGCCCCGGCATCCGAACGTCGAGCAGGATCAGGGCAAATTCCTTCTCCAGCAGCAGCCGCAGCGCCCGAGCTCCCGAGGTCGCGGTCTGGAGCGGATATCCGAGCGGCGCGAGCACACTCTCGAGCGCGCGCAGATTCTCCGGACGGTCATCGACAAGCAGGATCGGCAGCGCATCCGCGGTCGTCAGATCGACCAACCGCTCGCTCATCGCCAGGTCTTCGGCTACGTGTCCAGCCACACGCGCATCATTGCCAGCAGCTGGTCGATGTCGACCGGCTTGGTGATGTAGTCGGAGGCGCCGGCCGCGATCGCCTTTTCGCGGTCACCCTTCATCGCCTTGGCTGTCAGCGAGATGATCGGCAGCTGCTCGAAGCGGGCCATCGCGCGGATCGCCCGCGCCGTCTCGTAGCCGTCCATCTCCGGCATCATGATGTCGAGCAGCACGAGGTCGGTGTTGGAGTGCTGGTGCAGGCGTTCGATTCCCTCTCGCCCGTTCTCGGCGAACACGACCTTCATCCCCCGTTGCTCGAGCGTCGAGGTCAGCGCGAACACGTTGCGGATGTCGTCGTCGATCACGAGCACCTTCTTTCCCTGCAGCGGTGCGTCACCGGTGCGCAGCCGGTCGAGCATCCGGCGGGTGGGCGTCGGCAACTGCGCCTCGACCCGGTGCAGGAACAGCGCCGCGCGATCGACGAGCCGCTCGGGTGAGTCGGCAACCGTGATCACGGCGGCCTTGGACAGCGCGTCGAGGCGGGCCCGTTCGGTTTTCGGCAGCTTCCCCGCGAGGAACGCGATCAGCGGCAGCTCGCGGACCTTCTCCTCGGTGGTCACGTCGCGCAGCAGGCCGATCGCCTGCTCGCCATTGCGGCCGACGACCACGACACCGAGGTCGAACCGTCCGGAGCGCAGCGCCGCCAGCGCTTCGGGGGGCCGCAGCCGCTCGAGCTCGACCCGGTCGCCGTCGGTCAGCAGGTCGGTGACCTCGAGCTCGACTCGGTCGTGGTCCTCGATCAGTGCGAGCCGTCGCATTGGCACCTTCGCGAGGTGCTCGAGGCGCGACAGGGCATCCTCGAGCTGCTCCCGGCTGACCGGCTCCTCGACGAACGCGGCTGCGCCTGCGCGCAGGGCGTCGATCCGTGCGGCCGGATCCCCGATCAGCAGCACCGGCAGATGACGAGTGTCCGGATGCTTCTTCAGCTGTCCCAGCACCGGCTCGGCGCGTTGCGACTCGCCCGCGACGACCACACCCTCCGGACGGTGCTCCCGCGCGAGCCCGAGTCCGGCGCTCGGACGCCTGACCAGGATTGCCTTCGCCCCGCGGGCGTGGATCGCGTCGAGCAGCGGGCCGGCAAGTTCGGGCCGGGAATCGATCACCAGGATCACGCGATCGTCGGGCTCGAGCTGGCCGGAGTCGTCGGTCGCCGGCACTGCGACGACCTCCAGCTCGTCGGCGGAGGCTGCGACCGAGGGCGCGGAAGGCGGTGGATCGATCGCCGTCTCCACTACGCGCTCGGTCAGCGGCAGGAACAGGGCGAACTGGCTGCCCTCGCCCAGCGACGAGGAGACGCCGATCTCGCCGCCGAGCAGGCGGGCGATCTCCCTGGAGATCGACAGGCCGAGCCCGGTACCGCCGTACTTACGCGATGTCGTCCCGTCGGCCTGCTGGAAGGCCTCGAAGATTGCACTCAGCTTGTCGTCGGGGATTCCGACGCCGGTGTCGGTGACGCTCAATGCGATCACCTTGTCCGCCGCCACGAGGCTCTCGTTTGTGAACGTCTGACCCGGCGGCGGCAGGCCGATCGAGAGCTTGACGCTGCCGGCGTGCGTGAACTTGAACGCGTTCGAGAGCAGGTTCTTGAGGACCTGGCCGAGACGCTGCTGGTCGGAGACGATCGACGGCGGCAGTGCGGGATCGATCTCGACGGTGAATTCGAGCCCCTTCTCCTCGGCCACCTGCCGGAAGGCCCGCTCGGCGTCCTCGTAGATGTCGGCCACCGCCAGTGGGGCCATGTCCAGCTCCATCCGCCCGGCCTCGACCTTCGACAGGTCGAGGATGTCGTTGATCAGCGACAGCAGGTCGTTGCCCGCTGAGTGGATCGTCTGGGCGAACTCCACCTCGCGCTCGGTGAGCGAGCCGGCCTCGTTCTGCGCCAGCATGCGGCTCAGGATCAGCATCGAGTTCAGCGGCGTACGCAGTTCGTGCGACATGTTGGCCAGGAACTCGGACTTGTACTTCGAGGAGATCGCCAGCTGGGCGGCCTTGTCCTCCAGGCCCCGCCGGGCCAACTCGATCTCCTCGTTCTTGATCTCGATGTCGCGGTTCTGCTCGGACAGCAGGCGGGCCTTCTCCTGGAGCTCGTCGTTGGCCTCGCGTAGCTCCTCGGATTGCTTCTGGAGCTCGTGCGTGAGGCTCTGGGACTGGGTCAGCAGCTCCTCGGTGCGCATGTTCGCGCGGATCGTGTTGAGCACGACGCCGATCGTCTCCGCGATCCGGTCCAGGAAGTCACGGTTGACGTCTGAGAACGGCCGCAGCGACGCGAGCTCGATCACCCCCAGCACCTGGTCCTCGAACAGCACCGGCATCACCAGCACGCCGGCGGCGGTGGCGTCGCCCAAGCCCGAGCCAACCTTGATGTAGCCCGGCGGAACGTCGGTCAGCGAGATCGTCTTGCGCTCAAACGCCGCCTGTCCCACCAGCCCTTCGCCGACGATGAATCTGCTCGGCAGCTCGCTGCGCAGCGGCGTGTAGCCGTAGGAAGCCGCGAGCACCAACTCGGGATGACCGTCCGGCCCCGGCTCGGCGAGGAAGAACGCGCCGTGCTGGGCGTTGACCGTCGGCGTCACCTCGCTCATGATCATCTGTGTGACAGCCGCCAGGTCGCGCTGGCCCTGGAGCATGCCGGAGATGCTCGCGAGGTTCGTCTTCAGCCAGTCCTGCTCGGCGTTGACCTGGGTGGTCTCGCGCAGGTTGGCGATCATCTGGTTGATGTTGTCCTTCAGCTCGGCGACCTCGCCCTGAGCCTCGACCGAGATCGACCGCGTCAGGTCGCCCTGCGTGACCGCGGTCGAGACCTCGGCGATCGCGCGGACCTGGGTGGTCAAGTTGCCGGCCAGCTGGTTGACGTTCTCCGTCAGCCGTCGCCAGGTACCCGACACCCCCTGGACCTCGGCCTGGCCGCCGAGCTTGCCCTCGGTGCCGACCTCGCGGGCCACGCGCGTCACCTCGGCGGCAAAGCTCGAGAGCTGCGCGACCATCCGGTTCAGCGTCTGCTTGAGCTCGAGGATCTCCCCGCGCGCGTCGACGGTGATCGTCTGCGACAGGTCGCCGTTGGCGACGGCGGTTGCGACCTGGGAGATGTTCCGCACCTGATCGGTGAGGTTGCGCGCCATGAAGTTGACGTTGTCGGTGAGGTTCTTCCACGTGCCGGCGACGCCCTCGACCTCGGCCTGGCCGCCGAGCTTGCCCTCAGTTCCGACTTCCCGCGCGACGCGCGTCACCTCGGCAGCGAACGAGCGCAGCTGGTCGACCATCCGGTTGATCGTCTCCGCCAGCGCCGCGACCTCGCCCTTGGCGTCGACATTGATCTTGCGGCTCAGGTCGCCGTTCGCGACTGCGGTCGTGACCGTCGCGATGCTGCGCACCTGTGTGGTCAGGTTGGACGCCATCAGGTTGACGTTCTCGGTCAGGCCCTTCCAGGTGCCCGACACGCCCTCGACCTCGGCCTGGCCGCCGAGGATCCCTTCGGTTCCGACCTCGCGGGCGACGCGTGTCACCTCGGCGGCGAACGAGCGCAGCTGGTCGACCATCGTGTTGATCGTGTCCTTCAGCTCGAGGATCTCGCCGCGCGCGTCGACGGTGATCTTCTTCGACAGGTCGCCTTGGGCGACCGCGGTCGTGACCTGGGCGATGTTGCGGACCTGGTCGGTCAGGTTGGAAGCCATGAAGTTGACGTTCTCGGTCAGGCCCTTCCACGTGCCCGACACGCCTTCGACCTCGGCCTGGCCGCCGAGCTTGCCGTCGGTCCCCACCTCCCGAGCCACGCGGGTGACCTCGTCCGCGAACGCCGAGAGCTGGTCGACCATCGTGTTCACGGTGCGCTTCAGCTCGAGTACTTCGCCCTTGACGTCGACGGTGATCTTCTGGCTCAGATCGCCGTTGGCGACGGCGGTCGTGACCTGGGCGATGTTGCGGACCTGGTCGGTCAGGTTGCGGGCCATGAAGTTGACGTTGTCGGTCAGGTCCTTCCAGGTGCCGGCGACGCCCGGAACCTCGGCCTGGCCGCCGAGGATTCCCTCGGTTCCGACTTCCCGCGCCACGCGCGTGACCTGATCGGCGAACGCGGAGAGCTGGTCGACCATCGTGTTGACGGTGCTCTTGAGCTCCAGGATCTCCCCGCGGGCGTCGACCGTGATCTTCCGGCCCAGATCGCCGTTCGCGACCGCGGTCGTCACGTCGGCGATGTTGCGGACCTGGTCGGTCAGGTTGCGGGCCATGAAGTTGACGTTGTCGGTCAAGTCCTTCCAGGTGCCGGCGACGCCCGGAACCTCGGCCTGCCCGCCCAGGATCCCTTCGGTTCCCACTTCGCGTGCCACACGTGTGACCTCGGCGGCGAACGAGCGCAGCTGGTCGACCATCGTGTTGATCGTGTTCTTCAGCTCGAGGATCTCGCCCTTGACGTCGACCGTGATCTCCTGGCTGAGGTCGCCCTGCGCGACGGCTGTCGTGACCTGGGCGATGTTGCGAACCTGCGAGGTCAGGTTGGAGGCCATGAAGTTCACGCTGTCGGTGAGGTCCGCCCATGTGCCCGCGACACCCGGCACCGCCGCCTGACCACCGAGCTTGCCCTCGGTACCCACTTCTCGCGCCACCCGCGTGACCTCGGCGGCGAAGCTCGACAGCTGGTCGACCATTGAATTGACGGTCGTGCCGATCCGGGCGAATTCCCCCTTCACCGGCCGGCCTTCGATTTCGAGTGCCATCTTCTGGCTCAGGTCGCCCTCGGCGACCGCGACGATCACGCGCGCGACCTCGGTCGTCGGGCGGACGAGATCATCGATCAGGCCGTTGAGCGAGCCGATCGTGGTGCTCCATCCACCGGTCGCAGCCTGCAACCGTGCGCGCTCGGTCATCCGACCCTCGCGGCCGATGATCTGCCCGACGCGCACCACCTCGGCCTCGAGTGCCGCGTTGCGGGTCGCGAGTTCGTTGTAGGCGCGTTCCAACGCACCGATCGCGTCCTTACGCCGCGCGGGCAGGCGCACACCGAAATCGCCGGCCGCGGCGGCACGCAGCGCCTGCTCTAGTCGTGTCAGAGCCGCATCATCGGCGCGCCCATTGGCGGCCGCGCCGCTGCCCGAACGTTTAGCTTGCCGAACCGCTGTGTTCGCCATGTCTGCCCTCGAGTTATGTGGTGCCCCGGTGGACCCGCGGGTGCGGCCAGACCGTACAGCCAAGCTGGCTACCCGGCCCCGAGCAATCTCAAACGTTCGCTCGGTATCGGACGAGGCGATCGGCGATCCGCACCCGCAGCTCCGGCCATTCCTCGTCGATCACTGAGTAGTAGGCAGAGTCGCGGGCGCCCGCGTCGCGGACGACCATGTGCTTGCGCAACACGCCCTCGAACGTGGCGCCCAACGCCTCGAGCGCCCGGCGCGAGCGTTCGTTGCGGGCATCGGTCTTGAACTCGACCCGCCTGCAGCCGGCGTGCTCAAACGCTCGGGTGAGCAGCATCAGCTTGGCCTCGACATTGATGCCGGTGCCCCAGACACTGCCGGCGAGCCAGGTGAACCCAATCTCGGCCCTGCAGACCGTCGTCGAAGGCGGTCCGCGAGCTGGCGATGTCGGACGGAAACCAGGTGAACAGCTCGCCGTCCTGCGCAGCCGTGAACAGGTCGTCCGCGTGATCTTCGCGGAGCGGCTCCAGCACCGCGAATCGACCCTGGAGACGGCCCTGCAAGTCGGTAGGATCCGCGCCCTTGAGCGCCAACGTCGCGGTCATCTACTGCTCGGACGAGGTCCGCGAGGTCGCTGAGGCATTTGGCCAGGCTGGCGAGCGGACACGACGACGGAGGCTCGGGCTTTGAGTCCCAGATTCGGATTACCAGAGGGCGTGAGCGCCTGTCTGTTCGACCTCGATGGGGTTCTGACGCAGACAGCGAAGGTTCATGCCGCCGCGTGGAAGCAGATGTTCGACGACTACCTGGGGCGCCGCGCGGAGGCGACCGGCGAGCCGTACGTTCCGTTCGATGAGAATCGCGACTACGCGGAGTACGTCGACGGCAAGCCGCGCTACGACGGCGTCAGGTCGTTCCTCGCCTCGCGCGGGATCGAGCTTCCGGAAGGGACGCCTGAGGACCCGCCGACCGCTGAGACGATCTGCGGCCTTGGTAACCGTAAGAACGAGATCGTGACGAAGCTCATCCATGATCAGGGGGTCGAGCCGTACGAGGGCTCCGTGCGCTACGTGAAGGCGATCACGGCAGCCGGATTTCGCAGCGCTGTCGTGTCCTCGAGCAGCAACTGCCGCGACGTCCTGAAGGCGGCCGGCATGGACGGCCTGTTTCATGAGATCGTCGACGGCACCGTCGGCGAGCGCGAGCACCTGAAGGGCAAGCCGGCTCCCGATACGTACCTGTACGGGGCTCGGACGGTCGGCGTCGCGCCCGCCGCGGCGGCCGTGTTCGAGGACGCGCTTGCGGGAGTGGAGGCTGGGCGGGCCGGAAACTTCGGCCTGGTCGTCGGGGTCGATCGCATCGGCCACGCCGATGCGCTGCGCGCGCACGGGGCCGGCATCGTCGTACGCGATCTCGCCGAACTCCTCGAGGACTCGTGATCAGCGGCCCTGCATACCCGGTCGAGCCGTGGGCCGTGCGGGAGACGGAGTTCGATCTCGACAAGCTCGCTCAGACCGAGTCGGTGTTCGCGCTCGCCAACGGCCACATCGGGCTGCGCGCAAACCTCGACGAGGGTGAGCCGTTCGGAGTGCCGGGGACCTACCTGAACGGCTTCTACGAGGTCCGGCCACTCCCGTATGCCGAGGCCGGGTACGGCTTTCCCGAGGACGGTCAGACCGTCGTCAACGTCACCAACGGGAAGATCATCCGCCTGCTCGTAGATGACGAGCCGTTCGACGTTCGCTACGGCAATCTGCGCGCGCACGAGCGCGTACTCGACCTGCGCGCGGGTGTGTTGCGGCGGACCGCAGAATGGGAGTCGCCGACCGGGCGCGCGGTCAGGGTGTCGTCCACGCGGCTGGTTTCATTCACCCAACGCGCGGTCGCTGCCATCCGGTACGAGGTCGAGCCGGTCGAGGAGCAGTTCTCGGTGGTGGTGCAGTCCAATCTGGTCACCAACGAGTCCCAGCCGGGGATCGACGGCGATCCTCGCGCCGCCGCCGCGCTGGCGGCGCCACTGGAGTCCGAGTTCTACGACGGCCGCGATCTGCGGGCCGCGCTCGTTCACATAACGAAGGCGAGCAAGAACCGGCTGGCCGCGGCGATGGACCACATCATCGAAGGGCCGGACGGAATCAGCGTCGGCAATGAGGCGTTCCCGGATGTGGCGCGAGTGACGATTGCGGCCGATGTCGCTCCGGGCCGCCCGCTGCGGCTGGTCAAGCTGCTCGCTTACGGCTGGTCGGCGGAGCGTTCGGGCCCCGCGATCCGTGATCAGGTTGCCGCGGCGCTGGCGGAGGCCAAGCACATCGGCTGGGACGGGCTGACGCAGAAGCAGCGCGCTTATCTCGACAGATTCTGGGAGCATGCCGACGTCGAGCTCGACGGCGACGCCGAGCTCCAGCAGGCGATCCGCTTCGGTCTCTTCCACGTGCTTCAGGCCGGAGCGCGAGGCGAGCAGCGCGCGATTCCGGCCAAAGGCCTGACCGGTCCCGGATACGACGGCCACACCTTCTGGGACACCGAGAGCTACGTGCTGCCGGTGCTCACGTATACGCGGCCGCGCGCCGCCGGTGATGCCCTGCGGTGGCGACATCGCACGCTCGAGCTCGCGCGCGAGCGGGCCAAGCTCCTCGGGCTGAGGGGAGCCGCGTTCCCATGGCGCACGATCCACGGCGAGGAATGCTCGGGCTACTGGCCGGCGGGGACGGCGGCGTTTCACATCAACGCCGACATCGCCGACGCGGTTGTGCGCTACCGCGCAGCGAGCGAGGACGAGGACTTTGAGCGCGAGGTCGGTCTCGAGCTTCTGGTCGAGACCGCCCGGCTGTGGCGATCGGTCGGCCACCACGACACCCGCGGACGCTTCCGGATCGACGGTGTCACCGGGCCGGACGAGTACAGTGCGATCGCCGACAACAACGTCTACACGAACCTGATGGCCCAGCGAAACCTGCGCGCGGCGGCCGACTTCGCCGAGCGCCACCCACGCCGGGCGGCCCGGTTCGGCGTCGACGAGGAGGAGGCGGCGAGTTGGCGCGACGCCGCCAACGCGATCATGATCCCTTACGACGAGGAGCTCGAGGTCCACCCTCAGGCCGAGGGATTCACCGAGCATCAGCCGTGGGACTTCGAGGCGACCAAGCCCGATCAGTATCCGCTCCTGCTCCATTTCCCCTACTTCGACCTGTACCGCAAGCAGGTCGTCAAGCAAGCGGATCTGGTGCTCGCGATGCACATGCGCGGTGACGCGTTCACCGAACAGCAGAAGGCGCGCAACTTCGCTTACTACGAGCGGCTGACGGTGCGCGATTCGTCGCTGTCTGCGTGCACGCAGGCCGTGATGGCGGCGGAGGTCGGCCACCTGGAACTGGCCTACGACTATTTCGCGGAGGCCGCGCTGATGGACCTCGACGACCTCGAGCACAACACTCGCGACGGGGTCCACATCGCCTCACTCGCCGGGACGTGGATCGCGGCTGTCGCCGGCTTCGGCGGGATGCGCGACCACGACGGCGACCTGAGCTTTCGTCCGCGGCTGCCGATGGCCATCGTGCGGCTGGCCTTCCGCCTCAGCTTCCGCAAGCGGCGGTTGCGTGTCGAGGTGAGGCAGTCCTCGGCCCAGTACTCGCTGCTCTCGGGCGCGGCGCTGGAGATCAGCCATCACGGCGAGCGCGTGACGCTCTCCTCCGGCAAGCCGGTGCAGCGGCCGATTCCGCCGATCGACCCGGGCGAGCCGCCAGTCCAGCCGCCCGGGCGCGAGCCGCAGTCGCGCCGCGCGCGGCGGTGAGGCGCGCGGCACCGCGGCGGGGAGCGCCCCGGCTCCACGGCGCCCCGGCTCCACGGCGGACCGGGGTCTATCCAAGCTCGCGCAGCAGCTCGTCGAGGTCGAGCTCTGAGCCGAATTGACCCGACAAGTGACCCTGCTCGTCACGGGGCCACTGGTCGACCGGCCGGTCCCACATCAGCTCGACATCGTTGCCGTCGGGGTCGGAGACATAGATCGCTTCATGGGTGCCGTGGTCGGCGGTCTGGCGGATCGGCCAGTCGACCGCCTTCAGCCGGCGGTAGGCGTCCGCGAGCGCGGCGCGGGTGGGGTAAGCGAGCGCGACGTGATGCAACCCGGCGGTGCCGTCGGGCTGCGGCGGGCCGCCCTTCGACTTCCACGTGTTGAAGCCGAGATGGTGGTGATAGCCGCCGGCTGAGAGGAACAGCAGGTCGCCGGTGGTGCCCCAGCCGGGGACACCGCGCGCCTCGGCGACCACATCGAACCCGAGCACGTCCACATAGAACGCGCGCACGCGGTCGATGTCGGCCGTCCGCAGATGGGTGTGGCCGATCCGCACCCGCGGGTCGATCGGGTCCTCGGCCTGGTGGACCGGGATTATGTTGCCCTGCATCTGGGCCATCGGCGCGTTCACCGTACCAAGCGGACGCGTACGATTGGCGCGATCGGCGACGCCGCATGACCACACCCGAGCCCGAAACCCAGCTGGTCGTGTTCTCGATGCACGGCGAGCACTATGGACTGCCGATCGGCTCGGTGCGTGAGATCATCCGCTACACGCCGCTGAGCGCGACCGCGGTCGCGAGCGGGCTGATCCGGGGGATGATCAGCTGGCGCGGACGGGTGCTGCCCGTGGTCGATCTCTCAGATCGTCTTGGCGGGCGCCTCGAACTCGGCGACGAGACGCGGATCCTCGTGCTCGAGCTCGCCAGAGGGTCGCTCGGGCTGATCGTCGACTCCGTCGATCGGGTTCTGACTGTCCGCGCGGAGCAGATCGAGCCGCTCCCGGTCGGCGACACCGACTTGGGCGCCGAGATTGCCGCGGTTGGCGAGCGGCTGATCGTGCTGATCGATCCCGAGCGCGCACTCGCAAGCGCGCTCCCGCGTCCGCCTGCGCGCCGGCGACGCAAGACCCAGGCGCCCGGCGCGAGCTCCACCGCCTCGTAGGCGACTTTCGGGCGCGCCCCGGCTGGCGGCCTCGGACGACGCGGTCGACACCGGGCGAGGCCCGCGCGGGCCGAAATCCGCTGCAGCGACATGCTTACAGGCCCAAAGTACGCACTCTCGGCCGACCTTGGTTACATAAGCATCCCCCACATGCTTATGTCGCCAAGGACCGGCAGGCGCGCGCGGTTTGTCCCTTTATGCAGGCGAAATTGTCAGAGTGCTGACACCATCTGAGCCGGCCGCGCCCTCGCCGGCGCCCCCGCGGTCGAGCCCGGGGACGGCGATGAGCCCGGGGACGGTGACGAGCCCGGGGCTCGCGCCGTTTCGGCGATCCCGGGTTTCTCGTCCGCCATCGGGTGGGATGATGCGGACCATGCCCGATGATCAGAATGTGTTTGCGAGCGTCGCGTGGGAGCGCGACATCGGCGCCGCCCGCGGAACCAGGCTGGGGCCAGGTGCTGGGAGCTCCAAGCTCGGATGCTCGGTGTACGAGCTCGATCCCGGCGGCCAGGCGACGCCGTATCACCTCCACCATGCCAACGAGGAGCTGCTGATCGTCCTCGACGGCGAGCTCGAGCTTCGAACTCCGGCCGGCACGCGGACAGTGGCGAAGGGGGCCGTGGTCGGGTTTCCGGTCGGACCAGCGGGATCCCACCGGCTCCGCAACGTCTCGGACGCGAAAGCCCGCTATCTGCTCGTCTCGACGACCGTGTTCCCCGAGGTCGCCGAGCAGCTCGACACCGGCACGGTGCTGGCCATGACCGGACCCGGGGACGGCTGGGCTTTCCCGGCCGGGGCCGACAGCGACTACATGGCGCTCACGTTCGAGGCGATCAAGGCCGACCCGGGAGGCTGAGCCGCGGGTCAGCCCCCGAAGCGCTGCTGTTCCTCGATCGTCCTCTCGGCCGTCGGCAGAGCCTCGAGCCGCGCGTCCGGGATCGGCTCGCCGCTGTCGATCGAGAGTCCGTAAGTCCCGGCCGCCAGCCTCGCCTCGGCGCGCTCAACGGCCGCGCGCTGCTCTTGGAGATCCTCGACACGACCGGCATCGAACTCGTCCTGGTAGAGGTCCTCGGAGTCCTTGTCGCCTGGCTCGATCCGCTCCGAGCCCTCGAGCGGCCCCTCCTGGCGCAGGGCCGCGAGCGCGTCATCGATCCGCGCCCGTTCCACGGCCAGCAACTCTCGAGCGCGTTCAGGATCCATTGGCGCGCAGCCTACCCGGTGGACGACCGGCTGACGCAATTCGCTGGTCATCGCGGGTCATGCTTGGAAGAATCCGCCCGGGATGGAGTCCTCGGATCACGATCGAGACACGGGCGGGCAGGGGGGAGGACAATCGGCCGCGGCGTCGCTCGTGGAGCTGCTGGAGCGGCTGCGCGGTGAGCGGCCGGGGTTCGCCGAGATCCTCGACGCGTTGGCGGAGGCGGTCACGATCCGTGATCCGGCCGACCGGATCATCTACGCGAACCGCGCCGCCGTGGAGCGGATGGGGTTCGCGTCGGCGGAGGACCTGCAGAGTCGTCCCCCGCAGGCGATCCTCGGCGACTACATCGTCACCGACGAGCAGGGACGGGAAGTCGGAATGGAGTCGATCCCGTCGGTGCGCCTGCTCGCCGGTCAGCCGGCGGGTCCGCTCGTGATCCGCACGATCAACCGCGCGACGGGTGAGCTGCGCTGGGATCTGCTCAAGGCCGCGCTGTTGCGCGACGATGCCGGGACTCCGGTCGCGGCCGTGACGATCATCGAGGACATCACGCAGGAGAAGGCGGCCGAGAGCCGCGACCGGTTCCTCGCGGCGGCGACCGAGACGCTGATGTCCTCGCTTGACTACGAGCAGACGCTGCGCAATGTCGCGTGGCTCGTGGTCCCCGAGGTCGCCGACTGGTGCGCGGTCGACCTCGTCGACGAGCGCGGCCGGCGACAGCAGGTCGTCGTCGCACATCGCGATCCCGCCAAGCTCGCGCTGGCCGAGGGAATCCGGGCCTATCAACCTGAAGAGCTGACGCTCGGGCGGGGACTTGGACGGGTCATCAGCAGCGGCGTCGGTGAGCTGTACCCGGAGGTCAGCGACGAGATGCTGGCCGCAGCCGCCGTCGACGACCAGCATCTCCAGTTGCTTAGGACAGTCGGGTTTCGGTCGCTGTTGCTCGTGCCGCTCCGCGCCCGCGGGCGGACGATCGGGGTGATGACGCTGGTCACGGCCGAGTCGATGCGGCGCTTCGGCGAGGCCGACCGGAGTATCGCCGAGCAGTTGGCCCGTGCGGCGGCGGTGGCCGTCGACAACGCCCGGCTGGCGACCTCGCGGCTGGAGGTCGCACAGACGTTGCAGCGCAGTCTCCTGCCCGAGGTTCTCCCGACGATCGAGGGCTGGGAGATCGCGGCCGACTACCGGCCGGCCGGCGCGCAGGGCGAGGTCGAGGTCGGCGGTGATTTCTATGACGTCTTCGAGGTCGCCGGGGGATGGATCGTGCTGATGGGTGACGTGACCGGAAAGGGCGTGCAAGCCGCCGCTGTGACATCTCTCGTCCGACACGGCGCGCGGTTCCTCGCCAAGCAGCAGCACAGCCCCGGCGCGATCCTCTCGCTGCTCGATGAGGCGCTCCGGGAGCACGGCGGCCTGTGGCTGTGCAGCGCGTTGTGCATGCGCCTGCGCGATGATGGTGCGGTGATCAGCTCGGCTGGGCACCCATCGCCGCTGATCGTCCGCCAAGACGGCCGCATCCGCGAGATTGCTCCGACAGGACCGATCCTCGGCGCGTGGAGCGACAGCACCTGGGATGACTACCCGGTGGCGGTGGCGCCGGACGAGACGCTGCTGCTCTATACCGATGGCGTCACCGACGCTCGAGCCGAGCACGGGCGGTTCGGGCTCCGGCGGCTGAAGCGAGTGCTGAGAAACAACGCGACCAAATCACCCACCGAGTTGCTGCTTGGGCTCGGCGCGGTGCTGGACGATTTCCAGGGCGAGGCGCGGTCCGATGACACCGCGATGCTGGCGCTGCGGCTGGGTCCCGACCGGGCGACCGCGATTCGGACCCAGGGTGATTCAGACGCGATCCGGGCATAAGGGCTGTTATTGACTAGACCTCGAGGGGGGAACGAGTGACTGGCTTCCAAATCGAAATCGCAGCGCAAGCCCGGAGCCTGACGCTGAAGCTCGCCGGCGAGCTCGACAGCGCCACGTGCGGCATCTTGGTGAGCCGCTTTGAGGAGATGAGCGGCGATCCCGAGGTCAACGAGGTGGTGCTCGATCTCGCGGGCCTGTCGTTCATCGACTCGGCGGGGATGCGGTCGGTGATAGTCGTCCAGCGACGGGCGCAGCAGAGCCGGATCAGGCTCACGGTCGTGCCGCCGCCTCAGGCGCTGCTCGACCTACTGACCGTGATCGGCCTGCGCCGGCGTCTGAATCTCGTCGGGGAGGGTCGGCAGGGGGCGCCCGCCGGGTTCCTTGAACGGATCGAGCTCGAGCTGCCCGCCGATCCGAGCGCGCCGGCCGCGGCGCGCGCCGAGGTGCGGGAGAGCACGACCCAAGCGAGATTCACCGAGTTCGGGCTCGGCACCGCGCTGCTCCTGACCTCGGAGCTGGTCACCAACGCCGTCGTCCATCCGCGCGTCGACCACGGCGCGGCCGTCGGCCTGAGGATCTTCAAATACGAGGACGGCATCCGGGTTGAGGTCACAGATCATGGGACGGGCTTCGATCCCGCGGATCCGCCGCCCACGGATGATCCCTCCGGCGGGCGGGGATTGCTGGTCGTCGATCACAGTGCCACCCGGTGGGGAGCCGGGCCGACGAGTTCCGATGAAGGGCGGCGGTTCACGGTCTGGTTCGAGCTTCACACGGCCGCTGAGGACCGGGGCGGCGAACGCGCCCGCGAGCGCATGCTCCCCGCCTGGAGTCAGCCGGCCGCCATCGTCCCGCTCTCCAGGTAACGGGTGTGCCATGACAGCGCCTCCCCCAAGGCGTGCGGGGTGTGCTTGCCGCGCGCCGTCACCTGGGCGCGATCGAAGTAGTCCTGGAGCGCGTCCCGGTAGTCGGGGTGGGCGCAGCGGTCGATGATCCGCTGAGCCCGCCGGCGTGGAGCCAGCCCGCGTAGGTCGGCCACACCCTGCTCGGTGATCAGAACGTGAACGTCGTGTTCGGTGTGATCGACGTGACTCGCCATCGGCACGATGCAGGAGATCGCGCCGGCCTTGGCGATCGAGGGGCTGAGGAACATCGAGATGTAGCCGTTGCGGGCGAAGTCGCCAGATCCTCCGATTCCGTTTTGGATGCTCGAGCCCATCACGTGCGTGGAGTTCACGTTTCCGTAGATGTCCGCCTCGATCATTCCGTTCATCGCCAGACAGCCGAGTCGGCGGATGACCTCAGGATGGTTGCTGATCTCCTGGGGGCGGAGCACGACGCGTTTGCGGTAATCGGCGATGTCGGCCCGCAGTTGCTTCATCCCGGCCTCGCTGAGTGAGAACGCGGTCGCCGAGACGGTGGCGATCGTGCCAGAGCGAAGCAGCTCCAGCATCCCGTCCTGGATCACCTCGGTGTACGCCGTCAGGGGCCGGAAGGGGCCTTGCTCGAGCCCTATCAGCACCGCGTTCGCGACGTTCCCGACCCCCGACTGAAGCGGCAGCAGCGTCGGCGGCAGGCGCCCTCGGTTGACCTCGTGGGCGAGGAAGTCGAGCAGGTGGCCGGCGATCTGGGTCGATACCTCGTCGGGCGCCTTGAACGGTTCGTTGCGATCGGGACTGTGGGTCGGAACGACTGCGACGATCTTCTCCGGGTCGCAGCGCAGAAACGGGACGCCGATCCGGTCCGCCGGCTCCACGATCGCGAGCGGCTTGCGGTGCGGGGGCAGCGCGGTGCCGTAGTAGATGTCGTGCATGCCCTCGATCTCGAGCGGCTGCCACGAGTTCACCTCCAGGATCACACGATCAGCGAGGTCGAGCCACGTCTTGTTGTTTCCAACCGACGATGACGGGATCAACTGACCGTCCTCGGTCACGCCGGCGACCTCGACAACCGCCATGTCCAGGGGGCCGAAGAAGCCTTCCCACACCATCTGCGCCATGTGCGAGAGGTGGATATCCAGGTAGTCGATCGCTCCCGCGTTGATCTTGGCACGGCTGACCGGATCTGACTGGTAGGGCATCCGCACGGCGATCCCATCCGCCTCTGCGAGCAGGCCGTCGAGCTCGGGAGCCGTGGACGCGCCGGTCCAGACACTGACCGTGAACCAGTCGCCGTTCGCGTTGGCCTGCTTGATCCGGTTGGCGAGCGCCGCCGGCACCGCCTTCGGATAGCCGGCTCCGGTGAAGCCGCTCATGCCGATCGTGCAACCGGGCAAGATCATCTCCGCGGCCTGTTCGGCCGACTTGACCTTGCCCGCGAACTGCTGGTTGCGCAGCCGCTCACCGCCTTCGCGTCCTGTCATCGCTCGGACACGGTAACGGCCTCAAACGACACCGATCCCTCGCGGATCGTCCGTGAGGCGTAGATTGCGCGGTGGTGGATTCCGAACCTGGGCGCTCACAGCGGTCCGAGGGACAGTCCGCGGCAGGGGCCGTCGGCCCGTCGCGAGACATCACGGCCCTGCCCGACCTCTTGCACGGTCGCTCGCGCGCCGGGCCGGTCCGGGCGCAGCGCGCCGTGTACGTTGATCTGCTGCCCCCGTGCAACGCCGCCTGTCCGGCCGGGGAGAACATCCAGGGCTGGCTCGCGCAGGTGCAGGAGGGCGAGCACGAGCGGGCGTGGCGGATCCTGGTAGCAGACAACCCGTTCGCTGCGATCCACGGCCGCGTTTGCTACCACCCCTGCGAGACCAGCTGCAACCGCGCCGAGCTCGACAGCGCGGTCTCGATTCACGCGGTCGAGCGGTTCCTGGGCGATCAGGCGATCGAGCAGGGCTGGATGTTCGAGGCCCCGGCGGTTCGCAGCGGCAAGCGCGTACTGGTGATCGGAGCCGGCCCCAGCGGGCTGTCCGCCGCCTGCCACCTGGCGCGGCTCGGCCACGATGTCGAGATTCGCGACGCCGGCGCGGACCCCGGCGGGATGATGCGCTACGGCATCCCTTCCTACCGGCTCCCCCGCGACGTGCTCGACCGCGAGATCGAGCGGTTGAGGGCGCTGGGCGTCGTGTTCACCCCCAATCATCGCGTCACCGATCTCGAGGCCGAGCGTCGCGAGGGACGGTTCGACGCGGTGTTCGTCGCGGTCGGTGCCCATCTGTCAAAGCGGGTTGAGATTCCCGCGGTCGATGCGGGCCCGATGGTCGACGCGGTCGAGTTCCTGCGCGGCGTGGCCTCAGGAGAGCGGCCGGTGATCGGCCGTCGCGTCGCCGTCTACGGCGGCGGCAACACGGCAATGGACGCGGCGCGAACCGCGCGCCGGCTGGGGGCGGAGGAGACGCTGATCGTCTACCGGCGCACGCGCGAGCAGATGCCCGCGCACGAGGACGAAGCGCAGGATGCCGAGCGTGAGGGCGTGCGGATCAACTGGTTGCGCACGATCAAGGCATTCGAGGGCGAGCAGCTACAGGTCGAGGTGATGGAGCTCGACGACACGGGCTGGCCGCAGCCGACCGGGCGCTTCGAGACGCTGCAGGCGGACGCGGTGATCCTTGCCCTCGGTCAGGACACGGACACAGCGTTCCTGCGCTCAGTCCCTGGGGTCGAATTCGAACGCGACGGGACCGTGAGGGTGTCGGACTCGTTGATGACCGGCGCGCCGGGCGTGTTCGCGGGCGGGGACATGGTTCCCGCTGAGCGGACTGTCACCGTCGGTGTCGGCCACGGCAAGCGGGCCGCGCGGGAGATCGACGCCTGGCTGCGCGGCGAGCGGCTGCCGCGCCCGGTCAAGCACCCCCTGGCGCAGTTCGAGATGTTGAACCTGTGGTTCTTCGGCGATGCCGCCCGCCGCCAGCAGCCCGAGCTCGAACCCTCCGACCGGGTGGGCGACTTCACGGAGGTGGTCGGGGCACTGCCCTCGCAGGAGGCGGCGTACGAGGCGCATCGCTGCCTGTCGTGTGGCAACTGCTGCGAATGCGACGGCTGTCTCGGTGCCTGTCCGGAGGACGCCGTCATCAAGCTCGGTCCCGGGTACCGCTACAGCTTCGACTACGACCGCTGCACCGGCTGCGGGGCGTGCTTCGAGCAGTGTCCGGTCCACTCGATCGAGATGCTGCCCGAGGGAGCGCCGCTCCCGCCCGAGGCGTTCATAGCCCCGCCGGACGTGATCGTGGGGCCCAGCTGATGCGCGTCACGATCGACGGCAATGAGGCGGCGGCCTCAATCGCCTACCGGCTGAGCGAGGTCTGCTGCATCTTCCCGATCACGCCGTCCTCGCCGATGGCCGAGCTCGCCGACGAGTGGTCGAGCCGCGGCCGTCCAAACATTTGGGGCACGGTTCCGGGGGTCGTGGAGATGCAGAGCGAGGGCGGCGCAGCGGGTGCGCTGCACGGCGCGCTCCAGGGCGGGGCGTTGGGGACGACGTTTACCGCCTCCCAGGGGCTGCTGTTGATGATCCCGAACATGTACAAGATCGCCGGTGAGCTGACCGCGGCCGTCCTCCACGTCGCCGCCCGCTCGCTCGCTGCGCAGGGACTCTCGATCTTCGGCGATCACTCCGACGTGATGGCCGTGCGCCAGACCGGGTTCGCGCTGCTCGCCTCGGCATCGGTGCAGGAGGCCCATGACCTCGCGCTGGTCGCGCACGCGGCGACGCTGGCGACGCGCGTGCCGTTCGTGCATTTCTTCGACGGATTTCGCACCTCGCACGAGCTGAACACGGCCGAGCTGCTCGCCGATGAGGATCTCGCGGCGCTGGTGCCGGCTGAGCGAGTCCGGGAACACCGCGCGCGCGGCCTGTCCCCCGAGCGTCCATTCATCCGCGGCACCGCGCAGAACCCGGACGTCTACTTCCAGGCACGTGAGACGGTGAACCCGTTCTACGCGCGCGTGCCGGACGTAGTGCAGGCGGCGATGGACCAGCTCGGGGAGCGCACCGGCCGGCACTACGGCATCGTCGACTACAGCGGCCATCCCGAGGCCGAGCGTGTCATCGTCGTGATGGGCTCGGGCGGGGAGACCGCCCGCTGAGACGGTCGGATTCCTGGAAGGCAGAGGGCGAGCGGGTCGGCGTGGCGCAGATCCGGCTCTACCGGCCGTTCCCGGCCGACGAACTGGCGCAGGCACTGCCGCAGACCGTGCGTCAGGTCGCAGTGCTCGATCGCACCAAGGAGCCGGGCTCGCTCGGCGAGCCCCTGTTCCTCGACGTCCTCGCAGCGCTGAGCGAGGCCCATGGCGACGGGGAACGTGAGCTGATGCCGAAGGTGATCGGCGGCCGCTACGGGCTGTCCTCGAAGGAGTTCTCGCCCGGGGATGGTCGCCGGCGTACTTGACGAACTCGGCCGCGAGCGCCCCAAGCGGCGGTTCACGATCGGGATCAACGACGACGTCTCGGCCACCAGCCTGCCCGTACGACGCCTCGCTGGATATCGAGTCCTCCGAGACGGTGCGAGCGGTGTTCTTCGGTCTCGGTTCCGACGGGACCGTCGGCGCGAACAAGAACACGATCAAGATCCTCGGCGACGAAGAGGGCCTGCATGCCCAGGGCTACTTCGTCTACGACTCCAAGAAGTCCGGCTCGCAGACGGTCTCGCATCTTCGCTTCGGGCCTCACCCGATCCGTGCGCCGTACCTCGTCTCGCAGGCCAGTTTCGTCGGCTGCCACCAGTTCGGCCTGCTCGAGCGAGCGGAGGTGCTTCAGCGGGCCGCACCGGGAGCAACGCTCCTACTCAACACCCATCACGCGCCGGAACGCGTCTGGGACGTGCTCTCCCGCCCGGTGCAGGAGCAGATGCTGGCCAAGCGGATCGAGCTGTACGTCGATCGACGCGGGGCGGATCGCGCGTGAGGCCGGGCTGGCGGGACGGACCAACACCGTGCTGCAGACCTGCTTCTTCGCGATCTCCGGCGTGCTCGAGCCGACCGGGCGATCGAGCGGATCAAGGCGGCCGATCGCGAAGACCTACGGACGGCGTGGGGCGGAGGTCGTGGAGCGCAACCAGAAGGCCGTCGACAGCTCGCTGGCGGGCCTTCACCGCGTCGAGCTCCCCGACCGCGTCAGCTCGAGCCACGAGTCGCCGGCGATCGTGCCCGCCGACGCGCCGGAGTTCGTTCGCACCGTAACCGCGGTGATGATGGCCGGGCGTGGTGACGAGCTCCCGGTCAGCGCCCTTCCGGTCGACGGGACCTACCCCAGCGGCACGACCAAGTACGAGAAGCGCAACATCTCTGAACTGATCGCGGTCTGGGACTCCGAGCTCTGCATCCAGTGCGGAAACTGCAGCTTCGTCTGCCCGCACAGCGTGATCCGCACCCGCTATTACGAGTCCTCACGGCTCGAGGGCGCGCCCGCCGGGTTCCGTTCTGCCGAGCTGAACGGTCCGGGCCTGCCCGACACCGACTACACGCTGCAGGTGTATGCTCGAGGACTGCACCGGCTGCGGGCTGTGCGTCGAGGCGTGCCCCGTGTCGGCGGGCGGTGATCCGGTGCACAAGGCGATCAACCTCGACGAGCGCGAGCCGCTGCTGGAAGCGGAGCGGCAGAACATCGAGTTCTTCGAGCAGCTGCCGCTCGCCGATCGCTCCCGGGTCGATTTCGGCACGGTGCGCGGCGCCCAGTTCCTGGAGCCGCTGTTCGAGTTCTCCGGTGCGTGCGAGGGCTGCGGCGAGACCCCCTACGTGAAGCTCCTCTCACAGCTGTTCGGCGATCGGCTGACGGTCGCCAACGCGACCGGCTGCTCGTCGATCTACGGCGGCAACCTGCCGACCACCCCGTGGACGGCCGGCCCCGACGGCCGCGGCCCGGCCTGGTCGAACTCGCTGTTCGAGGACAACGCCGAGTTCGGGCTCGGGCTGCGGCTGGCCGCGGACCGACACACCGAGATCGCGCGGCGCCGGCTCACCGAACTGCGCGGCGAGTTCGGCGCAGAGCTGGTCGACGAGATCCTGAGTGCGCCGCAGCTGCGCGAGTCGGAGCTGCGCGAGCAGCGCGATCGCCTCGCCGAGCTGCAGCGGCGCCTCGACCGAATTGACGGCCCCGCGGCCGACGATCTGCGCAGCTGTGTTCGACCACCTGATCAGGCGCAGCGTGTGGATCGTGGGCGGCGACGGCTGGGCGTACGACATCGGCTCCGGCGGGCTCGATCACGTGCTCGCCAGCGGGCGCAACGTCAACGTGCTCGTGCTCGATACCGAGGTCTACTCCAACACCGGTGGCCAGATGTCGAAGGCGACGCCGCTGGGGGCGGTGGCGAAGTTCGCGGCCGCGGGCAAGACGATGCCGACCAAGGATCTCGCGCTCCAGGCGATCGCGCTCGCGAACGTGTACGTCGCACGGGTCGCGATGGGCGCCGACCCACAGCAGACGTTGACGGCATTGCGCGAGGCGGAGGCCTACGACGGTCCCGTCGCTCGTGATCGCCTACAGCCACTGCATCGCACACGGCTATGAGATGCGCGACGGACTCGACCAGCAATACCGCGCGGTAGCCAGCGGCCACTGGCCATTGATCCGCTACGACCCGGTCGCGCGCACGGACGGCGGCAATCCGTTCCTGCTCGACTCGCCGCGGCCGCGGATCAGCCTCGGCGACTACCGCAAGCGCGAGCTGCGGTTCCGCGCGCTGGCGGGCTCCGATCCCGTCGAGGCCGAGCGGCTCCTGGGGGCTGGCCCAGCAGACAGCCGATCTGCGCTGGCAGACCTACGAGGAGATGGCGACCCGCGGCGCGCGGGACTTCCCCGTTGATCCGCGTAAAGAGGCATGATCGATCTCCGAACCAACTACATGGGCCTGGAGCTGCGCAACCCGCTCCTGGCTTCGCCCTCGCCGCTGTCCTACACGCTCGACGGCGTGCGGCGGCTGGCGGACGGGGGGGTCGGCGCGATCGTGCTGTTCTCGCTGTTCGAGGAGCAGCTCCGCGAACAGGCAGCGCAGGTCGCGGAGATCGTCGACGGCCCCGCCGACAGCTTCGGTGAAGCACTGGACTATCTGCCGGCGATCGCGAAGGAGGACCCCGGGCCGCGCGGCTACCTCAGCCTGCTCGAGCGCGCTGCGTCGAGTGTCGACGTCCCGGTGATCGCGAGCCTCAACGGCGTCACACCGGCGGGGTGGACCGAGTACGCCCGCCAGATGCAGGAAGCGGGCGCCGCGGCGATCGAGCTGAACATCTACTACCTCCCCGGCGATCCGGAGATCTCCGGGCGGGATGTCGAGCAGCGCCACGTCGAAGTGCTCGAGCACGTCAAGGGCGCGGTCACGGTTCCGCTGGCGGTGAAGCTCAGTCCCTACTTCAGCTCCACCGGGGAAATCGCCTTGCGCCTCGATCAGGCCGGCGCCGACGGGCTCGTGCTCTTCAACCGGTTCCTGCAGCCCGACGTCGATCCGGAACAGCTCGTCGTACTGCCCAGGGTGAACCTCTCGAGTCCCTCCGACGGGCGCCTGCCGCGGACCTGGATCGCCCTGCTGCGCGGCAGGGTCGGGGCGTCGCTCGCGGCCACCACCGGTGTCGAGGTCCCCGCCGACGTGGCGCGCTACCTGCTGGCAGGCGCCGACGTGGTGATGAGCGCCTCGGCGCTGCTGCGCCATGGGCCGCAGTACGCGGGGGAGCTACTCGACGGTCTGACTACATGGATGACACGTAAGGGCTTCCAATCGCTTGATCAGCTGCGCGGCATGCTCGCGGTGCCGGCCGAGACCGACGAGGCGGCATTCGAGCGCGCCGGCTATGTCTCCGCGATGCGGGCGGCCAACGCGGGGGCGTACGCGCCCTGGTAGGCCCTCATTTCGTGGCGCGGGTGGCGCGCGCCGTGCGCCGTGCCCACCGCTTGGCCCAGCCGTCCAGCGGCGCGAGCGCGGCCAGTAGCTCGTGGCCCTCGGTGCTCAGCCGGTAGCCGGCTCCGGTTTCAGGGATCACGATTCCGGCATCCCGCAGCTCGCGCAGGCGGTCGTTGAGCACGCTCGAGGAGATGTCGTCGCAACGCGCCTGCAGTTCGCGGAACGTCAGCGCCTGCCCGTGGCGTAGCTCCCACAGGACGCGCAGTGCCCAGCGCCGGCCGAGCAGGTCCAGCAGCGCCATCACCGGCCGGCCGGTGCTCGATCCGCGGACCGGATGCCCCGGAAGCGGGGTCTGCTTGCGTGCTTTGGAATTCGAAGCTACCATCCGGCGTGCTCTTATTTTCGAAGCAGGAGGATACCTGATGACCGAGATTGCCGCCGAGCCGCGGATCGCGCCCCTCGAGCCGCCGTATGACCCCGAGCTCGGGGAGATGCTGCGAAAGTGGATGCCGCCGGGCAGCCCGCTCGAGCCGCTGGCCCTGTTCCGTACGCTCGCGGTGCACGAGGAGCTGATGGCGAGAATGCGTCCGCTGGGCGCGGGGATCCTCGGCCACGGCCGGATTGAGCCGCGCGACCGGGAGATCGTCATCCACCGCACCTGTGCCCGGGCGGGCGCCGAGTACGAGTGGGGCGTCCACGCGGTCGCGTTCGGCAAGCCGGTCGGCCTCAGCGACGAGCAGGTCGCCGCGACAGTCAACGGCACGGCCGATGATCCGGCGTGGTCGGAGCGCGACGCGTTGCTGATCCGGCTGTGCGACGAGCTGTACGAGACCGACGGCGTGTCGGACCTGGTGTGGAGCGCACTCGCCGAGCGGTTCAGAGCGGACCAGCTGCTCGAGCTGGTGATCACCGCCGGGTGGTACCGGCTGCTCGCCTACGTGATCAACGTTGCCCGGATCGGGCTCGAGCCGTGGGCTGCGAGGTTTCCTTCGCGCTGACAGCGGGCCGGCGTCAGCGCCTCGCGGTCAGTTCCGGCTGGCGCGTGCCGGCCCCGGGGGCGAACCGTTCAACTGGCTCGCTGACCGGGCCGCGACGTGCCGCCAGAGGTCCTGATGGCGCCGGAGGCCGAGTCGGTCCAGGAAATCCTCGTCGAGCAGCCCCGGGGGCGCGCCGTCGGCGGTGCGGGGCTGAAGCTCGTTGGCCAGCGCGTCGGCGATGTGGACGGCGGCGCGCGCATCGAGCACGAGGCCCGGAATCGACCCCGGGTCGTGGTGGTGGGCGACGGCTTCGATCACGCCGTCGGGCAGGCCCCAGAGTGAGAGAAGGTATGCGCCGGTGGCGGCGTGCGTGACGCCTTCTCGCTCCCGCTCGACCTCGTGCAGGGGCATCTCCCGCTCCCGGGCCTCCGTCGTCAGCCTCACCCAGCGGCGGGGATCGTCGGCGATCAGCACGAGCTTGCCGATGTCATGCAGCAGGGCGGCCGTCAGTGCTTCTTCCTGGCCGCGACCGGAGGGCAGGATCGCGCCTGTGATCGTCGCCACCATCATCGCGTGCCGCTGGAAATCGTCGATCGAGAAGCCCTCGACCTCCTTCGGTCCGAACTTGGAGAACGCCTCGATCGTGAGCGTCAGCGATCTGATCGTGTCGGCCCCGAGGTAGACGACGGCATCACGGACACTTGAGACCGCACGACCGACACCGAAGAACGCGGAGTTCGCAAGCTGGAGGACCTTTGCGGTGGTGGCCGTATCGCGCTCGACCAAAGCTGCGATCTGAGCTGGACCCCATGTCGGGTCTGACATCGCGTGGGTGATCTGGGTATACAGCCCCGGACGCGAAGGCAGCGTCGTCGCGGCCGCCGTGGCGCGGTAGGCCTCGGCCTCCGCGACCAGCTCCCGCAGCTGGCAGGATCGCTCGATCACGGTGCTCAGCTCGCCGGCATTGCACGGCTTGCCGAGAAAACGGTGCGCGACCGCCGCTGTCCGCGCCAGAACGCGCGGATCGGGATGGCCGGAGAGCACGATCCGGATCGTGGTCGGGTAGCTGTGAAGGACGTGAGCCAGGAGCGTCGCGCCGTCCATCCCGGGCATGTGCATGTCCGCGATGACGACGTCGGCGGGCTCCTGGGCGAGCGCGGCGAGCGCCGCGTCGCCGCCGCGGGCGAAGTCAACGCGCCAGGACCGCCGGAAGGGTCGCAGCGCTTCCCTCAGGCTCTCCAGAAGGTCGGGCTCGTCGTCGACGAACAGGATCCGCTTCGGGACCGGCTGCGGCGGCCCGGTGGCAGTGGTCTCGTTGGACTGACGATCGTCGTCAACGGGCGTGTCGCTCACCATGCCCGAGTAATCGCTCGCTAGCGGTGGTCTTTGAGCAGGTAGGTCGATTTGGTTGCCGCCCGCGACAACCGGGGGTTCTCGCCCGACGAGCCGAGACCACCGGCCGCGGCGCCAATCCGGACAATGCCGCACAGGCCGTGTGGTTTTTCACCGGGCGCGGGCCGTGTACGGGCGTCGATTAATCAGGCAACCCGTATCGCTCAACGGCGAGCGATGCTGGGATCTACCCCTCGAGCGATTTCCTGGATCGGAGGCCCAACCGATGGCCAGATCGTCAACGGCCGAAGCAGAGACTCCAACCAGCCGAGCCGAGACCGCTCGCGCCGTCACTCGCAACGTGGAGCGTCCTTTCGACGACAGCGAGCTGTTCTTCTCGCGGACCGATGGGGAGGGCGTGATCACCGCCGGCAATGAGGTCTTTGAGCGCATCAGCGGGTATCCGCTTGACGAACTCATCGGGCGCGCGCACAACATCGTGCGCCACCCCGACATGCCTCGGGCTGTGTTCCAGCTCCTATGGGACACGATTGGTGCCGGCCAGCCGATCGCCGCGTACGTCAAGAATCAGGCGGCCGACGGCGCCTACTACTGGGTTCTCGCCAGCGTCGTGCCGATCACAGGTGGCTACCTGTCGGTGCGGCTCGCCCCAGGCGGCGAGCACTTCGCGATGGCGAAGACTGTCTACAGCGAGCTCGTCGCCCTGGAGCGCGAGATCGAGGGCGACGACGTACACCAGCGCAAGCCCGCGATCGCGGCGTCGGTCGCCCACCTGGGGGAGCTCTTGACCGAGGCGGGATACGCCGACTACTACGCGTTCATGCGAGCTGCGCTCCCCGCCGAAGTCGCTCGTCGAGCGAGCCGGCTCCAGGATGATCACTGGCGAACGCTCTCGACCCCGCCGGATGGAACATCGGACGAAGTCCGCGAGCTGCTCGCGGCGTACGCGACGATGAGTGAGTTCCTCGCCGGACTCGTGACCGATCTGGCCCGGTATGCGCAGGTGGGGCGCGCGCTTGCCGAGCAATCCGCCTACCTGCGGACGATGGGTGACGACGTGCGGCTGTTCGCGCTCAACGCGCAGATCGGTGCCAGCCGTCTCGGCAAGCAGGGAGCCGCGCTGGACGCGGTCGCGCGCCTGCTCACCGAGCAGTCGCAGGCGACCTCGCCGTTGGTGGCCCTCGTGGCTGAGCGCGCTGCGAGCGCGGTCCGCGAGATCGACGAGATGACCATCCAGCTGTCGCTGAGCACGATCCAGACGGAGATGGTCGCCGTGTTCGCACATGAACTGGCGGACCGTCCGGAGCTCCCGGGTGCCGCGGAGAACATGGTTGGCCTCGCCGATGCGCTCCAGCGCGGCACCGGTCGAACGTTCGCCACGCTGAAGGCGGTCGCCCAGCAGCTGTCTGACGTCCTGGAGCACGTGAGCAGTGTTGCGGGCGGCATCGACCGGCTGGCCCGCCTGGCGCTCAACGGACGGGTCGAGCTCGCCAGTGTTCCCGACGCGGGATCGATCAGCACCCTGTTCTCCGACGTCGAGCGGCAGGTGAACGACGCCCGCACCCAACTGACCGAGTTCGAGACGATCGAGCAGACGGCTCGTGATCTCGAGCGGGCTGCCGGACACGACGCGATGAACGCGGCCGAGCGCCTGCACGAGACCGCCATGGCAGTCGCAGCCTCGCCACAGTCGGACTGACGCTGTTGGAAGCCAACGCCGGGCGTTGCGGCCGCGTGTCATTTTGAGACACTTCAGCCTGTGTGAGCTGTGGCTTGCGGACCACCAGTGCTCAGCGCAATGGACACCAGTTGGCCTCACTTCCAGATGGAGGAGGGCTTCGATCACGACGGAGTCCTGCGCCTCGCGTTGATCGGTGAGCTTGACCTGGCGGTGACCGACGCGCTCGGGAAGCGCCTGCACGAGTTGCAAGTCAGTGGATCGCCCGTGCGTATCGACCTCACCCGGCTCGAGTTCGTCGACAGCACGGGACTGCGAGAACTGATCCGCGCTGTGGCCGCCGCGCGGCAGGACGGCTGGCAGCTTGAGATTTGCGGCGAGCTCACCGGCGCCGTCAGCCGGGTGATCGACCTCGTGGGCGTCCGGTCCCATATCTTCCCGGACGGCGGCTAGGGCGGGGCCCGGTGGCTCTGAGCTCGGGCCCTCATCAGCGGCTGCTCACGCAGCTGCGCGTTCTGCGTGAGCGGCGTGACGCGGAGATCCGGGGCTTGATCGCCAGGACGGCGAGGGCCGGCGTGCGCAGTGAGGACATCGCCGACGCGCTCGGGGTGAGCCGGTCGACGCTCTGGCGTCACTACCGGCGGGAACTCCACGGCGAGGAGGACTGCCTGGAACGGCGGCGCTGACCGCCCTTCGGACGGTCCGTGGCCCGCGAGTCACGCCCGGGTTCTCATTCTGCCGCGCAGGGCGGTCGCGGTGCGAAGCCGTGCGGTCCGCTCGGGGAACGGCGCCGGCGAGGGTGTGGCCCGGCCGGATGGTGTCAGCACTCTGACAATTTCACCTGCATAAGGGGACAAATCGCGCGCGCCTGGCGGTCCTTGGTTAGATAAGCATGGCTTGGCTCAGGCAGTCAGCGCAAACGCGGGGTGATGCTTGGGGCTGGAGCGTTCGCCGGGAGAGCGACCGTGGTCGCCAGTCCTCGGCGCGACCGCTTCCCCTGCAGTCCGCGCGGGGGGTTCCGGCCATTTCGACATCCCGGCAGCCGACCGTCGGTGGGGCTGACGGTAGGCCGCTGGGGACGGTGGCTCGGCCACCGCCTCTGGAGACGGTGGCTCGGCCACTTGGCTGGCTGTCGCCGGCGTGCGGCTCGGTGAACGGCGCTGGTGAAGGGTGGTTTGCGGCGGGAGGCCGCGGCGGGCCGAGGAGGCTGGCGGGCGGGGCGGCCGGGCGGGGCGGGCCGGGCGGGCCGGGCGGGCGGGCCGGGGGGAGCGGGCGGCCGGTCGGGGCAAATCGGCCCCGGCGGCATGCTTAACGGCCCAAAGCCGACACCCCAAGGCCTTCCTTGGCTACATAAGCATGCCCCACATGCTTATGTAACCAAGGTCCGAACGGAACGGGCGATTTGTCCCCGTATGCAGGCGAAAATGCCGAATCTTGCAAATCTAATCACCGTCCAGCCCGGCCACCCTCACCGATGCCGGTTCCCCGTCCGGACCGTCCGGGCCGCCCTGCCGGCCTCCGCGGCACAGCCCCGGGGACCGCCCTGCCGGCCTCCGCGGCACTGCCACAACCCCGGCCCGCCCCGCCCCGCCCTTCCTTCCCCGCCGCGGGCGGGCGGGCCGGGGGAGCGGGCGGCCGGGCGGGGCAAATCGGCCCCGGCGGGATGTAACGGCCCAAAGCCGACACCCCATGACCTTCCTTGGCTACATAAATAAGCATGTGGGGCATGCTTATTTATGTAACCGAGGTCGGCCGCGGGCGTTGGCTTTGGGCCTGTATGCATGTAGCTGCAGCGGATTTCGGCCCGCGCGGGCGTCGCCTGGTGTCGGGTTTCCGCCCGCACGGGTCTCGCCGGGTGTCGACCGGGTCGCCCGAGAGGTCGGCGCGGGCTCGCCGGGTGTCGACCGGGTCGCCCGAGAGGTCGGCGCGGGCTCGACTGGTGTCGACCGCGGCGCCCGAGCCCGCTATTTCGCGCCGGCGATCGGCTAGCTGACCGGCTTGCTTTCCCCGCCGAGCCGCGGCCCGGGACGCTCGAGCTCAAACCACACGTTTGTGGTCCCCTCGTGGATCCCCCATCGGCTTGATTCGGTCTCGACGATCGCGAGACCGCGACCGTGCAGGTCGTCGAAGTCGCGCTGGCGGACCTCGTGCTCGAATCCCTGGCCCTCGTCGGTCACCTCGACCAGCACCCGATCGGCGTTGAGCCGGGCGCGCAGCACGATCTTTCCCTGCCCGTGGAGCACCGCGTTGGTCACGAGCTCGCTGGTCAGCAGTTTGGCCGTGTGCAGCTGGTCGTGTTCCAGCGCGGTGCCGAACCAGTCGGTCAGCGAGCGCCGGGCCTCCCAGGGAGCATTGCGGTCCCGCGGCAGCTCCCTCTCGTACACGACCGCCGTCATGCTCGACCGACCTTGGCGAATCCGGCCGCGCCGGCGGTGATGCTCGGTGATCGCTCGATCACGAGCACGGCCGTGTCGTCGACCTGCGGTCCGTGGGCGAAGCGGCTGACGGCCTGGTCGATGCGATACACCGCGTCGGTGGCATCGCGAGCGTCGCGTAGCACGCGCGCCAGGCGATCCTCGCCGAATCGCTCGGTCTGCCCAACTGTGTCGATGACGCCATCGGTATAGAGGACAAGCTGGTCGCGCGGCGCCAGCCGGACGGTGCTCGCCTCGAAGTTGGCGCTGTCGTAGGCCCCCAGAAATGGGGCGAAGACGCCGACTTGCCGCACCCCGTCGCCCTGAAGGTGGTACGCGGGCGGGTGACCGGCGAGCACAAGCTCGACGTCGGCCTCGGCGCCCGACTCCCGAACCAGCGCGCAGCAGACGCTGACGAGCGAGAGCTCAGGACGCTCCCGGAGCGCCGCGTTGAGCTGCCCGAGTACCGCGATCGGCTCGCCCAGCAGTTTGCCGGCCGCGCGCAGGGTGTAGCGCGACAGGGAAGTGAGCGCGGCCGCTTCGGCGCCACGCCCCGCCACGTCTCCGACCAGCACCATCCAGCCACCAGGAACCTCGAAGGCGTCGTAGAAGTCACCCCCAACCTCGTTCTGTTGTCCCGCTGGACGGTACAGGCCGGCGAGTCGGAAGCCGGGGATCTCTGGCAGCTGGGGTGGGAGCAGGCTCCGCTGCAGCGTGGTCGCGATCCGGGAGCGCTCGGTGTACAGACGGGCGTTATCGACCGCGGTCGCCGCGCGACGCCCAAGCTCTTCGGCGAGCACTCGATCGTTTGCGTCGAACAGTCGGCCGGACTGCGCCATCACGAGCGTGAGTGTTCCGATGGCCTGGCGACCGGCGATCGCGAGCGGCACGATGATCAGCGAACGCATCTCGAGCTCGCGCACGAGCGCGAGCTGGTCCTCGGGCGGCTGAACCTCCTCAAGCAACTGATCGGTGATCTCCCTCACCAGCAGCGCTCGGCCGGAACGGATCACGTCTGCGGGGCCGGTCGGATCGGTCAGCCGAACCGGATAACGCTGTCCCAACTCGCGCAACAACGGGAGCTTCCCAGGATCGACGTGGACGGCGGCGACCTGTTCCAGTACGTCCCCCTGCCCGAGCATCACGATGGCTGCCCAATCGGCCAGTTCGGGGACCGCGAGCCGCACGACCCGCTGGAGCGTCTGCTCATAGTCGAGCGACGAGGACAGCTCCTTACCCGCCTGCGCGAGCAGACGCTGGGTGAGCTCCGCGCGCTTGACCTCGGTGAGGTCCTCGATCACGCTGACGACGAGCGACACCTGCCCGTCGGGGTCGAACACGGGCGTGGCCTTGTTCAGCAGCCAGCGCTCCTGGCCCGTCGCGCGAACCACGTTGCGGACCAGCATCGGTTCGGGCAGCTCGCCGCGCTGCGCTCCGGCCGAGGGAAGATCAGCCAGGCTCAGTGGCCGGCCGTGCTCATCTGAGACGTCGAACCGCGCCATCAAGGTCCCGCGCGCGGCGCCGACCACCTCCTCCACCGAACCGACGCCGAGCAGCCGGGCCGAAGCCGCGTTGGCGAACACAATCCGTCCGCTCGCGTCCCTGACCAGAACCGCTTCGGCGAGGTTCGCGAGAGTCGCCTCGAGTCGCTGTTCCAGTCCACTGACGGTCTGGGAGAGCCCGGAGTTGTCAAGCGCCAGGGCGATCCTTCCCGCGAGCACCTCGGCGAACCGCAGGTCCCACTCTGAGTAGTCGCGACCTGAAGCACCGACAGCACACGCGAGCGCCCCGAGCGTGCGCCCACCCGCGCGCAGCGGGACGAACATCGCCGCCCGCAGGCCGGCCGAGCGGAGCAGTTGATAGTCCTCGTCGCTGTCTGCGAGCGCGCGGAGTTGCTCGTCGCTCATCTCGGTGAGCAGCCCGCTGGCCCCGCTCGCGATCGCGCTGGCGGTCCCCGCGCTCGTTTCGCCCTCGGCGGTCTGTGCGGTGCCCGTGAAACCGGCGAATCCGTCGGACACGCGGCGCCGGCGGACCAGCGCGCGCTCCAGCTCGACGTTATGAGGAGCATCAACTCGCGCCCCGAGGCGTCGCAGCTCGCCGCTCTCGGAGACTGCGTCGATCGTCGCCAGATCGGCGAACGCCGGAACGACGATCTCCAGCAGCCGCTCCACGGTCTCCTGGAGGGAGAGCGTCCCGTCGTCCACCTCCGATGCCGCGGCGAGCAGTTCGAACCGGTCGCCGTCGCGCGCGCTCACGCTCCACCACTCCCCGTGAGCTCGGCGGGATCGTGAACGAACAAGCTGTCCTCGTGTGGGAAGCCTGCTATCTCCAGCAGCCGTTGGACGTTGCTTGGGCCGCGCACGATGGCGAAGCGGTATCCGCCGGCGTCAGCGCGCCGGCGCTCGCTGACGATCAATCGTAGCCCCGAAGTATCGATGAACTCGACCCCACGCAAGTCGAGGACCAGCACCCCAACTCCGCGCGCGCCGTCGAGCGCCGCCTCAACCTTCCCGGCGGTAGCGATGTCGATCTCGCCGTGGGCAGAGACGACCACCATGTAGCCGACGCGCGCTACGTCTAATCTGAGATCAGTGCGCAGGCCCAAATCGTAGATGGCGCCTCGGGCAACTGGCGTCTGCGCGGCTAAGCTAGGCGGTCAGTCGCAACCGGGGCGGCTCGTGCACCTCCAGATATGGCGTCACGTAGCGCGCGAACACCTTCTGGTGGGCGGCTGGATCGCCGGCAGGGACCTGCGCGAGGCTGGCAGTCGTCGCGACCCCCTTATGGTCAAGCTCGGCACGCAGGATCAGCGGGTCTGTGCCGCCGACCAGCCGAGCCTGGAGTATCCGGCGCACGCGTGGTTCCGCGACGTCGGCACCGAGGTCTGCCGCGAGCGTATGCGCGATCACGTCGGCCTGCTGCGTCGCCAGACCCGCCTGCTTGACCGGGAATGTGGTGGCATCGCCTGCGGCGAAGACATGTGGCAGGTCCTCGACATGACCGAGTCCGTCGGTTGGCACGAAGCCCCACCAGCTTGCCGGCACGCCGGCAATCCACTGTCCGCGAAGCTGCGGGCCCGCGACCACACGATCGGCCTGAATCCCCTTGCCCGAGCGAAGCTCGAGCGAGCCGTTGCGTCGAACCGCGCCGACGGCCGCGTTGCCGATGAACGACACGCCACGCTCGTCGAGCAGTGCTTGGACCAACCGGGACGGCTCGGAGCCGAAGACCCCGAGCGGTGCCGACTCGGGGCTGACGATCGTGATCTTCGTGCGCACGCCGTGCTCGCGGACGTGGGCCGCCGAGAGCAGGGCGAGCTCATACAGAGCCACTGGCCACGAACAGCCAGACGGCAGCGCGAACACCAGCCGTCCCACAGAGCCGGCCTGCACGTCCTCGAGCAGGCGATTGAACAGGGGCAGATCGCGCTGGTCGCGGAACATCAACGCGCCCGGGATCGTCGCGACGGCACGCGCTCCCACGGCCAGCACGAGAGCGTCGTAGATCAAGCGGCTACCTGAAGACAGCCTGACGTAGCGTCGATCCGAGCCGACGGACTCAAGCCGTGCTCGATGATATGTCGCGCCCAGGTCAGAGGCGATCGCGCGCAGGTCGTAGAACCGTGGCGCGCTGTGGTCGAACGCCTCGATCGTGGCGGACGGGCGGTAGACGAACGCGGGGTCGGGCGAGACGACTGTCGCTCGCACCCGATCGCCGGCCAGAGCATTCAGCGCCAGCAGCGTCTCGACCGCGGCGAAGCCGCCACCGGCGACGACCACGTGGGCACGAGCGCGGGATGTAACCGTGCGAGTCACTGTTCCAAACAATGGACCCGGCCGCGACGTCCGGCATCAGCAACTCCCCGCACCCCGCCTCGGAGAACCACTGATCCATCGTTGTGCCGACCTACGTCGGCTCTCGGAGTAGAATGTCAACCATGGTTGTCAATACTGGCCTCGGACCTGCCCTCCGCCAAGCGTGGGTCGGCTACCGCCGCCGTATGGACCAGGAACTGGCTGCCGCGGGCTTCGCCGACGGCCGCTTCCCCGACGGACGGGTGCTGCGGATCTGTTCGAGGTCCGGCGAGACCACGATCGCGCAGATCGGGCGAGAGCTGGGAATCACGCGCCAAGGCGCGAGCAAGATCGTGGCGAGTCTTCACGAGCGGGGCTACGTCACCCTGACCGGCTCGCCGACCGACCGCAGGGAGAAGCTCGTGGCACTCGCCCCGCGAGCCACCGAGTTCCTCGCGGCTCGGCAGGAGGCTGGCCATCTGATCGAGCGCGAGTTGCGCGCCGAGGTCGGCGCGGAGTCGTTCGAGAGCCTCTACCGGCTGCTGCAAGCGTTGGGTGCCGAGGAGCAGCCGCGACTGGGCGACTACCTACGTCAGGCCAGCGACCCGCACCTGTTCCTCGACCCGCGCGATTGACGGCCCCCAGGGTCGCATACGCTTGGCGCTCCGCCACCAGCCAGAAGGAGAACTCCGTGACCGACGACGCATACCCGGAGCTTGCCGACCGCGCGAAAGAGGGCCGCGCGAGAGTGCTCCCCTCCGCGCCCGCGAGCGCGGCGCCCTCGGGGTCGGCGCTCGAGTCGCTCGAGCGGATCGCGTTCGGCGATGTCTGGCAGCGCCCCGGACTGAGCTCACGCGAGCGCCGACTGATAACGCTCGCCTGCCTCGGCATCAACGGCACCGACCGTACGCTCTCCATCCACATCCGCGGAGCGATCGACTCCGGCGAACTAACCCCGGACGACCTCGACGCGTTCATCCTCCACTTCGGGATCTATGCCGGCTTTCCGCGCGGATCTGCCTTTGCGTCCACGCTCCAGCGCGTGTTGGATGAAGCCGCGACGTGACTCGGCGACAGGTAGCCGGCGTGCGGCTCGGTAAACGGCGCTGGTAAGGGGGTGTGGCGCTGGCTTGCGGCTGGAGGCCACCGCGGGCCGCCGCCCGCGCCACCGCTCACGCCGCGCGCGCTCAGGTCGGCTTGCGCACCACGATCGCGCGGCCATCCTGGTGCGCGACGAGCGCCGGCGTCCCCACCTGCAGCTCCGACAGATCGATCCGGCGCCCTTTCTCAACCCGGATATAGGTGTTCTCGTCGACCGTGAGCGTCAGCTCCGCTCCGTCCTCGCCACGCACGGTGACGGTGGCCTCGCCGACATCGACCACGGTCCCCACCACCGGTAGGGGACCTGACGCGCCCATTGCCCTGACGTCGATCGAGAGTCGCAGGCGCTCAGAGCTGTTGGGCAGGCCGACATGCGGCGTGTGGCGGTCGAAGATGACGATGTCGCCTGGCTGGTAGTGGCTGCGATGCCACGCCTCGGCTGGGATCGCGTCGGCCGGGATCGGGTAGATCGGCGGATTCGAGAGATCGTGCAACCAGCCTCGCCGGTGCCAGCCCGGCACCAGCGCGAGGCCGCCGAGCGCCGCGCCGATGTCGACCAGGGGGATCCAGGCGGTCCGGAACGGGATCGCCTCGTTGTAGAAGCCATCCTGGTGGCGGCCGGCGAGGAGATCCGCGCCGCCGTCGCCGGGCGGCTTCGGCGCGGTGAAGCGGTACTGGGCGATCGGCACCCAGTAGACCGATTCGCCGAACAGCTCCTCGAACAATGCGTTCACCGCTGGGTCGGCGACGAACTCCTGCCACAGGCCCAGGTCATGCAACTCGGGTGGATGCGTGCCGAACGGAGCCAGGTCCTTCCCGGTCCAGACGCCCTGATCGCCGTCATCGACGTAGCCGTGCGAGCGCAGCACCGCGAGGATGCTGTCTCGCAGCCGCTCAAGCGCTTGCACGGGGAGGGCGCCGCGGAAAAAGAGGTAGCCGTCGGACTCCATCCGATCCTCGAGCGCCTGGCGGTCGCCTCGGAGCTCGTCGGCGGTCCGGAGCTCCCGCATCGGCTGCAAGGTGGGCTTGAGTGCGGTCATCGCACGCACCCTACCGGGCCACGGGTCGCTTCAGGCCTCGAAGTATCGGTGGGCGCGCAGCGGCGAGACGACGCTGACGCCGCCGTCGACCGGCAGGCATGCCCCGGTGACGAAACGGGCTTCGTCTCCCGCCAGGAATACCGCCGCGCGGGCGACGTCGAACGCGTCGCCCTCGATGCCCAGCGGAGCGATCTCGCGACGCTCCCGGCGCACCCGCGACGAGAGCTCGCCCACGAACGGGGTGTGGAGGTGGCCGGGGGCGATCGCGTTGACGCGGATCCCCCGCCGGCCGTAGGCGACGGCGAGGTCGCGGGTGAGCATGATCACCGCCGCCTTCGAGGCTCCATAGACCCCACCCCCGGACGCGACCAGACCGCCGATCGAGGCGATGTTGACAATCGACCCCGCCTGGCGCTCGAGCGGCGGCACAGCGGCCTTGGCCATCAGCGCGACGCTCTTGGCGTTGACCGCCATCACCCGGTCCCAGTCCTCCTCGCCGAGGTCGTCGAGCGGCGTGCTGGTGCCGGTCCCGACATTGTTGACGAGCACGTCAAGGCGCCCGTGCCCGGCGAGAGCCTGGTCCACCACTCGCCGACAGTCGGCGGCCACCGTCACGTCGGCGGCGAGCACGTTCGCCAGGCCACCCTCGCCGCGGATCTGGGTTTCGGTCTGTGCGGCCCGAGCCGGGTCGCGATCGACGAGGCAGACCGCCGCGCCCTCCCGCGCGAACAGTACCGCGATCGCTTGACCGATCCCGACGCCGGCGGCCGACGAACCCGCGCCGGTGACGATCGCGACCTTCCCGGCGAGCCGCCCCAGGCCCTCAGCTCCGGGAATCACAGGCCCGCCACTCCGAGGTCAGGGCCGGCGACGCCGGCGACGATGAGCTCCGCCACCTGGGCGCCGTAGCGCTCCACGAGCTCGGCCCCGATCGTCTGATCGAAGCCGCGCTCCAGCAGCGGCCGCGCGGAGAACAGGAACTCGCACAGGCCGACCACCGAGAAGAAGAACAGGGTCGGGTCCAAGCGCCTCCAGCCGCTGCACCGCCGCCCGTCCTCGAGCAGCCCGGCGTAGAAATCGCGCGCGGGGATCGCGAAGCTCTGGCTGATCCGGTCGACCGCCTCCGGCTCGGCGGACAGCAGCCGCTCGTTCATCAGCCGGTTGACGTACGGGTAGCGGACGTAATTGCGCACGATCTCGACAACGTGACGTCGGAGCTTAGCCTCCGGTGCGAGCTCGACCTCCGCCAGTCGCTCCACCTCGCGCGGCGAGCTGGCGCAGCGCCCGCTCCAGCAGCGCGTCTAGCAACCCGTTCTTGCTCCCGAAGCAGTACCTGACCATCGCCACGTTGACCTCCGCGCGAGCGCAGATCTCGCTGACCGACACACCCTGGCCGGCGCGCTCCACCAGCAAGTCATGGGCGGCTGCGAGCAGCTTCTCGGCAGTTAGGTCGGCCCCGCGGGTTTCCATCCGAGATTTTGTGGATCCTGACTTGACGATCAACTAAACGTTTATTTAGTGTACGGCTCATGCAAGAACCGGTCCGCCTCGGCTGCTGGGCGGCGTTCTGGGGCGATACCAGCTCCGCCATCGATCAGATCCTCGATCGCAGCGAGATCGACTACCTCGTGTCCGACTACCTGTCGGAGATCACGATGGCGTTGCTCGCCCGGGCCCGGGTCAAGGATCCCGAGGCCGGGTTCGTCCCGGACGCCGTCTCGCGTGCTCGCGCCGCGGCTCGCCGACATCCACGAACGCGAGATCAAGGTCGTCACCAACGCCGGCGCCCTGAACCCGGCCGCGTGCGCGCGGGCCCTGCGCGAGGCGGCGGGGCCGCGGGTGTGCCGTTGCGGATCGCCGCGATACAAGGGGATGATCTGATCTGCCAGCTCGATCAGCTCCACGCCGCCGGCGCCGCCGACATGTTCACGGGCGAGCCGCTCCCAGAGAAGCCGATGACGATCAACGCATACCTCGGCGCGCGGCCGATCGCCAACGCGCTCGCCGCCGGCGCCGACCTCGTCGTTACCGGCCGCAGCGTCGACTCCGCGGTGGTGCTCGGGCCGCTGCTGCACGAGTTCGGGTGGTCCGACGGCGATTACGACCTGCTGTCGGCGGGGACGCTGGCCGGCCACATCGTCGAATGCGGTCCGCAGTGCACGGGTGGCAACTTCACCGACTGGGACACGCGTTCCGGGCTGGGACGACATCGGGCTTCCCGATCGCCGAGTGCTATGCGGACGGCAGCGCGATCATCACCAAGCCGCAGAGCACGGGTGGGCTCGTCAGCCGGCCACGGTCAGCGAGCAGATCCTCTACGAGATCGGGGACCCAGGCGCGTACGTGATGCCGGACGTGGTCTGCGACTGGCGTCAGGTCAAGCTCGAGCAGGTCGGCCCGGATCGGGTCAGGGCGTCGGGAGCGCGGGGCGGCCGGCCACCGGCGACCTACAAGGTCGACCGCGACGCACGCCGACGGCTACCGGGTGATGACGACCGCGATGTTCGCCGGCGTCGACGCCGGGGCAAAGGCCCGGCGAGCCGGCGAGGCGCTCCTCGCGCGCTCCGAGCGCCTGATCGTCGCCGCCGGACATGAGCCCCTGATGCGAGACCTCGATCGAGGTGATCGGGGCGGGCGATACGCACGGGCCGACCACCGCAACGACGCGGTCACGGAGGCGGTCGTGAAGATCGGCGTCCGCCATTCGGACGAGGCCGCGCTGGAGTTGTTCTCGCTCGAGTACGCGCCGATGGCGCTGGTGGCCCAGGGGATGACGGGATTCTTCGCCGGCCGGCCACGGGTTGCGCCCTCGATCGGCGTCTATCACCTGCTGGTCTCCAAGTCCTCCGTGCCGGTCACGGTTCGTGATCGACGACGACGTGCGGGAAGTCCAGATCGCCGCGCGGTGATCCCGACGCGCGCGGTCGGTACCGCCGGCGCCCGACGACCAGGAGCCAACAGCCCTCACCAGCGGGCAGGTCTCCGTGCCGCTGCGGCGACTGGCCTACGCGCGCAGCGGAGACAAGGGAAACAACGCCAACATCGGCGTGATCGCCCGCCGGCCCGAGTTCTTGCCGGTGATCCGCGAGCAGCTCACCGCCGGGCGGGTCGCGGCCATTCTTCGCCCAGTACCTCGACGGCTCCGTGAGTCGCTGGGAGCTGCCGGGTCTCTCGCGCTGAACTTCGTGCTGGAAGGCGCGCTGGGCGGTCGGGGCGGCACGTCGACGCTGCGCTACGACCCGCAGGGCAAGAGCTTCGGCGCGATGCTGCTCGAGATCCAGTCAAGGTGCCGCCGCATGGGACCGGACGGGCTGCTGGTGCGCGAGGAACGGCCGCGTGAGCCTGCCGGAGAAGGTGCTGGTCGCCAACCGCGGCGAGATCGCGGTGCGGATCATCCGGACGCTGCGGCGATGGGGATCGCCAGCGTCGCCGTCTACCACGCGCTAGGACGCGGCGGCCGGGCCGTCCGCGGCCGACGAGGCGGTGGAGCTGGCCGCCGCGACGCCGGTGGGCGCCTACCTCGACATCGACGCGATCGTGGCCGCGGCGCAGCGGACCGCGGGTGCCGACGCGATGCACCCCGGCTTTGGCTTCCTGTCCGAGAACGCGGCCTTCGCCGATGCGGTCAGCGACGCCGGGATCACCTGGATCGGGCCGCCGCCGTCGCGATGCGCGCGATGGGGGACAAGATGACCTCCAAGCGCCTCGCCCAGCGAGGCGGGGTGCCGACGCTGCCGGGCTCCGACGGCGCCGTCGCCGGATCGCGGATCACGCGCGTCGCGGCCGCCGAGGCAGACCGGCTACCCGGTGCTGGTCAAGGCCAGCGCGGGCGGCGGCGGCAAGGGGATGCGGATCGCGCGCCGATCCCGACGAGCTGCGCGATGCGTTCGCGCGCGGCCGGCGCCGAGGCGGCGGCGAGCTTCGGCGATGGCCGCGTGTTCGTCGAGCGATTCATCGAGCGCCCGCGCCACATCGAGGTCCAGGTGCTGGCCGACGGCCACGGCACGGTGCTGCATCTGGGCGAGCGCGAGTGCTCGATCCAGCGGCGCTACCAGAAGGTGATCGAGGAGTCCCCGTCGCCGTTCGTCGACGCGGAGATGCGCGCGGCGATGGGCTCGACGGCCGTTGCGCTCGCCCGGCCGTCGGCTACTGTCTCGGCCGGCACGGTCGAGATGATCGCCGACGCGCAGGTCACGGCTTCTACTTTCTCGAGATGAACACCCGGCTGCAGGTCGAGCATCCGGTGACCGAGCTGGTCACCGGGATCGACATCGTCGCCGAGCAGATCCGGATCGCCGCCGGCGAGCCGCTGGGGTTCACCCAGGACGACGTCGAGCTGCGCGGTCACGCGATCGAGTGCCGCGTCTACGCCGAGGACGCCGACGCGGGGTTCATCCCGCCACCGGACGGCTGGCGCTGGTGCGCTTCCCCGCGGGCGCGGGCGTCCGCGTCGACATGGCGTGCTCGAGGGGCAGGCGGATCACCTCCGCCTTCGACCCGATGATCGCCAAGGTCGTGGCCCACGGCGAGACCGCGCGCAGACGATCGCGGCGCGCCCGTCAGGCGCCCTGCGCGACACCGTGCTGCTCGGCATCACCACCAACACGGCGTTCCTCGAACGCGTGCTCGCGCAGCCCGGCATTCGAGCGGGAGACACCCACACCGGCTTCCTCGACGAGCACGCCGGGTCGCTGAGCCCAGCCGCCGGCCACCCCGCGCGAGGCCGAGCTTGCCCTCGTCGCCGCCGCGGCGCTGGCCAGCCCCCGGTTCGATCCGCGCCTCGTCGGCGCCGGAGCCGCTTGCCAGCATGGGCCCATGGAGCGCTTGAGATGCCGCTCGAAATCCACTTGGAGGCACGGCCGGCCCCCACGAGTCGAAGTCGCGCGCCACGGCGCCCGGGCCACGATCACGATCGACGGCACCGACCACAGCGCCACCTGCGGCCGGCGGGCGATGCGCAGCGAGCTGACGTTCGACAATCCCGGACCGAACGATTGTGGATCGCAGCCGACCAGGACACGGTCTGGGTCCATGCGTTCGGCCACGCCTGGACGCTGACCCTGATCGATCCGGTGCAGCGGGCGCTCGGCGATCGCAGCTCGGAGGATCTCGCGCACGCGCCGATGCCGGGCACGGTGATCACCGTCGCGGTGCAGGCGGGACAGCGGGTCGTGGAGGGCGAGCGGCTGGTCGTGATCGAGAGCATGAAGATGCAGAGCGAGATCGTCGCGCGTGCGCGACGGCGTCGTCGAGACAGGTCTATCTCGAGGTCGGTGAGACGTTCGAGCGCGGCGCGCCGCTCGTGGCGCTCGTTCCACACGACGGTGCTGAGGACGGGGCGGCTGATGCTGAGGCTCGAGTCGCACGTCGACAAGGCCTCGGCGACGTTCCGTGCCTACCGCGAGCACAACCTGGCGCTGGCGGCCGAGCTACGCGAGACGCTCGACCGGGTTCGCCATGAGCGCCCGCAGCGCGCGCTCGACCGGCTCGCGGAGCAGCACAAGCTGACCGTCCGTGAGCGCCTGGCCTGCTGCTCGACCGGGGCGCGCCATTTCTGGAGCTGATGGCGCTCGCCGCCAACCGCCACTACGACGGCGAAGCCCCGCAGGCATTGGTGGTAACCGGCATCGGCGTAGTCAGTGGACGCGAAGTCATGGTGATCGCCAACGACAGCTCCCTCAAAGGCGGCGCTTGGTATCCGATCACGACCCGGAAGATGATCCGCGCGCTGCAGATCGCGCTGGAGAACAAGCTGCCGGTGATCCACATGCTCGACAGCGGTGGCGCCAACCTCCACCTGCAGGACGAGATCTACGCCTGGGCGGGCCACATCTTCAAGCAGCAGTGTCAGCTCAGCGCGGCCGGGATCCCGCAGCTGGCGCTGGTATTCGGCTATGCACCGCCGGGCGCCGCCTACACGCCGACGCTGTGCGACCAGACGATCATGGTCCGTGAGCGCGGCGCGATCTTCCTCGCCGGTCCGCCGCTGGTCAAGGCCGCCACCGGCGAGGTGGTCAGCGACCGAGGAGCTGGGCGGCGCCGACATGCACACGACGGTCTCTCAGGTGTCGCCGACTATGCGGTCGACACCGAGGCCGAGGCACTGCACTGGCGCGGGGCTCGCCGGCTGTGGGCGCGCCGTGAACAAGGCCGACAGCGACCGGCGCGAGCCCGAGCCGCCCTACCATGACCCGCACGAGCTCTACGGGATCATCCCCGACGACGTCAAGAAGCAGTTCGAGATCCGGGAGGTGATCGCCCGGCTCGTCGACGGCAGCCTGTTTCACGAGTTCAAGCCCCGTTACGGCGACACGATCGTCACCGGCTGGGCGTTCATCTGGGGAATGAAGGTCGGGATCCTCGCCAACAACGGCGTGATCTACTCCGAGGCCGCGAACAAGGCGACCACGTTCATGCAGCTGTGCGACCGCGACGCCGTCCCGTTGCTGTTTCTGCACAACGTCACCGGTTTCATGGTCGGCCGCGAGTACGAGCGCCGCGGGATCACCAAGGACGGGGCGAAGATGCTGATGGTTCAGGCCAACGTCACCGTGCCGAAGATCTCGGTGCTGTGCCACGCCTCCCAGGGCGCGGGCAACTACGCGATGGCCGGCCGGACGTGGGATCCGACGGCTGCTGTTCGCGTGGCCGAACTCCCGCTCCTCGATCATGGGCCCCGAGGTCGCTGCCGACACGCTCACGCACGTGCGCGTCAGCGCGCTCCGGCGTCAGGGCAAGGACCCCTCGCGGAGGAGATCGACGCGGATCCGCGCGGATGTGACCGCGCACTTCGAGGAGACCTACCACTCCTACTACCTGACCTCCGATCTGCGCGACGACGGCCTGATCGATCCGACTGACACCCGCAACGCGCTCGGCATCTCGCTGTCGACCGTGCTGAGCACGCCGATCGTTCGCGCCCCTGGCGGCGTGCTGCGGATCTGAAGCTGCGCCGGCGGGACCCGAGAAAGCAGAGGCAACCCGATGGAGCGGTGTCGTCACCTACGAGCTGGTCGACAAGGTCGCCTGGCTGACGATCAACCGCCCCGAGGCTCGCAACGCACTCAGCGCAGGCGGTTCGCGACGGGCTGTGGGCCGGCTTTCGCCGGTTCGCCGAGGACGGCTGACGCTTCCGTCCTGGTGCTCACCGGGGCCGGCGAGAAGGCGTTCTGCGCCGGCGGCGATCTGAAGGAGATGGCCGGGACCGAGCTGCAGATCCCGCCGCCCGACTTCCTCCCGTACCTGCAGCGGACCGTCAAGACCGACAAGCCGGTGATCGCCGCGGTCAACGGGGTCGCCTTCGCCGGCGGGTTCCTGCTGGCCCAGATGTGCGACCTCGTGATCGCCGCCGACCATGCCAGCTTCGCGATCACCGAGGCGCAGTGTCGGCCGCGGCTCGCCGTGGGCCGCCCCGCTGCCGTGGCTGATCCCGCCGCGGTCGCGATGGAGATCATGCTCACAGCGGAGCCGATCACGGCCCACCGTGCCTATGAGCTCGGGCTCGTCAACCGGGTCGTGCCGCAGGGTCGCGACTGCGCGACGAGGCGCAGCAGATGGCGAGCACGATCGCCGCCAACGCGCCGCTGTCGGTGCGGGCCGCGAAGCAGCTCGTGTACCTCTCGGCCGAGCACGGCTGGAGCGAGGCGTTCGATCAGGCCGACAAGCTCTACGAGCCGGTCTACCTGAGCGAGGACGCGCAGGAGGGGCCGCGCGCGTTCCGGGAGAAGCGCCCCCCACGCTGGCAGGGACGCTGAGGCCCTCGCCGGCCCGACGCGCAGAAGTCAGGGCCGGCGAGCCCGGTTCGCTCGGGAAATCTGCCTCACCGATACAGGGCGTCGTATTGCGCGCGCAGCTTGTACTTCAGGACCTTGCCGCCGACCGTCGCGGGCAGGTCGTCGACGAGCACGACCTGCTTGGGGGTCTCGAATCCGGCCAGCTTGTCGCGGCAGAACGCGATCACCTGCTCCGCGTCCGGCGCCGTGCCGGGCGTGGGCACCACAAACGCCGTCACCGCCTCGCCCCAGTGCTCATGGGGGAGGCCGACGACGGCCGCCTTGAGCACCGCCGGATGCTGGATCAGGACCGACTCCACCCGCAGGGTCGAGACGTTCTCGCCCCCGGATTTGACGATGTCCTTGGAGCGATCGATCATGATCCGCAACCCGTCCTCGTCGTAGGTGCAGACATCGCCGGAGTGAAACCAGCCGCCCCGGAACGCCTCTCGGGTGGCCTCTTCGTCCTTGTAGTAGCCGGCCGTGACGACGGGCGAGCGGTAGACGACTTCTCCCGGTTCGCCGACCGTCCCGCGCAGGGAGTTGCCTTGCACGTCCCAGACGTCGCCGGCGACCATCGGATTGGGGACGCCCACGTAGTTGACCTCCGGCGCCGTGCGCTGGAACAGCTCCGGCCACTTGTCGGGCCAGAACCGGTGGCAGGAGATCGCCTCGGTCTGCCCGAGGATCTCGACCGCCACCACCTCCTCACCGCAGAGCCGCTTGAGCGCTCTGATCAGGTCGGGGTGCGCCGCCGTCCAGCCATACACGACCGATCGCAGGCTGCGCGCGTCGAGCCCTCCTGACTCGAGTGCGGAGAGCACCTCGGAGATCATCGCCGGCGAGCCGCCCCACAGCGCGGTCACGCGCTCGTCGGCGATCGCGCGGGCGACGTTGCCAGGGTGAAAGCCCCGGCCCATGATCAGCGTGCCGCCGCACAGGAACGCCGGGAAGCTCATGATCTGGTCGGCGATGTGGTAGATCAGTGGCAGGAAGCTGCACAGCTTCAGGTCACATTCGATCCGCGCACCTCGGGAGTGGGTCAGCGCAAACGAGTAGCCGCCCAGGTAGCTGTAGGTGTGGGAGACCATCGCGCCCTTCGGCATCGCGGTGGTTCCGGAGGTGAAGATGATCTCCCAGATATCGTCGCCGTGGATCTCGACCTCGGGCTCGCTCGTGCTCGCGCCTTTGACGAAGGCGCCGAACGAGACGCCGCCCGGTACCGCACCAGCGTCCCCGATCTCGATCGTCACCTCCGGGGTCATCCCGTGTTGGGCGAACGCCTCGCGTGCCCGAGGCCACAGGTCAGCGTCGAGGACCGACAGTCGTGGCTCCGCGCGGTCGATCAGGTACGCGATCACGTCCGGCGCGAGCATCGGGTTGATCGGCACGCACGTCAGCCCGGCCTTGGCGATCCCGAACTTGAACATGTATGCCTCGACCGAGTTCTCGCAGAACATCAGCACCCGCTCGCCGGGCTCCAGGCCGCGGGCCAGGATCGAGTTGGCGATCTGGTTGGCGAGCTCGTCGGCCTGGCGGTACGTCACCCGGTGGTACGCAGGATCCGCGCTGGCGCCCTCCCAGGCGACGATCGCCTCCTTGTCCGGATAGCTCCAGGTCAGCCGCTCGAACAGATCGCCGACGCTGACCCGATTCCAGCGGTCGGTCGCGCGGCGATTGCGCAGGCTCGTGACGTCGATCCTGATCGGCTCCATGTTGCCGACTACGCTAGGCGGCCTGGTGGACGGAGTCGCCTGGCGAAACTGCCAGTTGCGCGGTTCGCCGGCAGTTGCGACGCTGCTCGCGGCTGATGCGGAGCAGAAACGTCGTCGCAATGGAGCGGTTCGGGCCGCCGGAGGTGATGAGGTGGGTAGCGCAACCGCTGCCCGAGCGTGCGCCCGACGAGGTGGTGGTGGCAGTGAGCGCGATCGGGGTGAACTTCGCCGACACGATCGTCCGCCGCGGTGAATATCGCCGCGATCAGGGGCTCGGCTTCACGCCCGGGTTCGAGGTCGCCGGGCAGGTGCTGGAGGGGCCGGACGATGGCCCCGCACCCGGGAGCACCGTCGTCGTGTTCATGGAGATGGGCGGCGGCTACGCGGATACCGTGCTCGCGCCGCGCGACCACGTGTTCACGGTCGCCGAGGGCATCACGGCGCTCGAGGCCGCGGCGCTGTTCACGCAGGGCGTCACCGGCCTCTACGCCGTGCACCGCTACGGGCGGGTGCAGTCCGGCGACACGGTCCTGATCCACGCCGGCGCCGGTGGGCTCGGCGCCGTCTGCATTCAGCTCACGGCTGATCTCGGCGCCCGGGCGGTGGCGACCGCCTCGACGCCGGCGAAGCTCGCGATTGCCCGTAGCCACGGTGCGACCGAGGCGTTGATCGCCGATCCCGACACGCTCACGGGCTCGGTGCGCGAGCTGACCGCGGGCAGCGGCGCTCAGGTCGTGATCGATGGCGTCGGGGGCCCGCTGTTTGCCCCCAGTCTCAGAGCGCTGGCCTTCAATGGGCGCTACGTCGTCGTGGGGTCAGCCAGCCAGCAGCCGGCGACCGTCGATGTCCGGGCGCTGATGCCACGCGGCCAGACGATCGTCGGGTTCGTCGTCGCGCGCGTCGCCGAGGCGGATCCGGCCGAGCCACAGCGGGCATTCGACGAGGTGCAGCACCTGTTCCTGGAGCGCCGCCTGCGGCCGCAAGTGTCAGTGATCGACGCCGCTCAGGTGGTCCGGGTGCACGAGCTGATCGAGTCCCGGGCATTGACCGGGAAGGTCGTCCTCGCACTCGGGGAGGGCTGAGCCGGTGTTCAACGCGCTCAGCTCCGACGAGTTGCTGGTCGGCATCGGGCGGGTGCTGCGGATGGTGGCCGGCGCTGACGGCGCGCTCGAGGAGTACGGGCGCAGCCAGGTGCTCTCGGCATACAGCGTCACCCGCTTGCTGGCCGCCGAGCAGGCGGCCGCCGCCGAACTGCTGGTTTGGCTCAGGCAGTCGATCGTCGAGGTCCTGAAGGACGACCCGCGGCAGGCCGTCTCCGATGCCGGTCGCCGGGTGCAGGCTGCGCTCAGCGGGGTCGAGGTCGGCGACGCCCTGTGCGACCTGCTCGCCACAGTTCCGCGCCAGGATCCGCTGCGCCCCCGGGTTCACCGCGTGCTCGCCGAGATGATCGACCGCGAGGTCGCAGTCCTCGCCAGGCCACCCCGGTGACGGCGGTGAGCGAGTCGATCGACACCGCCAAGGCCGACGCGATGTTGCAGACGATGCGCTCGGTGGGGTCCGCCGGTCCGGCTGACAGGGTTACCTACTTCGAGCAGCTCGAGGGAGGCTTCTCGCGGCATTCCTACGCGGCCTCGGTGCAGCACGAACGCGCCGGCCATGGCGAGTACATCGTGCGGGTGCGCCCGCGCGGGTCGCTACTCGATACCGATGTCGGCCAGGAGTTCCGCACATTCGCGCTGCTCGCGGGCGAGCCGGTGCCGACGCCGCGGGTGCACGGCTTCGAGGCTTCGGAGGACACGCCGTTCGGGGGGCCGTTCTTCGTCATGGACCGATTGCCCGGACGGGCGCCGAACGTGTGGCGCGAGCGTGAGCGCCAGGCTCTGGTTGCGGACTGGACGGACCGGCGCGGGTTGGCGACCGACCTCGTCACGCACCTGGCCACGATTCACGGGATCGATGCGGCGCGGGCGGCGGGAGCCGCTGTCAGCCGGACGTTCAGCCAGACGGTGGATCACTGGCAGGCGATCTACGAGGACATGAGGCTCGTCCGTGATCCGGTGATCGACGAGGCCTATGCATGGGTCCGGCAGCGTGAGCCCGAGCCGGTGGCGCCGTGCCTCGTCCACGGTGACTACCGGATCGGCAACTGCCTGATCGACGGCCAGCGGATCACCGGGATCCTCGACTGGGAGCTGGCGTTCGTCGGCGATCCGCGCTTCGACCTGGGCTACATCTCACTCGAATACCACGCCGGCAAGTTCGCCGCACCCGGCTCGGAGCTGCTGAATGCGGTCGCCGATCACGACTGGTTCTACGAACGCTACGGCGAGCTGACGGGCCGCTCAGTTGACGTCGAGGTCGTGCGGACGTTCGCGGCGATCGGGGCGTTGATGCTGTTCGCGATCATGACGACGGGCCTGCGCGTCTACTCCCGGGGCGAGACGAGCGACATCCGGCTGCCGTGGACGCGGTTCGTGCTTCCCGGGCTGCGACAGGATCTCGCCCGGCTGATGGGGTGGTGAGCCGCGACCGTGGAGCTCGGCAAGCCGGCGATCGTGTACGAGGGTCGCACCAGGACCTTTGGGGAATTGCGCCACGCCACCGGGAGGGTCGCGAGCGCGCTCGCCGGTCTCGGGATCGAGCGGATGGACCGGGTCGGGATCCTGAGCATGAACCGGCTCGAGTTCCTCGAGCTCGAGCTTGGCATCTCGGCAGCCGGAGCGACCATGGTGACGGTCAACTGGCGGCTGCGCGCGGGCGAGATGGCGAACCTCCTGCGCCGCTCATCGGCGCGGGCGATCTTCGTCGAGGACCGGTTCCTGGGCACGATCCTGGAGCTACGCCGCTGCGGCGAGTTGCCCGACCTGCGGACCGTGATCGGCCTCGATCGCGGGCCGGCAGATCTGACCTGCGAGGAGATGCTCGGCCGCTCGCCATCGGTCGCGCCGTATCGCGACGGTCTGCTCGACGATTCCGACCCCCGCCCGATCGTGTTCACGCCGGGGCCGGCGGCGACGCCGACCGCCGTCGTGTGGGCCGACCTGTGCGTGGTCGGGGGGCGACACGATTTCACCTGGCCGATCCTGCACCAGGGCGGAACCGTGCACGTGAGGCGCTCGAGCGGGTCGGACCCCGAGGCCGTCGTCCGCCACATCGCCGAGCATCGGATCACGCATCTGCTGGTGGCGTCGGAGCTGCTCGGAGCGCTTCTGCGACTGCCGTCGCTCGGCGAATACGACACCAGCTGCCTGAAGCTGATCGTGTGTGACGGGCGGTTGATCTCGGTCGCACCCTCAGTGACAAGCGGCCGACTTCGGTAGTCGCGCGGCCTGTATCGTCGCCGTCCTGTCCGTCGGGACGGTAGGAGAGACAACGTGATGCGGATCATGATCGTCGACGATCACGAGATCGTTCGTGAGGGGCTCCGGGCCTCGCTGGCCAGGGCTCCCGAGATCGACGTCGTCGGCGAGGCAGCCACCGGCAGCGAGGCGCTGCGCAGCGTCAGGCGGCTGCTGCCTGACATCGCGCTCGTCGACCTGCGCCTGCCCGACATGCGCGGTGAGGAGCTGACCCGGGAGCTGACGCGCGACTTCCCTGGCACGAAGGTGATCATCCTCACCACGTATTTGAGCGAAGAGACAGTCCGCGGCGCCTTTCAGGCCGGGGCCGCGGGATACGTCACCAAGGCCGCCGGGCTGGCCGAGCTGATGGCTGCGATTGAGCGTGTCAGGGACGGGATCCCGTCCGACGCCACCACCGGGCCGCAAATCGTCAAGCAGCTGCATGCGCTCGTGACCGAGCGGATGTCCGGCAGCACCCCGACCCCGCAGCAGGAGCGGGTGCTGGAGCTCGCCGCGCAGGGATGCACCAATCACGAGATCGGCGCGCGGATGTTCATCTCGGAGTCGACCGTGCGCTTTCACATCCAGAAGCTCAAGGCCAAGTTCGGCGCCCGCACGAAGACGGAGCTGATCGCGAAGGCGATCCGGACCGGGTTCATCGCTCCGGCCGCCGAGGCGGGGATGACGCTTCACGAGCGATGAGGAGCGGATGGGTTTCGACGCGCTGACGAGTGCCGTCCGGCGGGTGACCAGCAGCGAGGTCTCGCTCGTCGTGCTCGGCGACAACGGCTCGAAGTTGCGGCCGGCGTCGGTCTGCGGCCTCGAGCCGCCGGAGCGCATCGAGCTCGAGCGCGGGCTGATCAGTGGGGGCCGCGACTTCCTGGGCCGGCAGTTCCAGGGCCGGCTCAGCGCCGACATCTGGCTCGACGGCGGAAGGGTCGGCACGATCCACGCTCTGCGGCGCGGACCAGGACCGTTCGACAACGAGGATCTGATCGAGACGTTCGCGGGACAGGCGTCGCTCGCGCTCGCGATCGCGCGCCGGCCGCCCGTCGCCGACGAGCTGCTGGACACGTGGGCGCTGCTCGACCAGCTGGTGCTCTCGGCCCACAGCCTCCGGGAGCTCGGACGGGCGCTCACCGAGGTACTCGGACCGCTGTTCGGTGGCGCCAGGGTCGGGGTGATGCTCGCCGATCACGAACGCAGCGTGCTGCAGATGTTGCCGGGGTCGTTCGGCGCCGACGAGGGGCTGGTGGCGTCGCACCGGATGAGCTTCTTCGATCCACGCAGCAACTCGGCGCGCGTGTTCACGACTGGACTGCCCTACATCAGCAACACGAGCGCCGGCGACTCGAGCATCCGCCAGGAGTACGTCGACGTGTTCGGCCTGCGCCGAACGCTCACGGTTCCGCTCCGGCAGGTCGGGGTCCTGCACGTCGCCGACGGCGAGCGCGAGTTCGGCTTCGACGATCTAAAGCGGGCGGGGGCGCTGGCGCCACGCATCGCGAGCATCGTCGAGCTCGCCAACACCCTGTTCCGCGCGCGACGCGAGCAGCGGGTGGAGGAGACGCTGTCACGCACGGCTGTCGCGGTCGCGTCCGGAGAGGGCATCCACGCGGTCCTCCCGCCGGCGCTGTCGGAGCTGTGCGAAGCGACCGAAGCCGGCCTGGTCGCGTTCGTGCCCGACGACGCGGCAGCGATCGTCGCCCGCTCGGAGGGCGCGACGGCCCCCCGCCCGTCGCCCCGCGATCAGCGGCTGGAGCGGACTGTCCTACGGGAGGCGGGGACCGACCCTGGGATGCGCGCGTATGTCGTCGGCCCGCAGAAGCCGGGTGACCCCGGCTGGGCGGCGTTCTATGTGCCCGTCGCGCTCGGCCAGATGCGGGTTGGAACGCTGGCTGCGCTGAGGGTCAGAGGCGAGCCGTTCACGCGTGCCGAGCGCAACTCGTTCACGCGGATGGCGAACATCGCCGCGCTCAACTATGCGACTGAGCGCTATCAGCAGCAGCGCGCCGAGCTGGCGCGGCTGCACGAACGTCAGCGGATCGCCGACGATCTCCACGACGACGTCGCGCAGATCCTGTTCGCCGCGCAACTGTCGCTCGACTCGATCCTCGAGCACGACGAGCTCGAAAATCGCGTCACGGAACGGATCGCGCACGCTCGCGCCTTGCTGGTCCGCGGCGATCGCGCGATCCGCACGGTGATCCACCGGCTCTCGCGCCCGTCGGCGGCCGACATCGCAACCAGGCTCGCCTCGGTCGTGTGTGGCGTCGAAGACGAGTTCTCGACGGCGATCCACCTCCGCGTCGACGACGATGCATCGGCGGCCGCGCGCAACCTCGGCCGACCGGTCAGCGACGCGCTGGTCAAGGCGGCCCGCGAAGCCCTGGTTAACGCCGCCAAGCATGCCGGGCCGTGCCGGGTGAGCATCACACTTGAGATCTCTCGGCGCAACCGGCTCGTGCTCACGGTCGCCGACGACGGCGTCGGGCCCGGGCCCGGCGATGGTCGCCATCGCCACGGGCTTGCATCTCTGCGGCATCTGTTGCGTGAGCAGGGAGGACAGTTGCGGGTTGCGCACGGGCAGACGGGCGGGACCACGGTCACCGCCAGCGTGGCCGCCGATAGCTCCTCCCGCGACTCCGCAGACTGGCGTCGCCCGCGCTCGGCGAGCGGATGGAGGTCGGGATAATCGCGAAGCCATGAGCGTTGAGACCGAGGCGGTTGCGTACGAGGGCCGGACGGCGTGGGCGCGCAACCTTGCGGCGCCCGTTCGAGGCTTCCTGAGTACCGAGAGCGGCGGTGCAATCGTGATGCTCGCGGCCGCGGTCGCGGCGTTGATCTGGGCAAATTCGCCTTGGTCGCATTCGTACGAGACCGTGTGGACGACGAAGCTCACGATTCGCGTCGGGACCCACGGGATCTCCGCGAGTCTGCGTCAGTGGGTCAATCAGGGCTTGATGACGTTGTTCTTCCTGGTCGTCGGGCTCGAGGCCAAGCGCCAACTCGACCTCGGAGAGCTGCGCGAACGACGGCGGGTGGCGATTCCCGTGTTTGCCGCGCTGGGGGGGATCGTTGTGCCGATCTCGATCTATCTCGCCCTCAACGCCGGCGGTTCTGGCGCGCATGGATGGGGGGCAGCGATGTCGACCGACACGGCGTTTGCGCTTGGCGCGGTCGCGCTGCTGACTCCCCGGAGCGCGGTCCGGATCCGCGTCTTCCTGTTGACGCTGGCCGTTGTCGATGATCTTGCGGCATTGGTCGTGATCGCGACCGTCTACACCCAGCATGTCTCGCTGCTCCCGCTGGCCATCGCGATCGCGCTGTTCGGCGTCCTGCTTGCGTTGCGCTACGTCCCGGCCGGGAGACGGACGTTGTCGGTCGGGGTCGCGGTCGCGCTCTGGATCGCGATGTTCAAGTCCGGGATCGATCCGGTGATCTCGGGCTTGGCGATCGGCCTCGCGACCAGCGCCTATCCGCCCTCCCGCGAGGACCTCGAGCGCGCGACCGCGCTGACGCGTTCGTTCCGCGAACAGCCGACGCCGGAGCTCGCGCGCTCGGCGCAGCAGAGCCTGCTCTCGGCGATCTCGCCCAACGAGCGAATTCAGTACGACCTCCATCCTTGGACCAGCTACGTGATCGTGCCGCTGTTCGCACTCGCGAACGCGGGCATCCACATAACCAGCAAGCTGCTCGGCGACGCGATCCGGTCCCCGATCACACTCGGGATCGTGATCGGCTACGTGCTGGGCAAGCCGATCGGGGTATTCGGCGGCACCTGGCTCGCGACGCGACCCGCCCTCCACGGGCCACGCTCCCCTGTCAGCGGTCCGATCCTGGCCGTGGCGGGCGCGTGCGCCGGGATCGGCTTCACCGTCTCGCTGCTGATCTCGAGCCTCGCGTTCAGCGGCGAGGCGCTCGATGAAGCCAGGCTTGGAGCGCTGGGCTCGGTCGTCTTGGCACCCCTGCTGGGGTGGGCCGTGGTGATGGTGGTCAGACGCCTGCCGAGCTCGGTCCGGGCTCGGCAGATCGGCCGCACCGCCGAGGATATCCTTGACCTCGCCGACGACATCGATCCCGATCGCGACCACATCCGTGGACCTGATGACGCACTCGTGACGCTCGTCGAGTACGGGGATTTCGAATGCCCCTACTGCGGCCAGGCCGAGAGCGTGATCCGGGAGTTGCTGTCCTCGTTCGGCGCCGAGATCCGCTACGTATGGCGCCATCTACCGCTCAACGACGTTCACCCCGGTGCACAGATCGCCGCCGAGGCATCCGAGGCGGCGGCCGCCCAGGGGAGGTTCTGGGAGATGTACGACATCCTGCTCGGCCATCAGGGCGAGTTTGCGCCCCGGACTCTGGCCGGCTTCGCCGAGCAGCTCGGCCTCGACATCGATCGCTTCAGCGATGAGCTGCGCCGGCGCGAATACGCGCCACGCATCAAGGAGGATGTCGCGAGCGCGGACGAGAGCGGCGTCTCCGGCACGCCGACGTTCTTCATCAACGGGAGACGCCACTACGGCGTGTACGACATCGACGCCCTCACCGAGGCCGTGCGAGCCGCGAAGACCAGGGCCCGGGCCGCGATCAGCAGCCCCGTAATCGCCGCGTCCTAGCCTCTCCGACGGGAAACGCGATCTGGACGGGAAGGTTTCGAACCGCCGCGGCGTCTGGACCGTCGATGAGGGTCGCCGGCAGCCGGCTTGACACGATCGCCCGCGGACTGGCGAGCGGAATCTCGCGACGGGACGCACTGCGGGCGGGAGGCGCGGCGTTCGCGGGAGCGCTGGCAACCACGCCGGCGGACGCGTGGGCGGCGCTCGCCGGCCACTGCCCCGCGCACCGGGTCAAGTGCCACGGAAGCTGCTGCCCGACGGGCGAAGTGTGCCTCCCGCCCAAGCACAGAGGCGGTCAACATCGCTGCGGCTGCCCGGTTCATACCAGCCGCTGTGCCGGCAAGTGCGTCAGCACGCAAAGCGATCGGCACAACTGCGGTCGCTGTGGACATAGTTGCGGGACGGGTCAGCACTGCTCTGCCGGGGCGTGCGCGTGCCCGTCGGGCGAGGCGATCTGCTCCGGGGCGTGCGTGTCGCTCGCGAGCGATCCCCAGCATTGCGGTGCCTGCGGGAATGCCTGCGCCGCGGGTCAGATGTGCGTCTCCGGTCGATGCGCGACCGAATGCCCGGCCGGCCAGGCCGTGTGCGCCGGCACCTGCGTCGATCTGAACAGCAACCCTCAGAATTGCGGAGCCTGCGGGACCGCGTGTGCGGCGGGAAGTGTGTGCGCCGGCGGCGCCTGCGCGGCGCAGTGCCCCGCGGGCCAGGCCATCTGCGCCGGCGCGTGCGTCGACGTTTCCAGCAACAACACCCACTGCGGATCGTGCGCGGTCGCGTGCGCGACCGGCGCCACCTGCGTCGGCGGGACGTGCGCGTGTCCAAGCGGGATGACCGCCTGCAGCGGAGCGTGCGTCAACCTCCAGACCGACTTCAACAACTGCGGCCAGTGCGGCACGATGTGCTCGAACTACTTCGCCACGTCATCCTGCGTCAGCGGCACCTGCCACATCGACTCGTGCGCCCCCGAATGGCTCGATTGCGACCACAACCCGCTGAACGGCTGCGAATACCTCGGAACGATGTGCCCCGCGTAGCGCCGCCGCCCGCAACTCCGCCTCAGCCCGCATCGTAAGCAGCCGGTCAAGCTCGCCCCTGGATAGGATCACGAGCATCGGACGCTGATGCCCGAAGCGGTTCTGCACCTATCCTCGCTGGTCGGCGGCCGGCTGCTCGACTCAACCGGTGAGCGCCTGGGCCGCGTCCAGGACGTGATCGCGAGGCTCGACAGCGGCGATGAGCTGCCGCCGGTCAGCGGGCTGAAGGCGCGGATCGGTGGCCGTGAGCTGTTCGTGCCGGCCGACCGGATCGCGGGACTCGAGCCCCAGGCCGCCCGCACGTCGACGACGAAGCTGAACCTGGCGCAGTTCGAGCGCCGGCCCGGTGAGGTGCTGTTGCGCGGCGATGTCCTGGGCCGCAGCGTGATCAACGTCACGACCGCACGTTTGATCAGGGCGCGCGAGGTCGAGCTCGTGTGCGAGGCGGGGACTTGGCGGGTCGCCGGCATCGACCCGAGCGTTGGCGCGGGGGTCAGGCGTTTGCTTCCGCGGCGCTTCCGCGGCCACGCGCACGACCACTCCCAATTCGTGCCGTGGTCTGAGATCGAGCCGTTCGTCGCGCACGTCCCGACGTCCCGGTTGCGGCTCGCTGCTCGCCGGCTGGCGCGGCTGCACCCGGCGCAGATCGCCGATCTGGTCGAGGCCGCCTCACATGAGGAGGGGGAGGAGATCCTGCAGGCCGTCGGGCACGACAAGGAGCTCGAGGCGGACGTGTTCGAGGAGCTCAATGACGAGCACCAGGTCGAGTTCCTGCGCGATCGCTCCGATGAGGAGATCGCCGGGGTGCTGGCGCGGATGGCGAGCGACGACGCCGCCGATCTGTTGCTCGAGATCGAGCAGGATCGTCGGATTCCGGTCCTGAACCGGTTGCCCGCCGCCAAGCAGCTGAAGATCAAGCAGCTGCTGGGGTACAACCCGTCGACGGCCGGCGGCCTGATGAACCCGGACTTCGCCTCGCTGCCGGCCGACGCGACGATCGCTCAGGCGCTGCAGTGGGTGCGCGAGAGCGATCTGGCGCCCGCTCAACTCCTGGTGCTGTGGGTGATCGACGCAGACGGACACCTCCTCGGCGGCGTGTTCTGCTCCGAGCTCGTGCAGGCTGAGCCCGACGCGCTCGTCACCAGCCTGATCGAAACCGCGATTCCGATCATCTCGCCGGACACCGAGCTCCCCGAGATCGCGAGGCTGATGGCCGATTTCAACCTGCTCGCGATCCCGGTCATCGACGGCGACGACACGCCGATCGGTGTCATCGCGTTCGACGACGTGCTCGAGCTGCTCGTGCCGGAGGAGTGGCGGCGAAGGGCAGGAGACGCCCGCGGCTGACTCCGCGGGCGGGGTGTCGCGGATCGGCAACCGCCCCGCTACGATCCTTTCAGACAAAGGGGGGCTTCACTGCTTCGAGTTTGCCGTGCTTCATTGGTCGCGCTGATCGGCGTGACGTTGCTGGTATCCGCGGTCCCGGCGACGGCGGCCGTGGTGACGAACGCGAATGATTATCTGCGGACGGGGTGGTATCCGGATGAGCCGGGGATCACCCCGCAGCTCGTCAGTGGCGGCAGCTTTGGGCAGCTGTGGTCGGCGTCGGTCGACGGGCAGGTGTACGCGCAGCCGTTGCTCTCGGCGACGGGCACGCTGGTCGTCGCGACCGAGAACGACAAGGCTTACGGACTGGACCCCACGACCGGGCGCGCAGCAGTGGACGGCGGATCTCGGCACGCCGTGGAACGCGGCTGACCTGGGATGCTCCGACCTCGTGCCGACGATCGGGACGACCGCCACACCGGTGATCGACTCCTCGACCAACACCGTCTACCTGACGCACAAGACGTATGCGTCGGGGTCAGCGGGGCCGGCCGCGTGGTACATGGATGCGCTCGACGTCGGGACCGGACAGGAACGGCCGGGCTTCCCGGTGCTGTTGAGCGGCGCCGCGGACAACGACCCGAGTCTGGCGTTCGCCGCGACCACCCAGCAGCAGCGTCCCGGTCTGCTGCTGATGAACGGCGTCGTCTACGCCGCGTTCGGCTCGCATTGCGACTACGGGCCATGGGAGGGCTGGGTCTTCGGCGTCTCGACCGCCGGCCACGTCACGGCCCGCTGGGTCGACAATCTGTCGGGGAACAACGGGGCCGGCATCTGGCAGTCCGGCACCGGGCTGACGTCGGACGCCTCGGGCTCGATCCTGTTCAGCACCGGCAACCTCGGCGCGCCGGGCACGCCCGCGCCCGGGAACTCGCCCCCGTCCACGCTCGGCGAGTCAGTCGTGCGCCTCCACGTCCAGCCGAACGGCTCGCTGACGCCGGTTGACTTCTTCACGCCCTTCGACGGGCAGCAACTCGATCAGTACGACGCGGACCTCGGCTCCGGCGGCGTCGTCGGCCTCCCCGATGCGTACTTCGGCACGGCGTCGATTCCCCATCTCGCCGTGACCGGAGGCAAGGAGGGCTACGTGTACCTCCTCAACCGCGACAACCTGGGCGGCTATGACCAGGGCCCGGGCGGGGGCGACGCCGTAGTCCAGCGCTTGGGCCCCCGCGGTGCGATCTTCGGTCGCGCCGGGGTCTGGCCCGGCGACGGAGGCTACGTGTACATCACGACCGACAGCGGACAGACCAGCGGCGGTCTCCTGGACGCCTACAAGTACGGGCTCTCCGGCTCCGGGGATCCGTCGCTGTCGCTCGCGGGGAGCTCCACCGACGCGTTCGGATTCGGCAGCGGGCCGACTGTCATCACCTCCGACGGGACGACGTCGGGCAGCGCGCTCGTCTGGGTGGTCTGGGCTGCCAACCGCGACGGCGACGGAGGCCAACTGCGCGCGTATGACCCGATCCCGGTCAACGGCCAGCTCGTCCTGCGCTACAGCGCGTCGATCGGTACGGCGACCAACTACGAGACGCCCGGCGTCGGGCGACGGGCGGCTGTACGTCGGCACGCGTGACGGCACGGTGCTCGCGTTCGGCTCGCCGGTCAGTCAGCCGCTCAGCGGATCAGCGCTGTCGTTCCCGACGACCACGGTCGGCAACAGCAGCCAGCAGCAGACCCTCACGCTCACTGCCAACGAGGACCTCACGATCTCGAGCATCGGATCATCTTCGAGCCAGTTCACACTCGGCACGCCCTCGCCGGCGCTCCCCGCGACCCTCACGACCGGCCAGACGATCTCGGTCCCGGTCACCTTCTCACCGACGCAGACGGGACTGGTCGGCGGACAGGTCAACGTGAGCACCGACGCCGGTAACGAGTCGTTCGCGGTCTCAGGTACCGGACAGAGCGTGGATGCGCAGCTCACCGTCAGCCCGTCGGTCGTCTCGCTCGGCGGCACCGCCGTCGGCAGTGAGCTCAGCGGCACCGCGGTGTTCAGCAACCAGGGCAGCCAGTCGCTCAAGATCACCAAGGTCGACCTCCCGGCCGCGCCGTTCACCGCCACCGGCCTCCCCAGCGTCGGAGACACGATTGCCGCCGGGGCAACGATCACGGTTGACATCGCCTTCGACCCCACCCAGATCGGAGCTTTCACGAGCTCGCTCGAACTCGACAGCGACACCGGCGGCAACCAGGTACTCGGGCTCGCCGCCTCCGCCGGCACCGCGGGGTTCCTCCAGGTCTCGAGCCAGACCGTTGACTTCGGCGGGGTTCCGCTCGGCACCACTGCCAGTCAGAACTTCACGATCACCAACAGCGGCGGAACGAACGTCACGATCACGAAATCCAAGCCACCGTATGGAGGCGCCTTCGCGGCGAGCACCTCGTTGTCAGAGGGCACCACGATCACACCGGGGCAGACGGTCACCGAAACCGTCACCTTTACGCCCACCGCTGCCGGCCCGGCGCCGACCGGGACGTGGGACATCAACGGCGACGACGGCTCGGGCGCGCACCAGGTGCAGTTCACCGGCAGCGGTGTCATCGTGCCCGGACCTCCACCGATCCTGCCCACGACAGGCTCGGGACCGCCGCCGATCACCCATCACCCGCTACAGGCGTTGACCGCGCCGAAGATCGTCCCCAATGTCGCAACCACGGCCAAAGTCGGAAGCACTTACTTCACCTACACGGCGGCGGTGGCCGGCACTACCCACTTCACGATCGAGCGCGAGACGGTCGGTCGTCGCAGCGCACGCAGGTGCGTGCCCACAACCGCGCGCAACCGCCGGGCCCACGCCTGCACCTACTACGTGAACGTGGCGACCTTCACTCACCGCGACCAGATCGGCACCAACCGCGTCCGTTTCGCCGGCCTGGTGTCAGCCAAAAAGCTCGTCCCGGGGACATATCGCCTGCAGTCGGTCCTGACCGACGCCGCGGGCGTCAAGCACACGTTCTACACCGTGTTCCGCGTGACGCTCGCCCCTCCGAACCACCGTCACCGGCCGTGAGGCGCGGCCGCCGGCTGCTTTGGCGACGGTCAAGCCTTTGGTTTGGGACGTGATGCGTCCGTGAACTCGCGGAGCTTCGCCGTGAGGAGGAATCCGGCCTGCTCGGCGATGTCGACCGCGTTGTCCCCGATCCGTTCGAGGCTGCGGGCGATCAGGACATAGCGCAGTCCCAGCTCGCGGCGCTCGGGAGCCTCCTCGAGCTCGAGGGTGGTTTCGAACACCTCGCGATTGAGGTGGTCGATCGCGTCGTCCTCCCGCTCAATCCCGCGAGCCAGCGCGAGATCCCGGGTTGAAAACGCGGAGGCGGCGTGCGCCAGCTGCGAGCCCGCGAGGGTCGCCATCGACGAGACCCTCTCGGCGGTTCCGTAGCGGTCGGGCACGTTCGGATCGATGCGCGCGAGCTGATCACTGATCAGCTCGAACTGGTTGGCGATCAGGCCCTGGGAGTGAGCGATCTGGACCAGCGCCAGCACGAGTCGCAGGTCGCCGGCGACCGGCGCCTGCCGCGCAGTGATCGTGACCAGATCCGTGTCAACGCTGCGCGCGCTGCTCCTCAGCAGCTGGCCGGCCTGGGCGATCGATTCCGACCTCGCGTCGTCAAGATCGGTGACGGCCGCCGCCACATCGGCGAGCGTCGAGACCGCGTTTCCCAGTCCGGCGCCGATCCGCTGCTCAAGCTCAGCCAGCTGGTCCGCGAACGCCTCACGCATACCCGATTGCTATCACAAGCGCTCGCTTCGACCTGTGAGCTCTCGTTCGCGCGCGCGCGCCAGGGTCCGGCTACCGCTCCCCGGAACACTCGGTCGAGGTCGGCGGCTTCGCCGACGATCCGCATACCCGGGGCGAGGCCTCGGACACGCCTGGCATCGAGGGCGTCCCCGAGGCGACGCTCGAGCAGTACTGCCTCACGCGTCCGTTCCCCGGGCCCCGCGAGGCGGACCACATTCAGGAGCTAGGAAGCCCAACTTAGCCTGGATCGGGCCGGCGTAATCCGGCCCGCCCCGGACTGAGCGGGGCGAAATGCCGGCGTAATCCGGCCCGCCCCCGGCCTGAGGGGGGCGAAATGCCGGCGTGGGCGACCGGTCGACGCCCGACGAGGCCCGCGCGGGCCGAAATCCGCCGCGGGGACATGCATAAGGGCCCAAAGTGCACGCCCGCGACCGACCTTGGTTACATAAGCATGCCCCACATGCTTATGTAGCCAAGGTCCAGCAGGCGCGCGCGGTTTGTCCCTGTATGCAGGCAAAATTGTCAGAGCGCTGACACCGTCCAGGCCCCGCGACGCAGTTTCCCAAGTCGGGCGCGTCATAGCGCCGTAGCTCGCCCTCGCGCGGGCTGGGTCGCGGCCCAATCGGGGCCGCGAGGCGGCGTCCAAGCCGATTTCATCGCCGGAGTACCCCAGCGAACGGCCGAGATCTGCCACCGTTAGCGCCCGGACCTACGGTGGCCGCGGGCGGGAGCTCAGCGCTCGCTCCGGGCACCTGCGGCTTCGAGCCCCTCAGGATCACGTATCGCAATCCCCTCAGGATCACGTATCGCAATGGTCACGGCATTTCCCATCATTAGTCCCTCGGGAACACACTTCGACGTGCACGCGCCGACGGAAGTGATCGTCGGCCTCGACGTGGGCACCACAGGTGTCAAGGCGGTGGCCTTCGGGCTCGGCTCGTGGTGGCGCCGGGCCGCGATCCGCGAATACCCGCTGCTGCGGCCCACTCCGGACCAAGAGGTGCAGGACCCAGCCACGATCCTGGCGGCGTCGGCCGCCGCGCTCGCCGAGTGCACCGCGGCCGCAGCCGCCGCCGGCGCCGACGTGCTCGCGGTCTCGGTCAGTGCGGCAATGCATGGGCTGATCGCCCTCGATTCCGAGCTGCGGCCGCTCACTCCGCTCATCACCTGGGCCGACGCACGGGCTCGCGACCAGGCGCGCTCGCTGCGCCAGTCCGATCGGGGCGCGGAGCTGCCGGCGCTCACCGGCGCCCCCGTACACCCGATGACGCCGCTGACCAAGCTGATGTGGTTCGCACAGCACGAGCCGGACATGTTCGCTCGCGCGCGCTGGTGGGTGGGGCTCAAGGACTACGTCCTGCTGTGGCTCACGGGCACCCTCGTCACCGAGCTCTCCTCCGCCTCCGGCACCGGCCTGCTCGACATGGCCACACGCAGCTGGAGCCCGCAGGCGCTGGAGGTCGCCGGTGTCCGGAGCGACCGCCTCCCGCAGATCCAGCCCACGACCTCCCGGCTGAAACTGGCGCCCTCGACGGCCCGCCAGGTCGGCTTGTCGGCCGCACGTCCCGGTCGTCGTCGGTGCAGGCGACGGCCCGCTGGGCAACCTGGGCACGGGGGCGATCGACCCCGGGCTCGCGAGCGTGTCGGTCGGGACCAGCGGCGCGGTCCGCATGGCCATCGCCGGGCCACACGTCGACGCCGGCCGCACCCTGTTCTGTTACGCGCTGACGGACGCCGTGTGGGTGCTCGGCGGGGCTATAAGCAACGGCGGCGACGTCGTCCGCTGGGCAGAGAGCTCGCTGGCACCCGATCTCCAGGGCACGGCCGATGCCGGTCTCGACGAGACCCTGCTGAAGCTCGCCGCGACCGTTGCGGCCGGCTGTGAGGGACTCGTGATGCTGCCCTACCTACTCGCCGAGCGAGGCCCGCTGTGGGACCCCGACCTGCCCGGGGCATACCTCGGCCTGCGCCGCCGGCACACTCGCGCCCACCTGGTCCGCGCGGCGATCGAGGGCGTGTGCGTGCAGATGCGGCTGATCGTCGACCGTCTCGACGCGGTTGAGCCGGTGCGCTCGGTGCGCGCGACCGGCGGTGTGTTCCGATCACCGCTTTGGCGCGAAGTGATGGCGGCGATGCTCGACCGCCCGTTCCAGATCGTCGGCGAGGCCGAAGGCACCGCGCTGGGCGCCGCCGCTCTGGGCCTGTTCGCACTCGGCCGCGCGTCGACCCTGGCCGATGCCGTCGAGCTCCTCGCAGTTGCGGGCGCGCCGGCGCCACCGCAGCTCGAAGCCGACCCGGAGCTCGTCGCGACCTACGACCGACTGCGAGCCTCGATCCCCGACCTGATCGGAGAGCTCGACCGCGTCGCCGCCCTGTTCGCGCCGCAGCGGTGAGTCCACGTCTCTGGCAGCGCCCGAACCCACCCCGCGACTGCGACTACACTATCGGGCCGCCGGCGCGCTGGCACGAGGGACACCCCTGCGCCAAGCGGCTGGAACAGCGATGGCTGAAATGATCCTTTGCGCGATCGACGAGTCGGACCAAGCGGGGCGCGTCCTTGACAGCGCCCAGTGGCTGGCCGGTGCGTTGCATGCGAGCTTGGTTGTCATGCACGCAGTGCAACAGCCGGATCGGAACGCAGACGAGCTGCTCGCGTTGGTTCGCGCGAAGCTGGGCGCCGAGCACGCCGAACTGCGGCTTGTGGAGGGACCGCCCGCCCGGGCGATCACGGAGACAGCCGAGGCGGAGGGCGCCGAGCTGATCGTCGTCGGCTCGCGGGGTCGCGGGCGGCTTCGTTCGGCGGTGCTCGGCAGCGTGTCACGCGAGCTCACCGTCGATGCTCCGTGCCCAGTCGTTGTCGTCCCGTCGGGTGAGCGGTGGGTAGCCCCGGACGGCGCCGCGGAAGGGGCCGACGGGAGCGTGGTGTGCGGAGTCGACGGCTCTGACCAGGCGCTGGCGGGGGTCGCGTTCGCGGGCCGGCTGGCGACGCGACTCGGCTGCCGGCTGGTCGTCGTCCACGCCCGGCAGGACGTCAGGGCGATGGTGTCCTATCCCGGAGCTCGCTCGAGCACCCCGCCGGTGACGGGCCAAGAAGACGCAGTCCGCCAACTTGCAGATGACGTCATCAATCGGGCGCAGGAGGCGGCAGGTGTCTCCGCGGTCTGCGTACTGGAGCCCGGCCCGCCCGCGGAGGTTCTCGAGTCGGTCGCCGATCGCGAGGCTGCGCGGCTGATCGTAATCGCCGCGCGGGGCATGGGGGGGTTACGTGCCGCGGTGCTCGGGTCGGTTGCCGCCGCGCTCACCGCGTCGGCGGCGCGCCCTGTGGTCGTGCTCTCCGAGTCTGCGGCCGCCGCCGTCCTCCCGGCCCGCCCCTGAGCTGCCCGCAGATCCGCTCACGGCCCGGCCCGGCGAGCGGCGCCGGTAGGCCGGACGGCCAGCCGGCGGTAGGGCCGGGCGAACGGCCAGTGGTTGTCCTCGAGCGCGGAGCTGGCGTCGATCTGGCCGAGGATCTGTATCAGCCGCGCCACGAGCCCGGTCCATCCCGTCTGGTGTGAGGCACCGAGTCCGGCTCCGTTGTCGCCGTGGAAGTACTCGTAGAAGAGGATCAGGTCGCGCCAGTGCGGGTCTTCCTGGAACAGCTTCGTCCCGCCGTAGACGGGCCGTCGCCCCCGACTGTCCCGGAGGAAGGTCCCGGCGAGGCGACGTGAGAGCTCCTGGGCGACTTCGAACAGCGTCATCATCGTCCCCGAACCCGTCGGGCACTCGACCTTCAACTCGTCACCGTAATAGCGATAGTGCTGGAGCAGCGAGCGGATCAGCAGCAGGTTGATCGGGAACCAGACCGGCCCTCGCCAGTTGGAGTTGCCACCGAACATTCCGCTCGTCGACTCAGCCGGCTCGTACTCCACGCGATGCTCCATGCCGGCCACCTCGAAGCTGTATGGATGGTCGAGATGCCAGCGTGAGATCGAGCGGACCCCGTGCGGGCCGAGGAAGCGGTCCTCGTCAAGCATCCGGGCCAGGATCCGGCGTAGCTTGTGCTCGTTGACGAGTGAGAGCATCCGGCGGCCTTGGACACCGGGCGCCAACGGGTCCGCGATGTTCGCGAGCAGGTCCTGATTGCGCTCCACGAACGTGCGGACCTGACGGGCGACCTGTGGGTAGCGTTCGATGACATCGGCGTCGATCACGGTTGTCGCGCAGAGGGGCAGCAGGCCCACCAGCGATCGCACCTTGATCCGCGTCCCGGTGCCGTCGGGCAGGCGCAGCACGTCGTAGAAGAAGCCGTCCTCCTCGTCCCACATCTCGTCGGGGTGCTCGCCGATGGGGTCCATTGCCGCGGCGATCCAGAAGAAGTGCTCGACGAACTTCAGCACGAATTCCTCGTAGCTCTCGTCATGCGCGAGCAGAGCAATGGCGAGCTCGAGCATGTTCTGACTGAACAGCGCCATCCACGCGGTGCCGTCAGCCTGCTCCAGGCGTCCCCCGGTCGGGAGGGTGGCGCTGCGATCGAACACGCCGATGTTGTCCAACCCGAGGAAGCCGCCCTCGAACACGTTGCGGCCGGTGGGGTCCTTTCGGTTCACCCACCAGGTGAAGTTCACCAGTAGCCGCGCGAAGCACTCCCGGACAAACGGCAGGTCCACCTCGCCCCGCTCCGACTCCAACCGGTGCAGGAACAAAGTCGCGAACGCGTGCACCGGCGGGTTCACGTCACCGAAGTTCCACTCGTAGGCGGGCATCTGGCCGCTCGGGTGCAAGTACTCCTGGGAGATCATCAACTGAATCTGGTGTTTTGCGAAGTCGGGATCGACCATCGCCAGCGGAATGCAATGAAACGCCAGGTCCCAGGCGGCATACCACGGGTACTCCCACTTGTCGGGCATCGAGACCACATCCTGGTTGACCATGTGGAACCACGATTCGTTGCGGCTCCCTCGGCGCATCGGCGCTCGCAGCGGATGGGCGCTGCGCTCACGCAACCAGCGGTCGACGTCAAAGTAGTAACACTGCTTTGACCACAGCATCCCCGCCAGCGCCTGGCGCATCACCGACTTGGCGTCCTCATCAACCGCCGACGGCGTGATCGCATCGTAGAACTCGTCCGCTTCGGCCCGCCGCAGCGCGATCAGCTCATCAGCGTCCGCAAACGGCGCCAGCAGCTCTTCCGGGCCCGCTCGGCACAGCCGCACGAGCACGCTGGCGTTCCCGCCCGCCGGCACCTCGAGCCGGACGTGCACCGCGACCTTCGTCCCTTCGCCGGCGGGGTTGACGGTGTCTGCGCCATGCAAGAGATGGTCACCGATCCCATCCTTGGCGAACCGCGTCGTACGCTCGCCGCCGGAGATGCGCGGCGCGTTGGTTTCGTTCTCGCAGAAGAGCAGCGTGGCTTCCGGGCCGGCGTGAAGATGGAACACGCCGAGCCCGTCATGCTCGGCCCGGACCACCGCAGGCGCGCTGTCGACGCGACTGATGCGAGGCTTCGGCTGATCAGCCAGCCACGACCACGTGTTACGAAACCACAGCGTCGGCAGCACGTGCAGCGCGGCATCCTCCGCAGAGCGGTTGTACACCGTGATCCGGCAGAGAATGTCTTCAGGCTCGGCCTTTGCGTGCTCCACCTCGACGTCGAAATAGTGATGCTCGTCGAACACACCCGTATCGACGAGCTCGTACTCCAATTCGTGCCGCGACCGGGCTCCGTTCACCGTCGCCAGGTCGGTGTAGGGGAACTCGCCCTGTGGGTACTTGTACACCCAGCGTTGGTAGCTGTGCGTCGGGAGGTTATCGACGTAAAAGTAATACTCCTTCACGTCCTCGCCATGATTGCCCTCGCTGTTGGTCAAGCCGAACAGCCGCTCCTTCAAGATCGGGTCTCGCTCGTTCCACAACGCCAGCGCGAGGCACAGTCGCTGCTGGTCATCGCTGATGCCGGCGAGTCCGTCCTCACCCCACCGATAGGCGCGAGAACGGGCCTGATCGTGACTGAAATAGGACCACGCGTCGCCGCTGTCGCTGTAGTCCTCCCGAACCGTGCCCCACTGACGCTCACTGAGATACGGACCCCAGGACCGCCACGGGACCCCGGCCCGGGCCTCCTGCAACCGACGCTCCTCGGCCGTCAACGAGGTCGGATCGGGTCGGGCGGGCGCGTCAAGCCCAGTACTCACGCGGCGGATTCTCCCACAGAGCGCAGCTCGCCCCAGGTAGGGGCGGTGGGGGCGATTCCCATCTGGCGGACGATCATTTGGGCGGCGTTCGTGATGCCCTCGGTGAAGGTTGGAAACGCCGGCTGGAGCTCGGCGATCTGCTCGATCCGGAGATTGGCGGCCATGCACGCCGACGCGGTCTGGATCACCTCGGCGGAATACTCGCCCACGACATGAGCGCCGAGCACGTAGCGGCGATTGGACTCGACGATCAGCTTGCAGAAGCCCTCGGGGTGATCGTCGATCACGGGACGCACGAGGTCCTCATAGCGCGCCACCGCGACCTCGCAGTCGTACCGCTCCCGGGCCCGGGACTCGGTCAGTCCGACGCCGCCATACTCAGGGTCGGTGAAGCTGCCGGTGGGAACGAGTTCGTGCGTGAACCGCCGGCGGGTGCCGAGCACGGCGTTCTCGGCGGCGATGCGGCCCTCGAGGCGAGCGCTCGGCACAAGCATGCTGATCCCGTTGATATCCCCGGCCGCAAAGATGTGCGGCAGGGTGCTGCGAAGATCGCCGTCGACCTTGACGTACCCGCGGTCGATCTCGATGCCGATCTCAGCGGCGCCAAGAGCGTCGGCGTTGCCCGGCCAGCCGACCGCCAGGAACACCGCATCGGCGTCGAGCGTCGTCCGCTGGGTTCCGGAAGTCGGACGGTGGTGGGCGGTTATCCCTTGTCCGGTGCGTTCGAGCCGTTCGACGATCGTCGAGGTCAGCACGACGATCCCGCGTCGGGTGAAGGACTCGGCGAGCGCCTCCGACACGTCGTGGTCCGCGTTCCCGACGAGCCTGGGCGCTGCTTCGATCAGACTGACGTCGACGCCGAAGTCCGCCAGGATCGACGCGAGCTGGCAACCGGTGTCCGCACCGCCAACCACGGCCGCGGACGCAGGCAGTGCCGACAGGCCTCGCAGGTCCTCGTAGGTGAGGGCGTGCTCCACGCCTGGGATCGGCAGCCGGCCGGCGTGACCGCCGACCGCGACCACGAACGCGTCGCCTTGGAACTCACGCCCGTCGGGGACCCGGACGGCGTGGGGATCGACGAACACCGAAGGACCGGTGCCGTCAACAATTTGGATCCCGCGACGGCGCAGCGCGTCGGCAAGCCGCTGCCGATCGTGAACATAGTCGGATATGCGCCGGGCGCTCGCAAGCGTCGCGACGATGTCGAGCCGAGGACTGGGGCCGCGCAGGCCGAGTCGCTCCCACGACTTCGTGTCGCGGAGCAGCCGGGCGGTGCGAGCGAGCGTACGAACCGGCGCCGGGCCCTCGTTCAGGCTCGTGCCTCCGACCTGCTTTGCCTCCAGGAGCACGACCTCGGCGCCCAGCTCACGTGCGTGCAGCGCCGCGCTCAGACCCGCCGGTCCGCCGCCGAGTACGAGCAACTTCACCGCGACCCACGCATCGGAACCGTCGGCCCTCGGTAGGGGATGCACGCCGCGCCGCGGACACCAAGTCCGTCGACGCGGAACACACGTCCTGCATCGGGCTGTCGCGCCAGCGCTGCTTCGTCGAGCCCGTGCCGGGCTGTAGTGATGAACAGGATCGATCGGTCTGGGCCGCCGAACGCGCACGACGTCGGTCGGTCGACCGGAACCGGGAGGGTGGCAACCAGCACCCCGTCGGGGCTGTAGCGCCGCACCGCCGCGCCGCCCCACAGCGCGACCCAGATGTCGCCGTGCTCGTCGACTGTAAGACCATCGGGCGCGACGCCTCGCTCGGTGATCCGGACAATAGTGCGGCGCCCGTCAATCCCACCACTTACCGCGTCAAAGTCGAACCGATCAACGGTGCGGGTGCCGCTGTCCGACAGGTACATCACGCTGCCGTCGGGACTCCAGCCGATCCCATTGGAGATCGTCAGCCCCGCCAGAACCGCAGTGCACGTCCCGTCGAGCTCGAGGCGGTAGAGCACGCCTGCGCCCGTGGACTCGTCATGGGCCATGGTTCCTGCCCAAAACCGGCCTTGCGGATCACACGCGCCGTCGTTCATCCGCACATCGCGACGCCCAGCCTCCGGCTGCGCGAGCTCGCGAACCTCCCCCGACTGCTCGACGAACAGAAAGCCGGTGCCCGCAGCGAGCACATACCCGCCGCCGACCGCCGGGGCGACAGCCCCGACCATGCGGTCGAACTTGAGCGAGGCGACCACCTCCAACAACGGATCCGGGCCGAGGCGGGCTCGGTGCAGCTGGGGTCCGACGATGTCGACCCATAAGAGCTCGTCGCGCTCGGCGTCCCAGCGTGGTCCCTCGCTGAGCACGCCAGGCGTCGCTGTGCACGGCACGGGGACCGGCGGCATGGTGGTTGCGCTCACCTCCTCACGGCCCGATCACTGCGCGAACTCGATCACGACCTTGATGTCGTCGGGCTCCCGCTCGAGCGCCCGATCGTACGCGTCGGGGCCAACCCGTCGGGTCACGACTGCTCGAGCCAGGAGCGATCCGCCCTGGCGAGCACCTGTGCTGCTCGGTAGTAGTGGCGGCGGTTGGCGTTCACCGACCCGAATACCACCAGGTTCTTCAGCACGGCGTCGCTCGCGAGTGTCGACAATACGCCCGTATCCGCCGGCGCCGGCGGGCCGACTCCGGTCAGGCAGACGATCCCGCCCGCCGCGGCAATGCTGGCGGCCGCCCGGATCAGCTGCAGCACCCCCGTGCATTCGACGACGACGTCCGGACGCAGCCCCAAATCGGACACCGCGCCGGTGTGGTAGGTCGCGCCGAGCGCCTCCACCAACGCGGGTTTTCGACCCGTCGTGACGCGGTCGAGCACGTGGACCTCACCCCCGTACTGCACGCCGATCAGCGCCGCGAGCAGGCCGATCGGGCCCGCGCCGATCACCAGAACGGTGCTTGGATCCCAGAAGCTCCGCCGGCCGATCTCGGCGATGTGCTCCCACGCCTTCGCGACCACCGTCGTCGGCTCGAGCAGAACCCCGAGCAGACCGAGGCTCTTTTCGACCTTCACCGCATACTCCGGCTCGATCCGCCAGCGATCGGACATGAACCCGTCAAGCTGCTTGATCCCACGCTCGGTGTAGCGGCCGTTGGAGCACATGTCCCACTCGCCGACGGCGCAGTTCGGGCACGGCACCGGATCGGGACGGCGCACGATCCCGACGACGTGATCGCCCACCTGCGAACCCGCTCGAGACCGGGGTCGATCACCCTGCCGAGCGACTCGTGCCCCAGGATCAGTCGCTCCCGACCCGGCGGTGCCCACCCATACAGCCCCTCGGCGATCTCGACATCGGTGCCGCACACACCGACCGCCAAGGCCTCCACCAGCACCGAACCAAGCTCGGCACCCGGCTCGGGAACCTCATCGAGCCGAGCCGACCCTCGACTCCCAGGGATGACCGTCACCGCCCGCAACGCACGTCCCCCGGAAGGATGGCCACGGTCCTAGCCCGATCATGGTCTGTCAAGTCCGGATCCACTCCTGCCTCGATGGAGTTCGGTGAACTGGCGCGGATCCAAGCAGACGAACGCCCCAGGACCTCATCCGAAACGGATGAGCGTCGTGTGGCATCAATTTGTCTCATCATCCCGACGCTATGCCCTGGGTCGGCTATCGCCATCGGCGGGTTGGGTCCTCTAGGCTGCATGACTGTTCATGCATGACCGTCGTCCCGTATCGGGAGGGCCGACGAGGTTACGCGGACGTGACAGCGAGTGCGCCGCGCTCGATCGGTTGATCGCGGCTGTTCGCGAGGGCGAGAGCTGCGCGTTGATGATGCGGGGTGAGGCTGGGGTTGGGAAGACGGCGCTGCTGAACTATGCGATCGAGTCGGCGTCGGATCTCCGAGTGGTGCGGGCGGTGGGGGTGGAGTCGGAGATGGAGCTGGCGTTCGCGGCTTTGCACCTTCTGTGCGCGCCGATGCTCGATCGGCTCGATCGGCTCCCGGTTCCGCAGCGTGAGGCGTTGGAGGTTGTGTTCGGGCTCAGCGTGGGGGCTGCGCCGGACAGGTTTTTGGTCGGGTTGGCGGTGTTGAGTTTGCTGGCGGAGGTCGCGGAGGAGCGCCCGCTGGTGTGTGTGGTGGACGATGCGCAGTGGTTGGATCGGGCGTCGGCGCAGGTGTTGGCGTTTGTGGCGCGGCGGTTGGTTGCCGAGTCGCTGGCGGTGCTGTTCGCGGCACGGGAGCCGGATGAGGAGTTCCGCGGGCTGCCGGAGCTCGAAGTTCAGGGGCTGGGCACCGATGATGCGCGCGCGTTGTTGGGCTCGGTCGTTCGGTTCCTGCTGGATGAGCGCGTGCGTGATCGGATCGTGGCCGAGACGCGCGGAAACCCGTTGGCGTTGTTGGAGCTGCCGCGGGGGTTGTCGGTGTCGCAGTTGGCGGGGGGGTTCGGGTTGGTGGGCGCCGCGGCGCTCTCGGGGAGGATCGAGGAGAGCTTTCGCCAGCGACTGGGGGAGCTGCCGTCCGAGACGGGGCGGTTGTTGCTGGTCGCGGCGGCGGAGCCGGTGGGTGATCCGCTGTTGGTTTGGCGCGCGGCCGAGCGACTCGGGATCGAGAGCTCTGCGGCGGCCGCGGCGGAGGCGGAGGGGTTGTTGGCGATCGGCGAACGGGTGACGTTCCGCCATCCGCTGGTGCGCTCGGCGGTGTACGGCTCGGCGTCGCTGCCGGAGCGCCGGGCGGTGCACCTGGCGTTGGCGGAGGTGACCGATCCGCAGTTCGATCCGGACCGTCGGGCCTGGCATCTCGCGGCGGCGGCGCCGGGACCGGATGAGGACGTCGCCTCAGAGCTCGAGCGGTCGGCCGGGCGGGCGCAGGCTCGTGGTGGGCTTGCCGCGGCGGCGGCGTTTCTGGAACGCGCGGTCGCGCTGACGCGGGACCCCACCCGGCGGGCGGACCGCGCGCTGGCCGCCGCCCAGGCCAACCTGCAGGCCGGCGCGTTCGATGCGGCTCTCGGCCTGCTGGCCACAGCGCAGGCCGGCTCGCTTGACGAGTTCCAGCGCGCCCGGGTCGACCTGCTGCACGGCCAGGTCGCGTTCAGCTCGGGCCTGGGCAGCAACGCCGCCCCGCTGCTGATGAAGGCCGCGAGGCGGCTCGAGTCGCTCAACCCTGACCTGGCCCGCGAGACCTACCTGAACGCGTGGGGTGCAGCTGCCTTCACCGAGCGCGCGGGCGCGGGCGACCTTCCGGAGGTCTGCCGCGCGGTGAGGGCGCTCCCTCCACCGGCGCACCCTCCGCGCGCGGTCGACCTGCTTGTGGATGGCCTTGCGCTTCTGATCACCGACGGTCGGGCAGCCGCCGCACCGACCTTGCGGCGGGCAGCGAGCGTCTTTACCGGCGAAGACCTTCCGATCGAAGAGCGTCTCCGCTGGGGCTGGCTGGCCACGGCGGCCAGCTATGCCATGTGGGACGACGAAGGTACGCGGGCGGTCTGCGCGCGGCAGATCCAGCTCGTCCGTCACGCCGGCGCCCTGGAAGCGCTGCCGCTCTACCTGGTCGCGCTGGGCGTGGCCACGGCGTGGAGTGGTGAGTTCGCGGCGGCTGCGTCCCTGATCGCGGAGGTTGACGAGGTCACGGCGGCGACCGGGGCCCACATCCCACCCTTCGCCGCGCTCCAGCTCTGGGCTCTTCGAGGCCGGGAAGCCGAGGCCTCTGCGCTGATCGAGGCCACCGTCACGCAGGCCGCGGACTCCCGGCAGGGAGCCGCGGCGACCGACGCGCACCGGGCGGCCGCAATCCTCTACAACGGCCTCGGACGTTACGAGGAGGCGCTGGTGGCGGCCCAGCAAGCCACCATGGATCCTCTCGACCTCTATCCCTCGATGTGGGCGCTGCCCGAGCTGGTCGAGGCGGCGGCACGCTGTGGACAGGCCGAACGTGCCCGGAATGCCCTGGAGCGGCTGGCGGCGACGACACAGCCCGGCGGCAGCGACTTCGGGCTGGGGATCGAAGCGCGGACCCGGGCGCTGCTGAGCGAGGGGGAGGCGGCCGAGGGCCTCTACCGCGAGGCGATCCGTCGGTTGGGTCGTACGCAGCTCCGCCCGGAGCTCGCCCGCGCGCATCTTCTCTACGGCGAGTGGCTGCGCCGCGAGAGCCGGCGTCTGGAAGCGCGCGATCAGCTACGCACGGCGCACGACATGCTCGGCACGATCGGAATGGAAGCGTTCGCGGAGCGGGCCCGCGTCGAGTTGCTGGCCACGGGCGAGAGGGTGCGGAAGCGCACCGTCGAGACGCGCGACGAGCTCACGGCTCAGGAGGCGCAGATCGCCCGGCTCGCCCGCGACGGCCTCTCGAACCCGGAGATCGGCACCCGGCTCTTCATCAGCCCCAGGACAGTGGAATGGCACCTGCGCAACGTGTTTACCAAGCTCGGGATCGGCTCCCGCAGAGAGCTCCCGGCCACCCTGCGCCTTTCCGGACCTGAGCCAGTGGCGACCTGACAGCTAACAGACTGATACCCGTCGTCTACCGGGGCGAATAGCGAGCTCGGGCGACGGGGTCGATACCCCGCGATTTGTCCCCGCCTCATGAGTACGACCAGCGCGCCCGCCACGCCGTTCCGATGTCTCGCATCATGCGCGGATAGACGATCAGGTAGCGGAAGGGCGCGATCGCGGCCATGTAGGTGTTCCCGAGCACGCCGTTGGGCTTCACCAAGACGGCCATTTGGCCCCGGTAGCGGCCGGCGGGTTCCGGAACCCAGCCAAGGTGCAGTACGCCGTGAACCGTCTGGTTGGCGATCTCCAGCGCCCACTCGTCGTCGGTCAGGTAGAGCGAGGTGAAGCGGAACTCGTCAGAGACCGATCCGGACGGTGTATGGCGCAGATCTTCCGGCAATCGCTCGCGCAGCGTCGGTACTCGGGAGCTGAGGCCGGCGTCCGGGCGGTCCCAACCGAGCAGCCCCCCGAGCTTCCACCGGATCGCAAACAGGGTTCGAACAGCGCCAGAGGAGCTTCGCGCTGGTTCAAGCCCGGCGATCAGCTCCACCAGTCGGGCGAAGTCGTCGGGACCACCTGGCGTCGGCAGCTCCCACACGTCCTCGACCCGGAAGTCGCGAGTGAATTGGTGGATCCGCCAGGGCCGGGAGGTGTGCGCGCTTTTCGGGAGTCTCATCTCTGCACCAGCTCAGCAGCCATACGATCTCGGAGCGCCAAGGCGGCCGAGAGTGGCCTGACCATGACCGTGAATCGGTCGACCAGCCCGTCTTCGCCATGGTGCAGGAAGTCACAGCCCTGGATCTCCTTCCCGTCGACGCGAGCGCGGAACATCAGCGCGTGGTCACGGCCATCCTCTGACGCGAACTCCGTTTCGTAGGCGAAGTCCTCGAAGACCCGCACCACCGCAGTGAGGACCGCAGCGGTCGCGTGCTTCCCGGCGTAAGGCGTAAAGACGATCGGACTACTGAAAACGACGTCATCGCTAAGCAGCGCGACTGCCGCTTCGATGTCACTCGCCTCGACGGCGACACGGAACGGATGCATCTCGGGCCTCCTTCTTGTCGTCTGACGGGCAGAGTATCATACGTGCATGTATGTATGTTGATCGCCAACGTTCACCAAGGCAACCGGCACGTGAGGGCCGTTCAACGCAGGCCGAGCGGAGCGCCCGCACGCGGAGCGCTTTGCTCGAGTCGGCCGCCAGGGGCCTCTCCCGCTATGGCTATGGGAACCTCGTGCTCGAAGAGGTGGCGCGCGAGGCCGGCTACACCCGCGGGGCCCTGTACCACCAGTTCAAGGACAAGGAGGATCTGGCGCTCGCCGTACTCCACTGGGCCGACGAGACCTGGCAGCACGAGGTGGGAGAAGTGGCCAACCGGGAATCCGACCCGGTCGCCGCGCTGCTCGCGATGGCGCGCGGTCACGCCGTCCTCTGCCGGCGAGACATCGCTCGCGTCGCGATGGCGCTCAGGGTCGAGTTCAGCGGACAGGACCATCCCGTCGGGCGGGAGCTCGATCGGGTCCAAGCGGCGCTGGTCAAGCGCTTGGTCCGCCTGATCAACGCCGGGCGCAGAGACGGCCTGATTCCACCTGGACCTCCCCCCAGAGCGGTGGCGCTAGCGCTGATCGGCGCCCTGGAGGGCGTCGTCATCACACTTGCCGGACAAGCACCGCACGACGAGCTGCTGGCCGCGCGCACGGTCGCCGGCGTCCTTGGGGTCGATAGTCCGCCGGCACCGTAGCCGTACATCGACGAGTCGGCTCGGGCCGTGTGTGTCACTTGTGTGCATGCACGAGCTCTGACCGTAACTAGCTGGATCGCGGCTTAGCCGGTCAGGTATCGCTGCCGCCCGGCGATATCGCAACGTGGATCGCGGGTGCAACGTCGAGGCGGCCGGCGAGATGATGAATCGCCTCCTCGGCACGCTCCAGGCCGTAGGACGCGGTGCGCATCCGCGCAAACGGCGCGTCGCCCTGGACCAGGAGGCGGATCGCCTGTCGGTAGGCGGGAGAGTCGACAGTGAACACCCCGCGCAGGGTGATCGACTTGAACACGATCCGATCGTTGTCGATCGCGGCCGTCGGGCCGCCCTTCACCCCTGCCAGCACGATCGTGCCGCCGTTACGGACCATCTCGATCGCGTCCAGGATCGGTTGCGTCGCGACCGGCGTGACGTCGACGACCACGTCCGCCAGGCGGCCGCCCGTCAGTTCCTGCACTCGGGCGACGACGTCCTCGGCGTCGGCCACGATCGTCTCATGCGCGCCCAAGTCCCGCGCGAGTTCGAGCTTCTCGGATGCGCGCTGGAGGTCGGTGACGATGATCCTCCCAGCGCCGGCGGCACGCGCGGCGATCACGCAGGACAGTCCCCGCTGTCCTGAGCCAAGGATCACAATCGTGTCGCCGAGCTTCAGGTCCGATTCTGTTGCCGCCCACCTGATCCCTGCGGCGAGCGGATTGAACAGGACCGCCACATCCGCCGGCAATCCGCTGGGCACACGGTGCACGACGCTGTTCGGATGCAGGTACATGTACTCGGCGTAACCTCCGAGCAGGGACGGCTCGATCTCAGTGCCGAGTAACCCGTAGCTGTACACGCGGCCCCACCCGTTACATCTCGTTCGCGCTCCTGCTCTACATGCCTCGCATCGCTCGCACGGGATCAGCGGCTCGACTGCGACCCGATCTCCGACACCCACGCCCCAGCGCGCGGCGGCGAGCTCTCCAATCGAGTCGATGATCCCCAGCGGCTCGTGACCTGGGATCGTGGGGCCCCTCACCCACCCCTTCTGGTCGAAGCGCCCGTCGTATTGCTCGATGTCACTGCCACAGATCCCGCACAACTCGAGCCTCAGGATCGCGTCGTCGGGCCCCACCGACGGCACCGCGAACTCGTGCAGCTCGAACCGCCGAGCACCCGTCTGAACGACCGCTCTGCTGGTGCGTGCCGGTCCCATCCTCACACGCCGGCGTCGTCCGCGCCCCAGCGATCGTCGGCCACGGTGCCGCGTACGAGCGGATCCACGCTCTCCAGTTCCGAGATCCGGCGAACCACCGCCTCCAACCGATCCAAGCCGGCCCTGCCGACGGCGATCTCCGGCTCCATCCGGACGATGTTCGCGCGGACGCCGTCCCAGTCCCAGCCGTACGTACTGGCGTCCGGCACCAGGGTTCCGATATGCGTTGCACCACCTGCGGTCGTGACCTCGACCCGGGCTCCGAGATTCGGGAGCGTCTCGTCGCCGAGCACCTCGGTGGCGGCGACCAACCTGCCGACCAGCGGATCAGAGAACTCGTGCAGACCCGCGAGCGTCGCGGCGCGATCCTTGAGCGCCATCGCGACGCAGAACTGAGCACTCATCAGGGTCGCGCCGACGTCGTGTGAACGGGCCGCCGTTGACGGTCCCCGGGTAGTCGCGGTCCACCGGATTCAACGAGCACCGCACGCCGACGATCTCCTCGGGCGCGAGGTCGTGCTGCTCGGCGAGCTCGATCGCCACGTGCACCGGGCTTTGTGTGATTGCGCAGACCGGATAGGGCTTGTATGTGACCTCCAGCAGGCGCCAGCGCTCGCCCAGCTCCCAGCCGTCGGAAGGCGCCTCGTCGCCCGCGGCAAACGCGCCGGCGAAGCCCGCGTCGCCTTCGTACCAGTGCGACGCACCATGGAATCCCGCCGCCGCCAGACCCGCGGCGGTCACGCCATTTCGGGCGGCCATGCCGAGCTCGAGGCGGTACTCGCTGGTCCCGTCGATCCAGGTCTGGTTCAGGCCACTGGAGAAGCTCGAGGCGATCGCAATCGCGTCGGCGCACCCGTCGGCGTCGAGGCCGAGCAGCTTCGCGACCGCGGCCGCGGCGCCGAGCGTGCCGAACACGGGCGTGGCGCGGAAGCCGCGCGCGGTCACTGCGCCGGCAAGGCGCTCGCCGACGGAGGCGGCGACCTCGCAACCGGCGATCACGGCGCTCGCCAGCTCCGCGCCGGACAGGCCGTCGCGCTCGGCGATCGCGAGCGCGGCCGGGATCACCGCCGAGCCGACATGCGTCTTGGCGGCGAAATGGGTGTCGTCCTGGGCCCGGGTGTGCATCAGTGCGGCGTTGGCGAACGCGGCGTGCTCGGCCCCGACGCGAGCACCGTCGCACAGCAGTGTCGCCTCCTGCGGCCGGCGGTCGCGGACGACCGCCCACAGCTCCGCGCCCGCCGTGTGCGCCCCCATCGCGCAGGCGAGGTCATGCAGAACGTTGCAGCGGAGCTTCTCCACGACTTCGGGCGGGACCGTGTCGAGTGACAGCGCGGCGGCGAAGCCTCCCAAGCGCTGCCCGGCCGTGGCCGGGACGGTCATGTCCTCAGCACCGCCAGCAGCGTCTTCACCGGGACGATGTCGCCCTCGGCGACGAGCAGCTCCTCGACCACCCCATCGACCGGCGCCTCGAGATCGGCGTTGGCCTTATCGGTTGCCACCTCGAACAGGACATCGCCCTGGCTCACCACAGCCCCCGCCTCGACGAGGATCGCGATCACCTCGAGCTCGACCGTCGCGCCCGGATCCGCGATCCGCACCTCCACCCGCTCCCCGGTCATGACGCCCGCATCGCCGCACGCACCCCCGCGACGATCTCCTCGATGCCGGGGGCCCGCGCCTCGGCGAGCGGAACCGGGGTCGGGACGTTGATGAATGGCGAGGTGACGCGGACCGGCGGCGCCTTCAACCGAGCTAGACACGATTCGGCCGCCACCGCGCAGACCTCGGCCGCGAACGAGAACGGCGAGGTCGCCTCCTGGGCGACGACCAGGCGACCCGTACGCCGCACGGACTCCACGATCGCGTCGGTGTCGAGCGGCGAGAGCGTACGCGGGTCGAGCACCTCGACCGAGATCTGGTCCTCGTCCGCGAGCCGCTCCGCGGCCGCGAGCGCACGGCCGACCTGCCGGCCGATCGCTACGACGGTGACATCGGTCCCCTCTCGCTTCACGTCCGCGACTCCGATTGGGAGCACGAAATCGATTCCGGTGGGCACGTCGGTGCGCGTCGGCAGAAGGCCCAGGGTCTCGATGAACAGCACCGGATCGTCGTCGCGGATCGCCGACTTCAGGAGCCCCTTGGCGTCTTTCGCGTTGGACGGCATCACGACCTTCAGCCCGGGCACGGCGCTGTACCACGCCTCGAAGTTCTGCGAGTGCTGGGCGCCGTTGGGACCCCCGGCGCCGCACATCGTGCGGATCACGAGGGGCAGCGACGCCCCGGAGAAGTACCGGAACTTCGCGGCCTGATTGACGATCTGATCCATCGCGAGCATCGCGAAGTCGAAGAACATGAGCTCGACGATCGGGCGCAGGCCGACCGCGGCGCTGCCGACGCCGAGGCCGACGATCAGGGCCTCGCTGATCGGAGTGTCACGGACGCGGCGCTCGCCGAAACGGTCACGAAGCGATCGCGTGACGCCGTAGGGGCCGCCGGGCCGGGCCACATCCTCGCCGACGAGCACGACCCGCTCGTCTCGCTCCATCTCCTCGATCAGAGCTTGGTTGACACCCTGCCAGAACTTGAGTGACCGCGTGTCGGTCGCCGCCGTCATGATGGCGTGTAATGGTCGATTGACAGGGCCTCGACGCCGGTGACGGGGCTCTGCTGGGCGAACGACAGCGCCGCCTCGATCTCCGCCTCCACGTCGGCGTCGATCGCATCCGCCTCGGTGTCCGGAATCGCAGCACGTGCGGCGGTCAGCGGGTCTCGCTCACGCCATTGCTGGACCTCCTCCTCGACCCGGTAGGCGGCGCGGTCGCCGGCGTAGTGGCCGAACCAGCGATACGTGATCGCTTCGATCAGCGTCGGGCCGCCGCCGGCGCGGGCGCGCTCAATGGCGCTGCCAACGGCGCTCGCGACCTCGTTCACATCGTTGCCGTCGATGCGCACGCCACCGATCCCGTACGACTCGCCACGCGTCCAAATCTCGCCGGCGACATGCAGCTGCTGCGGGGTCAGCTCGACGTACTGGTTGTTCTCGCACACGAAGATCAGCGGCAGCTGCCACAGGGCCGCGAGGTTCAGCGCCTCCGCGAACACGCCGGCACCGGTCGCTCCCTCGCCGAAGAAGCACACTGCCACGTCGTCGCGCCCCTGCGCCTGCATGCCGAACGCCGCCCCGGCGGCGATCGGGATTCCGCCCCCGACGATCCCGTTCGTGCCGAGCAGCCCGATCTCTGGGATCGCGACGTGCATCGACCCGCCGCGACCGCGCGAGTAACCGGTCGCACGACCGAGAAGCTCGGCCATCAATCGATCCGCCGCTGCTCCCTTGGCCAGGCAATGGTGATGGCCGCGATGCGTTGAGGTGATCGCGTCGGTCCGGCGCAGGTCCCAGCACCCGCCGACCGCCACCGCCTCCTGGCCGATCGAGAGATGCAGCGGTCCGGGCACCTGCCCCTCACCGAACTGGTCGTGGACGGTCTCCTCGAACCGCCTGCACAGCCGCATCAGGCGATAGCGGCCTTGCGACGTCGGCAGCCCCGCTTGGCGTCCGCCGGGCTGCCCCGCAGATGGCGCCTTCACGTGAGCCATTCAGTCTCCTCTCGCTGACCTCGCACACCCTACCGTCCGGTAGGTAGGCGGGTAGTACCGTACACCGTCGTGGCCGAGGCCGACGTCAACGTACTCACCGAATCCGGCCCTGGCGGGCCGGCGCCCGTGCGCGAGGACATCATCGATGCGGCAACCCGCGTGTTCAGCCAGCGCGGCTACGACGCTGCCTCGATGGTCGACATCGCCGAAGCCGTCGGGATGCGCAAGCCGAGCCTGTATCACCACGTGCGCAAGAAGGAGGACCTGCTGTTCGCGATCCACGAGCGGCTGATCGATGAGCTGACCGACCACACGATGATCGTGCTGTCGACCTCCGACAGCCCGGCCGAGAAGGTCACGCAGGTGCTGCGCGTGACGATGGAGTTCGTCGGCCGCCACCGTGACGGGGTCACCGTGTTCCTCTCCGAGCGGCGCGCATTCAGTGGAGAGCGCTGGAGCGAGCTGGTCGTGAAGCGCGATCTGTACGAGCGGATGGTCGGCCGCGTGCTCGCCGAGGGCACCGCCACGGGCGCGTTCATCGACGTTCCGCCGGACATCGCCGCTCGGGCAATCCTGGCGATGGCCAACTGGTGCTACACGTGGTTTGACCCGAACGGAAAGCTCACCGCCGACGAGGTGGCTCAGATCTTCGCCACGGTCGCACTTCACGGCCTGCTCACGCGCTGAGCGGCGGTTAGGAAATCGACACGAGCGCCTTGCGCAACTCGTCCTTCCGAACCTTTCCGATTGATGTCTTGGGCAGCTCGTCGACAAAGCTGACGACCGTCGGAACCTTGAATGACGACAGGCGCACGCGGCAGTGCTCGATCAGCTCCTCGGCCGTCACGCCGCCGGGCGCCACCGGCACGACAATCGCCGCGACAGCCTCGTCGCGGATCACATCGGGCACCCCGACCACCGCAGCCTCGGCGACCTGGGGGTGATCGATCAACACCGATTCGACCTCGATCGCGGACACGTTCTCACCGGCTCGCTTGATCATGTCCTTCTTGCGGTCGAAGAAGTACAGGTAGCCCTCGGCGTCAGCGTAGGCGTTGTCACCTGTGTGCAGGCGACCGTCGCGAAGCGCCGCCGCGGTGGCGTCCGCATCCTTGTAGTAGCCGAGCATGATGTCCCGCCCTGGGGTCCCTTCGGCAACGATCTCGCCGACCTCACCCGTGGGCACCGGCTGGCCGTCGTCATCGACGAGCAGCAGACGCCGGCCCGGAGATGGCAGCCCGATCGACGGCCACCGGCGCGGGCCGACGACGGGAGAGCAGGTCAGCAGCGTCATACCTTCGGACAGGCCGTAACCGTTGATCAGCATCACCCCAAAGCGCGCTTCGAACGCGTCCTTCTCCGCGTCGGTCACGTTGATTGCGAAGAACAGCCGCCGTAGATGATGCTCGCGCTCGCCCTCGCGCACGGGCTGCCCCAGGATCGTTCGCAGCTGCATCGCCACCAGGCAGGTCTGCGTCGCCTTGTGTGCTCGAACCTGGTCCCAGAACTTCGTCGCCCGGAATTCCTGGAGCACGACCAGCGTGCCAGCGGCGGTGAGCGCGCCCAGCAGCGACATCGCCTGCGCGTTGACGTGGAACAGCGGCAGTGCCGTCAGACACCGCTCGCGCTCGTCGAGCCACAGGCAGTGCACCGCGTCGAGGCCGGCTCGCAGGCAGTTGCCGTGCGTGAGCATCACCGCCTTGGGCTTGCGCGTCGTTCCGGAGGTGAAGATCAGCTCAGCGAGATCGTTGGAGCCGACCTGCGCGCTTGGCGCGGCGCCGTCGGTCGCGACCAACTCGGAGAATGTCCGGTGTCGCCCGGCGGCGTTGGCCACCAGCACGACGTCGACTGTCGCGCGGCTCGCCACGATCCCACCTTCGACGGCCTCGATCAGCGCCGGCTCTGTGATCACGAGCCGCGCTTCGGTCACCTCGAGGATGTGCTGGAGCTCGGTCGCAGTGTTGGCGACGTTGGACGGCGCCAGGACCGCCCCGAGGCGCGCGAGCGCAAACCACGCGACCAGAAACTCGGGGCAGTTGGCGAGGTGCACGACGACGAAGTCGCCCCGCCCGACCCCGGCGGAGCTGAGCCCGAGCGCGCATCGCTGCACCCGTCCGTGGAACTCGCGGTAGGTGAGCTCACTGACCGCCCCGTCGCGATCCTCAAACACGAGGAACGTGCGCGATGGGTGCTCGGCGACTCGCTCCTCGAGCAGGTCAGTGAGGGTGCGATGCCCCATCGGATCGAGCACGGAAGCCTCCTTGGTCACGGCTCGGAGCCTACCGATAGGTAGGCCGGCTGCGACGCCGGCTGGCGGTTACGCCACTGCCTCCAGCGACTCGCGCGCGGGTACGATGTGCTATCACGCTCGATGCCCATCAGAGCCTGAGATTCGATGGCCGCGTGGCGGTCGTCACCGGCGCCGGTCGCGGCATCGGGCGAGCGCACGCGCTGGCGCTCGCGCTGCGCGGCGCCAAGGTGGTCGTCAACGACCTCGGTTGCGCGCTGACCGGAACCGGAAGTGATCCCGGGCCCGCGGCGGCCGTGGCGGACGAGATCGTCAGCGCCGGCGGAGAGGCGGTCCCGAGCCATGCCAGCGTTGCCGATCCCAACGGCGCCGAGTCGATCGTCGAGGCGGCGATCGACCGGTTCGGACGGATCGACATCGTCGTCAACAACGCCGGCAACCTCGATCCGGGATCGCTCCCCGATCTCACCGTCGCTGAGCTGATGCACCATCTGGAGATCCACGTCGCCGGTGCGTTCAACGTCACGCGAGCGGCCTGGCCGCACCTGCTCGAGCGGCAGTACGGCCGCATCGTGCTGACGACGTCGGCTGGGTTGTACGGCGGGTCGTTCCTGGTCTCCTACGCCAGCGCCAAGGGCGCCACGGTGTCGCTCGGCCGCTCGCTGGCCGACGCCGGTGCCCAGCATGGGATACGGGTCAACATGCTCGCGCCGGCCGCCGATACGCGAATGGTGTTCGACCCGGACTTCCGAGCCAAGTGCCAGCTGCCGCCCGTCGACCCGTTGGCCCCACCAGACCCGACCCGGGCTCCGGATCGCGTCGTGCCGATGCTGCTCGTGCTCGTTCACGAGCAGTGTCCAGTCAACGGCGAGATCCTCTGGGCTGGTCTCGGCCGGTTCGCTCGGATCTTCATCGCAGAGACGAGGGGCATCATCGATCCCGACGTCGACCCGGAGGGCATTCTCGCGCGCTGGGAGGAGATCGTCGGCGAGCGCGCGTACGCCGTCCACACTACGACCGCCGAGGCGGTCGCGTTCCGCGAGGCCCTGATCGCCGGTTCGCCGTAGCCGAGGCGCTGACGATCAGTCCTTGGCGCGCGCCAGTCGCTCGCGCAGTCGCCCGCGCTCCACTTTCCCCGTGGCGTTGAGGGGCAGAGCGTCGAGGAACACCACGCGTTTGGGCAGCTTGTACGCGGCCAGGCGTGCCCGGCAGGTGTCGATTACGTGCTGCTCTCCGACATCGGCGGCGTCGCTCACGACGAAAGCAACGACCATTTCCCCCCAGTGCGTGTCGGGTGCACCGATCACCGCCGCCTCGCGGATCTCGGGCAGTGTCAACAGCGCGCGCTCGACCTCACGTGGATCGATACTGAAGCCGCCGCTCTTGATCATTTCCTTGCTGCGCCCGACGTAGTACAGGTCGCCGTCCTCGTCGATCCGACCGAGGTCACCGGTCATCACCCAGCGCTCGCGCAGGGCGGCGCGGGTCTCATCGGGCCGGTTGAGGTAGCCGCTCATCGTCGCCGGACCCTGCATCGCGATCTCGCCCACTCCGCCCGGTTCCACCGCGCGCCGCTGCTCGTCGACGATCTGTACGCGCATCACTCCCATCGCGCCTCCGACGGAGCCCGGTTTGGCGGCAAATTCCCCCGGACGAGCGCAGGTGAGTTGCGCTTCGGTCAGCCCGTACATGTAGATGAACACATTCCCGAAGCGCTCGAGCGCCTTGGACCGAAGCGGCTCGGGGAACTCGTACGCCGTATAGATCGTCTCCAAGGCTGCCAGATCGAACCGCTCATGGGCCGGAATCTTCAGCATCGCACTGATCATCGTCGGCGCGAGGAACGTCCGCGTCGCGGCCTCTCCGTGCAACAGCGCCCACACGCGCGCTGCATCGAACGAGTGGTCGAGCACCACGGTCGCCCCGCCGAGCAGCGCCGGAATTGCGAAATGCAGCAGGCCGATACCGAACGCCGGCAGGTTGAACAGCTCGACATCCTCGGGCCGGCGGGGCGAACCAAGTGCAGAGTTGACGACGTTCCAGGCGTTCGCTTGGTGAGTGCGCATCACCCCTTTTGGAAACCCCGTCGTTCCCGAGGTGTAGAGCAGCGTCGCAAGCGCACCGTCGTCCACATCCGCCGACTCGCGGCCTGATCCGGCCGCTCTCAGTTCCTGCACCAGCGCCAGCGAGCGCAGCGAGCGGGCACGGTGGACCAGCGCGTCCGCGCGCTCGCGATATTCGGGATCGGTGAGCAGCATCGTCGCCTGCGAGTCCTCCACGATGAACAGCAGTTCGTCGGCGGTCAGGCGTGAGTTGAGGGGCACGCTGACGGCTCCCACCCGCGCCAGCGCCATCGATACCTCGACTGCTTCGGGAGTATTCGCGAGCATCCAGGCAACGGTGCTTCCCGCCGCCACAACGCCCGTTAAGCCGTCAGCGGTTGCGGCGATTCTCGACTCGAGCTGGGCGAACGTCACGCTCTCGCCGCGGTAGCGCAGCGCTACCCGCCGAGGGTTCCGCTCGCAGGCCGCGCGCAGCGGATATGACCAGTCCATGAGGGCAGGAACAGTACCGGCGCCACGCGTGGCACAACCGACAGTCGGGCCACGGCAGCGGATTATGATCAGCCGATGGATGAGTTGCAGCGACTCCTCGCCGAGCGCGCCTGCCAGCGGCTGATTGTCGAGTATTGCCGGCTGGTCGACTTCGGCAAGGCCGCCGGGATCGCGGATCTGTTCACCGACGACGGTCAATGGGAGGGCGTCGAGCTGATGCTCACCGGACGGGAGGAGATCCGGGAGTGGTTCACGCGACGTCAGAACGTCACGCGGCGCGTGTCGCGGCACGTGTGCACGAATGTCGCGGTCGCGGTTCTCTCCGAGAATGAAGCCGAGAGCCTCTGCTACCTGATCAACTACCGCCATGACCGCGTGGAGGGCGACACAGGTCTTCCGGTTCCTGCGGAAGTCCCGAAGTACATCGGCGACCTCTACGACCAGTTCCGCCTAACTCCGGACGGGTGGCGGTTCGCGCGCCGGCGGGTGGCGGTCGCGTTCGCCCGCCACCGCGGACCCGAGTGAGCGTCGGCCGGTGAGCGCGCCGGGCCGTCGAGCCGTGTTCGTCTCGTGCGAGCTCAGGCGCAGTTGGAGGGATTGCTGGGATCCGGCTCGCCCGGGGGAAGCTCGATTCGGCCGCCGGGGGGGAGGATGCGCACGTCCACGTCAGGCGCCCAGCGCGCCGCGAGCGCGGCGAACTCGCGGGCGGGTCGCTCGGGATCCTCGCTGCGGCGCAGCGGGCGCAAAAGGGCGAACGTGCCCCAGTGGATCGGCACCGCGACGCGTGGTGCGAGGATCGCTGCGGCCTTCGCCGCGCGCTCGGGGTCGAGGTGACCCGGCCCGACCGTTGGGCCCCATCCCGAGACCGGCAGCAGGGCAAGATCAAGTGAACCGGCGAGGTCGCTCATGCCGGGGTATAGGTCGGTGTCGCCCGCGAAGTAGATCGAGCATTCGGCTTTGACCAGGAAGCCGATCGGTGCGGCTTGAGGCCCTCCGAACGGCCGCCGGCGACCGTCGTGGCGGGCTGGCGTGGCCGTCACGCGTATGCCGGCGACGGTTGTCTCATCGCCGGGACTCATCTCATGGACCGTGCGAAGCCCACGCGCTGTGAGCCACCGGCCCGCTCCTCGCGGCGCGAGCACCGGGCCGCGGGCGCTCACTCGACGCAGTGAGGAGAGGTCAGCATGGTCAGCGTGAAGGTGCGAGAGGAGGATCGCATCGACGGCTTCGACGGCTCCAGGTCTGATCGGCGGCGCGATGCGAACCAGCGGGCCCACCCGGGCTCCCAGAACCGGGTCGGTGAGGAGGCGAGCGCGGCCAAGCTCGAGCAGCACACTCGCATGCCCGAGCCAGGTGACCGCGAGATGGGATTCGTTCACGTGGCGCTCGGAGCTCGAGTCAACTCCACCGATCTGGGTGATTCCGGTCGCCCTCGCGGGCGCTGAACTGGCACAGTGCTTCTGATGGTGTCTGATGATGGCTGACGAGGTCGACGCGACATTCGCGGAGCCGGTGAGATGGGAGGTGGCGCGACCGCGCTTCAGTCCGCTCCGGCTTGCCCTCGCGCTCGTGGTGGGTGCCGTAGCCGTTGTCGTGTCGGGGCTGCTTATCCCGGGGGTCGAGGTCAAGAGCTTCCTCGGTGCGCTGGAGGCGGCGGCGCTAATTGCTTTGTTCAACGCGATTCTGCCGCCGCTCGTCGCGGCGCTGCGGTTGCCGTTCATGTTGATCATCGGGTTCCTCGCGGTGCTGATCGTCGATGCCCTGATCCTGCTGCTGGTCTCGCAGTTGGCGCCGAACGACTTCAAGATTGATTCCTTCGGATGGGCGCTGGTGGCGGCGCTGGTGATGGCAGCGGCGAGCATGGTGCTGCAGGTGTTCCTGGGAGTCGACGACGACGACATCTACTCGCTCCGCGTGATCCAGCGAATCGCCAAGCGACAGGGGAAGGGGGCCCGCACCGACGTGCCGGGCATCATCTTCCTCGAGATCGATGGGCTGGCAATGCCGGTGCTTCGCCGCGCGATGCGTGACGGTAACGCGCCCGTGATGGCGCGATGGTTTGCCAGCGGCAGCCATCACTTGCTCGAGTGGGAGCCTGACCTGTCGTCGCAGACGGGAGCCAGCCAGGCTGGCATCCTGCTTGGCTCAAACGAGGACATTCCGGCGTTCCGATGGGTGGAGAAGGAAACCGGCAGGGTGATGACATGCTCGGCGCCGGCGGACTGCGCCGAGATCGAGCGTCGTCTCGCGAGCGGCGCCGGGCTCCTGATCGACGGCGGCGCCAGCCGCGGGAACCTGCTCTCGGGCGAGGCCGACGAGGTGATCCTCACCGTCAGCCGGATGGAAGCCGATAAGAAAGCGAACCCCGGTTACCGCGCGTTTCTCGCCAACGGGTTCAACGTCACCCGCGAGCTGGTCCTGTTCTGCTGGGAGGTCGGGCTCGAATGGTCAGCAGCGGCCCGCCAGCGGCGCCGCGATGTGATCCCGCGTGGGCAGCGCGGCGGACGCTATCCATTCCTGCGGGCGGCGCTGTGCGTGATCGTCCGCGATCTGATCGCTTTCGGGGTCGTCACCGACATGATGCGCGGCCGGCCGGCCGTATACGCGACGTTCTCCAGCTATGACGAGGTCGCCCACCACTCGGGGCTCGAGCGGGTCGACACGCTCGACGCGTTGCGCAAGCTCGACAAGCAGTTCGGAAGGATCGAGAAGTGCCGGCGGTACGCCCCCAGGCCATACAAGCTCGTGGTGCTCTCCGATCACGGGCAGACGCAGGGGATGACCTTCAAGCAGCGCAACGGCTACGGGCTCGACGAACTCGTGCAGCGCTCGCTCTCGCGGGGCGAGGTGATGGGAATGAGCGCCGGCGACGAGCACGACACCGCGATCAACCAGGCGTGGGGCGAAGCGACCGGCCGCACTGGCAGCCACGAGGAGCATGGTCCGAGCGATGGGCGCGCGATCGTGCTCGGCTCGGGCAACCTCGGCCTGGTGTATCTGATGGAGGAGAAGCGGCGCCTGAGCGCCGAGGAGATCCACGAGCGCCACCCGAACCTGATCCCGGCACTCACGGCTCACCCCCATATTGGCTTCGTCCTCATGCGCTCGGCCGAGCACGGCGCCGTCGCGGTCGGCTCGCGCGGCACGCACTACCTGGCGACTGGCGAGGTCGAGGCCGAGGACCCGCTCGCTCTGTTTTCCGCCAACGCACCGGCGCACCTCCGGCGAACGGACGGGTTCGAGCACGTGGCCGACATCATGGTCAACAGCTTCTACGACCCCGACCTCGAACAGGGCTGCGCCTTCGAGGAGCTGATCTCGTTCCACGGCGGGCTCGGCGGCCCGCAAACCAGTCCCTTCATCCTGTATCCCGTCGAGTTGCCTGCTCCCGACGAGCCGATCGTCGGAGCGGCCGGGGTGCACCGGCTACTCGTCGGCTGGCGCAGGCTGCTCCAGGGTGAACCTCGGGTGCCAGCCGGCGGCCTGCGTAAAGCGACGGTTTGATACGCGTTCGCCGTCGCGGCAGACGTTGTAGATCCCGCTGGGGAGGGCGAGCGCTGCGACTAACGCCCGGGCCGCGTCGGCGACGTGGAGGGTGGCGCCGAGCGCGGACGGCAGGATCGCCGTAGCGGCGATGGCGGCGGCGAGCGCGGCGTCCACCAGGATTCTGGAGGCATCCGCGCGAAGGCGATCGTTATCGCGCCAAGCCTCCGGGTTGCCGAGCTGCTCGAGGGGCCGGATTCGAGTGGCCAAGTGGAGGACTACGTCGACACCACGCGTTGCGTGCGCGACGGCGACAGGATCGAACAGGTCAAGCTCTTCGCTCCTCGGCGCGAGCACCTCGTGCCCGGCGGCACGCGCGCGCGGCGCGAATGCCCGGCCGAGGACTCCGGTCCCGCCTGTCACCAGTAGGCGCATCGACTGGCGTGCCCGGCGCGCGCCAGTGTGGGCGTCCGGAGTCGCGGTGACGGGGCGACGGGCGCAATACACGTCAATCGGGTACGCCAACATGGTTCGAGTGATCTTCAACTTCGTCTACCGAGTCCGCACGCAGCTTCGGACGATCGGCGATCAACGTTTCCCTGAGCGGCTCAGCATGATGCGCGCCGAACCCCGGATCTTCGACCCCGCCTGGCTCTACCGTCCGATCACTGCCGCATTCGGACGCGCCGCGGAGATCCTCCGCTACATCCAGGCCGGCCCCCTTGGGCTCTACCTCCTCTACCTCCTGCTGGCGTTCGTGGCGGTGCTGCGGATCGCTGGCCGCAACCCGTCGACGCGCCGACACGCACCCCGGTCGCGAGGGCCAGCATCCGGGCTGGTCGAGAAACCGGCCATATATTCCGGTTTCTCGACCAGCCCTCGGATTCTGCGTCCGCGGCTGGTGCTCTCTTCAGGCAGCGGCGAGAACGATGGCCGGCGGATGGCTCGAGGCCGCGCGGTAGGCGCCGGGCGCTTGACCGAGCTCGCGCCGGAACGCCTTGGAGAGGGCAGCGTCGCTGCCGTACCCCGTGAGATAGGCGATCTCGCTCAGGCTAAGTCGGGTCGTCGCGAGGTAGCCGGCGGCTTGGCCAAGCCGGATCCTGGTTAGGTAGTGCATCGGCGAATCGCCGACGTGCTGCCGGAAGCGAGCGGCGAGAGCCGTCCGCGACAACGCGACATGAGCTGCCAACCGATCGATCGTCCAGTTCTCGGCGTAGCGATCACGGAGCGCTTCCAGCGCGCTGGCCACAGGCCGATCGGCAAGCAGCCCATCGATGTGCAGGCCCGCTCGGCCCGCACCGATCAGCCAAGACCGGAGCACCTGCGCGAGCAGCACGTCAGCCATCTTGGCTTGGATCGCCTGCGCACCCGGCAGCGCGTTGGCAACCTCGGCCTCGAGTGCAGCCAGGACGGGCTCGAGCCATATCGTGCCGGCCACCGTCGCGGCATCCACCCGGATCACATCGGGCAGCAGCGACGCGACCGAGGTCGCGAGGCGGTCGTTGAGCGCGAAGCCGCCGCACAGCAGCCGCGTCTGAACGTCCTGCGCTGCACGACAACGTGTTCATACACCCGCTCGGAGTCAACTGGGTGATTGTGACCATGTACGTACCGGCACTGATCGTAAGCAGCGTCCTGATTGTCCTGCAACTGCTTCGGGCAGCCCCGCCCTCTCCGGACGGATCAGGAGCAAGTCTTACCGGACTACACGCGTCCCGTACTTAACCGAGGGTGAGATCCGGCGAGCCCCGGATTCCCCGCGCGAGGCGCGGAGAGATGATTTGGTGAGAGGTGATACGCATGCTCGAGGAGTCTGTGCAGGTGGCGGAGGGCCCGGTCGGGACTGGTGCTGGAACGCGGCTCGTGGACGGGCGTGGCCGTTCGATCTCAACCGCGATTCTGTATGAGGTCGTGCGGGCGTTGCGGGAGCTTTCGCCAGGGGAGCTGGTGACGGTCCGGACTGATCGGCTGCCGGCGGTCGACAGCGATGTGCGCGCGTGGTGCAGAACCACCGGGCACGAGCTTCTCGAGGCCAAACAGGCCGAGGATGCTTGTGATTATGCGATCCAGAAAGCGGCTGTGGTTCGTGTGCAGCCGGCGTGGGCGATGGTGATTTCCAACCCGGGCCTGGAGGAGTTGCTCTCGCCGCTGGGGTTCGCGCTCGCCGCCGCGCTGGCTGGGAGCCCGGTCGCGCTCTACTTCCAGGGTCCCGCTGTTCGTGTGCTCAGCGGCTCGTTCAAAGAGCGGCTGGTCGGCTGGCAGCGCCCGTTCAGCGCTTTCGCGCGTCGCGGCCTGGAGCGGGTGGGGCACCCGCCCGCTCACGAGAAGCTTCGCCAGCTCGATGACCTCGGCGCGCGGATCTACATCTGCAGCGGATCGATGGCGCACTTCAAGGTCGCGGCCGAGGAGCTGATGCTCGCCGGGATTCGGATCGCGACCTACCCGACCTTCGTGGAGGAGATGAACCGGGCCGCGGTGCAGGTCTTTCTCCAGTAGAGGTGGATTCGGTGATCAGCTTGAACGTCGTTAGGCGGAGCGTGCTTTCGAGCACGGGGATCAGTCGCGGTGTGACGGGGTTGCGGACGGCTGACATCCGCAGGTGCCCGTTCCATGGTCATCGCCGCAGCAGTCCGTCTTGTCGGCCGGCTCACAACATGACGCTTGAGCTTGCGGGCCGCAGCACGCCGCTGGCTTGCGGGCGCGGATGATCGCCGACGATGCGTGCTCGTGGACCTGATGGGTCGGGCGGATCTCGATCTCCTCGAACCCGGCCGCCTCGAGCGTGGAGCGGAACTCGGCCTCGGTGAGCGCGCCGGCGATGCAGCCGGTCCACGCGGCCATGTCGGCCTTGGTCCGCGCGTCCATATCCGGGTCGGCGACCACGTCGGAGATCGCGAACCGCCCGCCGGGGCGCAGCACCCGGGCCGCCTCGCGGATGACCTTGGGCTTGTCGCCGGAGAGGTTGATGACGCAGTTGGAGATCACGACGTCGACGGTCTCATCGTCCAAAGGCATGTCCTCGAGGTAGCCCTTGACGAACTCGACGTTCTGGACTCCGGCCGCGGCGGCGTTAGTGCGTGCGAGCGCGAGCATCTCATCGGTCATGTCGAGCCCGATCGCCTTACCGGTCGGCGCGACCCGCCGCGCGGAGATCAGCACGTCCGCGCCCGCGCCCGAGCCGAGATCAAGGACTGTCTCGCCTTCGCGCAGGTCGGCGACCGCGGTCGGCACGCCGCACCCGAGCGAGGCGTTCAGCGCGGCTTCGGGGACGTTCTCGCGGCTGGCCTCGTCGTACAGCGTGCCGCCGAACACGCCGGTGTCGTCGGCCGGACTGCACGTCAGCGACTCGGTGGCGCAGCAGCCGGCTTGTGTTTGTTCCGCCTGTGCGTTGGCTGCGGCTGTGGCGGCGGCGGCGTAGCGGTCTCGGACGGTGTCTCGGATATCGGTCAGCTCAGCCATTGCGAGAGCTCCTTCAGTGCGTCGGGGATCACGTAGTAGTAGGCCCACAGCCCTTCGCGTTCAGAGCCGACGATCCCGGCCTGGCGCAGCACCTTGAGGTGATGGGACACGGTCGGCTGGGAGAGGTCGAACAGCGGCACGAGCTCACACACGCACACCTTCCCGGCGTGCTTTCGCAGCACATCCACGAGCTGCAGGCGGACCGGATCGCCAAGCGCCTTCGCGATCGCCGCGATCCGGGCGGCATCGTCGCGCTCGACGTCGGGGTAGACGACCGGCTCGCAGCACGGCACGCCGGCGGGTCGCTTCGTCTTGGGAGTGAGCTGTAGATCGAAAGCCATCTATATACGTATATCGATTGAACAGACGGATGTCAATGCGTAGACTTAGGCGAGCCTTAGCGGCGAGGTCAGCGAGCGGCAAAACCTCGCGCACCGCACGCGCGAGGATCTCGAGCACGGTGGACTGGACCTGCGGCTCGAGACGACCGCGGAACGGATCGACCTCGAAAAGCGCGAGCTGATCGTAGGACCGCCGGACGGGCGCCGGAAGGCGATCGGATATGACCGCCTGGTCCTCGCGACCGGCGCGGTCCCCGCGCAGCCGCCGATCCCGAGCTTGGCGCGCTCGTCGTGGAGGAGCTCAGCGCGCACGGGGTTAGGTGCTCGATCGGGGCGCGAGTGACAGGGATCGAGCCAAGCGGCGACCGGCTCGTCGTGACTGCCGAGGGCGGGGTCCGCGGCGAGGGTGAGATCGTGCTCGTCTGGTCGGCGTGCGGCCCGACACGCGACTCGCGCGCGACGCCGGCGCAAGGACCGGTGTCCGAGGGGCGATCATCGTCGACCGTCAGATGCACACCGGCCTCCCTGACATCTGGGCCGCCGGCGACTGCGCCGAGACCCACCAGCAACTGTTCGACAAGCCTGCATACATGCCGCTGGGCAGCACCGCGCACAAACAAGGGCGCGTCGCCGGCGAGAACGCGATCGGCGGAACCGCCGAGTTCGCCGGCAGCCTCGGCACCCAGGTAGTCAAGGTGTTCGACCTCGCGATCGCCGCCACCGGGCTACGCGAGAGCGTCGCGCGCGCCGAGGGCTTCGACCCGCTCACGATCGAGACGACCACAGACGATCACAAGTCCTACTACCCGGACGCCCACCCGCTACGGCTACGGATCGTCGGCGACCGCGACAGCCTGCAGCTGCTCGGCGCGCAAATCCTCGGACACGTCACAGGCCAAGTGTCCAAGCGGATCGACACGCTCGCCACTGCGATCTCCGATCGCATGAGGATCGCCGAAGTCTCAGACCTCGATCTCAGCTACACGCCGCCGTTCTCCTCCCCATGGGATCCGGTCCAAATCGCCTGCCAAGCCTGGGAACACGCCCACCGATCCCACAGCCAGCAGCTCCAGACATCGGCGATTTGATCTGACGAGCACCACGCCAGTCTCCAGCCCCGGTCACACGTCATGCCGGCGCGGTTGACTGTCGGCCGTTTCCCGCGTCGGTCGATCCCGGGGACGCACCTGACCAGGCGAGGCTCTCGGCGCGCTGCTTGATCGTCAGCAGCATTTTTCGCTCCATGACCCATGACCCGGGCTCGATCACCGGATACGCCAGCCAGTCCTGGAGCCTCAACGCCGACGTATCGAAGCTGTTTCGGCTGATCAGCCGGGTGTGACTGTCCGTTGGACGGAGCTCGAACGCCCATAGCCAGGCGCCGTTGCTCGAGCGGACCACCATCGCTCGCTCGCGATCCAGGCGCTCCACTCGCATCTTGTAGCCCGGCATCTCGATCTCATCGCCGACCTTCAGGTCCTGCAACTCTGGAACGATCCGATCGACGTTGCGGATGTCGATTCCCAGGCGACGCTCGATCCAGTCATACGTGTACGCGCCACCGCGGCCGGGTCCCATCTGCACCAGCCACGGCCAGATCGCCGCCGGTGACGCCGCGATCTCGACAGCCCGCGTCGACACGATCCCTGCGCCCCGCATCAGCTCATCACCGGCAACCTCCCCGGACGCCTCAGTCTCCGTCGCGCCCCAGTTCATGTGCCAAGGCCGCAGGAACCGGAAATACGCGGCGACAGCAGCGCTCAACAGCGCAAAGCCAGTGCCGATCAGCCGAACCGGCATGCGCACGCATCCGGTCGACCGCCGCGGTTCCGCCTTGTGCTTCCCTGGCCGGTACCGAATGGCTTCGTAAACGTCGGCCGGGCGTCCGTCGATCAGCCGACGTTCGATCCGCGTCTCGTCAAACTCCGGCACCAGGCGTCGTTTACGCAATGACTGCGAGCCTACCCCAACCGGCTCGCACGACAGCGCCGCGCTGGCATGGTCGACCACGTGAGTCAAGGTTCGACGCGCTCGACTGTGTCGACCCGGTCGATGGAACGATCGAATGACAGCACTCGGTTGACGCCGGTCGCTTCTGCTTGAGCTACGAGGTACGCCTCGGCGAAGTCGACGCGGTCGAGTTCGTAGACCTCAAGCGCCCGTAGCAACGATCCCCGATCGACGGTCTTGATCGACGCCATCGCGATCGCGGCCCGCATCAACTCGGCGACCCGCTCGCGAGCGACTTCGTAGAACGACTCGAGCACATAAACGCACTCGGCCAGGACCAGATCCGCGAGCAGAAGTTCCTCAGCGCCTGCGAGCGCGGCGGTCGCCCGAACCGCGATTCTCGGCGGATCGCCGGTCAGATGGCGGATCAGGACGTTCGTGTCGACGAACGCGGTCAGCGCCGCCGTCCGGCCCGAGTCGCTCGCGTCTGGCGTAGAACCTCATCCCACGCTGTGCCGCGCTTGTTGACTGGAACCGGAACACTGCCGGCGAGGTCCAGGAATCGCGGCGTCTTGGCGATCACAGCGCGCGATCTCTCGACTCGGAACAAGAGCTCATCCCCTTCATGAAGCCCCAGCGCATCCCGCACACTCTTCGGGATGGTGACCTGGCCCTTGGAAGTGATCTTTGCTGATGTGTCCACGTTCTCCTTACGAGGTCTAAGAAGTAAGGATACACGGCAGCTGTCTGGTTGCGACGCCAGGTGGCTGCAGCACGGGACCGCTATATCGCCGCTAGGCCGTCTACGGGGTCGGGGGCCGGGCCGGCGACTCGACGCCGACGAGCAGCAGCCATGCCCCGGACACTATGAACAGGAACGACGCCATCATTCCCACCCCGACCACGTACAGGCCCCATGAGTGTCCAAAGAACAGGATCGCAGCGCCGGTCTGCTCGATGATCAAGCAAGCCGCGTAACCGAGCGTTCGGAATAGAACGCCGTGCTGTGCCGCGCCCCTGCCGTGGAGCGCTTCGTTGAGACTTCGGAATAGAACGCCCGGCTGTGCCGCGCCGTTGCCGCGGAGCGCTTCGTTGAGGCTTCGCAACACGACGACCTCAACGCCGACGAGCACAACGAAGAGCTCGACGCCCACAGCGCGCGCGGTTTGGCCACCCATCAGGACGAGGCCGCAGCGGACGAATACGGCAGTGAGCGCGATCAGGATCGTGCGCGCGCGGTGGCGGTGCGTCGGATCGGAGGCGATGTCCGAGAGGTGCAGCGACATCGCGACGAATACGAGGCCGGTCAGGGCGGCTCCCCCGCCGCCGACCATCACGAAGTAGTCGCGCCAGAGTGCGGCGTCAAACATCGGTCGGCATTGGGAGTACGCGTGGCACTGAGTTCCGGTGACGCGCTCGCCATCGCGGCGTGTCGGCGCAGCGAGGTCCGCGCGCCGCTCAGGCGAGCGACGCCTCCAGCGTGATCTCCCCAACACCGGCGAGCGCGCGACTAACCGGGCAGCCCTCCTTCGCGCCCTGCGCGGCAGCCTTGAACGCGGCCTCGTCGATTCCAGGGACGCTCCCGACCGTGTGAAGCGCGATCGCCGTGATCGTCGGCGCGCCGTCGACGAACCGCAGCGTCACAGTCGCGTCGGTCTTGACGGACTCGACCGGGGTGCCGGCGTCGGCTAGCCCAGCCGAGAGCGCCATCGAGAAGCACGCCGCGTGTGCTGCCGCGATCAGCTGCTCGGGGTTGGCTCCTGGGCCATCTTCGAACCGCGACTTGAACGAATAGTCGCCATTGATGCGCTCACCCGCGGTGAAGGTCCCGCTGCCGGCCTTCAGATCGCCCTTCCATTCCGCGCTCCCCTTTGCTGGCATCGTCTCTCCTTTGATTTGGCGGGTCGCTGACCGCGACCGGAGGAATCCTAAATCCTGTTCCGTTCAAAGGGCCAGTGGGTTCCAGCAGCTTGGAGAGCCGCGTTGCGTCAGCTCGGCGGAGCGTCGAGCTGCGAATAGGTGACAGGCACGACGAACTGCTCGCGGCGGTTGATGTACCCGATCTCCGCGCCACCGCCGCCGCGTGCGGCGAGGACGGCGTCGGCAGCCCCGGGCGGGAGGTTGACGTATCCGGGCGCGCCCCAGGTGGCACCGCCGTCGGCGCTGTAGTCGAGCAGCCAGCCGCGGTGATCGGCCCACAGGGCATACATCCCACCGCTCGCGTCCGCCGCGAGGCTGACCCCGATCGCCCCCGCGGTCGACTCCGTCGTCTCGTCGGAGACGAGCACCGGCGCGCCGAAACTCTTGGTTGACGGGTCGAACCGTCGGAAGTAGAAACCGACCGCGCCCGCACTGGTCAGCCCGGGCCCCTCCTGGTCGAGCATGCCGATCGGACCGCCCGCCGGTCCACCGCCAGCGAGCGCCGGCGTGATCGCCGAGCAGGACAGCGGCAGGAAGTAGGAGGTGCTCCACGCCGCCTGCGTCTGCAGCGCTGCGGGTGTGCCGTCGCCGACGCCAAAGCCGACCGAGTGCCGGGTTCCGGCCGGGCATCCCGGCGGCGTGATGTACGCGCCGCCAATGGTCACGACGATGTACTGGCCGGGCGACGAGGGGTCCGGGGTCGAGGCGACCTGGCCGCTGTCGACGAACAGCTGGACGCCGTAGTCGTTCGTGCTGTCGACCGTCGGCGTGGCGGCTGCGGCCGGCGATCCGAGCGTGAAGTCGGTGAAGCCGTTGCCGAACGGGAACGAGTTGCCGTAGACGCCGACTCACTGTCAGTGTCACAAAGCCGAATTATCTCGGGCGGGCATGGCTGTTCGGGATTCGCGCGGGCAAGCTCCCGTCGGAGCGGATCAGCTGCCTGGAGCCCGGCTCAGTCGTCCCTGGCAAGGGCTGCACCACGCCGGCCCGCCGGGGATGATTCCGCAACCCCGCCGTCGACGGGGCAGTCGTAGGCTTCCGTCAACCTGATCACGTTGACCCCATGCTCATCGCTGCCAACCTCGAGCTCACTGGCGAGGACGCAGCCGAAATCGAAGGGAGCACAAGATGAATCCTGAGCAAGCTCAAGCAGACAAGGTTCGCGTCGGTCTCTTAGGCGCCGGCCTGATGGGATCCGCGATGGCCCACCGACTGCTCGATCAGGGCATCCCGGTCATCGCCTGGGATCGCAACAGCGAACAAGTCCATGCGCTCGGAGCTCGAGGAGCAGCACAGGCCAGCGAGCCACGCGAGGTCGTGAACGGCGCCCGCGTTGTAATCACGATGCTCCCAACCGCAGAGATCGTGCTCGATGTGGTCGGGCCGCTGCTCGAGGAGTGGCCCAAGGATACGATCTGGTTGCAGATGAGCAGCGTCGGGGCGGCCGAGGCAGACCAGCTGGCGGGAGCCGCCGACGCACGCGCGGTCACGCTTGTCGACGCACCCGTCTCGGGCAGCACTCATCCCGCAGAGGAGGGCCAGCTGACGATCCTGGCCTCCGGGCCTGACTCCACGAGGTCGGTGCTCGAGCCCGTGTTTGCCGCGCTGGCATCGCGCGTGATGTGGGTCGGCAAGGCCGGAATGGGCTCACGTCTGAAACTCGCCACCAACCACTGGATGATCAGCTCGGTCGCCGCACTGGCAGAGTCGATGCACCTTTGCGACGCCATGGGACTAGATCAGCAGCACTTCATCGAGCTGCTTGCCGGCGGACCACTGGGCTCTGTTTATGCCACGCAGAAGCTCGACGAGATGCGGCGCCACGAGTACCCGGCCGGCTTCCCCGTCCGGCTTGCCCTAAAGGACCTGGAGTTGGTCCACGAGGTCGAGGAGAGCTCCGGGACCACGATGCCCGTGCTCGACGCGGTCCTAGCGCGCTTCCTGACCGCGGGAGACGACCTCGCCGACCAGGACGTAGCGGCCATCTACGAGCTGGACGGGCCTCTCGCCAAGCGCTAGATCCAGTCGTCCCGCGCCTCGTGTCACCCGGGTTGGCGGGGCGCAGGGCCGAGGGCGGGCAGGATCACCGTGTCGGTGATGTCGGCGATCTCGGCCTCGGTCGGTAGCCGGCCGTCGTGTAGCTGTTGGTGGATGATCAGGGCGGGTCCGACGCGGGCGAGCAGCTCGGTCGCCGCGCCCGGGCGGATCTCGCCGCGCCTGGCCGCCCGGCGCAGCGCAGTCATGATCGCGTCGAGGCGTGGCTCTTGGACGGTGTCGATCACCTGCTTGACGAGGGCTGGGTTTCGGGGGCGCTCGCCGATCAGCTCGACGATCAGCGCGAACAACGCCCTGCCGACCGGCTGTGCCATCGCGGTGGACATCTGGGTGAGGAGCGCGATCAGGTCGCTGCGAAGCTCGCCGGTGTCGACGGGCTCATCCTCGAGTCCCGGAGGGCGATGCGCGAGGACCGCGAGGATCAGCTCGTCCTTGTTCGCCCAGCGGCGATACAGCGGGGCCTTCCCGAAGCAACACGATGCGGTTCGAAACGAAGAACGTCAGCTTCGTGATGCTCGCCAGCCCGCCCGACGCAGACATGAAGTTCCGCACCGCCGGGCTGAACGACCCCACGATCGAGGTACCGCAAGACGCCACAGTCACCGTGCAGTTCATCAACGCTGACAGCGACATGGCGCACATGTGGGTCCTCGCCCCGGACGCTCCGCCGGCCGGCGGCCAGCAGTCCGGCGGCGACGAGTCGACCGTCGCGGTCGCACGCCCGCTCGGCGATCCAACCTCAGCCGGGCAGCCGGCCGAGACGATCACCTTCACCGCCGGCGGGGTCGGCGGCTACCGCTACTACTGCGCGTTCCCCGGCCACGCCGCCCAGGGCATGCACGGCCGCTTCATCGTGCAAGCCACCTGACGCACCGCTCCACCACGACCACGAGCGTGGTGGACCACGCCAAACCAGGCAGCAGGCCGCGACTCGATCCAGCGTCGCCGCCTGATCCAGTAGCAGCGGACTGTCCTGAACGGCCGCGACACGCACACTCGCCACGCGCCTACCGGATAGCCTCGCGGGCGACTGCCCCGCGCAGCCGTCTCACCAACGTAGGTGGATCAGTAGGGGCAGCCGTTCGCCGGACCCCAGTTGCCGGACGGCGCCTGGGCGCCCATCGGCAGGGCGAAGTCGTTCGTCCAGGTGGATGGGTTGCTGGCGTAACCGCTGACGGGGCGGGCGTTGACGCCGGTGCCGACGTCGGCGTAGTTGGGGCTGAGGATATTGGCGCAGTGACCGGCGCTCGCCATCCAGGCGTTTACGACCTGATTGGGCGTACCGAAGCCGGTCGCGATGTTCTCGCCGGCCGAGGACCAGACGAACCCCGCGGCGCTGATCCGCGCGGCGAAGTTCGAGCCGTGGGTGAAGATGCGTTGGCCCACCATCACGTTTGACCAGGCTTGGGCAGAGTTGTTCAGCCGGGAATCTGCGTGCAGCGCAGGCAGTCCGCGGGACACGCGCTGCTTATTGAGCAGGCATACGACCGCGGTGCGCATGACGGGTATCGGTGCGGCGGTCGCGCGTACGTTGGCATTGACGCAGGCGGTGCTTCGTGGTGCGTGCCGTACTCGGTGGTGGCGCGCATGAGCGCTACTCGCGGCGGGGATCGCGAGCAAGGTAATCCCGACGAGGACGGATGCCGCGCGGGCAGAGCGCGACCGAGAGACCGCAGCCATGAACATGCTCCTTGCATCGGTTTGGCGCCCAGTCCCTTCCACTTCCAGGCGCAAGTCCCCACTATGTTTCTACCGTGCACACATATCCGTCAACCGGGATATCCGCGGATCAGAACTTCGCCTTTCGCGTAGGTTCCGGGCGTTAGTTCTACGGATCGAGCACGATCTCTAGCTGCTGACCCCCAGACGCACCCCTTCGAGAGCAGGGGCTTCACGGCATGGGCACGGCTGGGCTTGAACCAGCGACCTCTCGCGTGTGAGGCGAGCCGTTGGAACCCTGGTCGCGGTCCGAGGTCCACGACTGAAGCGCATCGTCGGGCTCTTCGAACGCCTCGCAGTCGATGGCGCTGTCGATGTGGTCACCGGTCGGTGGCCGCAGCTCGGTGCGGACGCGCGCCTGCGGGATCGAAGGACGCTCTCGTGGTCCGACGCGATCTGTCTAGACGGCGGACGGGGTGAGGGCGGGTGTCACGCCCAGGCGGTGTGCGGTGGCAGCGGCTGCGGCGCGGTTGGGAACCGAGAGCTTGGTCAGGATGCGTGAAACGTGCACACTCGCGGTCTTATCGCTGATGAAGAGCTCGGCGCCAATCTCGCGGTTGGTGAGCCCGCCGGCGAGCAGGGCGAAGACGTCGATCTCACGAGGCGTGAGCTCGAGCCGCTCCAAGGCAGCATTCGGCGCCGGCTCGGGAGCACGTCCCTGACCAAGCTCGATGCGAGCACGGCGCGCAAGCGCCTCGAGCTCCCCGCGCAGCGGCTGGGAGTCCAGTTCGTCCGTTACCGCATGGGCGTCGCGGACGAGCGCTTCAACCTCCGTGCGATCGCTGCCGGAGGCGAGTAGCGCCTCTGCTTCTCGCCAGCGGGCGTAGGCGGCTTGGTAGGGGTTCGTGCAAGTTTCCCGGTGCCGCCGGGCATCGGCCCACAGAGCAGCGTCGCCGGCGCCCCCGATCCGTGAATACTCAGCTGCGCAGGCAGCCCGGCTTGCGAGGACGACGGGCGGGATGAGGCCGGTTATCCGCGCGATCAGCCCGTCCAGCCGCTCGAGCAGCCTCTCCGCCGTGACCGTCTGGCGCTTCTTGGTTAGATCGTCACCAGGAGCACGAGCGGCGAGGTCGGCGCAGGCGCGCGCGCCGAGCTCGTACAGCCTCGCCGTGAAGAACACGTGCTCTCCGTCACCCGCCCGCTGAAGACAATCGGACACGACGACGGCCGCCGCCTGCGGGCGGCCCGCCCACAGCTCGAGCGAGGCCCGAGCCACCGTGGGCGGCCCGAGCGTCATCGACCCAAGTGAGCGGCGAGTGTGCTGCTCGGCCCGGTCGAGCGCGCGGGCCGCAGCGTCGAATTCCCCCAACCCGACCTGCAGGTACCCAAGACATCGGTATGCCATCCCCGCGTGCACCCCGGTTGGAGAGCGATCGATTACCTCCTCGAGTAGCCGCTCGGCTTCGCGCCAGCGCCCCAGTTGCACGGCGCCGGAGCGACCCGATCCCAGATCTCAAGCGCGCGCTCGTAGTGCAGCCACGCCTCGCCGACGGCATAGAGCTCTTCGGCCGCGGTCCCAGCGCTGACGAACGCGGCGAGCGCCGCCGGCAGCTCACCCGCTGCGTACCAATGATGGGCTAGCTCGGCCGCGCTCGCGGCCTTCGCTCCCGCCAGCGCGGGTTGGGCCGCGAGGGTCTGGGCGAGCGTCAGGTGCAGGTTACGCCGCTCGCCGGGCAACAGGTCGGAATAGATCGCTTCTCTCAGCAGCGCATGGCGAAACGAGTACCCCACCGTCGCGCAGTCGGGAGCGAGCAGGTAGTTCTCGACCGCTTCACGCAGCGCGCCATTAAGGTCATCCTCGGACAGCTCCGCGACCGCGGCCAGCAACGCGTGATCGACCGTCCGTCCGGTGACCGCGGCGATCCGCAGCACGTCCCGAACGACCGTCGACCGCGCCTCGACGCGAGCGAGCAGCGTGTCGCGCAGGGAATCGGGCAGCGGCTCGCCGGGCTCAAGTGACGACGCCAGCAGCTCCTCGGTGAAAAAAGGGTTGCCCTCAGAGCGCTCGCTCGGGCCGCACCGCTGCCGCATGCTCGCGACCCCCGCGACCGACGAGCACACCGACAAACAGCAGCGAACCACAGTTCGGTGCGGGTCTGGCTACGCTGCGGCGCGTCCCACGCCGAGACGTTGCCGCGCGGCCGCGCGATCGACGCCTAGCGCGGCGATCAGCTCGGCGGCGGGATCTGGCGGCTCGAGCTCGAGGACGGTTAGGAGCACCTGTTGCGGGCCGTTGTGGTGACTACGGCGTATCTCTTTGTACGATTTCTCGAGCGCTGTCTTGGCTGCGGGTGTCATTGGCAAACGGTCCCGCAAGACGGCTTTGAGCGTCGGCCTCGACGGGCGTTTGACCGGCTCGTCGATCGGTATCGGTGGTGCGTTGAACGCAGCGCCGATGCCGACTGCGGCGAGCGCATCGTGATCCATCGCGTCGAGCGCATCGCGGGCTGTCCGTAGGTCGCATCCGAGGGCCTGCGCCAGGACTGGTTCCCTGAGCAGCCCGAGTATCAGGTGCTCGGTGCCGACCTTGCGGTCACCGCGGCGCCGTGCTTCCGCGCGAGCGTCGATGTACGTGCTCCAGGGGTGATACGCGTCGGCTGGTTTCGAATGCTTGGTCATGGGAGTCGCTGTCCGTATTTGGCGTGGACCGATTGGCGGGTAACGCCGAGCGCGTCACCGATCTGCTGCCAAGACCACCCCTGCTGGCGGGCGGTCGCGACGTGGTCCGCCTCGACCCGTTCCGCGAGCCGGTGCAGAGCCAGAGCGGCGCGGAGCCCCAGCGACGGGTCGTTGGACGCGGTCGCGGAGGCGATGTCTTCGGCGTTCATGGCCGTCAGTCTAGATTGACAGGAGGACGTTTGTCAACCCAAACTGACGCCGCGGTGATCTAAGGGAGAACGCGATTCGCACCGCCTCTGACGCTCAGGCGACCGAGCGCCGCTTAAGGCGGGAAATAGGGCGACTGCCCGATGTGCGGACCGAGGCTTAGCTCCATCCTCACAGTCACGGTGCGGCACAGCGCACACGACCTACAGGCACCCGCCACCGGTGGGTGAAGTTCTCGTCTCGGGAGTTTGAGTTGAAAAAGATCATCGTCATCGCTCTCACGCTCGCGAGCCTCTCGCTGACGGCGGGGCTCGCGGTCGCCGACCAGTTCGTCAGTAACGGCGGCTCGATCCAAGGTTGCGTGAAGAATGGACTGCTTGAGGTCGTGAAGGCCGGCAAGCGTTGCGCACGGCACTCCGCGCCGCTTCCCTTCAATCAGGTCGGGCCGCGGGGCAGGCAAGGCATCCAGGGCGTCCAAGGACCTCAAGGCGTCCAGGGAATCCCCGGTCCAGTTACCAGCAACGCCCCGTCTGGGCTTACGCAGCGCGGCTTCTTTTTTGTTGCGGGGGACACGAACGTCGACCTTGGCACAAGCATCACGTTCCCGCTCGAACTCTCGGCCAGCCCTACGGTGGTCGAGCTGCCCAACGGCGTGCCGAACCCGGATCCGACCCACTGCCCGGGATCTCCAGAAGCCCCGAGCGCCGCGCCGGGATACCTCTGCCTGTATGACAAGTTCGAGGAGAACGTCGCCCAAGTGTTCTCGGGCGAATATCTTCAGGTCTTCGACGCTGACAGCAGGATTGGCGACGCCAGCCCGTTTGGCGCGCGGCTAGTCGCGGTGCCACAAAACAACCCCGGTTACATCAACATCTACGGCACTTGGGCAGTGACCGCGCCGTAAGTGCGCGGTGTGGCGGCCTACCGCGACACAGACACGCGCTGACCCCGCGTCGTCTCCAGGCAGCGTTCTATCGCCAGATCGCTCAAGCCGACCAGGCATACACCGATGAGATCGAGCCGCGCTATCCCGAGCTTCGCCTACCCGTCCTGATCGTCTGGGGTCAGGAGGACGCCTGGATCCCCGTCGATCGTGCTCATCGCCTCGCCGCCGCGGGCCTCGTCGACCAAGAGCACGACGGCGCGGTCCGCTAGGTGCGATTCGGTTCTCGTGCTCGCCTACTGAGAGGCTGTCCTTAGGCGGCGACGCCATCCTGGCCGGCGGGTGCGGGCGTGGGTGCTGAGTTTCTCGAACGCCCGGCTGATCGCGCTGATCATCCGTCTCGGCGGCTGATCGACACGACCGTCGAAGGCGCCGGGTCGCTCGAGCTCGCCCTGATCGACAAGGTCGTGCGCGAGGACCTCACCCCGGTTAGCAAGCCAGAAAGAGCCGTCCTGCTCCACGACCTCAACTTCACCGGGACATGCCGCGAAGCGTCTCGGTCACACCGCACGACCTCGCCCACACGATCCGCCTGTTCGACCTACCCGACCAAGCAATCGACCTTGTCGACGCCGGCGCCCTCAGCAAAGGGCACAGCAAGAGCGCTCCTCAAAGAACGCGTGGTCCGGGTTGAGGGGGTGGCGCCGCGCAGATGATCCTTTGGCCGATGCACGGTGGGGGTTGGGTGATCTCATCCTTTTTGGCCGATGCGCTGCCTCGCGCTGCGGCATAGCCTGATGCCATGGAACTCAGCAACAGGGTGGACATATCAAGGCGTCCCATGGGCCGCGCCGCGATGCGCACCGCGGTCGCGACGGTAGCCGTCGGCACGCTGATCGCGCTCGCCGGCTGTGGCAGCAGCAGCAAGCCGGCGTACTGCACTGATCGCACCAACCTCGAGAACTCCATCAAGGGCCTGACGAGCCTCAGCGCCAGCAGCGGCGTCAGCGGCCTGAAGTCACAGCTCACTACGATCGCGAGCGATGCCACCTCGGTCGTCAACGCTGCCAAGAGCGACTTCCCGAGTCAGACCAGCGCCGTCAAGACGTCGGTCGACGCGCTCCAGAGCGCCGTCAAGGCGCTCCCGTCGAGCCCTTCGGCGACCCAGGTCGCCGGGATCGCGACTGATGCGGCCAGCGTCGTGAGCTCGGTCAAGAGCTTCACGGACGCGAGCAAGTCGAAGTGCAGCTGACACGTCAGTCCGCCTTGGCGGGTCATGCTCATTGGTTCTCGACTCGAGGCCATTCGTCATTGAGGTGCGTTCGGTGCTTCCCGTGCGGGTGGGTGTGACGTGGCGGGAATGAAACGGCCGAGGACGATCGAGCGCCGTATGAACCGGTTCCTCCGCGAGCCGATTTCGGTACGCAACGCCGCGAGCGTGATCGTGACGGCGACGTTCATCGTCGTGGTCGGCGGCGGGATCGCGATCAGGGCGATCGACCATCGCGAGTACTCGAGCATCTGGGAGGGCATGTGGTGGTCCCTGCAGACGGTCACGACAGTCGGGTACGGAGACGTGACGCCCAAGGACACGGCCGGCAAGATCGTCGGCGCGGTCGTGATGCTCGAGGGGATCGCGTTCCTCGCGATCGTCACGGCAGCGATCACCTCGACGTTCGTGACCCGCGCGCAGCGCGAGCAGAAATCCGCAGAGCCGGCCGAGGAGACCGTCGCGGAAGCACCAACCGACCCGCAGCTCAAACAGATCGCCGCGCGGCTCGAGCGAGTCGAGTCGCTGCTGCTGGAGCTCACGAGACCGTGAGTGCACTCGGGAAACGCTCGACCGGCAGCGGCGGCTCAGACATGAGTGCTCATCCCGGCGATCCGAGCTTGCCGCCGTCAGCGGGACGCCAGCGACCTCGCGAAGGATGGAATGCCGCCGGCGGATGACACCTCGCCGGACAGCGCCCGCTGCGGGCTCGAGAAGGCGGATCGGGCACACGCTGTCAGAAGGGTGGCACCTTGCGGTGATTGCCTATCGCGACCCCGAGCATGTCGCCGAGCGGATCGCGCTGCACAGCACGCAGAGCCTCGGCGAGCCATCTCTGGAGTGGGCACAGCGCGTCCGCGAGGAGCGTGAGGGTGTTCCGCGCGCGGTCATTGCCGAGCAGTTGCGCACTGATAGCGCGAAGGTCGCGGCGATCGACGGGGCGGTCGCCGGGACGCCGTTCCTGATCGCGCTGATCCCCGGCTACCTGCTCTACCTCAGGCAGGAGGCGCGGATGCTGCTGCGCACCGCGGCGCTCTACGACCGCGACCCACGGGAGCTCGAGACCGCCGCCGAGATGCTGGCGCTCCGCGGCGTCCACCCGACGGTCGACGCCGCCCGCTCGGCCCTGCTCCCCGTGCGAGACACACCGCTGCCCGAGAAGCCCGCCGCGCGCCGCCCATGGCGTACGTGGGTCCGCAGCATCTACGTGCTGCTGATCTACGGCGGGTTCCTCTCCGCCCCCTCCGACAAGGCAAGGAGGGCGCCCACCCGTGGGTGAAGACCGCGATCGGGGTCCTGTTCGGGCTGACGGTGTGGGTGGTCACGTGGGTGTTCCCGCTCAGCTTCATGATCGCGATGGCCTGGGGCTGCGACAGCAGCGCGCGTGCCCTCGGGCGGCGAGCGCTGATCTTCTACGACAGCGAGCCCGACAGCGCGCAAGCGGCGATCGCCGCCGCCAAACAGCAAAGGGACGCCGGACAGACCAAGCGCCGGATCCTGCGCACCACGCTGCTGATTCTCTCCTTTGCGATCCCGATCGCATTCATCGCGTTCGTCGACCACGAGCGCCAGAGCACCGGCATCACCCCGCTCACCGCCGTCGGCGGCCTCGTCGCGCTCTCACTCGTGATCGCCACCGCCGTCACGCCATACGCTACGCCGCGCGTCGTGGCACGGCGCGAGTTGCCGTCGCGGGGAGGTCTGTCAGAGGCCCGTTTTGGCGGTGATCCTGCCGGATTTGACTGCCGCGGCGAGATCCTGATAGTCGCTGTCGTTTTGTTCGGCGTACGCTTTGGAGAACTCGACGATTGCACGGTCGAAGCTGTCGCCGTTGCCGAGGTACGCTGCGATCGCGATCCGGTCGCCGCTGCGCGCGTGCGCACGGGCGAGCGTCCAGCCGCACAGCTTGCCGTAGGTGGCCATGGCTTGAGGGACCATCTGCTCGATCTCCGCCGATCCCTTCCAGTCCTTCAGCTGACGGCCGTAGAAGTCGCGCGGCTTGCCGTCGAGCCCGGAGTCGATGTGCAGCCAGCCGAGGAAGATGTCGCTGGCGGCCTGCATCAGCCGCTGGCCGACGACCACCCGCTCGCCGTGGTTTGAGAACTCGCTCGGGCCGAGGAACTCCTCCAGCACTGACGCCTCGGCCTCCTTCATCTGCAAGAACAGCGGGTCCTGGCCGTCGCGGCCGATCAGCAATGCGATATACGCGCGGGTGCCGACGCTCCCGACCCCGACCACCTTGCGCGCGAAGTCCATCAGCTCGAACTCCTCCAGCAGCACCCGCCGATCGAACTCGAGCGTCTCGCGGTAGCCGCGCAACAACTGGCGAAGCGCTTCGAACATCTCATCGCGCTCTCTGCCTTGCGCGAGCTGCTCGATCGGCACGATCAGCGGCGATTGATCGACGATCCGCGCCTTCCCGTCGACGACTTCCGTCAGCTTCGAGAACGCCGTCATGCTGTCCTTCGTGCGCGCCTTCGCGAGATTCTTCTCCGTTCGCTTGACCATCTTCGGCTTGAACTGCGAGCCGAACTCCTGGATCGCGCTCTCGACGTCCAGGTGCGAGTACCACACTTCGAGGTTCTTCATGCCGGCGAAGCCGGCCATCGCGGTGCGGTACTGGCCGACCGTGTCGAGCACGATCCGTTCCTGCTCCTTCGCGCGAAAGCCGTTGTCGCGCGCCGCGATCAGCATGCTCACCGCAAGCCGCTTGACATCCCACTCCCACGGACCCGGCAGCGTCTCATCAAAATCGTTGACATCGAACATCAAGCGCCGCTCCGGCGAGGCGAACACCCCGAAGTTCGACAGGTGCGCATCCCCGCAGCACTGCACGTCCAGTCCCGAGCGTGGCGTCGACGCGAGGTCATTGGCCATGATCAGCGCCGCCCCGCGATAAAACGTAAACGGCGAGACCAGCATCCGCCCGTAGCGGATCGGCACGAGCTCCGGCACCCGCGTCTTCGCCTGACGCTCCAACAACGCGACCGGATCAGCGCGACTCGCCGGCGGCTCGAACTTCGCGTGATCCGCGCGCGGCACCTCACTCCGCGCCGCCTTACCACGCGCGGCCCGCTCAGCCACCGACAAATGCCGAACGGCCGCGGGCTCCGACTTCTTCCCCGGCGCGGCCGTCCCGTGTGTCGCGGCGGTCGTCTGTCTACCTGGAGTCGTGGTCGCCATCGCCGTTCCTTCCCTCACTCAGTTATCGGATCAGCCAACGAGCGTGCACAGCCACCGACAGTCACAATCGTTTGGCATCAGGCTATGCCGCAGAGCGAGGCAGTGCATCAGCCAAAAAGGCTGAGATCACGGCGCCGATCATGGTTCGGACGGAAAGCGAAGCGCAGTCAATCTCCCCGCGGACGGATTAGCCCGTCCTGTCAGGCCGGTTGCGGAACGCGTCTGCTTGTGTGTCAGATGAAACGCGCCACGTTGCGAGCGTCAGGCGGTGCTGGCTTGTGGGGCTTGTGGGGCTTGTGGGGCTGCTTTGGCGGCGTGCTTTTGCAGCCAGTCCGCCAGGAACATGACGATGACGGCGATCCCCACGCCGGCGAGCGTGAACAGGATCCTGCGTCCCTCGCTAGCAAAGTTGGACGGGTGGGGCACGTCCATGGCGATCAGGAGCCCTCCGGCCAGGGCTGCCGTGTACCAGGCGAAGTTGACGAAGCGGATCGCCGCCGCCAACCCGAACAGCAGGACGATGATCACTTCGAGGGCGGTTTTGTTGTGGACGGCCAGCAGGACGAGCGCAGCCACCGCGGCGCCCAGCGCCGTGCCGGCGACGCGCTGTACGGCAGCGAAGGTGGATTGCTGAAGGTCGGGCTTCATCGCGATGATGACGGCGATCGGCATCCAGTAGGCGTTGGGCAGCTGCAGCCCGAAGGCGATCGCGACGGCGATCGACACGGCGACGGCCCGGATCACCGCGAACAGGATCATTGGCCGGGTCAGCGGCCTCGGCGAGATATCCCCGGGGATCTCGGCGGCAGGCTGGGGCGCCGAGACCCGTCCGCGCGCCAGCCACATGATGAAGGTGTAAGCGACCCAAAGCGCCGATCCGGTCAGCCAGGCCAGCGCCTGTTTCCACGGCTCGGTGTGGATCAGGCCGGAATGGAAGGCGCCCGGAGCGCCGAAGGAGAGGAGGGTCGGCAGGCCGAGGACGATGATGAACCAGATGTTGAGAAGATAGGCCGCGACGAATCTGTGCAAGCCGTATTTCACCGCGAGACCGGCCAGCGACGTGGCCACGAAAGCGGCCAGTACCACGAACCCCCACGGACCGCCGCCGATGCCGAACCCCAGGGCCGTCAGCAGCGCACCGGCTCCGGCCATCGCGGCCATCGCGAGCACCCGCGGGCCGTACTTTCCGCCGGGGTCGCTCAACGCCACGAGCAGCGCCCCGAAGATCGCACTGAGGAAGTACCTCCGGTCGTGCGGGAGCACGCCCACGACGATCAGCAGCCCCAGCACAACCGCAAAGACGGCACCTCTGCGGAGGTTGAGTCCCTGCCACTTAACTTCGAACACTTTCTCTAGCCGAGTCATCCTGTTCCTCTATCCGGGTTGCTGCTGTGGCTGCTCTGGAGAGGCGGCCCGACCGCCGGCGTCCGGCGGCGCGCATCGGGGCATCATCCCGGCGCCCGTCCCGGATCCCGAGCTGACCCAGCGATGTGTCGGTGCACGCACGCGCGCCGCAGCGGGGCGTTGGCGTGACGGGCCGCAGGGTCAAGCAGCAGCTAGGCGGGCAGCGCGTTGAGTTCCTTGGCGAGCTCCTTGCCGTCGGCGTCGATTTCCTTCTCTTGGGTTTTCTCCGCGTGCGTGAGCGCCTTGTCGAGCTGCTCCTGGAGGCGCGACTCGCCGATCACGACCAGCGCCGCCTGGCCGGTGTCGAGGTAGTCGCCGAGCTCCTTGGCGTCGCTGCGCGACATGCCACCCATGGCATGCCCGATCCCGCCGCCCGCCGCGGCGCCGACGAGCGCCGAACCGAGGATCGCCGGCGGGAAGATGATCCCCACCAGCGCGCCGACGGCGGCACCCGTCCAAGCGCCGTGCTGGGTCGGCTTCTCGTGCTTGGTCACGTGCACCTTGCCCTCGTCGTCCTTGTACACCAGCGCGACGTCATAGGTGCCGACCAGATCAGCGGAATGGAGGTCAAGCAGCGTGTCGTAATCGGCGTCGGCGTCATCACGATCCGCGTACACCGCCGCAGTACACAAACACAGGGTTGTCTTTGCTCATCGTCCTGCTCCTTTTCTGTTCATTCAGCCGAGAGCGGCGACAGGCCATCACGGCAGGAGGCGACGCCCCGCTCGGGGCTCGAGCCTTTCCCTGACGCTGCGGCGATGGCCGCCAGAAGCACGAGCCTACGGCCGCTGACCCCCACCCCGCATCGGCCAAAAAGGATGAACTGCGCGGCCGCGACCTCCACGCGCCCATCACGCATGGCGGGCGCTTCACCCTCCGACGAGACCCAGCGTGCCGCTTGGCCGTCAGCCAACGGCGATTCGGCATCAGCGACACCAGTCGAGACTTACGCCGGGCATGGCCGCCTTGGCCTCTGCCGATTCGAGGCCGGCCTGCTCGATGACCTCGACGGCGTCGGATCGGCCTGTGACGCCGAGCTTGACGTAGATCGAGGCGACGTGTGTCTTGACGGTAGGGCGTGCGAGGTGAAGACGATCGGCGATGTCCTGGAGCGAGAGATGCGTCCGCAGGAAAGCGACGAGCCGGAGCTCGGCCGGTGTGAGTCCGTAGTCCTGTCCTCGCGTGATCCGCCCTTCGAGACGCTGCAACCGGGCCGGAAGCGTTCCGGCATCGGGATATCCCTGTAGTGCGTCGCCGGCAACCTGCGCGAGTTCGACGGCGCCGGCAACGTCGCCGAGGTCGAGGCTGATGTCGGCGCAGCGCAGCGCGAGATCGGCGTTGAGCCATGGGCCGGTGCGGAGCAGCGGGCGGAGCCGCCGGACGTTCTCGAGCTGGCGTGCCGCCTCCGTCTGGTCACCGCGTTGGTTGTGCGCGAGCGCTCCTGCCGTGTAGGCGATGGCGCCGTAAATCGTGTCGTGGAGGTGTTGCTGGGCGACCAGCCAGCCCGCTTCGACCGCCCATCGTTGCGCGTCTCGCCGATCGCCCAGCTCGTGGGCGGCGAAGACCAGATAGCCGAGAGTGAAGACCCGAGTGTGGGTGAGGTCGGGTCGGTCTCTGCGAAAGCGCGAGTGACTCCCGCAGCACGGCGATTGCCTCCTGCGGCCGGCCCAGGAGAAGGTACGCCGCACCCATGGCGCGACGGGCGCTGAGAAGCCACCGGGTGCCCATCTGCTTCTCACACGCGTAGCCGAGCTCGGCATCGCGCAGCATCTGCGGAATGCCGTCCGGAGCCATGGCAGCTTCGGAGGTTCGCGAGTGCCGAGCGAAACGAGGATCCCCCGTCGGCGGACGCCAAGTCGACCGGAGCCCGCTCGGCCGCAATCAAGAACCGCCTGGCCCGGGCCGCATCGCCGAGATACCCGAAGACCCACGCGGCCGCGATCGACAGCTGCGGGTCTGACTCGATCTCCTCGTCGGTGCAGCGGTCGAGCCAGAGCCGCAGGCTCTCGATCTGCCCGCGGCTGGCAAACTCGTCCCGAGACGCAAGCGCGATTCGGCCGGCGTGAGCGAGATCGCCGGCCTCATGCGCGTAGGCGAACGCCTCGCCAGGCGATCCGTGCCGCTCGCACCAATCTGCTGCCCGTCGGAGGTACACGGGGAGCAGCTCCGGGTGGCGCCGCTTGAGCTCCGCTCGGAGGAGATCGCTGAACAGATGGTGGTAGCGATACCACTCGCGATGATCGTCGAGCGAGACGACGAAGGCATTGGAACGCGCGAGGTCCTCAAGCGAACCAGCCGCGTCGTCGATGCCGAGCACCGCATCGCACAAGGGCGCCGTCATGTGATCGAGGATCGACGTCCCGAGCAGGAAACTCTTGAGATGGTCCGGCTGGCGGTCCAGCACCTCTTCCACGAGGTAGTCGGCGATCTGCTGCTGATCGCCCGACAGACCGGCAGCCCTCACGGCGGCATCGTCACGGCCACGCAGCGCCAGCGTGGCCAGCGCAACCGCGGCGGCCCAGCCCTCCGTCCGCTCGCACAGGGCTCCGGCCGCCGCCTGTGACAACTCCAGTCCTCGTGCTCGCGGCAACATCACGGGTCTCCATCGGGTCCAGGGCGAGGAGCGCGGTCCCGATCTCGACCAGATCCCCACTTGCGCGGAGCCGGCCGAGCGGCACCCCCGGATCGCCGCGCGTGACCAACACCAACTGACAGCCGGATCGAACCTGGTCGACGAGAAACGCGATAATCGCGCGGCTCTTCTCAGCCGTTATGACATCCACATCGTCCAGCACCAGAACGAACGGATCGCGCTCGCCGAGGTCCGCCGCGAGGAGAGGAAGGGCGACGTCATCGATCCTGGGCATCCGTCCTGACAACTCCTCGAGGAGCTCACCGCAAACCGGGCCAGTGCGCTCAAGAGCCGCGACGACGTGGGCGAGCAGTACGACCGAGTCGTTGTCGCCGGGGCCGAGCTGCACCCAACCGCTGGCCCTCGGATCCAGGTCACTCCACTGCGCGACAAGAGTCGACTTCCCGTAACCAGCCGGCGCAGACACCAGCACCACCCGGCTGCGTTCGGCGACGCTTCTGTAACGCAGAGAGGCGAGGTCGCGCCACCACCCAAGGCGGAACAGTCGGAACTCGAAGTTTCGACTCCCGCAACCGCGGCCCGGTCCCGGAAAGGGCAACGCTAGTCATCGCTCGGCCCTCCACGCCCCCCCGTTTGCTGAGCCAGCGCGACTTCGATGCAGGCCCGCGACTCGCCAGTCTTAGACCCCGACATGAAGACGGGCTGCCGGCGTAAGCGCAGCCCGCACGCCATTTGCTGCTCAGCTGTATTGACGAACGTGCGTACGGCCATTGCCAAACTCACGTCAGGGCGCAACCGCGCCAATATCTCGGACAAGTCAGTGGCCTCTCTCGCGAACCAGATCGCATTACCTAACGCCCAGCAAAGTCGATCCGCCGCATCAGTCAGATGCCACTTCTCGCTGCCCAAATATGGACGGCTCGACGGTACCACGGCCTGAGAGGCGTGGCATCCGCGAAAACCACGTAGAACCCATCCGGAAAGGTCTCGATGTCAGCGGCGCGTCTCGCGAAGGCCCTGGGCGGTGGCGCGCCGGTCACGGGTGTCGAGTCGCGGGCAAGGGGGCTTGGCGCGGCGATATCAGCCAGATTGGCCGATAACGAATCGACCGGCCGCGACGTACCGTGACAGCACCATCACCAGCCAGCCGCAGCCGCCGAACAAGAACAAGTCCCGCAAGACTGTTTCGCTGACGCCTGCCGAGACACGCGTCCTGGCGCTCCTTACCACGTATCAAACGCTCGCCGGCATCGGCAGCCAGCTCGGCATCGCGCGTCCGACCGTGAAAACGCACGTCCAAAACATCTACAAGAAACTCGGGGCCACCAAACGAGCCGAAGCAGTAACGCTAGCTGAGAGCGCGGGCCTCCTGCCGGATCGCACCGCGCTGCTGAGCCGGAGGGATCTCGTAGACAGGGGTCGGGTGCCGAGATGAGTTCTCACGCGCATGCCGAGCCGTCGGTGGGGGCGGGAGCCGCGGCAAAGAGCGCCGGCGCTGCCAAGATCGCCTTGATCACACTGGCGGCCGGGCAGTGGCGGGCATCTTCTTCACTGTCGCTCTGTTCCTGTCGGTCGCGCTCGGAATCTCGGCGGTCCAAACCGGCATCCGGCTGCTGCCGCTCTCGCTCTCCCTGCTCGTGTTCGCCATCGGCGTCCCCAAACTGCTGCCCAACGCGAACCCCCAGCGAGTCGTCCGTGCCGGCTTCATGCTGCTGTTCGCGGGTCTCGTGCTGCTGGTCGCGTTGCTCAACGTCGGCGTCGGCCCGGAGATCGTGACCTGGCCGCTGCTGCTCGCCGGCGCCGCCATGCTCATCTCCGCGATGACAGCGGCGTTCTTCACCGGCATCCAGAACAACCCGAACGTTCCCGCCAGCGTCGTCTCGAAGGCAAAGACGGAGCTGGCGAGCGGGGTGCCGTTCATGTCCGAGGCCGACCTCAACGCCGCGCTGTCCAAGGCGAACGTGCCCACCGCGACCGCCAACGAGATCATCAACGTCAACAAGCAGAGCCAGATCGACGGGCTGCGCGCCTCCGAGGCCATCCTCGCACTCCTGGCGCTCGTCGCCCTGCCGTTCACCCGAGGGATCCCGTCAGTGCAACCCGGCGCCCAACCCAAGCCCACAGCAACCGCGGGATAGAGAAGACGCCAGCGCCGACATGCGGTCGTATCGCGCCACCGACTCGTTCGGGGGACTGTCAACGGCGCAGGCCGCGCTCGAGTTCGCCTCTGCCCGCCACGCGGATCAGTGCCGGGAGATCGACCACGCGCCCTTCATCGTCCATCCCATAGAGGTTGGTTCGCTGCTGCACGGGGATGGGCACCCAGACGAAGTCGTAGCTGCCGGTTTGCTTCATGACCTGCTGGAGAAGACCCAAACTTCACGGCGGACAAGATCTCCAGAGTCCGGGAGCTCGCGCTGCTGCCAACCTCGAGCCTTGACGAAACCACGACCCGCGGCGAGCTCGCCCATTGCCGGGCAAGCCTCAAGATGCTCCGCACAGTTGCCCGGACCAGCGCCCCGGTCGCCCGACTTGTCGCCGAGCTCGACCGGCTGCCGCACGAGCAGTCACCGGGACTCGCGCCCACGACGCAACCTACAGGCACCGCAAGCCGCGAAGCGGAGCAAGCCGCGAGCTCGCACAATCTAACCCCCGGTTCGCACGCGCCAGAGGCGCCGGGACGCCTTTAGCTCTGACGAGCCTGACGCGCCTCATCCCGCCACGGCACCGGTTCGGCGGTCAGCTGCTCGGCAGAGTGACGGGCGCGCGCGTTCGGTGCTCGTGCATCGGTTTGCTCTCCATCTCGGGAGGGTGCCTGTCCGCGGCGGTTCGGTACCAGTTGGCGTAACGACTCACCAGCGGCGCCGCCGAGAGTCCGTGCACGAGCACCGAGAGGCCGACGGTCAGGTAGGTGGCCGCGACGATCGTTGGGGCGTGAGCGAGATGAGCATCCTCGACCATCACCGCGAACACGATCGATGCGAGCCCGCGTGGGCCGAACCAGCCCATGAACGCCACCGTCGGCCGCAGCGCGTGGGTGCCCCAAAGCGAGATTGCCACCGGCAGCATCCGCACGATCGTCAAGCTGAGCACGGCGTAGAGCGCGATCTGCCAGGTCACGTGCTCGAACACCGGGCCGAGTAGCACGGCACCGAAGACCAGGAACGTAACGGCGTCGAGCGCCGCCCCGGTCTCCTCGGTGAAACGCATCATTGACGCAAGGTTCTCGCGGGCGATCAGGCCGAACAGCGATCCTGCCACGAACGCGGCAATGAACCCCGACCCCCCCAGGTCGACCGCGATCCCGTACGCGAGCACCGCGGCGGCCACCGGGATGATCTGCCGCCAGGCATCGTCAATCAGATGCCGTCCCTCGGCCACGTTCACGACCACCGCGGCGAGGACGCCCGCCGCGACGCCGCCGAGCAATCCGTAGCCGATCTCCTCGACCACCACGCGCAGCGGGTGAGACTCGCCGCCGACGCCGGAGACGGTCGCCAATGCGATCAACAACAGGGGAACGCAGATCCCGTCGTTGAGGCCGCTCTCGACGTTGAGCGACTGACGCACAACCTGCGGAAGCCTCGCGTCCGTGACGACCGCGCTGCCAAGCCCGGCATCGGTCGGCGCGAGGATCACCCCCAGAATCAACGCGTCGCTGAGCGAGAACGACCCAAACAGAAGCGCCGCGACCAGCCCCCCGAGCACCACCGTCAGCGGCAGACCCACGCCAAGCAGACGTACCGGCATCGAAGCCTCACGCCGCAACGCCCGCACATCCACCCGCGAGGAATCCGAGAACAGCACCACCGCGAGCGTCGCCTCGGCCAACGTCCGCACCGTAGAACTCGTGGGACGCACAGAGAGGTCATCAAGCACCAGCGGCCCCACGAGCACGCCGATCCCGGTCACGACCATCGCCGGCGTAACCGGCGTGCTCGACAGACGCCGCGACACCGCCGCAACGAGCAGCAACGTAAGACCGATAATCGCAACCCCGGAATTCACGCGGAGACCCAACAGCTGATCCACACCCGAGGGAGGGTCGCGGCGGCACCGGCGAGTTGCATCAGCCAAAGGGGATGATTCGTTGGTAGCCAAACCGGCTACGGAGGTGCCGCTTGCCGCGCCTGAGACGCCTCGGCGTCCGAGTGGTCGTTGGTGTCGCGGCCGCGCCGTTCATCCTTTTTGGCCGATGCGCGTGGCGGCCGCGCGTGGGAGTCTGAGTTGCACAGATACGTGGAGTCGGCGACAGCGCTCGTGGCGTTAGGTGTCGGCAATTGGTGCTGCGGATTCTCGGGCCGCGGATCGGAGGCAAGGCATGGCCGATATCGGAAATGACGAGCTGCGATGAGTTCTCCTACGGCACCGAACGTCAGTGGTGTTGAGACCCCGGGCCGACGGACTGTCTACAGCATGTGTGGCATGTGTGCGGTCCGTTGCCCGATGGAGGTGACGGTGCAGGACGGTCGGGTAACTTGGCTGCAGGGCAATCCACACGACCCGGTGCTCGGCGCCAGCCTGTGCGCGAAGGGCGCGGCCGGGCTGTTTCTCGACTCTGATGATGAGCGGCCGCAGACGCCGCTGATCCGCGCCGGCGAGCGTGGCGGTGGCCAATGGCGGCGGGCGTCCTGGGACGAGGCGCTGGACTACGTCGCCGAGAAGCTGAGGGAGACGATCGATGTCTTCGGCGCCCGGGGGATCGCGCTGTCCGATCGCGGGGGCCCCTTTGTGGACCTGACCCAGACGTTCGTCAAGGCGCTGGGGTCGCCGAACTACTTCAACCACGATGCCGCTTGCGCCGGCAATGTCCATAACGCCATGCGTTCGCTGTACGGCTTCGGCGTCGCCGGGCTCATATTCGATTACTCGCACTGCAAGCACCTGGTGCTTTACGGCCGTAACGTCGTCGAATCGCTGATGGTCAAGGAGGCCAAGGTGTTTATGGCCGCGGTGTCGAGGGGGATGCGTTGCACCTACATCGATCCGCGCGCGACGATCACGGCGTGCAAGGCCACCCGCTATTGGCAGGTGCGACCGCAGAGCGACTACGCGCTGAACCTCGCGATAATCCATGAGGTCCTGGAGCGCGAGGCTTATGACCAGGGCTTCGTTGCCCGCTTCGTGTCCGGCATGGACTCGCTGCGGGAGGCGGTCAGGGACACGACGCCCGAGTGGCAGGAGCCGCATACGGGCGTTTCCGCCGGCGAACTGCGCGAGTTCGTCACCGAGATCGCCGCCGACGCACCACATGTGATCTTCCATCCGGGGTGGATGTCAGCTCGTCATAAGCAGTCGTTCTACGTGAGTCGCTCGGCGTTGATCCTGAACGCGCTGATGGGCAATCTCGAGGTGCCGGGTGGCTGCGTGCTCGCGAAGGCGCCCGAGCATTACGGCCGCAGGGGCTTGAACCATCTGGCCGACCGTGTGCCGGAGGTCGACAGAGCCGCGCGTGGATGGTGCCGGCGGCGAGCGGCCGCAGTGGGATCCGGCCACCGGCGTCGTGCACCGGGCGTTCGCCGCGATGGAGACGGAGCAGCCCTACGGGATCGGCGCGTACTTCGCCTATCGCCACGATCCGTTCACCGGCCTGCCCGATCCGGAGGCGGCGCAGCGTGCGATCGAGAAGCTGAAGCTGCTGGTCTCGATCGACGTGCGCTACTCGGAGATGGGCTGGTTTGCCGACGTGATCCTGCCCGAGTCGACCTATCTGGAGCGCGCGAACATCCTGTGCCAGATGAACGGCCCCGTGCCGGTGTTCGCGATGCGTGACCAGGCGATCGCGCCGCGCTTCGACAGCCGTCCGGCGTGGTGGATCTTCCGCGAGATCCTGCACCGGATGGGGATCAAGGAGGCGCTTGACTTCGAGACGATCGAGGAGCTGTGGAACTACCAGCTCGACGGCACCGGTGTCACGGTCTCGGAGATGCGGGAGACCGGCATCGTCGGCTTGGCGGCTGCGCCGAACCTGATCCCACGCGACGAGCTCAGGTTCCCGACGCCCTCGGGGAAGATCGAGATCGAGAGCGAGGTCCTGGCACAGGCGGGGCTTGAGAGCCTGCCGGCGTACGTGCCCAAGGAGGCGCCGGCGGGCGAGAAGTTCACGCTGCTGTTCGCGAAGACGGCGACGCTCGCGCAGGGTCAGTCGCTCAACAATCCCTTGCTCAACGAGAGAGCGCCCAAACAGGTGCTATGGATCCACCCCGACCGTGCCGCGGCGCTCGGGATCGCGGACGGCGACGAGGTGGAGGTCGAACGGCGGTGGCGGCTATAGCGGCCACCTGCCGGCGAAGGTTACGCGTTGGATCCATCCCGAGGCGGTGTTCATGTTGCACGGCTACGGCGCCACCGTGCCGCTCGCCACGCGCGCGCTGGGCCTCGGCGTCGCCGATCAGCGCCTGCAGCACGGCAAGCTCGACGACTTCGATCCCGCCGGCGGTGGCTGTGCACTGACCGAGACGGTCGTGCGGGTGACACGTCGGACACCGGAAGGAGTTGCAGGATGAGCAAGTACGAGCTTCGCCACGACGAAGCCAACTGCATCGGCTGCCTGGCCTGCGAAGTCCATTGCAAGACCAACAAGCAGCTGGGTCCCGGTCCCGATCCGTGCCGGGTTATCGCGCTGGATCCGGTCGAGGTCGACGGACTGCCTCGGTCGCACTTCGTGTTCATGCCGTGCTTTCACTGCGAGGACCCGTGGTGCGTCCGGGCGTGTCCGACTGGCGCGATGCAGAAGCGGGAGAAGGACGGCATCGTGTTTGTCGAGGACAGCCTCTGCATCGGCTGCAAGAGCTGTATCGCGGCCTGTCCGTGGGGCACTCCGCAGTGGGACCCGGCCACGAACAAGGTGGTCAAGTGCGATTACTGCATGGACCGGATCGACGCTGGGCTGAAGCCCGCCTGCGTCACCAAGTGCGTCACGGGCTGCCTGTCCTTCGGTGAGGCAGGCGAGGTGCCGGACCCGCGCCGCGAGCGCTACGCCCGTCACCTCCTCGCCGAGCCGTCGGGCGGCGATGACACGTCGGCATGAGCACGCTCGCGACGTTGCCGAGTTGGCTTGACGAGGGCGCTGCGGCCGTGGCGGGTGCTACGCCGCCCACGTTCGCCGGCGCGTTGCCGGGGCTCGCCCAGGCACGGGAGCTCGCGCCGTTGCAGCGGTTGCAGCGCGCGCAGGAGTCGGGCCTGGCGGAGAGCAGCGGTGCGGGCGAGCCGATCTATCTGGCCTGGCGGCGGTTCCTGCGCGGCGTCGGCCCCTCGGTGCTGGTGATCGACGCCACCGGTCTCGATGTGCGCGCCCGCGGCACAGCTGCGGTCCTAGATGGCGCTCCGCGACTGTTGGTCGAGGGGGTGCTGATCGCCGCCGGCCTGCGCGCCAGCCGCCAGGTCCAGCTGCGCCTCCCGGCCGAGCTGAACGGTCACGAAGCCCCCCTCCTGAACGCCGTCGACGCGATCCGCTCGCTCGTCCACGTCACCACGCCCCATATGCAGCTGGAGGTGCAGCGCGACAGCCACCCGGGGCCTTGGGCGGAGGGGCCGCCCGCCGACGACTCACGGCTGATCCACACGCCCGAAACCTGGTGTCGTATCGCCCTGCTGTTCACCGGCGCCTCGGGCGTCGATGCGTCGTTGCTGACGCTGCGGCGCGGGATCAAGCAGCGCGGCCTGGTCGAGCTCGCCCATGCACAGAACCTGCGGCGGCAGATCGACGGCTGGGGTGGTGGCGTTGAGGCAGCGGGCCAGGACCCGGTGCTCGTCTTCGACGACGGCCTGGGCGGCTACCTACCGCTCTCGGAGGCCAACGTATCGTGCCGGCCGCTGTCGCTCGCCTCCGCCGGCGTTGTGCCGGTGCCGTCCACGCTGATGGTGATGGCCGAGGGCGCGTGCCTTCTTCGCCAGACGCGCCGCGCGCTTTACCGGCATTGGCAGCTCGCTGACAACGCCGAGGGCGATCCGGTGCGGCCGCTGCTCGCCCGCGCCGGGCGCTTGGTGGCCGAGCTGACGCTGGGCCGCGGTGATGCCGCGCATCTCCGAGCGCTCGACGAAGTCGTGCTCGAGCTGGGCGCGCAGGGGCTGGGGGCCGTGTGGCCGCTGGGCAGCTCGTTGCGCTATTACCGCGAGCAGTGGGAGAGTCACGCTCGGCGGGAGTCCTGCCCGGAGGGGCTCTGCTTCGAGCACCAGGCCGCACCCTGCCACGGCACGTGTCCGGCCAACATCGACATCCCGAGCTTCGTCGCTCACGTCGGTCATGGCGACTACCGGGCGGCGATCGAGGTCATCAGGCGCGATAACCCGTTGCCGCTGACCTGCGGCCTGGTCTGCCCCGCGCCGTGCGAATCGGCGTGCGTTCGCGGCGGCAGCAACGGCGCCGTGTTCATCCGGCCGCTGAAGGCCAAGGCGGCCGAGCACTGCCTCGCCGACGGGGGCTACCCGAAGCCCGAGATCGCCTCGCCCACCGGCAAGCGGATCGGCATCGCTGGCTCCGGCCCAGCCGGTCTCACCGCTGCCTACTACCTGCGCACGTTCGGTCACGACGTCGAGATCCTCGAGGAGCAGGAGAAGGCCGGCGGCATGCTGCGCTACGGCATTCCGGCATACCGCCTGCCGCCCGACCTGCTCGACCAGGAGCTCGACCAGATCCGCGCGCTCGGAATCACGATTCGCACGAGCGCGGAGGTTGGCAGCCTTGATGCCTTCCGCAATAACTACGACGCCGTGTTCCTCGGCCTCGGCACGCAGCGCTCCCGCCCGATCCCGATCGAAGGTGTCCAGCAGTCCTTCGTGCTCGGCGGTATCGATTTCTTGCGGGACGTGCGCACCGGCGAGCCGGTCCGCGTCGGGCCGCGGGTGATCGTCATCGGCGGCGGCAACGTCGCGATCGATGTCGCCCTGACGGCGTTGCGCCAAGGCGCAACGCACGTCGACATGGTCTCGTTGGAGAAACGCCGCGAGATGCCGGCCAGCCCGCATGAGATCGAGAACGCCGTCGGGGAAGGGGTGCAGCTGCATCCGGGCTGGGGCCCGGTCAGCATCGGGGAGGACGGCGAGACCACCTTCCAGTTCTGCGAGCAGGTCCACGACGAGACCGGAAAGTTCGATCCGAAATTCGACGCCGCCCGCCTGCTGACGCTCGAGGGCGACCACGTGATCCTCGCCACCGGCCAGGGCACCGACCTGACGATGCTCGAGGGCAGCGCGGTCGAGAGCACCCATGGCTTCATCCTCACTGACCCCAAGAGCCTGATGACCAAGGTGCCGGGCGTCTACGCCGGGGGTGACGTCGAGCACGGCCCGCGGACGGTCGTCGAGGCCATCCGCTCCGGCAAGATCGCCGCGAACGCGATCGACGCCTGGGTGCGCGGGGAGCCCATGGACAGCGCCACCGGCAAGCCGGTGCGCCGAGCCGACGTCGTGCCCCTGCAGGTCACGGCGGATGAGCGTACTCATCTACCGCGGGCCGTGATGCCCGAAAGGACCGTCGAAGAAGTTCTCGGCCTGGGCAACTACGTCCAGATCGAGGAGGGGCTGACCGACGCGATGGCGCACGACGAGGCACGCCGCTGCCTGCGCTGCGACGTCTGCATCGGCTGCGGTCTGTGCATGGCGGCCTGCAGCGAGATGGGCGTCGACGCGCTGCGCATGGCCGACACCGACGCCGGCCGCGTCGCCTACTTCGACTTCGCCCGCCCAGCCGAGCTGTGCATCGGCTGCGGCGCCTGCAGCCAGGTATGCCCGACCGGCGCGATCCGGATCGAGGATCAGGTCGGTCTGTTCATCGGCGGCACGCTCGGCGGCGACACGCCGGACCTCGTGCGGCACACGATCATCACCGGAACCGTCGTGTGCGAACAGCCGCTGCTGACCTGCAGCGAATGCGGCGCGCCGACCCAGACGCCTGCGCACCGGGAATTCATCCGCAATCGCCTGCCCGATCACATGGCAGCCCTCCTGGACCGCGAGCTCTGCCCGTCATGCGCACGGCTACGGGCCGACCGTCCCGCAGAAAGTGCTGCCGCGCGAGGGGCAGCGCCGGCTCTGATGCGACTGAGAGATCAACTCACGGTAATTCCGGCGATCGCACCGACACGGCAACGAAGCAAGCTATTTGAGGGGGAGTCATGAAGGCCGTCACGGTTCAGCCGGGAGTTGCGGGGTCGGTTCGCTATGAGGAGGTCCCCGAACCGGACGAGAGCACCGGGTCGATCCTGGTCGAGGCGGTCGCGGTGGGCATCTGCGGAACCGACGAGGAGATCGCCTCGGGCGCGTACGGCTGGGCGCCCCCCGGGCGGGAGCGGCTGGTCCTCGGGCACGAGTCGCTGGGACGGGTCCTTGACCCCGGCCCCAACGCGGGCAATCTGCAGAAGGGCGACCTGATCGTCGGGATCGTTCGCCGACCCGACCCCGTGCCATGCCCCAACTGCGCCGTCGGGGAGTGGGACATGTGCCGCAACGGCCAGTACACCGAGCGCGGCATCAAACAGATCGACGGGTTCATGTCCGAGCGATGGCGCATCGAGCCGGGCTTCTACACCAAGATGGACCCTTCGCTCGGCCTCCAGGCAGTGCTGCTCGAGCCGACCACCGTGGTGGCGAAGGCCTGGGAGCTGGTCTCGGTCATGCGAGCCCGGGCGTTCTGGGTACCGCATCAGGTGCTGATCACCGGTGCCGGCCCGATCGGCATGCTCGCCGCCATGATTGCCGTCCAGCACGATCTCGACGTCCACGTCCTCGACCGCGTCACCGAGGGCGCCAAGCCCGAACTCGTGCACGACGTCGGGGCCACCTACCACTCCGGGGCGATCGCCGACATCGGCTTTGACCCCGATGTCATCATCGAGTGCACCGGCGTCGGCTCGGTGATCATCGACTCGATCCGCCACGTCGGCGCCGGCGGGGTCGTCTGCCTCACCGGCGTGGGCAGCGGCGGGCAGGCCAGCGGGCTCTTACCTGCCGATGTGGCCAAGGCGCTGGTCCTGGCCAACAACGTGGTCGTCGGCTCGGTCAACGCCAACCGCCGGCACTTCTACCGGGCGGCCGAGGCGCTCGCCGCCGCCGACCATGCGTGGCTCGGGAAGCTGATCTCGCGCCGAGTGCCGCCCGAGAACATCGCCGATGGGCTGCAGCGCAGCCCGGACGACATCAAGGTCGTTGTGGACTTCGGGGGCTGATGATGGCAACCAGGGAACATGAGCAGGAAACCGGGGCGGTCGCCTGCTCCACCAAGCAGACCCAGCTCGGTGAGGGCGTTCGCTGGGACGCCCGTCGCGGCGAGATGCTGGGCGTTGACATCCTGGCCGGACGCGTCGCCCGCGCCCGGATCGCCGCCGACGGTTCGCTGGCCTACGTCCGCGAATACCAGCTGCCATGGACCGTCGGGATGATCGCGCCCGTCGAGGGCCGCGATGGTGGCTGGGTGCTCGGCGCCGGGCGCGGCTTCGTCTACCTGGCGCCGGACGGCACCCACCGGACCATCGCGGAGCTTTCCCCCGCCGGGACCCGAATGAACGACGGCGCGTGTGACCCCCAGGGCCGTTTCTGGGGCGGTACCCTGGCCGACGACCACCACGCCGGAGGCGGCGCGCTCTACCGCATGGACCGAACCGGCCGGACCGAGCTTGTGCTCGGAGATCTCACGATCTCCAACGGAATCGGCTGGAGCACCGACGGCCTGACGATGTACCTGGTGGACAGCGGTCCGCGGGTCATCCACGCGTTCGCATTCGACCCCGACCACGGCACCATCGCCGATGGCCGGATCCTCGTCACTGTGCCCGAGGACGTCGGCGCACCGGACGGGATGACCGTGGATGCAGCGGGTGACCTGTGGGTGGCGATCTACGGCGGTGGCCGGGTCAACCGCTACGCCCCCGACGGCACGCTACGCAGGGCGTACCCCATCCCGGCCCGCGAATGCACGTGCTGCGCGTTCGGCGGACCCGGCCTCAATCGACTGTTCGTCACCACCGCGACCGAGGGCTGGACCGACGAGCAGCGCCGCGCCGACCCCGCCGCCGGACTCGTGTACCGATACGACACCGACGCCACCGGCCTGCCGGCCGCGCCGTTCCGCCCCGACCCCGACTGGTGGCCGGTGTCCGCGGGCGAGCGTCGGCATGACGGCTGATGCCGTGCGCTTCGTTCGTCGTCATAGGTCGGTGGCGTGCACGCCGGTTGCCAGAGCAATGAAGCGCTCAAGCAATCGACTGTATTCTGGCGACTGCTGCTGGGTCTTATGCCGTGCCAGCGGCGCGTGGAGTCGGGCCGATCAATGCGCCAATGATCCAGAGGAACGGGAAGAAGAATCCGATCCAAAACATCCAGTAGTGCCCTTTCCGGAACGTTGTTAGCCCGAAATAGATCCAGCACGCCACGTAAATGATGCCCAACAGAATCCAGAGGAATGTCATCTGGTCCACCGCCTTCGAGATACGGCCCAGGGCCGTGTTGAGGGAGCCGTGGCGCTCTCACGCCGCAAGCCAAGGGCGGTGCGAGAGCGGGCCGGCCGGGACGAGCGGCTGCTAGGCGGGCAGCGCGTTGAGTTCCTTGGCGAGCTCCTTGCCGTCGGCGTCGATTTCCTTCTCTTGGGTTTTCTCCGCGTGCGTGAGCGCCTTGTCGAGTTGTTCTTGGAGGCGCGACTCGCCGATCACGACGAGCGCCGCCTGGCCGGTGTCGAGGTAGTCGCCGATCTCCTTGGCGTCATTGCGTGACATGCCGCCCATGGCGTGCCCGATCCCGCCGCCCGCCGCGGCGCCGACGACCGCCGCACCGATGATCGACGGCGGGAAGATGATCCCCACCAGCGCGCCGACGGCGGCACCGGTCCAAGCGCCGTGCTGGGTGGGCTTCTCGTGCTTGGTTACGTGCACCTTGCCCTCGTCGTCTTTGTACACCAGCGCGACGTCGTAGGTGCCGACCAGATCGGCGGAGTGGAGGTCAAGCAGCGTGTCGTAGTCGGCGTCGGCGTCATCACGATTCGCGTACACCGCCGAGTACACAAACACAGGGTTGTCTTTGCTCATCGTCCTGCTCCTTTTCTGTTCATTCAGCCGAGAGCGGCGATAGGCCATCACGGCAGGAGGCGACGCCCCGCTCGGGGCTCGAGCCTTTCCCTGACGCTGCGGCGATGGCCGCCAGGAGCACGAGCGTACGGCCGCTGACCTCGACCCCGCATCGGCCAAAAAGGATGAACTGCGCGGCCGCGACCTCCACGAGCACCCGGACGCCGCGGCGCCTCGCCGGAAGCGGCACGCCCCCGAGCCGACCACGTGACCCGGTAGCAGCGTTCTCGCCTCGCCGGCCGCCTACCACGACGCCCCATTTCCAGGCCTTTTCTATGGGCACGGCTGGGCTCGAACCAGCGACCTCTCGCGTGTGAAGCGACCGGCCGCTGACGTTATTTCTGGAGCATTTGCAGGGAGTTTGGCGACTGATCTCGCCCTCTGTGGCCCGAATTACTGTCGTGGAGTGCAGGGATTTGTCGTGGATGTGGTCCCCGGAATGATTCCGGGGGCCAGCAGCGCGCCTCCGTGTGGCGCGCCGGTCTCCTCGGGCCTGACCGCCTCGAAGGGGTCGTCCGGGCGTGGACGGTCGAGCACCCTCGCGTTGGCCTTCGCGGCGGCCGGGCCGTGGTGGGAGAGCGAGATCAACGTCGAGTTGCTCGAGGCGGTCCTCAGCTCCAGCGCAGCCACGTTCTCGTAATCGAACCGGCAGCCCGCGTCCCACGGCGCGACTTGGTTGCCGTGCGCGGGCGATCCCGCCGGTGTCCTTCAGCATGCGCGCGAGGTGGAGGAGGTTCCAGGCCAGGAACGTCGTGTTGCGGTTGGTGAAGTCGTTCTCCGGGCCGCCTGAGGCGGCATCGGAATAGCTGGGGCCGGGACCGGCCTCGCCAAGCAGCAGCTGTCGGCTTGCGGTGGGATCACGAAGCCAAGGTGCTGCAGCGAGTAGAGGATGTTCATCGCGCAGTGTTTGGGCGCCGTCTTCGTTAGCGGTCATGATGCATCCGTCGACGCGCCCGTAGTAGGCCCACCGCCCCGCGTCGTTGAGCAGGTGGCTGTTGCCGTAGAGCCTTTCGATCACCTGGGTGCAGAGCGAGGACTTCTCTCCGAGCCAGATCGGCGAGAGCAGCACGAGGATGTTCGCTGCGGTCACCTGCTCGAAGATCTGCGGCCACTCGTCGCGGTCCCATCCGTGTTCGGTCATGTCCGGGTACACGCCTGTCGCGATGCCGTGGTCGATTGCCGTGATGACGATGGCATTCAAGTCGCTGAAGTCCCACTGTGACCGGTCGAGCAGCTGTTTGTCGATGGGATGAAGGCCGTTCTGCGCGTCCGCGCCCGCCATGGTCGCTCCTTGATCGACGAGCTTGCGAGGATCGCGAGTCGGGTGCAATCCAAGCGCAACCGCCGAGCCGATTGCTCGCGCAGTCGCGCCGGTCGGGGTACCGTCCACCCTCACCGTGGGCATCGTCCGGCGAATCCTTAGGGGCACGATCAAGGTAGAGCGCGACAAGGTGAAGGTCGCCTGGGGGGAGCGCTTCGCCTTCGGGGTGGGTCTGCCGCTGTTCATCGGCGCGGCGACGGGCTTGTTAGTGGAGGGTGTGGCGGTATCCGGCGGAGCGCTGATGGTGGGCCTAACCGATTCCGGTGCCCCGTATCGCAGCCGGATCCGCGCGATGTTCATCGCGTGCGTGAGCGTCTCGCTCTGCACGTTCGTCGGCCAGGTGGCGGGCAACTACAGTGTGATCACGGTAGCGCTGCTCGCGCTGGCGAGCTTCGGAGCCGGCATGTTCATCGCGATCGATCTGGCGACGTACTTCGTCGCGCTGATGGCACCGCTCACGATCACGCTCGTCAGCGCCCTGCCTGCTGATGCCGTGCATTCGCTCGAGCACGCCGTGCTGGTGTTCGCGGGCGGCCTGTTCGCGATCGCGATCGTGCTCGTGAGCTGGCGGGCGCACGCGCACCTGCCCGAACGCCTGGCGATCGCCAAGGTCTATCGCTCACTGGAGCACTGGGTCTCCGATGCAAAGGACCGCGACGAGCGCGATCCGGTGCTGCTCGCTCAGAGCGAGGCGCGCGAGACACTCAACGTATCCCAGGGTCCGGTAGCGGTACCAGGTCCGGCTGCCGAAGCGTTCCGCGTCCTAGTCGACGAGGCCGACCGGACGTACCTCGACCTGGTCGCGCTACGCAACGCCCGCAAGCGGATCGAGACCTGGGATCCGACGCTCGCCGAGCGCGCGTTTGACGTAGGGCGCACCGCGGCCGCCGAGGCGTTCACCGCGGTTGCGCAGGCGCTGGAGACGCGGCGCTGGAGCGCCGACGCGGACTCGATCCGCGACCGTCTCGACCAGTCGGTCACCGCGCTTCGCAACGAGCTCGAGAATTGCCTGACAGCTACAGGCGAGGAGGCTCTGCGCGCGCACGAGCTCGAGGACGTGCTGAGCCGCGGTGCGTCGGTCCGGGCCGAGCTGCGCGGCGCGGTCGACCTAGCGACGACGTGGCAGGGCGAGGGGGCGCCGCCGGATCCCGTCCGCCACCGCCGACCGCGGCGACGCGACCTGGAGCTGCGACACCCGATCCCGATCCTGCGCGCGAACCTGAACCTGGGCTCGAGTGCGTTCCGGCACGCGCTCCGCCTCGCCGTCACCGTTGGGATCGCCGCGGCGATCGATCGCGCCTTCGGTCTGCCCCGCGGCTACTGGATCCCGCTCACGGTTCTGTTCGTGCTGCGCCCCGACTTCGGCGCGACCTTCACGCGCGGGCTGCAGCGGTACGTCGGTACTGCGCTCGGGGTCGTGCTCGCGACGCTGATCACCGCCGCGCTGCATCCCGGATCGTTCGTCCTCGCAGCCCTGATCACCGCGCTGTCGTTCTGCTTCTGCGCGGTCATATTCGCAAACTACGGTCTGTTCACGCTGTCGATCACCGCCTGCATCATCTTCTTCGTCTCCTACGCAGGCCCGCACAACGAGTACGCGACAGCGCTCGATCGCCTGCTCGACACGACGATCGGTGCGACGCTGACACTCGGGATCTACGCGCTGTGGCCAACCTGGGAGCGGGCCCTGCTGCCCGACACGACCGCCGAACTGATCGAGGCCGACCGCGCGTATCTGGGCGCGCTGCTTCAGGCGTGGCTCGATCCGGCAAGCCACACCCGGGAAGAGGTGGCCTCCGCACGCGCCGCGGCCCGGCTCGCCCGCACCAACACCGCAGCCTCCGTCCAGCGCGCGCTGCTCGAGCCGACCGGCCGCTACACGGGGTTCGGCACCGACCAGGCCACCGGCATCCTCAGCAGCACGCGGCGGTTCGCCGACGGGGCGCTCGCGCTCGAGGCCTACCTCGAAGATGACCCACCGCCGGCGCCGCCTGAGGCGCGCACGCTCGCCGATCAGCTGGACGCGACGTTCGCCGAGCTTGCCTGCGCGGCCCGCGAGCATCGGGCTCCCGAGCCGTTGCCTCCACTACGCCAGACCCAGCAGGCACTCGCCGCTGTCGCCGGGCAGACGAGCCCGCTGGCAGAGGAGACAGACCGGATGGTCAACAGCGCCCTGATCGCCTCGCACGTCCTTGCGCGAGTCCAGATGCCCGTAGGGGCGGCGGCCCCACTCGGCGTCGAGCCGGCGATTGCCTCAACCGGCGGCTAGTAGTGCCGCCTGCGATCGGGGATGCAGTGAATCGGAAAGCATCTGGGGCGGGGTGGCGCAGGCAGCTGGTGACGATCGCCGCGGTGGTGACCGCCTCCGCGATCACCGCGCTCGTGTTGTCCAGGGTCGATGTACGATCTGCGGTCGCGCGGCCGTTGACCTCCGGTTCTGAGGAGGCGGGCGTGGCGCGGTCGATCCCCCGGAGGCATTGTGGTGCGCGGTTGGATTGCGCGCGGGTGAGAGTGCCGCTGGATCGGACGATCCCGGCGGGCCGAAGATCACGCTTTCGGTGATCCGTCATCGCGCGAGTCGGCCGTGGGAGCGGATCGGAACGCTGTTCTTCAACCCCGGGGGATCCGTCGCGCGCATGCGCTGCACGGAATAGAGCGCCAGCGCCTGGCTGCCGCATCGAGGTTGCCGCCCGAGCATCGAGTCCCGCCGCCTCGTCGCCTACGTGCGCGCTGCAGACGCATGACTGCCCGCGTCGCGATTCGCGCCCGGATCGCACGACCTGCCTCGCGCGCAGTGCATCCGTAGGCTGTGCGTCGTGTTCCGCTCCCGGATCGGCCCGCGCATCGCCGGCACCCTCGCCGTCGTCGCGCTGCTGGCAGTGACGCTGACTGACGTCTTCGTCACGTCGTTCTGGAACGACAACAGCATGCTCACCGACGTCGTCTCGAACGTGCTCGTGCTGATCGTCGGCGTCGCAGTGGTGAACGAGTTCATCACCGACCGCCAGACCCGGCGCTGGAACCTCGTGCGTCACGCCGCCCTGATCGAGTTCGTCTACGCGGTGCGTCCGGTGTGGGTGCGGCTGACGTGCTTCCTCGGCCTCGACGACCAGCGACGGCCGCTCGAAGAGCTCGACGAGTTCCTGCGCTCCGAGTCCGGGCAGGACCAGCTGCGCGCGGCGTGCATGCGCGTGGCTGCCGATGGGCAGACGCGGGGCGAGCTCATCCCGCTGCTTCAGGAGCTGACCCCGGCGACTCGCAGCGCGCTGGCGGACTGGTCGCCGGTGATGGTCGCAGCGACCGGGCCGTCGCCGGAGGTCATCTCGCGTTTCGCCGACTTCCATGGGCGCATGCTGCGCCTGCAGGCCGTCCTCGAGGAGGAGGTCTCTGGGCGGCTGACCCGCGTCAGCTACGGGATCGGGGACGAGAAGTGGATCGCCACGCGCCTGCTCGGCGTGGTCATCCGCGCGCAGGAACTCGACGTCCAGCTCCTCGACCGGGCCGACCAGCTCGTGCCGGCGCACGACTGGCACGACCCCGCATTCAGCGCGTCCTGATTTTCGACCGGCACGCCAGGTCAGGCTGTATTGTGTCGCGACTTGGCCCTTCCCGAGAACATCCAGCGTTTCATCGACGAGCAGTGCGACGCCTGTACCTTTGGCTTCGACGACCTCGCGCGCGGTCGCTTTCAACGGCACGACCAAGCGCTCTCCAGAGCCCAGCCACACCGGCGGACTGCTGTCTATCGTCAGCGGCATCTTCGAACGCCTCGGTGTCGATTTCACCGAGATCCGCACCGCGGACCACGACATCCCGGCCGGACTGTGGCCCGACATGCGCGAGCACGGCTTCGATACGGACGAGTTCCCGGCGATCTACGAAGAGCACGTCAAGCCCGCTGACATCCTGATTCTCGCCGGCCCGATCTGGCTGGGCGACCAGAGCTCGTACACGCGCAAGATCATCGAGCGGCTGTACGCGTACTCGTCGGACGTCAACACGGCGGGCCAGTGGTCCTATTACGGGAAGGTCGGCGCCTCGGTGACGACTGGCAACGAGGATGGCGGCAAGCACGCCAACGCCCAGGTGCTCTACGCCCTCCAGCACATCGGGCTGGCCATCCCACCGCAGTCCGACACGTACTGGAACGGGGAGGCGGGCCCGGGGCTCTCCTACCTGGACGAGGGAAGCGGCGGACCGGAGAACGCGTGGACGACGCGCAACACGGTGTTCCTCTCCTGGAACGTCCTGCACTTCGCGCGCATGCTGAAGGACCGCGGCGGAGTCCCGGCCTACGGCAACTCGACCAACGACTGGGACCTCGGAAACCCTCAGAGCCCCAATCCCGAGCACCGCAAATAGCTACTTGCCCCGGGTGCGCCCAGAGTTGGAGGCGCTTATTGAGTAGGTGATCCAACATAAGCTCGTCGTCGCCAGCGGGTGTGAGTCCCGTCCGGGTAGCTGCCAGGAGGCCCGGTAGCAGGCTGGCGGCTCGGACTGGAAACGGGTCGGGCCGAAGCCCAGCGTCAAGAGCCCTTTTGGGGGAGCAACCAAACGGTCTGCAGCATCAAGCGAAACCTGCCGCGTCGTTAGTAGCCCCGTCTTCGGGCGGGGGAGAGGAGGAGCCGAGCCCGGCCGTTCGGGGCGAAGGCCATGGAAGGGGTGAAGAGCCTGGAAGCAGCCCTGATGAACCTCCCGGCGTATGGGGTGTTGAACGTTTGGAAGGTGGCGGCGGGAACTGGGGAGGCCCTCCCCGGCCCGATGATGCTGCGGAGCGGTCGTCGGAGCGACCCGTCCTATAACCGGTCAATCCGGGAAGTGGGTGTGGTGCCGGGTGGGCGTCGGAGGCGGCCGTAGTACCGCTTGAGCGCACGGGACAACAGAACCCGGCGTGAGGGAAGGGCCGCTGCTTCGTTCATGCGTCACGCACAGGGAAGGGCCGGTGAGTGCCACTCGTGGCTAGGACCGCCAAGCAGGATTCAGTCCGAGAACTGCAGCGAACGCTCTACCGGGCGGCCAAGGCCGATCCCGGACGTAGGTTCCACGCGCTCTATGACAAGGTCTACCGCAGAGACGTCTTGGAGTGGGCGTGGGAGTCGGTGCGCGCCAACAAAGGCGCGGCTGGCATCGACCGACAGACCATCGCCGACGTCGAGCAGTACGGCATCGCCAAGCTGCTCGACGGGTTGGCCGCGGATCTGAAGGACGGCAGCTACCGACCGTGGCCTGCCCGTCGGGTGTTCATCCCGAAGCCTGGCAGCAGCGAGCGGCGGCCGTTGTCGATCCCTCGGGTACGCGACCGGATCGTCCAGGCCGCCATGAAGATCGTGATTGAGCCGATCTTCGAGGCGGACTTCTTGCCATGCTCGTCTGGGTTCAGGCCCAGGCGATCGCAGCACGACGCGCTTCAAGTCCTCATCGACGAGGCGTGGGACGGGAGGCGATGGGTCGCAGAGTCGGACGTCTCGGACTGTTTCGGGGCGATCCCGCACTCGGGGTTGATGTCGGCGATCGAGGAACGGATCTCAGACCGCCATGTTCTGAAGCTCTTGCGCGCAATGTTGCGCTCCGGGGTGATGGAGGACGGGGCGGTCCGGCGGGACGTGATCGGAACCCCTCAGGGCGGTGTCATGACTGCTCCCACGCAAGTGCGAACTTCGAGTTCGAGCGGTTGATGTCGCGGCCGGTGAGGAGGAGTCGGTCGTGAGGCGTGGTATTCAAGTGGCTGATGGCCAGCCGCCGAGCGTATGCCGACGAGTACGCGGTTCGGGTGAATCGCGCGGTCGAGTTGCTGGTCGACCGTTCGCCGGCGGACGCGGTGCGCGCGCTGCAGGCCGAGCACGGCTTGTCGGAGCGCCAAGCGCGTCGGTATGTGAACGCGGCGTTGGAACGGCCCGAGGGCGTGGTCGTGCCCGAGCGAACCGCGATGTTCACGGTCCGCCTGGCGCCGTCGTTGATCGCTGGTCTGCGCGACCGGGCTGGTTCGAGCGGTCAGACGCTGAGTGCTGCGACGGCGGAGGCGATCCGCGCGTATCTCGATCAGTCCCGCGAGCGACACCGTGGCAAAGCGCGTTGAGATCGAGTTTGTCGGTGACCGGCTCGCGCTCGCACGGCTGGCGCAGGCGTACGCGATCTTGGCGCCCGAGCGGCGCCGTGTGACAGGCAACGAACGGAGGGACGATGAGCAGCGTGGTCTCGCAGGAGCAGACGCTGGAGCGGGCGGGCCGGGTGACGGCGATCTACGCGCGGGTGTCCTCCGAGCGCCAGCGCCAAGACCAGACGATCGGAAGTCAGACCGTCGGGCTGCGTGAGCTCGCCGCGGCGCGCGGGCTGCTCGTCCCTGAGGACTTGGTGTTCGAGGACGAGGGGTTCTCGGGTGCGACGCTGCAGCGCCCGGCGCTGGAGCGGTTGCGCGACCGTGCGGCTGAGGGAGCGTTCGAGATTCTCCTGTGCCATGCGCCCGATCGGCTCGCGCGCCGCTACGCCTACCAGGTGCTGCTGTTGGAAGAGTTCGCTCGCGTGGGCGTGGAGGTCGTATTCGCCAAGGAACCCGAGCGCAGCGGCACCCCGGAGGATGAGCTGCTGCGCCAGTTCCAGGGGATGATCGCCGAGTACGAGCGCGCGCAGATCCGTGAGCGCTCCCGCCGCGGGAAGGCGCACCGTGCTCGCGGCGGCTCGCAGGCTGTGCTGTCCGGCGCGCCATACGGTTACCGGTATGTCAGAAAGTCCCAGCATATGGATGCCTTCTACGAGATCGACGAGGGCCAGGCGGAGATCGTCCGCGAGGTCTTCGATCGCTACACCGAGCGTGGCGAGTCGATCGCTGACATCGCCCGAGCGCTGTCGGCGAATGGCGTTCTGACACGCACCGGCAAGCAGGTGTGGGATCGCTCGACGGTGTGGGCGATGCTGCGCAACCCCGCCTACCACGGACAGGCAGCGTTCGGCAAGACGCAGACCACCGGCCAGCGCGCGAAGCCCACCCGTCCGGTCCGCGGCCGCGGTGAGCGCCACGGCCGCCGCGAGACCAGACGCGACGTCGCGCCCGAGCAGTGGACCAGCATCCCCGTCCCGGCGCTGATCACCGAGGAGACCTTCGAGCTCGCTCAGGCGCGCCTGCAGGAGAACAAGCACTACGCCAAGCGCAATAGCAGAGAGCCCGCGCTGCTGAAGGGCATCCTCGTCTGCCGCGACTGCGGCTACGCGTGCTGGCGCACATCGGCGCGCACCACCAAGCGCCGGATCTACTACTACCGCTGCATCGGCTCGGACAACTATCGCTTCGTCGGCGGGCGCGTGTGCTCGAACCGGCCAATCCGCGCCGACGAGCTCGACGCGCTCGTGTGGGGCGAAGTCGAGCAGCTGCTGTCTGACCCCGCGCTGGTCAGAGCCGAGATCGAGCGGCGCCTGACCGCGCTGCGGACCGAAAGCCCCGCCGCTCACCGCCGCGACGGCCTGGAGCGCGAACTCGCGCGCGTGAAGGCCGGCAGCACCCGCCTGATCGAGGCCTACCAAGAACAGCTCATCACACTCGACGAGCTCCGCGCCCGGATGCCGGCGCTGCGCAAACGCGAGACCACGATCACCGCCCAACTCGCCGCGCTCGACGCCGAACTGCACGACGCCGAGACCTACCTCCAGCTCGCCGAGAACCTCGAAGGGTTCCTCGCACGCCTCGCCGAGAACGCCCAGAACCTGACCGTCGAGGAACGCCAACGCATCGTTCAACTCGTCGTCCGAGAAGTGCTCATCGGCGACGACGGCATCACAATCCGACACACGATCCCCACCCCGACAGGCCCCGATGACCCAAGTTACCTGTTGTGTGGGAGCAGTCCTTTCGCCCTGTCTGTGCAACGTCTACCTGCACCGGCTCGACCGGCAGTGGACCGAGCCTGGGCACGGAGTTCTGGTCCGGTTCGCAGACGATCTACTCGTGATGTGTCGGACGCGGGAGGAAGCTGAAGCGGCGCTTGCGTCGTTGCGGCAGATCCTGGGCGAGCTTGGGCTTCAGCTCAAGGACGCCAAGACCAGGATCGTGCACCTGGAGGACGGAGGCGAGGGCGTGGATTTCCTCGGCTTCCACCACCGGTGGGTGCGCGCCAACCGCGCCAAGCACGTCCAGTTCCTCGCTCGCTGGCCCTCACGCCGGGCGATGCAGCACGCCCGCGACCGCGTTCGTGAGATCACGGCGCGCGAACGGCTGCTGCTGCCCATCGAGGACATCGTGCAGGACCTGAATGGGTACCTGCGCGGCTGGGCGGGCTACTTCCGCTACGGGAACTCGGCCCGTCACTTCAACCTGATCGAGCACCACGCGCACAACCGGCTCGCACTGTTCGTGGCCAAGCGCCACCAACGGTCGCGCGCCTACGGCTGGCGGGTAGTCACATACGCCTCGCCGAATCGCCTGGGCTTGATCAGCCTCGCTGGAACCGTCGTCGCGCCGAGGCCCCATCGGGCCTGGCGAGGGAAATGAGCCGAATGCCGGCGGTGAAGAACGTCGGAGAGCCGTGTGCGGGAGAACCGCATGCACGGATCGATGCGGCGGCGGGAGGAAACCAGACCAGTCGGGCCAGCACGCGCCGCGCGGTCCAGGCGCCTCTCGCCGACCCTACATAATCGGGGTGGAGCGAGAACGGCGGCGCGTCGGGTGAAGAGCACGGCCGTTCGGCGTTTCGGGTGGTGGTCGGGCGGGCCGCTTCGCGTGCGCGAGCGGGAGCCACGTGCTCGGGACGAGGAGCACGACCCTGACGCGACCTGCGGCGAGGGCCACCATGCATACGCAACGGCGGATCAGCGAGCCGGCCCGCAGGCCCACCCGGTTGCGGTCGAGGAACGGTTCTCGCGAACCACTGTGGTCCGATGGCTCCGCATGCATTCGGGCAGCGACAGGCATCTTTAGCGGCTGGGTGCGGAAATCGACCCGCATAGCGCGGGGCTTTCCTCGATGGGCACGGCTGGGCTCGAACCAGCGACCTCTCGCGTGTGAAGCGAGGTCTGTTCCGCACCTAGAATTGTACGATTTGCAGGGCTTTCTGGCAGTGTTCAGGTCCACGCTTGGGCCGCGATGGTGGATCGATTTGCAGGGACTTTTCGGCACGTTGGGCCACGGAAACGCTCCGTGGCCCAGGCCGGCGGCACCGGTTCGTCACGCTCGGCGCAAGCGCAAAGGGTGCGCCCTCGAATCCGCGCAAGGGAGGGCGCTGGCGGCGTCGTGGCGGATGCGTGTCGCTGAGCGAAAGCAGGCCCGGGCTTCGGCGAACTCGTGGATGAGATCGTTGAGGTCAGCGCGATGCGGTCGTTTGGCGCGGACAGGGTTGCTCCCGGGTGTGCTTCAAACGCGGCAGGCGGCGCGAGTCGGCCGCGTCGCGGGGACGCACGACGCCGACGACCGCGGCCGGTGTGCCGGGAGGTGCTGGGGTGGTGGCGGCTGGATGACCGTGGCCATACGGGCTTGGGCGAAGAGGTGCGGGGCGACGGCGTGAACGCGAAGTTGGCGCCGCCCCCGGTGTCGTCATGGACGTCTTCTGCGGCTCAGCGGCGTCGGGCGGTGGGCCGTAGGGCGTGGTCGCCGTAGCTGGTGTCTGCGGGGTTGAGGCTGACGCCGGGCTTGACGATCTCGTCGATGCGGTCGAGCACGGTGTCGTCGAGCGCGACGTCGGCCGCCGGAAGCTGCGACTCGAGTTGCTCCATCGTGCGCGGTCCGATGATCGCGGACGTCACCCCGGGATGGCGGATCACGAAGGCGATCGCCAGCTCGATCAGCGAAAGCCCCGCGTCGTCGGCCACTTTGGCCAAGGTCGCGACGGCGTCGAGTTTGCGCTCGTTCTCGGGCAGCGACATGTCAAACCGGGCGGCGAGCGCGCCCCGGGCTCGTGCGCTGGAGGCCGGACCGGCGTTGGCGTCGGTGCCGTAGCGGCCTGACAGCCAGCCGCCGGCCAGCGGGCTGTAGGTGAGGATGCCCATGCCGTGGCGCTGGGCCGTCGGCAGCACGTCGAGCTCGATGAGCCGCGTCAGGATCGAGTACGGCGGCTGTTCGGTGCGGAAGCGCTCCAGGCCGCGGTCACGGGCCGTCCATTGCGCCTCGACGATCTCCGCGGCCGAGTACGACGAGGAGCCGATGTAGCGGACCTTGCCCTGATGGACGAGGTCGGTCAGCGCGCCGAGGGTCTCCTCGACGTCGGTGTCCGGCGACGGGCGGTGGACTTGGTAGAGGTCGATGTGGTCGGTGCCGAGCCGACGCAGCGAGTCCTCGGCCGCGCGGATGATCCAGCGCCGCGAGCCGCCGCGCTGGTTGGGGTCCTCGCCCATCGGCATGAAGAACTTGGTCGCCAGCACGATGTCGTCGCGGCGGCCCTTGAGCGCTTTGCCGACGATCTCCTCCGACTCGCCAGCGCTGTAGACGTCGGCGGTGTCGATGAAGTTGATGCCCTCGTCGAGGGCGCGGTGGATGATGCGGACCGAGTCGTCGTGGTCGGTGTTGCCCCAGGCGCCGAACATCATCGTGCCGAGGCACAGGGGGCTGACCTGGACGCCGGTGCGGCCGAGCGGACGGTAGTTCATGGTGTTGCTCCTCTAGTTGAAGTACGTGGGCAGGCGCGGTGTGTAGTGCTCCTCCAGCGCGCCGATCTCCTCGTCGGTCAGCTGGAGTTCGAGTGCGGGGACCGCGTCGGTGAGGTGGTGGGGCTTGGTGGCGCCGACGATCGGGGAGTTGACGGCCGGGTGCTTGAGCACCCAGGCCATCGCCACGGTGGCCATCGACAGGTCGCGCTTGTGCGCGATGCGTTGCACGGCATCGACGATCGCCTCGTCTGAGTCCAGCCACAACGGGCGGCCGAACATGTCGGTCGACGGGTTGCTCTGCGAGCGCGTCGAGCCGGTCTGACCCCACGGCCGCGTGAGCCGTCCACCGGCCAGCGGGCTCCACGGGATCGACCCGACGCCCTGGTCGGCGAGCAGGCCGAACATCTCGCGCTCCTCCTCGCGGGCGAGCAGGCTGTACTGGTCCTGCATGGAGATGAACTTGGTCCAGCCGTGGCGGCCGGCGGCGTGCTGCATCTTCGCGAACCGCCAGGCCCACATCGACGATGCGCCGAGGTAGCGGGCCTTGCCGGCTTTGACGACGTCGTGCAGCGCCTCCATCGTCTCCTCGACGGGGACGTCGGTGTCGTAGCGGTGGATCTGCAGCAGGTCGACGTAGTCGGTGCCGAGCCGGCGCAGCGAGGCGTCGACCTGTTCGAGGATCGCCTTGCGCGAGAGGCCCGAGCCGCCCGGGCCGGCGTGCATCGGCCAGTAGAGCTTGGTCGCGAGGACGATCTGCTCGCGGGTGGTGAGCTGCTTGATCGCGCGGCCGACGATCTCTTCTGAGGTTCCGCTGCCGTAGACGTTGGCGGTGTCCCAGAAGGTGATGCCGAGATCGAGGGCCTGGCGGAAGATCGGCTGGGCCGCGTCCTCGTCGAGCGTCCACGGCATCACGTCACGGGGCGTGCCGAAGCTCATGCAGCCCAGCGCGACGCGGCTGACCTTCAGTCCTGAGGTTCCGAGGTTGGTGTAGTCCATGGGGTTTGGGTCCTTTGTCGGGTTAGGCGGCCAGGCTCCAGCGGCCGGCGCGCAGGGCGGCGATCACGCCACCGTCGATGAGGAGGTCGCAGCCGGTGATGAACCCGGCCTCCGGGCCGAGCAGGAAGGCGGCGGCCGCCGCTACCTCGTCGGGCGTGCCGACGCGCCCGGTGGCGGAGGTCTCGATCATCTTCTGGTAGTTCGCGGCGCCAGGGCCGGACATCTCGTCGCGGGCCAGCGGGGTGATGATGATCCCGGGGCTGATGGCGTTCACGCGCGCGCCGCGCTCGCCCCAGGCGAGGCTTTCGGCCTGGACGCGCAGGTGGTTGCCGCGCTTGGCGTAGCCGTAGGCCGCACCGCCCATGCGCTCTGGGTTTAGGAACGGCAGGGCAAGCAAGTCGTCGGTCGGCGTGTGGGCCAGCGCATTCTCCTGCTCCGGAGCGAACGGCGGGAACATGTGACCGGCCATCGAGGAGATGACGATCCCGGCGCCCCCCGGGGCGATCACGCGGCCGAACTCCTCCAGCACCAGCGCGGTGCCGAGCAGATCGACGGCAAGCACGGTCGCCGCGGGCGCCTGGACGGGCGAAACGCCGGCCGTGTGGGCGACCTGAGTGACGATGCCAAGCTCGGCGGCCTTCTCGGCAAGGCTGTGCACCGACTCGCGCGAGGAGACGTCGACGCGCTGTCTGCTGACGCGGTGGCCGAGGTCCTCCAGCGCGGCGGCGGCCGCTGCCTGATTGTCCTCGCTGATGTCGGCCAAGAGGATGTGCTTGCCGGGGCCCTGGCGGCGAGCGATGGCCTGGCCGATGCCGCCGGCGCCGGTGATGACGAGGACGTCGTCGTTCTTGGTCATGTTGGATCTTTCGGGTTGCGGTGTTCGGGTGTCAGGCGGTGTGCTGGGGCAGAAGCCGCAGTCAATAGACCACGACCAGCTGGGCGGTCGTGGTCGAGGATCACCGTCAACTGGGCCAGGCCCAGTGCGCCGAGGATCAGCCAGCGGCGCGCGAGATGGGGGTCGAGGTCCTTCGTAATCGTAAGCGGACATGTAGTGTCCAGATCACTCTAGCACGAAGCGGACACTCCGTGTCCACATACTGCTACGGTGTACCCATGGCCCAGGAGGACACCGCTGAGCGCCCGCTGCGCAAGGACGCCGAACGCAACCGCGAACGGCTGCTGACCGCGGCGAGCGAGGTCTTCGCACTGCGCGGACTCCACGTGACGATGCACGACATCGCCGCGCACGCCGGCGTCGGCGTCGGCACCGCCTATCGACGCTTCGCCAACAAGCAAGAGGTCATCGAGGCGCTCTTCGAGCAGCGTCTCAACAAAGTCGCCACGCTCGCCGAGGAGGCGCTGGAGGACCCCGACGCCTGGCGCGGCCTCGCCACCTACCTAGAGCGGGTCCTGCGGCTCCAGTCCGAAGACCGGGGCCTGACCGACATCGTCAACAATCCCGACCTCGGGCAGGAGCGCGCCGACGAGGCACGCGACAGGATCACCCCGCTTCTCCAAGCGCTCGTCGACCGCGCGCGCCAGCAGGGCCATCTGCGCCCCGACTTCGACGCGACGGACATCGTCTTTCTCCAGTACGCCCTCGGCGCACTGATGGACCGCACCCGCGAGGTGGAGCCCAACCTCTACCGCCGCTACCTCACGATGTTCCTCGACGGCATCCGAGCCGACCGCAAGACGCTCACCGACCTACCGGTCGACCCGCTCAGGGTCGACGCGACGCAGGCCGTCATGCGCCCCGGCGCCGCCAACGAAGCCAAGCGCTCGTCGACGCAGCCCTCTTCGTGACGGCGGGCTCGCGCCGACACCTTCGCGCTTCTCCTATCGCCTGATCTCGACACTCTCGCGAGACCCGCGCAGCCACGAAAGCAAGACGGAAGGCGGATTCCGCGTCTGCCCTCCTCCTCGCCAGGAGCACAACGCGACACCGGTGGCGCTTCGGCGCCGGTCCAACCGGAAGGCGCCGGTTCCCTTGCAGCCCGCGCTGAGGAGGGGAGTCGGCGGCGGCCTTATGGATGCCCGTGCAGTCGCGGAAGCGAGTCTCGAGGCCACGCACGGCGGCGCGGCGCCGCTGGCCTCGTCGCCGCTGCGCCTGCGGTAGGCTCGGCTCGACACGAAGGCGGATGGGAGCGATCGATGTTTGGGCAGAAGAAGAAGCTGTTGGCCGGCGGGGCACAGGCCGAGGGTGTGGTGATGAACCTGACCATGCCCCGTCCCAAGTACCTCAGCTTTTCGGTCCGCGTCAAGTTCCCTGACGGCTCGACGGGCGAATTCGAGGTGCAAGGCATCCTCGCGTTCCCACTCGGACCGATACTTGAGGGCACTGTCGTGCCGGTCCGCTACGACCCGGCTGACCACTCCAAGATCACGCTCGATACTCCTCTCATGGAGCAGCGCCGCGCGGAGCAGGTAGCGGGCTGGAAGTCTCAGGCCGCGGCTAGCGCCGAAGCCAAGTTCGAGCAACTCGGCACCGACAAGGCTGAAGGCGACGCTCCCCAAAGCTGAAGCCCGGAGCTGGCGCTGGTTCTAACCGTGCCTCAGATGGCGCTCTGCCGCCATGGGCGACGAAACCCAGCCGCCCGTCGGCAACGGCGCCGCTAGTCAGCCAAGGATGCCCGCCGCGACACGAATGCAAGGGCACAGCGACCAGGCACTCGTGACTCTCGCTCCTCGCCACGACCGGGGCGCCGAACAGGGACCGGCGCGTCAGAGGCTTCCGCGGTCAGCACCCGCCGAGATCGCCTGGCAGCCTTGCAGTGATGCGCAATCCCTCATCAGCGCGAGACACTTGATGTCGGTCTCACGCTACGTTCCGCTGCCCAAGCCCCGCCTCAACGAAACCGGCAATGGAGGACCTCACGATCGCCTCATCCGGCGCCGGTCTCTTCCGGATTGGACCCTGATCCTCCAGTCTCGCTACAAGTGCTCGCCTGCCCAGGCCTGCTTCCAGCCACCCTGGCCCCGCACAGCCGAGAAGATCAGATCAGCACGGAACCGACTACCCGAACGCAACTCGTGGAGGGCGGGTAGTCGGTTCCGTGCGCCGCCCAAATCTCCAGTAACGGCGGGGCTTTCCGAGGCTCCAAGTGCAGCACAACGTGCGGCACTTTAAGCTGCACTTTGTGCGGCACCTGGCGGGTGCTCCGGGCCCGTTCCCAACAATACGCTGAGACGTTCGAGAGGTAACCCTGTCGGCGGTCGCGCGTAGACTCGCCCTGAGATGTCACGACGGCGGCGAGGGGATTCGCAGGCGGCGAACATGCCCTGAGTGAGGCAGGCATTGTGGAGAAGCGGCCCCGCGGACAGATCCGGATGCACGAGCGTAGGGACGGACAAGTCACCTACAGCCTCCGCGTGCGAGCGTATGGCCGGCGCGAGATCCTGACGCTCGGTACGGACACCGACGGGTGGACGTACCGCAAGGCCGAGCGGATGCTAGATCGGGTGCTCGCCGAGATCGAGGTTGGGGTTTGGCGGCCACCGCGCTCCCAAACGATCGGTGACGCCGACCAGACCTTCCATGTGTTCGCGTCTCGCTGGTGGGCGGCGCGGAAGGCCGAGCTCCGCCCGACGACGCAGGCGGACTACGAGTGGCGCCTCCGCAAACACTTGCTCCCGTTCTTCGCCGACTTCCGCGTATCGGACATCACCGTCGCGCTCGTCGACGAATATCGCAACGAGAAGGTCATCGAGCGCGAGCGGATCCGGAAGCTCGCGGAGGCGGGGATGCCGCTGCGGGACAAGCGCGGACAGCGCCGCGTCGCGCTCAGCAACGAGTCGATCAACAAGACGCTCGTGCTGTTGACGAACATTCTCGACGCGGCCGTCGAGTACGAGCTGCTGCTGAGCAACCCGGCGCGCGGCAAGCGGCGGCGGCTCAAAGCCGCCCGGCCCACACGACGGTTCCTTGAGGCCGACGAACTCGGCGAGGTCCTCGCCGCCGCTTCGGAGCTCGATCGTGACGCGCGCAGCGATCATCGGATCGGCCGTCGGCCGATGATCGCCGTAATGGCGAAATCCGGACTCCGGGTGAGCGAGGTCTGCCAGCTGCGCTGGCGCTCGGTCGACCTGCATCACAAGCGGCTCGTCGTCGAGCAGTCGAAAACTGATGCCGGTGTCCGCGAAGTTGACCTCAGCCTCGACCTACTCGACGAGCTGCTGGCATGGCGGGCCGAGTCCTCTCCGGCGGGAGTCGACGCGTTCGTCTTTCCGACCGCAAGCGGCCGACCGCGCGACAAGGACAGCGTTCGCGAACGCGTCCTCGCTCCGGTGATCGCGCGCTTGAACGAGACGAGGGCGGACCGCGGTCTGCCACCGCTCCCGAAGGTGACGCCGCACGCCCTACGGCGGACGTACATCAGCCTGATGCTCGAGGCCGGGGCTCCGCTGCCGTACGTGATGGACCAGGTCGGTCATCAGGACTCGAAGACGACGCTCGAGATCTACGCCCAGGTCCAGAAGCGGATCAGCCGCACGAAGGTGCGTCTCGCGTTCGACGAGCTGCTCTCGACCGCCGCAGACGCAGGATCCGCTCCGGGTATGAGAAGTCGGTCCTAGCCAGTGTCAGGCCGGCGACAGAACCGGCAGTCCGATCGCCTGGCCCTCGCTGATCATGCGGTTGTCGTAGGTGATCAGCGCCCCGAGTTCACCCGAGATGCTCAGCGCCGTTGCCAGGTGGATAGCGTCCAGCGAACGCAGTGTTGTCCCGCCGATCTGCGCAGCCGCCGGCACGATCGGATCGATTGCGAGTAGCCGGAGGCCGGCAAGTACGCGGGTGGCAAGGGCAGGAGCGTGTCCGCCGAGGCGCCGGGCCGTGCTCGTGACCTCGATGGTCGCGAGCAAGCTTGACGTGCGGTCTGGCCAGCGCCGTAGCTCTTGACGCAACGCGGCCGTCTCCGCCTCGATCGCGATCAGCTTGACGAGCGCTGAGGAGTCCAGGTACGCGACCGGTGAGCTACTCGTCACGCGGACGAATGTCAGGCTGCGGGCCGCGCTCTGCTTCGAGTGCCGCGGTTGCCGGCGCGCCTGGGCCGAAGTCGAGCGGGTCGACCAGGAGCAGATCGCTCTCAGCGGCGCGCACGCTCAGCTCGGCCACGGAGAAACGGCCGGCGGATGAGGAGCGTGACGGCTCCGTTGCCATGCCTTCAGTATGCCGCAGGGATGGCTGGCTGACGGGTGCAAATCCAGTCCCTGGGCCACGCCCTGGGCCACGCTCCCTCTCTGGCCCACTCAGTCCCCTCGCCAAACGCTACTCCAGGAACACAAAAGCCCCGCAAAAAGCGAGACTTCTGAGAATGGGCACGGCTGGGCTTGAACCAGCGACCTCTCGCGTGTGAAGCGAGGGATCACTAGGCGTTTTCCCTGCTAATCGGCAGTATTTGCATCGAGCGCCGATCTGTGCATGCCCCTTACTGGGGCAGGGTTTAGTGAATGATTCACTATTCCCGGACGGTGCCGCCGCAGCCATACCGTCGCGTTTCCGGGAGGCGGTGCCCACGAGCATCTGCCACCAAACGCTCAGGGTCGGCGGAGACGCCGGAGTGGGCCGCTGCCGCTCGGATTGTCCTAACTGGGTGGGAATATCGCGGCGTGGTGCCATACCTTGGTCGTGCCGTGCCCAACTACGCTCGCCGCCAGCAGTATCGCCGTTGTGTCCGCGCTGGCAAGGCGGCTCTCGGGAGCGCCGTCCTGGCGCTGCTCGGGCTCGCGGTCGCGGCCGCGGGAGCGGCGCCGATCGCCGGGTTGCTCCTCGTCATGGCTGTCGGGCTGAGCATCAACGCTCGCCACTGGCTCTCCCTCGCTGGCCGCAGTCGCGTCGGCGCTCGTTCGGAGGGCGAGGTGCAGCGCGCGCTCGCCGCGCTCCAGGCGGAGGGGTGGCGGCTTCGGCACTCGCTGCCGTGGCAGGGTCGGGGAGACATCGACTCGGTGGCGATCGCGCCCAGCGGGATCGCCATCGCGATCGAGACCAAAACCAGGACGTACGACGTTTGTCATCTCGCTCGAGTGCGCGAACAGGCGGCGTGGCTGTCGCGGCGCCGGCGAAGATGGGCACGAAACGGTGCCCTTGCAGTCATGTGCGTTGTTCGTGTGCGGGGCGTCGAGCGGGTCGAGCACGACGTCCTCGTGGTGTCCATCGACCGGCTAACGCACGTCCTTCGCGTCGCGACGGGAATGGTGCCAGAGGCGCGTTCAGCCGGATGAGGGAGTAGCCAGATGATCGAGGGGAACCGGCAAGCGCCACGGCATAGCCAGGGCGCGGGAGCCCTTTGGCAGACCACGTCAGGCCGCGCGCGGCTGCTGTAGCGCGACTACATGTAGAACGCGTATCGGGCCTCGGGCTCGTAGTTGTCGGGGAGGTCGCGCAAGATGCTGCCGACCTCGTTGGCGAAGCGAACTGTGACCGGAAGGCGCTCCGCGAACCGCGCGCTGTTCCAATTCATCTTGGTGAGGATGAGGACTTCGCGGAGCAGCTGCTCGGGGCTGCTGTCGCCGACATGGTCGGCAATCTGGACGGGCGTCGGTACGTGCCCGTGCGGGTAGCGGCCGAGCGACGGCACGTAGCCGGTCGTGTAGAGGAAGCGGCGGTTACCGACGGAGATGCAGGCACCACGCGGCGCCGGATACTGGCCGTGACGCATCGCCCGGACAGCTGACGAGGGCGCAAGCGCGACGAGGTCGTACTCGTAGTCCTTGAGCGCGTCTTCGAGACCTTCCCGTTCCTGTGCGAAGAATCGGGACTGCTTGTGCACGACGACTCTGCGCGGCGCCCGACCCATCGCGGCCGTGTACCTTGCGGTCACGTCGTTCGCAAGCCGCGATGCTTCCTCAGCTGGCAGGTGCGGCCACTTACCCTCCCACGTGAAGCGGTTGCCCCGCAGCACAAACGCCTCACCGTTCTCGGCGAAAGCCTGGGCGACCGAGGTCCGCAGCGCCGAGACCTCCTCGTGCGGTCGGTAGAAGGTGATGCCCAAGTGGCACGTGCCTTCCGGCAGCCCCACCGGCGTCCACGGGAAGCCGCCTGACTTGAAGTAGAGGCCGACGAACAGGTTCCAGGCGAGGTCCGCGGGATGCTCCAGGTCGCCGCTGTGTTGCTCGAGACTGGAGGCGACGGTTTCCTCGTCGAGGAGCTGGGTGCGGACGTGAAGCTGCATCGCCCGCGCCTTGATGCCGGCGCGGAGGTTCCATACGGTCGTCACGCCGCGTCGCGTAGACCCAACTGACCAGTAGTGCTTCGACACCTCGGCCGGCAGGATGATGAAGACGATGTCCGGCGGCGCGTCGAGCTCACTCAGACGCTTCATGTGCGCCTCGATGACGCTCAGCAGCGCCTGGAACCCGTCCATCCGCTTCCGGCCCTCGGCCATCAGGTCGCGAACCTCGCGCGCCGTGATTTTCGCCTCGGGACCGTCGAGGCGGAGTGTGGACACGAACGGACCCGAGGCCTGGTAGCCGGGGAACGGGTGGTGCTCGTCGTCGCCGTCGACGCCCTCTGCGGCCCGGGCCAGCCACTTGCGGGCTCTGTCGATCGTCCTGCCGGTGCCGATGAAGCCGGCGGTCACGGTCGCGCGGTGATTGTGCTCGTCCCGGGAGTAGGGACCCGCGGCGGCAATCCCGACCTTCGGGTCGATGTGCTGCAGGCCGTCCGCGAATGCCAGCTGAGGCTCGGCCAGCCAGTCGATGGAGAAGCTCGGGGATGTCAGGGGCTCGGTCATTGCTCCTGCTCGCTCGGTTCGGCGCCCCAATCCCAGTCGTCCTGGTAGTCGATTTCGCTCACGACCGCGTCGAGGACGTCGTCTTCGTCAGGAGCGGCCACGAGCTCGGCGGGCTCGAAGGTCTTGTCGTCGATCGCGACCCAATGGGCCTGGACCTGCGGGAAGTCGGCTCCGACGGCGATCTGCTGCGCGCCGGCGCGCAAGACCATCTGCTTGCGGCCGTCCATCAGGAAGTAGCGAAGGAAGTGGACCGCGTCGAAGTAGGCCTCGTTGTACATCCGCGACTTATGTCTGGTCACCTTCCGACCAACGCGCCGCGGGTCAAGCGGCGTCGAGCCATCGGAGGTGAGGTGATACTCCGGCCGGAGCGTCAGCCCCCACTGGCCAGGAGCGAACTCCTCGAAACGAAGGCTCGCTGCGAGATGCCACCAGACATTGCGGAGGTTGCCGGAACGCTCGCCCTCCTGGCGGACGACCCTCTTCTGGTTCTGGGCACGCCCGAGCTTGGACTTGGCGACCACGCGCCGGGTGATGGTCTCGTGGTCAGCCAGGAAGTAGTAGCGGTCATGCTCCTTGTCGTGGCCGACGCCGCGGCGGCGAAGCGCCGAGCGGAGCATCGCGTTGAGCAGCCAGACATACATGCTCGGCCGCTCGGCGGTGATCTCAGCGATAGTGTGCTCTTCGGTGCCAGCGATATCGACCGCCCGCGCAAACGGGCCGCGCTGGTCCCGCAGGTCATGGAAGGCCCAGACATGCCCGGCGGACAGGACGAATGCCAAGACCTCGTCGCCCCGGCGCGGGCGAGGGAGGCGCTCGGCGACCTCAACCGTCGTCCGGTACTTCGTCGGCGCGACGTAGATGCGCTCCGGCAGGGCCGTCACCGGCAGGATGGAGACATCGACGGCCTCGTGATGCAACTCGACGGCGGCCTCGGTCGCGCGCTTCGCAACCTTGGCCTCGTGGTCGAGCTTGTACTTGGCCAATACCTCGACGCTGTAGATGCGCGGGTTCTCGTCCACCCGCTTGTGGCACTCGTTGCAGAGGAGGGTGAGGTTCTCGACGGCGTCGATATCGGTCAGCCGCCCGGCGGCCTCGGACCGCGGGCCCTGGCGGCCAACACCCGCGAGATGCGCCCGCTGACCGACGGTCACAGGGCGCTCCTCGCCCTCCTGCATCGTCAGCTTGTTCGGACATCCGGGGAACGCGCACTCGTTGCCGGACAGTGCAAAGAGGCGGTTGGTCACAGCGTCGGGGATGTGCTTGCGGGTCGCCATGGCAGATGCCGCTCGCTACCGCCTGCTCTAGCCCTTCGGCGGGTAGGGGTCGCGCCGGTTGATGGTGTTCGAGTCGCGGATTTGCCCGTGGCGGTCGTGGATGACGACCTCGCCGCCGCCGGGGCGCTGCCTGAGGCGTTCAGTGGCAGCGGCCTGTGCGGCCGCTCGCGTCGGATAAAGGCCCGCAGCGCGCTTGGCGCCCTCGGCCTCGTCGGCCCAATGGCCGTCCGGTCGTCTCACGATGTGTCTCCGCTGTCCCTTGGACATGGCAGGCTCCTGTACGGAGGGAACGTATGTACGTTCGGACGGTACGCCTGAGCACGGATGTTGTTCGTGGTGGAGCGCCGCCCGACGCGGTCTCGGCGGGCAGTCCCTGTTGTGAGAGCCGTGGCTAGCGCTGACAGGATCGCCCGACGTCGCTAGCCGGACCAGCGCGAGAAGGCCTGATCAGCGCCCTTGCGCCCCGATCGCGCCCGCCTGGATCGCTCGCGGTCGTCGCCGAACCGGCTCGGGCTCTGCCACGGATCCTGCACACGCTGCCTCAGCGTCGCCGACGCAGGGTGCCGTGCGGTCGAGGACGCCGACCGAGCCGTCTCGACTCCCGGGGCGTGGAGATTCGTCTCAGAAGCGGTGAGTGTTACGCGCTGAGTTCGTCCGTGGGCTCGCGTGCCACCTCAGCGAAGACGTGCAGCGCGAGTATGCGCCCGAGTCCGTCCACGATCGCCGCTGCGGCGTCGGGCGCGTCCTGGTCGAGGTCGACGATCGCACGCGATAGCCAGCGAACTGCCTCCTGGGCCTGCTCGACGAGCGACGGCGGCTCGCGGTTCAGGCGTGCCGCCTCGAGGAGCGGCGCAGCGATGTCGTAGACGGCCGGCAGCCACTCGTCTGCGCTGTAGTCGTGTGCCTGGCCGTCGAGCTCGAGGGCCTGATGACAGCGGTAGAGCGCTACTGCGCTGTTGTTCTCCGCGTTGCGGAGCAACTGGTCCCTGAGCGCGAGGGCTCCGGTTGCCGGCAGTACGTGGATCACGTGAATCGCGACGCTGAGGCTGGCGCATGCGGGAACGGCGCTCGCGAGCATGGCGATCGGCCGGCGAATCAGATGGTCCTGGTCGCATTCGGGCAGTTGCTCGCCGCGTCGCTTGGCGTCGCGGTAGCGACCGGCGAGCTCCTCGTGCGTCCAGCCGCGTGCGAGCCGGTCGTAGGCGGCGGTGAGATCGCTCATGGGTCGGTCAGGGAGCATGACGTGAACGCGCGAGCGCTGCCGTGCGCGGGCGGCCGGGGTTTCCGGCCGCGGGACGCGGCTGGCGCGGCCCCATACCTACTCGGGAGTCATGGCCGCATGGCTGATCGCCGCGATCGAGCGCCTCCCGCCGCGCGCGCGTCGCATGGTCGTCGCTGCGACGGCGGTGCTGCTCCTTGCCGGTGCGATCACGTCTCTGACGCTCGCAGGCTGGCCCGGGCGGCGGTGGTCGCCGGCGGACCGCCGATCGCGCCTCGACCGTCGCGCACGGCGCCAGCTCGTCCACTGCATGCCGCCGGTGAGCCCGCCGGTGTCCGGCGACAGAGCTGCACGCCGCCAGCGTCGTCGCTGCGCGGTTCCTCGTGTCGTATCTGCAGTTCGCCTACGGCAGGGGAAGCGCTGGGTCGGTGAAGGGCGTCACGCCCGGGCTGCGCAGCCAGCTGATCACGCAGCGCGCTCAGGTCACGCCGGCCGAGCGCGGCCGCCACCCGCGGGTCGTGTCGCTGGCCGCGGTCGGAACGACGCCCGGGTTCGTCGTCGCGACCGCGACTGTCGACGACGGAGGGATCGCGGCGTATCGGCTGCGGTTCACGCTTCAGGAACAGACCGGCCGCTGGCTGGTGAGCGGCGTGCAGGAGGGGTGAGCGGCGATGGCGGTCGTGACCCGCCGGCGCGGCGTCCGCGTCGCTCGTGGTCGTGGCGGCCGCGTTCCCGCTGCTGCTCGCCGGCGGCGCCGCGCTGCTGACGGTCGTGATCGGCGGGACGTGCTCCGGCAGCGGGGTCGGTGACGCGCCCTCGGCCGCTGGCGATCCGTGACATCCCGGCCAGCTTCCTGCGGATCTACGAGCAGGTCGGGGCGCAGTACAAGATCCCGTGGGAGATCCTCGCCGGGATCGGCAAGGAGGAGTGCGATCACGGGCCGCCTTCCCGATCCTCGTGCACGCCGCAGCCGGGAGCGACTGGCCCGGGCGTCGCGAACTTCGCGGGCGCGTCGGGGCCGATGCAGATCGGGATCGGCGGCGCCGCGGGCGATGAGTACGACTCGCTGCGCCACTACCTGCCCGACCCGTCGCTGGGGCCGCACGATCCCGACGACGGCGGTCGAGCTGGCGGCGCTCGTGCTGATCAAGGACAAGGGCGCGCCGACCGGCCAGCCGATCGACGCGTACGCGCGTGTACGTCCGCGCCTACAACGGCTCGGGGCCCGCGGCCGACGCGTACGCGGCGCGGGTGCTCGCCGACGCGCACGCCTACCAGGGCGCCGGGACCGCGGCGTTCGGGCCCGTCGTGCAGCGCCGCGCTCGGCACGCCGCTCGTGCCCGGGACGAAGGCGAGGATCCTGCCGAGCGGCGACGCGGCCGCACCGGCAGACGCGCCGGTCGTCGTGCAGCAGATGATCGCCGCCGGCAACCGGATCGACCACTTCCCCTACAGCTACGGCGGCGCCCACGGCGATCCAGCGCAGACGATGAACCAGTCCAACCCGAACCCAGCGGCGGTTCCGGGCGCGGAGGAGAACGGCGGCCCGGGTTACGACTGCTCGTCGGCCACCGTCGTACGTGCTGTGGGGCGGCGGGCTCGGGCAGAGCCTGCTCGGCGGCGGCGTCCTGGCGTCGACGACGCTCGAGAGCGTCGGCGATCCCGGGCCCGGGGAAGTGGGTGACGATCTACGCAACGGCGGGCACGCCTACATCGAGGTCGCGGGCATCTACTTCGACACCGCGGCGGGCCTCGGCAACCCGCCGAACCCGCCGTCGACCGGGCCGCGGTGGAGCACCGTCGGGACCGGGCCGGCCGGGTTCGTCGAGCGACATCCACCCGGGCTCTGACCGTGATCTGCGGCAGCCGGTGTCGCGAGTCGCGCGTCGAGTGCGGTCAAGCTGCCTGCGCGAGGGCGGCCGCGAGCTTGCGGCGCGCGCGGTGGGCCGCCTGCGACGCGGCGTGCGGCGAGCCCGGGAGCGTGGACGCGAGCCGCGTGGGGCTCTGCCCGTTCAGCGCCATCGCGAGCCCGGCGCGCTCGCTCGCCGTGAGCGAGGGCAGGGCGCGTCGGACGCTCGTCAGCTGTTCGTGCACGAGCAGTCGCAGCTCGGGATCGGTGGCCGTGTCGCGGCGGGCCGCGAGCGTCTCGATCAGCGCGGGCGACGGGCGTCGTCGGCTGGGCTGGCGCGCCAGTCACTGCGGCGCGTCGAGCGAGATCGCACGGCTGAGGACCTGGTGCTTGTGCGCCGCCGCGGCTTCGAGGGCGAGCAGCGCCTGGTTTGACACGCAGCGGTCGGCGAACGCGGGGAACGGTCCGCGCTCGGGGCGCCACGCGCGGATCGCCGCCAGCAGCCCGACCCGGGCCTCCTGCGCGAGGTCCTCGCGCTCGCATCCCGGCGGCAGCTTGAGCTTCCAGACGACCCGCTGAACGAGCGGCTCGTACGGCGCACGAGCTGCTCGAGCGCATCGAGGTCGCCGTGCTGCGCGGCCTCGAGCAGCCGGTTCCGAGCGGACGCGGCGCCGCGATCCTGGATCGGACGACTGGTCATGCCGGCGGATGCTGAGAACGCGACTTGGCGTTTTTCTCGAGGTCCCGAACCGGCGACGCGGTCGCTTCCGAGCACCGCTCGGCCTGGCGCCGCTCGCGAGCCGGAAAAGATCAGCGGGACGCCCGCGGCTCGACGCAGTACCTGAAGAGCACCCGCAGCAAGCGCGCGTATCCATGTCCAACCACGACCAGACGAAAGTCCGACGCACTCAGGCCGGCCGAGGCCATGCGGGGCGCGATGCAGCCCACGCGAGCCCGGCGGCCATCAAGCCCAGCCGCTTGCTGCGGGCAATACACCAGGCGCCGCGCGGCGCGACGCGCCCAGTCTGTGACGAAACTGTCACGGACTGTGCCGGGTCTGCGCAAAATCAGAAACGGCGTCGTGTCAGATCCTGGCCATCAGCCGGGACTTGCCGTGAACGCAGGTACGTTCTTGCGATGAGCTCCGTCCAGCACTCGCCGACGCGACCGGGCGGTCCCTCTTCCTGAGGTCCGCGATGATCGAGCGCGCCACCGTAACCGCGCCGGAGATGATCGGGCTGCTCGTGTGGTGGATCGTGGTCCTCGCCGCGCCGGTGGTCCTCGTCCGGCGCTGGCGCCGCCGGCGCAGCAGCGGCGGACCGACTGCGTCGGCAGGCCGGGCGACCGGCCGGCGGAGCGGTCAGCCGGCCGGTCCGTCTCCGCCGGCGTCCGCAGCGGCCACATCGGAGACGAGGGCCGCTCCCGCATCACGCCTCTCGGTCCCGCGTCTTCCCTCCCGACGCGCTCGAACCGCTCTGCCGGTTCGTCGACTTCCAACGCCGGCTCGAGCTCGCGGCGTCAGAGCTCAAGGCCAGGCTCGTCGCAGCTGCCCGCGGCTCGGTGGCGGATCGAGCCCTACCCGCTCACCGGCGAGCGGCGCAACACGTTTGTGATCCTCGGGGAGACGGGCATATTCGTCGTCAGCGCCACCTACGCACCCGGGCACTGGGACGACGTGATCGCAGTCAGCAGGCTCGCCAGCAAGATCCAGGTCCTGCTGCCCGGCTACGGCGGGCCGGTCCAGCCGGCGATCTGCCACCCGTTCACCTCGACGGAGCCCCGGATCTGGCATCGGGCCGACGAGCACGGCGACTGGGTCGGCGCCTGGCTGGTCGGGGGCGACTCGGTGGTCGGGTGGCTCGATGCACTTCGGCCCGCAGCACGGACTGAGCGCGCGCCGATCTCGCGCGCTTCGATGAGCTGGCCAAGCCGAACTGGCTGAAAGGCGCGATCCCGACTGCGCCGAGCTGGCCCCAGATCCACGAAGCCCCCTCGGCCGGCTCTCATGAGTAGGTCGAGGATCTCCGGGCTGCTGGCCCAAGCGCGCTACGCGTCGGTAGCGCGCGAGCGGACTTCCGCGGGTCGGAGCGGTGAGTCCGAGCGGATCAGCCGGCGCGGCGACGGGCAGCTGCGCGCGAGTCGAGCCGCTCGATCTCGCCGGCGAGCTCGCGTGCCACGTCGGAGAGCTCGCCGAACGCGCGCGCGATCGCGCTCAAGGCGACTCCTTCGAGCCCCTCGCCGAGGTCGGCGACGGCGGCGTCGAAGCGCTCCCACAGCTCGACCGGGCCGCGACGCGATCGCGCGCCCGGGCGCAACTCGTGCGAGAGCTGCATGTTCCGGGCACCAGGATGAGGACGATGCGCGAGCCCGAGCATGTCCGCGTGACGCAGCGCGGCGGCCTCCTGCTCGGCCGCGTTCGCGATCGCGCGCACGCGCTGAGCGAACCCCTGGTCGGGCGGCGCCTCGACGCTCGCCTCGAGCGCGTCGCCCCAGCGCTGATCAGCGAGCTGCACCTGTTCGAGCGCCACGCGCGGGTCGCCGCTCACGAGAGCGTCACCGCTCATGAGCGCTCACCAGGCCCAGCGCCGACGGACATGATGTGGTCGGCGATCTTTCTCGGCGCCGGCGGCCTGCGAAGACTCGGCTGAGGTCTCGCCGGTCGAGGCGGAGGGTGAGGTCTCCTGGCGCACGTACGCCGGCGAGGCGTCGGACAGGAGTGCTCGATCCACCTCCGAGCGCCGGACCCGCCACGTCCGGCCGGCACGGACGGCCGCGAGACGGCCGCTGTTGATCCACACGCGCACCGTCGCGGGATGGAGCTTCAGCTCCTCGCTGACCTGCGGCACCGTCAGCCACGGATCCTCGTCTGGAGCTGGGTTCGGGTTGTCAGGCATCCAAAGACTCCAGGGCTCGCTCCAAAGAATAGATCATTTGGACGTAGTTGACAACAGTTGAACGCATAGACTGCTATCCTACCGAGGAAGGGACCGCCGCCAGCGAGATGGACGACCAGCAGGGACACGTCATCGATGGAACGGCGAGAGCGCGCCAATGGCGCCGCTCCAAGCCCAAGGCGGGCTCAGGGCCGGACGCGCCTGAGACGAGGTCAGACGCGCCGAAGAGCTTCGCCGGGTCGCTGCTCGTCCCAGCCGACATGCTGCCCGCGGCCTTCGCGCCCGACGAGCGCCTCAACGAGAACGCGCAGTGTCGAGCCGCTCCGTCCCGGCCCCGCACCGACGCTGACCCTGGCAAGGGGGCGTCGGCCGAGACCGGCGTTCACCAGAACCCGTTCCTCGTCCCGGAAGCCGCCCGTGTAGAGCATCGCTCGAGGTCCACCCGCCGGCGAATGCTCGCGGCGCTGCTCGCGACCCCGCGTGGGTTGATCAGCACCCGCCGCGGATCATCTCGAGCTCTGCGCCGCCGCGTGGCAATGCCCCGGTGGGCTGGTGCGCTGCGCCTGACCCGCCGGCTGGCGCTTGCGGCTTGCGACAGGCGCCGTCGTGGTCGCGGCTGTGATCGCGACGCGCCCGAACGCCGCCCACCCGTCGTTCACGTCTGCTCTCGGTGCGGCCGGGCAGGTCACTACGCCGCGAGAGGGGGCCGCTCACGGCGGCGAGCAACCCTTTCGCGCAACAGACAGCAACGCGCGATACAGCGCCATCCCACCGGGTGCGACGAGTGCGCGCGCGACGGCGGGTCGACATGCACCGGCGACCGCGGCCGGCGCGGAAGCCCGCGGTCGTCCCGGCGGCGAAGTACACGCCGCCGACTCCGGCGCAGGCAGCTCCGCCCCAAGCTCGGCAACCTCGAGCTACGCGGTCTCCACTCCCACGGCAGCTTCCTCGCAGTCTGCGTCATCGAGCGGAGGTGGAACGACGACCAGTAGCTCGAGCTCAGGCAGCAGCCGTCCCGCATTTGGAGAAAACGGAACCCTCGGCCCAGGCAGAGGCGCCCCCGGCACCCAGTAAGGAGACACGCGTCCAGTGCTCAAGACCCTCACCTTCATCCGCCACAACGCCATCGCTCTGCTTGCCTTGTTCGTGGCGCTCGGGGGGCACGTCGTACGCCGCTCTCAGCCTTCCCGCCGGCAGCGTCGGGGCGCAGCAGATTAGGAACCATTCGGTCGCTGCGGTCAAGCTCGACCCACGCTCGATCGCGGCATCGATCCGCGCGTGGGTCGTTGTCCAGTGGGGTGCGGGCGGAAAGTTGGTGGCGCGCGCGTCGAGCAGTCCGGTACGGGTTGCGACCGGCAGCACCGGAGAAGGGATCACCTGGCCGCACAGGCATTTCTCGCGCCAGTGCGTTGCGTCGGCGACGCCTCAGGTGAACCTGAGCCCAGCCGTCCACCCGACCGGCTATGTGACAGCGCAGTTCGATCCGACAAACCCGCCGGGCGCGTTTCTTGAGTTGTTTGGTTTCGCGCCCGATGGCTCTCGGAGCGCACAGGCAGCGGACGTGTTGATCGTCTGTCCGTAGCTACGATGGGCTTCCGAGCACTCTCACTGGGATCGATCGCGAAGACGTTCTCCGTCCTTGTTGTGGTGTGTTCGCTCTTGGCTCTCGCCTCAAGTGCCTCGGCTGGGACGCTAGAGCTCGAGGTCTGCGGGAGCTGGAGCGGTGACTCGGGACCGTTCCAGCCGAGTGCTTCACCGGGGTTGAGCTGGCAGGCGACGTGCGGACTCAATCAGCCGGGCCTTCAGCTCAGTAGTCCGGTGGCTGGGTTCCACCTTCCGTACAACGCGAGCGCTGGCTGGTCGACGACAGCCCCGGCGGGTATCGCGATCAACGGCGTGTACACGATCAATGACTTCTCAAACGGCATTGGTGACGGTGCGGGTTGGTGGGGGGAGTTCTATTGGGACGGTGGTCGGAGCAATCAGATCACTGACACGTTCGTCAACTCCGGCTGCTGCCAGGCGCATTTCAGCAGCCAACATCTGGGGTGGTTCTTCGCTTGCGCGCTCAGCGGCGGTTGCAGCAACTTTGGCGATATGGGCGTCGGCCAGTTGTTTGTCACGGCTACCGAGACGCGCGCGCCCGACATCGCTCCGCTCGGATCGACCAATCTTTGGAACGGTCAGGGATGGGTTCGGGGGGCTTTCCCGGCCGGGTTCGTCGCGAGCGATCCCTCGGGCGTGTGCAGCACGAGCCTGATATTGGGCAGCCAGGTGCTCACCGGGCCCGGCGGAGGCAGGAACCTCGATGCGTGGCAGCAATGCCCGGACCAGAGCTGGAATCCGCAGTTGGACACACGTGCGTCTCAGGGGAGCCTTGGCCTGGGCGAGGGTGCGATGCCGCTGGTCTTCAGCGCAACCAACGCGGCCGGAGTCAACACCGGCTTCGCATACGCCAGGACGGTCAATGTCGATAACGAGACACCAACGATTGCGATGTCCGGGCCAACCGACGCTCCTTCGACAGCCGGCACCCAATACGTAACCGCCAGCGCCGCGGCAGGGCCCTCGGGGGTCTCCGGAATCGACTGCTCTTTGGATGGCGCGCCGGCGCGGTGGGTCTCCGGCGCGAGTACTCAGGTTCCTGTGGCCGGGATCGGGGTGCACCAGTTGACGTGCACCAGCGCTAACAACGCGAGAGACGCGTCCGGCAACGGCGCGACGTCCGCGCCGGCCACATGGACGCTGAGCATTCGCCAGCCGACGGTCAGCGGCATCGGCTTCGCGAAGCTTGTCGATTCGCTGCTGTGCAGGCGGATTCGCGAGCGGGTGACTGTGCCCGCGCGGTGGGTCATCGTGCGCCGTCATCACAGGCGGGTCCGGGTCAGGCGGCGGGCGCACCGCAAGGTCGTGAAGTTGACCCGGTGCCACGCACGGATCGTGCGCCGGCGGATCGTCGTGTGGAAGATCGTGGTCGACACGGGCAACCGACTCCGGGTCAAGCGCCACAAGACGATCCGCGTCCCCGCTGCTGCCACACGTCATCATGCGGACCCAAATCCATGTCAGGCACGGCAAGCAGGCCACGGTGAATGGCTGGCTCGGGTTTCCGGATGGCACGGCGCTGGGCGGGCAGACGGTCCGCGTGCTCACCGCTCCGGACAACGGGCTCGGCAACTTCAGTCAGGCGACCGCAGCGACGACTGCGGCGAACGGGAGCTGGAGCGCGCGTGCTGCCCGCGGGCCCGTCGCGCTTGGTCGAGGCTGTGTACGCGCGGCGCGTCAACGCTTGAGCCGAGCATCTCGGCGCAGGTGCAGCGTGGTCGTGCCGGCGAAGGTCAAGCTCATCAGCGTGCTGCCCACAGCGGGTCGCGTGGGGCGGAACGGTGCGAATCGTCGGCCAGCTTCGTCGGCGGCTACCTGCCGCCCGGCGGGGCGCTCGTGCGGCTGCGGATCGGGTCAGGGCTCGTCGTACACGACCTACGGAGTGCAGGAGCACGTGACCGGGCAACGGCCGCTTCTCGACGACGTACACGTTCGGCGCCGGGCAGGCGAGCAGCTTCCAGCGGTTCTGGTTCCAGCTGGCCTCCCTGCCGATGGGGTCATATCCATTTTCGCCGAGCGACTCGGGGAAGCGATCCGTGCTCGTCGGGGGTCACCCGGCGATCTCCTCCGCACCGTCGGCACCACCGGGCGCGCCATCGGAAGCGACGACGATGACCGCGCGCTCGAGTGTCGGGAGGCTGCTCGGCGTGGCGATGATGAACCGTCGGGGGATGGTTCGCGCGCACTCGCACTGGAGGCCAACGGCGGCGGTCGGCGGTTGCGTCAGTCCCTGTGGCGCCGGTTTCGTCGCGCCGCTCGCGCGGTCGCGTGCTGGTCATGCTCGTTGCGGCCGCGATCGCTGGACTGGCGCTCGCCGCGGTCGTGATCCGCGGGTCGACCACCGGTTCGGTCGTGCTGCCGGCGACGCCGATGGCGTGGCTTGACGCGTTCAGCGCCGGGGTCGCACGCGATAGCGGCGATGTGTGCGCGCGGCTGCTGTCGGCGGAGTTCCGGGCAGCGATGGAGCGGGACGCCCACAAGTCTTGCGCCGCGTACTACGGGAGGGCTCAGGTGCTGTCGATTCGCGTGCTGCGGATCCTGCGCCTGGGCGCGACCGCCGCGATCGAGATCCGGTACTTCCCGCGGGGCGGGTACTCGACGTTCGTGCTCAACCGGCAGACGACCGGCTGGCAAGCGGTCGCGATTGTGCCGGGCGGCCCGCTGCCGATCGCCTGAGGCCGGCCGGCCCGTCCACATGCCGGCTGACTATCAGCGGCCGCGTCCCCGGCCGGGCTTCGAGTCGCCTATTCGTCCGGGTCCGGTTCTCAGATCAGACTAGTTGGGGATAGCCAGCGACGTATGAGCGAAGTTGAGCACAGGTGAAAGTAGCTTATGGTAGGCTGCGCGTCGGACATGTCTACGCGCGAGCTCGACCGCGTTCCCGACGGCCGTCCGCCGACCGAGATGTTGAGGCCGGACCGAGACGGGCCTCGCAGCCGGGTTGCTGGCGCAGCGCCGTCGGGCTTTCGGTCGGCGGTGTACCCGGGGGTCCTGGCGCGTGCGCGCGCTGCGCGGAAATGGGCCGAACCTGTCCATCGTGCGTGCAGCGCCGCCGCTTTGCGTGGTCATTGGTGATGGAGCGCGACGAGTCGCTGCGGACGGCGGCGAGGATTCTCGGTCTCGAACGAGCCGGGTGCAAGAGCTCGTGGCGGCGGAGCAGGATCGCCGCGAGCTGCGGAGCCTGCGGTGCGACTCGATCCCGGTGGACCTGACCCGGGCCGCGATCGCGGACGCGCTGGCCCGCGATCCCGACCTGCACGATCGCTGACATCGCGGGCTGGCTGGAGATGCAACAGGCGCGACTTCGAGCGAGCGTTTCTCGGCAAGGGCAGAAACGGTCGTGCCAAGCGCCGCGTCACCGTTGCGAACGCGAGTCGGCTGATGATCGCGCTCGGCCGGGCGCCGAACGAGCTCGAAGGCTGCTGAGCGGCTCGATCACGCCGTCGGTCCGAGCGGGACTCGGCGGTCGCCGAGCCAATACCTCTGACAGCGAGGCCCTCCGGCAGCCGGCGGGCGCTGAGATGACCAATTCGCTCGAAGGAGGTTCGACAGTGCTCCGCACCAAGCAGATCCGCCACCGACTGTGCGGACGTTACGCACCGTCGTCGTGGTGGCGGCGGTCGAGCGTCCTGCTGGTCGAGCTCGGGGCGCGGGTGGAGATCGTGATGAAGGCGGCCGGGATCCCGAAGAACGCGTCGGGGATCGGCGGGTTCGTGAACGGCGCGCACGCGCTGGTCGACGCCGGCGCTGGTGATGGTCGCGGCGGTCGCGCCGATGGCGCTGATCGCGGGCGGGGTCGTGATGATGTTCGGTGGCCGGCGCGGGATGCAGATGGTCGGCACGTCGCTCGGCGTGCTGCTGCTGCTCGGCAGCGTCACGGCGCTGATCGACTGACGCGTGGCGGGTGCGCGGCACCTGCGAAGCGGCTGACCGGTCCGCGCGACGCCGCGACGGAGCGCGCGTGACGGCCGCTGGCATTGGCAGCTCGCCGCCGTCGGCGCCTGCGTCGCTGGCGGTCGTGCTGCTTGTCTCGGCGGTCGAGCCGGCCCTGCGCAGGCGTGGATCCTCGGGCTGCCGAGCCCGGGGCAGGTGATCAGCGGCCTGCTCGGCGGGATCGGGCATCGTGATCGGAGGCACGGTCGGCAAGCTGGCGGTGACGGCGTTTGACGCGATCATCCACGCGCTGTTCGCGCCGATCGCGCACTTCATCAACACGCAGCTGATCGGCTGGCTGGTCGCGGTGCCCGACTACGCGCCGGCCGGCTCGCACGTCGCGGCGACCGAGCGCACGGTGCTGGCGATGGCCGGCGCGGCGCTCGGCGCGGTCGCGACGATCTCGATCGCGCGGTTCTGGGTCGGCCGGGCTGGCGGGCAGCGGCGGCTCGGCGCTCGAGGGGCTCGCGCGCACGGTCGGCGCGGCGTTGCTGCTGCCGATCTGGCCGTGGATGTTTCACACCGCGGTCGCGCTGGCGAACGACGCGAGCACCGGGCTGCTCGGGTCCGGGAGCGTGACGAAGGCCAGCGCGAACCTGCTCGCGGTCGGGGTCGGCGCCGGCGTCGGGCTGGGGTTCCTCGGCGTCGGGCTGTTCGTGAGCATCGTGATGGCGGTCGTCGCGAGCATCCTGTTTCTGGGGCTGCTGATGATGAAGGTGGTCGCTCGCGATCTCGACCGTCCTGGTGTTCATCGGGATGCCGATCGCGATCGTGCTCTCGCCGGTGGTCTCGTGGATCCCGCGCGTGCTCGCGCGCGCGTTCTGCGTGTGCCTCGCGGTGCCGTTCGTGTGGGCGGTGTGCTTCGCGGCGAGCGGCGCGATGCTCAACGACGGCCTGTTCCTGAAAGGGTCCTCGGGGTTCTTCGACGCGCTGCTGGAGCCGCTGGCGGCGATCGCGCTGCTGTGGCTGATGCTGTTGCTGCCGAGCAGGCTGGCGCAGATGGCGATGCTCGGCGCCGGCGCGGTCCGCGGCGGGTTCGTCTCGCGGGCGGTCAGCTATGCGGCCGGATCGCAGATGCGCGACGCCGACCCGGCAGCACCTGCCGGGCTGGGCGGGCGGCCAGCGCGGCGGCGAGCGATCAGCGCGCGACGGGCGACCGACTCGCGGCTCGGCGCCCGGCTGAGCGCCGAGAGTGTGCTGGCCGCGAGCAAGGCCGCAGGCGCCGGGGCGCGGCAGTGGCGGCGGCGCGCGGCGGCGCGGCGAGCCGGTGCCGCATCGCGGCGGGCGAGACGGCGGACGAACGGCGCGTCTGGCGGGTCCGGCGAATCGGCGGGGTGGGCTGGCTGCGGCGTGCGCGTGGTGGCGGGCAACGCGCGGGCGTACTCGCCGCCGCCGCTCGCGAGCAGCCGAGGCGCGGTCGCGGCGAGCCGGAGGTCTGCAGCGGCCGAGCTGGCGCCAGGAGCACTTCGACGCCGAGATGCTCGAGGCCTCGCTGCGCGAGCAGCGCCAGCCGGTATCGGCCGAGCAGGCCAGGCAGGCGCTCGACGCGCTGCCCGCCGCGACGCAGGGCGCGGTGCGGAGCCTGGTCGCCGATCACGGGCCGCGGGCGCGGCAGCACCTCGCCTACCAGGCGCTGGGGGAGTGGACGCCGCAGCGAGCGCGAGGCGATCCGCACGCTGGCCGCGGCCAGCCCGGAGGTCCGGGCCCAGGCGTTCTCCGATGGCGGCGGGTCGACGGCGGGATTCGGCGAGCGCGCCGAACCCGCAACGGCAACGCCTGCGCGCGTCGGGCGCCGCGACGCCCGCGCCCGGCGCCAGCCCGCAGCGCCCGCCGGGAGACGAGCGGGAACGGCGACGCCGGCTGCGCGCGCCGCAGGATCAGCCGCGACCGGATCGTGGGGCTGGCTCGTGAACCCGGCTCCGGCGCATCTGGAGGCGAAGCTGCGGTTCGGCTGGGACTTCACGGTCGGGCAGATCGCGGCGATGGTCGGCGGGATCCTGGTCGGGTTCGCGTGGGCGAACTGGCTGAGCCCGATCCACGGGATCGGCGCGGCCGTGACCGGCGTGTACGTGGGCGGGCTGCCGGTCGCGGCCGGGTTCGTCGCCTCGCAGACCGAGTTCGATCTCGGCGCGGTGGTGCGTCTCGGCGCTGCGCTGGCGCCGCGCGGAGGGACGCTTCGTGCGCCGGCGCCGGCGCTGTGCACCGGGTACGTCGTGGTCTGCGAGCGCGAGGACAGCGGCGACGAGGAGCCGCTGGCGGTGCTCGACCCCGAGCTGCTGTGGCCCGCTGCCGTGACGCGTCCCGATACGGTCAGCAGGCCGTGGCGGCGGGGGCCGGCGATGATCGAGGTGAGAAAGCCCAGGCGCGAGGAGCTTCGCGAGGCGGGCGAGCTGCTCGGGGTCGAGGCAGTCGACCGCACCGGCCTGGTGGTCACGAGCGAGGGCGCGTTCGTGCGGATCTTCCGGGTCGCGCCGGTGAACCCGCTGCTGATGTCCGGCGAGGAGCGCGAGAAGGCGGCGGGCACGTTCCAGCGGCTGATCTCCCAGCTGCACGCCGACGAGCGGATCCAGGTCGTCGTCGAGGGCCGGCCGGTGAACCTGTCAGAGCTGGTCGGCGAGTGCCGGCGGAGGTCGAGGCGTGCGCCGGCCCGCCGCCGAGCCGCGACCACGGTGCGCGTGACGGGCTG
>CAVYMX010000007.1:0-254435 GCA_963769695.1 uncultured Solirubrobacterales bacterium | reverse complement strand
AGCTCAGCTGATTGCCGTCGTACGGAGGTCACATACTCCGTTCGGTTTCGCTTCGCGCGCCTGCAATGCCGACGATCTCTAGCACGACATGACGAGAGGAGCAGCCGCGCCATCGCCGAACACACGTCGGTGGCGCGACTGCTCCCGGACACAGGTATTCACGAAACCCGCGGAGCTCTTATGCCCGCGCGAACACCAATGCGGGTTCGCATTGCGCCTCGTACCTGCAAGTCGCCAAACTCGGGCATCGCAGTGTCGTCGACCTTGCGGCCGTGTGGCGGGATCGGCGCGCGCGCCTGCTTTGCCGAGGCTGCGGGAGTCGCCGAGGTGCTTGCTGGCTGCCCAATCCGCGGCGACTTGCAAGCACACGTGGCTGTCCGTCGGGTAGCGGAGCGGTCACCGGGGCCTATGCGGGGGTTGCCGCTGTTGACGGATGGCCGTAGCGTTTTGCCGCGACCGTCGGTCCCCCGTTCACAGGCGGCGCAGGTCCGTATGTCCACGGCATTGCGGCCCAGGCGTTCAAGCGCCGTCGAAGGCGTCGGCGACGGCCGCCGCCCAGGCCCCGTACAGATCGATGACAGTGGACGGCGCGGGCCATTCTCCGGCATGTAGTCGTTTGAGGGCGTCGCCGCCGCGCCGGCGTGCGTGAGTGCGCGACCAGTCGTAGGAAGACGGCGCAGCGCCGTAGCGCGCTCGCCATGCGCACATCGCCTCGCGAACCCGTCCCCGGGTCCATTGCGGCGCGATCGCGCCGGGATGGCAGCGTTTGCAATACGCGTAAGCGTCGCCCTTGCCGTTCCGTGGCGCGGTAGGCGCCCCGCAGCCGCGACACACTCCCCGGTAACGCGCCTTGACCGCGCGTGCCTTGTCGCCTGTTGGATCGTAGAGATACGTCTTGATGGTTGCTTCTGCGCGTCCCAGCCGACGAGCGACCTCCGCGATCGTCAGACCCTCCTGGTCGCGGTAGTGGCGAGCGAGTTGCGCCGCCCGGCGCCGTTCCGCGACACGGTCGAGCATCAGCACCCCAAACCTACCGCACGCGCTGGACAGCCCAGTCGAGCGCAAAGAAACGGCCGCCGGGGAACGATCTCTCCTCGTGCTGCCGCGACAAGCAGGTGACTCCAGACCTCGCGTCCTCCTTGCTCGGCCACGCGTTCCCGGCTGAGTCCTTTGTTAGCATCAGACGGGTCGCTGAGGTAGGGCCTCGGCGAGGTGCCTTGCGGTCCTTTTCCGAGACCCCCCTCCCGAACCCGGCGTGACCATTTCTGATCACCGGGCTCTCCAGCGACTATTCCGTGTTTGACGCGGTCGGCCTCCCGTGGATGCTGGCGTGGCAGGGTTCGCAGACCACGAGGGTCTTGCGTCGCCGCCGCGTCATGATTTGCACCCATTCGGGCTGGTGTGGCTGTCCGGGCTGGTTGAGATCTGAGAGTTTGCGGATTTGGTGCACGCGCACCTCGTCCGTTTTCCCGCAGAGCTCGCACCGTCCCGCCAAGAGCCGGTGGACCAGCTCTGTGCGGCGGGGGGTTGCCGGTGGTTCGCGGTCCCGCAGGACCGCGTTCTTCTGTCGTCGTAGCGGGATACCACCGAAGGTGGCGACCAGCGGTTTCCTGCCCTCACCACGGTCGACGCTGACCTGTAGGCATCTGCGCGGCCCGTGCGGCGTCTCGATCGTGGCCCCATACTTGCGGGCGATCGTCGACACCGACGAGTCGTACTTGCCGGCCAGCGTTTTCAGTAGTGAGGTCACCATGACCCAGTGCAGCCGGTCGAGTCGGTAGACATCGCCGGCGAGCAGGTAGTACTGGACGATGCCCCGGTACTCGGCCCCGTAGCGGCTGATGATCGAGTAGTCCTCGTCGTTCAGCAGCTCGGACCGGCGCTCGGGTTTCCCCCGAGACATGTATCGGGCGCATTTGGCCTTGATCACGTCGCCAGGCACGCGCAGCCGGATACTGCCGTTGGCCTTGCGTCGGCCGTCGGTGATGATCTGGTTGGCGTGCTGGGTGGTGATCTCGTAGCCAAGGAACCGCGCCGCGCTGGTGCGGGCGTGGGTGATCAGCGTCTTGGTCTCGGACAGCTCCAGCTTGAGATCTTCTTGCAGGAACTGAGCGAGGCGACGTTTGATCTCCTCGGCTTCGTCCTTCGGTCCAGCGAACCCGAGCAGGATGTCATCCGCGTACCTGACGTAACGCAACCGCCGATAGCCAGGATCACATGGATCCCCTGTCGGAAGGCTGCGCTGTTGCTTGCGCAACGCTCGTACCGCGGCATGATCACCGCGTTTGCGAGCACGATGAAGCGCGCTTCTGACCCTGCTGTACTCAGGATTGGAGCTCCTGAGCACGCCTCGGGTGTATCCCGGCATCAGAGCCGTCTCGACGAAGCGGTCCAACCTGTGCAGGTAGATGTTGGACAGGCACGGGGAGAGGACTGCTCCCACGCAAGTGCGAACTTCGAGTTCGAGCGGTTGATGTCGCGGCCGGTGAGGAGGAGTCGGTCGTGAGGCGTGGTATTCAAGTGGCTGATGGCCAGCCGCCGAGCGTATGCCGACGAGTACGCGGTTCGGGTGAATCGCGCGGTCGAGTTGCTGGTCGACCGTTCGTCGGCGGACGCGGTGCGCGCGCTGCAGGCCGAGCACGGCTTGTCGGAGCGCCAAGCGCGTCGGTATGTGAACGCGGCGTTGGAACGGCCCGAGGGCGTGGTCGTGCCCGAGCGAACCGCGATGTTCACGGTCCGCCTGGCGCCGTCGTTGATCGCTGGTCTGCGCGACCGGGCTGGTTCGAGCGGTCAGACGCTGAGTGCTGCGACGGCGGAGGCGATCCGCGCGTATCTCGATCAGTCCCGCGAGCGACACCGTGGCAAAGCGCGTTGAGATCGAGTTTGTCGGTGACCGGCTCGCGCTCGCACGGCTGGCGCAGGCGTACGCGATCTTGGCGCCCGAGCGGCGCCGTGTGACAGGCAACGAACGGAGGGACGATGAGCAGCGTGGTCTCGCAGGAGCAGACGCTGGAGCGGGCGGGCCGGGTGACGGCGATCTACGCGCGGGTGTCCTCCGAGCGCCAGCGCCAAGACCAGACGATCGGAAGTCAGACCGTCGGGCTGCGTGAGCTCGCCGCGGCGCGCGGGCTGCTCGTCCCTGAGGACTTGGTGTTCGAGGACGAGGGGTTCTCGGGTGCGACGCTGCAGCGCCCGGCGCTGGAGCGGTTGCGCGACCGTGCGGCTGAGGGAGCGTTCGAGATTCTCCTGTGCCATGCGCCCGATCGGCTCGCGCGCCGCTACGCCTACCAGGTGCTGCTGTTGGAAGAGTTCGCTCGCGTGGGCGTGGAGGTCGTATTCGCCAAGGAACCCGAGCGCAGCGGCACCCCGGAGGATGAGCTGCTGCGCCAGTTCCAGGGGATGATCGCCGAGTACGAGCGCGCGCAGATCCGTGAGCGCTCCCGCCGCGGGAAGGCGCACCGTGCTCGCGGCGGCTCGCAGGCTGTGCTGTCCGGCGCGCCATACGGTTACCGGTATGTCAGAAAGTCCCAGCATATGGATGCCTTCTACGAGATCGACGAGGGCCAGGCGGAGATCGTCCGCGAGGTCTTCGATCGCTACACCGAGCGTGGCGAGTCGATCGCTGACATCGCCCGAGCGCTGTCGGCGAATGGCGTTCTGACACGCACCGGCAAGCAGGTGTGGGATCGCTCGACGGTGTGGGCGATGCTGCGCAACCCCGCCTACCACGGACAGGCAGCGTTCGGCAAGACGCAGACCACCGGCCAGCGCGCGAAGCCCACCCGTCCGGTCCGCGGCCGCGGTGAGCGCCACGGCCGCCGCGAGACCAGACGCGACGTCGCGCCCGAGCAGTGGACCAGCATCCCCGTCCCGGCGCTGATCACCGAGGAGACCTTCGAGCTCGCTCAGGCGCGCCTGCAGGAGAACAAGCACTACGCCAAGCGCAATAGCAGAGAGCCCGCGCTGCTGAAGGGCATCCTCGTCTGCCGCGACTGCGGCTACGCGTGCTGGCGCACATCGGCGCGCACCACCAAGCGCCGGATCTACTACTACCGCTGCATCGGCTCGGACAACTATCGCTTCGTCGGCGGGCGCGTGTGCTCGAACCGGCCAATCCGCGCCGACGAGCTCGACGCGCTCGTGTGGGGCGAAGTCGAGCAGCTGCTGTCTGACCCCGCGCTGGTCAGAGCCGAGATCGAGCGGCGCCTGACCGCGCTGCGGACCGAAAGCCCCGCCGCTCACCGCCGCGACGGCCTGGAGCGCGAACTCGCGCGCGTGAAGGCCGGCAGCACCCGCCTGATCGAGGCCTACCAAGAACAGCTCATCACACTCGACGAGCTCCGCGCCCGGATGCCGGCGCTGCGCAAACGCGAGACCACGATCATCGCCCAACTCGCCGCGCTCGACGCCGAACTGCACGACGGCGAGACCTACCTCCAGCTCGCCGAGAACCTCGAAGGGTTCCTCGCACGCCTCGCCGAGAACGCCCAGAACCTGACCGTCGAGGAACGCCAACGCATCGTTCAACTCGTCGTCCGAGAAGTGCTCATCGGCGACGACGGCATCACAATCCGACACACGATCCCCACCCCGACAGGCCCCGATGACCCAAGTTACCTGTTGCGTGGGAGCAGTCATAACCCCGCCCTGCGGCGCGCCGCTGAGCGTGGCGTTCCACACCCAGTCCTCCAGGTACCCGGCTCGCAGCATCTGGCCGACCAGTCGAAGCAGCCGGTTATCGTGGATCTTCTCCCCGAGCGTCGCCAGCATGACCGAGTGGTCGAGTTGGTCGAAGCAGCGGGAGATGTCGCCTTCGATAAACCAGGTCGTCCCGGTCCAAGCGACGGCCACGTCGCGCAAGGCGGTGTGACAGCCACGACCAGGACGATAGCCGTGGGAATGATCGGAGAACTGCGGCTCGTAGTACGCCTCCAAAAGAAGACGCACGACTTCGCCGACGCAGCTTGTCCGACCATGAAGGCAGACCAAGCGGCCGCTGCTTCCCGTCCTTCTTCGGGATGTAGCGCCGTCTGACGGGCTTGAACCGGTAGCGCTCGTGACGCAACGCGTCGATGATGCGCTCGATCTTGCCCAGCGTCATGCCGTCCGCGGTCTCCGCGTCGGGTCCGGGGGTCATCGCTCCCTTGTTGGAGTAGATGCGCCCGTAGGCCAGCAAATACAGCTGCGGGTTGAACAACTGCCGATACAGCTCATCCAACGGCAGGCCGCGCCTGCCGCGTTCACGGAGGACACTCAATACCGTTTCGGCGTTCTGCATTACGCATACCTCCCGGTTCTCGGATGTCCAGCCACCTGTGCCCCTTCGCCCTGTGGACGGCTCTCCCGCCCTCCTCGGTGGGTCGCGACTCCCACGACTACTATGGGCACTCCGTCACCATGGGGCTCGCGCCCCGAAGGTTGATCCCGCGTTCGTCCCTGTCATACGTCCGAGCACGACGTAGGCGTCCCACTCATCCCCTTGATTGCCCTCATTGGGCAACGCTCCACGCTCCGGAGGTTGCAGCGACCCTTCTACGATGCCGCCGCAGAGCCTGGCGCCGGTCTCGGGTGTCTTTCCGGCGGACTGGCCTTTATGTCTTCTGGGGATTGGGATATCAGGCAATCCAGCTTTCGCCATATCGCGCGGGTCTCGCGACGCGCCGCCCCTGACACCTGGGCTCGACCGCCGCTTTTCTGGCATGCGCTTGTCCCGTTCACCTTTCGGATCGCGGTAAGCCATCAGACCCAAGGACCCTCCTCCGAGTCCCTCCCGGCTGCACCGGGGATACAACAGGGCGCCTCGCGGCGCATTAGAAGTACGCCTTGACGGTCACCGCACGCCGCCGCTCGCGGACACGATTGGGCTGCGGCTTCCCGGACGTCACCAGTCGGGGAAGGTAGCCGGGCCGCTTGCTCTTCTGGACTACGCCCCGCCTTCTCTACACGACGCGACGACCGCGCCGACCCCGGTATCCGGCGTGAGCCGGTCGCGGTACTGCCTGCTCATAGCTCCTGCGATGGCGATCACGACGGAGCGCCTTCCCTCAGGTGGCGCTCTTCGCTCACGACCATGCGACGTTGGCTTGTGTTGCACGAAGTGCCGGCGCGCTGATCGATTGGACCGCGACGTCGCCTCGCCTCGTCGAGGTACGCGATCGCGCCATCCAGGCTCCAGCGAGGCGGATTGATGCCTCCTACCGCGTTCCCACCCTCGTTTGAGGAATCCCAATAGAAGTCGGGACTGAGCGTGTTGCTGAAGGTCAACGGTGATGGTCATTCTTGCAGCAGGCGGTCTGTGAGGACGATTTCTACGATCGCCGGAACCGTCTCGAGCCGCGCCCAGTCACGCTGTAGCTCGCAGGCGAGCGATACCCAGCTGATCGGCTGCGCACCGGCTTGGACGACCCGCTCAAGCCCGGCGCGGTGCGCCTCGGGCGACGTCCCGCCGATCGCGTCCACGACGGGATAGACCTCATAGCCCTCGCGCAGGGCGTCGAGCGCCGTGAACGCCATGCACACCTCGGTCCAGAGCGCGCAGAAGATGAGTTTCCGGCGCCCGGTCGCGTGGACCGCTTGCACGAACTCGGTGTCCTCCCACGAGTTGACGGTCGTGCGGTCGAGCGGAGGGTTATCCTGGAGCAGTTCGGCGAGCTCGGGGACGGTCGGCTGCTGCTGGCCTGATGCCACGTTGACGGTGGAGTGCACGATCGGCACTCCGAATGCTCTAACGGACTTCACGGTCGAGACGATGTTCTTGCGCAGCAGAGTCTCATCCATCGATCGGACGGTCGCGAACTGCGACGGCTGGTAGTCGATCAGCACGAACGCCGCGTTCTGCGGGGTGATGAGATGGTCTGCAAGTGGGTCGCGAATCGCTTGGCTAGTCATTTGGTATCGGCTTCCTTTAATCGCGGTGGACGGCTCGAAAGCAGCTAGACGGGCAACGGCTCGAGTACGGCGCCCAGATTCGACAGAACGCCCAGGTCGCTCAAGTTGACGCTCCCCTCCGGGGGGTGTACTCAGTTAGGATTGTCCGGCGGCCATCGCGAGGGTCGCGATGTGCTCGTTGCCAGTCGCCCATTGGATGGTGAATGTGAGTCCGGAGATCCGCCAGCCATCGGGGGTCCGTTTGAGCTGGTAGTCGTGGCGGCCGCCGACTGTCCACATGGGGCCGCCAGAGGCGTTGGCGTACACGTGTGTGCCCTGCATGTTGGCCGCGCAGGTTGCCTGATCGCCGTCGAGGTTGATCACGTGACAGCTAATCAGGTGGTGGACTGCATCGAGGTTGCCCAGCGACTTGGCGCCATCCGCCGACGAACTCGGAGGCACCGAGGGTCATTGGCTCGCCGCCGTAGAGCGAGGTGCGGTCGCTGTAGACCGTGTCGGTGAACACCTGCTCGAGCGCGTTCCAGTCGCGCGCGTCGAGCAGCAGCGCAAGGCGTCCGATCAGCTCGAGGATCGCGAGGCGGTCCTCGGTCTCGGTTGTGGTGGAATCTGACGTGGTTGTGGTCATGCTTGCTCCTTGGGTCGTCTCCGCGAACCGCTGACATCATCCGCGAGGTCGCGGACCGCTTGGCTTCCAATCGGGAAAGCTTCTTCGTCTACAAATACGCGCCGAGCGTGGCAAACGATCAGGTGACCAGGTATCACCCGATCCCGGTGATTCGCGCCAGCTGCCACACGTACAGACCGCCGGTCCCGCGAGGGATGATCGAGGCCGTCCACCGTGCAGGCAGGCATCAGCAGCCCGAAGGACTCAAGGTGTGAACGGCTTGGACAAAGGCTGCTCGTCGTGGCTCTGACGGCCATCGCGACCGCGTTGCCACAATCACCTGGCGGATGCAGCAGGAGGTCCGGCGCGGTGTAGAGATTGTCGGCCTGCCCGCCCGGCGAGCGGCACCGACCTGGAGGCTCAGGTCAGCTACTCGACCCCTCCTAGCGCACCCCGGTCCCAGCCAGCGCAGCGCCCCCGGTGGGAACACTCTTGAGACGGCTTGAACACCGAAGCACCGCGATGACACGAAAGCAAGTGCCGGCTCGGTGGCCGCTCAGCACCTCGCGAATCGCCGCAAGATCGCCGCTGGTCCGGTCGACTCGTCTGCTACTTTGCGCCCGTGCCATCGTTGTTCGGGCGCTCGAGGGGTGAAGATCAACCTGCTGACGTGGTAGCTCGCCCACCGGCGCCTCCGGGCCGCTCGATTTCGACACGCTGCTTCAGCATTTCAGCGCGCTGCCGTTGGCCCAACGGGCTGCCGAGTGCTCGCCGGAATCGCCTCCCAGCTTCCGCAGGGCGGGCGGAGCGCAATGGACAGACTATTCACCCCGTGGCTTGGCGACCAGTACACCGCCGACGATCGACCCGACACCTGGTACGCGCTGAAATACGTCCTCGCGGAGGCGTTCCAAGCACTTGAGCTGGGCCGGATGCTGGTCCGGATCGACGAAACGCCCGGCGGCCAGATGATGTCGTACTACGCGATAAGTTCCGGCGGTGCGGCGGCGCTTAAACAGGGTGACGTCGCTGCAGTTCTCGAGCGCCGGTTGCCCGACTAACCGAGCCCCTCGACGGGGTCAACCACGAGCGCGGCATGGCTCCCAGGACGCAGCCGCGCTTCGGCCTGACGTCATCCGAGCCCGGGCGGCGGAACGACCGGAGGTGGCGCCCTCCTGGAGTAGTTGTCGGTGAGGTGAACCGTCGCTGTCCCGTTGACGGGTATGGTCGCCGTGCGCTGCCCCGTCGCGACCACGGTCACGGTAGCCGTGCGGCCGTCGGCTGTCTCGGTGACGGTGCAGCGGGCCCCGGGCGGGAGGTCGGGGAAAACGCGAGACACAGAACCAGGCCCGGTCTGGGCCGGGATGAGGAACGCGAACCCGTGCAGTGGACCGCCGCAGGCCACGTCTATGGCGATGCGACCTTGCTGACCGGCGCCCCGTCCGGCGATGGTCTTGGTCACTTCCAGCGTCCCGGATGGCGGCGTGGTCACGTCCGGGTCGACCTCGGACGGGCGCTGGTAATAGACGTTCATCACGTTCACTGGGACCACGCCGCCCGCCGGGACGGTCACGCTCTGGCCGCTGCCAGCCACGCTCGCCGCGACCGTGTCGGTGGCCCCGTCAGCGGTCTCCGTGACCGTGCATGCTGAGTCCGCCGGGATGTCGTCGAAGCTGTGCGAGACGCTGCCCGCCCGACTCCTTGAAGGGACGACCAGCGGCGGCAGGGCCGTGCCGTTGCAGACCACATGGATGGTTACCGGCCCCTGGTGGGCGGCGAGCGGGCCCGCGATGGTCTTGGTGACGAGCAGGGAACCGGAGCCTGGGATGGGGATGGGGATGGTGACGGTGTGGTAGGTATCGGTGACATCGACGTGGTCGCGGCCGCCGCCGGGGATGGTCACCTCCTGCCCGTCCCCGGTCACCACCACATCCGTGCCGGTCACGCTGCCGTTGGATGTCTCGATGACGGCGCACACGGTTCCGGCCGGGATCTGATCGTAGGTGTGCGACCTGCTCCCCGCCGGGGTACCGGCAGGGATGACGAGGTCCGGCCTGCCCATGCCGTCATCGCAGGCCACGTGGATGACTACCCGCCCCTGCGATCCGGCGGCGGGACCGGCGATTGTCTTTGTCACGACCAGCGAGCCGGGGTCAATGAACTCGGCTGTGGCCTGGACGGTGGTCGTCAAGCGGGCCGTCGCGGCCAGGATCATCTTCTGGGCGTCGTTGACCCCAGCGTTGCCGTCGTAGAGGTAGACGCTGCCGGTTGGGACGATGGCCGTCGCCGTGGCCTCGAGTTCGGCGATCGTCGGACCCGTGGAGCGCATCCAGATTCTCTCCCCGGACGGCACCGTGGCCCCGTTGGGTATCGGAACCGTGCCTGCCGCGTTGGAGAACATATTGCCGCCCGTCGCATTGAGGGTCGCGTCCGGGGCGGCTCGGAGGCCACGGAGGCGGCGGCTGTGGACGGGATTGTTCGTAGTGAGCGCGAACGCTCCGACCGCGCTGCCGGCAGGACCGCTCAGATGCGGCGGATCGAGGGTGAGGCTGGGCGGAGGGGGTTCGACCAGCGGCCCCTCGGCTTTGATGTGGTCCACGATTCCGACCACGGCGCTGCGCAGCGGGCTGGTGGAGCTCAGCACGTAGCGGTCGCTGAAGAACCAGATGGCCGACTGCACGGCGGCGGCCTTGTCATAGACGTTGGGGAGCGAAGCGGGCTGGTCGGTGGTCGGGTAGTACTCGTTCAGCACCCGGGCGACGTAGCCCACATTGGGGACATTGGCGGCGTCCCAGGTGCCGTAGCTGTAGCCGATGCCGATTCTCGTGAAGGTGAAGAGGTCGATGCAGTAGAGGTTGAGTTGCTCCCCGCCGCCGATTGGCCTGCCGTAGATGATGCCGGCATGGCCCTCGTCCTTGCGGGTGAAACCGGTCGTCGGGTTGCTCGGAGGGTAGGGGTCGACGACCGGGTCGAAGGGGTTGTCGGCGTCCGGGACGAAACCGTTGACCGCCCGGCCCGGGCCGAGCCCCGACATCACCATTTCGGTGTTGCTGCCCCTCACCGGCCGAACGGGTGACCCCCCGGGGCGGAAGACTGCGCCACTGAGCGGGGCCTGCAGCAGGAGCAACCCCAGCGCCAGCATCAGAACAGACGGCAGGCGCCGCGTTCGGCCAGCCATCGACAGAGACTATCGAAACGGCTGAGCCTGGGTTTCGGTAGCGAAGTCCTAATGTGCAGGCCGGGACGCTCGGGTTCGCGTCCGCTTATGGCTGTGTTTCGGACACGCGCTTGTCATCGAGCGTTCGGAAAGCGGAGACGGCATGCTCGCGTCAATGGATGCGGCGAGAGCGCCTTGATCAACGACGGCGGCATCCCGACGTCAGCACGCGCGGCGCTACGAGTGCATCGACGGCGCGTAGGAGATCCCGATTACTAACCCCTCGGGGGAGAGCACGCGCACGACTGTCTGGCCCCAGGGTTCGGTTCGGGTTGGGTGCAGGATGTCGTAGCCCGCGTCGCGTAGTTCCGTCTCGGCGGCGCGGACAGCATCCGCGTCGGCTACGTCGAATTCGATCGACGCCTGCGGAACCGAGCGGTCGGGCGGCCACTCAGAGGAGCCGAAGCACGCTTCGGCGGCTTGGGCGAGCGGCCAGACGCCGAAGGACCGGCTCCCGGGGACGTTCTCGCTGTGGATGTAGTCGTCCCCCTCGAGCGGGAGACCAACCGCGTCGACATACAACCGCCGGCTGGCCGCAGGATCGGAGGTGATCGGGGCGACGCTGGTGATGAATTCAACGTTCATTCAGGCTCCTTCTCTTAGCGCTGTGGGAGTATCCAAGCAGCCCGCGAACGATCGCGTCTTGGACAAATCGGACATGTATCGCCAATCTCCCGGCATCCGCCGACCAGCAAAGCCTGACCAGTAAGCCCTGGGCTAGACCGGTCTAAGGGCCTACGCGGTAACGCCTCGGCAACAACCGGCGCGGGGGCGGTTGCGATGATCCGGCCGGGGTCAGAGCCGTGCACGCGAGCAGATCGAGGATTCAGCGGCCGTCACGCGCTCCCCGCACGCGCGCTTGCAAGGTGACGTGCCTGATGGCCTGTGTGGCCGCGGCAGTTGCCGGAGCGCTGGCCCCGAGCGCGGCGGCTGCCGCGACGCTGTCGGGCGTCGGGTCGACGCTGGTCGCGCCGGTCCTCGCCGAATGGTCCGCGTCGTTCCAAGCCTTCTACGGCGTCGGGATCGACTACGTCGAGGCCGCGGCTCTGACCGCCGGCACGGACGTCGCCTCGAGCACCGTCGATTTCGACGCCTCGGACGAGCCGCTGACCTCCTCGGAGCTGAGCTCGTGCCCGACCTGTCTCCAGATCCCGTGGACGGTGTCGGCCCTCGGGATCGGCTACAACCTGCCCGGGGTCGGGCTGACGCTGCACCTGACCCCGAAGCTGCTCGCGGAGATCTATATGGGGCAGATCAAGCGCTGGAACGACTCCAGCATCAGGGCTGTCAACCCGCGACTACACCTGCCCTCGACGAAGATCGTTCCGATCAACACCGACGGCTCGGGTGAGACGTACGTGTTCACGAGCTACCTGTCGGCCGCGAACAGCACTTGGCGCACCAGGATCGGGACGGGTGCCACGGTCAGCTTTCCGGCGGGTGTCTCGCAACCGAGCACATCGAACGGCGTCTCGATCCTCGAGTCGACCACCGGTGCGATCGAGTACGTCGGGGTGCCGTACCTGCTCACCCATGGGCTGCCGGCGGCCGCGATCGAGAACGCCGCCGGCAACTACGTGTATCCGAACCTGAGCAACATCGAGACCGCCGCCGAGACGGTCAAGTCGGTGCGGTCGATCCGCGCGCTGCAGATCGTCAACCCGCCGCGCGGGGCTCATTTCGCGTATCCGATCTCCACCTACATGTACGCGATCGTGCGGACGGACGCCACGCAGCGGGCGATGCTGAAGCAGTGGATCCTGTACGCGCTTGGCGAGGGTCAGCGGTTCGGTCCGGCGCTCGACTTCGCCGCGATCCCGTCGCTCGTCAGCCAGGCCGCCAAGGCCACGGCCGGCAGGCTCTAGGAGTGTTTCCAACGCCATCAAACAGCAGCCCCATCAAACCACCGTCGTCTTCGTCGTAAGGCCCACGCTCACCGCCGCCACGGAGCGAGCGTGCCAAGCACGAGTAGGCTGACCGCGCTGGCGATCGCCGGCACGGCGAGCAGCAGGCAAGCATCACGGGTGAGGTTCGTCAGCTCCGCATGGCCTCCGCGGAGGAGGATCACGGCGACGGTCACGCCGGCGAGCGCGGTCAGCGCCAGGCCACCCAGCTTGCCGACGTGATCGCCGGAGGACGGAAACGTGGCCTGGCCGCAGCGTGTGGGACGCTGCCGAGCGTCACCGAACCGCTGTCGCGGTCGCGTCGGGGATAGAACAGATGCACGCGCGCACGGTGGCCATCGCGGGTGCGCAGCTGCCGGCCCACAGGCACGCGCAAGAGAAGACCCGCGAGGTAGTGCGCGGTCTCTCCGCCCCGAGCACGAGCGCGAACGAGCCGAACGTGGTCATGGTTGTCCCGGAGCGCATCGCAGCATCGATAGGCCGCGCGCAATCCCGCGCGTCCGCGCTTATGACTACAGCAGACCTTCGAGCGGTACTCCCGCCGCCGCATGGCAGCTGCAGCTGCACGCCGAGTTCGCCTCGACTCGAGCTATCGAGGCCCGGCGCTCGTCAGAGCTCGAGCGGCGGATAGTAGTTCTCCGCCCCGAGCCGCCGTACGTCGGTCAGCCAATCCGACTCGTAGGCGTCGGTCGGCCCCTGGAGCGGGTCCGCCAGCGACCACGCCTGCCGCTTGTAGGTCCAGTTCGCCGGCTGCAGACGGTGGGCCTGGCGAAACCACGGCGCCGCGTCCGCGGCGTGCCCAGCACGCTCCAGGTGCTGGGCGAGCTCGAAGCAAGCGGCCGCACGAGAGTCCTGGTCGCCGCGCGGTCCAGAGCGAGCGGTCACCTGTTCCGGCGTCAGCGCGTAGCGGGACCACTCGCCATTAGCGACCCAGTCGCGCAGAGCGGTCACATAACGATCGGGATCGATCCGCATCTTCTGCGCCTCACCGAGCTGCTCGACCAGCAACGGCGGCAGCTGCGCGAGCAGCTCCTCGCTCGGCTGCCGAGGATGCCAAGGGAACGCCGGCTCGGGCGGACGCACGATCATCCCCGACTCGTCGATCCACACCCCGCTCGGGACGTTCACGATCCCGAGCAGCTCGTCGAGCACGTGCGCCTCGTCAAGCAGCGCCGGATGCGTCGTCTTGGCCTGCTCGATCCATGAACCGGCGGCGCCGGCGCCACCGGTGTCAAGCGCAACGCTGACCACCTCGAGCCCCTGTGGATGGAGCTCCTCTCGCAACCTCCGCCACCCGGGCAGATCGAAGCGGCACCCTCACCACGACGCCCACGCGATCATGAATACCTTCGTGCCGCGCAGGGACCGCAGCTCGAACTCCTCCCCAAAGCGGTCGGGCAGCACCAGGTCCGGGAGCTCCGCGCTCCTGAGAACGGGCCCGCCCGCCTCCGGGCCAAGCGCCCAGAGATCGTGTGCCTGATCGCGGACGAGCGCCATCCCAAGCTTGTCCGCGAGTTCCCGCAGGTCGAACGGCGAGCTCAGCGCAACGCACACGTCCCCGCGGCACGCTCCCTCCGGCTTGATCGTCCAGCCGCTCCGCAGCTCGAGGTCACCGGGCGGTTGGTCCAGCCGCTGAACGATCATCTAACGGCCTCTGGCACCCGATCGAGGTCCACGGCGCGACCCTAACAGAGCGCCGAGAGAGCTCGGCGCACCGCTGGCGCCCCGAAGTCAGGGGCGAGCCGAGGCGCGGGGTTCCTACACCCCACCGGGTTGGGTCGAGACGTCAAGCGAGTCGCTCACGCCCGTCGCCCAACTGTCGACCGCCTACGGGAGGTCGATCACTTCCGCCAGGCCGTCGGTGACGTTTGACGCGAACCGTCGGTCGAGGAAGAACGCCTCGACAATGATGTCGGGGTCGACATGCGCCTGCGAAAGCAACGCGACGACGGTTCGTCCAGTGACCTGTTCGACCGTGTGCGTGTAGCGCCCGGCCATCACGCGAGCGAATTCCGCACGCAGAGCGAGCACGCGCTCAGGCTCGCCTCCATCCACCATTGACTTCTCGAGCGGCGTGAGGTGCTTCAACCGCACTACCACCACGATCATGTCCTTGATCGCATACGCGTTGACCTTGGTCGACTCGCGACCATAGTGCTCGCGCTGCAAACCCGCCATCGAGCGGGAGATCGCCGCCAACTGCTGTCGGCCCGTCAACCTGGGCTCTGAGATGCTCATGCCCGTCTCGTTCCCAACTCTTCTCGTTGAGAAGACCACCGCTGGGCTGAGAGAGAGGGAGAGGCCCCACGAAGGTGTGCTCCCCAAGCCTAGCGTCCAGCTGTGCCCATCGGCTCGCCTCAGTGCGCGTCTGCGCCATCGGCCACCGCGAGCGCGCTCGGCGCTGATGCCTGGCCGCCCCGCGCGCAGGCGCGCAGCCAAACCTCAACCTGTCCGGCACTACTCCGATCCCAACCGAATACAAGTCGTCCAGGACGGCTGGTTCGGGTACGCTCACACGGCATCGACGTTAAGCCTCGCGCCCGCCTCAGGCGCGGGGGCTGAAACGACGGACTACTTGCACCAATGAGCAGCACAGTCAGCAGAGTCACACGAGGCCGGCGATGAGCGACGCCGGGCCCGACGATGGCGCACTGCGCCCGCTCGCCGGCGGCAGGCTGATGTCCGAGATCACGAACCGGATCGTCGCGTTCATGCGCGAGCATTACGGCCGCGGGCCGATCAAGGCCAAGACCTACGTGCTCGACAACTTGATCGTGTGCGTGCTCACGGACGGGTTCACGGCAATCGAGCGCACGATGATGCAAGGCGGCGAACCCGACCGGGTGCTCGAGATGCGCCGTGACTTCCAACGGATGATGAAAGAGCGCTACAGCGAAATGATCGAACAGCTGACGGGTCGCAAGGTGCTCGCGTTCCTCAGCCAAGCGCACGTCGAACCTGACCTCACGATCGAGATCTTCCTGATGGACGGACCACTAGCCGGCTTCGGCGCCCTCGAGCTCGTCGATCCACCACCGAGCAACCTCGGCGGCGCCGAGAGCTAGTCGCATCGTCGTCGAACGCAGCACGGCCCGATGCCCCGTCCGCTGGATCGAGGCCGGGCCATCGCGGTGGACGTGCGCACTCGGAACTACGTCGCGCGCCGAGCGCTCGCTGTCGCTCCTGGCCCGGGCGTCCCGTCGGGGCCGAGTCCGATCACCGTGACGGTGACCCGGTCGTTGAACCCGATCACCGGCACGGATCCTCCTCGCGTGGGACGCGAAACGATTCGCTGGAGGTGGCGGCCGTCGCTGCCGACGATCACCAGAAGTGTCCGGGCGGCGTTCGGCGGCGGCGTGAAGCTGAACGTGAATGCGCCGCGGCCGGCGCGCACCCGCAGGTGACCCGCGCGACCGGGACGGGGCGGTCGGGGGGCGACAAACGCGGCAACGACGCTACTCGTGAGGGGGACGCCGCCGTTGGCGACCAGCGCCACAAGCTGCCGGCGGCCGGGTGGCCCGAATGCCGGCGTGAACTGGATCGTGCCGGCGCCCCGGCGGGCACGGCCGATCACGTGGAACAGATGCCCGGCCCGCTCGGCGAACGTGACCGTCACGTTGGCCGGGATCGTCGCCCGGTAGCGCAACGTCCGGCGGAACCCCGAGCCGGCCAGGCTCGCGTGCACTGCCGGTGGCGACTCGCCGATCGAGTACTTCACGTCTGCGATCGCGATCTGGCTGCCGCTCGCCTGCTGCACCGTCCAGCGCCCCGCCGCTGGGTGGTTGATGCCGACATACGTCATGCCCGCGGTCCGATCGCCCAGGGCCACGACAGTCGCGCCGCCGCCGACCGTCGTCGCAGGCGTGATCTCATGACCGCTCGGAGCGATCAGGACGACGGACGGCGCTCCGCCGGCACCGGCGACCGCGATGCTCGCGGTTGGCGAGTGCGGGGGCACGCGGAAGCTCGTGACGGCGGCTGCGCGGGCGCGGTGCCGATCTCCCGCGGCCTGCGGAATCCCCGCCGTGAACTGGCTCGTCACGTCCTGAAACGGGTACACCTCGGGGACCGCATCACCCCAGTGGTACGCGATCGTGCCGAAGAAGCCCGAGAAGCCAGGCGCCGGTATGTACACGCCGAAGCCAGAGTTGTTCACCGCGATCGCCTCCGAGGGAATTGTGATGTCGCCGCCGTCGAGAACGTTCGTCGGCAACAGCGAGGACAGCCCGAGCTTGGAGAGGTGAATGATGATGTCCGAGCGGATCTGGCCGCCGAAGGTGTTGCTCTGCGGGTCGATGATCGCGCTCAGAGTCCCTTTGGACTCGATCATCCCGAGGTCGTAGCCGGACGAGCCGGTGAGCGTGACCTGGTCGGGAATCTTGTAGGTGAGGGTCGCCTGTGCAATCTGGATCTTGTATAGGAACCCGGTTGCGCCGACCGTAATCGTGACTGGGTTCCCGAACGCGACGCTGAGCTTCCCGTCGAGACTGAACGCGTAGTCGTGCTGGCCGCCGGTCCCGGGCACCGAGACCGGAGAGATGCCGAACCCGATCGTGCCCGACAGCGTCAATGGATTCAGTCCAAGACCGAGGCCGCCGTGGGTCAGGTACAGCTGTGGCGGCGTGTCGTTGAGGTCCAACGGCACCCCCGGGTAGGGAAGGCCCACGTCGAACGAACCGCTCCGGTAGGCGCCGTTGTCGAACTCCACCGAGACCGAGACGCTGAGCGCCGAGCCGCCCGCGGGGACGTTGAGCGTCGCGGCCCCCTTCCAGACGTTGCCCTGGAGGGTGTAGCTGACGTCAACGTTTTTCAGCTCCAGCCCCCCGAAGTTGGCGTCACCGACCTTGAACTCCACCGAGCTCAGCTGCAGCCCACCCGAGATCGTGGCCTGCAACGTGGCGCTGCCCGTGACACCGCCGAAGTAGCCCGGCAGCTTCAACGAGACCGGTACCTGGACGCCGCCGTTGATCAGCTTGATGTCGACATCGCCGTCGATCGGGAATCCGGCGACGAGCGGCGCGGTCAATTCGTGGAGGTCGAACAGGTCGTAGCCCGCGGCGGCGATCGGGATCTTGGCGTGGAGTTCGCCATGCCAGAGCGTGATGTCGATCCCGGGTCCGCTGAGGACGACCTTGACGCTGCCGGTCGTGTCGATCGTGTGCAGCTTCGGGTCGATTCCGATCCTGACGCCTGCGTCCGGGATGATCCGCAGACCGTTGATGTCGACCTCGCCGAGCGACACGTCGAGATTGGGGTCCTGGGGATCGTGGGCAAAACACCCAGCTTTGATCTCCGCGTCGACGATGCCGAACTTGGCGGTCGTGCAGGTTGAGGTCGCGAGCTGGTCGCCGACCGACGAGCCGATTCCACCGCCGGGAAGCGGACCCAGGCCGGGCTTCCCGGTCGCCTGCTGAGTCCCGAACGCCGACGCGATCACCGCACCGACCCCCTCGGCACCGGTCGGGTTCTGCACGAACGAGACGAACCCGCCGCCATCTGCCGTCGCCGCCGCGACGAGATGTGCGATCGTCGTGCCGGGTGGGATCGTCGCCGCCAGCTCCGGGGCGGAGAAGTGGATGCCGTCCGTGGAGGTGCGGATCTCGATCCCGAGCCCGTCGGTGTAGGCGAACGTGAGCCGCCCCGACGCGTCCTCCGCGATCGCCGGAGTCGAGGTCGAGGTGCCGAGGGGTATTGGGGACCCGGCGGGTTGCCCGCTCGCGATACGGCGGATCTGCAGATTGCCCCCTTGCACCGTGCTGTCGCTGTACAGCACGAACACGCCTGCGCCGCCACCGATGATCTGGGGGGAGAACCCGGGGAAGGACGATTCCGACCACGTGCTCGCGTCGTTGACGTCGCCTTGGCCGGACCACTCCCGTACGAACACCGTTCCGCTCAGGTCTGCAAACACGGCGATCGGCAACGTGCCGTCGAGCGCGAGCGCGCCGTCGTAGGCCTGATCGCCGGTGCCGAGCGGCGCTTTGGCGGTCGTGTACTGCCCTGCGGGGCTGCCCTGGAAGAAGGTTCCGCCCGTCTCGGTGGCGCTGATCGTGCCGATCGAGGGGCTCCCCGGATCGCCGTAGGCGATCGCGCCACCTGCGATCTGGTTGTCCCCGATCTGGCCGGGACCGGTGATCGTCGCGCCCCCGTCGATCGAGCTCCACTCAAACACGTTGCTGTCCGACGTGGTCGACGCCGGGGTGTTGAAGACGTCGGGGAAGCGCCGATCGACGAGGAACAGCTGGTTGCCGATCGCCAGCGGAACGGCCCCCTCGAAGTCGTGGTTACCGGCGGGGAAATTGCCGGCGAAGGCGAGACCCTGTCCTGGGTCTGGCGCCTGTGGATTGGGGACGACACCCGACGGCGCACAGCTCTTGATGCCGCGCTGCAAGCTGCAGTACGTGATCGCGTCCGGTGCGCTGGTGCCGCCGTCGCGGGTGAACACGATGTGCGCGGTCCCGGCCGCGTCCACCAACAGGTTCGGATACTTGCCGGTGCCGAGCACAACTGGCGGCAACGTCGCCGGAGCGACGTTCGTGAACCTCGTGCTTCCCTTGTAGCCGGGCGAGTGATAGCTCGGTGGCGCCGCGGACGCCATTGCCGCTCGGCTCGCGACGGCCGCGACGGCCGCGACGAGCAGAACAGCCGTTGTCAATCTGGGCACAGACTCGGATCCCCCGTTAGGCTCAGAACCTAAGACCTTATTCGCTGCGTCCGATCGCCGTCAAGGGTCGCCGAGCGACAGGTGCCTTTGCAGCAGGTCTGGTCACAGTGCCTGCATCTGCCGTCGCTGCCGCAGTCGTCCCGACCGACGCTGTACCCAGTCGCGCACCCTCCCGGCAGGCACGCACCACCCCGAGAAGCGCAAAGACGCGTCTAGTCTCAGAACGTTCGGCTGAGGAGGTCGTTGGTGTCGTGGCCGGTGTCGGATTCGGTGACCGCCCCGGTCGAGTTCGCGGTCACGGTGACCGTTGTGCCGCTGCCGGCGCCGCAGCCGACACGGCCGCTCGGAATGCTGGTTTGTTCTTGTCGGCTTGCGCCGGCTGCGAGCGGTGGCGAGCTGACGTCGGCGGCTGGCTCGGATGCGCCGTTCTTGGAGAGAACGACGTGGGTGGTCGAAGCCGGGGCATCGCCGCGCCCGAGGTTGGTCAGCGTGTAGGTGATCTCGCAGGGCGCGGTTGTGCCGGTGCCGAGCGCTTCCGAGTCCACCGACGCGACCGCGAGGTCCGGTAGCGACTGGGTGACGTGGACGGTCTGGCTGGTCGTCGTGCGGAGACCGCTCCGGTCGGTGACGGTCAGAATCACCTGATCGTTGCCGGGCTGCGTGAAGGCGTGTGTGACGGTTTTGCCGGTGCCGGTGGCACCATCGCCAAATGTCCAGGTGTAGGCGACGATCGCGTCGTCTGGATCGGTCGAGCCGCTTGCGTCGAAGCTCACCGACTGGCCGACGATCGGCGCCGATGGGGTCGCCGTGAACTCGGCGGTCGGGGGCACGGGCGGACCGGTGACCGTGATTGTCTTCGTGGCTCGAGAGAGGATCGTTGCCCCGGCGGAGAGGTACATCGTCACGGTGTACTGGCCCGCTTGCTGGTAGGTGTGTCTCGGGGACCGGCCGAGGTCGGTGAGCCCGTTCGTTCCGTCCCCGAAGTTCCACCAGTAGCGGTCGCTCGCCGTCCCGCCGGTCGCTGCGAACCTCGCCGCATGCAGCGCGGCGGGCGACGTCGGCCGGTAGTGGAGCGACACCGGCAGCTGCCTGACCGTCACCAGGCAGCCCTGGGCACGTGCACCCTCATAGTCCCGGTCGCCTATCCACACGGCGTCAAGCAGCCATTTGCCCGGCATCGACAGCGTTGCGGAGAGGTGGAAGGTGCCGGCCGAGCCGCTCCTGTCGGTCGTGTGCATCGTCGGTGCCCATGGAGAGCTGACCGTGAGCTCCACGGTCTGGCCGCCGATGCCGTGCCGTCCAGGAGTGGCGGCGAACAGCCCGCCCGTCAGGCGGACCGGACCTGGTGTTTCAAGCGTCTTCGGGCAGCCGATGGCGATTCGGCTGGTTGGCGCGAGCACGACGCCGTGGATCACCGTCGGATGGGCGATCCCACGGACTATCACGACCAGGCTGAGGGTCTCATGCCCGAGCATCGACAGCGTTCGCCGGCCGGCAGCGCTGAGCGGCACCGTGACCTTGTGCGGTCCGAGCGACACCCGCGCCACCTTCGATCCCGCGACGTCGCCGTGAGCGTTCGTCAGCACCGCACTAGTTCGGCACAGCTTCAGCGGGCAATCGAGCCAGAACGAGGCCGACTTGCTTCCTGACTGCCACATTGGGATCTTCGGCTTGAGCTCGCCGCGCGGTAGGCCGCAGCACGGAAGCTTCAGGAACGCTATGCCCCGCGTGTCGGCGGCGAGGCCGTAGCCCGGCCGCTCGAACGTGCCGAAGTTCTGCACGGGGTAGACGATGCCGCCGAGCGCAACCCCCGTGTCCGGGTCGATCCGGTCGATCTCGCGGCCGTCCTGGCCCAGCAGATACAGCGAGATTCCGTCCGACGCGACCGCCTCCGCTCCCGTCCACGGCCAGTTCGCGGTGATGTCGACGTGGTAGCCGGGGGCCAGCTTTGCCCGTCCGATCCACGGCATGCCGTTGCCGTCACGAGCCGACCAGAACAGCGATTCCCCGGCCACCGCGAGCGAGGTCACCGTCGTGTTGGCCGGCAAGCTGATGTACGCCTCGTCGAACTCGGATCCGTCGATCCGCATGCGACCGATCGTGACCAGCGCGTTGTTGGCGCTGTCGAAGCTCGTGTAGTCGGTGAAGTAGAGGTACTTCGAGTCGACCGCGATCGGCCCGCCGTTGTAGTCGGAATACGTGTTGGCGAGGTCGACGAGCTCATGAGCGGTCAGCGGGTAGCCCGGGACCTGCAGGCCGGACGCATCCAGCGGCATCGACCAGATCGAGGCGTGCGGCGTCCAGTAGATTTGGCCCGACACCTCCGCCGTATCGCGGCCCATCGCCACGTAATAGAGGTGATCGTTACTGGCCGCGATCGCGAGCGGATTCGTTGCGGGATCCGCACCGAACGGCGCGTCGATCCACGGGCTGCCGATCTTGGTTGTGCCACCACTGTCGAGGCTCGCCGAGTCGAGTTGGAAGTAAGGGAAAGGCTGCCCGCCGAGCTCCCCGAACTGCACCCAGAAGATCCCCTTCGAGTTGACCGCCGGGCCCATCGCCGGTTGACCGAGCACAGGTTGGTCCTTGATCAGCGACCCAGGTGGAGCCAGGGGAAAGTCGATGAACGAGGTAAGGGTCGGGTTCGAAGCAAAGCCCATCGGCACGATCGCGCGGGAGAAGAAGTAGTCGGACGCGGTCGAGTTCGGCGGCGGCGACTTGAGCTTCTGGTAAGCCGAGTACACGAAAGCAGACGACGGTGCCGCGCCAAGCAAAAGCGCGCCCGCTGCAGCAATCAGACAGAGCACCCGACGAACCACGGTCACCCGAACGTCCCCACCACTGCAGCCTAGCCGACGCTGTGCTGAGACGCCACCGCCTTTGATGCCGAACACCGGTCCCAGCGAGGGCTCCCGGAGGCACGCGAGCGCGGGGTGGCCGATCTGCCCAAGTCCCTGGACGAGGCCGATGAGCGTGGTCGTCTTCCCCTCCCCCGAGCTGGTCGGGGTTATGCTTGTCACGCAAAGGAGGTCGTCCTACGGCGCCAAGGCTGGCTCTGGGGAGCCCGCGCGGTCTGTGACGGCCGCGCCGTCCGCCGAGTGGTCGTGGTTGCAGTTGCCGATTGCGTGTCGGGCCAGAGCGGTCAGGGTGGTCGCGGTGCGGGCCTCGCATCGGCTGGGCAGGATCACCAGCGCGAGCACAAACCCCAGGGCAAAGATCCCGGCGGCCCACCAGAACGCGGTGGTTTCGCCGTGGACCTGGGCGGTGGAGGCCAGGCCTCTGAGGTGGAGATGGGTCGCGAGGTAGCCGGTGACGGCGCTGGCGTAGATCGTCGAGAGCAGCGAGGTGCCGATCGAGCGCGGTGTACGACCCCCGCGCGCGCGGTCCCACACGATATGCAACGGCATTAACGGGTGCTCGATGCGGCGCTCGATCAGCACAAACGCGGTCAGCAGCAGCGGGCTGGCGATGAGCGCGACGACGGTCGCCGTGGCGCCCCACCCGTGGGTCTCGGCGTTGGAGAAGCCGAACACGAGCGCGAACAGCCCCAATGACAGTACGCGCAGCTCGCTCGGGCTCAGCTGCTCCGGTGGCGACAGGAGCTCTCGTCGGCGCTCGGCTCCGGTCATCGCAAACGGGAACATCAGCAGGTCTGGCTCGGCGGCGGGCGGCGGGCTCTGGGACATGCGGCTGGGGCCGACCGCTATCTTGCAGCGCTACGGCCTCAGGCCAATTGGTCAGACCGCTCGGATGGAGCAGCGACGAAGAGAATCTCATGGCGCCCTCATCAGTCATGCGCGAGCCGAGCCCCGGGGTCGTGGTCGTTGGCGCGGGTCCGACGGGGCTGCTGCTGGCGGTTGAGTTGGAGCGCCGTGGCGTTGGCTGCTTGTTGATCGATGCGCTGGATGCCCCGCGGGGTTGGGATCGTGCGACGGTCCTGCATCCGCGATCGTTGGAGATATTCGAGGCGTTGGGGCTGGTCGACGGGGTCCTTGATCAAGGGGTGAAGACTCGGGCAGCGCGGTTTCGTTCTGATGGCGAGACGCTCGGCGAGTTGAATCTCGGGTTGGCGGAGGGCCGCTACGGGTTTGATCTGGGGATCTCTGAGGAGGTGACCGAGTCGGTCTTGACTTCCTACCTCGAACAGCACGGCGGTGCTGTGACTCGATCGACTCGTCTGGTCGGGCTTGCGCCCGGGCCGGATGGGGTCGCTTTGACGTTGGAGCGGGATGGTGAGTGCGGTGAGGTGCACGCGTCGTGGGTGGTGGCGTGCGACGGGTTTCATAGCGCGGTCCGTGAGCTGGTTGGGATCGAATTCCCCGGAACCGACGTCGAGGCGCCGTGGGCGGTGTTCGATGCGACGCTCGAGGGATGGGATGAGGAGTTTGACGTGGCCGCCGCCTACCTGGATGCCGCGCCGGTGATCCTGACCCCACTTCCGGGTCGACGGTGGCGGGTGTACCTGCGACCGACGTCGGAGACGAGCGACCTCGTCGGCGACGCCACGCATGTAATCCACCGGTACAAGCCGCAGGTCGCGTTCGCTGCTGTGCAGAACCCCGCGCGGTTTCGCTGCCACTCCCGCGTTGCGGAGCGCTTCCGGTCCGGTCGCGTGCTGCTGGCCGGTGACGCGGCTCATGTGTGCTCGCCGGCAGAGGGTCACGGGATGAACACGGGCCTACAGGACGCCTTTAACCTCGGCTGGAAGCTTGCGCTCGTCTGTCGCGGCGTGAGTGGACCGGGTCTGCTGGATAGCTACGAGTCCGAACGCCGCCCGGTTGCGATGCGGATCGTGGCGTCTGGCGAAGACGCCGAGGGTGCACAAGCGATGACCGCGCGGGACGACAGGGCGGCGCGCGACGTGGTGATCCGCCGGACTTACGCCGACCCCGAGTCGGCCCACCATGAGGCCGTCGCGGCAGCCGAGCTTGACCGTTCCTACGCCGACGGCGGGATCGTGACGGGCGAGCGGGCCAACGGTCTCCCGCCCGGCCGTCGGCTCCCGGACACACCGCCCGTACATCCCGCTGGTGGGGAGCCGTGCGCGCTGCACGAGCTCACTCACCGCCGGCGCCACACGCTCCTCGTCCTCGGCGGGCCGCAGACTGCCGCCGGCGAGGTCCTCGCCCTGGTCAGCGCGCTCGACGCCGCGCACGCGGATTCGCCGCTGATCAGTGCTGTCCACGGCCTGTGCACGCGACCCGCGGACCCACCGATCGGCCGGATCGACGCGTCGGTCGCCGACCAGCTCGGGATCGAAGGGGTAACCGTGCTGGCGGTACGCCCCGACCGGTACGTCGGGCTCCGTCACGACGGCCCGGCTCCCCAAGCACTGCAGGCCTACCTAGCTAGACCGCTGACCCGCTGAGGCGCCCGGCTCGACACGAGCTTGCGGGCCGTTTCGGACGCGCTGTCGCATAAGCCCAAAGCAGACGCACAGGACAGATCGGGAATCCGGGCGCTGGTCGAGAAACCGGCCATATATTCCGGTTTCTCGACCAGCCCGGAAGCGGTCTCGGTTGGCGGGGGAGTCAGAGGTTTGCCTTCTCCAAACCGGAGGGCTTTGGCAGCCCAAGGTCGCTTCGCACGATCGCCGACGCGGCGTACACGGCATCATGATCGCCCGCATCCTTCTGAGCCCAGGCGCTTGCGGAGCGTGCGGTCACCGAACCTATGGAGTCCAGATCGCGCTTGAACGCCGCGGTGGCCGCCGCGAGATTCTTGATGTCGGCTGCGGCACGGGGGTAGGCGTCCCCCAGACCTAAGCCTGGAACCACCGCGTAGCGAGGGGTTTTCCGTCCGGGCCTGAGGTTTAAATGTCCTCCTGAGCAGGGCTTTTATCAGGCTGTGTGCGCAGCCGGGGCCCTGTCAGGAGGTTCACTCATATGGTGCATGACGCTGCGGACGTTCCCGAGGGCCCTGCGAAGCTCGATCAGGTCGGTGTCAGGTTCGACGAGGAACGGTTGATCAGCGACGCGGGACTGCTGCTGACAGCGTCGCTGGCGGAGCGGTTGGGGCTCGAGGAGCTGGTGAACGAGTCGGTGTGGCTTGATCCCAGGTTGCCGGGGGCGGCGCTGCCGGGGCGCAAGGTGCTCTCGCTGGTGCACGGCATGCTCGCCGGTGCGGACAGCATCGATGATATGAACGTGCTGCGGGCCGGGTCGACCGGGCTGATTCTGGGTCACCGGGTGATGGCTCCCTCGACGCTGGGGACGTTCTTGCGGGCGTTCACGTTCGGGCATGTCCGCCAGCTCGACCGGGTGCTCGACCGGGCGCTCGCGCGCGCGTGGCAGGCCGGGGCGGGGCCGGGTGACGGGCCGTTGGTGATCGATATCGACAGCTTCGTCGGCGAGGTCTACGGCTACCAGAAGCAGGGCGCCAGCTACGGGTACACCCGCAAGCTCGGCTATCACCCGATCACGGCCGTCAGGGCGGACACCGGCGAGGTGCTTCACATCCGCAACCGCAAGGGCAAGGCGAACACCCAGCGCGGGATCGCCCGGTTCCTGGATGAGCTGCTCGCCCGCGTCGGCCGCGCCGGGCACACCGCCAAGATCATCATCCGCGCCGACACCGGGTTTGAGAACCACAAGCTCTTCAAGGAGCTCAACGCCCGCGGGATCGAGTTCTCGATCGGCGTGAAGCTGTCCAAGACGATTCGGGCGCTGATCGAGCAGCTCGACGAGGCCGCCTGGGTGACGGTCGCCGACTACCCGGATGGCGGCGAGGCGCAGCTCGCCGAGACCGAGCTGAAAGGCTTCAGGCTGATCGTGCGCCGCACCCGCCTGAGAGGCGCCCAAGCCGAGCTGTTCCCCAACTGGCGCCATCACTGCTTCGCGACCAACCGCACCATCCCGACGCTCGTCGCTGACAGCGATCACCGCGACCACGCCACCGTCGAACTCGCGATCCGCGACCTGATCGACCAAGCACTGGCGCACTTCCCCTCCGGCCGCATGCACGCCAACAGCGCCTGGACCGTGATCGCCGCCATCGCGCACAACCTCGGGCGCTGGACAACCCAGATCGGCCTCCCGAACCGGCCGGTCCAAACCGCCCGCTCCAGCCGACGACAACTCCTCGCCATCCCCGCCCGGCTGACCCGCACCAGCCGCCAATGGACACTGCGGATGCCCGCGCGGTGGCCCTGGCAACACGACTTCAACACGATCCTCGACGCGATCCGCGCGCTCCCCGTCCTCACCTGACACGGCACCCGCCGCCCACCCAGTGCCAGCCGACCCCACGGCCGCCACCGGCCCGCTGCGCCTGCCAGGAAACAGTCACTCGACACCCATCACTCACGCTCGCGCACAACCACAAGGCGAACTGACCCGTCCACAACGCCCCACCTTCCCGCGAAGAGCCTCGCAACACCCGAAACCGCCGGCCCAACCACCAACCGCGCCGCAATTCGGTGGTTTCAGGCTAAGAGCTTGCCGTCGAGCATCGCGATCGCCTCGCTCAATGGCTTTGCGATTATGACCGCCTTACTCGCGGACTGGGAACCCAAGACTTCACCCACAGTGTTATCGAACGCGAACAGGGCGGCCCGATACCGCGGGAGAGCTGCCAAATAATCCTTCGCCGCTTGCGCCTTGGTCATGCCAATCGACCTAGCGGTGCTGGACGAGGCTGTGTCGGTCTTAGTCGTGCTGGACCCGCATGCTCCCGCCGTCAGGACAAGAGCGAGTGCGGCGGTGGCGCAGAGGACGAATCGCTTACACATGTGGGACCCCTTCAGCGTCGACCCCACCACTCTTGAGCGACCGATGGGGTTTGGCACACACGGAGCCTTAACCTCGAAGCGCCGTTATAGGGGTGATGGTGACCGTTCTTGGGTCGTGGGGCTGTGAACGAACGGTGAGAGCCGCTGTCGGTGCCCGGCGATGCCGGCTTGAGGGTGTGGATCGGTGTGGCGCTGGCGCCGGCGCGGTCGTTTTCGGGCAGGCCAAGACTCGATCGGCGCTGCGCTGTGGTCGTGCGGTGGTGGCCGCGGACGCGGCGTGCGTTCAGCAGAGCGCGGGGTTCGTCGCGCAGGCGCGTGAACGCGGCGGCGAGCGCTCGGGACCACGGCCAGTCGCGGTCGAGCTTGAGCTGTGTGCGTCGGCCGTGCCTGACGAGCTTGCCGGCGACGTGCAGCAGCCGTTGCCGCAGGCGCTTCGGCTCGGCCTTGGCGAGCTCGCCGGTCCAGGCAGATCAGCCTGGTCCAGCAGAGCAGGTCTTGGGCGATCAGCGAGACCTCCAGCCAGGTCTGGTTGTGCTCGAAGGCGTAGTGCGGGAGGTTGCGCATGCCGGTGTCCTTGCCGGCGCGGATCGAGTCCTCAACGCGGGCGCGGCCGCGGTGACGCAGCTCCAGGACGGCGATGTCGTTGCCTTCCTGGTCGGTGAGGAAGCACGTGTACCGGTAACCGTGCTCGTCGAAGATCGTGAACTGCGCGCCGGGGTGCGGACGCTCGCTGCGGCAGATCAACCGGGAACCTTCAGGCCACTCGGACAGGTCCATGCGGTCTGTCAGCTCCGTCACCCAGGCGCCGTCCCGATCCTCGCCGGCGCCGTTGATCGCCTGTATCCACGCCGATTCTGGGACTTTGAGGATCGCAGCACGAACCGCCTCGGTCAGCTCGTACCCAACCGAGAAGCGGATCCCGGCTTCGCGGCAGTCCGCGGTGAACGCGTGCGTGCACCCGCCGATATCGGTGCGGACCAGGATCTCCCGGTCGAGGTCCTCGGCGGGCAGCTGCTCCAACGCGAGCCCGAGCACGGTGAAGTGATCGGAGGCCGTGTTCGAGCCGGCGTTCCCCGGTCTGAGGATCGCCGCCAGCGGCTCGCCGGTCTCATCCAGCCAGCAGCCGAGCGGATGAAACCCGTACCCGTGCTTGTAGTTCCCGGCCGCCATCTCCTTCTCCGAGTGCGCGGTCAACAACGTCGCGTCGATGTTCAACGTGATCGTCTCCGGCCGGGCGCCCGCGTCCCACACCCGCGCCCGGGCCGCCGCCCGAGCCGCCCGAATCGCGGCCGAGCAACTGCTCGTCGATCGACTTCAGCACCCGATGGGTCGTCGTCTCCGACGCTCTTGCGCCGAACAGCCGCTCCTGGCCCCGATACGCGTCCATGTCGGTCACGCAGTCGCCGCCGTCGGCGAGCATCACCGCCACGTCACGCAGCACCCGGCCCGGATCGTGCGCCGAGCGACGCTCACGCGTGGCCGCCAACGCCACCGACAGACGCCGTCGGTCAACCCGACGCGATCGGCCAACTCGACCAGCAGCGCGACCCCCGCGTGCGAGACCAAACCCTCGCCGTCCGCCGTCACTTCTACCGTTCCGAGACGAGCCTCTGGCTTCACCAACTGGGTGTCCTCCTGGGTCGGGACTGCAGGCCTTCAGCAACCCGGATTCTCACGGCCCGGGAGGACGTTCCCACCTCCCCGACGTCAGCCCGCTATCGGCGCTTCGAGGTTAAGCGTGGCGCCTGCGCATACGCGTCACATCAGTACAGGCCCGCAACCCGGCTGCGGATTGTTCGTGCTGGTGTGAATGCAGGGCGTGCGTCCCGGCAGCGGCAGCGTGATCCGCCGGTTGCCGAACGTCGTCACGATCGCTGCGTGTGCCGGGTGGGCGGAGCGGAACTTCTTGCGGTGCGGCTCGTTCGTGCCGGTATGCGAGCGGTCAAAGCGTGGGTGCTGGTGGTGACGGTGGCAGCTGTGTGGGCCGGATCGTGGGCGCCGGCGGCTGCTTTCGGTAGCGGCACGTCCGGGCTCGCCCGACGCTCGGCTGTACAGGCGTCCTATTACCTCGCGCTGGGCGATTCGGTGGCGATTGCGAGCGGTACGTCGTCGTATCCGTATCTGCTGCTTGCCAATTACCGGCGAAAGCTGCCCGGCCTGCGTCTCTCCGACATCGCGGTTCCCGGCGCGACAACCAGTTCGGTGCTGGAAGGCCAGTACGCGTCTGCGCTCGGTTTCCTTCAGGCCCACAAGCCGGCATCTGGCCCTGATCACGATCGACATCGGCGGTGACGACGTCGCCGGCTGCTTCGGGCTCGGCGGTGTGAGCGCCGCCTGCCTCTCGCAGGCCCTGGCGACGATCAAGCGCAACTTGAAGACGATCCTCACCGGCCTGCACAGGGCGGCCGCCGGCGTGCCCGTGATCGGCATGAGCTACTACAACCCATTTCTTGGCTACTGGCTTGCGGGAGGGCCGTTCCGCTCGTTCGCGCTCGCCACCGTCTCCGGCGGCGTGGCCCTCAACCGGGAGCTCACCGCTCTTTACGGCGGCGCCACGAAGACCGCCGACGTCCAAGGCGCGTTCCGTTCGACCGATCTGACCACGATCGCCACCTCGCAATGGGGAGACGTTCCGATCGCCGTCAAACGGGCTTGTTCGTGGCTCGCCATCCAGTGCCATCCGGGCGCGCCCGAAGGATTCGGGCTTGACCCCAACGCCGTCGGCGAGGTCGCGATCGCGTCCGCCTTCGAGCGAGCAATCCGTCCGCTGTGCGCCCCCGGCCGCTCAGCAGCCCAAGGGCCCTGCCGGCTTCGGCTCGACCACTAACAAGTTCGTCGCAGGCAAGCTGCCCGCCAGCGTCTCTCCCTCCCGCCCGTTTCTCGCCAAGCTCGACGATCGCGTGCGCGCCGCCCAGAGTGTTCGACCCCTTCCTACTGCTTCACCAATGTTCCAACCGTCACGTGCGGCCAGTGGATGCCATTGAAGTCGAGCATCACCAGCTGCGTGTACTGGAGCTGGAGCTTGTCGGGCTGGCCGCCGGTCCCGGCGATCGTCTCGATCCAGAAGGTGGCTTCGACCTGTGTGGCCCGTGCGTTGCCGACGTGCGGATCGGTGCTCGAGGTCAGAAAAGCGGTATTCGCGGTCCCGCCGCCGCCTTTGATGACGCTGTTGGTGGTCGAGATGTGCAGGAACGTCCTGCTCTTCATGCTGGTCCCCTGGAGCGATTTCTGCAGCGCGTCTTGAAGGACGCTGTTGGGGTTCTTGACGATGTTCTGCAGATCGGCCTGGGTGATGCCAGAGGGCTCCTGGCGAAACTGCGTTGGGATCGACAGGTCGAGCTCGGAGAACGTCAGCGCCACCTGGTCGAACTGGGCGTTGGTGGGGGCAGGCGTGTTGAAGAAGAAGGGCAGGATGTTGTTGTCGGGGATGGTCTGAGGTCCGCCTGGGATCACTTGGAAGACGCCCTGGGCATTGATCACGGTCCCGTGTGGGATCGACGCCATCCGCACTACGGTCGGAGGCTCAGCCGGATTGCTGGTCTGGGGTACCAGCGCCCAGATGCCGGGTTCGGCGTGCAGCCCCGCGGCCGGGTTGCCAGCCTCGTTGATCTGCTGCATGTAGGTGACGCCGTGCATATTGATGTCGGGCATGTCCAGCCCGCGGTTGGGGATATCCCCATTGATCCTCGTGAACACGAGCTTGTCATCGGTGAGGTTTAGCTCGAGGAAGCGATCCTGACCTGATGTCAGACGGTTCGGACGCCAGATCGCATTGAAGCCATGGCCGACCCAGGTGCCGGGGGTGACCCCAGGGCCCGGAAGCTCGGCGAGCGGACCAAGTGGATCTCCGGCTGGCAGCGCCGCTGCAGCGGGCTCAAGCGCCCCGAGGAAGGCAAAATCGGAATCGAGCTGTGAAATTGGAGACATCGTGATCCCCCCGATCGATGGCAAAAACCGGCCCATGGCCGCGCCTGGCTGGACAGGGTCGGGGGCGGTGACCCCTTCATCAAGCTATAGCTGAGTCAAGTGCATGTGCGATTTTATTTTGCGACTATTGTTGCCTAACGTACGCCATACCGACTGCTTACTGACTGCTCGGCGGCCTCCTCCCACCGACCGAAGGTAACGCGCGCAGGCTCGCTTCACGCGGCAGGAGCCGTTCCGGTCGGGCGACCTGCATCTCTGGAAGGGGCTTTGCGCGCTGTCCGCTGATCCATGGGGCACCGGACGAAGGAAGTCGCGCCACCCTATTACTTATACCTATTTTCCCTCTTTCCTTACATATTTAAACTAACAAATACACACCCCCTTTCTCACAACCCACAACAACTTCACAACAACCCTCATAAATATTCACATAAACACACCACATCACAACACATACTAACACATCACAACATCAAACATACATAAAACAAAAAACACTACAACATAATAACAAAAACACAAACAAACAATAAACAAAACAACAATACAAACACACAACAAACAACAAAAACTACAACAACATAATAACAACAACACAATAACAAACAAACAACAACACAACACAAAACAACACGAAACAAATACACAAAAAGTTGCGCGACAAAACACATAAACACAAACTAAAACAAACATAAAAAAAAACAAACAACAAAAACACCAACATCACAAAACTACCAATAACGTCGCGCCGCACGCACGCATACACACGGCTAACCAGGACATAAGCAAGCAAACATAACACATCACGCGCCTCGTAAACGTACGCAACGACACTGACAGAACGCCAACCTCAGACAGCCCGATCGCTCTCTCACGCTGCCGCACGCCGCGACATGATCGGCCCATGCACATAGCCGACAACACAGCGAACAAATACGCAAACACGGCCTCGACGCGACGAACAAATAAACAAAAACACACAAACAAACAACAAAATAAACAAAAACAAAAAAAAAAAAAAAAAAAAAACTCTAGTCCGCGCTCCGGCGCGGTGCACGCATCGATTCGGCCTCGGACAGCAGCCACGGCGCCGTCGTACTCAGACACTCGGCGCGTGCCCGCCAGGCGATGCAGCGCGTCTAGCTCTTTTCTTTTTTTTTTTTTTTCATCTCTCTTTCTTCCTTCCCTCTCACATCTTCACAGCCGCCCCAGGCGGGTGATGCCAGGTTGTTGTGCTTTCTCTTTTTTTTTTTTTTTTTTTTTTTTTTTTTTTTTTTTTTTTTTTTTTTTTTTTTTTTTTTTTTTTTTTTTTTTTTTTTTTTTTTTTTTTTTTTTTTTTTTTTTTTTTTTTTTTTTTTTTCTTCTTCTCTTTTCTCTCTTTTCTCTTCTTTTCTTTTTTTTTTTTTTTTTTTTTTTTTTTTTTTTTTTTTTTTTTTTTTTTTTTTTTTTTTTTTTTTTTTTTTTTTTTTTTTTTTTTTTTTTTTTGAGGCTCGATCTCGAGCCTCGGCGGTGGACCGGCGACGCGATGGGCGTCCGCTTGTACGCTGAGCGAACGGCTGGCCTACGCTGAGCGAATGTCTGTGCTCGGTACGAAGCTGCATCTGCCCTTGCCACGTCGCCGGCTGGTGCAGCGCGCCCGCCTGACCGATCAACTGCGGGCGGACGGCGACGAAGGGCCGCGGCTGGTCCTGGTCGCGGCACCGGCCGGGTTCGGCAAGACCACTCTTCTGGCGCAGTGGCTGGCGTCGGACGAGGGATCGCGGCGGAGGGTTGCGTGGTTGGCTCTGGACCCGGGCGACGCCGACGTCCGACTGTTTCTGACCCACCTCGTGGCCGCGATTCAGACCGCCGAACCCGAGGCTGGTGTCGATGCGCTTGCCCTGCTGGAGGCCGGGGGTACCGCGCCAGCCGATGCCGTCCTGGTCAGCTTGATCAACGATCTCGACATCCTCGCCGGGCCCATGGTGGTGGCGCTCGACGACTACCACGTCATTGACGAGGCCGCCGTTGATGTGGCGGTGACCTTCCTTCTGGACAACCTGCCTCCGCAGGTCACGGTTGCAATGGCCACTCGGGTCGACCCGCCGCTCCCGCTGTCCCGTCTGCGTGCGCGTGGCGAGCTCGTGGAGGTGCGGGCCGCGGACCTCAGGTTCACCACCGGTGAAGCCGAGGAGTTCCTCAACGAGGTGATGGGGCTGCAGCTGGAGCCGGCACTCGTGGCCGCGCTCGAGGCTCGCACCGAGGGGTGGGCGGCCGGGCTGCAGTTGGCGGCGCTGTCGGCCCGGACCCATGCGGGCCCCGCCGACGGGTCTGGAGACGTCGCTGGGTTCGTCAAGGCCTTCTCTGGAAGCCATCGGTTCATCCTCGACTACCTCGTCGAGGAGGTTCTGGACCGGCAACCGGACGAGGTACGCGCCTTCCTGCTCGACACCTCCGTGCTCGACCAGCTGACCGGCGGGCTCTGCGACGCCCTGACCGGGCGCTCCGACGGTCAGCTGATGCTGGAGACCCTCGAGCGCGAGAACCTGTTCGTCGTCCCGCTCGACGACGAGCGCCGGTGGTACCGCTACCACCACCTGTTCGCCGACGCATTGCGTGCCCGACTGGCTGCCCGGCACGCCGACCGGGTCGGCGAGCTGCACTCCGCGGCCAGCCGATGGCTCGCCAACGATGGGCTGCTGGGCGATGCCGTACGGCACGCGATCGCGAGCGGCGACCACGAGCACGCCGCCGACCTGGTCGAGCTGACCCTGGCCGACATGCGCCGACGCCGCCAGGACCGCACGTTTCGTGACTGGCTGGTCACGCTCCCCGACGACGTCGTACGTCGCAGACCGCTGCTGGCCACCTACATGGGGTGGAGCCGGCTCTCCGAGGGCGACTTCGACGGGGTTGAGGCGTGGCTCGACGCCGCCGAGGCCGGTCTTGATACGACGCCACCATCGACGATCCCGACGGCGGGCTCGCTGGCCGAGGCAGCCCGGGACCGGGAGGACGAGGTCCGCTCCCTCCCGGCCATGACCGCGGTTTACCGCGCCTCGGTCGCCCAGGCCCGGGGCGACGTCGACGGCACGGTCGCGCACGCACGCCGGGCACTCGCGCTCGCCGGACCGGAGGACCACTTCCCGCGCGGTGCCGCCGCCGGCTTCGTCGGCCTCGCGGCATGGGCGGCCGGCGACCTCGGCACCGCCGTGGACACGTTCGGCGAGGCGGTCGCCAGCCTGCACGCGGCCGGCATGGTCGCAGACGAGCTGGGCGCGACTGTCGTGCTGGCGACCATGTGGCTGGCACGGGGACGTCCGGTGCAGGCGCGCTGGCTCTACGAACGCGCGCTGGCCGCGGCTGAGAGCCACCCCGGCCCGGTGCTCTCCAGCACCGGCGATCTCCACGTCGGCCTCGCGGACGTCCTGCGCGAGCAGGGCGACCTCGACGGGGCCGCGGAGCACCTCGAGGTCGCCCGCGAGCTCGGCGACCGGGCGTCGCTGCTGGAGAACCGGCACCGCTGGTACACCGCGACGGCCGCATTGCTGCAGGCGAAAGGCGACCTCGACGGCGCGATCGCGATGCTCGACCAAGCCGAGCCGCTCTTCTTGCCCGGCTACTTCCCGGACGTGCGGCCGATCGCTGCGACCAGGGCGCGGGTGCGGATCCTCCAGGGCCGCCTTGATGACGCGCGGACGTGGGCGCAGTCGCGCGGGGTCGCGCCGACGGATTCGCCGAGCTACCTGGCCGAGTACGACCAGCTCACCCTCGCCCGCCTGCTCGTCGCCGAGAGTGACGCGCGCGATGCGCTCGGGCTGGTCGACCGCGTTCTGGACGACGCGCGGGCGGCGGGCCGCGACGGCAGCCTGATCGAGGCTTGCCTGGTGCGGGCGCTCGCCCACCACGCGAACGGCGACGCTGACGCGGCGGCGGCCGACCTCGCTGCCGCCCTCACCGCCGGTGTGCCGGCAGGCTATTGCCGGCTGTTCCTCGACGAGGGACAGCCGATGGCGGAACTGCTCGGGCGGGCCGCCCGAACCGCGGCGGCTGACGTGCGGACGCACGCCGACCACCTGCGGGCCGCCGTACAGAGACCTTCGGGACCCGCACCCGCCGGCCGCGCCTCTGAGGAAGGGCTCAGCGAGCGCGAGCGTCAGGTGCTGCGCCTGCTGGCGACCGAGCTCAGCGGGCCGGAGATCGCGGGAGAGCTCTTCGTCTCGGTGAACACGCTGCGCACGCACACCAAGCACATCTTCAGCAAGCTCGACGTGAACACCCGCCGCGCCGCCGTACGTCGAGCCGCGGACCTCGGCCTGCTCTGAGGCTCACCCCGGCCGAATCACCACCCCAAAATCACATCACATGGTGATGTGCGCTCACCACATCGATTCCTAACGTGCCGGACACATCGCCGGACACCCCGCCCGGCACCGGACCAAAGGAGTCAGACGTGAACATCACCACCAACCGCCTCACCGCGACCGCCGGCCTGTGCGCCGCGGCCGCCGGCGCCATCTTCATCGGCGTCCAGATCAACCACCCGCCGGCCGACGTCGCGCACCTCGTCACCACCGAGATGACGCTCCGCGAGACCGCAAAGGTCCTGATGGCCGTCCTGGCGCTGGTCGGCTTCACCGGCATGTTCCTTCGCCACCGCGGCCGGCTCGGGCGCGTCGGGCGCGCCGGATACGGGCTGCTGACCGTCGGCTACCTCGCGATGTTCGCCGCCGAGTGCATCGTCGGCTACTACCTCCCGACGGTGGCGCACTCGAACCCCGGCTACGTCCAGCACGTCATCAACGCGGCCATGGGTCACGGCCCGAGCGGCGGCATCGGCCCCATGCACGAGCTGTTCATCGTCGTGGGCATCGGTTACTCCCTCGGTGGTCTGCTGTTCGGCATCGCGCTGTTCCGCGCCGGCGTCCTTGCCCGCTGGGCCTCCCTGCTGCTCGCCTACGGCACCACCTCCGCCCTCGCGCTGTCCGTGCTGCCGGAGTCCTTCAGCCGCCCGTTCGCGGTGCCCACGGGCGTCGCGCTGATTGGCCTCGGCGTCTCGCTGTGGCGCGGCGAGCGCAGGCAGACCGACACCGTCGACGCGCCGGCCACGACGTTCGTCGCCGAGGCGGTGACCCCGTGAGCGCCGGGGAGCGCAGCTGGCCGGTGGCGGTAGCGCTGGCCGCACTCAGCGCCGGTCCTCAGCAAGTTGGAGCGCGCTCATGACCACCGCCCCCACGACATACGCGATCCGCGTCGACGGCCACCTCGACGATCACTGGTCGGCCTGGCTCGGCGAGCTCGACATGACCCGCGACGACGACGGCACCACCACCGTCACCGTCTCGAAGGCCGACCAAGCGCAGCTCCATGGTGTGCTGGCCCGCCTGCGCGACATCGGCGCTGTCATCACCGAGCTACGCACCACCGATGCGCCCGACCCGATCTGCCGGTCGGTGCTTGAGCGCGCACTGCACACCGAGCGCCTCACCCTCCGTCCCGCCAAGGTCGATAACGCCGACCCGACCTGGAAATACCGCCAGGTCGAGTCGGTCAACGAGTGGCTCACGGGCTGCCCCGCCGACCTCGACGGCTACCGCAAGCTGTTTTCCGAGCCCGTTCGTATCGCGACCACCATCATCGTCATCCTCGGCCACCACGCCACGGCCCCGATCATCGGCGACTTCGTGCTCCGCCGCGAGGAGGCCTGGGCCCAGCGCGACGTCGCCGACCCGGCCCGGGACGCGCAGGCAGAGTTCGGCTGGGTCCTCGATCCCGTCCACACCGGCCACGGCTACGCCACCGAAGCCGTGCGCGAGCTCCTCAGATACTGCTTCCAGGACCTCGGCGTGCGCCGGGTCACCGCGAACTGCTTCCTCGATAACGACGCCGCTTGGAGTCTCATGGAGCGCGTCGGCATGCGCCGCGAACTGCACGCAGTCCACGGATCACTACACCGGTCCGGCCGATGGCTGGACACGGTCGGCTACGCCATCCTCAACGTGGACTTCTCGCCGACCTGATCAACGTCTCGGCAGACGTTGGCCACCTCCTCAGAACCGGCAGGCGACTGGGATCGCGGGATGGTCGGGCGCAGGGTATTTCTTGTGGATCGGCTGCACGACCTCTTCGCCAAAGCGCTGGATCTGCTCGCGGGCAGCCTCTAGCGACGGTCCGGACACCATCCGAGAGCGGACGGTGAAGTAGTCGACTCCGTAGTCCTCGTGGTACATCTCGATCTTCTCGATGCACTCCTGCGCGCTGCCCATGAGCAGATGCGGGCCGGCGCGCTCGGCGGTGATGTCCTGCTCACTCTGGAAGTCCGGGTGGTGAGTGAAGATGCCGCCGCGGTAGTAGAAGCGCATCTCATCGACAAAGTGAGTGCCGAACTCGCGTGCCGCGTCGTCGAACGTGTCCGAGACCCACGCGTCGCGCATGAGCACGATAAACGGCTTCTTGCCGAGTTCCTCGGCACGCTCGCGGTAGACGCTCGTCTGGTGCTCCCACACGTCCTTGCGGATCGGGAACGGGTCGGTCGTCCAGCACTCGCCGTACTCGGCGCAGCGTCGGATGGCCGCGTCGACCGCGTTGCCGCCGCCCCAGATCGGCCAGCCGCCACGCTGGTAAGGCGCCGGTGAGAGCAGCCCGTTCTCGACCGTGTAGTGATCGCCGTAGAAGTCGAACCGCTCGCCCTTGAAGGCGAGCTCCCAGACGCGGATGAACTCCTTGAAGCGCCCGAGCAGCTTCTCCTGCGGGATCCCGAACTGCTTCCAGTATCCCTCGTGAAAACCGCGGCCGATCGTCGTGTACAGTCGCCCCTCAGACAGGTTGTCGATCACCGAGAAGTGCTCGGCGGCAGCGAGCGGATGGTGCAATGTGGCCACGAGCGAATACGTGCCGATGGCGACGCGGTCGGTCTCCCTGGCGAGGATCGTCAGCAGCTCGAACGGTCCCGGGAACAGGCACTCCGTTCGGCCGTGCTGCTCGCCGATCTGCAGGCTGTGGAAACCGGCCTTCTCGGCGGCGATGCCGTGCTCGACCAACTCGTCGAGGATTTCGTGGACCTTGGTGGGCTCCGGCATCGGCGCGTTGTACCCGCCGATCGGGGCGAACAGCATGTACCCGATCCTCATGACGACCTCGCTCCCGCTTATCGGCGGCTGCGCTCAGGTGGTGGTCGTCGCCGGCGAGTGCTTTTCGTTGTACTGCTGCATCCCCTGGGCCGCCTCGGCGAGATTCTTCTCGCGCTCCTGGCGGACCCACCGCTCGCTGGCGAGCGGGCGCGTCAGCTGATCCTGGAAATGGGGCATGACGTACTGGGCGAACAGCTCGTGATGGCGCTTTTTGGCTGCCGGGTTAACCCAGTCGTGCTCGAAGTGCAGGTAGCACCCGAAGCCCCCGTTGGTCTGCTCGGAGAACCGCTCCAGCTCGGCAATCGCGTCGTCGGGCGTGCCGATCACGATCGCGCCCAGGTCGAACAAGTACTCGAGGCGCCCCTCGAGCGTGCCAGTATCGGGAAACTGAAATGCCGGGTGTGCCGTCGAGTAGCGGTAGTAGTCAAACCAATCCATGAATCCATACCCGATGTCCTTCATCGCCTGTTCACGCGTCTCGGCGATGTGCATACTGCCGGTGAGGCGCCAGGTCGAGCGGTCGGCGGTCTGGCCGTGCGCCTCGGCCTGCTCCTCAAGGATCCCCCAGTGGTTGGCCAGCGCCTCGAAACCCTGGGGTGTGCTTGAGGCGATCGAGAGCAGCCCCAGCCCGTACTTGCCGGCCATGCGCGGGCCGATCGGCGAGGCGACGCCCGGGGTGGCGAGCTCGAAGCACGGGTGCGAGTACGGCCGGATCTGCGTGCGCGCATCGTGGAGCTCGTATCGATCGGTCGTGATCGATATCGGCTCGTCGCTGCGCAGCAGATGGAGCAGCACCGGGAGGTCCTCCTCCAGCGCGCCCCGCGTCTGCAACATCGAGAGGCCGATCATATGAGCGTCGGCCGGCAGCGACCCGGGGCCGATCCCGCACATCACCCTTCCGCGTGTCAGATGATCGAGCAGGATCATGCGGTCGGCCACCCACAGCGGGTTGTGGTACGGCAGCGTGATCGCGCCGGTCCCGAGTTTGATCCGCGACGTCTGCGCGGCCACGTGCGCGATGAAGATCTCCGGAGACGAGATCAGCTCGACGCCCGCCGTGTGGTGCTCGCCGAACCAGACCTCGTCGTAGCCGAGGCTCTCCATCAACTGCACGAGCTCCAGATCGCGCTGAAGAGCCAGCGTCGGATTCTGCCCGGCCGGATGGATCGGCCCGATGAACGCACCAAACCGCAGATTCATTCTCAGCTCTCCTTCGGTCCCCAACTAACCGCTCGTTTGCCTACACCGAACCCTCCGGGAAAATCATACGCATAAATCGCCGGTTCGAGGAGCCGACGGCGTCTGGTCAGCCCGCTGAACGGACGTGCGCCATTCTGAATTGCGTCTGTTAGACTCGTCGAGCCTTGGACTCGCTAAGCCTCTGCGAATGAGGGTGAGTTTGATGATCAGTGATAGTTCGGCGCCGGAGAGTCCCGCGCTCGCGGATGTGGCGTTTCCCTCGGAGGAGGTGACGAAGTGTCCCTTCCCGTTTTATGCGGCGCTGCGCCATGAGGCGCCGGTGTTCCGGGATCCTGCCGGGAGCGGCTATTTCGTCTCTCGCCGCAAGGACATCATGTTCGTCCTCCAGCACCCGGAGCTGTTCTCGAACGAGGGTTACCGGCGGGATCCACGTCTTGTCGATGATCCTCGCTCGCTGATCGGGCTGAGCGAACCGGAGCTGCCCGAGTCGCCTATTTCGACGCCGTTCAACATGTCGATGTCCGATCCGCCGGAGCACACGGTCAAGCGGCGCGCCGCAGCCGGGCTGGTGTCCCGGGAGCGCTTGGAGGCCGCCGAGCCGGTGATGCAGGAGATCGCGACTGAGCTGATCGACACATTCATCGACGACGGTCGCGTCGAGTTTCGCGGACAGTTCGCGGCGCCGATGGCGCTGTTGACGATCTGTGAGCTCGCCGGATTCCCGCGCACAGATCGTGATCTGTTCCGGTCCTGGGTACTGGGGAGCACGCACGCGCGCCTGTTCATGGATGAGGCCGGGCTCAACAAGTTCCGTTCCGACGCCACCGAACAGATGGACTACTGCCACAAGCTCATTCTCGAGCGCCACGCCAGCCCCGGTGATGACTTCCTGAGCGGCTTCGTAGCCGAGGCGTTCGAACGTGACGGCGGCCTGAACCTCCCCTATCTCGTGTCTGAGCTGCGGCTGGTGCTCGTCGCCGGGAACGAGACGACCCAACGCCTGATCACCAACACGATGCTGTTGCTGTTGCGCAACCCCGGCACGATGCAGCGGATCCGGGCCGATCGCTCGCTCGTTCCGGCGGCGCTCGAGGAGTCGCTACGGTTCGAGGCTCCGACGCAATGGGTCTCGCGGCTGTGCACGACCGACACAGAGCTCGGCGGGGTGCTGGTGCCGGCCGGCGAGTTCGTGCTGTTGCTCTACGGCTCGGCGAACCGCGACGAGACCTGGAAGGACCCGGATACGTTTGACCTGGATCGCCCCGACGTGCAGAAGTACCACCTCGGCTTCGGCGGTGGGCTGCATCGGTGCATCGGGGCCCCGATCGCTCGTCTCGAGGCTCGGATCGGCCTAGGCGCGGTGCTCGACCGGATGGAGGACATCCGGCTCGCCGATCCGCAGGCTTCTGAGCTCGACAACATCGACAGCCTTCAGAAGCGGGTCCCCAAGGCCCTTCCGCTCCTGTTCCGCGCCGCCTGAGCGCACAAGACCTAGGAAGATGGGATTTCAGGACCTCATCGGTTACCAAGGCAAGCGCGTGGTAGTCACGGGCGCCGCCTCGGGAATGGGAAACGCCACGATCAGGCAGCTCGCCGTGCTCGGCGCCGAGATCTTGGCTCTGGACGTCAACCAGATCGAAGACGGCTCATGGACCTCGATTCAGGTGGACATCGGCAGCCGAGCGTCGATCGACTCGGTGATCGAGGTGATCGGACGGCCCGTGGACTGCCTGTTCAACGTCGCCGGCGTCGCCGGGGGACGCGGAACGGAGAAGCTGGCGATGATGGTCAACTTCTTCGGGCTTCGCCATCTGACTGAGCGGTTGCTGCCAGCGATGCCGAACGGGGGCGCGATCGTCAACGTCTCGTCGCTGGCCGGTTATCGCTATCTCATCGCGCGAGCCGAGCTCGAACCAATGTTGCAGCTCGAGACTATGGATCACGCCGATGCGTGGCTCGATCGCGAGGAGAACCAGGAGCGATTCAACGGATATGGCACGTCGAAGGAGTTGCTGAACCTCTGGACGGTCCGTAGCTGCCCGGCGTTCGCTGAGAAGCACGGGGTTCGGATGAACGTCGTCGCTCCCGGGGCGACCGAGACTCCGTTGCTCGATGCGTTCAAGGCGAACGCGATCGAGCGGACTGGTAGCGACGCCCTGGTGACAGGGTCGCGGGGGTTCTTGGGCCGCTTCGCTCGCGCCGAGGATCAGGCCGCGGCTTGTGTCTTCCTGAACAGCGGCGCGGCCGGGATGATCACCGGACAGATCCTCGCCGTCGATGGAGGGATGGCGGCCGCGATGGCCGCTGGCGTCCTCGCCGAGCCCGGCCCCCGAGGCCGTTAGTGGACGTTCGGCGCTCGGGCATCGAGAACACGCTGTACCGCTACGCGTGGGCCTACGACATGGACGAGCTTGACGAGATCGCCGGCTGCTTCAGCACCGACGCCGAGGTGGAGTTCCGCGACAGCGGGCTCAAGGTCGGCCGCGACGCGGTGGCGGCCGAGATGCGCCGGCGGCGCCAGAAGTACACCGACGGGACGATCCCGTGGCACGTGATCAGCAACGTGTACATCACCGACGCGACAGACACGAGGGCCCGGGTCCGTTCCTGGTACACGTTCTTCACTCAGTCTCCCGACGGCTCGCAGAAGCTGACGAGCATCGGCTGGTACGACGATCAATTCGCGCTCGAGGACGGCGAGTGGAGGATCCGCCGTCGCCGCGTTCTGCTGCCCCAGGATTCGTGAGTCGGCCGCGAGTGACGTGGATCCGGATGGCCACAGCAAGAGCGCGACGGCCCGGACTATCGCTGTCTTAGAGCTTGTCGCGGCCGCCGAGCACGCCCCGACCCATGCTGAACTCTCACGCCTCGCCGGGGTTCCAAAAAGCACACTGTCGTTGATTCTTGTGGAGTTGCAAGGCCTTGGTTACGTGCGCGTCGTTGGAGGCCGACGGTTCGTCCCGGGCCCGGCTCTGCTTGGCTTCAGTCATCGTGTTCAGGCGCGAAACGCAGTTACTGGCATCCGGCCAACGCTCGAGGCATTGGCGACCTCCTCGGGAGAGGGGGCCATGTTCGCAGTTGAGGTCTGGCCCCACATCGTTCTGATCGATCACGTGCAGGCCCCTCGGCCAATCCGCTACGTGGCTCAGGTCGGCAGCCTTCGACCAATGCACTGCACCGCATTGGGAAGAGCGCTGCTCGCGTTTACCGACCGCACGGCACGAGATCTGCCCCCGAATTCCTTGACCCGGGAGACTCCTGCCAGCCGTATCGATCTCGACGAACTCGACGAGGAACTGGCCCGCACGCGCGCGCGCGGCTATGGCGTCAACATCGGAGAAACCCTGGAAGGCGTCGGCGCCATCGCTGCCCCAGTCCTAAATCAGCGCGGTTGGCCCACTGGCGCGATCGCCATCTCCTGGCTCTTATATCGCGTGACCGACGGAGAACAGCGCTTCTGGCCGCTCCTGCGCAATGCCGTTGCCGCGCTGGGCGACGACACGTAACTCCGAGAGGCACGCGATGAGCACAGTCCAGAACCCGTTCGAGATGACGCCCGATGAGCTCGCGGCCTTCCTTTCAGAGACGCGCTACATGGCGTGCACCACACTGAAGCGAGACGGAACGCCGGTCACGATCTTCCTCGGCTTCGAATGGGATGACGGGGCGCTCTACTTCTCGGTTCGCAACTCGCGCTTGCTGGTCCGCAGACTTGCTCGCGACCCCCGCGTGTGGCTCGCGATCACCAACGAGTCCTATCCATCCAGGTACGCGCTCCTAAACGGCGTCGCCGAGATCATTGAGGACCCCGGCTGGGAGCGGACCCTGAGGTCATTCCATAAGTACATGAACCCCGTGAACGACTTCCAGACCCAGAAGGACATAGACCTCGAGGTGTTCCTCCAGGGCTACTTCGAGGTAGGTCGCACCGTCTACCGCGTCAGACCCACCCAAATCCGCACCGAAGACGGGACCAAGTGGCAGCCGGGTGCAGCGGGTATCTCCGACGAAATCGCCGGCATGGGACGCCAGCCACACGGCGAAGCCTCGTGATTCGCAACTGACTTGCCGGTGTCAGGTCAGTCGCTGCGCCCTTCCGGCACGTGCCGCGGCGGCCAGTCAGTGTGGGGGTTGCCGTGCCGCGCGCCGCTGTAGTCGGCCAGCGTCTCCAGCGCGAGCGAGTAATCCTGGGAGACCAGCTCGGCGAGCTTCAGCCATTGGTTGATTCCGCGCTTGGTGAAGCGCAGCGAGACGGCCGGAACCTTGGCCAGGCGCCGAGCGTAGTCGCGCGCGACGTCCATCAGCTCGGCCCGCGGCACGGCCCGGCTGACCAAACCGATCCGCTCGGCCTCGACACCGTCCATCGCGTCCGAGGTCAACAGGTAGAGCTTCGCCTTGGCCAGGCCGACGAACAGAGGGAGCAGCGCCCCGGCTCCGTCTCCGGTCGACGAGCCCAGCATGATGTGCGGGTCGAACAGCCAAGCGTCCTGCGCCATGATCGAGATGTCCGAGAGCATCGCGACGGTCAGGCCGGCGCCTGACGCCGCGCCGTTGATGGCGGCGATCAGCGGCTTGCCGAACCGGGCCAGCTCATGGACGAGCGGACCGACCTCGTCCTCGAGCATGCGGGAGAAGTCCCACATCGACTCCAGCTCCTTGCTCTGCAGGCCCGGCCAGGAGCCAGGCGGACGGCCGCTGAGATAGAACTCGGATTCGCCCATGCCGGTGATCAGCACCACGCTGACCTCAGGATCCCGGTCGAGCACGCGCCAGATGTGCACGAGCTCACGATGCTGGATCGCCTGCAGCCGGCGGGTGCTCTCATCCTCTCCTTGGAAGCGCATGATCACCTCCGCGATCCCGGCGTCAAGCGTGATCGAGAGTGCTTCACATTCGGTGTAGTTCACGGCGGCTCTCCGTCCGATCGCCGGGCAAGCCCATTGGTGTAGGTGTAGTGCGCGGCCTGGGAACGATCGCAGGCGCCGGCCTGCGGCGTGCCGCCGAGGGATTCCGCTCGTTCACTCATGCCGAGCAAACCGTAACGGTCTCGGACTCGACGCCTCGGACCGGGCGAGAGCCTTCGCAGCCCAGAGGTCTCGCACTGCCAGCTGCGCTGAGCCTCAGCTGAACGCTCGGGCGATCTCCGGCGCCTGCGCGACTGGGATCATCCCGTGCAGCGCATAGAAGCCGACCCGATCCAGAATGCCGCTATAGCGCTCGCGGACGATCCCCGGCACATCGGCCCACGTGTCGGCGACAATCGCGAAGCGCTCTACCACCTCGTCGCCGATGGCCGCCACCATCGCGTCGGTGTCACCCGCCCGGACCGCGGCTTTGAGCGTGTCGGTGAGCCGGCCCCAGCCGTGCACGTCGAAAATCGGACGGTAGGCGCCGGTAGACCCATAGAACGCGATTTGGGTTCTGACGGCGCGATCCATCGCCGGATCGCCGCCGATGATCGCGAACAACGAGCACACGAGGGTTACCTCGTCACGTGTGCGGTCGCCCCGGTGCAGCCCCTCCTCCAGCGCGGGCATCGCCACGGTGTGCAGATATTCCGGCGTGTGGAACGAGTGCACGTGGACTCCGTCCGCCAGCTCACCGGCCAGACGGTAGGTGAAGGGTCCCACCGCGGCCAGATAGATGGGGATCTGCGGCCAATCGATCGGGCCGGGACTGTGCAGGGGGGTCATGAGGTCGAGTTGGTGGAAGCGCCCGTGGAAGTCGAGCCGGTGGGTTCCCTGGAAGGCCCCCCAGATGTGCCGGATCGTGACGATCAGCTCCCTGAGCTGCGCGCCGGGGGCCGACACCGGGGTTCCGTAGCGGCGAGCGTTGTGCGCCTTGACCTGCGTGCCGAGACCGAGGACGAACCGTCCGGCGCTCGCCTGCTGCAGATCCCACGCGGCTAGCGCGGTGACCATCGGACTCCGGGTGAATGCCGTGGCCACCCCGGTTCCCAGCACCATCGTGCGGGTGTCCTGGGCGGCGGCTGCCAGCGGGAGATACGGGTCGTGCGGCGTCTCGTTGCTCCACATGCCCCGGAAACCGAGGTCCTCGAGCTCGCGGGCAAACCGTTCTGCCTCCCGCAGCGGGCACGGGAACATGCTGTCGAGCAGGATCGTCATCGGCTCGGCCGGGACGGCTGGTAGGTGACCAGGTTCTGGATCATGTCAGTGTCGCAGTATGCGGACGGCATTCAGTGCCGCAGCCGATCTGGCCATCGAGTCGTTGAGAGCGACGGGTGGCCAGCGCTACGGGGAAGGGAGCTGTGCGACCTCGAGGAACGCGTGACGATCCTTGATCTTCCACACGCCGTCGCGCTTGACGAGCCGGTCCCTGTACCAACCGGTCGTCACAACCTCGGGGGACCCGTGCTGGAACTGGATCAATACGAGATAGCAACGCGTGCGCGCCTCCTCAGTACTCTCCTCGTCGATGATCACGTTGGTTGTCACATGCCGTCGCGGCTCGGTTCGGGCCGCCAGGCGCGCGCCGAAGAATTCAGCGATCGCCGCTCGGCCCCGCATCGGCCCGACCACATCGCCGCCCGCGACCTCGACCGTCACGCTGGCGTCCTCGGTCACCGTCTGGAGAAACCCGTCCAGATCGCAGGCGTCGTAGGCCCAGGCCCACTCGTAAAGGGCATTCTCGATCTTCGTTCGCTCGCTCACCGCACCTCCTGATGGTCAGATCGTTCGCGCGGCGAGATGCGCATCTCGCACCGCCGCCTGCAGGAAACGCGGGCTATCGGCATCGCCGACGACTCGCACGTCGTCCAGCTGCCCGCGCAGCTGATCGGCGATCGCGCGCCGGGGCACGTTGTGGCACACGAACACGGCCGCGTCGAACGGCTGGCTCGTCTCCATGCCGGACACGATCGACCGGACCAGCGCCTGCCCGTCCGTCAGCGCGGTCAGCCGCGAGAAGGGCAGCAACGTCATGCTCGCGCGACCGAAGCGAGCCCTGGCCGGTGAGGCGGACAGCGACAGCTCGACGAGCGGACCAACAGCCGCGTGCGGCGTCACAAACGTCACCCGCCGGCCAGCCCGGTGTAGGGCGTCGACCGTGGCGATCGCCTCATAGTGCCCGACGTCGTCGAGCACTACGACCCGCTGTCCGATGTCCTCGGATCCCGCCAGGACGTCCCAGCTCGTCCAGACCGGGGCGTCCGCGAACCCGCTCACCGGCTCCAGGGGCGCCGCCGCTTGGAGACCGTCGCGCCGAGGCTCCGAGCCGGTGGCGACGATCACGGCGGTCGGGGACTCCGCCAGAATGCCGCGGCCATCCACCGGAGTCGACAAGCGGACCTCGACGCCGAGACGCTCGAGCTGGATTTCGGCCCAATCGACGAACTGGCCGACCTCCTCCCTCAAGGGAGCGCGCCGCGCGAACGCAAGCTGCCCTCCGAGCTCCGCCTCCGCTTCGAACATCACAACGCTGAGCCCCCGTAGAGCGGCAACCCGGGCCGCCTCGAGACCCGCCGGGCCGCCACCGACAACGATCACCCGGCCGGACCGCGGAGTCGGGGCGAGCCGGTCATCCCCGAGCGTGAGCTCATTTCCGGCCCCAACGTTCACCGCGCAGCCGATCCTCGGCTTCGCGCGGAAGATCCCGCCCACGCAGCCATGGTTGCAACCGATGCAGGGACGCACGTCCTCGGGCCGCCCAGCCAGCGTCTTGCGAATCAGCTCCGGATCGGCGATCGACGCTCTGACGATCGAGACCAGATCGGCCTGGCCGCGCTCGAGGACCCTGGCCGCTTCCGCGAGCGAGGTGATCCGCCCACCCGCGACGACGGGCACGGCCAGCGCACGGTGGATCGGCTCCGCCGCGTCGAGCTGGTAGCCATGCGGCTCATGCATGGCCGCGATCATTCGCTCGTGGCTGAAGCGATTCCCGAACGTGAGGTTGACGAAATCGATCAGATCCTCGAGCGCGAGCGCGATCTCGGTCGTGTCCTCGACGGTGAGACCTCCGGCCACGGCTTCGTCCGAGCTGAGACGGATCCCGACGGCCAGCTCGCCCGCAAGCTCGGCGCGGATCGCCGACAGGATCTCGCGGGCGAACCGGAGCCGGTTCTCCAACGATCCCCCGTAGTCGTCCTGGCGATGGTTGGTAAGCGGCGACAGGAACTGAGCCACCAGGTATCCGTGAGCAGCGTGGATCTCGACCCCGCGCAGGCCCCCGTCGCGGGCACGCCGGGCCGCGGCCACGTGGGCCTCCACGAGCTCGTCGATCTGGGCCTTGGTCATCTCGAGCGGCAGGCCCGGGTAGCCGATGAAGGGGATCGCCGACGGGGCCCACGGCGCTCCACCATCGGCCCGCGGCCGGTAGCCGCCAGAGTGCATGAGCTGCTGGAAGAGCACGGTTCGGTACGGGGCGACCGCCTGGCTCAGACTCTCGTAGCCGGCGACGATCTCGTCGTCCCAGGCCAGGACGCCGGCAGCCGGAGGGCTGGAGCGGTGGACGGCAGCGTCCTCGATGACAATCAGGCCGTAGCCATCGGCCGCGGCGCGCGCCGTGTACGCGACGAGGTCGTCACCGATCGACGGCATCCCGAGCCCCGTCCCGTGCGCGGAACGCACGAGCCGGTTCGACAACTGCACGGCCCCAAAGTCGATCGGCCGGAAGAGCGGCCCGTGCTCGGCAGACAACCTCTCTGATGAGCACCGTCCAACCATCACGGGACCAGCTCCCGGCAGTACTCGACCCGATCCGGTCGCGGCTGCCGGGATCCGCCGAGGCAACAACGCACCTCGAACGATCTCACTTGTACTCGGTGCTGTGCGGCCAGCGGTCCACCTTTCCGATCACGTCGACGAAGCGAGCGTCCTCGAGGCTGGAGTTCCAGTACTCGTACTCTCGGTGGGCCCCGATGAACAGCAGATCCATTGGGTTCATGACGTAATCCTCTCCCTCGACCCGCCAGGTGAGCTGACCCGCCAGCCCGAGCAACAGGTGTTCGCCGTTGGGGGTATGGAGAGGACTACGCTGCCCGATGGGCATGATCCCGATTCCCAGCGAGGCCCCGGCGCCGATAAACCCGCGGCACACGGTGCGCATGTAACCCCGCTGGTCGGCGCGAGGCAGGCTCCAATCGGTCTCCACGAGTTGGGCTGCCGGCATTAGGGCCACGCCCTGCCCAGACATGTCAACGTACCTGAACATCTGTCACACCTCCTCGATGATGAAACTACTTCTCGACGGGGCAGCGCGCTCCTCACCGAGGCTGACCGGGAGGCTGGTCAGGCGCGGGAGCATCGCGTTGCCTCCCCAACGGATGGGGGCGTGATCGACGGCGAGCCGGGCGTCGGGGAAGCGCGTGACCATTCTCGCCAACAGGGTCGCGGCCTCGAGCCGGGCCAGCGCGTTCCCCAGGCAGAAATGGCGCCCGAAGCCGAAAGCGAGATGCCGGCGAGCGTCGGACCGGCCGATGTCCAGGCTCTCGGGGTTCGCGAACACCAGGGGGTCGCGGTTTGCGCTGGCGATCAGCGGAATCACGGTGCGCCCGCGCTCGATGCGTTCGGCGGCGATCGTCACGTCCTGGACCGCGTGGCGCATCAGCCACTGCGCAGGTGACACGAAGCGCAGCAGCTCCTCGACGGCGTCGGGGATCCGGCGCGGGTCCTGGACCAGCGCCGCCCACTGGTCGGGATGGCGCAGCAGTTCGTAGAGACCGATGCCGAGCAGGTTGCTCGTCGTCTCGTGGCCGGCGAAAAGCAGCACGACGAACATCGCCGCCAGCTCGCGTGAAGTCAGGACCTGGCCCTGCTCGGCGGCCATCAGTGTGAGCAGCAGGTCGCCCTCCTGTGGGACAGCGCGGTGTCGGGCCAGCGTCTCGTCGATGTAGGCCTGGTACTCACGGTGGGCGTCGTGTGCGGCTATCAACGGCCCCACCTCGCTGCCGCCGCGGTTGCGGCTGAGGGTGTTCGACCACTCGTGGACCCGCTCGCGATCCTCCTGCGGGATGGCGAGCAGGTCGCCGATGATCATCAACGGCATCCGGTACGCGAGCGTCATCAGATCGCAGACGCGATCGCGGCCGGCGAGCTCGGACAGCAACTCGTCGGCATAGCGCTGCGCGGCCGATGCGAGCAGCGCGATCCGCTTCGGGGTAAACGCGCGCTGCGCCACCGCGCGCAGCCGGTCATGCATCTCACCGTCGGCGCGGCTGACGTACAGACCCTCGAAGTCGACCACCTCGTCGAAGGCGAGTTGCTGCTCGGGCGTGAGCGACGCGCGGATCGCCCGGGCGCGTGAGCCTGAGCGCTTGGCGTCGCTGCCGTAGCGGACGCTGTCGGAGATCACTGCCTTGACGTCGTCATAACGGGTCACCAGCACCATCTCTCCGAGCTCGTAGAGCGGGGCTTGCTCGCGAACCGAGCGCAAGATCTCCGCCCCCTCGGCGATCGTGTCCGGTTCGGACGCGAACAGCGCCTCCAACCGCTCCCGCATCGACCGCTCGGCGACCGCGATCACGGGCTGCCGGCGCCCGGAACCTCGACGCGGACGGCCTCGACCGATCCGCTGCTGGACTCGGGCTTGCGATCGGTCATCAAAAACAGCGTGCGGCGGTCCTCGCCGCCGAGCGCGCACGCGGTCACGCGCTTGCCGACGGTCGGCCGCAGGACATCGGTCACCACGCCGTCGAGGATTCGTACGCACTCCCCGGTGTGCGGCGAGGCGAACCACACGGCGCCGGCCTTGTCGAGACACAGCCCGTCAGGCCGGCGTTCGCCGACTCCGGGCAGCGCGGCACGGTTCGACAGCGAGCCGTCCTCGGGATCGACCTCGAACTCGGTGATCCGGTTTGTCCGCCATTCAGCAACGACCAGCCGGCGGCCGTCCGGTGCGATGGCCACCCCGTTGGGGCCGAGCAAGCCATCGGCGACCACGCGGGCCGAGCTCCCGTCGGCTTCGACGAGCGCGAGCGAGTCGGTGACCTCAGGCCCGGTCGAGTAGTCGATGCCGAACGAGAACCGGCGCTTTCCATCGGGCAGGATCTCCGGGTCGCTCCACTCGACTCCGTAGTGGAGGCGATCGACGTACGCCCGCCCGTGAGCATCGGTGATCAGGTCGTTGATGTGCGTGCCTGGCAACGCCGCCAGATCCGCGTGCAGCGAGACGCCGGCGGAGCCGATCCGCATGATCCGCGAGCTCTGCATGAGGGCCACGATGACGGTTCCATCCGGCAAAAAGCCAAGCCCCGAGCACGGCTCGTCGAACTCTGCCTCGATCGTCGTCGGGGCGCCTTTAACCATCGACAGGACCCGCCCGCCGCGGATGTCGGACAGCCACAACCGGCCCTCGTGCCATCGCGGCGCCTCCGGCAGCTGCAGGCCGGTCAACAGCAGCGGTTCCTCGGCAATGGTCGTCATGCCGGCTCCTCGGCCTCGCGCAGCAACGACGGGACCGGCGACGTGTCACGCAGCCAATCGTCGCAGTCATAGTCGTCCCACTCCGGGTCGCCGAGGTCGAGGGAGGCGATCTCCAGCGGGTTGCCGCTCGGGTCGTAGAAGTAGATCGACTTCACGAACATCGCGTGCCGGAGGTCGCGCTTTCGCTCGACCAGGTCGGAAACCGGCACGCCGTACGCCCGGAGGCGTTGTTGGAACCAGATCACATCCTCGCGCGACGGCACATCGAAGGCCAGGTGGTCGAGCTTGGCCGCCTGCGTGACCCGCTTGGAGCGCTCGGTCGGCGGCGGCCACAGACGGGGAACGATCGGCATGTCGAACTGCGGGGCGGCGCCAGGCACCTCATAGAGCGAGAACAGGTCGCCGTTGGCGAGCTCGAAGAAGTACTGGCGGCGAAACGCCGGCTCCGCCGCGCGGGCCTCCTCCAGCTGGACCGTGTCGCCGGACTCGATGTAGCGGGTCCGGTCGAACGCTGGGCTGGTGCGAACGACCTTGAGACCGAGGATGTCGCGGTAGAAGCGAACGCCGGCCTCCATCTCGTGCGTGATCAACACGAGGTGATTGATGCCGCGAAGGCGGCCGGCGGCCGCGCCGGTTTCCGTGACGATGTGCTTGTGGTCAACCGTAGACACGAGGCTCCGTTCCGCATCAGATGGGAATCATGGAGAGCATATAAAGGCATGGCCCCGCTCGAACCGGCGGCAGACTTCGAGCATCGCCTCGTGGAACGCGATCCCGAGCTCGAGCGTGAGGAGCGGGTGGCTATTACCTGCGCGAGCGGCTTCCTCGGCGCCTGGACGGATCGCCTCGAGCGTCGCGACACGTTCTTCGCTGCGTGTCTTGATCTGGGCCAGTAGCAGGCGTGCGTCCGCCGACTCAAGGGCATCAGCGAAGAACAGTTTGACCATTGCGATGTCTCGCAGCTCGAACGGCATTGGCTCCGCCCGTTTGAGCCAGTCGTGGAGAGCTCGCGCGCCGGCTGGCGTGCGCTCGTAGACCCGTCGCCGTCGGTTGCCCTGAGGCTGGTCGCGGCCGAGCAGCAGCCCGGCCCGCTCGAGCTTGGCCAGGCTTGGGTAGACCTGCGCCGGCGAGATGGTCCAGAAGAAGCGAATCGAGAGCTCGACGGTCTGCTTGATCTCGTAGCCAGAGCGGGCGCCGAGGCCGACCATTCCGAGTACCACGTAGTCCGACAGGTTGAGGCTTGCAACGGCCATACCAGTCAGGCTAACATGTCAGTCTGACTGATCCGCAGCGATGACCAACCGATCGGAGGTTGACGTGCTCCTAGACACCAAGCTCCCGCTCCGAGCCGCAATGGAAGCGCGCGACGGCGCCGCCGTCCTAGAGGCGTTCGCGGCGGACGCAGTGCTCCGTTCTCCCTTCACGAGCAACGTGACTTTCACGGGTCACGAACAGCTCCAGGCGCTCATAGCCGTGATCCTCGAGGTGCTGGAAGACCTCACGTACACCGACGAGCTGCACGCTGACAACACGGCGGTGCTTGTCGGACACGCAAGCGTCGACGGATTGCGACTCCAGTTCTGCGACCACCTGAAGCTCCGCGACGACGGGCTGATCGAGGAGATGACGGTCTTCTTCCGGCCGTTGCCCGCAACCACCGCGGCGATGCGCCGATTCGGGCAAGCACTCGGCGAGCAGAAGAGCAGGTTCCGCGGGCGAGTGATCAAGGCGATGGCGACGCCGCTCGCGTTGATGGCCCGGACAGGAGACCGAGCCGGAGTATGGCTGTTACGGCAATGACCGCCACCACGGCGCAACGCGGATAAGCGACCGCGCATCTCCCGAGGGCGCCCTCCATCCGGGCTTCGCGAGATCGTTTGAGCCGAACCGGGGCCGGCGTGGTCATCGAGGCGGTGTCGGCTTGCTCGCGGTCGCACGGTCAACGATGATGGGTCGATGGCGTCCGAACACGACCCGCCTGCGAGGTCCGGGCAACAATGGGTGGTCATAGCCAGCTTTGGGAACCGCCACGCCGCCGAGCACTTGCTGGCGATGCTCGGGCATGAGTTTCGCCGCAACGCTCGTAAGGGGCATGCGGAGGCTTTGTATCAGCGGCAACGCCGACGGTTCGCTGAAGCTCACGGAATCCCGGGTGCTGGAAGCCAGCGGTTTTGCTGCCAGGATCATTCGCGTGTCCCTCTCGTGGACGGTCGGGTTCATGGGCCTGGTCTCGACGATGAAGGCCGCCAAGGCCACGGCACATGCGTCTCAGAAACGTGAGTCGCACGTCGGGTCGGATGAGCACCGCGCCCACGAGATCCTTGCCCAGGCTGGACCGGGCGCGGCCATTCTGCTGGTTCGCTGCAAGGACGGCGAGACGCGGCAGGTCGTCGCCGCGGGAGCTGCCGACCATGCGAGCTATAGCTGGGACGGCTCGATGCCAGACTTCCGCGCCGGCCTCGACCCAGGCAGCACGCACGACTGGGTGCGCGCCGCTCTCGACGAGCCGACTAGCACGAAGACATAGATCCTCGTTCCGAACGTGCCGCCTCAGCCCGTCGACCTGCATCGAGATGTCGTTGATCGGGTGGGAGGTGTCGACGTAGTCATCGGTTCAGTAGTTCATCCCGCCGACCAGCGCGGCCTTGCCGTCCACGTCGATCGCCTTCTCGTGGTCCCACGAGAACGTGTTGCTCTGCCAGTACGCCACCTGTAACTGCAGGCCGGGGACCCGGTTGCGCAGTGCAGTGGCGAAGTCGTCGCCCAGCACCTGATCGAAGCTCGCGCACTCCAGCTTCTTTCTCCCGAAGAGGTGTCGATCGCCCCGGTGTAGAGCTCGGGCGACGCGGTAGACATCCGGCAAGGACCGCGCGGCCGAAATCCGCTGCGGCGACATGCATACAGGCCCAAAGTGCGCACGCTCGGCCGACCTTGGCTACATAAGCATGCCCCACATGCTTATGTAGCCAAGGACCAGCAGGCTCGCGCAATTTGTCGCCGTATGCAGGCGAAATTGTCAGATTACTGACACCATCCGGCCCCGGCGCACCCTCACCAGCGCCGTTCCCCGAACGGACCGCACCGCTACCGCCCCGCGCGGTGGGCAAGCGGGGGGGTCCGCGCGTCGACGCTCCGGCCTCCGGGCCTAAATCCCGGCCGCCCCGCGCGCCTAATGCCGCCGCGCCGGCGTAATCCGGGCCGCCCGTCCCGCCCCGCTGCCGACCATCACGCGGACGACAAGGTGACCGGACACGCCGGGGCGGGCGACAGCGGTCTTCAGTCCCTCACCGCATGCGTGCCAGGAACGCGGCCGCTCCCGGTGGCGGCGACGGGCACCTGTCGACGCCGAGTAATTCCGGGGTCGGCAGCAGCCAGCCGTCTGGCAGCGAGCTGTGCAGCGACTCCCACCACGGACGGCGTCGTCACCGAGTTGACGAGCGGGAGTGACCGCATCTCGGTGCGCGACGAGCCGATCACGTGGATCGGAACATCTACCGACGGCGTCACCGTCTCCCCAACGCGTAACGATCGATCTCGAAAGGCAGGCTGGTCGGCAGGCAATCCGGTCGGCTCTGGATCCCGAAATGCAGATGCGGCGCGCTCGTGTTCCCGCTCTTTCCAACACGCGCAGCGCGGGATGAGCGAATCGGCCTGTACTCGTGCGCCTGCGATGCCGTGATCAGCGCGGTCTCAGCATGTGCAGCCGTGGGCGCACCGTAAGGACTGACCGCGGTGGAAATGGCCAAGCTGACCTACGCGGCGATAGCCTCGCTCGACGCCCGAGCCATCAGAAGACCCCTACCGCTCTCGGGCCTGCTCCAGGTTCGACTGGTGGGGGCCCGAGAGCCATTCCGCATCCGGCCCCAGACGCGCGTCGACCGGATCCTCTCCTCGTCGCAGCGCATCGATGTAGGCGCGATCGGCGGCCAGGCGGGCCGCCACCTCGGGACCTTCGGCGACGGCGCCGTGGCCGGGGACCACGACATCGACGTGCCTGGCGGCCTCTCCCAGCCGGTCGAGTGCCGTCTCGTAGGCGCCCACCTGATCGGGGCGGCGAGCGTCGAGGAGCGGGATCAGGACATCGGAGAGCATGTCGCCGGCGAGCAGGACGCCACGGTCCGCGAGGAGGACCGCGGCGTGGCCGACGGCGTGCGCCTGATGCTCGATGATCTCGCCCGGCACGGGTCCGCCGTCCGCGGGCAGCGGGGTGACGAGCGCGATCAGCTCGAGAGGGATGCCCGACGCGCTCTCCGCCGCCATCGCCTGCGCCCGCTCTCGGGCTTCACCGGCAGCGTGGGCGCCGGCAGCGGTGGCGTAGCGCGGCACGTCGCCGAACCGGGCATGCCAGAGCAAGTGGTCCCAGTGGGGATGGGTGGAGAACCCGGCGACCACCGGAATGCCCAGCCGGTCCACGTCATCCGCGAGCTGGTTCAGCTCGGAACCGTCGATACCGGGATCGACCAGGATCAACCCGTCCTCCCCGCGCACCACGATGGAATTAGTCCAGACCCACTCACTCTGCCGGACCCAGACGCCGTCGGCCACCTGAGTCAGCATCGGCTCACCCTGTCAGGTACCTCCCCCCGGCGCAAGAAGGCAGAGCCCGCTCGCACTCGGTGGATCTCGACGCAGCGCAACTGCGACTTTGGAGAGTGACGCTGCGCGCATCGGCGCGGGCGTCTGCGACGGCGACCCTGGTGGGGTCATCAATCGCCGTCCAGAGGAGGACGTATGGGAACCCCACCGCTGAACCTGCTGGGCGACGCCGCTCGCCGGCGACCACGTCCCTGTTCCATAAAGGTCTCCCACCGCGGGACAAAGGTCTGCGGTATCCGCCCGACCCACCTACGGTCGACGAGATCATCGCGGTGATACACGCTGCCGGGGACGCTCCCGACGGTCTGCGGTTGCGCGGCGTGATCGTCATGCTCTGGCGCGCCGCTGCTGCGGATCAGCGAAGCCGTGGTACGCGGTCCCACTCCTCTCCACTTCCAATTTATACCACACACGGGGCCTTCATGAAGCCCCGGGTCGTGCCGCATAATCGCCCGCCGCAGGCCAGAACCTACGGAAATGGAGCAGCGAAATGCGGGAGTTCTTCTCGACGTATCCGACGGGGGGTGGCTATGACCGAGCATGCGGTGGTGATCGCCGGAGGCGGTCCGACGGGGATGATGCTGGCGGCTGAGTTGGCGTTGGCGAAGGTCGACGTCGCGGTCGTCGAGCGGCGTCCCGATCACGTGCTCGTCGGCTCACGGGCCGGCGGCTTTCACTCGCGCACGATCGAGGTGCTGGATCAGCGTGGGGTCGCTGATCGATTCCTCGCGGAGGGTCAGGTGGCTCAGGCCGCGATGTTCGGCACGACCGTGTTGGACATGAGCGACTTCCCGACGCGTCATCCGTATTCGCTCGGGATCTGGCAGAACCAGATCGAGCGGATCATGGCCGCCTGGATCGCCGAGCTGCCGGTGCGGATCTATTACGGATGTGAGGTGACGGGCTTCGCGCAGGACGACACCGGCGTCGACGTCGAGCTGTCCGACGGCGAGTCGCTGCGGGCGCAGTATCTCGTCGGGTGCGACGGAGGACGCAGCGTGATCCGTAAAGCAGCCGGCATCGAGTTCCCGGGGTGGGATCCGACGAGGAGCAACCTGATCGCCGAGGTCGAGGTGACCGAGGAGCCGCCGCGGGGCATCCGCCACGACGCCATCGGCGTCCATGGCCTGCACAGGTTGGAGGACGGGCGGACGGTGCGGGTCGTCGTGACCGAGCAGCAGCTCGGGCCGAGCAGCGAGCCCACCCTGCGCGATCTGAGCGAGGCGCTCATCGCCGTGTACGGCACCGACTTCGGGATCCACAGTCCCACGTGGATCTCCAGGTTCACCGACATGACTCGTCAGGCCGCGGCCTACCGCGCGGGACGAGTCCTGCTGGCCGGCGACGCGGCGCACGTGCATTACCCGGCGGGTGGACAGGGCCTCAGCCTCGGTGTGCAGGATGCGGTGAATCTGGGATGGAAGCTCGCTCAGGTGGTCAACGGGACCTCCCCGGAGAGCCTCCTGGATACCTATCACGACGAGCGCCACCCGGTCGCTGCCCGCGCGCTCCAGCACACGATGGCTCAGACCGCGCTCCAGCGCCGGGACGAGCGCATCGAAGGCCCTGGTCGATGTGGTGTCGGAGCTGGCGAGCATGGACGAGCCTCGCAAACGGCTCGCCGGGATCATCTCCGGGCTGGACATTCACTACGACCTCGGCGAGGGACATCCGCTGCTCGGACGCCGCATGCCCGATCTGGACCTCGTGACCGCCGACGGCCCGCTCCGAGTCTTCGAGCTGCTGCACGACGCCAGGCCGGTGCTGCTCAACCTCGGTGAGCCCGGCGGCTTCGACATCACTCCATGGGCCGACCGGGTCCAGCTGATCGACGCTGAATATGACGGCCCGTGGGAGCTTCCGGTACTTGGCGCGGTCACCGCTCCCACTGCCGTGCTGATCCGGCCCGACGGATATGTCGCCTGGGTCGGAGACGGAACCCAACTCGGACTCCCTGACGCGCTGACCACCTGGTTCGGACCGCCTACCGCGGCGTGACCCACCAGGTTCCAAGCTCAGTATGCGAGGAGCTCTCATGGACCTGAGCACCGCTTCGGCGAACGTGGCACAGGACGTCTGCTCTGCTTCCCGCGCGAGCATCCCGAGCGCGGCGCCGCCTTCACTGCAACGCGCGGAAACCGGGCATCCCTGTGGCGATCGCTTCCGTCCTCACGCCGGCACTCCGCCCGCGATTGGTTTGGCGACAGCGTGGACGGCTGCTTTTCCGTCCTGCTCCGCGACGTCGCCGGTGGGCGAGCAGGCCAACCTGTTCTGCGACTGCGATCTCTCGAAATTCGTGTGCTTGCCAGTCAAACCACCCGACCCTAGCCGTGGAGAAGCCACCTATGCCGGTCAAACGTGCGGCCGTGATCCGCTGCTCATTGCACCGCCTCGATCGTGCGCCGCTCATCCGCCGCCTGCCGTGCGTCGGCCGAGCGCGCGAGGTTCGCCGCCTTCGTCGCGTACGCACCGGCCGCCTGGCCCCTACGAGGCCGCCGATCTCGCAGACCGCCTGTGCCCAATGGCGCTCGAGGTGTGACTCCACTCGCGCAGGGTCACAGCGTAGCGCTAGCGCAGGTCCTCGTCGTGGCGGACCTCGAACCCCCCCTCGCCGAGGGATAGAGCCAGCCGGGGCGGTGTTAACGCGGTCAGCGACGTGTGTGTGCCCATCACCTCGTTCCTTAGGTAGCGCGCCCCCGGGCCGCCAGAGCGCACCGACACCGTAACCTGAAGACTGCGGCCAATCAAGGCAAGAAGCCCAATACAGCAGACTCGGTGTGACTCCACGTGTGTTTCACGGCGCGGGACCCAGCATTTGAAGTCGGTCTATTCGTAGTGGAGTGCTTGGAGCGGGTCGAGGCGGGCAGCTCGGCGAGCCGGGAACACGCCGGCGGCGATGCCGGCGAGGAAGGCGACGATCGCGAGCACGAGCAGGGTCCCCCATGGCACGGTGAAGCTGAGGCTCGAGGTGGAGAGCGCGACAGTGGCCAGTGCGGCGAGCGCCAGCCCGACGATGATCCCGAGTGTGGCTCCGATCAGGGCCGTGATCTCGCTCTCGACACGGATCATGCGGGTGAGCTGCCGGCGGGTCATGCCGATCGCGCGCAATGCGCCGATCTCGCGCGTACGCTCGACGATCGACAGGGCGAGGGTATTCACCATCCCGAACAGGCTGACGATCACCGACAGCGCGAGCAGGACATAGAAGAGGTTGAGCAGCATGTTGATCGAGGCCTGGTCAGTCTTGATGAACGCGTCGATGGTGCGGACCTTGGCGTTTGGGAAGCCCCCGAGCAGGTCTGCGAGCGTGCGCTGGGCGGCGGGTGTGGCGCCGCCGGTGTCGGCGAGCACGATCGAGTCCTGCGGTTGGTTGAAGCTCCGGTCGAACAGCGCCGTCGAGATCGTGACGTCCCCGAGCAGCGGTCCGAAGGTCGGGTTCTTCTGGACGCCGGTCACGCTCAGGTTCAGCCGGGCGCCGGACTCGGTTAGTGCCGAGAACCGGCCGCCGATCCTCAGGTGGTGGTCGCTCGCAAACTCCGCGCTTATGATCGCGCCCGTTTGAGCGAGCCCCGCGAGCGCGCTGCTATCGGAGCCGGAAGCCCAGGTGAAACGGTAGAAGCGGGCGATCGTCGCGGGATCGATGCCGTTGATCTGCCCGTCCTTGCCGAACGCGATCATCTGGCCGGCCCGGACTGCCGTGGCCGTAACCGAGCGGTTGCCTTCGAGAGCTTGTCCGACGCGCGGCGGGAGCGGCGCGTTGTCGGCGGAGATGACGTAGTCGGCGTGGATGTGCTGCCTCACCGTGTCGGTGATGCTGCCGCGCAGCCCGGCGCCGAGTGTCGCAATGGACGCGACCAGCGCGAGGCCGACGGTCAGCGCGGCGGCGGTGACGGCGGTGCGGGCGGGGTTGCGGCTGCTGTTCTCACGGGCGAGCATCCCCGGGGCGCCGCTGATCGCCTGCAGCGGACGGCCGAGGACGCCCGCGAGCGGCGCGATCAGCCAGCGCGAGACGACCGCGACCTCGACGAACAGGAACGCGGCGCCGCCGGCGGCCAGCACCAGCCGCACCGGGGTGCTGAGCCCGGCAGCGAACAGTCCGGTGCCGAGCAGCGCGGCGCCGGCAAGGCCGAAAGTGACGAGCAGCGCAGGCCGGGTACGAGTGAGGCGGCTGGCCGGCAGCGACGCGCCTTCTCGGACGGCCGCGATCGGCGCGACGCGAGTTGCGCGCACCGCGGGCGCGAGGCTGGCGAGTACCGTCACCGCGATCCCGGCGGAAAGGCCGACGATCACTGTTCGCAGGGCGAACACGGTGCCCGCATTTGGAAGCTGCATGCCCATCGAGGCGAACATCGACTCGAGCGCCTTGGCCAGCCCCAGTCCCGCCGCCAGCCCGATCAGCGACGCTACGACCCCGATCACGAGCGCCTCGAGCACGACCGAGCCAAGCACCTGGCGCCTGGAGGCGCCGAGCGTGCGCAGCGTCGCGAGCTCGCGCGTGCGCCGCGCGACCGTCATCGAGAGCGTGTTGAAGATCACGAACGAGCCGACGAACAGAGCGATCCCGCCGAACGCGAGCAGCACGTAGCGGACGATCGCCATTCCCTGGTCGACGCGCTGGGTGGTCGACCTCACTACCTGCGCTGCTGTCCTGACCTCGGCGTTCGTCGGCAGCAGCGGCGCAATCGCGCGCTGGAGCTGTTGCGCGCTGACCCCGGAGCGCGCGGACACGTCGATCTCGTCGTAGAAGCCCTGCTTGTCGAACAGCTGCTGGGCGACGGGGAGGTCGAACACGAGCAGCTCGATCGGACCGAGCGATTGCACGCCGCCGAACCGCACGAGCCCGACGACGTGGAAGAACTGCAACGGATGACGCGACACGATTCCTACCGTCGACCCGATGCGGAAGTGATTGGACATCGCCGTCTGCCCGTCGAGCGCGATCTGACCGGCCCCGGTCGGTAGGTGCCCGGAGACGACCGTGAGCGTGTCCAGCGAACTAGCGTGGTCCGGAACGCCGAACGCGAGCGGCGCGCCAGGGCCGGTGATCGCTGCGCCCTTGGCGTCGCGGATCTCGGCCCGGTCGTCGATGAACCCCTGCACAGCGCCGACCTGCGGCAGCGAGCGGATCCGGGACACGACCGAGGCGGGCACCGGCGGCGTGTTTGCGCGATCGCCGGACATCGGGCTCTTGCCGAGCACCACGACGCTGACGTTCGAGTACGCGGTCGCGAACAGGGTGTCGAACGCCTGCATCGTCGTGTCCATCAGCACGTACGTGCCGCTGATCATCGCTACGCCGAGGACAATCGCGATCGCGGTCAGCGCGGCGCGCAGCCTGCGCGTCGCCAAGCCTCTGAGAACGACGCCGGTCATGTCGCGAGCGCCTCGATCGCGCTCCTCACCTCTATGGTGGAGACGTGCGCGAGCTCTTGCACGATCAGTCCGTCGGCGAGCAGCAGGATCCGGTCGGCAATCGAAGAGACCCGGGGCTCGTGCGTGACCGTGAGGATCGTCTGACCGAACGAGCTGGCGCACGAGCGAAGCAGCGCAAGGACCTCGCGTCCGGCCTTTGAATCGAGGTTGCCGGTCGGCTCATCCGCGAACAGGACCGATGGCCGTGTGATCAACGCGCGCGCGATCGCTACCCGCTGCTGCTGGCCGCCGGAGAGCTCCGCAGGGCGATGCGCGCGCCGCGCCCCGAGGCCGACGCTTTCGATCACCTGCTCGACCCATTCGGCATCAGGCGTCTGCCCCGCAAGCTTCAGCGGCAGGATTACGTTCTGCTCGGCGCTCAGCATTGGCAGCAGATTGAAGAACTGAAACACGAAGCCGACCTTGTGGCGGCGCAGCAGGGTCAGCTGCTGGTCCGGCATCGTCGACAGCGCAACGCCGTCGATGAACGCCTCGCCCGAGGTCGGCCGATCCAGCCCCGCAAGGATGTGCAGCAACGTCGACTTGCCCGACCCCGAGGGCCCCATTACCGCCACGACCTCGCCTGGCGCGACCGCGAGCGAGACGCCGCGTAGCGCGTCCACTCGCGTCTCAGCCTGGCCGTAGCGACGGGTCACGTCCGCGGCCGACACGACAGCCTCGCGATCAACGCCGGCGCCGACCAAACGCTCGACTGAGTTCAGCTCAACGGCCATCGTCCCCCCCGTTCCCGTGTCGTGGCCCGCGAGCGCCGGTGCGTCCACGGCGCTCGTGCCGGCGACGCTTGTCGTCCGTTCGCAGCTCCTCCGCGGCCTCGCCGGCGGCGGCCGAGGCCGCATCGAGAAATCGTGCGACAGCTTCGCGCTCCGCGGCGGACAGCTTGCGCGCCGCGGCCATCACCGCCGCGTGATAGCGCTCCAACGCCGGCGATGTCTGAGGGTCGGCAGCTTGACCCAGCTCCAACAGCACCGCGCGCCGATCGCTGGGGTGAGGGCGCCGCGAGACGAATCCATCTCGCTCGAGGCGGTCGACTAGCAACGTCGTCCCGCCAGAGGTCAAGAACAGGCGCTCCGCCAACTGCCGCTGGGTCAACGGCCCTTCCTCCTCGAGGTGCTCAAGCGCCTCCACCTCGGTCGAAGTCAGGTTGGTTGCCTGGCCGACGCCCGCCGTGAGCCGGTCACGAGCCAATCCGTACCGGTGCAGCGATCTCCTTGTGTCCCGAGCGGTCATTTGACATAAATATAGACACTAGCTAAGCTACTTGTCAAGCAAGTACATGAGCTAGAAAGGAACTCTCATGAAGATGGGACGGCTCGAGAAGTGGTTCGTGAACAGCGCCGGCCACAGCCGCCGCGTCGCCGAGCAGGCCGTGCAGCTCCTCCAGGCGGCCACCCCAGAACCAGGCCTCCGTCTGCTCGACGTCGGCTGCGGCAACGGGACCGCACCGATCCACGTCGCCAAGACGCTTGGGCTCGCGGTGACCGGCGTCGACGTCGACACCAAGCAAATCGAGGCGGCAGCGGCGGCAAGCCAGGGTCTCAGGAACGTTCGGTTCCTCGCGGCCGATGCCACCACGCTGCCGTTCGCTGATGACGAGTTCGACCTCGTCTACACCAACAAGACAACCCACCACATCCGTGACTGGCAACGGGCGCTGACGGAGATCCTCCGGGTGCTCAAGCCCGACGGGTACCTGCTCTACTCCGACTTCGTCGCCCCGTTCGGGCAACGCCTCCCAACTCGACGCGCGCTGGACCACTTCGCCGCTCGGCACGAGCTCCAGAGCGTGCGACGCTCAGGCGCGCCGTTCCGCTACACGGGCGTCTTCCGCAAGCTCAACACCGATGCAGCGACGCCCGGCGTCAGCCGGGCGATGGGGCTGCGACCGACACAAGCGGCGACGATGACCAGTCCGGCGCCGCCCCGCACCTCAGAACAGTCCGACGGTGTTTCCGTGTTCGTCGATGTCGACGGCGAACGCCGCTGGCGTGGCGCTTAGTCCCGGCATCTGTTGGACGTCGCCGCACAGTGCGATCAGCCAGCCCGCCCCGGTGTAAGCGCGGACGTCGCGGACCTCTATGGTGAAGCCCACAGGCGCACCTGCGAGTTGGGGGTCGGCGGACAGCGACAGCGGAGTCTTGGCCATGCACACCGGCAGCCGGGAGAGTCCCTCTGACTCGAACTGCGAGAGCTTCCGCGTCGCCTCGGGGCCGAGCGCTATGTCGTCGGCTCCGTATACACGTCTGGCGACCGTACGCATCTTCTCCTCAGGCGCGAGGTCGTCGTCGTACAGGGGCGCGAACGAGCTCGGCTGCTCGCACGAGCGGACGACCGCTGCCGCCAGCGCGCTCGCGCCGGGGCCGCCGTGTTCGAACGATTCATTTATCTGCGCGTCGAACGCGCCGGCCTCGAGGCAGAGCTCGCGCAGCAGCGCAACGTCCGCGTCAGAGTCGCCGGGATGGCGATTGACCGCCACCACGCATGGCAGGCCGAACTCGGCCACGATCCCCAGGTGGCGTCGCACGTTGCCCATTCCACGTCTGATCGCGGCGCCGGCCGCAACGCTCGCGCTCCGCTCCCCGCCATGATGCTTGACCGACGCGACGCTTGCGACGAGCACGACGGCGCTCGGGCGCAGCCCTCCGGCGGGGCACACGATGTCGGCGAACTTCTCAAAGCCCATGTCGGAGCCAAACCCGCCTTCGGTCAACACATAATCGGCCAGTTTCAGGCCGATTCGGTCGGCGATCAGCGAGTTGTTGCCATGCGCGATGTTCGCGAACGGACCGCAATGCATGAGCACCGGCTGCCCTTCGAGCGTCTGCACGAGGTTCGGCTTGATCGCCTCCTTGAGCAGCACGGTCATCGCGCCGGCCGCCCCGAGCGCCAGCGCGCTGACAGGCCTACCGGCGGTGTCGTAGCCGACGGTGATGTTGCCAAGGCGTTCACGCAGGTCTCGCAGGTCGCGGCAGACAGCGAGCACCGCCATCACCTCACAGGCGGCTGTGATATCGAACCCGGATTGGCGTGGCACGCCGTCGACGGGGCGCCCTTGTCCGATCGTGATCTGCCGCAGCGCTCGGTCGTTCATGTCGAGCGCTCGGCGCCAGGTGAGCCGTTCGGGGTCAAGCTGATGCGGATTGCCGTGGTACAGGGACGCGTCGACGATCGCGGCGAGGAGATTGTTGGCCGCTGCGATCGCATGCATGTCGCCGGTGAAATGCAAGTTGATGTCCTCCATCGGCACAACCTGTGCGTAGCCGCCGCCAGCGGCGCCGCCTTTGATTCCGAACACCGGTCCCAGCGAGGGCTCCCGGAGGCACGCGAGCGCGTTGTGGCCGATCTGCCCAAGTCCCTGGACGAGGCCGATCAGCGTGGTCGTCTTCCCCTCCCCCGAGCTGGTCGGGGTAATGCTTGTCACGCAAACAAGCCTTCCGTCGGGGCGGTCGGCGAGACGGCGAAGCGCGTCCAACGACACTTTCGCCTTGTGATGTCCGTACGGCTCGATTTCGCCATCTGACAGGCCGGCGCGGCGGGCGATCTCGCCAATCGGCTCGAGATGCGCTTGCTGGGCGATCGACAGGCTGCTTCGCATACGCGGAGTATGGTGCCTACTGGGTCCCGAGACCCACGCAGCCCCTCCACGAGGTTAGCAGTGGACATTGCAAGTGTGGTATGGCGGGCAACAATTGCCCGAACAGCAGATGTAGCCATTCGGGGGGACATCAAGGCAGCACTTGAACCCAGGTGGACAGCACAGTTCGCCACTCGGGCAAAGCTGACCGCACTCGCCGCCGAAGCAGCAATCCGGGCCTCCGGAGCACGTCTGCCCGCCGCAGGTGGTCTCGCATTGGCCCGTGTTTGGGTTGCACGCTTGGCCTGGGGGGCAGTCGACGGGATCGCAGCCGATTCCGAGCATGTTGGCGGCCGGCTGGTAACAGGGCGCGCATGCGCACGTTCCGTTCTGGCACAGCTGGTCGGACTCGCAGATCGAGACGCACGTTCCGGTGTCGTAGCCGCATGTCTCACAAGGCCCGCAATGCCGTTGCGCGGCGGTGTGTGCGCAATAGTTTCGAAACGCCAGCCAGTTCAAGTCCGCCGTGACACCGGCGAGAGCCTTGTCGAGATCGCTGTTCTTGACCCTGGGCTTGAGATCGTCTTTCCAGTTGCTCTCAGCGTTCTCGAGACAGTCTTTGTAAGCCTGATCGGCACAGTTCGCACCAACGTTGGCACTAGCGCCCGGAGCACGGATCCAGCCCGCGTCGACTGCGAGGCCGGCGAGAAACGCGGCGGTGCCGCCCAACGCACGGCGCCGACTGATCCCGGGCGCCAGCGTGGTGGCGCCGCGATCCGGCTGTGAGTCAGCTCCCTCGTCCCCGGCGACGCGCCGGGCAAGGCGATCGACCCAGTGGGCCCTCGGCAGGGCACCGTTCGCGGGCGTGCCGCCGGACACGATCAGCACGTCGTCCCGCAGCCCGCCGCGTTCCGCGCCGCGGCATAGGCCCCGGCGGCGGCCTTGAGCAGATCCCGACCGGTGCGCCACCCGAGCAGCTGCTCGGCGGGGTCGGTCGCGCTAGAGGCGAGCCGGAGTAGTTGCGCCGCGTGGGCCCCGTCGTCGCAGGCCTCGATCAAGAGCTTGCGGGCGTGTCGCTCATGCGCCTCAGCCGACTTCACCTTTTTGGCCTGCGAGGCGGCGTCCTCGAAGTGGGCCTGGAAGGCGTCGAGGGCACGAAACATGGCGGGCGGGGCAACGATCGAACCTGATCCGACCCACACGAGCGCCGCTGCTCGAACACGCTGATCGTCGGTGCCAATTCGGCGCTGGAGGGAGTTGAGGATGCTCGTCAGCTCAGTCATGTCTTAGGACGCGTCGACCAGCTTGAGAACCGCGTGGCCGCCTACCGCCAGTGGCGATGCGATGACACCGTCGGCGTCAATCCAGGCGGCGGACGGAGTGCCTGTGGCACCGAATCGCCCGGCCGGCGCGGAATGCACTTGCCCAAAGCAGTGACACTTACCCCGCGAGCGGCGGCGTAGCGAGCGCGTGTTCGCAGTCGTCTCATCGTGCTCGGTGGTGGTGGGGCTTTCGTGCGGGGAGGCCGAGCACGAGGTTGACCGCACTGGCGTCGGGGCGCGTTGCGCCGGCGGAGGGCTGTTGGCTGATCACGACCAGGCCCCTGTGCCGGCGTTGCCCGGAGCGGACGGTGCGCACGTGACCGAGCCGGCAATCGGCCCGGCTGAGCCGACCGCGCGCGGAAGCCACGCCGAGCCCGAGCAGGCGCGGAACCCTGCACGCTGGAGCGGTGTGCGTGGCTGTCGTGGTTTGTGTCGACGTCGTCTGTGTCGTCGTCGTCTGCGTGGTCGTGCTGCCCGCCGGGACGTCGGCCGGTCCGAAGTAGGGTTCGACGCCGCCGGGGATGATCAGTCTGTCGCTCAGGCCGGCGCAGTTCGGCCAGCCGGCGAGCGTGACGAGGTGGATGCCGTCCGGGGCGTCGTAGACGAGCGACTGGCCGTCGGGCGCGAACGACACCCGCAGCGATTGGAAGTTGTGCGGCCCGATGTTGCACTGATCGACCGGGACGTCGGGCGGGTCGCCGGCGAGGAACGGCGGCGGACCCGTGCTGCTGTAGATCCGGATCTCGTTGCCGACAGCGCCGTTGACGTTGGCGACGAACGCGAGCTTGTCGCCGGCGCGGGTGATCGCGCCTGATCCGAGCGCCTGCACGCTCGGATCGGGATCGGAGAACCACTGCACCAACGAGTTATCGCCGCCGCCGAGCGTGTAGGTCGCGACCTGATCGATCAGGATCCCGGTCGAGCTCAACAGCAAGTGCGAGTCATCGATCCACGCCGGCTCGTCGTAGTCCTGCTGACCGAGCGTCTGGTTGGGCTGGGAATACTGGGTCGCGGACCCCCACCAGGTCGCGAACGTGTGCGTGTACACGTAGCAGCCGCAGCCGTAGTCGTAATAGCCGCTGTCGGTGATCTCGCCGTCGTAGGCCTGATTGACGCCGTCCGGGGAGATCGCCGGGTCGACCGGGCCGACCCACGTCGCAGGAGCGCCGGTGAACAAAGTGTCGATCGCCGGCGCGAGCGGATTGCCCGCCTGATCCAGGCGAAACAGCCGCGTCTCGCGCCGGACCAGGATCGTGCCGCTATCAGCCTGCGACGGGGCATCCCAGTAACCGCCGCTGGTCACCTGGCGCTGGCTGCTCCCGTCCGCCGCGGCGAGCCACACGTTGCCGCCCTTCAGGAACACAATGCTCGCCGCGCCCGCCGCACCAGCACTCACCCCGAGCGCCCCCAGCGCCACGAGCCAGACCACGACCACGGCCGCCACACGATTCAACGAAATCCTGCTCATCGAGGACTTGATCGAGCCGATCGTGACGTCGGCCACCGAGCTTCGCATCACGGTAGCTACCACAGTCTTTTCCCCAAAGCCGCCGGTCACCCGCGCCCCCATCCCCATACGCGCCCCCATCCCCATACCAACCACGACCCGAACCTAAACGACCCCCACGCCGGCGAACCGCGACATTCCTCACATCCTCACAATCCCCGACAAGAAACGTCCGGCCCGCGATCCGCGGCATGGAGGCCCGAGCGCCGAAACGCGTAGGAGAATCTGGGTGTGGGTTCACCGCAGACACTGAGCGAAGCTGACCGGCGGATCGTCGCGGTGTGGGCGGCGGACTGCGCCGAGCGGGTGCTGGGACTGTTCGAGGCGGAAGCTCCGGGGGATAGCCGCCCCCGCGATGCCATCGCCCGGCTACGAGCCTTTGCCCGTGGCGAGCTTGGCGTCGCAGAGGCCCGCCGCCGTTTCGTCGCCCACGCCGCCGCTCGTGAGCTGAGCGCCCCCGCAGCGGTGGCCGCCGCCCGAGCGGCCGGGCAGGCCGCGAGCATCCCTCATATGGGCGCGCATGCCCTGGGTGCCGCCGCGTATGCCGCCAAGGCGGCGGGACTGGCCGCCCCGGTCCGGCCGGAGGCTGTCAGCGAGGAGATCTGCTGGCAGCTTGACGCGCTGTCCGCGGCGGCCAGAGCCGCCCTGCGACGGCTGCCGCCCGTCGGTGAGAATCCGTCCGGTCCCCTCGGGCCGGGGCTGCTCGCGTCGGGCCTTCTCGGAACGATCATCCGGGATCTACAGGCCAGCTTGGCGGACCCCGACCACGCTTTCCCTCCCAGACCGCAGGTTGACCAGGAAGACGGAAAGAAGCCAGCGCAGCTGCTCACCCCGCAGCCGCGCTGACGGGCTCGGGCTCGGGTGTCACGGGCGGCGGTGCGTCGCTTTGGTGGCCGTTACGAGCGCTCTGCCCCTCGACGTTGAGGTGCGGCAGGATTCGGTCAAGCCAAGCCGGCAGCTTCCAGTTGCTATCGCCCAGCAACAGCATCAAGCCCGGCACGAGCACCGAGCGGACGATCAGCGCATCGAGCAACACGGCGCTCGCGAGTCCGATCCCGAACAGCTTGATCACGCGTTCGCCGCCGAGCACGAACGAGCCGAACACCAGCACCATGATGACTGCCGCCGCCGTGATCGTGCGGCCGGTGGCGGCGAGCCCGTGCATGACCGCCTGCCGGTTGTCACGGCGGCGATGCCACTCCTCGTAGATGCGGGTCACGAGGAACACCTCGTAGTCCATCGAGAGGCCGAACAAGATCGCGAACATCATCACCGGCAAGAACGCCTCGATCGGCCCGGTCTTGTCGATCCCAAACAACGAGGACGCGAACCCGTCCTGGAAGATCGCGGTGATGATCCCGAACGCTGCCGCGGCAGACAACAGGTTCATCAGCGCCGCGATCAGCGGGACCAGCAGGCTCCGGAACACGACCATTAGCAGCAGGAAGCTGAGCAACACGACCACTCCGAAAAACAGCGGCAGCTTGCGAGACAGGACCGTGCTGAAGTCGTCGAAGATCGCGGTCTGCCCGCCCACGAGCACCGTGAGACCAGTGCCGCGCGTGGCGGCCGGAATCACGTTGTTGCGGACGTTGTGCAGCAGCGCCGCCGTCGAGGCATCTTGAGGCGAGCCACTCGGAAACACGTTGGCGGTCGCGACACCCGGAAGACCGGGGCCGCGGCTGGGCAGGAACCGGGGTTGCGTTCCACCCACGACGCCCGGCGTCGAGCGGACCGCTTGGTCCATGCGCGCGAACGCCGCTGCTTGGCGCGGGTTGTCGATCTGCGCGATCAGCTGAAGCGGCCCGTTGTACCCGGGGCCGAAGCCCTTCGCGAGCAGGTCATACGCCTTCCGGGTGGTCGAGCCCGTCGGATCGGATCCCGAATCCGCGGACCCGAGGCGCATCGACAGGAACGGGATCGCGATCAGAATCATCACGCCTGCAGCGACGGCCGAGAACAGCGCCGGCCGCTGCTGCATCCAGCCGGCCCATCGCGCCCACGCCGGCGACTCGTCGCTCGTGCGCAGCTCACCCGCTCGCACCGCCGCACGCTCCCGACGGCGCAGCACCCGGGGACCGAAGAAGCCGAGCAGCGCGGGCAGCAGCGTCAGCGACGCGACCACGGTGAATGAGACCGCGATCGCGGCGGCGATCGCAACTCCATACAGGAAGCTGACACCGAGCGCGAACATGCCCAGCAGCGCGATGCAGACGATGATCCCGGCGAACAGGACCGCACGCCCAGACGTGTCGACCGCTTCGATCACAGCCTCCTCGACCGAGAGTCCGCGCAGCAGACCCTGGCGGTGGCGGGTCACGATGAACAGGGCGTAGTCGACGCCGACGCCGAGGCCGATCAGCAGTGATAGCTGGGAGCTGAAAGACGCCATCCCGATCGCGTGCGAGAGCAGCCCGTCGACGGCGATCCCGGTACCGAGCGCGAGGCCGGCGGTGAGGAGCGGCAGGAGCATCGCCAGGAACGAACCGAACACCAGGAACAGCACGATCCCTGCAGCGAGGACGCCAAAGCCGACTCCGCCGGCGCCGGTGTTGGCCGCCGCCTTCGCGACCTGACCCTCCACCTCTACCTGGACGCCGTCGCCTGAGCCCGCCTGGGCGGTGCGCACGAACGTCTTCGCGGCCGCGTTGGAGACGTTGTTCGCCCGGACATCAAAGGTCACGTTCGCATACGCGACCTGGCCCGAACGCGAGATCTGCGAGGCGCCCCGGGGTCCGTACGGCGACGCGATCTGGGTGACGTGCGGCAACCGCGCGACCGCGGTCAGCATCGCATTCACCCGAGCGCGGACCGCAGGATCAGTGACGCTGCCATGCTTGACCGCGATCACGATCTGATCCGTGTCGCCGGAGGCCTTCGGCGCGGCACGCTGCAACAGGCTCACCGCATCAAAACTCTGCGTGCCAGAGAGCTGGAAGTTGTCGCTGTATGCGCTGCCTGCGGCGGAGTGGACGGCGGTTGCCACAACGAGCACGGCGATCCATCCGAACAGCACGACGCGTCGACGCGTGTAGCACCATCTGGCGAGTCTTCTCACGCGAAAGTCCTCCGGCGAGGGCGGTTGTAGCCAAGAACCGCGCGAGATCCGGCCTCGGACGGCGAGTCCGAATTGTGGCGACTGTTTCTGACAATCGCCTGACGACTGCATCCGCCAGCACCGACCTGAAGGAGGAATCGCAACCAGACCGGGCCGATCTGGCCGATCTGGCCGACACCGGCCGGCCCCCGACGTGAGGGCACCGGACGCCCAAAACCGAGCGTCAAGACGTGCGCTCGCTGGGTCGTCGAGGGCAGCAACTTTAGTAGTTGTGGTCTTTCTGGACAAACGTTCGATCAAGTTCGCCCCGGTTGGGGACGAAACTAGAACCGGAGTTCCTCTCGCTATTCTTTGGATCTTGGGGTTGTTGGGTCGGCTTGCCGGCCACACTTGGAATCAGGAATGGGCTGAGGGCGCGGGGAGTACCCCTGCGGATGGCGCAGCTTCTGGTGCGCCATGAGCGTCGCCAGCTTTATGACACGTGATCCACGAAAAATGATGAGGTTGTGGCTGCGAATCGCGGCTGCGGTCGACGTGTGGGCATTGCTCGCCGCGGCTGTGCTCGCGGTGCTGGTGGCGGGGCATGGTCGCCTCTCGGCGGGCAATGCCTGGCTGGCGGCGATCGATGTGGTTTTCGCGCTGGTCGTGATGATCCATGCGCGGGCTCGGCGCGTGCGTCGGTTGCAAGCTTCAGCGATCGATGGCTGCGTCGAGGCGGTGAAGGTGTGCTCGCTCGGCGCGCTGCTGACGCTCGCGATGGCTGCGATCCTCGGTGCTCATCGCCCGGTGCCGATTGGGCCGGAGCTGTGGCTGCTGACGGCCGGCACTGTGTGCGCCGCACGCGTGGCCGTGCAACTCGTACAGCGTCGTGCCCAGCGACGCGGTGCGCTCACGACCCCCACGCTGGTGGTGGGCGCCGGCGCGGTCGGCGGGCAACTCGTGCGTCGGCTGTTGGGGAGGCCCGAGTACGGGCTTCGTCCGGTCGGTTTCCTTGACGCTGACCCGATGGGGGGCGCGGTCGACGTCGCCGTGGGCGTCCCCGTTCTCGGCGGCCCGGCCGACCTCGTCGACGTCTGCTCTGAGTACCGCGTCGGTCATGTGATCCTCGCGTTCGCCCACGAGCGGGACCACCGCCTCGTCGAGTTGGTCAAACGCTGTCATGAGCTCGGCGTTGGGGTTTCGGTCGTGCCGCGGATGTACGAGTCCGTCAGCGAGCGCGGCCAACTCGACCACATCGGCGGTCTTCCGCTGTTCTCGCTGCGCGTGGTCGATCCGCGCGGGTGGCAGTTCACTGTCAAGCACGCGATCGACCGAGTGATCGCGTTGCTGGCATTGATTGCCCTCGGGCCGGTGCTCGTGGCGCTCGCGGTGGCGGTCCGCCTGGGCTCGCCGGGACCGGTGATCTTTCGCCAGCGTCGGGTTGGACGCGATGGGCGCGTGTTCGAGCTGCTGAAGTTCCGCACGATGGTCGCTGGTGACTGCGGGAGTTTCTCGCTGCGAGGCGGGGTCGCCCCTGGTGGGATCGAAGGAGTGGACCGCCGCACGCGTGTCGGCCGCTGGTTGCGCTCCAGCTCGCTCGACGAGCTACCTCAGCTGGTGAACGTGCTCCGAGGCGAGATGAGCCTGATCGGTCCGCGGCCTGAGCGCCCCGAATTCGCCGAGCAGTTCGCGCGCGAGATCCAGGGCTACGATGACCGCCATCGGGTCAGGTCCGGAATCACCGGATGGGCCCAGGCGCATGGGCTGCGCGGACAGACCTCGATCGCCGACCGGGTCGAGCTGGACACCCACTACATCAGGAACTGGTCCCCAGGGCTCGAGCTGCGCACCCTCGCGCTTACGTTCGCGGAGGTCGTGCGCTTCCGGGAGGACCGGCCTGCAACGGCGAAGCAGCCGGCGTCAGCGAAGCGCCTCAGCGCCGCGACGCAGCAACCCGCGGCGAAGCCCGCGCTCGCGGTCGTCCACGGGACCGCCGAGCCGGAGATCTCGGGCAGCTGGTTCTGCGGATACTGCGGCCTGGCCGCGGCCGATGGCGCCGCCCCGCTCCCGGCGATGCGCATCTGTGGCGGCTGCGCTCAAGGATTGTTGCTCGAGGCGCGCACGGACGCGGCTCCGCAAGGGGGCGAACCGTTTCTGGTCGTTGACTCACGACTCAGAGTGCAGGCGGTTTCGAGGAGCGCAGAGAAGTTCCTGGGTGTCCGCGAGCAGGTTGCGGCAGATCTCCCCGTCACAGATCTGCTCGTCGCTGCCGACGCGGAGGTCCATCCCGAACAGTGCCTCGCGGGCATGCTCGTGCGGGCCGCGACCGCTGGCGAGGCGGACGTCCAGACCACGTTCGTGCGGCCTCGCGACACCTTCGGCGTGCGGCTCCAAGCCCGGATCAGCGCCTGCGGGCCCCCGCGAGCCGCGGTGATCGTGCTCGAGTCAGAACCAGCGCAACCGCCGCGCCCCCGGACCGTCCCACAGACGCTCTCCACCGTGCAGCGCGACCTGCGCGGGAACGTATGAGCGGGTGCGTCGGGGGTACCTTTCCTGCCGTCCATGTCCGTCGGCGCGAGGTTGGTGACGATCGCGGCGCTTCTGACGATTGCAGGTCGCATGCTCGCCCGGCTCATTACGGGCGCGAAGCTGATCCTCTATCCCGACGCCGGCCACGCCTCCTATTCCAGGACGCTTCGCGGTTCGTGACGGCGATCGATCGCCTTCTGCGGTGACGAGCGGACGCGTCTGAGACGCCCCGGGGCGAGAATTCGAGGCTGGCTCCGCTCCCGTGCTCTCGGCTCAGCTCTTTGCCCGCTCTCTGACGCCAATCTGACGAGTCTGCATGCGGCGAGGTCAGCGCCGGGGCAGGTCAGGACCCGGTCACTGCCCAGGTGCCGAAGGCTCCGTATTCGCCAGTTCCCGTCGCAGTGACCAGTACGCCGGTGCCGTATGGCTCGCTCGTGTTGAAACCGGCGTCGGCCGGATCGAACACGAGAACGCTGGCGTTCTCGCTGCCTGCTTCGTAGATGCAAACGTTGCCTGGGTCAGCTGCTGGTGCCGCGGCGGTACCGCCGGCACAACCGGAGGGCGCTGGGGTCCCGGTCGGAACAAAGTGGGTCGCAGGAGCACTCGCGAGCGAGAACCCCCACGAAATCGGCTCAGATATATCGTTGTTCATTGCTGCCGCTTGGTCGCGCGCGGTCCAGGTCCCGCGCAGCGTCACGCCACCAGGCAGCGCGCCCGTGACCGGACCCGGCGGTCCGGGGGACCTGTCAGTCCGGGAGGACCTGTCTGCCCGGCCTGTCCCGTCCGCCCTGGAGGGCCCTGCTGGCCTTGGGGCCCCTGCTTGTTCCACGAGATCGCAAACTCGCTCGCCGTCCTGTTCGCTGAGCTTCGCGTCTTGCACGACCGCGCGCTCTTGACGATCCGAACCGAGCCCGTTCTCTTGTCGACGCAGGCGTGAAGTAGCCCCGCGCTGTCGGCAATGCCGCTGATAGCCGCATAGGATCCACCGCCAAGAGCGACGAACAACGCCAGGAATACCAACACGGCGGTGTGACTAATGCGCAACCGAAGATCCCGCATGGGGATCAGCGACCGCGACCAGAACGGCCGACGACCGAGTAGCGCTGGATTGAGCTGCCCGGATCGCGCATCGCCAGACCATACCCCGGCCAACGGGATTGAGTCAATGCAGGCGACAGAAGCATGCGCCTATGCGCCTGTCCGACTACGGACCGGATCGCGTCGATGACCAGCTTCGGCTGGTCGAGCTGGATGTAGTGGCCGCTCCTGGAGGCGATCACGTGGCGGGCTCCCGCGACGAGCGCAGCGAGCTTGTCCTGTGACGCGTTAAACGCCCGGTTCAGCGCCCGGACTGGCCAGTCGGGCGGAAATCCAAACGGGTTGGGGTCCGTGAGCGAATGGGAGAGGACCACCAGCGGCATCGGGCGAAGCGGCGTATCCGCCTGAGCCTGTCGCATCTCTGCGCCGCTGGCGTCCACACTGAGCTGCTCGTAGTCAGAGTAGCTCTCGAAGCCCGACGGGGCCTGTGGATAGACGACTGCGTCGGTGTATTGCGCGCGGGTGAGAAGCCTCTTGAGCGCCGCGGTGTACCACTCGCTCTGGGCGTCGATTAAGACGAGCCCTCCGACCTCGCTGGGGTAAGTGGTGGCGTAGAGGCGGACGACCAGGCCGCCGAACGAGTGGCCGACGAGCACGTAGGGACCGGGGACGTGGGCGGCGCGCAGCAGCGCCTGCAAGTCGCCGACGATGTCGACTGCGGTCCGGGGCATCGCAACTGGGTCGCTACGGCTGACGCTCTTCGGCTGGCCCTCCCCGCCGGGCCACACCGTCCCGGGACGATCGTAGGCGCACACCCGGGTGAACCGGGCGACCGCCGGAAAGATCGCCGGGCGGCCAGGCTCGTGAGCTAGCCACACGCGCGCGGTGTTCCCGGAGCCCGCCTCGAGCACGACCGTCGGCCTCCCTGTGCCACGGCATTCGAGGTAGAGCCTGCGCCTGCCGCGAATCTTGAACAGGCCGGCGAAAGCGCCGGGCGACGCGCTGGAGTGCGCCGGCCGGTCGGCGCCGGCTCGCTCCACCCCGCGGGTCTCGGCCGATGCAGCCGAGGTCAGGCTCGCGGCGAGCGCGGCCCCCACACACGCCCACAAGATCAGTATCCGGCTCCAGCCCAGAGACCTCTTGCCCCTCGCGCAGGACCGCAGCACAAAGCCGCCGATCACGTTGACGCGGTCACAGCCCCGGCGCGCATGCTGCACATCCCTGGCGCACGAGGCGCTCACTGCGCCGCAGTCTCCCACAGGCGGCGCGCCGGACGCGAATGATGCGCCTCGCGAACTCGACCGGGCGCTTCATGCCTGTTGTCGCTGCTCGCGAAGGACCGCCGACATCATGTTCCCGCGACGGAGTCTCGTGGTTGTAAAGTCGTAGGACCCCGCTCGCGTCGATCCGAGCTCGGCATCGGCCGACGCGATCCTAATCCGCATCGGGAGGAGAGGACGCCATGAAAGCGCTCGTGTATCACGGCCCCGGCAAGAAGTCCTGGGCTGATGTCCCCGAGCCGCAGATCCAGAAGCCGACGGACGTGATCGTCAGGATCGACACGACCACGATCTGTGGGACCGACCTGCACATCCTGAAGGGCGACGTGCCGGCTGTCACGCCCGGACGCGTCCTAGGTCACGAGGGCGTCGGCACCGTCACCGAGGTTGGCAGCGCCGTGGCTCAGCTCGCGGTTGGGGACAACGTGATCATCTCGTGCATCAAGTCGTGTGGTCGTTGCAGCTTCTGCCAACAGGGCAACTTTGCGCACTGCCTCGGTGACGAGGGAGCGTCGGGTATCGGTTGGGTGTTCGGCCACCTGATCGACGGCACGCAGGCCGAGTACGTGCGGGTGCCCTACGCCGAGACATCCGTATACAAGGTGCCCGAGACCGTCACCAACCAGCAGGGCGTGATGCTCTCAGACATCCTGCCGACCGGATTCGAGATCGGGGTCCAGTACGGGCAGGTTAAGCCGGGAGATGTGGTCGCCGTAGTCGGCGCCGGTCCGGTCGGACTCGCGGTGGTGGCGACTGCCGGGCTGTATGGAGCGTCGCGGATCATCGCGGTCGATCTGGACGCCAACCGGGTCGAGGAGGCGAAGAAGTTCGGGGCTACCGACGGCGTGAACCCGGCCTCCCCGGAGTGGAGGGAGCAGGTCATGGCGTTGACCGATGGGTGGGGCGTGGACGTAGCCGTCGAGGCGGTCGGGGTTCCGCAGACGTTCCAGATGTGCACGGAGATCGTGCGGCCGGGTGGGCGCGTGGCGAATATCGGCGTGCACGGAAAGCCGGTGGAGCTGCAACTCCAGAACCTTTGGATTCACAACATCTCGATCTCGATGGGACTGGTCAACGCCAACACGACGCCGATGCTGCTCAAGCTGGTCGCCAGCGGGAAGCTGAACGTGGACAACTTCGCGACGCACCACTTCAAGCTGGACGAGATGATCGACGCCTACGACACGTTCGGCCGGGCCGCGGAGACAAGGGCGCTGAAGGTCGTCATCGACCGCTAGGCTGACCCGATCAGCATCAGGCGGTTTGGGCGCTGGTCGAGAAACCGGCCATATATTCCGGTTTCTCGACCAGCCCGGGATGCATGGCCTCTCCCCCCCACTCGCATTTCATCGACCGAGCACTAGCCCCGTGCAGCCGCTAACGGCCGCCGTCCGGCCAGCCCGCGCAATCACGCCTTGGTCGAGCTGCCTCCGCGGTCGCCGTCGTGACGTATCGACGCGCGGCGGGTCCCCTCCGGGCGCAGGCGCCACGGACGATCCATAGTGGTTGGCCGGTGACGCCGCCCTCGTTCGATACCTTCCTCGCAACGTCTGCTGGCGTCGCCGGGGCGCTGATCGGGTTGCTGTTTGTCGCGATCTCGGTCGCTCAAGAGCGATTGACGGGGGAGAACGCCAACCAAGCCCACCGGGTGCGGGCATCGGCTGCCCTGACATCGTTCAGCAATGCACTGGCGATCGCGCTGTTCGGACTGGTTCCCGGCGTCGGCCTCGGCTGGCCAGGGTTCGTCGTCGGGCTGCTCGGGCTGCTGTTCGTCGCGGCGTCATTGCTGTCGCTCCGTCGGGTTCGCGAGTCCCAACCCGTCCCGCCACGAGACATCCTGTTCTTGGGCGGCCTCATCGCAGCATTCGGCCTCCAGGTGTTCTTCGCATTGCGGCTCATTTCAAACGCCCGCGACGTTGGAGCGGCAAGGGGGATCGCGATCCTGGTAATCGTGTGCTTCTTCATCGGGATCGCACGCGCCTGGGAGCTTGTCGGGGGACCCTCGATCGGCATCAGCCATGAGCTGCTGGCGATCGCGCGAGTGCGAGTGCGCGACCATCACACGCCGGTCGCCACCGACCAACAGACTGCCGAGAACGTTGATAAGCAGTAGCCCGCTCAACGGGGCGATGTCATCAAGTTCGGCACTGCCAGCATGCTCAGGGTGGCGGGCGGGCTGGTTCAAGCTGTCGGCTATCGGGTCGATGACTTTGGCGATGGGGTTTGTCGTCGATGTCGAGAAGGGAAAGTGTCCATGCGGCATTTAGTGGGGGAGGCTGGCCACGTGACACCGTACGCGGGGCCGTCCGTGAAGGCACCGGTCAGCATCGGTGACCTGCTGAGGCCTGGTCTTGATGCAGATCCTGACGGTCTCGCGCTGATCTCGGTGGATACGCGCTGGACGTGGCGGACGCTCGATCGCCTGAGCAGCCGCCTGGCGGAGAACCTGCTCGGGCTCGGGTTGGAGCCGGGTGATCGGGTGGCGTCGCTGATGCCGAATCGTCCCGCGCTGGTCGCCCACTATCTGGCCTGTTTCAAGGCGGGGCTCGTCGCGACGCCGCTCAACTACCGCTACATGGCGCCTGAGATCGATCATGCTCTCGCGGTCAGCGGAGCGCGCGCCCTGTTCGCGCACGTCGAGCGCGAGCAGGATCTCGCTGCAAGCCGACTCGCTGAACGGTCGAATGTGCTGCGCATCAGCTACGGGGCGTCGGACGGGCCCGATCCGGCGTTCGAGGAGCTCGCCGAAGGAGAGCCGGCCAGTTCGTCACTGCCGGCCAGTCCGGCAGCCGCTCCGGCGATGATCTTCTTCACCTCGGGCAGCACCGGGCTGCCGAAGGGGACCACTCACACTCACGGGACACTCGGCTGCATGGTCGCGACCGCAGCCGCTGGGCTCGAGCTGACTGCCGGCGATCGTCTCCTTGCCGGCTCATCCCTGTCCCACGTCGGCGCGTTCTATGTCTCGTTCGCATCTTTGAGTGTCGGCGCGGGCACGATCGTGGCGCGGACGTTCGATGGTGACGAGCTGCTTCCACTACTTCGCGAAGATCGCCCTACGGTGCTGTCGATGCTCCCATCGGCTCTGTTCGCGCTCACCCGCGAGCACGGCGCCAGGCACGACGACTTCGCCTCATTGCGGCTGTGCCGGGCCGCGGGTGACTGCGTATCGGCTGAGCTCGAGCGCGAGTTCACCGCGCTGAGCGGCTCCGTGATCGATGAGGCATACGGCCTCACGGAAACCGGGCTCGTGACCGTCAGTCCCCCGTCGGGGAAGATCAAGCTCGGCTCGGTCGGGCAGGTCGTCCCAGGCGTCTCGCTCTCGATTCAGAACGACGCCGGGCAGCCGCTATCGACAGGCGAAGAAGGCCGCCTCTGGATCAAGACCGCGGCCGCGACCGTCGGATACTGGGAGGACCCGGACGCGACCAAGGCTGCCTTCCGCGACGGGTGGCTCGATTCGGGCGACGTCATGCGTACCGACGAGGACGGCTACTTCTTCTTCTGCGGACGCAGGAAGCAGATCATCGTCCACGACGGCTCCAACATCTGCCCCCAGGAAGTCGAAGGCGCCCTGCTCGAGCACCCCAGCGTCGAGAACGCGGGGGTGATCGGAATCCATGATCCCGTCCACGGCGAGGACGTCCGCGCGTATATCACGCTCAAGAACGGCGTCGAGCGGCCAACCAGCCAAGAACTGATCAGGTTCGCCCGCGCCAGGATCGGCTACAAGGCGCCCGAGGAAGTGATCGTCCTCGACGAGATGCCCGGCACGGCTACCGGCAAGCTTGACCGCACCAATCTGCAACACATGGCCGAGGCCAGCCTCACCCGCGCCGGCAGGGGCTGAGCATCCGCTGTCCACCACCGCGACGCGGCGCCGCCGGCCAGCCACGGAGTTGTCGTCTCCGGGCTGTCGGTAGCCGCCAGGCGTTGACCGCACACCGCGCGCGAGGGACCAGCCGGGGCGGCGCAGGACCCCCGTCGGGTGAGCTGGACCTGGATTGCCGAAGCGTGCGCCACTTGGCCGGCCACCGCGGCCGCCCCTCAGCCGGGCAAGTCTTCCGGTCGCTTCTCGGCGAGCTCCCCGTGGAGCACTCCGGTGGCCTGGCCGCTTCGATCAGTAGCCGTCGGCGTCTCGCATGTAGCAGCGGATCTCAGCACCGCGATCGATCGGCGGCGTGACGAACTCGGCCCCCTTTGCGCTCCACTGCCATAACACGCCTGGATGTCGGCGACGCGCAGGTTCATGAAGCTCGAGACCGTGTTCCGGGCTCGTAGTTCACGACCGAGATGTCGGGCTTGTCGGGGGTGGGGGGACCGCCCGGGTTCATCAGCACCCAGGAGTTGGCGAGCTTGACGATGCACGGGTTCTCCTCCAGCACCACCTGGCCGCCGAGGACCGGGTAAAACGCGCGGGACCGAGCAACGCTTCGTCGGTGTCGAACGGGGTGACGAGCATGCCCTCCGTCAGGGCCGGCAGGGTCTCGTAGTCGATGAATGGCGATGCTCGGCTCCGGTGGAGCTCATGGCTACCTCCAGGTGCGTTAGGAGGCGCCGGGAGACGTGTCGGTGGTGACAGCCATGCGGGTCCTCCCTGGGGGGTGATCGAGGACGCCGTGAAGCCTGATCTGCTCGCTTGAAAGTCGCGCCTGTCGAGACCCTGGGTTTCGCCCCTGGCGTTCGCCCGCGGGGGATCCCCGTGTCTCACGGTCAACGGGCGCGGAATCGGGTGAAAGGCGCGACCGTGCCCAACGGCTCATTAAGTGTGTGATAGGACTAGCGCGGGCATCGGGCTCGAGACAGCTCGACACGCCCGGATCGAGGGCGCTGACATCATTCTTACCGCGCGCAATCCGGAGCGCTTGATGGAAGCGGCACATGAACTCGGCGCGGTGAGCAGCGCGGCGTTCGACGCGAGCGATCCGGACTCGCTGGCTCGGTTCTTCGACTCGCTTTCCGGCCCGATCGATCACGTAATGTTCGGCGGGGCCGGTCCCCGATACGGCCGTCCGCTCGAGATGGGTCCCGAGGAGGCCCGTCGCGCCTTCTCCGAGCGCGCGGCGCTTGCTCTCGAGGTCGCCCAAAACGCTGTCGGGAAAGTAAGACCGGGCGGGTCGCTGGTGTTCATCGGCGGCACCGGCGGTCGGAAGATCACCCCCGGCTATGAGATCGTGTCGGTGGTCACGGCTGCGATGCCGGCGCTCACGGCCAGCCTCGCGCTCGACCTCGCGCCGATCCGGGTCAACTTGATAGCCGCCGGCTTCGTGGACACGCCCCTGTCGGCGAGGCTGCTCGGCGACGGGCTCGAGGCACGCCGCGCTGAGCTGCGAACGAAGCTGCCGATCGGGCGGGTGGTGGGACCGGCGGACGTCGCCGCGCTCGCCGTGCACCTCATGATCAACACCGCCGTCACCGGCGCGACCTACGACATCGACGGCGGTCAACAGTTCGTCGCGTGAACGCGGCGTGGCCGGGAGCAATCCGGCAGCCCACGCCCCGGTGGGTGGGTGGCTGCATGTTAGTAGCGACCACCGCGCGTACAATTCTCTTCCGTTCTACGACTCGGGGGTGTGCGAGCGATGTTGGGACGGGGACACAGGAAGTTGTACAAGGACGGCGCGCTGACCGAGGGGCTTGTCGTCAACCGGTCGGACACGACCGAGGGCATCAATTACCACGTCACGATCCGGGTTAAGTTCCCCGACGGCACGACGACCGAGTTCAAGAAGTGGTTGGACTGGCATGACGTCGGCCAACTGCTCGTGGGCAGCGTCGTTGCAGTCCGCTACGACCCCTCGGATCACTCGAAGGTCGCGCTCGACGTACCCGCTCTTGAAGACCAGCACGCCAAGGCTGACGCGGCCGGGACCGCCCAGCTCGACGCGCAATTCGCGCGCCTCGGCGAACCTAGCTCTGGATCGGTAGCGGCTCGTCAGGACAGTCCGCCCCGGATCCGGTCGACCGCCTCGCGAAGCTCGCCGACCTGAAGGAGCGAGGAGTTCTCAGCGACGAGGAGTTCGCGGCCGAGAAGGCCAAGATCCTCGGCAAGAGCTGACCGTCACAACGGACCTGACCCGAGCCAGAGCCGCGGCTCGAAACGGCTGTGGCGGGCGCGATCGGGGGCCGGGACCTCGAGCCCGGCTGGCGCTGGTCACAAAATGTCAAGCCGATCGCCGGACCGACTCCTGCCAAGGCGAGCTAACGCGACAGGATTCCCTGGCCCATCGGGCTCCGTTCGGGAAACCAACGCCGCTGCCGACGCTGGTCTGGCGTCCGCCTATCTGGTAGCTCAACCGCCAACCCAAGTCTCAGCCGATCGACGCGTCGATGACAACGATGAATTGCGCCATCGCGAGGAGCAGCAACGCCAGGTTCTTCGCGCGGGGCGTGTTGTCGGGGTCGGTTGCGTGGGGATCGGTGAGGGTTTCGGTCGTCATCTCGAAAGTTGACCTCCGGTCCGGCTGGGTCGATAACTCGGAACCGGATCGTGGCCAGCGCCCGGGTGAAACGTCATCGCCAGATCCCATCGATCAGCGGTGCGCAGCGACGCTGCCGGACGATCTGCTCGAGGTCGATAGCCCGACGCCCGAGGCGAGAGATCCGCTTGGACGGCGTAACCTGATCGAAGTACTCGACCGTAGCGGACCGCATGACCACGCATGGCGACGACGGAGCGCGGGGAGCACGCTGCAGCAGCCGATCTCAAGAGACGTTTCGGTCGCCCGCGGCCTGCTCGACCGGGAAGACCTCCTCCAGATGCTGGATCGCGCCGTGACCAAACGGGTGACGGTCATCTCGGCGCCGCCGGGAAGTGGGAAGACCTCGCTGTTGCGTGCGTGGGCTCGACCGCTCGACGAACGTTCGTCGGGTCGCGTTCGTGTCCGTCGACCGCGACCAACAGGATGCGCAGCGGTTCTGGTCCGCCGTCTTGGACGCGATCCGCAGGCCGACATCCTCGGTCGATCCCGAGACGCAACCTGCGGCGACCGCTGCGCTCGACGCCGACGAGCTGGTCGACAGAGTCCTTTCGGAGCTCGCCGAGCAAGTCGAACCGGTCGTGCTGATCATCGACGATCTCCACGAGCTGAGGTCGGCCGACGCCCTCAGCGCAGCTCGAGCATTTGCTCGCGGTTCTGCCGAGCTCTGCGCGCGTGGTGCTGTCGTCTCGCCGGGATCCGCCGATCAGGCTGCACCAGCTCAGGCTTGCCGACGAGGTCGCCGAGATCCGGGCCGGCGATCTGCGGTTCACCGAGAGCGAGACGCGCGAACTGCTCGCCGCGTCCGGGATCAGTCTGTCCGACGCCGGGGCGGCCGCGTTGTACCAGCGCACGGAGGGTTGGGCGGCTGGCCTGCGCCTGGCGGTGATCTCGCTCAGCGGTCACCCGGATCCCGAGCGGTTCGTGGCCGAGTTCTCGGGCACCGACCGGGCGATTGGGGAGTACCTGATGGCCGAGATGCTCGAGCGCCAGCCGAGCGAGGTTCAGAGCATGCTGTTGCGAACCTCGCTGGTCGACCGGGTGAACGGCGAACTCGCCGACCTGCTGGCGGGCCGCCCGGGCTCGGAGCAGATGCTGCTGGAGCTCGAGGACGCCAACGCGTTCGTCGTGTCGCTCGACGCTCAGCGCACCTGGTTTCGCTACCACCAGCTGCTGGCGGATTTCCTGCGCCTGGAGCTGCGCCGAACGTTGGCCGATGAGGTTCCCGACCTCCACCGTCGGGCCGCCGGGTGGTTCGCCGACCACGGCGAGGTCGTCGAGGCCGTGCGACACACGCTCGCGGCCGGCGACTGGCCCGACGCGGCCCGGCTGCTCGCGGACCACTTGTTCAGTCTGACGCTCGACGGGCAGGACGGCAACGATCGCCGCGCTGCTGCGGTCGTTCCCTGAGGGGGCATCAGCCGATCATCCTGAGCTGGCGTTGGCTCACGCGGCGGTTCGAGCTGCACAGGGCCGGTTGGAGGACGCGGCTGCTCAGCTGGCGCTGGCCGAGTCCCACGTCGAGAGCGCCCCGCCGGCCCGCCGCCGACGCCTCGCGGTGGCGATCGCGTCGTCTGCGGTTGGCGCTGGCACGGCGTAGCGGTCAGTTCACGGAAGTAATCGAGCAAGTGAACCTGCTTGATGCCTCGATCGCAGACGAATCGAGCGAGCCGATCGCGATGGGCAGTGAGTTGCGGGGAGTCGCGCTGATGAATCTCGGGATCGTCGAGACGTGGTCTGGGCGATTCGCCGATGCCGAGCGGCACCTTTCCGAGGGCGCCGCGCTCGCCCAGGCGATCGGCCGACCCTACCTCGAGGTCGCGTGTCGCGCTCATCAAGTTTTCCCGTCAACGCTCGTCTCGCTCGCGAGCGCACGCGAACGCGGCGCGTCAGGCGGTCGCCCTGGCCGAACGCTATGGCTTGGGCGATCGGCCGATACTCGCGCCCGCGCTTGGGGCGGTTGCCGGCATGGCGATCTGGATGGGCGAGTTCGACGAAGGAGAGAGCGCGGCTGCGCCGCGCCTGGGAAGTCGCCGAGCCACAAATTGACCCGGCCGCCGCGGTGCTGCTGCACGTGGTGACGGGCCATGTTGCACGCCGCTCGCGGGCAGCATCAATCGGCGCTCGAAGCATTCGCGGCGGGAGCGCAGGCGCAGTCGCTGCTCACCGGTGTGCACGCTCTCGCGACGCCGGATCGCCGGATGGCTCGCGGCCACGCAGGCTCGGCTCGGGATGCCGGATGAGGCGCGCGCAGACGCTCACCGGATTCTCCGCCGAACCCGGATCGGATGGGCGCCATCTACAACGCGCGTGCAGTGATCTGCATGGCGGAGGGAGACCCCGCCGGGGCGTTGGACGTACTCCGAGATGTTCCGGACGTCACGCCCCCGACCGGCCCCGCGTTCACGCTCGTTGAAACGCATCTGCTCGCTGGCATCGCGCACCTACACCTGGGCGATCGAAACGCCGCCGCCGCCGCGGCCGAGGCGGCGCTCGCGGCCGCCGAGCCAGACCGGCTGATCTTCCCGTTTGCGATGACCGACGCCGCGGAGCTGCTCGACGCGCTCCCGCGTCACGAAACGGCTCATGGCGCCCTGCTCGCCGACATCGTCGACGTGCTGCGAGGCGCACCGGCGCCGAGCGCCGACCGAGAGCGCCTATCGCAACCGGAGGAGCTCAGCCCGAGCGAGCTGCGCGTACTGCGATATCTGCCGACAAATCTGACGCGGCCCGAGATCGCGCGCGAGCTCCACGTCTCCGTCAACACGGTCAACACGCACATCCGCAACATCTACTCCAAGCTCGGCGCGCGCGATCGCTCCTCCGCCGTTCAGACGCGCACGCGAGCTGCGGCTCCTCTCAACCGGACGCCCCTGAACATCGCCGAAGTCGCGCGTCTCGTCAGTCCTCTGCCTCGGAGCGCCACGGGAGCACCACCGCAGCCAACCGGAAGTCCGACGGATTCACGGCCGAGGAACGCGCCGCGATCAAGGAGCGCAGACTTCGGAAGTACTGGGCCGCAACGTGATCCCACCGGAAGACAAAGCACTTCAGCGACGCTGCGCTAGAGCCCGTTGAGCAGGCTGCGCAGTGTTTCGGTGTAGTGCGTCGAGCGCGGCGCGTCCCTGGTGGGTCAGCGCTACCGAGGTTCGCGAGGCAGGCCCGTTCCCGGTCTTCTCGCTGGTGAGGTAGCGGGCGTCCTCGAGCTTGCGCAGGTGCGTGATCAGGTTGCCGGGCGTCAGCCCGATCATGTCCTGCAGGCGGGTGAAGGAGAGGGCGTCGCCGCTCTGGCAGCGCGGCGAGCGTGGCCACGATCTGCAGCCGCGCGGGGACGTGGATCAGCGGGTCGAGCGTGTCGGCCGTCATGCGCTCACAGAAGCGCGGCGCAGCCAGGCCTGAGCGGCGGCGTACCCGAGGACCACGACGCAGCAGCCGATGCCGTCGCTCAACCACACCCCGCGTGGTCCCGCGAACGAGCTTCCGGCGGCGACGAGGGCGACCGCGATGCCGACGCCGAATCCCGGCCACTCCTCCCGGGCCGCCGCGATGGCCGCCCCGACGGCGCCCAGCGCGATCAGCTGCGCCGTCACCGGGTAGACCCCGTACACGATCGCCAGGCTGACCCCGTCGTGCTTGAGCGCTCCCTGAAAACGGACACGCCGACAGGGCCGTACCATCGCCGCTCCGTACGCGCGCTGCTGGCGTATCGAGCGCCCGCTGAGACCGGACGTGGCGCGCCGCCTGAACGTCGACGACCACGACGATCCAGCAGACCAGGATGCCGTACATGACCAGCAGACCGGCGGCGGTCGGGCCTTTATAGGGGTGCTGTCCGCGAACCGACAGCCACACCGCGCCGAGGGCCACGAGCACGACCGCAGCCCCGACCACAGACAGCAGCGGCGAGCTCAAGTCGAACTTGCGCTGTGCCTCGCGTCGTGGTCCGCTCCAGCAGCCTCGCCGCCTCCCGGGGATCCAGTCCGCCTTCGCCGGCTGATGTGCTGTCGCGTGTTTCCTGCATGGTCGCCTCCGCTGGGTTTGTGCCGCAAAGCTACTATAGTTTGCGACGCAAAGTCAAGGAGCCGGCGGACGCCTGAATCGGGGCTCGGGACTCACCGGGCGAGGCCTCGGCGGGGTACTATGCGGCAACAATGAGCTGGGATCTGCGACACCGGAAGTCATCGCTGGTGATCCGGCTGCTGCTGGCCGTTTGGATCACCGCCGTCGTCGTGGTGCTCTGCGCCACGGGACGTTGGTGGGGCCTGGTGTTCGTCGTCCCCCTGGTCCTTGATTTCTACCTCCTCCGCCGAATCTTCACGGCCGGCTCCGGCCGGTAGCGCGGCGTCAGCGGAGTTGGGGGTCCTCGCGACCCGGGCCTGACGATCGCCTTCGGGTGAAAGGACACGCCAGGATCGAACGATCGATCAACGCTGGCTGCGGTCGCTGGACGTTCGTGAGGGATGTGCGGCGTACCGTACAGTGGCCGGGCATGGACGGCCGCGACGACGTCCCGCTGACCAACCTCGACCAGCCGCTGTTCGACGGCGCGCGAGCGACTAAGCGGGATCTTGTTGATTACCTCGAGGCTGTGAGCGAGCAGCTGCTCGGCGAGCTGCGCAATCGGCCGCTGTCGGTGGTGCGGGCGGTGCGCGGCCAGAAGCCGTTCATGCAGAAGAACGTCCCCAAGTACGCGCCGCCGTGGGTCACGACGGTGACGATCTGGGCGGAGCGCTGAAGCGCGACGTTGCTTACGCGCTCTGCAACGATCGGCGGACGCTGCTGTGGTTCGCGAACCAGCGCGCGATCGAGTACCACCCGATGCTGGCGCGCGCCGATTCACACGGCTTTGCGCAGACGAACCTGGTGCTCGATCTCGACCCGCCGGCGGAGGCCGGATTCGACGCCGTCGCCCGCGTCGCGGAGCTCGTGCGCCGAGCGCTTGCCGACGCGGGGCTCGCGGGCGCCGTCAAAACCAGCGGGGCCAAGGGCTTGCATGTGTTCGTCCCGGTGGCGCAGCCCGCGAGTAGCGAGGAGATCGCCGCGGCCACGCGGGCGCTCGCCGCGCGCGCCGAGCGTATCGACCCGCACCTGGCCACGACCGCGTACGTCCGCGAGGAGCGGGACGGCAAGGTGTTCCTCGACGCCACACGCACGGGCGGCGCGACCGTCGTCGCCGCCTACAGCCCGCGCATCCGGCCGGACACGCCAGTGTCGTTTCCGGTCTCGTGGGATGAGCTCGACCGCGTGACGCCCACCGACTTCACCATCTGCACCGTCCCGGCCCTACTCCACGGTGGCAACCCGTGGGCCGACCACCTTCCCGAGCCCCAGGCGCTGCCGTCTGATCTGATCGCGGAGGGCCGCGCGATCCCGGTCGCTCGCGTCCAAGCAATGCACGAGGGCAAGCGCCGGGCCCGCGCGCGCCGCGGACGGGCCGGCTCGTAGCTCAGCAACGGTCGGTCCAGATACGAACCCTCTCCGGCCTAAACCCCGTCGGGCTCTCTGATTTCCGCCGGGGGCTTAGGCGTGGATGGTGGCGAACTCGGCGTCGATGAGGCCTTCCGCGGCGGCGTAGCTTTGATCTTCGGCGGTGCCGAGATTCAGCGGGATCATCCTCGGGCTCTCGCGTGCGAGGGTGAGTTCGGCCGAGATGACGAGGATGTCGGTCAGCGCGAGTTGCTCGAAGGCGTGGCGGAGCCATGGCTCGCGGTGGTCCCAGCCGTCGCGTGGCGTTCCCGGTCCGTAGCCGCCGCCGGCGGCTAGGGTGAGCACGAGCTTCTTGTCCCCCAGCAATCCGCCCTGCTCGCCGAGGGTGACGCCAGGCACGACGAGGCGGTCAAACCAGGCTTTGACCGTGCTCGGGATCCCGAAGTTGTAAAGGCCCATGCCGAGGACGATGGTGTCGGCGTTCAGGACTTCGCCGACGATCTCGTCGGTGATGGCCTTGGCCGCGGCCTGGTCGGGCGAGCGGTCCTCGGGGGCGAGGAAGTTGGCGTAGAACGAAGTGGCGTCGGTGTGCGGGATCGGGTTGGCGGAGAGGTCGCGGTAGGTGACGGTCCCGTCAGGGTTGGTCGCCCGCCAGGCGTCGGCGTAGCGCTTGCTCAGTTTGCGGCTGCGGGACTCCTCGATCGAGCGGATCGACGAGTCAACATGTAGTAGGCGGCTCATAGATCATATGTAGCACAAACGATTGGTTTGTGCCAAGGGTCGTTGTCCCGCAAGCTACAGTGGGATGACGATGGCGCCACCGATCAAGCAGGCCACACACCCCGCGCAGTCTTTGGCGCTTCTAGCTCATCTCGCGCGCGTCGGCCAGCGCGAGGCCGAGAGCTCCCTGCCCGATGACCTCCGGACCGCCCACCTGATGCTGCTCACGCTGCTGCGCGACCACGGCGCCACCACTCAGACCGGACTGGCCGAAGCGCTTCGACTGGACCCCAGCAACCTCGTCGGCCTGCTCAATGACCTCGAGCGACGCGGCATGGTCGTCCGCCGGCACCACCCCGACGACCGTCGCCGACACGTCGTCACCATCGCTGACGACGGGATCACGGAACTGCAGAACACCGAGCAGCGCCTCGCCGCTGCAGAAGACAGCGTGCTCGGTGCCCTGGACCCGGAGGAGCGGGCGACGCTTCATTGCCTGCTGATGCGCGCCGCCGGCGGGCAGCTGCCGCCCGACGCCTGCAACCCCATAGATCCCGAGACCGGGCTGATCGGTGCGGACCGCTCAGCGCAGTCGATCACCAGGCCTGCGTCGCCCACGGCTTCCGGCGCGCGTTCCCGCTGCGCGCGCGGGCCGCGCTCCCACGCGGCCCTGCGCTTGGCGAGTAACGGCGGTCGCTCAACACGACGCTTGGCCTGCTTGAGCGCATGGCTGGAGCCGTCGCCGGGGAGAGCTGCTCAGCGCTATCCCTCGTCGAGGATTAGGAGCGTCTCCGGGCGAACGCCGTCGGCCTTCATCGCGTCGGCGGCCGCCTCGGTCTGCATGAATTCCTGGAACGCGGCCATGTCGGGGATCTCCGCGATCAGTCCGACGCGGTTGGAACCCGCCGGATCCCGAAAGGTGCGCATCGTGATTCCCAACGGCCCGAAGACTTCCTCTCGCTTCGATGACGCCAGCCAATGGTCGACGTCGTCGACCTCGTGGAATGCAATATGCGTTGCCATCGTCCCTCGTCTCTCGCACAGCATGCTGTGCGGAATGATTGTGCGATCGACCCCAATACGGGATCATCGCTTGATTGTGAGCCTGCCTGCCCGACGCCAAAGGCGGCCCGGGGAATGTCACTGGCGGCTATGCCGTCTCGAGGTGCGCGACTTCTGCCACACGTTCCTCGGGTGCGCCGGCGAATCCGCCATCGACCGGGAGCGCCGGCAGCAGGGTGTCGTTCATGAACCGCTCGCTGTGCTCCTTGGAGTCCCAGACGACCGAAATCAAATAGCCGCCGTCAGTCGGTCCCGCCACGTGCGAGGCCTGCCCCTCCGGGAGCCCTCCGGGGGATGCACCGCCGTGAGCATCGTCTGATACTGCTCCTCCGTGCCACCCGGCCAGAAGTGCGTCATTAGATATGCCATCGTCCCAATCCCTTCAGTTAGGGTTTCCTCCGACCGTACTGCACGGAGGCCGATTGGCGAGTCTGGCTCGAACCGGCCGGCCCAGCCCCCACGGCACCAGGCGCTCGCGCTGGCGCGGCAGCAGCCGAGCTTCCCCACAGACGACCGCAGCCAGGTCAGCCGCGCCAGGCGCAGGACATCGAACAGCGCCACCGCACCGAGATGCAATGGCTCAAGAAGGAGCACGACACCGGCCCCGCAGTCAAAACCAGTGGCCCACGCCTCCCGCCTCGTGACGCAGGACGCGCCGTCGGTGGCATTCGGGCTTGGGGTGAGAATTCCGGCCGCAGGGCCAGCTCAGCTACGACTGTACTCCCATCCCGGGCGTTTACGTGCGCGGACCCCAAATATTTCTGCCGATCTCCGCATGCCAACGGCGGCATCTGGCGGGTATTCCCCGCGGGCGCGGCCGGCGCGCGGGGATCAGCGCGGAGCCTGCGGCGCACAGCTAGCCGCTGATGGGGCGCACGTATCACGGCCCGATGTCGGAAGCTCTGCGCCTGCGTTAGGGACCGCCTTGTCGTTCATGCGCTGGCGGTCGGCGATTGGTTACGTCCGCTCGAGGTAGACCCACCCGGAAGCGCGTGGTGGCGGGCGGTCAACGATCGACTGCTTCTGGATGGATGCGAGGCCCTAGGCCGTTTCGGCGGTCTTCCCGGGCCGGCGTCCTCGCCAACGATCGCACTGTGGTTGTCGTTCATCGCCGCGCCGACGGGTCGGAACTGGTACCGCGCGCACAACACCAGCATCGTTCGCGCGTACCTGGAGAACCGCGACCTCGCCGAGCAGGAGTCGATGTCCGAGCGCTTCTTCCTCAACGTTGCCCTGCTCCGCGTCCTGTACGCGCATGCGCTGAACGCGGCGCCGCGCATGGCGCTCGGTTGGTTCGCGCCTGTCGGCCGAGTCCTCGGCGATCCGCGGGTAGGAATGGCCGGCGCGTTCCTCTCGCTCGGCCGCGTGCTTCCCGCCCACTACCCGGCCCGACTCGACCTGGAGACGACCCTCAAGATCGAGCACGGACTGGCGCGGATGCTCGACTACGGCGTGATCGCCCCGCGGCTTCACGCGCTCTATGACTGGTCTGCGCGAGAGCTTGACATCCCCGACCTGCGCGACCTGATTCGCGACGGCAGCCCGATCTACGCATGGTCCTACGCCGACCGGAAGGTATGGAGACAAGCGCCGGAGTCGCTGCCTGTCCGGCTGCTCCGAGTCGCGACGTCGCCCCGCTGATCAGGCCAGTGCGGTCAGAACTCGAGCCGTTGGGGGTCTATTCGGCCGTTCTCCGGAGCGGCATTGCGGTCTATTCCGGATGGCACGCAGCCGCAAGATCGCTACGAATGCATCACAACCATCTGACTGGGAGAGGTAGACGCTGATGGCAAGCATCACCGAGCCGACGCTCGACCACATATCCGATCTGCTTGGGGCCGACGCGAATGAGCTCCTGGATCATCGCTGCGAGACGATCGACCGCTCGCTGCTGCACCTGCCCGGGCCCGGACTTCATCGACCGCGTCGTCGCTCGACACCGACCGCAGCACGCGCGACGCTGCGCAACCTGCGGCAGCTGTTCGACCACGGCCGCCTCGCCGGCACCGGCTATGTCAGCATCCTGCCGGTCGACCAGGGCATCGAGCACTCCGCCGGCGCCAGCTTCGCGCCCAACCCGATCTACTTCGACCCGCAGGCGATCGTCGAGCTCGCGATCGAGGGCGGCTGCAACGCCGTCGCCTCGACGCTCGGCGTGCTCGGCGCGGTCAGCCGCCGCTACGCCCACCGGATCCCGTTCATCGTCAAGCTCAACCACAACGAGCTGCTGACCTACCCCAACCGCTTCGACCAGGTCCTGTTCGCGAGCGTCAAGCGCGCCTGGGAGATGGGCGCGGCCGGCGTCGGCGCGACGATCTACTTCGGCAGCGAGGAGTCGCACCCGCCAGATGCGTCGAGGTCTCGCGAGGCGTTCGAGGCACGCCCACGAGCTCGGCATGTTCACGGTGCTGTGGTGCTACCTGCGCAACCCCGCCTTCAAGACACGACGGCGTCGACTACCACGCTCTCCGCCGACCTCACCGGCCAGGCCAACCATCTCGGCGTGACGATCGAGGCCGACATCATCAAGCAGAAGCTGCCGGAGAACAACGGCGGCTACACCGCGCATGAACGGCAACGGCGAGCTACGGCAAGACCTCCAAGCTCGTCTACTCGCAGCTGACCAGCGATCACCCGATCGACCTCTGCCGCTACCAGGTCGCCAACTGCTACATGGGCCGCGCCGGGCTGATCAACAGCGGCGGCGCCTCGTCGGGCGACTCCGACCTCGCCGAGGCCGTGCGCACCGCGGTGATCAACAAGCGCGCCGGCGGCATGGGCCTGATCACCGGCCGCAAGGCGTTCCAGCGGCCGATGGACGAGGGCATCGAGATCCTCAACGCGATCCAGGACGTCTACCTCGCAAACGACATCACCGTCGCGTGAACACCACCGATCTGCGGTGGGTCGAGTGACCCAGCGACGTTAGGTCACTGGACGCCGCGTCTGACGGCGGGCTTGTGCTGCTGTCCTATACGCGCGAGCCGATGCCGGGGTACTCCACCACAAATCCGTCCTTGTCGAATCGGATTTCGGCACCGAAGCCTGCCGCGCTGAAGCGCACGCGGCCGTCGCCCAATGGCTCGTATTGCTGTCGGGAGCGACTGACTTCCAGCGAAGGGACCTCGACCCACCGCATGACGTACTCCCGCGGCGGCCCGGTCTCCAGTAGCCCATCCCGGATCACGGGGAGTGAGTTGAACAACGGCGACCAGCCGAGATCGAAGAAGTCGGCGTCACCGAGACCGAGCTCGAGCGAGCGCTCTCCAACCAGCTCGAGCGCCAGTAGCTCGCCCTGCAGCCGATAGCGCAACTCGTACACGGCCCCAAGCTGCGTGCCGATCGCCGTGAAGCCGCGATCCGTGCGCTCGACGTGGGCGACCTCCATCCGTGGCGCACCGTCGCCGATCCACGCTAGAGATCTCGGCACGAGACGAACTGTAAACCCAAGCCGCGCCCGGCACCGGGCACGTCCCGCTCGGCCGCGGCCGGTCGTTCCTCGGCAACATCCAAGAGTTGGCGTCGGAACGCCTCGAGCGTCACGACCTCGCGCTTGAGCGCACGAAGCTGGGCCCCGAGCTCGTCCAGTGTGCTGTCAATCAAGCCTGCCACAGATTTCGCGTCGACGAACGACGGCGTGTCATGGACGAACCTTCCGAGCACCCCGCTTGAGACCTGGGAGCTGGCGGTCTCTACGTGCAAGCAGGCTACTTGTTTGATGCTCCCGGCGGACCGCTGGACTACGCCGGGGATACCGGCGGGACCGGCGCGATCGTGCAGCTGAACAGGAGCCTCAGTCAGGCCACGACGGTCGGGACGGACATCAACGGGATCCTCGTGGAGGGCCTGGGGCGCAGCGCCGACGGCACCCTGTTCGTCCTCGGCGCGCCAGATGGCTCTTCGTCCACGTCGACGACGCTTCGGTTCCAAGCCGGAGCGAACACCGGCGGGCTGACGTTTCCATGCGCCGGGCCGTTGGCGGTACCGGGACCTCGTACAGTCTGCTGTTGGTCGGTCGCTCGCCGTTGTCGCGTTCGCCGGCTGCGGGCACGTGTGGACGCGGACAATCACCGCCGCCGGCGCGGTCGGCCCGCTCGTCCGTCACTACGGCCGTGGCTGCCACTTCGGTTCGCGGCCCAACGGCTAGGTGTTCGCCTTACATCACGCTGGCAACGGGACGTTCACCGCGGCGTACACCGTTCCCGCCGACGACCTGGGCGTCGCGCACTCCTCCAACGGCTCGCACTGCACGTCCGCCCCGGGCTTAGTACCGGTCCAGGGCACCAACCCCGTCTACGGCAACTCGGCCAGGTCACTGTCCCAGGGCGTGGCCACCTGGTACGGGTCATCGCCCCAGGAGAGCAACCAATCCTACCAGGTCCAGCTGATGCGCTTGTCGGAGATCTACCGCCCGCCACGGGCGCCATCAGGGAGCGGGATCGTTGCCCCCCGCACGGGGAGCCTCGGGTCGCTCGCCGCCACCGCGCCCGGCACGATCGCCAAGGCGAGCTTCGAAAGGACGGGCACGACGGTGGCGAAGCTGGTCGACGCGCTCGGGGGAGGTGACGGCTGACATGTCGGTCACCCACGTGCAAGGGAATGCGACCTACGACATCTGCTCCGGGAGCACGGCCGCGACGCTCTCGCCCCGCAAGGTCAGGATTATCACTATCCCGTGCTCAAATGGCGCGATCGTGATCGGCGGGTCCGTCTCCAGGCTGCCGGTGGTCAAGACGGGTTATGTCGTGACATTCACCTTCACGGGCCGGAACGGCGCGATCACGGTGAATTCACGAATCAGCTGATCGATCGGCGTTTCGGTAGCGGACCTCGCGGTCCCTTCGCTAGAGAGCGAAGCACTCCTAAACACACGGGGCCTCGCACAGCCGCGTCCGCTCCGCAATGGGGCAGACCCACGCAGTGCTTCACTCGCCCTGCTGCGGTGCGCCACGAATCCGCGTCACCGATGGTTCACAACTCGACGATACGCTCGATACTCCACCGACGAAGGAGATGAGCGATGGCGAACCTGACCGAACGACACGAGACAGCTGGCAGCGGAGTCGAAGTGGGACTTCTCCGACCTGCGCGCGCTGTTCATCAACTGCACGCTCAAGCGCTCGCCCGAGGTCTCCAACACGCGGGGTCTCGCGGATCTCTCGATCGCGATCATGCAGCGCATCGGCGTCTCGGTCGAGGTCATCCGCGCGGTCGACCATGAGATCGCCACCGGCGTCTACCCGGACATGACCGAGCACGGCTGGGAGCGCGACGACTGGCCGGCGATCTTCGAGAAGGTGATGGCCGCGGACATCCTCGTCCTGCTCTCGCCGATCTGGCTGGGCGAGAAGTCATCGGTCTGCACGCGGGTGATCGAGCGGCTCTACGGCAACAGCCACCTGCTCAACGACGCCGGCCAGTGGGCGTACTACGGCCGCGTCGGCGGCTGCATCATCACCGGCAACGAGGACGGCGCCAAGCACTGCGCGATGAACATCCTCTACTCGCTTCAGCACCTCGGCTACGTGATCCCGCCCCAGGCCGACTCCGCCTGGCTCGGCGAGGCCGGGCCCGGCCCGAGCTATCTCGATCCCGGCTCCGGCGGCCCGAGAACGACTTCACCAACCGCAACACCACGTTCCTGACCTGGAACCTGATGCACCTGGCGCGGATGCTCAAGGACGCCGGCGGCATCCCGGCCCACGGGAACCAGAGAGCCTGTGGGACGCCGGCTGCCGCTTCGACTTCGCCAACCCCGACTACCGCTGACCGGGACCGCGCGGCCAACCACCACGCATTCGTCAACCGCGACGTTCACGCCCCACGCCGTCGCGCCGATTTGCCTCGATGCGGTCGCGCACGCCGGTTACGCGCCGCCAGTCGCGCCCCCGGTCTCGGCCGGGACCAAGTTCACACGGCCTTTGTGAATGGAGAGACGCTCGCTGATCTGGTCTGGGAGCGCGTTGCACCGCTTTGGGGCCGGGAACGATCGAGAGCCGAATGTTCAAGCGTGCCGCGCATCGCTCGAGATCGATCACACCATGAACGCCGCTGGTATCCATGAAGCTCAGGCGGCTGAGGTCGAGCACCAGCAGTCGGTCGACGGGCTAGCTCCGTCCGAATGGCCTCGCGCGTAGCGTTGCGCACGGCAAGGTCCCACTCACCTTTTAGCCTAATCGTTGTCGTGCTGCCCAGTTGACTCACAACCACGCGCAGCCCACCGCCCAGGGCGTTCCGGGCCCTCATCGGCACGCTCTCGGCCATCAATCACCTCCACCGCTGCCCTCTGAGGGCGGCGGCGGGGCAATCGCCCCGGCGTTGCTCTTCAGCCCTCCGCGTTGCTTCAAGTCGATGCGCCGGACTCAGCCCACCTGCGGGCGGTCAAGCTAGAAACCCACCGAGCAAGAATCCAGACCCAGGCCACGGAATCTGCGACGTTCTTGGCTCGCCGCATCAAGCCCGAGACCGTCCTCGCCACCGCGAAGGCGTCCAAGTACAAGCTCACCCCGCCCCGCCCCGCCCCGCCCCGCGGCCGGGGCGGCCCCGGGCCGGATGACAGCGACGCGTCGGACCTCGACGGGGCGAGGGCGGCGTTGCGCCTCGCGGAGTAGATCGTTGTTGCGCTGTTGGGCTTTGATGTTTGTCAGGGTTGAGGTCATCGGAACCTTCTTCAGTGATCGGGTCAGGTTGCTTTGCAACCGGGGCGTCCGCACTGAGGGCATACCGGGCGACCCGTACCGGCCCGCAGCGGGGCACCCGAGCACCTCCAGGATTTCTGCCCGGGTCTTCGACATGACCCGAGAACGGGGCGGCGCGTGGCGCCGTCCCGCCTCGAGGTCAACGGCCGGGCGATCGGGGCGGTCCGCGCGCCAGCGAGTCATGAGGCGGGCGGCGTGTCTGAAGACGCTCGCCCACCCCGCGGATCCGCTTGGCCGCGGCACGTAGCCCACCGCCAGCCCGCCTCAGGACAACGCGGACGTTCGGCCCTCGGATTTGGCGGCGCCGGCGCCTCCCGCGCTCGGCGGCGACGAGCTGGACAGCCCGTGGATGAGCTACGCCTCCGGGCGCCCCTGGGACGTGGACCGGTGCGAGCGTCGGCGTACCGAGCACACCGACGACCAGCGCGACTGGGAGAAGGCTCCTGCGGGCGAAATACATGAGTGCTGATGTCTTCGGAATTTGACGGAGTGCTGACTTCTGCTCCGTCAGAGATTCGCGCCAGCGCGTGAGACAAACGTCGTAAGCGGCGAAGAGTTCTCTACGGGGCCGTCGTCTGGGCTGCCGTCCCGACGTGCGCAGCCGCCTCCTGCGACGGTATCTCGCACCGGGAGCGCCACTGCCGCGACGCTGACGATTTGGCGATCCTTTGCCGGGGGTTTGGTCGGGCAGGTCATTCGGCCTGCCATCAGCTACCTACGAGGAGCGGAACCAATGGAAGCCGACACCGAGATTGTCCCGCGCCGGGTCCGAGAGCGCGTCGCGCGGTCAGAGCTGCTCGAGGCCGACGAGCACGTCGTCGCGTATGTCAGCGGCCGACGCAAGCTTGAGTTGACCGGATCGGCGAGAGCGGACCTGTACGCCACGCTGCCGGGCAATGTGCGCTCATTTCGGCGGTCATCCTGACCGATCGTCGCCTCTATGTCTGCTCGATCAAGTTCGAAGTTCGGGCCTGCGGGGGCGCTGAGGATCCGTTCTCGACACGTACAAGCGCGGCGGGTACTCCCGCCTCGATACAGGACACCGGCGGTCCGCCGCTCCGGCTGCACGTCGAGAGCGAGTCGATCGCCACTCGGACCGACGGCTGGATCCGCCGATCCGCTGAAGCGATTCGTCGCTGCCGCTAGGCCAACCGTGGCAGCTCCCGCGAGTTGAGCGACGCCGTTGCCGCTACGGGAGCGCCGCGACCGAGCTTGCACCGACGACGATTCTGGTGACGTCCCCGCCGCCGCTCGCTGTCGAAATAGAAAATCGTGACGCGACCGGCCGGCCCGTGGCGGGTGCAGCTCTTCCATGGACGCGCCGGGTTACTGTCTTGGCTGTCGGTGCAATGCAGCGACGGCTAGGCGCCTTCGACCTCGGCGGTGGTCGATGTGACGCGGATGTGCTGGGGCGTCTTCGCTAAGCGACGTTGTTCCGCCCTCCTCGCCACCGAAGGTCTTCGCAGCTGGCGAGGCACCCCCTGAAGAAGAATGCTGAGACCCAGCTTCGACCAAAGCTCTAAGCGCACCCCGTTTCGGCCCAACCACCAGGCCATGCCCGAACAGGCCTTCGATCTTGCGCGCGCGTCATGGCCAACGCGAAACCCGCGCCGATCGATTTACCAAGCACGATGTGGTAGTTCGTGTGCTTCGCCTGGGCGGCTCCGGCCGCGACGCACGAGACGGCAAGCGCAACGAGCACGGGCCTGAGCGGCCATCGCTTGGACACGGAGGAACCGTAGCATCGACCCGCCGCGAATCGCACACCAGCCACCGTCCGGACGTCGAAAAGGTTCGTCTTGGACATGCCCCACTGTCGGGCATAGACTCAGCCGATCGTTCTGCCTTCGCCAATCTCGAGATGAGTGTTGAAGACGCGGCCGCCGCCGGCATCTCCGGGGACTACAGCCTCACGGTTATCCCGTGCGCGGTGGTCGTCTCACTCGAGTTCAAGAACGGTGCGCGCACCTTTTGGCACACGCACCCGGGCGTCCAGACACTGATCTGTACCGAGGGCCATGGATGGGTCAACTACTGGGACGGATCGAGCTTCGAGCTCAAGCCCGGCGTGACCGTATCGATCCCGGCCGGTGTGAAGCACTGGCATGGCGCCGAGGCGGGGGCCGACATGACCCACGTGGCGCTCAACCCCCCAGGGGCGGCCGTCCTGATGGAGGCGGTGAGCGTATGACTGCCCGTTCGGGCCCGGTCGAACGACGGTCGCGCCGTGTCGTGGTTGCGCCGGCGTCAGAGCTTCCTCCGGGCGCCCGGCGCTGCCTTGATGCGGGTGGCCGGGCGATCGTCGTCTTCAACGTCGATGGGCGCTTCTTTGGCCTGCGCGACGTCTGCCCGCATCGCGGCGCTCGGCTCTCCGGCGGCACGCTGGTCGGCGGGGCGGTAAGCGCGCGCGAACCGGGAGAGTACGAATACGACTCCGGCCGCCGGCTGCTCAAGTGCCCGTGGCACGGCTGGGAGTTCGATCTGGAGACAGGCAAGTCATGGGTCGACCCGGTCCGCTCACGCGTGAGGACCTACCAAGTGGAACTGGAGTCCGGGGAGCAGATCCGCAGGCAGGGTGGGTTGACGCCCGTCGAGGGGCCCTACGTCGCGGAAACCGTGTCGGTGACAGTCGAGGATGATTACGTGGTCGTCGTCCTCGATCGCGAGATATCTGCATGAGCACCACCGCTGCATCACGTGACGACCGGCCGGCCCAGCAACGGTCCGCCGTGGCGAGGATTGACGCTGACGTTCATCCCCTCGTCGCATCCCGCCAGGTGCTCAAACGCTATATGGCCTCGCGGTTTCACGACGAGCTCGACCAGGTCTCGGGTCGCGAGCTGTATCTGCCGGTGACCGTCGGGGCTCGGCAGGCGCGCTCGTTTCACCGTGAAGATGCGTTCCCGCCGTCTGGCGGACCACCGGGCAGCGACCGCTCGTTCTTCAGCGAGCAGCTACTCGATCCCTATGAGATCGCGGTGGCGATCCTCGGGCCCCTTGACCACGTGGGCATGGCGCCGTACGGCGAATTCGGCCTGTCGGTCGCGTCGGCCGTGAATGACTGGATGCATCAGGAGTGGTGCTCGGAAGACACACGCTACCGGGCGTCGATCGCGGTCCCAGCCGAGGATGCGGAGCGAGCCGCCGGCGAGATTCGGCGTCTTGCGGACAATCCGAGCTTCGTTCAGGTCCTGGTCCTGCTGCCGAGCAGCGACCCCCTTGGGCACCCTAGGTACTGGCCGATCTACGAGGCGGCTGCCGACGCCGGGCTTGCGGTGGCGCTTCATCCGGGCGGCTTCTCGGGCGCACTGACCGGCGCCGGATTCCCGACTTACTTCCTGGAGTTCCACGTCAGCCTGCCGTTCGCCTACTCGACCTCGGTGGTGAGCCTGATCGAAAGTGGCATCTTCGATCGCCTTCCGAACCTTCAGATCGTGCTGCAGGAGGGCGCCGTCTCGTGGATGGTGCCGCTGATGGCCCGCCTGGATCGAGCCTACCGGTCGATGCGCGGGCAGCTGCCCCATCTGCGAGACCTGCCGTCGAACGTCATCCGCCGACATTTCTGGTTCACGACCCAGCCGCTGGAGGAGCCGGAGGACCCGTCGCATCTGCTCCAGATGTTCGAACAGCTGGCCATGGACGACCGCGTCATGTTCGCGAGCGACTATCCGCACTGGGACTTCGACGCTCCGGATCGAACCCTGCCACCAGTTATCGGGGCCGAGCTGCGCGCGAAGTTCTTCCGCGAAAACGCCTGCGAACTGTATGGGTTCGAGATCGCGAGATGAGCGCCGATCGAGACGCCGGCGCCGGCTTGATCATCGACTGCGACGTGCATTGCCCGCTTCCGTCCGTCGAGGACCTGGCGCCATTTCTGTCCAAGCACTGGAACGACTATCTGCACCAAGTCGGGTACCAGCAGCTCGTCGGGGTCAACTACACGTACCCGCTTTGGTCGGAGATGCTCTCACCGCGACGCGGCGAGTCCGGGGACAGACTGGCTGTCGACGTGTTCTCCCGCGCGGACGTCGCGATCTTGAACGTCTATTACGGACTGGAGAGCCAGCAGCATCCCTACCTCGTCCAAGCGCTGTCGACCGCGGTCAACCGATGGCTCGACCAGCACTGGCTGAGCACCGACGATCGCTATCTGGGCAGCGTGGCCGTGGCTCCTCAGCACGCGGACACCGCGGCAGCCGAGATCAGGCGCGCCGCCGGCGACGGCCGGTTCGCCGCGATCCTGTTGCCCGCCCGGTCCTGGGAGCCCTACGGCAGCCAGCGGTTCTGGCCGATCTGGGAGGCCGCCGCCGAAACCGGCCTCACCCCGGCGATCACCTACGGAGGATCGATCGGAACGCCCTCGACACCGAACGGCTGGGTGCGGAGCCTGTTCGAGGAGTACGCGGGCTTCCAGCAGGTCTTCGCGGCGCACATTTCGAGCCTGATCGCCAACGGGGTGTTCAACCGCTTTCCCGATCTCAAGGTCGTGATCCTGGAGAGCGGCTGGACGTGGCTTCCCGCGCTGGCCTGGCGAATGGACGCGGAGTGGAAGGCCGTCCGGCGGGAGGTTCCGTGGGTGAGCTCCCCGCCGTCGGATTACATCCGGCGTCACGTGCGCCTGACCACTGACCCGATCGACGCCGCGGCCGATGAGAGATCGATCCGACTCGCGATCGAGCACCTCGGCGACGACGGCATGCTGATGTACGGCAGCGACTACCCGCGTGAGTACGAACCGGGCATCGAGCTCCTACTGGCCAGTCTCGATAGCCGCCAGACCGAACGCATCATGTCGAGAAACGCCATCGAGACCTACGGGCGACTGGAAAGCACTTCCGCACGGCTCCGTGGACAGCGGGCCTGAGGCCGCGATGGGAGATCTCCGCTTCGACGACCGAGTCGCCGTGGTCACCGGCGCCGGCCGCGGCCTTGGCCGAGCATACGCCCTCCTCCTCGCCTCGCGGGGCGCACGGATCGTGGTCAACGACCTCGGAGCCACTCTCGGCGGCGGCGGCGAGGACAGCGCTCCGGCGGCGGATGTGGTCGCAGAGATCGAAGCGGCAGGCGGCATCGCTATCGCAAGCACGCACAGCGTCGCGACAAGCGAAGGCGCCCACGCGCTGATCGACCGCGCCTTGAGCGACTTCGGACACGTCGACATCCTGGTCAACAACGCGGGCATTGTGGTCTACCGACGATTTCCTGATGTCGACCTGGCCGAGTACCGCCGACATCTCGACGTCCACCTGCTCGGCTCGTTCAACGTGACAAAAGCCGTCTGGCCGTCAATGGTTCACCGCGGGTATGGCCGGATCGTGATGACAACATCTTCGGCAATCTTCGGCGCCCCCGAGCTGATCGCATACTCGAGCGCGAAAGCGGGGGTCGTCGGCCTGGGCCGGAGCCTGGCCACCGCCGGCGTCGCCGACGGCATCAAGGTGAACATCGTCTCGCCCCTCGCCGTCACGCGGATGTGGACCGAGAGCGAGCCACCAACAACCGATGACAGGGAGCCCGAACAGCCGCTGCCCGCGATCCAGTCAACGCCGGAGCAAGTCGCGCCGCTGGTCGCCTACCTCTGCCATGAGTCGTGTCCCGTGACCGGCGAGATCTACCGATCGGCGATGGGCCGCACCAGTCGGATCTTCATCGCCGAGACCGAGGGATCGTTCACCCCCACGCCGGAGAGCGTGCGCGACGACTTCGCCACCATCAACAGCGAACAGGGCTACTTCGTGCCGGCCGACTCCCCGGCGCTGAACGCACGCGCGATCAAGATCGCCGGCCGTCAGACGCAATAAGCCAGAACGGGGGCGCAAGCCGATCGCGAACGAACGCGCCGAAGTCCCCGGCCGCCGCTCCGGCGCATGGCGTGCGACGATCCCGTGACGTCTGGGCGAGAACGAAGGGAGAGCCGCTAATGGCCGCAGGTCACACCGAGCATGCAGAGGGTCTCATGCCATCACGTCGGCCGGTACGGGGCGCGGCCCAGCTGCGAAAGCGACTGCGGCGTGAGTTGCGACGAGTCGGCGCTGACGGCGTGAGCCTCTACATCGACGGGCCGCGCGGCATCGCCCGCCTGCGTTTTCCAGGCCGGGACCGTTCGCTCGAGCTCGAGCCTGGCGAGGCTCTAGAGCTCCTTGGCTCCCTTCCCAACGGCGCCGGCGCGCAGGCCACGGTCGACGCGCTGGCCCGCTTGCGTCAGGTGTCGTGATCGGGGAGGATTCGGCGGATGACCCCCCACCCGGACAGCTGAGCGGGAGCCATGGCTGAAGCGCCGATGCGGGTGCTGATCGCCGGGGGCGGGATGGCGGCGCTCGAAACAGTGATGGCGCTGCGCTCCCTGGCCGGGGATCGCGTCGCGATCGCGCTGATCGCTCCAGAGGACGAGCTCGTCTACCACCCGATAGAGGCCAAAGCGCCCTACGCCGTCGGCCGGATGCGTCGAATTTCCCTCGAGCGCCTCCTGGCTGACGCGGGCGCGCAACGGTTTCCCCTGAATGTCAGCGCGGTTGAATCGGCAGCCAGGGTCGTGCGAACGACGGCTGGGCGGGAGTTCGAATATGACGAACTGGTGCTGGCTCTGGGAGCCGACCCAGTTCCGGTGGTCCAGCATGCGACGACCTGGGACGACCGCACCGGAGCCGAGACTCTCGGCGGGCTACTCCGAGACTTCGAGCTGGGGTACAGCAGCAGGCTGGCCGTGGTGATCCCGCCTGGGCCGGTGTGGCCGCTGCGTGGCTACGAACTGGCGCTGATCTTCACCCAAGATGCGCGTGGGATGGGACTCGAGATCGAAACATCGCTCGTCACGCCGGAACTGTCACCGCTAGAGATGCTCGGCGACGAGGCGGTCACGGCCGTCTCGGAGGCGCTGCGCGAAGCCGGTGTAGCGGTCGTTTTCGCCAACCAGGTCGAGATAGTGCCCGGACAGCCTGGGGTGCTGGTGGCACATCCCTCGGGAAAGCGGGTCGAGGTCGATCGAGTCGTCGCGCTGCCGGCACTGCGCGGGCGGCCGATCCCCGGCGTTCCGGTCGAGGAGCACGGATTCGTCGAAATCGACGAGCGCTGCCGCGTCAAAGGACTGGAGCACGTGTGGGCGGTCGGAGACATCACCACCTTTCCGGTGAAGTCCGGTGGGATGGCCACTGAGGAGGCCGACGTCGCCGCGGAGGCCATCGCCGCCGCTGCGGGCGCCGACATCGAGCCCCGCGCGTTCGACCCGGCCGGGCGCGGAGAGCTCGCCGGCCTCCCAGCCGGCAGATACCTCGAACCGTGGCTTGGAACAGGCGAGGTGGCGGAGTCGACCACGCACCTCCCGACGCTCGGAGTGCCGGTCCTCACCTACTTGCAGCGCGATTTCGAAGCCGGGTGGCGCGGGGAGATCTGACCATCCGGAGCATCCTCCTGGGTGGGGGCTCCTGATCGTTTGGTGACCCCGCAGGACACGGTCGGCCAACGCCAATGCGCGGCGTAACGGAGTGGCCCGAGGGGCTGCCGCAACTCGGCCGTCCGCGATGCCCGCATAATCTCGGACTGAGCCGGTGCAAAATTTCGGTCCGACCGTGCAGGAGCCGCTTTGATCGCCAACCTCTTTCATCTCGCGAACATCTTCCACATGCAGACGCCGTTCGATCCGCTCCACGGCGATGGCTACAACTTCTGGTCTGGATTTGGCAGTGACTTCGGGGAGGCGACCATCGTCATCGCCATACTCGCCTGGTGGAAGCATCGCAACTGCCAGGTGTCGGGCTGCTGGCGAATCCACCTCACGCATCCGACCGACGCTGGACACTTTGTATGCAAGCGCCATAGTCCCACGCACGAGGGCAACCAACTGACCACCGAGTACGTGCAGGCCGCGCACCGAGCTGCGCAAGATAAGACGCTGAGCAGGGATGACGCACGCGCGGTGGCCCAGGGTCAGACCTCTGGAGACCCGTCGCCTGCGTGACCGATGCCGTTGTCGCGCGTCGATCGCAGCGCATTCCGAGTCTCGCCTTGGGTTCGCGGCTGACGGACGCCTCTGGCTGGGACCTATCTGTCTACGGATGCCCTCAGTGCCGACACGCGACGCTCGAGCACAGCGCCGACCCGCGTCGAGCCGAGTCGCCTACGCATGGACAACGAAACCATGTCCGACGCCCCCCACAGAATCCCTCGCCATCCCAAGCGCCGCGCGACGTGCCATTCGAGCTCTCCCAATACCGAGTCTCGCGCTCTGACGACGGGCACGTCAATCTTCATATCGCGATCTCGCGGATCGAATGAGGCGACGATCAATCCATCGCCACTGCACGACTCGGGAACCGAGTGTTCACAGATGATGTGGCCTCCGAGTCGGTCGATCAGCGATCTGCAGGTCTGGTGAAGCAGCGGCGCGGTATCGAACCAGTGCGTGGACACGACCATGAATCTCACCTTGCCGTCGCGGACCGCCTCCCTCGCGCCAGCCAGCATGGCGGTCTCGGCACCTTGCACGTCGCACAGCACGAGATCAACACGGGACAGACCCTCGTCGCCCATCAGACCGTCCAACGTGACAGCACGGACCGGCCGAGTGATTCGATCGCTCTCGGAGGTGAGCTTGATCGTGGTGCCGTGGTCAGGCCCTACCGCAGCGTGCACCGCCGACGCTACGCACAGCCCGTTGAGCTCGAAGTTGCGGATTCCGACCTCGAGGTTGGCGGGGTCGGGTTCGACAAGAACGACAGTGGCCGACGGGATCTCCGACTTCAACCAGAGCGAGTAATAGGCCCAGTAGGAGCCGAGTTCCACCATCACCGCCCCGGGTGTATCCGTCTTGAGTCTGTCGACGATCTCCGCGAACGCGACTTCTTCCTGCGGCTCGTGATGGCCCCGGAGCCGGGCGATGACCTCGGTCATCCACGGCCCGCCGTAGCAGTCCTTTTCGACGACCACGCCGTTGTGCATGACCTGGACTTCGACTCCTTGGACGGTGCGGATTGCGCCCGCATCTGGGACCTTCTCGATCCGATCAGTCACGCGAACGCTGGTGGTCAACTCAATGCGACGTCGGAGGTCTGGCTGGAACCGTGACAGATCGCTGCTACCCGGCGTCATGCGCGAGCAGGCAAGATACCGCACTTGCTCGCAGGTGGGTCACGTGATCAGCACGTACTGTGCCGAGGTATTGTCGGTCGCCCCGACTCCGAGTGCCCAATCGGAATCCGGAGATCTGTCCGACGTCGGGACTGGTCGGTCTCTGCCGCAAGTGAAGTTCTTACTCATTGACGCGAGGGTGGAAGGATTCTTCCTCCAGCGGTTCACCGATCGGCCGTTGCTGAGCGCGACCCCTGTCGGACAGACGTGCCCGTGCGGGCCTTGGTCTCAGCTGTTACGATGGGTCTAGCGACCGGAGGAGCAGGTGAACCTCAAGGCCCCGACGCGACCGAGTGTCGGAATCGCAGCGTCCATTAGTGCCCGCGGATTGCCGCGCGTGCCGCGGCTGCTGATCATCGGACTGGTTGTCGTGACGACGCTCGCCTCGACCGCTGCGCACGCGAACGCCTCCGATCATCGATGTGGCGTGATCTCTGCCGCCAAATGGACCGAGCGCGGCCGCTCCGGCAAACGCTGGGTCGTCTCGGCCTATCACGTTGACTGCGGCCTCGCCGAGGCCTGGGCACGCCGGCTGACGTACGCAAAGATCATCGATCAGGGCGTCTTCAAGACGCACCCGATCCTCGACCCGCGGGGGCGCTTCCCGGCACACTTCGACTGTGAGATCCACCGCATCTTCAATGCACACCCCTACAGCGAGGGTGTCTGTATCCATCTCCCCGAGACGAGCAACGACCCGAACTTCGCCTGGGGCATCCAGCACTAGTCGGCGCTGCACCAGGGGCTTCGGCCGCTACTCCCCCTGTGCTGCCCAGTATGCCTCCGCCTCCGCCTCCATAACGGCGAGGCGGGAGTAGTAGTCCGGAAACTCGTTCAAATGTGCTCGGGCGATCTTCGCCGTCACAGACACATCATCATCTGTGACGTTGGTCTCGAGATCATGGGTGCCATGCTCGAGCTCGACGTCCATCCCCATCCGAAACTGCTCAACATCGAACCGGGATTTCGTCCAGTCGATCCCGATCCCCTCGCCGGCAGCACGGGCCTGATCTGCCGTGAAGTGCGCTGTCTCACTCATCACGTAGACGATAGAGCGTCCGGCCGAAACGGGATAGAGAGTTGCTCGAGCTCATCCGCGAAGACCTCCTCAGCGGACAGCGTTATGCTGAGCTGGTGTTCGATCCGGCCGCTGAGCTGCACGCAGGCCGTGGTGTGCGGCGTGTGCGCGGTTTGGTGCGCGGCGGGCGGTAGCGGATCGGATGGCGGCGCTGTCGGGTGGTGAGGGATCGCCCGGGGGAGGCGAGGCGCGCACGGTGGCGCTGGCGGAGCAGTTCGGCGCTCAGCTGCGACGCATGGGGGGTGCGGGCGCAAAGATCACCCAGTTGCTCTCGATGGTCCAGCTCGATAGGACCTCGCCGGGTGAGACGGCCACGCATCCGCTGGGCTCGCTGTATGAGGACCGAGAGTCGCTTGCCTGGGGTCGCGTGCGGGGCGTGATTGAGCACGATCTCGACACGCGGACAAAAGATGTCTTCAGTGTTTTTGAGGAGGAGCCATTCGCGATAGCTTCCCTAGGTCAGGTTCACCGCGCGCGTACGCGCGACGGCGATCCAGTCGCGGTGAAGGTGCAGCACCCTGACATCGGCGACGCGATCGCGGCCGAGCTGCGTAACGTCGGGCTCGTGAGCCCGATCCTCAAGCGCCTGGCGCCGGGTTCGGACGCGGGAGCGCTGCTGAGCGAGGTGCGCGAGCGCATCGCCGATGAACTCGACTACGAGATCGAGGCTCAGCACCAGCGCCGACTCGCGCGGCTGTTCCGAGGTCACCCTCACGTGCGCGTGCCGCGGGTGCACACGGATCTGTCGACGCGGCGCGTGCTCGTCACGGAGTATGTCGATGGGCGGGGCTTCGACGAGATTGCGTGCCTCGAGGAGGCCGAGCGCGATCGCGTTGGCGAGATCGTATTGCGCTTCTTCTTCGGTCTCGTTTGGCGTGAGCGGATCGTTGCCGGCGATCCGCACCCGGAGAACTGTCTGCTGTGCGCGGACGGCCGCGTCTGTCTCCTCGACTTTGGGCTAGTGCGCGGCCTCGAGGCTGGGTATCTGGAGGGCGAGCGGGGTGTCATGCAGGCGGTCGTCGACGCCGATCCGGACGCCGTTTATGGCGCCCTCGCGCGCCTGGGGTATCTCGATAAGGCCGAGTCGTACGATCCCGTCGCGCTGCTTGAGTACCTGGCGACGGCGGGGCAGTGGTTTCTGGCGGAGGGGTTCCGCAGGATCGACCCCGGCTATGTGCGCCGGACAGTCGAGTTGGGTTATCCGCCTCGCTCGCCGTGGTTTTCGGTGATGCGGCGCTTGGCGCTTCCTCCGCCGACGCTGCTTCTTCGGCGCATGGAGGTGCAGATGCTCTCCCTGCTGGGGGAGCTGCACGCCGGCGGCGACTGGGCGGCTATCGCCGCCGAGCACTGGGCAGAGCAGCCGCCCTCGACCCAGTTGGGCCGGGAGGACGCGGCTTTCTTTCGGCGGGGAGGCGGCTAGCTACTGAGTCCGTCGATCAAGTTGTGGATCACCTTCCGCACGTCTCTCTTCTCCTGCTCGGGGTCGTCGGCGTTGGCGATGCTCATCGCGGCCTCGTCGAGCGCTCCGATCATCACGGTGGCTAGAGGCCGGGTGGGTTGGCGCTTGATCTCGCCGGCATCGATCGCCGCCGTCAGAAGCTGTACGGTCATGCCAAGCCCATAACGCAGCGAAATCTCTCGGAAGCCCGCCCAGCCGAGGATGCTGGGCGCATCGAGCAGCACGAGTTGCCGAACCTCCGGCTCGCTGGCGATATCCAGCCACGCATCGGCAGCGATGCGCAAAGCACCGGCCGGCGTCCTAGGTTGCTTGGCGACGACGGCCGCCCCCAGCCGCTCGATCACATCCGCCTCGACGGCTTCAAGGACAGCGAGGAAGAGCTTTGCTTTGTCCTGGTACTGGTGGTACATCGCGCCGCGGGTGACACCCGCGGCTTTGGCGATCTCTGGCGTGGAGACGGCGGCGTAGCCGCGCTCACCCCACAGCCGCCGGGCGGCAGTCAGGAGCGCCTGCTGGGTCGCGGCCGATCGTTCCGCTTGGGTACGCGCCACTTTACGTGCAGCCTGTTTGCATTTACGGGCGGTCTGTTGGTATCTTACCGGCAGTCTGCATGTAAATCAGAACGGCTCGGAGGATCTGATGCCCACCGTCACGGTCAACGCAGGAACTATCCACTATGCGACAGCGGGACCGCCCGATGGCCGCCCGATCGTGTTCATCCACGGCTACTCGATGGGATCATCGCTGTGGTGGCCGCTGAGCCAGCAACTGTCGGCGCGCGGCTTCTCCTGCCTGGCGCCAACGTGGCCACTAGGGGCGCACCGCGAGCCGATACGCGAGGACGCCGAGCTGACGATGGAGAGCATCGCGGCGATGGTCGGAGAGCTGCTCCACGCACTCGCGCTGGAGGACGTCGTGCTCGTCGGCAACGACACCGGTGGCGCGATCGCCCAGCTCGTCGCCACCAGCACACCCGAGCGACTGGGCGCGCTCGTGCTGACCAGTTGCGACGCATTCGAGCACTTCCCGCCGCCGATCCTAAAGCCACTCATCGCCGCTGCGAAGGCTGGGCCGGCCTACGCTGCCGCGCTTCAACCGCTCCGGACACGGTTCGGACGCAAGCGGGGGTTTGGGGCCCTGGCCCACGCCGACATCGATGACCTGGTCGCGGAGTGGGTCGAGCCAGCGCTGACCAACCGCCGGGTCAGGAATGATCTGCGGCGTTTCACGGCCTCGCTGAATCGCGACACGACGCTCCGAGCGGCGGCGCGGCTGCCGCGGTTCACCAAGCCGGCGATGGTCGCGTGGTCCGCTGACGACGTCTTCTTCCCGCGCGAGGATGGCGAGCGGCTCGCCGAGGCCCTACCCAACAGTCAGCTGGAAGTAATCGAGAACGCGAGAACCTTCTCGATGATCGACCAACCCGACCGGCTCGCCGACCTGATCGGCGACTTCGCCCAGACCGACGCGAATACCGGCCCACCCAAGATGCGTGTTGGTCAAGGTTGAGCGCGCGTCAGCCAGTCGCACTGCAATGGAGAAATGGGACGAGCGCAGCCCAATCGTGTCGGAGAACGGCCACCAGCGACGGTGGAGTGATGACCGTTGCCATCCCACTCGCAGGCCGTCGCCGGTGCGCGTGGTAGCCGGCGGGCGACCAGAGCAGCAGGCGCGGACCGAGGGTCAGACATGGTTTGCCCCCGTGCATGATGAACGCGCCGTCGGGAAGGTCGGCATGAGGCGACTCGTGGAACCGGCGCTCCCTGGTGCCCGCGAGCCGCTCGCGGTGCAGCTGTGCGTCAATCGCATCGGCTCCGTGCTGGCCCGGGTGAAGCTCTGACCAGATCGCCTTGAAGTGGTCGTAGTCGGCTCGTCGGCACTCGGCGCATGGCCGATGGCCGGCCGCCATCGCTGTCGCCTCGTCGAGGAAGAACAGTTCCGTGTAGTGGCCCGGGGCCATCAACGGCGTCCGGCGTCGGCCGCGGAACTGCAGACGGCAAGCGATCCATCGCTTCGTTGCGTACCGCCGGGTGATCGCGCCGGTCTCGTCATGTAGGCAGCCGCGGTTCCCGTACACGAGTCCCCGCTCGCCACTGGCAATCAGGTCCCCCAGCGGCGTGACGCGGTTCTGGCGTGGCACACATCCAGACTAACCGGAGGTCGGGTCGGGAGTTCGGCCCCTTAAGGTGGCGGGATCGCGTCAGGAGGCGGCCCCGACAGCGCCGGCTTCGAGCGCCCGGGCCAGCTCCCCGCGGGAGTGGATGCCGAGCTTGAGGTAAACGTGCCGGAGGTGGTACTCGACTGTCTTCGGGCTGAGGAACGCCGCGGCGGCTGCTTCTCGCGTGGTCTTGCCCGCGGCGAGCAGTAGGGCGATCTGTAGCTCCTGCGGGGTGAGCTCGTCGATCGTGCTCGGATCGCGGCGTCGAACGGTCTCACCGGTCGCCGCCAGCTCGGCGCGAGCCCGCTCGCTCCACAGACCGGAGTCGAGCCGCTCAAACGCCTCCAAGGCGGCACGAAGCTGCTCGCGTGCGAGTACGCGGCTGCGCGCGCGGCGCAGGCGCTCGCCGTAGGCCAGGCGGGTCCTGGCCGACTCAAATTCGTCTGGTGTCAGCTCGTGGAACCCGATCGCCTGCTCGAAGCGCTGTTCGAACCCGTCGTCAAGGGCCACGAGCCCAAGGCTCCGCATCGACCGCGCCAGCGACCACGGCTGCCCCTTCTCGGCGGCCATCTCCGCGTAGCGAGTCGCCAACCGCTCGGCCTCCTGGCGGCGGCCCAAGCGCAGGTAACTCTCGACGAGTTCGGGGGCGGGCGACAGATCGGCATCGGTGATCCCGAGCTCGTCCATCACGCGCTGCTGGCGCTGGAATTGCTCGGCCGCCGCGTCGGCCTTCCCGAGCGCAAGCTCGAGCTCGCCGAGTGCGGCGATGGACCACACCTCGTACAGGCCGAGTCCGAGGGGGCGGGACAACGCCAGCCCCTCGGCGGCATGCGCACGGCATTCCACCTCCGCTCCGCGTCGGGCCTCCAACCAGGCGAGCGACGCGAGCCCGCCCGCGAGCGTCAGCTGCTGGCCGCTCTCGCGCGCCAGCTCGATCGCCTCGTGCAACGTGGCGTCGGCGACGGCCCACCGATCACTCGTCGCCTGGTCGCGCCCGACGAGGATCAGCAGGTAGGGCAGCACCCCCACCGCGGCTTGCTCGCGCACAACCTCCACGGCGCGCTCGATGAGCGAACGGCCTGCCGCCGACTCCCGCAGGAACAGCGGGCCAATCACGAGCCATGGCAGCAGGCGCGGGTCGTCGCGGACGTCGAGTGAGCCCTCTGCAAGCGCCACCGCTCCGTGGATCGACGCCGCCCCGGCATCCCCATCGCCGCCGAGGATCGACGCCATCCCGTCCGCCATCGCGGCCATGAACCTGGCCCGAGGCGAGGCGTCCTCCGGGAGTCGCTCAACCGCGCGCCGCGCGGTGGCGAGCATCTGGGCCGTGTTGCCCGCGTGAAAGCAGGTGATGCAGGCCTCGGCCAGCATCACCATCGCCTCCTCGGGCTCCGCCCGCTCGGCGGCGGACACCAGGATCGCGTGGCCCTCGGCGACGCGTCCCTCCCGGACCGCTATGTAGCCTCTGAGATGGTCGACCCTGGTGGTGAGGCTCGGATCGTGAGTCTCGCTGCGGGCTTCGTCGAGCAGTCTGACGGCGCGTTGCGGGAGCCCGGCCAGCCACGCCGCCTCAGCTGCGTCGGCCAGCAGCCGGGCTCGCCGCTCGGCGTCGGCGGCGAGCCGGGCGCCGCGCTCGAATGCGCCGGCTGCGCTGGCGTATGCGCTCCGACTGCGGGCGCGCGTTCCGGCCTGCTCGAGCGCCGTCGCGGCGGCATCGTCAGTGCCGGTCGCGGCAGCGGCCAGATGCCAGGCGCGCCGATCGACATCGAGGTCGGGCAGCGCAGAGGCGAGTGCGCGATGAGCTGCGCGGCGCTCGTCGGCCGGGGCCCGCGCGTAGATCGCCGACCTCGCGAGCACGTGCCGAAACTCGAACTGGCCGGCGCGGAGCACAGCCAGACCGGCGCGCTCGGCGGCCGCAAGCGCCGCCAAATCGACATCGAACTTGGCCGCGGCCAGCTCCAGCGTGCGGAGGTCGCCGGTGTCGCTGGCGGCGGCAAGCAGGAGAGCGCGCCGTGCCGCCGGATCGAGTCGCTCGGCCCGTCGGAAGAAGGCGTCCGAGATCGTGGCCGGGACCGCTACGGCCATGCCGACCGGGGCGAACGCGAGCTCGTCGGCCTCGGCAGCGAGCTCGAGCAGCGCCAGCGGGTTGCCGCCCGTCGCAGCGTGGAGTCGCTGAGCGGCCTCGGGCGAGAGCTGCGGGAGCAGTGCAACTGACTGCTCGCTCGTCAACCCTACGAGCCGCCGGGTCGGAAGGTCGGCGTTCGCGACCACAGAGGGCTCTCCCTCGCGCGCGGCGATCAGCACAGCGATCGGGTCGGCCAGCAGGCGCCGGAACGCGAACAGCAGCGCCTGCTCACTCGGCGCGTCGAGCCACTGCGCGTCGTCGATCAGCACCGCCACGGCGCGCTGCTCGGCAAACGCAGCGAGCAGGCTCAGCGTCGCGGCGCCGACGGCGAAGCGATCGTGGGCCGGCCCCGCCCGCAGCGCGAGCGCGCCCTCGAGCGCCGCCCTCTGTGGCTTTGATCGCTCCAACACGCCGTGAGCATCCCACCGGCACGTGACGTTCGCAAGCCGCCGCAGTCAAGCTGTGACTGGCGGCAGAGACTATGCTTAGATCTGGACCACAAAGGGTCTGGCTCTGGCTCGGGATGGGGGTCACGGTGGTACGAACGCATTGCCGGTTTCTGTGGGGTGTTCGGTGGTGAAAGCTCCCGCCGTCCTAGTTGTGGCGCTGCTGGCGTGTAGCGCGATCGCGGCTGCGCCGGCGGCCGCGCAGAACGTCGACCTGATTGGGACGTGGGAGTGCTGCGGCTCGGGCGGTGCCGGGCAGCAGGAATTCACGTTCACCTCCGGATCGGGTTCGCTTGCGGGCAGCGCCGCCAGCGGCGGGAGCGTGTTCGCGACGATCAGCGGTTCTTCTAACGCCAACAGCGTCACGATCGTCACGACTTACAACAGCTACGATCCTGGGTACGTCGCCACGTTTACCGGCACCGTCTCGCTGGCCGGCAACGCGATGAGCGGGACGTGGGAGAGCAACGCCGGCCAGTCTGGCACGTGGACCGCGACGCGGGCGGGTGCCGACACGACGACTCCCTACCAGGATTGCGCTGCCCCGGCTGGCGAGCTGGCATCAGACACGGCCTCGGCCGCCGCGAACGACGTGAATCGGCTGGTTCGGTTCGGGCAGGGATCGTCGAGGGCTGCAGGCGCGTTCGCACCGCCGCCAGGGATCGTGCGCACGCAACCGGTCACGGTCGGCGCGACGACCCGGAAGCGAGGCCGGACGCTCACGCTCCATCGGGCCGATCTTCGGGCGCTCGCGCTGCTTCACCCCGGCAAGGCGCCGCTGGCGGGAGGCGTGGCGCTGTACGGGTTGCTCAGGCCGCTGCGAGCGGGTAGCGTGATCACCGAAGCTCAGCTCGGCCTTTCGCATGTGCTTCTCCCGGCGCTGCATGTTCGGACGAGCGCCTGGCTCTACTGGGAGGACCTGGGACCACTTCAGAACTTCATGCACCCCAGCGTGGTCCTCCTGATCGCCGGGAGCGGCGGACGCGTCCTGGCCCGCGGGCGATTCGTCACCTTCCCGGTGATAAACGGCCAGAGGGCATCGTTCGTGGATTCGCGTCATGCCCACATCGTCTACTTCCGGCCTCCGGCCCTCAGGCACCCAGTCCGGCTCTCGACCGCGCAACTGCGGCGGATCAAGAGCTCCGAGTCATTGGCGCTATCACTCGCAAAGCGCTCGCTCGCCCACCCGGCACAGGCGAGCAAGACGACGCTGATCACGGTCACGGCGCAGAAGCTCAGCGATTACGACGCCTTCCCGCAGGAGGGCGATGCGATGCAGGCATTCTTCGCCAGCCACGGGATCAACACCACCTCGGCGGGGGGCAGTGTCGCCGGCCTGAGCGGAGCCGTTGACCAGGCCTCGGCGGACGGGCAGACCACGATTACCGTGTTCATCGCCGGTCACGGCTCGAACACAGACCAGACCGCACAGCCAACCGTCACCCTGAGCGGCCGGCTGATGGTGCCAGAGGGCCATGCCCCGGTGTACGAGACGATGACCGCGGACGACCTCGCGACGATCGTCCAGGCCCATCCCGACGTGACGTTCAACTTCATCATCGACTCGTGCTATTCGGGCCGATTCGTCGACCCGTTGAGCCTCGAACCGAACGTCGCCTCGGTCACGACCTCGGCGAACGCGACCCAACCCAGCGACACTCCGGCGCGACTCCTCTACACAAACGGGACCAACTTCAAGCCCGACGCGACGACGCCGTCCGGGCAGGGCATCTACCTCGGCGACGACGGCCGCCCAGGTGCCGTATCGCCGTTCGTCGCAGCCGAGATCGCCGCGCTCAACCAGGCATTCAGCACCGCCGGGGCCGAGCCCGACATAACGTCGGTGATCCAAGACGCGCGTACGCTGGAGCCGTCGTGGGATCTCTCAGCGGCGATCGGCACCACCAACCCCAGCCCGGACCCAACCATGAGTCCGACCTGTGTGGCACCCAACACCCCCGGATCCTGCCCCGAGCGGCGGCTGGTTCACCGGCGAGTAGTCCGCTTCGGCAGACACTTCCAAACATGAGAACGCCGCTGCACAATGCTGGCACTTGTCGGAAAGGGATCCGCGGTGAACCTGCAACGGGTGCACGTGTTCGTTCGCGCGAGCTCCTAGCAGTGAAATCGCGGGCCGTGTCTCAATCAATGGCACTGTCAACCGGCGGAAGTTTGCATTGACAAGCGGGCTGTGCAGGAGGAGGATGGGCAGGCGAGTCCCATAACAGGCGGTTTTTCTGGCGATGCCGGGAGGGAATGTCTTCGGCCGGGGGGGTCGTGTAGCACTCGGCTACAGGTTACGCCTGCGCTCGAGCCTGACATTTGTCGTGTTGCTGACGGTTGCATTCATGTGGCTCGCTGCCGGGGTCGCGCGGGGGAGCACAACCGCGACCTTCGATGATCTCCCGGCAGGGGCGACCGTCGGGGACCAGTATCGGAATTTGGGTGGCGCCGATCGGGGGGTGGTGTTCGGCCCCTCGCCGTCGGGGCTTGGCTCCGAACAGCCGGTGGTCACCGTCGTTGGCTCGTCGGCGCACTCGGGTTCGCAGATTGGTCAGTATCCGACACCGCAGTGCCCCACCGGCGAGAGCTGCAGGACGCCGGGCGGGTTCCTGTTCTTTCCGGCGGAGACATCGTTGGTGAAGATGTTCGTGGGCGCGTTCGGGACGATCCCTGACACGATCACGCTCACGGCGTTTGATCAGAACGGCGTGCAGATTGACTCCCCGCAGTCGGCCGATGTCATCGGCGGGGCCGGTTTCTCGACACCGGTCAGCTTCTCCAACCCATCGAGACCGATCTCGTATGTCAAGGTGCGGGGGTCGACGCTGGCTCCGATTGGCATCGACGACGTCATGTTTGATCATCCGGTGCTGCGGGCGGATAGGCTGGACGTGTTCCAGGCCGTGCAGCCCTTCGGAGGGCTCCCGGCCGGGCATAAGCGCGTCTACAACGGCGTCATCCTGGTCGCCCACAAACGGACCTTGGTGCGCTTTTACGTCGATGCGCTGGGAGCGACACCGGCGGCCGTCGCGTTACATGACGCTACCCTGCGCGGCTTCCGAGCGGGCACGGAGCTGCCGGGTAGCCCGCTGTACCCGCTCGAGCGTCCAGTGCTCACCGGCGGCCACCGTCCCGGTGGAGTGCCCGCGGCCCAGCGCGGAGACCCAACCGGAGCATTCTCGTTCATCCTCCCGGACTCGTGGGAGGGCGGGACGATCACCCTGGTCGGCAACATCGCGTCTGGTGTGGTGCCTGTCCCCGGGACCAATGTCGAATGCTCGGGGCCGGATTGCACGAGCACCCTGGTAGGCGTGCGGTTCGTGCCAACACGACGGTACGAGATCAACCCGATCGAGCTTCAAGTCCCCGGGCTGTTTGCCGATCCGCCGCAACCACAAGTCGTGTTCGCCGCCGCCGCTGAGGTCGGCCCATTCGCCGATCAGGAGTTCATCGTGCCGCCCTATCAGGCGATCGTGGACGTGACCGCCGACGTCACCGCGCCCAGGGATTCGCAGCACCCTTGCGGGCTCCCGCCCGGCACCAGCGTGCACGACTTCAACTGCGAGGGGTTGATGGTGGCAAACGCATGGGATCAGACCCACAACCAACCGAACGACGCAACGATCACCGTTGTCGCGGCCGGTCAGGGGGGCGTCGCCAGCGGCGTACCCGGCCGGACCGCCCACGTCGACTCCGATCACCCGCTGACGATCGTCGCTCACGAGCTCGGCCACCTGTACGGCCGCTCTCACGCCAGCACGGCGTGCGGTGCGACCGGCAGCCAGCAGGGCGAGCCCTGGCCTCCGGACCAGTTCGGCTATCTCCAGGGCATCGGCTTCGACACTTTCCCAGGCTCGGCAGCCGCGGCCAGCCAACCTGGCCTGTTCCGCGCGATCTTCGGACGGCCGCCGCCAGGATCGGCGTTCTGCGACGCACCTCCTTTTGACTGCGGGAACCCGATGCCTAGCGACCACTTCGATTTCATGTCCTACTGCGCGATGGACAACTCGACTTGGATCTCGCCCAAGGGATGGACGGAGTCGGTCTGTGACCTGAACCCGGGCGTCCCGGAATGCCTCGCGACGCCACAGCAGGCAAGCGACGCGGCCGCCGCCAAACCTGGCGCTCCCGGCCAATTGCTGGTGACAGCCGTCGAGGAGGGCAAGGTCGGCACGTTCATCACCGACATTCAGCGTGGCGACGGGTTGAGACTGGAGCCCGGCGGGACCTCGTCCTTGCGCCTGATCGCGAAGGACGGGAAGGGTCGCGTGCTCTCGTCCTCACCGCTGCTCTTCGAGGCCGGTCACACCGACCCCGGCGGCGAGGATCCGGGCCGCGAGGCCTTCGTCGTGCTTCAGGGCTTCGTCCCGGGGTTTGGTACCGACAGTGTCGCGATCGCTGACGGGTCGGACATCCTCGCGACCCGTACTCGCCCTCCGGACAAACCGAGGCTCCTGTTACTGGCTCCCAGAGGCGGCGAGACCGTTGGCCTGGACGGTGTGGTGGCGATCCGCTGGTCCGCGACCGATGCCGACAAACGCGCGCTCCGGATCACAATCAGCTACTCCGCGACGAACGGCCCGCGATTCCACATGATCTACTCCGGCCCGAACCTGGGCAGCGTGCGGCTACCGAGTCGATTGCTGTCAGCCTCCAGCCACGCGCGAGTCGAGATCGAGGCCAGCGACGGCTTCAATCTCACCGACGCGACCTCGAAGCCATTCCACGCGCTGGGTGCCCCACCGGACGTGACGATCACCACGCTGCCGCCGGGCTACAGCCAGCCCAACGACGCCGCGCTGCTGCTCGAGGGCAGCGCGTTCGACGACGCCGGGCAGCCACTCGTCGGCGATCACCTCCGGTGGTTCGACGGGATGCACCTGCTCGGGACCGGTGGCTCCCTCTCGGTGGCCGGCCTGCCAGCCGGAGCGCATACGATCCGGCTGGTCGCGACCGACGGCGCGGGCCGGCAGGCGGGCGCCACCGCACGCGTCAGGCTCACGCAAGCCCCGCCGTCATTCGTGGCGGTCCAGGCGCCGGAGCAGCTCCCCAGCTCGGCGAGACTGCTGACGATCACCGTCATTGCCTCGATTCCCTGCCGCCTCCTGGTAGCCGGGAGCGGCACCCAGCGAACCGTCTTGACGCTGGCGGAGCGCACTCCGACCCAGATTGCAGTGAGGGTCTCGCCCGGCCTGAGCACGCTGACGTTGGCGCTCGAGCTCAGCGCCGGATCCTTCCGCACAGCTGAGACCATCGTCATCAAGAGGTTCAGCCGGCGGATCCCGGCGCCGCTGGCGCACCGGGGCGTCGAATCCGATTGGTGGCAGCTGCGGCCGGTCGGCATCCAGCCGATCCTTGCTGATGAGAAACCCTTGTCACCCCGACGCGGGTTGCGCCGCTCGTGAAACCCGGTGGTTACCACGACGGCAACCGGGTGCTTGAGCTGCTTAACCCAACAGGCCTCGCCGGCCGCCTTCGCACTGCGTCCACGCCTGACCTATAAACAACCGGCCGGACAGCTTTGCCCAAGCCGTCGCCCAGTGCATCGGGGCAAGCTGCCGGGGATCCAAGGGAACGCCGGCAGACACCTTCACGTCGGCGTTGTCGGACCCGCGAGCGCTCAGCAGGTCACGCACTCCATGGCAGTGTTGCAGCAGCCCTGATCGACCGCGCAGCAGGTGCTGCCACAGGTGTTTCCAGTAGTGCAGCACTCTGATCCGCCCGGAGGCAGGATCCCCGCCTTGCCGCCGGAGCAGCACGCCAGATACTGCGGCGAGCCGGGTTGGTTGGCGGTACCAGAACCCACCGCCGGCAGGCACACTCCGCCCACGTGCTCGCACGGGCTGCCGGCGGCGCAGCAAACTGGCTGGTTCGAGTTCTCGGCGATGCAGTCACCCGCGCAGCATTTTGCGTTCGTGGCGTTGCAGCAGCCGTTGACGCACGGCGTCTGGGTCGGCGCGCAGGTCGACTTGTGGCAGACGCCGTCATGGCAGTTGCCATGGCGCGCAACAGGTGTGATGTTCCTTCGTGCCACAGCTTCCTCCGCAAACTCCGCGCGGCAGCAGGGCTTGCGCGCATCGTCGCCACAACAGTGCTCGTGGACTAGGCAGATCTGCCCGTTGTGGCAGCATTTTTCGCCCCGGTACTCGTAGCACGCGTGGTCGGGGTTCGCCTTGACTGCCGGCGGGCAGCAGAGGTACTCCTTCCCGGGCGACGTCGGGCAGCAACGGGTGCCGCAGCAGTGGTCCTTGCACCGCTCGCCGGACAGACAGCAATGCTCGTGCGCTGTCGGATCCCAGCAGTCGAGGTCGTGGCAGCACTCCTCGGGTGGGAAGCATGGGAAGGCCTTGCACGTCAAGCGGCCCGCGAACGCGGTGACGGTTGGTGGCGCTCATGTGGCGGTGGGTTGAGTGGTTGCCCGCACGGGTCAGGCGATGTCTGGGGTGGGCACCGGTTCGAGGCGGGGGTTGGGGAGGGGTTCCCCGCGGGTGTTTATTGCGCGTGAGGCGATGAACGCGGCGGCGAGTAGGAAGATGCTCCCTGCTAGCAGCGCACGGTGGAAGCCGGAGGTGAGGGCGTCGGGTGTGGAGGCGTGGGCTGCTAGGAGGTTTCGGGCCCGGGAGGTCGAGATCGCGGAGAAGATCGCGATTCCGAGTGCGCCACCGAGCCATGTCGATGCGTTGATCAGGGCTGCAGCGAGTCCCGCCTTGTCGGGTGGGACGCCGGCGTTGCCGGCCGTGGTGACGCCGACGAATACCGCGCCGAGGCCGAAGGACATGATCATCAGGCCTGGGAGCAGGTCGGTGAGGTAGGACCCGTGGACGGGGATGCGTGAGAGCCAGTAGAGCCCGCCCGCGCCGAGCAGCGCGCCTGCGACGATGATCGGCCGGGTGCCGGTCCGCGCGAACAGCTGCGAGGAGATCCCGGACGCGATCGCGACTCCGAACGTGACCGGGACATATGCCGATCCGGCTTGGATCTGGGAGTAGCCGAGGACGTTCTGCATGTAGAGCGTGATGAAGAAGAACATCGAGTAGAAGCCCGCTAAGGCGGTCACCTGGGTCACGTTGGCGGCTGCCAATCCGTTGATCCGGAAGATCGACAGTGGCACGAGCGGGTTTCGTTGCCTCCGTTCGTTTACCACGAACGCCCCGAGAAGTGCCCCGGCACAGGCGAGCTCCCCGATCGTCCGGGCCTTGCCCCAGCCGATGTCTGGCGCGCGGACGAGCGCGTAGACCAGGAGCAGCATCCCGGCCGTCACGAGGATCGCGCCCGGCGTGTCGAAGTTGGCCAGCCGGGCGCGGTGGCGCTCGCCGGAGAGCAGGCGGAAGGCCGCGACGAGTATCAGCGCGCAGACAGGCAGGTTTACGAAGAACACCCACCTCCAGCCCGGTCCCTCCGAGAGCACGCCGCCAAGAAATACGCCGACCGCGGACGCCAGGCCTGCCAGGGCGCCCCAGGCGCCCAGGGCCTTGTTGCGATCGCTGCCCTCGTGAAACGATGTGGTCAGGATCGAGAGCGCGGCCGGCATCATCATCGCCGCGCCCACTCCCTGCGCCAAGCGGGCGCCAATGAGCATCCCTTCGCTGCCCGCGACGCCGCCCGTGAGCGAGGAGATCGCAAAAATCGATGTTCCAGCGACGAGCAACCGCCGGCGACCGAGGAGATCGGCGGCGCGGCCGCCGAGCAGCATGAATCCCCCATAAGTGAGCAGGTAGGCGCTCAGCACCCACTGCAGGCTCTGAACCGAGAAGTGCAGGTGTTGGCGGATCGACGGCAGCGCGACGTTCACGATCGAAGCGTCGACGAAATCGAGGAACCCAACCGCGCACAGCAACGCGAGCGTCAGCTTGCCGCGCCGGCTCGCGAGAAACGAAGTCTGAGGTGCTACTGCCGTCATGTCGAGGCGACCTCCGAGAATCGGATCGAAAGACTAAGTGAGTTGACTAACTTACCAGATCGCGCTTAGCGCTCGATATCCTCTGTTGGTGAGATGACCGACTTAGCTGGCAGCGCCCGGCGGACCAGCGCCGAACCTGGGCTCGGCAAGCGTGAGCGGCTCGTCGCCGCCACACGCCGGGTTCTGTACGAGCAGGGCGTCGAGAGGACGACACTCGCGGACGTTGCACAAGCAGCCGACGTCCCAGTCGGCAACGTCTACTACTACTTCAAGACCAAAGACGAGCTCGTCGCTGCGGCAATCGACGCCCACGCAGAGGACATCCAGAGGACCCTCGTATCACTCGATCATCACCGCAGTCCCAAAGCGCGCCTTAAGGCTTTCGTGCGCATGGTCGTCGAGCAGCGCGATCTCACCGCGCGCTACGGCTGCCCGCAAGGAAGTCTCTGCTCCGAACTCGACAAGCGCGACGACGGTCTGGACCGTTCCTGCGCGGAACTGATCAGACTCCCGATCGACTGGGCCGAGCGCCAGTTCCGATCGATGGGGAGACGCGACGCGCGCGATCTCGCCGTCGCCCTGATTGCCACCTACCAAGGGATCGCGCTGCTCACCAACACCCTCCGCGACGCCGAGCTCATGACCCGTGAGGGCAAGCGCCTAGAGCGCTGGATCGACTCGCTCGCATGAGCAACCTGACGTGAGTCTGTGTTGCGATAGGGCGGCGCCGAACCGGGTCAGCACCGGCTTTGGAGGTAAGCTTTCGGCAGGGGCGGCGCCGACGACCAAATGGGGGCTGTGCGATGCGGAAGTTCTCAGCAGTGCTAGCGAGTGTTGTGGTGGCGGCGCTGACGGCGGCGATGCCCGCGGTCTCGAACGCGTCCGGCCCGGTTACCTTCGGTGCGAGCCTCACGCAGGCTCCGGACGTGACCTTCGACTGCTCGGTGATCCCATACGCGACCCCGATCCGTTCGCCGGGGACGTCGTGCACCTGGGGGACCCCGCTGTTCGACGTCAGCAGCCCGTCTGCCGGTGGCCTCGACGCTCCCGGGAACGGCAACGTCTACGAGGTCAAGCTGCGGGTGGGTTCGAGCACCGGGCCGATGCGGCTCGTGGTGCTGCGGACGCTGTTCGACCCGAACGACCTCAGCAGCAACCAGTGCTGTGTCGACGTGGCCCAGAGTTCGGTGTTCACGCCGGTCGCGAACGGGATCACGACGCTGAACGTCGATCTCCCGGTCGGCGAGGGCGAGGAGAGCAACAACGGCGCCACCGTCGACTTCCTCGACCAGATCGGGCTCTCGGTCCTGGAGGACGGCGTGGCGATCCCGGCGATCAACGAGACCAGCCTTGCAGCCACCGAGCATCAGCCCGTGGTCAACTTCAACGCGCCCGCGATGACGCTCGGCGCGAGCCAACTGGCTGGCGATCCAGATGGCTACGAGCTCGACATGCAGGCGACCTGGTATCCGACCGGCCAATCGCCGGCCATGGTCGTGTTTCCAACCCGGGCCGACAAGGTCAACGGTAACAACGCGCTCGTCAACGTCGGCTGCGACAACGCGCCGTGCGACGGGACCGTGACGGTCACCGGACCCCCAGTCGCGACGAACGCCGCCGTTGTCGCCAAGGCGTCGAAGTCGGTTACGTACGCGACCGGGACGTTCAAACTCGCGGCCGGGGCGTCAAGCACAGTGCCGGCGAAGCTCACGAGCATGGGACGGGTGCTCGCGCGCAAACATGAGAAGCTCAACGTCACGATCACCGTCAAGCTCACAAACCTGTCGCCGGTGAAGACGTTTACCCGCTCGGTGCGCCTGAAGTTCTGAAGCCGCCCGCGCGGGCCTCGCCTGTGTCGACCGGGTCGCCCGAGCTCGCATTTCGCGCCGACCGGGGCGGGGCGGGGCGGATTACGCCAGCGCGGGTGCGATTAGGCCCCGGGGCCGTGCCGGGCTCGACGGTGTCAGCAAAATTCGGCATCTCGCGTGCACACAGGGACAAATCGCCCGCGCCTGCTGGACCTTGGCTAGATAAGCATGTGGGGATGCTTATGTAACCAAGGTCGGCCGCGGGAGAGGACTTTGGGCCCGAAAGCATGTCGCCGCAGGCGGATTTCGGCCCGCACGGGGCCTCGCCCGGTGTCGACCGCGTGGAGGAGAGTTGTAGCCGGCAGGAGTTCTCTAGCGGAGCGCTCGGAACGCCGCCCGCACCTCGGTCGAGAAGAGCTCGGGCTCTTCCCAGGCGGCGAAGTGGCCGCCTTTGTCGACCTCGTTGAAGTACATGACATTGGGGTAGGACTTCTCGACCCAGCCGCGCGAGCTGTGGCTTGGCCGCTCTCCCAATACGACCGGGCGGCTTGGGCGCCGGTGCCAGTCAGCCAGTACAGCGTGATGTTGTCGAGGATGTGGTCTCGGGTGAGATTGCCGGAGGGCTGGCCGTCGACGAAGGCGCGGGAGATCTTGTAGTAGCTGTCCGTGTCGTGGTCGAGCATCCAGGCCGCCAGGGCGACCGGTGAATCCACCAGGGCGTAGCCGATCGTCTGCGGCCGAGTGGCCTGCTCGAGGAAGTAGCCGAAGCCGCTCGCCCTGAACACCTGCGCCAGTCGTAATCGGTTGCCCAGTAGCTCGCGAGCGCCTGGATCATCGCCAGCTGGACCCCCTGCGAGCGATCTGTGACCAGCTCCCTGGAAGGCCACCGCACCCCAGCGATGCGACGGCGCAGGTCCTCCAGTGCCTCGTCCGGAATGTCAACGTGGAACCGGCGAATTGCCGTGGCGCCTGACTTCTGGGTCGTCGCGGACATGCGGGTCTCCTCGGTTTGATGACGCCGCTAAGCCTGCTCGTCTGGCCTGCATGTCGCGCCCGTGAGCGCCCTGGTCTCCACCCTGGGATTCCTTGGATCACGGCGTTGGACGCAGTAGGTTCATGCGCACGGCCGTGTCCGACGTGTTTCTCTCCTATTCGCGGCGCGACCGCGGATTCGCCCGGCGGCTGCGCGAGGCGCTCGGAAGCGACGGGTTGGACGTCTGGGTCGACGAGCAGGACATCGCGCCGGCCTCACGTTGGCGCCACGAGCTCAAGCAGGCGATCGAGGCCTCGGACGCGGTCGTGTTCTTGGTCAGCCCGGACTTCGCGGCGTCGATCGAGTGCGCCCAGGAGCTCGAGTATGCCGGCCAGCTCAACAAGCGGATCCTCCCGGTGATGTTTCGCGCGACGGACCCCGCGGCACTAGCCGAGGCGCTCTCGTCTCGCCAGTTCATCCCTGAGCGAGGGGTGTTCGATGATGCGTTTGAAAGCTCGCTGGCGACGCTGAGGCTGGCGATCGAGACCGACCTCGACTGGGTTCGCGCTCACACGGAATGGGGTCGCAAGGCGATCGAATGGGACGAGCACGCGCGCGACGGGAGCTTCCTGCTGGCGGGCTCCGAGCTCGACGAGGCCGAGACGTGGCTCGCGGGGCAGTCCGGCAAGCAGCCCGAGCCGACCGAGCTTCAGCGCACCTACGTGCTGGTGAGCAGGCAGCATGCGACCCAGCGGCTGCGCCGGACCCGCGCTGCGATCTCGGTCGCGCTGGTGGTCGCGATCGCGCTGTCGATCGTCGCGCTCCTCGAGCGTGCAACTGCGGTCTCCAATCAGCAGACGGCGCAGTCGCGCGAGCTCGCGGCGAGCTCCGAAGCGTCGGTGTCAAGCGATCCGGAGCTCAGCACGTTGCTCGCGTTACGCGCACTCTCGATCCGGACCACCGCCCAAGCCGAGGCGGCGCTGCGCGACGCGCTGCCCGAGCTGCAGCTGCTAGGCACGCTGCGGCCATCCGCGGCGCTGCAGAGCCCGAGCTTCTCCCCTAACGGCAAGCTCGTACTGACGGGGAGCGTTGATGGAGCCTTGGAGCTCTGGGATGCGGCGACCGGTGACCTGAGCGCGGCTCTGAGTCCGGCGACCGGCACCGGGATCGAGCAGGCGACGTTCAGCCCGGACGGCACCGAGGTCGTCGCCGCCAGCGACCAGGGAACCGCCCGGGTGTGGTCGGTGGCCACCCGGCGCGAGCTGGGCGTGCTCAACGAGCCCGCGCAGGAGGGCGCCGGCACTCGTGGCATCAACGGAGCGGTGTTCGGTGCGCGGGGGAAGCTCCTGCTGACCGCGGGCGCCGACGGGAACGCGCGGCTCTGGGACGCCAAGACGTTGCGCCAGCTCGGCTCGCCGGTGGTGACCGGAGACCAGAGCGTCTACGCCGTCGCGTTCGCTACCGACGGGAGCCGGTTTGCCACAGCCGGCAGCACCGGCGTGACACGGATCTGGGATGTGGGCACACGCCGCCGGGTTGCGAGCCTGCCGGACACCGACCACGCGGCGCTGTACAGCGTCCAGTTCAGCCCCGACGGCAGCGAGGTGCTGACCTCGAGCACCGACGGGTTCGCTCGCATTTGGAACATCGCGACCGCCACCGAGGTCCGGGCGCTACGCGAGCCGGGCGGAGCGGCGCTCTACGACGCGGCCTTCAGCTCGGATGGTCGACGGATCCTCACCGTGAGCTACGACGGGAGCGCAAGAATCTGGGACGCGCGAAGCGGCGCGCAGCTCGGCGTCCTGACCGAACCCGGAGGGTTCTCGCTAGAAGGCGCCGCGTTCTCGCCTGACGCTCGCAAAATCGTTACCTCGAGCCTCGACGGCACCGCCCGCGTCTGGGACGCGAGGACCCACGAGCAGCTCGCGGTGATGCATGAGCCGAGCGACAACCCGATTCAGCAGGTCAGCTTCAGCCCTGACGGCAAACAGCTTCTGACGGCCGGCCAGGATGGCACCGCCCGTATCTGGGACGTGGCTACGCGAGACCTCGTCGGGGAGATCATCGAGCCCGAAGCTGTGCCTCTGAACGATGCTGAGTTCAGCCCCGATGGGACGCTGATCGTCACAGCCAGCGAGCAAGGCGCGATCCGCGTCTGGGCCGCCGCCACAGACCGGATGGCCACGACCCTCAGCAGCCCGACGGGAACGGCCGCCAACACCGCGGTCTTCAGTCCCGACGGGAAACTCGTGTTGGCCGCCGGCGACGACGGCACCGCGCGGATCTGGCGGCTCAGCGACGGCAGGCCGGACGGGATGCTGCGCGAGCCCGGAGGGCTCCAGATCGTCATGAGCGGATCGTTCAGCCCGAACGGCAAGGAGATCGTGACCACCGCGAGCCTCGACCCATACGCACGCATCTGGGATACGCGCACACGGCGACAGATCGGTGTGCTCGGCCCGGCCGGCAACGGAGGATTCGATCACGCGGCCTTCAGCCCGGACGGGACGCGGATTCTCACTGCCAGCAAGGCTGGAACCGCGCAGCTGTGGAATGCGAGGACGCGACGGCTGCTCGCGACCGTCGTCGAGCCCGGCGCTGCGGCTGTGCAGAACGCGGTCTTCGGCCCCGATGGTAGGACGATCCTGACCGCGAGCTCCGACGGGAGCGCACGCGTGTGGGACGCGGCGACCGGCAAGCAGCTGGTCGCGTTCCTCGGGCACTCAGCGGGCGTAGCGGACGCCGAGTTCAGCCCCGACGGCGCGCTTGTCGCGACCGCGGGCCAGGACGGCACAGCCAAGCTGTGGGACGCGACGCCGCGGGAGCAGCTCGTGTCGATCTCGCGCCCGAGCGCCGCCAGATTCATCCGAGCGCGCTTCAGTCCCGATGGGACGCGCATCGTCACCGCCAGCGCCGGGGGCGCCCGCTTGTTCGACCCGCGCACCGGGGCGCAACAACTCATGCTTCGGCAGCCGGGCGTCGTCTACGACGCCACTTTCGGGGCAGACGGTCAGCGGATCGTGACCGCTGCGAGCGATGGCACGGCGCGCATCTGGGACGCACGCACCGGCCGCGAGCTCCGGGTGTTCACGGGCCCGGTGGCGCCCGGCAGCCGTTCGCCGGCTCCACTCACGAGTGCCTGGCTCAGCCCTGACGCCACGCAGTTGCTCGCCGCGAGCGGTGCCGAGCTGCTGATCTGGAACACGAGCACCGGTCGCGAGAGCCCGCCGCTGATCGCCACGGCGGGCGTGGTCGCCGCCGAATACGACCCGACCGGCAAGCGGATCATCGCTGCCGGCGATGACGGAACGGCACTGATCTGGAATACCACCGATAAGCAGCAGATCGGAGCGATCAGCGAGCCGGGCGACACGAGCCTGACCAGCGCCGCGTTCAGCCCCGACGGAGCTCGGATCGTCACCACCAGCCAGGACGGATCGGCCCGTGTCTGGGACGCCAACAGCGACGAGCAACTAGCCAGCTTCGCCGAACCAGGCGGTGCGACGATCTGGAGCGCGGCGTTCAGCCCCGACTCCAGGATGATCGCGACTGCAAGCCAGGATGGCACCGTGCGCATCTGGGACATCAGCTCCGGACGGCAACTGACCGCTCTCAATACCGGGCCGGGCGTTACTGAGGTCTCATTCAGCCCCGACGGCAGGCGCATCGTCGTCACCAACGGCACGGTCATCGTGTTCTCGACCGAGCTCGCCGCCTCGCTGCCCACGATCGAGGCGATCGCCCGAGCGCGCGTGACACGTCAGCTAACGAGGGCCGAAAGCGCAGCGTACCTCGCCGGCATCGGCTAGGCGCCTGTGAACTCCCTGGTCAACAGAACTACAAGCGCGAGACGAGTTCGGCCACGATTTCAGCAGCGGGCTGTGGCCGTCTTGCGAGCGCAACGCTCTGTCCGGCCCACAGCGATAGCGCCTCGATCTCACCGGTCGTGCCAACCATCGGGGGCGCGGGGGAATATCGAACGATCGGGTCGCCCGAAGCGAAGTGCGCTATCACCTCGCCCTCTCCCGGCCGACTACCCGGTTCCGGCCGGCCCGCGGCCTCCCACATCTCAGCCGTTGAGTTGTGGAGGGCCCGGTGCGGAGCGTCCGGCCATCCCACCTCATAGAGGTTGGGGTACCACTCCGCATCGGTCTCGGTCCCGGCTATCAGAAGGCGCCGGTATTCCTCGTGGATCGGCATTTCGTCGGCTAACAGAAACCGAGTGCCGAGCCAAGCGGCCTGTGCGCCAAGGGCAAGCACGGCTGCGACTCCGCGAGCGTCGCCAATCCCACCGGCCGCAATGACCGGTATGGGTGCCACCGCGTCGACTACCGCCGGCACCAACGGAAGCGTCGCCACACCACCCCAGACGTGGCCGCCGGCCTCCCAGCCCTGCGCGACGATGATGTCCACTCCACATCCGACTGCGCGCCGGGCTTCCTCGGCGCTGCCGACCGTGTGCATGACCAGCCCTCCGGCGTCATGCACCAAGTCGACGTAGCTCTGGGGATCGCCGAAGATGAACGACACGATCCGCAGGCCAGCCGCCAGGGCCTGATCGACTCGACGGTGCTGATCGGAGGTCAGAGCGAAGTTGCCGCCAAACGGACGACCGGTCAGCGCTGCGGTTTCGCGGACCAGATCTCCGGCATCATCGACCCACCACAGCCCCATAGTGCCGAGGGCGCCGGCATTTGAGACCGCGGCGGGCAACCGGGGATCTGCAGCCATCGGCGCCGAAACAATCGGGTGGTCAATCCCCAGCAACTCGCACACCGGCGTGTGGGTACTCATTGGGATGGCCCCCTTTCTGGCGCCGCGGCGCCGGTTGACTGGGGTTTGGAACGTGCTCTGCTAGGCCGAGACGAGTTGCTGGCCGCCGTCGATGTTGTAGGTCGCTCCGGTCAAGGCCGTGTTGCTCATGATGTGGACTGCGAGCGCGGCGACGTCGGCCGGTTCGACGACGCGTCTGATTGGGAGCGTCGCGCGCAGCTGGTCACGCCGCTTTTCGAGGTCACTGCCCAGCAGCGATGCCGACAGCGGCGTGTCGATGAAGCCGGCGGCGATCAGGTTGACGCGGACCGGCCCGAGCTCCAATGCCAGGTTGGCTATCAGTGCGGGAAATGCGGCCGCGGCCGTCGACTCGCTCCCGGCGCCGACGCTCGGGCGGCCGCCTTCAGGGCTCATGAACAGCAGCGTCCCTCCCGGCCTCACCCTGTCGGCCGCGTTGCGGGCGGTTTCGACGGCGAGTAGGAGGTGGTCGCTGAGGCCGTGGCGCAGCTCGTCTGATTTCGTCTCGAGCAGGCGTCCGTAGTGCGGCCCGCCGGCGGTGACCATGACATGGTCGATTTGCTTCGGCAGGCCCGCGAAGAATCGTTCGAGCCCTACCGGATCGTTGGCGTCGAACGCGGCGGTGCTGAGCGCGTCGAGATCGAGCGCCGCACGCTGCAGGGCGTCGTCGGGGTGCAGGCCGGTGAGGATGACGTTGGCGCCTTCGGCGTGGGCGCGTGTGGCTGTCGCTAACCCGACGCCCGAGCTGCCGCCGATCACGACGACGATCTGTCCGAGAAGCGCAGGCTCGCGGTGTGTGGGAGCGGCTGTGGCCGCGGCGGTCATAGTTCCTCCTATGGTTGAGATCGATCAGCGGTCACGGCAGCGGCGGGCCTTGTCCGGCGTTACGACGCATAGGACGACGGCGTCGATTCAGGGGAGCGCCTGTCCCATCCGTGAAATGGCGAGTAGTCGCCCGCATCCCACGCTTCGCGCAGCCCGGGCTTGCTTAGATCCCAGTCGGGGCGGATCTCGCGGGTCACGGTCCGGAGGTCGTGCCAGAGATCCACGAAGGAGGGACGTCCCCAGAACCAGTAGCCGTTGTAGATGCTGTGGATGACCAGCCCGGGCTTGAGCACGAGGGTGTGGGGAATCATCGGGTCGTGCTCGGCGTCGGTGTACTCCTGGATGTCGAGGTCCTTCTGGACGGTCCGCTCCGGGTCAGAGAGAAATGGCCACTGAGCGCCAGTCGACGCGCGGAACTCCTGGCTCGAGTGATGGGTGTCGGTCGAGATCGTGGCGATCTTGGTGTAGGCCACTGCGATCTTGGGGTAGTTGGCGGCGAGCTCGAGGTGCTGCTGGTGCTCCTTGGGGCAATAGTTCCCGCGCGCGAGCGTGAGGATCAGGGGGTCCTCGCCCTGGATATCACTGAGCTTCCGGGGCACGTTCTCGTGATCGGGCAACTCGTAATCGGGGAACGTGCCGCCAGCGGCGATGTCCGTGCGCATGATCCACTCCAATAGTCGATTGACGCGGGTCAGCGTGGCGCTTCACGGCGTGTCTCGCGCCCGTGAAGTCCCTGGTCCGTGCCCTGGCTTGGCCACGGATCACGGCACTCGCCAACGATCCCCTCGAGCTCGTGACGGTGTACAAAGAAGTCGCTAGTGACGAGTGCATTCGCATCTGATCAATCCACGCCGGCAGAGCTGGATCAGCTTGTGTACGTCCACGGAGGCGAGCTTGGTCTGCGCCGCGAGCGCCGCCACGGGGAGTGGGTAATCTGCGACCCGCGTGGGGAGCCTGTGGCGGACGCCGAGACGTTGGAGCGGATTCGTGCATTGCGGATCCCCCCGGCCTGGACAGAGGTCTGGATAGCCGGCTCCCCGAACGCGCACCTGCAGGCCACCGGCCGCGATGCCAAAGGGCGCCGACAGTACCTGTATCACCCGCTGTGGCGCGTGCGTCGAGACCACGAGAAATACGACGACATGCTCGAATTCGCGCGCCAGCTTCCGCGAATCCGAGCCACCACGAGGAGCCTACTCGGTGCGCGCCCTGGCGAGCGCGATCGGACGCTCGCTCTGGCGATCCGATTGCTCGACATAGGCCTGTTCAGGGTCGGCTGGGACCGCTACGCTCGCGACAACGGCCACGTTGGCCTCACCACGCTCCGGCGCGAGAACGTCACGTTGCGCGGTCCTGAGGTTCATTTCGACTTCGTCGCGAAGTCAGGCAAGCGTCGCCGGATGACGGTGCGCGATCCGCAGTCGGTCGCTGCGCTCGGCGAGCTCAAGCGCCGTCGCGGCGTACCGGATGAGCTCCTGGTGTATCGATCGGAGCACCGCTGGCAACGGATCCACGCTCCCGACGTGAACAACGCGCTGCGCACGTGGGGGGAGGGCCCATACTCCGCCAAGGAGTTCCGTACCTGGTCGGCGACCGTGCTCGCCGCTGTCGCTCTGGCCCGCCAGCACAAAACCGGCAAACGTGGCCCGAGGGCAGTCAGCCGGGCAGTCCGCGAGGTGAGCTCCGCGCTTGGCAATACACCGGCAGTCGCCCGCACCAGCTACATCGACCCACGCCTGATCACGCTGTTCGAGAGCGACCAGGTCATTGAGCTTCCCGAGGCGCGGCCGGTCGCGTTCGCACTGGAGATAGAACTGGCCGGTGACGACGTCGTCGTCGAGCTGCCGACCGACATCGACGGAGACGCGGTCAGGCTCAAGATCGAGCAGCGCGTGCACGCGCTCCTTCTGGCGGCGCGTTGAACGCGCCGGGGTGGCAGGCCCAACACGCCGCACCAAAGACTGGTCTTGGCTACGGCGCGCTGGCTCGCACCCGGACGCGAGGGCGGGCATTGTTCACGTAGCCCTTCGGGTTCCACAGCGCCGCCTCGTCCTCCGGCTGCGTGGCGGCCGAGGAGTCCCAGGCCCGGACGAGGATCTCCTGCGGTCCCGGCGGGAGGTCGACCGTGATCCGCCAATGCCGCCAGGCCCACCGCCCGAGGTCGTCGAGCATCTCCGCCTGCGACCAGCTCCCGCCGCTGTTGAGGGAGACGTCGACCCGTGCGACGTGCCGCTCGCCGCCCGCAAATGCGTAGCCACACACCTCAACCGGGCCGGCGATCACCGTTTCGCCATCGGCCGGAGACAAGACGTCGGAGTTGAGCGCAACCAGGCCGAGCGGCATCCCGATCCCCGGACCTGGGGTTCCGTCCTCGGGTACCAGCCGGTACGCAACGTGCTGAAAGTAGCCGCGCCACGGCTCCGATCGCACCTCGATCCGCTCGAGCCACTTGACACTCCGCGCGCCGATGTAGCCGGGAACGACCACCCGCAGCGGTGCGCCGTGGACGGGCGGCAGCGGCTCCCCGTTCATCGCCCAGGCGAGCAGGACCTCGGGGCGGGACGCCTTGTCGAACGGGATCGAGCCACCGAAGCGCTCAGCCGGTTTCGTGTCCGTGCAGAGATCCGCGCCTTCGAACCCGACGTGCGCCGCGTCGCGCAGCGGGCCGGCGAGAGCCAGCACGTCGGCGAGCGCCACCCCAGTCCATTTCGCGGTACCGGTAGCGCCGGGACCCCACGGCGCCTCCCCCGGAATGTCGTGGATCGCGATCAGACCGGCGCGCCTGTTGCCGGCACACTGAATTGTCGCGGTGACCTCTCGTTCCCGAAACGCCTCCCGCAACGTGGTGAGTGAGAGGGCCAACTCCTGCTCGACAGCCCCATGTACTCGCAGCCGCCACCTGGCCAGGTCGATTACCGGCACCGCCGCGTGCCCTCTCACGTAAAACGCGTCCGTCGCAGTCAAGGGACCTTCCGCCAGCGCAGCCAGCCCGGTCTCAGCGTTGAACGGCTCGTCCCCGTGCACGACGAGATCTACACGCTTGCCGTAGCGACCCACGTGAACAGAGTAAAGGGGCGAACTGATTAAGTCTCGTTGGCCTTGAGCACCGCGAGAGCCGGCTTTGGGCTGCCGTTGTTGTACGCCAGGCCGTAGTCATTCTCAGGGTCGCTGCTGTCGGTCCCGGCATCGTCGAAGTTGTAGACGAACACCGCCTGGACGTAGCTGCTCCAGGTCGTGTGGGCGTAGTTGAAGACTGTCTGGAGGTCGGATGCCTGGCCGGCGAGGGTGGTGCAGCGGTCGCTGCCGCTGGTGCATGTGGGCCAGCCGATCTCGGTGATCCACAGGGGCTTGTCGGCGGCGCCCTGGTTGACGAACTCCTGGCGGATATCCTCGACGCGCCGGATCTGCTCATAGCCGGTATAGGGCTCCTCTGGGGCCGGGAAGGTGAGGTCGGTGAGATCGTTTCCGTACGGGTGGACGGCGACGCCATCGAAGTAGTTGTTCAGATCGGGCACGGCCCGGTAGAGCGCGTCGATCCACCATACGAAGTTGGAGCCGACCAGCTGACACTGGTTCTCGGCCGCGAGCAGGAACTTGGCGCTCGGGTCGGCGGCGTGGCCGGCTGTCCCGGCGGCCTTGACCAGGTTGGCGTAGGCGGCCGGGTTATAGTCGCCGTCGTTGCCGTTGTCGTAGTACGGTTCGCTCCAGAGCTCAAACGTGTGAATCGCATAGCTTGCGTACCGGGGATACTGGGTCCAAAGGCTGCCGTGCGGTCCGTAGCGTTCGACCACGGCGGCTGTGTATCCCGCGTACGCGGAGGGGTCGGACGGGATCACCTCGTAGTTCGAGCCCTCCCAGCTCGGGGTGTCGAGCAGGAGCGGAAGGAGGTGGATCCCGTGCTCCGCGGCAAGCAGCACCAAGCTGTCGTAATAGCCCCAGCTGAAGACGCCGGGCGACGGCTCGATCGTGCTCCAGAGGAACGCCTGACGCACCCACGTCGCGCCGGTCGCGGAAGCGACCTGGTCAACTCGTGCAGACAGATCGCTCCACCCCACCAGCGAGGCGTTCACGCCCACGATCAGGCTTCCCGAGACCGCTGATGACAGCGGCTGACCGGCCGTTGTCGATCCGTCCGAGGGGAATCGAGTCGTCGAGCTGCGAATCGCCCCGGCTGGGGCGGGGCCATTGGTCGACCACACGCCATTCCTCGCCTTGCCGACGGAGGCTCGCGCCCGGTTGCACCTCAGCGCAGCCGGGCCGTGCAGTCTGATGTGGCTGATGCTTGCGCACGTCGCATGGCGGTGTTGGGGCTTGGGCGCGGCCAAGGCCGTGGCAGCGAGGAACAGGGCAGCCACAATGGTCGCAAGCACGACGGCAGATGCGACGGGACGATTCCTGGTGGTCCTGGTCGTGGACATGAGTGTCTCTTTCCCATTTGAGGTCAGTCCGCCGATGACGTTCCATGCGTCCCAGCCACCGAGCTCGCGCAGCACCGAGGTGCGGAGGCGGCGGTTGTTGCGAAGCACTCACGATGACTATCTCCGGTTCCCGCTTCGCAATCGAATACGCAATGCTCCTAGCGCTCCGGCGTCCTTACATCCGTTCGAACGCTGATTTGCGCTGCGGCAAACCCCTAGGCGTGAGCGGTAGTGCAGAGTAATCGGGCATCGTTGTGCGCGACCCGGTTCCGGCGAGTGTCACGGACCGAACTGTTCGTTCACACTCCCGGCTCGTGCTGGTGGCTTCCGGTGGGGGCTTTGGTGAGCTTTGCCGTGGGTTTTGAATGTTTGTCCAGGTTCACTTAAGTCTGGCTAGGCACGAGTTCCGGGCCGAGCATTACTGCCGGATCATCGAGACGAGCACACGCCCCCCCGGGCATGGATCACTGCACATAGTGACTGTTGACGCGCACGACACTCCCAGCAACCGGGCCTTTTCCGTCGATGCGGGTTCTCACCACGAGGCCTTCTGCTCGCCCACATCAAAAGGGTGGAAGAGGCCGTAGATCAGATTTCGTGCGCTCCTCGCGCCGTTTGGCTCGGGGGCACCGGATCTACGTACATCTACGCATGGACGCGGGCGACGGATCGCGGTACGTTGGCGCCCTGACGCCGGGTAGTAGCCCGGGTTCTCGGCCAGCACGACCGGATGAACCGGCCGGGGGCTGCGCAAAAGGAGGCTTTAGTGAAGCGGATTGTTTGCGGGGCAGTTGCGGCAGCAGCGAGCGCGCTGGCGGCCTGCGCGCTGGCAACACCTGCCGCTCTGGCCTCCTCCGGGCAGATCGTTGGGAGGCTCATGGGTTTGCCGGCCAGCACGCAGTTCGCCTTCGTCCGAGCGGTCAACGCCAGTGGGGTGATCGTCGCAACCACGCAGGCGGACGGAACTGGCTCGTACACGCTGAGGGTCAATCCGGGCGTGTACGTGGTCATCGGCGACGCGGCGACGGCAGGCGGCCACGTGCTGGAGGCCACCGGTGTTCCTGTGCGGGTGCGCGCCGGTAGGAGCTCGCACGACAAGACTCCAGTGCGCAGCGACAGGTTCGCCAAAGGCCATCCCGCGGCTGTAGATCCCTCTCAGCTGTTTACTCACGCCGCGGCCATCGCCTCCAGACCATTGCCTCGGAAGGCGGTAGTCACCGTCGTCTCCCCCACGCTGGTCAACAACAACAACTTCGACCCGCCGTTGGCCGAAGGTCCAGATCGCACGGAGATCATCGCCAATCACTTCGTATCGACGTGCTCAGCGCGTGGCGTAATCGTCGTCGACACGTCGCCGGAGTTCCTGAAGTTCGCCCAGCAAGAGGCGGCGCTACAGCGAGCTGGAATGCTGAGCCCGCAGACGCCGTTTCGTTTTCAACCCATCAAGCCGCAGTACCAGATCGGCGCGGGCAGCTTCATTCCTAAGAACGAGAGCGGATTCCTGCCGACGTACAGCATCGACATTTCGATCGACAAGCTGCCACTCGGCCAAGTGGGGGGCACTCTCGGCGTTGACGACAGCAGCTTCACCAATGGCGGTGAGCCGATCGACGACTCGTTCATCAACACCACGCTCAGCACGCAGACCGAGGCGCTTGCCGCCCAAGCCTGTCCGTGAGGCACACGTGAGTGTGGAGGGCAAACTGAAGACCCGACTGTCGTCCACGGGTCCGCCGATCGAGCTACGCGGACCTCCGGTAACGGACCTCAGGCGCAACGAAGCGGGATCCGCCGGCCGGGGGATCCCGCTCGCTGGTCGCTCTGACTTCAGCTCAGGCAAGCTCGGGGACGTAGCGGGACTGCAGCTGGCGGCGGCGCAGCGCCACGATCAGTGTGCGAGAGCAGACCTCGAGAACCGCCATCGCCAGCAGCGCTGCCGTCCACGCCTCGCCGCTCGTGATCGAGTGCTGGTGGGAGAACGTCGCGATCGTCGACGCGCCGCTGTGAGTGATCCAGTAGATGAACGCAAACCGGGAGCCCATCCCGAGCACCCAGAAGAAGCCGGACACCCAGCGGGTGCGGGCGAGCACCTCGCCGCCGGAGCCGAGGCGCATCGAGACGGTCTGGCCGCTGGCGGTGCCGATCAGCGTTCCAAGTGCGGCGAACACGGCGATCAGGACGACGTCGTTGCCGGCGGTCGGGAAGCCCTGCAGGTAGTTGACATGGGCAGGATGATCGAGGCGCGGCCGCTATCGCACATCGGCGTCAGGGTCGATTCGCGGGTGGAACTGCGGCCCGCTCTCCACCCATGGATGGAGACCGGTCCACTCGAGCGGGAATCAGTCCACCGACATCGTGCCCAGCGAGCCGACGAAAACACCGAGTTTGCCTCTCCGTTCAGCGCCGACGAACTCGCCGCATTCGACGGATCAGGCCGCGGTAGCGTCACGGTGATGGGGTGACCGCGGGTGGCTCCCAGCCGGTGCCGTTGAGGATGCCTGCGATCTTTCCTGGCTTGGGGGCGAGGAGCCGCCAGATCAGCTCGAATCCCGCTCCGCGCGGGGTCGGCAGCCAGTTCTGGGCTTGCGTCGCGCTCGCCGGCCGGGTGCTCCGGAGGTAGATGTCAAACGAGCCGTCGGCATTGTGCGCGAGCCGAGACGCATTACTGAACTCGTAGCGGTTGATCCGATTGGGGACTAGAACCCCGCTCGAGGTGTAGACCGTGAGTGTCCAGCCCTCGTTCACTGGGGGTTCCGCCGACAGGTGCAGGACGTAGTTGCTCGATCCACTCAGCGGCGCGAGACTGTGATCGGTCAGGCTGAGCGCGAAGACCGATTGGTCAGACGTGAAGGCGCCGAGTCCGTTCTGGGCAATGACCGCCCGCAACTTGTAGTTTGTGCCGTACTGCCCGAACCCTCCGAGCAGGTAGCCGTCGTGCGTCGCGAAACCCGCCAGGAAAAGAGCCTTCGCATCCGCGTTGATCTGTCCCGGGCCGGCCTTTACCGCGGCTTTGAGCCCTTTGAGCGTGTCGCTGTTCAGGCGGGGGTTCTTGGAGGGCTCCATCCCGGGGCCGATCCCGACGGAGGCGAGCTGGCGCAGCTCGGCGCGGTCGGCGGCCGGCGGCGGGAACTGCTTGAGCAGTTGCCCGAGCACGTCGAAGAACTGCAGCGCCCTGGGCATCGGATAGTTCGTGGCGGTGGTGTTCGGATGCGCGGGGTCTGTGGGGTCCTGGTCGGTCCCGTACTCGGAGAGTGGAGTCAGCGTGTAGCCGTCTTGGATCCGGTGGACGTTGGCCAGGTCGTTCTTGCCCTTCAGCTGGGTTGACCCGATGATCCAGACCCGGCTGTAGTTGGAGTCGATCCGGTGCGTTCCCGGGGGGATTGGCAGGTTGTGCTGGCCGGGGCCGGCGATGACGTAGTAGCCCGGCTTGGTGTTATGGACGCTGCCGAGATTGAGGAAGTCCTCGGTGTATGGATCTTCCAGCGCGAGCACGAAGAAGTGGCCGCGGACCTGCGGCACGTGCAGGACCTGCGGCCCGTTCGTGAGGTCCAGCCAGGCGATTGACGAGAGCGCGTTGGCGCCGGGGGCGACGACAGCCTTGCTATTCGGATTGTTCAGGCTGCGCTCGCTATTGAACTGGTTGACCGGTCCGAACGCCGTGCCGTTGGACACGTTGACGCTGGTCATGCTCCGAAACGTCTTGTCGGTCACGACCAGCGGCAGCCCGTACGTGTACGCCTCCAGCCCGACCGCATACGCCTTCGCGTAGTCGGCCTGCGAGGCAGCCGCCAAGCCTGTCGTTGCCGTGAGCGCGACGAGCGCGGACACGCTGCACGCGATCAGCAGCCGAAGTCCTAGCCGAATCATTGCAGCCATCACCTATCTCCTGTCTGGTGAGTCGTGTGGAGCGCGCACAGCCTTCGCCCGCGTGTTTGCACCGACGGACGTGCGGCGCATGACCTCGCATCGTCATCAACCCCGATCGGCTGCATCGGGGTATCCACCGAACTCGGCGTGTCGAACTACGTATTCCGAATCAGCGGCCGGCTGTCCGCAGGTACCGCCAAGCGGGCAGATCAGGTGTCGACCGACGCTCAGTCCGTTAGCGCGGTACGAACTCCGTGAGCGTTCCCTCGTCGGTGATGACCCAGAGACCGCCGTCGCCGGCGGCGATCGCCCCACTGTAGTCGGTCGTGCCGTTCACGGGGATCGGCGGGCCGCTGAGTTCGTGTGTGGCTGGATTGATTTCTGCCAACTGAAGCGTGTTGCCGCTGCTCAGAACCCAGACGCGGCCGAAGGCGCTTGCCAGAGCGTCGATCGTGTCCTGATTCGCGATCGTGATCATGTGTTGCGTTTGCGAAGCAGGATCGATTCGTATCACCGAGCCACTACCGAACAGGCTTTGCGCGTCGTCACCCGTCCAGACGGCACCATCGGCATACATGACGGCGCCGATGTTCTCGCCGCCCAGTTGTAGAGGAGAGCCGATCACCGCATTGTTCGCGGCGTCGACGCGGGTCACCGACGTGGCCATCTGCTGACCCACCCACAACGAGCCGCCACCAATCGCCAGCTCAGCAGCTTGGTCCACCGTCAGCGGCCCACTCGCAACACGGTCATCTGAAGGATTGACGCGGTAGACAGTGCCACCGTTGATATCGGTGTCGACCCAGATCGTCCCCGGCGCGACCGCGATCCCCATCGGTTCCCCGACGCCGAGCGAGATCCTCGCGATGACCCGGTTCGTAGCAGGGTCGATTCGAACCAGCAGGCCATGCGACTTGTCGCTCGCCAGCACTCCCACCCATACCGCGGAAGGCCCGGCGGCGATCGGGAACAAGGAATCGCCCGCTACGGCAATCCTCGCGACCTGAGATCCCGTCTTGGGGTCGACCCGTAGGACGGCCCCGTCGCTGGTGACCCACAGGGCATCATCCCCGGCCGCGACGTCGTAGATCTTGGCCCCGAAGCCCACGCTTCGAGCGACCCGCAGCGCCACCGGCTTGGGAGCGTTTGCCGATCCGCCCCCGCATCCGCCCATCGCCACCGAGCCCAGTCCGAGAATCAGCACTCCGACGATCGCCGCCCGCCCTCGCCCGCGCCCCGGGGCGATGCCCTCGCTCTCGTGCCTCGACTTCGACCGTCTGATCATCGCGCTACTCCCGGCCGCCTCGGAACCCCTCGGCTAATCCTAAGCGAGCCCGGGACCTACCGCGGCCGCGTTTGAGAGGCCTGGAAATGTCGGGACATAGATGCGTTGGGGGACGATACGCACGATCACCCGTTGCGCGCCCGGCTCGGGGGGAGGGATCGCGCCCCCCATGTGGATGTCGTACATCTCCTGGTGAAACGCCCCGTTTGGGTCGTCGGTGAGTTCTACGGTGCCAGCGATGGTGGCGTAGTTCGGGCCGTCGCCGGCGTAGTTTGGGCGGTCGACGGGGAGACCGTGGATGAGCAGGCTTACCCGGGGTCGCGGCTCATGTTGAACGTCTTGCGGCGGCCTTTGATGGTGCTGAACAGGATCAGCGGAGGTGGCCGCCGTGCGCCAGACCGTGCGTCTCGCGCTCGTCGCCGCCGCGCAAATCCTGTCGCCACGCCAACGCGCTGCCTTCTTGCTCTGCGACGTCCTCGACCAGCCCGGCGCCGAGGCGGCTGCTGTGCTGGGCGTGTCGGTCGGAGCTCTCAAGAGCCTGCTCCAGCGGGTGCGAGCCCGACTGGAGCAACAGACCGTGGCCGACGAGGAGCTAGCCGAACCCACCGACGAGCGCGCTCGCCTGGTCCTGGACCGCTACATGGCCGCGCCCGAGCAGTCAGACATGGCAGCCATAGAGCGCCTCTTGGCCGATGACGCGATCTTGGAGATGACCGGCACCGCGACCTGGTTCTCCGGCAAGGCGACATGTATCCCGTTCATCGCTGCTCAGGCCATCGGCCAGGCCGGCGACTGGCGGATGGTTCCCCTCCACGCCAACGGCCAGCTGGCTGTCGCGGCCTACCACCTCGGCGACGGCGGCAGCTACCACCCCTTCGCGACTGTCGTCTTGGCCACGACCCTGACTCACCTCACCCGCATCTCGCTGTTCATCGAGCCCGCACTGTTCAGCCGGTTCGGACTACCCCGGCTCCCGCCCGACCTCTGATCAGCTCGGCCCGCGCAGCCGCCCGCGGGCGATTAGCGCGGCGGGCGGAAGGTGGCGGTCGCGGCCCTGCGCATCGCCTCCTGTGCCTCGTCCATGCCGAGGAGTGCAGTCGTCTCGGTGGTGATTTGTCCGCTCGCGCCAACCGCCATCGCCAGTGCGACCACGGCCACGTTATCCGGCGCCTCTAACAAGAACACGCCATCGTGCTCGCCGAACGCCCACCAGATGCCGTGCAGCTTGCATCCGAGCGATTCTGCCGCCTGCGCGGCGACCGCGCCGCGATCATGGGGGTTCTCGATCATTGCCTTTATCGCCTCGGCGGAGTACTTGAAGCGACCAAGATAGAGCGGCATGTCAGCCTCCAATCGTTCGGAAGGACGGTTCGTGGGAGTCGTGGATGAAGCCTCCGGTGGATGTGAGCGGTGCTCGGTCCGCGAGCCGGGGTAGGTACTCGTTGAGGAACACGCGGGCGACGAGTTCCTGGCGTGAGGACACCCCGATCTTCTCGAACAGACTCTTGATGTGGTCCTGAACGGTATACGGCGAGAGCACCAGTCTGGCGGCGATTTCGGGGTTGGTGAGTCCTTCAGCGAGCAGGGTCGCGATCTCGCGCTCGCGCATGGTGACGCCGTCCGCTTCCAGGCGGATCGCGGTCGACTGTGGGCTGGGGGTGCGTTCCAGCACGATCGCGACCTTGCCGTCATCACGGCCGTCGGGTAGCGAGGCATGCAGCGTGAGCCAGCCGGATCGGGTTGGGACGGCGATCGCGTCGGGCCGATCCGCCTGCTGGGAGCCGCGGCGGGCGAACGCGGCGAGCGCGACGAGCGATGCGGGCGGTGTTTCGTCGCTGGCGGCCTGCGACGGATTGCGCATCGCGGCGAGCAGCTCGCGGGCGGGCGGCGTGATCAGCTCGACGTCGTTGGTCGCGCCGAGCACAACGAGTCCAGGCGCGGTGCCGTCGTGTCCGTGACGGGCGGCGTCGAAGCGCAGCGAGGTGCGGATCCCGTCGGCGATCGCCGACGTGATGAGCGCGAGGGTGTTGGCGTCTTCGGCGATGAAGTCACGCTTGTGTTCGCGGCGAGCGATATGGACCGCCCCCCAGCATCGTCCGCGGCTGACGAACGCGGCGCGCAGCTCGAACGGGATCCCCGACGGGGCGAGCAGATCCCGGTAGCGGGCGCTGCGCTCGGGCTTCCCGTTGGTCGCGTGGCTGAGGATCCCGACCGGAACCCGGCGAGCGGCGAGCCCCGCGAAAGTATTCACGTCCTTGACGAAGTACTCGCTCGCAAGGATCAACCCTCCCGCATCCGAGATCGTCTCCGCTGTGAACACGCCCTCGCTGACGAGCTCGTGTCCCGCGTCGCTGGTTATCAGCCGCGTCTGCGGATCGAGCGTATGCCAGCACGTCGCGTCGCAATCAACCGCCCGACGCAAACGCGCCGCGACCTCGCTGTAGTACTCCTCGCGTGGCAGGCCTCTGTGGCCCAGCCAGCCAACATCCTCGATCAGCTGGTCGATCTGCCAGCGCCCGGCGCCCATCCACAGACTATAAGCCCAGCCGAGCGGCCGACCGCGGCACGGAACAGGAAATATCCCCATAACCGAGGGATCGAAAACAGCGGTGCAGAAGCGCAAGATCCTCCCGACCAACCCCCCAGCACCAGGAGGAAGAGGATGACCACCGCGACGACGCAGGCAGCAGCGAGCACGAACGCCGACCCGACCAACCCCACTGCGATCACACCGATCGCGCTTGCAGCTGGTGAGGGAGAGGCGCTGTGGTTCCTCGGCGTGCTCGCGACCGTCAAGTCCTCAAGCGAATCCACCGCCGGGCGCGTTGCGGTGATCGAGCACCTCGCCCCCCGCGGCACCGGCTCCCCGCTACATGTCCACCACCACGAAGACGAGTGGTTCTACGTGATCGACGGCGAGCTGACGTTCTGGGTCGGCGGGCAGGTCATCACCGCCGCGACGGGCTCGTTCGTGTACGGGCCACGCGACACCCCGCACACGTTCACGGTCAGCTCCGAGCAAGCGAGGTTCCTGCTCGTGACCGAGCCTGCGGGCTTCGAGAAGTTCATGCGCGCGTGCGCGCAGCCCGCCGCGCGTCTCGAGATCCCGCCCCCCGCGACCGAACCGCCCGACATCGCCGCGATGGTCGCGCTGGCAGCCGAATACGGCATCGAGATCCTGGGCCCTCCCGGGATCCCCGCCTAACCACCCACCGCACCAACGACATCAAGGAGAATCCAATGACCGTCCTCGCAGGCGAGCTCGACGCCATCGACCGCATCCGCGACGCCCACGTCAACGCCCTCAACGCCAACCAAGCAGACGCATGGATGGCGTGCTTCACGCACGACGGCGTGCAGATGCCCCCAAACGACCCCGCGAACATCGGCATCGAGAAGATCCGGGCGTGGTCCACCGGCATGCTGGCCACCTTCCGGGCGGAGTTCTCGCTCGACGTCGACGAAGTCGAACTCGCGGGCGACAGCTGGGCGTTCGAGCGTGGCAGCTACACCATCGCCTTGACCCCGAAGGCCGGCGGCAACCCAATCCACGACACCGGCAAGTACCTGACGATCTACCAGCGACAGACCGCCGGCTCGTGGCTGATGGCCCGCGACATCTGGAACAGTAACCGCAACACTGCTTAACTTAAAGACGCCGGCGAATCGGTCCGGCAGGCCGGGAAGGCCTGCGGATGCCTGACGTACGCGCCGTGACGCTGCCCGAGCCTGCGAATACCCCGCACAACGCGCCGCGCGCCGCGCCACTCACCGACGGCGGAGGTGCGCCTCCGACGAGGCGACCACGCTCATCCGAGCCCCGGCGGCGGCGGCGGAGAAGGAGGAGCCGGCCGACCCGGACACCACGGATTGACAGGCACGTCCGCGCACGGATCGGGCATTGTCGCCAGGTTCGTCGGTAGCGCGTGCATGACCACCTTCGTGGGGCTCGGATAGGGCTTCCCACCTGGACACGGGATGCTCCCGCCGACCAGTGAGCCCTCGTTGCCGCAGAGGATTTCCTCTACCAGCGGCACGTTCACGTTGGCCGGCGCACCGGCACCTGTGCACACCGGGTGTGTCTGCTCCAGACCCGCCGGCGATGTCGTCAGCCCGGCCGGATCCACGTTACCGCGGTAGCAGAACGTCGGATGGCCGTCCTCGAAGTTGAGCACGGCGATGTCGCCGTTGGTCTGGTGCCCGTAGGAGCCGTTGTCCGCGAAGCTGTTCTTGATGATCGCGTCCCCAAAACCGTCGAACAGGCACGGGAGCGTGAGGATGCCGAGTACGTTGAAGTTCAGCGTGCCGCCGATGCACGGCGGGCCGCCCTCCCCCTGCTGGACCTGGATCAGCACCCCCCACGCGTTGTTGCGCACGATCCGGTTGTTCATCACCGTGTCGTTGCGTGCTCCGCTGAGCGACAGGCCCACCCCGAGCGGCGTTGAACCGGCCTGGCCCACCTCGGGCGCACTGCGATTGTTGTTGTCGTGGATGTAGTTGTTCGTTAGCACCCAGCATGAGTGGGTGTGGGTGACCGGGCTGATGCCGTGGTTCGGACACGCGCCGTTCTGGGGTGACGGGGCATCTCCGTTCTCGCTGTCGGTGTCGAAGCCGTCCTGGTTGTCGTTGAACTCGGAGTTCTCAATCACGAGCTGGCCGCCGGAGTTGGTCCCCGAGTAGCCAAGTGCGTTGAACTCGCCGTGAGCCCGGTTGATTGTCTGGTCACACCGCTGCTGGCAGGCGCCGATGTAGTAGCCGGAGTCGCTGAAGTTGCTGGCGTACGTCTGGGACCACGTACCCCCGGTCCAGTTGCTCGAGAAGATCCCATACTTCGCCGGGGTGTCGTTGGGCTCGTAGAACGTGCTCGTCGCGCTCAGATACGAGCCGTAGTAACCGTGGCCTCCGATCTTGCCGCTGCCGTCGCCGCCGTTCCACCAGATCTCGTTGCCCGCGTCGCCCTCGCCGCTGAGGAAATTGCAGGCGGTGAGATTCTGGACCCACACATCGGCGGCCCTCCACACCATGATCCCGTTGAGTCCTCGTGCGCCGCCCTTGCCGTGCGGGCCGAAGTTCTGATCGCTCTTGGCTCGGCTGCACGCTGGACCCGACCTGGTCCCGTCGACGATCACTGTCTTGCGGTTCATGCCGCGCAGGTACACCCGCGGCGTCGTGATCAGTACGCCGGCAGGAGTGTCGGAACGGCCGACGGGTGCTCGAGAGGAGGTCGTCTTGTAGTCGCCTGGCCCGACCAGGATCCAGTCGCCGGGTCGAGCGGCTTCGACCGCGGCCTGAATTGACGCGTACTGCCCGCGAATGCCCTGGTAGGTTCCGACCAGGAGCACGCGGGCGCCGGCCGCGCCGGCCGATCCGAGCGCGGCAAGCGCCACCAGGACTACGGCAATGCGTTTCATCTTCCACCTCCGGATTACGCCAGCTTGGACTCTTCCAGGTCGAGCGTCGATCGCATCACCCAATTCGGATGAGCATCCGCGGGAACCGCCGCGGCAGCACCGACCGCGAACCTCACGGGAGACGACGCTTCTCAACGCTGGTGGCCGCCCAGATATTGACTAGGGCGAGTCCATAGCTAACATCGGGGCGGTGCCGGCGGCGAGTTCTCGCAATGCGCAAAGGCGTCACTACCACTCCGTGGCGCGTGAGCGGCGAGCCCGTCAGACGCGGGAGCGGATCCTCGCCGCAGCGAGCGCGGAGTTCGTGCGCTCGGGATATGGTGCGACGACGATCCGGGCGGTGGCCACCGCGGCGGGGGTGTCGGTGCCGACCGTGGAACTGGCGTTCGGCACCAAGCCAGCGCTGTTGCGGGCCGCGATCAGCTTCGCGATCCGTGGTGACGCCGAGCCCGTTCCGATGCTCGAACGCGACTGGGCAGCGAGGGCGCAGGCGGCGCGGTCGATCGCGGAGTTTCTGGCGATCGTGGAGCGAGTCCTGACCGAAGCGGAGCAGCGATCTGCGGGCTTGGTGGTCGCCGCGTTTGAGGCCGCCCGCATTGAGGAGTCGATGAGGCCGGTGGCCGCCCAGCTGCGCGCTCAGCGAGCCGAGACGGCCGCCTGGATCGTCGACGGTCTGATCAGCCGTGCGCCGCTGCGGGCCGACATCGTCCGCGACCGGGCGATCGACACGGTCTGGTTGCTCATGGACCCACACGGCTTCTGCGCCCTGACACAAGACCGCGGCTGGACCCCCCAACAGTTCGGGCGATGGTTCACCGACAGCGTCTGCCACGTCCTGCTCGCTCAAGCCGACCCGGCCACCACCATTGCCCGCGACCGATCGAGCCAACCCTCCCAGCCATCTACGAGCACCCGCAAGCCGAGGAGACCCACACCATGAGCGAACACACACAGCAGCCACCCGCAGCCCGCAGGGAGCACGGCGCCGACCCGGACCTCGCCACACCCGGAGCAATCACCTACCTGCACATTCCCGCCGCCGATGTCCGCCAAGCGGCGGCGTTCTACGGCCGCGTGTTCGGTTGGCACATCAACAACCCTGAGAGCGACAGACCCAGCTTCGATACTCCCGGCGGCCGCCTGAGCGGCGCATGGATCACCGACCACCTCGCCGCCACCGAGCCCGGACTGCTGCCATACATCTACGTTGATCAGGTCCAGGCCACGATCGAGCGGATCCTTACCCATGGAGGCGAGATCGTCACCGAGCCCTTCCCCGAAGGACTGCTCACCGTCGCCACCTTCCGCGACCCGGCCGGCAACGTGATCGGACTCTGGCACGACACCACACGCTGAACCCGTACCACCGCTCGGTCACAGTATGGGCACCGGCAAGTCGGGTGCGCCGGCCTAATGCGGGCCGCTGCTCATTGCCCAGGCGATCGGCGGCTGGTGCGTTGCGAGTGGAACTGGGTCGCTGCGCGCGCGTAGGAGCCCGCGTCATATGCGGCACGCTCAGCGTTGGTCATCTGGCGCACGACCAGACGCCCCTCGGTGATCGCGAGCTCCATATCCCGCCTACGCCGGGCATTACGGGCGGCCTGGATCTCCTTTAGGGTGAGACGGGGGTGGGCCATAGGGAGTCTCTCGTTAGTTTCGCAAGCATCAGTGATAGCTTTTCCGAGCGCCCTGAGCGGCATCCCCTCGCCCAGACCGGAAGCCCGGCAACCGTTCGGTGATCTAAATAGCCGCGGGCTGTCGTGCAGCGATCGTCGGGGCGCATCAGGCCCGCTCACCAGCCTCAGGCCGGCGGCGGCGTGGTGGCCGTATGAGGGTTGCCCTTCGTATTGCTCATCGAATGTGAGCGTGATCGCGACCATTTGACCGGACATGAGCGTCCTTTCGTGGTCCTCGCGTCGCGCGGTGTGCGGGCGCGGAGGACAGCGTTCCGTGGGGGACGCCGGCGACGGGTATCGTCGGTTGGCGGCCTCCCCCTGGTACTCGGCAGAATCGTCGCCAGCTGTAACGCAAGCGCGACCGAGCAGGAGGCCTCCGCGGGATTACCGCTCGGCGACGGAGCCCGCCCGCTCGCCTCCGCCGGCCGGGCAGGTGGGGAGACGGCGGGTGGTTGTGACGGGCCCGCGCGCGCTCCGACAGCGGTGCTGGGCGAGAATGCGCAACCCGGGCAGAGCTGTGCCACGGCCTCTGTGAGCAAAGTCCGATAGTCATAGCTGTTGTTGTCCTGGGACTGGATATCGAAGACGTCGTTGGCCACCCGGACAACTCCGCCGTTAATGAATCCGCCGTTATTGCACCCCAATCCTCCCGCCTCGCAGGGTATGAAGTAAAGGCTGGCTTCGTCGCCGACGCCTGAAATGGAGGATGTGCTACATCCTCCCTGGGCGGCAGGACAGGGTGCATTGACAAATCCCGTTGTATAGAGCGTCTGGGCCGCTGCCACACTTGACTCCACCCAGAGGGTGTCGTTGAGGAGATCGGCGGTGCCCGCTGAGCATTCGGTTCCGGCGAGCTCTCCCGAGATTCCGCTGCTGAGGTCACCGAAATACCCCATTGTTGGGATTCCGCTGAACTGAATCGTTGAGCAATTGCGGGCCGCGAGCAGGCACGGAGCCGGCGTCCCGTCGGCTTTGCCGGCGCTGGCTCCGCCGCGACAACTCGGCGGTGTGTGGCAGTAGTCCGACAGCGGATGGGCGGTGATTTCTCCGAACGTCCCGGAGACCGGGTCACCGGTGACTCCGAGATAGGCCAGCCCGCCGAGCGGTCTCCAGGCCAGTGCAGGGCCGGTTGTGCCGTCCGGGCAGTCGCACGACGCGACTGTGCAGAACCAGCCATTTACCTGCGTGTAGTCGTACTTCTCGCTGAGCCGGGCCGGCCCGGTCGTGAACACGTGCACGAGCGGCGTCGAGGCGGGAAAGTCGAGATAGTACTGGCCCGTGGTGTAGGGCGAGACGTCGAACGCACCGTTTTGCGGCGAGATGGCGTTGATCGGGGTGTCGTCGGCCGTCAGCGGCCCCAGCGGGCTCGTCATCTTCCAATCGGTGCCATCCCCGAGGAGGTTGAAGACGCTCGAGCCCCAGGTGGTGAAAAACTGCGACTGGTCGTCGGGACCGCCGCTGTCGACCGCCAGGTCAAACGCTTGATGCGATTCATGTGTATCGAGGATCTCCTCGGCCCGCTCCCACAAGCCACCCACGCTGTCCTGAACATGGCCCCAGAAGCCGGAGGCCGAGTAGGCGCGCTCGAACAGAGGCAAGGTCGGGAACACGACATAGGACAGCAGCGACGATCGCTCCGGATCAATGGGAGAGACACTGAACGATGCCCAATCCGCCAAGCCTTCACGGATCCATGCCGGCTCCATCTGCCAGCTCTTGTCAAGGTCAAACTCAAAGCAATGGAACACCTCATGGGCCACGATGCTGTTGAGCTGAGCCGGACTCCCATTGGCCACGCCAGGCGCTATACGGACCCGGCAGTACGGCCCGTTGACTGACAGCTGGTCGTTCGCGTTCACCGGGTAGGCGTCGCCGGCGTCAGCGATGTTCTCGGTGCCGGCGACGATCATCAGCGCGAGCGGAAGATCGAGATGCGAGGCGTCGCCCTCAATGGCCGCCCAGACGTCGGCGACAACCGTCAACTTGCCGCTCGGATGGAAATTGGGGTCCCCGAAGTTGGGCAGACCGGCGGCGCGCCCAATATCGCCGGAGTTGGTGGTCGGGCTCGATGGGGCCAGGTCGAGACGGCGGAGGATCGCGTTGCGCAGGTGCGACGAGAGCTGAGGAAGAAGCGCCAGGACCCAGCCTGCGGCGAGATCTCCGGACTCGACGGTGCCGTGCGGACCGGGCGGCACGTGGACGCCCGGCAGTGACCCGTAGGACAACGCGAACGCCTGCAGAGCGGTCTGCTTGGAGACAGTGCCATCGGGTCGGATCTGGCTGATTACCGTGTCATACGCGGTCGCAGGCAAAGGTGCGCGCAGAAACGTCTCGGCCAGCCCGGCGTAAGCGATAGCGGTGCTGCGGGCGGTCCCCAGGGCCCGAGTGGCGCTGAACACGACCAGGCCGAGCCGCGTCTGATAGCGCCACAGGACTTCGATCACCTCCTGGTGCCGCGACACCCGGCCCCACACTGCCCCGCCGGATCCGATGCGCACCCCGGCCGCCCGATTGCGCAGCCGCCACGCCACAAAGACTCGCTCGGCTGTGACAGAAGATGCGAAGACAAATGCGTCAGACCGAAGCGCGACGGCACCGCCGCGGGCTGACGAAGTCTGCCTGAGGGCACGGCTGGCAACACTCGCTAGCCGCGCCGACAGACCCGCGGCCAGGTCCGCGCGAGCCAAGCTCGAGGGGACACTCACCACCGTATGCAACCCGGGCACGGTCGATGTCGGCAGCGCGAGCTGAACGTCGGCAGCAGCCTTCGCAGCCGTGAATGAGATCGCAGCAACCGCAATGACGATCGCGCCAACCCACACACGCCGCAGGTTCATTGCGCCCAGTTCTCCTACAGCTCGGCGATCCGCTGCGCCAGGAAGCGCCGCTCGGGTTCGGAACCCGCCAGGTCGAGTGCGCGGCCGTAGGAGGCGCGGGCATCGGCGGCGCGCCCCAGGCGGCGCAGTAACTCCCCGCGCGTGGAGTGAAAATACTGATAGTCGCCCAGCGCCAATCCGTCGACGAGCACGAGGGCCTGCTCGACCGAGCCGGACTGCGCGATCGCGACCGCGCGGTTGAGTTCGACCACCGGCGAACGCGTCATGTCGGCGAGCTTCCGGTAGAGCTCGGCTACCTGCGGCCAGTCAATGTCCTCATCGGTCTGCAGCGACGCGATCGCGGCCTGGAGGACATTTGGGCCGCGGCCGCGCAGCGCGACCGCCCGCTGGAGCACCCGGCGCCCGGCGGCGAGCTGCTCGCCGTCCCACAACGAGCGGTCCTGGTCGGCGAACAGCACGAGTTCTCCCTCGACGAACCTCGCCGCCCGCCGGGCGTCGTGGATCAGCATCAACGCCAGCAGTCCGTGGACCTCGGGCTCATCGGGCATCAGCTCGGCGATCAGCCGGCCCAGCCGGATCGCCTCGCTTGCGAGGTCGACGCGGCCACTGTATCCCTCGTTGAAGATCAGGTAGACGACGGTCAGGACCGCATCCAACCGGTCCGGCAGCGCATGAGCAGCGGGGACGGCGAACGGAATCCCGGTCGCCTTGATCTTCGCCTTGGCACGCGAGAGCCGTCGCTTCATCGTCTCCTCCGAGACGATGAAGGCGCGCGCGATGTCCTCGGTCGTCAGCCCGCCGAGCGCGCGCAGCGTGAGCGCGACCTGCGCCTCGAGCGCAAGCGCAGGATGGCAGCAGGTGAAGATCAGCTCGAGGCGCTCGTCGTCAATCACGGGCTCGTCGTCGTCCATTTCGTCCTCCGCCACCTGCCGAACATCGAGCAGGCGGGCCTTCCCGGTCAGCGTGCGCTCCCGGCGGATCCGGTCGATCGCACGATTGCGAGCCGTCACGATCAGCCAGCCACGAGGATTCGCCGGGATCCCGTCGCGCGACCACCGCTCCGCGGCGCTGGCGAACGCCTCCTGGGCGGCCTCCTCGGCGAGGTCAAAGTCGCCGAGGAAGCCGACCAGCGAAGCCAGTACCCGGCTCCACTCCTGGCGGAAACCTGCTCGATCAGCTGTGCTCCTCCACGACCGGGCGGAGCTCGATCGCGCCGCCCATCCGCGCCGCCGGAATCCGGGCCGCGAGCTCGAGCGCCTGATCGAGGTCGTCAACGTCGAACACGAAATAACCGCCGAAGAACTCCTTCGTGTCGGCGTACGGCCCGTCGGTCGTCAGGGCTTTGCCGTCCTGGACGCGAAGCGTCGTCGCGGTCTCCACCGGCTGCAAATGGGCTCCGGTCAGGCACCGCGGATCTTCCCTGAGCGCCATGTACTCGCCGTCCACCGACTCGTGTTCATCCTTCGACAGCGCCTCGTGCGAGCCCGGCTTGGGGTAGATCAACATCGCATACTTCATTCTGGAACCTCCTAGCGGAGTATGGACATATCGTCCCCAAGACGAATGGCGACCCCAACAGGGGACAGGCTCCGCAATCAAGCGCACCCGGATGGACCCCTCGTCCTCTTTCGAAAAGAAGCAGGTACTTGGCAAGCATGGCGACACCGGCGATTCCGAGCTGCACGTCGTGCGTGCGGTCGCTGAGCGCGAGGCCGATGTCGGTGCGCTCTCGATGCAAACGATGGAACGCAACCGCCTGCGCCGCCTACAAGCCTGCGGCCTCAGCCCCGCCACCGCGCGTCACCTCTCCGACCTCCACACGCCGAACCTCATGTGACCCCGCGCCCGCCCCGGAACAGCAGCGCGCGAGGCCAGGTCGTCAGCGGAATACGAGTCGTTTGACGTTCGTGTAGCCGCCGTTCCAGAAGATCCGGTAGTTCGTGGCGCTGCTGAACCGCGAGGCCGGGTTGAAGACGACGGCGCGGACGATGCCGTCCGGGGCGAACTGGGCGACGGTGCCGCCGCGGACGAACTCGTTGGTCTTCACCCCGAAGTCGAAGACCTCCTGGCCGCCGCGCTTGATCAGCGTCCAGGTGTCCGCGGCCGGGTGCAGCATCCCGACCGGGCTCTTGGCCATCTGCCGGTAGACGGCGATCCGCTCCAGTGCCGAGAGCGGGGAGCCGTCCGCGTGCACTATCGAGAGGAAGTCGACGTCGCCGGTGACCGAGCGCCACGTGCCGTTGACCTTGAACTCCAGGACGCGGTTGCCGCCGCCCTCGTCTGCCAGTCTCATCGCGTACTTCGTGTAGCCGTTCGGCAGAATGCTTGAGTCGACGGAGTTCTGCTGGAGGTTCCAGCGCAGCGTCAGCTCCTGATTGGTCGCGCCGTCCTCGAGGTACTTGACGTAGCCCTGGTCGTAGGCCGGATGGTTCCACTCCCGGGTGCGGTCGGACAGGCGCTTGAACGCGGTCCCCCACTCCGGGTCCTGCGGGCCGAAGCCGTCGGCGCGCAGCGAGCGCGCCAGCTCCGCCTGGGACGGCGGCCGGCGGATCACGACCCGCCCGAGGTCGCTCTCGCGATAGCCGAGGTAGTTGATGTCGTCCATCGAGACGGTCTTGATCTTGATCTGCTCGGGCTTCAGGACCGCCCCCTCGTCGAGCCACTTCAGCGACTCGGCCGCCCGGCTGCGCAAGGTGATGATCAGCTTGTTCTCCTTCGCGAAACCGCGCAGGTAGGCGACCTGCGCGTCGGAGAGCCCGTAAAACTTGCGCAGATCGGTAGTCAGGAACTCATAACCCGGAACCGCCTGCTTGAGCGCGGTCAGCGCTGTTCGCGCACCGATGCCGTCCGCAAACGCGTTGAGCGCTTCGCCGACCTTGACGTAGGAGGCCTGCTTGATCGTATTGAGCGCCTCCACCGCGGCCGGCAGCCGGGTCAGGATGCCGCTGGCCAGCACGAGGTTGCCGGTGATCTCGGTGCCCTCCCGGGCGTACTCCTGGATCGATGCGTAGTAGTCGCCGGTCGACTCGTCGTTGGCGAGCCGCGTGTAGTGCTCTAACACCATCGCGTCGATCTTCTTCTTGAATTCGACGATGTTCCCGGCCAGCGCGGGGGCGCTCTTGTAGGCGAGCAGAGCCGTGTTCGAGACCGCGTTGAGGTAGAGGGCGACCTTGGCCGGGTCGTCCTTGATCGAGTCCCACAGCTCCGCCTCGAGCTGGGCGTACGCCTCGATCGCCGACGGTACGGCGATGATGCCCTTCGCCAGCCACAGCGGCAGGTCGTGGAAGACAGCCACGACGACACCGCCGGTCAGGTTCCAGACGCCCTGAAACACCCCGAGCGAGAAATACGCGGCCCGGGCAGCCCAGTTGTCCTCCGGCGGCGGGGTCCTGAAGTCCCGATCATCGATCCCGACCTGGTACTCCTTCGGGCCGCTGACGAGGACGTCGCGCGCTGGGAACTCCGCGAGGATCGTCTCGTCCGGACCGACATCCGCGACCTCCGGCATCGGGATGTGGACCACCGCACGTGTGCCCCCGCCCGGGAACTCCGGCGACTGCACATCGGCGTACGTCGCCGTCGTGCGCACGATGATCTCCACCTCCCGGGTCGTCCGCGGAGCGAGCTCGAACGCCTCGCTCGGCTGCGGCGGCGCGGTCAACGACGGATTCTGAATCGGCAGGCCGGCGGTCTCGACGTGGCCGTCACTCGCGTTGCCCTCCATCTCCGGCCGCATCGGATAGATCCCCAGCGTGTGGGTGTAGGAGATGTTCTCGAGCTTCAGCTTGACGGTGAACACCGTGCCGGCCCGCACGAGTGATGGGGCGTCCGGGCTGCGCACCATGCGGCCCATCTCGGAGGACATGACGAGCACCGGGGCGCCGACGGTCAGCCGGTCGGTTCCGACGCCGGCGATGTGGCCGACGCCGGGAGCGGACCCGATTGCGAGGATCTGGACGTCGTAGGTGCCGTCCCCGGAGATCTCCAGCTCATACTTCGCCTCGATCGTCGCTCCCGGCTTCAGGTCGCGGGGGGTCGAAGGCTTCGGCCCGCTCAGGACCTTGAGCGGGATCTTTGCCGCCTTCGCGCCGCCGACCACGGAGAACAGCGGCCTCTGCGCCACCACCGCCTGAACCGTCGTGGCCCCGGGATTCTTGATCTTGACCGTCACACCGACCGTCTGCGGCACCAGCTTCTGGTCGCTGTCGAGCGCCAGGCGGAAGCTCTTGCGGGCGAGCGTCACGGCAACGTTCAGCGACTGGCGGAATTGAGCCGCCGTGGACGCCGTCGCATGCTGAGGTGCGCCCCCCTCCGTGCCGCTGGCGGTCACCGACAGCGTCGTCTGGCCGGAGCCGACGACCTTGTAGGTCACCACGTACTGCTTGCTCTGCCCCGGGTTCAGGGTGCTCGGCGGCGCCGGAGTCGGACCGGACGCCGCGCTGAGCGCGCTCGAGGGCGACACGGTCAGGCCCCCCGAGTCGACCGTGATCCCCATGATCGGCGCCGACGCACCCGCCGCCGCTGACAATGTCACAGTCGCGACCACCGTCTGGCCGACGCTCCCGGAGCCGTTCGGCAACGGCTTCCCGTCGCTGCCGGTGAGCGCGACGGACGCGCTCAGATCGTTGGTGGCGGCGTTCAGCACGAAGTACCGCGCCTGCCCATTCAGCGTTCCGCTCCCGAGGATCTGGGCGGAGGAGTTGATCGCGAACGCGTCCTGCAAGACCCAGCCGGAATTCGCCGGCAGCAGCGTATTGAGATTGATCACTTTCCCGGCGAGCCACTCGACCGCAGTCGTGTTGGGACTGGCTCCGCTGTGGCCGACGATCGTGCCCGCGGCGTTGATCGCCTCGGCGGCGCCGCCCACGCCCGCGGCGGTGCCGGGAAGCAGCGGCAGCGTCGTGCACGTCCCGCCGCTCCAGTACGCCGGCGTGACCCCTCCGGGTCCGGTCGCGCCGATCACTGTCCCGCCGTCGTTGAGGTGGCTGGCGGTGGACAGGCAGCTGACAGTCGTGCCGTTGGCGCCGTTGGTGACCTGGATGCCGCTGTTGCCGTTCCACAGGACCGCGCCCGCGGTGTTGATGTCGAGCCCGGTCCCACCGGCATCGCCGACCTCGGTCGGCTTACCACCGCCGGGCCAGATCGTCGGAATGTTGCAGCCATTGGGAAACGTGCTGACGGGACACGCAGCGACGTTGCGATCGAGCCCGGTGCCGACGACGGTCCCCGAGGCGTTCGCCGTGGCGCCGAATTCGTTGTCGAAGCTCCCGCAACCGGTCCCGCCCGGAGCGAGATAGCACGACAGCATCGTCGGCGCCGCGCCGGCGACCGCACCGGCCGGCCAGGTGATCGCCTCGTGGACGTCCGAAGGGGTGATATTCGCGGTGCCGACCGCCTCACCGGTGGGGCTGACGCCGCCGATGCTGTAGTAGGCCGCGTAGAACGGCGGAGCCGTCTGCTTCGCCTGCAGCGCGGCGAAGCCTCCGGTGGACGACCATTCGAACGGCTGGGGGGCGGTCATGCCGTTGTCGGTGTCGTTGCCGACCACGACGCCGGTGTTGGAGATCGCCACCGGGACAGGCGCGGTGAACGCCGTGGTCGGCGTGATCGCCACGATCGGGGATGCCGCCGCGGCGGCGCTGGCACCGAGGGCGACCGTCCACAAGGCGACGATCGCCACGACACCCGCGATCCGGCCACCACGTCCCGACAGTACCCGGCTCCAAGCCGCCAGCGCCAGCATCATGACCGCGTCCTCCATGATCGACCTCAGATTGCCCCCGGCGTCGCGGCGTCGCGCGCCGAATTCGGGAACGTTACCACCGGCTGGGATCCGTGGCGGCAGGCACGAGCACTCCAGCGCGGGTGCGGCACGCCGGACGATTGCGTCGCAGGCGTCCAAGCTAGCTAGGCCATCGATCAAGACATATGTCACATTCCCTTTTCCGAGCTCACAGCTAACGTTGCAACATGCAGCAGCAGCACTTGATCCGGGGGTTCGAAGGCCTGCTCGCGAGGGTCATGTACGTGTTCGACGATGCGCTGGTGTTCGTAGCTGCGCCGACACGTGTGACCATAGCTGAGGCGAGCCGCTTGGCGGCGGTGAATCTCAAGGGCGTCCATGCTCCCAGCTTCACTGGCGAGGGCCTCTTCGGCGCTGGCGCCAAGCTCTACCTGAAGAAGCGAAAGTTCTCGCATATCGCCGAATTCTCGAGACAGTTCGGAGATGCGGGCTTCAGTGATCCCCGTGTCACCTCAACCCTGGTTGCCACTGAGGTAGACGGAGCTCGCCGGGTCCTGCTCGAGGCGATCGACGCGGTTTCGTTTAGGTTCCGCACGCGGTTTCTTGTGCCCCACATCGTCGTGAGATTTGCCATCTCTGATGCCGCTCCGATCGAGTTCTGGATGCGATATCGGTCACAAAAAGTCCAGGAGGTCCATCGGACGCTGGCTACGGTCCTTGGAGCCCGGGTCGGAGCTCTGAACCCACCGTGAGAATCCCCGACACCACATGTCGTCCAATCCGTCGCGCACCGCGGCATACAGTAGGAGTGCTCCCGTGACGTGTCATGCCCCCAAGCTTCGGCGCCGCAGCATCCGGCGCGGGCTGGTTCTTATCACTGCGTTCGTGGCCGGTTCCCTCGCGCTGGCCGCGCCCGCAGCGGCCGTTGATTCGATCGACCCTCATGTCGATCCGAGCGTTACCCAGAATGTAACTGCCACCGAGGGCTCAACGGAGTTGACCAACTTCGGTAGTCCACTCAATGAGCGAGCGCGCGAGGAAAAGCTGCTGGGCTTCGCACCCGAGACGGACGAGCAAACGGGTGAAGAGGTTCGTAGCAACGAGGACTACTGCCTCTGGGTGGGGTTGCTTGGAGCCGCCTATGACCTGAGCAACGGCAACTCGAACTCCCCAATGGATGCACTGTCGGCGCACCTCCTCCCTTGCCTTGGGACACATTTCTCGGGCTCGGCATCCGATCTCTCCTCGCTAGCTCGGTTCTTGATGGCGGAGAGCGCCGTCCACATTGTTCAATCCCAATCGCCCTCTCTGAGTGTCCAGGGGGCGGTCAGCTGGCTCGAGAACAACAGCCTTGACCTAGATCCGTCGACGTGGAGTTCGTGGTTTACGTTCATGGCCAACCAACTGCCGCCGTCGGGCTCGGTCTAGCAGGCCGACTAACTCGCAACGGCGGTCGATCCGTCGGTCGAAGCGCTCGGCGCCCGGCTCGGGGCCAAGCCCTGATGGAAAGGTTCGCGTTTGCGATACGGTCTCGATGGTTTCCGAAAGGACATGAGGAGTGTTCCGGTTGCGTCGGTGCAGATGGGCGGCGGGATTCTTGTTCGCGGGCTGCCTCCTCGTTCCCGGCACCGCAAGCGCGACGGGTGTCCGGACTGAGCGACATGTGGGGCTTGGCCCTATCGCCCGACGGCCGTTGCCTGTATGCCACCAGCCGGGCCGACAACTCGCTTGGTTATTTCACCCGCAACCTGAGCTCGGGCGCCGTTACCTTCGGCGGCGTCGTGAGCGAAGGCAACGGCGGCGTCACCGGGTTGGCCGGCGCCCGCCAAGTGACAGCCTCGCCGGACAGCAACAACGTCTACGTGGCTTCGCCTGAGGACAACGGTGTCGCGGTGTTCTCCCGCAACTCGACGACCTGCGCCCCGACCTTCCTCGAGCTCGCCCAGGACCTGTTCACGCTGGGCCAGCCGTCAGTCGACCCGACGGAGGGTACGGCGACGCTGCCAGTGAGCGTCAACACCGCCGGGGCGCCCGCCGTCTCGGTGGCGCCGGTGACGGCTCAGCGCAGCAGCGCTCGCCGAGCCGCCGGTGATCCGCAGGTGATCCACGTGAGCCAAGCCGGGGTGGTGAAGGTGCCAGTCACCCTCGACGCGCCACGAGCGCAGCAGCTCGATGCACTCCACCAGCTGAGCGTGAAGGCAACGGTGACCTTCACCGCCAGCGGCGGGCCGCCGACGACCAAGGCCGCGGTCCTTACGCTGGTCAAAGCCCCGGCCTCAGTCTCCAAGCTCTACGTGTCCCCATCGAGTTTCTCGCTCTCGGGCCGCGAGGTGAGGGACCGCTGCGTCGCGACGACGAGAAACAACCGCGCCAGAAGACACTGCCGGCGCCCGCCGAGGCTCCGCGTTAGCTACACGCTCAATGTGCCAGACCCAGTCACCTACACGGTCATGGTCCAAGCGTCCGGCCGTCGAGCCGGGCGGCTGTGCGTCAAACCGACCAGCACCGCCCGCGGGCACCGGACGTGCACGCGGCTGGTGGCCCTGCGGGGGCAGATCGCGGCGGCCGGCACCGCAGGTGCCAACCAGTTCACGTGGGGCGGGGTGATCGGCGGCCGTCCGCTCGCTCCCGGCAGCTACATCCTGATCGCCACTCCGCTCGGTGGCACCGTGAAGCAGGTGAGCTTCAAGCTGCTGCCGTGAGGGTCCCGGGCAGGCGCGGCCGTAGAGACCCTGCTTGCCGCGCGCAATCCGCGGCTGGACGCCGGCCCGCCCCTATTCGTTCCAGAAATCGTCGACCATCTCGGGCGAGCGCGTTAGAGCAGGGCCATGATCGTCGCCGATCCGAGCACGCTGTCGCGTGCGCCGAGCGCGGTGACTGTGATCTTGTAGGTCCCGCGGAGCTTCGGGAGCTTGGCCCGGGCGGCAACGCTTTGCAGATACACCACTTTGCGCGTGCGCACGAGCTTGATCTGGTAGCGCGCCGTCCCGCACGTCGCGCCCCAGGTGAGAAGCCGGCCGTTCAGACGCAGACCGCGTGGGATCTCGGTGCCGTTGGCCCTAGCACCTGCGAACGTCGCGAGCGTGCGTAGGCCGAGCGGCAGGCCGCCGCGGCTCTCCCACGCCACGATCTGCCCGGCCCGGCTCGCCGAAGGATCGAGCCGGAAACGCAGCGACCCGCCCGGCGCGCGCGCGACTCCCAACCGCAGCCGGTCCGCCCCATCCTGGGCGTAGAGCGCGACCGTCTCCCCCGCCGCCGACGGCATCCGGTACGTGAGCCGCTCGCCGCAACCGCTGAGCGCGGTCCTCGCGATGATCCTGGCCCGCGGCATCGGCGTGCTCTCGAGCACGGACGCGATCGGGCTCGATCCCGCCAGCGGGGCCACCGTCCAGGTCCCGCGCCGCGGGTTCGAGACCGTGATCACGGTCGTGCGGCTCGCGGCGTCCTGCGCAACCAGTACCTGCGGGTCGACCCGTACACCGCCCGGCGGTGTGAAGATCGTCATGCCCGGGCCGGCGAGCACGACCCGGGGAGCGGCGGTCGTGCCGCGGACGGCGATCGTAAACGCCTTCAGCCCGGAGCCGACGCGGAAGCCGCGCGCGCCCGGCACCACGGCGGCGGCCGCTCCCTGGCGATCGCTCGCCGCGGACGGCGTGACCTGGGGCGGCGCGGGCGTCGGCAGCCGGAACTTGGTGAAATCGCATCCGGACGGCGGCTCGCCTCCCTTGACGATGTCGTAGTAGATCCCGGCCTCGACGCCGCTTGAGAGGTGGTAGCAGAGGCCGATGATCGTGTTCGCTAACAGGACGTTGAAGGTCGTGAAGTGCCCGCCGAACTCGAACCGTGCGTTGCCCTCGAGCTGTATCTGGCGTGGGGCGACAGCCGGTGGCGGCTGCGGCGGGACCATGAAGCCGGTCAGGTCCGCGAGCCCGCCGACGTCGCCGAGGAACGGGACGTGGAGGTGGAGCTGGCCGTGGGCCTGGATGTCTGCCCGGCCGCCCTGCTTGCCGGTGGTGTTGCTGAAGTAGTAGGTGACCTTGCCCGAGCCGAGGTCGATCTCGTACGGCGTCGCGTGCAGGACCGAGAGCTGGCCGGACATGTTCAGGACGATCGGATCGGAGTACCAGCTCCACTCGAGCTTGCCGTCGGCGCTCAGGAGCTCGGCCTCGGGCGGCGCGGCGTGGCCGAACGGCAGCGAGATCCGCGGGCCGAGGCTGATCCCGGCTGTCACGTTGGTCAACAGCACAGGGGGCTGCTTGGCGTAGTCCCACTGGAAGCCGCCTCCGAGCCGCTGCAGGAAGAGCCCGGTCTCGGCAAGCGGGATCCCGTCCTCGCCCAGACCTCCGAGCTGGAACTGCAGCGCCTGGAGGTCGTAGCCGCGGAGGTCGAACGCGCCCGACGCCTTGATGTTCTGGAACGAGAGCTGGACGTTGACGTGCTTCACGATGCCGACGTCGGCGGGCAGCTCGAACAGCGCCTGACCATACCAGCGCTGCATCATCGGGTTCGGGTCGTAGCAGATCTGCGCCAGCGCAAGCGACCCGGCGTCGGCGCCGAACAGCTTCAGCTGCTTGTCGTTGAACGGCGCGAAGCAGCCGCCGAACTGCATCCCGCGCCGGTTGGTGAGCTCGATCGTGCCCTGTAGCGCGACGCTCTGGACGTCTTCCGGCTGCCCGTTCGGCCCAGGCCGCTCAAACTTGCCGTCGCCGAAGTTCCACTGCGCCTGCATCGTCGACGGGAAGCGCGGCCCGACCTGGCCCTGGAGGCTGACCGTTGTAACGCCTGGCGAGAAGATCCACGGCACGCCGAGCGTCCCGCCGTTGTTGCCGACCGGGTTGCCGGTACCGATGTTGATCGGCCAGCCGAACATGTTGGGGGTGATCCCGGTCGACGCACTGCCCGATTCGATGTCGCTGACTGTGCCGCCCGCCCCGCCGGAGAAGGTCATCCCGAAATGTTCGGACTTCCAGGCCGGGATCCCGTCGACCCAGACGGTCACGGGCCCGTCGCTGGATACGTGCGGCCCGTTCGGATCGAGCGTGATCGTCGTCTTGCCCTCGGGCTGCACGTCGATCCCATCGAGGCGTACCGGCTGCGTGCTGGTGAACCGCTTGCCGTTGCCCTCGTCTGTCCAGCAGCCGACCGCCTCGAGACTCCCGAATGTCTTCGCGCCGGGGATGTCGCCCGTCGTCGCGAGCGAGCCGGGTAGCGGTGTGCCGTGCGGGTCGGGTACGACGCAGTTGGAGAAATCCACCAGCCGATCGCGATCGAGCGTCACGTGGCAGTCGGTCGCCTGCACCACGCAGTCGGTGCTCGTGACCGGGAAGAACGCCGTGTCACCCTTCTTCAGCGCCGTGACGGTCCAGTTGCCCGGCCCGAGATCCTGCTTGACCGTCCCGTTGGCCGCGGTCACTGCGGTGACGAGGTCGGTCGCAGACCCATCGCGCTGCATCTGCACGGTCACCCCGGGCGTGCCCGCGCCGGTCTCGTCGATGACCTTCGCGCCGAGCGAGAAGGAGCCGGTGAAGTCGGCCACCGCCGACTGGTCCGTGGCGAGCGGTACCTGGCAGGAGTCCGTGCCCTTGGTGCCGTCGCAGCGGCTCGACGTGAACTCGGTGCTGGCCTGCGGACCGGTCCCGTGCGGCGTGACCGTATAGGTGCCGGGATCGAGTGTCGCGACGTACGCGCCGCTCGGATCGGTGGTGAACGTCTTGTCGACGGCGTTGCCGCCGCTATCGGTGCCCTTGACCTCGACCTGGATCATGCCGATGCCCTGCGCCTGGGGATCGGTAAGCCGGCCGGAGATCCGCTGGCCGCCGGGCGTGAGGATCTGGTAGCCGCTGTCGCTCGAGGCGAGGATCGTTCCGTTCTTGCTGATCGCGAGAGCGCCGACCAGCGTCGGCGACCCTACCGGCAGCAGCGTCTGCAGGTCGATCGGCGCCGGCGGCGTCCCGGTCGCGGGCGGCACCGCGGCCGGCCACAGCGTCGCGATCGACTTGCCGTTGCCGAACGAGTAGCCGACCACGTCGCCGTCGGCGTTGACGCCGTTGGCGTAGCCGTTCGGAAGCCCGCCGGCCGGGGTCAGGTGCATCTCAGGCCCCGCGTTGACCGAATAGACGGGCAGGTTGCTATCGGTGCCAACGACGACGCCGGAGTCGTTGAGCACGTTCGACCAGAAGCTGGCCACGAACGGAAGCTGCTTTGTCGTGTTGCCGGACTTGGACCAGAGGTCGGACTCGGTGGCGTTGGGATTTGCCGGAGGCTGCTGGTTGACGACGACCTGATCGCCGCTGTTGATTGCGACACCGGTCGCGATCCCGCCGAGGGTGGGTGGCGCGATCACCTGGCCGCTGGTCGCGAGCGTGCCCCCGTGCGGGATCAGCACCGCGCTGTACTGTGCAAAGCCGCTGGCGGTGCAATTCGTGCCGTTGCCCGTGATGTCCCCGCCGGCGTTGATGGCGTCGGCCTCCGAGACGAACGACGGCGCCTCCATGGAGCATTTCGCCGGAGTCGCGCTCGGAAGCAGCCCGAGCGACGTCGCAGCACTGGCTCCGGCTGGCCACTCCGCCGCGAGCCGGTCGTCTGTGTTGGCTGGATTCGGGTCCTTGAAGTACGCCCAGCCGACGGCCGTGCCAGAGCCGTTGATGTCGTTGGCGGCGTCGTTGCTGCCGTCGCTGCATGTCCCGTTGCCGAAGACGTGCAGGGACGGGTCCCCAGCCGGCAGCTGGAGCAGGCTGCCGGCGTGCCAGTAGAACGCCTCCATATGAGACGTGTTGGCCGGCTGGTTACTGGGGAAGTAGGCCAACCCAACAGCGTCGCCGAGATCGTTGACCGCCCTCGCCTGGTTGATGCACGTGCCGGCCGCCCCCAACAGGGGCACCGCCGTATAAGTGGCTCCCACCGTTGCGGCGGCCGGCGAGGCGCTCAGGCCAAGCGCGCAGAGCGCGATCGCGGCTATCGCTCGCACCCTGCCGGTGGATCCCACGCCAGGGAGCGGCCGGATGCCACAAAGCCTTGCCCCACAAGTCAAGCGATGCCCCACAACCCAGTCCTTGCGTGTAGACGGTGCGGCCATCGTACAACTGATCCGGGACTTCGCGGAGATCTGTAAGCGGCACTCGACCGCAGAGAATTCAGTACTCCGTACCGATGCGCAGCGCTGCCCGGGCCGTAAAGTCGGAGGCGATCAAGGAGGCGTTCGATGCCACAGACCACGGACCGGCCCGCGCAGCGTCGCGTGCTTCCGGTCGTTGTGCGCGATCGCCGTGGCAGCGGAATGAGCCGAATGCTCGGCGCCGTCTCCGCGGACGCACGGATGCTCCGCGCCATATCGGCCGACGTCGTCCACGCCGCCGACCCGCGCCACCTCGCGCACCGGCCGCCGGCCGCCGACCCGTTCGAGCTGCGTGACCCCGAGTACATCGCGCGTACGCTCCCCGCGCTGCGCGTCATGGCTGACGTCTGGTTCCGCGCCGACGTCCGCGGGCTGGAGAACATCCCGCCGCGCGGGCCGGTGCTGCTCGTGGGCAACCACTCGGGCGGCACGCTGATCGCCGATACGTTCATTTTCGCGCAGGCGTTCTATGACTACTTCGGCCCCGAGCGCGCGTTCTTCCAGCTCGCGCACGACCTCGTGTTCAAACTGCCTGGCGTCCGGGCCATACTCACGCCGTACGGGACGGTGCCGGCCTCGCCTGAGAACATGCGCCGCGCGCTCGCGGACGGCGCCGCGCTGCTGGTCTATCCAGGCGGCGACCACGAAACCTACCGGGCCAGCTGGCACTCCGCCGAGATCGACTTTGCCCACCGGACCGGCTTCGTCCGGCTCGCGCTCAAGCACGGCGTGCGAATCGTCCCGGTCGTGTCGATCGGCGGCCAGGAGACAGCGCTGTTCCTCGGCCAGGGCGAGCACATCGCGCGACTGCTGCACCTCCACCGGCTGCTGCGGATCGACGTCGCGCCGGTTCAGATCGCACCGCCGTGGGGCATCACCGTGCTCGACCTCCCCGGACGCCTCCCGCTGCCGGCGAAGATCTCGATCCAGGTGCTGCCGCCGATCGACCTGCGCGCGGAACTCGGCGGCGCCTGCAGCGATCCCGACGAGGGCTACGAGCTCGTCACGGGACGGATGCAGGACGCGCTCCGCGACCTCGCCGAGGCGCGCGCGCTCCCGCTGATCGGCTGAGCGGGCGCTCATCGGCAGCCCGGCGTGCCGGGCTCGGGTGCCTTCCTTTCGCGTTTGCGCGGTTAGGGGTGGGGTTGCTCGCGGGCCACTGCGCTCGAGCGATCGATCGCGACGGGGTGGGCGCTGCACTCATCCGACGAGATACGTCTCGTAGATGACGCTGGCGGCCTGGCGGCCGCCCACGCTGATGAAGATGCCCTTGTTCAGCCAGTCGAGATCGGGGGCTGCCGTCTCGATTTGGGTTGAGGTGCGAAACGTGTACTCGTGTGGGTCGACGTCCTCTCCACGCCCGAGGCGCGCGAGCACCTCCGGGCTGCCGTGACGGATGCTGCGTGACGTGACATAGAGGAGATCCCCGCGGTCGGTCTGCAGGACGTAGCGGATATCGCCGAGCGCGGTGCCATCCGGGAGGATGATCTGCCAATCGGCGCTGGCGCCCGGAAGCAGCCTGCCGCTCATCTCCGGACCGCTGAATCTCCCACCTGTCAGGGGCACGATACGCCGACGCCCTTGGGCTGTGTCCCCGAGCTCCAGCGGTGGGGCGAGAGTCGCCTCCAAGCTGTAGATCTGGGTCAGGCGAGGTTCGGGAACGTGACCGCTCACGCCTGCCTCCTGACGGTGACGCGGAACGCATTCCTGGACCGCCGGATGGTTGGGATGGGGTTCCAGCGGCGTGACCGAGACGCGCATCCACTCGTAGAGCGGAAGCGCGCGCAGCAGGCTGTCCATGTCCGCTTCACTCTCGGCGCGATACAACCCGATAGGCCTGCTCTCACCCGGGGCAATGCGCCGCTTCCAAAGCCGGACAAGGTGTCCTTGGTCCACAAGCTTGGCTGCGGCGGCCGACTCAGCGTCCTCGCGCGCCGTGACTTCGGTCTCCGGAGTCCCCTCGGGAACGTTGATCTCGAACTCGACAAGGAAATCCATCGCGCTCACCCGACCCGGGACCACGCTTCGGAGCCTGGGTTGTGACTGGGAGTGCTGCTGTCGATTGTGCTCATTTCAGGTTCCTCCGGGAAGTGTTTGACGGTCAATCCACATCGGTGCCGCGTGGCCCCGGCTGCCGCAGCCGCGGCGGCCGGGGCGAGCGCGGGACCGGTCACGAAGGCAAGTCCGTCCCGGCCTGTTCGGCCACCATGTAGGCGGTGTACCAGGCGAGCCAGTTCTGGTCTTGGTCGGACCGGTGGAACAGGTGCGACCGCCCAGCGCGCTTCTCGTGTTCGCGGTGGGCGGCTTCGGCACGCCGAAGCGCGCTCTCCAACTCCGCCGCCGATACGCAGGCCGTCTCAGTGGCGTTCATCCGGCCGGGGAGCCGGGTCGTGACCTCCTGGACCAGCCACGTATTGCCATCGGGATCGGTGAAGTAACAGAACGATCCGTAGCTGTTGCGCTCGGGATCGGGGCCGGGTTGCCGCGCCTCGACTGGGAACGGCGGCCCGTGCCAGATGTCACTCACGTTGATCCCGCGGCTGACGAGTTCGCCATATGCCGCTTCGATGTCGGAGACGACCAGCCCTCCCTCGGCCGAGCCGGGCGCGGCGGTCGTGAGTCCCTGGCCGAACGTGACCGAGCTACCCGAGCCTGGGGGTGTGAACTGGACGATGCGAAGGCCCTCCATCGGGGCGACGTCGTCGTCGAGCCTCCAACCCAAGCGCTCATAGAACTCCTTGGATCGGTCGACGTCGGATACGGGGATGATCTGGACCTCGAGCTTCATGTCGACCCGCCCGACGCTCGCGTCGCGGCTTCTGGTGCGTTCTTCAGTGGCGCTCATGGCTACCTCCTGTGTGTAGGAAGACCTCGATCGATCTTCGTAGTGGTGCCGCCATGAATCGTGGCCTCCGCACCTGTTCGTCGCGCCCGTTGGGCACCCGGGTTAGCACCCCCGGGGGTGCCTGATCCCGTGGTCACGGGCCGTCGGCGCCAGGTTGCCAATGCGGGGAGCCGCCCCTACGCTGGCGTGATGTCGACCACGGTTTCAGCGCGGCGGCTGCTTGGCCGGCTCGGCGAGTGCGGCGGCGCTGGATCAGCTGGTGGCGAGTGTGCGCGGGGGTCCAAGCCGGGCGCTGGTGCTGCGCGGGGATGCCGGGGTTGGCAAGAGTGCGTTGCTGGAGTATCTGGCGCAGCACTCGTCGGGGTGCGGCATCGCCCGGGCGGCCGGAGTCGAGTCGGAGATGGAGCTCGCGTACGCGGGGTTGCAGCAGCTGTGTGCGCCGTTCCTGGATCGCGTCGAGCGGCTTCCCGGCCCGCAGCGCGATGCGCTTGGCACCGCGTTCGGTTTGCGCGACGGCGATGCGCCGGATCGGTTCCTCGTCGGCCTGGCGGTCCTGAGTCTGCTCTCCGACGTCGCGGAAGACCGGCCCCTCGTCTGCATCGTGGACGACGCGCAGTGGCTCGACGCGGCGTCGGCACAGGCGCTGGCGTTCGTCGCGCGCCGTCTCGGTACCGAGTCGGTCGGGCTGGTCTTCGCCGTGCGCGAGCCGAGCGGCGATCGGCACTTCGATGGGCTGCCGGAGCTCGCCGTCGGCGGGCTGGATGACTGTGATGCGCACGAGTTACTCGCGACCGTGGTCACCGGTCCACTTGACGAGCGCGTGCGTGATCGGATCGTGGCCGAGACGCGCGGCAACCCGCTGGCACTGCTCGAGCTGCCACGTGGCTGGACGCCTGCCGAGCTCGCGGGCGGGTTCTGGACTGTCCGACGGCCCGACGCTGTCGGGGCGGATCGAGCAGAGCTTCAGGGAGCGGCTGGCGCCGCTGCCGCCCTCGACGCGGCTCTTGCTTCTCGTCGCCGCGGCAGAGCCGCTCGGGGATCCGGTGTTGGTGTGGCGGGCGGCTGCGGAGCTCGGCATCGGGCCGGACGCGGCTGCGCCGGCCGGCGCCGCGGGGCTGGTCGATTTCGGCGCGCAGGTGCGCTTCGATCATCCGCTCGTGCGTTCGGCGGTGAAGCGCGCGGCAGCGCCGGAGGAGCGACAGCGCGTTCACCGGGCGCTGGCCGAAGCCACCGATGCCGACATCGACCCCGATCGCCGCGCCTGGCACCGCGCGCACGCGACGGCCGGGCTCGACGAGGACGTCGCCGCCGAGCTGGAGCGCTCGGCCGGCCGAGCGCGGGCGCGAGGCGGCCTGGCGGCGGGGGCGGCATTTCACGAGCGTGCCGTCGAACTGACGCCCGATCCGAGGCGCCGGGCACAGCGTGCGCTCCTCGCCGCAAAGGGCAAGCACCAGGCCGGCGCGAACGACGCGGCGCTGCGGCTGCTGGCGGTCGCCAAGGCGGGACCCCTGGACGAGCTCGAGCAAGCGCGCGCCCAGCTGTTACACGCGCAGATCACCTTCGCGACGACGCGGGGCCGCGACGCTCCCCCCTGCTGCTCGAGGCGGCCAAGCGGCTCGAGCCGCTCGATCCGAGGCTCGCGCGCGAGGCATACCTCGAGGCATTCGCGAGCTGCGCTCTCCGCCGACCGCCTGGTGCGGGGAGGCGATCCGCGCGAGGTCGCGGCCGCCGTTCTGGCCGCTGACTGGGCGCCCTCTACCCGTGCCTGCGACCTGCTGCTGGACGGGCTCGCCCTCCTCACCCGGGAGGGCTACGCTGCGGGGGCGCCGGCATTGAAGGTCGCGCTGCGCGCGTTCCGTGACGAGCGGCTCTCCGAGGAGGACGAGCTGCGCTGGCTGTGGCTCGCCTGCCGCATCGCCCGGGCGTTGGCCGATGATGGGGCGTGGGACGAGCTCACCGCGCGCCATCTCGAGCTCGCGCGCCGCGCGGGCGCGTTCTCCGCGCTGCCCGTCGCGCTCACCGACCGCGTGCTCGTCGAGCTGTTCTCCGGGAGGATCGGGGTGGCGATGTCGCTGGCCGCCGAGTCGGACGCCGTCGTCGAGGCCACCGGCAGTCACGTGACGCTGCGCACGTCGATCGTGCTGGCGAACTGGCGGGGACGGGACGCCGAGGCGGTGGCGCTCATCGAGGCACGCCGGCAGGACGTGCTGCGACGCGGCGAGGGGCTCTTCCTCGCCGCCAATGACTGGGGCAGCGCGATCCGCTACAACGGACTCGGCCGCTACGAGGATGCCCTGGCCGCGGCCGAGCGGGCCGTCGAGGCAGCGGGAGGGCTGGGGCCGGCGATGTTGCTGCTGGCGGAGCTGGTCGAGGCTGCCGCGCGCAGCGGTCACGCGGAGCGCGCGACTGCTCCGCTCGCCCAACTCGCTGAGATTGCGCGTGCCGCCGGCACGGACTGGGCGCTCGGGACCCATGCGCGCGCGGCGGCGATGGTTGCCGAGGGAGAAGCCGTTGAGCGGCTCTATCGGGAGGCGATTGAACGGCTGTCGCACGTCAAGACCCCCGCGACATTGGCCCGCACGCACCTCCTGTACGGCGAATGGCTGCGGCGCGAGCACCGTCGCGTCGACGCCCGCGAGCAGCTGCGAGTCGCTCACGCGATGCTCTCGGACATGGGCATGGAGGCGTTCGCCGAGCGCGCCCGACGTGAGCTGCTGGCCACGGGCGAGACGGTGCGCAAGCGCACGGTCGAGACGCTCGACGAGCTGACCCCGCAAGAGCTGCAGGTCGCGCGCCTAGCCGCCGACGGGCAGACGAACCCCGAGATCGGCGCCCAGCTGTTCCTGAGCCCGCGCACAGTTGAGTGGCACCTGACCAAGATGTTCGGCAAGCTCGGGATCAGCTCCCGCAAGCAGCTCCGCTCGGCACTTTCCGACGTCGGAGAGCCGGTCGTCCGCCTCTAGGATGGTGCGCTGGCGACGTTCGATGGGCTCGATTCGTTCCGTGGCCGTTCTCATGCCGCGGCCGGGTCGCCGAGGACGCTATGGAGGGTAGTTGCGGTCCCCCCCCGGGGGCGCGGCGGACCGACTTGCGCCCGCGCGGACCGGATTACGCCCGCGCGGACCGGATTACGCCCGCGCGGACCGGTTGCGCCCGCGCGGCGGGATTAGGCCCGGCGGGCGGGCCGGTTAGGCGCGGGCGGCGCCGCGCAGGGCGGTAGCGGTGCGGTCCGCGCGGGCAACGGCGCTGGTGACGGTTTCGCCGGGCCCGATGGTGTCAGCCGTCTGACAATTTCGCCTGCATACAGGGACAAATCGCGCGCGTCTGCTGGACCTTGGCTACATAAGCATGTGGGGCATGCTTATGTAACCAAGGTCGACCACGGGCGCGGACTTTGGGCCGTTAAGCATGTCGCCGCAGCGGATTTCGCCCCGCGCCGGCCTCGCCCGAGTCCGGTGCGCCAACTCGTCCTCGCCGCGAGCAACCAGTCGGCCCGGCGCGCGCGAGTTGCCTGCGGGTTTGGAGGGCAGTGAATGCGACGTCCACCCCCCCGGCCATCGACACAGCGACCCTGGCCCGGGCGGGGCGCGCCGGCGGCCCGGAGCGCGTTGAGGATCACGCCTGGGTCGCGGGCTCCTCCGGCACCCCGGCCGGGTCGGTGGCCTGCATGATCGGAAGCGTGACCTGGAACACAGCGCCGCCGTCGGGGGCGTTGCCGGCACGTACCTCGCCGTGATGGGCCTGCACGATTGCCTTGATGATCGCGAGGCCCAGACCGGACCCGCCGGGCCCGCGGGTTCGTCCCCCCTCGGTCCGCCAGAACCGATCGAATACCCGGTCGCCGGCGTCGGCCGGCAGCCCAGGCCCGTGATCGCGAACCTCGAGCACCGCTCGATCACCTTCACGCCAAACGATGATCTCGATCGCGGTGTCCGCCGGCGTGTGAATCGCCGCGTTGCGGGTCAGGTTCGCCAGCACCTGACGTAGCTGCTCCGGATCGCCGAGCACCCGCACGGCGTCGCCGTCCGCGGTCAGGCGGACGTCGCGCTCCGGCGCGACCGCCCGCGTGTCTTGCGCTGCTTGCTCGGCCAGCTCGCGGAGATCCACCGCGACGAGTCGCATCTCGGGCAGCTCGTCGAGTCGCGCGAGCAGGAGCAGGTTCTCGACCAGAACCCCCATCCGGGTCGCCTCGGCCTCGATCCGGGCCATCACCCGTTCGAGCTCTGCGGGGTCGTTCGCGGCGCCGAGCCGGAATAGCTCGGCGTAGCCACGAATCGACGCGAGCGGGGTCCGCAGCTCGTGCGACGCGTCGGACAGAAAGCGGCGCAGGCGGTCCTCGCTCTCGCCGCGATCTTCAAACGCCTGTTCGATCTGCACGAGCATCTCGTTCAGCGACATTCCGAGCCGCCCGACCTCCGTTCGCTGGTTCGCCGGACTGACACGGCGCGTGAGATCGCCGTGCGCGATCTCGCTCGCGACCCGCCCGATTCGCTCTAACGGCCGCAGGCCGACCCGGATCACGAACCACCCGAGCGCGATCAGCCCGAGGATCACCCCCGCACCGACCAGCACCTCAACGAGGATCAATCGCTGAAGCGTCTGATCGACTTCCTGCAGCGGTACCGCGATCACCAGGACGCGTTCGCCCGGGACCGAGAACGCGGCCGCCCGGTACCGCAGCCTCGAGCCTGACTTCGAGTCGACTGTGAACAGAGGAAACCGCGTCGATTTGAACGGCGCGACTGGCAGCTTCGCGGGCAGCTCCGGGGGCGACGGCGCAGTCTGGTCGTAGGTGAATGAGTGCATCTCGATCACCTTGCCGGACGAGTCGAGCAGCACGCCATAGGTCCCCGAGGTCTGAAACGTCGACGGCGCGTGACTCGAGGTGGTTGCCGGTGCCGGGGGGCTCGCTGCGCCGCCGGGGTGGATGAGACCGAGCGTCACGGCGACGGGAATCCTGGAGTCGCCGACCTCCTGGTCGACCCTGGAAAGCAGGAACGAACGCTGCTCCAAGTAGGTCACGACCGCGGCTGTACCGAGCCCGATTGCCACCAGCGCCACGAGGCCGACGAGCAGGCGCGCGCGCAGCGACAATCGCCTCACCCCTTCGGGAGCCGCAGGGCGTAGCCGACGCCGCGCACGGTGTGCAGCAGCGGTGGACCGTCAGCGTCGATCTTCTTGCGCAGATAGCTGACATAGGTCTCCAGCACGCGCGCGTCGCCACCGAAGTCGTAGCTCCAGACGTGATCCAGCAGCTGCCCGCGCGTGAGCACCCGCCGCGGGTTGAGCATCAGGTAGCGCAGCAACCGGAACTCCGTCGCCGTGAGCTCGATCGGCCGACCGCCACGCGAAACCTCGAAGGTGTCCTCATCGAGCTCGAGATCGGCGAACCGCAGGCGACCAGAGGACTCCCCGTACGCGCCCGTGCGACGCAGGATGTTCCGCAGCCGCGCGATCAGCTCCTCGAGGCTGAACGGCTTGGTCATGTAGTCATCGCCGCCGGTGGTCAGCCCCCGCACCTTGTCCGCGGTGGCGTCCCGGGCGCTGAGAAACAGGATCGGAACCTCAACATGCTCGGCCGACAGCCTCCGGGCAACCTCGAACCCCTCCATATCGGGCAGCATCACGTCGAGCACCATCACGTGCGGACGCCGCCGACGCACTTGGTCCAGCGCGTCCTTGCCGGTACCGGCCGCCTCCACCTCGAAGCCGTGATGGCGCAGCGCCATCGAGATCACATCGACGATGCTCGGCTCATCGTCGACCACCAGCACCCGCACGCCTTCCGGCTGATGTTCCACGCCACGATTATCGACTCGAATCCTGAGAGAACCCTGAGAGCTTTCCGACAAGAAGCTGAGTAGCACGCCGGACTGCCTGGTCTCGGGAACCCCCCCCAGTCCTCGACTTCTCAGGAACGTCTTGGGTCGCTCTCAGGCCGTTCTCAGCGTGTCGACGCATAGTGGCAGCAAGCCGCTAATTCACGATCAACAGACGACGGAAGGGACAATCCATGTTCTCCAGAAGACTCACCAGGTCCATCGCCATCGGCGCCTCGGCCATCGCGATCGGGGGCGGTGCCTACGGAATCGTCAGCGCAACCGCCAGCACCGGCCCGGTCAGCGCGACAACGGCCACGTCCCCCTCGGCAACATCAGCGCAAGCCGGGCCGGGTAGCGGCGGATCCAACGCTCGATCCGGACCCGCCGCGGGCGGATCAATCGGCAAGGTCAGCAGCGTGTCCACTTCGGGGTTCGGACTGTTGACGTCGACAGGTGAGAAGGTGACAGTTAAAGAGACGACGTCTACGAGGTATGAGGCAGGTACGAAGTCGACGTCAGCGAGCGCCGTTACCAAAGGCAAGACCGTCCTCGTGCTAGGAACAACCGACAGCACGACGATCACGGCCACGTATGTCCTCGTGCAAACGGGCAACACCGACTCGGGGACATCGTCGAAGGCGATTCCCTTCAAGCGTGGTGCCCCGGCGGCGTCGAAGCAGGTGGGTCAGATCCCAGCGAACTACAAGCAGGGGTCCGGCACGATCGTCAGCGGAACCACGGCGAACCAGGCCACAAAAGCCGCATTGGAGGCCTACCCGGGGGGCGTCGTCGACCGTGTCGTGACGCTGAGCAACGGCGAGTACGAGGTCCACAACATCGGGGTCAACTGGCCGCACCACATCTTCGTCAACCAGCACTTCAAGGTCGTCGGCGCCGATTAGCCGCCAACGCAGAGCACATCTTCAGCTCGGACGGCTCTTGGAAGCTGGCCGAGGACGTTGCAAGATCCGGCCCGGCTGGCCGAAGGGCTTGCGTGTCCTGCGTCCAGGTAGGACTTTCGCCGGCAGTCAGTCGTCGCTCATGGCTGCGGCGGCGGCGGAGTCGCATCCGCCGGCGGCGGCGGACTCGCATCCACCGGCGGCGGAGTCGCATCAACCGGCGCCGGCGCGGGTGGCGGGTTATCAGCCGTCGGCGTGGGTACCGGGTTATCAGCCGGCGCCGGCGCGGACGCATCCGGGGGAGCCGGTGCCGTGGCCAACGCGGAGGTGTCAGCCGGCGGCGCGCTCGGCGATGCGATCGGGTTCGCCTGATTGTCCGGCGTGAAACCGTCGACGGGTGGGGCCGCTTGGGACGACCCGTCCGCGGGCGCGTTCGAGGCGAGCGGCGACGGCGCGCTGGGGTCGTGGGGCATCGAGATCGACTGCGGGATCGACGGGGTCGCGGGCTTCGGGTCCGAGGTCGGGACCGGGAGCATGACCTCGCCGAATCCCGGGACGCTCAGCGGCATGCTTGCGCCGCTCTGAGGGCCGCCGGCCTGCGTTCCGTTCTGTTGCGCGGCGGCTGGCGGCGGACCAGCCTGTGGTGGAGAAGCCGCCTGCGCCAACAGACCCGACGGAGCCGCGGCGATCGGGGTGCTCGTCGCCGACGGCATTGCAACGGCACCGGCGCCGGGCGTGCTGCCAACGGCGGTCCCGGCCGCAGGCGCCCCGACCAGCGGGCTCAAGGGACTGCTGACCAGCGTCCCACTCGAACCGCCGCCGGTCGTTGGGATGGGAGGGCTTCGCGATACCGAGATCTTCACGACCTTGGCGCTGCTTGTCGGGTTGGTGTTGGGCGAGCTCGACAGCGAGTGCGCCCTTGACGAGCGCGACGGGGTCTGAGGCGGGGTCGCCGCCAGCGTTCCATCAATCGGATCTCACGCCAGGAGCGGTGCCGACGTCTTACAGGTAAGGGCGTGGCCGATGCGGTCGCGTGACCGCGAACGAGAGGAACCCCCAATGACACCGCCACGCGCAGCTCACAAGGGCTGGCTGTTGGGCGTGCTGCTCGTCGGCCCGTTCATGGCTCAGATCGACGCCACCATCGCCAACGTGGCCACGCCATCGATCCACACCGATCTGGGCGCCTCGGGCGCTGCCCTCGAGCTGGTAATCGGCGGCTACCTGATCGCCCTCGCCGTCCTCTTGATCACCGGCGCCCGGCTCGGGCAGACCCACGGCTATCGGCGCGTGTTCCTGCTCGGCATCGGCGTGTTTAGCCTCGCTTCGCTCGTGTGTGGGGTGGCCCCCAGCCCAATTGCGCTCGTGTTTGCCCGTGTGTTGCAGGGTGCCGGCGCGGCCCTGATGTTTCCCCAGACGCTGACGGGCATCCAACTCAACTTCGACGGCAAAGAGCGGATCCGCGCGATCGGCCTGTGCGCGATCGCGCTGTCCACCGGCGCTGTCGCTGGGCAGATCCTCGGTGGCGCTTTGATCTCCGCCAACATCGCCGGCAGCCACTGGCGGGCGATCTTCCTGATCAACCTCCCGATCCCAGCAGCCGTGATCGCGGCCGCGAGGCACCACCTACCCGCCGACAGCCACCGCACGGCGCGGCCCGTTGACCTACCAGGCGTCGCGGCACTCTCGGCCACCATGCTCCTCCTCGTCCTACCGCTCACGCTCGGGCGCAGCGAGGGATGGCCCCTATGGACGTGGATCTCCCTCGCCGCGAGCGTTCCCACGTTCATACTCTTCCTGGCCACCGAACGACGCATCACGGCCAACCGCGGCTCGCCGCTGGTCAATGTGCAGATCGTCGCACGACCAGCGATCCGCTGGGGACTGCTGACCCTCCTCGGCGCGACCGGCACGTACTACGCGCTGCTTTTCACCCTCGCCCAATACCTCCAGCAGGGTCTCGCAGACAGCCCACTCATCTCCGGCCTGACGCTCGTTCCGTGGGTCGCGGCCTTCGGCCTCGCCGGTCAACTGGTACGCCGGCTGGCGCTGCGCGTGATCCCCCTAGCCCCCGGCGCCGGCTGCATACTGCTGAGCGCCTCCTATACGGCGATCAGCGCTGCGCTGTTCACCGGCCACCACGCCGAGGTGCTCCTCCTTCCCCTGCTCGCCGTCGGGGGTCTCGGGCTCGGCGTCCAATTCAGCGCGCTGATCGCGCATCTGACCAAGAGCACACCCACCGCATACGCGCCTGATATCAGCGGCGTCAGCACCACCGCCACACAAATCGGCGGCGCGATCGGCGTCGCCGCCTTCGGCACTCTGTATCTCAGCCTTAATGCGAACGCAGGCATCAGTCACGCCACCCACGCTCTTGCGGTCACTACCGCCACCTTCGCCGCCATTGCGCTCCTAGCCAGCGCGACCGCCTACCGATCAACCCATCAACCAAGCCCAACCCGCCGACGCTCGGCCAAGCCCGAGGGCGCGATCAGCACCGCCGGCGACCCCGCCTAGACCACGTCGGCTAAGCCCCACAGGACACCGGCGCTCAGTCTTAGCGGCCCGAGGACGCCGAGGCTCGCGCGCGCTCAAACCGGAGGGGGGGAGCAACGTCACTAGCTACCGATGAAGGCGCGCGACGCCAACGGACGGGCCGCTCGCGCCCAGAGGTAGGACTCAGGCGCCGAGCACTGGCCCCAACCGCTGCTCCAAGGCGGAGCGAGGCAGCGCCCCGACAACTCGGTCGACCTCTTTCCCGTCCCGGATCACGACGAGCAACGGGATGGATTGTGCGCCAAACCTGGTCGCAAGCCCGGGATTCGAATCGACGTCGACCTTGACGACCTTGAGGTGCCCCGCGTGACGCGTGGCCAGGTCTTCGAGCACGGGCGAGATCATCCGACACGGTCCACACCACGCCGCCCAGAAATCCACCACCACAGGCACTGACGCGGTGGTCTCGGCCGTGAACGTGCCCTCGTCTGCCTCTACGACCCACGGAAGCGTGGACTTGCACCGCGGACACCGGGGGATTCCCTGGGCAATTGGGCCGACCCGGTTGCGGGCGTTGCAGCTCGGACACCCGATGATGGTCATCACCACCAGATTAGAGCTCATCAGGATGCGGGTGACGTGCGTCTTGATGGTGGTTTCCCCGATGATCAGCTGGGAGGCGATCTCGCTGTTGGTCATGCCGGTCGCGAGCAGCCGGAACACCTCCAGCTCGCGCGGGGTGAGCTCGTCGACACCACGAACCGGTCTGGCGGCTGGGCGGGGCGCGGCGAACTGCTCGATCAGCCGGCGAGTGATGCGGCGGCGGCGGCTTCGACGCCAGACTGGTGCTTCGACGGGCGGTCGGTGAAGACGATCCGAACGAACTCCGGAACGGTCTCCTGGCGCGCCCAGTCGCGCTGAAGCTCGCACGCGAGCGAGACCCAGCTGCTCGGCTTGCCTCCGGCTTGCGAGACACGCTCCAGCCCGGCGCGGTGAGCTTCGACCGACGTGCCGGCAATCGCATCGACCACGGGGTAGACCTCATAGCGCTCGCTCAGTGCATCGAGCGCCGCGAAGGCCATGCAAGCCTCGGTCCAGAGTGCACAGAAGATCAGCTTGCGCCGCCTGGTGGCGCGCACGGCCGCCACGAAGTCGGCGTCCTCCCACGAGTTGATGGTCGTGCGGTCGATCGGGGGACTGTCCTCGAGCGGCTCGGCAAGCTCGGGGACGGTCGGCTGATTTTGGCCGGAACTGACATTCACCGTCGAATGGACGATCGGCAGCCCAAAGAGCGTCGCCGTCTTAACCGTGGTCACGATGTTCTTGAGCAGCAGAGCTGGGTCCATCGATCGGACCGACGAGAACTGTGTGGGCTGGTAGTCGATGAGGATCAGCGCGGAGTTCTTCGGCGTGATGAGATGGTCTGCAACCGGATCGCGAATCGGCAGGCTGGTCATTGCGGTGTTCCTTTCGTCGTTCCGTCACAGGTTCGGCAGCTTGAGTCTCGGCATGCCCGTGGAGTCGCCTGTACCGACCAGCCGGTCCAGACAGCATCAACCCGGTATACGAGAGGGCTCGGGCGGAGAAAACCTAGTGAACGCCGGCCTCGACTTTCGCGACATCCGCGAGGTGACGGAGCACGTCGTTGATTCGTTCCTGGGGATAACCCGCCTTGCGCAATACCTGTTCGGCTTCGGCGTGCGAAACGATGTCCGCCGGGCCTGTACGGCGTCGCTGGCATGGGCAACGAGATCGTCGTGACCAGTGAGTGGCGTGATTTGTGCTGCTGGTCACGCCGTCTGCCGGACGCCGGCTTCGGGCAGCACCCGGTCGAGCTGGTTGCGCGAGGTGATGCCGAGCTTGCTGAACACCTTGCGCAAGTGGTAGGCGACCGTGTGCTGGCTGATGAACAGTCGCGCGCCGATATCGGCGTTCGACAAGCCCTCGCCGGCGAGTCTGGCGATCCGAGCCTCCTGAGGAGTGAGCTCGTCGCGGGTCTCGACCGTGCGTTTGCTGACGCGCTCGCCGGTGGCCAGGAGCTCTCGTTCGGCCCGCGTGGCGAAGGCGTCGGTGCCCATGCTGGTGAACATCTCAAGCGCGGTGCGGAGTTGCTCTCGGGCGTCGAGGCGGCGGCGCTCGCGTCGCAGCCATTCCCCGTAGAGCAGGTGCGTGCGGGCCAGGTCGAGCCGGACGCGGTTACCGGAGAGGTGCACGATCGAGTCGCGGTACAGGCGCTCGGCGGCCTCGCCCTCGCTGAGCAGCGCGTGCACACGGGCTTCGATGCCGAGCACCCACTCCGAGCTGACCACACGGGTGCGCGCTGAGAGCCACTCCAGGGCGGACTCGAGCAGCGCCGTGTCGCCGGTCCTGGATGCCGCCTCGGCAAGCTCGGGCACCAGGAAGGGTCCGTGTCCGACCAGATCGTCTTGGAACGCTTCCCGGGCGGCGTCGCGCGCGGCGTCGTGGCGGCCGAGGCCGTTGTAGAGCACGGATCTCGCGTAGGCGTTGGACGTCCATCCGCGTGCGGCCGCCTCCTCCGCGGTGGCCTCGATCAGCTCCGACGCCCGCTCCTCCTGCCCGCGCCACGCGGCGAGAATCATCGGTGCGTTCACGAGCGGTAGATTCCCGCTCGCCTCGGCGATCAACTGGGCTTCGTCGATCGTCGAGGTGGCCGCAGTCACCTCGCCGGCGAGCAGCTGGCTTCTCGCCAGGAAGCTGAGCGCGAACCGAAGATGCACGAGCGCGCCCGCGTCGCGGGCGAGCTGCACTCGGCGGGACGCGAGGAGATGGAAGGCCTCGACATCCCACAGCTCGAGCGCAACGATCGCGCTGGCTCTGTTGCCGGCGAGCGACAGCGAGCGACCGACATCCTCGTTGGTGACATCAGATGCCAGCAGGAGCTCAAGCCCTCGGATGAGCACCGGCGCCGCCGCCGCGTACCCATCGGTCAAGCGGGTCGCGAACGCATCGAGCAGAACGTCAGCCGCGCGCGGGGTGGGGCTGGATCGCGCCGCCCGCGCGGCCTCGGCGACTGCCCGCGCGCCGCCCGGGACTTCGAGGTCTCCGACCATCGCGGCTCCGAGCGCCTCGAGGTACGTCTCGCGCGCGAGCTCGATGTCGAGCGGCTCGAGGCGTCTCGCCGCGCTTGCCAGCAGGCGGCCGGCCTCGTCGCCGCGCCGCTGCTCCAACGCGATTCGGCCCTGCAAAAGGTCGGCGCGCGCGCGCCCGAGCTCGTCCAGCGGCCCGGCTTCAACGTCTACCAAGAGCGCGCGCGCAGCGTCGAGTGCGCCCGAGTTGTGCTTCGCTGAGGCGGCCGCAAGCATGCGCTGCCCGCGGCGATCCGGGTCGTTCGTCAACAGCGCCGATCGCTCGTGAAACGCCGCCGCCGCGGCCAGTCCCCCTCTCGCCTGCGCCCGGTCGGCAGCCCGTTCGAGCTCAGCTGCGACATCCTCGTCAGGACCCGCCGCCGCCTCGGCCAGGTGCCACGCCCGCCGGTCGGGATCAACCCGCGCGTCGGTCGCTTCTCCCAGCGCCCGGTGCACCCGGCGGCGGTCGTTCGGTGCAGCCGCTCTGTAGATCGCCGAGCGCACCAGCGGATGGCGAAACCGCACCCGCGCATCGACCTCCAACAAGCCGGCCGATTCCGCCGGCTCGAGCGCCGCGCGCGTGATCCCGAGCCGCTCGGCCGCCCGCCCCAACAGCGCCGGGTCACCGACAGGCTCCGCCGCCGCGACCAACAAAAGACGCTGGGTCTCCGCCGGGAGGGCCTCCAGCCGCTTCACAAAGCTCTCCTCGATCCTGCCCGACAACGACAGCGCCCCCGGCAACGCGAACCCGCCCGCCAACTGCGCCGCCGACAGCCCCCGCGGGAGTTCGAGCAACGCCAGCGGGTTTCCCCGCGTCTCGGCCAAGAGCTCATCGGCGACCCCCTCGTCCAGCCGTCCCGGGATCACCGAGACCAACAGCGACCGCGCATCGGCATCTCGAAGACCCTCGATAACCAACTCCGGCAGACCCGCGAACAGATCACCCTGCTCGCGTCCGGCGAACAACATCACCACCGACTCAGCCAGCAGCCGTCGCGCCACGAACGCCACACACTGGGCCGACGCCCGGTCTAACCACTGCGCGTCATCGACCACGCACACGAGCGGGCGCTCGTCCGCCACGTCAGAGAGGAGGCTCAACACCGCCAGACCAACGAGAAAGCGATCCGGCACCGGCCCGGCGCGCAGCCCGAACGTGGTCAGAAGAGCGTCGCGCTGGGGCACGGGAAGGCGCTCGAGACGATCGATCACAGGCGCACACAACTGATGAAGCGCAGCGAACGCAAGCTCCATCTCCGACTCAACGCCGATCGCACGCAGAACTCTCAAATCCGACGCCGAGCCGATCGCATAGTCAAGGAGCGCGGTTTTCCCGACCCCGGCCTCGCCTTCCAGCACCAGCGCGCCGCTTCGCCCAACCCGCGCCCCATCGAGCAGCCGATCGAGCACCGCACATTCGTCTCGCCGACCGCGCAGCATCAACCTCCCCGGAGCTGAACGACCGGCAGCCATAGGCAAAGCGATCCTAGAACCAAACTCTCCCTAGGGAAACCTCACGCGCGTCATTTGCCCACCGCACGACCCGGCGCGCCTCGTTCGCCTGCTCAACGCCGCCTTGCTCACCTCGACGACATCCGCGCCGCGCGCGAGCCGATCGGCGAACCGGGCTGACTCGAGCGCTTCGAGACAGGTGGTGCGCGCGCGGGCTGAGTGTCGGTTTCTCTCACGTGGCCTATAGGCGACGATGGTCGGGGCCCGAGGCTGCCGGACTGCCTCCGAACGCCGCCGCCAAGCTCGGCGTTGGCGCGTCCAGCGTCTCCCGCGCCCTCGTCGCCTTCGAGTCCCTATGGACGAACGCGGATGATCGTCTTCCCGTTGCGTCGCTCAGTCGGGTTGAGGGCGGCGATGGCATCGTCGAGGGTCGTGACGTTGCCGATGTTCGTCCGCAGGCCTCCGTCCCGCACCCCTGAACGATGACGTCGTTCATCGCCGCCGGCGGCTCGGGCCGCTCCACCAGCGTCATCCCGGCCGTTCCCGCGGCCTGGTCCGTCACCACAACCGCCTTCATCCGGCACCTCACTATGTCGAGTTCTCGGGAGCCGTTCGAGATCGGCCACATCGTATGTACTGGGCGGCAGCGGGATCGAGATCCGCGCGGTCATCTGGGTTCAGTGCGGCGCTCGCGGTCAGTAGCCGACGCCCTGAGGAGCTGTCAGACGATCGCCTAGCGTCGCGGCCCGGTGCCGGCCCAACGATGAGGGCCTCCGAGACTTCTGCATCCGGGTGATCGAATCGCAAGACGGCGGTGCGCTCGATCCCCTTCTCGGGAGGTATCGGTCGGGCGCTCGTGCCTGACCGATCTAGTGGCCACCGTTCTACACTTGATGTCTCAACTAAACGATGGTGACGACGATGAGAGCACTACGAATGATGATCAGGCCGATCCGTTACGGCTGGTCGGTTCAACTGAGCGACGGACGTGAGCTGGCACGGTTCGTCGGGCCTGGCGCTAGATGGCGCGCGACGCGCTACCTGAAGCGCGCCGTCGAGGCGCTTTCCAATCCGCTCGCGCCTCGCCCTTCCTTCTAGACCCCAGACCCGGGGACTGGCTCACTCGGACCCGGCTCGTCGGCCTCGAACGAACGACCAGCGGCGCAAGCTGTCCGCCCGCACCGAACTCGTGCGCGATCCGGGCGATCGTCAGCACAACCCACGCAGCAACGACCGCAAGCCGATGCCGAAGCACCCAACGCGTCAACGAACTCACGATGCCCTCCTCCGATTCGGATCAATGCCCACAAGCTGAATCGTTGCTGCGAGCAAGCGGCTTCCGGGGCCGGTGCTCGCGCTCGGATGCACGGGAAGGGGCGAGTCCGGCGTCGCGAAGTCGGGCGATTAGTGGTCGGTCAGATCGCCGCCATCGCGGAGGGTGGAACGCGCGGCGCCGGCGGTTTAGAGCCGCAACCTGTGTCTGCTGGCCTCGAGCGAATGCGCGCATTCAGCCAGGAGGCTCTTGAGGACCTCGACGTCCTCAGGCTCGAGCTGGCCTAGCATGTCCGCTTCGATCGCATCCATCGAGCGGTCACAGTTGGCAAGGGTCTCGAGCCCCTTGCGCGTCACGGAGGTCCGCAACACGCGCCCGTGCTGCGGGTCGCGGCGCCGGCGGACGAGCCGGCGTTTCTCGAGCGCCACTATCACCACGTTCATCGCCTGCGGGGTGACGAACGCCCACCGCGCCAATTGCGCGCACGACATCCCGTCGTGGCTGCGCAGCACGCTCAACGTGACGTACTCCGTCGTGGTCACCCCGTGGCTTCGAACGGCGGAGTCGAGGCGATCTCGCAGCCGCCGTTCCACTCGGTAGACGAGGTAGCCGACGCGAGCGCGTGGCCTCGATTGCGCGGCGGACGGTGCTCGGGCTGGAGCCGACTCCATGCCGGGAACATTAGCCGTCGGTCGGGGCGCCGCGACTCGCGTGAGCCGGAGGATGTCAAAGACATTGACAAAGTCATTGATCGTGGATATGTTCCCGCCGCTCCGCCCGAGGGAATGGCGGATCCGTGGAGAGAGAGGAGTAGCGGTGAGAAGACGAATCAAACGTCGAGTTTGGGCTACGCTCGCGCCCGCAGTGCTCATCGGTCTCCTGGCGGGGGTGCCCGTCGCGCATGCCACGACCTCGACCAGCTACACCGGGACGACCTCGGACGGGAACTGGATCGCCGACATCCCGTCACCGTGGAACGGCACGCTGCTGCTCTACAGCCACGGCTTCGGTCCGCCGGTGGCCGCCGACGCCCCCGACGCGGGAACCCGGCAGGCGCTCCTGGCCCGCGGGTATGCGCTCGCCGGCTCCTCATATGACACCAGCGGGTCATGGTGGGCGCTTGACAGCGCGCTCACCGATCAGTTCCACACGCTCGCGGACGTCGAGCGGGACCTGCCCTCAGCTCCGCAACACGTGATCGCGGTCGGCACGTCGATGGGCGGGTTGATCAGCGAGCTCGAGGACGAACGCTCGAACGGACGGCTCGACGGCGCGCTGACGACCTGCGGGATCGTCGCCGGCGGGATCCAGCTCAACAACTACCAGCTGGACGGCGAGTACGCGATGACGCAATTGGTAAACCCCGCCGACGAGAACATCAAGCTCGTCGACTTCACGGGTCCTGGCGATGGCCTGAACACCGGGACCGAGCTCGATGGACTCGCCGGTCAGGCCCAGACGACACCGCAGGGTCGAGCCCGGCTCGCGCTGGCGATGGCCCTCATGAACGTCGCCACGTGGGCGCCGGGCGAGACGATGCCCGCTCCCAGCGACTACGTCACGCAGGAACAGGAGCAGTACGCCGTTCAGTTCGCCCCCACCGGAACGGCGCCGCTACTCACGACGATGGACTTTGTCGAGTTCGCACGGCCTTATATCGACGAAGCCGCGGGCGGCAGCGCCACCTGGACCAAGGGGGTCAACTTCGGGCGCCTGCTCGCCGAGTCCCCGTACGCACCCGAGGTCATCAGCCTGTACGGTCAGGCCGGCCTCAACCTTGGGCGCGACCTCGACCGGCTCACGCGGAACGCCGACATCACCGCCGATCCGAGCGCGGTCAAATCGCTGGAGCACACCTCCGTGCCGACCGGTCGCCTGCAAGTGCCCGAGCTGGACATGCACACGATCTCCGACCAGCTGGTGCCGGTGCAGCAAGAGAACTACTACCGCGACACGGTCGCGTTCGCGGGTCGCAGCGAGCTGCTCCGGCAGGCGTTCATCCAGCGCCAGCTCCACTGCAACTTCAACCCCTCCGAGCTGGTCGCCGGTGTGCTGGCGATCCAGCACCGAGTCAATACGGGCCACTGGGACTCGGTGGCGACGCCAACTGCCCTCGAGGCCAGCGCCACCAGTCTCGCCGCTGCCGACCCCAGCCTGGGCGCCGCCGCGTTCATCCGGTTCTTCCCGCCGCCCCTGTCCGGGAACAACGGGCCGTTCGACCCATTCACCGGCGGCAGCTGGCCGGGCTGGGACAGCTGGTAGCGGCGCGACGGTCACCACTCCGACATTCCGGCGCGACTTCGACGGACGCCCGGCGAGCACCTCTGACTGCGAGTAGGTCGTGTCGCCGGCCAACACTGGCTCGGGCGGCGGACCTCGTCCCAGCCCAGTGCTTTCTCTCGAATCGGACAGTGCGCGTCTGTTCTCGCCCGCCCAGAGGCAGCTGTGCAACAGCGAGCGGCGGGCGCTGCCGGTGATCCGTCAAAGCAGCCGCGGCGCGGACGCGACTGCTCCAGGCCTCGGGCGACAGCAAAAGCTCGCGGCCGATCCAGAAGACCGGCGCGCTCGAACACGGTTACGGCTTTTGTGAGGTACCGCTACCGGGATTCGAACCCGGGTTTCCGCCGTGAGAGGGCGGCGTCCTAGTCCCCTAGACGATAGCGGCGAGGTCGCTCGCTGACCAAGGCTAGCGTGCCAACCTGCGATCTGTCCGGCGTGCCGGGCGCCGGCCCCCGTTGGGCCTCGGCCTGGCGACGGCGGTGAGCGGGCGATTCGGACACCGAGCGCCGGATCCTTGCTACCTTGATGCCCCCCGCGGCTGTGGCGGAATTGGTCTACGCGCACGGTTCAGGTCCGTGTGGGCGCAAGCCCTTGGAGGTTCGAGTCCTCTCAGCCGCATCGACATTTCGCTGTTGAAGCCTCGGCCGTCGGTCGTGGCGGCCCGGGGGCGGGGTCGTTCGGGCTTGCTGACATGAGTCGGTGGGTTACGGCCCGGCTCGCGGAAGGGTCTTGCGCGACCGCAAAATCCGTGAAGGGCCCGTCCGGGCGGGTCCCGGGCATGCTTAACGGCTCAAATCGCCAAGCCTGAGACGACCTTGGCTACATAAGCATGCCCCACATGCTTATGTAGCCAAGGTCCAAAATGGCGCGCGTACTTTGTGGCCTTAAGCAGGCGAATTGTCAGATTCCTGACATCGAGGTCCGCGAATCCTGGCCGGCGAATGGCAAATCCCGGCTCCGTCGGGGGTCGGCCGCGGCCGACCCCCGCCCCGACCCTGCCGAACCCCGGCCCGCGCCTGTCGGAACCCCGGCCCGAGCCTGCCGGACCCCGGCCCACGGCTGCCGAACCCCCGCTGCACGGCTGCCGAGCCCCGGCCCGCGGCTGCCAACCCCCGGGTTCGCGGCTGCCGAACTCCGCGGCCGCGCCCGGTTGCCCATCTCACTCCCCAGCGCGTAAGGTCCGGTATCGGTGGTGCCAGCAGCACCGCCAGACCACTAAGACCGGAAACCGGAGGGCACGATGAGTTTCTTCGACAAGGCGAAGGCGGCTGCGACCCAGGCGGCCAACAAGGCGAAGGAGGGCGTGGAGGAGGCCCAGTCGAAGCACAGCCTCCAGAAGGCGTATGAGGAGATGGGAAAGACTGCGTTTGACTTGGTCCAGTCCGGGGAGATCAGCCACACGCGTCTGAGCGGCCACGCCGACGAGATCCGCAGCCTGCAGGCGCAGACCCCGCACGCTTCGGCCTAACCAGCCGCCGCCGACCCCCGCCGCCCGGGCAATGGTCGACGCCGACGCCGACCCGGGCCGGACCTCATAACCACCCGTTCTCCTCCGCGATCCGGACGGCCTCGGCCCGGTTGCGGGCGTCGAGCTTCTGCATCACCGAAGAGAGGTGGTTGCGGACCGTGCCGGGCGACAGGTACAGGGCGCCCGCGAGCTCGGCCACGGTCGCGTGATCGCCGGACGGCGGCGAGCACCTCGTGCTCGCGCGGGGTCAGCGGACTATCCCCCTGGCTGAGCGCCGCAGCGGCCAGCCCCGGATCGACGACCCGCTCGCCGGCGACCGCCCGCCGGATCGCCGCGGCCAGCTCTGAAGCCGGCGCGTCCTTGAGCAGGAAGCCCGATGCGCCGCCCTCCATCGCCCGGCGCAGATAGCCCGGCCGGCCGAACGTGGTCAGGATCAGGACCCGGCATCCGGGCAGCGCCCGACGCAGCTACTCGGCGGCGTCGAGCCCGCTGGCGCCGGGCATCTCGATGTCGAGCAGGGCGACGTCGGGCCGGGCCGCGAGTGCCGCAGCGGCGACCTCGTCGCCGCGCGAGACCTGGGCGACGACCTCGATGTCGGGCTCGAGTCCGAGCAGGCTCGCGAGCGCGCCGCGGACCATCCCCTGGTCCTCGGCGATCAGGACGCGGATCACTGCGCGCGGACGGGCACGATCACCGCCAGCCGGAAGCCGCCGTCGGAGAGCGCCCCGCCTCGATCCGGCCGCGGAGCTGCTCGGCCCGCTCGGCCAGCCCAGCAGACCGTGGCCAGAATCCCGTTGCGCCCGGCGTCGCCGGCAGAACTGTCACCGGCCCCGTCGTCGACGACCTCGACCGCGGCGCTGCCGGGACCGGCGCGGAGCCGCACGCTGCAGTGTTGAGCGCCGCTGTGGCGGATCACGTTCGTCGCGCCCTCGCGCACCGCCCAGGCGAGCACCGCCTCGATCGCCGGATCGAGCGCCACCCGCGGGCTTGACACATCGGCTTCGATCCCCGCCGCCGACAGCGCCATCCGCGCGCCCTCGAGCTCCCCCTCGAGGGTCGGCTGGCGGTAGCCGCTGACCGCCTCGCGGACCTCGCCCAGCGCCTTGCGCGCGACCTCCTCGACGTCGGCGACCTCGGTCGCGGCCTGCGTCCGGGCGGTCAGGGAGCAGGCGCCCGGCCAGCTCGGCCTTCAGCGCGATCACCGACAGCGTGTGGCCGAGCAGGTCGTGGAGATCACGGGCGAACCGCTCGCGCTCCTCCGCCACGGCGAGGCGCGCCAGCTCGGCGCGGGCCTCGATCAGCTCCTGGTTGCGGACCCGCAGGTCGCGCATCAACACCATCAGCAGCCCGATCCCGGCCGAGCTGGCGGCGAAGCCGATGATCGCTCCCCCGCCCCCGCCGCCGACGCAGTAGCCGCGGCCGCGAGCCCTGCGCAGCGCCAGCACCGAGCCGAACCCGAACGCCGCCGGCGAGATCACGGCCGTGCACGCAGCGCAGTACGTGAACAGGAACCCCCAGCCAGGCTGATCGGCCACCGTCAGCGCGTCGCGACGGCGAGCAAGACGACGAACAGCACCCCCTGCCTGCGGCTGACGTCGCGGTCGGGCCAGTGGAACACGAGCGCCAGGTATGCCGCCGACGAACACCGCGGCGCCACGATCGCGAGCCAATGCTCCAGCGCGCCACCGCTGGTCCGATCGCGGCGGCGAGCGGGAAGACGATGAACGCCAGCCAGACGAGCGCGGCGGCATATCCGATGCCGCCGCGCCGGCGCTGGTCGAGCCACCGGGTGCCGAATCTGTGGATCAACCCGCGTCCCCCTGCGGCCGGCGCAGGAACCGAGCATCATGAACACGCCGATCGCCGTCCAGATCAGCAGCGAGCGCAGGTCCTGCGCGCCAAATCCGGGCCCGGTGGTGCGCGGGTCGAACGCGTACTGCAGGCCGTCGGCCAGCGCCCGGATCGGGAACAGCTTGGCGATGTCGTTGAGCACGGTCGGCAGCCGGTCGGTCGGGAACCAGATGCTCGAGATGAACGTCGAGCGGCAGCACCGTCAGGTTGACGATCACCGGCGCCGCCTCGGCGTTGGGGATGAACCGCGTGATGCCGATCCCGAGCGTCGTGAACGCCGCCGTGCCGAGCACCAGCGTGGCGATCAGGCCGGGCAGCGTCGCCGCGCGGACGTGCACGCCCGTAGGCGGTGACCCCGAGCGCCAGCACGAGGACGGTCATCAAGCCGACGATCACGATCGTCGAGCCGATCCGGGCCGCGACGTAGGCCCACCGCGGCAGCGGCGTGCCCTGCATCCGCTTGAGCACGCCCTCGTCGCGCAGGATCGCGGTGCCGATCGCCATGTTCACGAACGTCGTCGCGATCACGCCGTAGGCGAGGATGCCCGGGACGAAGAAGTCGTCGTATGGAATCCCGCCGAGACTGGAGATGTGCGCGCCCTTGTCGAGCGACGCGAAGATCACCAGGAACATGATCGGGAACACGAACGTGAAGATGCCGCGGCCGCGGTTGCGCCAGTAGGCGCGCTGCTCGTAGCGGATCTGCCAGCCGACGAGCCCGAGATCGCGCCTCAGCGATGGTGTCAACACAGCGCTCATCGAACCGCCTCCTCAGCGACGTGATTGTCCTGCTTAGAGCCGGTCAGCTCCAGGTAGATGTCCTCGAGCGTCGGCTGGCTGACCGAGAAGTGCTCGAGCTCGATCCCGTGCTCGAGCGCCCAGCTGGTGATCACATTGGCCGCCCGCACCGGCTCGCGGGTGACCACGAGCACCCGGTCGCCGTCCATCGAGCGCTCGGCCGACGGCAGCTCCGGGATGTCGCCCAGCGACCAGCCGGCCGGCAGCCGGAAGCGGATCTCGGCCGGGCGCAGGTCGCGGCCGCCGAGCTCGTCGGGGCGCCCGAGGGCGATGATCTCCCCGTCGCGCATCACCGCGACGCGGTCGGCGAGGTACTGCGCCTCGTCCATGTAGTGGGTCGTCAGGAAGATCGTCTTGCCGAGCTCGCACAGCGACCGGATCGTCGACCACGCGTGACGGCGGGCCGCCGGGTCGAACCCGGTCGTCGGCTCGTCGAGGAAGATCAGGTCGGGATCGCCGACCAGCGCCAGGGCCAGGTCGAGGCGGCGCCGCTGGCCGCCGGACAGCGACTTGGCCCGCACGTCGCGCTTCTCGGTCAGCTCGACGAGCTCGATCACCTCGTCCACCGGCCGGCGGCGGACGTGGTAGCGGCCGTACATCTCGACCAGCTCGGCGACCGTCAGGTCGTCCTGGACGCCGCACTGCTGCAGCACGATCCCGACTCGCTCGCGCAGCTCGCGCGCGCCGTCAGCCGGGTCGATCCCGAGCACCCGGGCGTCGCCGCCGTTACGCGTGCGGTAGCCCTCGAGGATCTCGACGGTCGTCGTCTTGCCGGCGCCGTTGGGCCCCAGCAGGCAGAACACCTCGCCGCTGAGAACCTCGAAGCTGACCCCGCGCACCGCCTCCACCTCGCCGTAGGACTTGCGCAGGTCCCGCACCTCGATCGCCGGCGGCCCCGTTCGTAAATCGGTCGTTGTCATGCACTCAAGCGTAGGGCGGGAGCGCTGGTGGTGTAAGTGGCGCCCGGCCGAAATCGGCCATGACATTTGTCATGTGTTCCAGCGCTGGAGCACCTCGGTCGCGCGCTCGTGGCCGAGCACCGACGATGCCGGCGGCGAGACAGCGCAAGCCGCGCCCCCGCGCTCGGCTCCATCGCGATCCAGCGCGCCGCGAGCACGCGCAGCATGTGACCGTGGGCGAACGCGAGCGCGTCGCCGCTGGCGGCCCGCAGACGGGTAAGCGCACGATCGGCGCGCGCCCCCACGTCGGCGGGCTTCTCCCCGCCGGGGCAGCCGTCGCGCCACAGGTTCCAGTCAGGGTTGCGCTCGCGGATCTGGGGCGTCGTCAGCCCCTCGTAGTCGCCGTAGTCCCACTCCCGCAGGTCCTCGCAGAGCTCGGCCTGCGTCGCCGAACCCGGCCAGCTCGCAGGTCTCCCGCGCGCGCCGCAGCGGGCTGCGCAGCACGAGCGCGAACGAGCGGCCCGCGAGCTGCGACGCCAGGGCCGTGGCCCGCTCGCGCCCGGCTTCGGTCAGCGGCAGATCGGTGCGGCTGGTGTGCCGGCCGGCCAGGCTCCACTCGGTCTCGCCGTGGCGGACGATGATTATCTCCATGCGCGGATGTCGCTAATTGTCGGTGGCGTCGTAGGCCTCGCGCGCAATCGTGTCGCGCGCCGCCGCGTCATCGATAGCTGCCTGCGGATGCTCCGCCGCGACGTGGTCACGCAGGCGGCGCGCCAGCTCCTCGTCGTTGGCGGCGGCGAGTGGCTCGCCGCACGTATTGCACTCCACTACTCGCATTGTCATCGCGCGCTCCCTTCCTCTAGTCCACCGGTTCGCTCGATCTCGGCCACCTTCGCCCGTCGGCGCACGTGGCGCTCCTCCTGGCTCACGACCGCGTGCAGGAACGCGATCACGATCTCGGCGGCGACCTCGTCGCCGATCACCCGGCCCCCCAGGCAGAGCACGTTGACAGCGTCGTGCTCGACCCCCTGTGGGCGGTGTAGGTGTCGTGGATCGTGGCCGCCCTGATGCCGCGGATCTTGCCGGCCGCGACCGAGACCCCAGCGCCGGACCCGCACACGATGATCCCCCGCTCGGCTTGGCCGGAGACGACGGCGCGGCCGACCTCGAGCGCCTTGTCCGGGTAGTCGATCGGATCGGTCCGGTCGGTGCCGAGGTCGAGCACCTCGTGGCCCAGGCACGTCGATCAGCGTCGAGCAGCCGCGCGCGCAGCGGCACGCCGGCGTGGTCGAACCCGCACGCGACGATCATCGTGCTGGACCTCCGTCGGCTGAAGTCGGCAGTTGCCGCATCGGCGAGCTCGTGGGCCGCCAGCAGCGCCGCGCCGAGCACGCCGGCGCGGACCCCGTGGCGCGCCAGCCGGATCGTGTGCGCGTGGCCGAGCAGGCCAGGAAGCACGTAGCCGGCGCGACGCGCGTGGCCGGCTCGAGCAGCAGCTCGCCGGCGCGGGCCGCGCCGCCGCCGATCACGACCTCCTCGGGATCGAAGGTGTTGATCGCGTTGGCGATCCCGATCCCGACCCGCTCGGCCCCAGACTCGACGATCCGCATCGCTGACGGTCGCCGCCATGCGGCTGCCTCGACGGCATCCGCGCCGGTCCACATCGCTTGCCCTCGGCCCGCAGCCGGCCGAGCGCCGACTCGGGGCTGCTCGCCGGCCGCCTGCGCGCGAGCCGGTCGAGCGCGTGGCCGGACGCGACCGACTCGAGCGAGCCCGGCTGCGGAAACGCCACCGGCGGCGGCACCGTGCCGCTCAGGTCCAGCGCCGACGAGCGTGTGGCCGAGCTCGCCGGCGCCGCCGGTGGCGCCCCGGTAGATCCGGCCGCCGAGCACGAGCCCGCCGCCGACGCCGGTGCCGATCGTGATCATCACCAGGTCGCGCGCGACCATGCTGCAGCTCGTCGTCGTGGGCCTCGGCGAGCGCGGCGACGGTCGCGTCGTTGTCGACGAACACCGGCACGCCGAGCCGCTCGCCGAGCACCTCGCGCAGCGGCACGTCGGCGAGCGGCATGTTGACCGAGGAGACCACCCGGCCGGTGTCGAACTCGACGACCGACGGCACCCCGATGCCGACCGCGTCGAGCTCGTCGTCTCCGACTGTGCGTCGATCGATCGCGACGAGCTGATCGATCAGCGCCTCGGCCGCTCGAGAGCTCGGTCGGCTCGATCAGCGAGTCGCTCGAGATCCCGGTCCGCGCAGCGTCGCCGCCGCGACCTTGGTCCCGCCGAGGTCGACGCCGATGACGTCGTCACGGCTCCGGCCAGCTTCGCCGCGGCGCGCATGGTCGAGCAGCACGGTGAGCTCTTCGGCGATCGCGGGACCAGCGACGAGGGGACGTGCGGGTCGGGCCTGGCGTCGGGGCCGAACGCCGCCGCCACCGCGTCGGCCTTGGAGGCGCCCGCGACCAGGAACACGACCTGTCGCGGCCAGCGCCAGCGCGGGCAAGCGTCATGCGTGACCCGCGGCACGAACGGCTCGAGCCCGGCCTCGGGACCGCCGACCACCAGCCGCGAGCGCTCGGACAGCGTCGCCTGGTCGGGGAACAGCGAGGCGCGTGTGGCCGTCGGGGCCGATCCCGAGCAGCACCAGATCGAACTCCGGCGGGCCGGCCCCGTGCAGCTGCGCGCTCGTAGTCCTCGGCGGCGGCCTCGGGTCCGAGCTCGCCCTTGATCCGGTGGACGACGGGCTGCGTCCGCGGGCCGCCGAGCGGGTCGAGCAGCGACTCCTTGATCATCCGGTAGTTGGAGCGCTCGTCATCGGGCGCGACGCAGCGCTCGTCGCCGAACCAGAAGCGTGTCGCCGCTCAGGTCGATGCTCGACCGCTCGCACGGCCTCGACGAACTCCTCGTAGGCCGCGCGCGGGGTCGAGCCGCCGGTGAGCACGATGTCGCCGCCGGCCGAGCGGCCGCACGACCATCAGCGCCGCGCAGGCCCGCGCCGGATCGTCGACGATCTCGATCTCGACCCTCATGCCGGGCAGAACTCCCGCGCCGCCGTCAGCGCCGGGCCGTAGGTGGGGTCGCGCAGCAGCGCCTGGCGCACCCCCTCGCCGAGGATCCCTCCCTCGCCGCGGGAGGCGCCGAGTACCTGCCACTTCGCGCTCGTCGCCGTCCGGGCATGCGCTGCCTGGCGCACAGGCCGCCGCTGGCCCGCGTCCAGCGACAGCGACGAACCCGCTCCGCGGCCGCACCGTCACGCCGGCCAAGTCCGGGCGACCTCCTGGTCGAACGGCTCGAGCCGGATCGACCAGCGTCTGACCGCCGCGGCGCGCGGTGCCGTGCAGGCTGCCGCCGTCATGGCCTGCAGACGCGCTTCGGCTCCCAGCCGCAGCCGCGACGCCAGCCAGCCCGCCAGCAGCAGCGCGCTGGCCGCGAAGCTCGCCTGGTGGCGGACCGCGAGCTCGCGCGATCCGGCAGCAGCCGCGACGCGTGCGGGCAGGTCGAAGCTGGCGGCCAGCCGCTCGCGCCACGGCGTGGTGCGCAGCCACGCCAGGTCGACCACGTACGCCGACGCGCAAGCAGCTCGGCCGCCCGCGCCAGCGCCTCCGGCGGCTCGACAACTCGTCGGAGTCGAGCAGCATCACGTCGATCAGCGGCAGCAGCGCCTGCGACCGCCTCCTCGTGGCCGTGCGGCGACCACAGCACTGTCGGCAGCTCGGAGACGAGCACCGGGATCGACGATCGTCTCGAGCTCCGCCAGGTGCTCGGGCCCGATGTCGATCTCGACGCTCTCGCGCATCACGCCGATGACGCCGTTCTTGGGCTCCTCGTAGCTCATCGACCGCGACCGCGTCGAGCGTCGTGCGGCCCTCCTCGACCGCGCACAGGACGGTGCGCGAGGCGTGGTAGCGGCCGACCCGCTCGAGCCGGTTGGCGATCTCGCCCTTCCACTCGCGGTCGACGATCACGACGAGGTTCAGCACCCGGGCGGGCGCCAGCGCCTCGTTCGCCGCGTGGCGCTCGCGCAGCAGCTCGCGCAGCGCCGCCTCGATCGCGTCGGGTGTCGTGTCCTGCGCAGCCCAGACGTCCTCGCTCACGATCGCCGCCAGCGCATCACAGCCGCCGCCATCGGTGGCACCGTCGAGCAGCGCGTCCGCCTCCACCGGCCCGGCCGAGCCGGCCGGGTACTGCGGGATCGGCGAGGTCGTGTCCTCGTGCCAGGCGGTCAGGATCGGGTCGATGATCCCCCAGAGCGCCTCGATCTCGTCGTTGCGGGTGAACAGCGTCGCGTCGCCGCGCATCGCGTCGAGGATCAGCCGCTCGTAGGCCTCGGGCGACTCGGACAGGAACGAGGTGCCGTAGCGGAACTCCATGTTGACGGGGCGGATCCGCATCCGCGAGCCGGGGATCTTGGCGCCGAGCGAGACCGACACGCCCTCGTCGGGCTGGACAGTGAGGATGATCTGGTTGGCCTGGACTCCGACCGACCCGGAGCTCTGAAAGGCGAGGTGCGGGACGGGCTTGAGCGTCACCGCGATCTCGGTCACCTTGCGCGCCAGCCGCTTGCCGGTGCGCAGGTAGAACGGCACGCCCGCCCAGCGCCAGTTGGAGACGTGCAGGCGCAGCGCGGCGTAGGTCTCGGTGCGCGAGTCGGGCGCCACGCCCTCCTCCTCGCGGTAGCCCGGGACCGTGAACGCCGCCGGACGCCACCGGGACCGTACTGCGCGCGGACCGCCATCGATGGCACCTCGTCGACCGTCGGCGGCACGATCGCCTCCAGCACCTTCAGCTTCTCGTCGCGCAGGCGGTTGGCTTCGAACGCGGTCGGCGGCTCCATCGTCAGCAGCGCGAGCAGCTGGAGCATGTGGTTCTGGACCAGGTCGCGGAGCGCGCCGGCGCGCTCGTAGTAGCCGGCGCGGCCCCCGATCCCGATGTCCTCGGCGGCGGTGATCTGCACGTTGTCGATGAAGTTGCGGTTCCAGACCGGCTCGAACAGCGCGTTGGCGAACCGCAGCGCCATCAGGTTCTGGACCGTCTCCTTGCCCAGGTAGTGGTCGATCCGGAAGACCTGCGACTCGTCGAACACCTCCAGCACCTCGGCGTTGAGCTGGCGGGCCGAGGCGAGGTCGTAGCCGAACGGCTTCTCGATCACGATCCGGGTCTGGGCCGTGCTCGCGCGATTCAGGCCGGCGGCGCCGAGCTTGCCGGCGATCACGGGGAAGAACTGCGGCGCGGTCGAGAGGTAGAAGACGCGGTCGAGCGGCCTGGCCGGCGCGCTCGTCGAACTCCTCCAGCGTGCGGGCAATGTCGCCGTAGACGTCGTCGTCGTCGAACGTGCCCGGGCACGTAGCGCATGTCCGAGATCAGCCCGTCGAGCACGTCGGGGTCCGGCCGGCGGCGGGAGAAGCGCTCGATCGACTCCCGCGCGATCTGCTGGAAGTCCTCGTCCGGCTGGTCCCGACGGGCGACGCCGATCAACTCGAAGCGCTCGGGCAGCGCGCCCTCGTGGGCGAGGTTGTAGAGCGCCGGCAGCAGCTTGCGGTGGGCGAGGTCGCCGGTGGCGCCGAAGATCACCAGCGCCGTCGGATGGACCGGCAGCCGCTCGAGCCCCTCGACGAGCGGGTTCTCCGCGGTCTGGTCCTCGACGAGCGCCATGCGTTACTGCGCAAGTATCCCCGTGATCCGCTCACTCAGTGCCCGCACCGCGGCGGCCAGATCGCCGTCGAGCTTGACCCGCTCGGCCGCGCAGGCCGTGCTCGCGCAGCGTCTGTAGGTCGCCGGCCGACTGCGCGGCGATCAGCGTGCCGAACGAGTAGCCGGCGCCCGGGATCTCGGCATCGCGCTGTGGGTCGGACACAAGCTGCAGGAAGCGGCCCGTCGGCGGGCCGCCCTTGTGCAGCTGGCCGGTCGAATGGAGGAAGCGCGGCCCGTAGCCGAACGTCGTAGCAGCACCGGTGGCGGCACGGATCGACTCCCGCAGGCCGGCGATCGCCGCGTCGAGCTCGTCTGAGGGCGGCAGGTAGCCCATGATCGCGACGTAGTGAGGCGGTCCGGCGTCGGTGAGCAGCGCCCGGAGCTCGTCGTCGGATGCGACCGGCGGCTCCGGTACCGACCCCGAGTCGAGCACCGCCTTGGTGTTGTCCTTGGCCTCCTGCACGTTGGGCTGGTCGAACGGGTTGATCTCAAGCGCCCAGCCGGCGACCGCGACGGCGAACTCGGCGAGGAAGAAGATCCGCCCGAGGTCGGCGGGGCCGTGTGTGGACAGCGTCAACGTCGGATGGCCGGCGTCGGCGAGCCGCGCAACGGCCTCGTCGAGGTCCTTGTCGGGGTCGTCGGCGTTGCGCAGGTACACGAACACGCGATCGGCGCCGTATGCCTGCGGCGCCCCGAGCGGCTCGTCGGCGACCGGCAGGATCGCCGCGGCCCTGCTTGCCGGTCGACTCGGCGACCAGCTGCTCGACCCACAGGCCGAAGCTCTCGATCGGCGGCGAGACGAGGAATGTCAGCTTGTCGCGCCCTTGAAGCGCAAGCTCGCCGAGCACGGCGCCGAGCCACAGGCCCGAGTTGGATCGGGTCGAGTCGTAGTGGGCGCAGTTCTGCTCTGCGACCTGACAGCGGTGAAGCAGCGCCTCGATGCGGACTCCCATCAGCGCCGCCGGCACGAGCCCGAAGTACGACAGCACCGAGTAGCGGCCGCCGATGTCGGGCGGGTTCAGGAACGTGTGCCGCAGCCCGTCCTCGCTCGGCGAGCCGCACCAGCGGGCTGCCGGGGTCGGTGACCACGACGAACTGCTCGGGGTGCGCAAGCGCCTTGAAGTGGCGGTAGTGCGAAAGCGTCTCGAGCGTGCCGCCCGACTTGGAGGAGACGATGAAGAGCGTCTGCTCGAGGCTGAGCGACTCCTGCACGCCGAGCACCACGTCGGGGTGGGTGGAGTCGAGCACGTGGAGGCGCAGGCCGCCGGGGATCTCCCCGAACGAGCGGCGGATCACCTCGGGACCGAGCGAAGAGCCGCCCATCCCCAGCAGCACCGCGTCGGTGAAGCCCTGTTCGCGGAGCTGATCGGCGAACGCGTGCAACGCCGGGGCCTGCTCGAGCATCGTCTCGGAGACCGTCAGCCAGCCGAGCCGGTCCTCGATCTCGGGAGTCCCCGCCGGCGCCCACAGCGAGACGTCGCGACGCCACACTCGCTGCGCGACCTTCTCGTTGATCGCCTGCTTGATCGCGCTCGGCGACCGGTCCCTCGAGCTCGGGGCCGAGCTTGGCGTGAATCGTCGGCGGCAGGCCCGTGACCACCGCCGCCCGCCGCTCGTCGATCCCGGCCAGCAGCCGCGCCATCGCGTCCTCGAACTGCTTGACCCCGTCGACCAGCAGCTCGTCGGTGACCTGGTCCATGTCGATCCCGGCCGCCGCCAGCGCCGTCGAGATCGGCGGTCGGATCGTGCTCGGCCGTGGCGCCGGTGACCTCGCCGTGGTCGGCGACCGCGAGCAGCGTCGCCATCGGCATCGTGTTGACGGTGTGGCGGCGCGACCAGCTCGTCGACGTACTTGGTGTCGGAGTAGTGCGGGGTTCTTGGTGCCGGTCGAGGCCCACAGCGGCCGCTGGACCGCGGCGCCGGCGCTGCTGGCAGCGCCTCCCACCGCGCGCCGCGAAAGATCTGCTTGAAGCGGCGGTAGGCGGCGCGGGCGTTGGCGAGCGCGGCCGTGCCGGCGAGCTCTGAGCGGCCGAGCGCCTCGAGCTTGCTTGTCGACGTTGGTGTCCACGCGCGAGACGAAGAAGCTCGCGACCGAGTTGACGTCGACAGCGACAGGCCCTCCGCGTGGCGGCGCTCGAGCCCGCGGAGGTAGGCCTCGGCGACCGCCTCGTAGGCCTCGACCGCGAACAGCAGCGTGACGTTGATGTTGATCCCCTCGTAGATCGCCTGCTCGATCGCCGGCACGCCCTCGGGCGTGCCCGGGATCTTGATCATCACGTTCGGGCGGTCGACGGCCTTCCAGTAGGAGCGCGCGGCTCTCGAGCGTCCGCTCGGTGTCGTGGGCCAGGTCGGTGCGACCTCGAGCGAGACGAAGCCGTCGCGGCCGTTCGCCTCGCGATGCACGTCGGAGAGCACGTCGGCGGCGAGCTGGACGTCGCGGATCGCGAGCCGGTCGTAGATCGCCGGCGCGTCGAGCTGCTCGCGCGCCATCGCCTCGAGCTCGTCGTCGTAGTCGCTCGGAGCCGAGGATCGCCTTCTCGAAGATCGACGGGTTCGAGGTCACGCCGCGCAGACTACTCCTCGCGCAACCATCCGCTCCAGCTCGCCGCCGGTCACGAGCGTCCGGCGGATCTGATCGAGCCAGGCGCTGACCCCGGCCTCGAGGCAGCGCCTTCATGCGGGGATTGACTCTGCGTGACGGTGCTCATCTCGCGCTTATCCCGTTCGCTCTCTGGACCGCTTGCTTGCCAGCTCTGCGCGACGTGCTCGGCGGTGATCCCGAAGTGCTTGTAGAGCACGCCGGCCGGGGCCGAGGCCCCGAAGGTGTGCATCCCGATCACCCCGCCGAGCTCACCCACCCATCGGTGCCAGCCGAACGGTCGCGGCCGCCTCGACCGCGATCCGCGCGCGGGCACGGTCGGCGGGAGCACGGCGTCGCGGTAGGCCTCGTCCTGGTCGGCGAAGTTCTCCATGCAGGGCATGCTCACGACCCTGGTCGCGACCCCGTCAGCCTCGAGCAGGTCGGCGGCCTCGGCGCAGATCGTGACCTCCGATCCGGTCGCGATCAGGATCAGCTCGGGCGGGTCGGGCTCCTTGTAGGAGTCGCGCAGCACGTAGGCGCCGCGCTCGATCGCGTCGTCGGGGATCGCCGCCGGATTCCAGGTCGGCACGCCCTGGCGGGAGAGGACGAGCGCGGTCGGGATGGTCCTTCGACGCGAGCGCATAGCGCCACGCCAGCGCAGTCTCGTTGGCGTCTGCCGGCCGGACCACCTTGAGCCCCGGCATCGCGCGCAGCCCGGCGAGCTGCTCGATCGGCTGGTGGGTCGGGCCGTCCTCGCCGAGCCCGATCGAGTCGTGCGTGTAGACGAAGATCGACGGCAGCCCCATCAGCGCTGCGAGCCGGACGGACCCGCGCATGTAGTCGGTGAAGACAAAGAAGGTCGCGCCGTACGCCGCGCAAGCCAGTGGAGCGTCGAGCCCGTTGACGATCGCCCCCATCGCGTGCTCGCGGATGCCGAAGTGGAGGTTGCGCCCGCCGTAGGTGCCGTTCTCGACGTCGCCGGCGTCGTCGATGTCGGGTCAGCGTCGAGGGCGCGAGGTCGGCCGAGCCGCCGACCAGCTCTGGCACCTTCGCGGCCGCCCACTGGAGGACCTCGTGCGAGGACTTGCGGGTCGCGGTCATCGTGTCCGGAGGCGTCGAACCGCGGCACGTCCTCGTCCCACCCCGCGGGCAGCTCGCGCCTCACGAGCCGCTCGAACTCGGCTGCGAGCTGTCGGCTGTGTGCTGCGCAGTAGGCGTCGAACTCGGACTGCCACTCGGCTTGCAGCTCGGCGCCGCGCTCGACGCAGCGGCGGAAGTGCTGCGAGCGCCTCGTCGGGCACGTAGAACGGCTCCTCGGCTCGGCCAGCCCTAGGCCTCCTTTGTCAGGCGGACCTCCTCCTCGCCGAGCGGCGAGCCGTGGGCGCCGGCCGTGTCCTGCTTGTGCGGGCTCCCTAGCCGATGTGGGTGCGGACGATGATCAGCGACGGCCGGTTCTCGACTGCCATCGCGGTCCGCAACGCCTGCTCGAGGCGGTCGAGCTCGACAGTCCTCGCCCAGGTTCTGGACGTGCCAGCCGTATGCCTCGTAGCGCTTGCCGACGTCCTCGCTGAACGCCAGTGCGGTATCGCCCTCGATCGAGATGTGGTTGTTGTCGTAGAACGACGATCAGCCGCCCCAGCCCGAGGTGGCCGGCGAGCGACGAGGCCTCGCCGGAGATGCCCTCCTCGAGGTCGCCGTCGGAGGCGATCACAAACGTGTGGTGGTCGACGATCTCGTGGCCCTCGCGGTTGAAGCGCGCCGCGAGCATCCGCTCGGCGAGCGCCATCCCAACGGCGTGGGAGATCCCCTGTCCGAGTGGCCCGGTCGTGACCTCGATCCCGGGTAGGTGGCCGTACTCCGGGTGCCCGGCAGCGCCGGAGCCGAGCTGGCGGAACTGCTTGATGTCGTCCTCGAGGCTGACGTCGTAGCCGCTCAGGTAGAGCGTCGAGTAGAGCAGCATCGAGGCGTGGCCGCACGAGAGCACGAACCGATCACGGTCGGGCCACTGCGGGTCGCGCGGGTTGTGGCGCATCACGCGCGTGTAGAGGACGTAGGCGAGCGGCGCCAGCGCCATCGGAGTGCCGGGATGACCCGAGTTCGCCTTCTGCACGGCGTCCATCGACAGCGTGCGGATCGTGTCCACGCACAGCTTGTCGAGCGTCGTCGAGGTGTCGGTCGCGGTCACGGAGCGGAAGCAGTGTGGACTGGCGTGGCCACTACGGTGAGCATAGACCCATCCTTTCGGCGCTTAACGCGCCATTCTGTGAACAGATCGTTCACCCGAACAGGACCCCGTAGCGCTCGTACTCCTCGATCGGGACCGTGCGCAGTGACGAGACCGCGTCGAGGAGCGGCACGAGCTCGATCTGGGTGGAGCGCAGCGAGGTCATCATCCCCCACGCGCCCGCGTGGGCGGCGTCGATCGCGGCCAGCCCAAACCTCGTCGCGAGCACGCGGTCGAACGGGGTCGGCGTGCCGCCGCGCTGGATGTGCCCGAGCACCGTCGCGCGGGTCTCGTACCCGGTCCGCTGCTCGATCTCCTGCTCGAGCGCGGGCGCCGATGCCGCCGAGGCGAGGATGGCCGAACTCGTCGAGCTCTCCGGTCTCGAGCGTCATCGCCTCCCCTCCTTGGGGACCGCGCCCTCGGCCGCGACGACGATCGAGAAATAGCGGCCGCGCTCGTGGCGGCGCCGGATCAGGCGGCAGACCTCGTCGATGTCAAACGGCATCTCGGGGATCAGGATCACGTCCGCGCCGCCGGCGACGCCGGAATGCAGCGCGATCCACCCGGCATGGCGGCCCATCACCTCGACGACCAGGATCCGGTTGTGGCTCTCAGCAGTCGTGTGCAGGCGGTCGATCGCCTCGCTCGCGACGTGCAGTGCGGTGTCGAACCCGAACGTCACGTCGGTGGCGCCGAGATCGTTGTCGATCGTCTTCGGCACGCCGATGACGTTCAGCCCCTCGCCGTGCAGTCGGCTGGCCACGCCGAGTGTGTCCTCGCCGCCGATCGCGATCAGCCCGTCGAGCGCATGCGTGCCGAACGATCGCCTGACCCGCTGCACGCCGTCGTCGCGCTTGTAGGGGTTGGTGCGCGAGCTGCGGAGAATCGTGCCGCCGCGCGGCAGGATCCCGCGAGTCGACTCGATCGTGAGCTCGTCGAACGAGTCCTCGAGCACCCCGCGCCAGCCGTCGCGAAAGCCGACTAGCTCGTCGCCGTACACGTCGATCCCCTTGCGAACGACCGCCCGAATCACCGCGTTGAGGCCGGGACAGTCGCCACCGCCGGTGAGCAGACCGATGCGCACTGCCGCGAATCCTATGCACGAACCGGGGTGGGTGATTGCTACAAGGTTGTAGCCTTGGTGCTCTGATGGCCGACATCCGACATCGCGGTGTCTGGGAGGCCCTCGCCGGGGCGGCGGCGCTCGGACTTGCCGGGACCGCGGCGCAGCGGCGCCACACGCGGCGGATCGCCTCAGATCCCGAGCAGGCCGCCCTGCGAGATCCTCCCACCGGCGCCCCGCTGCGCGTCCGCTCGGCCGATGGCACGCGCCCTGCACGCAGAGGTGTTCGGGCCCCAGGACGGGACCACGGTGGTGCTCGCGCACGGGTGGACTGAGATGCTCGGGTTCTGGACGTATGTGATCCGCGAGCTGTCGGGGAACGGGTTCCGGGTCGTCGCGTACGACCTCCGCGGCCACGGTTCCAGCGACGCGGCCGTTGACGACGATTACTCGGTGCAGCGGTTCGGCGAGGACCTCGAGGCGGTGCTCGAGACATGCGTGCCCGACGGACAGCGCGCCGTCGTGGCCGGCCACTCGTTGGGCGCGATGTCGATCGTCGCCTGGGCGGGGCACCACGAAGTCCGCAGCGCGAGTGGGCGCGGCGTTGCTGGCCAATACCGGCGTCGGCGATCTGCTCGCGGATCAGTTGCTGATTCCGGTGCCGCTGATCGCGCAGGTCCTCAACCGCGCGCTGCCGCCTGGTCGGGTTGTGGCTTCGCGCGCGCCGTTGCCGCGCTTCTCGACGCCGCTGTCGAGCGCGGCTCGTCCGCTATGTGGCCTTCGGGCCGAAGGCGTCGCCGGCCCAGGTGGCGTTCTATGAGCGAATGCTCGTGACCTGTCCACCCGATGCCCGGGCCCAGGTGGGCCTCACGCTGTCGGAGATCGACCTCTACCAGGCGCTGCCGCGGCTGACGGTGCCGACGGTCGTGATCGCCGGCGAGCAGGACCGGCTGACCCCGCCATCGCACGCACGGCGGATCGCGGCTGCGCTTCCGCAGCTCGAGCGCCTGATCGTGCTGCCCGGCTGCGGGCACATGGGCCCGCTCGAGTTCCACGAGGAAATCAGCGAGTCCCTGACCGAGCTCGCGTCGCGCGTCGCTGCTGGTGCGGGCGTCGTCATTGCCTAGTTCATCGCCTACTGGGTCGCCTAGTGGGTCGCGCGTGGGTCGGTCGGCGATCGGCGATCCGAGCGACTCACGGAGGCGATCCGAGCGAATCATGACAAAGCACACTCGATTCCGGCGTAGAGAACCCCCGCTTGCGGGTAGCGTTAGGTGGTGAGCGTCGTTTCAATGTCTCCGGGACTCGTGCAAGTGCTGCGGGAGGACCCCGATCTGGCGGAGGCGGTCGAGCCCAATCGCCGCGAGCAGGCGATCGCCGAGTGCACGGCGGCGGACCTGAGGCTCCCCGCCGGACCCTGGGCCGGAGCCGCATCGACCGAGCTGGAGGGCGGGATCGGACTGCTCCTGCTCGAGGGTCTGGTGCTGAGGCGGGTCGGACTCGACGGTCGCTACTGCGCCGAACTGCTGGGCGAGGGCGACGTGCTCCGGCCGTGGCAGGAGGACCGGGTGACCTCGATGCTCCCGCTGACCTCGGGCTGGATGGTGATCGGACCGACCCGTGCGGCAGTGCTGGATCGGCGCTTCGCACAGAAGTCCGCGCGATATCCGGGGCTTGTGGCACGGCTGCTGGAGCGCGCAATCGACCGCTCCCGCTGTCTGTCGGCGCAGATGGCGATCGCCCACCAGGCACGTGTGGAAGTCCGCCTGCACATGCTGTTCTGGCACCTCGCCGGCCGTTGGGGCCGGGTTCGGAGTGACGGCACCGTTGTCCCGCTGCGCCTCACGCACAACGTGCTGGCAGAGCTGATCGCGGCGCGTCGGCCGAGCGTGACCACGGCGCTGTCCGACCTGGGGCGGCGCGGGCTGGTGCGGTTCGTCGATGACGTGTGGCTGCTGGGGGGCGATCCGCCCCGGGAGCTGGCCGAGGCCGCCGCCGGCGGTTGACTCGGCCCTCCCGGGGTCAGCCGCCGACCACGAGCGTGCTGACCGAGAACACCGCGCCCTGCGGATCGGCGAGCACCGCTCGCCGGAAACCGGGCGCGTCATGCGGTGCCAGGACCTCGGCACCGCCCAGCGCGGCCGCCTGCTCCGCGGCGCCGTCGGCGTCGCCGATCCAGAAGTCAACGGACCATTGGGCCGGCGCGTCCTCACCGCCTCGCATCATCACCCCGACGACGTCACGCGGGACCGGCTGGTGGGGCTCGCCACCAACGAAGCCCGGAAGGCGGAACAGGCTCATCTGCGCGTCATCGAACTGAAACGCGTCCGCCTGCCAGCCGAACAGCTCGCCGTAGAACGCCTGCGCACTGTGCGGGTCAGGGGTGCTCAGCAGGCTCATCGCCCAGGCGCCGGGCTCGTTCACCAGTTGGGCGCCCTTGCGCTCCCCCGGTTGCCAGATCAGGAATACGGCCCCGGACGGGTCGGCGAGCACCCCCATCCGCCCACCCGCCGGCGAGTCCCACGGAGCGGCGATAACGGATCCGCCGGCGGCGCTCGCAGCCGCGGCGGTTCGATCGGCGCTGTCAACGCAGATATGAGTCGACCACGCGGGCCGCGGCGGCTCGGGCGTCGGGCCGGCCGACACGATCGCCGCGACCTCTCGGCCGCGCAGCTTGCAGACGATGTAGTCCTCCTGGTGCTCGGGCGCCATCAGGTTCTCGGTCTGCCAGCCGAACAGCCTGGCGTAGAACGCCGCTGCTGGCTGAGGTTCGGGCTCCACGGCCGCGACCCAGCATGGGACGCCTGACTGATATCCGTCGCGCTCGCTCATCGCTTCTGCTCCTTGGTGGTTGCGGGGTCGTGTTCGTCGTGGCGGACTCGGACACGGCTGCGGAAGTGGCACTCGGCGCCTCCTTCGTTTCGGCGGGTCGGAATACCCTAGCACTTAGTTCGTAAAACTGACTAGTTCAGCGGAAAATCCAACTATATGCCATATACTGGTTCTCATGGCGACCTCCCGTACCTACGGCGACCCGTGCGGCGTCGCGCGTGCGCTCGACCTCCTCGGCGAGCGCTGGGCGCTGTTGATCGTGCGCGAGCTGCTGCTGGGGCCCAAGCGCTTCACTGATCTGCGCGCAGGCCTCCCACACGTGAGCGCCGACGTCCTCGCCCAGCGCCTGCGCGAGCTCGAGCAGTACGGGGTGTTGAGGCGCGGCAAGCTGCCGCCGCCGGCGGGATCGCGGATCTACGAGCTGACCGAGCGAGGGCACGAGCTCGAGCCGGTCGTGCTCGCGCTCGGCCGCTGGGGCAGCCGCGCACCGTTTCCGCCCGGGGATGCCGGCCTCGGGGTCGATGCCACCGTGATCGCGCTCAAGACCCTGTTCGATCCGGCGTTGGTCGATGAGGGCTCGGGCGGCCGGTACCAGCTGCGCCTGGATGAGCAGCCCTTCTACGCGTTGGTCGCCGGCGGGCGGGTGGAGCCGGGGCGCGCGGAGCCGGGGCGCGGCGGAGGCGAGCTGGAGATCGGCCGCGGCGAGCTGGACCGCCCCGACGCGAGCATCGAGACCGACGCGCGAACCTTTACGCAGGTGCTGTGGCACGGACGCGAGCTCGACGACGCGATCCGATCGGGCGAGCTTGAGATCGACGGGGACAGAGCCGCCGCGGAGTGGTTCATGCGGTGTTTCCCGCCCCCGCCCCCGCCTCCGACTAGCGCTGGCGCTGGCGCTGGCGCGAAGTAAGGCGCGGCTGGGTGGACTGCCGGATGGCGGTTTCTTGGCCCGGGGGCCGTGCGGCGCGGGTTTTGGATGTGCAGTCGGCCTGGGAAACGGCGCTGGTGAAGGGTGGCTCGCGGCGAACTGCGGGGGCGGGCCGAAGTGCGCCCCGCCAGCCTTAACGGCCAAAGTCCGCGCCTTCAGCCGACCGTGGTTACATAAGCATGCCCCACATGCTTATGTAACCAAGGTCCAAATGTTGCGGGCGGTTTGGGCCGTTATGCAGGCGAAATTGTCAGATCCCTGACAGTCGCGCGCCCTGTGCCCCCTTCGACCCGGCGCCCTTACCGAGGCCGGCGTGATCGCCAGCTCACCGCAGTCGCTGAGCCGCCGCCCAAACAGGCCACCGACCCGCCCAGACAGGCCGCCGACCGCCCACGAGGCAGTAGAAACATCGGATCGCAGTTCCCTGGAAAGTACGGGCGAGGACTGGCCGAGGCCGCCGATAAAGGACCTGTTCCCAATTTGGTGCGCGACCGGCTGGCATGTGGTGGATGAGCAAGAGCCCCAAGCGATAACGCGGCACCTGCCACAGGTTTTGGCGGCGACGATCGTGGTCGCCGTGTGCCCGGTCCTCATCGTGCTCGGCCTTCGCAGTGCGGGCGTCGCCTCCTCGCCCTTGATCTCCGTCCCGCTCGGCGTCTCACTGTCGCTCGGCGCGGGGTACGCCGCCGGCGCGTTCTGGTCCTGGCGGGCGAGCTCCAGCGACTTGCTGTTCAGTGAGCTGATGGTGTGGGGGTGGGTACGCCGGCTGGTCGTCGAGCGCCGGCTCGCGACCGCGCTGCGTCTGCTCGGCGGCGTGGAGGGTACTGCCGAGCTCAGCCGCGAGCGCCGCACGCAACTGCTCGAGCGGCTCGCCGCCTCGCTCGAGTCGCGGGACCCCTATACGCACGGACATTCTGGTCGCGTCGCTCGCACTGCCGGAATCATCGCTCGCGGGATGGGACTTCCTGCGGCGGAGGTCGATGCTGTGCGCACCGCGGCCGCGCTGCACGACATCGGCAAGATCAGGACGCCGAAGGCGATCCTCCACAAGCCGGCCCCGCTGACCGACGATGAGTACGAGGTCATCAAGCTTCACCCAGTGCAAGGGTCCGAGATGGTCGCGAAGCTCGACACCGGGCTCGCGGCCGTGATTCGCCATCACCATGAGCGCATGGACGGAACCGGGTACCCGGCCGGGCTGGTGGGCAGCGAGATTCCGCTTGGCGCACGGATCATCGCCGTCGCCGACACCTTCGACGCCATCACCTCCACTCGCCCGTATCGGGCCGCGTGCAGTCAGCGCGAGGCAATCCACGTGCTCGCCAGCGAAGCCGGAACGCGACTCGACCCTGTGGCCGTCAGAGCCTTCCGCCACTACTACTCCGGTCGCAGTCAGTTCGCGGTCTGGGTGATCCTGGCCCAGGTTCCAAGCCGGCTCGTGTCGTGGCTGGGAGACGGCGTCGGCGCCGCCGCCATCGGTGTCAGTGGCAAGGGTGATGGCCACCTCTGCAGTGACCAGCGCAGTCGCCGTGACCGCGATCCATGGCCCGCTCGTGGCGAAGATCCCGGTCAGCGCGAATCGCGTCGCAGCGACCGCCGACGCTGTCCTGGCTAGCGACTCGGGGCTGGTGGCCTTCTCGGCCCCGTCCGTTTCGACCGTCGGCGATGGCTCCGCCGCGACGATCCCCGCAGCACAATCCGCCGCTGTCTCGACGCCGGCCGGCAATACGCCCCCGAAGGGCGCGGAGTCGCCCGCGTCCGGCAGTCAAGGGCCGCCGCCAAACTGGCTCCTGAGCACCGGCGCGACCAGGGGCGGAACCCGTGGCGAGGCGGCAACGGTACTTCTCAGCCTGCCGGCGAGCGGATCAGCTGGCGGTATGTCCGGTTCGGGCATCGGCAGCGCCTCCGGCCGCCTGCAGGCCCCCACCCCGAGCGGCGGCCCCACGGCCTTCTCGACCGGCGGTCAGGACCGGGGCAGCCCTAATGACCAGACGGTGAACGTCGACAGCCAACCGCAAGGCTCTGACAACAGCCAGGCGATCGGGTCGACCGGGGGCCAGGCGAGCGGACAGAGCACCGGCGCAAGCAGTGGACAGACGCCCGGCGCAGCCTCGGACAGAGCGCCCGGCGCGAGCATCGGACAGAGCCCCGGCGCGGGCAGCGATCAAGGGCAGCCCGCCGCGGGCGGAGCTGATCCGGGACAACCCACCGTCGGCGGGACAGATCCTGGACAGCCTGCCCTGCTCGGGACCGATCCGGGCCAGCCTGCCCCGGGCGGGACTGATCCAGGCGGCGGCGCTCCGAGCGGCGGTGGCGAAGTGGGGCAGGGCGACTCAGGCGGTCAGAGCGACTCGGGCAGCCAGGGCGACTCAGGCGCCCAGGGCGACAGCGCCCAGGGCAACCAGAGCAACAGCGGCCAGGGCAGCCAGGGCGCCCAGGATGATCAGGGCAGCAACGGCACGCAAACCGACCTCGCCAGTGGACAGGACCTGACCTCCGGCCAGGGCAGCGGCGGCCAGGACGGGGCCGACCCAGGCAGCCAGGCCGGCGGCCAACTGGGCGAGCTAGGCCGGCGGCCAACCGGGCAGCCAGACCGGCCCGTAGCGCCCTGGGCTCAGCGCGCGAGCAGTCCGCCCTCGACCGCCAACGCCTCGCCTGTGATGAACGATGCCCCTTCCGAGCTGAGCCACGCGATCGCGCTGGCTACCTCTGCCGGACGACCCATGCGACCCATGGGTACGAAGCCGATCAGGCTCTCGCGGAACCCCGGGAAGCGATCAAACGTCTCGTCCATCATCGGCGTGTCGATCGCGCCGGCGCAAATCGCGTTGACGCGAATCCCGGCCGAGGCGTACTCGATCGCCGCCGTGCGCGTCAGTCCGAGCACGCCGTGCTTGCTCGCGCTGTAGGGAGACGCAAACGCCGAGCCGCGCACACCGAGCGTCGAGGACATGTTGACGATCGAGCCGCCGCCCTGGCCGAGCATCGCCTCGATCTCGCGGCTCATCATCAGCCAGGTACCCCTGAGGTTGATGTTGACGACCTGGTCCCAGCGGTCGGCGGGGTAATCGTGGGTGGCGCCGAGCCCTCCTCCGACCCCTGCGCAGTTGGCCGCGCAGTCCAGTCGACCGTAGGTTTCGATCGCGCGCGTCACGACCGCAGCGACGGCATCGGCGTCGGTGACGTCTCCGGGCACGAACACTGCTTCGTGTCCGGCCTCGCGCAGACGGGCAACGGTTGCCTCGCCCCTGCCCGCGGCGAGGTCTGTGGCGAGCACGCGCGCACCCATCTCCGCGAACAGCTCCGCGGTTGCCCGGCCGATGCCTGACGCCGCACCGCTCACGAGTGCGACCTTGCCTCGTAGCCCGTAGTCCACAGCGGTCACATTATCCGGCGGCACTTGAGGGCCGCTCATCCTCACCTCGCAGGAGCTGGATGTAGCGCTTGGCTGATTGCTCGATCACGCGTTTGGCGTCTCGCCGCAGCACCGGCTCCCACCATCCCGCGTAGACGCGGTCGAAGGCATAGGGCTCGACTGCAGCGCAGACGTGCCGCACTTCGCGCTCGGGCAGCGGCAGACGGTTCGGCGCGCTCCACACGAACGAGATCCTGTCCTCGCCGGGTGTGACGAAGATCGTGTCACCCGTGAACAGCGCACCACGGCCCTCCGCGCCGTCCGCCCAGTGGACGACAGCGCTACCCGGGAAGTGCCCGCCGCACTGGACAAGCGTGACGCCGGGAAGGACCTGGAGTGCACCCGACCATCGCTTGACCAGAGGATCGGTGCGCAGCAGCCAGGTGAGATCAGCGTCGGGCAGCAGGATCTCGGCGTCAAACGCACGGCCCCAGTCGACGATCGCCCCGTACATGTGCGGATGACTCGAGCTGACCGCGCGCAGCCCCCCGGCGTCCCGCACGACCCGTAGAGCGTGCTGATCCAGGAATGCGGGCGGGTCCCACAGCAGGTTGCCCTGATCCGTGCTCACGACCAGAGCCCGCTGGCCGATCGCAACGCTGGGCTCGACCCCGATCCCGATCAGGCCAGGCTCGAGCTCACGGGCTTCGGTCCGGTGGCCGGACTGCGCGAGCTCCGCCATCGTCGTCCATCGCTGACCTGTGGCCGGAACCCATTGGCGCTCGTCCTCGCAGATCTCGCATTGGCTCGGCGGTAAGGGGGACGGCGGATGGTGGGCTCCGCAGGTGAGACAGATCCATACCGGCGGATCGCTGGAGTGATGATCGAGCACGCGCAGAAAGCTACCGTGCCAAACCGTGGTTTCCCCTCATGACGGCGCCTTTCGGCGGGCGTAGCGTGAGAGCTACGAGGAGGGTGTTTTCCCATCAGCGAACCAACCCACACACACAAGAACGCATCGAGTACGGACGGCCGACGGCAGACCTACGCCGATCTGCGTGAGCGCAGCAAGCGCCAGGAGCGCCAACGCGAGCGACTCCTGGAACGGCTCATCCAGGAGCAGCGCGAACGCAGCCTGCGCCTATTTCGCCGAGGCGGTCGATAGATCGCGGACCGGCCGCGGCCTCAGTCCTGGGAGATATCCGCAACCTGGGCGCCCGTGATCCGCAGCACATCGTGAGGATCGATGAGCAGGGAGCACCGCTGATCTCCGGCAGGGCAGATGGATCTGGTCGTTCTCGAGCGCACCCTACTCGTCCACCTCGGCTGTGCGGACTGCTGAGCCCGATCAGGCGTACTGACCGCGTCCACCGTGAAGGAGCGGGAAATCCCGCCTGCGCTATCTGTCCTCCGGTCGCTTTCTCGAGCCGCGTGCTCCGGCGCCCAGCAGCGCGCGGACCTTGGCCCGATCGAGCCGCGATGAGAGGCCGGGAGCATTCGGCGATCACCAGAGCGTTGGCCGTCCTGCGGAACGATCGTCTTGGCGACGTGATCCGGCGGCTGATCTGTCTCGTCGCCCCCGCGAGCGCACGACCTCGCCAATATCGTTCAGGTCTCCTCCTGGTCCCATCAGCGTCGGCCGCTGCCACCGCGCCGGGCGAGGAACTCGGCCTCGAGCGCCCCGAGCGGCGTCGCGGGCGGTGCACCGTGGAGGTACTCCGCAGCGATCGCGCCCCAGTTTGCGCCGGCCCTGAGCTGCTCGAGAACTGTCGCCACGACCCCGTGCATCCGCCGGATCAGGATCGCGTCGGGCGGCACCGTGAACTGGTTGACCTGCGTCCTCATCGCCGCCCGCTGCTCGCTGCCCGGACGCTCACGGTCCGGGCTGCGATGGGCGCGGTCGTGCGAGAAGCGAAACTCGCCAGGGACCGCGTACCACTTGATCGCCCATCGCATCAGTCTGAGCGCGAGCTCGGCGTCGACCGCGTCCGCCCGGTCGGCAGGCAGATAGCCACCGGCGGTCAAGGCCGCCTTCAGCGCCGCCGCGTCCTTCTCGCGGACGGCGAGCGCGATCGCCCGTTCTCGGGCCACGCGGGTGGAGTCGACGTCGCGGAGCAAGCCGAAGTCCAGAAAACAGACGCTGCCCGTCGGAACGCAGCAGATAGTTGCCGGGATGCGGGTCGCCGAGGGCGATCTCGTCGCGATACAGCAGACCGAAGAAGAACCGGAAGACGATCTCGCCGTAGCGATCGCGCTGCGGCTCGTCGGCCCGGCGCACAGCCTCAAACCGTTCTCCCTCGACGTACTCGGAGACCAGCACTCGCCGGGTCGAGAGGTCGTGTGTAGACGCGTGGCACGCGCACGAACGGATGCCCGCGCATCAGCCGCTCGATGCGGCGCTGATTCTGGGCCTCGAGCTCGTAGTCGAGCTCCTCCCCGATCCGCTCGCGCATCTCCGCCGCCAGCGCCTTCGCATCCAGTCCCGGCGCGAGCCGCTTGACGAGCGGCAGCAGCATCATCGCGTTGCGCAGGTCTGTCTCGACCGCCTCGGCAACCCCGGGATATTGGATCTTCACCACCACCTCCTCGCCGTCGACGGTTGTGGCCCGATGGACCTGGCCGATCGAGGCCGCCGCGAACGCACGCTCGTCGAACTCGGAGAACACGCGCTTCAGGGGCACGCCGAACTCCTGGCGCATCATCTTCTCCAGGCGGGCAAACGGCACCGGCGGGACGTCGTCGCGTAGCGTCGCGAGCTTGCGTTGCAGCTCGTCCTGCTGCTCCTCTCCCAGGCCGTCGAACTCGACCATCGAGAGCATCTGACCGACCTTCATGGCCGCGCCGCGCATCCGCCCGAGCTGCTCCACGAGCTCGCTCACGAGCGCCGCGGTGCGTTGATTCTCGGCGGCCGCGGCGCGCTCGGGCGTTCGGACGCGGTTCGCGGTCCGCATTCCCGCCCACCGCAGGCCCTGCCCGGTGACCAGGCCGCCCATCCGGGCCGTCCGCGCGACTCGGCCGGTCGGGAGCTTTCCGGCTTCGGGAAGCGGATCGCCTGTCTGCGCACTCATCGTCCACCGAGCCTAGCGGGCCCTGATTATGCTTCGGATCCGCCCGAGCAGATGAATGAGGACCTTGATCAGCTCGTGAGTAGCGCCTCGCGTCCGCTCGAGGAAGATCTCACAGGATTCCTTCGCGGTGACCCGCGAGTGATGGCGCAACCCCTATCCGCTGTACGCGCAGCTCCGCGAGTACGGGCCGGTGCTGGAGCACGGCGCGTTTACGTTCGTATCGCGCTACGACGATGTCCGCGACGTGTACCTCGACGACCAGCGCTTCAAGAAGCGTTACTTCGCGGAGGGCTCGCTGGCGGAAGAGGTCCGGGCGCGGGTTCCTCCCGAGCTACAGGAGATCTACGAAGAGGTCGATCGATTTGAGGGACTGTTCCTGCCACGCACCGACGACGAGGCCCACGCTCGCCTGCGAAGCATCGCCCACCGGGCCTTCACGCCCCGGATGATCGCCGGACTCGAGGCCTACATTCGGCGCTGCACCGATGAGCTGCTCACCGAGGCCGCCGGCGCACTCGGAGGTCGATCTGACCGAAGTCTTCACCTACCGGTTGCCGCTGCTGGCGATCGCTCGGATGCTCGGCGTGCCGGAGGCCGACGCGCCCCTGATCCACCGCTGGAGTTCGATCATGGGTGCCTTCGAAGGCAGGACGAACATGGACGCACTGCACCCGTGGCACGATGCGCTGAGCGAGTTCCGCGCCTACGTACACGATCTGATCGTGTCCTTCGGCAATGCGCCCCCGGACACCAACCTGATAACGGCGCTGCTTGACGCCCATGGGGGCGACCGCCTGACTTCGGAGGAGCTGCTCGCGATGTTCGTCGTGCTCCTGTTCGCCGGCCACGAGACGACCACCAACCTGATCGGCAACGGCGTCGTCGCGCTGATGCATCAGCGCGAGCAGTGGGAGCTGCTGTGCCGAACTCCCGCGCTCGCGGAGACGGCCGTCGAGGAGCTTCTCCGCTATGACGCGCCGGTCCAGTACACGGCCCGTCTCCCAATCCTCGACGCCGAGGTCGGTGGGGCGCGCGTTCGTGCCGGGCAGACCCTGTTGATGTTGATCGGCTCGGCGAATCGGGATCCGCGCGCGTTTCACGAGCCCGACCGGATCGACATCACCCGAACTGGCAACCGGCATCTCGGCCTGCTGGTCGGCATTCACTTCTGCCTCGGCGCATCCCTGGCCCGGCTGGAGGGAAAGATCGCGTTCACCGAGCTCGCGCAGCGCTATCCAGGGCTCGAGCTGGTCGACGACCAGCTCGAATGGAACCCCAACCCGATGCTCCGCGGGGTGAAGCAGCTGCGGGTCCGCCTCGGCGCCGTCTAGCGCGCGCGCGGCTTCCCGCGAGGGTCGTCACGACGGCTGGGAGTCGGCGAAGCTCAGGCCCTCGAGCGCCAGTCCGTGGCTGAGGCCGGTGTGCGACAGCAGGTGCTCGCGCTCGAGGATGTTCAGCGCCTCTCGCGTATACCGGAGCAGCGGCAGCGGCTTGGCGGCCCATTCGAGCGCCAGCTCCCAGGCGCGGTCCATCAGCGCCGTCGGCGCGACGATCTCGTTCACGACGCCCAAGCGGAGCGCCTCCTGCGCATCGATCTCCTGCGCGGTCATCAAGAAGTACTTGCCGCGGCGGGGCCCGAGCAGGTAGGGCCAGATCAGATGCACGCCGTCACCGGGGACGGCACCCCGCGTGAAATGCGTCTTGTCCGCGAAGACGGCCGTCTCGGCAGCGATCACTACGTCCGCCAGCAGTGGGATCTCGGCGTGGATCAGGGCCGGTCCGTTGACAGCTCCGATCACCGGAACTTCGAGGTCGAGCAGCCCCTTGACGATCCGCTTGCCCTCCCACCAGATCACCTCCCACTGCGCTTGGGCCGCGAAGCTGGCGGCGTCGATACGGGTGCAGAACGCCTCGCCCGCACCGGTGACGATCACGACTTTCGTTCCCCGGTCGCGAGCGATCTCGATCAGCGCCTCGCCAAGCTCGCGGTGTGCCGTCGCGCTCCAGCGCAGTGGACCGTGGTCGGTGTGGAGCTTGAGCTCGGTGACCCCGTCGCGCTGGGTGATCTCGATTGACTGGTAGCGGTTCACTGAGTACCTCCGTTGGTGGCTCCTTCACGCAGCAGCGCAGCCGCCCGTTCGCCGACCATGAAGCAGGTGAAATTCGGGTTGTTGGTCACGTGCCGGGGGAAGATGCTCGCATCCGCCACCGTGAGGCCCTCGACGCCGTAGACGCCGAGGTCGGGCCCCACTACCGAGCCCATCGCGCACCCGCCTGCCGGATGCGCGCTGGTGCCAAGTGCCCTAAGCGCCGACGCCCTCGGGGTCATGTGCTCGCGCACGTCGCGTGCGCCCCGGCCGCGCGGAACGACGGTGTCTGCAGCAGCCGCCGCCAGTCTTCAAGCGCGCCGTCGAAACCGCCACGATCGAGGTGATGCTTCGTAGCCATGGAAGATCTCCGGCGGGTCGGCGGGGTCGGCTGACCGCAGGCGGATGAACCCGCCCTCGGGACCCTCGTTTGTCGCCAGGCAGATCGTCAGGGCGGCGAGCCCCACTTCCTGGTCGAGCGGGACCGGCACCGTCCACCAGCCGTCTCCGCGCACGACCGCGCCGTAGATCGGCCATCCGAGCATCACGTGCTTGGGGTCGAGCTGCATCACCAGCGACGTCGCCGGATGCTCCATCAGCTCGCCGGCCGACCGGCAGGTCGACGCGCGCCGCGATCCCGAGCGCCCGCAGCTCGTCCGCCGGGCCGATCCCGGAACGCAGCAGGATCGGGGCGCTCCCGTAGCCGCCGGCCGCGAGCACGACCCGGTCGGCTCCCACCACCTGCCGTTCCCCCGACTGGTCGATCCACTCCACCCCGCTCGCGCGATCTCCGTCGAGCACGACCCGGTCGACGAGCGCATGATCGCGCAGCGAGAAGTTCGGTCGCGCCCGGGCATCGCGGACATAGGTCACGTTGCTGGCTTGGCGGATCTCGTTGTGGCGATTGCGGGGCCACGGTCCGGTGACGCCATCCCACGCGTCGGGTGCATCCGCGTCCTCGACGTAGCGGAACCCGAGATCCACCGCGCCCTCGACGAGCAGGCGGTCGAACGGCAGCCAGCGCTCGGTCGGATAGGTCATGATCGGCACGCGCGTGCGCACGCGATCGTAGAACGGCTTGACCTCGTCCCACCCCCATCCGTCGGCACCCGCCTGCACCCAGCGTGCGAAGTCCTCGGGCCGGCCCTGGACGAAGACGCAGCCGTTGGCCATCCCGCTGCCGCCGACGAGCTTGCCCCGGGGCAGCGGGATCCGGCGTCCAGTCGATAACGATTCGGACTCGTAGCCCCAATCGAGCTCAGGCACAGGCGCCGCGATTCCCGACCAGTTCCCGCCCAGCATCGCTCCGCCGGAGAAGACCGCGGGAGGCTGGCGCGGGTCGTCCGGGAGATCGCGTCCGGCCTCGAGCAGGAGCACTCGACAGTCCTCGTCTTCGGACAGCCGGGCCGCTACGACCCCGCCCGCCGATCCTGCGCCGACGACGACCACGTCATGTCCGGGGGCCACCGCTGGACTATCTCATATGGTCCCTGTGACGGTTAGGATCGCTGGCATGCAACCACCAGTGCCTTTGTTCCCCGACCATCTTCGCTTCGGCATCCATGCCGGGCAGCAGTACACCGACTTCCCCTCGTATCTCGAGCTGTGGCAGACGGCTGAGGAGCTGGGACTCGATTGGGCCTCGGTGTTCGACCACTTCATGCCGATCCAAGCCGACCCGTCCGGGCCCTGCTTTGAGGGTCTGACGCTGCTCGCGGCGATGGCCGCGCACACTCAACGGTTGCGCTGCGGCATCATCGTCGTCGGTGTCACCTACCGCTGGCCCGCGGTGCTGGCCAAGATGGCGGCGACGATCGATCACGTCTCGGGGGGACGCCTCGAGCTCGGGCTCGGAGGCGCGTGGTACGAGCTCGAGCACGACCAGTACGGGATTCCGTTTCCACCGATCGGCGAGCGACTGGCGATGATGGGCGAGGCCGCAATCATCCTCAAGTCGCTCTGGACCGAGCCCACGACGACGTTTTCCGGTCGCCACTACCAGCTGAAGGACGCGATGTGCGAGCCCAAGCCGATCCAGGTGCCACGCATCCCGCTGTGGATCGGTGGTTCCGGGGAGCGTGTGACGCTCCGCCACGTCGCGGCTCAGGCGGACGGCTGGAACACCTTTCTGACGCCGATCGACGAGTTCGACCACAAGCTTGCCGTGCTCGACCGCCACTGCGCCGACGTTGGTCGTGATCGCGCTGAGATCCGGATTCAGCTGGTCGTGCAAGGGGTTCTCGGGGCCGACGACCGCGAGGCGCGCGATCAGCTCCACGCCCGCGCCGAGGCCCTCGGGGTTGACGTCGAGACGCTGCGAGACCGGGTACTGGCGATGACCCCCGAGCAGCTGACAGAGCACCTGCGGCCGTATGTCGACCGAGGCGTCGGTGACTTCCTGATCGTGGCTCGCCCCCCGATGGATCGCCGCACACTCGAGCTATTCGCCGGCGAAGTAGCCAGCGCGCTGCGTCGCTGATCAGCGTTACTGAGCGCCCATCGGCCAGCCGTCCCCCGACACATACGACCCGGTCGTGCTGTGGCCGTTACGGGTCTCGATCAGGCTTGTGAAGTGTCCGTTCTGCGGGTCGGACAGCATGACCGTGGTCGGCACCTGCGTCGTCGTTCCCTGGGCGCAGTTTGGGACACAGCTCTGGATCGCGCTCGCGCCCTGGCCCACGGCCTGAACCGGGGTCCAGGACGTCCAGCTGATCCCGGTGACGATGTTCCCTGCGTCCGCGCTGAAGGCGAGCTCGGACGGCTTGACGCCTGACCAATTCTGGGTGATCAGGATCGGCAACGGGCCCGAGGTGGTCGAAGAACTGCTCGTCACTGTGCTCAGCAGAACCGAGGCCGTGGTCGTGACAGCGGCGGCGGCCGTGGCCGGCACGGCGGTCGTGGTCGCGGAGCTCGTGATCGTCACCGTCGCCGCGCTCGATCCGCACCCCGCCACAATGAGTATCGACAGCCCCAACGCAACCTTGCGCATCTACCGACGATAACGCAAAGGGCAGGTCACGGCCGCTGCGGTGGGCCAATCAGCGGTGTCCTGACCGGCGCGCTCAGGCCGATGAACTCGACCAATCCGTCTCCGCCGACCGTCGGGGCGAGTCGCTTCCAGTTGTTCGCCACCCAGACGTTGCCGGATTCGTCGATCTGCACGGCCGTGAGGTGCTCTAGCCCGCCGTTGGTGAACCCGCCTGTGCGTGGCGAGATCACCTCGCCGGTCCGCTTGCCCGGCGGGCACTGGGATTCGTTCGCGCCGCACAGCTCCGTCAGCGTCTCGCCGAGGAAGCTCGCGACCCAGATGTTGCCGTTGCCATCGACCGCCACGCTCCACGGCCCGATCAGGCTCTTCGCCCTGATCGGCGAGCGTGGGTTGACCTGCCCGTCGGGTCCGAGCTCGGTGATGCTGCTGCTCGCGAGGTTCGCCACCCACAGGTTGCCCGCCTGGTCGACGGCGATGCCCTGGGGGGAGCTCATTGCACCGCCGGCGAACGGCCCGAAGGCACGCCCGCTCGCGTCGACCCTGGTCACCTGTCCGGCGTGCGATGCGTCGATCGCGTAGTCGGTCACCCACTTGTTGCCGTGGGCGTCGATCGCAATCGCGAACGGCTTCACCAGCCCCCCGCCGGTGATCACCCTGGCGGCGTAGGGGTTTCCGTGCGGATACTCGGTGACGCTGTTCCCGACGTGGTTCGCGATCCAAACATTGCCCTGCTGGTCGACCGCGACCCCCTGAGGCGCGCTGATCTCCCCGTTCGCGAAGCCACCCGAGCGCGACAGCGGTCTGCCCGCGTCGCTGAACTCCGAGACGTTAGTCCCGCCGGTGAAATCGGGACTGGTGAAGGGTGTCTCATCGTCGCCCACGTAATTGCTGGTCCAAACGTGATCTCGCTGGTCGATCGCGATTCCCCACCACACCCCTTTGAGACCGCCGCCCGCGATCGGGCTGTTGTTGATCGGCCTGCCCGTGGGGCTCAGAGAGATCAGCCCCAGTCCGGCAGCGGTGCTCGGAGCCGGCGGCTGAAAGTTGTTGGTCACCCAAACGTTGCCGTGGGAATCGAACGCCATCCGTCCAGGTCCGTTGAAGCCACCCGCCGTGTACTTGAGCGACAGCACCCACGCCGTCGGCGCCGCGCTCAGCTGAGGCACGTAGCTGCGGGTCTTGGGCAATGCGAACAGTCCGGCCGAGTTGTTCGCCGGGTGCCGGGCGACGTCGAGGATCGCCTGTAGCGTGTTGGCGGGGACCGGGTCCCCCGGCGGTCTTGCCGCGAGGAACAGGCGCCGACAGGTTCCAGCACTCCCCTGGGTGCAGCCGCCGACGACGTCCGCCAGGGTCCGCAGCGTCGCAAGCGTGTCGGTGTCGCTTCCGTTGGGAGGGGATGCGAGGACCGAGCCGATCCCCCCGGTGGCGGGATTGATCAGGTTGGCCGCGGTTGCCGCCGCGTTTTGAAGCCCCGGTGACCGTCCCCGAACCACCGGGCCGCGAGTGAACTGCGCCAGCGCATACGCCGAGGCCACAGTCGTCAGCTCGTTGACCGTCACCGACCGCGTCGGCTGCTGGACCGAGCCCGCGACGGTCAGCAACTGCACCGCCCGGCCGGCAGCATCGCTGCCGCCCGTCGCGAGCAGGTAGAGGACTTCCGCTCCACGTGGCCTGAGGTAGGAGATCCGAAACCTGCCGTCCGCTCCGGTCCTCGCCGAGCCCAGCAGAAGCGGTGAGGAGTCACCCGCCGCATACAGCGCCACGACAGAACCGGCGAGCGGCTGCCTTCCGGTCTGCACTCCTCCGGACAGGACGCTCCGCGGCCCGGCGGACGCGCTCCCCGCGGCGACGGCGCCAACGAGAAGACTCACAGCCATCGGCACCGCCAGCCACCCAACGCGACGCTTACGCCCCGCACGCGGCGAACCCGTCTCGACAGCGATCATCCATGCTCCCTTCGATCCACGCTCGTTGCACGCAAACAGACCCCAACGCCAGCCGTGGCGCTCGCGGTTCAGTCTCGCTTGACCCGAGTCTATTCGCCGCCGCGGCCCAACGCCCCCCTGGAGCGAGCGTGGCGCTCAATCTGGGTGTTCATCGGCTGCTTTCCGAGAGGTCGGCGAGGCGGCTCTCGAGGAACCGCTGCTCCGGCCCGGGCTGGGTTTGCTCGAGGGCGCGTGTGTAGGCGGCGCGCGCTTCGTCGTTTCGGCCGAGCCGTCGCAGCAGGTCGGCGCGTGTCGAGTGGTAGTAGCGGTAGTCGTCGAGCTCGAGCCGATCGAGGAGGGCGAGTGCTGCTTCGGGTCCTTCGAGTTCGGCGACGGCGATCGCGCGGTTCATCGTCACGACCGGCGAGCTCGGTGATGTGCTCGAGCCGCTGGTAGAGGACCGCGATCTGCTCCCAGTCGCGTGGATGCCTGGAGGTGGAGATCGGTGATCGCCGCTTGGATCACGTAGGGCCCGCTCCCGTGGAGGGTGAGGGCGCGTTCGAGCAGCTGCCGGCCTTCCTCGATCTGGGGCTGGTCCCAGAGTGCGCGGTCCTGGTCGTCGAGCCGGACGAGCTCGCCGTCCCGGAAGCGGGCGGTGTTGCGCGCGTGGCCTAATGAGCATGAGCGCGAGCAGGGCGTGCGCTTCGGCTTCGTCGGGCATCAGCTCGACAAGGGAGCGGCCGAGGCGGATCGCGTCTGCGGACAGGTCGACGCGGCCGCCGCCCCAGCCCTCGTTGAAGATCAGGTAGATGACGGCGAGCACGGCGTCGAGCCGCTCCGGCAGCAGGTGGTCGGGCGGGACGGCAAACGGTATGGCCGCGTCCCGGATCTTGTGCTTGGCGCGTGTCAGGCGCTTGCTCATCGTCTCGAACGGGACGAGGAACGCGCGTGCGATCTCCTCGGTTGAGAGGCCGCCGAGCGTGCGCAGGGTGAGTCCGACCTGCGCGTCGAGCGCGAGCGCCGGATGGCAGCAGGTGAAGATCAGCTCGAGCCGCTCGTCGGCAAAGGTCGCCGTCTCGTCCATCGTCTCCTCCGCTCCTTCTCGCAGCTCCCGCTCCAGCTGCTCGGTCTTGATCGCGAGTGTCCGCTGGCGCCGGAGGCGGTCGATCGCGCGGTTGCGAGCAGTGGCGATCAGCCAACCGGCCGGGTTCACGGGCTGACCGTCGCGCGGCCAGCGTTCGGCGGCCAGCGCGAACGCTTCCTGTGCCGCGTCCTCGGCGAGCTCGATGTCGCCGAGAACGCCGACAAGCGTGGCGAGCACGCGCCCCCACTGATCGCGAAAGACGTCTTCAAGCACCCCCGAGCTCCTGCTCGAGCACAGGACGGACCTCGATCGCCGCTGTGACGTCGAGCTGCTGAAGCTCGGCGGCGACGGCGAGCGCGCCATCGAGGTTCTCAGCCTCGACCAGGATCAAGCCGGCGAGGAACTCCTTGCTGTCGACGAACGGACCGTCAGTCAAGAGCACCCTTCGCGACTCGAGCCTGAGGGTCGTCGCCGACTCGGCCGGCTGCAGACGGACCCAGCCGCTCACATCGGGCCGCTCCAGGACCGCGGCGACAGCGGGGTGCATCTCGCGCGGCCGGCGTTCTCCGGCCGTCTCCGCCTTGGTGTAGTTCAGCAGTACGTACTTCATCTGCGCTCCCTTCTCGAGCTGCCGGTTTCTCTCTTAGACGAACGGCGGCCGCCCCGACGGACACCTTGGCGGTTTCTCGATCGCCGTGTCCGTCTGGGCGTCGGCTGTTCGTCATCAGATCAAACGGCCGGCATCCGCGCCGGCCGCGACCGAAAGGGCGCAGCAGATGATCAATTACGTGTTCGCGTACAGCGGCGGCAAAGGTGTGGCCGCCGACGAGGCGGAGCGCAACGCGCAGATGGCCAAGTGGAATCAGTGGTTCGGAGAGCTCGGTTCGGCCGTCGTCGACGGCGGCGCTGCGACCGGGATCGCTAAGACGGTCGGCCCGGGCGGCTCGGTCAGCGATGGCGGCTCGCGTGGCCTGACCGGCTACTCGATCGTGTCGGCCGACAGCCTCGAATCGGCGGTCGAGCTCGCCAAGGGCTGCCCGGTCCTCGAGATCGGCGGCGCCGTCGACGTCTACGAAGCGATCGCGATCTAGCAGGCGCATGGCCCGACCAAAGGAGGACAGATGACACACACACCAGCAACGAAACGCCGGCTCGGCTGGGTTCTCGGCCTGACCTCGACCGGCTACTTCATGGTCATTCTCGACTCGGTCGTCGTGATCACGGCGCTGCCGCGCATGCAACGCGACCTACATGTCAGCCTCTCTTCCCTGCAGTGGACGTTGAACGCCTACGGCATCGCCTTCGCCGCCGGCATCATCACCGCCGCCGCGCTCGGCGACCGGCTCGGACGGCGGAGGGTCTTCACCACCGGTCTCGCCCTGTTCAGTGTCGCCTCTGTCGCCTGCGCCCTGGCGCCGAACGCGTCCGAGTTGATCGCCGCCCGGGCGGTTCAAGGGCTCGGCGGCGCGATCGTCCTGCCGCTCAGCCTGACCATCCTGACGACCGCTTTCCCGGCTCAGCGGCGCGGGATGATCATCGGGATCTACGGCGGGCTCGCCGGTCTCGCAGTCGCGATGGGACCGATCGTCGGCGGCGCCGTCACGCAAGGCATCGACTGGCACTGGATCTTCTGGATCAACGTCCCGATCGGCGTCATCGCCGTGCTGCTCGGCGTTCGGCTGCTACCCGAGAGCTACGGCGCACCCGAGCGACTCGACCTGATGGGAGTCGGCCTGGTCACCGCCGGCGTCGTCTTCCTGGTCTGGGCGCTGAGCCGCGCTGCCAATGTTGGCTGGTCAAGTGCCGAGGTCGTCGGCACGCTGGTCGCGGGGGCGGTGCTGCTTGTCGCCTTCGTCCGGTGGGAGAGCTCGGTCTCCGAGCCGATGCTGCCCCTGCGCCTGTTTTCGGTCCGCGAGTTCGCGATCGGCAACCTGACGACGTTCCTCATGTCCGGCGCAATCTTCGCCGCCGGGCTGTTGGTCACGGAGGAGTTCCAGCTCGCGCGCCACTACTCGCCGGTTGGCGCCGGGGTGCGTCTGCTTCCGTTCTTCGCGACGCCGATGTTCGTCTCACCCATTGCCGGCTCTCTCTCCGATCGGATCGGCCGCCGGCCGATCATGGTCGTCGGGCTGAGCATGCTGGCAGCCGGGTTCGTCTGGGTCGCCTGGCACGGCTCCCTGGCCACGAGCTGGATCGAGCTCGTGATCGCGCTCCTGATCGCCGGCGTGGGGATCTCGATGGCCCTCCCGACAGTGCCAACCGCAGTGTTGAGCGCGGTCGCGCCGCACGAGATGGGCAAGGCCTCCGGGATCAACTACATGGCGCAGCGCTTCGGCGCGGTCTTCGCGATCGCGGTCGGTAGCGCCGTCTTCTCCGCCAACGGCCACCTCGGCAGCCCCGCCAGTGTCACCGCTGGCTTCAGGCCCGCTCTGTGGGCTTGCGCCGGCTTCGCCGTCCTGGCGGCGCTATGCGCGTTCTGCATCAGCCCGCGGCGCACAGCAGCGATCGTCCCCGTCGAGGCCGCCGACCTGCTGGGGCAAGATCTCGACGTACCCGTCCGTTCCATGGACGCGGATCCGCTGTCCATCCCGGATCAGCCGGGTTGCATGCTCCACCCCCACCACGGCCGGCAAGCCGTACTCCCGTGCGATCACCGCGCCATGGGTCATCAGGCCCCCCACCTCCGTCACCAGCCCCTTGATCGCGACGAACACAGGCGTCCAGCTGGGGTCGGTGTAGGCGGTGACCAGGATGTCGCCCGCTTCGAGATCGGCCTGCGCCATGTCCAGGATGACGCGGGCCCGCCCCTCGATGGTCCCGGCGGAAACGGGTAAGCCGACGAGCGCGCCGGCCGGGACATCGACGCGTCGGTACGTCCCGGCGAAGACCTCGCCATCTGAGGTGAGCACCCGGGGCGGCGTGAGCGCTTGATAGGAGCTGAACGCGTCCTTGCGCCGGCGGATGAGCTGGTGATCCACTTGGTTCGTGCGCACGACGTCGTGGAGCTCCTGGAACGTGAGGTAGAAGATGTCTTCCCGCTCACGAAGTACATCGGCCTGGACGAGGCGCGCGGCCTCCTCCAGCAAGGCTCGCTTGTAGACGAAGAAGCGGCTGACGATGCTGTACTTCGGGTACTCCCGGTACCCGATGAAGGTCCGGACGCGGTCGATCATCCGCTTGGTCTCTTCGGCCTTCCGCTCCCCGTCCGGCAAGGCTCGCAAGCGCGTGAGCAGCTCCTGCTCCTTCTTCCGGGCCTCCCGCCGGCCTTGCTCGAAGCGCCGCTCGCCGGCGCCCGGCTCGAAGTTCTTGATGTTCCCCAGGATCATGGGCACGAGCGCGGTGGGGCGTTCGCTCCAACGTGGCTTGGTGATGTCGATCTCGCCGACGCAGCGCATGCCGTACTTGTCGAGGTAGGCCCGGATGGCGTCCTGGGCTTCCCGCCCACCCTCGAGCGTGGGCAGCTCGTCCAGGAAGCTCTCATCCTCGACGTGCTGCAGGAAGGCCACCACGTTCGGATGCGGGCGGATCACGTCCGCGACGTCCAGGAGCGCCAGCCCCATCTCAGATGTGACGTTGTGCGGAACCGACTGCGTGAGCGTGTCGGCCGCGTTCTTCTCACCCAGCCACGTCTCCAGCTGGTCGCCCAGCCACCAGGTGGCCTCCATCCCGGCCATGATCGCCTGCTGGCTCAGCGGATCGAAGATGATCCGCTTCAGCTCCGGGATGTCCGCCAGGATGAAGTCGAGCAGCGCTGGTCCGGACTTCGCCCGGATATCGCGCTTCAACGTGGCGATGGACGCCTCGCTGCGCTCGATCAGCTCGGCGACGATGGCCGGATCGGTCTCGATCGGAGCTGGCGGGCCGGCGGCCGGCGATCCGCCGGGACCTTCGTCCGGCAGCGACCGGATCAAGTCGCCGCGTTCGAGGATGGTCTGCAGCGCGTCCCCGATCAGCGGATCTGATCTCCCTAGAGCCTCCAGGAGACCTGCTCGGGTCGCGGGCGAAGCCAGGCGCCGGGTGACGTCGACGAACAGCCTCCCGCCGGCCTCGTGCATCGGCACGAAGGCAATCAGTTGCCACACGGAGAGCCCCAGGGGCTTCATCGGGTCGGTCATCATCTGCTGATGACCGACGGAGACGTAGACGTGGTTCTCTCGGTCGGTGGCCGCGGGGATCGGGAACAGCGTGGTGATCGACCGGCTCTGGACGATCTGGAATCCATCGTCGACCAGGCACCATTCGATGTCCTGGGCACGGCCGAAGTGAGCTTCGATCCGCCGGCCTAGCTGCGCGAGCGCTACGACCTGCGCATCGGTCAGCGCCGGCTGCCCCTGACGCTCCGGCTCGATCGCCAGCTCTTGCGTCCCGCCTGCAGGCGAGGCGTGGATGGCAAGCCGCTTGGTCGGCGACCGCCTTGGCGACGACCTCGCCATCCCGCACCTTGTAGACGTCTGCGTTCACCAGGCCGGCGACCAATGCCTCGCCGAGGCCGAAGCTGGCCTCCACGTAGGCGACCTTCCGGTTTGACGTCACGGGGTCAGCCGTGAACAGGATCCCGGCCGCCAGCGGGAAGACCATCTGCTGCACAACCACGGCCATCTGGACCTTCCGGTCCTCGAAACCGTTCCGCAGGCGGTAGGTCACGGCCCGCTCGGTGAACAGCGAGGCCCAGCACCGGCTGACGTGCTCGAGGATCGCCGCCGGCCCCACGACGTTCAGGTAGGTGTCCTGCTGGCCCGCGAAGGAGGCCGTCGGCAAGTCCTCCGCGGTCGCGCTGGATCGGACGGCGTAGGCAGGCTTGCCCGCCGAGCCGGGCGACCGAGCGGGTGATCGCCGACGCCAGATCGTCGGGGATGGCGATCGCTTCGAGGGCCCGGCGGATCTCCGCGCTGAGCGCGCGGATCGCCTCCCGGTCATCTGGCCCCAGACGCGACAGCCGATCGAGCCGATACGTCGATCGACGGCGCCTGCGCCAGGATCCGCTGGAAGGCGTCCGTCGTCACGCAAAAGCCAGGCGGCACGCGAATGCCTTCGATCCGCGAAAGCTCCCCCAGCTGCGCGCCCTTGCCGCCAACGACCGCAACCTGGGTCCGGTCGATCTCCTGGAAATCCAACACGTAGCAGCCCACCCGCTCACCTCCCTCGGAGTTGACCTGGTCAACTCCGCTCCGGTTCATTAGTTCCACCTGCGGCGGGCGATTATGCGGCACGAATCACGGCCTCATGAGAAGCTCTTCTGCGGTATAAATTGGAAGTGGAGAGGAGTGGGAGCGGGCGGGGCGCGATCGGCTAATCGGAGTCCGCTGAGGCGTCGGGCGGCGCGCCGGCGTGTAGCGCGTCTTGTGCCTCGGGTTCGGTCGCGTAGCCGCGCAGGTTGGTGATCTGCCCGTGGTGGACCTCGGCGACCAGGAACCGCTCCGGCGGCCCGAGCTCGTCGTCACCCACACGGTGCACGTGCGCGATCACGCGGTCGCCCGCCTCGACGAACGCGCTGACGGACACCTCGCTGTTGGCGAGCAGGCCGATGCGCATCCGTGCGAGCGCTTCGTCGCGTCCACGGCAGCGGGGGATCCAGCCGTCCTCGTCGGGGAGGCCCTGCCAGTCGATCTCGGCGGCCAGCATCGATCCGAGCTCGTCGAAGCGTCCTTCCAACACGGCTGTGAATGCGGCCGTCACGGTTCGCATCGCGGCTCCCGTCTGCGCCGTCGGGACTGCCTCCTCCTCGGTGGACGGGGTCGGCGGGTCGCGTTGCTCGAGCGGCTCGAGCAGCTGTTGCGCTTCGCGTTGACCGTGGTGCTCGGCCCATCCCGCCGGAGTTGCGTGATGGCCGTTGTCGTGGCGGTTCGGGTCCGCGCCGTGGTCGAGCAGCAGCTTGATCACAGGCAGGTTTCCGCGCATAGCGGCCTCGTGCAGCGGCGCGGTCCGCGACCGTGCGTTGACGTCGAACCCCAGCTCGATCAGCAGCGCCACCGCCTCATAGCGGTTCTGCCCGGCGGCGCGGACCAGCTGGTCGGGAAACCGCTCGATTGCGCGCTGGCGCAGGCCGGGATCGGCCGCCAGCAGCCGCTCTGCGGTGCGGCGGTCGCCGGCCATCGCGGTCGCGATCAGCTCGTCCACCTGATCGTGCTCCCAGGACGCGCCCGCGTCTACCAACACCGAAACGACATCCATATGACCCGCGAGCGCCGCCTCCTGCGCCGGCGAGCGTCCCTGATAGATGGGGTGCGTTGACTCGCGGGCGTTGGGATCGACCCCGCGGGCGAGCAGCCGGCGGACCCGGTCGGTGAGCCCGTGACCGGCCGCAGCCATCAGCAGGTCCTCGAGCATCTTCCGGGGTGAGTCCTGCCGCTCCCCGAGCAGCCGGCGCCACGGCCCGCCGTCCCCGGTGCCCAGACCGAACTCGAACAGCAGCTCGAGCCAGTCCTCCTGCGGGTCTGGGCCCCAGCCACGGTTGTAGAGCGCCTGCCCATCGTTCGCGTCAGCGCCGGCCTCCAACAGCAGACGGGCGAGCGCGAGCTCGTCCCGGTGCGCGGGAGAAGCGCCCTCGCCACTCCCGAGCGCGCCGGTCAGCGCAGTGAAAGGCGGCACGAGCCCCTCCCACAGGTAACCGGCGTTCGGATCGGCACCGTGATCGAGCAGTAGGCCCGCCACATCAACCGCCGACCGACCCGGACCTGGGGCATCGACGCGAGAGTAAGTCAAGTAGAGCAGTGGCTCCCACGCGTGCGGGCCGCCCTGCGCCCGAGCGCGCTCGGGGTCTGCAGCGAGCAGCTCCCTCGCCGCACCGACATCGCCGACCGCGGCGGCGGTGTAGATGTTCGCGGCGGCGAGCCACGGGTTGGCCTCGAGCAGCTCACGCGCGCGCTGCCAGCGGGCCGGATCGTCCTCGCCGTAGTTCAGGCAGGCGAGCCGTAGGAACTCATCGGCCAGCGCGTCGTTGCCGGCCACCGGCTGACCAACCGGCTGCTGGTGCGGCGAGCGCGCGTATCGCTCTACCAGCTCGAGGTGCGCCTTGAGCTTCGACCAGCTCGGAAAGTCAAACCGGCGTGCGACGACCAGCAGGGCGTCGGCGCGCGTGAACCCCGCCAGCTCCGGAGAGCCCGGACGCGCAGCAGCCAGACGGGGGTGGAACTCGTTGACGACCTCCGCAGCGCCCACATCACCGGCGCGGACCGCTCGCTGGAAGGACTTGGCGCCGTTCTTCAGCTGCTCGAGGTTGGCGTTACCGGGAAGACCGCGGGGTGGCACAAAGGCCTCCTTCCGTTCGCGCCCGGAGTCCGCAATCTCGGGCCGGAAAGGAGACACCGACCACAAGCACAGCCAAAGTTCAGGTGGGCTTCGCCCTCTCCGCGGACCGGCGGCGCCCTGTGCGCCAAACGATCATACCCCCGCCCGAGGGGTTCGCCAACCGCTGACGATCCACGGCTATTGCCCCGCCACGAAGCGGGCTACAGCGGCTTTGGTGATGACCCCGTGGGTGACGCTGGTGCACGCGTCGCCGGCTTGCAGCACCGCCGGCTGATGCAGGTTGATTCCGGCGCCCGCGAGCATCTCGTGGGTCAGCTGGCCGCTGGTGGTCGGGTCGGGGAAGCTGGAGAACCCGTGGCTGCGTATGCAGCGGGCGAAGGCCAGCATCGCGGCGATCTGGGCCTGACTCTGCGGCGCGCTTTGCCTTGGGCCGCTGGGGCCGAAGCCCGGCACCAGGCGCCCGCAGATCCTCTCCGTCGACCAGAAGGCGGGCGCCTGCGTGGCGAACGCAGCCTTGAACCCATGAGAGCCGGGGTCGGGGAAGCTCGACACCCCGTGCGAGCGCATGCAGTCGGCGAACCTCACTCCGTCCTGCTGCAGTTGGGCCTGAGTCGGCTGGCCGCTGGAGCCGAACGCGTTGGACGAGCTGGACGAGCTCGAGCCACAGCCGGCCGCGAGCAGCGACAACGCGGCAACTGCGAGCACGGCGGTGAGCATGGGTGGCCGGCGGCATTGCATGATGGTTGGTTCCTTTCGGTCGGGGCGCGCGGGTGGCACTGCGATCTCCGGCGCGAGCTCCAGGGCGAGCGGGTCCGCGCTCCGCTCATGCGGCTCGCCGACTGCGGGCGGGCCCGCGCGGCGCCGCCCAATGCGCCAGACCGTGGCGCCGATCAGCGCGAGCGCGGCGGCCAGGAAGATCCCCGTCTCGAGCGCCTGCAGCGGCCAGTAGTGGCCCGGTGGCTGGTAGGCGACCTGCAGCTGCAGGTGAAGCGAGAGCGCGTGGAGGCAGGGGAAGAAGGCGCCGCCCGTCAGGCTCCCCGCCCCCTTACCGGCGCCGGCGCCGGGGTTGTGCAAGTAGTTCGCCCCGAACGTCGGGCAGGTGCGGACGAACAGCTCGTGGATCTGTGCGGCGCTGAGAGCGTGGTGGGCGCGATTGACGAGCGCGGACGAGAGCGCCCACGCGTTCGGGCTCGGGAGCAAGCCCGCGAAGACGCCGAAGTCAGTCGGAAACCCGAAGAACCCGCGGTCCTTCCCCAGCTCCAGCGGGAACAAAACGTGCCTGCTTGCCAGCAGGTGCGGGCGGACCCAGAGTGTGACGGCGATCCGCGCCGCGATGAAGCCGACCAGCGTCGCGCCCATCGCGGGCAGCGTGCGGCGCGTCAGCGCTCCGGCCGCGACGCCGAGCGCGAACGCAAAGCCCGCGTAGCCGATCGCGACGACCCCGCGCGTGTCGAACACGCTGGGGTCGAAGCGGTTCAGGTTGACGGCGTCGAGCGGCGCGAACCACCAGCTGACGAGCCAGCTCGCGATGCCCGCGACGGCGAGCGCGGCCACGCCGACGAGCGCGACCCTGACCGACAGCCAGCGCCGACGCGTGACGCTCTGCGTCCACGCGAGGCGGTAGGTCCCGGTCTCGAGCTCGCGCGCGAGAAGCGGGGCACCCCAGAACATCCCGAGCAGCGGGGGGATCGCGAGTAGCGCGGGGCCGAGGAGGTCCGCCAGCGGCTTGTCGTGGCCGCCCAGCGCGGTGCAGTCATTGCCCGCGGCGCAGTGTGCGCCGCCGAGCGAGTCGTAGACGTCGCGCAGGTGCAGGCCGGTCACGAGCACGAGCCCGGCGAACGCAGCGAGCAGACCGAGCGTGACGAACGCCTGCGTGCGGAACTGGCGCCACGCGACCCAGATCATCGGCCGATCCTCGGCCGCTGGACATCGCCCGCCGGGCGAGCCATGTAGGCCAGGACGATGTCCTCGAGGCTGACCTCCTCGACACTCCAGGCCGGGTCGATGATCGGCTCCTCGGTGCGGACCAGCAGCGTGCTCTGGCGGTCGGTGTGAGCCTCCTCGATCACCTGGTGGCTTACGGGCAACCGCGCGCTGTCGCGGCGCGGCCCGCTCAGTCGGCGGTGGGTGGCGAGCAGCTCGTCGACCTCGCCGCAGAGCTGGACGCGACCCTCGGCGATCAGGATCAGCCAGTCGCAGACGCGCTCGAGGTCGGCGACGAGGTGCGAGGAGAGCACGACGCTCATCGTGTGCTCGGCCATGAACTCCATCAGGCCCTGGAGGAACTCGCGCCGCGCGAGCGGGTCGAGGCCGGCGACGGGCTCATCGAGCAGCAGCAGCTCGGGCCGCTTCGCGATCGCGAGCGTCAGCGCAAGCTGCGCGCGCTGCCCGCCCGACAGCGTGCCGGCGCGCTGGGCGCGATCGAGACCGAGCCGTGCGATCCGCGCCCGGGCGAGCGCTGCGTCCCAGCCCGGGTTCAGCGCGGCGCCCAGGCGCAGGTGCTCGGCGACCGACAGCGACGGGTACAGCGGCGTCTGTTGCGCGACGAACCCGACGCGCGCGAGCTGCGCGGGCGTTGCGGCGACCTCCTCGCCGAGGACGGCGATCGATCCCGCGCTGGGGTCGATCAGGCCGACCGCAAGGTTCAGCAGCGTCGTTTTGCCGGCGCCATTAGGCCCCACGAGGCCGGCGACGTGACCGGCCGGGACCTGCAGCGTGCAGCCTGAAAGCGCCGAGCGGCGCCCGTAGCGCTTCCCCAGGCCGCTTGTGGCCAGCGCGACGCTCACGCTACCCCCTCGATCCGGGCGGAGCGAACAGCGTCGCGAAACAGCGCCTCGATCGACTCCTCGTCAAGGCCGGCGCGCCGCGCCTTGACGATCCAGCCGCGCAGCTCGCGGCGCAACGGCCCGTGCGCGGCGATCGCAGGATCAGCGAGCGAGGAGCCGCTGACAAACGTGCCGACGCCCGGTCGCGCGGCTACAAGCCCGGCGTGCTCGAGCTCACGGTAGGCCTTCAGCACGGTGTTCGGGTTGATCGCCAGCCGCGCAACGACCTCCTTGACCGTCGGCAGCTGGTCATCCTCGCGCAGCATGCCGAGACGCAAGGCATCCCGAACCTGCTGAACGATCTGCATGTACGGCGAAACGCCGGAGCGAGAGTCAAGGTGAAACGCGATCACGGATACTCCTCCTCCATATCACTAGCCGACTAGCACTATAGATAACTAGGTGATCATCCGTCAAGAGGCGCGCCGCGATTCCCCGCGGGGAACTGCACGCGGCGTAGCCAACGCCCAGCGCGGAGCCGACCGGAACCACTCAGCCGATAGATCCGCCGCAAGCTCGGGGCTCCCGACCCGCGCCCCCGCAGGATCTCCAATCGGGGAGACAGGATTTTGAACCCGCGACCGCCCGGCCCCCAGCCGGAATCGGTGCGATCTGACTAGGTCAGAATAGGCCGATTTACGGGCCTTTTCTGTCTGCCAGATCAGGTACGATCTGGTCAAAATGGTACATGAACGGTACATGGCGGACCCGGAAGGCCTCGGCCTGGTGGTCACGTGAGTGCCTCTCGCGGTGGGGGTCGACGCGCCTACGGCACCGGCACGCTACGTGTCGTCGGCGGCTCCTGGCTGGCATCGTGGTACGGGCCTGACGGCCGGCGCGTCCAGCGCAAGGTCGGCGCCGTGCGCACCGAGGGTCGCGCCGACGGGCTCACGAAGGCCCAGGCGGAGCGCGTGCTGCGCCGGATGCGGGAGATCGATAGCCCGCGCTCGGCACCGGACGGTGAGCGGGTGACGATGGAGGTGGCCGGTGAGGAGTTCTGTCAGCGCTTGGAGTTAAAGGGCCGGCGCAAGTCGCACCGCCTGACGGTCGCCTCCGATCTCGCGAACCACATCGCGCCGTTCTTCGCCAGCAAGACGCTCGATCGCGTCCGGCCCGAGGACATCGAGCGTTACGTCGCGGCGAAGCGCAAGACGCTCGCTGTCAAGACGATCCGCAATCACGTGAACACGATGCACTCGGTGTTCGAGCTCGGGCAGCGTAAGGGCTGGTGCGATATGAATCCGGTGAAGCTCGCCGATCGTCCGACTCTGAAGAAGACCGAGACGCGGATCCAGTTCCTCGATCAGGCGGAGCTCGAGAAGTTGCTCGACGCGTCGTACCCGGACGACGCGTTCGGGAGGATCGAGCCGACTCTCTACCTCACTGCGGCGATGACCGGGTTGCGCCAGGGCGAGTTGCTCGGCCTGCGCTGGCGCGATGTCGATTTCGATGCTCGCAAGATCCGCGTGGTCTCGCCCTACGTGCGCGGCGAGTTCGGAGATCCGAAGTCAGCCGGCTCCGGACGGTCGGTGCCGATGGCCGAGCGGGTTGCCGTCGCGCTGCGCGAGCTGCGCAAACGCTCCGTCTACGCGCACGATCGCGACCTCGTCTTCTGCCATATGGAGACTGGTAAGCCGTTGGACCGCTCGAAGCTCGTTCGTCGCTTCAAGGATGCGCTCAAGCGCGCGAAGGTGCACCAGGTCACGTTTCACGAGCTGCGCCACACCTTCGGGACGCGCATGGCCGCGGCCGGCACACCGATGCGAACGCTCCAGCATTGGATGGGGCACGCGGACTCGAAGACGACCCAGATCTACGCGCACTACCAGCCGAGCGACCAGGAGGCCGACGCTGTCGATCGGGCGTTCGCGTGACCGAGCGGCCGATTCTCGCCGAGGCGACGACGCCGAGCGGAGTCCGCGTGGTCGTATCCTTTGAACAGGAGCCCCCGCGGATCGTGGGCGCTGGGCTACGGACACGGACGAGCGCCAGCCGGATGGAATCAATGAACATCAGAATCGACGGACTCGTTTTCGACCGGGCGAACTACGACGCCGATGGCGACGTGCTCTACCTCGCGCGCGGCGAGTCCAACGAGGCAGCGGACGCGGCCCTCACGCCCGAGGGTCACGGCGTGCGGTACGGCGACGACGGCGAAGTCATCGGCGTGACGATCATCAACGCTCGTCGGCTCCTGGATCGCGACGGCCACCTGACGATCACGTTGCCGCACGAGGTCAGGGTCGACGCGCGCGACCTCGCCGGCGCCTTGGCATAGGGCCGGCCTGGACCCCGTTTCCCGAGGTCCGCCCCCGGCGGACCGATCATTGCCACATAGCCGGAGCGGACCGGCAGTCAAGGTTGGCCCGACAGGGCCGAGCGAAGCGAGCCGCGAAGCGCGCCCTTGACGGCCGGGCTGCGGAGGCTACTCAGCCGCCTCAGGCACGAGCTGCGACCTGGGCGCGGCAGCGCTCGGCGAGGTGCGCTTCGAGATCGCTCCGGCTGAATCGCAGGGCCCGCCCGATCTTGAGATGGGGAAGCCGTCCGGTCCGCGCCAGTTCGTAGATCGTCGACACCGGCAGGCGCAGCAACTCCGCTACTTCCTCGGCGGTGAGTAGCTGGTGGTCGAGCGGGACGATCGCGTCGCTCATGATCGGCTCCGGATCGTCGACGTCCCGGTCGTCGAGAGCGGCGCGAGCAACTCAGTCAATGCCGACAAGCGCCGGCGACGATGACCGCCGCGCAAATTCGGGAGAAAATCGCGGTGAGCTCACCCCCGACCCGCCCGAACCGGGCGCACACGAGCCGATCTCAGCCCGCTCGACCGGCCCCATGGCCGATCCGATCCCAAAAATGTTCTACCCAGCCCCTTGACTTTCATCGGTCGCCGAATGCGAGGCTGGCGTCGAGGAGCGCGCGATCGTGCACGCGCATAGGCAATGCCGGGCCGCGGCCAGTCGGTCCTCACGGCTCCGGGGCGGCGGTCCAGAGTGTCCCAACGCATGGATAGGAGCAGTCTGCTGCGCGCCGCGACGGCGCGCAGCTCTGTGCGCTTCGCGGGACAGTGTTCGAGGGAGCCCAATCGCTCGCAACCGTGATGGCAATATGCGAGCGGATGACCTCCCGGCGTCTCGATCCGACGGTGGACGGGGCGAAGGTGAGCGCTACGTGGAACACCCACAAGTTCACTGCGAGTGCGCACTCGAGTTCATCGGTCTACCTGCGCGTTCCCGTCCTGCCGGCAACGATGGGATGGATCACGGGATAGCAGAACGAGTAGCGGGCGTAGAGGACGACGCTCTGCGTCGCCTGCGGGGGTGTGATCATCAGATCGCGATATGGATGACAAGGCTGGCCCTGAATTGGAAAGTTGGCGCCCTCCAGGAGCGCTGAGGCAGTTTGGCCGGCAGTCAGGGTTATGGTCACGACCCGCCCAGCGCCGCCAAGATATCCGTTGAGCGCGCGCCCAGCATGAACGACGACGCGGCCGCCGGCGGACAAGCCGTCCACACCGGGGTAGCCGCGCATACTGCATGTGCGACCCTCATTCCGGAAACGGATCGGGACACCTATGTGTCCGGCCCCGGCACCGTATGGCCCCAACGAAATCAACAACTCGTGGGTTGCGCACCCCGGGGCGACTGGCCCGGATCTCCCAGGCGACCGGGCGGCGCTCAAGTGAGTGCCACCCAGAAGCGCCGCCGCAGTGAGCACCAGCAACAGCGCAACCTTTGCGACCGCACCCGGCTCGTGTGTGCGTCCTCGACCTCTACGTCCCATAGCTCTCCCACACCCGCTCGATACCGGCTGCGAATTCAAGCGAACCGAGCGGACTCGTGCGCCGAGCCTTCGCCGCACCCGCTTGCTTCGGCAGACGCGTCGGTGCTCTACGCCTGGTGCGGGAGTGTGATTTGGTGGCCGCTTCCCTCGACAGGCGGGCGATAGTGCAGGGTAGGCGTCGGCGCCGCGTAGCGCTCGCAACCTTTGACTTGTGGGTTGCACGGAGCGCGTTGTTGTGCTCATTGCCCACCCCCCGGGAGGCTCCTGCCGTCGAACACGTGCAGGATTAGCGAACGTCGTCTCGGTGCGGGGCCGCCGCGGCGGCGGTGTCGCTGCGCTGGATTGACGGATTGGGTGCCGGCCGAGGCTTTGGGGCCGGGTCGGGCATGCGCGGCGAGGGGTAGGTCAGGATCATCACGCCGTCCTGGCGGGTGCGTAAAGATTGGACCGGGGGGTCCGAGGCGAGGGTCTGTGCTTGCACGTATTATCGGTGTGGATTGCGAGGGCGAACTGTGGTGGCCGGCGCTCAGCCGGAAGATGCGATCGGTCGGCTGCACCGAACTGATGCGTGTGGCTGGCAACGGTTCGCGTGGCGTTTGAGCTGAGGAGGAGAGTTGTGGGTTACTGGTGGTGGCGGTCAGGTAAGTGGTCGGCGGCGCTTGGTGTGTTGGTTTTGGGGGCCGTGCTGTTCGGGGCGGTGGCGTCAGCCCGCCCGGTCTCGAGACCTCAGGCCGCGGCGGCTGGAGCCTCCACGACGTGGACGTTGATCCCGGGCACGTGCGGGCAGGGGCAGATGCAGGTAGGTCGCGGCTGTTGGGATCAGCCAGGTACATCCGGATGGACTGCCAGCGACGGCAGCGCGACCTTTACCGATCCTGACCACACCCCACCCACATACGACGCGACGTTCAGTTGGTCGCTACCGGGGCAGATCTCGGGCTCGGGTGGGGCATTGAGCCTCTCGACCACCGCCAACGATGTATCAAACAACAGCGGGCTAGCCACCCAAATCTGCGTGAGCGGCGCTTTCCAAGCCCAGGGGAACGGCAACCCGTGCGCGAAGGCGTTTGCGCAGACTCCTGGCACGACTGATGGTCCGCACACGGCCAGCCTGACCCTCTTGTCCTTCGACGCGTCCCCGGGCACCCAGGCCACGGTCTCGATCGGCTTTGGCGCCGGCAACGTGAACTACACCTACCGCGCTAGCGCGCCGGTGGCGCCCCCGACGTTCGAGATGGTGCCGACCCCGTCGGCGTATGGCCAGACGGTCACGGCGCCGGCCCCGGCGCCTGGTGGCGCGGCGGTCGTCACATCGCCGGCGCTTGCGATGTTCGGCGCGGTCAACGCCCCGGTGAGCGTTGATGTGGGAGGGCTGTCAGTCAGGGACCAGGTGATCGCCAATGTGCGCCACGAATGCTTCGTTCAGTTCGTCAAAGCGATCCGCGGGCTCGCCGCGACCCGGCTGCAGATTAAATGGAGCGCCGACTGGCAAGCGCTGTTTGAGCGGGCACAGAACGGTGCGATCGCCAATCTGGCGTCCTGCTTGGCGTATGCCGACGCCTACGCGCAGCACCTGTATGCCCCCTCGGCGGATCTCGCCCGGGTCTCCTGCGCCGACACGGCGGTCAAGCTCACGATCACCGGCTCGAGTCCCAACGCACGGTTGAAGTCCTTCGAGTTCGGCGACCCCGCCTCGCCGCTGAAGGTCGCTTGCAAGCGTCACGTGGGGGGAATCACGGTCTCGGTGTCGACCCGATCGAGACACACGCCGCTGAGCAAGGTCGTCGGATCCAGGCTACGCATCGGGATCGTCCGCGCCAAGAGCGACACCGGCGGCGGTCAGCTAAGCGTCACCTTCAACCACGGGTAAGAACAGGGCCCCCGCCGTTCTGCTCCCCGGGCATCGTGTGGCTGGTGGAGCCCGCTGACCTTCACGACGGCGCCGCTCGGATGAGAAGAGCAGCGCTCTGACACACGGGACCAGGAATCGTCTCGACGTCCGCGCTTCCCCTCCATGCGTAGGGGCCGGCGGGGGTAGCGGTCGGGTCGGGGTCGGCGGCTACCAGTGCATGAACTTCGGGCGTTCACCGCGGTCCACGGCGTCGACGAGGTCGCGCAGCTTGTGTGAGAGCTCTCCGTAGTCGATCGTCGGGTCGATGAGCACGTCGGCGAGGTAATTGCCGTCCGCGTCTTGCACGAACACGACCCAGTCCCCGTCGATCTCGTCCGTTGGGGCGTTGGGAATCTGGTCGTCCTCGATCGAGAGATCGAGCAGCCGATCGCCTTCGAGCTCGCAGTAGAGCCGCAGCGGGTCATCGCGTCCGCCGCGATGAAGCTCGAGGTACGGACGAAGCCGGACGGCGTGCAACGCGCCTCGTAGCGCGCCCACGCAACCGTCGCCGTGCGCAGTCGCTCAGCGCCGACCAGATCGGTTGGCGGATAGTGCACAAACGACACGGAGCGGATCGTACGCCCCCGACCTGCTGGCGGATGTCCGTTAGTTATACAAGCGACTTAAGACGCGCTAGGGTAGCCAAGCTAACGACCGGAGAAGTCGCTAGTTTGACGCTACTTCCTGAAATGCGCGAATCGTTTGCTCGCCGATCCGTTGCCAATCATGGGCCTTCTGCAGCCTCCGCGATGAATTGCGGCCAGCAAGCAGTTTGGCCGAGGTGAGAGAGTCCAGGCAGCCGGTGAGCTCCGCGCCAAACCCGCGGACCCAAATCGCGGCCTCGCCGAACGTTTCTGTAAGAAATCCCCAGGGGCTGGCGATCGCCGCAATCCCACCTCCGATACAGTCGAATGCAGTCCCGGTAGTAACCATCGTGTCACCCGTGAATGGCAGAATAACGCCGTCGATCGCAGTGAGTCGTCGATAGTAATGGTCAGTGCTGAGACCACCGTAGTGAGTGATAAAGCGCGGGTCGTCTGGTACCCGAATATCCGGCGAGAGACGTGCCACGAGCTGAATGTCCTCGCGGTCAGTTCGGCAAAATGCCTCGACAACCGCCTGCAGAGGCTTCTCCCGACGAGGTTCTCCTATGATGCCCAATCTGATCTCGGCATGCGGCCATCCTTCTTCCGCCTCGACCGACGTCCGATCAGGCGCCCGCTTTGGGAAGCAGGTGCCCGAGTGGCCGTGCGGAATCACATAGTGCCGTGCGCGTGGGTAACTGTAAACCCCAAGCGCGACCCGCTTCCCGTAAACGCTGTGATGAATGACACCGTCGGCTGCCTCCGCCCAGAGTGAGTAGACCCGCTGGGCGTCGGTCGACCGATCCCGGTGAGGCAATAGGTTATGTTGCGTCCAGACAATTCGAACGCCAGCCGCTCGGATCTGCGCAACGGCACGTTTCGTCGCTTCAGGATCTAGGCCGGGCCAGTACTCGGGCCATGCTAAGTGGAGTAGATCGACGCCGCCAAGCCGCCGTGCGAGGTCATAATCCGGCGCGCCTGCGGGGATAACCGAGACCCCAGGCATCGCTTCGTACAGCAAGCGACTGTACTGGTGATCTGGCTCGGTAGTCGCGACTACAAGCTCCGGGGTAACGATCCGGCGGAATCGCATCTTGCCGCGCCCATTCAGAGCGACTGCGAACTGATGGACTCGCCGAACTGAGCCCCTACCGGACTGCTCTGCCATGCCGGTTCGGGAGCGTAGCACTTTCAACCCACGCCGACGCTGGTGGTGGGCCGAGCTGGTGGGTGTGGTTCGTGGCGTAGGCCTTGCCCAGTTGCACTCACGTCCGTGTGAGCGGGCGACCTCCTTCGCGCAGGCACGGGTCCGCCCCGCTGAGGCAGGCCGGCACTGTCGTGGTCGGCGTTGCAGGTCGTCGGTCAGAGCTGTGCTGTGCCACTCGAGCGACTGCAAGGAGAATCGAGTCGCAGGGGCGGAAGTGGCTCAGGTTCAGAGGCCTGATCGCCTGGCCGGTAGGGGAAATCGGGTTTCGTTTCGCGTGGCCTTTCCTATGAGTGTGCTTCGTTCAGGTCCGACCCTACGAGCCGGCGGTTGAGCTCGGCGAGGCCTTCTGCACGTACGAAGAGGCGAACGGCGCTTGAGTCCCGAAAACGAGGTCAGAGCCTTAGATCGACGAGCCGACGTCGCATGCTTCGCTTACCGTCACATGTTCTCCGGCGCTACGCTACTGCTCGCGCTCTGGTACGGTTTTGCGGTGGCCGCCCTAGGTGGTGAGGCCGCGACGGAAATGGTGCACGCTCCGGGCGTCGAAGCCTGCGCCGAAGGCGGGCTTAGCACCGAGCGTGAGCGGATTCGCCACGGGGATACGGGCGAGCGCCAGCGCGTGACAATCGTGGCGACCGGGGCGTGTGAATGCTCACTGCCTGGAGTTGAGACCGCCGAGGTGCATGGTAAGGTCATCGGGGGTGGAGGCTAGCCCTAGCGGTGGCTGAACATGACGAGAGCGCGAGATCTGTCGCAACCTTTATGTATCGGAGTCCTGCACCTCGGTGCGCGCGAGTCCAGCATCAACCGCGACGGCCGGATTCTTGCCGCCGAGCTGCATCTTCTCCCAGGCGTTTCGGTGATCGAGCACGAGGCGCGGCTCGACGGCGGGGGTCTGGTGAGCGTCCGTAGTGCCTTCGGCGTGCTCCGAAGACTGCGGGCGGCCGACGTCACGCTGGTTCCCTATACCGGTCATCGGCTGTGGGCCCGCGGGCGGTTGCGCCTGGTTCAGCTCGCGGTGGTGCACTTGGGGCTCAAGCGGCGCACTGTGACGGTGTTGCACGATCTGTACGTACCTAAGAGCCGCGGCGAACTAGAGTGGTGGGCTCTCACCGTGTGCTCCATGCTCAGTCGTGGCTTCGTGATCCACGGCGAGCATGAGCGTAGCCGTCTGGCTACGATTCCTGGCTCGCGCCTCGTGGCAGCCATCCCGCTTCCGGTCGAATCCCGGTCGCTACCCGGGCGTGCGGGCGCGCGGAGTGCGCTCGGCGTCGATGACGACGTTCCGCTGATTGGCATGCTCGGATGGATCCACCCTCGCAAGAACTGCGAGGTTGCTATCCGCGCTTTGAGGCACTTGAGCGCAGACACCCGGCTTTGGCTCATTGGCGCCGCCCCTAATGGTGAAGAGGACTATCTGCGATGGCTGCGAGCGCTGGCGGTTGAGCTCGGTGTGGACCAGCGGGTGGACGTCACTGGTTACCTTCCCGAGACGGCCCTCGAACAGCGTCTGGCTGCCATCGACGTTGGCCTGTGCCCATACCGGGACGCCGCCGCATCAGGTTCGATTTCGACGCTCCTTGGCGCGCGCCGAGCCGTGGTCTGTAGTGACCTCCCGCTAACCCGTGAGTTTCGCACCGCGGCGCCATCCGCGGTAACGATTAGTAAGACGCTCGAGACTGAGGCGTTTGCGGCCGCGATTCGATCGGTGTTGATCCGGCCGCCTGGAAATGACGCGTTTGAGGTCATCATCGACGCTCGTTCCCCAGCTGCGGTGGCCGATTCCCTACAGCATCACTGACGATCGTCGGGCGTGGAGTGCGCGGACGAGATCCACCGCGCCGCGGGAGTCTGGATGGTCGGTGATCCTGTGCGGAGAGCTGGTGCTGTACAAGGTCGCGCGCACGGGGAGTGCCAGCGGCGGGCGACCGGCGGTCAGCCGTAGCGCGAGTTCCCAATCGGCGGCACCGTCGAGAGTTGCGTCCCATGTGGCGCCTTCGAGGGCTCGGCGGTGCGCGAGCGCGTTGGTGTCGATGAAGTTCACCTGCTCCAGAAGTGCTCGGTTGAAGGGCGCGAAGTGAAGCTCGGGAAGCGTGTCGCGCTCGCGTTCGAGCACGCGAGCGCCGTACACGACGTCGTACCCGGGGTGAGTGTCGAACGCCAGGCAACGGCGGCGAGCCAGCCGGGAAGCATGAGGTTGTCATCGTCTAGGTAGACGACGATCTCACCGGTGGCCGCCGCAAGACCGTCGTTGCGCGCTGCGGCGGCGCCGCGCGCCCGGGCCGAGAGCGACCTGACGCGCGAGTCCTCGAGCGACGCGAGCACGCTGGGCGTCTCGTCGGTGCAGTGATCATCGACGACGATCATCTCCCACCGTTCGTGCGTCTGTGCCTGTACGGACGCGATCGCGCGCCGCAGGAGCGTCGCGCGATTGTGCGTAGGCGTCAGGACGCTGATGAGTCTCTGTGAAGGCGGCGCCGCTGCCAGCCATGCCTCGCAGCTGAGGATCCGCTCTGTCCGTTCGGCCTGCAGTTGCGTGCGACCGAGCACGTCGGCGAGCCGCTCGACTTCGGCTCGGAGTCTTCCGACCTCGGCTCCGAACCACGCGGTCCCTTGCACCCTGGCGGCGAGATCGTCGACTCGACCGGGCATTGTGTCGAGCTCGAGATTGACACGAACGCGAGCCGCGACCGCGCGGCGAATGCCGACACTACGGCGCAACTCGCGGATCCTTGCGACCTCGCGAGCTGTGAACCGGGTCCCTCGGCTCAGCTTCCTTACCAACCCCACGTGCCGAGCATGCTAGCGCCCAGTGTGGCGGGTCGCGCACCGCAGGGGGATGCCGTGTCGGGCCGTAGCTCACCCGGGACCGACGTCACCAGCCGACCACCGCCCTCAGCTCACTTTCGAGGAGCCGCGCGGCCGCCTGAGCCTCTCTTCGCTCTACTCGTCGCGCCATCAGGTAGCTCAGTCCCCGGTCAAGACCGCGCCGACGACGACGCCGATGAGGCCTACAACGGCGGCTGCCATGTTTGGGGGAGGCTATCGATTGAGCCCTGTCAGGCAGAGGTCAGCGCTCCTGCTTTCCATGCGAGGGGGCGCTCTGGGGGCTTGACGCCTAACGAGGTGCGCGCCAGCTCTGCCACGCATCATGAAGAGTAATATCGATCAGATAGCAACGGATCAGTGAAAGGGACGGGCACGGCAAATGTGGGAATCCCCATATGACGGATCAGACGTAACGGCTGACCTGACATACGTTGTGGACGAGCTCTTCGTTCGTGAGGATGAGCTCGGGCAAACACTTCCTACCGTGTCCAAGGATGGAATGGCGGTCACTATCGAATTCCCCAACGCCGAAGGAAGGTTTAGGCCTGACTCGCCTCCAGACTCGGCGCTGGCGGGCTCCCGATACGAATCGGAACCACCGCTGATCTCGGTGAGGTACATTCGGGCTAGGGTCGAGACGGGGCGCAAACCCGGGCGAGAAGGCCCGGGAAAGGCGGAGGGAGTCGTTTTGCGTGGAGCCGATGACGCCGCAAGTCCAGTGGTCCGCGCTTTGCTCGACTGGGCGCGCGCAACCCAGCAGCAAGTTTGGCTCAGCCCTCCTCATCAGCGGCCCCGAATTCTCCCCCGACCTGTCCTCTACGACGAAGGCGGGAATCGCTATCAATGGCCTTCCGAGCTAAGGGGCGGCGTGATCCTGGAGAAGGGCTACCTAGCACGGATGGGGAGCGTGTTCGAAATACCGTTTGACACGCTCGAAACTGGAACGGTTGCGGTCGCCGAGTCTCTGCTGGCCGACGCGCAGTGGGCGGTGTGGCCAAGATTTGATCCAGACCAGCGCCGTGCGGTCGTCCTCGCCGCGAGCGCGCTTGAGGTCAAGACACCCGAAGCGCTTCGGAAAGCTGCGAGCCCGGAGCAACTCGGGCTGCTCGACGTCCTATTGAAGAGCCACGAAGAGGTGCCGACGTCGGTGAACTTTCAGCTCAATGAATTGGCTAACGTGATCTTTGGTGAGTCCCTGAAAGATCACGACGGATCACTCGCCAAGGGGATCCGAACACTGTTTGTTCTACGGAACGACATCGCGCATCGCGGTGCCTTGCCCTCGACGAAGGAGGCGCGGCAAGGCGTCGCTGACGCGAGAGCCGTATTCGGCTGGCTGGATGCACTGACCGTGTCGCCGAAATAGCGGAGGGGTCTGCCCGGCCGCTGCTGTCGCCCAGCCATGCACGACGCGGAGGTCAGGGCATGCTACCCCGAACCTTCTGCGGCGTCAGTCGGGGGCCGCGCGGCCAGCGCCGGTGAGCGAGCGATCCCCGGCGGGTGATGGTTGTTCACGGGGTGGTACGAGCTTTCATGTGCCGTCGCGTTCTCGCAGAAGGACTCAGCGGCCGTCGGAGAGCTGCGCCGCTGCTATCCATGCGAGGGGGCACTCTGGTCGGGAGCCAGACCATCGCCCCCGGTTCGGCCGCCAACGGGGAGCCACTGCTGCCCTCCCGGCAGTCGCTCGGCTCGCCCCGACCCCGGGGCACTGTGCGAGGAGCGGCGGCTGTTCTATGTTGCCGCTACCCGCGCCAAGGACCGCCTCGTCATCACCCACGCCGGCGTTGGCGGCGGGCGCGATACGGCCGGACCGTCGCGGTTGCTCTGAGGTCGGGCTTCACCAGGCCGGGCTTGCTAGCGTCGATACGCGGAGCTGCTTGCGTCGGCGAAGCGGTCCTTGCTTATCTGGCACTTGATCGGCGAAAGGAACCTAATGGGCGTAACGCGCTTCGGACTTCAGATCCCGAACTTCACCTACGAGGGGGTTGCTGACAGCGATCTGTTCGGCCGAGTTGCCGACATCGCGGTGACTGCGGAGGAGTCGGGCTTTGACTCGGTCTGGGTGATGGACCACTTCTACCAGATCATGGGGGTCGGGCCGCGGACCGATCCGATGCTCGAGGCGTACACGCTGCTTGGCGGGATTGCTGCGCGCACACGCAAGGCGAGCCTGGGAACGATGGTCACAGGCGTGACCTACCGGAACCCTGCGCTGCTCGCCAAGGAGGTCACAACCCTGGACGTCGTCTCCGGTGGCCGGGCGATCCTCGGGATCGGCGCGGCATGGAACGAGGACGAGCACGCCGGCTACGGGTTCGAGTTCCCGCCGGTGAGGGAGCGGCTCGATCGGCTCGAGGAGGCGTTGCTGATCTGTCGTGCGATGTTCGTCGAGGAGGCTCCGAGCTTCAGCGGCCGGTACTACAGGATCGAGGGGGCGCTGAATTTGCCCCGGCCGCTTCGTCCTGAGGGAATTCCGATCCTCGTCGGCGGCGGCGGCGAGCGGCGGACGCTCGCGCTGGTCGCCAAGTACGCGGACGCCTGCAACATCTTTGGCGACCTGGACACGGTCCGGCATAAGCTCGAGGTCCTCGAACGCCACTGCGAGACCGTCGGTCGCGATCCGGGGACGATCACCAAGACGCGTCTCGGGAGCCTGCTCGTAGCGGAAACTGCCGAAGAGGCCGAACGGAAGGGACGGGATCTGGCGCGAGCGCGCGGGATGGACGACGAGCGCTTCCGCGGCTACGTGACGGCCGGCGATCCGGACACGGTGTGCGAACAGGTGGCGGAGTACCTCGATGCGGGGCTCGATGGGCTGATCTTCAACATGCACGACGCGCAGAACCTCGAGCCGGTGAGGATTGCCGGCGAGACCCTCACGAAGGCGTTCGGCTGACCGCCGCGTCTCGGCGCCCGCGCCAAGCGCCGAGCAGCGGCGCACGTTGATCCTGGGTTGGCCGACGCACCTGACCGCTGCGGCGGCGCGAGCCCCGCGAGTCCCGCCCGCATCAGGTACTGCTAGTCGTGGGACCGCGGGCCGTGCTCCCGAGCGCGGCGGTACCACCTCCAGGTCCGGGGGGCGATAACTGCCCGGCGAAAGCCGTCCGCCGGACGAAGAACACCTCGTCCTTCCTGAGCAATGTCGCCTCGGGATCGAGGGCAAGCTCAAGCGCGAGGCCGGGCACTTGCCGCAGTCGTGGCCGACGCCGGCGGTGAGGGGCGTCACACTCGCGCCGGGGCCGCCAGCGAAGCCGGTCAACCCGTGGGTCGTTTCCGACACGCTTGTCAGCGCCCCGATCACACATCTCACTGAGAAGTGGGACTGTGCCGCACACGGCGTGGATCACCGTCGCGAAGCACGCGTGCTGCCGCTGGAGCCTTTCGCTCCCGGTGCGGGGGTCCGCGCTGTGCCCCGAGACGCGTCTGTCGCCGGAAGCGAGGCCCGCGGCGCGGCATGCGGAATCGCGGCGGTGCGTAGTGTAGGCACCGCCACGTACATCGCTCCGGTCCGGCGTCCCCCGACGGCCAGGCTGGCGCTCGTGACTGCTTGACGCCTCAGCAGCCACGGCGAAGTGGTGACTGCTTCGCACCAAGCCGGGTCACGCGGTCGGCGCGGATCTCGTGGCCGCTATTCCGGGGTAGGAGCTGCCTCACGCGACCGCGCGAGATGGCTGCCTGAGCGGCGGAGGGGCCACCTGCTCGTCACGCAGGTCGGCTCGCATGGTTGCAGCCGGCGCGCGGCGCCGCTGGCTTGAGTCGAGGTCGCGGCTACGCGATTGGGTTCGTGGCCAGGCACGAGCCGCGCTTGGGTGCATCTGGCGTCGTCAGCTTGCTGCCGTCCGTACCGGCCGGAAAGGGGGGTGGGGGCGCGGCGGCTCAGCTCGATGTGTGCGCTGGGAGTTCGGGTATTCGTGTGGTTGGCGGTTGGTCGGGTCGGTTGGTCGTTAGATGCTGACTCGGCCGGGGCGCAGCGGGCGGACGTGGTGGCGGATCTTTTCCAGTGCTGCGGTGAGCGCTGCGAGCTCGCGTGGGTTGAGGTGCTCGACGAAGTGTTCCTGGATCCCGCGGTGGTGCACGTCTCGCGCGGCTTGCAGTGTTTTGAGTCCTTTGGGTGTGATCAGGACCTTGACGACGCGCCGGTCCTCTGGGGGCCTCTCGCGGCGGACGAGGCCGTCGGCTTCCATCCGGTCGATCACTCGGGTCAGGCCGCTCTTGCTGGCCAGGATGCGGTTCGCGAGGTCCGTCATCCCCAGCCCGTCGGTTGCGTCTTCGAGGTGGGCGAGCGCGTCGTACCAGACGAGCGTGAGCTTGCGTTCGCTCTGCAGTTCGGCGTCGAGGATGTCGATCAGCGCCCATGCCGATTCGAGAAAGACGCGCCAGTCGAGCAGCTGTTGTCGTGTAGGCCTTGACATGAATAGTTCGTTCTGCAACTGTCCTGACTGCATCTATTGTACAGCGGACTGATGCATAGCGTATCAGTCAGAAGGGACCGGGAATCATGGTCAGAATGTTTGTCAGGCACGAGGTCGCGGACTACGCCACCTGGCGAGAGGCGTACGACAGCATCGATCAGGACCGCCAGAAGATGGGCGTCACCGACCACGCGGTGTACCGCTCGGTCGATGATCAGAACAACGTCACCGCCTGGCACGACTTCGCCAGCCAGGACGAGGCGCAGTCCTTCGCGTCCTCGACCCTGCTGCGCGACGCGATGCAGCGCGCCGGCGTCCAGGGCAAGCCTGAGATCTGGTTCACGACCGCGGCGTGACGGCCGCACGATCGCGAAAGGGAAAGGAGAGATCAGATGCCTGACGTGACAATCAAGCGTGTCGAGGAGATGGAGGCGATCTGGGGCGGCAGCTTCGTCCGGGCTCGCGCCTCGCTGGGCGCCAGCTCGTTTGGGATGAATATCTGGAACTTCCCCCCCAACTGGGAGCAGTACTGGGAGCACAACCACGTCGAGCCGCCGGTCGATGACGGCGAGGAAGAGGTCTACACGGCGCTCACCGGAAAGGCGACTCTGCACGTCGCCGGCGTCGAGCATCCCCTCGAGCCCGGCGTCTTCGCCCGCGTCGGCCCAGCCGAGAAGCGCAAGATCACCACCGGCGCCGAGGGCGTTCAGCTCCTCTGCGTCGGCGGCGCGCCCGGCAAGGCCTACGAGCCGCTTCCGATCGTCGAACTCGGCGGTCCCACAGGGTTCTGACCCCGCGTCTGGAACACCCCCGGAAACGGGCGAACGACACGCCGCCGCCCGCCGGAACACCCGCCCGTTTCGCAGTGTGTCGGCCCTTCGCGGGCCCACACACTGACCTGGCCCACTCACGCCCGCTGCCGGATCGCTAGCAACGGGCCACTCGCCCGAAAGGCACCCCAGCAAGGCTGGCGATCGCTCCACTTCGTCGGACGACCCCAAGCCCGGCCGCCGCCTGGCCACGAACCCCGATCGCACGGCCGCGACCTCGACGCAAGCCGGCGGCCCGTGTGTGCCGGCTACAACCATGCGAGCCGACCTGCGTGACGAGCAAGTGGCCCCTCCGCCGCTCGCGCGGCTATGAAGGCTGGTGGCCGCTTCGATGCCGGCGACGGCGGAAGCGGTCACGAGCGGTAGCGACCTACAGGCAAACCAGCGACCGACTGTGAGAGCGTCGAGACGAGCGGCCGCACCGCCGCGCTCGACAGGATGCAGCGCGTGCTGCGTCGACGGTGCTTTGTCGTCATCGTCACCGTGAGCGCCGCCGGTGGCGGCGCTAGGGTCCGTCCCCGTCATGAGCGTCCAGCGACAAAGTAAGGTCCAGCGCCGGATTGCCCGCAAGCGAAAGACCGCGAGTCGCGCCAAGGCGGCCCGGCACGCCGAGGGGGGCGCCTCCGCCCAGGCCCTCGCGCATCGCGACCCGCTCAAACCCAGCGGCCTGTTCGCGGGTCGAGCGCTATATGAGCGCGGTCCGGGCGAGGAACATACCTGGGATTACGGCTTCGATGACCACGGATGGTTCGTGGTACCTCGCGCCGGCGAGCCGTTCGCGTTTCCGCTCACCGCTGAGCTGGAATCGAGCTGGGAGCTGTTGGCCGAGCAGCACTCAGACTGCGCCGCCATAGCGCAACGGATCCGTGTGCTACGCGCGGCGGGAAGGACGGAGGTGCGGGCGGCGCTGGCAGACGTGTTCTGGAACGCGTTGCTGCCTGATGGCTCGATCGTCTGCCTTGAGTCTGCGAGCGATGATGAGCCGGTGTCTGTGAGCTGTCCAGAGCTGGCCAACGACACGACGGTCGGCTTCCTGGCCTCCGAGCTCGGATTTGAGCGCTTTGACGGTGAGGTGGCGCTGCAGGCATACCCGTGGATGGCGGCCGATAACGAGCTTCCGGTTGCACTGGCTCGGCGCGTCGGTGAGCGCTGGACAGACGCGTACCGGGTACGCGTGTACGACGACTCCAGCGGCGATCATGCAGGCAGTCCGCCGGAGTTGTGCCCTCCGCGGCCCTGCTCTGCCGCTACAACTGGCTAGCTGTGAGCCCGCATGCCGTTCCCGGCCGACACAGGGCCGGCTTCAAACGCGCGGCTCTGGTAGCTCCTATGCCTGTAGGTCGCCCGCCGAAGTGGCTGCTCCTGCCGGCGCCGGAGCCGAAGCAGGCATGTCGGCTCACGACCGGCCCAGCGGCCTCGCAGTCATCTCGCCGGGTGAGCCGAGGTGCCCACTTTGCCGCCCGTGCTTGCAGCCAGGCGGGTCGCAGCTTGCGATCTCGGCCGCCCTGGGTTCACCGCAAAGCGGGGCCGCGCGAGGACCCTCGATGCCCGTAGACGAGACCGCTGTCCCGATTGGGGATTCCACTTCGGAGCGGATATGCACTTCGAGGATTCTGCACGCCTCGGTGCGCGCCCTGCTATCGGCGACCGGCGAGGTCCCGGCGCTGCCGAGCCGGTCCGCGCTTGAGCTGGGATGCCAGGTTTTGCCCCGTGGGAACGGAGTGGGCGGGGCGGATTACGGTTTGGGGCCAAGGCCGGCGGTTGCTGGGATCACCGGTGGCCGGCGGGCGTGCACGGTGTCGATGATCTCGGCGTTATCGATGCCCTGGAGGTAGATCGAGGTGACCCCGAGATGGGCATGTCCCAATTGCCGCTGAATCACCACGAGCGGCAGGCCCTCGTGAGCCATCTCGACAGCGGGCGCGTGCCGGAGCTGGTGCGGTGCGAACCGGCGCCGCACCCCGGCCGCGGCGGCGGTGCGGGTGAGCTGTCGGCGAGCGGACGCCGGTTCCCAGTGCCGGCCGACGGTGGGGCCGTGGATGACGCAGAAGAACGGTCCGACTGGGAAACGGGTGCGGACGTGCTGCCAGGGGTCGAGCTGCTCCCATGCCCAGATGTCCATCCCAGCTTCGCGGCGCGTGTTGCCTTTCCCGTGCCGGACAACGACGGCCCCGCGCCGAGCGTCCATGTCTGTCTCGGCGAGCGCGAGGGCTTCGCTGATCCGCAATCCTGCGCGCCAGAGCACGACAATCAAGGCGCGAAGACGGGCGCCATCGGGGCCGCTGCCCGCGGCGCGCATGACTGCGATGATCTCCTCGACGGTGGGCGGGTCTGCCGGGTAGTGCCGGCCCTTGTTGCGGGGCGGGCGACCCGAGTGGTAGCCAGGCAGGGTTACCGCCGCGCGCTGATGGCCGGCAGCGTCCAGGAGGGTCTTGCGCACGCACCTCCATGCTGTTGAGACTGGTCACGCGGCCTCGGAACGAGAGCGACCGCGTCGCTGCCTTTACTATACCCCGTGCTAAAGTAAAGGCATGCCGCGGGTCTCCTCAAAGAATCAGGTGACGCTGCCGATCGATGTGATGCGGTCCGCCGGACTGTCCCCAGGCGACGAGGTCACGGTTCGCCGCGTTGGCGATGGCGAGGTGCTGGTCGCGGCTCGCGGCTCACGTGTTCGGCGTCACGCCGGTATCGGGACGGGCATCTACGAGCCCGGAGAGCTCGACCGGCTGCGCGACGAGTGGAACCGCTAATCCTCGGCGCGAGCGTCCTGATCGGACTGCTCGACACCGCCGACCGCCACCACGACCGAGCCATCGACGAAGTCGATCAGGCCGACCAGACCGACCGGCTGCTGCTCACCCCCGCCAGCGCCTACAGCGAGGCTCTGATCGCGTTCGCGCGAGCAGGGCGCCTCGATGACGCACGCGAGGCGATCGCGAGCATGGGAATCACTGTCGTCCCACTCACGCCCCGGATCGCCGAGCGCGCCGCAGAACTACGCGCCCAGCACGACGCGCTGCGGCTCCCAGACGCGCTCGTGCTCGCGACCGCTCGAGAGCACGACGGATCGCTGAGCACGTACGACGAGCGGCTCGCGCGTACCGCTCGCCGGCCCCGAAAACGCTGACCTTTCCGACGGCCAGACAACGCATGTCGCCGAAAGCGGGTCTCGGCGCGGGGCGTGCAGTACCGCGGCGATGCGTAGTGTAGGCAAGCTTCGGCGCGACCGGCCGTGAGATTGGTGACGAGCAGGGCGCGCGCCGTCGTCGAAGCTAGACCTGAATTCGTCGTCGCGCATGACACCCGCCGGCGATCTGCCCCGCACAAGAGCCTGCGGAGGCCTGGCTAAGCTCTCATGGACGCGGACCAGCGAAGTGCGCGCGCAGGAACTCGCCGGCGCTAGTCAGGGCAGCGTCGGCTTCGTCGAGCATCGCGGCGAACCCTTGGAACACGTGCGGGACGCCCGGTGTGACTTCGAGCCTGACGGCGACATCGGCCGCGGCGGCGCGGGCGGCGAGCCGGGTCGCGTCGTCGAGGAGGATCTCGTGTGAGCCGGCCTGGATCAGCAGCGGTGGCAGCCCGGTCAGGTCGGCGAAGACCGGGCTGACGAGCTCCGCCGTTCGGTCGCCGGTGCCGACGTAGTCAACGGCTCGTCGGCCGAGACCATCGGGGGTGAGCGCAGGGTCGACCGCGGCCTTCCGGCTGATGCTCTCGCCGGACAGGGTCAGGTCCGCCCAAGGCGACATCAGCACCGCCACGCTTGGTTGCGGTAGCCGAACGTGCTTAAAATCTGCAGAGCCGGTTGGGCCGCTCCGGCGGCGGGGGCGGCATCGAGCAGGCTCGGGAGCTTGGCCGTAACGATCGGAACGTCGGCATATTGTTGCGCGCAACGTCATAGGTCGCCAAAGCGGTCGTCCGGACGGGCGGGATCTTCGCCGCCGCGGGAGCTCGCGTTCGCCCAATCACCCACATCGTGTCAGACGGCGGACGACCTACTGATAGCGCCCGCCGCCGTCCGGTAGGCCTGAGTGAGAGCTTGCAGTGCCTCATCGCTAGGCGAGCGGATTGTGTTTCCCGTACCAATGCGCGCGCCGATCGCCTTCTCGACAGCCGGAATGCTGTCAGGTGCCCGGCGTTCGAATACAGTGCGCCACACCGTGATGTAGCCGCCGTTGTCGTTGTAGATCGTAACCAGCCCGGCATCGTCGCTATATAGACGCGGGAGTAGGGTCATTCGCCCCTTACCATGACCGGTGAGCAGTCGCACGAGCCGCTCCCGCTCAAGCGAGATCGCCCAATCACAAAGCCGTCGAAGTTCGACGCGCTGGTCCTCTGGTGCTCGAGCGATTCCGGCTAGGAAATCGTCCGCGCCTGCCGTCGTCGGCACAATCGGGCGGGCGTCACTGACGGGCGGTCTTCGCTCGCTATAGACGCGTTCTGGATCCACCCGCTGGGGCACCATGACCTGCGTTCCTTCGACGTCATACGCCGTCACCGTAACCAGGTCGATTACGAGATTGCCACCGACCGCCTCGAGGTAGCCGACCAAACGAACGAGCTCGGTCGGCGCGTCGTCAAGGACCAGAACGAGTCTGAATGCGCCGCTCGACAGATTCGTAGCCAGCGCATCCCCGAAGTCCGAGGAGTCGAACAACCCGTCTTGGTCGGTCGCCTCCACCGCGTCAGCGAGGCTCGCGTATCCGAGGCGCTGAAGCTCTCGCCCGAGCACATCGTGCTCCAGCGTCGCGACTTCCATCCCGTGCAGAAACGCCGCGTAGGTCAAGACCTGGGCTACAACGGCGCGACGGGCCTCCGAATTCTTCGCAAGCTTGACCTCGATGACCGCCATCCGGCCGGACCGCTCGACTGCAAGGAGATCCGCATAGCCGCCGCCCAAAGGCACCTCGCGTCCGACCACGACAAGCTGTGGTGACCCGGAGAGAGGAAGCAGCTGCGGTGCCCCCTCAACCAAGCCGTGCAGCGCCGCTTCGTCGGGAAACCTGCCGGCGCGAGCAGACCCCAATCAGAACCGTCCTTGCGCCACAGCGCCGTCATCAGGCAACCAGACTATCCCTCCGGTCCCGCGCTGACCACGAGCATCTCGCGCGGATGCACTTGCACGGCCGTCGCTTCGGCGCGCGAGGGAGTACCTCACCGAGAGAGCCGAATCGAGGTTCGACGATCGCGAGCGTGTCGCCGGGCCCGGATTGGACGCGTGCATCCGGGCGGATGCGATCGTAAGCCGGAGCGCCGACCGGCCTCGAGCCGGACTGGTGGATCGTCGCCAACTCGATCGTGCGCCGGCAGGCCGTCTCAGATGCGAAAGCGGTCGTGAACGCGATGGATGCTTAGCGCTGTGGGCATCGAGCGGTCCGGGTCCGCCGGTCGTCACGGCCGGCCTGTTCCTCGAGCCCGTGGTGGCGTTGCCGATCTGTCTCGAGTCGCGGGCGATCACGGCACGCGATGCGCAGCTGAATGCCGTGATCGGGTGTTAAAGGAAGGCGACCCCGACCCGTTGATCGTCTTCGGTGCTTCGCCGGGGGGAGTTCGAAGCTCGAGGTGGCCTTCGGTGTGGGCTTATCCGCGGCGGTCGGAGATCGCCTGGACCAGAAGTGCCTGGACAGCCGTATTGCGGTGGCGGTTAGCGGGATCGCGAACGCTCGCGGTCGCTGACCGGGCGCGAGTACACGTGCGCGCTGCTGGCATCGTGTCGTAGACTCGCTGTGCAAATGGAGCTTAGCCGAGTGCTTGAATTGCGGAGGGGAGTCGCGGACAGCCTTGGGGCTCGGTTGGGGCTGGTGGGGCTCGTCGCGGCGCTTCTGCTGGCGTTGGCAACGCCGGGTATCGCCAACGCGGTGACGTTCGCGCGGGCGCGGGCGGACGTGCGCGCCTGGCAGCTCAACCCGCCGACGCTGTTTCCATCGCAGCTGCCCGCGGGGCATCGCGCCGTGAATGTCGCCCTGAGCCGGTACGGGGACGAGTTCAAAATCTACTTCGGAGCCCCGGACCACAGGGACTGTCACACACTTCCGAACCCGAACGGCTGGTGCGTCGGGCTGGTCCGATCCGCAGGCGAGAACCTGGCGGACTTGCCGTACGACTCGGATATCGCTGACCTGCAGCAGGTGCGGGTCGGCAACCGCACCGTCTGGTTCTACGAGGGCAAGGCGAACGCGGGTGGATGGTGGATGGAGTGGGAACAGCTGGGACGGACCTACATGACCTGGGCGTGGGTCGACAATGCCCGCACGGCGCTGCGCAGGCTGACCCCGTTCGTGAAGAGCCTGCAGCCGCTGACGATCCCTCGGTGACGGCGCTGAACTGGGCTGGGTACGTTTCGCTGAAACCGCCGCCGAAGACCGCCGTCAGCACCCGCGTCGTGCTAGCCGCGGTGACGTGCAACACGAGCGGGAGCGTCTCGATGTGGGCCGGCTAGGACGGCTGGACCAACCAGACGGTCGAGCAGGACGGTGTCAGCGCAGTCTGTTCAAAGTCCGGCGGCCGGCCCACCTTCCACATCTGGTGGGAGCTGTTCAAAGGCAACTGCTTTCTCAGCGTCTGCTATTCCCGGTTCTATGACGTTGACGAGCATCCGATTGCCACGTCGTACGCGCTGGGCGCAGGCGACTCCGTGAATCTGTCCGTGGCCCGGCTCGCACACCGCATCCCGCTTGGCCGCGACACGATCCTCTTCCAAATCGCGGCCTCCGACTCTCACGGGCGCGCGCTGGGTCGGCGCTGGCAGAAGACCGTCCGCGAGCCGCTCGGCTTCAACGCGAGCTACAGCTCGTCGGAATGCGTCTTGCAAGTGCCGGGAACCGCCAGTGGTTCGGCGGCGTTGCCGAACTTCGGTCGCGCGCTGTTCACCACCTGCTCGGTGATTGACGACTCCCCGAGCCTGCTACGAGTCGATATGACCAGCAACAGTCGCACGCTGACCACGGCGGGGAGCGTCGAAGCGCACGATCACTTCGCAGGTGCCTGGGACGCGAGCAGCAAACGCAGCGTCAGGCAGCGCTGACGGCAGCCATACCCAGGGGCAGCGACCAACGTCCTCGATGGACTCACGCCCGGCCCGAGGCGACAACGCGTCGGATGACACGAATTGCGCGCACCCGCTCGGCGCCCGCCCGGGCCCTCCGTCAAGTACCGGCCTCGTGCTGCCGGGCGACGGCCGCCCTGACGTGTCGGATACCCAAGCCTGGAACAGGCAAGGCTGGACCCGGCTACGGGGCGCGCAAGCGGTCCGGCTGACCGTCCGCTCCGAGGTTCCTTCTGCCCCGAGGCGCGCTTTCCGCGCGAAGGCGCGCTCTGTGAACCGGCGCGCCGCAGCCGCTTTCGTCGCCGAATGCGGGGCTCGCGATTCGAGTCGGTCGCGTCCATTTGCCGCTGTAAATTCGCTCGCGGTTCAGGTTCCCGTGGTTGAGTTTATGCGGCTGTGATCTCCTCGTCGAGGGTGTCTGGGTCGGCTTGGCGGTATTTGATTCGGTAGAGGTGTTGGCGGTCGACGTCGGTGAAGGTCGCGCCGTTGCTGGCGTGGCTGAAGAACAGATCGAGGACCGCCCAGACGAGTGAGAGGCAGCTGCTCTCGCCGGGGAACCGTCCCATCACTTTCGTGCGCCGGCGGACCTCCCCGAGCGAGCGTTCGAGGAGGTTGGTTGATCGCCACCGTTCGCGGTGTCTGAGCGGGTAGCGCAGGTGCACGACGAGCGCGTCGAGGTCGTCTGAGAGGCAGCGCTGACCTAACAGTTGGTCCTTTGAGGGCCGCTTTGAGGCAGTAGGTGGAACGTGCGGCGTCTTCCGCCCCTCCCGCTTCGGTCGCTCACGCCTTGATGGCATCAACCGCGAGTTCGCCGCCGGTAACGGAGCAGCGACCGTTGATCGGAGTCCAAATCCCAATTGATCGGACCCTGCCTTAAGCTGATCGAGCCGCCGTCGGTCGTTGTCCAGCTACCTGAGGGCGAAGAGCTGCTGGAGGACTGCACCGGGTGTCGCGCCCGCGCGCGAGCTCAGTCGGACGCGTATGGCTACTTGCTCGTGATCGAAATCATCCGCCGCCAATGATGGAGCGCGTGGCTAAGCCGCGGGTCTCACCAATGCGGCGGACTCCCGCACCAGTGCCCGAAGTGCGCGCACATGCCGGCGATCACGCTAGCCGCCAGCGATTTGTGCCCGTCAACGCTCGGGTGCACCCAGGTGTCGTTCTTGAAGAACCACGAGTCCGCGTCCCACGCCTCATGCTTTATCCAGCTGTCCCTGTCGGGTGACACATACGCGATGACCGTCTGTCCCGGTGGAGCGGAGCTAGCGGCCTCGCTCACGGCGGCTTGGATCTTGCGGTTGGCGTCGTCTCCGAGCGCCAGCGCCTGTTGGAACTGGGAGATCCTCTGTGGGCCGTCTGGGTACTCCAGGTATTTCTCATTCGGGCACGGGTTGCCTTTTGCCGGACCCTCGGAGAAATTCGCCTGCGGCTGGAAGTTGCCAAACGACCACGGGCAACCGGGCGGATAGCCGAGCACCAGGATGTGATCGCCCTGCTGAATGAGCGTCTTGTAGATGCTGACGAGGTGCTGCGTCTGCCTTAGCCCGGCCCACTCGTCGTTAAAGCACTTCAGCACGCCGTGACTGCCCCCATTCAGCTGCGCGGCGCGGTAGCCCGTGAAAAAGTTCCCTTCGACAGTGGAGTCGGCGCACTTGCCATTGATCAGGTTGAAGAACGTCGCTTTCACCTTGAGGTAGTAGGACAGCAATGGGTTTGCTCCGAGCGTCATCACCACGTAGCTGTTCTTTATGGCCTCGAGATGCGATCGGAGGATCCCGGTCGAGGGGTTCCAGTCCAAGGGCGTAGAGCCCGTCACCGCCCAGTTATAGATCGGCGCCTTGCTGGCGCCGCCCTGCTCGCGCGCAATCACGTAGGAGTAGGCAACCGAGGGTGCGCTGGGACCGGGCGTCCAGGCGGCCGCGCTCCACGGCATGCCCTTGTCGTTGTCGTTCGAGCAGCGGTCGTTGGGAATCTCGGGCGGTGTACAGTCGGACAGGCTGTTGTCGCCCGAAGCCCATGCATTGGCAAACGGCTGGTTCGGCGCACACGTGATGCCGCTCGACTGGAACCCTCCCTCAGTGCCACAGTAGCCAAAGCCCGCCGTGACGGAGTCGCCGATGAAGTAGACGTTCGGCGGTGGCGGTACAGGGACCGCGGCCACCGCCGACGCGCTCACCGCCAGCGACGCGCTCATCGCCACCGACGCGGCGAGGGCCGCGATCAGCCACCGCCGCCGCCCGGCCCGCGCACCCGCGAACAACGAGTCAAACCTACGCATCGTGAAGACCAGCCAGATCACCCCGATCCCAAGATAGTTACAGCCCGCAGCCGCACAAGCGCCCAGGACCGTACCACTCCAACCCGCAAACCACAACGATCCCGCCACCCCAACACTGTCATGGTGACACCCAAAACCCATCAATTGCTGACAAGAACTTCATGTTACTGCCGGAGTCGAAGCTACCAAGCTTGATAGGTGCGCGGAGGGCGGCTGATCTCAAGCCTCAGCTGGGAACGCTAGGTGGAAAGGACTCTGGGTGGCAACGTTACGCAGACAAACCGGTCGTGCCTGCAGGTCATCTCGCATGACCGTTGCAGGATCGCCGCCGCCATTGCTGGGCTGACAGTAATCGTGGCTGGGGTGTCAGCCTCCGGCGCGAATGGATCAGCGGTCACCGAAAAGCGGGCGGGCACTGCGGTGTCGCCCGCAGTGATCACATTCGAGGACAATTTCGACGGGCCAAAGGCTCACCTCCAGACCCCGGGAACTGGGTCCCGAAGGTTCAGACCCGTGCGGAGGGCGAGGCCGCGACGGGGGAGATCGAGTACTACACCGATAGCAGGAAGTGCGCCTTCGTGATGGAGAGGGACACCTAGTGATCGCGGCGCGCAAGGTGGTCCAGGCGGCGTGCCTTGTTTCGATCCCAAGTCCAACCTACTGTGCTACACGTCGGCTAGGTTGTCGACCAGGACCAAATACAGCCAGCAGGGCAGCCGGTTCGAAGCCAGAATCGCGATGCCCATCGGAAATTCGCCGGAGGGCGGCGGTGGTGCTTGGGCCACCGTGGTGGTTGCTGGGCCGCAATAACAGGCCGTGGCCCGCTCAGGGCGAGATCGACATCGATGAGAACACCGAGCAAAAGAGCATCACCCATGGCTTCTTCCACGCTGCCGAACTCATCCACGGTCCCGAACACGACGCGTCCGGCGAACGCGGCTCGTTCGGGGGGCCCTTACGCTGCCTAATCTCGACTTGAGCCAGTTTCACACGTTCGCCGTAGACATAGAGCCGACCGAGATCACGTGGTACATCGACGACAAGCAAGCTCAGCGGCTGACGCTCGATTGTTGGAAGAAGAAGTATCCAAAGGTCCCATGGGTGGCCGATCAGCCGTGGTATCTCATCCTGAACCTCGCAATCGGTGGTCGGGCGCGGTCGCCGTCCGACTCGCTCCAGTGTCCGAAGGAAATAGTCGTGGACTGGGTTCGCGCGTCCTGCCCATTCGGGGAGGAGCCGAATCCGGTCGTACCCGCGCCCGCGGGCACGGACGCACGCGCTGTTCGGTGTAGGCCGAGTCCGGGTCAGTAGCCAAGCGTCGCGAATAGAACACGGAGCGAACGCCGATCGGCCCGCCCGACGGGATCCACTGCAGGATCTCGCAAGGATGCAGAAGAGTGAGCTGACGGCGGTCGGCGCGCTGGCTCGCGTGTGATCCAGACGTGCTTCGATGTTCGCGCGGTACTTGTCGGGATGATGGTCGGGAGTCCCTGCTCAGCGCGGATCCGGGGGAGGCCCGTCATGGCGCCCCGGTGATTGGCGCTGCCTACGCAAACGCCACACCGGGGTCGCCGACTGGCGCTGGCGCTTTCGCGTGAACCCGAGAGGCCGGCCGACCCGGCGGTTGACCGCGGGAAGCTCGGAGTCGCCGCAAGCAGGCAGCTTGCGCGGGTCGCGAAAACTGTGCGGCTGCATACGCAACGTTGTCGGGGATCCGGGGCTCAGGATCCTCAGGACCGGCGCGGACCTTGCCGGTCTGGCCCGAGACCGCTCGTCGAGCCGACTCATATCACGCGCGAGGGGAGCAGCGCGGTACGGTCACTCCCGCCGATCGGGAGGCCGTCAGCGGGTCGGTCCGTCCGATCTCGCTGACCTCGTCGAGCAGAGCGGTCCCGTCTGACGACACGGGCGCGCTCAACGGCCGCGGTCGGAGCGGACACCGAGCCGGGACGCCAGCTGCTCGTACTCGCGACCGCGGTCGGCCGCCGCTGTCAGGTCCCGCAGTACGTCACGTGGTCCCCGAAGCCGGGCGGGGCGGGGGCGGCGTAGGCGTCGAAGCCGGAGCGCTCCTGGAACGGACGGGTGACGGCGTCAAGGAGGCGGTGGTACGGCACGAGGTCGCCGACGGTGGCTTGGGTGAGGGCGTGCTCAACGAGATGGTTGCGCGGGATGTACAGCGGGTTCACGCGGTCCATCGCGTCAGGGTCGGGCGCGAGCGCGATCCAGCGGTCGAGCCAGCCAGCGAAGCGCCCCGGGGTGGGGACAACCGCGGCGAGCGCGTCCGCGTCGCCCCGAGCTAGGCGGGCGAGGGCGCGGAACGCTGAGGTCCAGTCGACCTCATCCTCGCGCAGCAAGGTGAGCAGGCCGTCAACGATCGACTCGTCCTCGGCGGGCCCTGCGGGCAGGCCGAGCTTTGCGTGCATCCCGTCGCGCCAGACGGCGAGGAAGCGGTCCGGGAAAGCCTCGAGGACGGGCATCAGCGCCCCGACGGCAGCCTGCTGGTCGCCCCGGTCGACGAGCGGCAGCAGCGACTCGGCCAGGCGCGCGAGGTTCCACTGCGCGATCTGGGGCTGGGCGCCGTAGGCGTAGCGGCCGCCATGGTCGATCGAGCTGAACACCGTCTCGGGGTCGTAGGCGTCCATGAACGCGCAGGGGCCGTAGTCGATGCTCTCCCCGGAGATCGTCATGTTGTCGGTGTTCATCACCCCGTGCACGAAGCCGACGAGCATCCACCGCGCGACGAGGTCGGCCTGCGCGGCGGCGACGGCGTCGAGCAGCTCGACGGCCGGGACGTCGGCCGCGGCCACCGCCGGGTGATGGCGGGCGATCGCGTGGTCGGTCAGGCGCCGCAGGAGGTCGAGGTCGCGTAGGGTGGCGAGAACGTACTGGAAGGTCCCCACCCGCAGGTGGCTTGCGGCGACGCGCGCGAGGACGGCGCCGGGCAGGAGAGTCTCGCGGCGCACCGGCTCGCCGGTGGCCACGACGGCCAGGGCGCGGGTCGTCGGGATGGCGAGCGCGTGCATCGCCTCGCCGACGAGGTGCTCGCGGAGCATCGGGCCGACTGCCGCCCGACCGTCGCCCCCGCGCGCGAACGGCGTACGCCCCGAGCCCTTGAGGTGGACGTCGTGCCGCCGCCCGTGGACGTCGAGGACCTCGCCGAGGAGCAGCGCCCGCCCGTCGCCGAGCCGAGCCGACCAGCTGCCGAACTGGTGGCCGGCGTAGCCCTGGGCGACGGTCGGCAGCCCGTCGGGGACACCCGTCCCGAGAAGCAGAGCGATGCCGTCGCGGCCGTGCAGCGCGTCGGGGTCAGCGCCGAGCTCGGCGGCGAGCCCGTCGTTGAGCACGAGCATCTCGGGCGCGGGGGCAGAAGCCGCCGCCCACGGCTCGTACAAGCCCTCGAGGTCGCTGACGTACGTCGGCTCCGCGAACGGCAAAAGCGGGCGGGCAGTGACGGGCATCCTCCGAGCATAGGGCCGCCGGCGCAGGCCCCGAGACGACCGGCGACGCCCGGCCACGCCCTTGCCGCCCGGCGGTGGAGCGGCGGAGCGCGCAGGATCAGCGGATGCGGCACAGGCGATCCCTTCCCTCCTCCTCCTCCTCCTTGGCGCGATCACCGCCCCGCCACCGGTCAATGGTGAGACGCCTCGAGACGGGCGGTCTGAGGCCCCTGTTGGCGACGGTCGCTCGCTGTCGGTGTCACCGCGCGGTGCGGCTCCCGGCTCGCCACGGCTTCAGCTCCCGAATCGCCAGCGGGAAGGACAGCCCGGCGCCGGAGGCAGACAAATTCTTATGATGCGAACCGGCAACGAGCGCCGGGATCAGTGAGGTGTATTGGCTGCAGCCTGACAGCGCAATTCGCCGTAAGCAGGGCCAGCGAGGCGAGGTGCAGAATCGCGCGAATGCCTACCTACGCAAAGCCTGTGGGGCCGTCACGCCGGGCCCCCCACGAGCAGACGCCGGTCGTGGGCGGATGCGATCGTCAGCCGGAACGCCAGCCGGCCGGCAGCTGGACCTGTGGATCGTCGCCTTTGCGATCGCGTCCACCGGGGTCGACTGAGGGAGAGAAGCGATCGTCGCGGCGCCGGACGCCGCGCGATTGCTTCCCGCGCAAAGCACTCGCGCGATCGGCATCGGCCGGCGCGATGCCCTCGT